>NZ_CP072677.1:0-3430653 GCF_051132235.1 Vibrio sp. SCSIO 43086 | reverse complement strand
CCTTGCCCCAAATTTGCCCACACAACGATCCACAATTGGGCAAAATTCACAAGATCGAGTGATTGGTGATAAGTCTGTGTATTATTTTATTCCCAATGCTGATTTTGTCGATCATTTCCCCTGGTTCAGTTCGCATTTTCGTCACATTTTACATTCTTCTTCTATTATCTAATAACTCACAGGTCTAGGTTATTGCTCTTGGTTATTTATTTAATTGAGCTAACTAACAGTAGTATTTCCAACCATAAAATTATGGAGATGTATTATGAAAAACTGGATTAAGGTTGCCGTTGCAGCCATTGCACTGTCGGCAGCAACCGTACAAGCAGCTACCGAAGTCAAAGTTGGTATGTCAGGTCGCTACTTCCCGTTTACTTTTGTAAAGCAAGATAAGCTACAAGGCTTTGAAGTCGACATGTGGGATGAAATCGGCAAACGCAACGATTACAAAATCGAATACGTAACCGCTAACTTCTCTGGTTTATTTGGTCTGCTAGAAACCGGTCGTATCGATACGATCTCCAACCAAATCACCATGACTGATGAGCGTAAAGCCAAATACCTATTTGCTGACCCTTACGTTGTAGATGGCGCACAAATTACCGTGCGTAAAGGCAACGACAGCATCAAAGGTGTTGGCGATCTTGCGGGCAAAACCGTTGCTGTGAATCTAGGATCTAACTTCGAGCAACTGCTTCGTCAGTACGACAAAGACGGCAAGATCAACATTAAAACGTACGACACAGGTATCGAACATGACGTGGCGCTCGGTCGTGCAGATGCATTTGTAATGGATCGTCTTTCTGCGTTAGAGCTGATTAAGAAAACCGGTCTTCCTTTGGAATTGGCGGGCGAACCGTTTGAAACCATTCAAAACGCATGGCCTTTCGTGGACAACGAGAAAGGTCGTAAGCTGCAAGAAGAAGTAAACAAAGCACTGGCTGAGATGCGCGCAGATGGTACAGTAGAGAAAATTTCCGTGAAGTGGTTTGGCGCTGACATCACGAAATAAGAACTCTTTGTACTTTAGGCCGCAAAGTGGTATCACTCTCGGACTAAAATAAACTTACGTAAAGGTGGAACTTGTTTTCCACCTTTTCTTTTCTCTAGCCTTTAGGTAAGCCGTATGGGATTTGACTTTAATTACATGTTGGAACTGCTGCCGATATTGCTGAAATATCTTGGCACTACCATGGAGATGGCGACATGGGGATTGGTGTTTTCACTGATTTTATCCGTCATTTTAGCCAATATTCGCGTATTTAAACTGCCAGTTCTGGATCAATTAAGCCAACTGTACATCAGCTTCTTCCGTGGCACCCCTCTCTTAGTTCAGCTTTTCCTGCTTTATTACGGCTTACCACAAATTTTCCCATTGATGGTGGGTATTGATGCCTTCTCAGCAGCGGTGATCGGTTTAACGCTGCACTTTGCCGCTTATATGGCGGAAAGTATTCGTGCCGCCATTATTGGTATTGATCGTAGCCAGATGGAAGCGAGCTTGTCGGTGGGTATGACAACATCTCAGGCGATGCGCCGAGTGATTTTACCTCAAGCAACGCGTGTCGCACTGCCTTCATTGATGAACTATTTCATCGATATGATCAAGTCAACGTCTCTCGCCTTCACGCTTGGTGTGGCCGAAATCATGGCGAAAGCACAGATGGAAGCCTCATCAAGTTTCCGTTTCTTTGAAGCTTTCCTTGCGGTTGCTCTTATTTACTGGGGCGTGGTGGTGATTCTGACTCGCGTACAAATCTGGGCAGAAGCAAAACTGAATAAGGCGTACGTACGATGATTAAGTTAGAAAATATTCACAAACGTTTTGGTGAGACTGAAGTGCTGAAAGGCATCGACCTCGATATTAAGCAAGGTGAGATCATCGTGATTATCGGCTCAAGTGGTACGGGTAAATCAACCTTGCTGCGTACGGTGAACTTTCTAGAACAAGCAGATGAAGGTCGTATCACGATAGATGACATCTCCGTTGATACTCAAAAACACACTAAAGCCGAAGTATTAGCGCTGCGTCGTCGAACTGGCTTTGTGTTCCAAAACTATGCCCTGTTTGCCCATATGAATGCGCGCCAGAACATTGCCGAAGGTCTAGTGACCGTTCGAGGTTGGAAAAAAGTCGATGCTCTCAAACGAGCGCAACAAATTCTGGATGACATAGGCCTTGGGGATAAAGGCGATAGTTATCCAGCGGCATTGTCTGGCGGCCAACAACAACGTGTGGGTATCGGCCGAGCGATGGCGCTGCAACCAGAATTGCTGTTATTTGACGAACCAACTTCTGCGTTGGATCCGGAATGGGTTGGAGAAGTTCTCTCATTAATGAAGAAGTTAGCTAATCAGCATCAAACCATGCTGGTGGTGACGCACGAGATGCAATTCGCGAAAGAAGTCGCAGATAGAGTGATCTTCATGGCGGAAGGCAATATCGTTGAGCAAGGTTCTCCACAGGATATCTTCGATAATCCACAAGATCCTCGTTTGAAAAAATTCCTTAACCAAGTAGGAATAGAGTAACGATCAAGCATCAGGATCGATTGATCCTTGAGATTTTACTCACACTACGTATAATCGCCCGGCCGGAATTTCGTACTCATTGAGTCATTGACACATTATGTGAGTGTGATTACAATTCCGCCTCTTTGTTGAGAGGCGTCGGTTGTCCTTCTCTATATAAAGAGCTTCTTTATATAAGAAAGCAAATACCCACGCCGGGTTTAACAAGAACCTAAAACTACTGATCAGTAAAGGTAATTATCATGAAACGCACTTTTCAACCTACAGTTCTAAAGCGCAAGCGTACTCACGGCTTCCGTGCTCGCATGGCAACTAAGAACGGTCGTAAAGTTATCAACGCACGTCGTGCAAAAGGCCGTGCGCGCCTATCAAAATAATCGCTAGTTTATTTTGAACACGTACGCGTTTAATCGGGAGTTACGTTTGTTAACTCCCGAGCATTATCAAAACGTCTTCCAGCAAGCTCATCGAGCTGGCTCGCCTCATTTCACCATCATTGCTCGCAATAACAAACTTTCTCATCCACGATTAGGTTTAGCGGTTCCAAAAAAGCAAATCAAAACGGCTGTCGGTCGTAACCGATTTAAGCGTTTGGCTCGTGAAAGCTTTCGTAACAATCAACATCAGCTTCCAAACAAAGATTTTGTTGTGATTGCGAAGAAAAGCGCGCAAGATTTAAGCAATGAGGAAATTTTTAAGTTGTTTGATAAGCTATGGCAACGCCTGTCTCGCCCTTCACGTGGATAGCCATTGGGCTCGTTTATCTGTATCGCTGGTTTATCAGCCCTTTGATTGGTCCTCGTTGCCGGTTCACACCAACCTGTTCCACTTACGCGCTAGAAGCTTTGAGAGCTCACGGTTTTGTAAAAGGATGTTGGTTATCAGGCAAACGTCTATTAAAATGCCACCCTTTGAATGAAGGGGGGTATGACCCCGTTCCACCAGTCCAAAAACAAGACAGAGATAACTAACGATGGATTCTCAACGTAATATCCTGCTCATCGGTTTGGCCCTGGTTTCTTTTTTGCTGTTTCAACAATGGCAAGTTGCAAAGAATCCAGAACCTCAAGCAGTTGAACAGGCTCAATCAAGCAGCACTCTACCTGCACCATCTTTTGCTGATGAACTTGACCCAGTTCCTGGCCAACAGCAAGCTTCTGCAAAAACTATCACAGTAACGACTGATGTTTTAACTCTGTCGATCGACACCGTTGGTGGCGATGTGGTACATGCCAACCTTAACGAATACTCTGCTGAGTTAGATTCATCAGATTCTTTTGTTCTGCTTAAAGACGCTCAAGGTCACCAATTTATCGCTCAAAGCGGTCTAGTGGGTCCTCAAGGTATCGACTTGAGCAGCACAAATCGCCCTCACTACAACGTAAGTGCAGACAGCTTCACTCTAGCTGACGGTCAAGATGAACTTCGTGTTCCGATGACATTCACTGCAAACGGCATCGAATACACCAAAACTTACATCTTTAAACGCGGCAGCTACGCGCTTAATGTTGAATACGATGTAGTGAACAACTCAGGCAATAACGCAACATTTGGTATGTACGCTCACCTACGTCAAAACCTAATGGACGATGGTGGTAGCATCACAATGCCTACTTACCGTGGTGGCGCATACTCAACAGAAGATACGCGTTACAAGAAGTACAGCTTTGATGATATGCAGGATCGCAACCTGTCTCTTAACCTAGCCGATGGCCAAGGTTGGGCAGCAATGATTCAGCACTACTTTGCCGCAGCTTGGATCCCACGTAACGAACCAGGTACTAACCTATACACTCGTGTAATTGGCAACCTAGGCGACATCGGCGTTCGTATGCCGAACAAAACTATCGCAACAGGCGATCAGGCTAAGTTTGAAGCAACACTTTGGGTTGGTCCAAAACTGCAAGATGAAATGGCAGAAGTGGCACCTAACCTAGACCTAGTAGTGGACTACGGCTGGTTATGGTTCATTGCGAAGCCTCTTCATATGTTGCTTTCATTCATCCAGAGCTTTGTTGGTAACTGGGGTGTGGCAATCATCTGTCTGACCTTCATCGTTCGTGGTGCAATGTACCCACTAACGAAAGCGCAATACACGTCTATGGCGAAAATGCGTATGCTTCAGCCTAAGCTGCAAGCTATGCGTGAGCGCATCGGTGATGACCGTCAGCGTATGAGCCAAGAAATGATGGAACTGTACAAGAAAGAGAAAGTAAACCCACTAGGTGGCTGTTTACCTCTTATCCTGCAGATGCCTATCTTCATCGCGCTATACTGGGCGCTAATGGAATCGGTAGAGCTTCGTCACTCACCATTCTTCGGTTGGATTCATGACCTTTCAGCACAGGACCCTTACTACATCCTGCCGCTATTGATGGGTGCGTCTATGTTCCTAATCCAGAAGATGAGCCCGACAACGGTAACGGATCCAATGCAGCAGAAGATCATGACCTTTATGCCGGTTATGTTTACCTTCTTCTTCTTGTTCTTCCCATCAGGTCTCGTTCTGTACTGGTTGGTGTCGAACATCGTAACGCTTATCCAGCAAACTCTTATCTACAAAGGATTGGAGAAAAAAGGCTTACACAGCAAGTAACCTTTTAGGAAATGATTGAGAAAGGCGGCCAAAAGGTCGCCTTTTTGTTTTTGGCTGATTACAATTCAGCTAACTAAAGTTATGGCTCAATTTGAGCCCAGCTCAAAAGGCAAAATTATGACTACAGATACGATTGTCGCTCAAGCGACCGCGCCTGGTCGTGGCGGTGTCGGTATTATTCGAGTATCAGGCCCTAAAGCCAACCAAGTGGCGTTAGAAGTCACGGGTAAGACACTAAAGCCTCGCTATGCAGAGTACCTGCCGTTTAAGTCAGAAGATGGCACTGTGCTTGATCAGGGCATCGCTCTGTACTTCCCTAACCCGCACTCATTTACAGGTGAAGACGTACTTGAGCTGCAAGGCCATGGCGGCCCCGTCGTGATGGATATGCTGATAAAACGCATTCTAGGTATTGATGGTATTCGAGCAGCTCGCCCTGGTGAGTTCTCTGAACGCGCGTTCCTGAACGATAAACTCGACCTCGCTCAAGCAGAAGCAATTGCAGACCTCATTGATGCAAGTTCTGAAGAAGCAGCAAAATCGGCGCTGCAATCCTTACAGGGCGCCTTTTCAGGGCGCATTAATACCTTAGTTGAGTCGCTGATTCATTTGCGTATCTATGTTGAGGCAGCCATCGACTTCCCAGAAGAAGAGATCGACTTTCTGGCCGACGGCAAAGTGGCTGGTGACCTACAAGCCATCATCGACAACCTAGATGCGGTGCGTAAAGAAGCCAACCAAGGCGCGATCATGCGTGAAGGGATGAAAGTCGTGATTGCAGGTCGTCCAAATGCGGGCAAATCAAGCCTACTGAACGCGCTATCAGGCAAAGAGTCTGCAATCGTAACCGACATCGCAGGTACCACGCGTGACGTACTGCGTGAGCATATCCACATTGATGGTATGCCACTACACATCATTGATACAGCAGGTCTGCGTGATGCCTCCGACGAAGTCGAGAAAATCGGTATCGAGCGCGCGTGGGATGAAATAGCTCAAGCAGACCGCGTCTTGTTCATGGTGGATGGCACCACAACCGATGCCACCGATCCGAAAGATATCTGGCCAGACTTTGTGGATCGCCTACCCGACAATATCGGCATAACCGTGATCCGAAACAAAGCGGATCAAACGGGTGAAGAAATGGGGATCTGCCACGTCAATAACCCTACCCTTATCCGCTTGTCAGCGAAAACTGGTGCAGGGGTTGAAGCTCTGCGTGAACACCTAAAAGAATGCATGGGCTTCTCAGGCAATAGTGAGGGTGGCTTTATGGCTCGTCGCCGTCACCTCGATGCATTGGAACGCGCCGCACAGCACCTTCAAATAGGCCAGGAACAGCTTGAAGGCTATATGGCTGGTGAGATACTGGCAGAAGAGCTGCGCATCACCCAACAGCATCTCAACGAGATTACCGGCGAGTTCAGTTCTGACGACTTACTGGGCCGAATCTTCTCTTCATTCTGTATCGGGAAGTAAATAATCGAACGCGCGGTGCTGAGCTTAACTCACACCGCGTTTCTTTTTGTACGGCAAGCCATCCATGAGCTTTAGCCGTCGCATTCAATAAGGAAGAAGTATGATCCACATTATTACAGGCAGCACGCTAGGTGGCGCAGAATACGTAGGGGATCACCTGAGTGATCTACTCAACGAGAATGGATTTGAAACAACGATCCACAATCAGCCATCTCTTGATGAGATCGAAAATCAAGGAACGTGGTTGGTGATCACCTCAACCCATGGGGCTGGTGAGTACCCTGATAATATTCAACCTTTTATCGCGGCATTACAAAATACCCCGCCGAAAATGACCGACGTAAAGTTCGCAGTGATTGCGATTGGTGATTCAAGCTATGATACGTTCTGCGCCGCTGGTCAACACGCTTATGATTTACTAGAGGACATTGGTGCCACACCGCTCGCTGATTGTCTTAAGATTGATGTACTGAGCCATGCAGTACCCGAAGACGCCGCTGAGGCATGGTTAAAAGAGAATATCGAACGCTTTTAAGCTCTCCGCTTTCCCTTCAACAGAGTCGAAATTCGGCTCTGTTTTCCCCAATGTGAATAACTCCCGTCAAATTATTTTGTTTAACTGCTCAAAAACCAATCAAACGAGCTGTGGATAACTACGATAAGATCCAGTGATTTTCCTTTAGTTATCCCAATAACAACTTTGATCAATTTTACCCCCTGTGTATAACTACCACTTTTGATCCCAGGTAATCCTCGATCTGATCCAATCATGATCACAAGATATGATCCAAAGAAGATCCATGATCTTGTTGATCATTTTTAGGTTATCCACATAAACGGTCGATCCTAATAGTAGATCTAATAAAAGATCATATATATAGATCTTATATATATTTATCTTGAAGCTTAAAACGGATAAAACGAGAAAACGTTTTTCTCTGTGGCATAAAGCAGGTAAAATACGGCTCCTTTATCTGTCCATTAAATCCCTTTGAATACCTGAGGTCAGTTCATGCTTTATCACGAAAACTTTGACGTCATTGTTGTCGGTGGCGGACACGCAGGAACGGAAGCCGCGCTCGCATCTGCACGCACAGGACAAAAAACGCTTCTCCTTACCCATAACATCGATACATTAGGCCAGATGTCTTGTAACCCGGCGATTGGTGGTATTGGTAAAGGTCACTTAGTAAAAGAAGTGGATGCTATGGGCGGTTTGATGGCTGAAGCCATCGACCATGCAGGTATTCAATTCCGTACACTAAATGCCTCCAAAGGTCCTGCAGTTCGAGCGACTCGAGCTCAAGCGGATCGAGCTCTGTACAAAGCGTACGTCCGTAACGCATTAGAAAATGCACCTAACTTAACGCTGTTCCAGCAGTCAGTGGATGATCTGATTGTTGAGCAAGACCGCGCGGTTGGCGTGGTGACTCAAATGGGACTTCGCTTCCATGCGAAAGCCGTCGTACTAACGGTAGGTACGTTCCTTGGTGGTAAGATCCACATTGGCATGGAGAGCTCTTCAGGTGGACGTGCAGGGGATCCACCGTCGATCGCATTAGCGGATCGATTACGTGAACTGCCATTCCGTGTGGATCGTTTAAAAACGGGTACCCCACCGCGCATTGATGCTCGCACTGTTGATTTTTCAGTGCTTGAAGCTCAGCACGGTGATAACCCTACCCCTGTATTTTCATTCATGGGTAAACGCGAACAACACCCGCGTCAGATCCCATGTTTTATTACGCACACCAATGAGCAAACGCACGACGTGATCCGTAGCAACTTGGATCGCAGTCCGATGTACGCGGGTGTGATTGAAGGCATTGGTCCGCGTTACTGCCCGTCGATTGAAGACAAAGTGATGCGTTTTGCGGACAAAAATAGCCACCAAATCTTCATTGAGCCAGAAGGTTTAACGACGCACGAGCTATACCCTAACGGTATCTCGACTAGCTTGCCATTTGATGTGCAAGTACAAATCGTTCGCTCAATGAAAGGCTTTGAAAATGCGCATATCGTTCGTCCTGGTTATGCGATTGAGTACGATTTCTTCGATCCACGTGATTTGAAGCAAACGTACGAAACCAAGTTTATTCATGGTCTGTTCTTTGCTGGTCAGATTAATGGTACGACTGGCTACGAAGAAGCCGCAGCGCAAGGCTTGATGGCCGGTCTAAACGCAAGCTTGTACAGCCAAGACAAAGAAGGCTGGAGCCCACGTCGTGACCAAGCTTACATGGGCGTATTGATTGATGATTTATCGACCATGGGTACCAAAGAACCGTACCGCATGTTCACTTCTCGTGCGGAATACCGCTTGTTGCTACGTGAAGATAACGCCGATTTACGTTTAACGGAAAAAGCACGCGAGTTAGGCTTGATTGACGATGTTCGTTGGGCTCGCTTTAACGAGAAACTCAATAACATGGAAACGGAACGTCAGCGTTTGAAATCAACGTGGATGAATCCGAAGTCAGAAGGCGTGGATGAGCTGAACAAGCTGCTGAAAACCCCAATGGCACGTGAAGCGAGTGGTGAGGATCTTCTGCGTCGTCCAGAGATCACTTATTCGCAACTGACGCAACTTGAAGCGTTTGCTCCTGCACTTGAAGATCAGCAAGCGGCTGAGCAAGTTGAAATTCAAGTAAAATACGATGGTTACATCAAGCGTCAGCAGGAAGAAATCGAAAAATCATTGCGTCACGAAAATACCAAGCTACCCGCAGATTTGGATTACCGCGATGTAAAAGGTTTATCAAACGAAGTCGTTGCTAAACTGAGTGAGGCCAAACCAGAGAGCATCGGTATTGCATCGCGCATTTCTGGTATTACGCCTGCAGCAATCTCTATTCTTCTTGTTCACTTGAAAAAGCATGGTTTGCTGAAGAAAGGTGAGGAAGAATAAAATGAGCGCATTGCGAACAAAACTGGATTCACTGATCGCGAAAACCGATTTAGAAGTGTCAGAGCAACAAAGAGAGCAATTGGTCGGTTACGTCGAACTGCTCGACAAGTGGAACAAAGCGTACAACTTAACGTCGGTGCGCGATCCGCTTGATATGTTAGTGAAACATATTCTTGATAGCATCGTGGTGAGCACACACCTGCCCGGTGAGCGCTTTATTGATGTTGGTACTGGTCCGGGCTTACCGGGCATACCTTTGGCAATCATGAACCCTGAGAAGACCTTCTTCTTGCTCGACAGTCTTGGCAAACGCATCCGTTTTATCAAGCAGGTCGTGCACACATTAGGGCTGAAAAACGTGACACCAATTCAAAGTCGCGTCGAAGAATTTCAACCTGAAGAAAAATTTGATGGCGTTTTGAGTCGAGCTTTTGCTTCAATGACAGACATGGTGGAATGGTGCCACCATTTGCCGAAACAAGAGCATGGGGTGTTTCTAGCGCTGAAAGGACAGCACCCTAAAGATGAAATGGATCAGCTTCCTGAATGGTGCAGTGTGACAGAGATCATATCTTTAGCTGTTCCTGAGTTGGAAGGTGATCGTCATCTAGTAATCTTATCGCGCAAGGAAAATTAGCGAGGTAATCGTGGGTAAAATTGTAGCAATCGCCAACCAGAAAGGTGGGGTCGGCAAAACAACAACGTGCATTAACTTAGCGGCTTCGATGGCGGCAACAAAGCGCAAGGTTTTGGTGATCGATCTCGACCCGCAAGGCAATGCTACGATGGCCAGTGGCGTGGATAAGTATATGGTCGATGCCACCGCATACGATCTTTTGGTCGAAGATACACCGTTCGATCAAGTCGTATGTACCCAAACCACAGGGAAGTATGATTTGATCGCGGCGAACGGTGACGTAACCGCGGCAGAGATCAAATTGATGGAAGTGTTCGCTCGCGAAGTGCGTTTAAAAAATGCATTGTCGTCAGTTCGCGATAACTATGATTTCATCTTTATTGATTGTCCTCCTTCTCTAAACCTTCTTACAATCAATGCGATGGCGGCAGCTGATTCTGTGCTGGTGCCGATGCAATGTGAATACTTTGCGTTAGAAGGTTTAACTGCTCTTATGGACACAATCAGCAAGTTAGCGGCTGTGGTTAATGAAAACCTCAAAATCGAAGGTTTACTGCGTACTATGTACGACCCGCGCAACCGCCTATCGAATGAAGTGTCCGATCAACTTAAAAAACACTTTGGCAATAAAGTTTACCGTACCGTCATTCCGCGTAATGTGCGTTTGGCCGAAGCGCCAAGTCACGGTAAACCAGCGATGTACTACGATAAGTACTCTGCAGGGGCCAAAGCGTATCTTGCTCTAGCGGGCGAAATGCTCCGCCGCGAAGAAATCCCAGTTTAACTCTAACCTAAGGAATTCAATCCCATGTCTAAGCGTGGTCTCGGAAAAGGACTGGATGCGTTATTGTCGACCAGTTCGTTTGCTCGTGAAAAACAGCATATTGCATCGCATAGCCAAGAATTATCGGCAGACGGTGAGTTAACCGACTTAGCGATTGGTCAATTGCAACCGGGCGTATACCAACCGCGTAAAGATATGGCGCCTGAAGCGCTAGAAGAATTAGCGGCTTCGATTCAGTCACAAGGCATTATTCAGCCAATCGTGGTTCGCCAGGTTGAAAGCGGCCAGTTTGAGATCATTGCTGGTGAGCGCCGCTGGCGTGCGGCAAGGCAGGCTGGTTTAAAACGTGTGCCGTGTTTGGTGAAGAAAGTCGAAGATCGCGCGGCGATTGCCATGGCGTTGATTGAGAACATTCAACGTGAAGACTTGAATGTAATTGAAGAAGCACAAGCGCTTGAGCGCTTACAAGACGAATTTACGCTTACGCATCAACAAGTCGCAGAAGTGATTGGTAAGTCGAGAACGACAGTCAGTAACTTGTTACGTTTAAACCAGCTTGAGTCCGATGTGAAAAGCTTGGTTGCGGATAAATTGCTAGAAATGGGTCATGCGCGAGCGCTATTGGCCTTGCAGGGTGGGAAGCAGGTTGAGGTTGCTCAACAAGTCGCGAAAAAGCAAATGACTGTTCGCCAAACCGAACAGTTAGTAAAAAAGTGCTTAGCCCCACAAAATGAGCAAAAAGGGCAACAAGAAGATACCGAAGCTGAGCAAATGTCGCATAAATTGAGTCAGCTGCTTGATGCAAAAGTTTCTCTGACCCGTTCTGCAAACGGAAAAGCGAAATTGACGATAAGTATTGATGAGCCTCACAAATTGGACCAACTAATTGCCAAGCTTGAGGACTAGATGAGATAATTGATTTAGGTCAATTAATCTAATTAATCGAATTTTGTGCGAAAGTTGTCGTTTTGTAAACAAAACTGTAAGTTTTTGATGCAATCGAATTGCTTTACGTTGAACTGAACGTATAATTTTCGCCAATTTCCCAGCACAGAGAGTTTAGTGCGAAGTGGATATTACTAGAGGTACGAATACATGGTAGCTGCGTTAGCTAGACCAGGACGAGAGCTCGCAAGGCAATTGTTAATGATCCAGTCTGGCGCGGTTATTTTTGTGGCAGCAGGAATGGCGGTAGCCATAAATCCTGACTGGGGATTTTCAGCGCTGATTGGCGGAGGCATTTTTGTTGTTGCCAATGCAGTATTCGCGCTGTGTGCTTTCATGTTTAGTGGGGCTCGCGCTGCCAAGCGCATCGCGGCTTCCTTCTATACGGGTGAAGTACTGAAAATTCTCATCACGGTTGCACTGTTCTATGTTGCCTACATGTATATGCAGGTGGAACTTGTTCCCCTCAAACTAACCTATTTGCTGGTACTAGGTATTAATATCTGTGCACCAGTGCTATTCATTAACAACAAAAAATAGGATGAGTTATGGCTGCGCCAGGTGAAGCGCTAACATCGTCCGGTTACATTGCCCACCACCTTTCTAACCTATCGCTGTATAAGTTGGGTTTAGTAGGGTCGGAGACAAGTTTCTGGAACGTACATATCGATAGCCTGTTTTTTTCTTGGTTTACTGGTTTAATCTTCCTCGGAATTTTTTACAAAGTAGCGAAGAGAACAACAGCGGGTGTACCGGGTAAGCTTCAGTGTGCTGTAGAAATGATCGTTGAATTTGTCGCCGATAACGTCAAAGACACGTTCCATGGACGCAACCCACTGATCGCGCCTTTAGCACTGACTATCTTTTGTTGGGTATTTTTGATGAACGTGATGGACTTAGTTCCTATCGACTTCTTACCGTACCCAGCAGAACATTGGCTAGGTATCCCTTACCTTAAGGTTGTACCGTCTGCTGATGTGAATATCACCATGGCTATGGCTCTAGGCGTTTTTGCATTGATGATTTACTACAGCATCAAAGTGAAAGGTCTAGGTGGATTCGCAAAAGAACTTGCACTACATCCATTCAATCACCCACTTATGATTCCGTTTAACCTACTGATTGAAGTGGTATCGCTACTGGCGAAACCTCTATCACTTGGTATGCGTCTATTCGGTAACATGTTCGCGGGTGAGGTTGTATTCATTCTTTGTGCGGCAATGCTACCATGGTACTTACAATGGATGGGTTCACTACCGTGGGCAATCTTCCATATCTTGGTTATTACGATTCAAGCCTTCGTATTCATGATGTTGACAATTGTTTACCTGTCAATGGCACACGAAGATCCTGATCATTAATTTTTTAAAGCTTTTTATTTGGGCACTAAGCCAACAACTATAAATTGGAGATAGTAATGGAAACTTTACTGAGCTTTTCTGCAATCGCCGTAGGTATTATCGTCGGTCTTGCTTCTCTTGGTACAGCGATTGGTTTCGCACTGCTAGGTGGTAAATTCCTAGAAGGTGCTGCACGTCAACCAGAAATGGCTCCTATGCTACAAGTTAAGATGTTCATCATCGCGGGTCTACTTGATGCGGTTCCAATGATCGGTATCGTAATCGCGCTACTATTCACTTTCGCAAACCCATTCGTTGGTCAACTAGGTTAATCACCTTTAACTCGGGACGAGCGATTAGCGCTTGTCACTGATTAACACTAAGTCCAAATAGAGGGGTAGCTGTTGTGAACATAAACGCAACTCTGCTAGGTCAAGCAATCTCGTTTGCACTATTTGTGTGGTTCTGCATGAAGTATGTATGGCCACCATTGATGAAAGCGATCGAAGAGCGTCAGAAGAAAATTGCTGATGGCCTTCAAGCAGCAGAACGTGCTGCGAAAGACTTGGATCTAGCACAAGCCAACGCTTCTGATCAATTGAAAGAAGCGAAGCGCACAGCAACTGAGATCATCGAACAAGCGAACAAGCGCAAGTCTCAAATTCTTGATGAAGCTCGCGAGGAAGCTCAGGCAGAACGCCAGAAAATCCTAGCGCAAGCAGAAGCAGAACTTGAAGCTGAACGCAATCGTGCGCGCGATGACCTGCGCAAACAAGTTGCTACTCTGGCTGTAGCTGGTGCTGAGAAAATCCTTGAGCGTTCTATCGATAAAGATGCGCAAAAAGATATTCTCGACAACATTACTGCAAAACTTTAAGTCTGGGGGCGCATATGTCTGATTTGACTACTATCGCACGCCCCTATGCTAAAGCAGCCTTCGACTTTGCTTTAGAGAAAGACCAGTTGGACCAATGGGGCCAAATGTTATCTTTTGCTGCTGAAGTGGCCAAAAACGAACAAATGAACGAACTTCTAACCGGTTCGGTTTCTGCTGATAAAATGGCAGAGATTTTTGTTGCAGTTTGCGGCGAACAAGTTGATACGCACGGTCAAAACCTTTTGAAGGTGATGGCTGAGAATGGTCGTTTAGCGGCCCTTCCTGATGTTTGCACAGAGTTTTACACTCTGAAGAAAGAGCATGAGAAAGAAATCGATGTTGAAGTCATTTCAGCAACAGAACTTTCTGATGAGCAACTTGCAAACATTGGCAGCAAACTTGAAAAGCGTCTTGAACGCAAAGTGAAGCTGAATTGCAGTGTAGATGAGACCCTACTTGGTGGGGTTATTATTCGAGCCGGAGACCTAGTCATCGATGACTCAGCGCGTGGTCGTTTGAACCGCCTGAGCGATGCATTGCAGTCTTAATGGGGATTGGAGCATGCAACTTAATTCCACGGAAATTAGCGATCTAATCAAACAACGCATCGAATCTTTCGAAGTTGTTAGTGAAGCTCGCAACGAGGGTACTATCGTATCGGTAAGCGATGGTATCATCCGCATCCACGGCCTAGCGGACGTGATGCAAGGTGAAATGATTGAATTACCGGGTGGCCGTTATGCACTGGCACTTAACCTTGAGCGTGACTCGGTTGGTGCGGTTGTAATGGGCCCATATGCTGACCTTAAGGAAGGCATGAAAGTTACAGGTACTGGCCGCATTCTTGAAGTGCCAGTTGGTCCAGAACTACTAGGCCGCGTAGTAAATACGCTGGGTGAGCCTATCGATGGTAAAGGTCCAATCGAAGCGAAAATGACTTCGCCTGTAGAAGTGATCGCACCAGGTGTAATCGACCGTAAATCGGTAGACCAACCTGTGCAAACTGGTTATAAGTCAGTTGACTCAATGATCCCAATCGGTCGTGGTCAGCGTGAGCTTATCATCGGTGACCGTCAGATTGGTAAAACAGCACTGGCGATCGACGCGATCATCAACCAGAAAGACTCTGGTATTTTCTCTATCTACGTAGCAATTGGTCAGAAAGCATCGACTATCGCTAACGTAGTTCGCAAACTAGAAGAGCATGGCGCACTACAAAACACTATCGTTGTAGTTGCATCTGCTTCTGAATCTGCAGCGCTGCAATACCTAGCGCCATACGCAGGTTGTGCGATGGGTGAATACTTCCGCGATCGCGGTGAAGACGCACTGATTGTTTACGATGACCTATCTAAGCAAGCGGTAGCTTACCGTCAGATCTCTCTACTACTTAAACGTCCACCAGGCCGTGAGGCATTCCCAGGTGACGTATTCTACTTACACTCGCGTCTACTAGAGCGTGCAGCTCGTGTAAACGAAGAGTACGTAGAACGTTTCACTAACGGTGAAGTGAAAGGTAAGACTGGTTCATTGACTGCTCTTCCTATCATCGAAACTCAAGCAGGTGATGTTTCAGCATTCGTACCGACTAACGTAATCTCGATTACCGATGGTCAGATCTTCCTACAAACTGAGCTATTCAACGCCGGTGTTCGTCCAGCTGTTGACCCAGGTATCTCAGTATCTCGTGTAGGTGGTTCAGCTCAGACGAAAATCATCAAGAAACTATCAGGTGGTATCCGTACAGCACTAGCTGCATACCGCGAACTAGCAGCATTTGCTCAGTTCTCTTCTGACCTTGATGAAGCAACGAAGAAACAGCTAGACCATGGTCAAAAAGTAACAGAACTAATGAAGCAGAAGCAGTACGCTCCAATGTCTGTATTTGACCAAGCTCTAACTATCTTCGCGGCAGAGCGCGGTTACCTTGATGATGTAGAACTTAACAAAGTTCTAGATTTCGAGGCGGCTCTACTATCGTACGCTCGCGGTCAATACGCTGAACTAGCAGCTGAGATCGACAAGTCTGGCGCTTACAACGATGAAATCGAAGCTCAGTTGAAGAAACTGACTGACGACTTCAAAGCAACCCAAACTTGGTAATTAGGTCGGTGGCAGTTTCTGCCACCAACTAACGGAGAGTAACGATGGCCGGCGCAAAAGAGATACGTAATAAAATCGGTAGTGTTAAAAGCACGCAGAAAATTACGAAAGCGATGGAAATGGTAGCAGCTTCAAAAATGCGTCGTTCTCAAGATGCAATGGAAGCTTCTCGTCCATACGCTGAAACAATGCGTAAAGTGATCGGTCATGTGGCTAACGCAAACCTAGAGTACCGTCATCCGTACCTAGAAGAGCGTGAAGCTAAACGTGTTGGTTACATCATCGTTTCGACAGACCGTGGTCTGTGTGGTGGTTTGAACATTAACGTGTTCAAAAAAGCCGTTACAGACATGCAAGCATGGAGAGAGAAAGGTGCTGAGATTGAGCTTGCCGTTGTTGGCTCAAAAGCAACAGCTTTCTTTAAACATGGTGGCGCAAAAGTTGCGGCACAGGTTTCTGGCCTGGGTGATAACCCAAGCTTAGAAGACCTAATCGGTTCTGTTGGCGTAATGCTGAAGAAATACGATGAAGGTGAACTGGACCGTCTATACGTAGTATTCAACAAGTTTGTGAATACTATGGTTCAGCAACCAACGATCGATCAATTGCTACCTTTGCCTAAATCGGACAGCGAAGAGATGCAGCGTGAGCACTCATGGGACTACATCTATGAGCCTGAGCCAAAACCTCTACTGGATACGCTACTAGTGCGTTACGTAGAGTCTCAGGTATACCAAGGTGTGGTTGAGAACCTTGCTTGTGAACAAGCGGCTCGAATGATTGCGATGAAGGCTGCAACGGATAATGCAACCAACTTGATTGACGATTTGGAACTTGTGTACAACAAAGCCCGTCAGGCTGCGATCACACAAGAACTATCGGAAATCGTTGGTGGTGCAGCTGCGGTTTAAGCTTAGGTAAAACGAAATAGTTTAGAGGATTAACGATGGCTACAGGTAAGATCGTACAGATCATCGGTGCGGTAGTCGACGTAGAGTTCCCACAGAGCAATGTACCTAGTGTATATGACGCTCTAAACGTAACGGACTCAAAAGAGCGTCTAGTTCTTGAAGTTCAACAACAGCTAGGCGGTGGCGTAGTTCGTTGTATCGTAATGGGTAGCTCTGATGGTTTACGTCGTGGAGTTGAAGTGGTTAACACTGGCGCTCCAATTTCAGTACCAGTCGGTACTAAAACTCTAGGTCGTATCATGAACGTCCTAGGTGACGCGATTGATGAGCGTGGTGAAGTGGGCGCGGAAGAGGTTTACTCTATCCACCGCAGCGCACCAAGCTACGAAGAACAATCAAACGAGATCGCACTTCTAGAAACGGGCGTTAAAGTAATCGACCTAATTTGTCCATTCGCTAAGGGTGGTAAAATCGGTCTATTCGGTGGTGCAGGTGTAGGTAAGACCGTTAACATGATGGAACTTATCAACAACATCGCACTACAGCACTCAGGTCTATCCGTATTTGCGGGTGTTGGTGAGCGTACTCGTGAAGGTAACGATTTCTACTACGAGATGCAGGAAGCGGGCGTTGTAAACGTTGAGAAGCCTGAAGAATCGAAAGTAGCGATGGTTTACGGTCAGATGAACGAGCCACCAGGTAACCGTCTACGTGTTGCACTGACTGGTCTAACAATGGCAGAACGTTTCCGTGACGAAGGTCGTGATGTACTACTGTTCATTGATAACATCTACCGTTACACACTGGCAGGTACAGAGGTATCGGCACTGCTAGGTCGTATGCCTTCTGCGGTAGGTTACCAGCCAACTCTTGCAGAAGAGATGGGTGTACTTCAGGAGCGTATCACGTCAACGAAATCAGGTTCTATCACGTCTGTACAGGCGGTATACGTACCTGCGGATGACTTGACTGACCCGTCTCCAGCAACCACGTTCGCGCACTTGGATGCAACGGTTGTACTTAACCGTAACATCGCGGCAATGGGTCTATACCCTGCGATCGACCCACTAGATTCAACATCTCGTATGCTTGATCCACTAGTAGTTGGTCAAGATCACTACGAAGTTGCTCGTGGCGTTCAGCAGACACTTCAGCGCTACAAAGAGCTGAAAGACATCATTGCTATCCTAGGTATGGACGAGCTATCTGAAGAAGATAAGCAAGTTGTATCTCGTGCACGTAAGATTGAGCGTTTCCTAACTCAGCCTTACCACGTAGCAGAAGTATTTACAGGTGACCCTGGTATTTACGTACCTCTAAAAGAGACTCTACGTGGCTTTAAAGGTCTACTAGCTGGTGAATACGACGACATTCCTGAGCAGGCATTCATGTACTGCGGTAGCATCGACGATGCTATTGAGAATGCGAAGAAGCTATAAGGCTAACTAGGAGGCGATATGGCAGCAATAACCTTTCACCTAGACGTAGTAAGCGCTGAGAAGAAAATCTTCTCTGGTCGTGTTGAAACGTTTCAGGTGACCGGTAGCGAAGGTGAACTTGGTATTTTCCATGGTCACACACCGCTGCTGACCGCTATCAAGCCTGGTATGGTGCGTATTGTGAAACAGCACGGCCACGAAGAAATCATTTATGTTTCTGGTGGTATGGTAGAGATTCAGCCTGGTACAGCGACTGTACTGGCTGATACCGCTATCCGTGGTGAAGAGCTAGACGCAGCGAAGGCAGAAGAAGCCAAGCGCCGCGCTGAGGAGCAAATCCAGAATCAGCATGGTGACATGGACTTCGCACAAGCGGCCAGTGAACTGGCTAAAGCCATTGCTCAGCTACGAGTTATCGAGCTGACAAAAAAGCGTCGCTAAGCTCAATTAGCAACGTTGCATGACAAAAGGCGGCCAAATGGTCGCCTTTTTGATTAATTTTAGTTGGAAATTTACCTTACTCCATTAACTATTTTAAAAGAGCTGTTTAAAATAACGGCCAATTAACATAAAACGTCAATAGGTTCTCAATGAAATTCAGTGCTGTGATTCTTGCTGCGGGTAAAGGTACCCGTATGCATTCGAACATGCCTAAAGTGCTACACACTTTGGCAGGGAAGCCAATGGCAAAACATGTGATTGATACATGTACTGGTCTTGGTGCACAAAATATTCACTTAGTATTTGGTCACGGTGGTGATCAAATGCAAACCACTCTTGCTGAAGAACCAGTAAACTGGGTGCTGCAAGCGGATCAGTTGGGAACTGGCCATGCGGTTGACCAAGCATCTCCTCGCTTTGAAGACGATGAGAAAATCCTCGTGCTTTATGGTGATGTGCCATTAATCTCAGCCGAAACCATCGAGAACTTGTTGGATGCTCAACCAACTGGTGGTATTGCACTGCTTACAGTGATGCTTGATAACCCAACAGGTTATGGTCGTATTATTCGTAAAAATGGTCCTGTTGTTGCGATCGTTGAGCAAAAAGATGCAACGGAAGAACAAAAACAAATTAAAGAGATCAACACTGGCGTGATGGTTGCGACTGGTGGGGATCTTAAGCGTTGGTTGTCTGGCTTAAACAATAACAACGCGCAAGGCGAGTACTACTTAACTGACGTTATTGCAGCCGCACACGATGAAGGTCGCGCCGTTGAGGCAGTACACCCAGTAAACGCGATTGAAGTGGAAGGGGTTAACGACCGCGCACAGCTTGCTCGTCTAGAGCGTGCTTTCCAATCAATGCAAGCTCAGAAGCTACTAGAGCAAGGTGTGATGCTACGCGACCCAGCACGCTTTGATTTGCGTGGTGAGTTGCAGTGCGGTATGGACTGTGAAATTGACGTGAATGTTATCATCGAAGGTAAAGTATCACTCGGTGATAACGTGGTTATCGGTGCTGGCTGTGTACTGAAGGATTGCGAAATCGATGACAACACCATCGTTCGCCCTTACAGTGTGATTGAAGGTGCAACGGTTGGTGAAGAATGTACCGTTGGTCCATTTACTCGCCTTCGTCCTGGTGCTGAGATGCGTAACGACTCCCATGTGGGTAACTTCGTAGAAGTGAAAAATGCGCGTATCGGAGAAGGCTCAAAAGCGAACCATCTAACTTACCTTGGTGATGCTGAAATCGGTCAACGTACGAACATCGGTGCCGGTACGATTACTTGTAACTACGATGGTGCGAACAAGTTTAAAACCATCATCGGTAATGATGTTTTTGTTGGTTCTGATAGTCAACTGGTGGCGCCTGTCACTATCGCTGATGGCGCAACCATCGGTGCAGGCACGACGCTGACAAAAGATGTTGAAGAAGGCGAGTTAGTGATTACTCGCGTCAAAGAGCGCAAAATTAATGGCTGGCAACGCCCTGTAAAACAGAAATAAGCAGTACCTGCACTCTGTCGCTATATTGTCAAAGCCGCTCAACAAGAGCGGCTTTGTTGTTTCTAGCTAAAGGCTTCATCGTTAGTAACTGGGAATGGCGATGCGTTTTTCGAGCCAACGAACAGCTTGGGATACGAATAGAATGAGCAACAAGTACTCCAAAACGAGGAAGGTATAAATCTCTAGGGGTAAGTACTCATTCACCACCAGCTCATTGGCACGGCGAGTGAGATCGCTCAAACCAATCACACTAACCAAAGAACTCATCTTCAGGATATACACAAATTGATTTCCCAATGGTGGGAGAATTTGTCGAAACGCTTGGGGAAGAATTACCAAGTGCATCTTTTGCCAATAGCTTAAGCCCAAAGATTCAGCCGCTTCATGCTGGCCACGACTGATGGCTTGGATTCCGCCGCGAAACACCTCCGCCATAAACGCACTCTCAGCAATGGTCAGGGCAATAACACCCGCCCAAAAGTGATTGAGTGAGACATCCAACAGCGTTGGCATGCCGTAATACACCCAAAGTAGTAAGACTAAAACAGGCACTGAACGGACTACCTCGACATAAATGCGGTTGATCCACTTCAAGTAGGGGGAGTTCGACAGAGCCGGTAGGGCGATGATTAAACCTAAGGTCATCGCAAATAACATACTGAGGAGTGATACTTGGATGGTGTCACTAAATCCGGCGATTAAAAACTTCAGATTGGTGAGTCCTTGCTCCGTGGAGGGATCGAGCACATACCAGCCCCATTGATAATCTGAGCAACCTGTGAGCAACAGCAGCGAAATCAGCCATAGAGTTCGAAAGGTCACATTTACTCCCTGAATTAACTAAAAAACTTCCATTGTTGCTGCTATGTTATCAATAGAGCTTTAATAAAGGTTAATCATTAAACCGCATAAGGTCATTATTTTTAAGGGAATAAAAATGAAAAAGATTTTACTAGCGCTAGGAATGTGTTTACTTGCTGCAACTCAAATTGCTCATGCTGAAAGCCGTCTTCAATCCATTTTAGACAGTGGTGTACTCCGTGTTGGAACGACGGGAGATTGGAATCCGATGACGATGAAAGACCCTGCAACCAACAGTTATCGTGGCTTTGATATCGACGTAACGACAGAGCTTGCTAAAGATCTCGGTGTAAAAGTAGAGTATGTAGCCACGGATTGGAAGACACTAGTCAATGGCATTACCGCCAACAAATACGATATTACTGGCAGCGCGTCCCTGAATATGTCGCGCGCGAAAGTCGCTGGATACAGCCAACCGTATTTCTACCTTGCCTTTGTACCCGTTGTGCAAAAGAAAGATCTCGCCAAATTCTCTGATTGGGCAGATTTTAATACGCCTGATGTGAAAGTCGCGGCGACACTAGGAACGGTGCAAGAAAAAATGGTGAAAGAGTTTTTCCCGCTGGCTCAACACATTGTGATTGAAGCGCCAGCGCGCGACTTCCAAGAATTACTAGCTCGCAGGGCCGATGTATCGGTGACGTCCAATGTGGAAGCAGCGACGTTGGTGGACAAGTTTAAACAACTGGCGATAGTACCAGTGACCGCTCCGCGTAAACCGACACCAATTGCGATGCTGTTGCCGCAAAACGATCAAGTATGGATTAATTACATCAACCATTGGGTTGAGCTGAAAAAGACCCAAGGCTTTTTCAAGCTGACTGCCAAGAAGTGGGGGTTGAAAAGCTTATAAACAAAAAGAGCCGCATTACGCGGCTCTTTTTTATTATCTGAACAATTAAAGTTCGTCTTCACTCACTACACGAGCATTGTCTGGAGTCGTGAAGTGCTGAGACAATTCACGGTTAGATAAGATGTAACCCATCCAAAGACCACCCATACAGATGATGATTGCAACGCCCGTTACCATTTGAGCTTGGCTTGCCATTGCAGCAACTAATGCGCTTGATAGACTGCTCACAGTAATTTGTAAGCTGTTTTGCAGGCCTGCAGCTGTTGCAGGGCTTTGTTTAGCACTTGCCAACGCGCGGTTTACTACGATTGGGTATAGCGCACCATTGGCTACCGCAATTAAACAGAAAGGCGCTAGAATTGGCCAGATAGAAGACAGTTCCCATTGTGAGGCAATGAATATCATTATTGCCGCGACACTAAATAGGCCAATCAATTGACGTAGAACTTTTTCATCACCAAATTTACGAACGCCGACTTTACCCAAGTAACCACCAGCCATAAACGCGATAGTTTGTGGGATAAAGCTCAAACCAATATCTTTTGCTTCATAGCCTAGTTGCGCCATGATTTCTGGCATACCAGTTAGGTAAGCAAAGAATGCAGCCGAAGCCGTCGCAAACATAAACACGTTGCCAAGGTACTTTTTAGAACTCAGCAGCGCTTTGATGTCGGCAGACATACTGGTTTGTTTGATTTCTGCTTTCTCGTCTTTTTGGGCCATTGTCGCAAAGACCAAGAAGACACCAACTAGTGTTAGCGTAATAAAGATACTGTGCCAGCCGAAGTTATCTGCCAACACTACCCCTAATTGAGGTGCTAGCGCTGGTGATAGCGCGACTAACGGCATGATCGTTGCGAAAATTTGCTGACTGCTGCTTGAGTAGCGTTTAATGACCATAGCTTGCCAGATCACTGCTGGTGCACATACACCGATAGCTTGGATAAAGCGCAGTGTCAGTAGTTGCCATACTTGGTCACAGAAAGCCAAACCGAATGACGCGATAGTAAACAGCACTAACCCGGCCGCGAGTGTATTGCGGTGGCCAAATTTATCGGATGCCAATCCCCACATTAGCTGGCCAACCGCCATACCAACTAGGAATACCGTTAAAGAGAGCGCTATTTGCTCTGGGCCTGTTGCAAAGTCGATTTCCATCGCTTTGAATGCTGGCAGATACATATCGGTAGCAACGAAGCCAAGCATCGATAATGCTGCCAGATAAATGAGCTGTAGTTTTGATATTTTCATGATTCAACCAGTCAAATTATTTAATCATTTTTTAATCAACATCAGTTGGCGCCAACCCTGATTTATTTACCTTATTATTCTATTTTTCGATTTTAAGAAAATAAAACGCTAAAATTGTTGGTTATCAATCAAATTTTTTGAAAGGTTAAATCATGTTCTCTAAAGCGTCTCTGGAAATGCTGGATACGGTTGCCCGTTTAGGCAGTTTCACCGCTGCGGCTGAGGTGCTGCATAAAGTCCCTTCAGCCATCAGTTATGGAGTAAGGCAGGTCGAGCAAGATTTAGATGTGGTGCTGTTTCGACGCTTACCGAGGAAAGTGGAGTTAACTCCAGCAGGTGAACTTTTTATGGCTGAGGCTCGCTCTTTGCTGCGTCAAATGGAAGAGGTGAAAGCACAAACACGCCGAGCAGCTCAAGGATGGAAGAGCACGTTAAAGCTGACCTTAGATAACGTGGTGAAGTTAGAGAAGCTCAAACCTTTGGTGGAAGATTTTTATCGCGAGTTTGAATTTGCTGAATTGCAGATCAATATGGAGGTCTTCAATGGTTCTTGGGAGGCTATAGCACAAGGACGAGCTGATATAGTCGTTGGAGCCACGTCTGCGGTTCCCGTTGGTGGGGATTTTGAAGTCAAAGATATGGGCGTATTGGATTGGGCATTTGTGATGTCTCCCGCTCATCCCTGTGTTCGCCAACAAGTGCTTACTGAAGAGTTTGTGAGTCAATTTCCGGCGATCTGCCTTGATGATACTTCGAACGTGCTGCCAAAGCGCCATACTGGCCATTATCCGCAACAACGCCGATTGTTACTACCCAACTGGTACAGTGCAATTGAATGTTTGAAAAATGGAGTTGGCGTGGGTTATATGCCACGTCATATTGCAACGCCACTGATCAATGATGGTGTGCTGGTGGAGAAGGTGATGCCAGATGATAAGCCGCTCAGTCATTGTTGCTTGGTCTGGCGCAAAGATGATAATCATAAATTGATCCAATGGATGGTGGATTACCTAGGATCGCCTAATCAGCTACATCAAGATTGGTTACAGTCATAAAAAAAACACCTCGCAATAGCGAGGTGTTTTATTTGATATGTTTGGAATGTGGCGTTTTATGACAGGAAGAACTTGTAAGACGGGTTGTCTGTTTCGTCTTTGCATTGATAGCCAAGTTCGCGCAAATGTGCCGAAAACTGAGCTAAATCTCCTTCATCTAACTCGAAACCACATAAAACGCGTCCGTAGTCTGCGCCGTGGTTACGGTAGTTGAACAAGCTAATATTCCAATGGGTACCAAGAGTGCTTAAGAATTTCAGCAAGGCACCTGGGTACTCTGGAAATTCAAAGCTGTAGAGTCGCTCTTTGAGTTGCTTCGATGGCTTCCCGCCGATCATGTAGCGAACGTGTAGCTTCGCCATTTCATCATCAGAAAGGTCAACCACCGGATAGCCACCTTCACGTAGATCGTGAATGATGTTTTCCAACTCTTCTTGACCACCTTGCAGACGAACACCGACAAAGATATTAGCGAGTTCGTCATCGTTATAACGATAGTTAAACTCCGTAACTGCACGGCCGCCAATCAAGTTACAGAACTCAAAGAATGCTCCTTGGCGTTCAGGAATCGTCACTGCCAGCAAACCTTCACGTTTTTCACCAAGCTCACAGCGCTCAGAAACATAGCGTAACCCGTGGAAGTTGGTGTTTGCACCAGACAGTACCGTGCCTAGGTTTTTGTCTTTCAGCTTGTTCTGTTCTGCAAACTTTTTCAGCCCCGCCAGAGCAAGCGCACCCGAAGGCTCAGCAATCGCTCGGGTATCTTCAAAGATGTCTTTTACTGCTGCGCAGATTTCATCACTAGACACCGCAATGTGGCCATCAATGTACTTTTGGCACAGACGGAAAGTCTCTTCACCAATGCGCTTTACTGCGACGCCATCGGCAAACATGCTGACTTGGTCTAGTACCACTGGTTCACCAGCATCCAGCGCGGCTTTTAGACAAGATGAGTCTTCCGGCTCTACAGCAATGACTTTTATTTCTGGCATTAACTGCTTCACGAGTACCGCAACACCAGCGGCCAAACCGCCGCCACCGACAGGAACAAAGATGTAATCAAGGTGACCATTTTGCTGCAGCATTTCCATACCGATGGTGCCTTGACCTGCGATCACCAGTGGGTGATCAAAGGGGGGCACAAAAGTATAGCCATATTGCTCTGACAAACGTTCGGCTTCTGCTTTTGCTTCATCAAAGTTGCTGCCGTGTAGTACCACATTGCCACCAAAGCTGCGTACGGCGTCGACTTTGATATCCGGCGTGGTCTTTGGCATCACGATAGTGGTTTTGATTCCCAGCTTAGTGCCAGACAGTGCCATGCCTTGAGCGTGGTTACCTGCCGATGCAGCGATGACACCAGCGGCTTTCTGCGCTTCAGATAAACTCGCCACCATGTTGTATGCACCGCGCAATTTGAACGAGTGCACGGGTTGGCGATCTTCACGCTTGATCTGCACATTATTCCCGATACGTGCAGATAAACGAGGCATTTCTTGCAGTGGCGTCACTGTTGCTACTTCATAAACAGGTGCGCGAAGGATTTGGCGCAGATAGTCTGCGCCAGTTTGATTTACTTTCTTTTCGGGTTGAGATTCCATCATTGCTAGTCCTCTAGCTTCGACTTGTCTCGTACTGCACCCTTGTCAGCACTGGTGGCCATGCTCGCGTACGCTTTAAGTGCAAAGGAAACTTCTCTTTGACGATCAACAGGTTTCCAGCCAAGTTCATCTTGTTTTGCACGGCGCTCTGCAAGTTCTTGTTCAGACACTTCGAGTGAAATTGAACGGTTCGGAATATCAATCGAGATCATATCGCCTGGTTTCACCAGTCCAATAGCACCGCCGTTAGCGGCTTCAGGAGAAGCATGGCCGATAGAGAGTCCTGATGTACCTCCAGAGAAGCGACCGTCAGTCAGCAGTGCACATTCTTTACCAAGGCCCATTGATTTTAGGTAAGTGGTTGGGTAAAGCATTTCTTGCATGCCCGGACCACCTTTAGGGCCCTCGTAACGGATAACAACCACGTCACCTGCTTTGACTTTGCCACCCAAGATGCCTTCCACCGCATCTTCTTGGCTCTCAAATACCACAGCCGGACCAATAAACTTAAGAATGCTTTCATCAACACCGGCAGTCTTCACGATACAGCCATCCAATGCGATGTTGCCTGATAGAACGGCTAGGCCACCTTCTTGGCTGAAGGCGTTGTCTTTCGCGCGAATACAACCTTCTGCACGGTCGTCATCAAGGCGATCCCAACGACAATCTTGCGAAAACGCTTGGGTGGTACGAATACCCGCAGGGCCTGCGCGGTAGAACTTAAGTACCTCTTCGTCTTCCGTTTGGATGATGTCGTATTTTGCCAACTGCTCTTTCATTGAAAGACCCAGTACGGTGCGAGCATCATTGTGCAGTAGACCAGCACGATCCAATTCACCAAGAATCGCCATTACGCCACCTGCGCGGTGTACGTCTTCCATGTGATATTTCTGGGTAGATGGTGCCACTTTACATAGGTGTGGTACTTGACGTGATAGGCGATCGATATCTTCCATATCGAAATCCACTTCACCTTCTTGCGCTGCAGCTAACAGGTGCAAAATGGTGTTGGTTGAACCACCCATGGCAATGTCCAGTGCCATTGCATTTTCGAAGGCATCATAAGTTGCGATGTTGCGTGGCAACGCGGATTCGTCATCTTGCTCGTAGTAACGACGAGTCAGTTCAACAATGCGACGACCTGCATTAAGAAACAGTTGTTCACGGTCTGCGTGAGTCGCCAACATAGAACCGTTGCCCGGCTGAGAAAGACCCAGCGCTTCTGTTAGGCAGTTCATCGAGTTTGCCGTGAACATGCCTGAACACGATCCACAGGTTGGACATGCGCTGCGTTCGATCTGCTCGCTTTGCTCATCAGATACTTTTGGATCCGCGCCTTGGATCATTGCATCAACAAGGTCTAGTTTGATGATCTGATCAGAAAGCTTGGTTTTACCCGCTTCCATCGGGCCACCAGAGACAAAGATAACCGGGATGTTGAGACGCATGGATGCCATCAACATTCCCGGAGTGATTTTGTCACAGTTAGATATACACACCATGGCATCGGCACAGTGTGCATTCACCATGTATTCTACTGAGTCTGCGATCAGTTCGCGTGAAGGCAGTGAGTACAGCATGCCGCCGTGACCCATTGCGATACCATCATCAACCGCGATGGTGTTGAATTCTTTCGCGATGCCGCCTGATTTTTCAATTTCACGTGCGACAAGCTGGCCCATGTCTTTAAGATGTACGTGACCCGGAACAAATTGAGTAAACGAGTTCACCACGGCGATGATTGGTTTACCGAAGTCTTCTTCTTTCACACCCGTTGCACGCCACAGCGCGCGTGCACCCGCCATGTTACGACCATGTGTGGTGGTAGCTGATCTATATTTTGGCATTTCTTAAATCCTTCTTACTTCTGTTCTGGGTACACATAGTCTAACCAGCCCCACTTATCTTCCGTGGTGCCGTCAAATAGGCCAAAGTAGGCTGCTTGTAGTTCTTTAGTGATTGGGCCGCGTTTACCTGTGCCCACTTCAATTTTGTCGATGGTTGCCACAGGCACAATTTCAGCTGCCGTACCTGTCATGAAGACTTCATCAGCAAGGTAAAGCGCTTCACGTGCAATATTGGCTTCACGCACTTCATAACCTTTATCGCGTGCAATAGTCATGATCGAATCACGCGTGATGCCCGGCAGAATCGCGCTGGTTGCTGGTGGTGTGGTGATCACGCCATCTTTGATAACGAAGATGTTTTCGCCAGCCCCTTCCGATAGGTAACCATCAACGCTCAGTGCGATACCTTCGTCGTATCCGTGACGACGGGCTTCACCACCAACCAGTAGTGAAGATAGGTAGTTACCGCCGGCCTTAGCTGCTGTCGGGATGGTGTTTGGTGCCGCGCGGTTCCAGCTTGAAATCATCGCATCCACGCCTTTCTCTAGCGCTTCTTCGCCTAAGTAAGAGCCCCAAGGGAATGCCGCAATGATTAGATCCATTTCAGTGCCAACTGGTGGGCACACGCCCAAACCAACATTACCGACAAAACCTAATGGACGAATGTAAGCGCTATCGAGTTTGTTTTGGCGCAGTGTTTCGCGGGTAGCTTCCATGATTTCTTCTACAGAAAAAGGGATCGGGAAACGGTAAATCTTGGCGGAATCTTTTAAACGTTGTGCATGCTCACGGTGACGGAAGACAATTGGGCCTTTTGGTGTGTTGTAACAGCGCACGCCTTCAAACACGGATGTACCATAATGCATTGCGTGAGTCAGAACGTGAACGTTAGCCTCTGCCCATGGAACCATCTCACCATTAAACCAAATGAAATCTGCAGTTTTCGTTGCCATTTGTTGCCTTCCTTATGCACTTACGTGTTGTTGTAAGTTGTGATTTGGCAGTTCATCGTTGCGGATTTTTAGCACCTCAACCTTACGAACGTCCCACAACTTCTCTATTTGATTGATCAAAAACGAGATTGGTCGATCGCTGTCGACGATGATCTCGACGCTGGCTACTTTACTTTCATGGTTTTGCGTAGCAGCGACTTGTTTGATCACGAAGCCTCGGTGACGAATCACACGTAGAACGCGCTCCAACAGTACCGGTTTGTCATCGGCTTTGATGTCGAGTAAATATCTGTCCATGCGATTGTCTCCTATGTATTTTCCAACATATCACTGTTTGATGCGCCAGGTGGCACCAATGGCCACACGTTTTCTTCTTCATCAATCAAAACGTGAAGCATGTAAGAAGTTTCACTCGCTAGCATCTCTTTCAGCGCTGGCTCCACTTCTTCTTTCTTGGTGATGGTCTTGCCCGGGATATCGAACGCTTTTGCTAGCATCACGAAATCTGGGTTGTCATCAAGAATGGTTTCACTGTGGCGACCGTCGAAAAACAGCGATTGCCATTGGCGAACCATGCCAAGACGTTGGTTATTAAGAAGGACAATCTTCACTGGAATCTGACGACGCTTCAGCGTGCCCAATTCCTGCACGTTCATCATAAATGAACCGTCACCTGTAATAAGGATAGACTGATCATCAGGACGTGCGACTGCTGCACCCATCGCTGCTGGCAAGCCAAAGCCCATGGTGCCAAGGCCAGCAGAAGTAATGAAATTTTGTGGTTCGCGTGGCTGGATATGTTGCGCTGCCCACATCTGGTGCTGACCGACATCAGTCGAGACAATTGAGCTGTCTGGCATCATGTCTGACAGTTGTTTAAGCAATAGCGGTGCGTAGATTAACTCGCCCGGGTGGTCGTAACGCCACTTAAAGCCGCTGCGCAGACTTTCACTGTGATGTACCCACGGTGAGATATCTTGAGTCAGCTCTAGCTGAGGAAGAATGGTGTTGATGTCGCCACGCAATGGTGCGTTGGCGTGGCGAAGTTTATGAATCTCCGCAGCATCAATGTCGATGTGAATCACTTTCGCATTTGGTGCAAACGTGTCGAGCTTACCCGTCACACGGTCATCAAAGCGCGCGCCAACCACGATCAATAGATCGGCTTCTTGAACCACTAGGTTAGCGGCTTTGGTGCCGTGCATGCCCAACATACCAAGATAGTGAGGATCATGGCGTTCAATGGTACCGAGGCCTTTTAGTGTGCTAACTGCTGGCATTGGGTTTAAGCGAAGGAATTCGCGTACTGCATCGGTTGCTTTCGCGAGTTGCACGCCACCACCAACATACAACACTGGGCGAGTTGAGGCTGCCAGTACATCTTGTGCGCGCTTAATGTCTTCAGCGCTGACATCTTCGATTGCAGGCGCTACGTATGGAGGCAGTAGATCTGTTGGAGTTTGAGCCAGTTGAACGTCTTTGGCGATATCGACAATGACTGGACCCGGACGACCCGTTTTGGCCACTTCAAACGCTTCGGCTAGCGTTGGCGCTAGGTCTTCAATTTCGGTCACGAGATAGCTGTGCTTAGTACAGGCTAGGGACATTCCGATCACATCCATTTCTTGGAATGCATCGGTACCGATATGAGAGCTAGCAACCTGGCCTGTGATGGCAACTAGAGGTACGGAGTCAAGGAAAGCGTCGGCAAGGCCGGTAACAAGGTTAGTGGCCCCTGGGCCGGAAGTTGCCATGCATACAGCAACGTCTTGAGTGGAACGAGCCATACCGATGGCGGCCATGGCAGCCCCTTGCTCATGACGGCATAGGATGTGCTCCACCCCTCCGTCATACAAAGCATCGTAGATTGGCATGATGGCCCCGCCAGGGTAGCCAAAAACGGTTTCGATGCCTTGCTGTCTTAAAGCGGCTACGACAAGTTGTGCACCAGTCATCGTAAACCTCCTTTGCTACGTTGTGGCTCGTAGCGATTGCCATATTTATTGCACTTCATGTGCACTCCCATTCTTCCCGTTAAACTGTCCGAGGGTTAGACAGATGACAACTTGTAGTTGTAAAAAAACCCCCGGACTTTTCAGTGCGGGGGTTTTTTGTAATTTGTGGTTACCTTTCGCCCACAATACCCCGCGCGGTGCCAATAATGACCACGATAATCAGGGCTAGCAGTGCGTTGATATGAGCGAAAAGGTTCATCTGTCTGTCGTTCTTTTTTCGTTAAAAAATGTTGTGTAATGTTCTACGAAATTGTTTGCGTCATTAGTGGTATCACACAATTCCGCTGCATGACAAGCAAAAAGTCATTCTTTTTTCACATTAACTCTCAATTGGGACGCGGTATATAACATAACCAACTAGATAAAACATTTGTTTACAGAGTGTTCAATAAATTGAGGAACGTATGGGGCTGGCAATCATTCATAGTCGAGCAAGCGTCGGGGTGCAAGCGCCATCGGTTAGTGTAGAAGTTCATATTAGCAATGGTATGCCCGGGTTTACCTTGGTAGGGCTGCCAGAGACGACGGTAAAAGAGTCCAAAGATCGCGTTCGTAGCGCGATCATTAATTCTAATTTTCAGTTTCCAGCTAAGCGGATCACCGTTAATTTAGCTCCAGCAGATTTGCCCAAAGAGGGAGGGCGTTTTGATCTTCCTATCGCATTGGGGATTTTGGCCGCTTCGGAGCAAATCGCGACAGATAAGCTTAAAAACTACGAATTTGTTGGCGAGTTAGCGCTATCTGGTGGTCTAAGACCTGTAAAAGGTGTGCTGCCTGCTGCGCTGGAAGCCAGTAAGATTCAACGTCATTTAGTGGTCCCACATGTAAATGGCGATCAGGCGGCGCTGGTGGGGAAGGAACAACATAAATCGGCCCAATCATTACTGGAAGTATGTGCCGAGCTTTGTGGTCAACATCGACTGAATCTTTTTCAAACGCCTAAGCGCAAAATAGTCGAAAAACATGGTCGAGACTTACAAGATATTATTGGCCAACAACAAGGTAAGCGCGCATTGGAGATAGCTGCCGCTGGAAACCACAACTTACTTTTCCTTGGCCCGCCAGGTACTGGAAAAACCATGTTGGCTTCGCGTTTGTGTGACTTACTACCGGAGATGAGTGACGAAGAAGCAATGGAAACCGCTTCGGTGGCGTCGCTGACGCAGAGTGAAATTAATGAGCACAATTGGAAGTCGCGTCCGTTTCGTTCTCCGCATCATTCAAGTTCAATGGCTGCATTAGTTGGCGGTGGCTCGGTACCCAGACCCGGGGAGATCTCTTTAGCCCACAACGGCTTGTTGTTTCTCGACGAAATGCCCGAATTTGACCGAAAGGTGCTGGACTCGTTACGCGAACCGCTCGAATCTGGTGAGATCATTATCTCTCGAGCGCAAGGTAAAACACGCTTTCCGGCTCGCTTCCAATTAGTTGGAGCATTGAACCCAAGTCCGACAGGATATTATGAAGGCAATCAAGCTCGCACCAATCCACAAGCTATTTTGCGCTACCTTGGTCGATTATCTGGACCATTGTTAGATCGCTTTGATATGTCTTTAGAAATCCCTGCTCTGCCCAAAGGGACATTAGCAGAAGGTGGTGATCGCGGCGAGCCGACCGCTATCGTTAAAGAACGTGTGAATCATGCGCGTACCAATATGTTGAACCGCAGCGGTAAGGTAAATGCTTTGTTAGGCAGTCGAGAAATCGAGGCGTTTTGCCCCTTACACAAAAGTGATGCGGAGTTTCTTGAAACCGCTTTGCATCGTTTGGGGCTTTCGATTCGCGCGTATCATCGCATTATCAAAGTGGCGCGAACAATCGCCGATCTTGATGGGGCGGAGCAGATTGAACGAGCGCACTTAGCCGAGGCGCTTGGGTATCGAGCGATGGATCGCTTACTGAAACAACTCACGGCGCAAGCGGTATAGAGACGTGCAAATATCACCGCAACAAGTGTTGTAAGTGCCTTGTTGCGATGAAGGACGTTAGAAGGTGTAGTTTAAACCGAGCGATAACAGGTACTCTTTCTCATCATAGAACGTGATATTTGAGTCCGTTTGGCTGTAGCCGGCTAAAGAAATGAACGACCAGTTTTGCCAGTCAAACACGTTTTGATATTCATAGGCTGCAAATAGGCTGACGGTGTCATCATTTCGTGTTTTAGCAAAAGTTTGGCTAGCGGCTTGATAGTCTTTCCAGGCATAACCTGCGGTGAGGGCCAACCGATGGCGGTTGATAAATTTAAACCAACTGATGTCAAACCCGTACGAATCAAATGATTCCGCCTTACCGTCGGCATCTTGATTAATGTAGGTAAACGCCGGTTGCAACATGGATGTTTGATTAAGTGAAATCCGATAGTCACCTTTAACGTAGTAAAGGCTCGCATCGCGAGCGAGTGAACGGTCCGTTACTTCTTCTTGTTCAATGTCTTTATCAGCATAAGCGAGATCAAGGTTGAAGTTTTTATCAATCAATCCTTTGATTTGAAAGCGATAGGCATTGCCGTCCACATCCGTTTCTTGACGGGCGATTCCGACTTGATATGGGTTACGCCAAGTTTCGCCTTTAAGTACCGTCGGCAGATAGGAAACATCGAGCACGGTGCCAGATTGTAGCTCGTGTTGATAGCCCAACTGAAAAGCGAGTGTACCTACCGCGACATCTGAGCGTGTGGTACCGGCGTAAACTTGGTGGTTAAGTCGGCTACCAAAGGTGTATGTCACACTCCCTAGCGGTGCAGCGATAACAGAACTGTCACTATCGGCACGCTTATCGAGAGAATCGATGGTGTTACTATTTTCCGTATTGAAGTTGGATTCTGATGATACAAATCCGGCATTCAGCGAAATTTCACCGCCAAAACCTGCGGTTTCAGCGAGTTGAGCCTGAGCAGAACTGACGACAAAGGCCAAAGGCAAGAGAATTAGCCTTGGTTTCATTCGTTATCTCCTTATTGTCGAATGAGTGGTGCAAATATTGGTTGAGGTAACAAATCTGACCATTCCCACGCATATTCCAATGTGGCAAAGGCGCAGTATAATTACACGCTGTTTTATTCTTCACACATTATCACTGTTGTTTGACTATCATGTTGGCATATTTGTTATTTTTTTTTAACGCTTCTTTTGTGATTCTCAATTCTGCGCTGTGTTCAATCGCAATTTGTATTATCGCTGTGTTTAAAGTATTGCTTCCAAGCGTGGAGCTAAAAGCGAAAACGACCGCTTGTGCCAACAAGGTGATGTGGTTATGGGCTACCGTTAATGCGGGCATTCTGGCGGTTTCTAACCGTGTTGACTGGGATGTTCAGGGCGGTGAGGCTCTGAAAAAAGACGGGTGGTATCTGCTGATCAGTAATCATCTCAGTTGGACCGATATTGTGGTGCTTTGCTGCGTGTTTAAAGACCGCATTCCTATGCCGAAGTTTTTCCTCAAACAACAACTGTTGTATGTGCCTTTCATTGGGATGGCGTGTTGGGCACTCGACATGCCATTTATGCGTCGTTATTCGCGAGAGTATCTGATCCGAAACCCGCACAAACGAGGTCAAGATTTAGAGACGACACGTCGCTCGTGCGTCAAGTTCAAACATGCACCAACCACAGTGGTTAATTATGTCGAAGGCACTCGATTTACCGAAGAAAAACAGCGTAAGAGCAAGACGAGCTACCAATATTTGCTGCAACCAAAATCGGGCGGGATCGCATACACGTTAGCGGCAATGGGGGAGCAGTTCGAGAACATTATCGATGTGACGCTGGCGTACCCAGAAAATACAAATAAGCCATTCAAGGATTTATTGATGGGCCGCATGCGCAAGGTGGTTGTGCGTGTGAATGTGTTGCCCGTCGATGAACGAGTGCTTGGTGATTACTTTAACGATAAGCCCTATAAGCGACAATTTCAGCAATGGTTGGGTGATGTGTGGCAAGAAAAAGATCGGTTGCTACAAGAGATTTACAAATAAACAAAGGGGAGCGACGTGCTCCCCTTTTGATTGATATCGATGTGCTTATTTTAGTGTCAGCAAGTAGTTCACCAGAGAGAAGTACTCATCCATCGTTTTGATGCTTTGTGCTTGAACTAGGTATTTGTTGTTAACGATAACCGCAGGAACGCCGGTTAGACCGCTGTTTTCAAATTGCTTGTCCATACGGCGAACCATGGAATCAACCGCAAAGCCTTTGAATGCAGAGTCGAATTTCTTCGAGTCTACACCTTCATCAAGGAAGATTTGGCGAAGCTCTTCATCGTTACGTGGCGCCTTCTTTAGATTGTGGATGCGGTTAAACATCACTGGCACCATTTTGTCTTCCACTTTTAGTGCAACCATGGTCGCGTAGGCTTTGCTCATTGATGGGCCCATGTTGCCACCCATGAAAGAAACGTGGTTTTTTAGTAGTTTAGTGCCTTCTGGCAACTGCTTTTTCAGTTGCTGGATAACAGGTTCAAAGCTATTACAGTGCGGGCAGTAGAAAGAGAAAAACTCCGTCACAAGAGGTTTTTTTGATGCCTCAAGATCCAATACTTTGTAATGTTCACCTTCTTTGAATTGAGCTGCATGTGCCGACAGGCTTAGCATCAGCATAGAAAACAGTGCGAACAGTTTTTTCATCGAAATATCTCCATTTTTGAATTTGTGGCCTGACTTACCATTGAGGCATTAAAGACAGCGGTGCTTCTTCTAAAGCGGCGATCTGCTCTTTAAATGCAAGGACCTGACCTTCCCAGTATTTTGGCTCATTAAACCATGGAAAAGCGAGAGGAAATGCAGGGTCATGCCAACGTTTTGCTAGCCATGCCATATAGTGCACCATTCGTAGACCGCGAAGTGGCTCGATTAGTTTCAATTCTGCAGGATTAAAGTCGCAAAACTCTTGGTAAGCCTCTAAAACAATATCCAGCTGCATCAGTTTGTCTTGGCGTTCACCGTTCAGTAGCATCCATAAGTCTTGTACTGCAGGGCCGTTACGAGCGTCATCCAAATCAACAAACATAGGGCCATCTCGCCACAAAATGTTGCCTGGGTGGCAATCGCCATGCAGCCGAATAGTATTGAAGCCTTCTTGCCAGTGGCTTTCAATCGATTTGATCAGCATATCCAAGTCATTGAAGAAGCTGTTCTCCAAGTGCATTGGAATCATGTTGGCGTTTTGCAGAATCTTTCTTGGTTGATACAGGTATTCTTGCAAGCCAATCGTTGGGCGATGTTGGAAGGCTTGGCGGCTACCCACTTTGTGGATGCGACCAAGGAAGCGCCCTACACCTTCGAGCTGATCTAAGTTGTCAACCTCGTACTGGCGACCACCCACGCTCTCAAACAGCGCAAAGGCATAGCCTTGATAGTGATGCAGGGTTTCACCGTTGATGCGCACAGGTGGTGCGACGGGGATTTCGTTTCCAATTAGTTCTAAAGTGAAGTCGTGCTCCTCTTGGATCTGTTCGTTGCTCCAACGTTCAGGGCGGTAAAACTTGACGACATAACGACGACGCTCTTCGTCAGTGAATTGATAAACACGGTTTTCGTAGCTATTGAGGGGAAGAAAGCCTGATTCTGCGCGAACGCCGATGCTTTCTAACGCGTACCACATAAAATCTGGGGTAAGGGCGTCAAAGTTAAACATACTTTGGGACATATAAACAAAAAGGCTCATTACTGAGCCTTTTTCCGTTAGTCACTGAAGTAGCGCTATAGTTTTTTAATAAAACGGCTTTCCACTTCAATGGTGAATTCGTTGCTCTTATCGGTGAGTATAAACTGAATTGTCGTAATCGCAGAGTTTAGCTTGTCAGGATCGGCGCCAAGACTCATTGGTAAGTTCAATACCTCACCTGGCTGTACCTGAATTGTCTGCTTACCGTACCAGCTTACATCGGATAGCCCTTCAACATCTAACGAGTACTCTTGCACTTGCTGAGTTTTGTTGATCACCTTGAGGGTGTAGGTGTTTTCTACTTCGCCTGAGCTATTAACGCGGAACAGTTGGTTGCGGTCGCGAATAACACTCATGCCTGCTGGGTCTACCGCTGCGATTTGGGCAAAGAACAGACCAATCATGACCAGTAGCACAGCTCCATAGCCCAGCAGCTTCGGACGCATGACTTTGGTACTCTTACCCGATAAGCGGTGCTCGGTGGTGTAACTGATTAGTCCTTTCTCGTAACCCATGCGATCCATGGTGTTGTCACACGCATCAATACAGGCGCCACAGTTAATACATTCATATTGTAAGCCGTCACGAATATCGATACCTGTTGGGCACACCTGCACACACAAGTCACAATCAATACAATCCCCCAAACCAAGTTGCTTTGGATCGGCTTTGCGCGGACGTGGACCACGTTTTTCACCACGTTTGGCATCATAGCCAACGATGAAGGTGTCTTTATCAAACATGGCAGACTGGAAGCGCGCGTAAGGACACATGTGAATACACATGATGGAACGCATCCAACCAGCATTACCATAAGTACAAATGGCAAAGAACATTACCCAAAAGACGGGCCAGAAGTTGGCGTTAAAGGTGAAAAAGTCGATAACCAATTGCTTCATTGGTACGAAGTAGCCAACAAAAGTAAAACCAGTGGCGAGCGCAATGGCAAACCAAGCTATATGTTTGATGGTTTTGCGCATCGCTAAATTTGCCGTCAGCTTATTGGAGTCCTGCTTACGACGCTTATTGGCGCTGCCTTCCAGTTTCTCTTCAAACCAGATATACATGAAGGTCCAGACGGTTTGTGGGCAGAGATAGCCACACCAAACTCGACCTAAGAAGGTGGTAATAAAGAACAACCCAAACGCCGCGATCACAAATAGCAAGGCGAGTAGGGTAAGATCTTGCGGATACAACGTGGTACCGAAAAAGTTGAACTGCTGGTTGCCAATATCGAGCAAGATCGCTTGACGTTCACCGTAAGGGATCCACGGTATCAAAGCGAAGAGAAGCAGTAAGAACCAACCACCGTAGCGACGCAGTTTCTGGTAAGTCCCTTTGCTTTCGCGTACATAGATGCGATTACTTGGGTTGAACCGATCCCCGTTTCCTTTGTGGGTTTTGGGATTATAGGTTTTAGGAGTCACATCTTTGATATCGATCTTATCCTGACTCATGCACTCATCCTTCTTAGGCTTTTATAATGTACGGCGTCATTTCTATTGATGTCGCTCGATGACATTGCTACTTCGTCCTTATCATAAATCATGACCGGACATAATTATTTTAGTAAATACTGATGAACGGCGATTATACAATCAATAACAATTCCTTTTCTTTAACGCAGTCAACGTTTAACAACAAAAGTCAGTACAGTTAACCTGATAATTGGCTGAACAGTTATAACCAATTGTGGGACTAAAAATTTTAGTTATAAAAAAGCGACTCATTTGAGGGAGTCGCTTAAAGAATACTGGGTTGTTGAGCCGGTTATTTGATGATGCCACGAGCGCGCAGAATCGCAGTTTTAAAATCATCTTCTTGGTCTTTCTTAAGACCTGGGATCATTTCGTCTTTGCTGCTGTTACGCATTTTAAGGTGGTAGATCAGCACGTCGTCGGTCAGATCTTCTAGCTTGCCTTCGTAGCCTGCTTCTTTCGCTAGCTTCACGATGAACTGCAGTAGGTTCATTTCTTGGTCTTTATGCCATTCAGGCTCTAGTAGCTCAAGCAGCTCTTCAATGCGATGACACTTCATTTCTTTCTCCACAGAATTTATAGGTGTAATTAGCTGTAAAGGTACCAAATTGCTTTGCGAAGACCAAATAGGAAAAACTATCTATTTCACTGTGTTTTGCTCTAAGTCGTTGAGGTGGTTTGAGTCGCGTGCAAAGAAAAAAGCGCAGCTGGCGCCGCGCTTTTGATTAAGCTGCTTTGATAACTTTGGCCGGAACACTCGACATCATTGCTGTCTTCTCAACCAATGTCATTGCTGGCGCAACTTGCTTTGCCTTTGGTGCAGTAGTAAAGCCACTGCGGCGGCGCATTGCACTAGTATTAGTGTGTGCGAACCTGACTGTTGTTGGGCGCATTAATTTACCTAACTGTCAGGCATATCCATTGCCGATGTAATGGCCTGAATCATTATGAGCTAGGCTCCAACAAGATTGAAGAATCACTCTTCTGGCTCTCGCCAATCCAGTTAATGAATCAGGAATACCGATATGCATGCATATCACGTATAAGATTAGCATCCTTGTAATAATTGGTCGATAGTTGAGCAATTGAATTGTTTAGATTTTGTCATTTTGTCGCGATGATCGAGGCAATTTTTGTTTGATCCCTCGATCAGCAGTAGTAGTATGAGATCTCGACGAAGGAGGTGCCTATGTCATTTTTGAAGAAGACACTTGCCAGTTTTGGGATTGGGAGCGCTAAGGTCGACTCAATCCTAAATCAAGACGTGCTATATCCTGGTCAAAGTGTGGATGTGTCTATCCATGTTTATGGTGGTGCCACTGAACAAGCGATCGACAACATCGATTTAAAACTGTGTTGTCGCTATATCGCGGAAGCTCCTGATGACCGTGGTGCGCGAGAAGGACACAGCATGCGCCGAGTACCTCAGACTCATGTGCTTGCTAAGTGGAGCCTCCCTTATGCGTTTACCATCCATTCCGGCGAAGAGCGTACCTTCGATGTTCAGCTCGATGTGCCTTGGAATACGCCTGTCACCATTGGTGACGCCAAAGTGTGGCTCGAAACCGGCTTGGACGTTGCTGCTGCTTTAGACCCGACCGATAAAGACATCCTCACCGTTCGACCTGATCCACTAATGGATGCGGTGTTATCCGCATTTGAAGCGCAAGGTTTGCGTATTCGCCAAGTGGAGTGTGAGGAAGTAAAAGGGTTCGACCTGCCATTTGTGCAAGAATTTGAGATGGTGCCGACTGACGGGCCATACCATGGCGTGTGGCGTGAGTTAGAATTTGTCGCTCATCGTAGCGAGCGAGAACTCAAATTATGGTTTGAAGTTGACCGCACACGCAAGGGCGAGGGTGGCATGCTCGCAAGCTTACTGGGTAGCGGAAAACTCAAACGAGAGTTGACCATTCCAGCCACAACTAAGCTTGAGCAAGTGGGCGAACTTGTACTTAATTACCTCGACCAAACCACGGCCGTTCATGAGTCTTAATTTAAGCTTACACGTGTAAGCCTAATGTGCCATACTAGAGCAAATTTCAAACTCTAGTATAGGCGCATTGATGTCTGAACTGCAGAAACCTCAATACAGTCAACGCGAAGAACTGGCCAATACCATCACTCATGGCATTGGGATGATTTTTGGTATTGTTGGCCTGATACTGCTGCTAATCAAAGCCATAGACCAGCAAGCTGATACGCTGACGCTGGCCAGTATGGCTGTCTACGGTGCGAGTATTATCGTGCTATTTTTGGCTTCGACGCTGTATCATGCAATTCCGCACCCCAACGCCAAACGTTGGCTAAAAACTTTCGATCACTGCGCCATTTATCTACTCATTGCTGGCAGTTATACGCCTTTTTTGTTGGTGAGTTTACGTACGCCGCTCGCGTTTGGTTTGATGATTGTTATCTGGACCATCGCTCTACTCGGCATCATCATGAAAGTCGCGTTTGTTTACCGATTTAAAAAGCTTTCCTTGATGACGTATTTGGTCATGGGCTGGCTGTCGTTGATTGTGATTTATCAGTTGGCGATCAACTTGGATATTGGCGGACTGACATTACTCGCAGCTGGTGGGATAGTGTATTCACTGGGGGTGATTTTCTACGTTACGAAGCGTATTCCATTCAATCATGCGATTTGGCATGGCTTCGTTTTGGCGGGTTGTGTGTGCCATTTCTTCGCGATTTATTATTTTGTCGAGCCTATCTAACGGATAGAGATAAACTCGACAAAACATGTGTTATCACATTAACGAGTTTTCACTTCTAACACTTTGGCTGAAAACTGGTATTGCTGAGACTGCGGCACTGCCAGTTTGATGCTTTTACCCTGTTCTGCTTGTTGTGGTCGCAGGTAAGTATCCGCCATTCGCTTGATGGATTGCCAAACTGTGACTTTTTCTTTCGCCAGTTGCTGGCCAGACATATCAAATACCTGAACTTCCACTTCAACTTGAATCACCGATTGTGAGCTTTGATTGGTAATGGACGTTGGCAGTACGAGCTCACCATCTTGATAGCTCGCGGAGCCAATCAGTACGTCGACACCAGAGTCAGACAGCTGCATGGTTGGCTTTTTGGCGTTTACCACCACGGTAGTGCCAACAGTTTTCGTCACCACTGGAATTGTCGCAATTGCGGGAGCTGCGATCGTTTCAACCGCATCTGTTGTCGCTCGCGTCTCTGTAGCTTGCTGCGCAGGTTTTTTCATGACGTATTCCCAAGTAAAGTCATCGTTTAACTTCACTTCTCGACCATCGGCTAAAGTGATGACTTCAGCGGCGTATGTGGATGAGGCGGCAAGTAGGGTCGCCAGAGTAATCCATGTTTTCATTGTTATACCTTTTATTTGTGTCTGCTTAACGGCGCCAAAACGCAGGGAAGAACAGTACAAGAATAGTCAGAATTTCCAAGCGGCCCATTAACATGCCAAAGCTCAGGAGCCACTTGGCGGTATCTGGCAGAGGCGCGAAGTTACCCGTTGGTCCAATCACGCTTCCCATACCTGGGCCGACGTTGGCTACCGCAGTGATGGCACCAGAGATGCTAGTGATGGGGTCTAAACCCAGTGCACTCAAGCAACCCGCGATAAAGATGATGGTGATAAAGAACATCAAGCCAAACGCGACCACCGAGCGAACAATGTCATCATTCACTGGGCGTTGGTTGTAGCGCTGTACAAACACACCTGAAGGGTGAATCAATTTCATCATCTGTTTGTTCAGCAGTGTCATTGCGATTTGGAAACGGAAGATTTTGATCCCACCAGACGTTGACCCCGAACATGCGCCCGCCATCATTAAGAAGGCAAAAAGAGTTGTGGGTAATGCGCCCCACGCGGTGAAGTCCTCTAAGCCAAAGCCGGTTGTGGTGACGACAGAGACGATATTAAACATCGACACTCGTAGCGCATCCAAAATGGTGTATCCGTCTCGAATCACTAACCAGGCTGAAATCACTAAGCTTGAGAACACGAACAGGTACGCGAATCCTCGAACTTGAGCGTCGTTAACTAACACATCAATACGGCGTTTACGTAACGCGGCGATGAAGAGCAAAAATGGCAAGCCACCTAAGAACATAAAGGTAGTAGCCACCCAGTGTGCGCCATTAGAGAAGTGGTTCATCGACCCGTCGGATGTAGAGTATCCGCCCGTTGATAGCGTGGTAAAGGCGTGATTGATCGCTTCAAACAGGTTCATGCCGGTGACCAAGTAGCCCACAATGCATAAGCCAGTAAGCATCAAATAAACTGCTACGATGTTTTTGGCGACCGTTTTTGCTCTCGGGCTACTTTTATCCGACCAATCGGATGATTCGGTTTGGAATAGCTTCATACCACCGACATTGAGCATAGGTAGCACCGCCACCGCCATCACGATAAAGCCAATGCCACCAAGCCACTGCAAAATAGAGCGCCACAGCAAGATGCTCGGCGCCATGTTGTCTAGGCCACTGAGCACCGTTGAGCCCGTCGTGGTGATACCCGACATCGTTTCGAAGTAGGCGTCAGTGAAGCTGATGTGGTTGATGAATACAAACGGCAAGGCGGCGAATGCACTGGCGATGGTCCAAACCAGACTGGTGATGAGGAACATATCGCGTACGCTGAGTTTGAACTTGGCGGTTCGACCGATCGTGAGGCAGATGAAGGCGGCAAGGTGCGTGATCACAACGGCTTGGGCGAAATCGAGAAATCCCCCCGTACCAGTGAAGAAAGCGACCAAAGTCGGCACGTACATAAACAGGGCCAGTTTGGATAAAACCAGCCCGATAACAAATAGTACGGGACGTAAGTTGACCATAGGAAAATCCTAGAGGAAGAATGGACTCGGCTGGAATAGCGCTTCGACGTCTGATACGTATTTTTTGTTGACCAGGAACATCACCACATGGTCATCCTGCTCTATGACCGTACGGTCGTGGGCAATAAGGACTTCTTCGCCACGAACGATAGCACCAATGGTGGTCCCAGGTGGGAGCTTAATATCTCCAATCGCACGTCCAACAACTTTGGATGTACTTTCATCACCGTGAGCGACGGCTTCAATTGCTTCCGCAGCGCCGCGGCGAAGTGAGGATACGTTCACGATATCAGCGCGACGAACGTGCGTCAGCAAGGCGGAAATGGTCGCTTGCTGAGGTGAGATTGCCACATCAATTACGCCGCCTTGTACCAGATCTACATAAGCGCCACGTTGGATCAGCACCATTACTTTTTTCGCACCCATGCGTTTTGCCAACATCGCAGACATGATGTTGGTTTCATCTTCGTTGGTCAGTGCGATGAAGACGTCGACTTGGTCGATGTTCTCTTCCGAGAGAAGCTCTTGGTCTGCCGCGTCGCCGCAGAACACAATGGTGTTTTCTAGCTCTTCTGACAGTTTCTCTGCACGTTGGTAGTTACGTTCAATCAGCTTCACGCTGTAGTTTTGTTCTAAGCGCTTTGCGAGACTGGCACCGATGTTACCCCCGCCAACAATCATGATGCGGCGGTACGGTTTTTCTAGGCGCTGAAGCTCACTCATCACTGAGCGAATATGATTACTTGCTGCAACGAAGAACACTTCATCGTCTGCTTCAATGATGGTGGTGCCTTGAGGACGAATCGGGCGACCTTGACGGAAAATCGCCGCCACACGGGTATCGATGTGCGGCATGTGCTCACGCAAAGCAGACAGCGCATTACCCACCAGCGGGCCACCGTAGTAGGCTTTTACTGCCACTAGGCTGACTTTCTGTTCAGCAAAGCTCACCACTTGCAGCGCGCCTGGGTATTGGATCAGACGTTCGATGTAGCTCGTAACGAGTTCTTCTGGTGCGATAAGGTGATCGACAGGAATGGCGCCAGATTTAAACAGGGCTTCTTTTTCAGCCAGATATTCTGGAGAGCGAATACGTGCAACGCGGTTTGGGGTGTTGAATAGAGTGAACGCGACTTGGCAGGCGGCCATGTTGGTTTCATCAGTGTTGGTCACCGCGACGAGCATATCGGCGTCTTGTGCACCCGCTTCGTGCAGCACGTCTGGGTGGCTCGCATGGCCATTGACCACACGCAGGTCGTATTTGTCCTGTAATTCGCGCAGTCGGTCGGCATTGTTGTCGACGATGGTGATGTCGTTGTTTTCACCCACTAGGTTTTCTGCCAGTGTGCCGCCAACCTGACCTGCACCAAGAATAATGATCTTCATACTCTTTTCTCGTTATCTGAAAAAGGCGATTGAAATCACTCCAATCGCCCTATTTAGCATGCTGTTACGCGTGTGTTTTGGTTAGCACTGCGTAGTAGAAACCATCCATGTCTTCTTCGCCTGGTAGAATTTGACGACCAGGCTGGTCGGGATCAGAATCCAGCAGTTGCGCATCCGCGGTACGTGCTAAAAACGCTTTTACTTGCTCCACGTTTTCTTGCGGTGTGATTGAACAAGTCGCGTAAACCATTGTGCCGCCGGGTTTCAGTTGCGTCCACATGGCATCAAAAATTTCACTTTGTAGCTCTGCTAATGCGGCGATGTCGTCTGCACGACGTAGCCATTTGATGTCTGGGTGACGACGAATCACGCCAGTCGCAGAACATGGGGCATCCAGCAAAATGCGATCAAATTGCTCGCCTTGCCACCATTCTTGTGGATTACGCGCATCACCGCAAACCACTTTTGCCTGAAGGTTGAGACGCTTCAGGTTTTCATGCACACGTTTCAGGCGTGTGTCGTCGCAGTCAATTGCGACCACTTCACTGCCCGACGTGCGCTCTAGAATGTGCGCCGTCTTGCCACCTGGCGCAGCACAGCAATCTAAAATCAGTTCGCCGTCTTGTGGTTTTAGGTAGTTGATCGAGAGCTGCGCTGCCGCATCTTGGACCGAAACCCAACCTTTATCAAAACCAGGTAGCTTCATCACGTCACATGGTGCGGCCAATTTTATGGCGTCCATTGCTTCTGTGTGTGGCGTGCTATCAATGTTTTCATTTTTGAGTAGCGCAAGGTATTCATCACGAGTGTGATGTTGGTGGTTCACACGCAGCCACATTGGTGCTTTTTGGTTGTTCGCTTCAACAATGCTTTCCCATTGCTGTGGGTAGGCCTCTTGCAGCAGTTTTAGTAACCAACTTGGGTGACCGTACTTGCCAGCGTTGTTGCTGACGGCCATTTGGTCGAGTTCTTCTTGGTTGCGTTGGTAGTTACGCAATACTGCGTTAATCAAACCACGCAGACGAGGACCTTTCAGCTCTTTAGTGCCTTCAACCGTTTCACCGACAGCTGCGTGCGCAGGAATGCGCATGAAGCTCAGTTGGTAAATACCAACCAGAATTAGGTGATGGAATACACGTTGTTTGCCTTTGAGCGGCTTATCCATCAATTGGTTTGCGATCATTTCTAGGCGAGGTAGGTAACGTAGCGCACCGTAACAGATCTCTTGTAGCAGAGCGTGGTCACGAGGTCGTACCGTTTGTTGAGCCGCTGGAAGAGCGCTTGAAAGTGAGTGGCCCTTGTCGACGACAAGATACAGGACGTTAGCAGCCGCAGCGCGAACATTCATGATGAGTACCTTAAAGTAAAGGAGGGCATCTCTGCCCTCTAAAAGTTCGTATTATTGGGGATGATAACCCCTAGTATGGCTTAAACCAGCAGAGTGCCGACTTCAAACCAAGCTGCACGTGAGTTCAGAATATCCTGAACTGACATAGCTTTTTTGCCAGGAACTTGCAGTTGCTCTAGCACCAGTACGCCGTTGCCTGTCGCAACATAAATACCGGTTTTATCTGCTTGCACGATGGTGCCGGCTGGTTTGTCACTGGTTTGCTCTGCCACACGGCTTTGCCATACTTTGATGCTGTTTTCTGCCGCCTCAAAGTGGCTCATTGGCCATGGGTTAAATGCACGAACGCAGCGCTCAATGTGCGCCGCATCGTCGTTCCAGTTGATGCGTGCTTCTTCTTTGCTGAGCTTTTTCGCATAGTTCGCGAGCTCATCGTCTTGCTTCACTGGCACTGCTTTACCCGCAGCAATGTCTGCTAGGCAGTCAATCAGGGCTTCTGGACCAAGCTCAGCCAATTTCTCGTACATTGAAGCGCTGGTATCTGTCGCTTCGATTGGCAGAGTTGCAATCTTCAGCATATCACCAGTGTCGAGACCGATGTCCATCTGCATGATGGTCACGCCAGTTTCTGCATCGCCTGCCCAAATAGAGCGTTGGATTGGAGCCGCACCACGCCAACGAGGTAGGATAGAACCATGTACGTTGATACAACCCAGTTTAGGGGTATCAAGAACCGCTTGTGGCAGTAGCATACCGTATGCCACGACAACCATGAGATCGGCGTTCAGATCGGCAAGTTCTTGTTTCGCTTCGTCGGACTTAAAGCTTTCAGGTTGGTAAACCGGGATGTTGTGTTCCAGCGCCAGTTGTTTTACCGGTGGCGCAGCCAATTTCTTGCCACGACCCGCTGGACGATCTGGGTTTGTGTAAACCGCGATGACTTCATGCTCCGAAGACAACAACGCCGCCAAGTGACGGGCGGCGAAATCCGGAGTACCTGCAAAGACAATTCGTAAAGACTGACTCAAGGTAGACTTCCTTCTAATTGGTATGGTTCGAGATTAAGCGTTTTGCTGCTTCTCGTTAAAGCGTTTGATTTTCGCTAGCTTGTCCTGAATGCGTTTGCGTTTCAGTGGCGATAGGTAATCCACGAACAGCTTACCTTGTAAGTGATCAAGCTCGTGTTGAACACAAATCGCTAGCAGGTCGTCGGCTTCAAAGGTGAACTCTTTGCCATCACGATCCAGTGCTTTAACGGTAACTTCTGCAGCGCGAGGCACAAGTGCGCGTGCACCTGGTACCGACAGACAGCCTTCTTCGATGCCATCTTCGCCACGCTTTTCCAGAATCTCAGGGTTGATTAGCACCATCGGCTCATCGCGAGTTTCTGAAATATCAATCACTACGATACGTTTGTGGATATCAACCTGCGTTGCAGCAAGGCCAATACCTTCTTCGTCGTACATGGTTTCAATCATGTCATCGACGATTTTTTGAATCTCAGGCGTCACCGCTTCAACAGGCTTTGCGACTGTGCGCAGGCGATCATCCGGGAATGTTAATACTTGTAATACAGACATATTCACTCGAAATATTGAACTGTGCCGAAACAGCACAAACCTTGTTGGCTCAATTCTAGACATTTTATAGCCTAAATGACAGCATCCTTGCACCAATTTCCATTCTGGTTCCTGCTTAATAGACCAAGGACGAGGGTCATGAATCGAATTTTCCGCAACGTTGCCAGTGTTACGTTGCCGTTACTTTTCTCTTTCAACGCTGTAGCAAATGTGGATGCAAACCCACTGACTGTTAAAGATGATGCGCCACAAACATATGTAGTCGTGAAGGGCGATACGCTATGGGATATTTCGGCCATGTACTTGGATAGCCCGTGGTTGTGGCCTCGTTTATGGCAAGTAAACCCGGAAATCGACAACCCTCATTTAATTTATCCCGGTGACAAGCTGTCTTTGGTGTGGATTAACGGTCAGCCCGTATTGAGCCTAAAACCGGTTAAGAAGCTGAGCCCGAAAGCACGTATCACGGAAAAGAAAGCGGTACCAACGGTCGCGGAAGGTTTGGTGATGCCTTACCTCAAATCGGATCGGTTGCTGGATCAAGATGCGTTGAACAGTGCAGCAAAAGTGATGGGTAGCAGCAAAGGCAGTAAGTATCTGACTGCAGAAGATGTGCTGTATATCAATGGTAATCAGACCGCGACAGGTTGGGCTATTTACCGACCAGTAGCTACCTTTTCGCGTGACGATGTGTCCGAAGAGATTACCGCGCTGCGTTTGATTGCCAAAGGCGAGCTCGTTGAAGCTTCGAGTGATTATTCAGGTTTGAAGCTTACATCGCAGATGCAAGAAATTCTACGTAACGATATCGCGTTGCCAAATCAATCGGTTGAGAATACTGACTTCACGACTACGTTCTACCCGCTGCCGTCGCCACAAGGCAGTTCGGCAAAGTTGCTAGGTAATATCGAAGGTATTCGCTTTAGTTCAACTAACCAAGTCGTGGTGATTGATAAAGGCACGTCAGACAATCTGAAGCAAGGCAGTGTGTTTGATTTAAAAGAAGACGCGCACCCAGTTTACAAAGACGGCGATGAGTTCAAGAAAGAGTTTGGCGTGCTTGATAAGAAAATCACTCTGCCACAGAGTAAAGTTGGCGAATTGCTTGTGATTCGTCCGTATCAGTACTTTAGCTTGGCACTTATCACTAACAGTACGAAACCCATTAACCAAGATGTTTCGGTGGTGTCACCGTTGGCGAACGAATTAACCATCGATGAATCGACGAAATAACGATGATCTCGCTGCCTGGTTAAAACTGAGTTGTTTACCAGGCATTGGCGGGGTCAAAATGAATAAGCTACTGGCAAGAGACACGCCGCGTAACATCGTAAACTTCTCTCCCGAACAGCTACAACAACTTGGGTTAACAACTAAGCAAATTCAAGCTTGGGCTTCAACAGATAAAGAAGTTGATGCCTGTTTAAGTTGGTTTGAGGCTTCTACAAATCATCATATCCTGACACTGACTGACCCGCTTTATCCACCTCAACTCAAACAAACCGTTGCGCCGCCACCTCTGCTTTTTGTTCAAGGAAATTCTACTTGTCTTTCGCAGCCACAAATAGCAATGGTTGGCAGCCGAAATGCGAGTATTGATGGCTTACAGCATGCACGTCAGTTTGCTGCAGAGTTTGTTCAGCACGATTTTATTGTCACCAGTGGTCTCGCTTTAGGCATTGATGGTCATGCGCATGATGGTGCGTTGCAAGCCAAAGGTAAGACGATTGCGGTGCTGGGATCTGGCTTAGCAAATATTTATCCGGCACGTCATCGTGGTTTAGCGCAACGTGTCATTGAACATGGAGCTTTGGTGTCCGAGTTTCGCCCAAACGCCAAGCCGCGCCCGGAAAACTTCCCGCGTCGAAACCGCATTATTAGCGGATTATCGCTAGGTGTGTTAGTTGTGGAAGCGGCGGAAAGGAGTGGCTCGTTAATTACTGCTCGTTACGCGCTTGAGCAAGGTCGAGAAGTATTTGCGCTGCCAGCGTCAATCAATGCCCCCAATGCCAGCGGTGGCAACCAGTTGATACGTCATGGTGCTTGCCTCGTAGAAAAGACGAAAGATGTCTTAGATGAAATACAGTCTTTGCTTGATTGGTCTATTAATCAGAGTACCGATTTATTTTCTACGTTAAATGATGAAGAAGAATTGCCATTTCCTCAGCTGTTAGCTAACGTAGGAAGTGAAGCTACACCGGTTGATATTCTTGCAAACAGGACCAATATACCTGTCCAGGAAGTCATGATGCAGCTCTTAGAGTTAGAACTCTCTGGGCATGTCGTTGCGGTTTCAGGTGGCTATATTCGAAAGGGGAGGGGCTAGCTATGATGATGGATATACTGATGTATCTATTCGAAACCTACATCCATAGCGATGCAGAGTTACAGGTCGAACAAGACGAGTTGGAAGAAGAGCTGCTCCGTGCAGGCTTCCAACAAAAAGATATCTACAAAGCCCTTGTCTGGTTAGAAGAGCTTGCCGCATTGCAGCAAAGTGACACCTCTTCTGCAATCTCGACTTGCATGGCTTCGTCATCAACTCGTATCTACACAGCGAAAGAGATGCAGCGTTTAGATTTGGAATGCCGAGGGTTTTTATTGTTTCTCGAGCAGATCAATGTGTTAACCACAGAAACTCGCGAAATGGTGATTGACCGAGTGATGGGATTAGAAACGAGTGAGTTTGAGCTTGAAGACCTCAAATGGATCATTCTGATGGTGCTGTTTAATGTGCCTGGCAACGAAAACGCTTACACGCTAATGGAAGAGCTGTTGTACACCAAGGAACAAGGGATTCTTCACTAACCATCTGGGCAAGTTCGAGTTTAGCTAGAATAAACGCGAGCTTGTCTTTTTGTGTGTTTTTCACGAAACGGTAAGTATGAGTAGTAAAATCGACAACACCCTTTTCTCTGCCCATGAACACGCTTTGGAACACGAGCCGTGTCCTAAATGTGGCAGTGAATTGATCCTCAAACATGGCAAACACGGTCCCTTTCTTGGCTGTAGCCACTACCCAAGCTGTGATTACATCAAAGCCCTGCACAACAATGATGGACACATCGTCAAAGAGCTTGGCGTTCCTTGTCCAGATTGTGGTAACGAGTTGGTATTACGCCAAGGGCGTTATGGCATGTTTGTTGGTTGCAGTAACTATCCGGCTTGCCATCATATTGAGTCGATTAATCAACCTGAGCCAGAAAAGCAGCCGCAAGAGAAACACGCGTGTCCTGAATGTGGTAAAGGTCATTTAGTTGAACGTAAGACGCGCTTTGGTAAAACTTTCTACGCATGTGATAACTACCCTAAATGCAAATTTGCAGTGAATCTCCCTCCGGTTAAAGGGAGATGCGAAGAATGTGGTTTTACTTTGTTGGTGGAGAAGAAACTCGCCAGTGGTGTGAAATTGCAATGTGCCAACCGTAAGTGCCAGCACACCCAACAAGGGTAAATACATCAAAGGAATTAAAAAGGGTCGCATCGTGCGACCCTTTGTGGTTTTTGGGGCTAGATTTTAGCGTTATGCTTGTTTCGCAAACTCGTGCACGGCTGGGAATGCCATTGGATCTAAGACATTCGCGAGAGCGCACAACCTACGGTGTAATTCTCCTGGGTAGTCACCGCATACGTTGATGTGACCCATTTTTCGCCCTTCACGCTTCTCTTTGCCGTACCAATGGATGTGACAACCATCCATGGCGAGAAGCGCTTCTGGCAACGTATCTTCACCAAGAATATTCACCATCGAGGTTTCGCGAATCAGTTTGGTGCTGCCTAACGGCAAGCCGCATACGGCGCGCAGGTGGTTCTCGAACTGACAGGTTTCTGCACCTTGCTGTGTCCAGTGACCAGAGTTGTGCACTCGTGGGGCAATCTCATTCACTAACAGCGTGCCATCGACATCAAAGAATTCGAGCGCCAATACACCAACGTAATCTAGGCTATCTGCGACGGCCGTGAGCATCTGCTTGGCTTGGGCTTGCAGTTCTGGCGCATCAATTGCGGTGGATAAGCTCAGTACGCCATTGATGTGAACGTTTTCTGCTAGAGGGTAAACTTCAACGCAGCCATCTTTGCTTCGAGCACCAACTAGTGATACTTCGCGGTTAAAAGGAACAAACTCTTCAGCAACAATCGCTTGAGTTGGTGTTGCCGCGATGCACTCTGCCATCTCAGTCCAAATGTCGTAGACTTGAGAAGCTTCTTTTAAGCGCCATTGACCTTTACCATCGTAACCTCCCAATGCACTTTTCAGAACCATTGGCATACCAACGTGTTCAATTGCGCGCTCAAAGTCTTCACGAGTTTCAATCACGTAGTATTTCGCGTTGCGCACGCCAGCATCATCAAGCAGTGCTTTTTCAATACGGCGATCACCACCTGCTTTGATGGCTTGCGTACTTGGTAGGAACTTGCCGCTCGCTTCGCAAACCTTGAGCACGTCATGTGGAATATGCTCGAACTCGGCAGTAATCACATCAACTTGCGTAATCGCATTTTCCAAGCCATGGCCAAGTACCTGTTGAGTTAAAGGATGAACGACATCACCGCTGCTGACATCGTAAGCTGAAATTTGAATATTCAATGGCGCACCAGCCAGAGACATCATGCGAGCCAACTGACCCGCACCAAGAACCAGTACATGCATCTGATTAATCCTCAGCTGGATTTGGGTTAGCCAGTACGGTTTCCGTCTGTTCATTGCGGAACGCTTCTACCTTCGCCATGATGCTTTCGTCATGAGTGCCTAGTATTTGCGCCGCTAGGATACCGGCGTTTGCTGCGCCCGCTTCGCCAATCGCTAACGTACCGACGGCAATGCCTTTTGGCATTTGTACAATAGATAGCAGAGAGTCCATGCCTTTTAGTGCGCGAGACTGAACTGGAACACCGAGTACAGGTACGCTAGTAAATGCAGCTGCCATACCAGGTAGGTGAGCCGCACCGCCTGCACCGGCGATGATCACTTTGATACCACGTTCTTTCGCGCTGCTGGCGTAGTCTGCCAGTAATTGAGGAGTTCGGTGTGCTGATACGACTTTTGTTTCGTAAGGTACGCCAAATTGGTCTAGCATGTCTGCTGCTAGTTTCATGGTTGGCCAATCGGATTTAGAACCCATGATGATACCGACTTTCATCTCAAACTCCTTCAAGCTGCAAAATTAGGTGAGCTGATAAATTTGTGCGCATTATACGGGGATTTTCATCTCAAGCAAACGTTTGCGTCCTGTTGTTGACGCTATTGATACATTTTATAAAAAAATTGCTTTAGTGTCTGAGAATGAATATTTGTACACTTAGTGAAAATAATACAGTCAGACAATCAGGAAGTATTCGGTGGATAACTTTGAACAAGTGCTCAACGCACTACAACAAGGCGAAGTGATTGCCTACCCAACAGAAGGGGTTTTTGGTGTCGGATGCGATCCAGATAACCCAGAAGCAATTCAAAAACTGCTGGAGCTCAAGCAGCGCCCGGTGGAAAAAGGGCTGATTCTGATCGCTGCAAGTTATGAGCAGCTCTTGCCGTATATTGATGAATCTCAACTGACTCGAGAACAATTAGCGACCGTTCATGCAACTTGGCCAGGTCCATACACTTGGATCATGCCTGCGAGCGATAAAGTCTCCAACTGGGTTTCAGGGCAGTTTGATTCAATTGCAGTTCGTGTGACTGATCATCCTTTGGTTCAAAAGATGTGTAATGCATTCGGAAAGCCGTTAACCTCTACCAGCGCGAATCTTTCCGGCTTGCCACCGTGTATGACCACGGAAGAAGTCGAAGAGCAATTGGGTGACAAGCTGGTGGCCATTCTTCGTGGTGAAACCAGCGGTCGTGATAAACCCAGCGAGATTCGTGACGCCAAGACTTCACAAATATTAAGACAGGGATAACCCTGCTTGCCAGTCATCAACCGGTATCACGTAATAGGTAATAACGTATGTCAGCAATCGATAAGCACGCCGTAAAGCAGTTCCTGATGTCACTTCAGGACTCCATTTGTCAGCAGTTAGAACAAGAAGATGGAGAGGCCGTCTTTGTCGAGGATGCATGGCATCGTGAACCGGGCGAACGTCTTGGTGGCGGTGGGCGCTCACGTGTTATGCGTGATGGCCTTGTTTTCGAGCAAGGTGGGGTGAACTTCTCGCATGTAGAAGGGAAAGAAATGCCAGCATCTGCGACGGCACATCGTCCGGAGCTAGCGGGTCGCCGTTTTGAAGCGATGGGGGTCTCTTTGGTTATCCATCCCAATAACCCTTACGTCCCAACTTCTCATGCTAATGTGCGTTTCTTTATCGCTGAGAAAGAGGGCGAAGAGCCAATTTGGTGGTTTGGTGGTGGTTTCGACCTGACTCCTTTTTATCCTTTCGAAGAAGATTGTCAGTCATGGCACGATACAGCTAAGGCAATCTGTGCCCCATTTGGTGAAGAAGTATATGCAGAACACAAAGCGTGGTGTGATAAGTACTTCTTCTTGCCACATCGAAACGAAACTCGTGGTGTTGGTGGTTTGTTCTTTGATGATTTGAATCACTGGGAGTTTGATAAGTGTTTCGATTACATCAAAGCGGTGGGTGAAGGCTATTGCCAAGCTTACTTGCCGATTGTGTCTCGTCGTAAAGACATCGAATATGGCGAGCGCGAACGTGAATTCCAACTTTACCGTCGTGGTCGTTATGTTGAGTTCAACTTAGTCTACGACCGTGGCACCTTATTTGGTTTACAAAGTGGTGGGCGTACCGAGTCGATTCTGATGTCGATGCCGCCGTTAGCGCGATGGGAGTACCGCTACGAACCAGAAGCAGGAACGCCTGAAGCCGAACTTTACGAGCGATACCTGAAACCACGCGAATGGTAAGCACGGAATCTCCTTTTCTCTATAGATAGATAGTGATAGGGTCATCTGTAATCAGATGGCCCTGTTTTCTCTATATCTAATTAAGGAATAAAGGTAAGGACATGACCCCGCAAATCGATCGTTACGCCGTGTTTGGTAACCCTATCGGGCACAGCAAGTCGCCATTTATCCATACACTCTTTGCTCGTCAAACTAATCAGTCCCTAACATACACCGCAGAGTGTGCGCCTGTGGGTGGATTTATCGAGGCGGCGAAAGCATTTTTTGCTGACGGCGGCAAAGGCTGTAACGTGACCTTGCCTTTTAAAGAAGATGCCTATCAATTTGCTAGCCGTTTGACCGAGCGTGCTCAGCTTGCTGGAGCAGTGAATACACTTAAGAAGCTTGATGATGGTGAAATCATTGGTGATAACACTGATGGTGCAGGCTTAGTGCAGGACTTGTTGCAACATCAAGTCGTTTTAGAAGGCGCACGTATCCTGATCATAGGAGCTGGTGGTGCCGCTCGAGGAGTGATTAAACCATTGCTCGACCAAAAACCAACATCTCTAACGATAACTAATCGTACATTTTCCAAAGCCGAAGAATTGGCAGAATTGTTTTCTGCGTATGGCCCTGTTACAGCAAAAGAGATGAATACCATTGCTGAAGAGTTCGATGTCATAATCAACTCTACGTCTGCATCATTGGATGGTGAGTTACCTGCGATCTCTTCCTCGGTGTTCGCCGCCAACAGTACAAGCTACGATATGATGTATGGCAAAGGTGATACCACATTTAACCAATGGGCTAAGCAACACGGTGCGGCACATGCATATGATGGTTTAGGTATGTTAGTTGGCCAAGCTGCTGAGAGTTTTATGTTATGGCGCGGTCTTCGTCCTGGGGCCAAACAGATTTTGCGTGAATTAAGAAAGAACCTTGAAGGTCAATAAGCGATGAATCAATCCATCTTATTCCCAGACATGCAATCATGGGATGAAGTATCACAATCAGTAAACTTTGCGGCGCAACAATCTGGTGCGCTAATAGAATGCTTTGTGACGAAACAAAAGTTAGAAAAGTTATCTGGCTCAGAGTTAGATACGGAGCAGGCCGTGATCGCCGCTTTTATTGATTACCGATTTGATCTGGAAGAAATAGCAGAAGAGTTAATAGAAGATGAAGCCTTCAACGAAGAAGGCCATATTATCATCGGCTAACAGACCTTTAGTTCAAGTCTTCTACTTCATGTAAGTAGTCGTTTTTGTTTTGAACATAGTTATTGGCAGACTTTTGCAAAAAAGCTCGTTCTGTCTCTGATAGAGGGCGAGCTTGTTTTACTGGACTACCGACATAAAGATAACCGCTTTCTAATCTCTTTCCTGGCGGTACTAAACTGCCCGCTCCAATCATCACCTCTGATTCAATAACGACAGCATCTAAAACAATCGCCCCCATACCAACCAATACACGATCGTGGATCTCACAACCGTGCAGCATCACTTTGTGGCCAATCGTAACGTCATTGCCAATTATAAGTGGGTAGCCGTTTGGGTTTTCGGCGTTCTTATGGGTGACATGCAAAACACTGCCATCTTGAATATTCGTTCGATCACCAATGTGAATGTGGTTCACATCGCCTCGTGCCGCTACTAATGGCCAAATGCTAGAATCGTCCCCAATACGGATATCTCCGACTAACACTGAGGTTGAGTCAACGTAAACACGCTCACCAAGTTGAGGCTTTATACCTTTGTAGCTTCTAATTGAGCTCATCTTTTCTCCTTATTAGGGGCGAGTACAGGGGACATGGAGGTAGGATAGTAGTGAAAACTCGCCTTTTAGAATAAAAAACACCCAAACGATAAAAAAATCAAAAAAAACGTGAAAAAGGGCTTGCCAATGTGATCGCAATCTCTATAATGCCACCTCGCTGACACGGCAACGCTTCGAAAGAAACGAAGTTGGGGTTAGCAAGCCAAATTAGCCAAGCGGAAACGCTTGAAGAAAGTTTGAAAAAAAAGTGATTGACACTAAACTTTAACTCGCTAAAATGGCCGTCCTGTTTTGAGCAAAGCTCAACAGGAAAAGCTCTTTAACAATATAGACCTATCAATCTGTGTGGGCACTCGTTGATGATAATCCAATTAGAAATTTCTCTTAATAAAGAGGGGTTTCAAATTAGGTTTCAATGAAACGAAGTGACCATTGAATCTTCGGATTCAGCACAGTCAATTCAAACATTACTTATGTAATGTTCAGTATTCATTGAGCCGAACAAAATCTTAAATTGAAGAGTTTGATCATGGCTCAGATTGAACGCTGGCGGCAGGCCTAACACATGCAAGTCGAGCGGAAACGAGTTATCTGAACCTTCGGGGAACGATAACGGCGTCGAGCGGCGGACGGGTGAGTAATGCCTAGGAAATTGCCCTGATGTGGGGGATAACCATTGGAAACGATGGCTAATACCGCATGATGCCTACGGGCCAAAGAGGGGGACCTTCGGGCCTCTCGCGTCAGGATATGCCTAGGTGGGATTAGCTAGTTGGTGAGGTAAGGGCTCACCAAGGCAACGATCCCTAGCTGGTCTGAGAGGATGATCAGCCACACTGGAACTGAGACACGGTCCAGACTCCTACGGGAGGCAGCAGTGGGGAATATTGCACAATGGGCGCAAGCCTGATGCAGCCATGCCGCGTGTATGAAGAAGGCCTTCGGGTTGTAAAGTACTTTCAGTCGTGAGGAAGGCGTTGTAGTTAATAGCTGCATCGTTTGACGTTAGCGACAGAAGAAGCACCGGCTAACTCCGTGCCAGCAGCCGCGGTAATACGGAGGGTGCGAGCGTTAATCGGAATTACTGGGCGTAAAGCGCATGCAGGTGGTTTGTTAAGTCAGATGTGAAAGCCCGGGGCTCAACCTCGGAATAGCATTTGAAACTGGCAGACTAGAGTACTGTAGAGGGGGGTAGAATTTCAGGTGTAGCGGTGAAATGCGTAGAGATCTGAAGGAATACCGGTGGCGAAGGCGGCCCCCTGGACAGATACTGACACTCAGATGCGAAAGCGTGGGGAGCAAACAGGATTAGATACCCTGGTAGTCCACGCCGTAAACGATGTCTACTTGGAGGTTGTGGCCTTGAGCCGTGGCTTTCGGAGCTAACGCGTTAAGTAGACCGCCTGGGGAGTACGGTCGCAAGATTAAAACTCAAATGAATTGACGGGGGCCCGCACAAGCGGTGGAGCATGTGGTTTAATTCGATGCAACGCGAAGAACCTTACCTACTCTTGACATCCAGAGAACTTTCCAGAGATGGATTGGTGCCTTCGGGAACTCTGAGACAGGTGCTGCATGGCTGTCGTCAGCTCGTGTTGTGAAATGTTGGGTTAAGTCCCGCAACGAGCGCAACCCTTATCCTTGTTTGCCAGCGAGTAATGTCGGGAACTCCAGGGAGACTGCCGGTGATAAACCGGAGGAAGGTGGGGACGACGTCAAGTCATCATGGCCCTTACGAGTAGGGCTACACACGTGCTACAATGGCGCATACAGAGGGCGGCCAACTTGCGAGAGTGAGCGAATCCCAAAAAGTGCGTCGTAGTCCGGATTGGAGTCTGCAACTCGACTCCATGAAGTCGGAATCGCTAGTAATCGTGGATCAGAATGCCACGGTGAATACGTTCCCGGGCCTTGTACACACCGCCCGTCACACCATGGGAGTGGGCTGCAAAAGAAGTAGGTAGTTTAACCTTCGGGGGACGCTTACCACTTTGTGGTTCATGACTGGGGTGAAGTCGTAACAAGGTAGCGCTAGGGGAACCTGGCGCTGGATCACCTCCTTATACGATGATTATTGCGATGAGTGTTCACACAGATTGATATGGTTTATGAAGTTTAAGAGATAGAACATCCCCCAAGATGTTCAACTTAGTGTCCCGTTCGTCTAGAGGCCTAGGACACCGCCCTTTCACGGCGGTAACAGGGGTTCGACTCCCCTACGGGATACCATTGGGTCGTTAGCTCAGTTGGTAGAGCAGTTGACTTTTAATCAATTGGTCGCAGGTTCGAATCCTGCACGACCCACCATTCCTTCCATTAGGAATTAAAACTCAAAATATGGGGCTATAGCTCAGCTGGGAGAGCGCCTGCCTTGCACGCAGGAGGTCTGCGGTTCGATCCCGCATAGCTCCACCATATTTTGAAACAATGGGCGATTAGCTCAGTTGGGAGAGCACCTGCCTTACAAGCAGGGGGTCACTGGTTCGAGCCCGGTATCGCCCACCATCTTTAAGCGCATTCAATGAGTGCTTTTAAAAATGGTTTTCATCAGAAAATCTCGCTCTTTAACAATTTGGAAAGCTGACAAAACAACAATTTATTGTTGTTTGTAAAGTTCTCAAAGTATTCCTTATGGAATACAACTAAAAACACATTCAAGTGTTCTTGGAATTTGAGTCCGGCAAAATCGAATGTCTCTCGCTCATTCAAATAATGAGAGACAACTTTGGTTGTTTAACATCAATTCGAAACTCCTTCGGGTTGTATGGTTAAGTGACTAAGCGTACACGGTGGATGCCTTGGCAGTCAGAGGCGATGAAGGACGTATTAACTTGCGATAAGCCCAGATTAGGTAGTAAAAACCACTTGAGTCTGGGATTTCCGAATGGGGAAACCCACTTACATAAGTAAGTATCGTTATGTGAATACATAGCATAACGAGGCGAACCGGGGGAACTGAAACATCTAAGTACCCCGAGGAAAAGAAATCAACCGAGATTCCGAAAGTAGCGGCGAGCGAAATTGGACTAGCCCTTAAGCTTTATAGGCGTTAGGTGAACAAGCTGGAAAGCTTGGCGATACAGGGTGATAGCCCCGTAACTGACGACGCATATTCAGTGAAATCGAGTAGGGCGGGACACGTGATATCCTGTCTGAATATGGGGGGACCATCCTCCAAGGCTAAATACTACTGACTGACCGATAGTGAACCAGTACCGTGAGGGAAAGGCGAAAAGAACCCCTGTGAGGGGAGTGAAATAGAACCTGAAACCGTGTACGTACAAGCAGTAGGAGCAGGCTTGTCCTGTGACTGCGTACCTTTTGTATAATGGGTCAGCGACTTATATTCAGTGGCAAGGTTAACCATCTAGGGGAGCCGTAGGGAAACCGAGTCTTAACTGGGCGTTCAGTCTCTGGATATAGACCCGAAACCAGGTGATCTAGCCATGGGCAGGTTGAAGGTTGAGTAACATCAACTGGAGGACCGAACCGACTAATGTTGAAAAATTAGCGGATGACTTGTGGCTAGGGGTGAAAGGCCAATCAAACCTGGAGATAGCTGGTTCTCCCCGAAAGCTATTTAGGTAGCGCCTCGGACGAATACTACTGGGGGTAGAGCACTGTTAAGGCTAGGGGGTCATCCCGACTTACCAACCCTTTGCAAACTCCGAATACCAGTAAGTACTATCCGGGAGACACACGGCGGGTGCTAACGTCCGTCGTGGAGAGGGAAACAACCCAGACCGCCAGCTAAGGTCCCAAATTACTACTAAGTGGGAAACGATGTGGGAAGGCTCAGACAGCCAGGATGTTGGCTTAGAAGCAGCCATCATTTAAAGAAAGCGTAATAGCTCACTGGTCGAGTCGGCCTGCGCGGAAGATGTAACGGGGCTAAGTAGTAAACCGAAGCTGCGGCAATGTGCTTTTGCACATTGGGTAGGGGAGCGTTCTGTAAGCGGTTGAAGGTGTGTGGTAACGCATGCTGGACGTATCAGAAGTGCGAATGCTGACATGAGTAACGATAAAGGGGGTGAAAAACCTCCTCGCCGGAAGACCAAGGGTTCCTGTCCAACGTTAATCGGGGCAGGGTAAGTCGACCCCTAAGGCGAGGCCGAAAGGCGTAGTCGATGGGAAACGGGTTAATATTCCCGTACTTCTTACAATTGCGATGGGGGGACGGAGAAGGCTAGGTGGGCCTGGCGACGGTTGTCCAGGTTCAAGTGCGTAGGCTGAAGAGTTAGGTAAATCCGGCTCTTCTTAAGGCTGAGACACGACGTCGAGCATCTACGGATGTGAAGTCATTGATGCCATGCTTCCAGGAAAAGCCTCTAAGCTTCAGATTGTAAGGAATCGTACCCCAAACCGACACAGGTGGTCGGGTAGAGAATACCAAGGCGCTTGAGAGAACTCGGGTGAAGGAACTAGGCAAAATGGTACCGTAACTTCGGGAGAAGGTACGCTCTCGACGGTGAAGTCCCTCGCGGATGGAGCTATTGAGAGTCGCAGATACCAGGTGGCTGCAACTGTTTATTAAAAACACAGCACTGTGCAAAATCGCAAGATGACGTATACGGTGTGACGCCTGCCCGGTGCCGGAAGGTTAATTGATGGGGTTAGACTTCGGTCGAAGCTCTTGATCGAAGCCCCGGTAAACGGCGGCCGTAACTATAACGGTCCTAAGGTAGCGAAATTCCTTGTCGGGTAAGTTCCGACCTGCACGAATGGCGTAATGATGGCCACGCTGTCTCCACCCGAGACTCAGTGAAATTGAAATCGCTGTGAAGATGCAGTGTACCCGCGGCTAGACGGAAAGACCCCGTGAACCTTTACTACAGCTTGGCACTGAACATTGACCCTACATGTGTAGGATAGGTGGGAGGCTTTGAAGCGCAGTCGCTAGATTGCGTGGAGCCGTCCTTGAAATACCACCCTTGTAGTGTTGATGTTCTAACGTCGACCCCTTATCGGGGTTGCGGACAGTGCCTGGTGGGTAGTTTGACTGGGGCGGTCTCCTCCCAAAGCGTAACGGAGGAGCACGAAGGTGGGCTAATCACGGTTGGACATCGTGAGGTTAGTGCAATGGCATAAGCCCGCTTGACTGCGAGAATGACAATTCGAGCAGGTGCGAAAGCAGGTCATAGTGATCCGGTGGTTCTGAATGGAAGGGCCATCGCTCAACGGATAAAAGGTACTCCGGGGATAACAGGCTGATACCGCCCAAGAGTTCATATCGACGGCGGTGTTTGGCACCTCGATGTCGGCTCATCACATCCTGGGGCTGAAGTCGGTCCCAAGGGTATGGCTGTTCGCCATTTAAAGTGGTACGCGAGCTGGGTTTAGAACGTCGTGAGACAGTTCGGTCCCTATCTGCCGTGGGCGTTGGAGAATTGAAAGGGGCTGCTCCTAGTACGAGAGGACCGGAGTGGACGAACCTCTGGTGTTCGGGTTGTGTCGCCAGACGCATTGCCCGGTAGCTAAGTTCGGGATCGATAACCGCTGAAAGCATCTAAGCGGGAAGCGAGCCTTGAGATGAGTTCTCCCTGATACTTTAAGTATCCTAAAGGGTTGTCGTAGACTACGACGTTGATAGGCAGGGTGTGTAAGCGTTGTGAGGCGTTGAGCTAACCTGTACTAATTGCCCGTGAGGCTTAACCATACAACACCCAAGGGGTTTTGATGGACTCAAAGAAAGAACAAAACTTGATTGTGTAGAGAACACAAAAACAGCTTTCCAGATTAAAGAATTTGCTTGGCGACCATAGCGTTTTGGACCCACCTGACTTCCATGCCGAACTCAGAAGTGAAACGAAATAGCGCCGATGGTAGTGTGGGGCTTCCCCATGTGAGAGTAGGACATCGCCAGGCTTTAAATTTTGGACACTTGCTGATTACAAGCGAGTGATACCACTGCGGAGTGGTAGTTCAGTTGGTTAGAATACCGGCCTGTCACGCCGGGGGTCGCGGGTTCGAGTCCCGTCCACTCCGCCACTTAATATCGACAACCTCGCCCATGCGAGGTTTTGTCAAATCTAGAATATAAGAATTCTACAGGGGTGTAGCTCCAATTGGCAGAGCAGCGGATTCCAAATCCGCGTGTTGGGAGTTCGAATCTCTCCACCCCTGCCATATATCAAGGCTCTGACTTAGGTCAGAGCCTTTTTTGTATCTGCTTGCCACTATGCATGTGTCCTCTCATCCCACCTATATGACTTTTTGCTGCCTGCTGCTCTTTGTAAGTATTTATTAGCTACTCGAACTCACCAACCTATTAGACTAGTCGTTATAACCAAGTGCTCCGAAATGTTAGTAATAATTGAGAATCATTATTTATATTTAGTTACACTCAACCGATCTGGATTAATGGGTAACTATGTATGGATATATCTCGTCGACGCTTCCTTCAATCATCCTTAGCAATCTCCGCGCTTACCGTTCTTCCTGCATGTTCTCTATCTCGGAGTACTAATAAGGGGCAACATATATACGATATCACTGCAGAGCCTTCTACTGCAGAATTGGTCCCAGGGTTTAACACAGACGTACTCGCGTTTAATGGTTCGATTCCAGCGCCTACGATTCGCTGTCGCCAAGGTGAGAAAGTTATTATCCGATTTACCAACAAGCTTTCAGAGCCAACTACAATTCACTGGCATGGCCTGCGAATCCCCATTGAAATGGATGGTGTACCTTTCTTAAGTCAGCCGCCTATCATGCCGGGTGAAACATTCGTTTATGAATTTACACCGCCAGATGCAGGTACGTTTTGGTATCACCCACACATGAACAGCGTTAAGCAGCTTGGTATGGGGTTGGTTGGGCTAATAATTGTTGAAGAGGCTGAGCCTGTTCAGTTTGATGAAGAGCATGAAGTCGTCCTCAAGCATTGGCATTTAGACAAGCAAGGACAGTGGAAGAATCTAATGGTGCCGCGCTTGAGTGCACGTATGGGAACGCCAGGAGAGTGGAGTAGCGTCAATGGTATTCATGAGCCTGTTTATACGCTGAAGCAGAACGCGACTACGCGATTAAGAATTGCTAATGTCGATAACACCATTACCTATCCGATCGCGATTGAAGGCACAGAGGCTTGGGTTATTGCCATCGATGGCAATCCAGTTAAAACGCCTTATAGGCTCACTCAACACAAAATTGGTCCGGGAATGAGATTGGATATCGGATTGATTGCTCCGAAGGCTGGAGAGCGTGTTTATGTGCGTCAAATGAAAGGGCGCTTCCCATTCTCTTTGTGTGAGTTTGAAGTTGTTGAGTCTGACCTGCCAAGCAACAAGAAACTGCCTTTATTGCCTCTCAACCCTGTGCCTGATCTTGATTTGGAAAATGCGGAGCAAATCGATTATGTGTTTGAATGGGAGGGGGCGATCACTCCTGCCGATAAATCGGGCAAAGCGATACCTAAATTCTGGCTGATGAACAAACGAGCTTGGGAGGGAATGAGTAAAGATAATATCCCTGCGCCACTTTCAACATTGGAGCTTGGAAAAACCTATATCTTCAATTTGAAGAACGTTACTCAATATCATCATCCTATTCATCTTCATGGGCATACATTTACTGTTCTTGAGTTAGATGGCAAGAAACTCGACGAACCGTTCCATACCGATACGGTTTTACTTGGAAAAAATGGCAGTGCCAAAGCTGCCTTTGTTGCTAACAACCCTGGACGTTGGATGTATCACTGCCATGTTATTGAGCACATGAAAACCGGTTTGATGGGGTATATTGAAGTAAAGTGACTCCTGTAACTTTTTTAATCTCAGCGTGTTTTAAATGCAATACGTTGTCGAATTCTAAAATTTCACCATCAATATTGCTTTAGTTTTGGTTACAATATCGTCATCAATAGTGTTGGGGGAATTATGGGGCAGTTTTCCATTCTTGGTTTTATTGCACTAGGTGGTGCTTTCGGTGCGTGTTCTCGTTACTTGATATCTGAACTGTGTGTCATTTTATTGGGGCGTGGTTTTCCATACGGTACGCTAACTGTTAATGTGGTTGGTTCATTTATCATGGGCTTGTTGATTGCTGCGTTCGACAATGAACTGTTGGCAACAGAACCTTGGCGACAAGTGATTGGTTTGGGATTTTTAGGGGCACTGACGACGTTTTCCACCTTTTCTATGGATAATGTTTTACTTATGCAGCAAGGTGCATTTTTTAAGATGGGGTTAAATATTTTATTAAATGTGGTGCTGAGCATCTCTGCTGCGTGGATCGGTTTCCAATTATTGATGCGCAGCTAGCAAAGTAGTTAAAAATTAAACAGGTCGGCTTGGTTTAACCAGGCCGTTTTTATATACTGATATCACTTGTCGGAGTGCCATAAGGCTGAGACCGTTAATTCGGGATCCGTTGAACCTGATCAGATTAGAATCTGCGAAGGGAACAAGAGAAGATATTTATACCGGAGTTCTTTCTGGTTGACCTATCAAATAGTCGAATGTTGTTATAGGCAAATTACTTAAGCTTTATTTAGCCTTAATTTGACTCCTCTTGTCGCATCTATCCGCCAAGCATTTTTATCCAATTACTTTTTATCTAGTATAACAAAGCAAGGAAAAATGCTATGTCGAGTCGCAAACAAGCGAGACTGGAAGCAAAACAGTTCATTGAAACACTCTCGGTACAGCCGTACCCAAATTCCACAAAAGTATATGTAGAAGGTTCACGTCCAGATGTTCGTGTACCTATGCGTGAAATAGCGCTAGCAGATAGTCTGATTGGTGGCACAAAAGAAGCTCCTATTTTCGAGCCAAATGAAGCCGTCCGAGTCTACGATACGTCAGGTGTTTATACTGATCCGAACTACGATATTGACCTTTATAGTGGCCTACCAAAGCTAAGAGAAAGCTGGATTGAAGAGCGCGGTGACACAGAGTTACTTGATGAAGTAAGCTCGGTATACACTAAAGAACGTTTAGAGGATGAGACGTTAGACGACCTGCGTTACGGTAACCTGCCACGTATTCGACGCGCTAAAGATGGGCAGTGCGTCACCCAGCTGCACTATGCTCGCAAAGGCATTATTACCCCAGAAATGGAATTCATCGCGCTGCGTGAAAACATGGGTCGTGCCAAGTACCGTGATGATGTGCTGAATCAACAGCATCCTGGTCAAAGCTTTGGAGCGAATCTTCCAAAAGACATTACCGCCGAGTTTGTTCGCAAAGAAGTTGCCGAAGGTCGCGCGATTATCCCTTCTAATATCAACCACCCAGAATCCGAACCAATGATCATTGGACGTAACTTTTTGGTCAAAGTGAACGCCAATATCGGTAACTCATCGGTGACGTCTTCGATTGAGGAAGAAGTTGAGAAGCTCGTTTGGGCGACACGCTGGGGTGGGGATACCGTTATGGATCTCTCTACTGGACGTAACATCCACGAAACTCGCGAGTGGATTCTGCGTAACAGCCCGGTTCCGATCGGTACCGTACCTATGTATCAAGCGCTGGAAAAAGTGAATGGAGTTGCCGAAAACCTTAACTGGGAAGTGATGCGCGATACTCTGATTGAGCAAGCAGAACAGGGCGTTGATTACTTCACTATCCATGCCGGTTTACTACTTCGCTATGTGCCAATGACTGCAAAGCGTGTTACTGGCATAGTCTCTCGTGGTGGTTCTATCATCGCGAAATGGTGTTTAGCGCATCACCAAGAAAGCTTCTTATACACCCACTTCCGAGAGATCTGTGAAATCTGTGCCAAGTATGATGTGGCACTTTCTCTCGGTGATGGTCTGCGCCCTGGTTCGGTTGCCGATGCTAATGACGAAGCGCAATTTGCGGAGCTTCGTACTCTTGGTGAGTTGACTAAGGTTGCGTGGGAATACGACGTACAGGTGATTATCGAAGGTCCTGGCCATGTTCCAATGCACATGATCAAAGAGAACATGGAAGAGCAGCTAGAGCACTGCCATGAAGCTCCGTTCTACACCCTTGGTCCACTGACGACAGACGTCGCTCCTGGTTACGACCATATTACGTCAGGTATTGGCGCTGCCATGATTGGCTGGTATGGCTGTGCGATGCTTTGTTACGTAACACCTAAAGAGCATCTTGGCTTACCAAACAAAGAAGACGTGAAGGTAGGCATGATCACTTACAAGCTTGCTGCGCACGCCGCTGATTTGGCGAAGGGACACCCTGGTGCACAAGTTCGTGATAACGCACTTTCTAAAGCGCGTTTTGAGTTCCGTTGGGAAGACCAATTTAACCTATCGCTAGACCCTGACACTGCACGAGCTTACCACGATGAAACCTTGCCTCAAGAGTCGGGAAAAGTTGCTCACTTCTGTTCGATGTGTGGACCAAAGTTCTGCTCGATGAAGATTTCGCAAGAGGTACGAGAGTACGCGAAAGATACTGAGCAAGTTGCTGCGGACCAAGCAACATCGATCAAAATGCTGGATGATCCTCTTGAGGGGATGCGTCAGAAATCGCAAGAATTTAGAGATACAGGTTCTGAGCTATACCATCCAGTAGCACATGCCGAGGTAAGTGACTAATGAGCAAAATCCTTATTCCGTCATCATTGATCGAACTGACAGGTTTAGTTCAGCAATGTTTGTTGTTGGCGAGAGAACAGGGTTTTAGCATCGAAGACATTGAGTTGGGTGTGAGCCCAACTCAATCTATTCAGCTTGTTCGCGACCAACAGACCACACGCATAACGACAGATCTTATTGATGGTTATGACTCTGAGCATGAGAGTTCACTTGTGCTCTATTACCGCTCTGCTTTATCGGTAGAAGCGTGTGCTAAGCAACCGTCGAAAGCGATTTATATTGGCATTGCTGATACGCAGATATCCGATGAAAAGGAGAAAGTGCTTCAGCTTGATATCTGGCATCACCCAATTAACAACGAAGTGAGAGCGCTTTCCGTTAAGTCCAAATTCAACGCAATGCTTGATCCCGAACATCACCTTGCTTGGATAGTAACGCTGACAGTACTCGATTTTCCTATCGAAGATGCGTTAACACTTGCTCGAGGAATGCTAACTCAACAAGCGAATGTTTCACGTGAAACACTGTTGAATGACAACCTTGACGAGGGAAGATCTACTCAGTGGGCTGACCAATTTGATGATTTCCCCACGCCTGTACTGGAGGATAACCGACTAGGTATTCAAGTTGGTTGGTCTGCGCAAGGTGAGAGCGTTAGCTTTCCAACTCTAACTAAGCAAAGTCTAGGGCTCTACCCAGTCGTTGATGACGTTGCTTGGATTGAGCGTTTACTGCCACTAGGCATCAACACTATTCAACTACGAATCAAGAACCCACAACAAGCCGATTTGGAACAACAGATCATTAGAGCAATTGAGTTAGGTCGTCAGTATCAAGCTCAAGTGTTCATCAATGACTATTGGCAGTTGGCAATCAAGCATGGTGCTTATGGCGTTCACCTAGGACAAGAAGACATAGAAGAATCGAATTTGGCTCAGCTAGCTAAAGCGGGTATTCGTCTTGGTCTTTCTACTCATGGTTATTATGAGTTACTGCGTATCGTACAAATTCATCCTAGCTACATCGCTCTAGGGCATATTTTCCCAACCACCACAAAAAAGATGCCATCGAAACCACAAGGTTTGGTGCGCTTGGCACTGTATCAAAAGCTGATTGATAGCATTCCTTACGGAAACAAAGAGTCGGCTTGCCGTCCTTCAAAAGACAAAGCCGTTAGTGGCGACGTGCTTGGTTTTCCGACGATCGCGATCGGTGGCATCGACCAATCTAATGCTGACCAAGTTTGGCAAACGGGCGTTTCTAGCTTGGCAGTCGTGCGTGCTATTACCTTGGCAGAATCACCTCAGTCCGTTATCGAGTTTTTTGCACAACTGATGAAGGAAAGACAGCTAACGTTTACTGATCAGAATAGTGAATTAGCGGACACCAAGAGAGGCGAGCATGCTCACGGATAAGCAGTTCCTTCGCTATCAACGCCAAGTCGCTTTGCCTGAAATTGCTGAAGGTGGGCAAGAGCGTTTGAGTAAATCGCACGTGCTGATCATCGGCTGTGGTGGGTTAGGAAGCGCAGCGAGTTTGTACTTGGCATCAGCGGGTGTTGGTAAATTGGTTGTGGTTGATGATGATGAAGTTGATAGCAGTAACCTACAACGTCAGATCATTTATCGTGAGCAAGACCTCCAATTTGCGAAAACAAAAGCGACTGTAAAGCAACTCAATGAACTTAATTCTATGGTTCAAGTTCGTGCTCTCAATAAACGATTAGACAAAGCACAGCTGCAGCTTGAGGTGATGCTAGCGGATGTGGTGTTGGACTGTACCGATAACATGCCAACGCGCCAGCTAATTAACCAAGTTTGTTTCGAGCAAAATACGCCGCTCATTTCGGCGGCGGCAATTGGTTGGCAAGGGCAATTTGCTGTTTTTGATTACCAAAAACCGAGTGGACAACTAGCAGAAAGCAAAGCCTGTTACCGCTGTTTGTATCCGTTCGACGAATTACCACAAACTCAAAAGTGCAGTGACAGCGGTGTCGTCGGTCCGGTGGTGGGCACACTTGGCAACTACCAAGCGATAGCGGCAATTCAAAAACTGGCGACGGGAAAGTTTTATGTTGAGACTGCCAAGTTACATCTGTTTGATGGATTGAAAATGCAATGGCAAACCATGGCGATAAGTAAAGACAAACAGTGCCAAGTGTGTGCTCAGATTTAGCTTACGAGTAATGGGCAGAATTAAGAGAGTTGGAAGCAATGACGTTATCAGAACAACAAACAACACAAATGACCGCTGTTGATTTAGATGTGATCACTATTGTCATCAATAACCAGTCACATCAAGTTGCCAGTGAGTCGAGTCTACAGCAAATCATTAGTCAATTTGCGCTGCCTGAAATGGGCTGTGTTTTTGCAATTAATAACAATGTTGTGCCGCGCAGTGAGTGGGCTAGCACAGCTCTTTCACAGGGAGATAGCATCTCTTTGTTTCAAGCGATCGCAGGGGGTTAAAGTCGATGCTTAAAATTGGTGATAAACAATTCGAATCTAGACTGTTCACAGGAACAGGGAAGTTTGCCAACAGCCGATTAATGGCAGAAGCGATTCAAGTATCGGGTTCTCAACTTGCGACTATGGCGTTGAAGCGTGTGGATGTGAACGACCAACAAGACGATATTTTGCTGCCGTTAGTACAAGAGGGAGTGAACTTATTGCCGAACACCTCAGGTGCAAAGAATGCTAAAGATGCCGTATTTGCTGCACAACTGGCGCGAGAAGCGTTAGGCACTAACTGGCTAAAACTGGAAATTCATCCAGACCCGAAGTACTTGATGCCCGATCCCATTGAGACACTGGCAGCCGCTGAACAATTGGTTCGTGAGGGTTTTATTGTGCTTCCTTATTGTCATGCTGACCCAGTTCTGTGTAAACGATTGGAAGAAGTGGGCTGTGCTGCGGTCATGCCATTAGGTGCGCCGATCGGTTCTAACAAAGGGATAGTTTCTCACGATTTCCTAGAGATCATCATCGACCAAGCTAATGTTCCTGTCGTTGTTGATGCGGGTATTGGTGCTCCTTCACATGCCGCGCGTGCGATGGAAATGGGCGCGGATGCCGTGCTCGTCAATACTGCGATTGCAGCTTCGAGCGATCCTGTTGCGATGGCGAAGGCATTTAAGTTGGCGGTAGAGTCGGGGCGTATGGCTTATGAAGCCGGACTTGCAGGTAAGGTTTCTCATGCGGTTGCGTCGAGTCCACTGACGTCATTCCTAGATGAGCTTTAGTCCTAGATTGGTTTAGCTATTAAGCGAGGAAAACATGAGCTTCGTTGAGCAATTTAAGCAGCTTAATTGGGATGACATTTCGATGTCGATCTATGCGAAAACAGCACAAGATGTTGAGCGAGCATTGAGTAAATCCAAGCGTGATTTGGAAGATTTTAAGGCGCTAATTTCACCGGCGGCAGAAGCGTACTTAGAGCAAATGGCACAGTTGTCATACTCGGCAACTCGCAAGCGTTTTGGTAATACCATGTCGCTTTATATTCCATTGTACCTTTCTAATTTGTGCGCCAATGCTTGTACTTATTGTGGCTTCTCAATGGAGAATAGAATCAAGCGTCGTACCTTGAATAGGGACGAAGTGGCTGCAGAAGTCGAAGCCATTAAACGCATGAAGTTCGATAGCGTATTGCTGGTGACTGGTGAACACGAAACCAAAGTGGGCATGAAATACTTTCGCGAAATGGTGCCGATGATTAAGCAACGCTTTAATTATTTGGCGATGGAAGTGCAGCCGCTAGATCAAGACGAATACGCAGAGCTCAAGACATTGGGTTTGGATGCGGTGATGGTTTATCAAGAAACGTATCATCCTTCGACTTATGCTGAGCACCATTTACGTGGCAATAAGATGGATTTCGAATACCGATTGGATACACCCGACCGCCTCGCAAAAGCGGGCATTGATAAGATCGGTATTGGCGCTTTGATAGGATTGGAAGAGTGGCGTACAGATTGTTTTTATGTGGCAGCGCACTTGGACTATCTTGAGCGCACGTATTGGCAGACTCGTTACTCAATTTCTTTCCCACGTTTGCGTCCTTGTGAGGGCGCGCTCCAACCCAAATCAGTCATGACGGATAAGCAGCTTGTTCAGTTGATTTGCGCTTATCGTTTGTTGAATCCAGAAGTGGAGTTGTCATTATCGACTCGTGAGTCACCGAAGTTTAGAGACAACGCATTGGCTTTAGGTATTACCAGTATATCTGCAGCATCGAAAACTCAGCCGGGTGGTTATGCGATGGATGATGTTGAGCTCGAGCAGTTTGAGATCAGTGATGAGCGAAGTGCTGGCTCTGTGGAAGATATGATTCGAGCCAAGGGCTTTGACCCTGTATGGCGAGATTGGCACTCAGCGTATTCTGGTTAAGCAACAAATAAAGCCACTGGTCATCGTTATGTTTCACGTGAAACATAGGCAAAGAAAAGAGGGTTGATGCAAAACATCAACCCTCTACTTTTTCTAACTTCTAACTTCTAACTTCTAACTTCTAACTGTGTGCTACAGGTAGCGTTGCCTGACGAAGCCACTCTTTAACATCACCTTCGACTAGCGGGCTGATCTCATCCCATACTTTCTGGTGGTAATCATTCAGCCAAGCAAGTTCTGGACGAGTTAGCATATCAACGTTGATGTTGCGTTTGTCTATTGGGCAGCGTGTTAGCGACTCAAATGACAGGACAGGGAAGTCACCGTTAGTCGGTGTTTCAACAACAAGCTCTAGGTTCTCAATACGGATACCAAACGCATCTGCACGGTAGTAACCTGGCTCGTTGGATAGCACCATACCTTCAGTTAGAGGCACGTCGATTTGCTTCTTCGAAATGCTCGCTGGACCTTCATGAACACTTAGGAAGTGACCAACACCGTGGCCAGTGCCGTGATCGTAATCGTAGCCTTCCGCCCATAGGTGCTGACGAGCTAGTGTATCGATTTGGTAACCACGTGTGCCTTTCGGGAAACGAGCTCGAGCAACGCCAATATGACCTTTCAGCGCCAACGTAAATTGCTTCTTCATTTCTGAAGAAGGTTGACCAATCGCGATAGTACGCGTGATGTCGGTAGTGCCATCGAGGTACTGACCGCCTGAGTCCACAAGGTAAAGCGTGTTCAGTTCTAACTTACCAGGTTCAGGTTGGTTCTCGTGATTGTAGTGACACATGGCCGCGTTGCCGCCCGCGGCTGAAATGGTATCGAAGCTGAGATCCATTAGCGTAGGGTCTTCGCTACGAAATGCTTCCAGTTTGTCTGCTAATGTCGCTTCGTCATGCAGGTTACCAGCAGCAACTTCCGCATCTAACCAACATAGGAACTTGCTCATTGCCACGCCATCGCGGATATGACACGCCTTCATACCGGCAATTTCAACCGCGTTCTTCGCCGCTTTTGGCATCAGACATGGGTCTGCTGCTGCAATCACGGACGCACCAGAGTTTTGTAGTACTAGCTTAAACCAAGCGTTACTGATTGCAGGGTCAACCAATACCTTTTTACCTGTCATGGCTTCAAGGCGAGATTGAAGTGCTTCTGGGTGGTGAACGGTCACACCGGTGCCTACGTGAGCGTCAAAATCAGCAGGTAGACGAGCAGGATCGAGGAAGTATTCCACGCTTGAATCTGAGTGCAGAATCGCGTGAGAAAGCAGAACTGGTAGGCGTGATACATCTAAACCACGTACATTCAGCAGCCAACAAATAGAATCTAATGCTGTGATCACAGCGCTATCTGCACCCGTTTTTTTTACCAGTTGGGCGATCTCTTGACGCTTACTCTCACTTGATTGACCGACGGCTTCTGTTGGCATCAGGCGAACATCAGAGACAACAGGCGCTGGGCGGTCATGCCACAACTCATCAATTGGGTTATTGGTCAGAATATTTAGCTCAAGCTTTCCAGCCAGTTTAGCTTGTGCCATGTCTAGCCAAGCTGAGCTGTGCATACGAGGATCAATTGCGACTGATGCGTTCGTTGGCAGGTTGTCTAGAACCCAATCTAAAGCTGGTTCTTCAATAAGGTGACGATATTCAAATAGGTCACCAGGGACTTGTTTGGTGACTTGAACGGTATAGCGGCCATCAACAAACATAGCAGCCTTCTCTTTGGTGATGACGGCGGCACCAGCAGAGCCTGTAAAGCCTGTTAACCAATGTAAGCGCTCGTTGTGCGCTGGGACGTATTCACCCAAATACTCGTCCTCGTGCGGAACCAGTAGGGCATCAATATTATGTTGTACAAGCCATTCGCGAATCGCATTCACGCGGCTGAGAGTTTCGTTGTGCATCTGTTTTATTCCTTCAAATTACCGCTCCTTCATGCTCAGGTGTGGGAGCTGTTTCCTTCTGCTTCATGCAGTTTATGATCAACGCAAGTTTGCAATGACTTAGGTTGAGTCGGAGTACAACTAGGCCATAGATGAGCCAAAAAGGACTACGACAGTTAAGCTACTCATTTTACCCGCTAAGCGCAAATTGAGAGCGGTATTTTTATCTAAGGTGATCGGTTTTTTGTGTGATCATCGTACGTAGCCAACCCAATGCAGGGTCGTTTTCTCTGTCTCGGTGCCAGAATAAAGTGTAAGCCATAGGTGGAAATTCTAGCGGGAGTGGTAGTACGACCAAATCAAGCTGTTTAGCAGCGAGCTGCACAAAATGGCTTGGGGCGGTAAAAATAAAGTCAGTGTAGGAACATAAACTTGCGGCACTATTAAAGTCCGGAACGGTGACGGCAATATCGCGGTCGGCTCCAATATCGGCAAGGCGATAATCTAACAGCCAACGGTCGTTGCCGTCACAACGCACTTGTACGTGACGCAGGGCGAGATACGCTTCGAGGTTCCAAGGCTGTTTTAATGCTGGGTGATTTTTGCGAATAATGCACATCTGGTGATCACGATAAATTTCTAGTTCGCATATGTCATCGGGTGGCAGCAGAGTCAGCTTGGCATCATTAATATCGATGTCTTTTCCAGTTAAGCCTAAGTCTAGCTCGCCACGTTGCAGCATTTTAAAAGTATTATCGGACCAAGGGTGAGTGCTGATCGTCACCCCAGGGGCTTGCTGAAAAATCGCCGGTAAGAAATGGGGTAGAATCAGAGGGTAAACACTTTCAACCGCTGCTATTTGAAAACGGTATTCGCTACTTTGTGGAGAGAACTCTTCTGGTTGAGTCAGTACTTCTAACTGGTTTATCAACAGATCCAGTTTCGGTTTAAGAAACAAAGCGCGCGGTGTTGGTGTTAATCCATGCGAGTTTCGGGTGAAAAGCGGGTCATCAAATTGGATGCGCAGTTTAGCCAGTGATTTGCTCACGGCGGATTGACTTAAGCACAATCGATGAGCCGCGCGAGTGACGTTTAACTCTTCTATCAAAACTTTAAAACAGACCAATAGATTTAAATCGATACGAGCCAGTTTTTCGACGTTCACGGTGAATTTCCTCTAAGGAATAATGCTCATGATTATACATCATTTCCATTCATATCATCAGATGATTAAGCTCTATCCAAAGTTCTTTATCCAATTCGGAGTGTTGTGTGCCTAGCCAGTTTTCTAATAGTAAAAAACAGATGGCGTTATTGACCCTTTTGGTTCTTTTCAGTCCTCTTGCGATTGATATTTATCTACCTGCTTTACCTCTTATTGCTTCCACTTTTCAGGTCGATAATGCGCTAGCACAAGACACGATCACTTGGTTCTTATTTGCGATGGGTGTCGGGCAACTGTTTGCTGGCCCTTTGGCAGATAAACTCGGACGTCGAACTGTTGCATTGGGTGGTATCACTATCTATGCGATGAGCGCTTTATTGGCGTGGAGTGCTCAAAATATTGAATGGATGTTGGTTTCCCGACTGCTACAAGGCTTAGGTGCTTGTGCGACATCGGTAGCAGCCTTTGCAACAGTTCGCGATATCTTTGGCCCGGAAAAAAGCGGCAAAATGATCAGCTACCTTAACGGTGCGATTTGTTTTATTCCGGCATTAGCTCCAATTCTAGGTAGCTGGTTAACTCAGCAATTTGACTGGCGTGCTAACTTTAGCTTTATGGCTGGCTTTGCCGTTGTGTCCGGTTCATTGATGTTTTTCATGATGAAAGAGACCAACCCATCAACGGAAAAGCAAGCAGTGTTTAAGCTCAGCCGTTATTGGGCAGTGCTTAGTACGCCATCTTTTGTTTTCCATGCGTCATTATGCTTGATGGCGATGGCGGTTATTCTTGCTTACGTTACCTCAGCACCGTCGGTATTGATGACGGGGATGGGGTTGTCGATGAATGAGTTCACCTTCTGGTTTGGTGTGAATGCGGTGATAAACATTGCGGCATGTATGTTGGCGCCTAAGTTTATGGAGCGCGTTGGCACGCACAACACCTTGGTTACGGGGATCTCGACTCTGGGCCTCGCAGGTGTGATCATGCTAGTGATGAATGGTCAGAATACCGCGCTTTCTTTTATGCTACCTATTTTCATGTCGTCAGTGGGTTTTGCATTCATTCTGGGTGCAGCGGCAGGGAAAGCATTGGAACCGTTTGGTGACAAAGCGGGTACGGCTGCGGCACTGCTTGGGTTGTTCCAAATGAGTGGCTCTGGTTTGTTGGTTGGTACGTTGCAGCGTTTATCTTTGGAACCTCAGACACTGATCGCAATACATATGTGGGTTCTGTTGCCTGCGTTGGTGGTTCTGTTTACAAAAGCAGGTAAGAACTGGCATTCAAGCTTTGCGAAAGCGTAAATCAGTGTAATTTAGTATTTTCCAATGTAAGTAAGGCGTGTATATTTGTCGTTCAGACTTTTCCTGACACCATAACGGAACTCAAAAAGTAATGTCGTTAACCACGTATGAAATGGCTCGTATTCTAGAGCAAATGGAAGATTCACCAGAAAAGGTGATGTTTGGCAAGTTGCTTAATGAGCTGGGTAATCAAAGCTCCGAGCGTATTCGTAGTGCGGCTAAACAAGTACCTCTGCCAATTTTGCGTGATATCGTGTACCAATTCCAGCAAGTGATTGAGTCGCGCAAAGGTGAACAAGTTGAGCTGTTGGCAAAAGATCTTGCTCAACAGGGCATCTCAGCTGATGAGCTTCTTGCTTACTTAAATAAACAATAAAAAGTCCCCGCCACTGCGGGGATTTTTTTATCGCGTCAACTTATTCTTTATAACATGGTCAATAGAGATAACTCCCGGTCCCCATACGATGACCACTAAAATCATGAATCCCCACAATTGATGATCATAGAACCCTTTTTCCCACAATACCGGGTAAGAGATGACCGCGATGATATTGAACACAAACAGAATCGCAGCCATCGGGCGGGTAATTAATCCCAACGCTAAAAACACTGGCAGAATTAACTCGGCAGCCGTTCCCATGTAGGCCGCTAACTCCCAAGGCAAAAGTGGCACTTGGTATTCCAATTCGTATAGATACAGCGTGCTATCCCAAGAAGAAACTTTGATTAACCCTGAATTGAAGAACACCCATGCAACCCACAAACGACAAAATAGAAGTAGTAAAGGGACAAAGCCAGCTTGTAAGGTATTGATCAAGTCGTCGTACCGATTGACTAAGTTTTTAACCGTATTCGTCATAGAGTGCTCCTTAGATTGATTTCAATGTAAAGCCGTCAACGAGATCGAGTGCCATGATGCTATTAAGGTGAACGAGCAAAGCTTCGGGTATTTCGCTCAAACTCTGCTTCTGCTCTAAACATTGCAGCAGTTGAAAAACATCGGTATCGAGTGCGTGACATTGAGCTTCTCCATTGGCTTGAATAGAGATGACACCTCGCTGTAATTGATTGATATTGAGCTGTTCAAACTCTTGGTGTTGAATCGCATGAAAGAGATCAAATACGGCGTAGTTTGAGTCAAAGCTGCGACTGCCAGTGCGCAAATGAAACACCAATTGAGGTTGTTGTTCTTCCGTCACTTGGGCAAGTGCAGATAAAGGGATTCGATTTGGTTTTTCGACTTTCTCATTCTGTATTTGTCGAGCTAAGTCCATATGCCATTCAAACCTTGCGACTTCAGGAGTGTACTGGGCTTGGGTCATGACCTGACTAAACTGCATAATCGTATCTTGAAAGCCCACACCATAATGTACGACATTACCTTCTGCTAAGGGGTGAGAAAGTACGTGTTGGCGAGCAATTTGATCGAAGCATTCTTTTCCAACTAAGGCTTCAACCATTGGGTAGGTCGCTGCCAATACCTCACTCAAGCTGATGATAAAGTTATTGCGGTAAATCTGTATGCGTTCATCTGCTGTAAACTTGTCACTCACAATGTCGCATTCTTCACCGAGCGCTTGATAATGTAGGGCTTTAGCAAATTGACTCTGCAAGGTCGCAAGATTCATGACGCTTTCCTTTTGCTCTTTTGGTCAATCAAATGGTTTTGCTGCAATAGTGAGGATGCTTTTTCTGTTTCGCCAAGGAGGATTTCTGGTGCAGGAATATCCAAATCCCATTCAATCAGCGTATGGCGAGGGCCGTGTTTTTGTGTCCAACTAACGAACAGCTGCCATACTTCATCACTGACGGGACGGCTATGAGTATCAATCCAAATCTCACCTTTATCCAATGCCTTAATAGTAAAACCTGCCAAATGAATCTCGTCGACTTTGTCGGCTGGAATCGCATCTAGGTATGTGTCGCAATCAAAACCGTGATTGAAGGCGGAAACATATACGTTATTTAAGTCGAGTAATAAACGACAGTCGGTGCGCTTTTGCACTTCGGTAAGAAAGTCCCATTCACTGATGGTTGAATGGTGAAACTTCACATAACTAGATGGGTTCTCAATTAAGATTTCACGTTGTAGATGTTCTTGCACTTCAAGCACGTTACGAGTGAAGACTTGCAGCGCTTCTTCCGTGTAAGGCAAGGGAAGTAGGTCATTGAAGTAGTGACCAACATTTTCACTCCAACTTAAATGGTCAGAAACGAAGAGCGGGTCAATTGTATTTATCAATGCTTTTAGTTGCGCTAAATGTTTCGTATTCACACGTTCCACCGAGCCCAGCGATAAACCAATACCGTGGCAACTGATGTGGTAGTGCTCGCGTAATGCTTGTAGTTGATGGCGCTCTACTGAGTTGGGCTGAAAGTAGTTCTCGCTGTGGATTTCTAGCCACGACAGCTCAGGTTTGTGTTGGCTAAAATAATCGAGATGAGGGGAACGTAATCCGACGCCAGCAAGAGGATGGAAAGAGTGATGTTTCACGTGAAACTCCTTTTCTGATTGGCGAGTAACTGGGGGCGTTGGTTAAAGTGCAACGCGCCCCACAGAAACTTGTGATGTTGAGTTATGAGCCGCTGGTGCTACCGCCAGCCAATTTGTCACACAATCCTTTAGGAACGACAACAAAAGCATCTTTTTGGTTGTCTTCTTTAGAGGTGCCCGCGCAAGAGCTGTTTTTCGTTGCGCAGTCATTTTTACCGGCTTTCGCCACGCCATAACACTTTTCTTTTTCTGCTGCGACAGCAGGGGATGCAGTGAGCATGGTGCCACCAAGAGCAAGAAGGCCAGTAACAGCAGCAGTAACAGCAAGATTCGATTTTTTCATCATAATTTCCTCTGAGTGATTTCCTTTTACTTTCATTCGGCAAGTCGATTCGCCGTTTGGCGTACAACCTTTATCCACTTGCTTAAATTAAAAGATAGAGATGAGGCAGAAAAACTTTCATAAAAATAACTCTCGCGAATGGTTTTGGAGTGATTACCTTCGTTAACTCTTTGAATGAAAGATTAAAAAAACAGCGAATTTTTTATCAAGTTTTGTCTAAACAGCACCCAGCTGTTTAGGTTATAATCGGTTTTTATGTATAAATAACCAGTAGCTCATCATGATGGATCCATCTCTATTACTCGACGGTCTAAACGATAAACAGCGTGAAGCCGTTGCAGCTCCTCTAGAAAACTTACTTGTCCTTGCTGGTGCAGGGAGTGGTAAGACTCGCGTTCTTGTTCACCGTATCGCTTGGCTTATGTCAGTCGAGCAAGCTTCTCCTTTCTCGATCATGTCGGTCACCTTCACCAATAAAGCGGCAGCAGAAATGCGTGGTCGTATTGAAGAGTTGATGATGGGCAGTGCATCTGGCATGTGGAATGGGACTTTCCACGGTATTTGTCACCGCATTTTGCGTGCACACTATCTTGATGCCAAGCTACCGGAAGATTTCCAAATCATAGACAGCGATGATCAGCAGCGCTTGTTAAAGCGTTTGATCAAAGCGCAAAACTTGGATGAAAAGCAGTGGCCTGCACGCCAAGTTTCATGGTGGATTAATGGTAAGAAGGACGAAGGATTACGCCCATCGCATATCGACGCTTATCACGATCCAGTGACCAAAACTTATTTGCAGCTGTATACCGCTTACCAAGAAGCGTGTGATCGTGCTGGCTTAGTGGACTTTGCGGAAATTTTGCTGCGCGCGCATGAGCTACTGCGTGACAACAAGTTTGTGCGTGAACACTACCAAGCACGCTTTAAGCATATCTTGGTTGACGAATTCCAAGACACCAACAACATTCAATACGCTTGGCTACGCATGATGGCTGGCCCAGATTGTCACGTGATGATTGTTGGTGACGACGACCAGTCAATTTATGGTTGGCGCGGTGCAAAAGTCGAGAACATTGAGAAGTTCACGCTGGAGTTTCCGAGCGTGAACACCATTCGTCTCGAACAAAACTATCGTTCGACCAAGACGATTCTTGAAGCGTCCAATACCTTGATTGCGAACAACACTGAACGCATGGGTAAAGAGCTGTGGACGGATGGCAATGTGGGAGAGCCGATCTCGGTTTACAGCGCTTATAACGAGCTTGACGAAGCGCGCTTTGCGGTCAATAAAATCAAAGAGTGGCAAGAGAATGGCGGCGCATTGAATGATGCTGCGATGCTGTATCGTAACAACGCGCAATCTCGTGTTTTGGAAGAAGCATTAATTCAGGCAGGCTTACCGTACCGTATTTACGGAGGCATGCGATTCTTCGAGCGTCAAGAAATCAGAGATGCGTTGAGCTACTTGCGTTTGATGGCGAATCGCAACGATGATGCCGCGTTTGAACGTGTCGTGAATACCCCAACACGTGGTCTGGGCGATAAGACGCTAGAGACTATCCGTCGTGCAGCTCGTGATAGAGGGTGCACTATGTGGGAAGCCAGTCTGGCAATGCTCGATGAGCAAGTATTAACGGGTCGAGCAGCTGGTGCGTTAAGTCGTTTTGTCGAATTAATCACCGCGTTGGAAGACGATACACTAGAAATGCCATTGCATGAGCAAACGGACCACGTGATCAAGTACTCGGGTTTGTTTGCGATGTATGAGCAAGAGAAGGGCGAAAAGTCTAAAGCTCGCATAGAAAACTTGGAGGAGCTGGTTACCGCCACTCGCCAATTCGAAAAACCAGAAGAAGCGGAAGAAATGTCTCTGCTGACGGCATTTTTAACGCATGCGGCTCTGGAAGCGGGCGAAGGTCAGGCGGACGAATTTGAAGATGCAGTCCAACTGATGACGCTGCATAGTGCGAAAGGTTTGGAATTCCCATTGGTATTCATGGTCGGTGTGGAAGAAGGTATGTTCCCAAGCCAGATGTCCGCTGAAGAGGCAGGGCGTTTGGAAGAAGAGCGCCGTCTGTGTTATGTGGGCATGACGCGCGCGATGCAAAAGCTCTACATTACTTACGCGGAAATGCGTCGCCTATATGGCCAGGACAAATACCACAAACCATCGCGCTTTATTCGTGAATTACCAGAAACGTGTTTGGATGAAGTGCGCATGAAGGCGCAAGTGAGTCGCCCTTCAAGTAGTGGACGTTTTAGCCAAACCGCAGTAAAAGAAAACTTCAATGAGACTGGTTTTTCACTAGGTTCTCGTGTGATGCATCCGAAATTTGGTGAAGGAACGATCATCAACTTTGAGGGCAGTGGCCCACAAAGCCGAGTGCAGATTGCTTTCAACGGTGAAGGCATTAAATGGTTAGTCACCGCTTACGCGAGACTGGAGAAGCTGTAGGGCTTTGTGAAAAAATGAACATAAGAGCTGCTTCGGTGGCTCTTTCTGTTTTGGCTGTTTGGAATCAACAAAATGCTGAAAGATAGGGAGCTAAATGACGCTATTCGAAAAGGCTCTTGGTCTAAATCGCTTATCTTTAGACAAAGAAAAACCCCGAGGGCTTACGCCCGTCGGGGTTATAGTCTTACTCGCAGCAATCCAGCTACTAAAAGTGCTCCATGCATCAAATCCTTGATAGCGTGCTGCATTCCTTCAGCTTAATCCTTTCGTCGCCTTCCTAGCGGTGTCCTTGACCTTATCCTGGTCTGCTAACCATCCTCGTTAGCTCTCATCACTTGTTCCCTGAGCGGTGTCCATGACATCATCCTGATGTTCAGTCCTTTCCTCGTCCAGAGGTGTCCATTTCCCGTCCTTAGTAGCAACCGTCCTAGTTGCTATTGATTCCGTTCAATGTCCAGTTTTGCAATCCATGCCCGACTATTCATCCTGAATACCCGTTTCTTCTTCCTGAAGTTCACCAAATCCGTGGTGTTTCCTGTTCCGTGTCAGCATCCTTCCGACAAGATTCATATTACGCTCTTCACGATTCTCAACAATGGTCGAAGCCCACATTTTTCTCAATCAAAAGCGTTTGAAAAATAAACATATTTATATTATTCAATAGTTTACGTTTGTTTGTGGGCTGTTTTACCATTAAAAAAGAGAGGTTTGCTCCACTCCTTGTGAGAGATCTCGCACAAGGAGTCGAGCAAAACAGGCCTATTTGCCGATTGCTGCTCCTTCTCGACGAGGATCTGCGGCACCTTCTAGTCCATCTTTTGTGATGCGTATCGCATGCAGTCCAGAATTCAAATCACGAACATTGGTTTTAAAGCCCATCTTCTCCAGCTCTGGCTGTAAGCCTTCTGCAGTGGTACCTTGCTCAATATCTAAGGTGCCAAAACGGTCGAGTAATCGTGGTTGATTGATTGCTTGTTGGATATCCATATCCCATTGCGTGTGGGCAATGATGGTTTGCGCCACGTAACCGATGATTCGACTGCCACCCGGAGAGCCTATTGCCATGTAAGGTTTGTTATCTTTCATCATAATGGTCGGGGCCATTGAAGATCGTGGACGCTTGCCTGGTTCTATGCGGTTGGCGATTGGGATTCCGTCGTTATGAGTACGGAAAGAAAAATCGGTCAGTTCATTATTGAGCAAGAAGCCACGCACCATTAAGCGCGAGCCAAACGCATTCTCAATGGTGGTCGTCATGGAAACCACATTGCCTTGCTTATCGACGATATTGAAATGGCTGGTGGAAGGGAGTTCAATGGACTCGTCCATGCTTAAGTTCATTGCGTGCGACCACGGAGGATTGCCCGCTTCAACTTTGCTTAGTGCTTTGCCGACTTGGATCAGCTCTGCTCGCTGCTGGAGGTAGCTTTTATCAAGCAAGCCTTGAGTTGGCATCGGCACGTAATCTTGGTCTGCCATGTATTTACCACGGTCAGCAAACGCTAGACGCGATGCATCGGCGAGTACTTGCCAAGATTTAATGCTGTTAGCCCCCCAGCCTTTGAGATCGTACTGTTCAGTGATCGCCAAAATCTGACCAATGGTGAGCGCGCCAGAGCTTGGTGGTCCCATGCCGCAAATGTCATAGCTTTGGTATGCTGCACAAACCGGCTCACGTTGTCTGATTTGGTAGGTATCAAAGTCGGGTTGGGCTAATACACCGGGGTTACCCGGCGCGTTTTGTACCGTCTCGATAATGTCTCTGGCGATATCCCCATGGTAGAAGGCTTGGGCGCCTTGCTTAGCAATAGCACTCAGCGTTTGTGCGTATTCAGGGTTTTTTAATAGCGTACCTTCGGTTTTTGGCGAGCCATCCGAGTTAAAGAAATAGGCTTTTGTGACTGGAAAGCGTGATAAACGCTCGGCGTCTTTTTCTATCAAGCTTGCTAGGCGAGGACTGACTTTGAATCCTTGCTCCGCAAGCGAGATAACAGGCTGAATGATCTTTTTCCATTCCAGCTTGCCGTATTTCTGGTGAGTATCCCACAATAGTTTCACGGTGCCTGGTGTTGCGACAGAGCGTCCACCAACCACGGCATCGTAGAATTGCAATGGCTGACCGTTCTCATCTAAAAATAGCTTTGGCGTTACGGCGAGGGGGGCGGTTTCACGCCCGTCGTAAGTGGTCAGTTTTTGCTTTTCGGTATCCCAATACACTAAGAACGCACCGCCACCAATACCTGATGACTGGGGTTCAACTAAGCCAAGCATCAATTGCACCGCGACCATGGCATCTATCGCATTCCCGCCTTGCTCAAGTACGTCTGCACCCGCTTGGGTCGCCAGTGGGTTAGCAGCGGTAACCATATAATCTTTAGCTTTGACCAGCTGCTTTTGCTCAATGCCAGTGCTGTGCTCTGGTGCGACCGAATCTGCAGCTTGGTTAGCGAAGGCTTGTCCAGTGAAGGTGAAAGGGGAAGTAAGAAAAAGACCCGAGAGTACGAGTCGGTTAAATGTCCATTGCATGATGACTCTCCATGTTGCCAACTAAGGTTATTCAGCTTGGCAGCCACGGAGATAGTCGTCGAGTTTCCTATTAAAGAAATGTCGAGTGTGCGACGCTTTTAAATCAGAGAGTTATCGAGAAAGGAGCGGAAGGTTTGCACTAAAATACTGCTGCCAACTAGGGTAAATACCACACCACATAAACCATCTATATAAATGCCGGCTTGCTGCAATCTTGTTTGCAAGCGCTGCGTTGACAGCATCCATGCAAGGCTAGAAAACCAGAGTAGCGACAAACCAAACAAAATCACCAGAGCAATTCCTTTTCCTGTCACCGACATGCCCACTGGGACAAGGCTCGACATTAAACTCACAAAAAATACTAAGGCTTTGGGGTTGAGAATATTGGTTGCGAACCCCTTGGTAAACGCCTGACGTTTATTACCGATCACAAGGTTACTGTTTTTGCTTGGCTGATCAGAAAGTGGGTTTTTGATCGTCGCGATCACGCCGCGCAGTGCACCGATACCCAAATACAACAGATAGCTGCCCCCAAGCAATTGTAAGACGGAGTAGAGCAGAGGATGCTGGTGAACTAAATAGCTCACCCCCGTTAGGCTGAATAAAGAATGCAGCAAAATACCGACTGATAAGCCAAGCGCAATGTATAAGCCGGTTTGACGGCCATGACGGGTGGCATTTTGTACCACAAGCGCAAAATCCGGACCTGGGCTCATTAAGGCAATGAAGTGGATACTGGCAAGCGTTAAAAGGATAGTCGATTCATTCATAACACATCTCAAAACATAGTGGATATGAGCTATTGTCGTGATTCTTATTCGGTAGTGCTTGTAAAAAACTAGCAGTACTGAATACCACAGCGTATGAGGTATTAGCGTGCCACTTGTGAAGGCGAGACGCCATAGGTTTGTTTAAACGCTTTACTAAAGTGGGCCTGATCATAAAAGCCCACTTGATAGGCGACGTCCGTACCACACCATCCTGCTTGGAGTAGTTTCATTCCTTGCTCTAATCGCAAGCGAGCAAACCAAGCGTAGGGAGTCATCCCCGTTTGCGCTTTGAAATGGCGTTGAAACTGCGTGGGGCTCAGTTGGCAGAGCTCTGATAGTGCATCTAAACGAACTGTTTGGTCGAGATTCGCCATTAAGTAATCTTTTAAGGTATGCAAAGACTGTTTTCCAAGCGGAACCACTTTTTGCCTCGCGAGTGATCCGTAGCGATCAAAAAGTTGATTAAATCCTTCAAAAGGAAGGCAATCTTTGGTGAGTTGGCTGAGGTTCTCGCGGCGAAGAAGAGCATGCAAGTTACTAAGTTGTGAAAATATCTGTGGATCGGAGATGATCAATTCATTAAAGCGGATTATTTGACCATTTTGACTAAGATCGGCAAGATCGCTGAGTAGGTGCGGCTCGATCGCAAATACATTCACTTCATAGCCACTTTCGAGCTTAGAGTGCCCGTCGTGCAGTTCATCTGGCGGCATAATTACGATTTGCCCATGACCCACTTGATGGCTACAGCCTTGATATTGGAACTTTTGCGTGCCATGCGTGATCAGACCGAGGTGAAAGTCCAGATGATAGTGCCTTTGGAAGGCAAACTTCTGGTATTTCGCCTCGATCAGGCTCAGCTGATCATGGTCGGTTGCGTAGTATTGAATCTGTTCCATTACATACAAAAAAGCTTGGTCACATTATGACCAAGCTTATCTGGCAATTTCTAACTTGTCTTGTAAAAAACGATCACTGTGGCTGAACGATTCGGCGTGAGCGACGGTTGTTGCGCAGTCCATCAAAGCTAAATACGACTAGCGCTCCCCAAATAAAGGCAAAGGTAATCGCTTTATCCATGGTAAAGGGTTCGCCATACATCAGTACTGCCAGTAAGAACATCAAGCTTGGGCCGATGTACTGGAAAAAGCCTAACGTTGATAATTTGAGTCTTGTTGCCGCACCCGTAAAACAAAGCAGGGGCAGTGTGGTAATCACACCTGCTGCAATCAACAAGCTATTTAATGCTAACGGGTTAGTGAGCATATTCGACGTTGGGGTTTCCGCAATAAACAGCAGATACACGGCGGCGACAGGCAGAAGGAGTAATGTTTCGATAAACAATCCTGTTTTTGCATCGACACTGACTTTCTTCCTTAAGAGGCCATAGAAGCCGAAACTCATTGCTAACGCCATCGCAACAACGGGCACGGAGCCGAATACAATCAATTGGACCAGTACACCACAGCCCGCTAATACGACAGCAAACCATTGCAACTTACGAAGTCGCTCTCCCAAAAAGACCATGCCGAGCAAGACATTGATTAATGGGTTAATGTAATAGCCTAAGCTCGCGTCAAGCATATGATTGGAATTGACCGCCCAGATGAAAATCAGCCAGTTTCCGCCAATTAATACAGAACTTGCGATCAGGTAAGCGATCTTCGTTTTGTCTTTCGCGATGTAGTAAACCGAGCGCCAGTGACGGCCAAAGTGAAGGAGTGCGGCAAGCAAAAAGAAAGACCAAATCACCCGGTGGCTCAGAATCTCCAAAGGGGATACTTGTGCGATGGATTTAAAATACATCGGCGCAATGCCCCACATGGTATAGGCACCAATCGCCAGCAAGATACCTTGCCGAGCGCGTTGTTGTTCGTCTTCTGGTGTCATGAGGTGTCACCTAATTGTGTGTTTATAGAGCAGAAAATCAGTATACGAGTCGTGATGCGAAACACCTAGCAATTTGCGGTTTTATTCACCACGAAACCCCATTACAATGTGCCCTCACTTTGTGTGCCTGGGCATGCAAAAGCATTTCTACGATCACTCAATCTGAGATTATTCATGACCTCAACCTTGCTAGCCGAACAATCAGATACGCCTGTAACGCCTCAACGTGTGTTGGAGGAAGTCTTCGGTTACCAGACGTTTCGTGATGGTCAGCAAGAAGTTATTGAAGCCGCTATCGAAGGCAAAGACAGCTTGGTCATCATGCCGACTGGTGGCGGTAAATCTCTCTGTTACCAAATTCCGGCGTTAGTGCGCTCAGGGATTACCTTGGTGATTTCACCGCTGATTTCATTGATGAAAGACCAAGTTGATCAACTGAAAGCCAATGGTGTAGCAGCGGAGTGTGTGAACTCGACCATGAATCGAGAAGAGCTACTGAGTGTGTATAATCGCATGCACTCTGGTCAGCTTAAGCTAGTGTATGTTTCGCCAGAGCGCGTGTTAATGCGTGACTTTATTGAGCGTTTAGAAAACTTACCCTTATCTATGATCGCCGTGGATGAAGCACATTGTATCTCTCAGTGGGGACATGATTTTCGCCCAGAATACGCGGCTTTAGGTCAGTTAAAGCAACACTTTTCACATGTACCTTTTATGGCACTCACTGCCACCGCCGATGATGCGACGCGTCGTGATATTCTAGAACGCTTACGCTTATATGAGCCTCAGGTGTATCTAGGAAGCTTTGATCGTCCCAACATTCGTTACACCTTGGTGGAAAAGCACAAACCGGTTTCTCAAATCATTCGCTATCTTGCCACCCAGAAGGGAAGCTGCGGCATTATTTATTGTGGCAGTCGTAAGAAAGTTGAAATGGTGACCGAGAAGCTATGCAACAACCATATCCGCGCTGCTGGTTATCATGCAGGGATGGATACGGAAGAGCGAGCTTACGTTCAGGAAGCTTTTCAACGTGATGACATTCAAATCGTCGTTGCGACGGTTGCATTCGGCATGGGTATCAATAAGCCAAACGTGCGCTTTGTTGTGCATTTTGATATTCCACGTAACATCGAGTCCTATTATCAGGAAACTGGTCGAGCAGGGCGAGATGGCCTGCCTGCCGAGGCGATGATGTTGTATGACCCAGCCGACATCAGTTGGTTGCGTCGTATGTTGGATGAAAAAGATGATGGACCGCAGAAGCAGGTAGAAAGCCACAAACTCAATGCGATGAGTGCTTTTGCGGAAGCGCAAACCTGTCGTCGTCAGGTACTGCTCAACTATTTTGGAGAGTATCGCGAAAAGCCGTGTGGTAACTGCGATATCTGCCTGGACCCACCAAAACACTTTGATGCGACCGAAGAAGCGCGCAAAGCGTTGTCGTGTGTTTACCGCGTTAACCAAAGTTTTGGTATGACGTATGTGGTTGAGGTGCTGCGTGGGATGCAAAACATTCGTGTGCGCGAACATGGCCACGATAAAATTTCGACTTACGGCATTGGTCGTGATCACAGCCATGATTACTGGGTGAGTATCTTCCGCCAGTTAATTCATAAAGGGCTGCTATTTCAAAACATCACTCGTAACTCGACGTTGCAATTAACCGAAGAAGCACGTCCATTACTACGTGGTGATGTGTCTTTAGAACTTGCAGTTCCACGTTTAGATACCGCTGCACGTGCCGCGAAGTCGGATAAACTGACCAGCAAAAACTACGATAAGAAGTTGTTTGCCAAACTACGTAAGCTACGTAAGTCGATCGCCGATGAAGACGGTTTGCCACCATACGTGGTATTCAGTGATGCGACCTTGATTGATATGGCAGAAATGCTGCCAACGTCATACGGCGAAATGTTAGCGGTTAGTGGCGTTGGTCAACGTAAACTAGAAAAATACGCCGATCCATTCTTGGATCTGATCCAAGAACACATTACTCACCACGGATAAGGAATCCATATGCACAAGGAATTTGGTCTCGCTGATTACATTGTTGAAGAAGGGCGTCTTATTATTATCGCTCCAAGCTTCGACCTCGATACTTTTCCGGCACTGGGTGAGCGTTTGGTGGGATTATTATCTGCGTCTGTGGTAGAAAAACAGTGGGATGCGGATATTCACTCTTGGTTGATCGATTTTGAAGGCTGCCGCTTATTTATGAAAGCGGAGCACTACAGCGAAGCGATTTGGTTTGAAGCGCTAACAATAGAAGAGAGTAGGGAAGAGCTCGACTATTTAGCCGGATTGTTCCAACGCGGCTTCTAAATTCAAGTTATCTATTCTTTAAAGGGTGTTTCACATGAAACACCCTTTCTTATTTTTGCATCAAAGCCCTTGGTTTTGACGTGATGTTCGCGATGAAACGTTTGCGTATAAAACACCGCTTGTGAGTAAAATTGGTTAATGTATAATCGCCCACCGCTTTACTCTGAATGAGTTAAGTTAGTTTAATCGTCATTTTTTACATTGTTGGTAAGAGTGCTTTTCTCTGTAGAAAACGCTCGATTTGGGTTCCCTCGCCCCCAAACCAAACTAAAAAGGTATCGCATGAGTAACTTTACCCCTGCGCAGCAGCGCAACGCCCTTATCTATCTGGTTTTATTCCACCTAGTCATTATTGCATCCAGCAATTACCTAGTTCAGCTACCGTTTACTATCTTTGGCTTACATACCACCTGGGGTGCATTCACCTTCCCATTTATTTTCCTTGCGACGGATTTAACCGTACGTATTTTCGGTGCTCAGTTGGCGCGTAAGATCATTTTCTTAGTAATGTTGCCTGCTTTGGCTGTCTCTTACTTCTTATCGGTGGTGTTCTTCGAGGGGCAGTTCCAAGGTTTTGGTCACTTAGGGGAATTTAACTTATTCGTTGCTCGTATCGCGATTGCTAGCTTCATGGCGTATCTACTTGGTCAGATTATGGATGTGCACGTGTTCAACCGCCTACGCCAAATGAAACAGTGGTGGGTGGCCCCAACGTGTTCAACGCTTTTTGGTAATGCACTGGATACCATCGCCTTCTTCGCGATTGCGTTCTACCAAAGTCCAGATCCATTTATGGCGGAGCATTGGACGGAAATCGCGCTGGTGGACTACGGCTTTAAGTTAGTGATTAGTCTTGGCCTGTTTGTGCCTATGTACGGCGTACTACTGAATTACTTAATTAAGAAGCTAACGGCAGTGAACCCTAACTTTAAAGTTACGACGACGGCATAGTTTTCATCAGTTAATAGCAACAAAGCCGCTTTTGATAGCGGCTTTGTTGTTTCTAAAGCAAATGTACAGCGAAATGAGTATTTAGATCATCGGTGTCTCAAAACTCTATGAGTTGTACATAGGATAATAACGGGTATTAAAAAGGCTCCAGAAGGAGCCTTTGTCATGGGATAACAACCATTAATCAGAGGTAATCGTTAATGGCCAACCGATATCAGTTTGACGGTTGGATTCGATTTCTAGCTCAGCGGCGGTCAACGGGTTGGCCGCTAGCCACTGTGCATCAATGTTTAATGTTAGGTTGTCACCTTCAGCCGTTAATACGACGTTTGGCTCTAAGTTTTGGTTGCGACGGTGAGTCAACAACACCGCTAAGCGCAACAACCGCAGTACGCGCTTGGCACTTGAGCCTGATAACGCATGTTGCTCAGGCAGTGAGGTGAGTTGTTCTCGATAACGACGGGCAATCTCACCAAGAAAGAACTTCTGCGCGCGAGTGTAGCCAGGTAAATCCAGATTCTGGAGTAAGTAAGCACTGTGCTCACCGCCTTTTTTGAAATCGATCGTTAAGCCGATTTCATGCAGCTTTGCGGCGGTTTCAAGCAATATCTTGCCTTGAGGTTCCGTAATCCACTCATCGCCGCCGGCTTGCTCCAACAGTTTGCTTGCCAGTGTCGCAACTTGTTCACCGTATTGGTGATCGAGCTGATAACGATTTTGTACGCTGGCAATTGTGCGAGCACGGATGTCTTCTTGACGTAGCTCTTCAACCATCTCGTAGACTAAGCCTTCACGTAGTGCGCCGCCAGCGAGTGTCATCGCGTCGATTTCCAGTAATTCAAAAACGGCAATCAAAATAGATAGGCCGCTAGGGAACACTAACGCACGTTCAAGCGTTAAGCCTTCAATGTCGAGCTCTTCTAAATGATCGGCTAACATGGCTTGCTTCTGCAGGCGTTTCAATTTGGAGTGAGTGATTACTTCGTCCATACCTTGCGCTAGCATTATCTCTTGCAATGCCTGAACGGTGCCTGATGCGCCAACGCACACATCCCAACCGATTTCTGTATAGCGCTCTAGAATTGGCTGGATTGTCTGCTTCGCGCCTTCAATTGCTGCGTCAAAGTTACGCGCATTCAACTGGCGATCTTTAAAGAAGTTTTCCAGCCAAGTCACACAACCCATTTTTAAACTAGTCAGTGCTTTGGCTTCGAAACCTTCACCGATGATGAGTTCTGTACTTGCGCCACCGATATCGACAACAAGGCGGCGACCGCTGCCTCCAGAAGTGTGTGCGACACCTTTATAGATAGTGGCCGCTTCTTCTTCACCGGAGATAACGTCGATTGGTTGACCAAGAATCTGGTTCGCTTTCTCCAGAAACACATCTACATTCGTGGCGGTACGTAAAGTGGCTGTGCCTACAATACGAATGTTTTGTTTAGGAATGTCCTGCAAGCGTTCCGCAAATAGACTTAAGCAGTCCCATCCTCGCTGCATAGCTTCCATACTAAGAGAATTATGTTCATCTAGGCCCGCGGCTAGACGAACCTTGCGCTTAATTTTAGCCATTGTTTGAACGCTGCCATCGATATGACGCACAACGAGCATGTGAAAACTGTTCGACCCGAGGTCGATGGCGGCGTATAGCGGCGATGATCCTGCTTGACTCATAAACGAACTCAGTTTCCTTTTACGATTGTTTTGGTGCCGACTGACGTGGTTGGCGTGGACGACGTCCTTGCGGCTTGCGGTTACCTGAACCTGAACGAGTTCCGCCAGTATTCGTACGACGCTGTTGGTTGCGTGGCGCACGCATACGAATTGGCGCTGGCAGATCTTGGATCAGCGCTGACGAATCGTATTCTGAAACTGGGATAGTGTGCTCAATGTATTCTTCGATTGCAGGCAGGTTAATTGCGTACTCTTCACAAGCAAAACTGATCGAGTGGCCGCTTGCACCAGCACGACCGGTACGGCCAATACGGTGAACGTAATCTTCACAGTCGTCAGGAAGGTCGTAGTTGAAAACGTGCGTCACTTGAGGAATATGCAGACCACGGGCAGCAACGTCAGTTGCAACAAGAATGTCGACATCGCCTTTGGTGAATTGCTCAAGAATCTTTTCACGTTTCTTCTGCGGTACATCACCAGTAAGAAGACCGACACGGTGTCCATCGGCGGCCAAGTGACCCCAAACCGATTCACACTTGTGTTTCGTGTTCGCAAAAATGATGGCGCGATCTGGCCATTCTTCTTCAATCAAAGTTTGAAGGAGGGCCATTTTATCTTCGTTAGAAGGGTAGAAAAGTTCTTCCTGAATGCGGTGACCAGTTTTCTGTTCCGGCTCTACCACAACATGCTCAGGGGTGTTCATGTGCTCAAATGCCAGTTCTTGAACGCGGTAAGAAAGCGTCGCTGAGAACAGCATGTTCAAACGCTCTTTTGGCTCAGGCATACGACGGAACAAGAAGCGAATGTCTTTAATAAAGCCAAGATCGAACATGCGGTCGGCTTCATCCAGAACAACGGCTTGAATGTTGTTAAGGTTGAATACGCGCTGTTTGTAGAAATCGATGATACGACCTGTCGTACCAATCAGAATATCGACACCATCTTGCAGCTTATTCAATTGCTTATCGTAGCTTTCACCACCGTAAGCCAAAGCGGTTTTTAGACCAGTGCTCTCAGTTAATGCTTCTGCATCATTGTAAATCTGAATAGCAAGCTCACGTGTTGGCGCCATAATGATTGCGCGTGGCTGCGTAGGTTTACGACCTTCATGCTCTGGTGTCGTCAGAAGGTGGTTGAATGTAGCAGTAAGAAACGCGAGCGTTTTACCAGTACCCGTTTGGGCCTGGCCTGCGATGTCTTGGCCGGTGAGCAGGACCGGCAACGCCAAGGCTTGGATAGGGGTACAAAATTCGAACCCTTTTTTGTCCAATCCTTCAATAACTTGGGGCTTTAAGCCCAAATCGGCGAACTTTTGCTCTGTGATATGCGTCTTTTTCATGGCTATAGAATATCAGCTAAAGCTTGCAATACGAAAGTAAATACATTCCAATAGGGCATCTAATTACTGGTTATCATCCAACCAGTTTCGAAAAACACATTGGAGTGGAAGATGAGTGATAAGATTTTGCAGCTAACTGATGACGGTTTTGAAAACGATGTAATCAACGCTGCAGGCCCGGTTCTAGTGGATTTCTGGGCAGAATGGTGTGGTCCTTGTAAAATGATCGCTCCTATTCTGGACGAAATCGCAGACGAGTACGAAGGCAAACTCACTATCGGTAAACTAAACATCGACCATAACGCAGGTACACCACCTAAGTTTGGTATTCGCGGCATTCCAACGCTACTGCTATTCAAAGACGGCAACGTAGCGGCAACGAAAGTTGGTGCTCTGTCTAAAACTCAACTAAAAGAGTTTTTGGACGCAAACTTATAATCACCAAGTGATTACAGATAAAACCGTGCAAAGTAACAACGCACGGTTTTGTTTTTCTAACTCTGGACTAGAATACTAATTAGTGCTAACTTATCGCGCGTTAATTGAACAAATTTCTCTTCTTGGTCGATCCTGAGACCAAATCCATCTTAACTAGAAAACAGATCTTATTTTGACTAAACAAGAATCCACCACCATGAACCTTACCGAACTGAAGAACAGACCTGTGTCTGACCTTGTAAAACTGGGCGAAAGCTTAGGATTAGAGAACCTAGCTCGCTTAAGAAAACAAGACATCATCTTCGCGATTTTAAAAGCGCACGCTAAAGGCGGCGAAGACATCTTTGGCGATGGGGTTCTGGAAATTCTGCAAGACGGCTTTGGTTTCCTACGCAGTGCAGATAGTTCATACCTTGCGGGTCCGGACGATATCTACGTATCACCAAGTCAGATTCGTCGCTTTAACCTACGTACTGGTGACTCTATCGCTGGTAAAATTCGTCCACCAAAAGACGGTGAACGCTACTTTGCCCTTCTAAAAGTCAATACCGTTAACGACGACAAACCAGACAACGCTCGTAACAAGATCCTATTTGAAAACCTTACCCCTCTACATGCAAATGAACGCATGGTAATGGAGCGTGGTAACGGTTCTACAGAAGACATCACAGCACGTGTTTTAGATTTGGCATCGCCTATCGGTAAAGGTCAACGTGGTCTGATTGTTGCTCCGCCAAAAGCGGGTAAGACAATGCTTCTGCAAAATATTGCTCAAAGCATCGCATACAACCACCCAGAGTGTGAGTTGATGGTACTTCTTATCGACGAACGTCCAGAAGAAGTAACAGAGATGCAGCGTCTAGTTAAAGGTGAAGTAGTCGCGTCGACTTTCGATGAGCCAGCATCTCGTCACGTACAAGTAGCGGAAATGGTAATCGAGAAAGCGAAACGTCTTGTTGAACACAAGAAAGACGTGGTTATCCTGCTTGACTCTATCACTCGTCTCGCTCGTGCTTACAACACCGTAGTACCTTCATCAGGTAAAGTACTGACAGGTGGTGTGGATGCAAACGCACTACACCGTCCTAAGCGTTTCTTTGGTGCAGCACGTAATGTTGAAGAGGGCGGTAGCCTAACGATCATCGCAACGGCACTAGTAGATACTGGTTCTAAGATGGATGAAGTTATCTACGAAGAGTTCAAGGGTACAGGTAACATGGAACTGCACTTGAACCGTAAGATTGCTGAGAAGCGTGTATTCCCTGCGATTGACTTCAACCGTTCAGGTACACGTCGTGAAGAGCTACTGACGAAGACTGATGAACTACAGAAAATGTGGATTCTACGTAAGATCGTTCACCCAATGGGCGAAATCGACGCGATGGAATTCCTCATTGATAAGCTAGCGATGACGAAGACCAACGATGAGTTCTTCGATGCGATGCGTCGTCAGTAATAGCTGAGTCCTTATTCTAAAAAAGCCACCGTTAACGGTGGCTTTTTTGTTGCTTTCTCCCGATGGAAGCATCAGAATGAGGAGAAATGTTATCGGGAGGTTAACATGCAACAAGGAATGTTGTCGTCATTACTCCTGAGCTTGTCACTTATCACACTACCCGCGACGTTATCTGCCAAGGAAATGCAGGAGTCTGTAGTAGAACAGTGGCTTCAGGATACTCAAATACAGGCTAAAGTCTCTGAACTGCTTGATTACGTTGTCAGGGATGAGGTCGACTCGCTTAAATTTGCCCTTGATCGACTAGCTTTACCTCAACAAGAGGTCGTGCGTTTTCGGTTATTGGAAAAGCTTGAGAAGCAAGATGTGATTCTCACGCCTAGAATGGCTCTGTTTGTTGAGTCTCAGATCCGTATGACTCCTACTTATCAGGTTCTAGAGCGAGGGGACGGGTATGAGTTTAGTGTGCCTGCCTTTAACTTTCCTGCCATTGCGAGCCGCTTGATTAAGCGTTGGAAGCAAGACCAAAGTACCTTGGACTTTGTACTACAAGCTGAGCGGAAAGAGCTCGACTTAAAGCAATGGCTTACAGGGCAATCTCAACAAGCTCAAGCGCGTGAAGCACTTTTGATTCGAGAGTTGGACAGCTTATCACCGCATGCGCTTGCCGCATTAACCACTCAGTTAACCAAAGCGAATGTGACCAGTTGGCTACCATCGACAGCCGTGATCGTGAGATTAGCGCAAGTAAGTCAAGATGAGGAAGTGTACAACTTACTCTGGCGGATGAGAGCGGATTACAACAGCCAGTCCGAACTCGAGCGTTTAGCTACGGTTGGGGACGTTTTTTCAATTCAGCAATTGATGAACTCCACCGTCAATCCGTCACTCAAACCAGAAGCCATTAGTCTACTCACAAAATCCAACCCTTTATCTCCGCAAGTGAAACAGTTTCTAGTGAGCAAAATGGCACTATCGGAAGAAGCTACCATGGTCGCTCGAGAGCTGGCGCAGCAAGGGCATCAAACCTGGTTGGAAGAGTTAGTCTCTAACAACCATCAAGTGAAGACCCGGCAGATAGAGCAAGTATTAAAGTAATCTGGCTCACATACCCACACAAAATAGGAGGATCTTAGCGTCCTCCTATTTGTTATACTGCGGACAGTTTAATCAGCCAGTCATGAAGGCCTATGAGTTTTAAGGATTTACGCGAATTTATCGACCACCTAGAACAGAAAGGTCGACTTAAACGCATTGCTCACCCCGTCGACCCCGCTTACGAAATGACAGAAATCAGTGACCGCACCTTGCGTGCTGGTGGACCTGCGCTGTTGTTTGAGAACCCAATTGGCTACGACGTACCTGTTTTGACCAACCTATTTGGTACACCAGAGCGTGTCGCGATTGGTATGGGACGTGAAGATGTTAAAGAATTAAGAGAAGTCGGTAAGCTGCTGGCTTATTTGAAAGAACCTGAGCCACCAAAAGGCTTCAAAGACGCATTGGAAAAATTGCCAGTGTTCAAACAAGTATTGAACATGCCAGCCAAGCGCTTAAGAAAAGCATCGTGCCAAGAGATTGTGTGGCAAGGTGATGAAGTCGACTTGGACAAAATCCCGGTAATGAGTTGCTGGGCGGAAGACGTTGCACCACTGCTTACGTGGGGCTTAACCGTGACCAAAGGTCCAAACAAGAAACGTCAGAACCTAGGTATTTACCGCCAACAGAAAATCGCCAAGAACAAAATCATCATGCGTTGGTTAGCTCATCGTGGTGGTGCGCTTGACCTACGTGATTGGATGGAAACCAATCCAGGTAAACCTTTCCCAGTTTCGGTTGCGTTTGGTGCAGACCCCGCAACCATTCTTGGCGCAGTAACGCCAGTGCCAGATACGTTATCGGAATACGCATTTGCAGGTTTACTACGTGGCAGCAAAACTGAAGTCGTGAAGTCAGTTAGTAATGATTTGGAAGTGCCAGCGAGCGCTGAAATCGTGATGGAAGGCTATATCGACCCGAACGAGTTTGCTGATGAAGGTCCTTATGGCGATCACACTGGCTACTACAACGAAAAAGAAAAGCACCACGTGTTTACCATTACGCACATTACTATGCGTAAAGACCCTATTTATCACAGCACCTACACAGGCCGTCCGCCAGATGAACCAGCTGTATTGGGTGTGGCATTAAACGAAGTGTTTGTGCCGATTCTGCAGAAACAATTCCCAGAGATTGAAGACTTCTATCTACCGCCAGAAGGTTGTTCGTACCGAATGGCAGTCGTCACCATGAAGAAGCAGTACCCAGGACATGCCAAGCGCGTAATGATGGGCGTGTGGTCTTTCTTACGTCAATTCATGTACACCAAGTTTGTTATTGTGTGCGATGAATCGGTAAATGCACGAGATTGGAATGATGTCGTGAAAGCCATGTCAGAGCATATGGACCCAGTACGTGATACCTTGATGATAGATAACACGCCAATCGACTCGCTCGACTTTGCTTCACCTGTGGTCGGGCTTGGCTCCAAGATGGGTTTAGATGCGACCATTAAATGGGATGCTGAACTGGCGACACGCATCAAGGTCAACGAACGTGACAATAAAGCGATTCCCGAAGCGGATCTGGAGGCGTTAAAACAGCAACGTCCTGACATTGTCGATATCTATCTACCAGCGAAAGCAAACAACCAGTTTGCTGTCGTAACAATGAAGAAAGACCAAGCTGGTCAATCCCAAGAATTGATGGAATATCTATGGGGCTTCTTTGCTCAGTACACGGATAACAAATTCATCATTTTGTGCGACGATGACGTTAATGCACGAGATTGGAATGACATCATTTGGGCTGTGACAACTCGAATGGACCCAGATAGAGACACAACTCAAGTGCGTGGTAATACTGAGAGTTCATCCAAATTAGGATTGGATGCGACCAACAAGTTCGAATCTGAAGTCACGCGCGAGTGGGGTACGCCTATCAAAAAAGATCCTAAACTTGTGGCTAAAGTCGATGAGATTTGGGACCAGTTAGGTATTCTATGAGTCATCAAGTCCACCTTCTACCAATGGACGTTACGTTTCCAGTAAAAGAAGGGGAGACGGTGTTGGAAGCTGCGCTCAACAACAATATTCGCTTCCCACACCGTTGCCAAGTTGGCGCTTGCGCCATGTGCATGTGTAAAAAGCTAACGGGCGAGGTGAATTACCACCTCGAACCGATGCTAACCGAAAAAGAGCAACAGCAAGGTTGGATATTCCCTTGCCAAGCCTATACAGAAAGTAATTTAGTGCTTACTTTTGATGAGTAAGCGAGAGGAACACCATGACCATCCAATGTAAAGTAAAGTCTATTCAGCCGTTAGCTTGTAATACTTACCAAATCCTTCTTCACCCAGAATCACCAGTGCCTTTTAAAGCGGGTCAGTACCTAATGGTAGTGATGGGTGAAAAAGACAAACGTCCTTTCTCTATCGCGAGCAGCCCTTGCCGTCATGAAGGTGAACTTGAACTGCATATCGGTGCGGCGGAACACAACGCTTACGCTCAAGAAGTTGTCGAAGCAATGCAAGCGGTGCTTGAAACTGATGGTCAGATTGAAATTGATGCCCCGCATGGTGATGCTTGGGTTCAAGAAGAAAGTGAACGTCCACTATTATTAATTGCTGGTGGTACAGGTTTTAGTTACGTGCGCTCGATTCTGGATCACTGCGTAGCGCAGAACAAAACCAACCCTATCTATCTATATTGGGGCGCGCGCGATAACTGCCAACTTTATGCAAAAGAAGAACTGGTCGAGATCGCTGATAAGTTTACTAACGTTCACTTTGTTCCAGTAGTAGAAGAAGCACCTGCTGATTGGCAAGGTAAGGTTGGTAACGTGCTACAAGCGGTGAGTGAAGATTTCGAAAGCTTAGAAAACTACGATATCTATATTGCAGGTCGCTTCGAAATGGCTGGTGCAGCACGTGAACAGTTCACTCAGAACAAGAAAGCGAAGAGCGAACGTATGTTCGCAGACGCGTACGCATTCATTTAAATACGGCTTATGAGGCAAAAAAAGAGGGTTTTTTACCCTCTTTTTTGCTTTTTTGATGAAATAGTCATCGAACAGTCAGTTTTTTCCATTTTTTTCCAAAAAAGGGTTGCGAACGGATCTGAGTTCCCTATAATGCGCATCCACCGACACGGCAGACGCGATAAGGCTTCAGCAGGGTCGGAGAGGTAAAAAGCTTCTACGAAAATAAAATTGAAAAAGTGTTTGACACTGTCAATTAAATCGCTAGAATGCACCTCCGCTTTGAGAGAAAAGCTTCTCGCAAAGCAAGCTCTTTAACAATATAGACCTATCAATCTGTGTGGGCACTCGTTGATGATAATGCAATTGGATACCTCGGTATCAAATTAGGTTTCAATGAAACGAAGTGACCATTGAATCGAAAGATTCAGCACAGTCAATTCAAACATTACTTTATGTAATGTTCAGTATTCATTGAGCCGAACAAAATCTTAAATTGAAGAGTTTGATCATGGCTCAGATTGAACGCTGGCGGCAGGCCTAACACATGCAAGTCGAGCGGAAACGAGTTATCTGAACCTTCGGGGAACGATAACGGCGTCGAGCGGCGGACGGGTGAGTAATGCCTAGGAAATTGCCCTGATGTGGGGGATAACCATTGGAAACGATGGCTAATACCGCATGATGCCTACGGGCCAAAGAGGGGGACCTTCGGGCCTCTCGCGTCAGGATATGCCTAGGTGGGATTAGCTAGTTGGTGAGGTAAGGGCTCACCAAGGCGACGATCCCTAGCTGGTCTGAGAGGATGATCAGCCACACTGGAACTGAGACACGGTCCAGACTCCTACGGGAGGCAGCAGTGGGGAATATTGCACAATGGGCGCAAGCCTGATGCAGCCATGCCGCGTGTGTGAAGAAGGCCTTCGGGTTGTAAAGCACTTTCAGTCGTGAGGAAGGTGGTGTAGTTAATAGCTGCATTATTTGACGTTAGCGACAGAAGAAGCACCGGCTAACTCCGTGCCAGCAGCCGCGGTAATACGGAGGGTGCGAGCGTTAATCGGAATTACTGGGCGTAAAGCGCATGCAGGTGGTTTGTTAAGTCAGATGTGAAAGCCCGGGGCTCAACCTCGGAATAGCATTTGAAACTGGCAGACTAGAGTACTGTAGAGGGGGGTAGAATTTCAGGTGTAGCGGTGAAATGCGTAGAGATCTGAAGGAATACCGGTGGCGAAGGCGGCCCCCTGGACAGATACTGACACTCAGATGCGAAAGCGTGGGGAGCAAACAGGATTAGATACCCTGGTAGTCCACGCCGTAAACGATGTCTACTTGGAGGTTGTGGCCTTGAGCCGTGGCTTTCGGAGCTAACGCGTTAAGTAGACCGCCTGGGGAGTACGGTCGCAAGATTAAAACTCAAATGAATTGACGGGGGCCCGCACAAGCGGTGGAGCATGTGGTTTAATTCGATGCAACGCGAAGAACCTTACCTACTCTTGACATCCAGAGAACTTTCCAGAGATGGATTGGTGCCTTCGGGAACTCTGAGACAGGTGCTGCATGGCTGTCGTCAGCTCGTGTTGTGAAATGTTGGGTTAAGTCCCGCAACGAGCGCAACCCTTATCCTTGTTTGCCAGCGAGTAATGTCGGGAACTCCAGGGAGACTGCCGGTGATAAACCGGAGGAAGGTGGGGACGACGTCAAGTCATCATGGCCCTTACGAGTAGGGCTACACACGTGCTACAATGGCGCATACAGAGGGCGGCCAACTTGCGAAAGTGAGCGAATCCCAAAAAGTGCGTCGTAGTCCGGATTGGAGTCTGCAACTCGACTCCATGAAGTCGGAATCGCTAGTAATCGTGGATCAGAATGCCACGGTGAATACGTTCCCGGGCCTTGTACACACCGCCCGTCACACCATGGGAGTGGGCTGCAAAAGAAGTAGGTAGTTTAACCTTCGGGGGGACGCTTACCACTTTGTGGTTCATGACTGGGGTGAAGTCGTAACAAGGTAGCGCTAGGGGAACCTGGCGCTGGATCACCTCCTTATACGATGATTATTGCGATGAGTGTTCACACAGATTGATACGGTTTATAAAGTAAAGAGACGATACTGGGTCTGTAGCTCAGGTGGTTAGAGCGTTCGCCTGATAAGCGAGAGGTCGGTGGTTCGAGTCCACTCAGACCCACCAATTTCTTTTCCAAGAAATTGGCGACAGTATCGACACCTTGATGGGGCTATAGCTCAGCTGGGAGAGCGCCTGCCTTGCACGCAGGAGGTCTGCGGTTCGATCCCGCATAGCTCCACCATCTTTAAGTGTTCTTGAAAAAGAATCTTTAAAAATGGTTTTCATCAGAAAATCTCGCTCTTTAACAATTTGGAAAGCTGACAAAACAACAATTTATTGTTGTTTGTAAAGTTCTCAAAGTATTCCTTATGGAATACAACTAAAAACACATTCAAGTGTTCTTGGAATTTGAGTCCGGCAAAATCGAATGTCTCTCGCTCATTCAAATAATGAGAGACAACTTTGGTTGTTTAACATCAATTCGAAACTCCTTCGGGTTGTATGGTTAAGTGACTAAGCGTACACGGTGGATGCCTTGGCAGTCAGAGGCGATGAAGGACGTATTAACTTGCGATAAGCCCAGATTAGGTAGTAAAAACCACTTGAGTCTGGGATTTCCGAATGGGGAAACCCACTTACATAAGTAAGTATCGTTATGTGAATACATAGCATAACGAGGCGAACCGGGGGAACTGAAACATCTAAGTACCCCGAGGAAAAGAAATCAACCGAGATTCCGAAAGTAGCGGCGAGCGAAATTGGACTAGCCCTTAAGCTTTATAGGCGTTAGGTGAACAAGCTGGAAAGCTTGGCGATACAGGGTGATAGCCCCGTAACTGACGACGCATATTCAGTGAAATCGAGTAGGGCGGGACACGTGATATCCTGTCTGAATATGGGGGGACCATCCTCCAAGGCTAAATACTACTGACTGACCGATAGTGAACCAGTACCGTGAGGGAAAGGCGAAAAGAACCCCTGTGAGGGGAGTGAAATAGAACCTGAAACCGTGTACGTACAAGCAGTAGGAGCAGGCTTGTCCTGTGACTGCGTACCTTTTGTATAATGGGTCAGCGACTTATATTCAGTGGCAAGGTTAACCATCTAGGGGAGCCGTAGGGAAACCGAGTCTTAACTGGGCGTTCAGTCTCTGGATATAGACCCGAAACCAGGTGATCTAGCCATGGGCAGGTTGAAGGTTGAGTAACATCAACTGGAGGACCGAACCGACTAATGTTGAAAAATTAGCGGATGACTTGTGGCTAGGGGTGAAAGGCCAATCAAACCTGGAGATAGCTGGTTCTCCCCGAAAGCTATTTAGGTAGCGCCTCGGACGAATACTACTGGGGGTAGAGCACTGTTAAGGCTAGGGGGTCATCCCGACTTACCAACCCTTTGCAAACTCCGAATACCAGTAAGTACTATCCGGGAGACACACGGCGGGTGCTAACGTCCGTCGTGGAGAGGGAAACAACCCAGACCGCCAGCTAAGGTCCCAAATTACTACTAAGTGGGAAACGATGTGGGAAGGCTCAGACAGCCAGGATGTTGGCTTAGAAGCAGCCATCATTTAAAGAAAGCGTAATAGCTCACTGGTCGAGTCGGCCTGCGCGGAAGATGTAACGGGGCTAAGTAGTAAACCGAAGCTGCGGCAATGTGCTTTTGCACATTGGGTAGGGGAGCGTTCTGTAAGCGGTTGAAGGTGTGTGGTAACGCATGCTGGACGTATCAGAAGTGCGAATGCTGACATGAGTAACGATAAAGGGGGTGAAAAACCTCCTCGCCGGAAGACCAAGGGTTCCTGTCCAACGTTAATCGGGGCAGGGTAAGTCGACCCCTAAGGCGAGGCCGAAAGGCGTAGTCGATGGGAAACGGGTTAATATTCCCGTACTTCTTACAATTGCGATGGGGGGACGGAGAAGGCTAGGTGGGCCTGGCGACGGTTGTCCAGGTTCAAGTGCGTAGGCTTAAGAGTTAGGTAAATCCGGCTCTTTCTAAGGCTGAGACACGACGTCGAGCATCTACGGATGTGAAGTCATTGATGCCATGCTTCCAGGAAAAGCCTCTAAGCTTCAGATTGTAAGGAATCGTACCCCAAACCGACACAGGTGGTCGGGTAGAGAATACCAAGGCGCTTGAGAGAACTCGGGTGAAGGAACTAGGCAAAATGGTACCGTAACTTCGGGAGAAGGTACGCTCTCGACGGTGAAGTCCCTCGCGGATGGAGCTATTGAGAGTCGCAGATACCAGGTGGCTGCAACTGTTTATTAAAAACACAGCACTGTGCAAAATCGCAAGATGACGTATACGGTGTGACGCCTGCCCGGTGCCGGAAGGTTAATTGATGGGGTTAGACTTCGGTCGAAGCTCTTGATCGAAGCCCCGGTAAACGGCGGCCGTAACTATAACGGTCCTAAGGTAGCGAAATTCCTTGTCGGGTAAGTTCCGACCTGCACGAATGGCGTAATGATGGCCACGCTGTCTCCACCCGAGACTCAGTGAAATTGAAATCGCTGTGAAGATGCAGTGTACCCGCGGCTAGACGGAAAGACCCCGTGAACCTTTACTACAGCTTGGCACTGAACATTGACCCTACATGTGTAGGATAGGTGGGAGGCTTTGAAGCGCAGTCGCTAGATTGCGTGGAGCCGTCCTTGAAATACCACCCTTGTAGTGTTGATGTTCTAACGTCGACCCCTTATCGGGGTTGCGGACAGTGCCTGGTGGGTAGTTTGACTGGGGCGGTCTCCTCCCAAAGCGTAACGGAGGAGCACGAAGGTGGGCTAATCACGGTTGGACATCGTGAGGTTAGTGCAATGGCATAAGCCCGCTTGACTGCGAGAATGACAATTCGAGCAGGTGCGAAAGCAGGTCATAGTGATCCGGTGGTTCTGAATGGAAGGGCCATCGCTCAACGGATAAAAGGTACTCCGGGGATAACAGGCTGATACCGCCCAAGAGTTCATATCGACGGCGGTGTTTGGCACCTCGATGTCGGCTCATCACATCCTGGGGCTGAAGTCGGTCCCAAGGGTATGGCTGTTCGCCATTTAAAGTGGTACGCGAGCTGGGTTTAGAACGTCGTGAGACAGTTCGGTCCCTATCTGCCGTGGGCGTTGGAGAATTGAAAGGGGCTGCTCCTAGTACGAGAGGACCGGAGTGGACGAACCTCTGGTGTTCGGGTTGTGTCGCCAGACGCATTGCCCGGTAGCTAAGTTCGGGATCGATAACCGCTGAAAGCATCTAAGCGGGAAGCGAGCCTTGAGATGAGTTCTCCCTGATACTTTAAGTATCCTAAAGGGTTGTCGTAGACTACGACGTTGATAGGCAGGGTGTGTAAGCGTTGTGAGGCGTTGAGCTAACCTGTACTAATTGCCCGTGAGGCTTAACCATACAACACCCAAGGGGTTTTGATGGACTCAAAGAAAGAACAAAACTTGATTGTGTAGAGAACACAAAAACAGCTTTCCAGATTAAAGAATTTGCTTGGCGACCATAGCGTTTTGGACCCACCTGACTTCCATGCCGAACTCAGAAGTGAAACGAAATAGCGCCGATGGTAGTGTGGGGCTTCCCCATGTGAGAGTAGGACATCGCCAGGCTTTAAATATCGTTATTTGCATAGACAAGTAACAACATCATCAGTGTACTAATCTGTTGATGACAATTTGTGGAGAGATGGCTGAGTGGTTGAAAGCACCGGTCTTGAAAACCGGCATACGTTAATAGCGTATCTAGGGTTCAAATCCCTATCTCTCCGCCACTATTCAGAAGCCTCGCTAGAAATAGCGAGGCTTTCTTCGTTTCTGACGCTTGGAAATTCGTTAGGGACTGGGATCCATCCCTTAGTTGATCGTATCCCCGGACTAGGTATCCCTGCACTATGTCACTTGAGAAGCCTTGCTTTAAGCGCGTTCTCGCTATCCACGGGTTGTGCAGCGACAGAAGTCTATAACTTTATCTTCTAACGAGAACCATCAAGTCTGAGTATTGGCATTCCTACCTCTAAGGGTGAAGTGTTTCTGTTAACAAGAGACTTGTCTTTACTCTTTACTCGATGTTACGTGCGTTAGCGCTCTTAGTGTTACCTAATGGCTATTCGCTATCTTGCCCAAGTTGGTACAATAAATACGCTCTAAGCATTGTATAGGACAGTCCTTCATTGAAGAGAATGGAGAGTATCGGAGCTTATGTACCTATTTTGCTTCCTGCACTATTTCAAGTTACCTGTATTTTGTTAGTAGAGCTCCTTCCTAGAAACTTATATTTGGTTGTTCGCCTTGAAGAAAGTGAGTAAGCTATCTTTTAGAGGCTTTTAGTGAGCTTAATGGAGTGCTTCTGGGAACGAACTAAAGAAGCTTTGCTGGGGCTTCCCAAAGAAGTTTAGGCGATTACAGGGCATTAGCTCTAGTGGATATTGCAGGTTTGTGTAGTGTTGATGAGTGACAGGCAATAAAAAAGCCGACAGTAAACTGCCGGCTTGGTTAGATGACCGCTACTTAGTCGTTCTGGACGAGCGTGAGAGCTTTACGAGAGACTTCGTGAGCGGCTTTAGTTAGATTCTGCTTCTCTAGTGTATCTGCTAGGAATGCATAATCAGAGACGTCAGAGCGAAGCTTTAAGGCGATCTCAAAGTGGTCTTGGGCTTCTTGCCACTTCTCTTGACGGAAATAGAAGTGCGCTAATGCGCTATGCGCTGCGGCGTTATCTGGCTCTTTCTTCACTACCCCCTCTAAGAAAACCACGACAGGGTGGATATCTGGCAGGTTTAGATCTGGCAGTAGTTGATAAAGCTCAGGAGCCGGTTGTTTTTTCAATGCTTCTTTTAGCACAGTAAAGGCTTCAGCATCTGCTTTCCGGGCTATCAACTCACGAGCAAAACAGGCGACTAGGTGTGTGTCTTGTTTTACTTTGCGTGCAAGGCCATTCCAATGAGAGATAAGCCCTTCGCTACCTTGCTGCTGTGCTACTTCATGGAGTAAGCCGCATTGCGCCTTTTGAATCAGCTCTGCGTGTTCTTCTTCCGTGATGAGTTTTGCTTTGGTGAGTTGTGGCAAGAGGTCAATAAGAGGTTGCCACAATTTTAGCTGCATGTACGTTGTTTTCAGCAAGTTCAATACAATCGAATTACTCGCATACTGACCTTTTAACGATTGCAAAGTATCGAAAGCAGCCTCGAACTCGTTGTCGCGGATAAATTGTTTCGCTCGAGTCAGCTCTACTGCAAGATGAGCATTCTCTTGCTGGCTTGCTAGCTCCAGGTAGTGATCACGTTTTGCTTTATCACCTTGACCTTGTGCAGCTTCAGATGCGACTAAGTAACAAAGTAGCGGCATATCGTGATGATTCGCCCAACGAGTCACTTTTTTCTCGGCACCTTTCCAGTCTCCTTCAAGGAGTTTAATAATGCCTTCATTGGTGTATCGACGGGAATGGCGCATTTTGCGCACACTGAAGTAGTTCCATGTTGTAGAACTTGCGTAAACTAGCTTTTTAATTAGGTACTCAAGTAGAAAAAGACCTGCGAGTGCTGCGATAACGAATACGACCAATGTCGTTACGCTCATCTCGATCGTTTTCTCAGCGATGGAGATGAGTACATAGCCTTGCTGACCAGAAAATTGAGTGCCAACAAATAGTCCTGCACCTAGTACAACAAATAGGAAAATAAGACGAAACATTACTTATCCTCCATACCTGTCATCGTTGTGACTTCGCGACGTAGGCGCTCACGGATGACATCTGATAGTTGAGACTGACTTTGCAGTTTCGTTGGGTATTCCACTTGAATGTTTTGCTGGCTTAACTGGTTAACAGTTTTGTTGAACTCTTTAACGGAATTATCGTCTTGGTTGAAGAAAGCTAATGCCCATTTGTCGGCCGTTTTTAGAGACGTGGTGTAAATTTTACCTTGCTCTTGGTACACCGCTTTTATTGCGGTCTCCAATTTGGCTTTGATGTTTTCTTTTAGGTAAAAGTGTTGCTCAGGAGAAAGCAGTGGAATGACGTTACCATCGCGCGTGCGGAAGGTAATGAAGTTTTCTGAAAAGTCTTTCAGAGATGTCATTAAGTTATCTTGCCAGTTTGCAATATCTTCTGACACTTCCGTGTTCTCTACGGCTTCTGCTTCTGGGAGTAGTGCATTGGCGAGAGGTAGCTTGTCTACTTGCTGTTGCAGAGCAGTTAAGCGTAGTACCAATCCATCACGGTCAATCAGCGGGATAGTACGAAGTTTGGTGATATCGTTCGCCATTGCTTTGCGTAGTTTGACGAGGCTAGGGTCATTCAGTGCTGCAATGCGTTGATCAGCACTTTCCATTAGTTGAGTTGCGCTTTCTACGTCATGCTCTAAGAACAGTTTACGACCTGCTAATTTGACGAGGTAATCGGCTTCAGCAAGTAGCCAGTCGTTTGGTCGGCGACCTTTCACATCGGCAACGGCAAGCTGTAAGCTTTCAATGCTCTTCTGTTGCTGTCCAAGTACCACTTCCGCTTTGTGTGTCACGGTCGTTGCTTTCTCGATGGTTTCTTCTTGTACCCGGCTGAGCTCTTGCTTCATGGAAGCTTGAGTGCTTTCTAGCTGACTTTTTAGTTGGGCGATCTGCGCTTGGTAATCGGCTTGCTGCTGATGCAGCTTGTATGCGAGGCCACCGCCAAAAATAATCGATAAGATGATAGCGACTGTGCCTAGTTTAACTCCGCGCTTACCTTGTTTTTCTTCAAATTCGACTTTGGTTGGCTCGGCTGTTTTTGGGGGCTCGGCCACCTTTGGCTGTTCTTTTTTAGGGGCCGCATCCTGCTGCGATGTGCTTTTTTCGGCTAGCGGTGCCGATGAGGTTTCTTCGGAAAGGTTTTTATCGTTATTTTTTTGGTCGTTATTTTTACTTGTCATGCCTATATCCTGTGTAGCTAGGGCTGGAGAGCCGCCAGTAATTCCTGGTTGGATGCGCTTCCCGTGCATCTCACCCGAGTGAACCCCCTTTGAAGTGCGATGTCAGCGATACGCTGACTGGGGATATACAACTCTTGTTGATTAAGCCAAGTCAATTGCTCTGACGTCAATTGGCTGCACAAATAATCCAGTTGCTCACCACTGGTGACGATGATCTGGTCAATTTGTAGGGTTTTCCATAGTGAGACACAGCTTACTGGATCGAATGGGATGAATTCTCTCTTGTAAGTCTCACTATAGTGAACTTTTGCGCCACGTCTCACCAATGCATCTTTGATCAGCTCTCTTCCACCGTTCCCACGAAGGATAAGAACCTGTTGTTGGGCCACATTATTGAGCTCTGGCAGTCGCAATAAATGTTCACTATCACTGACTTGGGGATAGTGTACTTTCTGTTGGGTACATTTGCTTAAATAGTGTGCTGTTTTTTGACCAACGGCAAGGTAAATGGCTTGTTTCGGCCATGATGTCTCGTTGCTGGCTAAGATTTGCTGTGCACATTGCACGGCATGTCGACTAACAGCGATAACAATTTGAGCTTGATGCAGGTGTTTAGAGAGGTGCGTGTCCGTGAGATCGGCGACAATGTCGATCAGAGGATGGTGATATGCGGAAATGCCGTGCCTTTCGAGCAGAGAGCAAAGCGCGCTGCCTTGCTCTCCCGGCCGAGTGACCAACACTGCCATGATTATTCGTGATCTGCGTACAGCTTAGTTAGGATTTCACGAGCGCCGTTATCCAGTAGTTCATTGGCTAACTGCACTCCTAACGTTTCGCCGTCTTTACGATGGCCACGGATTTCACCACGAACAATTTCGCTGCCATCTGGTTCGCCAACTAATGCGCGTAGCCAAATGTTATCGCCATCTAGCAGGGCATAGCTGCCGATAGGTACCTGACAGCCGCCTTCTAGCGTCAGGTTCATTGCGCGCTCACACAAAACGCGGTCTACGGTGTCTTGGTGGTTAAGCGGCTCAAGTAGCTTAAGCAGCCTTTCATCGTCAAGGCGGCACTCAATACCGACAGCACCTTGGCCTACCGCAGGTAATGATTGCTCTGGCTCGATAAAGCTACGAATGCGTTCTTCAAGTTTCAATCGTTTAAGGCCAGCCGCAGCAAGAATGATCGCATCGTATTCACCCGCATCTAGTTTACCAAGGCGAGTGCCCACATTACCGCGAAGCTCTTTAATGATGATATCTGGACGATATTCTTTCAGTTGGCATTGACGGCGCAAACTGCAAGTACCAACCACTGCACCTTGAGGGAGTTCATCAATGTTGCTATAGGTATTGGAGACGAAAGCATCACGAGGGTCTTCACGTTCACAAATGGTCACGAGACCAAGACCTTCCGGGAAATCGACGGGCACGTCCTTCATTGAGTGAACGGCAAGGTCTGCACGGCCTTCTAGCATTGCGACTTCAAGCTCTTTTACGAATAAGCCTTTGCCGCCAACTTTTGCTAGCGGTGTATCTAAAATCACGTCACCTTTGGTCACCATGGTTACTAACTCGACTTCCAAACCAGGGTGAGCGGCTTGAAGGGCGTCTTTGACAAAGTAAGCTTGCCATAAAGCAAGAGGGCTTTTTCGAGTTGCAATGCGAATAGGTGTGGATTGTGTCATGATCTTCTCAATGCTGTTTGGATTTGGGTTTATCCTACCATTCTCATCAAGAAATGCTTACTGTTAGTTCGTTATCTCTGAGAGCTATGAATGGAATTACATGACGTTATGAAAATAGTGTGACTGGATTCTCAATTAGACTAAGGACTATTATTAGTAATAGGTAATAAGAGCGACACTACCGCGCGATTAATTTTGTGACTAAAGTATGGTTTTGCATCCTGAGTGGTGCGTGGGCGTGAAACTTTACCCGCACCAATAAAAGTGTTAAATTGATCACGTTTTTAGGCCGTTTTGGTTTAAAACGTCAGCAGATTTTCGTGATTGTTCAACCAAGGAATTCCCCTTGCAGGCTTACACCCAAAAAATCATTCAGCGACTAGATAATTTGAATCAGCAGCGAGTTGATCGCGCGCTGGCGCTTATGGATTCGCAAAGCCAGCAAGTCTTCCACTTGATTCCTGCCTTGTTGAACTACAACCACCCTGTGATTCCTGGCTATTACGATGCCGATGTCCCGTTTGGTGTGCATGGGCTGGCGCTAAATAGCATTCAGCAGCAATTCATTGATGACATTCAACTTGCGATTGGTCAGCCACTTAAGACGGCAGAGAAGCCGGCTATCTTGGGCTTATACACCATGGGCAGTACCTCATCAATTGGTCAAAGTACTTCTAGTGATTTAGATATTTGGGTGTGTATTTCGCCAGATATGGATTGTGACGAGCGAGAATTGCTGACCAATAAATGCTTGCTGATCACCGACTGGGCACAAAGCCAAGGGGTGGAGGCGAACTTCTTCTTAATGGATGAAGAACGCTTTAGAAGCAACCATTCTGAAGAGATGACGGGTGATAACTGTGGCTCATCTCAGCACTTACTTTTGCTTGATGAATTCTATCGCAGCGCGGTGCGTATTGCTGGACAGCGTTTATTATGGCAAATAGTGCCGCCAGAAATGGAAGAGTGTTACGACGAGTATGTTTCTCAATTGTGCAGTGATGGTTACATCGACTGTAGTGAATGGATCGACTTTGGTAAATTGAACCGCATTCCTGCTGAAGAGTACTTCGGCTCGAACTTGTGGCAGCTATACAAAAGTATCGATTCTCCCTACAAATCGGTATTAAAAGCCATTCTGCTTGAAGCTTATTCGTGGGAATACCCGCATACGCAACTGCTAAGCATCGACACCAAACGTCGTTTCTTTGCCCATGAGCCAGATCTCTACGGTATGGATGCGTACTACTTAATGCTGGAAAAAGTAACCCGCTATTTAGAGCGAATCCAAGACGACACTCGTTTGGATTTGGTGCGCCGTTGCTTCTATCTCAAAACCCATGAAAAGTTGTCGCGTGAACCAGATGTCGGTTCAGTGGCTTGGCGCCGTGAAGCGCTGAGCGACATGATTGCAAAATGGGATTGGGATGCCAGCGTTGTTGCTGAGCTCGATGATCGCCGCAACTGGAAAGTTGAACAGGTAAAAGTGGTGCATCATGCGTTGCTGGATGCGTTGATGCAGAGCTACCGTAATTTGATTCAATTTGCGCGTCGCAATGACATTACCTCCGCTATCAGCCCGCAAGACATCAGTATTTTGGCTCGTAAGCTTTACGCTGCTTTTGAAGTATTGCCGGGCAAAGTGACGTTGCTCAACCCGCAGATTTCCCCTGATTTGCATGAACCGGATTTAAGCTTCATCGAAGTGAAAGATGGTGGTGTGAACAAGTCTGGTTGGTATCTCTATAAACAACCTCTGATCGCGCACCGCATTTTGGGGCAGCCATACTTAGAACATCATGAATACTTGAGCAAGTTAGTCTCTTGGGCATTCTTTAATGGTTTAATCACCGAGTCGACTCGTTTGCACGCGGTAGTGCGTGAAGCGCAACTGGATATCGATAAGTTCTACCAAATGGTGAGCGACTTACGAAATACCTTTGCGCTGCGTAAGCGCCGTCCGACGATGCAGGCATTAGCGAGCCCATGTGAGATCAGCCAGCTAGCGATGTTCATCAACTTTGAAAATGATCCTACGTCAGAGCTTTCGGGCCGTTCACTGAAAGTGGATGTGAAAAATACCGATATCTTCAGTTTTGGTCCGGAACATAAAAACTTAGTCGGCAGTGTCGACTTGGTTTACCGTAACTCCTGGCATGAAGTGCGTACGCTGCATTTCAAAGGGGAAACGGCGATGCTGGACGCACTGAAAACTATTCTGGGCAAAATGCACCAAGACGCGTTGCCACCAGAATCGGTGGATGTGTTCTGTTATGCGAAGAACATGCGTGGTGTTATGCGTAATATGGTCTACCAGCTTTTAGCGGAATGTATCGACTTACGCTTGAAGCCAGTAGAGCAAGAAAAACGTCGCCGCTTTAAAGCGATGCGCCTTGGTAACCAAACTTACGGGCTGTTCTTTGAACGTCGTGGTGTGTCGGTGCAGAAGTTAGAAAACTCCATTGATTTCTATCGCAGCATTTCTACTAACAAACTTAAAGGCTCGCCGCTATTAATGCTCGATCGTGAGCAAGAGTATCAAATGCCAGAAGCGGTGGATGGTTTTGCTAGTGAAGGTCTGGTGCAGTTTTTCTTTGAAGATAATGAAGATGGCTTCAATATTTATGTGTTGGATGAGTCAAACCAAGTTGAAGTGTATCACCAATTCAGTGGCTCCAAAGACGAGATGATTTCGTCCGTGAACAGCTTTTACACATCAGTAAAAGACGACAGTCGTGTTGCGTCGAAATTTATCAACTTTAACCTGCCGCAGTACTACCAGATTATCCATCCAGAAGAGGGCAATGCTTATATCATCCCTTATCGTAATGATGGTTGCTCGCCGCATCGTCCGACGAAAGCGGTGAACGCGTAATTAAACCCGTATCAATAAACAAAAGAGCACTTCGGTGCTCTTTTGTTTTGGTGACGATTGACCAGCATTATGCCCAATCAATGGCTTCGCCCGCGTGCTTTTCACACTCTTGCTTCACCATTTCAAATAGCTCCATGCCCGTTTTTGAGCAGGTCCATTTATCTTCAATAAGTTTGAAGTGGAAACCACCAGATTTGGACGCTAGCCAGATCTCATGCATCGGCTCTTGGCGGTTAATGATGATTTGGCTGCGGTCTTCAAATTCCAATGTCATTACGTTGCCAGTGACTTCGTAATCAATGTCTGCGCCTGAATCATCGATGGATTCTTCGATGATTTGCATCTGCGCATCCACCAGTTGATGAAATTCAGTATCGTTCATCCGTCTATCCTATTGCTTTTCCTGAGTGTGGTGCGATTATAGGGGGCATTGATTCAATAATCACGATATGCGAAATGAAAAAATTAGTTACTGTGTTGTTTGTGATGGTTGCCGCGACGTTAGCGGGATGTGGCCAGTCTGGCTCACTATACATTCCAGATGACACTCAACAGAATGAGCAATCACAATAAATAACCGCGCCTTAGGGTGAAATTAGGGTTCAGCAGTCGAATAAAATAAGGGAAGCGAATTTTGGATTACTTCAACTATCAGGATGATGGCCAGCTTTGGGCCGAAGACGTCCCACTTCAAGCTCTTGCAGAGCAATATGGCACTCCTCTTTACGTATATTCTCGAGCCACGCTAGAGCGCCACTGGAAGGCGTTTGATAGTGCTGTGGGTCAACATCCTCATCTAGTTTGCTACGCGGTGAAAGCGAACTCAAACCTAGGCGTATTGAACGCACTGGCGCGTTTGGGTTCGGGCTTTGATATCGTATCAGGTGGTGAACTTGAGCGTGTGATTGCCGCAGGCGGTGATCCGAAGAAAGTCGTCTTCTCTGGTGTTGGGAAAACACCTGCAGAAATGAAGCGTGCTCTTGAGCTAGGTATCAAATGTTTCAACGTTGAATCTGAGCCTGAGCTAGAACGTTTGAATAAGGTTGCGGGTGAGCTTGGTGTGATTGCGCCTATTTCTCTGCGTATCAATCCAGATGTCGACGCGAAAACACACCCTTACATTTCGACTGGTCTTCGCGACAATAAATTCGGCATTGCGTTTGATCGTGCGCCAGATGTTTATAAATTCGCGCAAAGCCTGCCGAACTTGAATGTGCAAGGCATCGACTGCCACATTGGTTCTCAGCTGACCAATATCGACCCATTTATCGACGCGACAGACCGTTTATTAGCTCTGATTGATGATTTAAAAGCGCAAGGCATTAACATTCGTCACCTTGATGTCGGCGGCGGTTTGGGTGTGGTCTATCGTGATGAGTTACCACCTCAGCCTTCAGATTACGCCAAAGCGTTACTAGGTCGTCTTGAAAATCACCAAGACTTGGAGCTGATTTTTGAGCCGGGCCGAGCAATTGCTGCGAATGCAGGTATCTTGCTAACGCGTGTTGAGTTTTTAAAACATACTGAGCACAAGAACTTTGCCATCATCGATGCGGCAATGAACGACTTGATGCGTCCTGCACTATACCAAGCATGGCAAGATATCGTGCCAGTTTCGCCGCGCACGGGTGAAGCACAGACTTACGATTTGGTTGGCCCTATTTGTGAAACCGGCGACTTCTTGGGTAAAGATCGCGCACTCGTTTTGCAAGAAGGTGATCTACTCGCGGTTCGTTCAGCAGGTGCCTATGGTTTTGTGATGTCTTCGAACTACAATACTCGTACCCGAGCGGCAGAAGTAATGGTGGATGGTAAACAAAGCCACTTAGTTCGCCAGCGTGAGGAGCTGACCAGTTTGTGGCAGCTGGAACAGATTCTACCGGAGTAACACACAACAAATGCATTTCCACTTTTCCAAAATGCACGGTTTGGGCAACGACTTCATGGTCGTCGACTGTATTACCCAGAACGTGTTTTTCTCGCAAGACCTGATCCGCCGTTTGGCGGATCGTTATACCGGCGTTGGTTTTGACCAATTGCTCGTGGTAGAAGCCCCTTACGACCCTGAAACTGATTTCCATTATCGGATTTTCAATGCCGATGGTAGTGAAGTCGAGCAGTGCGGGAATGGCGCGCGCTGCTTCGCGCGCTTTGTTCGCTTAAAAGGGTTGACCAATAAATACAGCATCAGCGTAAGCACCAAAAAAGGAAAGATGATTCTCAACATCGAAGATGATGGAGAAGTGACGGTCAACATGGGTGTGCCAGAGTTTGAGCCGAACAAAATTCCTTTCAAAGCCAAGCAAAAAGAGAAAACCTACATCATGCGCGCTGGTGAAAAAACGCTGTTCTGTGGCGCGGTAAGCATGGGTAACCCGCATGTGGTGACGGTGGTCGATGACGTGGATACTGCTGATGTCGATACATTAGGCCCGCTGCTTGAGTCACACGAGCGTTTCCCAGAGCGCGTCAACGCTGGCTTTATGCAGGTGGTGAGTCGTGACCATATTCGTCTTCGAGTTTACGAGCGAGGCGCAGGTGAAACACAAGCTTGTGGTAGTGGCGCATGCGCGGCGGTAGCGGTAGGGATTCTTCAGGGTCTGCTGGATGAAAACGTTAAGGTTTCTCTACCAGGTGGTGAACTGCGAATTGCGTGGCAAGGTCCGGGTAAGCCGTTGTTTATGACCGGACCTACAACGCATGTATTTGATGGTCAATTGTCTTGCTAGTAGAAGAAAAAGGAAACGGTTTGTCTCAAGTAGAAGCAGATGCCTTAACGGCTGAAGTGGTGGCCGAGTACCTCAAAGATCATCCCGATTTTTTTGTGCAGCGTCCGGAGCTTGTGGATCGTCTATCTTTCCCACACTCAGACTTGGGTGCGGTGTCTTTGGTGCACATACAAATGAATCGCCAACGTCAGCGCATTGAAGAGTTAGAGGAAGAGATCACCACACTGATGTCGCTTGCGGCGAACAACGATCGCACCTTTTACGAATTTATGGATTTGCAGGGGCAGATTCTAAAGTGTGGTGACTTTAAACAAGTCATTCATTCTATTGAAGAGAAAGCTAAAGCACTGGGCTTACGTGCGTTTGTTCGATTGTTTAGTCAATGCGACGCATCGATTCAATTGAGTAAGGAAAGTTATCAACGTTTTGCGACCACTCACTTAAATGGCAAAGACGCGTACCTAGGACGTCTTCGCAAAGTGGATCGTGAAGCTTTGTTTGGCAATATGGATGTGCCGGAAATGGGGTCCTATGTGGTACTGCCGCTCGTGAAACAGCAAACACTGGGCGTGCTAGCGTTCTCTAGTGAGGATGGCGGTCATTTTCAACCAGATATGGATACCTTGTTTTTGCGTCACCTATCATTAGTAGTGGCACATCTCGCTCAAACATTGGTATGGCAAAGTTACGATGACGACAACTCCCAACACTCCTCTGCCAAATAGTCTGCAAAAGCCTCTTGAGCGCTTCTATGAATTCTTACGAAGCGAAAAGGGGCTCAGCCTACATACTCAACGCAATTACAAACAGCAGCTAGAAACCATGGCGCAGCACTTGGCTGAAATGGGACTTAAAGATTGGTCTCAAGTTGATGCAGGCTGGGTGCGCCAATTAGCAGGTAAGGGCATGCGGGAAGGCATGAAAGCCAGCAGTTTAGCGACGCGCCTCTCATCGCTGCGTAGCTTTTTCGATTTCCTTATTCTGCGTGGCGAGATGTCAGCTAACCCTGCCAAAGGGGTTTCAGCGCCACGTAAAAAGCGCCCGTTGCCGAAAAACCTCGATGTTGATGAAGTGAGCCAACTGCTTGAGGTCAACGAAGACGACCCGTTGGCTGTGCGTGATCGCGCCATGATGGAGCTGATGTACGGTGCAGGCTTGCGTTTGGCTGAGTTGGTGAGTGTGGATGTACGTGATGTACAACTGCGCAGTGGCGAGCTTCGTGTTATCGGTAAAGGCGATAAAGAACGTAAAGTACCATTTTCTGGCATGGCAACTGAATGGGTTGCCAAGTGGTTGAAAGTCAGGGGTGACATTGCTGCACCAGGTGAACCCGCCTTGTTTGTGTCTAAACTCGGAACGCGTATTTCGCACCGTAGCGTGCAAAAACGTATGGCAGAATGGGGACAGAAACAGTCTGTGGCGAGCCATATTAGTCCGCATAAATTGCGTCACTCGTTTGCGACACATATGCTCGAATCCAGCAATAACTTACGTGCGGTGCAAGAGCTTTTAGGGCACGAGAACATTTCGACGACCCAAATCTACACGCATTTGGATTTCCAACATTTAGCGCAAGCCTACGACCAAGCCCACCCACGCGCACGTAAAAAGAACGGGGAGTGAGCCGAAGTATGAAATTTTATCGCCGTATCGAGCCTATTAAGGCCATGACCTTCGATCTTGATGACACGCTGTATGACAATTACCCGGTGATTATCCGTATGGAGCGTGAGTTGCTGGCTTGGTTGCAGCAAACACATCCTGCCGTGGCGCACATGGATAAGGCTGATTGGATGCAGGTAAAAAAACATGTGCTCCAGCAGAGACCGGATCTCAGAAGCGATGTGACGCTTTGGCGTTTAGTGCAGCTAAAGCATGGTTTTCTTTCAGTTGGCTATGATGAAGCGCAAGCTCAAGCCGCAGCTGAAGAGGGTGTGCAGCTCGCTTTGGATTGGCGCAGTCAGTTTGAAGTGCCCCAATCAAGCTTAGATGTTTTGACACAACTGGGAGAGCGAGTTCCGCTCGTGGCGATCACAAACGGCAACGTCGATTTAGATAAAATTGGCTTAACGCCATATTTTCAATGTGTACTCAAAGCGGGGCCAGATGGGTTAGCGAAACCCGCCACCGATATGTTTACTAAGGCGAAACGGTTCTTGGATATTCCAGCAGAGAATATTCTGCATGTCGGTGATCACCTAACCACGGATGTGCATGGTGCAAAGTCGGCTGGTTTTGCGGCTTGTTGGTTCAATGATATGAATAAAAATGTCATTAACCATTCAAAAACACGTACTTTACCTGATATTGAAATCAATAGTTTGCAGCCGTTACTCACACTTTTTTAATTGCTTTCGCATTAATCCATTCTAATCTCATTTTGTGTCTAGAAAAGCAGCGTAAAGCCACGTAAATTATTCACTATTAAGTAAAAAGAGTAACGCCACACGTCGTGGTGAAGATAGTGTTACGGCAGTGGTAGGTGCATGCGAGCTTTTTCAAAACTGGTTTATGATGTCAGTCAGTTAAATGACTTTTTAGTCACTTCTCAGTTATCTTCAAGTAAACAATATTTGGTGCAAATATTGTCGACTCAATCACGCGACTTTACGACCACACTTGCGGACGCTGTTTTATTGTTGCTGCCGAATGCTCATGTCGTGGGGCATAGTACGCGTAATGTCATTCTGGAGGGGGAGATATTTACCTCTGGCTGCCTGATCAGTGTGACTGAGTTCGAACAAACCACGCTTACTTCTGCTGTACAAACCTACTCTTACTCCCCCGATATTGATGGTGGAGAGCTCAAACGCTCGCTTCTGTTGCAGCATAATTCGCAAGTGATCCTCAGCTTTGCTGTGCAAATTGAACGACGTGACTATCCCTTGTTTCAAACGTTCGCTAGTGAAGAAGTCGTGATCTCTGGAGGGTTGGCGCAGAGTATTGATGATGGATGCTGGGTGCTATATCAAAACCGAGTTTACGATAACGCTGTGGTTGCCGTAGCTTTGCACAGCGATACCTTGAAGCTATGGACAGATGCGTATTCGGAATGGAACCCGATTGGCATGCCACATAAAGTCACCCATGCAAAAGGAACGCGCTTGTATTGCTTAGGTGAGAAGAAAGCGTTGGACGTATACAAGCGTTACTTGGCGGATGGCCATGATGTGACGCTGAGTCAGTTGCTCAGCTTTCCTTTGTATCGAGAAAGTTTGGGGCGCAAGGAAGTTTGTACGGTAACGGAGCTGCACGCTGATGGCAGTATGAGTTTCGACAGGCCTTGGTGTCTTGGTGACGAAGTACAATTTTGCTATAACCACCCCTCATTAACGCTCGAACAGGTGCGACATGGTGTGGTTGAGTTAGCCATGCACCAACCTGAAGTCGTGATGATTTTTAACTGCGCGTCACGGTTAGACTTTATTGACAGCAGCGACGAAGTCCAAGCCTTCAAAGATATCGCGACGACGTTTGGTAGTTATTGTATGGGGGAACTGCATGGCGGTATTGGACAGCCAGAAATTCTTCATCACAGTCTGACGTATTTAGCGATGCGAGAGGGAGATGAAGTACAAGCATTGAACTTGCCTAAGTCGCCCGTTAGCTCCTCTATTTCACCATTGTTTAGCTTGATTCGAAATGCGATTGGCGACCTCAACCATATGAACGCGCATATGGGGTATCAACTCGATCGCCAAACGCGCAAGTTACAAGAAAGCTATCGGCGAGATAGTCGCACTGGATTACAAAACCGAGTCGCGCTGCAAGAGCGGCTGAGTAGCATCGATTTGGATGAGCACTTGCTGACTCTAAAGCTACTTAACTTCAGCCATATCAATGAAAAATACGGTTATAGAGTAGGGGATCAGCTACTTAAAGACCTCTCAATGCATTTTACGAATCGACTGCGAAAGCGTTTTGGCATGCCAACGGCTTTGCAGCTTTATAGTATTGGGGTTGGTGAGTGGGCGTTCATATTTAAAGCTGACCAAAGCAGCGAAACCATCAAACAGCACTTTACTCGTTTTGCCGACGCGGTAGAGCAAACTAATTTTGAGCCAATTGGTCTGCGCGAAATAGATTATCTTTCTATCTCGCTGTGCGGTGGCTTAGTGAGTCGTCGAGATTTTCCATCAGCTTCTGCGGATGAGCTATTGCTCAAAGGCATTGAAGCGAGGCGTTCCGGTGTGCGCAGTAATACCCATATCTGCAATGCGAAAGACATCGAAGTCAGTGAGGATGTACGTAAAGAGCAACTTGGATGGTTGAGTTGCGTCAGTAAAGCCATTCTCAAACAGAACATCATCACCTATAGCCAGCCGATAGTGCATGCGGATAGCCATAAATTGGCAAGCCAAGAATGTTTGGTTCGCATTTTGGAGGAGGATGGAACGGTGATTACGCCAGGGCGCTTCCTGCCTATTATTTCCGATACGCATCTTTATACTCGATTGAGTCGGCACATGATCCATTCTACGTTACATTACATGCGAGATAAGCAAGGTGACTTTTCTATTAACTTGTCGCCGCAAGATTTGCTTAGTGATAAAACTTTAATGCTTTTAGAGCATGAAATTTGTCAGCTCAATGACCCTAGGCGAATTGGTTTGGAAGTGTTGGAATCTGAGCAAATCAAAGACTACGGTCGAATGATCGAAGTATGCAGTCATTTCAGAAGCTTAGGAGCGCGTATCATTGTTGATGATTTTGGCTCAGGCTATTCCAATATTGATGAAATCCTAAAGCTGGAGCCGGAAGTGATAAAGCTGGATGGCAGCTTGATTCGAGACATCGATAAGGATTTAAAGCAGCGCAAAATAGCTTCTCAGTTGGTGCGTTTGTGCCAGGTGTTTAATGCAGAAACGGTCGCAGAGTTTGTGCACAATCGAGAGGTGTGCAAAATCGCGCAGGATATGGGCGTCGACTATCTGCAAGGCTACTACTTGGGTGAACCTACGCGTTTGTTTTAGTTGTGTTTCACGTGAAACCATTCCAATAAAAAACGCAGCCTTGGCTGCGTTTTTTATTTTGAGCCATTCGGTTTTAGTTGAGTTAGCTCGGTGATTGCTTGAGAGCGTGTCCACTTTTTTCGGCTTGAAATAGTGCAAGGTAGTGAGCAAAGAATGTGAGCATTTTTTGCTGGTTATTTTGCTCGCCTAGTTGTCCGAGTAAATGTGCGGCGACTTCAAACGTGCACAAGTTACCTTGTTGTTGGTTGCGTCGCAGCTGATATTGCGAGTCTGCCGATGTAGACAGCGCCATAGTAGGGATACTTTCTAACCAACGGCTCTTGTTGATCATCTTGCGCGCCTCTTGCCAGGTAGCGTCCAAAATAATAAACAGCGGAGTTTTGGTTTGTTGCTGGCTTTGGAGCGCCACATGTTCGAGTGTGACGCTTTCTTCACTTGGGAATAGAAGCACTGGATACAGCGACGGATCAGCTAATCGAGCGAGCAATTCTGCTGGTGGTTGTTTTCGGTCCCAGGTTACTCGCTCAATATTGAGTTGGCACTGCTCTAGTAGCTGGCCGGTATTAGTATCACGCGTCAGTTCATTCGGATGCATCAACAGCAAGATGTTGTGCTCGCTGGTAAGTTTCGGCACCAGTGAGCACATACAGTTGAATTGAAAACCACAATTTGGACACGGTTGCGACATTACAGACGAACTCCTTCGCGAACCGGGCTAATCCCATCCGAGAACAGACGCACGCCACTGATTTGGTTTGGCGTTGCCGTTGGTGCCATGCTTGGGTTGAGTGGGTAGCTAACCCCACTGTATTGCATCACGTGTTGGGCCGCCTTAGATCCGCCACCGCTGACATTAAAAATAAGATCTCGCCAGCCATGAGAGGTTTGTTGGCCGAGCATAATTGGGCTTTGTACCAGTGTGATGCGGCTATTGAAGCGCCACTCTTTTTCGTGATGTTCAAATATCAGCAATGTACAGCCACCGGAACCACACCAATCCAGCTGTACTAATAGCTCTTCGTTACTATCGCCGTTGAGGTCATAAGTTAGCCAACGGTACTGGTTGTTGTTGGGGTTGGTTTGGTGAATGAAGAAGTAGTTGCGCACGGCGGCATCTACTTTGGAGTCAAACTCCGCACTAGAAGGTACGTCTGCACTGCTGATGGGCTTGTTAGCGCGTTTCTCGGCTGGTTGCATCATGCCCTCATCACGAGTGGTGGCAGGGTAAAGCACTAAACCACCATCGGCGATTGGGTATACCAAGTTACCGACTTTTTCTTTGGTCGCTTTGAGCTGATTGCCTTCTCGCGTAAACAGTCGCTCTGACATCAGTCTTTGTTGTTGATGATGCGTCATGACGACTTGAACCTGAGACGGACTTAATTGTTGCCAGTACCCACGCTCGATTAACGGTGCTTGCCCATTAGCGTAACTGTATTTTGTTGTGGCGCTGTGGTCTGGGTTTAAGGTCATTTGCACCTCAAAACCTTGTGATTGGGTTGAAGTCGCGACATAGGTATTGGCCCAGCTAAGCGTAGCGTCCACGTTTGCAGCCGTACCACAACCTTGATAAGTGTCGCCATCATGTTTTAGCGTCGCTTTCCAGCCATACAAAGAATCACTCATCGTATCTGAGCAGAGGTTTTCTGTTAGGCGAAGTTCACCATCTTGTAGTTGATATTTGCGCTGGCGAGGTTGAAGTTGACTGCTCTTAATCGCTAATTTTTTGGTTTGTTTGCCGATTTGCTGGAATGTCAGTCCATTAGCCTCAAAGCTTGCCGACCAAGAAGGCTCATTACCAAACACGCGAGTTGGTTTGTTTGGTTGCTGACAACGGTTTGGATTTTCCGTTGTGAGGAAGTTCACTTGTTCCACGACAAAGTTAGCATCGAAATCGGCAGAGAACCCATCGATGCCCGGTGGGTTGAGATGGCCGATAACCTCGCCATACATGGTCTGGTAAGGCTCGTTATTTAACTGAATTGCTCGTTGCATTTGCTGTGGTGACAGTTGTAACCAATATTGCTTGTCGCTGCCACAAGGCATGATGTATTGACTCTCGTGACCGACGATCACTTTTCCACGTAGCATAAAGGTTTGAGGTTGAATGGTGTCAGGCTTATCTAAGGTGGCTGGTGGAGAAGTTGGGTCGGCAGCGCCAGATTGTGGCGGCTGCGAACTACATGCTTGCAGAACCAGCAGAGTGGCAAGCGCCACTGGGTTTTTCAAAGCCTTCATGTTATATCTTCCTCATTATTGTTACTCAATCGGCATCGGATGGCATTATGGCATATTGGTTATTTAAAACTGAACCAGATACCTTTTCTATTGACACGCTTCGAACCCAAAAGGTTTCATGTTGGGAGGGAGTTCGTAATTATCAGGCGCGCAATATGATGCGTGACCAAGTAAAGGTGGGCGATTTAGTCCTGATTTATCACTCTTCTTGCAAGAATGTTGGCGTTGCCGGTATTGCTAAAGTCGTGAGAGAAGCCTATCCCGATCATTTCCAGTTCGATCCTGAAAGCGATTATTACGATCCAAAGTCAGACCCAGACAACCCGCGTTGGATTATGGTGGATGTCGAATTCGTGCGTAAAACGACGCGAGTGATTCCGTTATCGGTGATGAAAGCGATGCCAGAACTTGAGAACATGCCATTGGTGAAACGTGGAAATCGCTTGTCGATCATGCCTGTGGCAGAAGAAGAGTGGGAAGCGATCCTTGGCAAAGAGAAGTTGCCAAGTCAGCGATAAAAGAAAAGGGCTGCGAATGTCAGCCCTTTGTTATTGTTTGGAGTATTGCTGCTTATAGCAAGTGATCTTGTAGGTAGTGTGCAACCGCATCTTCTGCATTGCTGCCAATCACTTCGTTATTTGGCAATGCTTTCATCACTTTCTCGTGTGATGTACCCATGACCAATCCTTTACCTGCCATCGACAGCATTTCTACGTCATTCATGCCATCACCAAATGCCACGCAATTTTCTAACGTGAGGCCGAGTTTTTTCGCTACCGCTTCAAGAGCATGGCCTTTAGACACACCTGCACTCATTACTTCCAAGCACCATGGTGTTGAAAACGCAATATTCAGCTTATCGCCAAATTGTTCACGTAGTTTGTTTTCAAACACCACCAAGCGTTCGTGGTCTTGTGCTGGATGGGTGAAGAAGATTTTCGCAATACCGTCAGTTGGCGCTTGGTCTTCATCGAATAAGACGTATGTGAATTCGTCATGGAAATCACGCAATGTTTCGTCGTCTTTGTTCATCAACCAACTGTCATTTTGATACATGTGGATAAGTATTTCTTGATCGTGCTTGATCGTGTCGATCACGCCTTGAACCAGTTCTGCAGGGACATTCTCGCTGTACATCAGCTGATCTTCCTGGTCATGCACACGGGCACCGTTCGAGGTGATCATGTAAGCCGGAATACCGACCTGACGACGGATGCTCGCAACGTCTACGTGGTGACGGCCTGTTGCAAAGACAAAGGTGTAACCCTTTTCATGCAGCGCTTTTAGCGTCTCTTTTGAGTAAGCACTGAGCTGATGGTTTGGTGCGAGTAACGTGCCATCCAGATCAGAGGCAACGATTTTAGTGATCTCTTTGCAAGGTAGCGATGTGCTCATGAAGTCCTCGTAAACGGTTTGGATAGTGTGGAACAGGTGAATTGCAAACGGAGTACAGCAGACTGACTAGATCATACTGCTCCGAATGCGGGGGAACTTTGGTCGGTTGCATCTACGTTGTTAAACGCAACCAGACCCAAGCAGTGTACGTCAAAATGAGGATGAAAAAGAGGGTAAATCAATGTGCAGACATTTCCTCTTTAATCATGGCCGTGAAATGGTCGCCTAGAGTTCTTATTATGTTTTTTCGTTTGGCGATGATTTCGGGTCATTCATAAAGCGGAAGATCGCATCGAGTGCTTGATTACGATACAGGTCGGTCTCGAATAAGATCTCATGCTGTGCGCCTTCGATAGAAAGCAGCTCCGCATGTGGGTTGGTTTTACGCAATTTATCGATAAAACGTTTTTGTGCCAGATTGCTGACAATACGATCGTTCCCAGCTTGAATCAGGAGCACCGGTACTTTGACTTGGCGAGTCAATAAAAAGCATTGTTTTGCTGCCATTAGCCCTTGCCATACCCATCGAGTGCTCGGTCCACCGACTTGCAGTTCCGGTTTTTCCGTATAGAGATTTCGGAACCATTGGTAGCGACCATAGCTTTGGCTGAGCGGGTTGTCTTCAAAGGGTTTAGGAAAGTAGGCCTGATGTCCTGGCGCATAACGTGGCAAAGTGGATACCGCTGACATAATTTGTGTCACAGGAATCGCTATTGGCGATAAGTACCATGGCAGATTAATACCAAACATAGGCGCACTAAGAATCAAGCCGGTAAAGGGATGTTCTGGGTGAGTTTGCAGATAACGTGTAGCGATTGCGCCGCCCATGGAGTGGGCAATGATGAAACATTGCTGATAGTCGCTAAGGTCGTGTTTGTTTACGACCACGTCCATATCGTCAATATAATCAGTAAAGTCATAGACGTGCCCCATATCTGAGTCAGACAATAGACGATCTGATAAACCTTGTCCGCGGTGGTCAAAGGAATAGACGTCGAAGCCTTGGCGATAGAGATCGTAAAACAGTTCTTGGTATTTCCAGGAAGACTCAATGCGCCCATTAACGATGAGCACGGCTTTTTTATGTTCTGGGTTGGTCAGTTTGCACCAGTAAATGTTCTTTTTCTCAGTTCCTTTAACAAAGCCTTCTTGGCGAGTTTGCCAAAGTGCCGCGATCGGACCACCAATTGCTTGCTCAAATAATGACTCTTGAGTATAAGTCAAAGGTGAATGGTTAGTAGCCATTAGTCGATTACCTGAAGATACGTTGTTTACGCGATGTATCATCGAAGAATTAGTGAGGAAATGCAATGGATACCCACGTCTGGTTAGCTTATGTAGTAACTGCAATCGTTTTTAGTTTGGCTCCGGGGTCTGGCACGGTGAACTCAATCAGCAATGGTTTGAGTTACGGTACTCGCAAATCTTTGGGGGCTGTGATCGGTCTCCAAATTGGTTTGGCCATTCACATTGCGTTAGTTGGGGCGGGAATTGGTGCGCTGGTCGCACAGTCGGCAACGGCATTTTCTGTCATTAAATGGGTTGGTGCGGCTTATTTAGTTTGGTTGGGTATTCAGAAATGGCGAGACACCTCCAGCTTGGTGGCGGCTGAGAGCCACAAAGACATGTCTGGCATGGCACTCTTGTACAAAGCTATTTTGATTAACCTGACGAACCCTAAATCGATTGTTTTTCTGGTGGCGTTGTTTCCACAGTTTATTGACCCGGCACAAGACCAACTGACGCAACTGTTGGTGCTTGGTGTTACGACTGTTGTGATCGACGCGTGTGTGATGTTGGGTTACACCACCTTGGCGGCGCAAATGGGACGTTTTATTCGCTCCGATAAAATCATGGGGAAAATAAACAAAGTCTTCGGTTCAATGTTTATGGGTTGTGGTGCATTATTAGCAGCTGCAAAGTCATAAGCCATTTATAGGTCCTTCTTTAGCATGAATACAACGTATGTTGCTCGCCAGCCGATCTTTAACCGCAAAAGACAGACGCTGGGTTATGAATTGTTGTTTCGAGATGGGGAGAGTAATGCATACCCTTCGCATATTGAGTCAAACCGAGCAACATACCGATTAATTGTCGAGAATTTCCTATCTCTGGGCACTAACCCAGTGATTGCTTCTTCGCGATGCTTTATCAATTTTCCTCATCAAAGCTTGGTGCGCCGCTTACCGCGCAGCTTGCCAAAAAACAAAATCGTCGTCGAAGTCCTGGAAACTTGCCAGCCGACCGATGATCTTCTCGATGCGATTCGCGAGTTGTATCGAGAAGGTTATTTGATCGCGCTGGATGATTTCACCTTAACGCCGGAGTGGCGTCGCTTCTTACCTTACGTGCACATCGTTAAACTCGATATCATGGCAATGGGGCTGGAAAAAGCGTGTGCGTTGGTCAAAGCTCACCTTGCTAAACGCGTCAAATACCACTTTTTGGCGGAACGTGTTGAAACCGCAGAAGAGTTTGAGCAAGCCAAAGCGGCTGGCTTTAAGTTTTTCCAAGGCTACTTTTTTAGTAAGCCATTAGTTTCGCAAACAAAATACGTGAGCCCTGAGCAAGTGTTAGCGCTACAGCTTTTTCGTGAAGTCTGCTCACCAGAGCCAGACTTTACTCGTATTGAAACCATCATTACGCAAGATGTCGCGTTGTCGTACAAATTATTGCGCTTTGTAAATACGCAAGCGCCAAACCTCGCTGTCGAAATCAGCTCGTTTCGTCAGGCCTTGATCTACCTTGGTCAGGATAATCTTAAGCAGTTTGTCTCCTTGGTCGTGGCGTCGTATATCTCTAGTAACAAGCCTCGAGAGCTGTATCACCTTTCATTACAACGAGCGCAGTTCTGCCAATTAATGTCGCGTTATCAGCCATTTTCCCACCTCAACGAACAAGGGTTTATGGTCGGCTTATTATCGATTTTAGATGCGATGCTTGATTTGTCGGTGGAATCTTTAGTCAAGCAATTGCCACTTAGCGAATCTGTACAACAAGCCTTATTACATCGCAAGGGGGTTTATGGTGCGCTGATTTCTCTGGAAGAGTGTTACGAGCGTGCCGACTGGTCAGGCGTCGAAAAAATCACGACGCAGTTGGGGTTGTCTTTGGAAGAGGTCAAGCTCTCGTTAGGCGAAGCGGTTCGCTGGAGTCAAAACGTCGCAACCGCGTAAATTTCTGCCGTATCTTTATTCTCTCTAACCGTTCTTCTCTCAATCTTTATTGGCTGTTTCGATGTGAAACTTTTATGACGATGATGGGATCACTCTTGACGACATCTCAGAGTTAAATAAACATATACGCATATCCATATATAGGTGTGTTTATTATGCTTCCACATCAGTTTTTCAAGCTGTTATCCGATGAAACGCGCGTACGTTGTTTAATGCTGGTGGCCCGTGAAGGCGAAACTTGCGTGGGTGATTTGGCGTTTGCGTTGCAAGAGAGTCAGCCGAAAGTTTCTCGTCATCTTGCTCAGTTACGCTCCAGTGGCATCTTGGTGGATAAACGCCGAGGGCAATGGGTGTACTACGAGTTATCGCAGCAATTACCAGGTTGGATGCGTAAGCTGATTGAAGACTTAGTGGCATCAAACTGTTTGAAGCAAGAGTACCAAGACGACATCACACGCTTGCACGATAAAAGTCGTGAGGCTTGCTGTTAATAGCAAACAGAGATTCAAGGTAGAAGATTAAAGGGTAAAACTATGACAATTAAAGTAGGAATTAATGGCTTTGGTCGAATTGGTCGTTTAGCACTGCGAGCGGCATTCGACTGGCCAGAGTTAGAGTTTGTGCAAATCAACGATGTCGCAGGTGATGCAGCGACGCTTGGCCACTTATTAGAGTTCGATTCAGTGCAAGGTCGTTGGCACCATGAAGTGCAGGTTGAGGGCAATGAACTCGTCATCAATGGCAAGCGCATCGCCACGACTCAGCAACGTGATATCGACGCTGTGAACTGGTCTGGCTGCGATGTTGTGATTGAAGCGACAGGTGTACATCGTAAAACCTCGTATCTAGACCAATATCTCGATCAAGGTGTGAAGCGCGTGGTGGTGAGTGCGCCAGTGAAAGAAGAAGGCATTGCGAACATTGTAGTTGGTGTGAATGACCACATCTTCGATCCTGAAAAACATCGTATTGTGACAGCCGCTTCGTGCACAACAAACTGTATAGCGCCTGTGGTGAAAGTTATTCATGAGAAGTTGGGCATTGAGCAATCCTCTTTCACGACAATTCACGATTTGACCAATACGCAAACCATTTTGGATGCACCGCACAAAGATCTGCGCCGTGCTCGTGCGTGCGGCATGAGCCTTATCCCGACCACTACCGGTAGTGCGACTGCGATTGTGGAAATTTTCCCAGATTTAAAAGGCAAGATTAACGGCCACGCGGTACGTGTACCATTGGCGAATGCGTCATTGACCGACATCATCTTCGATGTAAAACGCGATACCACAGCAGAAGAAGTGAACGCTTTGCTGAAAGAGGCGTCGGAAGGGGAGTTAAAAGGCATTCTTGGCTTTGAGGAACGTCCGTTAGTGTCGATCGATTACAAAGGCGACCAACGCTCAACCATCGTTGATGCACAATCCACCATGGTGGTTGGCTCACGAATGGTGAAGATTTACGCGTGGTACGACAATGAAATGGGTTACGCAACGCGCACCGCAGAATTGGTTCGTAACGTTGGTCTGGCATAACCGGAGTTCATAATGTCTCATCCTACATGGCAATTAGATTTGGACTCTGGTGCATTAGTCCTAACACCGTGCCCGGGTACCAAAGGCGTCGAGTTGAAAGCGTCGTTGGAACAGTTGAAGGAGCAGGGGGTTCAAGCGGTCGTTACTGCATTGGACGATAGCGAGTTAGCAGCGAAAGACGTTGCGGCTTTGGGTGACACCACTCAGCAGCTGGGCATGAAATGGTTCCAGATCGAGATTGAAGATGACTGCGCACCAAGTGAAGAATTTGCGGCGAAGTGGCACCAAGCCAGTCCGGAACTGCATGCGATTCTTGCTCAAGGTGGCAAAGTCGCGATGCACTGCATGGGCGGCTCGGGTCGCACAGGTTTGTTTGTGGCTCACTTGTTGCTAGAGAAGAAATGGCAGTTAGAAGATATCGTGCGAGAAGTGCAAGCTCTTCGCCCTGGTGCGTTTACAAAACCGGTGCAGCTTGAGTACATCGAACGCGTGGCGAAAGACGCTTGATCAGCTTAAATAGCTTTTGGAACATCATGATCCAAAAGCTATTTTCCAGTTTATATAATGGAAAATAGGGCAGCAGTAAAACTAAAAATTTCAATTTAAGTTTTTGTTTTTATTGGTTATATTTTTCCGTTTGTAAATTTCGGTGTGTTTGTGAATTCGAACTAAGGTTGTATCGCCTTATGGTTGGTGTACAGGTTAATAAGCATTTGGCACATGATGATCTAAATACTTCTATCGCTGTACATAAGAGGTCAATATGATTTCTCAATTGAGCAAAAGTATTCGTCAGTACATGTTAGTGACGTTTAACTATTGGAACTTTACCGTGACCGACGGAGCGCTGCGTATGCTGGTGGTGCTCTATTTTCACGACTTGGGTTATTCCACGTTAGCTATTGCCTCACTGTTCCTTTTCTATGAATTTTTTGGTGTGGTGACCAATTTGATTGGTGGGTGGTTGGGCGCAAGGTTAGGCCTGAACAAAACCATGAACATTGGTTTAGCGATGCAAGTGTTTGCGTTGTTGATGCTGGCAGTACCCAACGCATGGCTGACGATTCCTTGGGTGATGGCGGCGCAAGCTTTGTCGGGGATTGCCAAAGATCTCAACAAGATGAGTGCCAAGAGTGCGATTAAAACATTAGTACCAGACGAGCAGCAAGGCGCACTCTACAAATGGGTGGCGATTTTGACAGGCTCGAAGAATGCACTCAAAGGGGCGGGCTTTTTTGTTGGTGGCTTGCTGTTGTCTTGGGTGGGCTTCCAAAACTCGATGTTTATTATGTCGAGTGTGCTGGCATTGGTGTTTGTTTGCAGCATGATCTGGCTAGAAGCAGACATGGGTAAAGCAAAGAGCAAACCTAAGTTTCGCCAAATTTTCTCCAAGTCCGAATCTATAAATATTTTATCTGCGGCACGTATGTTCTTGTTTGGGGCGCGTGATGTGTGGTTTGTGGTCGCTCTGCCTATTTATCTCGGCAGCGTGTTTGGTTGGGATCACTTGTGGGTCGGTGGCTTTTTAGCCGCATGGGTCATTGCTTATGGGTTTGTGCAAGGCTTTGCGCCGCGTATTACTGGTAAAGCGCAAGGTCGCGTGCCTGATGGTAGTGCAGCATTAGTATGGGCAGGAATTCTTGCGTTAATTACGGGCGGTATTGCTTATGGTGTGCAAATCGGCTGGCAGCCTGAGTTGGTGATTGTTGTGGGGTTAATGATTTTTGGCGCTGTGTTTGCCATTAACTCTTCGCTGCACTCGTATCTGATTGTGAGCTATGCCAAAGGCGATGGCGTATCTCTGGATGTTGGCTTCTATTACATGGCCAATGCGATGGGACGTTTGATTGGCACGGTATTATCGGGTTGGATCTACCAAGAGGCTGGTCTTGCGGCGTGCTTATGGGTCTCCTTTGCTTTCTTGGCGCTGACGACGCTGATTTCGATTAAGTTGCCAAAAGCTAACGTTGCTACTGCGTAACTATTCCCAGTATTGCTATCTGTAGATGGTATAAATGGCTCCAAATCGGAGCCATTTTTGTTTCTTATGCGCCGTTGATGTAATCAAACTGTGTGGGTTTGGCATCGAGAGTGAATGCTGATGTTTGGTTCTCGTTAATTGATTAGAGTGGTGATGAAATCCCCGTTGTAGGTCATTGTTGCGTTAAAAATAAGCAAAAACAGATTGTTAACCATTTCACTGGCTGAGATTTACCCTATGCTATAAACGATAAGCGACTCAAAGTAGGGAAAGGTATGAGAGAAAGGGTTCTGTTTTTTGATTTATTGCGCTGCTTTGCTGCGGTGGCAGTGATCGCCATTCACGTCTTGGCCCCTTATCGAAATGAGTTAGGAGTGATCCCGTTTGACCAATGGTTGACGGCGGTAGGCGTTAATAGCGTTACCCGCTGGGCGGTGCCAGTTTTCATTCTGATCACAGGAGCGCTGATGCTCAGTGACACTCGACCATTTGACGGTAAGTATTATATCAAAAGGCGTTTAGGCAAAGTCTTAGTCCCATTTCTTATTTGGTCGATGTTTTATGCATACCTCTCTGGCTGGACGGCTCAAGGGTTTGACTTTGAAACCGTAAAAGAGGTGTTAAGCAATAGCCCATTCCACGCAACGTATTACCACCTCGGTTTTTTCTATTACTTTATACCGCTGTATTTTGTGATTCCGTTGTTCCAATGGATGGTACGCAACGTTGATGACAATGTGTTGTATACCTATCTCGCATTTTGGCTTTTCACCAGCACGCTGTTTTTGTTCAAGATTGATGGTCCGTGGAGTAACCAAATGTGGCTCTACATGGGTTACCTTCCTCTGGGGTATGTTTTATTTCAAAAGGTGCCTTTGAACCGCTCTATGGTGACCTTATTTACAGGGTTTGGTCTCGTCGCGTTGGCTGTGACATTTACTATGGTCGTGACAAACAGTTTAGAGGTGGAGAAGTACACGGTTGGACGCTGGCTTTCTTACAAAACACTGAATGTCATTCTAGCGGCTTCGATGATTTTCATGATCGGTCGTTACTTTGGGGAAGGCTTGTCACCAAAAGTACAAAAAGTGGTGAGTGTGATCAGTCAGCACAGCTTGGGGATTTACTTACTTCACCCAATTTTCTTATGGCCGATGAAAGCGTTTGGTTGGTACACCGGACATCCCGCATGGGTGATTCCAGTCTGGATCATTATCAGTGGAGCTGGAGCCTTGGCGATGAGCTATCTCTTTTCTCGCTCTGCCAAGACTCGTTGGTTACTGCCTTAACGTTTGATGGCGAAGTGAAGGAATTTGTTACCACGATAGGTTAGCGTTCCTTTATCTCCAGGGTTGAGTGCATGGTAGTAGTGCACTCCAATTTGGAACTCTCGTTTAGGGCCAATAGAACCGCGTTGGACATAAATCCAATATTCTTGGTCGTCTTGGCCTGGTGGTGCATCTGGGACGTCGATAGCTTGCTTATCTAAAATAGTTACCTGTGCACTTTGTTCTGGAGCGTCTTCGCCCACATAGTGCTTGCTATAGAAACGAAAAAATACCCATGCGCCCAAAGCAATAAGGGTGAACAGGGCGACAATAAGTGAGATTGGCATGTTAACCTCCGATGTTTCATTGAGCTCTATTCTACAGAACTCATTGATGAAACGATGAGTTGAGATAACTTATTCATAATCTAATGAAAGGGACATGAATTTTATTCGGCGCACTTCACGGTTTACCTCAATGGGGACGCGATGAAATCGTTGCTTCATCTGCAAGCTACGTCACTAAAGCTGAACTAAGCAGCTTTCACTTGTCTGGCTATATGCGCTCAAGGGCACAAATTGAAAGTAAAATTGCACTTAACGGCTCGAAAAAGCTCTAAATTTATAGAAGAATAAAAATAACGAACACGGGAAGGGTCTGGTAAGGAGGGTTACGATGTCAGATATTGAAAAAGTAGTCATGCGTACCCGAACGATCGAAAAACTTTTGCGTACTCAGTACCATGCAGAAGGGAAAGGGTTACACCAACTTATTAATAGTTGTGAAGAACGTTTACCACATGACGTGATAGCGAAGCTTCGTTTTATCGCTACTGTGCGTAATAAAGTGGTTCACGAAGACGATTATAAGCTGGATGATCGGAAAGGCTTTATGGCGGCATGTGACGCTTGTGAAAAAGAGCTAACGCCAAGAAGCTCTCGTTTTATTTGGCGTGCAGCAATTTTGCTAATGACGTTGATTACGCTCGCCGCTCTTGGTTTCTACTATATGCATTGGGATATCTTGTCCAAACACATACAGTAGAAAAACACAGATAAATAAAAAAGGACGCATTTGCGTCCTTTTTTATTTTTAATCAGTAGGTTAGTACATCATTGGCAGTGTCATTAAACCCACAACCACTGCAATCATTACCAGCCCTTGTTTTTGAGAAGATGAAATCATAACACTACCCCTTAATCTTTGATGAACTCGATGAATTTAATATAGCACTGTTTTTGGGGTTTGATCAACATATGCTCGATAATCTTTTCAAAAAATACACTTAACTTGTCTTTTTTTACGTGTTTTTGACTAATGAAACTGTGTTTTTTGTGTTGTATTTAAAATGCTCGTATTGTGTGATTGTTGTTCGTATTTTGTTTAAGTGTATGATTTTAAAGTGTCAATCTTGGTTTGTTGTTGGCTTGGAAATTGTTTTTTGTTTCGGTTGGTATGTTGATTGCCGATTTTGTCTGTGTTTCTCAAAAATTGAGAAAATAAAAAGATGTGCTATGGAGGTGCATCATTGAGTTGAGGTGTGGAAGGGGAATTTTCTTATCTAATGAGAAAATATGGGCTTAAAAAGTGTTTAGTGATTTGATGGTTTATGAAGTCGGTATTTTCGATGGTTATTGATAATGTGGCTTTATTTATCATTAGCTTACGTTCGTTATTTGATGTTTTTGTTATTGAGTTAAGTTTGATTTTTCATGTTGTTCTAATCTGTTCATCGGTGGTTTCTACTATCTTAGCTCGCTACCAAGACGATTTTCTGTTTTGTGTCTGTTATTTATTCTTGTTGCCTGTGATGTATACAGTCTGATGGTTTAGTCATCAGTTTTTGACGTGATGGGTTACCAAGGCCATTGGGCTGCTTTTTAGTTAAATGGCCTGACTAAGCGCGGGTTATTGTGCCGTGTGATTTGATGAACTTGGCTCATGGGATAGGGCTCTGCCCCATATTTATGGCCGTCATTAAGGCTCATCGACTTAATTGTTGTGCAGACTGAGGGTTACAAAATGTTTCGAATCGCTAGCGAGATCCAACTTTCGCAGATTGTGTCTTTACATCAAAACTGGTCTACCTAGACTAGCGGCGAGTTTAAGTAAAAGGTGTATACGGCATGTGGAGTTGGCTGGCGATAGGGCTATCAGGTGTGTATTCCGTGTTGGGAGCAAAACAAGCTAACCCGACACAATCCCTCGTGTTTAAAATCTTTACTCTGCTACTTCTTCTTGTGTTGGTGTTAACTCAAGGCGCATCCGCAACATATACCTACTGGATTGCGGGTGGGCTTATTGTGTCTATGGTGGCAGATACGCTGCACTCGTTTAAAACTCGCAAGCTAATTTACTTTGCTGCGTATTTGCTTGCTCAGGTGTGCTACAGCAAGTCATTTTGGGTACAGCTTAATGGTGAGATTGTCTGGTGGCTGTTGGCCCTACTGCTCGCAGCGAGTATCGTGGCGTTCTTTTTGTTGCTACCTCAACTCGACTCTCTGGTGTTTCCCGTTGTGATCATGGGGATGATGCTGGTTCAGCTTGCTTGGGCGGCGGGTGAAGTTTGGTTGCAGGCCCCGAGCTATGCCAATGCTATCGGTTTCAGCGGAACCCTAGTTTTGATCTATTCGGCGTTGGCGTATGCGATACACGGTTACCGAAAACCGATGAAACACGCCTATCTGTGGGTAAGTGGCAGCTACTTCTTTGCCCACGCCCTCATTGTTGCCTCTATCATTTACTAATTTAAGTCAAAGCAGCTCCCGAAGATTTCAGTAAACTGGACGTATTGTTCTTGATGACTGGAGTCAATAATGAGTGAAATCCATGCCCACGAGCTGCTAAACCTACTTCGAGAAACGCCAATGGATCGCGAAGCGCTGGCACAGCACTTTGGCAACACCGTTCGCTTTCACACCTGTAAACTGAATGATCTAGACTTAGATGCATTGCTAGCATTTTTGCTCAAGCGCGACAAAATCCGTGAGCTTGAAGGTAAGTTTGTGGTCAATATGGCGCGTGTCTGCAATCACTAAGCGGCGGCTATGATGCGAGGGTGAATATGCTGTTTTCGCCCTCAACCATGTACTCACGTTGTCAGTTTGCTATACACTGGCCGCCATTTTTTAGGTGAGGCCAGAATATGGACATTCTTTCTGCAGCGACCATGCTGTTTCTAATCATGGACCCTCTCGGTAATTTGCCGATTGTGTTGTCTATTCTCAAGCACATCGATCCTAAGCGTCGCCGTAAGGTATTGATTCGTGAACTACTGTTTGCCTTACTAATCTTGATGTTGTTTCTGTTTGCAGGACAAAGCATCTTAAGTTTTTTACATGTCCAGCCAGAAACGCTCAGCATTTCAGGTGGCATTATTCTCTTCATTATCGCGATTAAGATGATCTTTCCGAGCGCTGGCAGTATCACTGGACTGGCGGCAGGGGAGGAGCCCTTTATTGTTCCGATGGCCATTCCTATGATCGCGGGCCCTTCAGTGATTGCAGCATTGCTTTTGCTATCTTCACAGCATCCAGAAAAAATGTTGGAAATGTCCGCATCAGTTGTGATTGCGTGGGGCGCAACATTTTTTATTCTAATGTTTTATGGCTTCTTTAATCGTTTGTTGGGCGAGCGTGGTCTAAAAGCGGTAGAGCGTTTAATGGGCTTGTTGCTGGTGATGATCTCCACTCAAATGTTTTTGGATGGTGTTAAGAGTTATCTTGGGTGACGGAATAAACGCAATAAAAAAGCCGCTCTTGAGAGCGGCTTTTTAGTATTTGGGCGATTACATCATGTGTTTACGACGAATATCGAGCAGGGCAAAAATACCAAAGATCAGGATGGAATATTTTTCCCAACTGCTCATTTTAATTTTGTCGCCAAATGCGCCAATGAAGATGGCCATTTGTAAACCGTGCATGATGAACAAAAAAGCGGTCATGATGTACAGCGCAATCGCGGCATTACCGGGAAACGGCATAAAGATATTGAGGATCAATACTAACCAAACAAAGGCGATAGCCGCTTTGGCCAGCAGAATTAATGCTTTCATTTAAGTGTCCTTTTAAATCGAGGCGCTATGCGGAGGTACGTTCATACAGACGGTAACTCACTTGGCCTGCTGTTTTTTCTCGATGTAACTGCCAGTTTTCTGGTAAGTCGGCAATATTGAGTTCTTTTTCTGTTTCAATATAAATCATCGCGTCTTCCGCGAGCCAGCCATTTTGTTCTAGCAGAGCCACGGTTTCATCCAATAGTCCCTTACGAAACGGTGGGTCAATAAACACCACATGGTGCGCAGTACCCGGCTGTTTTAAAAAGCTCAGTGCGTCGGTATTCACTACTTGGATGTTGTTCGCGTTAAGAGATGTCACGTTCTTCTGTAATTGCTGGAAAGCTTGTGGGTTCAGCTCGACCATGGTCACTTGCTCTGCTTGGCGCGAAGCCGACTCAAAGCCTAAGCCGCCGGAGCCGGCAAACAAGTCGAGACATTTTGCTTGCGGCACATCTTGAGCCAGCCAGTTAAATAGCGTTTCTTTGACGCGATCGGTCGTTGGGCGTAAGCCTTCAGCATCGTGTACAGGAAGTTTTCTGCCTCTCCATAAGCCACTAATAATGCGAACAAAGCCCGTTGTTGGCTTTTTTTGTGATGAGTTTTGCTGGCGACGTCTTACCATAGATTTTTTGACCGCTAATAAAGTGATACTATATCTAATCGCCCAAGCCGTGAGCTTGGAGCTTGGATACAGCCCAGAATATTCAAGATGACAGAGTGTAACACTAATAAGATTAGAATTACCTAATCGGAAAGTTTTCACAACTTTGTCATTAGCCTTTTTTAGACAGATAATAATCTTGTCAAAAAAGAGTCATTAATAGATAAAAGAACAATCTAGGATAGCCCCAGATGACGGAAAAAAAGAAGCGCGGATTACTTTCGTGGCTAGGTTTTGGTGACGAAGAACAAAGCCCAAAACCAAAAACTGAAGAAACAGTAAAAGAAGAAGCAGTGGAAGCGCCTTCTGAAGAGCAGCAAACCGACGCAGCTGCTGAGCAAGCGGAAGCAACGCCAGAACTTGAAGAAGAAGCGAAACAATCAGAGGCTGCCCCAGCAGAAGCAGAAGCAGAAGCAGAAGCAGAAGCAGAAGCAGAAGCAGAAGCAGAAGCAGAAGCAGAAGCAGAAGCAGAGGAGCCAGAAGTCGTATCGGCCGCGCCTCGTGTTCAAGAACAAGAAAAGCCAACAGAAAGCTTTTTTGCTCGCCTCAAACGCAGCCTAAGCCGCACAAAAGCAAACATCGGCGCTGGCTTCTTCGGTCTGTTCAGCGGTAAGAAAATCGATGAAGACTTATTTGAAGAGCTAGAAGAGCAACTGCTTATTGCTGATGTGGGCATGAATACCACAACAAAAATTATCAACAACCTGACAGAAAAAGCCACACGTGGCGATCTGAAAGACGGCGAAGCCCTTTATGGTTTGTTGAAAGAAGAAATGGCTGAGATTCTTTCTAAAGTCGAGCAGCCACTAGAAATCGATAGCAACAAAACGCCTTACGTTATCTTAATGGTGGGTGTAAATGGCGTGGGTAAAACCACGACCATCGGTAAGCTTGCCAAGCAGTTCCAAACTCAAGGTAAAAAAGTGATGCTTGCAGCGGGCGATACTTTCCGTGCCGCAGCGGTTGAGCAGCTACAAGTGTGGGGTGAACGTAATAATGTTCCTGTGATTGCTCAACATACTGGCGCAGACAGTGCTTCTGTTATCTATGATGCGATTGAAGCGGCAAAAGCACGTGGTGTGGATGTTGTGATTGCTGATACAGCGGGCCGTCTACAGAACAAAGCGAACCTAATGGAAGAGCTGCGTAAGATTGTACGTGTGATGAAGAAAATTGATGACTCTGCACCACACGAGATCATGCTAACGCTTGACGCAGGTACTGGACAAAATGCCATTAGCCAAGCGAAACTTTTCAGTGATGTTGCCCCTCTAACCGGGATTACCTTGACTAAGCTGGATGGTACAGCGAAAGGCGGCGTAATTTTCGCTATTGCTGAACAGTTTGGTATTCCAATTCGTTACATTGGTGTGGGTGAAGGTATCGAAGACTTGCGTCCATTTGAAACTCAAGAGTTTATTGACGCACTGTTTAGTCGTGAAGAATAAAAAGAGTTAGAGGAAATCAACGGTGATCAAATTTCAGCAAGTGAGCAAAGCTTACCGAGGTGGTCGACAAGCACTGCAAAAAGTCGATTTTCACCTGAGGCGCGGTGAAATGGCGTTTTTAGGCGGGCATTCCGGGGCTGGTAAAAGTACCTTGCTGAAATTGATTTGTGCGATAGAGCGCCCAACCGATGGAAAAATCCATTTTAATGGTCACGATATCACGCGCATTCCAAGCAAAGACATCCCTTTTTTGCGCCGCAATATTGGGATTGTTTTTCAAGACCATCGTCTATTGATGGATCGCAGTGTGTACGACAATGTCGCTCTGCCAATGCGTATCGAATCGATTTCTGAAAACGAAATCAAACGCCGTGTTTCTGCGGCGTTAGATAAAACGGGCTTACTCGATAAAGCTCGTTGTCTACCTAGTCAACTTTCTGGTGGTGAGCAACAGCGCGTCGGTATTGCCCGTGCTGTGGTTAATCGACCAACGTTGCTGGTGGCTGATGAGCCTACGGGTAACCTTGACCCAGAATTATCCAACCGTGTGTTGCGTCTATTCGAAGAATTTAACCGTGCGGGCGTGACTATCCTACTTGCCACGCACGATGTGGGGTTAGTAAACACTCGCCCACAGTATCGTCATTTTGAATTGAACCAAGGCTTCCTAAGTGAGGTAGAAGACTATGGCAGGTAACAAGCACTCCCAAAAGAAGGGGAAAGGCCGCAGTGCCAAGCGTGCGAATACCGATGGTTTTTTCTCTGTCCACGCAAAACAAGCTAAATCCTCTTTTAGCGCCTTATGGCAACGACCACTAGGCAACATTCTGACCCTAGCGGTCATCTCCATGGCACTTGCCATGCCAGCTTGTTTGTATCTATTGGGGAAAAACGTTGCAGGGGCAGCGGAAGATGTCGCTTCTCCTTCACAAGTTAGTGCTTACTTAGTTGAAGGCATGCCGGATGCGCGAGTGATGGTTCTCAAAGATCAAATTGAAACTTGGCCTTTGGTAAAAGAGGTAGAATATATTTCACCGCAACAAGGTCTATCTGATTTAAGCCAATATGCAGGGTTCGACCAAGCTATCAGCCTTTTAAGTGGCTATGCGCTACCCGGTGTGTTGGTGATTACGCCAGACTCGGAGCTAAAAAGTGATATTCAGTCATTAGCCAAAGACGTTCGAGAGCAACAAGATGTGACCGATGTGAGACTTGACGAAGACTGGCTGGCGCGTCTTGATGCGATCAAAACTCTCGCGAGTATTATTGTCATTACTCTGACAGTGTTGATGCTCGGTGCGGTATTTTTAATCGTTGGCAACACGTTGCGATTTAATGTGCTGGCGAATAAAGAAGAGATTCAAACCATGAAACTGATCGGTGCGACGGACAGTTTTATTCTGCGTCCTTATTTGTACACGGGGATGTGGTTTGGCGTATTAGGTGCCACCATCGCGTGGTTGGTAACGGCTTTAGTGACCATTGTTATGAATAGTGCGGTGGAAGATCTTGCTGCGTTGTACGACAGCCAGTTTCGCCTGATTGGTTTAAGCTGGGATGAATCTTTGCTATTAATCATCATTGGTAGTCTTTTGGGATGCATTGCGGCGCGCTTTTCTGCGCAACGACATTTAAAAGAAATTGAACCAGTTTAAGTGATGAAGGTCTTACTACTTGGATTTTATTAGCACTAGCTAATCTGGATCCCTTGTTTAGACCGAATGTTTATGGATAATTGCTTCCCCTTCTTGAAACTTGTTCATTTTGAGTTCAAGATATCGAAGCTAAATTTGCAATGTAATGCTCCAGATCAGAGATTGATGAGGAATTGAATGACAAAAGAAGCGTATCCGATGGCTCTAGTCACGCAAGATAGCCTTGATAGCTATATTCGCTCAGTAAACAGCTACCCAATGCTGACTGCAGACGAAGAGCGTGAGCTGGCAGAACGATTACACTACAAAGGTGAGATTGAGGCTGCAAAAGGTCTAATTCTTTCGCACCTACGATTCGTTGTTCACGTTGCTCGTGGTTACTCTGGCTACGGTTTGCCAATGGCGGACCTTGTGCAAGAGGGTAACATCGGTCTAATGAAAGCCGTTAAGCGTTTTAACCCAGAGGTAGGGGTTCGCTTGGTGTCTTTTGCTGTCCACTGGATCAAAGCAGAGATCCACGAATACGTGCTACGTAACTGGCGTATCGTGAAAATTGCGACCACTAAAGCGCAACGTAAGTTGTTCTTCAACTTGCGTAAGTCGAAAAAGCGCTTGGGTTGGTTTAACAACGGTGAAGTCGAAACCGTTGCGCGTGAGTTAGGTGTTGAGCCTTCTGAAGTTCGCGAGATGGAATCACGCTTAGCGGCGGTGGATTCAACCTTTGATATGCCAACTGACGAAGACGACAGCTCAAACGCTTACACAGCGCCAATGCTGTACCTAGAAGACAAATCGTCTGATGTGGCTGACAACATCGAAGCTGCAAACTGGGAAATGCATACCAACAATCGTCTGGGTCATGCATTAGCGAGTTTGGATGAGCGTAGTCAGCGCATCGTGCGTTCTCGTTGGTTAGATGATGAGAAAGCAACATTGCAAGACTTAGCTGATGAGTTCGGTGTTTCTGCCGAGCGTATTCGCCAGCTAGAAAAAAATGCAATGAAGAAACTAAAATTGGCCGTGGGTGAATTTTAATTTCCACTGCTAATAGAAAGTAAGATTTTCATAGAAAGCCGAGATCATGTGATCTCGGCTTTTTTATTGTCGATCGAAAATCGATAGCGTTTGCGATCCGGATTTTATGTGCTACCTGTGTATAACTCTGTGAAGTAATTATTTATCAACTGTTCGAAACCCGGACAAAATAAGGGATTCAAGCACTTTTCCATCTGGGGATAGTTATAGATATACACACAGTTAGATCAGGATCATCACTACATATTGTGGATCAAAAGATCCAAATACACTTTATCAACGCAATTCACAGCTTTATCCACAAATGGTTGGAATGTGTACACTTTTGAAAACCCTGATTATCCATGTGTCTAAGTTTGTCGTTGGATAGGTTACAATAGCGGCAGTATACCCAAGCGGCTTCAAATATAGATTTTATGCTGTACCACGGGTGCTGATTAGCACGTTAGGTTCGAGGTTGCTTGGGTATATTAATAAGAGAATGAGAAAGTAAATGGATCAGTTTAAGCATATCGATGTACAAGGTGCGCAAGCGCTGCTCGAGCAGGGTGATGCGAAGCTTGTAGATATCCGTGACCCTCAATCGTTTGCCGTTGCGCATGCGGAGTCCGCGTATCACTTAACCAACGATACGATCGTTGCGTTTATGGATGAAGTGGAGTTCGAACAACCCATTCTGGTGATGTGTTACCACGGCATTAGTAGCCAAGGTGCCGCACAATATTTAGTTAACCAAGGCTTTGAACAGGTGTACAGTGTGGATGGTGGCTTTGAAGCCTGGCACCGAGCAGAACTACCGATAGTGAGAAGTTAATGAAGAGATTGGTAACGTTAAATAATCCACGTATGGCGCAAGCCTTTATTGATTATATGGCCTCTCGCCAAATTGACATCGAAATGATGCCAGAAGGAGACGGGCAATTTGCACTGTGGCTGACTGATAGCCAGCATGAAATAGAAGCGGAAGCGGAACTCAAGCAGTTCCTCGCTAACCCATCTGATTCAAAATACAGCGCCGCCTCGTGGGACGTTGCCGATACTCGCAAGAGCACATTTCATTATTCTAGCCCGAGTATCATGAGCATGGTCAAAGCAAAAGCAGGCCCAATGACTTTGCTGATCATGACGGTGTGTACCATCATCTACTTGTTACAAATGTTTGGCTTTGGCAATGGCGTGTTTAAGTTGTTGCACTTCCCGGCTTTTGAGGGGCAACAATGGCAAGTGTGGCGATGGCTAAGTCATGCGTTACTGCACTTTTCAGTGACTCACATCGTGTTTAACTTACTATGGTGGTGGCAGTTGGGGGGCGACATCGAACGTCGTCTCGGTTCCGGTAAGCTATTGCAACTCTTTGTGGTGTCGGCAGCGCTTTCAGGGGCAGGCCAGTTCTATGTTGAAGGGGCTAACTTCGGCGGCTTGTCTGGCGTGGTCTATGCGTTGCTTGGCTATTTGTGGATATTGGGTTACCGCTTGCCACATTTAGGCCTTACGCTACCCAAGCCAATCATCGTTTTTATGTTGGTATGGTTAGTTCTTGGTTTTGTGCAGCCGTTCATGGCGATTGCAAACACCGCTCACTTAGTGGGTTTACTATCGGGGATGGCGATTGCGCTGTTTGATTCAGGCAAGATGAAGTACCAACAGCAAGCCTAAATCTGAAATGAAAAGACCGCTCAAGAGCGGTCTTTTTTATGTTCAAAACGATTTGGGTTTATTGGTAAAGGTATTTTGTAAACAACAAATCGGCAATGATGGTTTTACCTGTTTCGGGCAAAAGTGTTTCGTTGAGGGTCGTCACTAAGGTTTTGCGCAGATCTTCTCGGCCAGAAAGGGACTTAATAGTATCTTCTGTTTGCTTACCCAGTAATTCAATTACTGCATCGCGAATCAAAGGTTGGTGATGCTCAACAATCGATAAATCTTGTTGGCTCATTACCATGATGTCGATGCGCACTTGCACATAACCTAACTTTTTGCCTTTGGTGTAAAAGTTAGTAGTGAGATCAGGCTCAAGGGTAAAGTATGCCAACTTAGGTCCAGCTTCTTCCGTTTCAGCCCAACTTGGTGCGGCGAACAGTATGGTTAACGCAAAAATAATTTGGGCTATATAACGTTTGTACATATTTCTAACTTTTCTTTCTCTGGATCGCGATATTCGAATCGCTTCAGTCTTGATACAATGGGCCGTCTATAACAAATAACGGAACTTACGGTTACATACATTACTATGGACGGTAAGTTGTTGCTTTATTGTACGCATAAAGCCTCCAATTGAATACTAGTATGAATCAGCCAACATCACTCTATCTTGCTTCTTTATTGGAAGTAGAGTGGCAAAACCCCGACGAATTCGAATTTCCAAATGAATTTGCCAAGCACTGGCTTGAAGAGCAAGGGTCTTTGTCACGTCGTTTAAAGCAACACTGCCAAGCATTAACGGTAGAATTGCTACAAAATCAGATCGTCACTGCGGCGACGTTAAAACAGGACGAAAGCCAGTTATTGTCCGAACAAGATTGCTTACTGCGAGAGGTAATTTTGTGTGGTGACAATGATAACTGGGTTATCGGACGGACATTAATTCCTCGCTCAACCTTAGTTGATCAGCAGTATGATTTGGCTCAACAAGGGGATATCCCATTAGGACTAACAGTGTTCAGCGCAGACAACGTTGAGCGAGACTCTTTGCAAATGGGATGGGTAGCCGTACCAGAAGGACGTTTGTTAGCGCGACGCTCAAGGTTGTGGATGAATCACAAACCGATGCTGGTCGCCGAGTTATTCTTATCTAATTCACCAGTTTACGCTAAGGAGACAGTGTAAATGTCCGCAGAAAAAGCCAAAGCATATTGGCAACTGATGCGCATGGATCGCCCGATTGGTTCACTGTTACTTATGTGGCCAACGATTTGGGCGCTAATTATCTCAGCCCAAGGGATGCCGAGTTGGGATGTATTTATCGTGTTTGTATTGGGTGTATTCCTAATGCGTAGCGCGGGGTGCGTGATTAATGATTTTGCTGACCGCAAAGTCGACGGCCATGTAAAACGTACCAAGCAACGCCCACTGCCATCAGGGAAAGTGACAGCAAAAGAAGCGATTGGATTATTTTTGGTTTTGGGTATCAGCTCATTCTTGTTAGTGCTGACTATGAACCCGTTGACGATTCAGCTATCCTTCGCTGGCATCGTGTTGGCGTTCATTTATCCATTTATGAAGCGTTATACTCATATTCCACAACTCTTTTTAGGCTTAGCTTTTAGCTGGGCAATTCCAATGGCGTGGGCTGCACAAACCGGGGAGCTACCACTGATAGTTTGGTTTGTGTTTCTGATTAACGCTTTATGGACCATTGCTTATGATACTCAGTATGCGATGGTCGATCGCGATGATGATTTAAAGATTGGTATTAAATCGACGGCAATTTTGTTTGGTCGTCATGACAAACTCATCATTGGGGTATTGCAACTGATTACGCTCGCGATGTTGGTTTGGTTAGGGCAGTTCTACCAATTGGGACAAAGTTACTACTGGACCCTTTTGATTGCAGCGTCGTTGTTTGTTTATCAGCAGCACTTAATTCGTCACCGTGAGCGGGAGTTGTGCTTTAAGGCTTTCCTCAACAACAACTATGTTGGCATGGTGATAGCGATAGGGTTATTGGTCGCATTTTGGTAAGCGAAGAAATAGCAAAAAGGCATCCGATTGGATGCCTTTTTTCTTATTTTGGAAGAAGGTAAAACGGTTACGACTGAAGTTGATGAATACTCTCTTCGATCGTCAGTTTCACTTCTGGATAAAGCAGAGTGAATAGTAATCGTGCAAATTGCTGCGTTTTCTTCGTGTCACAGTTACCATCGTTATCGAGGTATTTTTGCTGTTTGAGCGTATTGAACATAGCGGTAAACACACCTTTATCGAAGAATTCTGGCGCATTAATACCGTGTAAGCGTCCTAAACGTTGAGCAATATCTTGGCTCTTCTGTTCTAGGTCCGATTTACCGAGCTCAGGGTAAGCAACAAGCAAGTTCATCGCGATAGAGTAGCGCTGCAGTGTTTCCGTGATTGTACGACCTAGCAGAACCAAAGGCTGGTTGTTCGACTGATTGATCTCCAGCTTATCACCATCGAGGCTAATCATTTTCTGATCGGCAAACTCATGCAGTGTTTTAACGACCAATTCATCCAACTCGTCTTCTTGATAGCTTAAGAACAACTCTTTCTTCAAGAATGGGTAGATTTGCGCGACATTCGCTTGAATCTTTTCTACCGAAAGGTTGCGCTGACGAATGATCATCTGAGCAATTAATGATGGCAGAGCAAACAAGTGGATGATGTTGTTGCGGTAGTAGGTCATCAGGATCGATTGGCTACGATCCAGCGAAATGATGTCCCCCATGCTATCGGTTTCAATCACGAACTTATCAAGTGAAATCGCATGATCGACCAACTCCTCAGCACTTTCGGTAGGGATAGTGGAGGTGCTTGAATACGGGTTGTTTTTGAGTAGCTTTAAGTAACACTCAATCTGGTTGATCAGCGAGTCACGAGAAAGTGCACGTTGACGAGAAGCAAGCAGTGCGGTTGCACACAAGGTCAACGCGTTTGCTGCCGCCGCATCGTTGATGTGCGTCATCATCTTATTAGCAAGGTCGTTCACCACAGGGTTCATCCATTGTGGTTTGTTACCACCCATGCTGTCGATGTCTTTCGTCCATTCAGGAGCGTGCTCGTTCAAGTATTGGTTGAGCTGAATTGGCTCACCGAAGTTCACATAGCCCAAACCAAAGTTACGCAGTTTACGCAGAGTACGCAGTACAAGCCCTGCGTTTTCTTTCTCTTTGCGTTTGCCACGCAGCTCTTTCGCGTAAGTGCCTACTTCCATTACGTGCTCGTAACCGATGTAGACCGGCACTAGTGTTACTGGGCGGTTTAAACCACGCAGCATTGCTTGGATGGTCATAGCCAGCATACCCGTTTTCGCTTGCAGTAAGCGACCTGTACGTGAACGACCACCCTCACTGAAGTACTCGACTGAATAGCCTTTGGCAAACAGCTCAGCTAGATACTCGCGGAAAATGGTCGAGTACAGTTTGTTACCTTTAAAGCTACGACGAATAAAGAACGCCCCACCGCGACGGAAAAGAGGACCGGCCGGGAAGAAGTTCAGGTTAATGCCTGCCGCAATGTGCGGAGGAACCATGCCTTCATGGTATAAAACGTAAGACAACAGTAGGTAGTCCATGTGACTACGGTGACACGGAACGTACACAATTTCGTGGCCGTCTTGCGCTAAACGACGCACAGTCGAGGCGTTATTGATGTGCAACCCTTGGTATAGCTTTGTCCATAGCCAACTCAGGATGCGGTCGCCGTTTTTCACTAGACCGTAGGAGAAGTCGGCGGCGATTTCATCCATGATGTCGTGGGCTTCTTTACGTGCCTTATCAATCGAGATGTTTTTGCTCTTGGCTTCGTCAGCGATCGCCAGTTCAATAGCTGGGGATTTTAATAAACGAGCAAACAACACTTGGCGTTGTGGCAGGTTTGGGCCTGAAGCAGCCAGTTTCTGGCGTGAGAAGTGGATACGAGCCACGCGAGCCAATTTGTGCGCAATTGCGCTGTCGGTACCGTGAGAGTTTGCCATATAACGCAGAGATACCACGGGACTAAAGCGAACTAAGCAGTCGCGTCCTGCCGCCATTACCGCTTTGGCTTTTTGCGGACCATTCATCGGTTGAAGGTAAGGCTTTTGGTTCTCTTCTTTACCTGGCTTACGACCCCAAAGCACGGTTGCAGGGATCATTTGAACATCCAACTCACTGTCCAGTTTATGTAGTTCCAGTAAGTCAGTGAACAGAGAGACAGAATCGGTTGGGACATCATTATCGTTGTTCATCACAGTTGGACGCGCAGCGATAAAGACGAAACGGTTCAGCGTTTTGCCATTGATTTCCAGCGGGCTGAGCGGGTCGGGTAGACCAAGGCTCATGGCTTGTTTTTGCAGTGTCAGCAAATCCACGTTCGAGCGGAACGGTAGGGCATATACAATCGGCTTAGCGAGGTCGATATTCAGATCTTCAATCGGGTTCGACGGGATTGTGGTGCCCTTTACCAGTACCGATAAAGGTAGTTTTAGTAATGAACGTGAAAATGATTGTCCAGAAGACATAAAGTTCACAGCCTCAATAGGTATTCAAACAGGCCTAACCTTATTTCAGTGTCCGCTTTGCATGTCTTCTATAGAAAAAGAAATGAGTACGGCAAAAGAAATAAGCCTAGGCGATAAAATTTAAGCGCAGCAAGGATACCAGAAACTGGTCAAACCTTTTAATTTTATTGGCTGTAAATTAGTCGAACTCCTAAGTTGTTGCTTTACTTTGATTAACTGAAAAGGCGGTGTTTTAAACGCATGAATAATGAACTTAGTCAGCAAACGAAGTGCACTCCACAAATAAATTAAAAAACAACCAATTGGGTTTTCATTTGAGCATTTACTGGATATACTCACAGTTAACTGTATAAAAAGACAGGTGAGACATGAAGCCGTTAACGCCACGCCAACAACAAGTCTTCGATTTGATCAAAAGTAAAATCGATGACACCGGAATGCCACCAACTCGTGCAGAGATTGCGCGTGAGCTTGGCTTCCGCTCTGCGAATGCCGCAGAGGAACACCTAAAAGCGCTTGCTCGTAAGCAAGCAATTGAAATTATCCCAGGTGCATCGCGTGGGATTCGTATCCTACTTGATGACTCTGCCGCTAATGACGAACAGGGCTTGCCTTTGATTGGTCAAGTTGCTGCGGGTGAGCCCATATTGGCTCAGGAACACGTAGAAGCGCATTACCAAGTCGACCCTGCGATGTTCAAGCCGCAAGCGGATTTCTTACTTCGTGTAAATGGCGAAAGTATGAAAGACATCGGGATTATGGATGGTGACTTGCTCGCGGTGCATAAGACCCAAGACGTGAGAGATGGTCAAGTTGTCGTTGCGCGCGTTGATGATGATGTGACAGTAAAGCGTTTAGAGCGCAAAGGCTCAACCATATTACTGCATGCTGAGAATGAAGAGTTTGCCCCAATTCAAGTGGACTTAACGTCTCAGCACCTTACGATTGAAGGCTTAGCCGTTGGTATTATTCGTAATACCGATTGGATGTAAGTGTGTTTAAGCAGCCCAGTTCATCTGGGCTGTTTTGTCTTTTCTCTTCTTTTCTCTTTTTCTACTTCCTCCAAAAGCTTGCTTATCATCTTGACCTTGTTTGTTTTGAGCAATTTATAAGCTTGATAATGTAATTGATATTCATTATCATCTTTATTAATGTCTATGTTTTCTCTCTGGCGCAGGAAATGCCCATGTCTCAGTCTAAACATCAAGTTCCTAACCATTTATTAAAGCCACTGTTATTGCGTAGCCGTGAAAGCATGGTCGACAATGGCTTGGTGTATGATCCGATAGCTGCTAAAGCGTGTTTGAGCTGTAAGATGGCGCCGGATTGTTTGAGTGGTGATATTGCGCAGAAGCAATTGCTGCACGTGACGCTGACTCAGCTTTGTGACCAGCAAGTTAGTCACTTCTTACAGCAGTATCCCGATGCTTGGATAATCAATGTCGGAGCTGGGTTAGATACCCGCTTTTATCGTTTGGATAATGGACGCTGCCATTGGATAGAGCTGGATGTGACGGAAAATTTGGTATGGCGTCAGCGCTTGTTCCACAAAAATGAACGTTATGAACATCGCTGTGGCAGTGTGGATGAAATGTCGTGGCTAGAGACGTTAGCGATTCCAGAGCAAGCACCAGTACTCATTTTATGTGAAATGGCACTGCTCGATTGCACAGAGCGCCAAGTCGCGAAATTTATTCAAACCTTGGGTCGACATTTTGTCTCTGCTGAACTGTGTATGGTGTTGGCAGGAGATTTAACGGAAACCAAATGGGGACAAAAGCTTGGCTCTGATCGTTATGCTCATGGCTTTGAAGCGCCTGCAGAACAGATATTGCAATGGTTACCATGGGCACAGTGGGTGAAAGCTTTCTCGCCATTCGATAGATTCTGTTCTCGTTGGAAAGCTTGGCAGCGTTGGCTTAATAAGATTCCAATGTTGAAGCATCGCCTCACGCCAGTCCTCGTTCATATCAAGTGGTAATTGGCTAGTCGTTAAGCGCTCAGGTACACTCGTCGATCTTACTGATGAGGTGCCTGTGACAAATTCAATCTTCTCTCCTTTATCTAACCCAAAAGTTCATCGCCAAGTCTTAGCTTTAGCGATACCTATGGTGCTGTCGAATATTACTGTTCCATTGCTCGGTTTGGTCGATGCTGCGGTGATTGGTCATCTAGACCACGCTTGGTATTTGGGCGGTGTTGCGTTGGGCAGTACCATGATCAGCGTGACATTTTGGCTGCTTGGTTTTTTGCGTATGTCGACTACTGGGTTGGCAGCGCAGTCCTATGGCGGTGAAGACCGAAAACAACTTGCCTTGGTGTTCATGCAAGGCTCACTCATGGCGCTACTGTTTGCGTTAGTCTTCCTTATTGCCCATAACCCGATTGCTGATTTGATCTTTGGTTGGAGTGACGCCAGTGCTGAAGTGAAGCACTACGGCATGCAATATTTCTCTATCCGAGTGTGGAGTGCCCCCGCTGCGCTAATGAACTTTGTGTTGTTGGGATGGCTGCTCGGAACGCAAAATTCCAAAGCACCAATGTGGATGGTGATCATCACTAACGTGACTAATATTGCCCTCGATTTGTTGTTTGTGATGGGTTTGGGGTGGAAAGTAGAAGGCGCTGCGCTGGCATCGGTGATTGCAGACTACTCAGGCATGGGTTTTGGTCTCATGTGTGTCTGGAAAACCTGGCGAGAGAGGCAATTACCATCACCTCAAAAGTTGCTAGCCAGCACTCAACACGGGTTAGGGCGCTTCGTGAAATTGAATCGCGATATTTTCTTACGCTCTTTGTGTCTGCAAGCGGCTTTTAGCTTTATGACGTTCCAAGGCGCGAGCTTTGGTGATGAGGTTGTCGCTGCAAATGCGGTTCTGATGAGTTTTCTGATGATTATCTCGTATGGCATGGATGGCTTTGCTTATGCAATGGAGGCCATGGTCGGGAAGGCGATTGGCGCCAAAGATAGGCAACAATTGAGTGCATCGCTTGTCGGCACTTTCTTTTGGAGTTTGATTATTTGCTTAGGACTGACCGCGCTCTTTGGTTTGGCGGGATCGCAGTTGATCGCCATGATCACTTCAATTGAGGCAGTACAACAGCAAGCTGCGGTGTATCTACCGTGGCTGGTGGTGATGCCACTTGCGTCGATGTGGTGCTTTCTATTGGATGGCATTTTTGTCGGTGCAACCAAAGGCAAAGACATGCGCAATAGTATGTTTGTCGCGACCAGCAGTTTCTTCGTCGTCTTTTACTTATTCGCCGAGTGGGAAAATCACGCGCTGTGGTTTGCAATGACGAGCTTTATGTTGATGCGGGGGGGTGGTTTAGGGGTTATCTTTCTCTACCAATGGCGCAAGGATACCTTCCTCGCACAATGTTGATATAAAAACAGCAGGTCAGAGCCTGCTGTTTTTCTGTTTGCTATCAAGAAGCATAGATTAGAACAAGCGGTTCAAACCATTCAACGCAGCGACACGATACGCTTCGGCCATCGTCGGATAGTTGAAGGTGGTATTGACGAAATACTCGATGGTATTCGCTGAGCCTTTTTGCTCCATAATGGCTTGACCGATGTGGATAATTTCCGCGGCACGTTCGCCAAAGCAGTGAATCCCTAAAATTTCTTTGGTTTCACGATGGAACAATATCTTCAAGCTGCCGATGTCTTTCCCTGCGATCTGTGCACGAGCTAGATGCTTGAACGAAGAGCGTCCTACTTCATACGGTACTTTCGCAGCTGTTAGCTCTTGCTCGGTTTTACCCACAGAGCTAATCTCTGGGATGGTGTAGATACCTGTTGGAATATCATCAATCAGATAGTTTTCTGCCTGACCTTTCGTAATGGCTTGTGCGACAAATCGCCCTTGGTCATAAGCGGCGCTTGCAAGGCTAGGGTAACCGATGACATCGCCTACAGCGTAAATGTGCTCAATATCGGTTTGGTAGTTACGGTTTACTTTTAGTTGTCCGCGAGAATCCGCTTCCAGACCCACTGCACCCAAATTCAACTTATCGGTGTTACCTGTTCGACCATTCGCATACAACAAACAGTCCGCCTTCATCTTCTTGCCAGATTGTAGGTGAATAATCACGCCATCTTCTGTGCCTTCGATTTTTTCATAGGTCTCATCATTACGAATTACCACACCGCTGTTCCAGAAGTGGTAAGACAGCGCATCTGACACTTCGTTATCCAAAAACTCCAACAAGCGGTCGCGGGTATTGATAAGGTCGGTTTTCACTCCAAGTCCGCGGAAGATAGAAGCGTATTCACAACCGATAACGCCTGCACCGTAAATGATGATATGGCGAGGGTCGTGTTTCAGGCTCAAAATGGAATCACTGTCGTAGATGCGCTCATGCAAGAAATCAACGTCGTTAGGCTGATACGGACGAGAACCCGTCGCGATGACAAACTTATCCGCTGAATAGATTTCTTCTGTGCCGTCGCTTTGCATTACTGCAATTGAGTAGTTATCGATAAATCGCGCGGTTCCGAACAAAAGTGTGCATGAGTTACGGTCATAAAAGCCCTGACGAAGTCGAGTTTGCTTATCAATGACCGATTTAGCATGACCTAAAATGTCAGAAAATGTTGCATGAACGCTGGTGTTGTTTCGACAAAATAGCGGGTTGCTATTAAATTCAATGATGCGGCTAACGGCATGACGCAGTGCTTTTGATGGAATAGTACCCCAGTGAGTACAACCGCCGCCGACACTGCTTTCTTTCTCGACAATGGCAACATTCAGTCCCGCTTTGGTTAATCCCATTGCAGCCCCTTCTCCGCCAGGGCCACTACCGATTACGATCACGTCATAGTGATTAACATGCGCCATGATGCCTTCCTTGTTATATTTGCTTAACATTGCTTTAGCGCGATTTTAACTCATTTACTCTATTGGTACACGTCATGCCTTTTAGAGAGTGGAAGTGATCACGCAGAATCGACCAAAAGGATGATTTGGTATGTTGTATGTCTATAAATTGCATCGAGAACATTGCAATTAGATGCATGCCAATAGTAACGTTCTCGGCGCTCAGAGCGAGCGAAGTAACATATCTTTCTCCGTAGGAGCAAATTGCGTTATATTGAGGCTCTTGTACCCTACAGAAAAAGAGCAAGTTAAGAATGAAATCGATGGGAATCCGCGCACAGCAAAAAGAGAAGACACGTCGATCATTGATCGATGCGGCATTTAGTCAATTAAGTGCGGATCGCAGCTTTTCCAGCCTTAGCTTGCGAGAAGTCGCCCGAGAGGCAGGGATTGCACCGACTTCTTTTTACCGCCACTTCAAAGATATGGATGAGCTAGGCTTAACTATGGTCGATGAAGGCGGTTTGCTACTACGTCAACTGATGCGTCAGGCGCGTCAACGTATTGTGAAAGAAGGTAGCGTAATTCGTACCTCGGTCGAAACCTTTATGGAATTCATTGAAAGTAGTCCGAACGTCTTTCGTTTGTTGTTGCGTGAGCGCTCCGGCACTTCTGCTGAATTTCGTACCGCTGTTGCTCGAGAAATCCAGCATTTTGCGGCAGAATTAACCGAGTATTTAATGAGCACCGGCGTGACCAGAGAAGAGGCGTATACTCAAGCAGAAGCGTCTGTGACTTTGGTTTTCAGTTCGGGGGCTGAAGCTTTAGATTTAGATCGACGTGAGCGCGATGAACTCGCCGAGCGATTGATCATGCAATTGCGAATGATAGCCAAAGGGGCCTATTGGTATCGCAAAGAACGTGAACGTAACCGATTAAAAGGCGGGATAGAATAATGTCGAATGGAAATAAATCTGAAAAGAAAACGCTGATTTTGGCACTGGTTGCAGGTATGTGTGGTGATGCTTTGTTGTCATGGTTGACCATGAGTGAAGTATCGTTTTCAATTTTCCCATTGATTGCACTCGTACTGGCTGTACAAGCTCTTTACCAAGAGTACCTAAATAATCCGGTATCAGAAGATATCCCATTAGTTGGCTTGGCGTGTTTCTTCGTAGGTGCGTTTGGCCACTCTGCGTTTATTAAAGCGCAATACCCAGAAGCAGGCTCAAACTTCTTTGCGATCATGGTTTCAATGATCTTACTCGCCTGGATTGGTAAGAAGTTAGGTTTTGTCAGCAAGAAGACTTCTGCGGAATAAGCAAAACGAATCAAATTAAAAAAAGCGAGCCATTGAGCTCGCTTTTTTTGTATTTGACGCGGTGGGTTACGCTTTGCGTTCCAATAGCACGCCCGCTTCCATATGGTGGGTAAATCGAACTCTGAATCTTGTAATGTCTTCCAAAATCCAGGTTTAAATTTTAATTTGTTGTTTTTATTTGTTTTTTAATTGCTCGTTGTCCAAGGGTGTCTTTAGCCGTACAATGAAAACTCGTCTTTCCCCGTACCCCACGCCGTACCCAGAGCCGTACCCAGAAATACAGAGGTTTTTCAGTCATGATCAAGCCAGTCGATAAAATTAGTACGAATGCCACGCTGAAAGCATTGAAGCCACAAGGCAAGGAATATTTAATTCCAGATAAGAAAATCGAAGGATTGAATATTCGCGTTCGACCAACGGGCACGATGACTTGGATCTTTCGCTTTCAGGCTGGTAACAAACACGAAAAAATCACCATGGGGCGGTATGTTAAGTTGAAACCGGAAACGGGGATGACACTTGAACAGGCTCGAACAGAAGCGGGGCGTTACCGTAGCTGGCTGGAAAACAATAAAAATCCGAAGCAGGAACTGGCACGTGAACAGCGCGAGCAAGAGGAAGCAAAAACTTTTGATGATGCTTTTGCCAGTTTTGACGAGAAGCGTTTGTCCAAGCAGCTACGAGGAGAACAAGCGAGGGCAACCTATAGCCGGGATATCAAACCATTTCTTGGTCACATCAAACTAGAAGAGTTGAGAATTCATGATCTTAATAAAGTATTTGATGCAAAGGTTGATGAGAATGGACAGCGAAAAGCGGGTGCGATTAGTGCATGCCATAGAATTATCAATCAGGTGATCAACCATGCGCTAGCTTTGAATATGATTGGGGCACACCCTGCACCACATTTGAAATCCAAGGATGTCGGTGGTGGTTCTAAGGTCACAAAACGCAATTTGAGCTTTTCAGAATTGAAAACATTGCTAACAAGCTTGCCTTCTTGGCGTACAGAGCCCTCAAACGTGCGTCTAATGCAGTTTTTGCTCGGGTGTGGGCAACGTATTAGTGCTGTGCTTGAAATGCGTTGGAGTGAGGTAGATTTGCAAGAGAAGGTATGGTTGTTGCCAGCCAGTTCAAAAGAACGTCACACCAAGAGTCAGGAGAGCCGAAAAGTACCATTAAGCGATTACCTACTGGAACTTCTTAAAGAGCAGCGTGAGAATGTACCAAGCAAATGGAAACTTGTTTGGCCTCAGCTTATGGATGACAAACTTCAAGAACCCGCAGCAGTACGTGCGCTAATCAAACGTAATTTACCGGAAGATTTTGAGCGTTTTTCGCCACACGATCTGCGCCGCACCTTTATCAGCCGTTGTAGCGAAATGGGGCTGGATATCGTGGCGATTGAAAAGACGGTTGGTCACCAGCTACCAGGTATGTTGCGGGTATATAACCATCACGACTACCTTGAAGAGCAGTTAGTGGTACTGCAAGCATGGGGAGAGAAGTTGCAAGCGTTAGATACAAGCAATGTCATTCCTCTAGAGTCGATGAAGTTTGCCTAAGCATTTGTAAAATTCTTAGAGATTATTCTTACTAGTTAGGGGGTGTTACTCTTTATCTGAGCGAAATTTAATCGTGGCTCTTTGACTATGTGGGCTTCATGAATGGGGAAGTCTTTTGGAAGACGATAGAGAGAATGCATAACTCGCTGAGATTTTTCGTATGCTCCTTTCTCCTGTCCATCGGCAACATCCACTATCATCTCTCCAACTAAACGAGCTTAGGGTTAACCTTCATCAAAACGTTGACTGTCATATAGATCAAATAACTACTCCAAAAAGTCCCTCACATTGACGGTGCGTTGATACTACTATTGAGTGGTATGTTTAATATCTCTTTAGTATTGCTAAAATCAACATTCTCAAATGTGATACCAATAAACATAACAAAAAATTATCATAAACATAAAATATTTTGCTGCATGCTGGAGGCCATAATGTATCTTCAATTAGGAAGGTTGGGAGTTAATCTTAATGATCTTATTGAATCTCTTGATCATCTCGAGACATATGTGTTCATCAAAGATACGCAATCCAGATATATCTATGCAAATAACCTAAGCCTGCAGTTAATGAGAATTGATAATAAAAAACTGGGTCAAATAAGAGATTCGGATTTTTTACCAGAGGATACTGTTGAGTTCATAAAGCATATTGATGCTAAGGTCATCAAGGGAGAAACGACTAGGGAAGAGGTTTTCATTAATGATGCAAATGGTAAGCAACGGATTTATCTTGAGATGAAATCACCAATTTATAGCTCCGAATCCTCTAATGAGGTTGTAGCTATCTTAGGTATTTCGACTGATATTACAAAGCAAAAGGAACTCGAAAAGAAGGCATACCAGCAAGCTCGAATGGATGAATTAACTAAACTTCTCAACAGGCGTGGACTCATCGAAAGCGTACAACGAGACCTAAAAAAGAGGATAAGTGAAAACACTTTTTCTGCTTTGCTATTTATTGACTTGAACGATTTCAAAAAAATTAATGATGATCATGGCCATACAGTAGGCGATCACATATTACGTGAAGTAAGTGAACGTATGAAAAGTAGTGTGAGGGCTTCCGACCTAGTATCAAGGTATGGCGGAGATGAGTTTGTCGTATTTTTAGGGAGCGTTGGGAGTAGCAATAGAGAAGCCGAATACTACACGGAAGAGGTGATGTCGAGAATTGAGAGTGCACTCGCTGGTCCAATAAATATCGGCAAAGGTAAGGTGCAGGTAGGTACGTCAATAGGTAAGTATATTATTGAAGGAGCAGACTTTTCCCTAGAGTCAGCGATAACTAAAGCCGATGAGAATATGTACTACGAGAAAAGCGCGAGCAAAGAAGATTTAGACTGAACTAAAGTGTCGCAACTCATGCTTGACCTTACAAACCCACAGGTTAGGACAACTAGGTCGTACTGCGAATCTGCTGGTGTCGTAACTCACAATGGGACAAAGCGATTTGCAAAGAGTATGGTATCTACTCGAAAGTTTTAGTAGTTTGACTGATGAACTAAGATACCGTAGGTGATTTGAGTTGTGGTCAGTCGTATAGAGAGAAAACTAGAGAAGCTGCTTAAAAATGAACCTCACTTGACTAGGGCTGAAGCAGTTAAGCTACTAGCAAAATTGAAGCAGAAAAAAACAAAAAGCAAAAGTAAACATCAAGCACTGAAAACCGTTTCAGGGGGAGCTGTTTCTCCTCGATAGAACAAGTTGTCTAGCATCACACCAGTATTGAGTAACGCGCTCAATTAATGATGCTCGTCGTCGGCAGTTCAGCAATCCTCCACAGCATGCTGTTTGGGACAAGCGCTCCTTAGTTCTGTTTTATTGGTTGTACCATTAGTTCGGTACAACAGTACAAGAAGTGAAGTGCGTCCATCACATCAAAGCCCTTTCGGTAGAGGACGTAGAGTTAAGGAAGTCACTTGATGCACTTCATCTATAGTGTTTGTTATACAGCTTCATTAAAATCGCGTTTGAATAACAACTAATACGACATTGCCCGCAACCATTGCAGAGTTCGTTGTTTATGTGTGGTAGTTCATCATCTTGAACGGAGATGGCATGCTGTGGGCAGGCAGAGGCACATTGCTGGCATTCCGTCTGAAGATAATTGTCGCAGCTTTGCGTAAAGTCTGGACGCAAGTTGATGTCTAGTGGTACAGAAGCATGCAGCGCATCGCTAGGGCAGGCTTTGACACACTCGCTACATAAACTGCATTGGTTGTAATCGAGATTGAGCTGCGCCAGTTGAGCATCGAGCTCTATGACACTGTTTGGGCAAACTTTGAGGCATTCACCACAGCCGTCGCAAAGACGCACAAACAACGCCTCATCCACCGCGTGAGGTGGGCGTGCTACGGGGCGCGGTGTTATTTCTGCTTGCTGAGCCCGTTTTACTGGTTGGCTGAAGCGACTCAGAAAGCCTCGTCGATTAGTATTGATAGATTCACTCATCCAAATAGATCTTCTTTTTCACTACTTCAATGTGTTGTTGTTGAATCAATGCGTTTAGCCATTTCGAGACGTCTACTGCTAACCGCTGATAAAACGGATTTGGCGCTATGTCTCTGAGCTGCTCAAGGTAGGTTGATCCCCAAGGCATTAAATGCTCTCCGAGTAGCTCACATGCTGCTTGTATTTGGTCTTGTTCGAGAAAGTATGCGCAGGCTAACAGCATTAATCCGAACTGATCTTCTGGTTCACGTTGGCCTGAATCTAACTCGATACCGTGCTGTTGTAAAAATAACCGATATTGCGTGTTTGAGTCGCCGAACAATACCTGTTCTTTGTCTAAATATACCGATCCCCAAGGTGGGACTGGCATACTGCCCATTCCTTCAAATAGCACGCTGAAATCACGTTCTAGCTGTTCGTCCGTTAAAGAAGTGAGTGCGTGCAACGTTTCTGCTTGAAGGACATTTTCTGTCACTAAAGAGCGTACCAGCTCAACCGATTCTGACTTGCCGCGTTTGTGATAGAACAGTGTGCCTAATATCTTTAGTGTATAGATAATCGTTTTCATTTCAATAAATTAGCTTAACAATGTGTGTTTCTATTCTTTCATATTCACGCCAAGTTTAATCACAAAATTGATAATTTAAAATTAAATTAATATTCACTTTGATTTATATCAATAGTGGGTGCTCTCATCATTTTAATAGCACGAATTTAACCCTAAAGTGGTATGTGCAAGCAATGTTAAGGCATCCAATTATGACGAAGAATAAACAGCAATCTGACTTGATGAATCTGACTCGTCGCGGATTCATTAAAGCGAGTTCTGCGATAGGTAGTGCAGCGGCGTTAGCCAGCGGTATTAGCTTACCATTTAAGTCTAGCCCTGCACGCGCGGTAGAATCAGTAACAAGTGACGAGAAAGTTGTTTGGAGTGCATGCACAGTAAACTGTGGTTCACGCTGCCCGCTCCGCATGCATGTACAAAATGGTGAGATCAAATATGTTGAAACCGATAATACCGGTGGAGACGTATTTGGTGACAGTCCTCAAGTAAAAGCATGCTTACGTGGCCGTTCTATGCGCCGCCGGGTATATAACCCAGACCGATTGAAGTACCCAATGAAACGGGTAGGTAAGCGTGGTGAAGGTAAGTTTAAGCGCATCAGTTGGGAAGAAGCTTACGATGAAGTTGCCAAGACGATGCAACGGCTAATCAAAGACTACGGCAACGACGCAATTTATTTGAACTACGGTACGGGCACGCTTGGCGGGACAGTGACTAAGTCATGGCCACCAGCATCCACATTGATTGCTCGTTTAATGAATTTATGCGGTGGCTATTTAAATCACTACGGCGATTACTCCACAGCGCAAATTGCGGAAGGCCTCAGTCATACCTACGGCGGCTGGGCGATGAACAACTCGTTTTCTGATTTGGCCAACGCAAAGCTTAATATCCAGTTTGGTAATAACCCTGCTGAGACTCGGATGTCTGGTGGTGGTTTGATCCATCACTATGTCGAGAGTAAAAATAAGTCCAACGTTAGAACCATTATTATTGACCCTCGTTACACCGATACCGCAGGCGGGCGTGAAGACCAATGGATCCCAATTCGTCCTTCTACTGATGCGGCATTAGTAGCAGGCTTAGCGCATGTGCTTATCACGGAGAACTATGTCGATCAGGCTTTCCTCGATAAATATTGCATCGGCTACGATGAGAAAACCCTGCCAGCGTCCGCACCAAAAAACAGCGACTACAAGTCATACATCTTAGGCTTGGGTGACGATGGGGTAGAAAAAACGCCGCAATGGGCTTCAAAGATCACAGGGATTCCTGTCGACACCATTATTAAGCTGGGCCGAGAAATGGGCGCAAACAAACCATGTGCCATTCACCAAGGCTGGGGGTTGCAACGCACGGCGAACGGTGAATTGGCATCGCGCGCTATTGCTATGCTGTCTCTACTGACTGGCTCGGTAGGTGTATCTGGTGGTTCAACTGGTGCTCGTGAGAGTGATATCAATATTCCGTTTGTGCGTTTCCCAACGGTTCCTAATCCAGTAAAAACCTCTATCTCGATGTTCTTGTGGACGGATGCAATTTATCGCCACCATGAAATGACAGACAAAACCGATGGTGTGAGAGGTGCAGAGCGCTTAGCGAATCCGATCAAGATGATTTGGAACTACGCGGGTAACTGCTTGGTTAACCAGCATGCCGAGATCAACAAAACTCATGAAATCTTACAAGACGATAAAGCGTGTGAAATGATTGTAGTGATCGACAATCACATGACTTCTTCTGCTAAGTACGCCGATATTATCCTGCCGGATTTAACCACTTCTGAACAAGATGACTGGGCAATGGACGGCAAAGCATCGAATGCGCCTTATTTCATCTACGCCCAGAAAGCGATTGAGCCTCAGTTCGAAGCAAAAAGTATCTACGAAATGTGCTCTGAAATCGCCAAACGGATGGGAGTAGAGAAAGAGTTTACTGAAGGGCGAACACAGCAAGAGTGGGTTGAGCATTTGTATGCGGAAACCCGCAAGCAAGACCCATCTCTACCAACCTTTGAAGAGATGAAAGAGTTGGGCATTTATAAGCGTCAATATCAGCGTGATTACATCGCTTATCAAGATTTTCGTAATGATCCTGAAGCCAATCCCCTTTCAACCCCAAGTGGCAAGATTGAAATTTACTCTGAAACACTAGCGAACATTGCCAAAGAGTGGACGCTAAAAGAAGATGAAGTTATTCATCCACTACCTATCTATGTGGATTCGTTTGAGGGACACAATGACCCACTAACAGCCAAGTACCCATTGCAACTGACGGGATTCCACTTTAAAGCTCGCTGCCACTCTACTTATGGCAATGTGGCATTGCTTAAAGCGGCGGCACGTCAGGAAGTATGGATTAATCCGATCGATGCAGAGGCCCGTGGCATCAAAAATGGCGACATGGTGAGTATTTTTAATGATCGCGGCGAAGTGTGGATTCCCGCCAAAGTGACACCACGTATCTTGCCTCACGTAGTCGCGCTAGGTGAAGGCGCTTGGTATGCACCCGATGGACAAAAAGTCGATCATGCTGGCTCGATTAACGTGTTAACGACTCAGCGACCAAGTCCACTCGCTAAGGGTAATCCGCAACACTCCAATCTGGTTGATATCAAATTGGCGAACAAAGCATAAGGTAGGTAAAGATGAAACAATACGGCTTTTACATAGATTCAAGTAAATGCACAGGTTGTAAAACTTGCCAGCTTGCTTGTAAAGACTATCGGGACTTGGACGTGAAGCGTAATTATCGTCGTGTGTATGAATACGCTGGCGGCGGCTTTGTCCAAGATGGAGATACGTGGATTCAAAATGATGTGTTCTCTTACTATTTGTCCATCGCGTGTAATCACTGCTCAAATCCAGCTTGCGTGAAAGTGTGTCCGTCAGGCGCGATGCACAAACGCCAAGAAGATGGTTTGGTGGTGGTAAACGAAGAGGTTTGTATTGGCTGTCAGCACTGTAGCAACGCGTGTCCGTATGGCGCGCCTCAGTTTAGCAAAGAGAAAGGCCATATGACTAAGTGCGATGGGTGCTACGAGCGCGTGGCTGATGGTAAGCAACCAATGTGTGTTGAATCTTGTCCGCTGCGTGCGTTGGAATTTGGGGAAATCCAGGTATTACGTGAGAAATACGGTACAACCGCTGATGTTGCGCCACTACCTTCTTCACACCTGACTTTGCCCAATATTGTGATTAAGTTGAACAAGAATGCTAAGCCAACGGGCGATACAACTGGCTACTTAGCAAACCCTAAGGAGGTTTAAGATGATTTTCCATGAGTATTCTTTAATCTTCTTTACGGTGCTGGCGCAAACGGCCGTCGGTGGTTACTTACTCGTTAGCGCGCGTGCGTTGGCCATGGGTTTTGATGAAGCAAAAATCAACAGTTACAAAGTGCCGATGTTTGCTCTGTGGGCGATCATGGGATTGGGCTTTCTGTTCTCGATCACCCATTTAGGTTCTCCGCTCCGCGCATTTAACTCATTTAACCAGCTAGGTTCAGCGTGGCTGTCAAATGAAGTGTTCTTTGGCGCTGCGTTCTTCGTTGTTGGTGGGCTACAGTGGTTGCTATCAGTACTGAATAAAGGCGGTGCAGCAGTTCAAAAAATCTTAATGATTGGCGCGATGGTTCTGGGTTGTATCTTTATGTATTCCATGGTGAATGTGTACATGATCAATACCGTTCCAACCTGGTTTAACATTTACACACCGCTAAGCTTTGTGATGACAATGGTGGTCGGTGGTTTGTTGCTCTCGCAGCTGGTGATCGTATCTGCCAAGGATAGCCGCTTCACTGTGGATCGAAACATTGTGATGTTGGCTGTTGTTGCGGTTGCGATTAGCTTGGTCGTGACGGTGGGCAAAATGAACCTTGTGAGTGAAGTACAAAGTTCAATTATTAAAGCTTCTGAACTGGTGGATGGACTTGGCGGTTATTTGAGTGTGCAAGTGGCTCTTCTGCTGGCTGGTCTACTCATTTGGGTGTTACCGATGATCAATAAGTCGAGTGTCAACCCAGTTAACTTAACCGTAGCGCTGGTGTTGATCTTAGCGTCTGAGTTGATAGGACGTGGCCTGTTTTACAGCTTACACATGACGGTGGGTTTCTAGGGCGTGTTGAGCTTTGCTGTACATATTGTTCTCAGCAATACATCGGTAGCAACATCATAGTAAACGCCAGTGATACCATGCTGGCGTATTTTCTTTCTAACTTGCCATATTTGGTTGGTATTGACAGAGAGTGCTTAATCCTTGCGAAGGCATTCTCAACTTGATGTCGGTATGTATATAAGCACCAATCTACACATTTTTTATCTACATCCTGACCATCGTTCCTTTTGGGAGTGAGGCTTGCCTCAACTTTAAACATATATATGCTTTCAGAGCTTCATTTTCCTAGCCTCTGCCTACGATAAAAACATTTACTTCCTATAAATGGGATTGCTGTGTATTTAAAAACAACGCTCCTTCAGTTTTTGGGCCTGCTAGACACTGCAATGAAATCAACTTTATTGTCTTGCGAAGTTATATTTAATTTCTCTTTTAATTCTTCAACAGGTATTGGGTGGCTTAGATAGAAACCTTGGGCTTGTTCACAGCCTAACTCTTCAAGAATTCGTAACTGGTGATCGGTTTCTACTCCTTCCGCAACGACTTGAATTCCGAACCCTTTTGCAATGTCGATAATGCCTGAAGTGATCGCTCTTGAACGATAATCAACCGCAATATCTTTGATGAAACTACGATCTATCTTGATTTCATCGACGTCGAGTCTATTGAAAATTCCAAATGAGGTATAACCGACCCCAAAGTCATCGATAGAGAACGCTACACCAGACCTTTTCATTTTTTTTACTAGGCTTGCACATTTTTCTATATTCTTAAGTGTGGCTGTCTCTGTGATTTCAAGGCATAGGTACTTTGAAAGTTCAGTGTCTTGATTTAGCTGATACTCAATTTGATGAATACCCTCAGTGCTATTTAGCTCAGTCGCTGAAATATTTACAGATACGCTTTGGATGACACGGCCTAGGAGCTGAGCTTCTTTAAGTTGCTTTGATGCTTGCTTGATTACTAGCTTCGTTAAAGCGCTACTAAGATTATTTTCTTCTGCCAGCGTGACAAATACTGATGGAGGTATATCTCCGTATTGAGAGTGGGTCCAGCGAGATAGCACTTCAACTCCCGTCATTCTCTTGTCTTTTAGGCGATATTTTGGTTGAAAGACTATCTGTATTTGCTCTTCTTGAATCGCATGACGCAACTCTATAATCATGCGTTGTTTTTGGAAATCTTCTTCAGCGAGTTTTTTGTCGTGGTATCGGATAGTATTTTTTGTTTTTTTTGCCTGAGCTAGAGCATATTTTGCCGATGACATGAGTTGCTTGACACTCTCTCCATCATACGGGTAGAAGGCCACACCAATAGAGCATGTCACATCAATTTCATGATTTTTTGCATGTTGATTAAACTGCTTTTGAACGCGAGCTAAGTGCAGAGCTATTTGGTTTTCATCATGCATTCGTACTAAACAAGCAAACCCATCAGAGTGTATTCGTGATGAGAGAAGAGGAAAGACCGTATGAGAGTCAATAGATTGTGCGATATCCTTTAGAAACTGACTACTTTTCATAAAACCGAGGCGATCGGCTATGGGTTTAAAGTTATCAATATCAAGAAGAAAAAGAACGTAGTGTTCATCTTCTTTGGCACTTTGGATTTTTTGTTCTAGGTAGCGAAAAAATACCAAAGGGCTGTGTAAACCTGTTACAGAGTCAATGTCATTCGCTTGTTCAAGTTCTCGATTGTTCTTTTTTACCAGTCCCCACAGCAATAAAGATGTGACCACTATAAATAACATTCCCTTCAGTGATTGAACCAAGGTATAGACTTGTGGATTGCTCGATAGGAGTTCTACTGCTTTATCTGAGAACCAAACCCATAGCGACGCAAACACAAAGTAAGTAAAAACGAACTTAGTGGAGGATTTTATATTTCTTTTCATACTGACCACAGTATTATCCGTGTACTGCCCATGAGTAAGGTCATACTTATATAAGTAAATTATCATTACATTGCATATCAATCTAGTGACACATCACTAAAGTGTTTAAAATGTTACATCGAGCATTAATCACAGACTGTTAAGGCTATTTTGGCGTTTTAACGTATGTTGGCTAGTCACGTCTTGGAGTTACTCTCTATGGGGTTTAGCTCAAGATAACTCTAAGTAAGGAGTGATGTTTCATGCAGAGTATTCAAAGGTCTGATTAAGTCTTTGAGTTAGTATAGAGCTGTGAGTGGCAATGTCTTTTATATCTAATGAAAAAATGGATGATTTAACTTATGGAGTATATGGAGGAAATGAAACAGATGAGGGATAAGTTAAATCTGAGAAAGTTAATTCTGTGCCTAAGTGTGTTCAGTGTACTAGTCACTCTTCTTAATACTTTTCACTCCATATATAGAGTTCAGCATGAGCTGGTAGTTAACAATACCATAGAGTCCAACCGTGTATATGCCGTTAAAATGGCGGAGATGACGGATACTTTTATTGATTCTGCTTTATCCCAACTAGAGTACAGCGCATCGATAATCAGCCGTAGAATGCTTGAGCCGCTTGTATTGCAGCAAGAGGTAAATCGATTGCGAACTCAAACCGACTCTTTCAACTCTGTCGTAATTGTGAATGCGGACGGGGTCATCATATCGGTTTCACCAGAAACTATTGAAGTGAAAGGTGTTCAATTAACTGAAGAAAGCGCGTTACAGTCTCTAAATGCGAAAACTCCACTTATCACGAATCCATTTGTATCCCCTGCTGGTAACTATTTGACAAGCATGTCGTATCCTATCTTTTCTGAAAACGGCGATTACTTAGGCTATGTTGCGGGAACCATCTACCTCGATCAAAAAAATATATTAAGGACAATTCTTGGACAGCATAGTTACAAAGATGGGTCATATTTGTATGTTGTCGATAAGCATCAGACGTTGATTTATCACCCTGATCCGCAACGAATTGGAGAAGTTATTACTAATAACGAAGCAATAAGAGCGGTAAGTCGTGGTGAGGAAGGGGGACAAGCTATCGTTAACTCCCAAAGCGTTGACATGCTCTCTGGATACGCGCCCGTAAAACATGCTGGCTGGGGGATTATTGCTGAGAAGCCAGAAGAGCTCGTTTTGTCTATGCTTGACGATCAAATGTGGCATATGTTTATAGAGTCACTCCCAATTAGTGTTCTTATATTTTTGATTATTTGGGTTTCTTCGATTTTTATATCGAAACCTTTATGGCAATTAGCCAGTGTAGTCAAAAGTTTTGAAAGCCATAACTCTACCAAGCAAGACTTAAATGAAGTGAAGCCTTGGTATTTTGAAGCGTCATACTTGAAACGTTCATTTCTCAGCACGTTCAATATTGTATCCAGCACTATTGATCAGCTGCACCTAGATACTTTAACTGATCCCATGACTGGGCTACTGAACCGCAGAGGTCTAGGTAAGGCGATTGATACCTTGCGAGCACAAAAAACTCCATTTTCTGTGCTAGCTTTGGATCTTGATTACTTTAAAAAAGTGAATGATAGCTTTGGTCATGATGTCGGCGATGATTTATTAGTCAGTGTGGCAAGTATGCTCAAGGCTCAGGCACGAGAAGTTGATATTGTTTGCCGCTCTGGTGGCGAAGAGTTTATCGTTTTCTTAGTCAAAACGGACATACATCAGGCTAAACTCGTTGCCGAGAGAATTCGTAAATCTATTGCATTAAACAAGTTTGATGCCGTAGAGCATGTTACGATTTCTATCGGCGTGTCTCATTGGTCAGCAGAAGATGAGCCGATTAGCGCGACTCTTAAACGTGCCGATGATGCTCTTTATCAAGCTAAACATAATGGTAGGAATCGCACCGAACTCGATCTCTTCAAGTGAGAGGCCTGAAATTAATGATATAGCCCCATTATGCGCAGTGCTTAAGTATTAGGAAGGTCATTGCTCCTTCCTAATACCTGATTTCAAGTATTTTGAAGAACAGAAGTCGGGGCGAATTAGTTTTGATAGGTGGCTAGAGGTAGTTATTTCACGAGACTTCTGCTTCGTTTCTTTACCATCTGCCCTCAGCATCGTCAGCCGAGTGATATGTTGAGTTATTCCCTTCAAATTTCAGCCGACCAAAACTTTCACATAATACATCAAGAGCGATGTCGCTTTCTAAGATGGTTTCTACAGGCACTGCGAGAGTTTCATCGTCTGAGAAATCGTTAATATCCAGCTGATAGCGCTCAAAGCTGCGTTGTTCTTCGTCCGTTAAAGATGACTTAAGTTTGTGCTCAAATACTCGACCATATAACCAGCATTTGATATTTCCTAGTGAAAATTCAATAAGCGGTGCTTCACCATAAATCCCATCCATTCGATTGTTGGCTTTTAGCATAGAGTGAACCGTTAATATCATTGCCACACTGTATGATCTTCCTGCAACCTGTATTTCAGGACGCGCAAGCTCACACCAGTGATCCGAAGAAGATAGCTCGTACAGTTTATTGCTTCTAATCGTTGCTGCGTCAATGACCTCTTCGCGTAAGTAGGGATGAGAATGAGCCGTTCCAATGTATTGATAATCCTCGCCGAAAACTTTAGCGATATCTTTTTTTATTGAAAGAGAGAGTGGGTTCCATTCAACTGAAGAGCGTTTTCTTTTAGCTGATGTTTCAACAGAAACATGATTTATCGTACATTTAAATGGGTGGGCTTTATTCGCATATCCCCAAAGGTGGGCCGCTGTCTCTATGGAGACTGATTTGCTGCCTTCGTGCTTTATCGCATAAGCCTCTAAACCAGCCATGATTAGCTCAAATATCGCACTTTTACTGACTGAAATTGTCGCGGTCATTTTCTCTTTGTTCCTATTATTGACGGTTATTTTCTTAATTTGATGAGAGGTAAGACACAAGAGTTATTGGGCGAACTCTACACGTTCTTTCAGTTTGTTTTTATAGCGCTCATAAAGCGAATCCCATACATCTTCACTTACCATGACTAGTGGTACGTACTCTTCAAAAATGACACCACTCTCATCAGGATAGGCAAGTTCGGTATACGAATAACTTGGGCCATCTGCATAAAGCGCTTCCCAACACTCGATGCATTCTTCTTTAAACCATTCTTTGTTGATTGGCTCTGGGTCGTTATCCAGAAGATGAATTAAGTTCTTAGAATCGAAGAAATGATGTTCTTCACTTTTAACATCAAACAGGTAGCTAGAAAATAGAGCAATGGCTCTTCCGTCCCATAATCTGTAGCGGTGGTACTGAGACGTATAATGCTCCTTTACTCGATCGAGAAGGTGACGTTCACATAAAGCGCTTAAGTCTTTGTTCCTCAATGTCGGGACTTCTGGAATTGGTTCAATGTCGTAAAAGCGTACATGACCAAACAAGTAGCGTTGAGTCAGCTTAGAGGCGATGGAATCGGCGGAACCTTTAAGTGCAATGTCGTTGCATGGCAGTTTTTGGGAAGAGTCTGCAATTTTGTTGGCCAGCGCCTTAACAATGTCTGAAGCGGTTGATTTGACTTTCTCAACCAATTTTAATCTTAAATAGCCTTGAGCTGAGCTGTTTAACATTCCCTTTCGTGCAGGAATATAACGTGGAGAGGAAAGCGTGAGTGCTGTTGCGGTGTCTAGTGATTTCAAGGTTGCTTGCTGGTCTAAGTCAACCTTTAGGTAATCACAGAACACTGCCAACTGCTCTTTAAAGTCGTTCAGTAGCTCTAGTCTTTCGTATTCTAGTTCTTGAAGTTCTTCTTTTGAAATATTCTGATTAGTCATAGCAGATATATCATCCATCTTAAAATGCATTTAGTTGCGTTAATATATACTCCCATCAATAAGAAGTCTGACGATTCTGACGGAAACTTAAGTCGTTTCTGCTTAATGACAAAAATATGCATTTTAGTTTATAAAGAATATTGTCAAGTAAGGCAGAACTCAAAGACATCTACTGAGTTACTGATATCATAAGGCTAATTTTTCGAACTCAAGAAACCCGTAATGAACGAACAAGAACAACTATTCCTCAAAGATCTTGAAAGCAAACTCTGGACAGCCGCAGACAAACTCCGTGCGTCACTCGATGCCTCTCAATACAAACATGCGGTGCTTGGCTTAATTTTCGTTAAATACGTGTCTGACGCCTTCATGCTGCGCCAAGAAGAGCTAAAACAAGACTTTGCCAACCCTGATCACGAGTACTTCCTCGATCCTGAAGGTTACACGGCTGAAGAACTTGAACAGGAAATCGCGATTGAGCTGGAACAGCGCGATTACTACAAAGAGAAAAACGTGTTTTGGCTGCCGACAGAATCTCGCTGGAAGTTCCTGCAAGACAATGGCCCGATGGTCATTGGTGGTGCCGATTTGGTTATTGATGGTCAGACGAAGAAGATTACGTCTGTTGGTCACCTGATTGATAATGCGCTGGAAGGCATTGAGCGCGACAACCAGAAACTAAAAGGTGTTCTCAACAAGCACTACGCATCGCTAAAAATTGATCAGGCAAAACTTAATGAGCTGATTAACCTAATCGCGACCATTCCATTCAATCATAAGTCGCTTAACAGCAAAGATATTCTTGGTCATATTTACGAATACTTCTTAGGCCAATTTGCGCTTGCTGAAGGTAAGAAAGGCGGCCAGTTCTACACGCCTGCATCAATCGTTTCGCTGATTGTTGAGATGATTGAACCGTTTGAAGGCCGAGTGTATGACCCTGCAATGGGTTCCGGCGGTTTCTTTGTGCAATCAGAGAAATTTATTGAACGCCGCGCTAACCAAAAAGAGATTGACCCGCTTACGCAAAAGCAACGAATCTCGATTTACGGTCAAGAGTATAACTACACCACATGGCAGCTTGCTGCGATGAACATGGCAATCCGTGGCTTGGATTATGATTTTGGTAAGGAGCCTGCCAGTACCTATACCAATGACCAACATCCAGATTTACGTGCCGATTTCATCATGGCTAACCCGCCTTTCAACATGAAAGAGTGGAATACAGGTGTCGATGACAACGATCCGCGCTGGGTATATGGTACACCTCCTTCAGGTAACGCTAACTTTGCTTGGATGCAGCACATGCTTTACCACCTTGCGCCGGATGGTTCTCAAGCCTTGCTACTAGCCAATGGCTCGATGAGTTCAAACACCAATAACGAAGGCGAAATTCGTGCTGCCCTGGTCGAGAACGATTTGGTGGAATGCATGGTTGCGCTTCCGGGACAACTGTTTACCAACACTCAGATCCCTGCTTGTATCTGGTTCTTAACCAAAAACAAGAAAGCACGTACTGATAAATCAGGTCGTAAACTGCGTGATCGCAAAGGCGAGGTGCTATTCATAGATGCGCGTAACCTTGGCTATATGAAAGACCGCGTACTTCGTGATTTCACTCGTGATGATATCCAGAAAGTCGCTGACCTATACCATGCATGGAAAACGGGTGCGGAAGTAAATGGTATCGCTTATGAAGACCAAGCAGGCTTCTGCAAATCCGCAACTTTGGAAGAGATTAAGAAACACGATTTTGTGCTCACTCCGGGACGTTACGTTGGTGCGGCAGATGAAGAAGATGATGGAGTCCCTTTTGCCGAAAAAATGGCGACGTTAACCTCAAAATTGAGTCAACAGTTTGCAGAGTCAACAACGCTAGAAGCAGAGATCAAGAAGAACCTAGCGGGGTTGGGCTATGACTTGTAATTGGCCAGAGATTTCCTTAGCCGACATCTATGATATTCGCTCAGGCTTATCTAAGCCAGCTAGTGCTTTTGGTAGTGGATTTCCATTCTTGAGTTTTAAAGAAGTCTTTGGCAACTATTTTGTTCCTGAAGAACTGTCACAGTTGGTTGAGTCATCCGAAAAGGAGCGAGCTAATGGCTCAATAAAGCGTGGGGACGTATTTCTTACACGAACGAGCGAAACAATGCATGAGCTTGGTATGAGTAGTGTAGCGCTTAAAGATTACAAGAACGCCACATTTAACGGATTTACTAAGCGCCTACGTCCAAAAGAGGGGACGCCTCATGAGGTTCACCCAGAGTTCGTTGGTTATTATTTCCGAAGCCCTCGTTTCAGAACCAATATGCTGGCCTTCTCTACTTTATCAACTAGAGCCAGCTTAAATAACGACATGATTACTCGTTTAACACTTCCACTACCGCCAATCGATATACAAAAAAAGATAGCGAAAATATTAAAGTGTTTAGACGACAAAGTTTCAGTGAATTCAAAGATGAACCAAACTCTAGAAGAAATGGCACAAGCCATCTTCAAATCATGGTTTGTCGATTTCGATCCGGTCAAAGCCAAAATGAACGGTCAACTCCCAGAGGGCATGGATGAAGCCACAGCCTCGCTATTCCCCGAAAAGCTCGTTGAGTCTGAGTTGGGTTTGGTGCCAGTTGGGTGGGATGTAGAGCCTCTAGATTCAATATTTTCAGTGAACAAAGGCTTGTCTTATAAAGGAAAATTCTTATCACAAGACAAAAGTGATGTTCCACTTATAAACCTTGGTAACTTTGGTGGTAATGGCAAATTTAGATATGAGAAGGTTAAGTATTACAGCGGTGACTACAAACCTCGTCATGTTGTTAAAGCTGGTCAGCTAGTTATCGCAAATACAGATATGACTCAAGACAGAGTTATTCTTGGTAGTGCGATTCTAGTTCCTGAACTAGGGGGAGAAGAATACTTAACAACACATCACACGTTTTCTACTTCATTTAAAAAACAGTACCCAGAAGATGTGTGGAAGTATTTTGTTTTTTATAGCCTACAGAGACCTAGCTTTAGATTTAGAGCTGAAGGCTTTGCCACTGGTACAACCGTCCTAGCAATGCCAAAGGATGCATTTACTTTTTGTACTGTTGCATTACCCCCTGTAGCTCTTGTAGAGAAGTTCTCTGCTTTGGTTCAGTCACTCAAACAAAAGATTGCTTGTAACGAGAAAGAAAATGTTGAGTTAACCAACCTGCGCGACATCTTACTTCCTAAATTGCTTTCCGGCGAAATCGAGTTAGGACAAGCTCAAGAATTAGCAGAGGTCGAATAATGGCAACCCGAGTAGAAATGATTATCGAAACGCTCAAGGCGAACCCCGACAAGAAGTTTACTGCTCGGGATTTAGCCAAAGAATTTGTGCTTCGATATCCAGAAGAAATCGCTGAGAAGCAAGCAAACCCTCGATACAACACCGAAGACAAGCTTATCGCCCAGCTCGCGGCAGAAATTGGTGGGGAACGTACTGAAAGAGCGAAAATCGTTTGTCCTAATGTCGCCACTCGTGACAAACCAAGACCTCGGGTTTATTACTGGGAGCAGAAGCCTACACCTGCTCATCAGGAAGATGATCTTAGCGATGCAGATGAATCAGACATCGATACGCCTCTCGTGCCGCAAAGCTTAAGCGAACACGATCTCTACCCAATGTTGATTGAGTACCTTAGCAAGGATCTGGGCCTTTACTGTCAGCGTATTGACGAGCGTAAATCTAAAAACTCTCATGGCAACGGTGGCAATCACTGGTTACATCCGGATGTGGTGGCGCTAGAGCCGCTCGACCAAGGTTGGGATGAAATTGTGAGAAGCTGTGTGCGCAGTGGGAATCATAGCTCGGTTCGACTTTGGTCTTTTGAAGTGAAGAAACATCTTACTAAAGGCAACGTACGAAAATACTTTTTCCAAGCCGTATCGAATTCGAGTTGGGCCAATTTCGGCTACCTTGTTGCCACAGGTTTAAATAGCGACGTTGAGGGTGAGCTGCAAATGTTGTCGAGCTTGCACGGGATTGGCGTGCTGATTCTGGATACTGAATCTTTGTTTGATAGCCAAATACTCATTCCAGCTCAAGAGAGAGTCAACGTGGATTGGCAATCTGCAAACCGAATCGTCTCTGAAAATAGGGATTTCCACCATTACATTGAGCAGGTTGGCATTTATAACCAAACCGGACGGTTGATTAAGAGCGCATGGAATAAATAATAAGGATAAAGGCTTAATGATTACTGAAGAGCAACTAGAACAACAATGCCTCGATTGGTTTAAAGAGCTAGGCTACCAATACCAAAATGGCTATGACATCGCACCAGATGGTGATACGCCTGAACGTGAAAACTATCAGCAAGTCACGCTACAGGCGCGTTTAGTCTCTGCCTTGGAAACCTTAAACCCAAATGTGCCCAGTGACACCTTAATCGAAGTAGCGAAAATCGTTGCCACACCGCAAACGCCTGTACTGATTAAAAACAACAAACTCTTTCACCAATATTTAATCGAAGGTGTGCCTGTTGAATACTCAGTAATGGAGCAAGAACAATGGGTGACCAAGCATACTCATGTTCGATTAATTGATTTTGAGAACCGCGAGAATAACGAATTCTTAGTGGTCAATCAGTTCACCATTACAGGCACCAAGGTCAATCGCAGGCCAGATGTGATTGTCTTTATCAATGGCTTGCCTTTGGCAGTGATAGAGCTGAAAAACCCAGCCGATGATCACGCCGATATTTGGAATGCTTACAATCAAATTCAAACTTATAAAGAAGAAATCGCTGATCTCTTTGTGTTCAATGAAGCGCTGGTCATTTCAGATGGATGGACGGCACGAGTCGGCTCGTTAACGGCTAATAAAGAACGTTTCTTGCCATGGAAGACGATAGAGAGTGAAGACGACAAGCCACTACTCGAATTCCAATTAGAAACCATGGTGCGTGGCTTCTTTAAGCCAGAATTGCTGCTCGATTACATTCGCTACTTCGTATTGTTCGAAAATGATGGCGACAAGATCATCAAAAAAATCGCAGGTTATCACCAATTCCATGCAGTCCGAGCTGCTGTTAAGGCAACCGTCACGGCTGCCACAACGTCTGACCAAATTACTGAGCCACGGGCAAATTACGCCAATACCGTGGTGCCCGGAAGTAAAAAAGCGGGCGTGGTTTGGCATACTCAAGGAAGTGGAAAAAGCATTTCGATGGTCTGTTACGCAAGTAAATTGCTGCAACAACCAGAAATGAATAACCCAACCTTAGTAGTGGTGACTGACCGTAATGACCTAGATGGCCAGCTATTTAACACCTTCACCATGGCGCAAGAAACGCTAAAACAGATTCCTCAGCAGGCAGAAGATCGTGATTCATTACGCGATTTACTGCTCAATCGTCAATCCGGTGGCATCATCTTCACAACCGTACAAAAGTTTGCGCTGCTCGATGAAGAAATGGCACATCCTGTCCTTTCTGAGCGCTCGAATATCGTGGTAGTTTCCGATGAGGCTCACCGCAGCCAGTACGGCAATAAAGCTCGCCTTGTTGATGTCAAAGACGAGAATGGCAATGTGATTGATCAGCGTTATGTTTATGGTTACTCCAAATACATGCGTGACGCGCTGCCAAATGCCGCTTTCATTGGTTTTACAGGTACACCGATATCGATGGACGATAAAGATACTCGCGGTGTGTTTGGTGACTATGTCTCTATCTACGATATTCAAGATGCGGTCGATGATGGTGCAACTGTGCCGATATATTACGAATCTCGCTTAGCCAAGCTCGATATTAATCAAGATGAAATCGAAGCGCTGAACGATCAGGTCGAAGAGGAAATTGGCGAAGATGAAGAAACAGAAAGTCGTGAGAAAATAAAATCACAGTGGTCAGCTCTCGAAAAACTCGTTGGTGCGGAGCCAAGAATCCAGCAGGTTGCTCAAGATTTGGTTGAGCATTTTACGACTCGCTGTGAAACCTTTCCGGGCAAAGCGATGATCGTTGCCATGAGTCGCGAGATTTGTGTCGATTTATACGATGCCATCGTGGCTATCAAACCCGAATGGCATAACGAAGATCCAAACAAAGGCGCGATCAAAATCGTCATGACAGGCAGTGCCGCAGACAAAGCTAAAATGCAGCCTCATATCCATGATAAAAAGACAAAGAAGCTGTTCGAGAAACGTTACAAAGATACCGATGACGAATTGCAATTGGTTATTGTGCGCGATATGTGGTTAACAGGTTTTGATGCGCCTTGTTGTCATACCATGTATATCGACAAGCCAATGAAAGGTCATAACCTGATGCAGGCGATAGCGCGTGTGAACCGCGTGTTTAAGGATAAACCCGGAGGTTTGGTTGTTGACTATATTGGTATTGCCAATGAGCTTAAAAACGCACTGAAGACCTATACCAATAGCCAAGGTAAGGGAAAGCCAACCGTTGATACCGCTGAAGCTTTCGCAGTCTTTATGGAAAAAATCGACGTAATTCGCGGTATGTTTGCCACGCCTGTTGATGGTGACATCTTCAACTATCGTCCAGGTTTTGAAACCAAACCACTGCAACTGCTTCCGGGAGCCGTGAACCATATCTCTGGTCTCTCACACCGCAACAGCAAAGGCGAAGAAGTTCGTGATGGCAAACGCCGTTTTCTTGATGTCATGGCAGCGCTTATGAAAGCCTTTTCTCTGTGTAATACTTTGGATGAAGTTGATGGTTATAAGAACGAAATAGCCTTTTACGGAGCTATTAAGACCGCATTCTTAAAACACTCTACGGTTGATACCAAACGCAGCGATGAACTCCGTAATTCAGCTTTGCGCCAGATCCTGAATAACGCGGTTGTTGCCGATGGTGTGGATGATATCTTTAAAACGGTTGGTTTAGATAAACCGAATATTGGCTTGCTCTCTCCTGAGTTCTTGGAAGATGTTGCCAATATGAAAGAGAAGAATTTAGCTGTTGAGCTGCTAGAAAAACTGCTGCGCGACGAAGTGAAAGCAAGAATGAAAAACGATGTGGTGCAGGAGAAAAAATACTCCGACCGGATTATGTTGACTTTGCAGAAATACCATAATCGCAACATTGAAACCGCGCAGGTGATTGAAGAGCTGATACAGTGGGCTAAAGAGATGCAAGCTGACGCTGAGATGATGGAAAAGCTGGGGCTTTCCACTGATGAAATTGCGTTTTACCGTGCATTGGTCACCAACGAAGCTTCTGTGCGAACCCTCGGCGATGACAACCTGCGTCAACTCGCCATTGAACTCACGCACCAACTGCGTAAGTCCGCTACGGTAGATTGGCAGAAACGAGAAAGCGTGCGTGCACGGATGCGCAACCTTGTACGCCGTTTATTGCGTCGCTGGAAATATCCACCTGATGCGGCTGAAGAGGCGATTAAGCTGGTTCTGGATCAAGCAGAAGTGCTGGCTGACGGGTGGTATGCGGCATGATTAAATGAAAGGCAAGGCCTGAGAGCCTTGCTTTGTCATATCTAGGCATAACTTCCATGATGTATAAATGAAAACCCTTTCAAAAAGAAATCGTTGATCATATTTCTCTCTTAATCAGCAACGATACGAGATAATAGGTTGCCGCACTTTTATCTCAAACTGACCATCTCATTCCTCGTAGTAATAAGTAAATTTATTTCAGATAGATATTATCTTCGTGCATACCTCAACGGTTTCATTTTTAGGAGCTTTTTATGCGCGAAAATAACTACTATTTTGATGGTCCTGTTACAGCAGATAAGGTGCTCGACGCGGCCGCTGAAATCCTTGCCACACGGGCTCTCCGAGGCGAACAATATTGCAATCCCGAAGCAACAAAAACCTATTTATCTTGCAAATTAAAACACCATGAAAGAGAGGTGTTTGCGGTGATGTTTCTAGATAATCAGCATCGCCTTATTGCTTTTGAAGAGCTCTTCTTTGGCACAATTGATTCGGCAAGTGTTTATCCCCGAGAAGTCCTCAAAGCGGCTTTAAAAATCAATGCCGCCGCACTCATCTTTGCTCACAATCACCCTTCTGGTGATGCCACACCTTCCCAAGCCGATAAACAAATTACGCAAAGGCTCAAAGAGGCTTTAGCGCTGGTGGACATTCGAGTTCTTGATCATATCGTGGTTGGTGATAGCGCCATCTCTTTTGCAGAAAGGGGGCTACTATGATCCAGAAAATATCGGGTGAACTGGAATTGCAGGATAGCTTTCATCAAGCATTGCTTTTGATAATCCAACGTTATTCGATTCCTCAACAAGCTCAACGTATGGTCCTGAACTGTCGACAAAAACGCTATTACCAGACGGGGCAGGGGCTGCATCCTATTGAAATTCAATTTCGTCGAACATCGGCCAGTGAAGATTGGCAGGTCGTCTGCTTAGCGAGTTTTTCTTATTCGGAAAATAAACCGAGTGAGATGGAGCCTGAACTCTACTTTCATCTCTTCAATCTTTGGTGTTATCAACCAGATAGCGGTGCTGCAAGTCTCGCACACCCGCAAGTGAAAGCGCTGTTAGATACATGGCTGAACGTGCTCTCTCGACACCTTACTCAGTCCCTCTTTGATGACATTCAGTTATCGATGATTCAAACCTTCGATGAACACCACTCATGATCACATTTTAACCTCGGCCACTTTTAGGAGATCTAGCCATGTCTATACTGAATTTTACGCCGTCAGTGCTGCCTGTTTCTAATAAGCTTCTGGCGTTATTAAACCAACATTGTCATGCCTCAATGGAATCAACACAGTCCACCAGCCATGCCCTCTCTATCCATTTTCGAGACAAAAGCTATAGCGCGGAAGAAGGGGGATATCATCCGGTTGAGATTGGCCTCAACATTGTGAATGGTAAAACGGTTGATATTCTCTACATTACCGATTTTGCGTATATGGGGAGCTATTATCCGGAGTTAGAGCGATGCATTGATTTTGACTTTGGCAATCAAGTCGCTTTTACCGTCGCCACGGGATGGCAAAGCATTCGCTCTCCAGGCATCGATGAGCTGTATCAAATGTGGGAGCAAAACTTTCTTCAGTACGTCGAATGGGAGTGTTACGACGACATTCAGATTTCTCATTAACTTTTATCAATCTAGCTAAGCTTTAACCTGCTGCTTTATATCTCCACCAAAGAATCAATCAAACTTCTGGTTGTGGTAATCCCAACTGTTCATCTCGCTCTGTCACTCTTTCTAATATCCAGTCTTGGACCTCGCTTTCTACCCAAGCCACGCTGCGAAAGCCCAGTGATACCGATTTAGGGAACTTACCCTCAGCCATGAGCTTGTACATGTACGCACGGCTCAAACCTGTATTATCCAGCACTTCTTTTAGTCGAATTAGTCTCATTTTTCTGTCCTCATGATTTGTTCGTCATAAGGAGGTAGCTAGTTGTAATTTTTCCGGACGCTAACTAAGGAGCGCTTATGTCCGAACAGCACGATCTTTTCACTACGCTTGAAAGCGAGATACGCCAGGCATCCCTCAATGAATGTACTCGCACCAAGTTACTCGATAACCTCAAACAAATGAGAGCCACCGAGCTCAACATTCTCATTACAGGAGCCACCGGAGCAGGAAAAAGCTCAACGATTAACGCTCTCTTTGACATGAGTGTTGCAGAGGTGGGAATCAGTTGTGAGCCGCACACTCAGGGTGTTACGCAATATCGTCTGAACAATCTTATTCTTTGGGATAGTCCTGGTCTGGGGGATGGTATCGAAGAAGACAAGCGCCATGCCCGCTTATTGAAAAATACGCTGAGAGCGAGAGATGAGCAGAACCGTTTCGTGATTGACTTGGTACTTGTGATTCTTGATGGTAGCTCACGCGATTTAGGTACACCTATCGGCTTGATTAACGATGTGCTTATTCCTGCATTAGGCGAAGACGCACAGCACCGTTTAATCATCGCCATTAATCAAGCCGATAATGCGTTAAAAGGAAATCAAGCCTGGAACTACGAAAGCAATACACCGACATCCGTGTCTAAAACTTATCTTGAAACCATGGTGCGCTCGGTTCATCGACGCGTATTGCGTGCAACAGGGGTTTATCTAAAGCCCGTCTACTACGTTGCGGGGCACTGTGATGGATTGGCCAAGCAACGGCCCTATAACCTTTCCAAGTTGCTGTATTTGATTGTTGAACGTTTACCAAAAAATAAACGGGTCTTACTGGCGAATCGCACGCTTTCCCCTCGACATGAGAATTGGAAAGACAACGATGCCAGTGATTACAACAAAAAAACCAGTCTTAGTTTGTGGGAGGCAATCTTCGACACGACGACTCAAGGTGCGCAATACGGTGAAGAGATAGGAAGTGTGTTTGGCACGACAGGTAAGCACCTGGGCAAAATTATAGGCGGTGCACTAGGGGCATGCTTAGGCAGTTTACGCTATCTCTTTGGCTGGTAGATAAGCGCCACTACGGTTACATCTCTCAAAGCCAACCTCTCTTCGACATAAGTTGTCGCAACCACCTTTTAATATCAACTCATTGAATAATAGATAAAGGATATCTCTCATGAAACCTATTGTAATTACCGCAGCACTAACACTGCTTATGACCTTTACTGCGTCTGCTGAGGGCTACAAAGTCGAATACAAAGACATCAACACCCGATGGGGACCAAAGACGAAAATATATGTAACGTCCCTCTTTGACTACTCGACTGTCTTCGGGATCGAAGTTAACCGAGGTAACTGTGAAGTCGCTAGACCAGAAACACCAAAGATTACCGTCAACAAGAATAAGTACAGCCAATCTGAAGAGTTACTCAAAAACATGAGCAACCCTGATTACAAAAAGCCCTCCAGTAACAACAAGTCTAATGGTGTGAAATGGCTTCCTTATCCCGAAGTGGATTTGAAGTACGGAGAGTCTACTGGTTATGTCACTACAATGCCCTGTAGAGTCCTACAAATTGACATTCACTCTAGTGAAGGGAGTTACCGCTTTAATGCGGATTAAACAACTGAAAGGCCACAGGGGCCTTTCTTTTTTTTGTAAACTCAATAGCGACTGTAACCGAAGCTTCTTCCGTTCCCAGGTAGTTTGCTTTCTTTTTTAGCAAAGTAACTAACACGGTAAAAGGCTTGATTGTATTGATTCTCATAGAGCTCTTTATCGCACCTCTTATTGATTTCACACGTGCCGTTCTCAGCAAAATGAACCGCACTACTTACTTGTTCAACCGAAAGACCAGTTGCACTTGCCCAAGCTTTAGCAATCATCCCTGAAACGTATTCTCCCGTAACATCATTGTAAGGCCCCATTCCTTGAAAAACATCACCATTTAGTAACACAGCAACGTGATAGTGTGGATGCTCTGATTTGACGGCCTCTTTGCACCAGATAAATCGTGGCTTAGAGTGGCGGTTGTGCGTCTTACGTTTTAGGTAAGCATACATAATCGCTTTGAAGGATTCTTGAAATTTTGTGATCTGCTTACTTGATACTTTCTCGCTTGAAAAGCCTTGGGGATATCTCAAATCGAAACGAAGAAACAACGTTCGAGGGTATTGGTCTAGAGCCCTATCAAAAGTGCTTTTAATAGCTAAAAGGCAGGAAGGTATTAGAGGTCCTTTCTTGGAGTATACCGGTAAGTCCATATCATCAATGGTGAGTCTTTCTGTATGTTCAAGATAATTGTTCATTTCTATCATTCCTATTGGTTAGTGTTCTCAATAGGTAGATAGGTTGTTGTAATTAATTAGATAAGATTCATATAAATACTATTATTACCGACAGTCTTTCACTCCATTCCTCCAGCCACGTATCTTTGTTCAACAAGGCTTCCAGTGGCTTCAAAACTTGCAAAAGTTACTCTGATAAAAACTACCCATCAGTTTGGCGAAACGCCTCTTTCCTTTTCAAAAAAACAGACATCAAACGATGTCATTTTGCCAATCACGTCATGCCTGAGCTTACGCTGTCACATAAGAACAGGTCTAATCTCAGTGATTTCTCAATGAAAAGGCTATGATAACCTTGCTAAAGCTAGGTTTGGCGGTGGATCTTCTTTCATATTTATACTTGAAAAACACCTTAAAAACATTTAAAAAATACCTAATAAATACTTTAAAATTACTGAGTAATAAATGGCTGGTGTTGTCGAAAATATAAATGTAGATAGTGACCCTAGGTTTCTTTTTGATGTGAGCTTTGAGCTAAACATTGTAAGTAATCAGGATGACATCGACTTAAGAATAGACATTGCGAAAGATGCGGTTAGGAAGGGTAAAGTCGAAGATCTCAAGCAAAAAAGAAACCGCTTTGCAGAAAGTAATGTCGCTTTGAGTGAATATGAATGGATTGATTTTAGAGATTACGAGACATGTTATTTTGTCTGGTACTTCATGCTGCTCGGTTTTCGTTGCAAGACCAATAACACTAAGCTGTTAAACAGGAATCTGAACATGGATTTCAAGACGGTTTTCGCTAACAGTCACTTAGGTCGTATCACTACTATTACAGTGCCGAGCTTTCGTGAGAATAACTCTAAGTCAAAGATGCATACTATTCTTTATTTACATTACTTGTTTTCAGAAAATAAAGTTGATGCAAAATCACAGAAAGAATTGTTGTATGCTCTCAAGAGGAGATATCTTGAGTTTAGGCAATCAGCATTCTTCAAACTAACTTTGGAAGACAATAGAGACAGGGCTCAATGGACAGAAAGTAGGCTAGAGAATGACGGCATTTTTCTACCCATTGAGATTCCTGTTAGTGCAAAAGCGCATAGCTTATCGTTAGCGATATCGTTCTTTTTTTGGGACCAAAGCTCTCAGTTTTCAATAAATACCTCAGGTGAGGAGTACATTGTTGGCAAAAGTGTGTACGTTCATAAACTGAATCTTTCATGGAATCAATATAAGCATAGAGAGAAGAACAAGCTTAAAAAGGTTAAGGCCTACAGTTTTGAGATGGAGGAGTCTCTGCAAAAGAAAATTGATCACCTGTCTAAAGCACTTGATATGAAGAAAAACAAACTTATTGAGTATCTCATCGAGCAGGAGTACACCAAGCAAACTAAAAAATAGCCTAGATGTTTTAGTTCTCAGAACGGATTGGTTATGAAAATGAGCGCGTACTGATTTCTGATTTTAGTTATGTCCGAAACAAAAACGCCACGAGCAAAGCTGGTGGCGTTGACATCAAATCCAATCATAGCAATCGAGCATTTTAGATGCTCCCGTACCCCAAGCCGTACCCAGAGTGATTTTTGCTACAATTAAAAGCCGTTTAATCCCTTACTTAATGCGCTCTAGCAGTACACCTGCTTCCATGTGGTGGGTATAAGGGAATTGGTCAAACAGAGCAAAACGCGTCACGTTGTGTGTTTCGCATAGAATGTCCAAGTTCTCTTTTAGAGTCTCAGGGTTACAAGAGATGTACATGATGCGCTCGTAACCTTGCACCATTTTACAAGTATCGACATCCATCCCAGCACGTGGTGGATCGACAAAAATCGTGTTGCAGTTGTAGCTCTTCAGATCCACACCTGCATCTTGTAGACGACGGAATTCACGCTTACCTTCGATCGCTTGAGTAAATTCCTCTGCTGATAGACGTAAGATTTGTACGTTATCAATCTTATTGGCAGCGATGTTGTACTGTGCAGATACAACCGATGGTTTAGCTAGCTCAGTTGCCAGGACGCGGTCGAAATTCTGTGCCAGCGCCAGCGAGAAGTTACCGTTACCACAGTAAAGTTCTAGTAGGTCGCCAGTGCTTTCTTGGGTGCAGTCGACCGCCCATTCCAGCATCTTCTCTGCGACTTTGCCGTTCGGCTGAGTGAAGCTGTTCTCAACTTGTTGGTAGATGTAGCTCTGACCATTTACATCGAGCTTCTCGATCACGTAGTCGCGGTCTAGGACAATCTTCATCTTACGAGCACGACCAATGATGTTTAGGTTGAAGCCTTCATCATTTAAGCGCTGTTTAAGGGCTTTCGCGTTTTCAATCCACTCTTCATCAAGTTGGCGATGGTAAAGGAGTGAAACCAGAATCTCACCATTTAGCGTCGATAGGAAATCCACCTGGAACAGTTTACGACGTAGCGAGTCGTTGTCTTTCATCGCTTCAACCAATAGCGGCATCAGGTCGTTGATCAGACGGCTTGCTGCAGGGAATTGGTCAACTCGGTATTTCTCACGAGTTTCTTGGTTGAACATGATGTAGTAAAGATCTTCGCCTTCATGCCAAACACGGAACTCAGCACGCATGCGGTAGTGCTGCTCTGGTGATTCAAACACTTCCAGTTCTGGCATGTTGTATGGCGCGAACATATCCGTGAGACGTTCGACTTTTTCAGCCAGTTGTTCTTGGTAGCGTTGTGGATTTACATCAAGAGTAGCCATGATCTTACCTTTTATGGTGCATTCAATTTAAGAGCGCAGATTTTATTCAATCTCAATAGGATGTCCAGTTTTGTACTGGAATTGATTTAAAGATAGTGCGTACAGACAGAGTAGAAAGCAAAATCAATCAAAACGTTACAACTTGTAAGGGCAATATTGGCTGGACAAATAATCAATAGCTGAATAATATTTGCCTCAAGCTGGTGCTATCTAGCAATCTAGATGGCTGAAATGGGAATCTGGTGTGAATCCAGAACTGACGCGCAGCGGTAAAAGAGAACGAACGCTCATCAGACACTGCATTAGTTTATGTGGGAAGTCGAGCAAGTAGGCGGTACACCCGTGCTCTTGAGTCCGAATACCTGCCAGCAACTGAGCCACAGCACTGGACTGTCATGACGACAGGGCTCGGAAGGAATTACGCGATTTAGGACAATACAATGAGAAAATCCGCACTGGCGATCACTTTGGCATCGCTGCTTTCACCTGTCTCTTATCTACAGGCCCAAGAAACCTCTACTGACGAAACCATCGTTGTTACTGCAAACCGTTTTGAGCAAGCCGAAAGCCGTACGTTGGCAGATGTCGAAGTGGTTACTCGACAAGACATCGATCGCATTCAAGCGAAAACCCTACCAGATGTATTGCGTCGTCTTACGGGGATTCAAGTTTCACAAAATGGTGGCCGTGGTCAGTTAGCGTCTTTATTTGTTCGTGGAACCAGTTCCGACCAAGTTTTAGTACTGGTTGATGGCGTACGTTTTGCACGAGCAGCGAAGGGCGCTGTGGACTTTAACCAAATCCCACTTACTTACGTTCAACGGATTGAGTACGTGCGTGGTGCGCGTGCGTCACTTTATGGTTCAGAAGCGATTGGTGGCGTGATCAATATCATCACCATTGCGCGTGCTGACGAAGAAGGAACGAAGTTAAGCGCAGGTTTAGGTAGCTTAGATTACCAAGAATTGAGTGTGGCATCTGGCATTAAAGTCACAGAGAGCGGCCAGCTGAATATCGCGCTTGGTAGTGAAAGTGATGATGGTTATAACGTTCGTCCTGTACCTGGAGTTAATGACGGCGATCGCCATGGCTTTGATACAAAGAATGGTCTGCTAGGTTACGTGCATAACTTCAATGACCAGTGGTCTGTATTTGGTAACCTACGTGCTTACGAAAATGTTTATCAATATGACAGCAGCTACGGCAGTCGCGGTTACTACGAAGCAGAAAAAGACGATCTTTCTGTCACTCTGGGCGGTAAGTATCAGTCTGATAATGTGATGTCAGAACTACAAGTAACGGCACAGAAACAGAAGTCTTGGAACTATGAGCAAGTAAAAGGCAAACACTCAGGTACTGAAGATGAACTTGAGCAGCAAAATGTCCAGTGGACCAACAGTTACTTGCTAAACAACAATACGACGTTTGCTGGTGGTATTGATTGGCGCAACGAATCTTATAAAGACAAGAGTGCGAATAAAACGTTTGATCGTACCAATGGCGCTCTGTTTGGTATGGCAACCACCAGTATTGATAAAGCAATGCTTGAGGGCAGTGCTCGTTTGGATGATAACGAAGAATACGGTAGTGAGTTCACTTACAGCTTAGCGGCTGGTTACCAGTTTGTGCCAGAGTTTGGGGTTAAAGCTTCTTTTGGTACTGCGTTTAAGGCTCCAAACCTATATCAACAGTATGACCCAACATACGGTGAGAAAGATCTGAAGCCGGAAGATTCAGATGCTTGGGAGCTAGCATTCAGCGGTGATGTCCAAGGCGTTTTTTGGTCCGTCACGGGTTATGACTATAAAATCACGAATCTTATCGATTACCATCCAACCACATACAAATATTTGAATGTCGATGGTGAAACACATATCCAAGGTGTGGAGCTTGTTGCTGAGTTTGATACAGGGATTGTGCAGCACCAGTTGAGTGCGGATTACAAAGATGCTGAAGATGATAAAGGGCATCAGTTGCAGCGCCGTGCTAAAGAAATGTATAAGTGGAACGCTTTAGTGAGCTTCGATAAAGTGGACTGGTCGGTTAGCTATCAGTACGTAGGTAAGCGTCCAGATGTGGATTACAGCACTTGGCCTTCACAAGATATCACGCTTTCTTCTTACTCGTTGATTGATACGGCTGTGACTTACTATCCGAATGAGTCGACCTCTATTAGCGCTCGTATCGATAATCTATTTGATGAAGAGTATGAGATGGCAAAAGGTTACCCTGCCGCAGAGCGAGCGTACTATCTAAACGTTGGCTACGAATTCTAATCGTGAATGAACACAAACCGCCTTCGGGCGGTTTTTAATATTTTGTGATGGAAAATCGAATGACGAAACCTAAGCAAGTGGTGATCAGTTGGTCCAGCGGTAAAGATTCGACATTAACGCTTGAGCGCCTTAACGAGAATCCAAATTATCAAGTTGTCGGTTTGTACACGACTTACGTAGGGAAAGAAGTCCCTTTCCAAGCAACTCCGCTTGAAGTCGTACAAATGCAAGCCGACTTACTTGCGCTTCCGCTCATTACTATCGAGCTACCTGAAGTCTTTCCAAGTAACGACATTTATCAATCGACCATCGTTAATGCATTACAAAGTAGTGGTCTGAATATAGAAGCTGTCGCATTTGGCGATATGTTTTGCAATGGCATTGCCGAGTATCGACGCAGCTATATTGAACCTGCTGGTTGGGAGTGCGTCTTTCCTCTATTAGGGGAGAGCAGCGAAAAGCTAGCGATGGAAATCATAGAGCGTGGTATTCAAACTATGTTGATCACCATCGACGGAAGTGTTCTCCCTCCAGAGTGGTGTGGTAGCTGGTATGACAAAGTCCTAATAGAGTCATTACCAAGTCAAATTGCTCCCTGTGGGGAAAATGGTGAATTTCACACACTGGTCACGTCTTCGCCGTCTTTTCAAGGGCATATCGAGCTGACGAAGCGAGATGTAGAATCTGGAGATAGATTCAGCCATCAAAGATACCATGCTAAAGCATTGCCAAAACAAATCTAAGCAGTATGATCGCAACGTTTCTGTTCTTTAGGTAAGGCTCGTGCGAGTAGCAAGTAAGAAAAAAGTCCTAGTTTTTGACTCTGGTGTTGGTGGTCTTTCTGTATTCCAAGAGATACATCGCCTATTGCCGCAGCTTGACTACTTATACTTATTCGATAATCAGGCTTACCCTTATGGTGAGCTCGATCAGGCTGTACTCATTTCACGAGTTAACCAACTGGTCTCTTCATTAGTCGAAGAACACCAAGTCGACATTGTTGTCATTGCTTGTAATACGGCAAGCACCATAGTGCTTCCTTCCCTACGCGAAAATTTATCTATTCCCGTTGTTGGTGTTGTCCCTGCGATTAAACCCGCATCGCTTTTAGCATCAAAAGGGGTGGGGCTGATCGCCACGCCGGCGACAGTCACACGCCAATATACTCACGAGTTAATACGAGACTTTGCGCAAGGCAAACCAGTTGAGCTGTTGGGATCCACTCGCTTGGTGGATATGGCCGAAGAGAAGTTGCGAGGCAACAGCGTTTCTCTAGACGAACTGACAAAAATCCTGCTTCCGCTTCGCGATAAAGTAGACGTTGCGGTGCTCGGTTGTACTCACTTCCCTTTAATCAAAGAGGAAATTCATCAAGCTTTGGGTGAGGACGTTACTTTAATTGATTCGGGTGCAGCCATTGCACGTCGAGTAAAAGCATTACTATTAAGTGATGAAATTGAGGATACGGAAGAGGGAAGTAAGTCGATTTATGCCAGTGCAACTCCTTGGCAGGAAGATGCACTGAACATTTGTTTAAAGGAGCTAGGTTTTAATCCTGTTCTGGTTTACCACCATCCGGGTGTTTAGGATCGTTCGCAATTCTCACTTTTAGCGTTCTCTCCATATATTCCTTTTCATTAAGTTTAGCGATAGCTGGCTTGGCATCTGCCGCAGCCATCACGACAAAACCAAACCCTCTTCTTTTTCCAGTGCGCTTATCTTTCATTAAGCGTACTGCATAGACCTGTCCATATTCAGCAAACAAATCGCGAACGTGACTCTCATTGGCCTTATAAGGAAGGTTGCCGACATACAGAGTTTTAGTTGATGGATCCGAGTCTGTTGATTGAATAGAAGGTGTCTGGCTAGAAAATGAAAATAAAAAAGCAGTAGCGATAACACCAATGAGAAAACTCAAGGCTGGTGGGATGGTGACTTGAGAGAAGACGATTCCCCCAACGACGGCCAGCCCAGCACATAAAATCAGATTTTTTTTAGACGTCATTTTAATTACTACACATAGTGATAAAGAGATCGATTGTCCATTAACAGAATAGACACATGAATCTTACGTATATGGTTGGTGTTTTTCCAACCAATTGCTGTGATATGTCTCAAATGTGACGAAGAAATATGCAAATATCACGCTTTTGGCTAACTAATAACCTGTTGAAAGTTTTTTTGCAAAAAACGCTTGTACTAATTTCTCAACTCCCTATACTGCGCATCCACCGACACGGAGTGAGACGAAAGTCACACAGCGAGTCGGAAGTGAGAGAAAAAGAAATTTGAAAAAAATGCTTGACTCTCTCACGGTGCGGAGTAAGATACGCACCCCTAACGACGAGCAACTAAGTTGCTGGATAAGTTAGAAAAGCTCTTTAAAAATATAAACCTATCAATCTGTGTGGGCACTCGTTGATGATAATCCAATTAGAAACTTCGGTTTCAAATTAGGTTTCAATGAAACGAAGTGACCATTGAATCTTCGGATTCAGCACAGTCAATTCAAACATTACTTTATGTAATGTTCAGTATTCATTGAGCCGAACAAAATCTTAAATTGAAGAGTTTGATCATGGCTCAGATTGAACGCTGGCGGCAGGCCTAACACATGCAAGTCGAGCGGAAACGAGTTATCTGAACCTTCGGGGAACGATAACGGCGTCGAGCGGCGGACGGGTGAGTAATGCCTAGGAAATTGCCCTGATGTGGGGGATAACCATTGGAAACGATGGCTAATACCGCATGATGCCTACGGGCCAAAGAGGGGGACCTTCGGGCCTCTCGCGTCAGGATATGCCTAGGTGGGATTAGCTAGTTGGTGAGGTAAGGGCTCACCAAGGCGACGATCCCTAGCTGGTCTGAGAGGATGATCAGCCACACTGGAACTGAGACACGGTCCAGACTCCTACGGGAGGCAGCAGTGGGGAATATTGCACAATGGGCGCAAGCCTGATGCAGCCATGCCGCGTGTATGAAGAAGGCCTTCGGGTTGTAAAGTACTTTCAGTCGTGAGGAAGGCGGCGTCGTTAATAGCGGCGTTGTTTGACGTTAGCGACAGAAGAAGCACCGGCTAACTCCGTGCCAGCAGCCGCGGTAATACGGAGGGTGCGAGCGTTAATCGGAATTACTGGGCGTAAAGCGCATGCAGGTGGTTTGTTAAGTCAGATGTGAAAGCCCGGGGCTCAACCTCGGAATAGCATTTGAAACTGGCAGACTAGAGTACTGTAGAGGGGGGTAGAATTTCAGGTGTAGCGGTGAAATGCGTAGAGATCTGAAGGAATACCGGTGGCGAAGGCGGCCCCCTGGACAGATACTGACACTCAGATGCGAAAGCGTGGGGAGCAAACAGGATTAGATACCCTGGTAGTCCACGCCGTAAACGATGTCTACTTGGAGGTTGTGGCCTTGAGCCGTGGCTTTCGGAGCTAACGCGTTAAGTAGACCGCCTGGGGAGTACGGTCGCAAGATTAAAACTCAAATGAATTGACGGGGGCCCGCACAAGCGGTGGAGCATGTGGTTTAATTCGATGCAACGCGAAGAACCTTACCTACTCTTGACATCCAGAGAACTTTCCAGAGATGGATTGGTGCCTTCGGGAACTCTGAGACAGGTGCTGCATGGCTGTCGTCAGCTCGTGTTGTGAAATGTTGGGTTAAGTCCCGCAACGAGCGCAACCCTTATCCTTGTTTGCCAGCGAGTAATGTCGGGAACTCCAGGGAGACTGCCGGTGATAAACCGGAGGAAGGTGGGGACGACGTCAAGTCATCATGGCCCTTACGAGTAGGGCTACACACGTGCTACAATGGCGCATACAGAGGGCGGCCAACTTGCGAGAGTGAGCGAATCCCAAAAAGTGCGTCGTAGTCCGGATTGGAGTCTGCAACTCGACTCCATGAAGTCGGAATCGCTAGTAATCGTGGATCAGAATGCCACGGTGAATACGTTCCCGGGCCTTGTACACACCGCCCGTCACACCATGGGAGTGGGCTGCAAAAGAAGTAGGTAGTTTAACCTTCGGGGGGACGCTTACCACTTTGTGGTTCATGACTGGGGTGAAGTCGTAACAAGGTAGCGCTAGGGGAACCTGGCGCTGGATCACCTCCTTATACGATGATTATTGCGATGAGTGTTCACACAGATTGATGGTTTTGAAGCGAAAGCTTCGAGCTGTTATTGCTCTTTAACAATTTGGAAAGCTGACAAAACAACAATTTATTGTTGTTTGTAAAGTTCTCAAAGTATTCCTTATGGAATACAACTAAAAACACATTCAAGTGTTCTTGGGTTTTGCGAAAGCAAAACATATTTGAGTCCGGCAAAATCGAATGTCTCTCGCTCATTCAAATAATGAGAGACAACTTTGGTTGTTTAACATCAATTCGAAACTCCTTCGGGTTGTATGGTTAAGTGACTAAGCGTACACGGTGGATGCCTTGGCAGTCAGAGGCGATGAAGGACGTATTAACTTGCGATAAGCCCAGATTAGGTAGTAAAAACCACTTGAGTCTGGGATTTCCGAATGGGGAAACCCACTTACATAAGTAAGTATCGTTATGTGAATACATAGCATAACGAGGCGAACCGGGGGAACTGAAACATCTAAGTACCCCGAGGAAAAGAAATCAACCGAGATTCCGAAAGTAGCGGCGAGCGAAATTGGACTAGCCCTTAAGCTTTATAGGCGTTAGGTGAACAAGCTGGAAAGCTTGGCGATACAGGGTGATAGCCCCGTAACTGACGACGCATATTCAGTGAAATCGAGTAGGGCGGGACACGTGATATCCTGTCTGAATATGGGGGGACCATCCTCCAAGGCTAAATACTACTGACTGACCGATAGTGAACCAGTACCGTGAGGGAAAGGCGAAAAGAACCCCTGTGAGGGGAGTGAAATAGAACCTGAAACCGTGTACGTACAAGCAGTAGGAGCAGGCTTGTCCTGTGACTGCGTACCTTTTGTATAATGGGTCAGCGACTTATATTCAGTGGCAAGGTTAACCATCTAGGGGAGCCGTAGGGAAACCGAGTCTTAACTGGGCGTTCAGTCTCTGGATATAGACCCGAAACCAGGTGATCTAGCCATGGGCAGGTTGAAGGTTGAGTAACATCAACTGGAGGACCGAACCGACTAATGTTGAAAAATTAGCGGATGACTTGTGGCTAGGGGTGAAAGGCCAATCAAACCTGGAGATAGCTGGTTCTCCCCGAAAGCTATTTAGGTAGCGCCTCGGACGAATACTACTGGGGGTAGAGCACTGTTAAGGCTAGGGGGTCATCCCGACTTACCAACCCTTTGCAAACTCCGAATACCAGTAAGTACTATCCGGGAGACACACGGCGGGTGCTAACGTCCGTCGTGGAGAGGGAAACAACCCAGACCGCCAGCTAAGGTCCCAAATTACTACTAAGTGGGAAACGATGTGGGAAGGCTCAGACAGCCAGGATGTTGGCTTAGAAGCAGCCATCATTTAAAGAAAGCGTAATAGCTCACTGGTCGAGTCGGCCTGCGCGGAAGATGTAACGGGGCTAAGTAGTAAACCGAAGCTGCGGCAATATACTTTTGTATATTGGGTAGGGGAGCGTTCTGTAAGCGGTTGAAGGTGTGTGGTAACGCATGCTGGACGTATCAGAAGTGCGAATGCTGACATGAGTAACGATAAAGGGGGTGAAAAACCTCCTCGCCGGAAGACCAAGGGTTCCTGTCCAACGTTAATCGGGGCAGGGTAAGTCGACCCCTAAGGCGAGGCCGAAAGGCGTAGTCGATGGGAAACGGGTTAATATTCCCGTACTTCTTACAATTGCGATGGGGGGACGGAGAAGGCTAGGTGGGCCTGGCGACGGTTGTCCAGGTTCAAGTGCGTAGGCTTAAGAGTTAGGTAAATCCGGCTCTTTCTAAGGCTGAGACACGACGTCGAGCATCTACGGATGTGAAGTCATTGATGCCATGCTTCCAGGAAAAGCCTCTAAGCTTCAGATTGTAAGGAATCGTACCCCAAACCGACACAGGTGGTCGGGTAGAGAATACCAAGGCGCTTGAGAGAACTCGGGTGAAGGAACTAGGCAAAATGGTACCGTAACTTCGGGAGAAGGTACGCTCTCGACGGTGAAGTCCCTCGCGGATGGAGCTATTGAGAGTCGCAGATACCAGGTGGCTGCAACTGTTTATTAAAAACACAGCACTGTGCAAAATCGCAAGATGACGTATACGGTGTGACGCCTGCCCGGTGCCGGAAGGTTAATTGATGGGGTTAGACTTCGGTCGAAGCTCTTGATCGAAGCCCCGGTAAACGGCGGCCGTAACTATAACGGTCCTAAGGTAGCGAAATTCCTTGTCGGGTAAGTTCCGACCTGCACGAATGGCGTAATGATGGCCACGCTGTCTCCACCCGAGACTCAGTGAAATTGAAATCGCTGTGAAGATGCAGTGTACCCGCGGCTAGACGGAAAGACCCCGTGAACCTTTACTACAGCTTGGCACTGAACATTGACCCTACATGTGTAGGATAGGTGGGAGGCTTTGAAGCGCAGTCGCTAGATTGCGTGGAGCCGTCCTTGAAATACCACCCTTGTAGTGTTGATGTTCTAACGTCGACCCCTCATCGGGGTTGCGGACAGTGCCTGGTGGGTAGTTTGACTGGGGCGGTCTCCTCCCAAAGCGTAACGGAGGAGCACGAAGGTGGGCTAATCACGGTTGGACATCGTGAGGTTAGTGCAATGGCATAAGCCCGCTTGACTGCGAGAATGACAATTCGAGCAGGTGCGAAAGCAGGTCATAGTGATCCGGTGGTTCTGAATGGAAGGGCCATCGCTCAACGGATAAAAGGTACTCCGGGGATAACAGGCTGATACCGCCCAAGAGTTCATATCGACGGCGGTGTTTGGCACCTCGATGTCGGCTCATCACATCCTGGGGCTGAAGTCGGTCCCAAGGGTATGGCTGTTCGCCATTTAAAGTGGTACGCGAGCTGGGTTTAGAACGTCGTGAGACAGTTCGGTCCCTATCTGCCGTGGGCGTTGGAGAATTGAAAGGGGCTGCTCCTAGTACGAGAGGACCGGAGTGGACGAACCTCTGGTGTTCGGGTTGTGTCGCCAGACGCATTGCCCGGTAGCTAAGTTCGGGATCGATAACCGCTGAAAGCATCTAAGCGGGAAGCGAGCCTTGAGATGAGTTCTCCCTGATACTTTAAGTATCCTAAAGGGTTGTCGTAGACTACGACGTTGATAGGCAGGGTGTGTAAGCGTTGTGAGGCGTTGAGCTAACCTGTACTAATTGCCCGTGAGGCTTAACCATACAACACCCAAGGGGTTTTGATGGACTCAATGAAAGAACATTGAATGTGTAGTAACGAGAATTAAGAAACAGCTTTCCGAATTATTCGATTTGCAAGCAAATCTCACCCTAAAGGGCCGCACTAAAGTGCGTTTGAATTTGCGAGCAAATTGATAAAGAATTTGCTTGGCGACCATAGCGTTTTGGACCCACCTGATTTCCATGCCGAACTCAGAAGTGAAACGAAATAGCGCCGATGGTAGTGTGGGGCTTCCCCATGTGAGAGTAGGACATCGCCAGGCTTTATTTTGCACTTGCTTAAGATTTAAGCAAGTCACCATAAAGTTCTAATCTTTTTAGAGTTTTATGTTGACTTTCAAAGTGGAAAGCGTATTATACGCACCTCGCTTAAGTGCTAAGGCACTGAAAGCCAAGCTCTTTAACAATATAGACCTATCAATCTGTGTGGGCACTCGTTGATGATAATCCAATTAGAAACTTCGGTTTCAAATTAGGTTTCAATGAAACGAAGTGACCATTGAATCTTCGGATTCAGCACAGTCAATTCAAACATTACTTTATGTAATGTTCAGTATTCATTGAGCCGAACAAAATCTTAAATTGAAGAGTTTGATCATGGCTCAGATTGAACGCTGGCGGCAGGCCTAACACATGCAAGTCGAGCGGAAACGAGTTATCTGAACCTTCGGGGAACGATAACGGCGTCGAGCGGCGGACGGGTGAGTAATGCCTAGGAAATTGCCCTGATGTGGGGGATAACCATTGGAAACGATGGCTAATACCGCATGATGCCTACGGGCCAAAGAGGGGGACCTTCGGGCCTCTCGCGTCAGGATATGCCTAGGTGGGATTAGCTAGTTGGTGAGGTAAGGGCTCACCAAGGCGACGATCCCTAGCTGGTCTGAGAGGATGATCAGCCACACTGGAACTGAGACACGGTCCAGACTCCTACGGGAGGCAGCAGTGGGGAATATTGCACAATGGGCGCAAGCCTGATGCAGCCATGCCGCGTGTATGAAGAAGGCCTTCGGGTTGTAAAGTACTTTCAGTCGTGAGGAAGGCGTTGTCGTTAATAGCGGCATCGTTTGACGTTAGCGACAGAAGAAGCACCGGCTAACTCCGTGCCAGCAGCCGCGGTAATACGGAGGGTGCGAGCGTTAATCGGAATTACTGGGCGTAAAGCGCATGCAGGTGGTTTGTTAAGTCAGATGTGAAAGCCCGGGGCTCAACCTCGGAATAGCATTTGAAACTGGCAGACTAGAGTACTGTAGAGGGGGGTAGAATTTCAGGTGTAGCGGTGAAATGCGTAGAGATCTGAAGGAATACCGGTGGCGAAGGCGGCCCCCTGGACAGATACTGACACTCAGATGCGAAAGCGTGGGGAGCAAACAGGATTAGATACCCTGGTAGTCCACGCCGTAAACGATGTCTACTTGGAGGTTGTGGCCTTGAGCCGTGGCTTTCGGAGCTAACGCGTTAAGTAGACCGCCTGGGGAGTACGGTCGCAAGATTAAAACTCAAATGAATTGACGGGGGCCCGCACAAGCGGTGGAGCATGTGGTTTAATTCGATGCAACGCGAAGAACCTTACCTACTCTTGACATCCAGAGAACTTTCCAGAGATGGATTGGTGCCTTCGGGAACTCTGAGACAGGTGCTGCATGGCTGTCGTCAGCTCGTGTTGTGAAATGTTGGGTTAAGTCCCGCAACGAGCGCAACCCTTATCCTTGTTTGCCAGCGAGTAATGTCGGGAACTCCAGGGAGACTGCCGGTGATAAACCGGAGGAAGGTGGGGACGACGTCAAGTCATCATGGCCCTTACGAGTAGGGCTACACACGTGCTACAATGGCGCATACAGAGGGCGGCCAACTTGCGAGAGTGAGCGAATCCCAAAAAGTGCGTCGTAGTCCGGATTGGAGTCTGCAACTCGACTCCATGAAGTCGGAATCGCTAGTAATCGTGGATCAGAATGCCACGGTGAATACGTTCCCGGGCCTTGTACACACCGCCCGTCACACCATGGGAGTGGGCTGCAAAAGAAGTAGGTAGTTTAACCTTCGGGGGGACGCTTACCACTTTGTGGTTCATGACTGGGGTGAAGTCGTAACAAGGTAGCGCTAGGGGAACCTGGCGCTGGATCACCTCCTTATACGATGATTATTGCGATGAGTGTTCACACAGATTGATACGGTTTATAAAGTAAAGAGACGATACTGGGTCTGTAGCTCAGGTGGTTAGAGCGTTCGCCTGATAAGCGAGAGGTCGGTGGTTCGAGTCCACTCAGACCCACCAATTTCTTTTCCAAGAAATTGGCGACAGTATCGACACCTTGATGGGGCTATAGCTCAGCTGGGAGAGCGCCTGCCTTGCACGCAGGAGGTCTGCGGTTCGATCCCGCATAGCTCCACCATCTTTAAGCGCATTCAATGAGTGCTTTTAAAAATGGTTTTCATCAGAAAATCTCGCTCTTTAACAATTTGGAAAGCTGACAAAACAACAATTTATTGTTGTTTGTAAAGTTCTCAAAGTATTCCTTATGGAATACAACTAAAAACACATTCAAGTGTTCTTGGAATTTGAGTACGGCAAAATCGAATGTCTCTCGCTCATTCAAATAATGAGAGACAACTTTGGTGATTTGAACATCAACTCGAAACTCCTTCGGGTTGTATGGTTAAGTGACTAAGCGTACACGGTGGATGCCTTGGCAGTCAGAGGCGATGAAGGACGTATTAACTTGCGATAAGCCCAGATTAGGTAGTAAAAACCACTTGAGTCTGGGATTTCCGAATGGGGAAACCCACTTACATAAGTAAGTATCGTTATGTGAATACATAGCATAACGAGGCGAACCGGGGGAACTGAAACATCTAAGTACCCCGAGGAAAAGAAATCAACCGAGATTCCGAAAGTAGCGGCGAGCGAAATTGGACTAGCCCTTAAGCTTTATAGGCGTTAGGTGAACAAGCTGGAAAGCTTGGCGATACAGGGTGATAGCCCCGTAACTGACGACGCATATTCAGTGAAATCGAGTAGGGCGGGACACGTGATATCCTGTCTGAATATGGGGGGACCATCCTCCAAGGCTAAATACTACTGACTGACCGATAGTGAACCAGTACCGTGAGGGAAAGGCGAAAAGAACCCCTGTGAGGGGAGTGAAATAGAACCTGAAACCGTGTACGTACAAGCAGTAGGAGCAGGCTTGTCCTGTGACTGCGTACCTTTTGTATAATGGGTCAGCGACTTATATTCAGTGGCAAGGTTAACCATCTAGGGGAGCCGTAGGGAAACCGAGTCTTAACTGGGCGTTCAGTCTCTGGATATAGACCCGAAACCAGGTGATCTAGCCATGGGCAGGTTGAAGGTTGAGTAACATCAACTGGAGGACCGAACCGACTAATGTTGAAAAATTAGCGGATGACTTGTGGCTAGGGGTGAAAGGCCAATCAAACCTGGAGATAGCTGGTTCTCCCCGAAAGCTATTTAGGTAGCGCCTCGGACGAATACTACTGGGGGTAGAGCACTGTTAAGGCTAGGGGGTCATCCCGACTTACCAACCCTTTGCAAACTCCGAATACCAGTAAGTACTATCCGGGAGACACACGGCGGGTGCTAACGTCCGTCGTGGAGAGGGAAACAACCCAGACCGCCAGCTAAGGTCCCAAATTACTACTAAGTGGGAAACGATGTGGGAAGGCTCAGACAGCCAGGATGTTGGCTTAGAAGCAGCCATCATTTAAAGAAAGCGTAATAGCTCACTGGTCGAGTCGGCCTGCGCGGAAGATGTAACGGGGCTAAGTAGTAAACCGAAGCTGCGGCAATGTGCTTTTGCACATTGGGTAGGGGAGCGTTCTGTAAGCGGTTGAAGGTGTGTGGTAACGCATGCTGGACGTATCAGAAGTGCGAATGCTGACATGAGTAACGATAAAGGGGGTGAAAAACCTCCTCGCCGGAAGACCAAGGGTTCCTGTCCAACGTTAATCGGGGCAGGGTAAGTCGACCCCTAAGGCGAGGCCGAAAGGCGTAGTCGATGGGAAACGGGTTAATATTCCCGTACTTCTTACAATTGCGATGGGGGGACGGAGAAGGCTAGGTGGGCCTGGCGACGGTTGTCCAGGTTCAAGTGCGTAGGCTTAAGAGTTAGGTAAATCCGGCTCTTTCTAAGGCTGAGACACGACGTCGAGCATCTACGGATGTGAAGTCATTGATGCCATGCTTCCAGGAAAAGCCTCTAAGCTTCAGATTGTAAGGAATCGTACCCCAAACCGACACAGGTGGTCGGGTAGAGAATACCAAGGCGCTTGAGAGAACTCGGGTGAAGGAACTAGGCAAAATGGTACCGTAACTTCGGGAGAAGGTACGCTCTCGACGGTGAAGTCCCTCGCGGATGGAGCTATTGAGAGTCGCAGATACCAGGTGGCTGCAACTGTTTATTAAAAACACAGCACTGTGCAAAATCGCAAGATGACGTATACGGTGTGACGCCTGCCCGGTGCCGGAAGGTTAATTGATGGGGTTAGACTTCGGTCGAAGCTCTTGATCGAAGCCCCGGTAAACGGCGGCCGTAACTATAACGGTCCTAAGGTAGCGAAATTCCTTGTCGGGTAAGTTCCGACCTGCACGAATGGCGTAATGATGGCCACGCTGTCTCCACCCGAGACTCAGTGAAATTGAAATCGCTGTGAAGATGCAGTGTACCCGCGGCTAGACGGAAAGACCCCGTGAACCTTTACTACAGCTTGGCACTGAACATTGACCCTACATGTGTAGGATAGGTGGGAGGCTTTGAAGCGCAGTCGCTAGATTGCGTGGAGCCGTCCTTGAAATACCACCCTTGTAGTGTTGATGTTCTAACGTCGACCCCTTATCGGGGTTGCGGACAGTGCCTGGTGGGTAGTTTGACTGGGGCGGTCTCCTCCCAAAGCGTAACGGAGGAGCACGAAGGTGGGCTAATCACGGTTGGACATCGTGAGGTTAGTGCAATGGCATAAGCCCGCTTGACTGCGAGAATGACAATTCGAGCAGGTGCGAAAGCAGGTCATAGTGATCCGGTGGTTCTGAATGGAAGGGCCATCGCTCAACGGATAAAAGGTACTCCGGGGATAACAGGCTGATACCGCCCAAGAGTTCATATCGACGGCGGTGTTTGGCACCTCGATGTCGGCTCATCACATCCTGGGGCTGAAGTCGGTCCCAAGGGTATGGCTGTTCGCCATTTAAAGTGGTACGCGAGCTGGGTTTAGAACGTCGTGAGACAGTTCGGTCCCTATCTGCCGTGGGCGTTGGAGAATTGAAAGGGGCTGCTCCTAGTACGAGAGGACCGGAGTGGACGAACCTCTGGTGTTCGGGTTGTGTCGCCAGACGCATTGCCCGGTAGCTAAGTTCGGGATCGATAACCGCTGAAAGCATCTAAGCGGGAAGCGAGCCTTGAGATGAGTTCTCCCTGATACTTTAAGTATCCTAAAGGGTTGTCGTAGACTACGACGTTGATAGGCAGGGTGTGTAAGCGTTGTGAGGCGTTGAGCTAACCTGTACTAATTGCCCGTGAGGCTTAACCATACAACACCCAAGGGGTTTTGATGGACTCAATGAAAGAACATTGAATGTGTAGTAACGAGAATTAAGAAACAGCTTTCCGAATTATTCGATTTGCAAGCAAATCTCACCCTAAAGGGCCGCACTAAAGTGCGTTTGAATTTGCGAGCAAATTGATAAAGAATTTGCTTGGCGACCATAGCGTTTTGGACCCACCTGATTTCCATGCCGAACTCAGAAGTGAAACGAAATAGCGCCGATGGTAGTGTGGGGCTTCCCCATGTGAGAGTAGGACATCGCCAGGCTTTAAATTTTGGACACTTACTGATTACAAGCGAGTGATACCACTGCGGAGTGGTAGTTCAGTTGGTTAGAATACCGGCCTGTCACGCCGGGGGTCGCGGGTTCGAGTCCCGTCCACTCCGCCACTTATATTAAGCCTCAGTCGAAAGACTGGGGCTTTTTTCGTTTTGGTTACCCGACTTACCTTAACCTCATTTCCATATTGAAACCTTGCATCGAGAGGCAGGCTCTTCTCTCGCTATGCTTTCTAAGCCCTGCCATGACGAGGTGTTGCGCAATTCTGTGCGGGGTCCCAGTCTCGAGGGCTAGTTTTGAGCCCCTGTGCTGACTCATTAAAGCTCCCCTTAATTACGAGTTAGAAAGCTTATTCAGTAGCGTAGTGTAAGAAAGAGTAAGATCGAAAGACTGAGTTATTAAGCACCTAGCCACTTACGCATGTATTGCCTTTCTAGATTCTAGGTTGTTGCGTTTGGGGTTACGTTGCGTCTCGCAAGCTTATTTACTGAAGTCTACTAATATAGAGGTCTAATAGAGTATTAAGCTGTTGGAGCTAGGAATAATAAAAAAGCCCAGCAGGAAAATGCTGAGCTTTGAAGTTAATTATGCTTACAGGATGCGTTTTAAAACCCCATCTGCTTTTAGGCGGGTTATTTTTCTTACTAACCGCTGCACCCCTATCGGATAATCTTCCACTTTTTCTAACTGTTTATAAGTACAGATAAGATGGGTATGCTCAAGGATACGCGAAACCTCATCTTCGAACTTATCAGTGAGTTTCGCATAATTGTCTTGGATGAGAAGTCCATTTTCTAGATCAAGTGACCAAGCCCGAGGATTTAAGTTATTCCCCGTCAGTAGCATATAGCGTTTATCAACCCAAATGCCTTTGAGATGGAAGCTATTATTGTCATGCTTCCAGAGGTGAATTGACAGTTTACGCGCAGCGATATTCGCTTCATTTGCTTTCGCAAAGCGGCGTAGGTTTACTTCATACAGATATGGAAGTCCGCCAATGGTTTTAAAGTCTTCCTCAGGGGCAATATAAAAGTCGTTTGCTGTCTTGTCGCCCACAACAATAGTTACTTTCACACCGCGTTTCATAGCTCGCTTCACTTCACGATGCAGCGCTTTAGGGAAGTTAAAGTAAGGCGTACAGATAAAGATTTCGTTTTGGGCGGCCGCTAGTAACTTTACAATCTGTTGATTGAGCAGATTGCGGCGTTTGCCTAGACCAACTAGCGGGGTGATTTTTACACTTTCCTCTGTTGCAGGTTGGTCTTCAAACTGATAATTAGCTTGAGCAAGTGAAGCTCTCAGTTGACGAATCGCCGACTTAATTTCTTTGGTTTCTGGCTTATCTTTTCCAGCAAGATCATTGACAGCTGGGTGAGCAATCATCTCTTCCTGAATGAATTGCACCATTGAATTAGCTAAAGACTCATGTCGAATCACATGGTAACGATCAAAGCGATAGCGTTCGTGATAGTGCAGGTAAACGTTATTTAAGCTTGCCCCACTGTAGATGACAGTATCATCGACAATGAAGCCTTTTAAATGCAGTACCCCAAAAACCTCTCTGCCACGCACAGGTATACCATAGACAGGGATCGGGTGTTGGTACTTATTGGCATACGCTTTGTAAAGCGCAGAATTACCCTCAGATGTTTCCGCACCAATCAGGCCACGCTGCGCTCGATGCCAGTCGACACAGATATTGATGTCCAACCCAGGATTACGCTGTTTCGCTTCATAAAGCGCAGTGAGAATTTCACGTCCAGCTTCATCATCTTCCAGATATAGAGCGACTAGGTAAATTCGCGACGTTGCTTTGCTGATTGCATCCAAAAGACGAGTCCTGAATGATTCTGCTGAATACAGAACATCAAAGTCTTCCGGATTGACAGCGAGACTTGGCAACTGTTCGAATGGATTCCTACTTACTATCATATCGGTATGAGTACCTTAGTTTAGTGCAATATTGCGAACCTGCCATTTTATCAAAGATATGATTTACCTGGCTACAAAAGCGCGCGTTTTGATGTCGTTGAAGAGATGAATTGCATTGGAATGAGATCTTTACCGCTATCTACATAGCGTTGAAATGCCATTTTTAGCGGGTGTGGTAGCTCAGAGCAATCAATGGTTTTGAATCCATGCTTGGAATAATAGGATTCGAGATGTGTAAACGCGAAGCAATAATCGCCATCAGTGAAAACATTTTTTTTACAATGAGTTAGTAGTTCTTTTCCAATGCCAGTTCCCCTAAGTGTTGGAATGACCAGCATTCCCGTCAGCAATCGAGATCTATCTACGGTTTTTAAGCGTAGTAACGCAACGATTTCACCTTTATGGCTCGCTGTAATGATCAGTTCATCCTTTTTGGCTCGACCCGAAGGGTAATGCGCTTTGTACAACCTCTTAATGAGAGGGAGCTTGATAGGATTTAACACTTCTATGATTAATGAGTCAGGTATTGTCACTGCGGTTAAAAGATAACTAATGTAGAATGTCGACAGTTTAAGAGAATCTTATCTGACGTTGCAAACCTACTATGCAAATTAAAACAAATGCAAGCCTTAAGGCTTACCATACTTTTGGGATTGAACAGTCGTGTTCCTATTTAGCAACCATCGAGTCGCTCGAGGAGGTTACCCAACTATTTCAAGACCCGAGATTCACCCATTTACCGAAACTTTTTTTAGGTAAAGGAAGTAATGTTCTTTTCACTGAGCATTTTGACGGGTTAGTGATCGTTAATCGAATCATGGGTAAACATGTGACGGAAACGGATGACCAATACCTATTGCATATTGCAGGTGGTGAAGACTGGCCTGAGTTGGTTTCCTGGTGTGTGAGTCAGGGAATTGGTGGGTTAGAAAACCTAGCCCTGATCCCTGGCTGTGCAGGCTCGGCTCCTATTCAAAACATTGGAGCCTATGGGCTAGAGCTAAAAGACATTTGTGACTACGTGGATGTTCTTGATCTAACTACGTTTGAAAATAGAAGAATGAGCGCCAGAGACTGTGACTTTGGCTACCGAGACTCCATTTTTAAACACGCTTTGCATGAAAAGTGCTTTATTACCGCACTAGGGCTTAAGTTGGCTAAGCAATGGCAACCGATTAATCAATATGGTCCTTTAAAAGATATTCCGGAAGAACAACTTAGCCCAGCAACAATCTTCGAGCGAGTTTGCCAAGTGCGAACGGAGAAACTGCCGGATCCAGCCAAAGTAGGTAACGCAGGGAGTTTCTTTAAAAACCCAGTGATCACTCAAGATCATTATGATCGGCTCATGAAGCAACATACTAATATCGTGGCCTATCCAACTCCTGGCGGAATGAAAGTCGCGGCTGGTTGGCTGATTGATCAGTGCGGATTAAAGGGGAAGTCTGTGCATGGTGCACAGGTCAACCCTATGCAAGCCTTGGTTTTGACCAACATGGACAACTGCAGTGCCGATGATGTTGTCGCACTTGCTTCCCTAGTGAAGCAGGCAGTGTGGGATAAATACCAAATAGAACTTGAGCATGAAGTTCGATTTCTGAACCGTACCGGGGAAACCAACCTGGCTCAGATCGAGGCGTTAAAATGAGAAAAGATCACTCTACGAAACTTCATATCTTAAAGTCATTAAGTAACGGCGAGTTTCATTCTGGAGAGGCGCTGGGCGAAGCCCTGAATGTATCCAGAGCGGCAATAGCTAAGCATATTAAAGGTCTTAGTGAGTGGGGCATTGATATTTATCGAGTGCAAGGGCGCGGTTACCAGTTGGCATCACCATTGCAGTTGTTAGATGAAGCTCTCCTTACTGCTAGTGCGGAGTCACTTGTTGAGCTTGTTCCTGTGATTAACTCAACCAACCAGTATTTGCTTGATAGAGTTGCAGAGTCAGAAAAGGGCCGTGTTTGTATAGCTGAGTATCAAGCACAAGGACGTGGTCGCCGCGGTAGACAATGGATCTCTCCATTTGGCTCTAACTTATACCTATCCATGTACTGGCGATTAGATGCGGGAATGGCCGCGGCAATGGGCTTAAGCCTTGTTATTGGTATTGCTGCAGTGGAAGCACTAGAAGAAATGGGCATACAAGGCGTTAAACTCAAGTGGCCAAATGACCTGTATTATCAAGATAAAAAACTGGCAGGAATCTTAGTGGAGATGTCAGGGCAGGCCGGTGGTGCTGCTCATCTTGTGATTGGGATGGGGCTCAATATTGGAATGCCTGATGAGCAACCTGAGATTGATCAACCATGGACAACATTGAATCAGGTAAACGAGAGTCTCGTGATCGATAGAAATGTCCTAGCGACGACGCTTATCAAGCATTGGAATTCCGCACTTATCGAGTATGAACTGAAAGGGCTTACCAGCTTTGTCGAACGTTGGAATCGATTAGATAACTTTCTCAATCGTCAAGTCAAGCTGCTCATCGGACCTAGAGAGGTGCACGGCGTCGTACGCGGCATCGATCATCAAGGCGGGATATTACTCGAAACCTCGCAAGGGCTAGAGACTTACATTGGTGGGGAAATCTCGTTGCGTAAAAGCGATTGACGTTCAATTACTTTCGTAAAGACACCTTATCAACCAAGTGGTTGACGCCTTTGTGTAGAATCAAATGGGCTCTTTCTCGGGTGGGAAGAATATTTAGCTCCAAGTTGAGCCCATTAATATCATGCCAAATTTGTTTCGCTTTTTGCTTTGCTTCATCGACTGACAGTTGCGTGTAGTGACTAAAATAAGAACCGGGTTTAGTAAAAGCCCCTTGGCGAAACTTTAAAAATCGTTCCACATACCACTGTTCAATTGTCTCTGTTTCAGCATCGACATAGATCGAAAAGTCCAAAAAATCAGAGACAAAGACGCGATGTGGATCATGCGGATAATCCATTCCACTTTGTAGAACGTTTAAACCTTCAATGATAAGAACATCCGGTCTATCAACTTTTCTTAGTTCGTCCGTAATGTCATACGTGATGTGGGAGTAAATAGGTACTTCAAGATCCGGCTTACCCGCTTTAACGTCAGACATAAACTCAACTAAACGTTTGATATCATAGGACTCAGGAAACCCTTTACGATGCATGATACCGCGTTCTTCTAGTACCTTTTTCGGATATAGAAAGCCATCTGTAGTGACCAAGGACACTTTGGGATGATTCTCCCAACGAGAAAGCAATGCGGTCAGAATACGAGCTGTCGTACTTTTGCCTACAGCGACACTGCCGGCGATACCAATCACAAAAGGAGGGGCATGTTCTTCCGTATTCAAGAATTGTTGTAATACAGAGTTGCGGCTTTGACGGGCTTGGACGTACAGATTCAAAAGACGAGACAAAGGAAGGTAGATTTCTACCGCTTCCTCCATGGTTAGGTTTTCATTAATGCCCTGAAGCGCAGTCAAGTCGTCTTCAGAAAGTGTCATCGGTACAGAGTTTCTTAACTCGGCCCAGTTTGCACGGTCAAATGACAAAAATGGACTCATGGGTCTCTTTTATCCTTGGTTTAGTAGAAGCAAGAACATACATCAAGCGAACTTCAAAGCAAACGACAAAGGTCGAAGTTTACTTTAAAAAAGCCAAGTTTGTACGAATTTGCAGCAAACGAATCTAAAAAATCGAATTTTATGATTTTTTTTAAAATTACTATTGCAACCTCGAAAATCATTCAATAGAATGCGCACCACTTATGCCGACTTAGCTCAGTAGGTAGAGCAACTGACTTGTAATCAGTAGGTCACCAGTTCGATTCCGGTAGTCGGCACCATTCTTTCCTTTAGTAGTCTGAATGGCTTGAAAATTTGGAGGGGTTCCCGAGTGGCCAAAGGGAGCAGACTGTAAATCTGCCGGCACTGCCTTCGATGGTTCGAATCCGTCCCCCTCCACCATATTCTTTAGGAAATAGCTCTCAGAGTTACGTGTTGCGGGCATCGTATAATGGCTATTACCTCAGCCTTCCAAGCTGATGATGCGGGTTCGATTCCCGCTGCCCGCTCCACTCTAATTTGAGTGCTGATATAGCTCAGGTGGTAGAGCGCATCCTTGGTAAGGATGAGGTCGGCAGTTCGAGTCTGCCTATCAGCACCAGCTCTCAAGTTTATTTCCTTTTGATATTAGATTTACCAATTATCTTTTTTTGGTTGCGTGGTCAATTTGGGCCACCTAAATCCGTACCTAGAGGGACCACTCATGTCTAAAGAAAAATTTGAACGTACGAAACCGCACGTTAACGTTGGTACTATCGGCCACGTTGACCACGGTAAAACAACTCTAACTGCAGCTATCTGTACTACTCTTGCTAAAGTTTACGGCGGTGTAGCTAAAGACTTCGCATCTATCGATAACGCTCCAGAAGAGCGTGAGCGCGGTATCACAATCGCAACTTCTCACGTTGAGTACGACACTCCAACTCGTCACTACGCACACGTTGACTGTCCAGGACACGCGGACTACGTTAAAAACATGATCACTGGTGCTGCACAGATGGACGGTGGTATCCTAGTTGTTGCTGCGACAGATGGCCCAATGCCACAAACTCGTGAGCACATCCTACTAGGCCGTCAGGTTGGTATCCCATACATCATCGTATTCATGAACAAATGTGACATGGTTGACGATGAAGAGCTACTAGAACTAGTAGAAATGGAAGTTCGTGAACTTCTATCTGAATACGACTTCCCAGGTGATGACCTACCAGTTATCCAAGGTTCTGCACTAGGCGCACTAAACGGCGAAGAGCAGTGGGAAGCGAAAATCGTTGAACTAGCTGAAGCTCTAGATACTTACATCCCTGAGCCAGAGCGTGCGGTAGATCAGCCATTCCTAATGCCTATCGAAGACGTATTCTCAATCCAAGGTCGTGGTACAGTAGTAACTGGTCGTATCGAGCGTGGTATCCTAACTGTAGGTGACGAAGTTGCTATCGTAGGTATCAAGGAAACAACTACTACAACATGTACTGGTGTAGAGATGTTCCGTAAGCTTCTAGACGAAGGCCGTGCAGGTGAGAACGTTGGTGCACTTCTACGTGGTACTAAGCGTGACGAAGTTGAACGTGGTCAAGTACTAGCTAAGCCTGGTTCAATCACCCCACACACTAAGTTCGAATCAGAAGTATACGTACTGTCTAAAGATGAAGGTGGTCGTCACACTCCATTCTTCAAAGGCTACCGTCCACAGTTCTACTTCCGTACAACTGACGTAACTGGTGACATCCAGCTACCAGAAGGCGTAGAAATGGTAATGCCAGGTGACAACGTACAGATGACTGTTGAGCTAATCGCACCAATCGCAATGGACGAAGGTCTACGTTTCGCGATCCGTGAAGGTGGCCGTACAGTAGGTGCTGGTGTTGTTGCTAAGATCTTCGACTAATTCATAGCGAATTAGCGATGCTTTCGGAAAATCTTGAATTAGATTTGACGAACCAGTAGCAAAAAGGGCATCATTTGATGCCCTTTTTCTGCACTCAACATTATTTTTGCTGTTTTCTTGTTCAGAAGTGGGTTGGGCGCAGAGCAAGATTAAGCAAAGATGCTTAATCTTAAGAAGAGTACGCTGATTTTTTCAGCGATATGGAGTTTGCCCTGCAACAGCGGGGTTGTTGTCGTCTATATTAAGACTTGTAACAGGTTGGTTTTATGAAAGCAAATAATGCTGAAACTCCTGATAGCTCAAACGCAGCAGATACGTTTAAGTGGTTAGCCGCTTTCGTATTGGCAGCTGCCGCTGTTGTGGGTAATTACCTGTATGGTGAAATGTCTGTAGTGGTTCGTGCTGCAGGCGTTGTTGTTCTTATTGCAGCTGCCTTAGGCGTTGCAGCAACAACGACTAAAGGTAAAGCAGCGATCAGTTTTGCAAAAGAATCGCGTATGGAAGTACGTAAAGTTGTTTGGCCTACTCGCCAAGAAACCATGCAAACAACACTGATCGTTTTAGCTGTAAGTATTGTAATGGCTCTAGTGCTATGGGGTATTGACGGAATTATGGTTCGTCTAGTAGCTCTAGCAACTGGGGTATAGAGGGTTTTTATTCATGAGTGAAGCTCCAAAAAAACGCTGGTATGTGGTTCAAGCCTTCTCTGGATTTGAAGGTCGTGTAGCTCAATCTCTGCGCGAGCATATCAAAATGCACGGCATGGAAGAGCTATTCGGTGAAGTACTTGTTCCTACTGAAGAAGTAGTAGAAATGCGCGCGGGTCAGCGTCGCAAATCTGAGCGTAAGTTCTTCCCAGGTTACGTCCTTGTTCAGATGATTATGAACGATGAATCATGGCACCTAGTACGCAGTGTGCCGCGTGTCATGGGCTTCATTGGTGGTACCTCAGACCGTCCGGCACCTATCACGGATAAAGAGGCTGACGCGATTCTTAATCGTCTTGAGAAAGCGAGTGAAGCGCCTCGTCCGCGTACAATGTACGAAGCGGGTGAAGTGGTACGTGTTAACGAAGGTCCATTTGCTGACTTCAACGGTACTGTTGAAGAAGTGGATTACGAGAAAAGCCGCCTGAAAGTGTCTGTCTCGATCTTTGGTCGTGCGACACCAGTTGAGCTTGAATTTGGTCAGGTTGAAAAGCTGGACTAAGACTCTTCGTTAAAGAGTATAAAAAATCACCTTTTTAGGGTTGTATAAGGCGCGGATTATGACTATAATTTCGCGCCTTTTTACTTCAAGTGAAGTAAAAAGTTTCTTACACAAACGGGGAGCTGATCCGCGATTAGCGTTTGTACCCAAACTTAGGAATTATCATGGCTAAGAAAGTTGAAGCTTACATCAAGCTACAAGTTGCTGCTGGTATGGCTAACCCTAGTCCACCAGTAGGTCCTGCACTAGGTCAACACGGTGTGAACATCATGGAATTCTGTAAAGCGTTCAACGCAAAAACAGAATCTATTGAGAAAGGTCTACCAACTCCAGTAGTTATCACAGTATACAGCGACCGTTCTTTCACGTTCGTAACTAAGACTCCACCTGCTGCTGTTCTTCTTAAGAAAGCTGCTGGCGTTAAGTCTGGTTCAGGTCGTCCAAACACTGAAAAAGTTGGTACTGTAACTGACGCTCAAATCCAAGAAATCGCAGAAACTAAAGCTGCTGATATGACTGGTGCTGACATCGAAGCGATGAAGCGTTCTATCGCTGGTACTGCTCGTTCAATGGGCCTAGTGGTAGAGGGTTAATAAGATGGCAAAACTAACTAAGCGCATGCGCGTAATCCGCGAAAAAGTTGACGTAACTAAAGAATACGAAATCAACGAAGCTGTAGCTCTTCTTCAAGAACTAGCGACTGCGAAATTCGTTGAGTCTGTAGACGTTGCTGTTAACCTAGGCATTGATGCTCGTAAATCTGACCAGAACGTACGTGGTGCAACTGTACTACCTCACGGTACTGGCCGCGAAATCCGCGTTGCAGTGTTCACTCAAGGTGCTAACGCTGAAGCAGCTAAAGAAGCTGGCGCAGACATCGTAGGTATGGAAGATCTTGCTGAGCAAGTTAAGAAAGGCGAAATGAACTTTGACGTAGTTGTTGCTTCTCCAGATGCAATGCGCGTTGTAGGTCAACTAGGTACTATCCTAGGTCCTCGCGGTCTTATGCCAAACCCTAAAGTTGGTACTGTAACTCCTAACGTTGCTGAAGCGGTTAAAAACGCTAAAGCTGGTCAGGTTCGTTACCGTAACGACAAAAACGGTATCATCCACACTACTATCGGTAAAGCAAACTTCTCTGCTGAGCAGATCAAAGAGAACCTAGAAGCACTTCTAGTTGCTCTGAAGAAAGCTAAGCCATCTTCAGCGAAAGGTACTTTCCTGAAGAAAGTAAGCATCTCTACTACTATGGGTGCTGGTGTTGCTGTTGATCAGGCTAGCCTGAACACTCAAGCATAATTTATTTGCTTAGGCGCAAAATTAGTGTATAATTTTGCGCCTAATATTTGTGGTTGGGGCTGAACTTTGGTTCTTTGAACTGTCTCCTAGTTCGAAATGAATTAAGACCCAGTCTCCGTCCAAGACCGTAGGTGTTTGTGTAAAAGCAAACTTAATTATCCTACGTAGATGGTGCCCGAACTGACAGAAAGCTCTATGTAATATAGTTAACTTTCTTCTGGGGAAGCACCTCAATAGCTCTCACTGTCGTGATGATAGTGAGTGGTGTAACGACAACCAGGAGTAAATCCAAGATGGCTTTAAACCTTCAAGACAAAAAAGCAATTGTTGCTGAAGTCAACGAAGCTGCCAGTGGTGCACTTTCTGCAGTTGTAGCTGATTCTCGTGGCGTTCAAGTTGGCGCGATGACTTCTCTACGTAAACAAGCTCGTGAAGCTGGCGTTTACATGAGAGTTGTTCGTAACACTCTTGCTCGTCGTGCGGTTGAAGGTACTGAGTACGAGTGTCTAACTGACACTTTCACTGGTCCTACACTAATCGCATTCTCTAATGAGCACCCAGGTGCTGCAGCGCGTCTTTTCAAAGACTTCGCTAAAGAGAACAAAGATTTCGAGATCAAAGCTGCTGCTTATGAAGGCGCTTTAACTGACGCTGAAGTACTAGCAACACTACCAACTTACGACGAAGCAATTGCACGCCTAATGATGTGCATGAAAGAAGCTTCGGCTGGCAAGCTGGCGCGTACTATCGCAGCTATCCGCGATCAAAAACAAGAAGCAGCGGCATAAGCCTTGCTTTTTACTGGTTGCTTAATAAACTTATTGTTGACTTAAAAGAGAATTGTTATGTCTATTACTAACGAGCAAATCCTAGACGCAGTTGCAGAAATGTCTGTAATGCAAGTTGTTGAACTAATCGAAGCAATGGAAGAGAAATTCGGTGTTTCTGCTGCTGCTGCTGTTGTAGCTGGCGGCGCTGCTGGCGGCGAAGCTGCTGCTGAGCAAACTGAATTCGACGTAATCCTAGAAGCTGCTGGCGGTAACAAAGTTGCTGTAATCAAAGCAGTACGTGGCGCAACTGGCCTAGGTCTTAAAGAAGCTAAAGCTCTTGTAGACGGCGCTCCAGCACCTCTTAAAGAAGGTGTTGAGAAAGCAGAAGCTGAAGCTCTTAAAGCTCAGCTAGAAGAAGCTGGTGCAACTGTTGCTGTTAAGTAATTATTGCATAGTTTCTTAGCCTAACGGCTAATTGGCTGGTGGTTTTTTAACCACCGGCCTTTTTGCGCTGTAGGGTATAGGCGAATTTTCCCGCTGTTTAAGCGCCTGATATCCATGCAAAAAACATTTCATTCTTACGAAATGAAATGTCACTACAGTAAACAGCTATATTAGTCACTGTCCCTTACCCCCCTTAAGTAACTAGGAGCGGGCGGACAGTTTGGGTCACTTATCAGCGAGCTGAGGAACCCCATGGTTTACTCTTATACCGAGAAAAAGCGCATCCGTAAGGACTTTGGTACTCGTCCACAAGTTTTGGACATTCCATACCTGCTATCGATCCAGCTCGATTCGTTCGACAAATTCATCGAACAGGATCCTGAAGGTCAATACGGTCTTGAAGCCGCTTTCCGTTCTGTATTCCCGATTCAGAGCTACAACGGCAATTCTGAGCTGCAATACGTTAGCTACCGTCTTGGTGAGCCAGTTTTTGACGTTAAAGAATGTCAAATCCGCGGTGTAACTTACTCAAAGCCACTACGTGTAAAACTACGCCTAGTTATCTTTGATAAAGACGCGCCAGCAGGTACTGTAAAAGACATTAAAGAACAAGAAGTCTACATGGGTGAAATTCCACTCATGACAGATAATGGTACCTTCGTAATTAACGGTACCGAGAGGGTTATCGTATCCCAGCTGCACCGAAGCCCAGGCGTGTTCTTCGACAGCGATAAGGGTAAGACCCACTCTTCAGGTAAAGTTTTATACAACGCGCGTGTTATTCCTTACCGTGGTTCATGGCTTGATTTCGAGTTTGATCCTAAGGATAACTTGTACGTTCGTATCGACCGCCGTCGTAAGCTACCAGCATCGATCATTCTTCGTGCACTAGGTAAGTCGACAGAAGAAATCCTAGATCTCTTCTTCGAGAAAGTGAACTTCGAAGTGAAAGACCAAACTCTATTGATGGAGTTGGTCCCAGATCGTCTACGTGGTGAAACTGCGTCATTCGACATCGAAGCGAATGGTAAAGTTTACGTTGAGCAAGGTCGTCGCGTAACAGCTCGTCATATCCGCCAACTAGAAAAAGATGGTGTTGATCACATCGAAGTACCAGTTGAGTACATCGTAGGTAAAGTTGCATCAAAAGATTACATCAATGAAGCAACTGGCGAGATCATTGTTAACGCTAACCAGGAAATCAGCCTGGAAGCACTAGCGAACCTATCTCAGGCTGGCCACAAAGCGCTAGAAGTTCTATTTACGAACGATCTAGACCACGGTCCATTCATGTCAGAAACACTACGTATCGACAGCACGGTTGATCGTATTTCTGCATTGGTAGAAATCTACCGCATGATGCGCCCTGGTGAGCCGCCAACAAAAGAAGCTGCAGAAGCTCTATTCGAAAGCCTATTCTTCTCTGAAGAGCGTTACGATCTATCGACTGTTGGTCGTATGAAGTTCAACAGCTCTATCGGCCGTGAAGATGCTCAAGAGCAAGGCACACTAGATGAAACTGATATCATCGAAGTGATGAAGAAGCTGATCGCGATCCGTAACGGTAAGGGCGAAGTGGACGATATCGACCACCTAGGCAACCGTCGTATCCGTTCTGTAGGCGAAATGGCTGAGAACCAGTTCCGTGTAGGTCTAGTACGTGTTGAGCGTGCAGTTAAAGAGCGTCTAAGCCTAGGCGATCTTGACGCAATCATGCCTCAAGACTTGATCAACGCGAAGCCAATTTCTGCGGCAGTTAAAGAATTCTTTGGCTCTTCACAGCTTTCACAGTTCATGGACCAAAACAACCCGCTATCAGAAGTAACGCACAAGCGTCGTATTTCTGCATTGGGTCCTGGCGGTCTAACTCGTGAACGTGCTGGCTTCGAAGTACGTGACGTACACGTAACGCACTACGGTCGTCTATGTCCTATCGAAACGCCTGAAGGTCCAAACATCGGTCTGATCAACTCTCTATCTGCGTTTGCGCGTTGTAACGAGTACGGTTTCCTAGAGACACCATACCGTCGCGTTGTAGATGGCGTAGTAACAGACGAAGTAGATTACCTGTCTGCAATCGAAGAAGGCCAATTTGTTATCGCTCAGGCGAACGCTAAGCTAAACGAAGATGGTACTTTTGCAGATGAGCTGATCACAGCTCGTCAGAAAGGTGAATCTGGTCTACACCCTCGTGAGCACGCTCAGTACATGGACGTTGCGACAAACCAGGTTGTATCTATCGCTGCATCGCTTATCCCGTTCCTAGAACACGATGATGCGAACCGTGCATTGATGGGTGCGAACATGCAACGTCAGGCAGTTCCGACACTGAAAGCTGACAAACCGCTTGTTGGTACTGGTATTGAACGTAACGTAGCCGTTGACTCCGGTGTAACTGCAGTTGCGAAACGTGGTGGTGTAATCCAGTCAGTAGATGCTTCTCGTATCGTTGTTAAAGTAAACGAAGAAGAGCTAGTACCAGGTGAAGCTGGTATCGATATCTACAACCTGACTAAATACACACGTTCTAACCAGAACACATGTATTAACCAACGCCCATGTGTGATGCCAGGTGAACCTGTATCACGCGGTGACGTGCTTGCTGATGGTCCTTCGACAGACCTAGGTGAGCTAGCGCTTGGTCAAAACATGCGTATCGCGTTCATGCCTTGGAACGGTTACAACTTCGAAGACTCGATCTTAGTATCTGAGCGCGTAGTTCAAGAAGACCGCTTCACGACAATCCACATTCAAGAACTTACTTGTGTGGCGCGTGATACTAAGCTGGGCTCTGAAGAGATTACAGCTGATATTCCAAACGTAGGTGAATCTGCTCTGTCTAAACTAGACGAGTCAGGTATCGTTTACATCGGTGCTGAAGTTAAGGGTGGCGACATCCTAGTTGGTAAAGTAACACCTAAAGGTGAAACTCAGCTAACGCCTGAAGAGAAGCTACTACGTGCTATCTTCGGTGAAAAAGCATCTGATGTTAAAGATACTTCACTACGTGTACCTAACTCTGTATCAGGTACGATCATCGACGTTCAAGTCTTCACTCGCGATGGCGTAGAGAAAGACAAGCGTGCGCTTGAAATCGAACAGATGCAGCTTAAAGAAGCGAAGAAAGACCTAACTGAAGAATTCCAGATTCTTGAGGGCGGCCTTCTAAACCGTGTTAAAGCTGTATTGATTGAAGGCGGTTACTCTGAAGCGAAACTAGACACGACTGATCGTAAGAAGTGGCTAGAGCTAACGCTAGAAGATGACGCACTACAAACTCAGCTTGAGCAACTTGCTGAGCAGTGGGACGAGCTAAAAGCTGACTTCGATAAGAAGTTCGAAACTAAGCGTCGTAAGATCACTCAAGGTGATGATTTAGCACCTGGCGTACTGAAGATCGTTAAGGTTTACCTAGCGGTTAAACGTCGCATTCAGCCTGGTGATAAGATGGCGGGTCGTCACGGTAACAAGGGTGTAATCTCTAAGATCAACCCTGTTGAAGACATGCCATACGATGAAAAAGGTCAGCCTGTAGACATCGTACTTAACCCACTGGGTGTACCTTCGCGTATGAACATCGGTCAGATCCTAGAAGTACACTTAGGTCTGGCAGCGAAAGGTATCGGTGACAAGATCAACCAGATGGTTAAAGAGCAGCAAGAACTAGCGAAATTCCGTGAGTTCCTACAAAAAGTTTACGACCTAGGCGACACTCGCCAGAAAGTAGACATTGCTTCTCTATCTGATGATGAAGTACGTACTCTGATCAAGAACTTGCGTGGCGGTCTACCAATCGCGACTCCTGTATTTGATGGTGCTCCAGAAGAGTCAATCAAAGCACTTCTTGAGCTAGCAGATCTACCAACATCAGGTCAGCTAACGCTATTTGATGGTCGCACAGGTGATGCGTTTGAGCGTCCTGTAACTGTTGGTTACATGTACATGCTGAAACTGAACCACCTTGTTGATGACAAGATGCACGCTCGTTCAACTGGTTCGTACAGCCTAGTAACTCAGCAGCCACTAGGTGGTAAAGCTCAGTTCGGTGGTCAGCGTTTCGGTGAGATGGAAGTATGGGCACTAGAAGCATACGGTGCTGCTTACACGCTACAAGAAATGCTAACGGTTAAGTCGGATGACGTTAACGGCCGTACTAAGATGTACAAGAACATCGTAGACGGTAACCACAGCATGGAACCTGGCATGCCAGAATCGTTCAACGTACTGTTGAAAGAGATCCGCTCGCTAGGTATCAACATCGAGCTAGAAGACGAAGAGTAATCCTTTCTCTCTTGATGAAAGTCGAGAGAATCAAAGCGATTATTTGGAAGAAGGTGCTCACTTTAGCGAGTGAGCTCCTTTTAACTCCTTACAGGAGCTGATTGTGAAAGACTTATTAAACTTTCTAAAAGCACAGCATAAGACCGAAGAATTTGATGCAATCAAAATCGGTCTATCTTCACCAGACATGATCCGTTCATGGTCTTTTGGTGAAGTTAAAAAACCTGAAACGATCAACTATCGTACGTTCAAACCTGAACGCGATGGTCTGTTCTGTGCGCGTATCTTTGGTCCAGTTAAAGACTACGAATGTCTTTGTGGTAAGTACAAGCGCCTGAAGCACCGTGGTGTTATCTGTGAGAAGTGTGGTGTAGAAGTTACACAAACTAAAGTTCGTCGTGACCGTATGGGCCACATTGAACTGGCTTCACCAGTAGCTCACATCTGGTTCCTAAAATCGCTACCGTCTCGTATCGGTCTACTGATGGATATCCCTCTACGTGATATCGAACGTGTTCTTTACTTCGAAATGTACGTAGTAACAGAACCAGGTATGACTGATCTAGAAAAAGGTCAGATGCTTACGGAAGAAGAGTATCTAGATCGTCTAGAAGAGTGGGGCGACGAGTTCACTGCTAAGATGGGTGCGGAAGCTATCAAGGACCTACTAGGTTCTATGGATATGCACGCTGAAGCAGAACAAATGCGTGAAGAGTTAGAGACAACAAACTCTGAAACTAAGCGTAAGAAAGTAACTAAGCGTCTTAAGCTGGTAGAAGCGTTCATCGCATCGGGTAACAACCCAGAGTGGATGATCCTAACAGTACTTCCAGTACTTCCGCCAGATCTACGTCCTCTAGTACCTCTAGATGGCGGTCGCTTTGCGACTTCTGATCTTAACGATCTATACCGTCGTGTGATCAACCGTAACAACCGTTTGAAGCGTCTTCTAGAGCTAGCTGCTCCGGACATCATCGTACGTAACGAAAAACGTATGCTGCAAGAGTCTGTTGATGCGCTACTAGATAACGGTCGTCGTGGTCGTGCGATCACAGGTTCTAACAAGCGTCCTCTGAAATCTCTTGCTGATATGATCAAGGGTAAACAAGGTCGTTTCCGTCAGAACCTTCTAGGTAAACGTGTAGACTACTCTGGCCGTTCTGTAATCACAGTAGGTCCATACCTTCGTCTACACCAGTGTGGTCTTCCTAAGAAGATGGCACTTGAGCTATTCAAACCATTCATCTACAGCAAGCTAGAGACTCGTGGTCTTGCGACTACAATCAAAGCTGCTAAGAAAATGGTAGAGCGTGAAGAAGCGGTCGTTTGGGATATCCTAGACGAAGTAATCCGTGAACACCCAGTACTATTGAACCGTGCACCGACACTTCACCGTCTCGGTATCCAGGCGTTCGAACCAGTACTAATCGAAGGTAAAGCGATTCAGCTACACCCACTTGTATGTGCGGCGTACAACGCGGACTTCGATGGTGACCAAATGGCGGTTCACGTACCTCTAACTCTAGAGGCACAGCTTGAAGCTCGTACTCTGATGATGTCGACAAACAACATTCTGTCGCCAGCGTCAGGTGATCCGATCATCGTACCTTCTCAGGACGTTGTATTGGGTCTGTACTACATGACTCGTGAAAAGATCAACGTGAAAGGTGAAGGCATGTACCTTTCTGGCCCAGAAGAGGCTGAGAAAGCATACCGCACTAAACAAGCTGAGCTTCACGCACGCGTTAAAGTACGTATTACAGAAACCGTTGTAGACGAAGACGGCAACAGCACTACAGAAACCAAGATGGTAGACACCACTGTTGGTCGTGCAATGCTATGGCAAATCGTGCCAGCTGGTCTACCGTACAGCATCGTTAACCAAAAGCTAGGTAAGAAGCAAATCTCTAACCTACTTAACGAGGCGTACCGTAAACTAGGTCTGAAAGACACTGTAATCTTCGCTGACCAAATCATGTACACCGGTTTCGCATACGCGGCACTTTCTGGTGTATCTGTTGGTATCGACGATATGGTTGTACCAGCAGCTAAGTACACTGAAATCGCAGAAGCGGAAGAAGAAGTACGTGAAATCCAGGAACAGTACCAATCAGGTCTTGTTACTGCGGGCGAACGCTACAACAAAGTTATCGATATCTGGGCATCGACCAACGACCGTGTTGCGAAAGCAATGATGGAAAACCTTTCATCTGAAACGGTAGTTAACCGTGACGGTGAAGAGGAACAGCAAGAGTCATTCAACAGCATCTACATGATGGCGGACTCGGGCGCTCGTGGTTCTGCAGCACAGATTCGTCAGCTTGCGGGTATGCGTGGTCTGATGGCGCGCCCAGATGGTTCAATCATCGAAACGCCGATCACGGCGAACTTTAAAGAAGGTCTAAACGTACTTCAGTACTTTATCTCAACGCACGGTGCTCGTAAGGGTCTTGCGGATACGGCACTGAAAACAGCGAACTCGGGTTACCTAACTCGTCGTCTAGTAGACGTTGCTCAAGACGTTGTTGTAACTGAACATGACTGTGGCACTCACGAAGGTGTTGACATGATGCCTCACATCGAGGGTGGTGATGTTAAAGTTGCACTTTCTGAGCTTGCTCTTGGTCGTGTTGTTGCTGAAGACGTACTAAAACCTGGCACTGAAGACGTTCTTATTCCACGTAACACCCTGATCGATGAGAAGTGGTGTCAAATCATGGAAGAGAACTCAGTAGACAGCATGAAAGTGCGCTCTGTAGTAACGTGTGATTCTGACTTCGGTTGTTGTGCACAGTGTTACGGTCGTGACCTAGCACGTGGCCACCTAGTGAACCAAGGTGAAGCAGTAGGTGTTATCGCTGCTCAGTCTATCGGTGAACCAGGTACACAGCTTACCATGCGTACGTTCCACATCGGTGGTGCGGCATCGACAGCAGCGGCAGAGAACAGTGTTCAAGTTAAGAACAACGGTTCTATCAAGCTACACAACGCTAAATCTGTACTAGCAGATGACGGTAAGATCGTTATCACTTCTCGTGCGACAGAGCTAACTATTATTGATGAGTTTGGTCGTACGAAAGAGAAACACAAACTGCCTTACGGTACGCTACTAAGCAAAGGCGATGGCGATACAGTTCAAGCTGGCGAAACAGTTGCAAACTGGGAAGCGCACACACTACCTATCATTACTGAGGTAGCAGGTCGAATCCAGTTTGTAGATATGATCGACGGCGTAACAGTATCTCGTCAAACTGATGACCTAACTGGTCTATCTTCAAGCGAAGTAACTGACCCAGCAGCTCGCCCTTCAGCAGGTAAAGATATGCGTCCAGCTATCAAACTTGTTGACGAGCAAGGTAACGATGTAATGATCCCTGGTACTGATATGCCAGCTCACTACTTCCTACCTGGTAAAGCGATTGTGAACATCGAAGATGGCGCAGCAGTAGGTGTTGGTGCGACACTAGCACGTATTCCTCAGAAGTCTGGCGGTAACAAAGATATCACCGGTGGTCTTCCACGAGTTGCTGACCTATTTGAAGCACGTAAGCCGAAAGAGCCTGCAATCCTTGCTGAGCACACAGGTACTGTGAGCTTCGGTAAAGAGACCAAAGGTAAACGTCGCTTAGTGATCACACGTGAAAGCGGTGAAGCTTACGAAGAGATGATTCCTAAGCATCGTCAGTTGAACGTATTCGAAGGTGAAAAAGTTGAACGTGGTGACGTGATCGCAGATGGTCCAGAGTCTCCACACGACATCCTACGTCTACGTGGCGTACACGCGGTAACGCAGTACATTGCTAACGAAGTACAGGAAGTTTACCGTCTACAAGGCGTTAAGATTAACGATAAGCACATTGAAACTATCGTTCGTCAGATGCTACGTAAGTGTACTATTACTCACTCTGGTGACTCTGAGTTCCTACCTGGTGAGCAGATTGAGTACTCACAAGTTAAGATTGCTAACCGTAACCTAGAAGCTGAAGGCAAAGAGCCTGCACGTTTCGAACGTGAACTACTAGGTATCACTAAAGCATCTCTAGCGACTGAGTCGTTCATCTCTGCGGCATCGTTCCAGGAGACAACTCGCGTACTAACAGAAGCAGCGGTTTCTGGTAAGCGTGATGACCTACGTGGTCTGAAAGAGAACGTAATTGTTGGTCGTCTGATCCCAGCTGGTACTGGTTTCGCATACCACCAAGAGCGTCAAGCTAAACGTTCTGAAGCGCAAGATGGTCCTTCTGCTGAGCAAGCAACGGACAACCTAGCGGCACTTCTAAACGCTGGTTTCTCTTCTGAAGAGTAAGCCATTTAACGAGTAATCGTTAGAAGCTTAAGAAAAAAGGCACCTTCGGGTGCCTTTTTAGTTTTTATCCTGCCTTTTTCTTCGAGAGGGTTCTTAGAGAAGGTAATAGTGATAAGGCTAGAAACAAAAAAGACCGACGATGATCGTCAGTCTTTTCTATCCTTCAGTCTCTGAATATTCGCAAACACTAAGCCCCTGGGGGCATAGACAGACTTTCTGCGATCTGCTGTATCAGATAGTCCTCGACTTCAAATCGAGTCTCAAGAATTTCGCCAATGAGACACATATCAGAATCGAAATCATCTAATTCATCATCTTCAGTAACTTCTGAGTACTTATCGTTAAAGTTCAATAGTGGTTCAGTTGTCAGGACTATTTGGCCATAAGTTTGATTGATCTCATTGGTCACGACAAAGCCAGTCGCTTTCCAGCGATCCATAACCATGTCATAGATTTTAAAATGGCCCTCGGAGATGTAATCAACGAGATGCTGACAGAAATCCTGCAATTCGGAAGGAGATGGGAGTTCAATAACATTGGTTTTCGAACAAGGTTGCAGTGCTGCAAGCTTACAATATTCAACAATCAGGGATTGTCTTGTCTCTAACCAGTGATCAATGACATCACTTGAGCCACCCCACTGGTCTTGTGTTTGTTTGAATTTTTTTAGCATGACCATGCCCTCATGATCTGATCGCCTGTTGGCGAACGTATCCTTTGCAAAGCAAAGTTAGTAAAGTTATTACAAACTCTTGTCCTTACTAGAATTTAGAGTGCGAATTTACTTAACGACAAACTCTAGTATGAAATTAGATTGCCAGTAAAATGAACGAACTTCAAGCAAAGGGATGGTGTAATGTTAAGAAAAGGTGATGTTAACCGCGCGATAAATGCATACTGGTGTGTTGTTGCAGGAAGTGAAATTTGGCTGGTGGATGGTGCTGTGCCTTTCGGGTCTGCAGAGCAGTTATCACTGCCTGAAGTGAGTGCAAGACCCATTGGTGAGTATTCTGGTTCGCCCGTCATGTGGCTTAATTTGTCTGATTTGGAGCATGATCTACCATTAGTCTCACTGCGTGACTGCCTGCATTTTCCTGAGCCATTATTTATGTTGTTAAGTAAAGCGGTTCAGTATGGGCACATGACGCAAAGTCTGCGTTTTTGCCCACAGTGCGGTGGAAGAAACTTTCTTAATAATAACCAGCTAGCTATGCAGTGTGGCGAATGCCGTACCCTCCATTATCCTCGAATATTTCCGTGTATTATCGTTGCTGTACGTAAAGAAAATCAGATCTTATTAGCCCAACATCCAAGGCATCGAAATGGTATGTATACGGTTATTGCTGGCTTCTTAGAAGTCGGTGAGACATTAGAAGAGTGTGTGGCTCGAGAAATTCATGAAGAAACGGGAATTCTCGTTAAAAATATTCGTTACTTTGGCAGCCAGCCTTGGGCTTTCCCATCGAGTATGATGATGGGATTTTTAGCTGACTATGAATCGGGAGAGTTAAGTCCAGACTACACTGAGTTATCTGATGCACAATGGTTTGGTATTGACGAGATGCCGCCTGTTGCGCCTAAAGGAACGATTGCAAGAGCGCTTATCGAACAAACGCTACAAGATATTGACTCTAATTATCTGATAAATAGATAAAAAAAAACCCTCCGAGAGGGAGGGGGTAAGTAAGATGTCGTTATGAGATGCTGAGTACTGGGTACTCAGTTTATAATTGTAGTTTTCGCTAGCGAACAAATTTTTAACACTGATACCGATTGGGTGCAAATTAAGCATTGATTTAAAAGTTAATAACTTGATCCAGGTTGCAAAGCACACAGCTATTGGACTTAAATCAGTGATAGAATACCCCCTTTCACAGAAAGCCTAACAGTTGGAATTACGGAATGACTGAATTAAAAAATGATCGTTATCTGCGTGCGCTTTTAAAAGAGCCTGTAGATTACACGCCAGTATGGATGATGCGCCAGGCAGGTCGTTACCTACCAGAATACAAAGCGACTCGTGCAGAAGCGGGTGATTTCATGTCTTTGTGTCGAAATGCAGAATTAGCATCCGAAGTGACACTTCAACCATTACGCCGTTTTCCTCTTGATGCTGCGATCTTATTCTCGGACATCTTAACGATTCCAGATGCCATGGGGCTTGGTTTGCGTTTTGCTGCGGGTGAAGGACCTGTTTTTGATAACCCAATTACATGCAAAGCTGACGTGGAAAAAATTGGTTTGCCAGATCCAGAAGGTGAACTGCAATATGTAATGAACGCAGTACGTCAGATCCGTAAAGACCTTAAGGGTGAAGTGCCGTTAATTGGCTTCTCTGGTAGCCCGTGGACTCTTGCTACGTACATGATCGAAGGTGGCAGTTCTAAAGCCTTCACCAAGATCAAGAAAATGATGTACGCGGAACCACAAACTCTGCACTTACTTCTAGATAAGCTGGCAGACAGCGTTATCGAGTACTTAAACGCGCAAATTAAAGCGGGTGCGCAATCGGTAATGGTATTTGACACATGGGGTGGCGTACTGACGCCTCGTGACTACAACCTGTTCTCACTGCAATACATGCACAAGATTGTAGATGGTCTGATTCGTGAAAACGATGGTCGTCGCGTGCCAGTCACACTGTTCACTAAGAATGGCGGTATGTGGCTTGAGCAAATCGCAGCAACGGGCTGTGATGCGGTTGGCCTAGACTGGACAATCAACATTGCAGACGCGAAGGCACGTATCGGTGATAAAGTGGCGCTGCAAGGTAACATGGACCCATCCATGCTTTACGCTTCACCAGAGCGTATCCGCGAAGAAGTAGCGGATATCCTAGAAGGCTTTGGTGATACGGGTACTGGTCATGTGTTCAACCTAGGCCATGGTATCCACTTGGATGTACCGCCAGAAAACGCAGGCGTATTTGTGGAAGCGGTACACGAGTTATCTAAGCCATACCACAAGTAAGTTAGATTTTTTGAAATCAAATGCCGGCATTCAGTGCCGGTATTTTTTTACCTAAAATTCAATTTTTTATCTGAAACTCAAGGCTGTACAGCTCTAGTAGTATTTGGCCTACTATGATCTAATTACTATTTAGTCTGTACGCTTATTTTTAATCTCATTATAAACAATAGCTTAGCGGTTTTTTTTGTGTGCTCATTTTCTTGTACAGATAAAAAAGTAATTAGATCATGGGTAACCTAAAGCATCGAGTGAACGCGTTTTTTAAGGTATGGCACGACGTCAGATTCAAACCAAGGATTCTTCTTTAACCACAATGTATTGCGTGGAGATGGGTGAGGGAGCGGGATAAAGTCCGGTTCCCAATCTTGCCATTGCTGAACAGTTTGCGTGAGCGTCTTTGGTTTGTTAGTGAGATAGTACTGCTGCGAGTACTGACCAATTAGTAGAGTGAGCTCTATATTGGGCAGCTGCTCAAGAATCTTTTTATGCCAAGTGGGCGCACATTCTTTACGAGGCGGTAAATCACCAGAGCTCCCTTTGCCTGGATAACAGAAGCCCATTGGGACAATGGCAATTTTATTTGGGTCGTAGAAAACGTCTTTGTCGATATCGAGCCATTGGCGTAATCGATCACCACTTGGGTCATTCCAAGGTATCGAGGTTTTGTGCACACGCGTCCCCGGCGCTTGTCCGATGATTAGGATGCGTGCGTCTTTTGCGGCTTGTACGACAGGGTTTGCACCCAAAGGTAAATCATCCGCGCAAATCTGACAGGCCCTCACTTGCTGCAATAGCTCGTCTAACGACATTCTTAGTAACCCTTTTCGAAATCCACTTGATAATTTAATGAAAACCCATCGCGCCAGCGTAGATAGTTCTCAGCAAAAATCTCGATGACTTGCTCGGGAAAACTCAGCGCAGCAATGTGTGGAGTGATGGTGACTTGCGGTAGTTTCCAAAACGGATGTTCTACCGATAACGGTTCTTGCTCAAACACATCTAAGAAGGCGTGTTCTACCCAACGGTTTTTCAGAGCGAAGAGCAACCCTGCCTCATCCAGTACGTCGCCACGACCTACGTTGAATAATAACGCCTTGTTTAGATGGCTGAGTGTTTGACGATTAAGTAACTGTTGCGTCTCCGGTGTACTTGGTAGGGTATTCACAACAATGTCGGCTTGTTCAAATGCCTTACTTAGTTCACTGATATGAAAGGTCTGATTAAATTCACCACCTGAGGTCGGAATACCTGTGCGGTTCATACCGATGGTTTTTATTCCCATTGCTTTAGCTGCGTTGCCCAAATAACACCCAATGCTACCAGTACCGAGAATCACCATGGTTTTACTTTGTAATGATGTATAGAGATGAGGCTGCCATCGTTTGTTTTGTTGTTGCTGGTGGTATCGGTTGAAGTGGCGGTAATGGGCAATACTGTACCCCAGCACATATTCGGCAATCAGTGGGCCAAAGATGCCTCGAACATTGGTCAGGGTGTAGTCCTGACGAAGGTTAGGTAGCATTAGTGCATTGACGCCGGCGAATGTCGATTGTACCCACCCAAGCTGTGAAAACTCGTCTAATCTATTGGATAGTAATGGCGGATCGGCAAGAACTATTTGAGCTTCCTCTGGCTTATCAGTGATGCTCAGATCTGGTAGCTTTCTCTCCGTCAATAACGTTTCGTAGGTGTCACGATGCTCTGAGAGCAGGAAAATCTGATTTGAATGCGGCATTAACTTTTTTCCCTGTGATGAATCAAGTACACTTTCGCTGTTTTTTTCTTCAATGATTGAGTGACTATGCTTAAGAATCCTCTTCAGGTTCGTTTAGAAAAACTAGAACCTTGGCAACAAATTACCTTTATGGCGTGTCTATGTGAACGCATGTATCCAAACTATGCGATGTTTTGTGAGAACACAGAATTTGCTGACCCGCGTGCTTACCGAGCGATTCTTGATAGTGTATGGGAAATTTTGACAGTTAAGAACGCGAAAATTAACTTCGAACGTCAATTAGAGAAGTTAGAAGAGTTGTTCCCAAGTGCGGATGAGTTCGATTTTTACGGGGTTTATCCAGCGATGGACGCGTGTCAGGGTTTGTCTACGTTACTGCATGGCCTATTGGACCGCGACTACCTTTTCGATTCAATGCTTAAAGTGAGCCAACAGTCGGTACAAACCGTTGCTGATCTAGAGCAAGCGCAAGGTGCAGAGCCAATCACCAACGACAATCAGAAAGAAAATGAAGCCGTATGTGAAGAATGGGACGTGCAGTGGGCTATTTTCCGTCCACTGCGTGAAGCGGTAGAGCGTGACATCAGCTTGATTAAAGATTTACGTGAAGAGTTACGTGAAGAAGGTGTGAGCAACATCGGTATCGCACTTTAATCGTTGAATAGATAGAAAAAAGGCATCCTAAATGGATGCCTTTTTGTTTGCGGCGTTTGAGCTGTTATGCCCAATGCTGATTACGATTCTTTAGAGTCTGGTTTTGTCACTTCTTGAGTTTCTGGCTCCTTGTGATGCTTCTCCAGTTCTTCCTCTTCTTCATCATCATCGCGGCTTTCGATTACGCCGTGCATTTCTTTCCAGCTTTCCCAGCGTTGGTAAGCCAGCTCTTGCATGTCGGTACTTTTATCCGCTTCATCGATGATTTCTTCACCCACGAGGTGTTCAAAAATATCCTCCAACGTCACCAAGCCTTGCACAGTACCGTATTCGTCAACGACAAGGGCTAGCTGTAGGCGATGAGTCATCATTTGGTCAAACACTTTCGGTAAAGTCGTGTTGTTTAGCACCACTTGAATCGGGCGCATGATTGCTCCCAGTTGTTTCTGTCCACAACCTGATTGTTGGAGTTTGAACAACTCAAGGCGGTGCACAAAACCAATGATGTTGTCTTTCTGCTCGCTATAAACCAATGGGCGTGAGAAAGGCGTATCCTTGTGTTTTTCTAGGAACTCATTGATGGTCATCGTGGCATCGATACGGAATACCACAGGACGTGGCGTCATAACCTGCGTTACAGGTACATCTTGGATGCCCAGCAGGTTGCTTAAGATTTTTGATTCACCCTCGGCAAATTCACCGCTTTCACGTGCCAGAATCGCCATTGCAGACAGTTCATCACGCATTTTCGGAGCTTCGTGGTTACGAGCAAGACGCTTGGTGATTTGCTCTGAAAACCATACGAATGGCGTTAGCGCCCATACCATCCAACGTAATGCGACTGCCGCGGTTGGCGCCAATTGACGCCAGTAAGTTGCGCCAATTGTTTTCGGTACGATTTCTGAAAGCACCAAGATCGCCAGTGTGAGCACTGCCGAAAAGATACCTAACGCTTCGCTACCAAATACCACCGCAGCTTGTGCACCAGCAGTGGCCGCGCCGATGGTATGAGCGATGGTATTTAGAGTTAGAATGGATGCCAATGGCCGGTCGATATCTGATTTTAGCTTAGCCAGTTGCCCAGCTGCGGGATGCCCCTGTTGATTGAGCTGCGCAATGTAGCTCGGACTGATACTCAGCAGTACCGCCTCCAGCACCGAACAGATAAACGAAATGCCGATTGCAATAGAGATATAAATGGATAACAGCAGCATAGTTGCCCTTGAATGTAGTTTGATAGTGGTTATTTGCAGCTATTATAACCGCAAAAGTGCCTTATAAATTGGTCCAAATACCTTGGAAAGCAAGGGTTTTCAGGGGGTATGTGGTAACAAATTGTGAGTTATTACTCATATTATGGCTAAAAGTACGTCAGAAAATCGAAAGATCGCTTACAAACCTTTGCCAGATGGGGCATTTATGTTTTAGAGTGAGACGAATTCGATAACCTATGAGAAGGGAAACCTAATGAACAAGACCCAATTAATCGACTTTATCGCAGAGAAAGCAGACCTATCAAAAGCACAAGCAAAAGCTGCTCTTGAAGCGACTCTTGATGGTGTAACTGGTGCACTTAAAGAGGGTGACCAAGTTCAACTAATTGGTTTTGGTACATTCAAAGTAAACCACCGCGCTGCACGTACTGGTCGTAACCCTAAGACTGGTGACGAGATTCAAATCGCAGCAGCTAACGTACCTGCATTCGTAGCAGGTAAAGCGCTGAAAGAATCAGTAAACTAAGTTAGAATGCACCGAGGTATCCTGCCTCGGTGCAACTTCATGAAAAAACATCTACTCGCTTCACTTCTCTTATCTAGCTTTACCCTTTTTGGCTGTTCGTCGGTTGAAACTCCTAATTTAGAACAATTCACTCACTTCTCTGGCGGCAAAGTTGCTGGAGACGCAAGTAGCTTGTACTGGATGACCGAGAAACTCACTCGCGTGAGTACGGCTGCGGACTACGTAACGATGGGGGATAATGGCTGGTTTCAAAGTGACTACCGTTGGGATGAAGGTGAGCTTCGAGAGTTGATTCGAAAAGGTGAGCAAGCTGATACCAAGCAAGAGTTGGTGCCTTTTCAAATCCACATCCGTTTTAATAAAGATGGCGAAGCGGTTTACCAACAATATCGCGTTAATCGTAAAGTCTTACCACTTCAGCATGAACAATTAGAACGTTACAAGACAGAAGCGAATGATGTAGTGGCGTCGGTTAAGGCGCAGTCTCGTAACAGTCAGAGCCTCATTCAAGGTTATTGGAATGGCCAATCGTTTGAAACCTGCAAAGGTAGAGCGTTCTCGACACTCGAGTTTAATCAGACGTTGCCAAAATTTATTATCGAGCGTCTCTCATCTGTAGACAGTTACGTGGCTTTTGTCGGCAAGCAGTCACGAACTAAAGCAACGGTTGATGAACTGTTGATGCTCAATGATGATGACTTTGATTGTGTACCACGACCAGCATTACTCGCTGAGTAAGCTTGGTGAGACTTACTAACTGACAGAGTAATAAAAAAGGCGCTGAATGCGCCTTTTGTTTTTTAGCCAACTTAAGTTGTTTTTATTTTTCTTGCTCACGTGCAATCGCACGGTAGCCGATGTCACTGCGATGGAACATGCCGTCCCAACTGATCTGTTTTGCAAGCTCGTAAGCGCGTTGCTGCGCTTCTGATACGCTATTGCCAAGTGCGGTTGCACAAAGAACACGACCGCCGTTTGTTACGATGTTGCCATCTTTATTTTCTGTACCCGCGTGGAAGACTTTCTCGCCTTCAATTTCAACTTGAGGCAGACCAGAGATCACATCGCCTTTGTTGTACGCTGCTGGGTAACCACTGGCTGCGAGTACGATACCAATCGACGCACGTGGATCCCATTTTGATTCCACTTGATCCAGTTTTTGGTCAATCGCAGCCAAGCAAAGATCAACCAGATCCGATTCCATACGCATCATGATTGGTTGTGTCTCTGGATCACCGAAGCGGCAGTTGTACTCGATCACTTTCGGAGTGCCATCTTTGTCGATCATCAGACCCGCGTATAGGAAACCTGTGTATGGGTTACCTTCAGAAGCCATGCCACGTACCGTTGGGTAAATGACTTCTTCCATGATGCGGTTGTGAATTTCTGGTGTGACCACAGGAGCTGGCGAGTACGCGCCCATGCCACCAGTGTTAGGACCTGTATCTTTGTCACCTACGCGTTTGTGATCTTGGCTGGTGGCCATTGGCAGAACGTTCTCACCATCCACCATCACGATGAAGCTTGCTTCTTCACCATCGAGGAACTCTTCGATAACCACGCGGCTGCCTGCGTCACCAAATGCGTTGCCTGCTAGCATGTCTTTGATTGCGTCTTCGGCTTCTTCTAGCGTCATTGCCACAATCACGCCTTTACCAGCCGCAAGGCCGTCGGCTTTCACCACAATCGGCGCACCTTGCTCACGCACGTAAGCAAGCGCTGGTTCAATTTCTGTGAAGTTTGCGTAAGCACCGGTTGGGATTTGGTGACGAGCAAGGAAGTCTTTAGTAAACGCTTTAGAGCCTTCAAGCTGCGCTGCGGCTTGGGTAGGGCCAAAGATTGGTAAGCCCGCTTCGCGGAACGCATCAACCACACCAATAACCAATGGTGCTTCTGGGCCAACGATAGTCAGTTCAATTACCTTCTCTTTGGCGAAAGCAACAAGGCCAGCGATGTCTTCTACATCGATGTTTACGTTCTCTAGTTTTGGCTCTAGTGCCGTACCTGCGTTGCCTGGAGCAATGAAAATAGTCTCAACATTTGGGTTTTGCGCTGCTTTCCAGCCTAGCGCATGTTCACGACCGCCTGAACCAATGATAAGTACATTCATTTTATTTATCCTTTGATAGCTGCGCCATATTGCTAATCTCTGCGTCGAGCTTGCTCATTTATACTTATAAACTCCGCGAGCTCTCCTTGACCTTATCAATATGGCTTTGCTCTAAAATGAAAATTTCTAAAACTAAGAGTATTTCAAATTAGCTAAATTAAATAAGTCTTGCTCAAAGTAGTTGGTGATGTGGCTAGGCAGCAATTGAGCCCATCCCCGGGAGCATAGCTCGCTATGTGACCGGGGTGGGCGAAAGCAGCTAACGACGCCACAGTGCCAAATACGAAGAGGAAATTAGTGGCGGAAGTGACGCATACCCGTGAAGATCATCGCCATGCCGTGCTCATCTGCTGCTGCGATAACTTCGTCGTCACGCATAGAGCCACCTGGCTGAATTACGCACTTAATGCCGGCTTCTGCTGCGGCATCGATACCGTCGCGGAATGGGAAGAAAGCGTCAGATGCCATTACGCTACCGGCAACTTCTAAGCCTTCATCTGCGGCTTTGATGCCGGCAATTTTCGCTGAGTAAACGCGGCTCATTTGGCCTGCGCCTACACCGATAGTCATGTCGCCTTTCGCGTAAACGATCGCGTTAGATTTCACGTATTTCGCTACTTTCCAGCAGAATAGGGCGTCTTTTAGCTCTTCTTCTGTAGGTTGACGCTTAGAGACCACTTTAAGGTCATCCAGACTAACCATACCTTGGTCACGGTCTTGAACTAGCAGGCCGCCGTTAACGCGTTTAACGTCAAAGTCTGTTGTTTTAGTTGTCCACTCACCACACTCAAGTAGGCGAACGTTTTTCTTCGCTGCAACCACTTCAATCGCTTCCGCTGAAACAGAAGGTGCGATAATCACTTCAACGAATTGACGCTCAACGATAGCGCTAGCCGTTTTTGCATCTAGCTCTTGGTTGAATGCAATGATGCCGCCGAACGCTGACGTTGGGTCAGTTTGGTAAGCGCGGTTGTACGCTTCGAGGATGTCTTTACCTAGCGCAACGCCACATGGGTTGGCGTGTTTTACGATTACACATGCAGGTTCGTTGAACTCTTTCACACACTCAAGTGCTGCGTCCGTGTCTGCAATGTTGTTGTAAGAGAGGGCTTTACCTTGGATTTGGCGAGCAGTAGAAACAGACGCTTCTTGTGGGTTTGCTTCAACGTAGAATGCAGCTGCTTGGTGGCTGTTCTCACCGTAGCGCATGTCTTGCTTCTTCTCGAATTGCTGGTTGAAAGTACGTGGGAATTTAGACTCTTCATCACCTTCTTTGTTCTCACCGTAAGATGGAACCATAGTGCCGAAGTAGTTTGCGATCATGCCATCGTAAGCAGCAGTGTGCTCGAATGCTGCGATAGCAAGGTCGAAACGAGTCTCTAGTGTTAGAGATTTCTCGTTCGCGTCCATTTCAGCGATAACGCGATCGTAATCATGAGCGTTCACAACGATAGTCACGTCTTTGTGATTTTTCGCTGCAGAGCGAACCATCGTTGGGCCGCCGATATCGATGTTTTCAACCGCGTCAGCTAGTGTACAGCCTTCTTTTGCAACGGTTTCTGCGAATGGGTATAGGTTAACAACGACCATGTCGATTGGATTGATGCCATGTTTTGCCATCACGTCGTCATCTTGACCACGACGACCAAGCACACCACCGTGAACTTTCGGGTGAAGCGTTTTAACGCGGCCGTCCATCATTTCTGGGAAACCTGTGTAGTCAGAGACTTCTGTTACTGCGATGCCTTGTTCGGCAAGTAGGCGTGCTGTACCACCAGTAGATAGGATATCGACACCGCGCTCAGCAAGAGCTTGTGCAAACTCAACAATACCTGTTTTGTCTGATACGCTGATAAGCGCACGGCGAATAGGACGAGCGTTATTCATGCTTCCATTTTCCTCAAATTCACGGAGTTAAAGATGTTTGCCAAAAATGAACTTGTTTTTACCTCTTGGGGTAAAATATTGGCCAGTTTTGGTAAAGACCTTTGCCGGATGTTTTCTGGTTAGAAAACAGTCTCCACATTTGATGGCGCGTATTCTAACCAATTTATTACAAAAAAGCTCGCGCAATCGTTTGGCATCTCAAAAATAATTGTGAAAAAGAGGTTCTTTAGCTTTAAAAGTAACGAGATAGTTAATAGGGAAAGTTATGTTTCAGATAGGTGAACTGGCAAAACGTTGTGGTGTGACGGCAGATACGCTGCGTTTTTATGAGAAAAACGCGCTGATAAAGCCCGCAGGTCGAAGTGAATCAGGTTATCGTCTCTATAATGAAGAGAATCAAAAGCAGGTACACTTCATCCTTAAAGGTAAAGAGCTGGGCCTGAGCCTGGATGAGATTAAAGAGCTACTAGAAATCAAACTAGAAGCAACAGAACACAGCTGTGCAGAGGTTAAAGCTATTACTTCTGCTAAGTTAGAGCTGATTGATGGAAAAATTAACGAGCTAACGAAAATTCGTCGAGCTTTGAAGAAGATCAATGATGCTTGCTGCGGTCATACGGACGATGATGCTACTCATTGTTCTATCCTTGCAGCACTTGAGTAGTCTCATTTCTGCATCACTTAACTTAAGTTTGCATTTTTGGCGGCTTGCTTTTCTAGGTGCACGCCGTTTTCCCACCTATAATCTCGCCTTTAGTTACCTGTAGGAATTGACCATTGTTTGATTCCTGCCGTAGCGCTGTCTGTAGATACGAGAGTTTTCATACATGGTTGGAGTCTATTTTCAAATCAATGACTGGGTTTTAAGCGTTGATGAAAATAAGCTGTATCGACAAGATAGGGAAGTTACTGTTGAGCCACGCTTAATTAATCTTCTGCATTTCCTAGCGGAGCATGCGAATGAGGTGTTCAATCGTGAGGAATTGATCCAATACGTTTGGGCAGGGGCGATTGTGACCGATCAAGTGGTGACTCAGTCCATTTTTGAGTTACGTAAATTACTGCGTGACGGTCGGGAAGAAAATACCAGCTACGTCATTACAGTGCCGAAACGTGGTTACAAGCTGGTGGCGAATGTGACCCCAATGACACTCGAGGAATTCCTCGCAAGTCGTCATTGTGATTCAGAAAGTCTTCCTCCTATTGTTGATGAACCAGAAGAAGAGACTCCACCTATCGCACCTGCCGTCACCTTTCCTGCAGGCCCTCTGACTCGCGCGGTCTGTGAGATGTCTAAAGAGAAAAAGGCCCCTCCGAAAAAAAATAAAATCAGTCCGTGGCGCCTGGGGATCATGAACTTCATCTGGATCAGTGTTTTGGTTGTGGTGATGGGTGTGTTTACCTACAAGCAATCGGAAGTGCGTATTACTCAAGCCATCGATACTCACCTTATCGAATTCAAGTTTCAAGATAACTTCACGAGCGAAGGGTTAAGCTACGACTTGGCAGACGGGTTTGCCCAAAAGTTGATGTCCGACATTGCTCAAGTGAGCGATTACCGAGTCATGCTAAAGAAGACGTCGTTTACTTCGGGTATTGTGCCGGGCAAATCGGTTGTGGTGCGGGTTCGTGAAAATGAGGGTGGCAGCTTTTTAGAGGTGGAATATCGGAATAACTCATCTGAAAAGGTGTTGTTTAGTCGTCAATACGCGTTAACCAGCAGCCATTTAAAGACAGTGCTTCAACAAGCGTCGTTAGACTTGATGCAAGTCCTGAAAGTACCGGATGCCAAGCTGAAATCCACGATGCTGGTGGCGGGAATGCCAATTAACCCAGATGCTTTGGAGCTGTTTGTTCAAGCTAACCATTATCTCAATGTCTCGGATGCCAAGCAGTTTCGCCAAGGCGTCAACTTGATGGAAAACATTTTAGAAATTGAGCCAGATAACGCTTACGTTCAGGCAGAGTTATTAATTGCTTACCACGTGCAGAAGGTGCTCGATTTTTCACAGGAGTTGAAGAAAGGGCGAGTGCAGCAGTTGAGTGACGCACTAGAAACTAACGTGAAAATGATGGTTGGGCCAATTCAACCGCGAATTTATGAAGCTTTAGCCCTGCACGAAACCATCATTGGTGACATGGCTTCAGCCAAGCAGCATCTTGGGCAGGCTTTGAGGTTACGTGATTCGGTGCTTTCTTATCTGATTCGTGGTAAGCACGCTGAATTGGATGGTGATCTGGATTTGGCCAGTGAGTCTTACAGCGAAGCTTTCTATATTGATACGTCGGTTGAGACGTACCTGCTGTGCGAAAACTTGGTCTTCCCAAGTAACATGAAGGCGATTGATTACGCCATGTATCGCGCCGTTCACCCTTCTGTCGTTCGAATGCTTTAATTCTCTCGCACTCTACGTCAGTTTAATACTAGCCCCTCATTTCGGTGAGGGGCTTTTTTGTAGCTGTCGAAAAGTGAAAAGGGTGGGCGGTGGGGTAATGACTTACGAAGGAGCTAACAACGCAAGCTTGCAACGGGAAGACATATCCGGTTTTCTTCTCTATCTCTATCTCTATCTCTATCTCTATCTCTATCTCTATCTCTATCTCTATCTCTATCTCTATTGATTGTATGGAGTGTCTGGCTGAGTTATGTGGCGAGAATGATTCTGATGCTTTCTTGCAGGCGAGATGAATATTGATGTGGGTCAAAAAGCGCGATCAGGGAGAGATTTATGGAATCAACAGTTCAGGGAATTAACCCTTCGGGATGGGGAAGTTGATAGAGGTTGATAACTTTTATCGCGATTACCAACGAGTTGATGAGAGTTTATCTGTCGGTAGAAGGTTTGATGTTTTTCTTATAACTGCATGAATAATATGGCTTTATATTTTTGTGTTTATCATGTTTATCTCAACTTGATGTTGATTAACTAATCATTTTATTGATAACGCCAAGTTTATTTTTTTCCCGATTTTTGGGCGTAGTCTTCACTTCGAAATTTAGCGAGGTCGAGCAGGTATCTACTTCATAGCATCTCGCTAATAACCGTTCAGTTTGAGTCACGTTGACTTGAGTAGAATAGATTTGGAGATGTTATGTCATCGAATGCGAAAAAAATCGGCCTAATTGCCTGTACGGGTGTAGTCGCCGGTAACATGATGGGTAGTGGTATTGCACTGTTACCTTCTAGCCTCGCTTCAGTAGGCTCTGTTTCAATTTTCAGCTGGCTGATCTGTTTGATCGGTGCACTGAGCCTTGCGTTTGTTTACGCTCGTCTGGCAACCAAAAACCCTCAAGAAGGTGGTCCTATCGCTTATGCGGGCGAAGTTTCCCCAGCTTTGGTTTCCAAACGGGCGTGCTTTATTACCACGCGAACTGGATTGGTAACCTAGCTATTGCTATTACAGGTGTTTCTTACCTTTCAGTATTCTTCCCTGTGCTTAATGACCCAATCCCAGCAGGTATTGCGACGATTGCATCGGTATGGATATTCACTTTCGTCAACCTACTTGGTGGTAGCTGGGTAAGCCGTCTATGTACGCTTGGTCTTGTTCTAATCCTAATTCCAGTTGTTGGTACCGCTCTATTTGGTTGGACGCACTTCGACACTGCGCTATACAGCCAAAACTGGAACGTATCTGCGGGTACTGATAGCCATGCGATTGTGACTGCGGTCCTTATCTGTCTATGGTCATTCGTTGGTGTGGAATCAGCAGCAGTATCGACAGGTATGGTAGAAAACCCTAAACGTACTGTACCGCTAGCAACCATGCTGGGTACTGGTATCGCAGGTGTGATTTACATCCTATCAACTCAAATGATCAGCGGCATGTTCCCTGCTTCTGAAGTTGCGGCATCAGGTGCGCCATTTGCATTGGCAACCACTGAGCTATTCGGTAGCTGGACAGCACCATTCGTATCAGCATTCACAGCACTAGCATGTTTCACTTCGCTAGGTTCTTGGATGATGCTGGTGGGCGAGGCTGGTAAACGTGCAGCAAGCGATGGCAACTTCCCTAAAATCTACGGCGAAACTGACAAAAACGGTGTGCCTAAGAAAGGTCTAATTCTTGCGTCAATCAAGATGACAGCATTAATGGTTGTACTGATGTTCTTCAGCTCTAAAACAGCACACGCATCAGACCTGTTCAACCAGCTAACGACTGATGCAGTTCTACTAACTATGCTGCCTTACTTCTACTCAAGCATTAACTTGATTCGCTTCGAAGGTATGACAACACGCAACGGCTTCGTAATGCTGTTCTCTGGTGTGGCTTGTCTGTTCTGCTTCATCGCACTAGCGGGTGCAGAAGGCGGTACGCTCACAGCAACCTTCATCGTGTCTCTCGTTATCTTGATGTTCTACAGCAAAAAAGCAGGTCTTGCTCAGTACGTGAAAATGCACGCTGACGATATGCCTGCCCAAGCAAGCAACTAATCCCCAAACGCTGGCACTTCGGTGCCTGCCCATAAAACCCAAATTCACGCGGCGCTCACCTTTACTCATTGCCTGTAAATGGCAAAGAGCGCCCTCATTCGCCTTGGAGATGTCCAAATGAATATATTCGCTATCTTGAACCACATGGGTGTGTTCTTTAAAGAAGAGCCAGTTCGTCAACTTCACGCTGCTCTTGAGAAAGCGGGCTACGAAGTGGTTTACCCAGTAGATGATAAAGACTTGATCAAAATGATTGAGATGAACCCACGCATTTGCGGTGTGCTGTTCGACTGGGATAAATACTCACTAGAGCTATGTGAACGTATCAGTCAAATCAACGAAAAACTGCCTGTTCACGCATTCGCTAACGAACAGTCTACTCTAGACATTTCACTAACAGACCTACGTCTAAACGTGAGCTTCTTCGAGTACGCTTTAGGTATGGCTGACGACATCGCTATCAAAATCAACCAAGCGACTGAGGCATACAAAGATGCCATCATGCCTCCATTCACTAAAGCGCTATTCAAATACGTAGAAGAAGGTAAATACACCTTCTGTACTCCAGGTCACATGGGTGGTACTGCATTCCAGAAAAGCCCTGCTGGTAGTATCTTCTACGATTTTTACGGTCCAAACACATTTAAAGCGGACGTATCAATCTCAATGCCGGAGTTAGGTTCTCTACTAGACCACTCAGGTCCACATAAAGATGCAGAAGAATACATCGCACGTACATTCAATGCAGACAGCTCTTACATCGTAACGAACGGTACGTCTACATCGAACAAAATCGTAGGTATGTACTCAGCGCCTGCGGGCAGCACAGTACTGATTGACCGTAACTGTCACAAATCTCTGACTCACCTAATGATGATGAGTGACGTTACTCCAATCTACTTCCGCCCAACCCGTAACGCATACGGCATCCTTGGTGGTATTCCACAAAGCGAATTCAGCCGCGATGTCATTGCAGAGAAAGTGGCGAAAACACCAGGTGCAACAGCGCCAAGTTACGCAGTAGTGACTAACTCAACTTACGATGGTCTGTTGTACAACACACAATTCATCAAAGAGTCGCTAGACTGTAAACACATCCACTTCGACAGTGCTTGGGTGCCTTACACTAACTTCAACCCAATTTACGAAGGTAAATGTGGTATGAGTGGTGAAGCGATGCCAGGCAAAGTGTTCTACGAAACACAATCAACACACAAACTGTTGGCAGCGTTCTCACAAGCTTCAATGATTCACGTGAAAGGTGACTTTGATAAAGAATCTTTCAACGAAGCATTCATGATGCACACTTCAACTTCACCTCAGTACGGCATTGTTGCTTCTACTGAAACTGCAGCGGCAATGATGCGCGGCAACACTGGTAAGAAGTTGATGCAAGACTCTATCGATCGCGCAATTCGCTTCCGTAAAGAGATCAAACGCCTAGAAGCAGAAAGTGACAGCTGGTTTTTCGATGTATGGCAACCAGAAAACATCGATACCACAGAATGTTGGAAACTAGACCCTAGCGATACATGGCACGGCTTCAAGAACATGGATGACAACCACATGTATCTTGACCCAATCAAAGTAACGCTACTGACTCCGGGGATGAATAAAGAAGGCGAACTAGAAGAGTCAGGTATTCCTGCTTCGCTGGTGGCTAAATTCCTAGACGAGCGCGGCATCGTGGTTGAGAAAACAGGCCCATACAACTTGTTGTTCCTATTCTCAATCGGTATCGACAAATCAAAAGCAATGCAATTGCTACGCGGTCTGACTGAATTTAAACGTGGCTATGACTTGAACCTAACCATCAAGAGCTTCCTACCTTCACTATATAACGAAGACCCAAGCTTCTATGAAGGCATGCGCGTTCAAGAACTAGCACAAGCAATTCACGACCTAACTAAGAAATACAATCTACCAGAGCTAATGTACAAAGCGTTCGATGTACTTCCAGAAATGAAAGTAACACCACACGCAGCATGGCAAGAAGAGCTTCGCGGTAACGTAGAAGAAATCAAACTGGAAGAAATGGTTGGCCGCGTAAGTGCGAACATGATCCTTCCTTACCCTCCAGGTGTGCCACTAGTACTTCCTGGTGAAATGGTGACTCAAGAGTCTCGCCCTGTGCTGGAGTTCCTAGAGATGCTTTGTGAAATCGGTGCGCATTACCCAGGTTTCGAAACCGACATCCACGGTCTGTACCAACAAAAAGATGGTAGCTACACCGTAAAAGTATTGAAGAACTAAGTTCCTCTCGAAGATGACGCCATTGGGAATGCAAGCATGCTCCACTCTTACGAGCTCAATGTGTCATCGAACAACCACGACATTTAGATATACCCCTAGCTAATCTGTCGTAAAAGAGAAGGGCAAGGATGCTCTGATCTTTTCTTCTATACAGAAGAAGCAATTTCCAAGACTTCACCTGAAGTATCCCAAGTAAAAAGCAAAGACCAAAGAGCAGTTCGTCATCGTTCTGCTCTTTTTTTTCGTCTTTATATAGGTAGAAAGAGAAAAAAGAACCAAGAGAGATAAGATCAGCGATCGAAATTACCAAGAAATCGGCGGTCTTTTAATGCAGAAGTCAGGTGTTTCATCATGAAAAGATCCTCTACAACCCGGAATATTAGACAAGATCGTTGAGTATCTATGCGGAGTGCTCGTTATTTGTTCGGTTGAGAGTTTTTTTGCAAAAAACGCTTGTACTAATTTATCAACTCCCTATACTGCGCATCCACCGACACGGAGTGAGACGAAAGTCACACAGCGAGTCGGGAGTGAGAGAAAAAGAAATTTGAAAAAATGCTTGACTCTCTCACGGTGCGGAGTAAGATACGCACCCCTAACGACGAGCAACTAAGTTGCTGGATAAGTTAGAAAAGCTCTTTAACAATATAGACCTATCAATCTGTGTGGGCACTCGTTGATGATAATCCAATTAGATACTTCGGTATCAAATTAGGTTTCAATGAAACGAAGTGACCATTGAATCGAAAGATTCAGCACAGTCAATTCAAACATTACTTATGTAATGTTCAGTATTCATTGAGCCGAACAAAATCTTAAATTGAAGAGTTTGATCATGGCTCAGATTGAACGCTGGCGGCAGGCTTAACACATGCAAGTCGAGCGGAAACGAGTTATCTGAACCTTCGGGGAACGATAACGGCGTCGAGCGGCGGACGGGTGAGTAATGCCTAGGAAATTGCCCTGATGTGGGGGATAACCATTGGAAACGATGGCTAATACCGCATGATGCCTACGGGCCAAAGAGGGGGACCTTCGGGCCTCTCGCGTCAGGATATGCCTAGGTGGGATTAGCTAGTTGGTGAGGTAAGGGCTCACCAAGGCGACGATCCCTAGCTGGTCTGAGAGGATGATCAGCCACACTGGAACTGAGACACGGTCCAGACTCCTACGGGAGGCAGCAGTGGGGAATATTGCACAATGGGCGCAAGCCTGATGCAGCCATGCCGCGTGTATGAAGAAGGCCTTCGGGTTGTAAAGTACTTTCAGTCGTGAGGAAGGTAGTGTAGTTAATAGCTGCATTATTTGACGTTAGCGACAGAAGAAGCACCGGCTAACTCCGTGCCAGCAGCCGCGGTAATACGGAGGGTGCGAGCGTTAATCGGAATTACTGGGCGTAAAGCGCATGCAGGTGGTTTGTTAAGTCAGATGTGAAAGCCCGGGGCTCAACCTCGGAATAGCATTTGAAACTGGCAGACTAGAGTACTGTAGAGGGGGGTAGAATTTCAGGTGTAGCGGTGAAATGCGTAGAGATCTGAAGGAATACCGGTGGCGAAGGCGGCCCCCTGGACAGATACTGACACTCAGATGCGAAAGCGTGGGGAGCAAACAGGATTAGATACCCTGGTAGTCCACGCCGTAAACGATGTCTACTTGGAGGTTGTGGCCTTGAGCCGTGGCTTTCGGAGCTAACGCGTTAAGTAGACCGCCTGGGGAGTACGGTCGCAAGATTAAAACTCAAATGAATTGACGGGGGCCCGCACAAGCGGTGGAGCATGTGGTTTAATTCGATGCAACGCGAAGAACCTTACCTACTCTTGACATCCAGAGAACTTTCCAGAGATGGATTGGTGCCTTCGGGAACTCTGAGACAGGTGCTGCATGGCTGTCGTCAGCTCGTGTTGTGAAATGTTGGGTTAAGTCCCGCAACGAGCGCAACCCTTATCCTTGTTTGCCAGCGAGTAATGTCGGGAACTCCAGGGAGACTGCCGGTGATAAACCGGAGGAAGGTGGGGACGACGTCAAGTCATCATGGCCCTTACGAGTAGGGCTACACACGTGCTACAATGGCGCATACAGAGGGCGGCCAACTTGCGAAAGTGAGCGAATCCCAAAAAGTGCGTCGTAGTCCGGATTGGAGTCTGCAACTCGACTCCATGAAGTCGGAATCGCTAGTAATCGTGGATCAGAATGCCACGGTGAATACGTTCCCGGGCCTTGTACACACCGCCCGTCACACCATGGGAGTGGGCTGCAAAAGAAGTAGGTAGTTTAACCTTCGGGGGGACGCTTACCACTTTGTGGTTCATGACTGGGGTGAAGTCGTAACAAGGTAGCGCTAGGGGAACCTGGCGCTGGATCACCTCCTTATACGATGATTATTGCGATGAGTGTCCACACAGATTGATATGGTTTATGAAGTTTAAGAGATAGAACATCCCCCAAGATGTTCAACTTAGTGTCCCGTTCGTCTAGAGGCCTAGGACACCGCCCTTTCACGGCGGTAACAGGGGTTCGACTCCCCTACGGGATACCATCTTTAAGCGCATTAGCGATAGTGCTTTTAAAAATGGTTACTTCATTAGAAGTGATTAGCTCTTTAACAATTTGGAAAGCTGACAAAACAAACTTTATGTTTGTTTGTAAAGTTCTCAAAGTATTCATGTATTTGAATACAACTAAAAACACATTCAAGTGTTCTTGGGTTTTGCGAAAGCAAAACATATTTGAGTCCGGCAAAATCGAAATGTCTCTCGCTCATTCAAATAATGAGAGACAACTTTGGTGATTTGAACATCAACTCGAAACTCCTTCGGGTTGTATGGTTAAGTGACTAAGCGTACACGGTGGATGCCTTGGCAGTCAGAGGCGATGAAGGACGTATTAACTTGCGATAAGCCCAGATTAGGTAGTAAAAACCACTTGAGTCTGGGATTTCCGAATGGGGAAACCCACTTACATAAGTAAGTATCGTTATGTGAATACATAGCATAACGAGGCGAACCGGGGGAACTGAAACATCTAAGTACCCCGAGGAAAAGAAATCAACCGAGATTCCGAAAGTAGCGGCGAGCGAAATTGGACTAGCCCTTAAGCTTTATAGGCGTTAGGTGAACAAGCTGGAAAGCTTGGCGATACAGGGTGATAGCCCCGTAACTGACGACGCATATTCAGTGAAATCGAGTAGGGCGGGACACGTGATATCCTGTCTGAATATGGGGGGACCATCCTCCAAGGCTAAATACTACTGACTGACCGATAGTGAACCAGTACCGTGAGGGAAAGGCGAAAAGAACCCCTGTGAGGGGAGTGAAATAGAACCTGAAACCGTGTACGTACAAGCAGTAGGAGCAGGCTTGTCCTGTGACTGCGTACCTTTTGTATAATGGGTCAGCGACTTATATTCAGTGGCAAGGTTAACCATCTAGGGGAGCCGTAGGGAAACCGAGTCTTAACTGGGCGTTCAGTCTCTGGATATAGACCCGAAACCAGGTGATCTAGCCATGGGCAGGTTGAAGGTTGAGTAACATCAACTGGAGGACCGAACCGACTAATGTTGAAAAATTAGCGGATGACTTGTGGCTAGGGGTGAAAGGCCAATCAAACCTGGAGATAGCTGGTTCTCCCCGAAAGCTATTTAGGTAGCGCCTCGGACGAATACTACTGGGGGTAGAGCACTGTTAAGGCTAGGGGGTCATCCCGACTTACCAACCCTTTGCAAACTCCGAATACCAGTAAGTACTATCCGGGAGACACACGGCGGGTGCTAACGTCCGTCGTGGAGAGGGAAACAACCCAGACCGCCAGCTAAGGTCCCAAATTACTACTAAGTGGGAAACGATGTGGGAAGGCTCAGACAGCCAGGATGTTGGCTTAGAAGCAGCCATCATTTAAAGAAAGCGTAATAGCTCACTGGTCGAGTCGGCCTGCGCGGAAGATGTAACGGGGCTAAGTAGTAAACCGAAGCTGCGGCAATGTGCTTTTGCACATTGGGTAGGGGAGCGTTCTGTAAGCGGTTGAAGGTGTGTGGTAACGCATGCTGGACGTATCAGAAGTGCGAATGCTGACATGAGTAACGATAAAGGGGGTGAAAAACCTCCTCGCCGGAAGACCAAGGGTTCCTGTCCAACGTTAATCGGGGCAGGGTAAGTCGACCCCTAAGGCGAGGCCGAAAGGCGTAGTCGATGGGAAACGGGTTAATATTCCCGTACTTCTTACAATTGCGATGGGGGGACGGAGAAGGCTAGGTGGGCCTGGCGACGGTTGTCCAGGTTCAAGTGCGTAGGCTTAAGAGTTAGGTAAATCCGGCTCTTTCTAAGGCTGAGACACGACGTCGAGCATCTACGGATGTGAAGTCATTGATGCCATGCTTCCAGGAAAAGCCTCTAAGCTTCAGATTGTAAGGAATCGTACCCCAAACCGACACAGGTGGTCGGGTAGAGAATACCAAGGCGCTTGAGAGAACTCGGGTGAAGGAACTAGGCAAAATGGTACCGTAACTTCGGGAGAAGGTACGCTCTCGACGGTGAAGTCCCTCGCGGATGGAGCTATTGAGAGTCGCAGATACCAGGTGGCTGCAACTGTTTATTAAAAACACAGCACTGTGCAAAATCGCAAGATGACGTATACGGTGTGACGCCTGCCCGGTGCCGGAAGGTTAATTGATGGGGTTAGACTTCGGTCGAAGCTCTTGATCGAAGCCCCGGTAAACGGCGGCCGTAACTATAACGGTCCTAAGGTAGCGAAATTCCTTGTCGGGTAAGTTCCGACCTGCACGAATGGCGTAATGATGGCCACGCTGTCTCCACCCGAGACTCAGTGAAATTGAAATCGCTGTGAAGATGCAGTGTACCCGCGGCTAGACGGAAAGACCCCGTGAACCTTTACTACAGCTTGGCACTGAACATTGACCCTACATGTGTAGGATAGGTGGGAGGCTTTGAAGCGCAGTCGCTAGATTGCGTGGAGCCGTCCTTGAAATACCACCCTTGTAGTGTTGATGTTCTAACGTCGACCCCTTATCGGGGTTGCGGACAGTGCCTGGTGGGTAGTTTGACTGGGGCGGTCTCCTCCCAAAGCGTAACGGAGGAGCACGAAGGTGGGCTAATCACGGTTGGACATCGTGAGGTTAGTGCAATGGCATAAGCCCGCTTGACTGCGAGAATGACAATTCGAGCAGGTGCGAAAGCAGGTCATAGTGATCCGGTGGTTCTGAATGGAAGGGCCATCGCTCAACGGATAAAAGGTACTCCGGGGATAACAGGCTGATACCGCCCAAGAGTTCATATCGACGGCGGTGTTTGGCACCTCGATGTCGGCTCATCACATCCTGGGGCTGAAGTCGGTCCCAAGGGTATGGCTGTTCGCCATTTAAAGTGGTACGCGAGCTGGGTTTAGAACGTCGTGAGACAGTTCGGTCCCTATCTGCCGTGGGCGTTGGAGAATTGAAAGGGGCTGCTCCTAGTACGAGAGGACCGGAGTGGACGAACCTCTGGTGTTCGGGTTGTGTCGCCAGACGCATTGCCCGGTAGCTAAGTTCGGGATCGATAACCGCTGAAAGCATCTAAGCGGGAAGCGAGCCTTGAGATGAGTTCTCCCTGATACTTTAAGTATCCTAAAGGGTTGTCGTAGACTACGACGTTGATAGGCAGGGTGTGTAAGCGTTGTGAGGCGTTGAGCTAACCTGTACTAATTGCCCGTGAGGCTTAACCATACAACACCCAAGGGGTTTTGATGGACTCAATGAAAGAACATTGAATGTGTAGTAACGAGAATTAAGAAACAGCTTTCCGAATTATTCGATTTGCAAGCAAATCTCACCCTAAAGGGCCGCACTAAAGTGCGTTTGAATTTGCGAGCAAATTGATAAAGAATTTGCTTGGCGACCATAGCGTTTTGGACCCACCTGATTTCCATGCCGAACTCAGAAGTGAAACGAAATAGCGCCGATGGTAGTGTGGGGCTTCCCCATGTGAGAGTAGGACATCGCCAGGCTTTATTTTGCACTTGCTTAAGATTTAAGCAAGTCACCATAAAGTTCTAATCTTTTTAGAGTTTTATGTTGACTTTCAAAGTGGAAAGCGTATTATACGCACCTCGCTTAAGTGCTAAGGCACTGAAAGCCAAGCTCTTTAACAATATAGACCTATCAATCTGTGTGGGCACTCGTTGATGATAATCCAATTAGAAACTTCGGTTTCAAATTAGGTTTCAATGAAACGAAGTGACCATTGAATCTTCGGATTCAGCACAGTCAATTCAAACATTACTTTATGTAATGTTCAGTATTCATTGAGCCGAACAAAATCTTAAATTGAAGAGTTTGATCATGGCTCAGATTGAACGCTGGCGGCAGGCCTAACACATGCAAGTCGAGCGGAAACGAGTTATCTGAACCTTCGGGGAACGATAACGGCGTCGAGCGGCGGACGGGTGAGTAATGCCTAGGAAATTGCCCTGATGTGGGGGATAACCATTGGAAACGATGGCTAATACCGCATGATGCCTACGGGCCAAAGAGGGGGACCTTCGGGCCTCTCGCGTCAGGATATGCCTAGGTGGGATTAGCTAGTTGGTGAGGTAAGGGCTCACCAAGGCGACGATCCCTAGCTGGTCTGAGAGGATGATCAGCCACACTGGAACTGAGACACGGTCCAGACTCCTACGGGAGGCAGCAGTGGGGAATATTGCACAATGGGCGCAAGCCTGATGCAGCCATGCCGCGTGTATGAAGAAGGCCTTCGGGTTGTAAAGTACTTTCAGTCGTGAGGAAGGCGTTGTCGTTAATAGCGGCATCGTTTGACGTTAGCGACAGAAGAAGCACCGGCTAACTCCGTGCCAGCAGCCGCGGTAATACGGAGGGTGCGAGCGTTAATCGGAATTACTGGGCGTAAAGCGCATGCAGGTGGTTTGTTAAGTCAGATGTGAAAGCCCGGGGCTCAACCTCGGAATAGCATTTGAAACTGGCAGACTAGAGTACTGTAGAGGGGGGTAGAATTTCAGGTGTAGCGGTGAAATGCGTAGAGATCTGAAGGAATACCGGTGGCGAAGGCGGCCCCCTGGACAGATACTGACACTCAGATGCGAAAGCGTGGGGAGCAAACAGGATTAGATACCCTGGTAGTCCACGCCGTAAACGATGTCTACTTGGAGGTTGTGGCCTTGAGCCGTGGCTTTCGGAGCTAACGCGTTAAGTAGACCGCCTGGGGAGTACGGTCGCAAGATTAAAACTCAAATGAATTGACGGGGGCCCGCACAAGCGGTGGAGCATGTGGTTTAATTCGATGCAACGCGAAGAACCTTACCTACTCTTGACATCCAGAGAACTTTCCAGAGATGGATTGGTGCCTTCGGGAACTCTGAGACAGGTGCTGCATGGCTGTCGTCAGCTCGTGTTGTGAAATGTTGGGTTAAGTCCCGCAACGAGCGCAACCCTTATCCTTGTTTGCCAGCGAGTAATGTCGGGAACTCCAGGGAGACTGCCGGTGATAAACCGGAGGAAGGTGGGGACGACGTCAAGTCATCATGGCCCTTACGAGTAGGGCTACACACGTGCTACAATGGCGCATACAGAGGGCGGCCAACTTGCGAGAGTGAGCGAATCCCAAAAAGTGCGTCGTAGTCCGGATTGGAGTCTGCAACTCGACTCCATGAAGTCGGAATCGCTAGTAATCGTGGATCAGAATGCCACGGTGAATACGTTCCCGGGCCTTGTACACACCGCCCGTCACACCATGGGAGTGGGCTGCAAAAGAAGTAGGTAGTTTAACCTTCGGGGGGACGCTTACCACTTTGTGGTTCATGACTGGGGTGAAGTCGTAACAAGGTAGCGCTAGGGGAACCTGGCGCTGGATCACCTCCTTATACGATGATTATTGCGATGAGTGTTCACACAGATTGATATGGTTTATGAAGTTTAAGAGATAGAACATCCCCCAAGATGTTCAACTTAGTGTCCCGTTCGTCTAGAGGCCTAGGACACCGCCCTTTCACGGCGGTAACAGGGGTTCGACTCCCCTACGGGATACCATTGGGTCGTTAGCTCAGTTGGTAGAGCAGTTGACTTTTAATCAATTGGTCGCAGGTTCGAATCCTGCACGACCCACCATTCTTCTCCACGAAGAATTAAAACTTATGTGGGCGATTAGCTCAGTTGGGAGAGCACCTGCCTTACAAGCAGGGGGTCACTGGTTCGAGCCCGGTATCGCCCACCATTCTCTAAGTATTTTTGGAATAAAACATCCAAACCAGAACAAGCAATTGATACTGGTTGGCATTTTTGACTCTGAAAGTCTTTAGAAAATGTAACTTCCTTGTGAAGAAACATAGCTCTTTAACAATTTGGAAAGCTGACAAAACAACAATTTATTGTTGTTTGTAAAGTTCTCAAAGTATTCATTTATGAATACAACTAAAAACACATTCAAGTGTTCTTGGAATTTGAGTCCGGCAAAATCGAATGTCTCTCGCTCATTCAAATAATGAGAGACAACTTTGGTGATTTGAAAATCAACTCGAAACTCCTTCGGGTTGTATGGTTAAGTGACTAAGCGTACACGGTGGATGCCTTGGCAGTCAGAGGCGATGAAGGACGTATTAACTTGCGATAAGCCCAGATTAGGTAGTAAAAACCACTTGAGTCTGGGATTTCCGAATGGGGAAACCCACTTACATAAGTAAGTATCGTTATGTGAATACATAGCATAACGAGGCGAACCGGGGGAACTGAAACATCTAAGTACCCCGAGGAAAAGAAATCAACCGAGATTCCGAAAGTAGCGGCGAGCGAAATTGGACTAGCCCTTAAGCTTTATAGGCGTTAGGTGAACAAGCTGGAAAGCTTGGCGATACAGGGTGATAGCCCCGTAACTGACGACGCATATTCAGTGAAATCGAGTAGGGCGGGACACGTGATATCCTGTCTGAATATGGGGGGACCATCCTCCAAGGCTAAATACTACTGACTGACCGATAGTGAACCAGTACCGTGAGGGAAAGGCGAAAAGAACCCCTGTGAGGGGAGTGAAATAGAACCTGAAACCGTGTACGTACAAGCAGTAGGAGCAGGCTTGTCCTGTGACTGCGTACCTTTTGTATAATGGGTCAGCGACTTATATTCAGTGGCAAGGTTAACCATCTAGGGGAGCCGTAGGGAAACCGAGTCTTAACTGGGCGTTCAGTCTCTGGATATAGACCCGAAACCAGGTGATCTAGCCATGGGCAGGTTGAAGGTTGAGTAACATCAACTGGAGGACCGAACCGACTAATGTTGAAAAATTAGCGGATGACTTGTGGCTAGGGGTGAAAGGCCAATCAAACCTGGAGATAGCTGGTTCTCCCCGAAAGCTATTTAGGTAGCGCCTCGGACGAATACTACTGGGGGTAGAGCACTGTTAAGGCTAGGGGGTCATCCCGACTTACCAACCCTTTGCAAACTCCGAATACCAGTAAGTACTATCCGGGAGACACACGGCGGGTGCTAACGTCCGTCGTGGAGAGGGAAACAACCCAGACCGCCAGCTAAGGTCCCAAATTACTACTAAGTGGGAAACGATGTGGGAAGGCTCAGACAGCCAGGATGTTGGCTTAGAAGCAGCCATCATTTAAAGAAAGCGTAATAGCTCACTGGTCGAGTCGGCCTGCGCGGAAGATGTAACGGGGCTAAGTAGTAAACCGAAGCTGCGGCAATGTGCTTTTGCACATTGGGTAGGGGAGCGTTCTGTAAGCGGTTGAAGGTGTGTGGTAACGCATGCTGGACGTATCAGAAGTGCGAATGCTGACATGAGTAACGATAAAGGGGGTGAAAAACCTCCTCGCCGGAAGACCAAGGGTTCCTGTCCAACGTTAATCGGGGCAGGGTAAGTCGACCCCTAAGGCGAGGCCGAAAGGCGTAGTCGATGGGAAACGGGTTAATATTCCCGTACTTCTTACAATTGCGATGGGGGGACGGAGAAGGCTAGGTGGGCCTGGCGACGGTTGTCCAGGTTCAAGTGCGTAGGCTTGAGAGTTAGGTAAATCCGGCTCTCTTTAAGGCTGAGACACGACGTCGAGCATCTACGGATGTGAAGTCATTGATGCCATGCTTCCAGGAAAAGCCTCTAAGCTTCAGATTGTAAGGAATCGTACCCCAAACCGACACAGGTGGTCGGGTAGAGAATACCAAGGCGCTTGAGAGAACTCGGGTGAAGGAACTAGGCAAAATGGTACCGTAACTTCGGGAGAAGGTACGCTCTCGACGGTGAAGTCCCTCGCGGATGGAGCTATTGAGAGTCGCAGATACCAGGTGGCTGCAACTGTTTATTAAAAACACAGCACTGTGCAAAATCGCAAGATGACGTATACGGTGTGACGCCTGCCCGGTGCCGGAAGGTTAATTGATGGGGTTAGACTTCGGTCGAAGCTCTTGATCGAAGCCCCGGTAAACGGCGGCCGTAACTATAACGGTCCTAAGGTAGCGAAATTCCTTGTCGGGTAAGTTCCGACCTGCACGAATGGCGTAATGATGGCCACGCTGTCTCCACCCGAGACTCAGTGAAATTGAAATCGCTGTGAAGATGCAGTGTACCCGCGGCTAGACGGAAAGACCCCGTGAACCTTTACTACAGCTTGGCACTGAACATTGACCCTACATGTGTAGGATAGGTGGGAGGCTTTGAAGCGCAGTCGCTAGATTGCGTGGAGCCGTCCTTGAAATACCACCCTTGTAGTGTTGATGTTCTAACGTCGACCCCTTATCGGGGTTGCGGACAGTGCCTGGTGGGTAGTTTGACTGGGGCGGTCTCCTCCCAAAGCGTAACGGAGGAGCACGAAGGTGGGCTAATCACGGTTGGACATCGTGAGGTTAGTGCAATGGCATAAGCCCGCTTGACTGCGAGAATGACAATTCGAGCAGGTGCGAAAGCAGGTCATAGTGATCCGGTGGTTCTGAATGGAAGGGCCATCGCTCAACGGATAAAAGGTACTCCGGGGATAACAGGCTGATACCGCCCAAGAGTTCATATCGACGGCGGTGTTTGGCACCTCGATGTCGGCTCATCACATCCTGGGGCTGAAGTCGGTCCCAAGGGTATGGCTGTTCGCCATTTAAAGTGGTACGCGAGCTGGGTTTAGAACGTCGTGAGACAGTTCGGTCCCTATCTGCCGTGGGCGTTGGAGAATTGAAAGGGGCTGCTCCTAGTACGAGAGGACCGGAGTGGACGAACCTCTGGTGTTCGGGTTGTGTCGCCAGACGCATTGCCCGGTAGCTAAGTTCGGGATCGATAACCGCTGAAAGCATCTAAGCGGGAAGCGAGCCTTGAGATGAGTTCTCCCTGATACTTTAAGTATCCTAAAGGGTTGTCGTAGACTACGACGTTGATAGGCAGGGTGTGTAAGCGTTGTGAGGCGTTGAGCTAACCTGTACTAATTGCCCGTGAGGCTTAACCATACAACACCCAAGGGGTTTTGATGGACTCAATGAAAGAACATTGAATGTGTAGTAACGAGAATTAAGAAACAGCTTTCCGAATTATTCGATTTGCAAGCAAATCTCACCCTAAAGGGCCGCACTAAAGTGCGTTTGAATTTGCGAGCAAATTGATAAAGAATTTGCTTGGCGACCATAGCGTTTTGGACCCACCTGATTTCCATGCCGAACTCAGAAGTGAAACGAAATAGCGCCGATGGTAGTGTGGGGCTTCCCCATGTGAGAGTAGGACATCGCCAGGCTTTAAATTTTGGACACTTGCTGATTACAAGCGAGTGATACCACTGCGGAGTGGTAGTTCAGTTGGTTAGAATACCGGCCTGTCACGCCGGGGGTCGCGGGTTCGAGTCCCGTCCACTCCGCCACTTATATTAAGCCTCAGTCGAAAGACTGGGGTTTTTTTTGTTTTGGTTACCCGACTTACCTTAACCTCATTTCCATATTGAAACCTTGCATCGAGAGGCAGGCTTCCCTCTTCGCTATGCTTTCTAAGCCTTGTCATAACGAGTTGATGCGCAATTCTGTGCTGTTTCTACTGAACCGGGTCCCAGTCTCGAGCGCTAGTTTTGAGCCCTTGTGCTTACTTACCAAAGCTTCCTTTATTATTACCTGGAAAGTTTATTCACTAGGTTATGTTATTTTCGGGGGGAGATTTCTCTGCTTTAGATGTTTTGATTTAGCCACAGGCGCTCATTAAAATAAACTCAGCGCATTTAAAACTTTCCGAACATGGATTCTGTTTGTAGATCTATTTAAGCCAGTGCCTGCCTTAAAGGATATTCGCTACTTCTTCCCTCTAAACCTCTCTAACCTACAAGGCCACCACTACGTTCGTATAACATGAGCGGTATAGCTGCTCTCATAGCTGTGCTTGCTGAGTAAGTCGTTCACCTAGCACATTGACTGAGGAAAGGTCTTCTTTCAGTGGATCTTCGTCTAAGTCACGATAGTTTTAATAATTATCTGGTACTTTTTATTCTAAAGGTGTACGCTTCACATTGAATGTTTTTTCGACAGTAAACCATGTTATATCTCTTGTTTAAAAGCTTTGTAAGAAGGCTGAACTCCGTGCAAAAAACGCGATGAAGTGTTGCTCGGAGTCTTAAATTAATCTTCATCAGGTGTTTATGCGTGAGTAACTTCGCTGAAGTTATACGCAGGCGTTTGTACACCTGATAAAAGAGAAGAGATGGCCGGTGATATTTCATCATCGGCCTTTTTGTATCTGTTAAGCAGCTACAAAGCATTATCCAGTATTGAAATAAGGGCCGGTATTGATCACCGGCCCTTTTTATTTGGTTAAAAACATGAGTATTTTACAAGTTAAAAATTTGTCTTATCAGATCGCTGATAAGAGTTTATATAACAACGCGACATTTCGAATTAACGTGGGAGAGAAAATAGGTATCACTGGAGCGAATGGCGTTGGAAAAAGCACCTTATTAAAACTGCTTACCGGTGAATTATCTGCAGATAAGGGCTGCATTGACTGGTTACCAAACCTTGAGGTGGGGTATTTAGAGCAACATTTTAAGATGGATAATGCGCTGACGGTTTATGAATGCTTAAAGAGTGCTTTTGAGAACTTATACGCTGCCGAGCAGAAGCTTTGGACTTTGTATCAGGCGATGACCGAGTCTCACTCTACATCTCTTTTAAGCCAAGTCGCCCGACTACAGGCATATTTAGAAGATGAAGACTTCTATGCAATTGATACCAAAATTGAACAAGTTGCTGTAGGTCTTGGCATTTATCAATTTGGCTTAGATACACCGCTTGTCTCGCTAAGTGGTGGTCAAAGACACAAGGTCCTTTTAGGGAGGTTGTTACTCCGCAACCCCGATGTGTTAATTCTCGACGAGCCGACAAACTATCTTGATGCTCTGCACATTGAATGGTTGGTCACGTTTCTCAACGATTACACTGGCACTGTTTTACTGGTTTCTCATGATATTGACTTCCTTAATCAAGTAGCGACCAGTATTTGTGATATTGATTATCAAACGGTCCGAAAATACAGCGGCACTTATGTCAAAGCAATGCAGCAAAAGCATCACGACGGTGCTTTGTTAGAAAAGCAATATAAGGCTCAGCAAAATGAAATTCGAAAGTTAGAGCAATTTATTGCCAAAAATGGCGCTGGAGTTAACGCGAGTCTTGCTAAGGGACGCAAGAAAAAACTGGATAAAATCGAACGTATTCAACTGAATTGTATAGAGAAAGTATCGATGTTTGACTTTGCTCACCAGCCTATTGGGCAACAGTATGTGATTGACGCAAAAGCGTTGATGATAGGTTATCAGCAGCCTCTGCTTCCTGCGCTTGATATCACGTTAGCGCGCGGGGAGAAGTTGGTCGTTTCTGGTTTTAACGGCGTAGGTAAGTCGACTTTAATTAAAACCCTTATGGGGGAGATCGAGCCGCTCTCTGGTGAGGTGGTATTGGCAAAAGGTGCAATGATTGGGTATTTTTCTCAAGATTTGTCTTGGCGTCACCCTCAGCACACGCCTGAGCAGGAGCTATGCTCTTGTGATCCAACGATATCAAGCAAAGAATCACGCAAGCTATTAGCTCGCTTTGGGGTCACCGGAGATAAGACGCAGCGCCACCTAGATACATTAAGTGGAGGTGAGCAAACTCGCGTGAAACTTTGTTGTTTATCAGTCCAGAAATGCAATGTTTTGCTATTGGACGAGCCAACGACACATTTGGATAGCAGCAGTAAAAATGCGCTTAAAGAAGCTCTCCAGCGCTTTTCTGGTAGCGTGATTGTGGTATCTCATGAGAAGGCGTTTTTACAATCTTGGCCCGACAGAGTTTTAGACATTTCGTTGCTCACTTGTGCTGAATCGGAAACAGAACAGGAGGTGGAGCTATGATGCAGTCCATGATCCTATTTCTCGTTGCTTTTCTTGTTGGTGCTGATGAGTTGATGCTTGGATCTATTCTTGAACCTATCGGAAATGATTTAAGTGTTCAACCGAGTCAGGTTACGTTATTTATTACGGCATATAGTTTAGCTATAGCAATTTGTGCTCCTTACCTGGGACGTTTATCAGACCGGGTTGGGCGTATTCGTATCATGTTGCCTGCTTGCTTCGTATTTGGGGTTGCGTCTATTACGACGGGCATAGTTCATGATTTTGAACTTGCGATTGCAAGTCGAGTGATCACAGGTATTGCAAGTGCAGGCATGTTGCCAATTGCATTCGCGTTGGCGGGAGACGCGAAGGGTAATAGAGCGATGCGTCAAATTGTGATGGTTCAGGCGGGATTAACGCTGGGTATGATAACCAGCCCGGCGCTCGGAGCATTGTTGACCCAGCTTTTATCATGGCGTGCCGCTTTTATTATTTTGGGCGTTGCGGCTCTTCTTGTCGGTGCCATGAGCGTAGTGTTCATGAACAACAAGCATGATGAGTCAAAGGCATTAGATACTCTGCCGCCTATCACAGACGTCATTCATCTTCCAGGCGCGTTGAGGGCGATTCTAGCGATGTGTTTAGGCCTAGGGGGAGGTATTGGTGTATTTAACCTGATAGGCCTTCATATTCGAGATACCAGCGAGTTGGCGCTCGGTTGGGTGGGCGCTATTTATGCTGCTCTAGGGATCGTGAGTGTGGTTGGAAATATGTGCGTGGGGAGAGCTTGCCGTTGGCTTGGTAGCTCTCGAGCCGTTATGCGAGTGGCTTTAATGGTGTGCATACCTTGCAGTGCATGGGTGTTCTCAAATGAGATGAGTACGGTGACCGCTTATCTTCCAGCTCTAGTGCTCTGGTCTCTTGCTGGAGGGGTAGGCTCTCCGGCGTTACAAGCACATATAGCAAGCTTATCTGATGAACATCGAGGTGTGCTGATGTCTTCTGGAATGAGTATGATGCACTTTGGTGTCGCGATTTGGTCTGCCTTGGCGGGCTTTGCTTATTCTGTAGGTCATGAATGGGTCGCTGTCGTGGCTTTGTTATTGTTTGGCTCAGCGGTAGTTATATTAAAGCCAGTTGGTAATGCTGAACAAAGTGAGCGTTATTCGTAGTATTTTTGTAGATAAAGAAAAGCCGTTACCTAAAAAGGTAACGGCTTGTTCCAAATACTTTTTGAAAGCCGGTCTTAGTTCATGCCGTATTATCAATCTTTATATCTCATTTAATCTTTTGTTTTCTCGATTTTGTTTTTAACTGATTGTTTTTTTGTTTATTTTGTTCTGGGTTTTTCTTGGTTGTTCTCAATTAGTGTTGGTTTTTCTCAAAGATTTTTGGGTTGTATTGTGGGTTTTATTTGGTGTGTGTATAGTTTAGTAAATTATTTCGATACGATTTTGATATGGCTATAACTGATTCAAAACTCAAATCCATGCTTGGAAAGGAGCATACGAGGTCACCGATTAAGTTGTCAGATCGTGATGGCTTGTATGTTTATCATCGTAAAACAGGTGTCTTGTCTTTTGTGTACCGTTATCGCTACAACGGAAAACCGAGAGATTTGGCTTTAGGGAAATATCCTAATTTGAGCCTACTGGAAGCGCGCTCTAAGGTTAGGAAGTACAATGAGATTCTTGCTAAGGGGACAGACCCTAAGTTGCATAAAGATTTAGAAAAAAGAAAATCTATTGATGTTGTAACAGTCAAAGGTGCTCTGGAGTATTGGTTGGTGAACTATGCTGAAAAGCGTCGTAAGAATTACCATAAGCACCGATCGCAATTTGAAAGGCACGTATACCCATTAATAGGACACTTGCCATTAGAGCTATGTGAGACAAGGCACTGGGTTGAAGTTTTTGATGCGATTACTAATGGTACTTATCATCGTGCCGCCCCCAAAGCATCAGGCTATATCCTTCAGAATGCCAAGCAAGCATTGAAATTCTGTCGAGTAAGGCACTTTGCCGTATCTCACGCACTCGATGATCTAAACGTGGTAGATGTAGGTGAGAAGCAATACAAGCGAGATAGGGTTTTAGAGTGGGAAGAACTTCATGATGTATGGAAGTGGACCTCAAACGAAAAGAACCCTCCTTATTACAGACACCTGTTTTACCTACTGATTCTTTTTGGGTGCAGGACGCAGGAAATTAGATTATCTACGGTTGATGAGTGGGATTTGGAAAGTTTAATTTGGACAGTTCCCAAGCATAAAAGCAAAACAGGCAACGCCATTCAGCGCCCAATCCCTGAACAGGTAGCTGGCTACATTAAATTACTAATAAATAGTGGTTCAAATGACTACCTTCTGGGAGATGTAAAGCGCCCTGAAGCTGTTTCTAGTTTCGGTGGTAAGCTTTGGAAAAAGCTAAATCATGAACACAGTTGGACGCTCCATGATATTCGCAGGACTTTCACGACAATGCTAAACGACTTGGGGGTAGAACCCTATATCGTAGAGCAAATGTTAGGTCATGCTTTAGGAGGAACGATGGGGATTTACAACCGATCACAACACTTGGAAAAGAAAAGGAGAGCTTTAAACCTCTGGTTTAGCAAGCTTTTAGAAATGGAAGTTCAAGATAATGTTGTAAATATATCTATACCTGCTGTAGGTGAATAGGTGAGCAAAACTTCATATTAAAAAATTGATGCTTTACTTCGCGGCATGTATCTTTGCGCCATCATTTTACTAAATAGGATTGAATTGCAGTGAAGTATTGGATTTCGCTTATGGTGTCGTCATCGATGTTGCTAGTTGGATGTCAGTCTACACCCAAGGATATGGATCATGGTATCAAGCTAGATCTTGAGGCTAATAAAGAGATCTTAATGAATTTAGTTAGAGAGGGCTTAAAAGATCCTGACAGTTTGAAAAACTTTAAAATTGTCAGTGAATACAAGTGTTGGCTTACAGGTAACCTATACTCATATGTTACTGGTTCGGCGTCTTGGTGTTATTTAGCAACTTATCAAGCCAAAAACAGTTATGGGGGCTATGTACGAGGAACATCGAATTTCTACTTTAGCCAAGATAATGGTGTTATACATAAAAGCTACAACACCTCTATAGATGGTATGGTTTCGGATGAATTTGTAATGTACAAAGGTGAAAGTAAGCTCATCAATACATATTAAAAACTGCACTGTACAAGGGTAGCTAAGGTGTTGGCTACCCTATCTCCCCCTACAGCTAGATACTCATCTGGCGACATGCTCACCTGAGAAATAGAAATCTTAGTAATTTAGATCCACTGACATATATAAAAATTACAATAGTCTGCTACACCCATACTTCTTTAGCTGGTGGATTGTTTCTTTAGAGCGCTCTTTAGTAAGGTAAGACAGCCTGTAGATGATCTCACGTTTGAGTTGAATATTGTCTCGATGTAGTTTGTAGTAACAATGTTCAGGAACGCTTAGTTTCCCTTCAATGGTTATTTCTTTCCATTGACTCTTTAAGAACTCGATGATGCGGTGTGAAGATTGAACTTTTCTACCCTCAAGAAAGAGCCATATATGATAGTGTTGCTGACTTGATTTACTTCTCTCCCTTGCCCAGCAGTAGCCAATTTTTTTGAGCTTGTGAGTTCGTGTTAGTAGTGTCTTGCTGTGCCGGAAGAAATTACTTATACATTTGTTATCATCAGAATACGCCCCTTCAGGTAGATGTAGTTGAAATGAAATACAGATAACTCGAGCATAGGCTTCTTGCATGAGGTTTAGTTGGCGGATCATCGCCTTTAATCGAGTTTGGTTTATAAAATACTGGCACTTAGCTCCCACGTTAACTTCCCAATGCATACCATCGATTGAAATATATGGGTTATTTGTATATTGGCTCATGGCTGCTGACGTTTCTTGATTGCTTCTAAACCAATGGAAGTGAAAAGCAAGGTAGGGATATTAATAAATACCCCACACCTATTTCGGTTTAATGTTATGTGCTTTCAGGCTTTGATGACTAACTTGTCATTGATAAAACTAGCTTAATGTTCTCAATTTCGGACATAATTTTAGCAACAGCAACCCGCGGTTAATCACTGCTATGTTGGCTCAAGAAGTGCTCTATCTGGCTCTCTCTCCAGCCTAGAGCACGATTTCTTGACTTGATTGGTACAGGGAATCGTTTTTCTACTTTCCACCAGCGCCAGAGCGTCTTAGGGGAGCGTCCCATGATTGCTGATACTTCTTTGACGGTTAGTAATCTATCAAATGGTTTGTTTACTAAGGTGTGCATATATTTTCCTCTTTGTGCGTGTTGAGGATCTATACGTTGCCATTGAGAATTGTTTGGTGAAGTTCTCATTTAATCTTAGTAAAGCTCATATGAAAAAACTTTAAGCACATAGCTGTGCAGGAGATTAGATTTAGTAAAAGCTATACGAAAGTGGTTTGACGTAGTTGGGTTTTTTTGTGGGTTTTAAAAGAGAAAAGCCAATATTCATTACGAATGTTGGCTTTAATATCAATGAGATGTGAAACTTAATTAGTTCATGCCGTATTTCTTAAGTTTTTTGCGAAGAGTACCGCGGTTGATACCCATCATAGTTGCCGCGCGAGTTTGGTTACCGCGAGTGTACTGCATGATAGTATCTAATAGTGGCTGTTCAACTTCAGCTAGAACTAATTCGTATAGTTCTGTTACTTCCTGGCCGTTTAGTTGAGCAAGGTAGTTTTTAAGAGACGCTTTAACAGAGTCACGTAAAGGCTTCTGAGTAATCTGGTCTTGTGACGTTACTGTAGTTACTGTTAATGCTTCTGAAGTCAGATTTTGTTCGAACATATTCGGTCTAGCTCTTCTCTTAATTATGATGCAACGTTATCAAAATAACCTTCTAACGCCTCAATTTGCAGCGGAGCTGCGTCGATAGCGTTGAAGGTACGGCGAAACTCACTTGCCTGTTCATGCTCTTTTAGGTACCACCCTACGTGCTTACGCGCGATACGTGGGCCTAAGTACTCTCCATAAAATTCATGTAGAGCATTCACATGACCAAGCATAATGGTTTTCACTTCCTCAGTAGGAAGCTCACCCATTGTGGTGCCGTTTTCCAAATAGTGATGGATTTCCTGGAAAATCCAAGGACGACCCTGGGCAGGGCGTCCAATCATTAAAGCGTCCGCACCGGTGTACTCCAGTACAAATTTGGCTTTCTCCGGGCTATCGATATCACCGTTCGCGATAACCGGAATTGAAATCGCCTCTTTTACCGCTTTAATGCTGTCGTATTCGGCCTCACCTTTGTACATACAAGCTTTCGTTCTGCCATGCAGAGCAAGAGCTTGGATGCCGCAGTCTTCGGCTAATTTAGCGATCTGGACACAGTTCTTGTTGTCTGTATCCCAGCCAGTTCGAGTCTTTAACGTTACAGGAACGTCCACTGCATTCACGACCGCTTTCAAAATCTCTTCGATAATGTTTGGGTATTGAAGCAGAGCAGAGCCCGCTAGCTTCTTATTCACTTTTTTTGCCGGGCAGCCCATGTTGATGTCGATGATTTGTGCACCGTTCTCAACACTGAATTGAGCTGCGTCCGCCATAAGCTGTGGATCGGAACCCGCAATCTGTACAGAGCGAATGCCCGATTCGCCCTCGTGTACCATGCGCTGTTTCGACTTTGACGTTCCCCATAGTTTCGGGTTAGCAGACATCATTTCACTGACGGCCATTCCCGCACCATAGCGAAGACACAACTCGCGAAACGGTCTATCCGTTACACCAGCCATAGGGGCTACGATTAGATTGTTCTTAAGTTGATAGTTTCCGATTTTCAAAACGTCATCACAGTTCTGTACCAGCAAGGGCGCGCATTTTACGCATTTTTTCACTGCGTGAAAAGACTAATATTTGAGCATTTACAAATTGTTTTTGTAAATTGTATGAATTTCAAACAATTAGCTCTGAAAACCTTGTCTAGCCTTGCTTACGACCAGAGATGCGACACCATTCACTTTGCTCAACAATCGGGTCAATGTGAAGCTCGTCACGGTAATAGTTCGCAACATCTTCGGCTTGCGTGTCTAATACTCCAGACATTGCAAGGTCGCCATTTGGCTTAACTAGCCCTTTGATGATAGGTGCAAGTTCACGTAAAGGTCCCGCAAGGATGTTGGCCACAACGACGTCAGCGACGAGACCTTCAGGTTGATTTTGCGGTAAGTAAACTTCTAGTTTGTCGGCAACGCCGTTACGCTCTGCGTTGTCTTTCGAAGCAAGCAGTGCTTGAGGATCAATGTCGATCCCTATCACTTTTTCAGCGCCCAGTTTGATCGCCGCGATCGCCAGAATGCCAGAGCCACAACCGAAGTCGATAACGGTCTTACCGCTTAAGTCCATGCTTTCTAGCCACTCAAGACAAAGTGCTGTTGTAGGGTGAGTACCCGTACCGAATGCAAGGCCAGGATCCAACATAACATTAACAGCGTCAGGATCTGGAATGTCGCGCCAGCTTGGACAAATCCATAGGCGTTCACCAAATTTCATTGGGTGGAAGTTTTCCATCCATTCGCGTTCCCAGTCTTTATCTTCAAGCTGTTCTACTTTGTAAGCAAAATTGTCAGCCAGCATATTGCTCGCTTTAATTTGGTCGATGATGAAGTTAGTGTCTGCTTCTGCATCATACAGTGCCAGAATGTCAGTATCGCCCCATAAGCGAGTTTCGCCAGGTAGAGGTTCGAATACAGGTGTATCCTGCGCGTCTAAGAATGTAACAGACAGCGCGCCAGTCTCTTCCATTAGCATATCGCCGATTTGCTCAGCGTTTTCATTGGTCGCGTTGAGTTTGATTTGAATCCAAGGCATTGGTTTTTGCTCTTAAAGTGAATGAAGTGGCGCAGAGTTTACCAGAACTCTACGATTTGTTTGAGTATATACCCAAATAAGCCTACGTATTTGTTGAATGCTTAGAGTCCATACAAAACAAAAATGCCCACGGGTGTGGGCATTTTTTAAGACGTTTGCTTAGGCTTATTGTAAGCCGAGCTTCTTCTCTAGGTAGTGGATGTTTGCACCACCATGCTGGAAGTTTTCGTCATTCATAATGGAGAATTGCAGTGGCACGTTGGTTTTGATGCCTTCGATGATCATCTCACCCAGAGCATTCTTCATGCGCGCAATCGCCACATCACGGTTTTCACCGTACGTGATTAGCTTACCAATCATTGAATCGTAATGAGGCGGTACTGTGTAACCAGAGTAGATGTGTGATTCCCAACGCACACCCATGCCACCAGGCGCGTGGAAACGCTCTATCTTACCTGGAGATGGTAGGAAGCGTTCTGGGTCTTCTGCGTTGATACGGCACTCAATCGCATGGCCACGGATCTTAATGTCATCTTGAGTGAATGACAGAGGTTGACCCGCCGCAACGCGAAGCTGTTCTTTGATTAGGTCGATGCCGGTAACCATTTCTGTTACTGGGTGTTCTACCTGAATACGAGTGTTCATTTCGATGAAGTAGAATTCACCGTTCTCGTATAGGAATTCGAACGTACCTGCGCCGCGGTAGCCAATTTCGATACATGCACGAGTACAACGTTCACCGATGTACTTACGCATCTCTTCAGTGATACCTGGTGCTGGAGCTTCTTCCACTACTTTTTGGTGACGACGTTGCATTGAACAATCACGTTCACCAAGGTGGATTGCGCCGCCTTGACCGTCAGCGATAACTTGTACTTCAACGTGACGAGGGTTTTCTAGGAATTTCTCCATGTAAACCATATCGTTGTTGAACGCTGCTTTTGCTTCAGCGCGCGTCATTGCAATCGCTTGGATTAGGTCTTTTTCTGCGCGAACGACACGCATACCACGGCCACCGCCGCCACCAGACGCTTTGATGATGACTGGATAACCAATGCGTTTAGCAAACGCCTTGTTTTTCTCTTCGTCGTTGTCCAGAGGACCGTCAGAGCCAGGTACACAAGGAACGCCAGCTTTCTTCATTGCGTTGATCGCCGACACTTTGTCACCCATCAGGCGGATAGTGTCTGCTTTGGGACCAACGAAGATGAAACCACTGCGCTCAACTTGCTCAGCGAAGTCTGCGTTTTCTGACAAGAAGCCGTAACCAGGGTGAATGGCAACGGCCCCTGTTACTTCTGCTGCAGAAATAATTCGTGGGATATTTAGGTAGCTGTCGATACCACGAGCAGGGCCGATACACACGGTTTCGTCTGCGAGTAGTACGTGCTTAAGATCGCGGTCAGCTGTCGAGTGAACAGCGACGGTCTTAATACCTAATTCTTTACAAGCGCGAAGAATACGAAGTGCAATTTCACCTCGGTTCGCGATGACTACTTTGTCTAGCATAAGGCAAGCCCCGCTTATTCGATTACAACAAGAGGTTGGTCGAATTCAACTGGTTGGCCGTCTTCAGCTAGGATCGCTGTAACAACGCCAGATTTGTCCGCTTCGATTTGGTTCATCATTTTCATTGCTTCAACAATACATAGCGTATCGCCAGCATTTACTTTCTGACCCACTTCTACGAATGCTTTAGAGTCTGGGCTTGGAGAACGGTAGAAAGTACCAACCATTGGAGAAAGAACTTGGTGACCTGCAGGCGTTGCAGCTGCTGGAGCTTCTGCTGCTGGCGCTTCTGCTGCTGGTGCCGCTGCTGCTGGAGCAGGTGCCGCTACTGGAGCTGCTGCGTAGTGAACTGGTGCTTGAGGGGCTGCAGTGCCGTGACGACTGATGCGTACTGACTCTTCACCTTCAGAAATCTCTAGCTCAGCAATGCCAGACTCTTCAACTAACTCAATTAGCTTCTTGATTTTACGAATATCCATCTTTTCTTTCTCTTTTATCTTGTGATTAAGACAACCCTCGTGGGGTTGCAGAGTGTTAGGGTTACTTTGCCTGTAGCTTATTAATCGCGGCAGACAGAGCGAATTCATAACCTTGTGCGCCTAAACCGCAAATCACGCCTTCTGCTTTATCTGACAGATAAGAGTGATGACGAAATGGTTCACGTGCGTGCACATTTGATAAGTGCACCTCAATAAATGGGATGGCGACGCCAAGTAATGCATCTCGCAGTGCCACACTGGTATGAGTGAAAGCCGCTGGATTGATGATGATGAAGTCAATCTTGCCATAAGCAGCATGAATGGCTTCAATCAGTTCGTACTCACGATTTGATTGTAGGTGTTCCAGTTCCACCCCTGCGTTATGAGCTTGCTTCGTAAGAGCATCCACAACTTGTGCTAAGGTGCTGTGACCATAGTGTGTCGGTTCGCGCAGACCCAATAGGTTAAGATTTGGTCCGTTTAGAACAAGAATCCGTGACTTTGCAGACATTATGTTGCTATCTTCCCTTATCGTGAGTGGAACGTTTATATTCCCAAATATACGATAGTTCAGCACGATTTTTTTGTTAAAACCGAGCAAATTTTAAAAAATCGACCAAGATTATAGCTAATTCATAGCAATTAGCAGCAATTTACTGGTCTAATCTCCTAATAGCCACCTTCGTTTCTGTAACCAAGTTAACAAAAACAACATAATTGCCATGTTCTTTGTGCGGCTAATTTGTGCGCACAAGCAAAAAACCGCCATGAGTGATGGCGGTTTTTAAAGTGCTTTTAAAACAGTTGGTTGAATTTATGCCAATTCTGCTTTCTCTGCGATAAGTTTGTCTACCACGCTCGGATCGGCAAGCGTTGATGTGTCTCCGAGGTTGCTTGTATCGCCCGTTGCAATCTTACGCAGGATTCGACGCATGATCTTACCAGAGCGAGTCTTCGGTAAGGAATCCGTCCAGTGCAGTACATCTGGTGTCGCGATTGGACCAATCTCTTTACGCACCCAATCTTTAACTTCTTTGTGCAGCTCTGCTGACGGGAATTCACCATCGTTCAATGTAATGTAAGCGTAGATAGCTTGGCCCTTGATGTCATGTGGAATACCAACAATCGCCGCTTCTGCAATCTTGTGGTGCGCCACTAGCGCTGATTCAATTTCAGCGGTACCCATACGGTGACCCGACACGTTTAGTACGTCATCAACACGGCCTGTGATCCAGTAGTAGCCGTCTTCGTCACGACGCGCACCATCACTGGTGAAGTACATCCCCTTAAAGGTTGAGAAGTAGGTCTGTTCAAAGCGCTCATGGTCGCCGTAAACCGTGCGCATCTGGCCTGGCCAAGAATCAAGGATAACCAAGTTACCTTCAGCAACGGTATCTTCAAGAATGTTGCCCATATTATCGACAAGAGCAGGCTGGACGCCGAAGAATGGGCGAGTCGCAGAGCCTGGTTTTAGATCGGTTGCCCCCGGTAGTGGCGCAATCAAGATGCCGCCAGTTTCCGTTTGCCACCAAGTATCGACGATAGGTGAGTTCTCGTTACCAATCGTTTTGTAGTACCACTCCCACGCTTCTGGGTTGATTGGTTCGCCCACTGAGCCCATGATGCGCAGGCTTGAACGAGATGTGCCTGCAACCGCTTCATCACCTTTTGCCATTAGCGCACGAATCGCGGTTGGGGCGGTGTATAGAATGTTGACTTGGTGTTTATCAACCACTTCACTCATTCGGCTTGTGCTTGGGTAGTTTGGTACACCTTCGAATAAGATGGTCTTCGCCCCATTTGCAAGTGGACCGTAGATTAGGTAAGTGTGACCGGTAATCCAACCCACGTCCGCGGTACACCAGAAGGTTTCGCCTGGTTGGTAATCGAACACATATTTGAAGGTCATCGCCGCGTAGACGAGGTAACCACCTGTTGTGTGTAGTACACCTTTAGGTTTGCCTGTTGAACCTGAAGTGTAAAGGATGAAGAGCGGATCTTCGGCTTTCATTTCTTCTGGTGGGCAAACGTCAGAAACGTTAGCTGTTGCTTCGTGCCACCAAACATCACGGTGTTCATGCCATTCGACATCACCACCTGTACGTTTAAGCACCAACACTTTATTGATGGTTTTTACGTCTGGGTTAGTTAGTGCTTCGTCCACGTTCTTTTTCAGTGGAACGGCACGCCCGCCGCGCACGCCTTCATCAGCGGTGATCACGACTTTAGCGTCAGAGTCGATGATACGGCCAGAGAGAGCTTCTGGTGAGAAACCGCCAAATACAACGGTATGAACCGCACCGATGCGGGTACAAGCGAGCATAGCCACTGCGGCTTCTGGCACCATTGGCATGTATAGACATACCACGTCGCCCTTGCGTACGCCTTGCTCTTTCAATGCGTTGGAGAACTTACACACTTCTTTGTGTAGTTCGTTGAAAGTGAGTGTTTTGTCGTCGGCTGGATCATCGCCTTCCCAAATGATGGCGACGTTATCCCCGTGTTCTGCGAGATGACGGTCAATACAGTTCGCCGAGACGTTCAGCGTGCCGTCTTCAAACCAACGAATGTCGACATGACCAGTATCGAAAGAGGTGCTTTTTACTTTGGTGAAAGGTTTGATCCAATCAACGATTTTGCCGTGTTCGTTCCAGAAGCCCTCTGGATCGGTTACCGACTGCTGATACATGGCTAAGTAAGTATCATTATCCGCGTGTGTATGAGTTTTAATATTTTCTTTTACCGGATAAACGTGGGCTTCGCTCATGGCTTCTCTCCTTGTGCCTTATTTCTCGGCCTTACACCAATCTAGATAAGATTTTGAATATGTTTTTGTAGGGCTGTTTTTTGGTTCTAAATAACTTGGTCGTGGTAATGACGACGTTGTGCTTATAACTGTCAGTCACTGCGCGTATTTCCACAATTAGACTTTAGGATGAGAGTGAAGGAAGCGCCGTGAAATCGCTGAAACAAAAGTATTTCTGGGAGCTAGGTCAACTGATTTTTATGTATACGGCGCGGTTAGGTTGGGCAAATCGCCTTTCGTTAAGCGAACAAAGACCAAAGCGGCAGAAATCGCATCTTGTAAAGCGTCGTGTTTATCTTGGATAGGAAGTTCGAGGTGTTTACAAATCGCATCCAGACTTAAGTCGAAATAGGCATTCGGCAAATGTCTTTCCAGCTTGTCGTGATAAATCTGACTGACCTCGATGAGCGGGTTAGGAAGTGGAAAGCCAAGTTGCCTCAGACAAGCAAGATCTAAGATCTTTTTATCGTAACGAATGTGATAACCGACAAGTGGTCGGTTGCCGATGAAGTCGAGCAGCTCGAGCAGCGCCTCTTTTTCGCTAATCCCGTCGACTAAGTCTTGGTGGCGAATTCGATGAATTTTGACTGAGCCAGAATCGAGCGATTGCGGCGCGCGTAAGCGGACTTCAAATGGCTGACTAGTGATGATGCGGTTGTCGATGATCTTCGTGGCCGCAATGGTCACCAACTCGGCACGATTTGGATCAAGGCTGGTGGTTTCGCAGTCGAGAGAAACGTATTCCGTTTTATCGGGCGTGCAAAAAAGCGACTGATAAGGAGATCCTTTCAGTTTGTAGTGCCAGTATTTGCGTTGTAACCAGTTCATTGCCTACGCCTCTGTATGATTTATGAAAATCATGGTTAATCACGAATTTGATAGTGGAAGCCTAAAAATTGCTTAAATTTTTTCACTACATGTAAGCTGTGGCGAAGTAAGTCACGCTCGGTTCTATCCAGTTGTTTAATATCAATGTTATTTAATGCTTCTTGCTTTTTGAGTTGTTGATTAAGACGAACCTTAAAGAACAATTTCAGTGCTTCGTTGAGGTTATCTGCCGTTTCAGGCTCTAAGATGCGTTTTTTTCGAAGTGCTTCAATGCGCTCAAACGTGTTCTTCTCCTCAATGGCATATTCCAAAGACAAGGTGCGAATGCCGTGCACAATTGGGAAAATGCCGCCGCGTTTAATATCTAATCCGTCCTTAGCACTTTTTACGTTGCCAAACAGAGTTAGGGGCACAGAAAACTGCAAGGCAGGACGAGTAAAGTCAGACAGTATCAACATGCGATCTTTCATTGTGTCGCGAAGGTGGGTCGCGATTGGAGCCAGCAGTTCGCGATTTCCCGCAACAGCATGGGCGTCACTGAAAATGGCTAAGTCCATGATTTGTTGTGGTTCGGCTTTGGCTATCCAGCGGTCTAAGGTGTTTATCCACTCTTGCTGCGTTTTGACCCATTTCGGGTTGTTGACCATGACTTTACCCGGGCAGAGTGGGTAGCCGAGCTGTTGTAGAGTGTGCGTGAAGGATTGCATCACTTGTTCGCAATGAGGCCATTCCAAACCATCTTGAATAATTAGAGCATTGTCTTGGTCTGTCTTGAGAATTTGTTCTCCTCGACCTTCTGAGCCGAGCACGATTAAGCAGCAATGATCGTGCAAGGCTGGTGGAACCACTAACTCGAACGCTTTTTCGATAATTTGCTCGTTCACGGCGGAAATCAGCTCCATGATAAAGCGAGTGCGGATGCCGTTTCTCAATAAGCTCTCGACCAATTGACGTTGGCGGTTTGAGGCTAATGCGAGCTCTTCCACACTGCTTGCTCTGGCAATACTGAGCGTTAACACGTGAGAGTGGGTAGAGAACGCGCTGAGAATTTGGGTCATATCCAGCATGCCGACGGCTTGGTTGCCATCACATACCATGAGACGCTTCATTCGATTTCGGGTCATGGTGATCATGGCATTGAACAAAAAGTCACCATCATCAACGTGATAGACAGGAAAGGTGGCGATATCACCAACAGGGGTATTGAGTGCGCAGCCATCTAACATCACGGAGTGCAGCATGTTGGTGCGCGTCACGATGGCGTATGGATGAGCCGAAGGCCATTTTTCTAATCGCGGATCGTCATCATTGAGTTTGACAAGTGCAGCATCAATCCCATTTGCTTTTAGGGTATGCGTCACCTCGTTAATCGGCGTGTCTGGCTCAAGGATCATCGGTGGGTGATAAATGCTGCGGTCCACTTTGGTGAGGATAAACTCTGCCAAGTTTTGTTGTTGGTGAGCGGCTTCGATGAGTTCTTGTCGCTTTGATAAATTGTTATCGAAATAGGCCGCAAACTGACCATTCTCGTTGTAAAGCGCCAGAAAGACGTCTTTCGGTAGCAGATAGGAGAGCGTGTCTTCAAGTGCGATGTATTGATGACGTACGTTGTCTTCAAGTAACGAGCGCACATCAAACATATCGTCGTTGGAATAATGCGCGAACACTTCCTGCTGATCTTGGGAGCGCTCTTCTACCGCGCCTTTGATCAGAATATGCAAGTGAGGGTTCTTCTGTCCGCAAGATAAAATTACATCTCGAGCTCGATAGTAGGCAACGTCCAGAGACGAGCGCAGTCGTGTCTGTTGTGCTTCGGTTAAGCGGTCGAACGGTGGAGATTGCATGTTAAATTTGTCAGGCATGAGAACACCCAATGATGGAAGGAACACTCTCTAAGTCTGACAAATTTCCTACCGGAAGCCAGACGACTTTGGTCTAAATCACGATGATTTCGCTTTAAGATGGCCAATGTCGCAAAGTTAGTATTCCATCGAGGAAACGATAAGTTGCCTATTCTTCCCTTTTTATAATACGCATAGCGATCCATAATTCCCGGTTCGAACGTTGATGTTCCCGTTTTAGGATATTAGTAATGTTGAAACCTTCTCCGTATGGCTGGATTTCCCAGTACTTTCTCGGATTCTTCTTTGCGTATGGCGTATATCTGCCATTTTGGTCACTTTGGTTTAAGGAGCAAGGTGTCTCTTCAACCGACATCGGTTTGCTAGTTGGGTTAGGTCTTGCGACACGTTGTGTCGCCAATATCGTGATCACCCCACGAGTGCACAAAGTTGAACACCTTATGCCTGCTTTACGTTGGTTGAGTTTCGCTGCCCTCCTTTTTGTTGGATTTCACTTTTTTACAGGTGGCAGTTTTTGGTTAATGGCGTTAGCGACGGTGCTATTTAACCTCTGTTGTGGACCGATTGTTCCATTATCGGATGCGATGGCAAACTACTACGCTCGTCTGAAAATGCTCGACTACGGCCGTACGCGCTTATGGGGCTCGATCGCCTTTATCGCGGGTTCGACGGCCGTGGGTTATCTGGTGGCTGAATTTGGCTCTGATATGATCTTGTACACGGCGATGGCCGGGGTATTAGTTTCGTTGCTATTTTCAATGCGTATGACTAACCCGATGCCCGTTACGCTTGATGGGCAAAGCGCGGAGCGTCCAAAACTGAGTGCTCTTTTGACAGACAAGCCGATACTTAAATTCTTAGTGTTGGTGTCATTAATTCAGGGCAGTCATGCGGCTTACTACGGTTTTAGCGCTATTCACTGGAAAGCCGCAGGTCATTCGGAAGATGTGATTGGCTATCTGTGGAGCTTGGGTGTTGCAGCCGAAGTGGCAGTGTTTGCGCTGAGCAAGCGTTTATTTGTCGGTTGGTCAATGCGTGCGTTATTTGTTGTTGCTGCCGTTGGTGTGATGATGCGTTGGGGCATTACGGCATCGACAACGTCGATTGTTGCTTTGGTGATTGTTCAATTATTGCATGGTGTGACCTTCGCAACGGCACACATTGCTGCGATTCAATATATCCAAAACTCGGAAGAGAATAAGATAGTGGCGCTGCAAGCATTGTATAACGCGATTCCGCTAGGCGCATTCATCGCACTGATGACCGTGTTGAGCGGTTGGGGTTATGAGCACTGGGGAGCACTTGTGTTCTGGGGCATGGCCGCGATGGGGTTATTGGCACTGTTCATCAAGCTCGAACCACAAGAGCCACATCATGTGGTCGATGTATCAGACAAGTCACTGGAAACACAGAATTAGACTTCTGTGACGAAGGTTAAAAACTAAGCTTTGTCTCCGTTGTGAAAGCAGTGTTAAATGAAACCTCTCCCTAATGGAGAGGTTTTTTTTATTCTCTTGCTTTAAAACGGCAAGAAAGGCAAGAAAGGATATCGGATGCAAGGATGGCTGGTGGTTCCCGTTTCTTTGGCGTATTTGGGAGCCTTATTTATCATCGCGTGGTACGGCGACATTCAGAAAAGGTGGTTAGCACGCTGGCGGCCGTGGATTTATAGCCTTTCCATTGCGGTGTACTGTACATCGTGGACCTTCTACGGCACGGTCGGGCAGGCCAGCAGTAACCCTTGGTCTTTCTTGCCCATCTATATTGCCCCCATTTTAGTGTTTACCATCGGATGGCGCGTTTTAGCTCGGCTTATTTTGATTGCTAAACGGGAACACATCACGTCGATTGCTGATTTTATCGGAGCTCGTTACGGCAAATCTCAAGGTTTGGCCGTAGTCGTTACACTCATTGCGGTTGCGGGAATTTTGCCGTACATCGCTTTGCAGTTGCGTGGTATCACCATGGGGCTAGAAATCATTGCCCCAGAACTGGCTACCGATTTTGGTTATCAAAACGATAGCGTGTCGTGGTTTGTCGTGGTCGCACTGGCAATTTTTACCATGCTATTTGGTACCCGGCACATTGATAACACGGAACACCATCGTGGGATGATGATGGCGATTGCCTTCGAATCGATTATCAAACTGTTGGCGTTTTTAGTAGTCGGTGTATTCATTGTTTGGTTGGCGATGAACACCGAGAATTTGAGCTTAGTTGACGTTGCCACACAGACGTATCAGTCACCAAACATCCCTACCATATTGATTCATACCGTACTCACGATGCTGGCGATTGTTTGTCTTCCACGACAATTCCATACGATGGTAGTGGAAAATGAACGCGCGCAAGATTTGCATGTTGCTCGTTGGTTGTTTCCCATTTATCTGATCTTGATGGGGATTTTTGTTTTACCTATTGCGTGGGTAGGGCAAGGGTTGTTGAGTGGTGCTTCGCCTGATACTTATGTGATCAGTGTGCCGATGTCGGTAGGGGCGAGTGAAATCGCTTTGCTTGCATTTTTAGGCGGCACTTCGGCGGCCAGTGGCATGGTTATCGTGTCGACGATTGCCTTAGCGATCATGGTATCGAACGACTTGGTTATGCCACTACTGTTGCGTCGCATGCGATTGACGCAGCGTAACCATCATCACTTCTCTGAATTATTACTGCGGATCCGCCGTGGTCTGATTTTAGTCCTACTAATTGGCGCTTGGGGTTTTTATCAAGCGTTAGATACCATTCACTCACTCTCAGCGATCGGCTTTCTCTCATTTGCGGCGATCACGCAATTCGCGCCTGCGCTGGTGGGCGGTATGTACTGGCGTCAAGGGAATAAGAAAGGTGTGTATGTTGGCTTGGCGGTAGGCTTTACCATTTGGCTGATTACGTTAATGAGCCAAACGGACATGCTTGCCGGGAATGCCAGTAACAACTTTTTGATTTGGTTGATCACCCCACCAGAGGTATTGGCTGGCTTTGACATTGCGATTTCAGATTGGGGGATGATCCTCAGCGTGGTCGCCAATGCAGTGTGTTTTGTCGTGGTTTCTATGACTACACGACCAAGCCTAAGTGAGCGCTTACAATCGGCGTCATTCGTTGGTACGCCACTGCCTGAAAGCGAAAACATGAGCCTATACCAGAGTCGTGTTACGGTTGCTGAACTAGAAATGTTAGCGTCTAGGTTTGTTGGGCGAACGCGAGTAAAAGCGGCTTTTCAAGCGTATTGGAGCCAGCAACGAGAAGAGCTAATGCCGAATCAGCAAGCGCCATCTTCTCTGATTCGACATACCGAACGTGTATTAGCCGGGGTATTCGGTGCTTCTTCTGCTAAGTTAGTACTTACCTCTGCCCTGCAAGGAAGAAACATGCAGCTTGAAGAGGTGGCGACTATCGTCGATGAAGCCTCTGAACTGTACGATTTTAGCCGAGGCCTACTTCAGGGGGCGATTGAACATATCGGCCAAGGTATTGCGGTGGTCGACAAGCAATTACGCTTGGTGGCTTGGAACCAACGCTACTTAGAACTCTTTGAATTTCCGCCAGGCTTGATCCAAGTTGGGCGACCGATTGCGGATGTGATTCGGCACAATGCAGAGCAAGGTTTATGTGGACCAGGCGATCCTGATGACCACGTCCGTCGTCGCGTTTATCACCTTGAGCAAGGGACTCGGCACACCTCTTCTCGGGTTCGTCCTGATGGTCGCGTGATTGAGGTACAAGGTAACCCAATGCCAGGTGGTGGCTTTGTGATGAGCTTTACCGACATCACCGTATTCCGTGATGCAGAGCAAGCGCTGAAAGACGCCAACGAGACATTGGAAGAAAGGGTGCGTCTGCGGACTCGGGAATTAGAACAACTTAACAAGCAGCTGGTGGCAGCGACGCAACGCTCCGATTTGGAATCGAAGTCCAAATCACGGTTCTTGGCGGCAGTAAGCCATGACTTGATGCAGCCACTCAACGCTGCGCGCCTGTTCGCTTCTTCATTGTCGGAAGTAGCTAAAGACAGCGAAGCTAAAAAGCTGTCGGCTCACATTGAGAGTGCTTTAGAGGCGGCCGAAGACCTGATAGGAGATTTGCTGGATATCTCGCGCTTGGAGTCGGGCAAGCTGGAAGTCAATGTGCACGGTTTTGCGTTAAACGATGTGTTGTCGAATTTGAATGCGGAGTTCAGCGCATTAGCCAAGCAACAAGGTATAGCATTCACCATGATTCCATCCTCACTCATGGTTAAATCGGATCCCAAACTGCTGCGCCGTGTGGTACAAAACTTCCTGACCAATGCGTTTCGTTATAACCCGAATGGCAAAGTGGCGCTCGGTGTTCGCAGGGTAAAAGGGCGAGTGCGTATTGATGTGTGGGACAACGGTGTAGGTATTGAAGAAGAGAAGCAGCAAGAGATCTTTGAAGAGTTTAATCGCGGAACTCAAGTTCGTTCCGACCAAGGTCTCGGGCTTGGTTTGGCGATTTCCAAGGGAATTGCTCAAGTGCTCGGGCATGAAATTTCGATGCGTTCTTGGGTTGGGAAAGGCAGTGTCTTTTCTATCACGCTTGATAAAGCCGATCATGTGCAGCCGCACCCAGTTCAAGTCACGACAAGTAACCAGTCTGAACTTGGTCATCTAAGAATTCTATGTGTGGATAATGAGCCCGATATTTTAGTCGGTATGGAAAACTTACTGTCTCGATGGGGCTGCGATACGCGAGTGGCGACCGATTTGGTAGAAAGTCTACAAGCTCTCGAGGATGGTTGGATTCCGGACGTGATTTTTTCCGATTACCGACTTGATGATGGTCGTACTGGCTTGGAAGTGCTACAGCAATGTCGCTTGAGACTAGGCAGCTGCTTTGAAGGTGTCATCATCAGCGCGGATCGCACCGATGATATGCTTGATGGCATCAAGGCAAATGGGTTCAGCTTTATTGCGAAGCCAGTTAAGCCGCTTAAATTGCGTTCGGTGCTCAACCGCGTCGCATAGATTTAGAGTGTTTTAGCGTTGCTATAAAAGAGACCTCCGAATGGAGGTCTCTGTGTTTGTAATCTTATTTTGGTTTGTAGGCTGAGTTTGCCGCTTATTCCGCAACACCACCTTGGGTGAGTTTTGCGGGATTAAGCAATCGTTCTAACGTGGCTCTATCTAAATCGGTTTCTTCTTCCGCGACATCAATAATCGCACGACCCTGCTTATAGGCTTTCTTCGCGATTTCTGCCGCTTTCAGGTAGCCAATGACCGGGTTGAGGGCCGTGACCAAAATTGGGTTTTTGGCGAGCGCTACATCCAAGTTATCTTGACGAACTTCGAATGTTGCAATGGCTTTATCAGCTAAAGCCGTTGCGCTGTTAGCGAGCAACTCGATGCTCTCCAATATATTATGAGCAATGACAGGTAGCATGACGTTTAGTTGGAAGTTGCCTGCTTGGCCCGCGACGGTAATCGTGGTGTCATTACCAATGACTTGCGCTGATGCCATAGCTGCGGCTTCTGGGATCACAGGGTTTACTTTGCCAGGCATGATGGAAGAACCCGGTTGCAAGCCTTGTAATTCAATCTCACCTAAACCAGCCAATGGGCCTGAATTCATCCAGCGAAGATCGTTTGCGATCTTCATGATCGCAACTGCTGCTGTTTTGAGCTGTCCCGATAGAGCGACGATCGCATCTTGGCTGCTTAAATTGAAAAAGAAATTATCACTGGCTGTGAACTGAATACGAGTCGATTGTGTCAGGTTGCTGGCGAATAAGTCCGCAAAGCGTGGATCGGCATTGATCCCTGTGCCAACCGCCGTACCACCTTGGGCTAAGGCTTTTACCGCTGGCAGTGCTTGCTCAATCGCTTGTTTTGCGTGCTCGATTTGGAACTGCCAACCGCCAAGCTCTTGAGCAAAGGTAATAGGCATCGCGTCCATTAAGTGAGTGCGCCCGGTTTTTACAACATCTTTCAGTGCTTGCTGCTTAGACTCTAGTGTTTGGCTGAGGTGTGACAAGGCCGGAAAGAGCTGTTTTTCAATGGCTAATGCTGCGCTAACTTGAATTGCGGTTGGCACCACATCGTTACTGCTTTGTCCCATGTTGACGTGATCATTAGGGCTGACAGTGCCGCCTAGATGCTGGGAGGCCAGTGTTGCAATCACTTCATTCGCATTCATATTTGAGCTGGTGCCTGAACCGGTTTGAAATACGTCAATTGGAAATTGCTCAATATGATTGCCCTCGATAATCGCCTGAGCTGCGTCAGCAATCGCATTAGCGATATCACCTTCAAGCAGCCCTAATTGTGCGTTGGTGAGTGCCGCAGTCTGCTTGATGTGTGCCAACGCTTGGATGAAACCAGATGGCATCTTATGTTGACTGAATGAGAAGTTATCGACGGCGCGCTGAGTTTGGGCTTGGTAGAGTGCATCTGCTGGGACTTTCACTTCGCCCATACTGTCAGTTTCTATGCGGAATTCGGTGCTCATGGTAGGGATCCTTTTGGTTAATCGAGTGAGATTTGAATCAGGCGTAATTGTTGTTGTAATGCGAGAAATTTCACGTCGCCTTGTTCAAACTGATAGTAATAGCGTTTGAGACAGAATAATGGCGTATGGATAGAATCGAGACAGACACGACGGAAGATGCAACTGCGAGTGGAGTCTTGAATTGCGTCTAGTAGATGGAAATAAACCTGACGCAAAAACAGCTCACACAACAATAGATTTTCTTCATCGGCACCGTGTTCATAGCAGGAAGACAACACCATTCCCCAATGAATATAGTCATGAATTACGTCTGGCTCAAAGCCGTGTGGTGCGGCGAGAAGGAATCTATCTTGTGCTTTAAAAAATGCGTTAAAGATGTCCCGTTTGTTGTCCATAACCACCTCTCGTTTAATGTAATGATAATTATTATCAATTAAGTGGTGGGTTGGCAACCCTTTTTAGAGTAAGAGGTTGTTGAAGAAAGACTTACGGAAACAAAAGCCGACGTAAAAGCGTCGGCAGAGAGGGAATTATTTAGTCCTGAGGTGACAATGAGGTATCGACGTTTTGGATATCGGTGTCTTTATCTGTGGCCATTACTCTGTAAATAAGGTTTCGTACTTCACAAACGCGGTTTGTGTTTCGCCGTAATAAAGTGTGCCTCCAGATTGAATGACGACTCTTAACCAACTTTCTGCGGATGCTGGTCTTGGTAAGGTAATGTACCAACTTTTTCCAGCCTGATCGGCGGGCTTCATATCAATCGGCTGAGCATTTTTCTCTTCGTCATTAACGATGGAAACTTTGACCCCTTCGAGTGGATAGGCGGCATTGAGTGACAATTCTAAGCCATTTTTCGTGAGCTGTTCTGAACGAAACTTCACTTTAAAGTCGCCATTTTCCATGTCACACAGTCCACTGGTGTAACGACAGTTAGACTTACTCGCGAGTTTGTAAGTTTCCCCTTCTTGTGCCGCGTGGGGTTTCTCGCTGAGTGCCATATCGGTGCCGAAGTAGGCGATCAAAGAAAGAATCGGCGCAATCAGCAGTGCGAGAATAAAGTGCTTGTTTTTGAACATAAAATACTAATTCCATCAATTATCTGTTCATTTTTACTGGCTAAAATCACTAATAACTTCGTTAATGATTTTGAAGGTAGAGCAACTAGCTTGCTGCAATCTTTGCCTTGTTCTAAACGATTGTTTCTGCGTTCCCCGAACATATAACCAATGCCATTCGTGTGCTTCCTTGCTACGGCTCAGGGAATCTAATTATTAGAATAAGTTAGGTGAATAAAAAAGCCCCAAGTGGGGCTTTTGTGGCTTGCGTTATATTTTAGTGATCCACGGCATCGCCTGCACCAACAGGGACACGAACGTGTTCAACAAGATCTTTAACTTCTTGAGGTGTTTCCGCCGTAACTTTCGATACCGCGAATGCCACGATGAAGTTAAATAGTGCGCCGATAGCACCAAACGCGTTTGGCTCAATACCTAGGAACCAGTTGGTTCCCCAGCTTTCTAGATATTTCCAGTCAGCAACGAATAGGATGCCTTTGTGCTGGAATACGTAGAACAGTGTGATACTGATACCAGCAATCATACCGGCGATTGCGCCTTCTTTATTGATGCCTTTGCTGAAGATACCCATCATCAACGCAGGGAAGATGGATGACGCAGCAAGACCAAAGGCGAGCGCCACCGTACCAGCGGCAAAGCCAGGAGGATTCAATCCGAGATAGCCTGCGGCTGCGATTGCCACCGCCATCGAGATTCGGCTGGCAAGCAGCTCCTTCTTCTCGGATATGTTCGGATTTATAACCCCTTTGATTAAGTCATGGGAAATCGCCGACGAAATAGCGAGCAACAGACCCGCAGCTGTGGATAGTGCTGCAGCGAGACCACCAGCGGCAACGAGTGCAATGACCCAGTTTGGTAGCTTAGCGATTTCTGGGTTTGCTAGTACCATGATGTCACGGTCAACTCGCAATTCATTGGTGTCAGGGTTTGAGGTGTACTCGATCAGGCCATCGCCATTCTTATCATCAAAGCCTAATAGACCTGTTGTTTCCCAGTTCTTGAACCAATCAGGGCGCTCATCATACGCAAGGTGCTGACCAGGCGCAGGGTTGACGGTATCCATTAGGTTTAGACGAGCCATTGCTGATACTGCTGGCGCCGTTGTGTATAGAATAGCGATGAACACAAGTGCCCAGCCTGCAGAAGTACGCGCATCACGCACCTTAGGTACTGTAAAGAAACGGATGATAACGTGTGGTAGACCTGCAGTACCGATCATCAATGACATGGTGTAAACGAACATGTTTAGTGTGCTACCGCGAACCTGCGTAGTGTACTCACTAAAGCCGAGTTCGGTCACCACTTGGTCGAGCCTATCGAGCAGATAAACATCGGTGCCTTGAATGGTACTCCCGAGGCCAATCTGAGGTAGCGGGTTACCTGTAAGTTGCAGAGAGATAAAGATTGCAGGGATAGTGTAAGCAAGAATGAGTACGCAATATTGAGCAATCTGCGTGTATGTGATGCCTTTCATGCCGCCAAGTACTGCGTACATGAATACAATACACATACCAATCAGTAGGCCTGTTGAGTAATCAACTTCTAGGAAGCGACCGAAGGCAACGCCAACGCCTTTCATCTGGCCGATAACATAAGTGACCGATGCGATGATAAGACAGATAACCGCCACGATACGTGCCGTGTTCGAGTAGAAGCGTTCACCAACAAACTCTGGCACCGTAAACTTACCAAACTTACGTAGATAAGGGGCGAGCAACAGTGCAAGCAGTACGTAACCACCCGTCCAACCCATTAGGAATACGGAGCCGCCGTAACCCATAAAGGCAATCAGACCCGCCATTGAGATGAACGATGCCGCCGACATCCAGTCAGCAGCGGTTGCCATACCGTTAGCGATTGGGTTGACCCCGCCACCTGCGACATAGAACTCTTTGGTTGACCCCGCACGCGCCCAGATCGCAATACCGATGTAGAGGACGAAGGTTGCACCAACAACCAGGTAGGTAATAGTTTTCAAATCCATCTGAGTTACTCCTTACTCATCTACGCCGAATTCACGGTCGATTTGGCGCATCTTCCATGCGTAATAGAAAATAATACCTAGGAAGGTGTAGATGGAGCCTTGCTGAGCAAACCAGAAACCAAGTTTGTATCCACCTAATTGAAATTGATTAAGTACGTCGACAAATAAAATGCCGCAGCCGAAAGACACTACGAACCAGATGACCATAAGGCCAATCATGAGCTTCACGTTTTTGTCCCAATAGGCTTTGGCTCTTTCTTCGCTTTCAAATGCCATTGCCGTCTCCTTACGATTGGTATTGTTGTTAAAAAAATGTTTCAACATGTACATTAGCAAGGTGTTGGCAAGAACTCTTTTCAACTTTAGTCGGGGTATAAAAAATAAAAAACTCCCGTGATATGGGCGCTTAGAGAATAGTTAGGGTTATTTGTTAATGTTAAAAAGCTGTTAAATTAGCCAAAGGTCTAAGGAGAAAAATGATAAAAAGCACGAATAAGAGACGTGATTAATTTTTTCTTCATTGATTTTAGCGATCCTTAACAGAAACATTCTGCGTTCTTCTTTTTATCAATCAGCGAAAAAATTGGCGTGAAAAATTCACAAGTAATTTATTTACATAAAGTTTTCGTACCAAATCACCGTTTTAGCGCACAATAAAGTAATATAACTGAGTCATTCTCGTACAACCTCGCGCTTTGGGACGGTTTAAGGAGGAGGCAGATTAAGGCATTAACTTATTAACGAAGTCGCCTTAGCTCATCACAAGCATATCGTTTTTCATTAAGGGAGGGTGAGAATGGACGCAGACACCATTAATAGTTTTTTTCTTATAGGTGCGTTGTTAATCGCACTTAGCGTTCTTTTAAGCCCAGTTTCCTCTAAGTTGGGAATCCCAATTCTTTTGGTATTTTTAGCCGTTGGAATGCTGGCGGGGGAAGACGGTTTAGGCGGTATTTTATTTGATAATTTTTCGATCGCTTACTTGGTCAGTAACCTCGCATTAGCCATCATTTTGCTCGATGGTGGTATGAGAACACGGGTTGCCAGCTTTAGGGTGGCATTATGGCCTTCGGTGTCCTTGGCAACATTTGGCGTTGCGATCACCACTATTTTGACCGGGCTGATGGCAACGTGGTTATTCGACTTAGACTTGCTGCAAGGTATATTAGTTGGTGCGATTGTCGGCTCCACTGATGCCGCCGCGGTTTTTTCTCTACTCAAAGGTCGTAGTCTTAACGAACGTGTTGGCTCAACGCTGGAAATTGAATCCGGCACCAATGATCCTATGGCGGTGTTTCTGACTGTTACTCTGATTGCTATTTTAGCGAACCCAGATGCAGATTTGAGTGTGGGCTTTTTGGCGCTCAGTTTTCTTAAGCAGTTTGGTATTGGCGCTTTACTCGGTTTTGCTGGTGGCTGGATTTTGTGGAAGGTCATCAATCGTAATCAACTGCCGGATGGCTTATATTCGATTTTAACCGTCAGTGGTGGCTTGCTGATTTTCGCTTTATCTAATGCATTAGGTGGCAGCGGTATTCTGTCAATTTATCTGGTTGGTTTACTGCTAGGTAATCGTCCAACACGCAGCCGCCATTCCATTCTTCATGTGCTAGATGGCATGACGTGGCTAGCTCAAATCGGTATGTTCCTCGTGCTTGGTTTATTGGTTACGCCTTCCAACTTGCTCTCTATTGCGTTGCCTGGTTTGGCGCTGGCCTTTGGGATGATTTTATTTGCCCGTCCAATCTCGGTTTGGATCGGTTTACTGCCATTCAAGAGTTTCACACCACGTGAAAAGTGGTTTGTTTCTTGGGTGGGCTTGCGCGGTGCTGTCCCAATCATTCTGGCGGTATTTCCAATGATGGCAGGATTGCCAGATGCGCAGTTGTACTTCAATTTGGCGTTTTTCGTGGTAATGGTCTCTTTGATTGTACAAGGTGGCACATTGACTAAAGCGATGTCTCTGGCGAAGGTAGAGCTGCCTTCTAAACCTGAGCCAATTTCACGCACTGGTGTGGAGATTTACCCTACTAGTGAGTGGGAACTGTTTATCTATAAGCTTAAAGCGGATAAATGGTGTATTGGTGAACCATTGCGTAGTCTTTCGATGCCGGATGGAACGCGCATCGCCGCAGTATTTCGCAATAAAGCGTTATTGCATCCGTCAGGCAGCACGCGCCTCGAAGAAGACGATACCTTGTGTGTGTTGGCGCAAGAAAAGGATTTGGATGCTCTGAGCTTGCTATTCAGTGAAGCGCCTGAGAAAGCGTCATTGGCACGATTCTTTGGTGATTTCTTCCTAGATATTGAAGTGAACCTTGCCGATATTGCGATGATGTATGGCCTGAACTTGGGCGATGAGTCACTCGATAAAAGCTTGAGAAACCTTGTAGAAGAACAATTGGGGAGTACACCAGTGTTAGGGGACCAATTCGAGTGGCAAGGCTTGCAATGGATCATTGCCGATGTCGTTGACCAACAAGTCACCAAAGTAGGTATCCGGTTGCCAAGCGAGCAAAGCCTGCTCGCTGACGAGGAGTGAGTCTAGTCGTTCATCTCCGTTAGCATGATGACGGCTTGTGTGCGGTTTTTTACGCCGAGCTTGCGGAAAATCGCCGTCATATGCGCTTTGATGGTGGCTTCTGAAACATTCAATTCGTAGGCGATTTGTTTGTTCAGTAAGCCATCTGACAACATCCCCAACACCTTATATTGCTGTGGCGTTAGCGCGGCAATCTTCTCCGCTAAGTCATTACATGCCGCGTTATTGGTGATCAGCCCTTCAGGAAAATACGGGTCGCCATTGAGCACTTGATTGAGCGCATTCACCAATTCGCGCATATCGCTCGATTTCGGAATAAAACCAAACGCACCATGGCTTTTCACTTGTGTCACGATCGCTGGCTCTTCACTAGCCGAGACGACGACGATTGGTAAGTCTGGGTGTTCTGCTCGCAAGTGAATCAAGCCAGACATACCATTTGCTCCTGGCATTTTGAGATCCAATAGCACCAAATCTGGCTCTTCTTCTCGCTCTAACAAAGCCAGTAGTGCGTCGAGTGAGTCCGCTTCAAGCAAATTTGCCCCACTGATAGCCATGTGGATAGATTGAAACAAGGCATTACGGAAGAGTGGGTGATCATCTGCAATGATGATGGTGTAGGTCGAATCCATGACGTTAAACACTTTTGACTATTTCGTTAAATTTATTATTGTCCAGCTTTGAGAGAGTGGACAATATTTATTCGCTAAAAGTCTGAACCAAATCGACTTTTATTAGGAAAATTGCATATAAGCGCAATTTTCTCATTCAAATCTGGGTAATAAAAAACGCCAGTGGTCATCACTGGCGTTTGAATATCTGATGATCAGAATTGTTGGATGTGCTCTAAGAAAGGCTCGGCTTGCATAAAGCCGGTTAAACGTGCGTTTGAAATGTGCTCGCCATTCGCATCCCAGAACTCGATGGTTGGCAAGCCAAGTACGTTCATGTGTTTGAGTAACTCAATATCTTGCACTTGGTTCTTGGTTACATCAGCTTGCAAAAGAACAAAGTCTTTTAGCTTGGCTTCGACGTTTGGATCATGGAAGGTGTACTTTTCAAACTCTTTACACGCCACACACCAATCGGCGTAGAAGTCGAGCATCACAGGTTTGCCAGCTGCTTTGGCTAGCGCTAGTTGTTCTTCCAACTCTGCAACATTGGCAATGCGTGTAAAGCTTACGGAAGTTTGTTGAGCTTGCGTTGCGTTATTACCAAACCAGTAATTTAATACTGGCTGTGCTGACGCGAGCAAACCCAATACGGCGATGATGCCAACGGCGCTTTGTTTCCAGCCACCAAACTCCAAGCTGTTTTTCACATGATACAGCCAACCAAAGGCAGCGATGCCCAGTGTTGACCACAGAATTGTTGACCACATTTCTGGCATGATGCGTTCCAACAAGAAGATAGGCGCAGCAAGCAGAATAAAGCCGAACAGCGTTTTCACGCGGTCCATCCAACCGCCGGCTTTTGGTAGCAACTTGTTGCCAAATACCGCTACAAGGATCAACGGAATACCCATGCCCATCGCCAGCGCGTAAAGGGCGACCCCACCGGTGAGTAAGTCGCCACTTTGTGCGACGTAAAGCAGCGCACCAGAGAGTGGGGCGGTAGTACACGGAGAACAAACCAAGCCAGATATTGCCCCCATTGCAAACACGCCAGCACTGCTACCACCTTGCTGCTTGTTACTTAAGTTATTCAGCCACGTTTGCACGCTGCTTGGTAACTGCAATGAATACAGACCAAACATCGACATAGCTAATGCGATGAACAGTACACTCAAACCAATCAGCACATAAGGGTGTTGCATCGCCGCTTGGAACTGCATGCCCGCAGACGCCACTACAAGGCCGAGCAGCGTGTAAGTCAGCGCCATGCCTTGTACGTAAACAAATGACAAACCAAGCGCACGACGTTGGCTCAGTTTGCCGCTACCAAGCACGATGCTGGTGAGAATGGGATACATCGGCAGTACACAAGGGGTAAATGCTAGACCCACACCAAGTGCCAAAAACAACAACGGCGTCCACCACTTGTCGGCTAGATTCGCGGCTAAGCTATCTTGCTCACTGACTGGTACTGAAGTGGTGGTTGATTTTGTTGTTGGCTGTGCTTGTTCTGTCGCTGGTGCCTTGGCAGTCGGTGCTACGGTGTCGGAATTGGATGAAGAAAACGCACTGATTGGAATCTCACGTGTTTCTGGTGGGTAGCAGAAGCCCGCTTTCGCACAGCCTTGATATTGCACAATGACACGTGCGCCCTCTTGCCAATTACTCAGTGGGATATTGACAAATAGTGGTGTGGTATAGATATGCACATCACCAAAGAATTCATCTTTATGTGGCGTGCCGTTTTCCATTTGCAGTTCGCCCAGTGAGATGTTCTCACCAGACACAGATAAACGCTCTTGATACAGGTAATAACCATCGCGTACCTGCCAATCGAGCATCAATTTGTCGTCTTGCTGGTAGAAATTAAACGGAAATGCCTGATCGACCGGAACAAAGCTGTCGCTGCTGCTACCAAAACTGTTGTTCTGGCTATTGGTAAACTGGTCTTTGCCGAACAAGGCCAAAGACGGAGTGGAAAAGGTAATAAGCCCTAAGAGTAAAACGGAAAGTAATGCGCGCATAAAAGAGTCAATTCATCTTAGATAATTGCCGTTAGTGTAACTCAATCAGACCCGGAGGCGAGTCAATAAGTTTCATGAAAATGAAGATTTATTGAGCATAATTCAAGACGACAGGCAATAAAAAAGGGAGCCGAAGCTCCCCGAGTAAGACTCTGTTTCCACTAGATCAGTAGACCACCGAATGCGAAGCCAAGTGCTACCGCAGATGCAATGGTTACCACACCAGGTACGAAGAACGGGTGATTAAATACGTATTTACCGATACGCGTCGAACCCGTGTCATCCATCTCAACCGCCGCAAGTAGCGTTGGGTAAGTTGGCAGTACGAATAGCGCACTTACTGCTGCGAAAGACGCAACGGCGGTTAGTGGTGCTACACCGATAGCAAGTGCTGCTGGCATTAGCGCAACCGTGGTTGCACCTTGAGAGTAAAGCAGCATAGACGCGAAGAATAGAACAAGTGCTAGCATCCATGGATAGTCTGCTAGTAGCGCACCAGCCACTTCTTTGATGCCGTCAACGTGCGCGTTAACGAAGGTAGAACCTAGCCATGCCACACCAAGAACACACACACACGCTGTCATACCAGAGCGGAATGTTGCTGCGGCTGGGATTTTGCCAGCGTCGATTTTACAGCTCATTACGATAGCTGCCGCGGCTGCTAGCATTACCGTCATGATAGCTTCGTTACGACCTAGAGCAGGGTTCTCGATAAGGCCAACAGAGCCAGAAATTGCTGCTGCGTAACACACTACGAATGCGATTGCGCCTAGGAAGATGAAGGTAGCTTTCTTCGCTGTTGGTAGGATTTCGCGTTTTGCTTCTGTATTTAGCTTGATTAAGCCTTTTTCTAGACGCTCTTGGTATTCAGCATCGTCTTTTAGCTCACAGCCCATGAAGTTCGCCACGAACGCACCGATCATGCACGCGATGAACGTCGTTGGGATACAGATTGCTAGTAGTGTTAGGTAGTCAACGCCAAATGGGTGCAGCATTGCCGCAAACGCTACAACAGCCGCTGAGATTGGCGAGGCAGTGATCGCGATTTGCGATGCGACAACCGCAATAGACAGAGGACGAGAAGGGCGCACACCTTGACCTTTCGCGACTTCTGCAATTACTGGCAAAGTAGAGAATGCCGTGTGGCCAGTACCCGCCATTAATGTCATTAGGTAAGTTACGATAGGCGCATAAAAGGTGATGCGCTCAGGATGCTTGCGCAAAAAGTTTTCAGCAACTTGCACCATCCAGTCTAAACCACCAGCCACTTGCATTGCTGCGATGGCCGTGATGACCGACATGATGATCAAAATTACGTCAACTGGAATGTAAGCTTGGCTTGTTGGTACGCCCAAGATCAAAGACAACGCAATGACCCCAGCACCACCGGCAAAACCAATGCCGATACCACCGATTCTTGCCCCCAAATAGATGAAGAGCAGAACCACGAAGAGTTCGACCATGACCATATTGATACCTCTTTAGTTTTTATTTGATTCTGATTTTTTGAACACTCAGGAACAGGAGTAAATGCTCAGAGAATTAGAACCCAGTGGCCTAATGGCAATAAAAGCATATAAAAAATGTGGTTAACCGTATGAGAGCCTAAAAAAGGGGCCTGAGTGGCCCCCTTCGAATTAGTTATTACTCGTAGCGTTTCGCTTTGTAAGTAGGATGCATGAAGTTTTCTACTGACAAGATTTCATCAAGCTCTTCTGCGGTTAGCAGACCGCGCTCTAGCACAACTTCGCGAACACTCTTACCGGTTTCCGCACAAATCTTACCTACGATGTCACCTTCGTGGTGGCCGATGTATGGGTTTAGGTAAGTGACGATACCGATTGAGTTGTAAACGTAGTTTTCACAAGTCTCTTTATTGACTGTGATGCCGTCGATACATTTATCACGTAGGTTCACACACGCATTGTGTAGTAGAGAGATAGACTCAAACATGCTTTGTGCGATAACTGGTTCCATTACGTTTAGCTGTAGCTGACCGCCTTCTGCTGCGAAAGAAACCGTGTTGTCGTTACCTAGAACTTTAAAGCAAACTTGGTTTACTACTTCTGGGATAACTGGGTTTACTTTTGCTGGCATGATTGAAGAACCTGCTTGCATTTCAGGTAGGTTCAATTCATTTAGACCTGCGCGAGGGCCAGAAGAAAGTAGACGAAGGTCGTTACAGATCTTCGATAGTTTCACCGCTAGACGTTTTAGTGCACTGTGCGTCATTACGTATGCGCCACAGTCAGAAGTCGCTTCGATAAGGTCTTCTGCCGCTACAACGTCAAGGCCTGTTACTTCCGCTAGGTGTTTTACTGCAAGGGCTTGGTAGCCAGTCGGTGTATTTAGACCTGTACCGATTGCGGTTGCGCCTAGGTTGATTTCTAGGAGTAGTTTAGAGGTGTAATCTAGAGCACGAATCTCTTCGTTTAGTGTTACTGCCCAAGCGTGGAACTCTTGACCTACAGTCATCGGTACCGCGTCTTGTAGCTGAGTACGACCCATTTTCAGTACATCTTTAAACTCAATTGCTTTAAGTTCGAATGCGCCTTTTAGGTACTCAATTGCTTCCATTAGTTTGTGTACGCTGTTGTAAACCGCGATACGGAAACCCGTTGGGTACGCACAGTTGGTTGATTGGCTCTTGTTTACGTGGTCATTTGGGTTAACAAATTCGTATTGACCTTTCTCTTTACCCATTAGCTCAAGCGCAACGTTTGCGATCACTTCGTTCGTGTTCATGTTCACTGAAGTGCCCGCACCACCTTGGAATACGTCTGATGGGAACTGATCCATGCACTTGCCAGTTTCTAGGATCAAATCACACGCTTCGATGATGTAGTTTGCAACGTCTTTTGGAATCGCACCAAGTTCTTTGTTTGCCAACGCCGCTGCTTTTTTGGTCATTACCATGCCGCGTACAAATTCTGGTACGTCAGAGATGGTCATATTAGAGATGTTGAAGTTCTCGATCGCACGTAGCGTATGAATACCGTAGTACGCATCTGCAGGGACATGACGTTGACCTAATAGATCTTCTTCAATACGAGTGGCTGGGTTTGCTGTTTTTGGAGCATCAGATAGGGTAGCCATAGCAGGATCCTTAGATGATAATTCTGATAATAAAGTTATTTATTAGCCATTTCTGCAATCTAGAATCCATTCATCAGAATTTTTGGCTGGAAAATCCGTCCTGACTTATGTGGCACATGATACTGCACCTAGCGCATAAAAATAGTAACTAGATCACCTTTTTCGTTTTTCATGAGTCAATAATTTGCAAAGTATGAACGGGTTATTAATAACCCTTTATGGGTACTCGATTTTCCTCGACAAACATGGGTTTTTAGAGTTCGAAATTAGCACTTTAAAAGCACGAAAAAATCGGTATGCAATTGAATGAAACACTCCACTACCGCTTTTTCTGAGTAAGAAGAGACCAGTATGAACACGCTTTTTTACAACGATTCGTTTGAGCTTAGTCCGCTTTTACCATTACACTGAATTAAACAAAGGAGGGCGTGTGTTTCCTATCTTATTATTGGCGTTTATTTTTGTCCCGATCATTGAAATCGGCTTATTTATTCAGGTGGGCGGCTTTTTAGGTTTGTGGCCGACTATCGCATTAGTATTAATCACGGCATTTGTCGGTGCATCGTTGGTGCGCAGCCAAGGCATCCAAACTCTGATGTCTGTGCAGGGGCGTCTGGAACAAGGTGAAATTCCAGCACAGCAAATTTTTGAAGGCGTAATGCTAGCGGTGGCTGGCGTGCTGCTGTTAACACCGGGCTTTATGACCGATGCTCTTGGTATGCTGGTGTTGCTTCCTGCTCCACGCGCCGCGATTGCCAAATACTTGATGAGTAAAATGGTGGTGAAAACCATGCATGGTGGTGGCTTCCAAGGTGGTTTCTCTAACCAAGGGCCATTTGAGCAAGACCCGTTCCGCCGTGACCCATTTGATTCCCAGTCAGACGATGGCAATACCTTTGAAGGGGAATACGAGCGTAAAGACGATGATGATCGCAACAAGCTCAACTGATTGAGTCAGAGAGTAAAGAAAACAAAAGGGCGCACGAGCGCCCTTTTTTGTGTCTGAAAATCGTGGTGCTTACAACGCGCCTTCAAACCCCATTTGACGCCATGCTTCAAAAGCAATGATCGCAACGGCGTTCGAAAGGTTTAGGCTGCGCGCATCTGGCATCATTGGAATGCGGATACGCTGCTCCATTGGCAAGCTATCGATGATTTCAGCAGGCAAGCCACGAGTTTCTGGACCAAACATCAATACGTCACCTGCTTGGTATTGTGCATCAACGTGGTGACCTGTGGTTTTGGTGGTGCAGGCAAACAATCGGTAGTTACCTTGTTTCTCTTTCTCTAAATATTCTAAGAATGCTTGATAGTTCTTATGACGCGTTACGCGAGCTAAATCATGGTAATCCAAACCAGCGCGGCGGACTTTCTTCTCTTCAAGATCGAAACCCAGAGGTTCAATTAAGTGAAGGTTTGCACCGCAGTTGGCACAAAGTCGAATGATGTTGCCGGTGTTCGGCGCGATTTCTGGTTCGTATAAAGCGATATCAAACATGGTATTGAAATAGAGTTGGTCAAATAGAGGGGCAGTATATACCCAAGTCACCAAGATATGCGAGATTCAGCAAGATTGACCTGGGTATGAGAGCAGGCATTAGCGCGGACGTTAATACCGTAAGTATCGATGCTCTTTATAATAGAGCGTGAGCGTAATTTTCTTCAACCGCTCGCCAGTTGACGACGTTCCACCATGCGTCAATGTATTCTGGACGACGGTTTTGGTAGCTGATGTAATACGCGTGCTCCCACACGTCAAGAGCGAGAATTGGCTCGCCGCGTACATCCACTACGTCCATCAGAGGGTTATCTTGATTGCTGGTGGACGTAATGTGAATCTCACCATCTTTTACGATCAGCCATGCAAAGCCAGACCCAAAGGTATTAATCGCGGCTTGGGCAAACGCTTCTTTAAATTGCGCAAAGCTACCAAATTTATCGTTAATTGCCTGAGCAAGTGCGCCTTGAGGCTCACCGCCACCGTTTGGAGACATGCAATTCCAATAAATGATGTGGTTGTAGTAGCCGCCGCCATTATTACGCACTGCAGAGCTGAGCTTAGAGATATTGTCAAAGATCTCGTCTAGCGACTGAGTTTCGAGCTCGCTCCCTTCAACGGCACTTACGAACTTATCGAAATAAGTCTTGTGATGTTTGCTGTAGTGCACTTCCATGGTTTTCGCGTCGATGTACGGCTCTAGTGAATCGTACGGGTAAGGCAGAGCGGGAAATGTATGTGACATAGTAAATCCTCCTTAATTGGAAAATTCACTTTAATGCTAACGATAATTATTATCAACTTTGATCTTTGTAAGGGTATTCGAAGGCGTTCCCACCCAATTTCTAAAGTGAAGATGAAGCCGTGAATCTCTCACTCTAGAAATAGGGTGTGGCTTACTGTTAGCTCATCGGCTTGAAGTTAACGATTGATAGGTAAGGTGATACTCATGCGCAATCCGCCTAACGGACTTCGACTGGCGACGATCGTTCCACTGTGCTGGCGGATGGCACTTTCGGTAATGGTTAGGCCGAGACCCGTGCCGCCGGAGTGGCGATCGCGGGCCGTTGAAACGCGATAGAACGGACGAAAAATCGCGGCTAATTCTTCTTCAGGAACGCCCTCGCCATTGTCATCAACCGTGATATGCAGCGTATCATCATCGGCCTTGATGTCGATTTGCACCTCATCTTTCCCGTAATAAATGGCGTTACGAACGATGTTTTCCACCGCACTCATCAGCAGTTTAGGATTGCCGGAGATACTTCGTTTTGGCAGTTCAGAATAGTGTAGGTGCTTACCCATTTGCTCAGCTTCAAACTGCGCATCTTTAATGATCTCTTCCCACAAACTTTCCAGTGGCTGCGTTTCGCGAGTCATATGGCTGTTCGCCTGCATGCGAGACAGTTCAAGCAATTCGCTGATCATCTGTTCCAGGCGCTGCGCTTCGGTATCGATACGAGTCAGTTCTGGGCTTTCGCCTTGTTTACGCGTTGCTAATGCGCTTGCCATGCGTAGACGAGTTAAAGGTGAGCGCAGCTCGTGAGAGATATCGGATAGCAGGCGTTGTTGTCCTGAAATCATTTGATTAACCGCCTCGACCATCTGGTTGAAGCTGCTGCCAGCCTGACGAAACTCTGCCGTGCCTTTTTCTAAATTTGGGTCTGTGACAAATTCGCCTTTCGCCACACGTTGAGCGGCGGCTTCAAGACGACGCGCTGGCTGACTTAGTGCCCAGGCAAGCCATAACAGCAATGGTGTACTAACCAGCATGACCGCGAGCAACAGCTGGAATGGGTGATCAAACAGACGCAAGAGTAGTGGTGGTGGCTCATTCCACTTGAAGCCCACATACATCAAGATATCGGAGCCAGCCAAAGTTATCGGGATTGGACCTGCAATCATGTATCGACCATACAGTTTCTGCTTTGGCTGGTTGTAATCTTCGATACTGGTGACAAAGTTTTGCATGGCACGTAATTGGAAATTACTGCGTTTTTCTGTCGTAAGAACATTACCGCTGTAGTCAGAAAAAAATACGCGCGGACGAGGGTCATGCTTACCGTGACGGTTACCCTCGATACGAAATAGTATTCGACCTAAATCAGTTTGCTGACGGTATTTTTGTTGGATTGCGTCACGCATTTCTACCATACGTTTATAGTGCTCTTCTGGAATGTCGCGAGCTTTGCGAGGGTCCAAATGTGGCAGTGATAGCACGGCTATCAACACCAATAACATAGTGAACCAAAAAATGGCAAAGATGCGTCCATACAAGCTATTGATGTTTGGCAGTTTGATGCGTGATAGGCGCATTAATCCTCCTCAAGCAGCATATAGCCACGACCACGCAGGGTTTTGATTCGCGGCTTGCCATTGCTCTGATCTGGTAATTTTTTACGTAAGTTCGAAACATGCATATCGATCGCGCGATCAAAAGCGGCGAGTCGTTTACCAAGCACATCTAGGCTCAATGTCTCTTTAGTTAGCACTTGTCCTGGGTTTTGCACAAAGTGGGTCAACAGAGCAAACTCGGTTGCTGTGAGATCGAGCAACTGTTGATCGCAGTATGCTTCTTGTTTACCTGGGTAAAGACGGAGCTCTTGATACTCAATGCAATCGCTGTTTTTGGTGTTTTTCTGTGTGCTGCTGGTACGGCGTAAGATCGCACGAATACGTGCTAACAGTTCACGGTCGCTAAAAGGTTTCGGTAAATAATCATCCGCGCCTAGCTCTAAACCGATCACGCGGTCAATTTCTTCCCCTTTAGCGGTCAGCATCAAGACAGGAGTTTCCCAGTTTTCACGCAAGCGTTTAAGGGTTTCCATGCCATTTAGCTTCGGCATCATGACATCCAACAAAATCAAATCAATCTTATCATTGACCGCAGCTAAGCCTGCTTCGCCATCATTTGCTTCGCTGACGTCAAATCCTTCGAAACTGAGTACTTCTTTTAATAAGCTGGTTAGCTCGATATCGTCATCAATTAAAAGAATGTTTGCCATGGGGGCACCTATAGTAAGTTACCGATAGCTTAATATTACATTGGAATGATGTGCTGCGAAGAGGGTAAAAATCACTCTTTACGATTCTTTACGCTCCCTATACGTCGCTTTACCTAGTGGGTCGTATTCTATACTCAAGCGCTGTGAGAACAGCTCAGAAGAATCACTCACCTGTGTAAGGAATCAAATTATGAAATCTGCAAAAAAACTTGTGTTAGCTGCTGTTGTTCTACCTCTTACTCTCGGCGCAGCAAGCGCATTCGCTTACGGTGGTAAAAACCATCATCAAGGCCCGCGTGATGAATGTGGCATGGGAATGGACCGCGGCATTATGCGTGATTTGAATTTGACGGATGCTCAAAAAGATCAGCTTAAGTCTTTCCGTGAAGCAAACCGCGCACAGATGAAAGGCAAATATTCTGAAAATCGCGAAGCTCGTATGGCTGAGCGACAAGCACACCACGCAAAAATGCAGTCACTCTTACTAGCGGATAGTTTTGATGAAGCACAAGCGACCGCATTAGCAAAGGAAATGGTTGAACGCCAAACTGAGCACCGTGTGCAAATGCTAGAAAGAAAGCACCAAATGCTGAGCGTATTAACGCCAGAACAAAAAGCAGAGTTTGTGAAGTTGCAAAATGAACGCATGCAAGAGTGTGGCGACAGAATGCATAAGCGCATGGAAAAATACCGCAATAATTAAGTCATGAATTGATGTTATATAAAGAGGCAGCCATTGGTTGCCTCTTTTTGATCTGGTTATTTCATGGGCATTCAATATACTCAACGTATGGTTTGAGTTAACTCTTTGATTATGAAACAGCAATATGCACGTTTAGTGACGACCGCAGCTTGGACTGCAACTATTGTGGCGACTCTTCTCTTGATTGTAAAAGTCATCACGTGGTGGGTGACCGGCTCAGTTAGCCTATTGGCATCACTGATCGACTCAATGTTGGATATCGCCGCGTCGGTGGTAAATCTCGTTGTTGTCCGTTATGCCTTACAACCAGCAGATCGCGAACATACGTTTGGGCATGGTAAAGCTGAGTCTTTAGCGGCCTTGGCTCAGGCGATGTTTATTTCGGGGTCGGCGGTGTTTTTGATCCTGAACGGGATTGACCGATTTTTCCGCCCACACGCACTGCATGCGCCGGAGCTCGGTGTTTATGTATCGCTGTTTGCGATAGTGGTCACACTTGGCTTGGTGATGTTCCAAAAACATGTGGTACGCGTGACAGGGAGCCAAGCAATCGCGGCGGATTCTCTGCATTATCAGACTGATTTGTATATGAACGCTGCGATCATGGTGGCTCTGGGACTCAGCTACTTTGGCGTGACGCAAGCGGATGCGGTGTTTGCGATTGGCATTGGTGTCTTCATTCTTTACAGCGCCTTCAAAATGGTCAGCGAAGCGATTCAGACGTTATTAGACCGAAAGCTGCCGGATTCCGAATTGGAGCAAATCCGTAATGAATGTTTGAATGTGAAAGGGGTTCTTGGGGTTCATCAACTGCGCACCCGCATGTCAGGGCCGACACGCTTTATTCAGTTGCACTTGGAGCTAGACGATAACTTACGTTTAATCGAAGCGCACTATATTGCCGATAAAGTTGAGGAAAACCTTTTAGCTTTGTTTCCTGATGCGGATGTTTTGATCCATCAAGATCCATTGTCTGTCGTTTTTGGGCCAGAGAAAGAGCAAAAAGCGCAAGATTGGTAGGGCTCGAAAAATCCATAAGTGCCTGACGACAAACAGGCACTTATTGACTATCTTTCCATCAATACTTATTAAGATTCGTGATCCTGATGTGAATCAACAAAGTTTCATAGAGAAACTGTAATACTCTTACATAAGTAGAAAAGTTACATAAAAAAGTGCGTTTTCATTGGTAATCCTGTAGAGGAAATGTAACATAACGCACAGTTCTGGATTATGCAGGTTGCTTGGTAACAAGGGGCCTAAAAGAAAATTAAATAATTGATTGCCAAAGATCGAGGGTGAGCATGATTAAGAAGATCGGTGTTTTAACAAGTGGCGGTGACGCACCTGGTATGAACGCGGCGATACGCGGCGTAGTACGTACAGCACTATCCGAGGGATTGGAAGTATTCGGTGTGTACGACGGCTACCTAGGCCTATACGAAGGCCGCATCGAGAAGCTAGATCGTTCTAGCGTTTCAGATGTGATCAACAAAGGTGGTACGTTCCTAGGTTCTGCACGTTTCCCTGAATTTAAAGAAGTGGAAGTGCGTGAAAAAGCGATTGAGAACCTGAAAAAGCATGGTATCGATGCACTAGTCGTGATCGGTGGTGACGGTTCGTACATGGGTGCGAAGAAACTGACTGAAATGGGTTACCCATGTATCGGTCTACCAGGCACAATCGACAACGATATCGCTGGTACTGACTACACAGTGGGCTACCTAAGTGCACTAAACACAGTTATCGATGCGATCGACCGTCTACGTGATACTTCTTCATCTCACCAACGTATTTCAATTGTAGAAATCATGGGTCGTCACTGTGGTGACCTAACTCTGATGTCTGCAATCGCGGGTGGTTGTGAGTACATCATCACACCAGAAACTGGTCTAGACAAAGACAAGCTGATCAGCAACATCCAAGACGGCATCGCAAAAGGTAAGAAACACGCAATCATCGCGTTGACTGAGCTAATGATGGATGCCAATGAACTGGCTCGTGACATCGAAGCGGCGACAGGTCGTGAAACTCGTGCAACAGTACTTGGTCACATCCAACGTGGTGGTCGTCCAACGGCATTTGACCGCGTACTAGCATCTCGTATGGGTAACTACGCTGTTCACCTATTGATCGAAGGTCATGGTGGTCGTTGTGTCGGTATCGTGAAAGAGCAACTTGTTCACCACGACATCATCGACGCGATCGAAAACATGAAGCGTCCAGTACGCAACGATCTATACAAAGTTGCTGAAGAACTGTTCTAAGCAAGTTTGAAATAGATAAAGAAAAACCGCGGTTTTCCGCGGTTTTTTTGTATTTGAGTATCAGCAAAAGGAAGTGACGCATCGGACAGAATCGACAAAATCTTACGAAGCGCTGCTCTGTTCAATGAGCGTCAATTTACGTTCGCGCAGTGCAAACATATAGCCAAGTAGGCCACCTAACGTATTCCCCACAGCGATACCTATAAACAAGCCTTCAATACTGTAAATCTGGCTTCCGATCCATGCTGATGGCAGGGTAAACACGAACAGACGCATAAAGCTCCATTGAAATGCTCGTAATGGTTTGTGCATCGCATTCAAACCACTGATTAACATCATCACAATGCCTTGAAAACCATAACTGAACGGCACCACAAGCAGGTAATGCCACAGCAGATTTTTTACCGCTTCTTCCTGCGAGAATAACGCCGCTAGAGGAATACTCAATGGCACCATCATCAAGAAGATAAACCCTTGGAACACGACCGCAAAACGCATGCTGATAAATAAGCCGGAAAAGGCGCGTTGAGGGTTTTTCGCCCCTAAGTTTTGTGCCATGAATGGCGTGAGTGCTGAGGTCAGAGACATCAAGACTAGGATCAAAATAGACTCAATACGCTGCGCCGCACCGTAAGCCGCAACTGCTGCCGTACCGTGGTTGGATAACAGCATCATCAGAATGGCACCGGACAATGGATTCATCGCGTTCGACAGTGCGGCAGGAGTGCCGATTTTTAAAGTTTGCTGCCAATCTTGTTTCAGCAAGGACCATTGGGGTTGAGCGAGCAACTTTTCGCGTTTAACTAGCACATAGAATGAGCCACATAGTGCACCTAACCAGCTAAAAGCACTGGCTATTGCCGCCCCTTGGATGCCAAGCTCGGGGAATGGGCCAAGTCCGAAGATCAGTAGTGGATCGAGCATGCCGTTAATCAAGCCCGCCAACATCATGATTTTGGCAGGTGTTTTTGTATCCCCAGATGCTCGTATCGCGCTATTGCCCGCCATTGGGATCACCAACAATGGAATGGTGGGATACCACACCTGCATGTACTCTTCGATGAGTGGAATTAGGTCGTCGGCTGCGCCAAGAAAGCGGAACAGTGGTGCAATAGTGGCAAAGCCAATCGAAGAGGCGATAGCCACGAGTAACACCGCTAACAACAAACCGTGGGTGGTAAACCGAGCGGCTTGTGGGGCGTGACCTTGTCCAAGTAAGCGACCAATATTGGTCGATAGACCCATCCCTATCCCCATCGTGATGCAGTTAACCGCAAAGGTTACAGGGAAGGTGTAGCTGATCGCCGCTAGCGCTTGAGTACCAAGCAACGAGATAAAAAACGTGTCCACCAAGTTAAACATCAAAATCGCGATCATGCCCATGGTCATGGGGACGGTCATTTTCCGCAGCGTTTCAGGAATGGGTGCGGTCAACAAACCATGCTTATCGGTCGCTTGGGGTTCCAGCTTGTTATTTTCCTGCATGTATGACAACTATGTGGTGAGCAAACTGCAAGGATACAAGAAAGCGAGATGCTGGGCGAGTGAGCATTTCGAACGCAAACCGTTGCTTAGTTGTTCGTTATTTTAACTAAGTCACAAAAATTTTGTGCCACCCCCTTGGGATCGCTGCTTCGACCCCTTATATAGGGATCACGTGTCTGGGGCTACAGTCCCTAAGGACAATTATCAAATAAACATGGAAATTTTCAGGAGAGACGACCGATGAACATTCGTCCATTACATGACCGAGTTATCGTTGAACGTAAAGAAGTTGAATCTAAGTCTGCTGGTGGCATCGTTCTGACTGGTTCTGCTGCAGAAAAATCAACTCGCGGTGTTGTTCTAGCTGTGGGTAAAGGCCGCATCCTAGAAAACGGCACAGTACTGCCGCTGGACGTTAAAGTTGGTGATACTGTTATCTTCGCTGAAGGTTACGGTACAAAAACTGAAAAAATCGACGGTAAAGAAGTGCTTGTCATGTCTGAAAACGACATCATGGCGATCGTTGAATAATAGCAATCATTGAGTAATTTTTTGCTCAGATTCAATTACGAAATTACACACAAAGAATTTTAGAAAGGAAATCAAAGATGGCTGCTAAAGACGTTAAATTTGGTAATGACGCACGAGTAAAAATGCTAGAGGGTGTAAACGTTCTGGCTGACGCAGTAAAAGTAACACTGGGTCCTAAAGGACGTAATGTCGTTCTAGACAAATCTTTTGGTGCACCGACTATCACGAAAGATGGTGTATCAGTAGCGCGTGAAATTGAACTGGAAGATAAATTCCAGAACATGGGCGCACAAATGGTTAAAGAAGTTGCGTCTAAAGCAAACGACGCGGCAGGTGACGGTACAACAACAGCAACAGTACTAGCACAATCTATCGTAAACGAAGGTCTAAAAGCAGTCGCAGCGGGTATGAACCCAATGGACCTTAAGCGCGGTATCGACAAAGCAGTAGCAGCAGCAGTAGAGCAACTAAAAGAGCTTTCTGTTGAATGTAACGACACGAAAGCGATCGCACAGGTTGGTACTATCTCTGCAAACTCAGACGCAAGCGTAGGTAACATCATTGCTGAAGCAATGGAGCGTGTGGGCCGTGATGGCGTTATCACTGTTGAAGAAGGTCAGGCGCTACAAGATGAGCTAGACGTAGTAGAAGGTATGCAGTTCGACCGCGGTTACCTATCTCCTTACTTCATCAACAACCAAGAATCAGGCAGTGTTGATCTAGAAAACCCATTCATTCTGCTAGTTGATAAGAAGATCTCAAACATTCGTGAACTTCTTCCAACGCTAGAAGCTGTAGCGAAAGCGTCTCGTCCACTGCTTATCATCGCAGAAGATGTAGAAGGCGAAGCGCTAGCAACATTGGTTGTCAACAACATGCGTGGCATCGTGAAAGTTGCAGCAGTGAAAGCACCTGGCTTCGGTGACCGTCGTAAAGCAATGCTACAAGACATCGCTATCCTAACTGGCGGTACTGTGATTTCTGAAGAAATCGGTCTAGAGCTTGAAAAAGTAGCACTAGAAGATCTAGGTCAAGCGAAGCGTGTTTCTATCACGAAAGAAAACACGACTATCATCGATGGTATCGGTGAAGAAGAGATGATCTCTGGCCGCGTAGCTCAAATTCGTCAACAAATCGAAGACGCAACTTCAGACTACGACAAAGAGAAACTACAAGAGCGCGTAGCGAAACTGGCTGGCGGTGTTGCAGTAATCAAAGTTGGTGCAGCAACTGAAGTTGAAATGAAAGAGAAGAAAGACCGTGTAGAAGATGCGCTAGCCGCAACTCGTGCAGCGGTTGAAGAAGGTGTTGTTGCTGGTGGTGGTGTTGCACTTATCCGCGCGGCATCTAAGATTGCTCACCTAACGGGTGACAACGAAGAGCAAAACGTTGGTATCCGCGTTGCACTACGTGCAATGGAAGCGCCAATCCGTCAAATCACGAAGAACGCAGGTGAGGAAGACTCAGTGGTTGCGAACAACGTGAAAGCGGGTGAAGGCTCTTACGGTTACAACGCGGCAACAGGCGAATACGGCGACATGCTAGAGATGGGTATTCTAGACCCAACGAAAGTAACTCGTTCTGCGCTACAGTTCGCAGCATCGGTTGCGGGTCTGATGATCACGACTGAAGCAATGGTTACTGACCTACCGCAAAAAGACGCACCAGCGATGCCTGACATGGGCGGCATGGGTGGCATGGGCGGTATGGGTGGAATGATGTAAGCCAGCTTATCTCTTTGCTCTAAGGGAATCCTTATAGCGGAAAGATAACCGACCAAACCTTTAAAAGTCGAGGCATTTGCCTCGACTTTTTTATGTGCGTTATCCGAGAAATATAGCATTCTGATGTGGCTTCGATTGTGAGAGGCGAGTTCAAGAAATGTCAGTGGAAAAACATGAAAATAGAAGCGATAAAATTTTTTCTTTTGAGTCAGATGGTTAAATCTGACCTACCGCTAACACTTTTTGAACGTGGATAGCGCAAAATCTGAACATTACACTATGTTGTAAATTGTTGCTTCCCATCATGGAGATGAAAATGAAAAAGCTTATGACGTCATTGGCGGTTGCAGCCGCTATCGCATCACCAGTTGCTCTTGCTGACAGTACACCTGTGATGTTCTCTACTATCGACAACACAAACGCACCTTCTAACTCGTCAGTTGGTGGTGTTCGTTTAGCCGTGTTGCATGGACAGGTGAATGAGGTTAAAGGTGTCGACTTTTCACTGCTTGGTATGTCAGAAACGGATCGTACGACAGGTGTGAACTTCGGTCTGTTTTTTGGTGCAGCAAAGGTAAACCAAGAAATGAAAGGTGCGTCTTTAGGCTTAGTTAACTGGAACCAAGGTCAGACGACGGGTGTTAACTTGGGTGCTGTCAACATTACGAACAATGTAAAAGGCTTGAACTGGAGCGCGGTGAACTATTCTGAAGGCTACACCATGGCGGATGTAGGCTTAGCGAGTATCTCTAAAAAGTCTAACTTCCAGTTTGGCTTCTTCAACATGACCGATCAAATTGATGGCGTACAAATTGGTCTTTTGAACTGTGCGGATAACGGTTTCTTCAAGTGTTTCCCACTCATCAACTTCGCTAAATAATCCCTGAGCAAGTCAGAATCTTTAGATACCGAAAGCCCTCGATATTCGTCGAGGGCTTTTTAATTACTGATGGGGTGAAGCGAGTTATCGGCGCGTTAACTATTTAATTAAGCGGGATGAGGTTTTGCGTTGTTGAATTCTTTGGTGAACCCCTCGGCGCAATGCTTTGATGTGGTTTTCTGCTTTATCCACGCCCAGCAACACCGTTAAAGCCAGTAGGGTAATGACCACCGACTGCGTTAAATAACCCAAACCGATCATCAACCCTAATCCTGCCAGTACCCAAATAACCGCTGCGGATGTTACGCCGTGGATTTTTCCATCGAGTGTCATCATCACCCCTGCCCCCAAGAAGCCGACGCCAGTAATAATCTGACCAAGCACGCGTGCTTGATCGAGTGTATTTGGCGATAACGATACTGCCATCGACATAAACAGGTAAGTGCCTGAAATAATAAGAATTGCCGTGCGAATGCCAACAGGTTTACCACGAGTTTGGCGTTCGATACCGATCATTAGCCCATTAATGGCACAGCATAGTAGGGCAGGCCAGCTGAATGGGCCAAGATCGAAAATTTGTTCGAGTGCTGTATGCATCTTGACCTCCAAAAGAGCGGAGTATGCATAGACTTACCGTGCAAAGCGAACAAAAAGGAACGGTCGTGACGACAAATTTAATTGAGCGTCAGGACCTATTCTAAATGCAAATCCAATGGCGTTTTACTTGGCCTGCCACCAATTTCTCGTGTCAGTTTTGGTACCAGATAACCCGATACACGCGTGATGAGTCCACGCATAATGGCTTTTGCTTCTTCGTCCGAAATAAAGTAGTGCGCCGCGCCTTGCACCTTATCAAGCACGTGGAGGTAATAAGGCAAGATACCCGCGTCAAATAAGGCTTCACTTAACGCCACTTGAGCTTCTACCGAATCATTCACGCCTTTCAGCAGAACGCCTTGGTTTAGAAGCGTAACGCCTGCTCTTTTGAGCTTGAACATCTGTTCAGCAAATTCGTCATTGATTTCGTTGGCATGGTTGATGTGAGTCACGAGGATGATTTGCAACCTTGATGCTTGCAGCAGTTGGCATAGTTCATCAGTGACTCGAGCGGGAATCACCACAGGTAAACGGCTATGAATACGCAGACGTTTGATGTGAGGTATGTGAGCAATGTGCTCTAAAAGCCAATGAATCTCATCGTCTTTTGCCATTAATGGGTCACCACCAGAGAAGATGACTTCGTTCAACTCTGGTTGCTGCGCCATGTACTCTAAGCACTTTGTCCATGCTTGTTTCCCGCTTTTATTTTCTTGATAAGGGAAGTGACGACGAAAACAGTAACGGCAATTTACCGCGCAGCCACCTTTGACGATCATTAAGGCGCGGTTGCGATACTTGTGTAGCAGACCAGGGACTTCATTATCCTGCTCTTCTAACGGATCGTTGGAATAGCCCGGATGTACTTCAAATTCGTCACTTAATGGTAAAACCTGACGTAAAAGAGGGTCTTTAGGGTTGCCTTTCTCCATCCTATCGACAAAACTTTGCGGTACACGCTGTGCAAACAGCTTGCGCGCGGCAAACCCGTCTTGCCACGGTGAAGGATCAATTTCCAGTATTTCGAGCAATTTTGCAGGATCAGAGATCCCATTCGCCAACTGTTTGAGCCAGTTTTGCTCAACAGATTCGACTTTTCGGGTTATTATGTGCGGCATTGAATTTAGCTCTAAGAATGTAAGAGGAAAAAATGGCTACAGTTAGCACCAATGAATTTAAAGGCGGTCTTAAGTTAATGCTTGATAACGAGCCTTGTGTAATTCTGGAAAACGAATACGTTAAACCAGGTAAAGGCCAAGCGTTCAACCGCGTTAAAATTCGTAAACTTCTTTCTGGTAAAGTGCTAGAGAAAACATTCAAGTCTGGTGACACTTGTGAAGTGGCAGACGTAATGGATATCGACCTAGATTATCTATATTCAGACGGCGAATTCTACCACTTTATGAACAGTGAAACGTTTGAACAGATCGCAGCAGACGCAAAAGCGGTAGGTGACAACGCTAAGTGGTTGGTAGAAAACAACACTTGTATGATCACACTTTGGAACGGTAACCCAATTACTGTTACTCCACCAAACTTCGTTGAGCTAGAAGTGGTAGACACAGATCCAGGCCTGAAAGGTGATACTCAAGGTACTGGCGGTAAACCAGCTACGCTATCAACTGGCGCTGTTGTTCGTGTTCCTCTGTTCATCTCAATTGGTGAAGTGATTCGCGTTGATACTCGTACGGCTGAATACGTAGGCCGTGTGAAGTAAGCACTTTAGATTGATTGTTTGAAAGGTCGCTTCGGCGGCCTTTTTTATTGCCTGTAATTCTCTCTTGAATGTCCCTGCATAGAAAATCGATATCCTCCGCAAATTTTCGATGATTTTGTATTATTCGTAAAAATCTTATTTATTTCATGAATCTGTCGATTATTCCTTAATGTAACATTTTGATACATTAGTTCTTGTTGTTGAGTTGCATAGCAATCTGATTTTTATCGATTTAACTCAGTAACAATCCAAAAAGGAGAACAAAATGGAAAGCAGAGGCTTAGGAAGGGGTTTAAAGGTGGAAGAAAGACGTCAGTTACTACACAAAGGATTGAAAGCTGCGGTGTTTGGCGTACCGCTGTTGGCAATAGGCTTAACGATTAATAGCTCTGTGCTGATGACCGATGCAGGTTACAGCTACGTGCATCAGAACAATATCACTGGTGAGTTGGATGTGTTTACTGAACCTGGCATTCATTTTCGCATGCCATTTCTGTCCAAAATCACCAAGTATGACCAAGTGATCACTGTGTCATTCGGTAACAGCAAGGGCGAAGATTTTTATCAACGTCTTGATGCGATTCAGGTTCGATTTGCCGACACCTACATTGGTCAGATCCCCGTAACATTCCGCTTTAAGCTCAGTAATGACCCTGAAGCGGTGAAGAAAATGCACAAAGAGTTCCGCAACAACAGTAACTTGATCGATGCGCTGCTTGTAAAGAACGCACGTAACGTAACGGTGATTACCGCAACCCAATACACGGGTGAAGAGTTTTTCCAAGGTGGTTTGAACCAGTTCAAATCGAAACTTGGCGATCAGTTGCGAGAGGGGATTTATCTAACAGAGCGACGTCAGGTTGAAGTGGAAGAGTTGGATCTTGCGCCTGTTGGGGCGAATCAGGCCAATGCGAACCAATTACAGCGTACCAATCAACTGGTTTGGAAAACGGTGCCAGTTGTAGATAAAACCGGGCAACCAATTCGTCAAGACAACCCGTTACAACAATACGGCATTCAAGTGACGCAGGTGACCATTGGTGATCCACAGCCAGAAAAGCAGTTAGATCAGCTATTGGCGGATAAAAAGCGTTTAGTGGCGGATCGTATTCGCGCGATTCAGGAGCAAGAAACGTCAAAAGCACAAGCAGAGACCGAGCAGTTACGCAAAGAGATTCAACGAACACGTGAAGTGCAAGACGCTCAGCGTGGTAAAGAACTCGCTATTATTGCTCAGCAAAAAGAAGTGGAAGTTGCACGTCAGATTGCAGAGCGTGAAATCGTTGAAGTGGAAAAAACCAAACGACTTGCTGAAGTCGAGAAGGAGAAAGAGCTAGCTATCGCAGAGGCTAACTTAGCCATTCAAAAGGCGAACGCACTTTCTGCTGAGTTTGAAGCGAAAGCGATATTGGCGAAAGGTCGTGCAGAATCTGAAGTCCTAAAAGCGAAGTACTCGGCGTTAGGGGCAAACCGTGAAGTTTACTTGGCAGAGTTGAATCGAGACGTAGCGAACTCGTTGTACAACAACTTGCAAAACTTCCAAGTTCAGATGCCACAAAACTACATTGGTGGTAGCGAAGAAACGGGCTTGAAAACAAACCTAGATGTGATTACTGGTTTTGGTGCTCTGGGTCTTATGGACCAAACGAAGAAGGTCATACAGCAATAAGATCATGGGTGGTCAAAAGCTTAAAAAGCAAAAAGATCATGGGTAACCCAAAGCAATAAAAAAGCTGGCATAGAGCCAGCTTTTCTTTTTAGTCAGTATCTTAAATCATGAAGATAAAGATAACGGCTAGTGCAGTAATGAGGCCTGCAAATGCATAGCATGCAATTTTACCTATCACACCAGTGTGGAATTTAAGGTCGTGCATGCCGTGGTGTACACGGTGCATCGCATGCCACATTGGTAGAGCTAGGGTGCCAATGATGAATAGCGCACCGATGATACTGGTTGCGAATTCGGAGACACGCTCGTAGCTCATCGCTTCTGCATCAATCACGCCTAGTGGGACCAAGATACCCAGTACCAATACCGTGATTGGCGTAATCATAGCGAACCAAGTACCGCCAGCACCAAATAGACCCCACCAGATTGGCTCATCAGAACGTTTTGGTGATGTGTTTACACTATAATTCGGTTTCATGCTCAGCTCCTTACACCACGATGAGAACGATCAGTGAGATGAACGCAACCGCGGCCCACTGAGTCAATACGATGATTTTCTTGTCCACCAGTTTGCCTTTCAAACGAATTGGCATTACTTGTGGCATCATGCTGAAGAAAGTTTGAGCGTGGAATAGGCTACCTAGCAGCGCAACGATGTTGATTGCGACTACGATTGGGTTTGCCATAAAATCCAACCAACCTTGCCATGCTTCAGGGCCTTTCACCAAGCAACCTAAACCGAAAGTTAGGAACAGAGTGAATAGGATCAAAGGCAGCACAGTCGCTTCACGTAGCATGTAGAAGCGGTAGAAAGGATGGTTCTTCCACCAAGTGCGTTTTACTTCACGAACGTAAGGTTTACGATTGCTCATCCTTATGCCTCCACTTTCTTTGGTGAACCATCAGGTTTCAACATAGCAATCACGAAGTCCATAGAAGACTCCACTTTGCCTTGGTTTACTGCCGCTGCTGGGTCAACGTTCTTCGGACAAACTTCAGAACAGTAACCAACAAACGTACAACCCCAAGCACCGTTTTCACCGTTGATAAGCTTCATGCGCTCATCTTTACCGTTGTCACGGCTGTCTAGGTTGTAGCGGTGTGCTAGCGTTAGTGCCGCAGGACCGATGAACTCAGGGTTTAGACCAAACTGAGGACACGCCGCGTAGCATAGACCGCAGTTGATACAACCAGCGAACTGCTTGTATTTCGCCATTTGCTCTGGCGTTTGCAAGTTCGTACCGTCTTCTGGTTTACGGTCGTTACCAATGATGTATGGTTTGATCGCTTCAAGACGTTCGATGAACGGTGTCATATCAACAATCAAGTCTTTTTCGATTGGGAAGTTTGCTAGAGGCTCGATAGTCACACCGTCTGGGTAATCACGTAGGAAGCTCTTACAAGCAAGCTTCGGTACGTTGTTCACCATGATGCCGCAAGAACCACAGATCGCCATACGGCAAGACCAACGGTAAGACAGATCTTTGTCTAGGTGATCTTTAATGTAGCCCAGTGCGTCAAGCACAGACATGGTTTCATCGAATGGCACTTCGAATGTTTGCTTGTATGGTTCTGCATCTTTTTCTGGGTCATAACGCAGAATGTCTACTTTTTGAATGCGATTTGCTGACATTATGCTTGCTCCTCTGCGTTCTTCTCTTCAGCTGCGGCTTTTTCTGCTGCTTCACCGTATAGACGAGCTTTTGGTTGTGACTTAGTGATAGTCACATTGCTGTAATCGATACTTGGCGCTGAATCTGGTTTGTAGAAAGCAAGTGAGTGTTTTAGGAAGTTCACGTCATCACGTTCTGTACAACCGTCGTCCAGACGTTGGTGCGCACCGCGAGATTCTTTACGTAGAATCGCAGAGTGAACCATCGCTTCTGCGACTTCTAGGCCGTAACCCACTTCAATTGCGTACAGAAGATCAGTGTTAAACACTTTGCCTTTGTCTTTAATGCTGATGCGTTTGTAGCGTTCTTTTAGTTCGGTGATCTTGTTAATGGTTTCTTGCATCAAATCTTCTTGACGGTAGATACCACAACCCGCTTCCATGGTATGACCCATTTCAGTACGGATGTTTGCCCAGTTCTCATCACCTTCTTGGTTCATCAGTTTGGCGATGCGCTCTTCAACTGCTTTCACTTGAGCATCGATTGCAGACTCGTTCCAACCTTTGAATTCTTCAGCGCGTTTCACTGCGTTTTCACCCGCTACGCGACCAAATACCACAAACTCAGCCAGTGAGTTAGAACCTAGACGGTTTGCACCGTGAAGACCAACAGACGCACATTCACCAACCGCGAATAGACCTTTAATGCGAGTTTCACAGCCGCCGTTTGTCTCGATACCACCCATGGTATAGTGAACCGTTGGACGAATTGGAATTGGCTCTTTTGCAGGGTCTACGTTCACGTAAGCTTTTGCTAGCTCACAGATGAATGGTAGACGCTCTTGTAGGTACTCTTCACCTAGGTGGCGAAGGTCTAGGTGCACCACGTCACCCAGTGGGTGTTTGATGGTGTTGCCTTTCTGTTGTTCGTGCCAGAAAGCTTGAGAAACTTTGTCACGAGGACCCAGTTCCATGTATTTGTTCTTTGGTTGGCCAACTGGAGTTTCAGGGCCCATGCCGTAATCTTGTAGGTAACGGTAGCCGTTCTTGTTAACGATGATACCGCCTTCACCACGACAACCTTCCGTCATCAGGATACCTGTACCAGGAAGACCTGTTGGGTGGTATTGAACGAATTCCATATCACGTAGAGGAACGCCGTGACGGTAAGCCATTGCCATACCATCGCCCGTTACGATACCGCCATTGGTGTTACAGTGGTAAACACGACCCGCGCCACCTGTTGCTAGAACAACAGATTTTGCTTTGATAGTAACAAGCTCGCCTTCAGACATGTGAATAGCAATCAGACCTTGAACTTCGCCTTCATCAACAAGCAGATCCACCACAAAGTATTCATCAAAGCGTTTGATGTTGCTGTACTTCATGGATGTCTGGAATAGCGTATGAAGCATGTGGAAGCCAGTTTTATCTGCAGCGAACCAAGTACGTTCAACCTTCATACCACCAAAGCGGCGTACGTTGACTTCACCGTTCTCTTTGCGACTCCATGGGCAACCCCATTGCTCCATTTGGATCATTTCGCGAGTCGCGTTCTCTACAAAGTATTCAACAACGTCCTGTTCACATAGCCAGTCACCACCGCCAACAGTGTCGTTGAAGTGGTTGTCTAAGCTATCTTCATCCTTGATAACTGCTGCTGAGCCACCCTCTGCAGCGACCGTGTGGGAGCGCATTGGATAAACTTTAGAAATCAGAGCGACTTCTAAGTCTGGGTTTGCTTCAGCCGCTGCAATAGCAGTACGAAGACCAGCGCCGCCTGCGCCGATGACTGCGATATCTGTGGTGATAATTTGCACAGTTATCCTCCAGTGTGTGATTGCGGAAATCCGCTTGTTATTGTCATTACGAGGCACTCTTTAAAAAGAACTCCCCAAAAGTAGTAGGGTTAGTGTAGATGAGCCACATGGCAGAAAAATTGATGTAATTGGGTTTTTGCTTCGGTAATGCACTTAAGGGCATAGAATTTATAGGTTATGTGACTGCTATCACGGCATCGAGGTTTTGGCCCTCAAGCATTAACATTAGGGATGTTAAACCTGTGTTGCGTGACATTAACCGCATGGATAATAGGATTTTAACTGAGTGTTTTTTGTGCTGCGGCACGAGTAATACTTGCCTCAAATAGGCGAGCACGTTAGTAAAAAGAAGAAGGGATATTCCTCTCTTCTTGAAGAGTAAAAAGCATGTAGAATGAGACTTTCCTCGCTGAATTAAAGTTTGAGAGACTTGTTATGCAAACCAACTGGCAACCTACTGCTTCCATTGACCAACTTCGTCAACGTGCGACGTTAATCGCGTCGATTCGCCAATTCTTCGCTGATCGACAGGTGATGGAAGTCGACACGCCAGCCATGAGTCACGCAACCGTGACCGACATTCATTTGCATACTTTCCAAACCGAGTTTGTTGGCCCGGGTTACGCCGATGGTAGCAAGCTGTTCTTTATGACCAGCCCTGAATTCCACATGAAGCGCCTGCTGGCGGCTGGCAGCGGTTGTATTTATCAAATCAACAAAGCATTTCGTAACGAAGAAAATGGTCGTTACCACAATCCAGAATTCACGATGTTGGAGTGGTATCGCGTTGGCTTTGACCATCATAAATTGATGGATGAAATGGATGATCTGTTGCAACTGGTATTGAAGTGTGGCGCAGCGCAGCGCATGACGTATCAACAAGCCTTCATTGATGTGTTGGGTGTGTGCCCACTAGAAGGCTCGATGACGGAGCTGAAAGCGGCAGCAAGCAAGCTGGGTTTGAGTGACATTGCAGAGCCTGAAGAAGATCGCGATACGTTACTGCAATTGCTATTTAGCGTGGGAGTCGAACACAAAATTGGTCAGGATGTGCCTGCTTTTGTGTACGACTTCCCGGCATCACAGGCGGCGCTTGCGAAAATCAATCCTCAAGACCATCGTGTTGCGGATCGCTTTGAGGTGTATTTTAAGGGAATTGAGCTGGCAAATGGGTTCCATGAGCTCGATAACCCGAAAGAGCAACTGGCGCGTTTTGAGCAAGATAACGCGAAGCGTCTCGACATGGGTTTAAAACCGCAGCCAATCGACTATCATTTGATCTCCGCATTGGAGGCAGGGTTGCCAGATTGTGCGGGTGTTGCGTTAGGCATCGATCGTTTGATCATGCTAGCGCTCGGCTGTGACCACATTGATCAAGTGACGGCTTTTCCATTCCCAGTCGCATAAGGATATTCAATGAACTTGGCTGCTGCACGTTTGGTCATTCTCAGCTACGCAATACTGATCGCTTACTTATCGTTGAGCTCGGGCGAGTTGCAAGACTGGGGCAACATTGCGTATCTTGATAAAATGCAGCACGCCATGGCGTACAGCGGATTTGCGTTTTTAGGTTGCTTTTGCGTGTGGCGTTGGCGTCAGCGTTGGGCGGTGGCGATTAGTATCTTATTATTTAGTGCTGTCATCGAATGGCTACAAGGGTATGTCGGAAGACAAACCTCTTGGTTAGACCTTGTCGCCAACTCAACGGGTATTCTAACTGGTCTGTTATGTTACCGTATTTGGAGCCTCTATCGACCTAGGTTGGTGAAGTCGCTATACTCGATTCGTTAATGAAGAGGGAACACGATAACAATGAAAACGCGCGACAAAATCGTCTACGCGGCACTGGAGTTGTTCAACCAACATGGTGAACGCAACATCACCACCAATCACATTGCCGATCACATCGAAATTAGCCCAGGTAATCTGTATTACCACTTCCGTAATAAGCAAGAAATCGTTCGTGAGATCTTTGCGCTTTATTCAGCAGAACTTTTAGAAAGATTTACCCCTATTCAAGGCTCACAAGAAAGCCTGACTATGCTGAAGAGCTACCTAGATTCCATCTTTACGCTAATGTGGAAATACCGCTTTTTCTACGCGAATCTACCTGAGATCTTGTCACGAGATGAGCAGTTACATGAGCAGTACATCGATGTGCAAGAAAAGCTGCAAGCGAACCTCATTGCGATCATGCAAGAGTTTGTATCGCTGAAGCTGCTTAATGTTGATCAACAGCAGTTGAAGTCACTGGTGTGTACGTTGCATTTGATTGCGTGTAGCTGGTTGGCGTATCAATCTGCAATGGCTTCGAAAACCAGCATCACTGAGCAAATGGTGAAGCAAGGGATGTTGCAGATGCTTAATGTCGTTAAGCCATTAGCAACTGAGCAGGGGTTAGAGCAGCTACTGTTACTGGAAGATGCAGTCAGCAATCTACACAGTTAAACGTCAAACTGCTTAATATTTCGAGAGTCACTCTCATTTTCGAGTCGTGGCTCGAGTTGACTTGTCAAATATGCCACGCACAATAGTCCTCATACCGTTCAGCCCTCTCTGGGATATGACTTTCGATAAAGGAACTATCGCTCCATGAATTACGACATTTTTAATGGCGATGCTGATGGCATCATTGCGCTTCTACAATTACGCTTGGCTGATCCTATCGAGGCTCAGTTAATTACTGGTGTAAAGCGCCACATCAAGCTGATGGAAAAAGTAGACGTGCAAGCGGGTGATGAGCTAACGGTGTTAGACATTTCGATGGAAAAGAACATGGTAGGCCTAGAGCAAGCATTGGCTCAAGGCGCGCACGTGTTTTACGCCGATCACCATAAGGCGGGTGATATTCCTCAGCATGGCAACTTGGATGCGCACATCGATCTCGATGCCAATATGTGTACGGCGTTGATTGTCGATCAATTGCTAAATGGACGTTTTCACACATGGGCGATTACGGCGGCTTATGGCGATAACATGATCGCGAAAGCGGATGAATTGGCTGACAAGGTCGGATTGTCACACGAGCAGAAAGCGCAGCTTAAAGAGCTGGGCACTTTGATTAATTACAACGGTTACGGCTCGAAAGTGGATGACTTACATTTCCATCCAGCGGATTTGTACCAAGCCTTGCTGAAGTACACGTCGCCATTTGATGTAATTGAAGATAAAACTTCGCCTTACTACCAACTGCAGTCTGCTTACCAACAAGATATGGATGCCGCTCTGGCAGTGCCTGCCACGCATGAGAGCGGTAAGCTAAAGGTGTTCGAACTACCAAACACGGCCGCATCACGTCGAATCAGCGGTGTGTATGGCAACTGGCTGGCAAATCAAAACCCAGATTCTGCTCATGCAGTACTCACCGAAAATGCAGATGGCACTTACACGGTCTCTCTACGTGCCCCGTTGAACAACAAACAAGGCGCCGTTGCCGTTTGTGGGCAGTTTCCAACTGGTGGCGGCCGAGAAGCGGCGGCAGGCATCAACGCCTTAAGTAAAGATGATGTAAGTGCTTTTATTGATGCGGTAGAAACGTACTACGCATAGCATTTGCCAAAATATGAATACAAAAAAGGAGCCGAGTGGCTCCTTTTTTATTATAAGTCGATGAGTCAGATAATTAGCGCTTCAACCAAGATTTCGGGTTTTGCGCTTCACTGTTGCGGCGAATTTCGAAGTAGAGTGATGCGCGATCTTGCCCGCCAGTATCACCCGCAAGAGCGATCACTTCGCCAGCGGTCACGCGATCGCCTTCTTTTTTCGTCAACGCTTGGTTGTAGCCGTAGAGCGTCATGTCACCTTTGCCGTGGTCAAGCAATACCACTAAGCCATAACCGCGTAAATACTCAGCAAATACGACAGTACCAGGGTAAACGGCTTTCACTTGTTGACCGTAATTGGCCGCAAGCACCATTCCCTTCCAGTTTACTTGCCCGGTTTGGCGAGTACCGAAGTTGTGTAATACACGACCTTTGAGTGGCCATGGCAGTTTACCGCGCTGTTTGCCCAGTCCATCCATTGGCACGGCATTACGCTTAGCCGCTTTGGCGATCTCGGCTTTTAGGCGTGTTTCGTTGCGCTGCAGTTCAGCAAGGTAGCGTTTATCGTTCTTGATACTGCTCTGAATTTTATTCAGGGTTTGCTTACGTTTGGATTGTGTACTTGCCAGCGCAGTACGTTTCTCAGATTGCTGTTTGAGTAACGTCTCGATTTGCTCTTTTTCTAGCTCAAGCTGGTTTTTGTTGTGTGCCAATTCTTGAGTGGTTTTGGTGATTGCATCAATCACTTCCGCACGCGCTTTGGCTAAGTGCTGGAAGTATTGACTCATGCGGTCTTCTTCCACACCTTGGTTCAACAAGTGCCCATTGGCTTTTGCTCGTTCGGTCACGTAATACGTTTGCAGCAACTGTTTGAGCTCTTCCTCTTGCTCTTGGCGCTGCGCTTCTTGCAAGGCAATTTTCTCTTCTAGCTTGTCTATGTTTTTGTCTGCTTGTGCCAGCTCAGATTTGGTTTGTCTTATTTCGCGCTCAAGTTTAGAAATGCCAAGTTCTTGCTCTTTGAGCGATTTTTGTAGCTCATTGAGTTGCTTTTCTTGGGACGAGAGAGATTTGCGTTGACGGCTTATCTCACTTGATACGCCTTTGAGCTCTTGTTGACTAGCGGCAGAAGAGGCGAGGGGATATGTGGCAGATAAAGCACAAGTTAATAAAATAGCCGAGCGTAGAACAGGGTGATTTTGTTTTCGCACTTGAGATTTACCTACCACGTTGTTGTCAAAAGGTTTGTTGACGATTAAATACCATCCCCATGGATAAAGCTTTGTGATTTACCATTAAAGCCTTGATCCATATCGAGAGAAGGTTTGTCCGTTTTTGGACGACCGACGATTTTCGCAGGAACCCCCGCCACAGTTGTGTGTGGTGGTACTGCTTGCAATACCACAGAGCAAGAGCCGATTTTCGCGCCTTCGCCCACTTCGATATTGCCAAGAATTTTTGCACCTGCACCAATCATCACACCTTCACGGATTTTCGGGTGACGATCGCCGCACTCTTTACCCGTACCGCCTAAGGTAACGTCTTGTAGAATTGAGACGTCATTATCGATAACTGCAGTTTCACCGATGACGATTCCCGTTGCGTGGTCGAGCATGATGCCGCTACCAATGCGTGCTGCCGGGTGAATGTCTACCTGACACGCAACCGAAATTTGGTTTTGCAGGTAGGTGGCCAGTGCATGGCGCCCTTGCTTCCATAGCCAGTTTGCCACGCGGTAGCCTTGCAGAGCGTGGTAGCCCTTTAAGTACAGCAGCGGCATAGAGTACATCGAAACTGCAGGGTCGCGATTAACCGTGGCACAAATGTCACAAGCGGCACAATCGGTAATGGTTGGGTCGGCAGAGAACGCTTCTTCTACCACTTCACGTACTGCCATTGCTGGCATCGATGCCGTGTTTAACTTGTTTGCCAAAATGTAGCTGAGCGCGGCACAGAAACTTTCATGCTTGATGATGGTGGCATGATAAAAGCTGGCCAGCATTGGCTCTTGCTCTGACATTTCGCGGGCTTCTGAGACAATTCTGTTCCAGACTTTTTGTTTTTCGCAGTGTTTCATTCTCAATATCCTGAGTGGTTCTTCCGTGACCCGACAACTTCTATTCTTCTCAGATGAGGTGCGAAGGGGCGTAGAGTGCTACTTTCCTTCGGCTTTTTTGTCACGAGCAAGTAAATCTTGCGCTGCCAGGCGTGCATCCTTCCCTTGATACAATACTTGATAAATTTGATCAACAATTGGCATCTCAACGCCCATGCGTTGAGAGAGCATCCATACTTCTTTCGTGTTGCGGTAGCCTTCTACGACTTGGCCAATTTCTTCTTGTGCCGTGTCGACGTCTTTACCTTGACCTAGCGCTAAACCAAAGCGGCGGTTGCGTGATTGATTGTCGGTACACGTTAGGACAAGGTCGCCCAAACCAGCCATACCCATGAAGGTTTCTGGTTTTGCACCAAGCGCAGCACCAAGACGACTCATTTCGGCCAAACCACGAGTAATCAATGCAGTACGCGCGTTGGCTCCAAAGCCGATGCCGTCAGACATACCCGCACCAATTGCGATAACGTTTTTCACCGCACCGCCCAATTGCATGCCGATAAAGTCACTATTGGCGTACACGCGGAAGGTTTTGCTGCAGTGGATTTTTTCTTGTAGGTCAGCGACAAATTCAGAATCAGGAGACGCAACTGAAATTGCAGTAGGCATGCCCATCGCGAGCTCTTTGGCGAACGTTGGGCCAGACAATACAGCCAGTGAGTAGTTTTCACCGATAATGTCATAAGCGACGTCTTTCAGCAGACGCCCCGTTTCTGGCTCAAGACCTTTGGTTGCCCAGCAGATACGAGAGTCTTCACGTAAGAAAGGCTTACAGCTGTTCAGCACGATGCCAAAAACATGGCTTGGAACCACAACCAATAAATCTCGGCTTGCTTGTACGGCTTTTTCTAAATCCGATTCAATGATCAAGCTTTCAGGGAAATCAACGTCAGGTAAGAAAGCGTGGTTCGCGCGATCCGCTTCTAAACGTGCCATGTGCTCAGGCTCGTGTCCCCAAAGGACTACGTTCGCGCCGTTACGAGCGAGTGAGATCGCCAGAGAGGTACCGTATGAACCTGCGCCAATCACCGTCATTGCGATGTCTTTACCGTAAGCATTGTTTGTATTTGCTTGTGTCATGCTACCGCCTAATTGTCTTTCTACTAGTAGAATCTAGTTCCTAATCGTCAAATTTTACGCCTTCTGGCGATTAGGAACTAGGAACTTTTGTCAGAAATAAAAAATGCACATTGCATCGGATGGTAGACGCTCTGTGCATTTTATTAGAGTCGGTGACGTCAGCACTCAGGCTATTCGTCACTTACAAAACGTGAATTACGCTTCAGCTTCGCCTTGTTGAGCTTGCTGTTGTAGGTAGTTCATGAATAGCGCGTCGAAGTTAACTGGCGCTAGGTTCAGTTGAGGGAACGTACCTTTAACCACTAGGCTTGAGATAGTTTCACGAGCGTATGGGAATAGGATGTTCGGGCAGAATGCGCCTAGGCAATGTGCAAGTTGGCCTGCTTCCATTTGCTCAGCAGTGAAGATACCACCTTGTTGAACTTCACATAGGAACGCTGTCTCTTCTTCGTTCTTCACAGTAACGGTTAGACGTAGAACAACTTCGTAAACGCCTTCACCAAGCTCACGGCTTTGAGTGTCTAGGTCTAGTTTAACGTCTGGGTTCCATTCTTTTTGGAAGATTACTGGAGAGTTTGGCGCTTCGAAAGAAACGTCTTTTAGGAAGATGCGTTGAATTGCGAAGTTTTGTTGTGCTTCTTGAGGTGCTGCTTCAGCCATTTTTTAATCCTTAAATAAATATTTGTAGAGCCTAGAAACGTCTAAACTCAGAAAACTGGTATGTCCCGAGACTAACTGAGCCAATCTACCTTGACTAGATGAAGCGTGTATTACGTGCAAAGCGTCACAACTTAATGCTTCAACTGCTTTCAATTTGCTCAGTTTATTATCCACGAAGCTTGGCAAAAACACGCTTGAATGCGTACCTTGTCTTTTGCCTCTGCCACGTTATCGAAGCTGCCGGGTATTACTTTTTACCACGTACTAAAGGCAGGTTCGCTTCGTTCCATGCTATCAAGCCGTTCTTCAGTAGGCTTACTTTTTCAAAGCCTGCTTTTACTAATAGGTTCGCGCTTTCTTGAGCGTTTTGCCCTGTCTTGCATACCACAATGATTGGGTCTGATTTGTGGTTTTCAAGGCTACCAAAGTTACCCGCTTTGATATCTGACGGTAAAATGTGAAGTGAGTCGGTGATATGACCTTTTTTGAACTCGTCCTTTGTGCGGATATCCACTACAACGCCGTTTTCACGGTTCATAAGATGAGTCAGTTGGTTTACGTTGATTTCTTTGTATGCGGCCGTCGCTGACTTCACGATGTTCATGATAAAGGCGACAAGAAGACCTACCCAAACCAAAGATAGAATCATGTTCTGTTGGAAAAATTCAATGTACTCTTGCATGTCTTGAGCTCTTACGCTGTTGGCGGAAAAATAAAGCAGGAGTATAGCGGGGTTAAGCCTCTTAGGCGAGAGGGTTAAAATTTTCTAACGAATAATTGAGATCTCTATAAACCCTTTATGTTATTGCCATCCGTGCCTTGGACTATGGTAGCTTGATTGTTTTTGCCTATTGGATTTATCGACTTAGGTGACTTTTGTTTTACCGAAAAAAGCGAACAATAGGTACTAACCAATCTTGTTCGATCATGCGTTAAATAAGCGCTGTTTCAGGTGCAAAAACAAGAATCAGAAGCGTAAGAAAACCGAACCTAGACTGGGGTGTACAAAGCGTATTAGGAATGACTATGCTTGTGGAACACGTTTGTCGGCACTGACTCGTTGTTCGCTTAACTTGTAAGATAGCAACAATAAATCGCAAACATTATTTGATCTTAACCTACAGTTTTGGTTAAAAAGTGTAGTAAAATTACGCTAGTTTTGTTTCAAGGTTAGATAGGGCAGCGAGGCCCTACGCCAAAAGTTACTTAAATTTGATGAGGTCATCACTATGTCAGCTAAGAAGCCACTGGCTCTAGTTATCCTTGACGGTTACGGTTACCGTGAAGACACAGCAAGTAACGCAATTGCGAATGCGAAAACACCAGTAATGGATGCTCTGATTGCGAATAACCCACACACTCTAATCTCTGCTTCAGGCATGGATGTTGGCCTTCCTGATGGTCAAATGGGTAACTCAGAAGTTGGTCACACTAACATTGGCGCAGGTCGCGTTGTATACCAAGATCTAACTCGTATCACTAAATCGATCGCTGACGGTGAGTTCGCTGAAACACCAGCGCTTGTTGAAGCAGTTGATGCTGCTGTTAAAGCAGAGAAAGCGGTACACATCATGGGTCTGATGTCTCCAGGTGGCGTACACTCTCATGAAGACCATATCTACGCAGCGGTTGAAATGGCAGCGGCTCGTGGCGCTGAGAAAATCTACCTACACTGTTTCCTAGACGGTCGTGACACGCCACCACGTAGTGCTGAAAACTCGCTACAACGTTTCCAAGATCTATTCGCGAAACTAGGTAAAGGTCGTGTTGCTTCTCTAGTAGGTCGCTACTACGCTATGGACCGTGACAACAACTGGGATCGCGTTCAAGTGGCTTACGATCTTCTGACTCAAGCGAAAGCTGAGTTTACAGCAGAAACCGCCGTTGCTGGTCTAGAAGCCGCTTACGCTCGTGAAGAGAACGATGAGTTCGTGAAAGCGACAGCAATTAAAGCGGAAGGCGAAGAAGACGCAATCATGCAAGACGGTGATGCGGTTATCTTCATGAACTACCGTGCTGACCGTGCTCGTCAAATCACTCGCGCATTCGTGCCTGACTTTGATGGTTTTGAGCGTGCGGTATTCCCGGCAGTTAACTTCGTTATGTTGACTCAATACGCGGCAGATATCCCTCTAGCAATCGCATTCCCACCAGCGTCTCTAGAAAACACGTACGGTGAGTGGCTGTCTAAGCAAGGTCAAACTCAGCTACGTATCTCTGAAACAGAGAAATACGCGCACGTAACGTTTTTCTTCAACGGCGGTGTTGAAAACGAATTTGAAGGCGAAGAGCGCCAGCTTGTTGCTTCTCCAAAAGTAGCCACTTACGACCTTCAGCCAGAAATGAGCTCCCCTGAGCTTACAGAGAAACTGGTTGCGGCGATCAAGTCTGGTAAGTTCGACACTATCATCTGTAACTACCCGAACGCAGATATGGTTGGTCACACTGGCGTTTACGAAGCAGCAGAGAAAGCAATCGAAGCGCTAGATGAAAGTGTTGGCAAAGTAGTTGAAGCAATCAAAGAAGTTGGCGGTCAGCTACTGATCACTGCGGACCACGGTAACGCAGAAATGATGGTTGACCCAGAAACGGGTGGTACTCACACAGCGCACACTAACCTACCGGTTCCTCTTATTTACGTAGGTGATAAAGCGGTTGAGTTCAAAGAAGGCGGCAAACTGTCTGACCTTGCACCAACCATGCTTTCTCTAGCGGGTCTAGAAATCCCAGCAGAAATGACGGGTGAAGTGCTAGTTAAATAATTAACTGACAACTCAGAATGACAAAAGCCCGAGTTTAAACTCGGGCTTTTTTGTATTTGGCAACAAGGGCTGGTCTGTAAGGTTATTGAACCAAAATGCCAGCACCAATCACAGCTAGGGCTGCGCCCAACCATGCAAATCGATTTGGTCGGCGTTTAGTGTAAATCCAGAGCAGTGGTAGCAACATAATTGGCGTGGTTGAAGATAGCAGTGCAACCATACCTACATTTCCTTCTTGCAGTGCGTATAAGATCAGCGTCATGCCGACGGCCATCGCCAAGAAACCGTTAAGCGCAGTAATACCAAATACTCGCCAAGTAATGTGTTGCGTCGAGCGAGCGACTTTGACCCCCAGAACTAACAACATGCTGTGGGCGAAAAATGCACTGATCATTCGAATAGCAGAAGCCGCAACGGGGTCAATGCTGGTTTGCATTACTGGCTTGGCGATGATGCCGCCCAATGCTTGGCACATTGCTGCGGTTAAGCCAAGTCCAATGCCCACCCAGATGTTACCTTTAATTTCTTCCAAGACGTTATTCACTTGGCCTCTTCGACCAAAGAATATCGCCATCACTACGCCGCTAAATACCAAGGATGCGCCCAGTAGTTCTATTGTGGTCATGACTTCACTAAATAAGAAGTAGCCCAAAATGGCAGAGAATACCGCATGGCAGGAAAACAGTAGTCCGGCTTGTCTTGGTCCCATACGATTCAAGCACGCAAACAGAGCGGTATCACCGATGAAAATTCCAATCAGACCCGACGCCATCATTGGCGTTACATGTTCCCAAGAAACCGTTAACCAGCCGCCAGTTATCCAGGCCATTGTTGATAAGATTACGGCCGTACAGCCCATGCGCCAGCGGCTGTAAGAAAAAGCGCCTAGGTGTTGTGCAGGAATGACAGAAATAAGGCTAGAAACTGCCCACAGAAAAGCGGCACATAAAGCAAGCCATTCGTAACCCATGATGTGTCGACGTCCTTGTAGATTTGAGGAGTCTTAATATGCACGAAATTTAATGGATGTAAAAGCTGCTCTGTGAGGGTAATAGCTGGCGAACAGCTCCATGACAACAAGCTCTGTCACGGAGCTTATCGATTAAAACAGCACCAGAACTGCGCCATACACGATAAATAGACCAATCAAACCAAGAATCAGCCCCACTTTCGCCATGTCTTTGCTCTCGATTAGGCCTGTTGAATAAGCCAAAGAGTTTGGTGGCGTGGAAACCGGTAAGATCATGCCAAGTGATGCGGAGAATGCGACGACAACCAGTAAACCTTGTAGGCCACCAACCGCAATAAGGCTTGGCATGGATGTACCAATAGCGGCAGCAATAGGCATTAATAAGTTTGCCGTTGCGGTATTAGACATAAAGTTCGCCATTAACCAACATACGACCGATAGGGCAAAGACAACGGCAAATGGTGATAGTAAGCTGTAATCAATGGCGTGTGCTAATGCTTCGGCTAAGCCTGTTTTGTCTAAGGCAATACCAATTGCGATACCACCGGCAACCAGCCATAAAACATCCCAGTTAATCAGCTTGAGTTCTTCTTTTCCCATAATGCCCGTTAACGTGAACACCGCCAGCGGGATAATCGCAACAACATACGTGTTCATGCCGTGCACTTTTGTCGTCATCCAAAGCACAATGGTTAGTGCAAAAGTGATGTAGACGACGATCGCGCGCCAGCTCTTTTTGAACGTACCATCCAGCTTTAGTTTCATTTCTGGTTCGCTGGACGGAAACAGCTTCTGCAACAAAAACCAAGCAACAGTGAGTTGTATCAGCACAAATGGTAGGCCCATTGTCATCCAGGATAGGAAGTCTATGGCGTTTTCTCCGGTGAGGTATTGGAGCGCTATTGCGTTAGGTGGCGTACCTATCGGAGTTGCAATGCCGCCAGTATTCGCGGCAATTGGAATGCACAGCACCAGCGCTTTAATCCCTAAATCCCCTTTAGGTGCAGAAGCGACGATTGGACCAAGCAGCGCCAACATCATAACAGTCGTGGCAGTGTTGGACATGAACATTGAAAAAACGGCGGTAATGAGCATCAAACCCAGCATGATGAACTTAGGTTGTGTGCCGAATGGTTTTAGTAGCACTCGGGCGAGATTGTTGTCGAGTTCGTATTTGGAAGCCGCGATGGCGAGGGCAAACCCACCCATAAAAAGAATAATGATCGGTGAAGAGAAGGCAGAGAAAATATCGGTGTAAGCAATTAACTCTCCCAAATCATGCCCCGCTGGTGGATTGCGAAATAGATGCAAACCTTTATCCGATATCATGATCAGTTCAAGAGCGATAATAAGAATGGACGTAGCAAAAACGGGGACCGGCTCAAGAACCCAAAGTAGGGCAGCAAGAAGAAAAATAGCCAACAGGCGATGCTGAATTAAAGTAAGATCATCAATAGGAATAGCATCAATCGGCATCATCAAAACACCGAGCGGAATTAAAAAGCACACCAGCAATTTCGCCAGCGTGTTTACACTCATCTTTGGCATTGGCTGCCCCTCTAAATATTCATCCTAAGCGCAGGATAATTGATTGTGGAATGAAGGTCTTAGAGGCAGGTATGAGTTTGAGAAATAGAGGCTAAATTTTGAACGGAATTTTGCTTTTTATCAATAAAAAGAGCCCTTGAGAAAGGGCTCTTTTAACGGGGTTTTGCTTATTTTTTCAAGGCGTAAGGTGTGCCCATTACGGTTGGCTTACCGTTTTCCATGCTTGCGTCAAACTCAATCGCGTCTTTGGCAAACAGGTTAATAACAGTAGAACCCAGTTTGAAGCGGCCCATCTCTTCGCCTTTTTTCAAGATCACGGCCTTGTCACCCTCAGCTGGGTAATCCCATTTGTAGACAGTATTGCCACGAGGCGGAGTGATCGTGCCTGCCCACACTTGCTCAATGCTGCCAACAATTGTCGCACCAACAAGCACTTGTGCCATTGGACCAAACTCAGTGTCAAAGATACACACCACACGCTCGTTACGTGCGAATAGATTTGGAACGTTTTCTGCCGTAAGTGGGTTTACCGAGAACAGGTCACCAGGCACGTAAATCATTTGGCGCAGTGTGCCGTCACACGGCATGTGTACACGATGGTAATCGCGCGGAGACAGGTACAGCGTGGCAAAAGATCCATCTTTAAATTCGTTTGCTAAATTCGCGTCACCGCCCAGCAGTTCTTGCGCTGAGAAGTGATGACCTTTTGCTTGGATAAGTTGACCATCTTCAATAGGGCCAAATTGGCTAACACAAGCGTCGGCTGGGTGAGTGATGACGTTTTCGCCTTCAGAAATTGGGCGTGCGCCCTCTTTTAGCTCACGAACGAAAAACTCGTTGAACGTTTTAAAATGCTTAGGATCTGAGTGCTTCGCCTCATCCATGTTCACATTGTATTGTTTGATAAACCAACGAATAACTGCTGTTGTTAGACCGCCAGCTTTTGCTGAAGCCAGTTTACCCATTAGGCGAGTGAGGCCGTGTTGTGGGATCCAGTACTGCAATCCAACTTTAAACTTGTCCATCTTTAATTCCGATACTTCTGTTAGATTCGCGCTTTAGGGCGCGTGATGTTACTGAAATTTAATTTGCTTGTCAGTATTAGGTGAAGACTTTTTACACAGTTACAGTCTTAACTTAATTACAGATCGGCTTTCTTATTGCGTGAATACTGACGGTTTGCTTTGTTTTCAACCATGCTTTCCAAAATGCGATGGTAGTTTTCAAAGCGAGTTTCGTTGATTTCCCCTTTCTCAACAGCTTCACGTAGAAGGCAGCCAGGGTCGTCATTGTGCTTACAATCTCGGAACTTACAACCGCCTAAGTATGGTCGGAATTCAACGAATGCTTTCGTTACTTCTTCTGCTTCCAAATGCCAAAGCCCAAATTCACGCACTCCAGGCGAGTCGATCAAGTCGCCACCCGTCGGAATATGATACAAGCGCGCTGCTGTCGTGGTGTGTTGGCCTAAACCTGAGTTCTCGGAAACTTCGCCTTCTTCCACTTCGCTCTCTAGTTCCGGCATTAACGCGTTGACTAAGCTGGATTTCCCTACGCCTGATTGACCAACAAAGATATTAATTCGGTCACGCAGCAGAGTTTCTAGTTCAGCAATGCCTTCTCCAGATTTCTTGCTGACCAGAAGCACTTTATAGCCAATGCGTTCATATTCTTTGAGCCATTCTTCATACATTGCACGATCATCGGCTTCTAGAAGATCGACTTTGTTTAAGATCAGCAATGGTGCGATATTCAGTGTTTCTGATGCTACGAGGTAACGGTCAATAATATTCAGTGATAGCTCGGGCAGTACCGAGGAGACAATGACCATTTGATCAATATTGGCAGCTACGGGCTTTAGGCCATCGTAGTAATCTGGCCGAGTGAGCACTGAAGAACGAGGTTCTACCGCTTCAACAACGCCAGAAATGCCAGCCATAGACTCCAAGCCTTCGCGCCATAAAACTCGATCGCCAGACACTAAAGATTCGATACCACGGCGAAGGTTACAGCGTTGAATCTCGCCTGTTTCAAGGTCTTCAATATCCGCGTGCTGGCCAAAACGAGTGATCACGAGACCTTGTTTGCTTGCGCCTAGCATGTTTTCATCCCACTGGATGGACTCTTCTTGCTTTTTTAAACGCTTTTGTTGGTTGCTGCGTACGCGTCGCACTTGACCTTTGGTTAACTTTTTCTTCTTTGCCACAATTCTGTACTTTATGTGAATTTACTCAAATGGTTGAGCCGTGATCTTGGCTCTGAGTGAGTATCGTGTTTCCCGTATTTTGAGGTATAGTACCTCTTTTATCGATAAACAAATAGGCGGCGTAACCATGTCCTTTAGCGATCAAAACCTAATTTGGGTTGATTTAGAGATGACAGGGCTTGATCCTGAAACGCACAAAATCATTGAAATTGCTTCTATTGTCACGGATAGCGAGCTAAATATTTTGGCTGAAGGTCCAGTATTAGCGATTCATCAGCCGGAAGAAGAGCTAGCGAAAATGGACGATTGGTGCACCAATACGCATACGGCAAGCGGCTTGGTGGAACGCGTTCGCAACAGTAAAATCTCAGAACAAGATGCGGTCGAACAAACCATTGAATTCTTAGAAAAATGGGTGCCGAAAGGGGCGTCGCCAATATGTGGTAACAGCATTGGGCAGGATCGTCGCTTCTTGTACAAACACATGCCGGAATTAGAAGAGTTCTTTCATTACCGATATGTTGACGTCAGCACTCTTAAAGAATTGGCGCGTCGTTGGCAACCTGAAGTATTAAATGGGTTCACAAAACAGGGAACACATTTGGCCTTGGACGACATTCGCGAGTCGATTGCAGAACTTAAGTACTATCGTGGTACTATTTTCAAGATTTAACTGTTAAGGTTGCGATCCAAATTGTTGTAATTTATATCGCTTTTGATTGCTTTTTCATCGTTCAGTAAAAAAATAAAGTTTTTTTGAAGGAAGGACTTGCATCACAAAAAAATGCTCTTATAATTCGCAGCCCTAAACAGCGGAAACGTTGTTGATGCGACACTAGCTCAGTTGGTAGAGCGCAACCTTGCCAAGGTTGAGGTCACGAGTTCGAACCTCGTGTGTCGCTCCAGTTTCATAGTTCTCACGGTACTTAACGGTGACACAATACGGACGCGGGGTGGAGCAGCTTGGTAGCTCGTCGGGCTCATAACCCGAAGGTCGTCGGTTCAAATCCGGCCCCCGCAACCAAATTCTATTAATAGCGACTGCTGTTGATATGCGACACTAGCTCAGTTGGTAGAGCGCAACCTTGCCAAGGTTGAGGTCACGAGTTCGAACCTCGTGTGTCGCTCCAGTTTTATAGTTCTCACGGTACTTAACGGTGACACAATACGGACGCGGGGTGGAGCAGCTTGGTAGCTCGTCGGGCTCATAACCCGAAGGTCGTCGGTTCAAATCCGGCCCCCGCAACCAAATTCTATCAATAGCGACTGCTGTTGATATGCGACACTAGCTCAGTTGGTAGAGCGCAACCTTGCCAAGGTTGAGGTCACGAGTTCGAACCTCGTGTGTCGCTCCAGTTTCATAGTTCTCACGGTACTTAACGGTGACACAATTCGGACGCGGGGTGGAGCAGCTTGGTAGCTCGTCGGGCTCATAACCCGAAGGTCGTCGGTTCAAATCCGGCCCCCGCAACCAAATTCTATCAATAGCGACTGCTGTTGATATGCGACACTAGCTCAGTTGGTAGAGCGCAACCTTGCCAAGGTTGAGGTCACGAGTTCGAACCTCGTGTGTCGCTCCAGTTTCATAGTTCTCACCGTACTTAACGGTGACACAATTCGGACGCGGGGTGGAGCAGCTTGGTAGCTCGTCGGGCTCATAACCCGAAGGTCGTCGGTTCAAATCCGGCCCCCGCAACCAAATTCCATTAATAGCGACTGCTGTTAATATGCGACACTAGCTCAGTTGGTAGAGCGCAACCTTGCCAAGGTTGAGGTCACGAGTTCGAACCTCGTGTGTCGCTCCAATATATAGCCCTCATCGTGCTTAACGGTGACGAAATGCGACACTAGCTCAGTTGGTAGAGCGCAACCTTGCCAAGGTTGAGGTCACGAGTTCGAACCTCGTGTGTCGCTCCAATATATAGCCTTCATCGTGCTTAACGGTGACAAAAGCGACACTAGCTCAGTTGGTAGAGCGCAACCTTGCCAAGGTTGAGGTCACGAGTTCGAACCTCGTGTGTCGCTCCAGTTTCTTTTTTATAAATGAAAGCAAAGCCTTCATCATCAACAAAGATGAAGCACTCGGACGCGGGGTGGAGCAGCTTGGTAGCTCGTCGGGCTCATAACCCGAAGGTCGTCGGTTCAAATCCGGCCCCCGCAACCAAATACAAGACGATAGATTGAATGCTTATTTATTAGCACAATCCTAAGTCGTCGACGGATGCGCCGCTTGATTCAATTCCTGCTTCTCGCAACCAATCACATCGCTCTTTTCATAATGCTGCGAAGCATGAATCCCCAAAAACTAAATTTTATCCGCATCATATGATGTCGGACGATTTCGTTTGTGTTTAAAACACGATATGAATCGGCTGGCGTACAAGCATGATGAGGTTCTGCATGTTTTATCTACTTTAATTAACAGAGTTATCCACATACGTCGTTCTGTGGATAAGTTAGTTGATAAAGTGTTTTTAGCTTGACTTTTTGCGATGGAGAAGAAAGATCTTTTCGCTGAAGGAAAGTCGAAATAATAACGAAATATTGATTAAGTCTTTGTTAAATAAGAGAAAAATAAGTTTTTTGTCGGATCGGATACGTTAAAATACGATCATTAACTGGTATTTTTTTGATCCTAGTCATTTCTCCAAGCTGTGTTTAACTTTTTTCTGCTAGCTTGTTTTTCTTGAATCTCAAATTTTTTTCCACATTACAAAATTGAGAACAAGGTCATGAATTGAACATGTAAAAGTGCTTTCAATCTCTTGCATATAGACTACGCACTATGCGTCTCTTGGTAGCCCCTTCTCGACTATTCTTATTAAGCGCTGCTTTTTCGTCTCTGTAGATGATTTATTCTCAATGGGGAGTTGATTCAGTTGCTCGGCCAAAGCCCATTTGATGTGTTCATCAAGTAATTTATTTTCACCTTGTCGACTTTCTAACGCATCAATGACTCGTTGACTGTATTCTGCATTACCAAGTGCGACAGCAATATTACGCAGCCACTGTATATGACCAATGCGACGAATAGCGGAGCCTTCCATATTTTTTAGAAAAGTCGTTTCATCCCAGTTAAACATGTCTACGAGATCCGGGTTTTTGAAACTATCGCGACGATGGAAATCACTCTGCTCCGTTATGTCGGCGTAGCGATTCCATGGGCAAACCAATTGGCAGTCATCACAGCCATAAATGCGGTTACCCATTGGCTTGCGAAACTCTTCAGGGATCACGCCATCGAACTCGATGGTGAGGTAAGAGATGCAGCGTCTAGCATCAACAACTTTGTCTTCAACGATGGCTTGTGTTGGGCATGAGGTAATGCATGCTTTGCATTTACCGCACTGATCAACGCTTGGCTCGTCAACGGGAAGTGGCAAGTCGATAAGTAACTCGCCTAAAAAGAACCACGAGCCACAGTCTTGATCTAAAATCAGGGAATGTTTCCCTGTCCAGCCTAAGCCTGCTTTTTGGGCAAGTGGTCGCTCCAATATTGGTGCGGAGTCGACGAAAGGTCGGTAACCATACTGACCAACTTCTTGTTCAATAAGTTTGCCAAGTTTATTCAGTTGTTTTCTGACGAGCTTGTGATAATCACGCCCTAATGCATAGCGACTAATATAGGCATGATTTTTATTCGCTAGGTTTGAAGCGAATTGTGCTTCTGGTGGTAGGTAGTCCATCCGAACGCTGATCACACGAACGGTTCCCGGGAGTAGCTCATTGGGTCTAGCTCGCATCATACCGTGACGAGCCATCCAGTCCATTGAGCCGTGATAGCCTGCATCGAGCCATTTTTGCAGGGCGGCTTCATGCTCACTCAGATCAACGTCGCAGATCCCAACTTTTTGGAAGCCGAGCTCTTTTCCCCAAATTTTGATTTGTTGTGCGAGTTGTTCGTAGTTCATGCTAACCACCGGAATAAAAGGGGGGCGGATCTTAACGGATCTCTGGCTTTGGTGCTACCCAGTTAGGGACGTTTTTGATGCTTGTGAATACTGCTTATTGAAGTCATTTGCATATATTCTAAATCTAGGTCGATACTAAGGTGATTAAGATACCGTTCCTTGGATACTTTTTTCGCACATATGACATTTGAAAGCTTGTCTCTCAAAACCAACACGGTTTACTATTCCTGTTCTTTTGATTTTTATATAGTCAACGATCATTAGTTAGAGAAGCATCAATGAGCACGAAACAATTCAATTTAAAAGATGAGCACGAAACGGTTGCACTAGGTACCGCTCTGGCTCACCTTTGTTCGCAACAAACCACAATTTATCTGCATGGTGATTTGGGTGCAGGTAAAACAACCTTTAGTCGTGGTTTTGTCCGTGCTCTTGGCCATCAAGGTAACGTGAAAAGCCCAACTTATACTCTAGTCGAACCGTATCAGTTGGATCAGTGGCAAGTGTACCATTTCGATCTTTATCGTCTTGCGGATCCTGAAGAGCTTGAGTTCATGGGGATTCGAGATTACTTCACAGATGATGCAATTTGCTTGGTTGAATGGCCTGAAAAAGGGCATGGTTTGTTGCCACAACCGGATCTTGATGTGAACATTCGCTACCAAGGTGAGCAGCGTGTAGCCGAACTAACAGCTAATAATGATTATGGTGTGCAGTTACTCAGTCGATTGGAGCTATGTTGAGTTTTTCAAATTTTAGAGTAGTGGCGACGTTTGTCGCCACTTTTCTCCTTCTCATCCCCAATTTAGCATTTGCTAACGTCGTTAAGAGTTTTCGAGTTTGGCCTTCTCCTGATGAAACGCGTGTTGTCATCGATTTAGGCTCGGAAGCTGACTATTCCTATTTCTCTTTATCCGGACCGGATCGTCTTGTCGTGGATTTAAAAAGCACGACCATGCAGGCCAAACTGCCTGTTACTGTTACGGACAGCCCGGTTTTAAAGCTAGTTCGAAAAAGCTCTCCGCCAGAGAAGGGCACCTACCGTTTGGTGTTTGAACTGAAAAAGAGCGTTCAAGCAGAATTGTTTAAATTAAGCCCAACACCTGGCGGGCAATATGGTCACCGTTTGGTGATTGACCTGCCGCACGGTAAGAAAGCATCGACTTCAGCTTCTAAACCGAGCAAGCCTGCGGCGACCAGTAAAGACATGAGTTCAGTACAAAGAGCTCAAGAAGTCTTGATCGTTATCGACCCTGGTCACGGTGGTGAAGATCCTGGCTCTATTGGCCCTTCACGCCGTAAGTATGAAAAAGATGCAGTATTAAGTATTTCACGAAAAATCGCCGCTCAGCTTGATGCTACGCCTGGGATTAAAACGCGTATGACACGTACCGGAGATTACTTTGTGAATCTAAACCGTCGTGTGGCCATTGCCCGTGAAAATGATGCGCACTTACTGATTTCCATTCACGCTGATGCGTTTACCTCACCGAAGCCTCGCGGAGGTTCGGTTTTCGTACTGAATACCCGTCGTGCAAATACTGAAATTGCTCGCTGGGTTGAGAACCATGAGAAACAATCTGAAATATTAGGTGGTTCGGGTAATGCGTTCTTCACTAAGACCAAAGATCGTAACGTGAACCAAACTTTGTTGGACTTGCAGTTTAGTCATTCACAAAAAGAAGGGTATAAGCTGGCAACAGAAATCCTTGGTGAGATGGGGCGTGTTGCGCACCTGCATAACACCAAACCGATTAATACTAGCCTTGCTGTTTTACGCTCTCCGCAGATTCCGTCTGTATTAGTGGAAACGGGCTTTATTTCTAACCCAACAGAAGAGCGGTTGCTGTTTCAACGAGCGCACCAAGATAAGTTAGCTCAGGCGATCACCAAGGCGGTCGTTAAGTACTTAAAAGATAATCCACCAGAGGGTACGGTATTCTCGCCTTCAGCGAAGCCAATGGTGCATACCGTAAAACGTGGCGAGTCGTTATCGGTGATTGCGAATAAATATGGGCTTAGCTCTAAAGCGCTGATGTCGGCAAACAACTTGAAGTCGACTGGGTTGGCAATTGGTCAGAAGCTCAAAATCCCTTCTGCTGGCACGATTAAAGTGCCAAGTAAACCGATTACTGTTGAGACAGAAACCATTATTCACAAGGTTAAGTCAGGTGAGTTCTTAGGTAAGATCGCGAGTCACTATAAAGTGAAGGTTTCAGATATCCGCCGTGAGAACAACTTGAAGTCAGATACCTTGTGGGTAGGACAAAAGTTGAAGATAACCGTTGCTGTCAAAGACAAGCCGATCCGTAAGCACAAAGTTTCTCGAGGTGAATACCTTGGTAAAATAGCGTCCAAATACGGCGTCAGCGTTTCGAGCATTCGTAAAGCGAACAACTTACGCTCTGATCAGCTGGCGGTTGGGCAAGTTCTTATCATTCCAAACAAGTAGGTGAGCTTTTAACTCATTATGACGATTAAAATTTTGCCAGCTAGACTTGCAAACCAAATCGCAGCAGGGGAAGTGGTCGAAAGACCCGCCTCTGTGATTAAAGAACTGGTTGAAAATAGTCTTGATTCTGGCGCAACTCGAATCGATATTGATATCGAGAAAGGAGGCGCAAAGCTGATTCGTGTTCGTGATAACGGCAAAGGTATCGCGAAAGATGAACTCGGCTTAGCGCTCAGTCGTCATGCTACATCTAAGATACATACCTTGGATGATCTTGAAGCCATCATGAGTCTAGGTTTTCGCGGTGAAGCGTTAGCCAGTATTAGCTCAGTCTCGCGTTTGACGCTCACATCGCGTCCTGCGGCACAAGAAGAAGCCTGGAGTGCCTACTCCGAAGGGCGTGATATGCAGGTGAAGCTTAAGCCTGCAGCGCACCCGATTGGTACGACTGTTGAGGTGTTGGATTTATTTTTTAATACTCCAGCGCGTCGCAAATTTCTTCGTACGGAGAAAACCGAATTTGCTCATATTGATGAGTTATTGAAACGCATTGCGTTAAGTCGCTTTGATGTCACCATCAATGTGCGTCATAACGGCAAGATCATCCGTCAATATCGCGCGGCGAAAAATCAGCTTCAAACCGAAAAACGTATTGCAGCTGTCTGCGGTAATGCGTTTGTGCGGCATATGCTCAGAATCGAGCTTGAGCATCAAGGGTTAAAGCTACATGGTTGGATTACCACTCCAGAGGGAGCAAGGCAGCAAAGCGATTTACAGTATTGCTATGTGAATGGCCGAATGATGCGTGACAAATTAATCAATCACGCGATTCGTCAAAGCTATGAAATGAGCTTAAAGCCAGATCAGTTCGCTGCCTATGTGCTCTTTATTGAGTTAGACCCGCACCAAGTGGATGTGAATGTTCACCCCGCTAAGCATGAAGTGCGCTTTCACCAAGCTCGCTTAGTGCATGATTTCATCTATCAAGCTTTGGCGGATGCACTTGCGCAAAGCGCCGTGATTGATAAACCACAGGTTAATGAATCCGCATTTCATCGTGTGGAACCGACTGAGTCCGAAGAGGTTGAGCATTCGCCTGAGCCTGAAAAAGTGCAAAGGCCAGCATCTTCAGCAGTTCCAGAGCGTGTTTATCAAGCGATAGAAAGTGCACCGGCTTATCCTGGACGCAGTGATTATGAAGTGAAGCCTCGTAATAGCGGTCCTTGTGAAACCTCCGTGCGAGAGGCGCGCGTAGTTGAGTCATTCAAACGTAATGATTGGGTGGAGTCCAAACCCGCACCAAAGCCGAATCACAATAAAGAGCACCATGTTGAGCCAGCACCAAGCAAGCAAGAAGTGCGCGCTTATCACGAGTTGTTGAAAACGCCCGAGTTTGAGTCTCAACCCGTAACGCCGATAGTGCCCCAAAAGGCAACTTCGCATGCATCACTTCCATCGATTAATGCATTAGGCAAAGCGCTAGTGATGGTCGATGAGCAATTTGTTTTGATGAGCAGTGACAGTGGGGCGGCGTTAGTCTCGTTACCTAGAGCGGAATTTTATCGTGTAAAAGGTCAGCTCACTCCAAGCGATGGCGCGCTTAAAGCACAGCCTCTACTCGTTCCTCTTTCTATTAAGTTAGAGGCCGAGTTAGTGAAGCTGGCTCGAGATTATCAACAAGATTTGGCGTTACTTGGCATTCAATTGAAAGCGAGAAATGAGCAAGCCTTAATGGTGATGGGCGTTCCCGCGCCGCTACGTCAACAAAACTTACAAAATCTAGTACCAGATCTGTTATCTTACGCGCAATCTTGTGTGAAGGAAGGTATAGCAACGGCTCAGATGCTGTCTGAGTTGATAGATTGGCTCGCATTGCAGGTCACGACAGTGAAGAGTCATTATACTTTTTCTGAAGCAATTCAAATTATTGCGGAACTTGAACAGCTAAGAGATGGTCAATTGCCATTAGAAGATACAAAATTTGTATCCGCTGTTGATTTCTCTGCCACGATAGCCAAATTAAAACCATGACAGATAAACTACCTTTGGCGCTATTTTTAATGGGGCCAACTGCATCAGGCAAAACTGAGTTGGCGATTCGTCTTCGTCAAAAGTTCCCGGTTGAGATCATCAGTGTTGATTCTGCTTTGATCTATAAAGGGATGGATATCGGTACGGCGAAACCGGATGAAAAAGAGTTAAGTTTAGCGCCTCATCGCTTGATTGATATTTTGGATCCGAGCGAATCTTACTCTGTAGCCGACTTTCGTCGTGATGCATTGAAAGCGATGGATGATATTGTTGCAGAAGGAAAAATTCCACTCTTAGTGGGTGGGACAATGCTGTATTATAAGGCGCTACTTGAAGGTTTATCCCCACTTCCTGCTGCAAATCCTGAAATTCGTCAGCAAATTGAACAAGAAGCATTGACTAAAGGTTGGTCAGTGTTGCACGATGAACTCAAAGAGGTTGATCCTGTGTCAGCAGCGAGAATCCATCCCAATGATCCCCAACGTTTATCTCGGGCATTGGAAGTTTTTCGTATTTCAGGTAAAACTTTGACTGAATTGACTCAAACGAAAGGTGAAAGCCTGCCATACCGAGTCAAGCAGTTTGCAATAGCTCCCAAGGATAGGGCAGAACTTCACCGTCGAATTGAACTTCGTTTCGAAAAGATGATGGAAGCGGGCTTTGAAGAAGAAATGAAAGCGCTACATTCGCGAAAAGATCTTCACCCCGATCTTCCTTCCATACGATGCGTCGGTTACCGACAGATGTGGGAGTATTTAGATGGGGAGTGTACACGTGACGAAGCAGTATTTCGTGGCGTATGCGCGACTCGTCAATTGGCCAAGCGTCAAATCACCTGGTTACGCAGCTGGGATGACTTAACTTGGTTGGATAGCGAGAACATTGAACAGGCATTAGAAACGATGTCGGAAGCAATAGCATCTGATTGACATAGCTGTGTATAATGTGATCGTTTTTGCGTGAACGCACTCTCAAAGGATCTGTTGTTGGCGGTTTTTATACTATGCTGCTAATTACTTAGAGTGCATTTTTGATTCGTTTAGCTCAGATGCAAAAGCAGTATCTTTTGCATTGCACCACTAGCTAAATAATTACAACTACAAATTAAATAAGGAAAATAAAATGGCTAAGGGGCAATCTCTACAAGACCCATTTCTAAACGCGCTACGTCGTGAGCGTATCCCGGTATCTATCTACCTTGTGAATGGTATTAAACTACAAGGTCAGATCGAATCGTTCGATCAATTTGTGATCCTGCTGAAGAATACTGTTAACCAAATGGTGTACAAGCACGCGATCTCAACAGTTGTGCCGGCTCGTCCAGTGAGCCATCACAGCGGTGAACGTCCACAAGGTGAGCGTCCACAAGAGAAATCAGAAGATTAATTCTTCATCGAGTATTTTTAAAATAAGGAGTTGATTGCTTGTTTGACCGTTATGAATCCGGTGAGCGAGCCGTACTTGTTCATATCAACTTCACGCAAGAAGGTGAATGGGAAGATCTGGCTGAGTTCGAAATGCTGGTTTCTTCTGCTGGGGTAGAGGCGCTACAAGTGGTAACTGGTAGTCGTCAATCCCCACACCCGAAATACTATGTCGGAGAGGGTAAGGCCCAAGAGATTGCTACTGCGGTACAGTCGACAGGTGCCGAAATTGTGATTTTTAATCACGCCCTCTCTCCTGCCCAAGAACGTAACCTCGAAGCACTGTGCCAATGTCGAGTTCTCGACCGCACTGGTCTTATTCTCGATATCTTTGCTCAACGAGCTCGAACACACGAAGGTAAGCTACAGGTAGAGCTGGCTCAACTTCGTCATATCTCTACTCGTTTGATTCGTGGTTGGACGCACCTTGAAAGGCAGAAAGGGGGTATCGGTTTACGTGGCCCGGGTGAAACCCAGCTGGAAACCGACCGTCGCTTATTGCGTGACAGAATCAAAGCCATCCTGCGACGCTTAGACAAAGTAGCGAAGCAGCGTGAACAAGGGCGCCGCGCCCGAAATCGAGCTGAAATCCCAACGGTTTCACTTGTGGGTTACACCAACGCGGGTAAGTCGACACTCTTCAACCGTATTACAGAAGCTGGCGTGTATGCCGCTGATCAACTATTTGCTACTTTGGACCCGACTTTACGTAAGATAGAGTTAGCAGATGTTGGGCCTGCCATTTTGGCAGACACGGTTGGTTTTATTCGACATTTGCCTCACGACTTGGTTGCGGCCTTCAAGGCAACCTTGCAGGAAACGCAAGAAGCTGACATTTTGTTACATGTTGTTGATGCCAGTGATGAGCGTTTTCGTGAGAATATTCAAGCTGTTCATGAAGTACTAGAAGAGATCGACGCACATGAAGTGCCGACTCTGGTTGTCATGAACAAAATCGACAATCTAGATTCGCAGAAACCACGTATAGAACGAGACGAGGAAGGCGTACCTCGCGCAGTTTGGGTTTCAGCAATGGATGGGTTGGGCATTGATGTCCTGTTTGAGGCACTGACGGAACGTCTGGCGTCACAAATGGTCGAGCATCAGTTGCGAATTCCTCCACAGTATCAAGGACGATTCCGTAGTACCTTCTTCCAAATGAAGTGTATTCAACGTGAGGAATATGACCAGGATGGTAACTTGTTGATCGATATTCGAATGCAGCAAGTAGATTGGTCTAGACTTGAAAAAAGAGAAGGGGCAGTTTTGACTGGCTTTATAGTCACTTAAAGGACTGCTACAGTATAACGTCATATCAAATGATGGAGCTTTCTAATGGCGTGGAATGAGCCTGGAAATAACAACGGCAACAATGGCCGCGATAATGACCCTTGGGGTAATAATAATCGTGGTGGCCAGCGTCCTGGTGGCCGAGATCAAGGTCCGCCAGATTTAGATGAAGTGTTCAATAAACTGAGTCAAAAACTGGGTGGCAAGTTTGGTAAAAAAGGCGGCGGTGGTTCTCCAATCGGCGGCGGTGGTGGTAGTGCAATTGGCTTTGGCGTGATTGCTCTTATTGCTGTTGCAGTTTGGTTCTTCGCTGGTTTTTACACCATCGGTGAAGCAGAGCGTGGTGTTGTGCTGCGTTTAGGTAAATACGATCGTATCGTAGACCCAGGCCTTAACTGGCGCCCTCGTTTTATTGATGAATACGAAGCGGTAAACGTACAAGCGATTCGTTCACTACGTGCATCTGGTCTAATGCTGACTAAAGATGAAAACGTCGTAACAGTCGCGATGGATGTTCAGTACCGAGTGACTGACCCGTACAAATACTTGTACCGTGTAACCAATGCAGACGATAGCTTGCGTCAAGCAACGGATTCTGCACTACGTGCAGTAATTGGTGACTCATTGATGGATAGCATTCTAACCAGTGGTCGTCAGCAAATTCGTCAAACTACGCAAGAAACACTGAACCAAATCATTGATAGCTATGATATGGGGCTGGTACTTGTTGACGTAAACTTCCAGTCTGCGCGTCCACCAGAGCAAGTGAAAGATGCGTTTGATGATGCAATCGCAGCTCGTGAGGATGAAGAGCGTTTCATCCGTGAAGCTGAAGCATACAAGAACGAAATCTTGCCGAAGGCAACGGGTCGTGCTGAACGTTTGAAGAAAGAAGCACAAGGTTACAATGAGCGTGTCACGAACGAGGCTCTTGGTCAGGTAGCACAGTTCGAAAAACTACTACCAGAATACCAAGCAGCACCAGGTGTAACGCGTGATCGTCTGTACATTGACGCAATGGAAGAAGTGTACTCAAGCACTTCGAAAGTGTTGATTGACTCTGAATCAAGCGGCAATCTTCTGTACCTTCCAATCGATAAGTTGGCGGGCCAAGAAGGTCAGGCAGACACCAAACGTAAATCGAAGTCATCTTCAACCTACGATCAAATTCAACTGGAGTCTGAGCGTACACAAGAAGACACTTCGAACACGCAGTCTCGTTCAACAGGTTCACGTCAAGGGAGATACTAAGAATGCGTAAGTTAATGATCCCTGTATTGGTAATCGCACTGGCATTAATGTTGATGTCTTTGTTTGTGATTCCTGAAGGTGAGCGCGGTATCGTGGTTCGATTTGGTCGTGTTCTTAAAGACAACAACGACATCACTCGAATTTACGAGCCTGGTTTGCATTTCAAGATGCCTCTGTTTGACCGTGTGAAACAACTTGATGCACGTATCCAAACGATGGATGGCCGTGCAGACCGTTTCGTAACGTCTGAGAAAAAAGACGTTATTATTGATACCTACGTGAAGTGGCGTATTGAAGACTTTGGTCGTTACTACCTAGCGACAGGCGGTGGTAATTCGCTAACGGCGGAGGCACTACTTGAGCGTAAAGTAACGGATGTGCTTCGTTCTGAAATCGGTGCTCGTGAAATCAAACAGATTGTATCTGGTCCACGTAACGATGATGTACTACCAGAAGATGCAAGTGCAGATGTTGTCGCAACTGAAGCGGCACGTGAAGCGCTTGAGATTGATGGTGAACGTGACCTAATTATGTCTGAAGTATTGAAAGACACGCGTGAAAGCGCGATGAAAGACTTGGGTGTTCGTGTTGTTGATTTCCGCATGAAGAAAATCAACCTGCCTGATGAAATCAGTGAGTCTATCTACCGTCGTATGCGTGCAGAGCGTGAGTCTGTAGCTCGTAAGCACCGTTCTCAAGGTCGTGAGAAAGCGGAAGTTATTCGTGCTCAAGCTGAGCTAGAAGTGGCAACCATTCTAGCTGAAGCTGATAAGACTGCTCGTGTAACACGAGGTGAAGCGGATGCAGAAGCAGCGAAGATTTATGCTGAAGCATACAACAAAGACCCTGAATTCTTTAGCTTCCTACGTTCGCTACGTGCGTATGAGAAGTCCTTCAGCTCTAAGAGCGATATCCTGGTACTTGATCCGAAGAGTGAGTTCTTCCAATACATGAACCAGTCGAAGGGCGGCATGGAGAAATAATCTCAGCGTCAAATGAAACAAAAGGCTCCTTAGGGAGCCTTTTTTGTATCTGATGCTAAGTGCTAGCTCATCATTATGGCGATTACGGCTCCAGCAACTACTAGGCAGCCACCGATGCGTCGTAGCTGATTGTTGGGCTGTTCACTTAATTGAGCCACCATATTCCGCCAACCGTTTGGAGCAATGAGTGGTCCAATGCCTTCCACGATCAAGACGAGCCCAATCGCCAACCATATGGATTCAGACATACCGCTTTCCAGTCGAATAAAGAAAACTAAATACTATCAGTGATATGCTGATTTCAAAATGAGCAAAGCAGCAAGATGACATTCTGGTAGCAACTCTGTGAACAAAAAATGACTGCAAGAAGCGTGATTCGGTGCTAGAATCCATTTTTAACTAGCAATCAGACTTGGAAAGATGGGAAATAACGTAGTCGTTCTAGGCACCCAATGGGGTGACGAAGGTAAAGGTAAAATCGTAGACCTTTTAACTGAAGATGCAAAATACGTGGTACGCTACCAAGGCGGTCACAACGCAGGTCATACTCTCGTAATTGACGGTGAAAAAACCGTTCTTCACTTAATTCCATCAGGTATCCTTCGCGATAACGTAAAATGTGTTATCGGTAACGGTGTTGTACTATCACCTGAAGCTCTACTTAAAGAAATGAAACCTCTTGAAGAGCGCGGTATTCCAGTACGCGAGCGTCTTTTCATTTCTGAAGCATGTCCGCTAATTCTTCCTTACCACGTTGCAATGGACCAAGCTCGCGAAATCGCTCGCGGTAAAAAAGCTATCGGTACAACAGGTCGTGGTATCGGTCCAGCATACGAAGATAAAGTTGCTCGTCGAGGTCTACGCGTTGGCGACCTATTCGATATGGAATCGTTCGCTGAGAAGCTAAAAGAAGTCATGGAGTTCCATAACTTCCAACTCGTTAACTTCTACAAAGCGGAACCAGTAAGCTACGAAGCGGTGCTTGAAGAAGCAAAAGGCTACGCAGAGCTACTTACTTCAATGGTTATCGACGTAACTGACGAACTAGACGCAGCACGTAAGCGCGGCGATAAGATCATGTTCGAAGGTGCACAAGGTACGCTACTTGATATCGACCACGGTACTTACCCATACGTAACGTCTTCTAACACGACTGCTGGTGGTGTTGCTGCAGGTTCAGGTTTTGGTCCTCGTCACATCGGTTACATCTTGGGTATCGCGAAAGCGTACTGTACTCGCGTTGGTGCAGGTCCATTCCCGACTGAACTATACGACGGTCTAGATAAGCAAGATCCAATTGGTAAGCATTTAGGTGAAGTTGGCCACGAGTTCGGTGCGACAACTGGTCGTCTACGTCGTACTGGTTGGTTCGATGCTGTTGCTATGCGTCGTGCAATCCAAATCAACTCTGTATCTGGTTTTTGTCTAACTAAACTAGACGTACTAGATGGTCTAGAAGAGCTAAAAATCTGTACTGGTTACAAGATGGAAGATGGCTCTGTGCTAGAAGTTTCTCCGATGGCTGCTGAAGCATTCGAAAAAGCGACGCCAATCTACGAAACTATGCCTGGTTGGTCTGAGAACACATTCGGTGCTAAAGCGCTAGAAGATCTACCACAAGCGGCTCTTAACTACATCAAGCGTATTGAAGAGCTAACAGGTGTGCCTGTAGATATCATTTCAACAGGTCCTGACCGTAACGAAACTATCATCAAGGTTCATCCATTCGAAGCTTAATTGATAGTCGTTAAAGATTGCAAAAGCCGACCTTCTGGTCGGCTTTTTTGTATCTGAACAAAAAACGGCAGTGATTCTCATATGGCAAATTTTTGCCGCTGAGTCTAAGTCAGAGGCAAAAATTGTCTAAAGCTTAACTGGCTTTTGCCGATAAGGTTATCAAGCAGAGGAGATCCTTCATCGATCTTTGGTTTCTTAGATACCTTAAAGAGTACGTTTATGAAGTTACGAACAGTGGCTGCTTCACTGTTATTGACCTTGGTAGCTACCACAGCGAAAGCCAATGTTGCTGATGTGGGGGCGCCAGTTCCTATCTACACCGAAGCAGAGCTGATAAAGCTTATTGAGCAAAATAAGCACTTACAACGTGTGCGCGCTGATAACTGCCAGCTGGTGGAGGATATCGTTGCTCGTGCGACTCGAATTAACTTGCCCGCTTATGAATTTCTGTACGGCGACATGTTGGCGTGGGGTGTGTGTGTCGAGCAAGATGTCGAACTGGGCCTTTACTACATCGAAAATGCAGCACATCAGGGATTACCTGCCGCGCTAGAGCAGATTGGCCGATACTATTCGCGTGGCACTTTAGTGCAGCAAGATAAAGAACGAGCAATTCCTTACTTGCGAGAAGCCGCCTCAATGGGAAACCTAAATGCGCGTATTCATTTAGCCGAATTGCTCCTGCGTGATTACGGCAGCCCACTTGATTACGAAGATGCGTATCGTTGGTTATATAACTCTGTCACAGCAGATAAGCGGCAGCATAAGCGTATCACTGTATTGAGAAATGGCCTTGAGCAGCGCATGCCACAAAACGTTATTGCTCGAGCCAAACGGCGAGACACCTTTTGGTAACCTCCTATCAAGGCAAACAACTTCATACAACAAAGCCCACATAATGTGGGCTTTGTTGTTTTCCCGAAGAGTAATCTTGAGCGATTAAACGACTTTGTGTGGACCGAAGCATTCGTAATGGAATTGCTCTTCTGGTACGCCAAGTTCTAATAGCTGTTTCGCTACGTGCTGCATAAATCCTACAGGGCCACAGAAGTACACCTGCACGTTATCTTGCTTTAATGCAGCTTCAATTTCATACAGATTGACAAAGCCCGTGAAGTGGAAGTCTTCACCTAGCTTGTCTTCTGCCGTTGGTTGGTTATACCAAACGAGCGCGTTCATGTTTTCTTTCGCCGCGACTAGTTGGTTCACGTGTTGCTTGAAAGCATGCTGTTGGCCATTTTCGGTTGCATGAACCCAAGTTACAGGTGCTTGATGTGCTGAGAGACTTTCTAGCATTGACAGCGTTGGAGTAAGTCCCACACCAGCAGAAATTAGAACAACGGGTGTTTGTGGTTCGGCATCCATAAAGAAATCACCGGCAGGGGCCACAAGCTGCACTTTTTCGCCAATGTTCAGGTTATCGTGCAGGTAGTTCGACACTTTTCCGCCTTCTTCACGTTTTACTGAGATACGGTAGGTGTTCTCTTGGACCGCAGAAGATAGGCTATATTGGCGAATTTCTTGGTTTTCTAACTGGTCACTGTTGATATAGATGCCAAGATATTGTCCCGGTTTATACGGTGCCACTTTTTGGCCATCGGTTGGCTTAAACACAAAGCTGCAAATGTGTTCGCTCTCGATTTGTTTATCGACTAATTCAAATTCGCGTAGACCGCGCCAGCCGCCTTCCAAAGCTTCATTTTGTTGGTAAATTTGTTCTTCGCGCTGAATAAATACATTCGCAAGTACGCCGTAAGCCTCAGCCCAAGCATCCAACACTTCCTGACCTGGATTAAACAACTCATCAATCGTCGCAAGTAAGTGTTTACCAACGATTTGGTACTGATCTTCTGTGATCAAAAAGCTCGTGTGTTTATGCGCAATTTTTTCTACTGCGCCAAGTAGGGCTGGCAAATTTTCAATATTGGCAGCATAGGCGCAGATGGCGTTGAATAGCGCTTCACGCTGATCGCCGTTACGCTGGTTACTCATGTTAAAAATATCTTTCAACTCAGGGTTATGAGTAAACATACGTTCATAAAAGTGCGCGGTCAGTTTTGGTCCCGTTTCGGCGATAAGTGGTGCGGTCGCTTTGACGATCTCGATGGTTTGATTGCTGAGCATATGGGCTTCCTACTTTAAGTTGTATTTATAATGCATGTTTAAAGTTGTATCTCAAATGTATCTTTCGATCAAGAAAAGATTTACACTTTTATCGATAGCTCAGTTTGGCGTTTTAGTGTCACCAGCGAGTTATTGAGTCGCACTTTGGGAGAGAATATGCAGTTAACGAGCTTTACTGATTATGCGTTGAGAACCTTAATTTTCTTGGCTTCGTTGCCGGAAGATGAGTTAACTAATATCACTGAAGTGACGGATTTATTTGGTGTGTCACGTAACCATATGGTCAAAGTTATCAACCGTTTAGGGCAGCTAGGTTATGTCCACACCGTGCGTGGAAAAAACGGTGGTATTCGGCTGATGAAACCTGCTTCTGAAATCACAGTAGGTGGTGTCGTGCGAGATTTAGAGCCGTTAGATTTGGTCAATTGCGGCGTAGATTTTTGCCATATTACCCCTGCCTGTCGCCTCAAAGATAAATTGGCAAAAGCAAAAAGTGCCTTCTTGGCGGAGCTGGATGATTGCACGATCGAATCCTTGCTTAGCGACAATTCTGAGTTGTTGATCTTACTGGCTCGTCCTTAACTCATTTGCACGTCTAGAGTCGATCTCGATCATTCTTTTTTCAAAGCAATTCTGTAGCTTATCGAGAGACTCAGATATACTAGCCATATACCTTCCTTGCTAGATAGGCGTGCCTATGTCAGACAATATTCCAAACGATCCTTTTGCAGATCGTGAATCCAAAAATTACGAAAATCCAATTCCAAGCCGAGAGTTTATCATCGAGTTTCTAGAGCAAGCGGGCGTTCCAATGAATCGCAATGACTTGTTTGAGGCACTAAAGCTTGAGGGCGAAGAGCAATACGAAGGGTTGCGTCGTCGGCTACGTGCGATGGAGCGAGATGGTCAACTGGTGTTTACCCGCCGTCAGTGCTACGCATTGCCTGAAAAACTTGAAATGGTGAAAGGTTACGTGATTGGTCATCGTGATGGCCACGGTTGGGTGCGTCCAGAAGGCAGCGTCGGCAAGGATGATGATATTCTGTTACCGCACCATCAAATGAAGAACATCATCCACGGTGACTTTGTTTTAGTGCAACCTACAGACAACAGCAAGCGCGGTCGTCGTGAAGGGCGCTTGGTTCGAGTGTTAGAGGAGCGTAATGCTCAAATCGTCGGTCGTTTCTTCCTCGAATATGGTTATTCCTATGTTGTCCCTGATGACTCGCGTATCAGCCAAGATATTCTGATCCCAAATGAGCACAAAGCGGGTGCACGCATGGGTAACGTGGTCATGATTGAAATTACTGATCGTGGCTCACGCTCACGTGGCATGATGGGTAAAGTGGTTGAAGTACTTGGTGAAAATATGGCACCAGGTATGGAAACGCAAATTGCGATTCGTACACACCAAATTCCTCACGAGTGGCCAGAGGCCGTCGATAAACAAATCGAAAACTTAGGCGAAGAAGTACCAGAAGAAGCCAAAGTTGGTCGTGTGGATCTACGTGAGTTACCACTTGTGACCATTGACGGCGAAGACGCACGAGACTTTGATGATGCCGTTTACTGTGAGAAGAACAAAGAAGGTGGTTGGCGTTTATGGGTAGCGATTGCTGACGTCAGTTACTACGTTCGCCCTGACTCTGCGCTGGATAAAGAAGCCATCAACCGTGGTAACTCGGTGTACTTCCCATCGCAAGTAGTGCCAATGCTACCGGAAGTGCTATCAAATGGTTTGTGTTCACTTAACCCACAAGTTGATCGCTTGTGTATGGTGTGCGAAATGACCATCTCAGAGACGGGTAAACTATCGGGCTACAAGCACTACGAAGCCGTGATGAACTCGCACGCTCGTCTCACATATAGCAAAGTGAGCGCGATTCTAGAAGGGGATGAAGAACTACGTGAGCGCTACCAGCCGCTTGTTTCTCATCTAGAAGAGCTGCACAAGATGTACAAAGTGCTGAAAGATGCACGAGATCAACGCGGTGCAATCGAATTTGAAACCGTTGAAACCAAGTTTATCTTCAATGCGGAACGTAAAATCGAAAGCATTGAGCCAGTGATTCGTAATGACGCGCACAAGATCATCGAAGAATGTATGATTTTAGCCAACATTGCTTCGGCATCTCTGGTAGAAAAAGCGAAAGAGCCTGCGCTCTATCGTATCCACGAATCTCCAGGTGAATTACGCCTGCAAGGTTTCCGTGACTTCTTAAGTGAACTTGGTCTTGAGCTAAAAGGTGGTCTAGAGCCTTCACCAACGGACTATGCTGATCTCGCACGTCAAATCTCTGGGCGTCAAGATCAAGAGTTGATTCAAACCATGCTGCTGCGCTCAATGAAGCAAGCGGTATACAACGCAGATAACGCGGGGCACTTTGGATTGGCACTGAAACGCTATGCGCACTTTACGTCGCCAATTCGTCGTTACCCTGACCTGTTACTTCACCGCGCAATCAAGTATCTGATTGCGAAAGAAGAAGGTCGTAATCAAGATCGCTGGACACCAACGGGTGGCTACCATTACTCGTTCGATGATATGGACTTTTACGGTGAACAATGTTCGATGACAGAGCGCCGTGCGGACGATGCCACACGTGATGTTGCGGATTGGCTGAAGTGTGAATATATGCAAGACCACGTCGGTGATGAGCTAGACGGTGTGATTGCTAATGTCACTAGCTTTGGCTTCTTTGTACGTTTAACGGATTTGCACATCGATGGTTTGGTGCATATTTCTACCCTTGCGAACGACTACTATCAATTTGACCCTATTGGTCAACGACTTATTGGTGAAAGTTTCGGTAACATCTATCGCTTAGGTGATGCAGTAAAAGTAAAAGTACTGGCTGTTAACCTCGATGATAAGCAAATTGACTTTGAATTGGTCGAAACAAGTCGTAAGCTACGTGGTGAAGGTAAGACTGCGAAGAAACGCGCAGCGGAAGCAAAACGCAAAGCGAAAGATAAAAAACGCGCTGCGACTCGCTCTTCATCGAAAGAAGGTGGCGCGCCTCGCGCAGTTCCTGCGATAGAGCCAACTAAGCGTCCAGAAGAAACGGGCGCAGTGAGTAAGCGCAATGGCCCCAAACGTGATGACGCCGAAGGCAAAAAGAAGCCTAAAGTGAAAAAAGCACGTAAAAAAAAGCCACACAGTAAGCCGAAGAAAACCAAGCGCACTAAAAAAGAAGCGTAGTAGGCTGAAGCGCCAGCTCAGTTCAAACTCAGCTGGCGCAGGCAATACGACCCGAACAACAGGTTAAACAATGAGTAACGAATTTATCTACGGCATTCACGCAGTGAAAGCGGTATTGGAGCGCGAACCAGAGCGTTTTATCGAGGCATACGTTTTAAAAGGTCGTCAAGATGATCGCCTAATGCCAATCCTAAATGATCTTCAGGTTTGTGGTGTCTCTATTCAACAAATGACGCGTAAAACTCTGGATGATAAAGCGCGTGGTGCAAATCACCAAGGCATCATTGCTCGCGTAAAACCAGCAAAACAGCTGAACGAGAACGACATTGATGACATCTTAGCGCAGCATGAATCACCGCTACTGTTAGTGTTAGATGGTGTGACGGACCCGCACAACCTTGGTGCGTGTTTGCGTAACGCAGATGCGGCAGGCGCTGCGGCGATCATCGTACCGAAAGATCGTTCTGCACCAATGAATGCAACGGTAAGTAAAGTAGCATGTGGCGCTGCAGAGGTTGTGCCTTTGATTCGTGTAACCAACCTTGCACGTACAATGCGTACGCTACAGGAAAAAGGGATTTGGTTTGTGGGTACGGCTGGTGAAGCTACGCACGACATTTATCAAGCTAAGCTTACTGGTCCTCTTGCTATCGTGATGGGTGCTGAAGGTGATGGTATGCGTCGTCTTACTCGCGAAACCTGCGATGATTTAATTAAGATCCCTATGGCGGGCAGTGTATCAAGCTTGAACGTATCAGTGGCTTCTGGTATCTGTTTGTTTGAAGCGGTTCGTCAGCGTTTGGCTGCCCAAAAATAAGGCGAGCACACTAAGCGTCGCTGAGTGTGACACTGAGTGACATCAAGATTAAGCACACAGGATGGGGAACCATCCTGTGTTATTTTAGCTAGGGAATTTATGACCCAACAAGATATTAAATTGATTGCTTTTGATCTGGATGGAACACTGCTTGATAGCGTGCCAGATCTTGCCGTAGCGGCCGATCAAGCAGTTCAGGCGTTAGGCTATCCTTCTGTATCAGAAGAGCAGGTGCGTGATTACGTTGGTAATGGTGCAGATATATTGATTGGACGTGCATTAAGCCAAAGCATGACCATCAGCAGTGATTTGAGTGATGAGCTGCGTGCTAAAGCGCGTGAGCTGTTTGATGAATACTACAAGCAAAGCGGCCATAAGCTAAGTCACCTTTACCCAACAGTAAAAGAGACGCTTGAAGAGCTACACCAAGCTGGTTTTACGATGGCGATTGTGACGAACAAGCCCTCGAAATTCGTACCAGAAATTCTAGAGCAGCATGACATCGCCAAGTACTTCGTAGACGTATTAGGTGGTGACGCGTTTCCAGAGAAAAAACCAAACCCGGTGGCGCTGAACTGGCTAATGGAAAAGCACCAGGTAAAACCAGCAGAGATGCTGATGGTTGGTGATTCGAAAAACGATATCTTGGCGGCGAAAAATGCGGGTTGTGCTTCATTTGGTTTAACTTACGGTTATAACCATGGCGAGCCCATTTCAGCTTCGAACCCTGACGTAGTGGCGAACTGCCTCGCGGAATTACTGGAAGTCGTCGCTGTTTCTGCATAACGGCAACAAAAGATCTTCCAAAATACTTGTTAATGAGTACACTGAGTAAACCGTGCGCTAAAAGCCGCACGGTTTTTCATTTTAATTAGATTAAGAAGTCAAAGGAATCATTCTAATGAGCAAACCCATTGTATTGAGTGGTGTTCAACCGTCAGGTGAACTAAGTATCGGTAACTACTTGGGTGCTCTACGTCAATGGCAGCAGATGCAAGACGATTATGATTGCCAATACTGTGTAGTAGACCTTCATGCGATTACGGTTCGTCAGGATCCTAAAGCCCTACATGAAGCGACATTAGACGCACTGGCAATTTGTCTGGCAGTTGGTGTTGATCCGAAGAAGAGCACGCTATTTGTTCAGTCACACGTACCAGAGCATGCTCAACTTGGTTGGCTTCTTAACTGTTACACGCAAATGGGTGAGCTGAGCCGTATGACTCAGTTTAAAGACAAATCGGCACGTTACGCAAATGACGTAAACGTGGGGCTGTTTGATTACCCTGTGTTGATGGCAGCAGATATTTTGCTTTACGGCGCACACCAAGTGCCAGTTGGTAGCGACCAGAAACAGCATCTTGAGTTAGCACGTGATATCGCAACGCGTTTTAACAACATCTACTCACCAGAGAGTCCGATTTTTACCGTTCCTGAGCCGTACATTCCAACAGTCAATGCACGTGTGATGAGTCTTCAAGACGCGACGAAGAAAATGTCGAAGTCAGATGATAACCGTAAGAACGTGATTACTCTGCTTGAAGAGCCAAAGTCGATCATCAAGAAGATCAACAAGGCGCAAACAGACACCGAAACCCCACCAAGCATTCGCCATGATATTGAGAACAAAGCGGGTATCGCGAACCTAATGGGACTTTACTCTGCGGCGACAGGCATGAGCTTTGAAGATATCGAAGCCAAGTACAAAGGCGTAGAAATGTATGGCCCATTTAAGAAAGATGTTGGCGAGGCGGTTGTAGCAATGCTGGAGCCAATTCAAGCAGAATACCATCGTATTCGCGCTGATCGTGCTTACATGGATGAGGTAATGCAGCAAGGTGCAGAAAAAGCATCGGCTCGCGCTGCTGAAACGCTGAAGAAAGCATACAAAGCGGTAGGCTTTGTCGCTCGCCCATAGTCGCTAAGAATAGATTACAAAAAGCTCCACGTTGGTGGAGCTTTTTTTATACTTTTTACTGGAATGGCGTGTCTTTCATGCAACGTTCCATATCGTAATATTCAACACGTCCTCGAGCACCTAAAAAGGCGGACTTCACCACCATGCCTCTATCAATGAAGTAACTGAGCTGCACGCATGATATATCGTAGCTAAGTTCTTTAATTCTCGCTGGGATCCAGTAGGTTCCTGGTGTTCTTAGACGCTGGGTAAAAGTAATAACACCCTCGTCACTGACCTCTAACTCTTCAATTCCATCCAGCTCATTTTTGGCTGATTCGATGATGTTTTGATTCGCGGTAGGTTGAAGTGGCTCACTGGCGGTCAATTGACATCCCGTTATCAAGCCAAGTAAGAAGAGAGCTAGCGCACTGCGTTGAGTTTTTTTCATTTATCGTTCCTGGGTTTACAGCTAATGAGATCTTAATGTCTCGCGCAGGTGTTATATCTTTTGTGTATGAATTTGGCTAGTGAATAAGGAGAAGTTATTGAGCAAATGATGAAAATTTTGAAGTATGGGGGTCATGCGTAAGAAAAAGCCGAGCGAATAATAGATGACTTAAGTTTAGATATGGCTATAAAAATGAAAATCAAAGCTTTCTAAATTAGTGGTTAATTATGTTTTCATTTATAACAAAGTGAGCTTGGTTAATAAGCCACTTCACGAGCGATGTATTTTCTACTCCTTAACATGAAGTGAAAAAATAAACTGAGTAATTAATCTAAATTTTGATTTGTTTATCAATAGCGCTCTGTATTTATTACAAAAAATGTTTGAATGGGATGTTCTGGCATATTTTCTTACATTCACATGTGATTCATTTCACGGCTTTAGTTGCTCATTCTTATTTATTTCATAAATAAACCTGATAGTAGACGCAAATGGTAGGCTCTGATCAGAGCTAAGTTTGCATTTACATAAATATCAGGTATGACAATGGACACGTTAATCAAACCCTCAATACTCGCACTAACCATCGCCAGTGCACTTAGCGCAAACGCGAACGCAGAGATTATTATTTCCCAGTATGTGGAAGGCGGCGCTTATAATAAAGCGGTCGAGATCGCCAATACAGGTGATACTGCGGTGACACTCACAGGCTATGAATTAGCAAAATCTTCGAATGGTGGCGGCTCGTGGGGCAGCACTCTTGATCTTAGTGACGTAACGTTACAAGCGAAGCAAGTGTATGTACTTGCTCATGGCGATGCGAGCGAAGCAATAAAGGCGGTTGCGGATTACACTGATAAAAATGTAGCGAACTTTAATGGCGACGATCCGTTGGCACTTCTTAAAGATGGGGAAGTGCACGATATATTAGGTGTGATGGGGGACGTGGATTTCGCTAAAGACACCACGTTAGTTCGTAACAGTGATGCGCTTACACCTTCAACTACCTACCAATCCACTCAGTGGACAGCCTTACCTAAAGATAATATTGATGGTTTAGGAGAATTAAATACAACTGAGCCACCTGCGCCATTTGCTTGTGAAGTAGATGGACAAGAACCAGCCTTTACCACCATCCAAGAGATTCAAGGTGAAGGTGCTTCTTCTCCATTTATTGATGGTTACCCTTACATCACGACCGAAGATCACTTCGTAACTGGTGTGGTCAGTGCTGTAACAACAGGCTTAACTAAAGGCTTCTACCTGCAAGCACTTGAGAATGATGGCAACGACAAGACATCTGAAGGTTTGTTTATTCACACTGATGTTGCCGATACAGAACTGAAAGCCGGTGATGTTGTTTGTGTGAAAGGGAAAGTACAAGAGTACTACAGCAACACTCAGCTTTCTTCTGATGCAAACAGTTATGTAAAAACAGGCACATCAAACGCCTCTTTGGTTACTCCGTTAACGATTAAGGAAGGGGAAACACTACGTGATGCACTAGAGCGTCATGAAGGTATGCAAGTTGAGCTCAGCTCGGCTAGCGAACTTTTCGTTACTCGTAACTTTTCTTACGATTATGACTCTCGACGCAACAACATGATGTTGTCTCATGAAGCACCGTTGTTTAAGCCGACTCAATTGCATGCAGCAGAGAGTGACGCTGCGGTTGCCCTTGCCAAAGAGAATGCGGCCAACCGTATTTACTTGGAATCGGATAGCAAAGCGCCAAATGGTCAAATCCCATATTTCCCAACGTTTGCACAAGATCTTGACCAAAATGGCTCTTCAGAGCAGCACATTCGCCTAGGCTCTCGTGTCGAAGGTCTGCAAGGTGTTGTGGCTTACAGCTACAACGAGTACCGCCTAATTGCGACCAATGAAGTCGATAGCAGCAACTTTGTCACGTCAGGTGATGACTTTGACGTTGCGCGTAAAGCGGCGCCAGCCATAGCCGATTCTGATTTACGAGTGGCGAGCTTTAACGTTCTTAACTACTTCACTTCGGTTGCTGACAGCGGGCACGACAACCCAACCGGGCAAAATCGTGGCGCAACAAACCTTGATGAGTTCTTGATCCAGCAAGCGAAAATCGTTTCAGCGATGAACAAGATGGACGCGGACATCATTGGCTTGATGGAAGTGGAAAACAACGGCTTTGGTGATGGTAGTGCTATCCAAAACTTGGTTGATGCTTTAAACGCTGAGATTGATGACGTGGAAGATCATTACACGTATGTCGAAATCGAAGAGCAAGATAAATACCAAGAGGAATACTTTGGCAGTGATGCGATCATGGTGGCGATCTTATATCGTGCTAACGCAGTAACACCAAAAGAAGCAGCAAAAGTCATTGTGACGCCAGAGCAACATATTGCAGAGAACACCATTACTCGTAAAGAGGGCACTGAAAGTAACCCTGCATACGACAAATATCAACGCCATAGCTTATTACAGACCTTTACAGTGAAAGAGACTGGCGAAGATTTTTCAGTGGTCGTGAACCACTTTAAATCGAAAGGTTCTGAATGTATTGAAGAGTGGATTGCTGGTGTAGAAGACTCAGAACCCGCGGATCTGCAAGGTAACTGCAACAACTTCCGTGTTTCTGCTGCGAAAGTCGTTGGTGAAGCGCTGAAAGATATTGATGGCGATGTGCTCGTTATGGGCGATTTGAACGCTTACGGCAAAGAAGATCCGTTACTTACCCTCACTGATTACTCACAAGAGAAATACGGCCGTGATATCTACACTGCCGCTTACACAACCATTGGTGGCGGTGAGCTTCAAGTAGAGAAAACCAAGATTGAAAAAGGCTACGGTCTGCACAATTTAAACACCTTGCTGCATGGCGCTGATACGTTCTCGTACACCTATTCAGGTGAGTTGGGGAACTTGGACCATGCATTGGCAAGCAGCAGTTTAGCGCAAAAGGTGGTGGCGATTGAAGATTGGCACATCAACTCCCTAGAAAGTAACTTGTTTGAATACAGCAGCAAATACACGGGTGACATGCCGAAGTATAAAGATGCGTTCTCAGCGTCTGATCATGATCCAGTGATTATTGCTATTGATTTGCCAGATGATGATATCGATTTACCGAAAGCGGGTGAAAACTTAGCTATTGATGTACGTCTACCACCAACTGCGGTTGCGGGCGATATTGTGACAGTGAACTTAACAGCATCCACACAAGCGGCCGCGACAAGCAGTGGTGCAAAAGTTTACTCGGCTAGCCAAACCTTGACTCAAACTGACATTGACGCACGCAGCGTGAATATTGAGTTTGAACAAGCGCCAGAACAAGGTAATTACCAGTTAGAAGAGAAAGTGACAGACTCGACAGGCAACGTCGTTAAGTTTAGCTCTGTTCGTGATGTCTCAATGACGCAAACTGAAACGGGTGCAGAAGGTTCGAAGGACTCAGATGGTGGTTCGTTTGGTTTTGGCGCGCTACTCGCGATGCTTGGACTTGGCTTAGTACGTCGCCGCAACTAAGCCTTTATCTCCTAAAATACAGCTGTAAAGACCAAAGGCCAGCCGATGCTGGCCTTTTTATTGCACAAAGACTTGCCTTTCTAGTTTGGTGTTGCAAAATACCGCCCTTAATTGTCGCAAACCAGACAATCATCTCTTAAGTCTTGCCTAAACGGATTGGAGCAGCTGACACTCTATGTTGTTGATCATCGATAACTACGATTCTTTCACTTACAACCTCTACCAATACTTTTGCGAGCTTGGTGCAGACGTAAAAGTCGTGCGTAACGATGAAATCGACATTCAAGGGATTGAAGCGTTGAACCCAACTCACTTGGTGATCTCACCTGGACCGTGTACGCCAAACGAGGCAGGTATCTCTCTACAAGCTATAGAATACTTCGCTGGTAAGCTTCCAATATTGGGTGTTTGCCTTGGTCATCAAGCGATAGCGCAAGTGTTTGGTGGGGAAGTCGTGCGCGCCCGACAAGTGATGCATGGGAAAACGTCACCTATTCGTCACAATGGTCGCAGTGTGTTTAAAAACCTGAATAACCCACTCACCGTAACCCGTTATCACTCTCTCGTGGTGAAAAACGGTACGTTACCCGATGTGTTTGAACTGACCGCATGGACTGAGCTGCCGGATGGAAGTATGGACGAAATCATGGGTTACCAACATAAAACCATGCCAATTGATGCAGTGCAGTTTCACCCAGAATCGATCAAAACAGAGCAAGGTCACGAGTTGCTCGCGAACTTTTTAGCACGTAAAGCGATCTGATCGCGATCACTTTTCTTAACAAATCATTCATCTTTTTGCCGAGGTGAGTGGATTGCAAAACTATGCGGTTCATTCTGGCCTCTTTGTCTATTCATGTCTTTTTAAACCTTCTATCCCCTGTATTACATAACATTTATAAAAAATCGCTTCTCTATTTTACTTTCTTGATGCATAAATAGTCATAAGCAGTGATTAATGGAAGTTGCTTTCGAGAACGAAAAGAATAAATCACTATTGAAATGGTTAATTAAATGTAAATACAATGCCGCAATAGCTTAAATGCAAAACATTATTTGCTGGCAAAGAGAGCCGGTTAAATTCGCTTATCTGCTACGCATGCGGTATCAAGAAGGAATGTGCAATGACAACGGAAATTAAAGTAGAGCGCGGTTTATTCGATGAGGTAATGGTACCTTGCTATAACCCGATGGAAATGATCCCTGTTAAAGGTGAAGGTTCACGTGTTTGGGATCAGGAAGGTAATGAATATATCGACTTTGCTGGTGGTATTGCAGTGAGCTGTCTTGGCCATTGTCATCCAGTAATGGTAAACGCATTAACAGAGCAAGCTAACAAGCTTTGGCACTTAAGTAACGTGATGACGAACGAACCAGCACTTCGTCTGGCGAAAAAGCTAACAGAAGTGAGCTTTGCTGAGCGCGTATTCTTTGCTAACTCTGGCGCAGAAGCGAACGAAGCGGCACTTAAGCTGGCACGTCGTTACGCTGCTGACGTTCATGGCGCTGAGAAATCAGAAATTATCGCATTCAAACAAGGTTTCCACGGTCGTACGTTCTTTACCGTAACGGTTGGTGGTCAAGCGGCTTACTCTGACGGTTTTGGTCCTAAGCCTGGAGACGTTACCCACTTACCTTACAATGATATCGAAGCACTACAGGCACACATGTCTGATCGCACATGTGCGGTGATGATGGAGCCGCTACAAGGTGAAGGCGGTATCGTGCCACCAACGCCTGAGTTTGCTCAAGCAGTACGTGAGCTGTGTGACAAACACAACGCGCTACTGATCTTCGATGAAGTGCAAACCGGTAATGGTCGTACAGGTAACTTCTACGCTTACCAAGGTTTAGGTATTACACCTGATATTCTAAGCACCGCGAAATCACTCGGTGGCGGTTTCCCAATCGGTGCAATGCTGACTACTGCAAAATTAGCAGAGCACATGAAAGTCGGTACGCACGGTTCAACATACGGCGGTAACCCACTCGCGTGTGCTGTAGCAGAAGCAGTTGTGAACGAAGTTACTAAGCCTGAAGTGTTGGCTGGTGTGCTAGAACGCGAAGCGATGTTCCGCGAAGGTCTAGAGAAGATCAATGCTAAGTACAACATCTTCTCAGAAGTGCGCGGTCAAGGCCTATTGCTTGGTGCTGCACTGAATGAAGAATGGCAAGGCCGCGCACGTGATGTTCTCGTCGCTGCAGGCAAACAAGGTCTCATGGTATTGGTTGCGGGTGCCAATGTCGTACGTTTCACACCATCACTCGTTATCACACAACAAGAAATTGAAGAAGGCTTGGCGAAACTGGATAAAGCGATCGCGACTTTAGTTTAAGCGCGATATTAGTTTCAACGTCAACGCAGACACCCCCATCAAGGATCTCTGATGGGGGAATTGTTCCTACAATATAGTTAGGATCTTCTTGCATCTGGAGGGAGTATTGATGCTAGTAGTTCGCCCTATCGCGATGTCGGATTATGACGCGCTGCACACTTGTGCGGTGGAGTCTGGTCACGGATTTACATCTCTACCGGTTAACGAAGAACTGTTAACCAATCGAATCAAACACTCAGAGTACAGCTTTGGTAAGCCAGATGTGGCAGAACCAGGTGATGAAGGCTACCTGATGGTCGGCTTTGACTCTGAAACGGGTGAGGTTGCGGGTACCACCGGAATCGAAGCATCTATCGGCTGGGATGTCCCATTTTACTCGTATCACATTAGTAAAGTGGTGCACTCGTCACCAAAGCTTGGCGTCAATAATGTCGTCAAACTGCTTACTTTTGGTAATAACTACACGGGTAACAGCGAAATTTGTACCTTGTTCTTGCGTGAGAAATTCCGCCAAGGTCTGAATGGTCGTCTCATGTCGAAGTGTCGTTTCCTCATGATGGCTGAGCACCCAGAGCGTTTCTCTGAAACGATCTTTGCGGAGATGCGTGGTGTTTCAGACGACGCAGGCAACTCGCCGTTCTGGCAATGGTTACAAGAGCATTTCTTCTCCATCGATTTCACGCTTGCGGATTACCTGACAGGTATCGGCAAGAAAGGCTTTATTGCTGACTTAATGCCGAAGCTGCCTATCTACATCAACCTGTTGAGTCCAGAAGCGCAAGCGGTCATTGGTCAAGTGCATGACAATACTCGCCCAGCATTAAAGCTGCTTGAGCGTGAAGGCTTCACTAACCGTGGCTACGTGGATATTTTCGATGCGGGTCCAACCGTTGAATGTGACTTACGCAATATTGAATCGGTACGTCACTCGTTCCGTGCGCAAGTGAAAATTGCACAACATAGCAGTACGCAAGACTTCTTGATGTGCAACTCATCGTTCGAAAACTTCCGCGCAGCAGTCACCAAAGCGGCGTATGACGCTGAAACGCAAAGCGTCATGATCGCACCAGACGTTGCGGATGCACTTTTGGTTGAGGAAGGGGACTTTGTTCGCCTTCTTCCGCAGTAACAGACGACAGAATTTAAGGATAGAAACAATGACACATTGGATTGCAGGTGAATGGGTACAAGGTCAGGGTGAAGCATTTACGTCTCTGTCGCCTTACAACCAAGAAGTGATCTGGCAAGGCAACGGTGCAACGGCAGAGCAGGTGAATCAAGCGGTATCTGCAGCGCGTGAAGCGTTTATTGACTGGAAAAAACGCCCATTTGCAGAGCGTGAAGCGATCGTGTTGGCTTTTGCTGAGAAAGTAAAAGAGAACAGCGAAAAAATCGCCGAAGTCATTGCCAAAGAAACTGGTAAGCCAATTTGGGAAACGCGCACTGAAGCAGCGGCAATGGCAGGTAAAATTGCCATCTCTATTCGTGCTTACCATGACCGCACCGGTGAAGCGAGCCGTGAAGCGGCGGGCAACCAAATTGTGTTACGTCATCGCCCACTGGGCGTGATGGCGGTATTTGGCCCATATAACTTCCCTGGTCACCTACCAAATGGTCACATTGTGCCTGCGTTACTAGCGGGTAACACCGTTGTGTTCAAGCCATCCGAGCAAACGCCTTGGACTGGCGAGTTAGCTATGAAACTTTGGGAAGAAGCAGGTCTGCCGAAAGGCGTGATCAACCTTGTCCAAGGTGCGAAAGAAACCGGTATTGCGCTTGCTGATGCGAAAGGCATTGATGGCGTACTGTTCACGGGCAGCGCGAACACGGGGCATGTATTGCACCGTCAATTTGCGGGTCAACCAGACAAGATGTTAGCACTAGAAATGGGTGGTAATAACCCGATGGTGATCTCTGATAAATACGGTGATTTGGATGCCACGGTGTACACCATCATCCAGTCAGCGTTTATCAGTGCTGGTCAACGTTGTACGTGTGCTCGTCGTTTGTACGTGCCATTGGGTGAGAAAGGTGATGCGCTCATCACGAAACTGGTTGAAGCGACGAAGAATATTCGCGTAGACCAACCATTTGCAGAGCCTGCGCCATTTATGGGGCCGCAAATCTCCGTTGCCGCAGCCAAGTTCATTCTCGATGCACAAGCGAACCTTCAATCACTTGGTGGTGAAAGCTTGATTGAAGCTAAAGCAGGAGAGGCGGCGTTTGTTTCTCCGGGCATTATTGATGTAACGAACATTGCTGAGCTACCAGATGAAGAGTACTTCGGTCCACTTCTGCAAGTGGTGCGTTACGAAGGGCTAGAAAAAGCCGTAGAACTGGCGAACGACACGCGCTTTGGTCTCTCTGCTGGTTTAGTTTCAACTGACGACCAAGAATGGGAATACTTCGTTGACCATATTCGTGCAGGGATCGTGAACCGTAACCGCCAGCTCACAGGTGCAAGTGGTGATGCGCCATTTGGTGGCCCTGGTGCGTCAGGTAACCTACGTCCAAGCGCTTATTACGCAGCAGACTACTGTGCGTACCCGATGGCATCAATGGAAGGTCAAGAGGCTATCTTGCCTGCAACATTAAGCCCAGGTGTGGCGCTATAAGTTTTAATAACAGAGTCGCAACCATGTATTGCGGCTCACCTTGCCGGCGAATCATTTAGGTATGGGTTGTAGTGATCGTTGGCAGAACACGGAAAGTGAGCAAAGACTCGGAAAAGCGTGTTGACTGACTGGCATTTACCGTCACAGGTTGATGGCTGCTCGTTCATTATTCTGGACAACTTTTCGTTGTGAACGAGCAGTCAACTTCCGCTTACCTTTTAACTCTACATCTCGTAACAAGGAGTCGTTATGACGCCCGATGTGTTATTTGAACCGCTATGGCAAGATTACATTCAACGTCTTTGCCCCTCTGCTGCGAAAGTACATCAGCTGCTTCAAGAAGATGAGCCTCTGATTAATGATCATATAGCTTTACGTACCTTCAATATTGCGCCTCTTGGTATCGAAACCTTAGCTAAACCATTTGTAGCCATTGGCTACCAGGCATGTGGTGACTACGTTTTCGAAAGTAAAAAGCTGGTTGCTAAACACTATGAACACCCTGATCCGAAGCAACCTAAAGTCTTTATTAGTGAGCTAAAAGTTGAGGAGTGTTCACCTGAGCTGCAAGAGATTGTGAAAAAGCTGGTGGCACAAGTCGATGCAGGCAAGCTGAACGATAGCGCATTCTTACATGGTGGACGCTTGTGGGATTTAAGCTTTGCTGACTACCAAACGTTGGCTAAAGAAAGTGAGTACGCATCTTGGTTGGCGGCGCATGGTTACGGCGCAAACCACTTCACGGTGAGCGTTAACCAGCTCAATGAATACGAAGAAGTGAAGCAAGTAAACGATCACTTACGTACGGCCGGATTTACCATTAATGAAAACGGCGGGGAAGTGAAGGGCACTCCTGAGGTGCTGCTAGAACAATCATCGACCATGGCGGATAAAGTGGCGGTTCGCTTTAGCGAAGGCACTGAAATTATCCCTGGTGGCTTTTACGAGTTTGCTAAGCGCTACCCGATGGAAAACGGTGAGCTGTACCCAGGTTTTGTGGCGGCTTCAGCGGACAAAATCTTTGAAAGTACGAATGGCTAACTTTTAGGGTTAACCTTTCGGCTAACCAACTTGCTCATTAGTCTTTTGTTGCTCTGAGCTTAATGTGGTTACAAGACAAATAAAAAGCCACCAATGTCGCCATTGGTGGCTTTTATAATTTTGTTCGCGTCACTCTGGTTTGAGATTAACGAGTACCGTAAACCACGATAGTTTTACCGTGCGCAGAGATTAGGTTCTGCTCTTCTAGCATCTTCAAGATACGACCTACTGTCTCACGAGAACAGCCAACGATTTGACCGATTTCTTGACGAGTGATCTTGATTTGCATGCCGTCTGGGTGAGTCATTGCGTCTGGTTGTTTTGCAAGGTTCAGAAGCGTCTGAGCGATACGACCAGTTACGTCTAGGAACGCCAGGTCACCCACTTTTTGGCTAGTTACTTGAAGACGACGAGCCATCTGCGCAGAAAGGCGCATTAGGATGTCTGGGTTTACTTGGATAAGCTGACGGAATTTCTTGAAAGAAATTTCAGCAACTTCACAAGGAGATTTAGCACGAACCCAAGCTGTGCGCTCTTGGTCTTCCTCGAATAGACCAAGTTCACCAATAAAGTCTCCTTGGTTTAGGTAAGAAAGGATCATCTCCTTACCTTCTTCGTCTTTGATAAGAACCGCAACAGAACCTTTAACGATGTAGTACAAAGTTTCTGCCTTTTCGCCCGCGTGAATTAGCGTGCTCTTTGAAGGGTACTTATGAATATGACAGTGTGAAAGAAACCACTCTAATGTTGGGTCGGTTTGAGGTTTACCTAGAACCATAATATCTCACTTCCTCTGCAGGGTACGCTTGCGCTATCCATATTTTAGCTAAGCCTGAATTAGGCCTACTAGAATAAGAGCACTTTTTATATGCTGCAAGCTCTCTTGTGTTTCGGTAAGAAATAGTATCCTTTTTCGAAAACGATTTCTTGATTTTAATCGTGCCATGATTGAGATTTTGTAAGCAAAACTGTGCACATGATCACGGTATGAAAAGTAAACATCTTCGCAGGCAGGTTTTTAGCCAATTTTCCCTGTTTCGATGAGCTGTTGTAGGATAGGCCGAACTATGAGCTCCATTGCAAAGCTCATCTTACCGCCTGGCACGACAATCGTGTTGTGGCGTGACATGAATGAGCCATCAATCATAGCCAGGAGATATGGGAAGTCGACTTTCTTTATCCCACGCAAGCGAATTACGACAAAGCTCTCATCCAGGCTTGGGATACCTTTCGCGTTAAGTGGGTTGGAGGTATCGACCGTTGGGACGCGCTGAAAGTTAATATGAGTGCGAGAAAATTGTGGCGTGATGTAGTTAAGATAATCGTCCATCGAGCGCACGATAGAATCCATTACTGCTTCTCGTGAATGACCGCGGTCACGAGTATCACGCACAAACTTTTGGATCCACTCTAAGTTTACGATTGGTACCATACCAATCAAGAAATCCACATGCTGCGCGACATTAACATCGCCATCCACAACACCGCCGTGCAAGCCTTCATAGAAGAGAACGTCACTGTTCTCCGGTAAGTCTTGCCACGGTGTGAAGGTACCAGGCATTTGATTATAAGGTACGGCCTCGTCAAAGGTGTGTAGGTAGCGACGTACGCTGCCTGCGCCATCGTGACCATATTTACGGAAAAACTCTTCCAATCCTGGAAAGTCATTAGCTTGAGGGCCAAAGTAGCTAATGTGCCGACCTTGCTCGCGCGCTTTACGGATTTCTATATCCATTTCAGGGCGAGTAAAGCGATGGAAGCTGTCGCCTTCAACCCATGCGGGTTTAACGTTCATCATATTGAACATCTTACGGAAGGCTTCAGATGTAGTGGTCGTGCCGGCACCGGATGAACCAGTAACCGCAATAATTGGGTGTTTAGCTGACATGACAAACCTTGTCGAAAATTACTTACCTGTAATGTGCAGTAGGCTGCTACTGCACGGTCGATAACCCACTATAGCACGTAACAATGCCTTGTCATTGAGTGGGGTACGGTAAAATGTGAAGGGTCTAAAATTTTGTTTTTACCTGAATATCGACGGTTTCGTGCAGTTCAGAGAACACGATAACCGCTTCGCCTTTTTCTAATTGAGTTTTTACTTGATCCACTTTGTCTTGCAAAGAAACCTCGACGGTTCCGTAATCCGTGCCTTCACGTAAGACGAATTCACGAATTAAGTTTTCCAATGTTTCTGGCGCAATGTCTTGCCATGGAATGATCATAAATACCTCGAACTTTTATGATGAGCGGCTAGTTTACTGCTTTCGCTGCTTGGATACAGCAGAAAGGTAATCTGCGGCAATACTTTCGTAATACGCTGGCAGCGCTTCTTCCAACCAAAATTTCGGCTTGAGCGCTGAACCGGTAAGGAAACCAACATGCCCACCGTGCTCAAAGAGACGGTAATCAATATTATCTGGCAGAACAAATTTCGGGATCACATCGTCGGTCATGAATGGATCGTCTTTGGCGTGAATGATCAGTGTCGGTAGCGTGATCTGTTGTAATTTACTTAAGCCAGAACATTGATCGTAATAATCTTGTGCGTCTTTAAAACCGTGCAGTGGTGCCGTGATCAAATCATCGAATTCATACAATCGTGTGACACGTTTTATTGAGTTGTAGGACAAAGCGAGCTCGCCATGCAACAAGTGATGTTTTTGCAATGCGTTGCGTTTGAGCGAAGAGAGTAGGTAACGGCGATACACTTTCGAAAAGCCTTGTTCAATACGGTTCGCACACGCTGCTAAGTCTAAAGGTGCTGAGATAATGGTCGCCGCATTCAAAATGGGGTGGTCTTTGTATTGGGCTAAATAATTCGCCAACATGTTACCGCCAAGAGAAATGCCAACCGCAACTTTGGGGTTATCAGGAAAGCGTTGCTCAAGGTGCTCTAAGAAGTGGCGGGCGTCAGTCACTTCACCAGAATGATAGGCGCGAGCTTTCTTGTTTGGCTTACCGCTACAACCGCGGAAATGCATCATCACCGACAGCCATCCGGATTGAGCAAATGCATTCATTAGGCCATTGGCGTAAGGGCTATAGAAGCAGCCTTCTAGTCCATGAAATAAAACAAAAATCGGCTTTTTTTGCGCAGGTTCTTGGGTTGGGTCCTCGCTCCATGCGAGATCGAGAAAGTCGCCATCGGATGTATCGAGGGTTTGCCAAATCGGCGTAAACAACGCTTTTTTGCGAATAAAACGCGGTAAAAGCGTTTGAAGATGCGGGTTTTTGATCCCGGCGGCTGCGAAAAATTGTGTCATACCTAACTGCTCTTATGCGGTTCTTCGGTGTCAGTTGAAGAACTTATTAATATAATCCTTTATAAAGATTATAGGTATTCTACAGATTTATGGGCGTTTTGGTGGGTGAATGTTTGGCACCGGAATAGCAAAGGCCTGTTGCAAATGCTCACCACCAAGTTGACGACAGTATCTCAGCGTGAGTGGGGCGCCATCATTTTTGACCAGCGTGAGCGAGTTAATGCAGTTCACCAAATCCGCTTGTTGTTGCTTTTCTAGTTGCAGCTCAAACTGCAAGGTTTCACGATATAAAGCGTCATTGACTTGAGACTTAAGATGGCGACGTAAGTCGCGAAAAGAGTGCAGTAAGGTTTCGCTTCGGCCCAGACAGCTTTGTACCAGAGGCCAGTCTTTTTCTTGGAAAATGAGTTGCTGCTCATCGAGCCATCTGAGCAGCAGGAGTAGGTTCACGTTGCCGTGATAATTGTTCTGCAATGATAAACACGCTTCTTTCACTTCTCGCACACCATAAAACTGCAGACTGAACTGCCAAAGGTGTTCTAGGGTGAGTGTGTATTCAGCGTGTTGATTACTCATTGATTAAACTCTAGCTCCATCTGCTCCAGTTCTTCCTGAGCAGACATCCATTCCATTTCAATTTCTTCGAGCTCTGCCTTACTAGAAGCTTGAAGAGCCAGCACTTGGTTAAGTTTAGCTTTATTTTCGGCTTCATACAGTGAGTTATCTGCCAATTGTTCTTCAGCTTCGGCCAGTGCTGCACCTAACTTATCCATTTTATTTTCTAATTGTGTCAGCGTTTTGCGAATTGGCGCCGTCTGCTTACGAAATTCTGCATCGCGACGTTTCTGCTCTTTTTTCGCTGCCGCGCTGTTGGCGCTATCTTTGGCTGGCTGTGCAGCTTGTGCTTCTTTGCGTTCCGCTCTTTGTTGCTCGGTTAACCACTTGTAGTAGTCGTTTAAGTCACCATCGAACGGCGCAACTTGACGATCGTGCACCAAGTACAAGTCATCGGTTGTAGCACGCAATAGGTAACGGTCGTGCGAAACAATCACCATTGCACCTTCGAACGTTTGCAGTGCCATCGTCAATGCCTGACGCATGTCCAAATCCAAGTGGTTGGTTGGTTCATCAAGTAGCAACAGGTTTGGCTTTTGCCACACAATTAAGGCCAGCACTAAACGGGCTTTTTCACCACCCGAAAACGGTGCGACTTTCTCCAGTGCTTTGTCGCCTTGGAAGCCAAAGCTGCCTAGGTAATCACGTAGCTGTTGTTCGGTTTGATCCGGCGCGATCTGCATCATGTGTTGCAGCGGCGTTTCCTCTGGGTGCAACGTTTCTAATTGATGCTGGGCAAAGTAACCTATTTTTACGCCTTGTGAGTAAGTCAGATCGCCACCTTGCGCGTTAAGCTCACCAGAGAGCAATTTGATCAAGGTCGATTTACCCGCGCCATTACGGCCGAGTAGACCAATGCGACTGCCAGGAACCAAGTTCAAGCGGATCTTCTCTAAGATCAGGTTGTCACCGTAGCCTGCCGATACTTCATCCATCATCATGATTGGGTTTGGCAGCGCCGCGGGCTCACGGAATTGGAAGCTAAATGGGTTATCGAATTGAGCGGGTAACACTTTCTCCATGCGCTCCAAAGCTTTAATACGGCTTTGAGCCTGGCGTGCTTTAGAGGCTTTATAACGGAAACGGTCGATGTAGCTTTGCATGTGCGACATCTGTTTCTGTTGCTTCTCGAACATCGCTTGCTGCAGCACCATTTTTTGCGCTCGTTGGTTTTCGAACGACGAATAGTTACCCGTGTATTCGTTCAATTGTTGGTTTTCGATGTGAATAATACGGCCAACAATGGGGTCAAGGAAGTCACGGTCGTGCGAGATCAGGATCAGTGTGCCTGGGTAGTTTTGTAGCCAACGTTCAAGCCACATAACTGCGTCTAAGTCCAAGTGGTTGGTTGGCTCATCGAGTAGCAATAAGTCAGAACGGCACAATAGCGCTTGAGCTAAGTTAAGGCGCATACGCCAACCACCTGAGAATTGAGTCAAACTCCAACTCATTTGCTCTTGGCTGAAACCTAAACCGTCGAGCAATTCTGCCGCGCGAGCGCGAATGCTATAACCGCCGATGGTTTCAATTTTACCGTGGATCTCGGCAACCAAGGTGCCGTTGTCTTGTGCTTCCGCTTCAGCCAACTGCGTTTCGAGCGCTCGGTACTCGCGATCACCATCAATGACGTATTCTAGTGCGGTGCGCTCTAGCGCTGGCGTTTCCTGTGCGACCCAGGCCAGTTCCCAATGTTGAGGTTGGCTAAATGAGCCCGCATCAATCGACAGTTCATCTTTCAGCAATGCAAATAGCGTTGATTTACCGCAGCCGTTTTTGCCCACAAGACCGACTTTATCGCCAGGATGGATAGTCGCTGAAGCTTGGTCTAAAAGAGGTTTACCGCCACGCAGTAACTGAATATCAGAGAAGGTAATCATAAAGTTTTCATTCACTTTGCGCAGTGCGCGTTGCTTGGTTACATAGCGAAGTGGTTTCAATCGTTGTTAAAGCCACTTGGGTATATATCTAGCGGTGAATAGTAGGGGTATTGGCCGGAAAAGTCGATTGATTCGCTTTAATTGCATTATGCTGTACAAAAAAGTATAACAATTTGATAACGGATAAAAATAACCACAAGGACGACCATTTGGCTGTTGCACCGTCTATTCTCCCAAGAGTTCTGGTCATTTATGCTCATCCAGAGCCACATAACTCGATTGCTAATCAAGTGATGATTAAAAAAGCTCAGTCGCTTGAGCACGTCACTGTGCACGATCTTTACGGTGTTTACCCTGACTTCTTTATTGATGTGAATTATGAACATGAGTTGTTGCTCACGCATGATGTGATCGTGTTTCATCACCCGCTTTATATGTATTCATGCCCAGCCCTGTTAAAAGAGTGGTTGGACCGAGTGCTGGGCAAAGGTTTTGCTTTTGGCGGAGGTTCGGCGCTAGAGGGAAAATACTGGCGCAGTGTGATTACAACGGGGGGGAAAGAAGAGGCCTTTAGCGCGAAGGGGTACAACAAATATCCATTACAGCAAATCTTACAACCGTTTGAACTGACGGCCGCCTTGTGTCAAATGCACTGGATTGAACCTTTGGTGTTGTATTGGTCGCGTAATGTCTCGGATATTGAGCGGTATGAGCACGCCGAATTGTATCGTCGGTGGTTGAACAACCCACTTGAAAACTGGGAAGCAACAGACCAAGGAGGTCAGTATGGCGATAACCAGTGAGTTTCTTCAAAGTAGCGTGGTCTTTCTCTCGGCTGCGGTTATCGCGGTGCCGATTGCTCAGCGTCTCGGACTTGGCTCGGTTTTAGGTTATTTACTTGCCGGTGTGTTGATTGGCCCTTGGGGTCTTGGCTTAATCAGTGATGTTGATGCTATTTTGCACTTTGCTGAACTTGGGGTCGTGTTGTTACTGTTCTTGATCGGCCTTGAACTAAATCCTAAAAAACTGTGGCAAATGCGAGGACCGATTCTAGGTTTAGGCGGCGCGCAGGTGGTGGTTACGACCGCCGTGCTCGGCAGTGTCGTCAGTATGTTCGGCGTAAGCATGCAAGTGAGTTTGGTGATTGGGATGGGGTTGGCGCTGTCCTCGACGGCAATTGCTCTTAAAGTGATTGAAGAGCAAGGGCTCAATGGCACCGAAACGGGTCAGTCTGGTTTTGCGGTATTGCTCTTTCAAGATATTGCCGTGATCCCAATGTTGGCAATGTTGCCCTTGCTTGCTGGCGGGCAGAGTGGCGGTAGTTGGTTGGATGTCTTCACGGTATTAGGCAGTGTGGTGGCCCTGTTGATTGGTGGTCATTTCTTATTGCGTCCACTATTTCGTTTTGTTGTGATGAGCGGCGTTCGTGAGCTCTTTACCGTCGCCGCACTATTGGTCGTGCTTGGGATTTCTGTCGTGATGCAAAAGCTCGGGCTTTCTATGGCCCTAGGGACTTTCTTAGCCGGCGTTCTGCTGGCTGAGAGTGAGTATCGACATGAATTGGAAATCGCTATCGAGCCGTTTAAAGGTTTGTTGTTGGGTTTGTTCTTCATCGCGGTTGGCATGGCGGTAAATTTGGGGTTATTGGCATTACACCCTTTAGAGATTCTGGGCGCGGTGGTGGCTTTGGTCGTGGTTAAGGGCTTGGTTTTGTATGCATTGGCGAGAGCTGCCCGTGTCGGAGCCAAAGCGAGAAGCCGTATGGCCGCGATTTTAAGCCAAGGTGGTGAGTTTGCTTTTGTCATATTTACCGCAGCGAGCCAAGAGGGCATTTTATCCAAAGAGCAAGTGGCTTTTCTGTTGGTGGTGGTCAGTCTATCCATGGTGACGACACCACTTTTGCTGATGGGACAAAAAAAATGGTTTGCTCATACCCTGAATCAAGAAGAAGAGGGCATGACCACGAAAGTAGTGGATCGTCGGCCACGTGTGATCATTGCAGGCTTTGGACGTTTCGGTCAGATCGTCGGACGTTTAATGTATGCCAATAAAATCAAAGTGACGGTATTAGAAAGTGATGCCAGCCAAATTCACCTACTGCGCAAGTATGGTTACAAAGTGTTTTATGGTGATGCTACCCAAATTGATCTTTTGCGGGCTGCTGGCGCAGATAAAGCAGAAGCATTGGTCATTTGTACCGATTCACCTGATGAGGTGATGGCCATCGTTGATATCTGCCGCGTGCACTTCCCGAAACTTAAGTTGCTAGCCCGAGCAAGAAGCCGTGTCGAGGCGTATCAGTTAATGAGCCACGGTGTTGAGAATTACTCTCGTGAAACATTTTTAGGGGCATTGGATCTCGGTCGTCAAGCGCTCGTAGAACTTGGTATGCACCCTTATCAAGCAAAGCGGGCAGAAGCACATTTTCGTAAGTTAGATAATGCTATGCTTAAGGACTTATTGCCTCAGCACAATGAAGATAAGAAATTGGCTCAGAGAGCGAAAGAGGCACGCAAAGAGCTAGAAGAAATTTTTGGTCGTGAGATGGAGAGCGACCATCAGTCACCTAATCATTGGAAGTAGTACTTGAGCCAAGACTCAAGCTAAGGAAATAGCGTGAAAATCAAGAAACGTTTTATTGCCGGCGCTAGCTGCCCAAATTGCAGCCAGCAAGATACCCTGCGCTGGTGGATTGAAAATAATATCGAGTTAGTTGAGTGTGTCGAGTGTGAGTTTACTGAGCAGCGTAAACCGCAATCTGTAGAGAAAAATAAACACTCAGATCAGGAAATGATCGGAATTTTTAAGCCGGAATAATTGAACTTCGATAATTGATCCCCATAATACACCCAGATATCTCAGTACTTAACCCCATTCAGGTTAAGTCAATTAATCTCCCTGGAGTTAGTATGAAAATTGAAAAGAACGTTGTTGCAAGCCTTGCATACAAAGTAATGTTGGAAGACGGTGTCGTTGTTGATCAATCAACAGCAGAAGCGCCTCTAGATTACCTTCACGGTCACAACAACCTAATCACTGGTCTTGAAAAAGAGCTTGAAGGTAAAGTGGCTGGCGACAAGTTCTCAGTAACGGTAGCTCCTGAAGAAGCTTACGGCGAGCACAACGATGCGCTAGTACAACGCGTTCCTGCGGACGTATTCCAAGGCGTTGACCAAATCGAAGTGGGCATGCGCTTCCTAGCTGACACTGACCAAGGTCCAATCCCTGTAGAAGTAACAGAAGTTGATGGCAACGAAGTGGTTGTTGACGGTAACCATATGCTAGCTGGTCAAACACTAACTTTCGAAGTAGAAGTTATGTCTACACGTGAAGCAACAGCAGAAGAGATCGAACACGGTCATATCCATCAAGCTGGTGGTTGTGGTCATGACCATGATCACGATGATGAAGGCTGCTGTGGCGGCGGCAGCTGTGGTTCTCACTAATCACAAGCTCCTTCACTAGATAATCTTATCTAGTAAAGCTTTGAAAAGCGCAAGTTGAGGTTTCAACTTGCGCTTTTTGTTTATCTAAGGTGTAGTGCATAGAAGAAAAGAACAACTCATGGAAAAAGCGATGACAAAACCTTTCTCGATTGCGATTCATGGTGGCGCAGGCACCATTTTACGTGAACAGATGAGCAATGAACTTCAGCAATCGATCTTGGCTGATTTGGAAGCGTCGGTAAAAGCCGGCCATCAAATTCTAGAGAAAGGCGGCGACGCTTTGGATGCGGTTGTTGCTGCAGTAAAAGTATTGGAAGACTCGCCTAACTTTAATGCTGGTAAAGGCTCGGTGCTGACCAACAACGAGATGGTAGAAATGGACGCCTCTGTGATGGATGGTCGAAACCAAGCCGCAGGTGCGGTCGCTGGCGTTCGTCATATCAAGAATCCAATTGAGCTCGCTCGTGACGTGATGCGAAACAGCAATCACGTGTTGTTGGTGGGTGAGGGCGCAGAGAAGTTTGCTTTTGAACAAGGCCATGAGTATACCGAGCAAGATTACTTCTTTACTGATCGCCGTTATGAGCAACTGCTTTCGATGCGTGAGAAAGGACAGTTTGCTTTGTCGGAGTCTCGTTATCCAGATGACCGTAAGCACGGTACGGTTGGTGCGGTGGCATTGGACCAACAAGGCAACTTAGCCGCTGCCACCAGTACGGGTGGCGTAACGAATAAGCAATACAATCGAGTTGGGGATTCGGCTTTGATAGGCTGTGGCACGGTGGCCGAAAATGGCGTTGTCGCAGTTTCAACTACGGGTGTCGGTGAGTTTTTTATCCGTAAACGTGTCGCAGAAGACGTCGCCGCGCGGATGCGTTACTTACAAGAAGATATTCATACTGCTTGTGAGCATATTATTCAGGGGGAACTGAAAGAGATGGGCGGCGAAGGCGGCTTAATCGCAATTGACGCGCAAGGTGAGCTGCACTTTGCGATGAACAGCTCTGGTATGTACCGAGCTGGCATCAACACTCAAGGCGAGTTGAGCGTCAAAATCTACGCTGACGAATAGCTTCCTCTTGAGTGCCTCTTAAGTAATCAATACAACAAAGCCCAGAACACGTTCTGGGCTTTATGCTATTTGAGCCTGCATTTTAATAATGCGGTGGTGGGGTTTCTTCTGACGGATCGGCTAAATTCGACGAGTCCATATTTTTTACTTTACCTACCACATATTTCATCTGATCGAGCATCTTGGTAATTTGCAGTTGCTGCTGCGATAAGGCACCGTTCAGATCTTCAATAGTCTGTTCTTGGAACGCAAGCTGACATTCTAAGTCATTAATGCGTGCTTCCAATTGCTGAATGATTTTTTCTGTCATGATCCGTTCTCTAACTGCCAAGCTTGGGCAATACCTGCTGAAGTAGCAGTAATTACGCGTTGTTTTGAATCAAAGGCTGCATCATACACGACCGCACGGGGAGGGCGAGTGTCTTTTTTTGGCTCCACTTCAAATCCGCCAATCCGTTTTCCGGTTTGAGTATCCCATATTGAAACGCGGCCAGAAGGCGTTCCTGTCACTAACTGAGTTCCGTCGTCAGAAAATCGCGCAGTAGAAAAGATCAATTGGCGCGACCAACTGCTCAACTGTGTGACTTCTTGTCCAGTTTTTAAATCCCAAATTACCGCTTGGTTTCCGCCATCGGATGTCATTGCTAACTTGCCATCTCGTTGCAGGGCAACACGAACAACCCGTTGTTCATGTTCGAAGGTCCGCAGCACTTGTCCGGTTTCGGTGTCCCACAAATACGCTTTGTAGTCATTACCACCAGTCAGTGCGAAGCGGCCATTAGGAGAAATGGCGACGGAATTGACTTTTTCACGATGCGCAAGGAACTCCAAGCGACGTCCGGTGACTAAGTTGACGTAAATTGCTTTACCGTTGGATAACCCGAGCAGAACTTGTTCACCGTTACTGGTGATATCAACGTCGCGAATGAGCGCATCAGAAATAGACCAAAGGCCTTCGGATTGCGTCCAACCTAAGTCCCAAACTGCGAAGTTCATTTGGCTTGCTGTGACTGCATAGCGACCATTGTCTGAGATACGAATATGGGATACCACGTTGGCATCGGCATCGAGCTCGCCCAGGTTGGCTAGTTGTTCATTTTGCTCTAGGTCCCACAGCATCAAATGGTGTTGCTGAGAATAGAGCAGAGCAAATCGTCCATCTCTGCTAAGTGCGAAGCTCGTCGCACCCTGAGGCTCTATCGGCCAACGGTGCACTTCACGCTCGGCGAAAAAGCAACCATTTAACGTGGTGATGACAATTAAATATAGGAATAAATGAGAAATTCTTTGCATCACATCTAATAATCCGGTTTGTGTCTTAAGACATATAGCTAGTATATTGGTATAACGATTGTCTTCACTAGTCTCATAGAAGATTTGTGCACAACAACCAATGGCAAAGCCATTATTGGGAGAATTTAATGAAATCAGTTTTAAAAGTGTCGCTACTTGCTGCAACAGTTATGCTAGCGGTAGGTTGTCAGAAAGAAGAAACTAAAACAGAAGCCGCACCTCAAGCAGAACAAGTTCAAGCAGAAACCGGTAAAGCGGTTCACTTTAAAACCGACGACGATAAAGCGGCATACGCAATCGGTGTTTCATTTGCTAACTACCTAAGCACAAGCATCGACAAGCCAAGCGAAATCGGCATTAATCTTAACAAAGACTTGGTACTAAAAGGTATCGAAGACGTCTTCAAAGGCAATGCTGAATTGAATGAAGAAGAAACACGTGCAGCACTAGAATCTCTAGATAAGCGTGTTGCTGAAAAGATGCAAGCACAAGCGGCTGAGAAAGCAGCTGAAGCAAAAAAAGCTGGCGATGATTTCCGTGCTGAGTTCGAGAAGCAAGAAGGCGTAGTGAAGACAGATACAGGTCTTCTATACCAAGTTATTACTCCTGCTGAAGGTGAGAAGCCAAAAGACACTGATACGGTTCAAGTACACTACAAAGGTACGCTAATCGATGGTACGCAATTTGATAGCTCTTACGATCGTGGTGAACCTGCAACATTCCCACTTAACCGTGTAATCCCAGGTTGGACAGAAGGTGTTCAGCTAATGCCTGTGGGTTCTAAATTCAAATTCGTTATCCCGCCAGAGCTAGCATACGGTGATCAAGACACACCAAGCATTCCTGCTAACTCAACGCTAGTATTTGAAGTTGAGCTGCTAAAAGTCGAGAACGACAACGCAGAGCAATAACAATAAGCCGCGATAAGTTATTGAAAAAGGTCCGTTTAACGGGCCTTTTTTGTTCTAGGTCACTAGTTGGTGAGTTTGCTAGGTTGATTTTCAAATTTTCTGATAAACTTACACCAATTTGTTGATTTTTCGCTCGAAGGCTTATGACAACTACAGAAACAATAAACGCGGAGATGTTGCTCGAAATGGAATCCGTTAACGTGATGCCGTTTACCGAGCACGACAAAATCATTTTAAGATCTTATGAGGCGGTCGTTGATGGTATCGCCAGCCTGATAGGTCCCTTTTGTGAAATCGTTCTTCACTCGCTAGAAGACTTAAATACCTCTGCAATTAAAATCGCTAATGGTGAAAACACGGGTCGCCAAGTCGGCTCACCGATCACTGATTTAGCGCTTAAAATGCTAAAAGACATCGAAGGCTCGGAGCGCAACTTCTCACGTTCGTACTTTACCCGTGCAAAAGGTGGCGTGTTGATGAAGTCGATCACTGTTGCCATTCGTAATGGTGAAAATCGCGTGATTGGTTTGTTGTGTATCAACGTCAACTTGGACGCGCCCTTCTCGCAAGTCCTTCAATCTTTCATGCCAACGCAAGAAGCAAAAGAAGCGGCTTCCTCGGTTAACTTTGCTAGTGACGTAGAAGAGCTGGTGGACCAAACTGTTGAACGCACCATCGAAGAGATCAATGCGGATAAATCCGTATCGAACAACACCAAGAATCGCCAAATCGTGATGGAATTGTACGACAAAGGCATCTTCGATATTAAAGATGCCATCAACCGCGTTGCAGATCGTCTTAACATTTCAAAACACACCGTCTACTTATACATTCGTCAACGTAAAACCGAGGACGATGAAAAGTGAGTAAACTGACTTACACGTTGGTGGTGAACGGTCCTGTTTATGGTAGCCAGTCAGCGCGCAGTGCTTATCAGTTCGCCAAGGCGGTGATTGAGCAAGGCCATCAGTTAGTGAGCGTTTTCTTTTATCAAGAGGGCGTGACCAATGGTACTGCTTTGAGTGTGCCTGCCAACGACGAATTTGATCTCAATAAGGCATGGCAATCTTTGGCAAAAGAGCATGGTGTTCGTCTAGAAACTTGTGTTGCTGCGGCTTTGCGTCGCGGGATCGTAAGTGAAGAAGAAGCGAATCAACATGGTTTGCTCCAGAGCAATCTAGCGGAAGGTTTTGAGCAAGCCGGCTTAGGTAGCTTAGCCGAAGCGATGTTAACCCAAGACAGAGTGGTACAGTTTTGAGTCAGCTAACTTATCTATTTCGTAGCGCACCGCATGGCAGTGCGGCTGGTCGTGAAGGTGTGGATGCACTGTTAGCCGCGTCGGCTTACTGTGAAGATATCAGCGTCATTTTCATGGGAGATGGGGTTTACCAGCTTCTACTAGGGCAAGAACCGAGTAAGATCTTGAGCAAAGATTATGCGCCGATGCTGAAGCTTTTCGATTTATACGATATCGAACAAGTCTTTGTGTGCTCAGAGTCATTAGCTCAGCGAGGTTTGGCTCAAGCGGATTTAGTCATTGAAGCTCAAGCGTTAAGCTCAGAGCAGCTCAAAGATAAGTTGCAACACGCTGGCAAGCTACTGTCGTTCTGAGGAAGTTATGCTACATATTATAAAAACGGTCTCCGCTCTAGAAGACGCCATGCCCTTATGCAGTACACAGGATGACATCTTACTTATAGAAGATGCCGTGTACGCTGCTAACTCGCAGCATAAAGCGTTCTCCCACCTAAAAAACCGCAGTGTATTTGTGCTAGAGAGCGATATTCACGCTCGCGGTATTGCGAATCGTATCAGTCCATCACTGACGATCGTGAATTACTCAGGCTTCGTTGAGCTCACAGTTAAACAGGATAAATCGCTTACTTGGGATTGAACGTGATTTACTGTCGCTAAAGCTTTACGGATGAATTGTCCTAATTGAACAAAAAAGATCCGTATATTTCTTGACACACCTCTCACTGCTGCATAGAATTTTGCGTCCCTAACTGCAATGGTAGTTGGGGATAGATTTTTCACAAAGCTTACTTTCAAGTAAATCAGGAGCTAGTTAATGGCAACTATTAACCAGTTGGTACGTAAGCCTCGTGCAAAGCAAGTTGTTAAAAGCAACGTGCCTGCACTAGAAGCGTGCCCACAAAAACGTGGTGTATGTACTCGTGTTTACACTACTACACCTAAAAAACCTAACTCAGCACTTCGTAAAGTTTGTCGTGTACGTCTGACAAACGGCTTCGAAGTTACATCGTACATCGGCGGTGAAGGTCACAACCTTCAAGAGCACAGTGTTGTACTAATCCGTGGCGGTCGTGTAAAAGACCTTCCGGGTGTACGTTACCACACTGTTCGCGGTGCACTTGACTGTGCTGGCGTTAACGACCGTAAACAAGGTCGTTCTAAGTACGGTGTGAAGCGTCCTAAGTCTTAATGGATTCCGTTAAGTAAGGCCAAACACTAAATTATTTTTAATTTTTTGAAAAAACTGAAAAGTTTTGGATAAAACCTGAAGAAGACAACGGAGATAAATCCATGCCACGTCGTCGCGTCATTGGTCAGCGTAAGATCCTTCCAGATCCAAAATTCAAATCTGAATTGCTGGCAAAATTCGTTAACATCCTAATGGTTGACGGTAAAAAATCTACTGCAGAGAAAATCGTTTACACTGCACTAGATGCTATGGCTGAAAAGTCTGGTAAAGACCACTTAGCTATTTTTGAAGAAGCTCTTGAAAACGTACGCCCTGCGGTAGAGGTTAAATCTCGCCGTGTTGGTGGTTCAACTTACCAAGTACCTGTAGAAGTACGTCCGGTTCGCCGTAACGCACTTGCTATGCGTTGGTTGGTTGAAGCTGCGCGCAAGCGTGGTGAAAAATCTATGGCTCAACGCCTAGCAGCTGAAATGCTAGACGCGTCTGAGAACAAAGGTACTGCGGTTAAGAAACGTGAAGACGTTCACCGCATGGCTGACGCAAACAAAGCGTTCGCTCATTACCGCTGGTAATACCTTCTGTGCTGCGAGGTTCTCTCGCAGCACTTTTCTATACTCTAAGGTACACCTTAGTAAGAGGATACAATCGTGGCTCGTAAAACTCCTATTGAGCGCTACCGTAATATCGGTATCTGTGCTCACGTAGATGCAGGAAAAACAACCACAACTGAGCGTATTCTGTTCTACACTGGCCTTTCTCACAAAATCGGCGAAGTTCACGATGGTGCAGCAACCATGGACTGGATGGAGCAGGAGCAGGAACGTGGTATCACTATCACATCCGCTGCGACTACTACATTCTGGCGTGGTATGGAAGCACAGTTCCCTGAGCATCGCGTAAACATCATTGATACCCCTGGACACGTTGACTTTACTATCGAAGTAGAGCGTTCTCTTCGTGTACTTGATGGTGCTGTGGTTGTGTTCTGTGGCTCATCTGGTGTTGAACCTCAGTCTGAAACTGTATGGCGTCAAGCAGACAAATACCACGTTCCACGTTTGGTATTTGTAAACAAGATGGACCGTGCGGGCGCAGACTTCCTACGCGTTGTGGACCAAATTAAAAATCGTCTTGGTGCGAACCCTGTTCCAATCCAACTGAACGTTGGTGCAGAAGATGAGTTCAGAGGTGTCATCGACCTTATCAAGATGAAGATGATCAACTGGAATGAAGCCGATCAAGGCACTTCGTTTACTTACGAAGACATCCCAGCTGACATGATCGAACTTGCTGAAGAGTGGCGCAACCACATGGTTGAATCTGCTGCTGAAGCTAGCGAAGAGCTGATGGACAAGTACCTTGAAGAAGGTGAATTGACTGAAGCTGAGCTCAAACAAGCTCTACGTACTCGTACACTAAACAACGAAATCGTACTGGCCACTTGTGGTAGTGCGTTTAAGAACAAAGGTGTTCAAGCGGTACTAGATGCTGTGATCGAGTTCTTGCCATCGCCAGTTGACGTACCTGCAATTAAAGGTGTTGACGAAAGAGAAAATGAAGTTGAGCGTCACGCTGACGACAACGAACCATTCTCTGCGCTAGCATTTAAGATCGCGACTGACCCATTCGTGGGTACGCTAACGTTCATGCGTGTTTACTCTGGTGTAGTAAACTCCGGCGACGCTGTTTACAACTCTGTAAAAGAGAAGAAAGAGCGTTTCGGTCGTATCGTTCAGATGCATGCGAATAAGCGTGAAGAAGTAAAAGAAGTTCGCGCTGGTGATATCGCTGCTGCTATCGGTCTGAAAGACGTAACAACAGGTGACACACTGTGTGATCAGAACCACAAAGTGATTCTAGAGCGCATGGAGTTCCCTGAACCAGTTATTCAGATTGCTGTAGAACCTCGTTCTAAGGCAGACCAAGAGAAAATGGCTATCGCGCTAGGTAAACTGGCTGCGGAAGATCCATCATTCCGCGTGGAAACGGACGACGAATCAGGTCAGACTCTGATCTCAGGTATGGGTGAACTTCACCTAGACATTATCGTTGATCGTATGAAGCGTGAATTCAGCGTTGATTGTAACGTTGGTAAACCTCAGGTTGCTTACCGTGAAACCATTCGTGGTAAAGCGGAAGTTGAAGGTAAGTTTGTTCGTCAATCAGGTGGTCGTGGTCAATACGGTCATGTGTGGGTCAAACTTGAGCCTTCTGAACCTGGAGAAGGTTTCGTATTCGTAGACGAAATCGTGGGTGGTGTGATTCCTAAGGAATACATCAGTTCGGTATCGAAAGGTATTGAGGAACAAATGAATAGTGGTGTTCTAGCGGGTTACCCTGTACTAGATATTAAAGCTACACTATTTGATGGTTCTTACCACGATGTAGACTCAAGCGAGATGGCGTTTAAGATCGCTGGCTCGATGGCATTCAAGAAAGGTGCACTAGAAGCACAACCTGTGATTCTAGAACCAATGATGAATGTCGAAGTAACCACTCCGGAAGACTGGATGGGTGACGTTGTTGGTGACCTAAACCGTCGTCGCGGTATCATTGAAGGCATGGACGAAGGTGTGGCTGGTCTTAAGATCATCCGTGCTCAAGTACCACTATCTGAAATGTTCGGTTACGCAACTGATCTACGTTCTGCAACTCAAGGCCGTGCGTCTTACTCTATGGAGTTTCACGAGTACGCTGAAGTGCCGAAAAACTTCGCAGATAAAATTATTGCAGAGCGTGGTTACTAATTGACGATTGAACTACAAAAAGTTTACGACTTTTTGCGAGATCAGGGCGTCCAAATATTGCGCTAACGGGCGTTGGCGCATAAAATAACAATTTCTGGCGCGTCGTCGATCAATAATGATCACGACGAATCATAACTAGGAAGGAACACGATCGTGTCTAAAGAAAAATTTGAACGTACGAAACCGCACGTTAACGTTGGTACTATCGGCCACGTTGACCACGGTAAAACAACTCTAACTGCAGCTATCTGTACTACTCTTGCTAAAGTTTACGGCGGTGTAGCTAAAGACTTCGCATCTATCGATAACGCTCCAGAAGAGCGTGAGCGCGGTATCACAATCGCAACTTCTCACGTTGAGTACGACACTCCAACTCGTCACTACGCACACGTTGACTGTCCAGGACACGCGGACTACGTTAAAAACATGATCACTGGTGCTGCACAGATGGACGGTGGTATCCTAGTTGTTGCTGCGACAGATGGCCCAATGCCACAAACTCGTGAGCACATCCTACTAGGCCGTCAGGTTGGTATCCCATACATCATCGTATTCATGAACAAATGTGACATGGTTGACGATGAAGAGCTACTAGAACTAGTAGAAATGGAAGTTCGTGAACTTCTATCTGAATACGATTTCCCAGGTGATGACCTACCAGTTATCCAAGGTTCTGCACTAGGCGCACTAAACGGCGAAGAGCAGTGGGAAGCGAAAATCGTTGAACTAGCTGAAGCTCTAGATACTTACATCCCTGAGCCAGAGCGTGCGGTAGATCAGCCATTCCTAATGCCTATCGAAGACGTATTCTCAATCCAAGGTCGTGGTACAGTAGTAACTGGCCGTATCGAGCGTGGTATCCTAACTGTAGGTGACGAAGTTGCTATCGTAGGTATCAAAGACACTACTACTACTACATGTACTGGTGTTGAGATGTTCCGTAAGCTTCTAGACGAAGGCCGTGCAGGTGAGAACGTTGGTGCACTTCTACGTGGTACTAAGCGTGACGAAGTTGAACGTGGTCAAGTACTAGCGAAGCCTGGTTCAATCACTCCACACACTAAGTTCGAATCAGAAGTATACGTACTGTCTAAAGATGAAGGTGGTCGTCACACTCCATTCTTCAAAGGCTACCGTCCACAGTTCTACTTCCGTACAACTGACGTAACTGGTGACATCCAGCTACCAGAAGGCGTAGAAATGGTAATGCCAGGTGACAACGTACAGATGACTGTTGAGCTAATCGCACCAATCGCAATGGACGAAGGTCTACGTTTCGCGATCCGTGAAGGTGGCCGTACAGTAGGTGCTGGTGTTGTTGCTAAGATCTTCGACTAATTCATAACGAATTAAACGAAATCTTGCACTCTTCTTCTTTATGAAGAAAGCGCATCGAGAAAGGGAAGCTTAGGCTTCCCTTTTTTATATCTAAATTATATTTGGTTATAAGTGTTCGTAGGAAATACGTTAATTTTTTAATTTAAAAACAGAATATTACCGGCTATATTTTTCAACACCTTTGGTCGTAACACCTAACTCTCTGATCTTGGCCTACTGTCACCAAATCTATATAACAAAATATTCTGAGCAGACCTATCAATGCGACTGGTAACAAGAATTATTCTTGTTTATATTGGTTGCTACAGGTTAATTTAATAGGTTTTTGAGTATGTACGTTTGTCTTTGCCATGGGGTCTCCGACAAGAAAATTAGGAAGTTGGCGATAGATGAAGGCGTAACGGATATTAAAGGAATCAAAAAATGCACAGCATTGGGTAGCCAATGTGGTAAGTGCATCAGACAGGCCAAGGATATTTTAGCGGAAACCAGTTACACGGTATTCAAACAAGCTAGCTAATTACTGTGAGCATGCAGTAATTAAGTAATTATTTGCCTAGCGTTTTGACACCTTCTCATTTGCTTCTACATTTAAATGAAGCTAAAGAGGAGGTTTTTGTCATGAAAGGCGATCCAATCATCATCCAACATCTCAATAAAGTGCTCGGAAATGAGCTCATCGCTATTAATCAGTATTTTCTTCATGCTCGAATGTATAAGGACTGGGGGTTAAAGCACCTAGCAGATAAGGAATATCACGAATCTATCGATGAGATGAAACATGCCGATCATCTGATTGAGCGTATTTTGTTTCTTGAGGGCTTACCGAATCTACAAGATTTAGGCAAGTTGATGATAGGTGAAGACACTAAAGAAATGCTCGAGTGTGACTTAAAGCTTGAAATGGCCGCCATTCCAGATTTAAAAGATGCGATTGCCTATGCTGAAGACATTCGAGACTATGTGTCTCGCGATCTGTTTCAAGATATTCTTGAAGATGAAGAAGAGCATGTTGACTGGCTAGAGACGCAACTTGGCTTGATTGAAATGTCTGGCATTGAGAACTACCTCCAAGCGCAATACGTAGACGAAGAGTAATAACGTCCAGGATTTTGCGCACTTCAATTGTAAGAAGAAAAGAGCACCTGACTCGAAAATCAGGTGCTTATCCCCGCTATCTGGTCTAATCTCTTTTATTATCGGCTTTTTAAGGATATTGCTCGCAATCTTGCCTATGAAGTTTGATTTCTATCCGATAGAATTTATGCCCCCTTACCTAAAAATAAAAAAGAGAAACGTCCATGTCTGAAGACAATCGCCAAGCAGCCACTCCAGAAGAAGAACATCGCCAAAAAGCATTGGATTACCATGCTTATCCAACTCCAGGGAAGATTGCTGTCGAATTGACAAAGCCTGCGGAAACGGCGGGTGATCTTGCCCTTGCTTACAGCCCTGGTGTTGCAGAACCAGTGCGTGAAATCGCACAAAACCCTGATAACGTGTACAAGTACACAGCGAAAGGCAACATGGTTGCTGTTATTTCTAACGGTACCGCTATCCTGGGTCTAGGTAACCTAGGTCCACTTGCATCTAAGCCAGTGATGGAAGGTAAAGCGTTACTGTTTAAACGTTTTGCTGGCCTTGACTCGATTGATATTGAAGTTAAGCACCGCACGATCGATGAATTTGTTGATACTGTCGCAAGCATTGCAGACACCTTTGGTGGTATCAACCTTGAAGATATTAAAGCACCAGATTGCTTTGAGATTGAAAAGCGTTTAATTGAGCGTTGTGATGTACCAGTATTCCACGATGATCAGCACGGTACTGCGATTGTAACGGCGGCAGGCATGCTGAACGCGATCGAACTTCAAGGTAAGAAGCTTGAAGACTCAACGATCGTTTGTCTTGGCGCTGGCGCTGCAGCTGTTGCGTGTATGGAGCTGCTGATTAAATGTGGTGCAATGCGCGAAAAAATTTACATGCTGGATCGTAAAGGTGTGATCCACACTCGTCGTGATGATCTTAATGAATACAAGCAGCTATTCGCAAACAACACGGACAAACGCACATTAGAAGATGTGATTGAAGGCGCGGATCTGTTCCTAGGTGTATCTGGTCCAAACCTATTGCCAGCGGAAGCGTTGAAGCTGATGGCAGATAAGCCAATCGTATTTGCATGTTCGAATCCAGATCCTGAAATTAAGCCGGAACTTGCCCACGCTGTTCGTGATGATTTGATCATGGGGACTGGCCGTAGTGATTACCCGAACCAAGTAAACAACGTATTATGTTTCCCATTCATCTTCCGTGGTGCTCTTGATGTGCGCGCAAGTGAAATCAATGATGAAATGAAACTTGCAGCCGTTGAGGCGATTCGTGAGCTAGCAAAAGAGCCTGTACCTGAAACTGTATTGAAGGCCGCAGGCGTCGATAAGCTTGAGTTTGGTGCAGACTACATCATTCCAAAACCAATGGACTCACGTTTACTACCACGTGTTGCAAAAGCTGTGGCTCAGGCGGCAGTTGATTCAGGTGTTGCTCGTATCGAGATGCCTGAAAACTACATGGCAGAGTAATATATCTATTAGATGTGATGTACAAAAAATGGGACGCAATCGCGTCCCATTTTTTATATCATTCTTTTGGCTCGAGATAAGAATTGCTATCTGAAGCCTCCAGCCTCGCTTTTTTACTCTTCGTCAAACGACTCAAATTCGATGCCCATTTCCGTCATCAGTGCTTTTACTTCTGTTGGAATATCATCTGGACGGTCTTTACGAAGGTCTTCATCTGTTGGAAGTGGCTGACCTGTATACGCGTGCAAAAATGCTTCGCATAGTAATTCACTATTGGTTGCATGGCGTAAGTTATTGATCTGACGGCGAGTACGCTCATCAGTTAGCACTTTTAAAACTTTTAGCGGGATAGAGACGGTAATTTTTTTTACTTGTTCGCTTTTTTTGCCGTGCTCTGCATATGGGCTAATGTATTCGCCATTCCAGTCAGCCATTGCACACCTTCATTTATGTAATCGGTTAAAAATAATTTAGGTGCTGATTTTAGCTGCATTTACCGCCATAAGCAAAGACATATAGACGTCTAGAAGTGTTGACGTCTCATTTTTTGACGAGTAAAGTGAACAGAACAGCAAAGGAAGCGTGTTGATCACTTTATTTTACTCATTAGATATAGCGCATTCCTATTTAGAAGTCATTACCCGTGAAAGGATACACCCATGAGCTCTCGCAAACCTGCGACCATTGCAGTACGCACTGGTATTGAATCAGACAGCCAATATCACGCTGTCGTTCCACCTATTTATCTTTCCACTAACTATGGTTTTCCTGCTTTTGGTGAAGTACCTAAGTATGATTACACGCGATCTGGAAATCCAAACCGCGGACTGTTGGAAAGTGCGTTATCTGAACTCGAGTCTGGAAAAGGAGCGGTTGTCACGAACTGCGGTACGTCGGCATTAAATTTATGGGTGTCCGCTTTTCTTGGCCCTGATGATCTCATTATTGCTCCTCACGATTGTTATGGCGGCACCTATCGTCTTTTTAATACCCGAGCCAACAAAGGCGATTTTAAGGTTCAGTTTGTCGATCAATCAGACGAGCAAGCTTTGGATGCAGCATTAGCACAGAAACCAAAACTCATTTTGCTAGAAACTCCGTCAAACCCTCTGGTTCGCGTAGTGGATATTGCAGCTACCTGTGAAAAAGCGAAACAAGTCGGCGCGTTAGTTGCGGTGGACAATACCTTTTTGACACCCGTGTACCAAAAACCTTTAGAGCTAGGTGCGGATTTTGTTATCCACTCCACAACGAAGTACATCAACGGTCATTCAGACGTGATTGGTGGCGTGATCATCACCAAAACAGAAGCGCATGCAGAAGAGCTTGCATGGTGGGGAAATTGCATTGGTGCGACTGGCACACCTTTCGATAGTTATATGACGTTGCGAGGCATTCGTACACTTGGTGCTCGCATGCGAGTGCATGAAGAGAGTTCACAGCAGGTACTGGCTTATCTCCAGAAGCAAGCGTTAGTTAAAACCATTTATCATCCAAGCCTGCCGGAGCACCCAGGTCATGACATTGCTAAAAAGCAGCAAACGGGCTTTGGCTCTATGCTGAGCTTTGAGTTTGCCGGTTCGTTTGAGCAGTTAAAAGTGTTCGTTAAAGAGCTCCAACTGTTTTCATTGGCTGAGTCATTAGGTGGAGTTGAAAGCTTGATTTGTCATCCGGCATCCATGACGCATCGCGCTATGGGAGAGGAAGCACTGGCAGAAGCGGGGGTGTCGCATCAACTATTGCGTTTGTCTGTCGGCTTGGAAGATGCACAAGATCTCATCACAGATTTAGAGCAAGCATTCGCTAAAGCTGCCCAACAATAGGAGACGATAATAATGACTTTACAACGTCAGCTGCATAAGTTTGGTGGCAGTAGCTTAGCAAACCCAGAATGCTATTTACGCGTTGTGGATATTCTTAAGGAGTATTCGACGGAAAATGATCTTGTGGTCGTCTCGGCGGCAGGAAAAACCACTAACCGCTTGATTGAGTTCCTGGAAGGGTTAGACAAAGATGGCCGAATCGCGCATGAAGCACTTCAAAGCCTAAGGCAGTTCCAAACGGAGCTAATAGAAAACTTGTTGGAAAATGAAGTACAAGAAGAGCTATTAGCGTTACTGCATGATGAGTTCAGTACCTTATCTGAGCTGACAGCACCACTCACTGGCGCGCAAAAAGCCGCGGTACTAGGACACGGAGAAGTTTGGTCTGCTCGCCTATTGGCCGCGTTATTATCTCAACGTTCTATCCCCGCTGTTGCACAAGATGCACGAGCGTTTTTACGTGCGGAAGCCGGGACTCAACCTGAAGTTGATCGCGCTCGTTCATATCCTTTGATAAAAGAAGTTCTCGCGCAACACAATCATAAACGTGTGGTAATTACTGGCTTTATGGCTCAGAACGAGGCGGGCGAAACCATTTTACTTGGTCGTAATGGCTCTGACTATTCTGCAACTGTCATTGGTGCTCTGGCTGAAGTGAGCACGGTCACCATTTGGAGTGACGTTGCCGGTGTCTATAGTGCCGATCCGCGTTTGGTGGCAGACGCGTGTCTGTTACCGTTACTTCGATTGGATGAAGCCAGCGAACTCGCCCGTTTAGCCGCCCCAGTCCTACACAGTCGTACACTTCAGCCTGTGGCGCAAAGTACTATGGATCTCAACCTCAAGTGTAGCTATCTGCCGGAATCGGGCTCTACTCGTATTGAGCGTGTCTTAGCGTCTGGCCGTGGCGCTAAAATTATTACCTCGCTGGATGATGTTTTATTGGTGCAGCTGTCTTTCATGCATGGGCACGACTTCGAAAAAACACAGAATGATGTATTACAAGCGTTGCAGCGAGCGCAATTGGAGCCATTGGCATTTGAGGCACAGCCCGATCAACACACGTTGCGCTTGGCGTATACCGCAGAAATTGCCGGTGGCGCACTGAAACACTTACAAGAGCTTGCGGTTGAAGCGGAGATTAAGCTCAAAGAAGGCTACTCTCTCTTAGCGGCGGTAGGCGCTGGCGTTACGAAAAACGCCAACCATTGTTTTGGTTTTTATCAGAAGTTAAAACACTCTCCGGTTGAATTTATTTCTGAAACTGAGTCGGGGCTGAGTTTAGTCGCCGTTTTGCGTCGTACTGATACCGAAGTGTTGGTTCAAACGATTCATAGCCAGTTGTTCCAAGCGCAAAAGCGCGTGGCGGTGGCTTTATGTGGCAAGGGCAACATTGGTTCTAGTTGGTTAAATTTATTTGCAACTCAAAAAGGTGAGCTCGAAAAACGTCATGGCATGAGCTTCGACCTTGTCGCGGTCGTGGATAGTCAAACCTACTGGTTCGATGAGCAAGGTATTGATGCAGCAAGTGTTGCTGAACGATTTGATGATGAAAGCCTAGCAAACGATGGGTCTTGGTTGACTCAATTAGGAGCGCTAAAAAATTACGATGAAGCCGTAGTGCTTGATGTGACAGCGAGTAAAGACTTAGCTCAGCGCTATGTAGAAATTGCGCAGCAGGGCATTCATTTGATTTCCGCTAACAAAGTGGCGGGTTCGGCAGATAGTCAGTATTACCATCAGGTTCAAGATGCATTCGCTAAAATTGGTCGTTATTGGCTGTACAACGCGACGGTTGGTGCAGGGTTACCAATAAACCATACCGTGCGAGATCTACGTGAAAGTGGGGATGAGATCGTTGCTCTATCGGGTATTTTCTCAGGGACGTTATCATGGTTATTCCAACAATTTGACGGCTCAGTACCATTTAATGATTTAGTCGACCTCGCTTGGCAGCAAGGTTTAACAGAGCCTGATCCTCGTTCTGATTTAGATGGTTCAGATGTGATGCGTAAGCTGGTTATCTTAGCTCGAGAGTCTGGTCTCGATATTGAGCCGGGCAGCGTTAAGGTTGAATCTCTGGTACCAGAAGAATTAAGAAAACTTAGCATCGATGACTTCTTCGATAACGGAGGGCTGTTGAGTGAAATACTGCAAGAGCGCCTGACAAAAGCACAGAGAAACGACCAAGTGCTTCGCTACGTTGCTCGTTTAGAAAAAAATGGTAAAGCGACGGTGGGAGTAGAAGCGTTATCTCGTGAACATGCGCTCGCCAACCTACTGCCGTGCGACAACATTTTTGCCATTGAAAGTAAGTGGTACAAAGATAACCCACTCGTTATTCGAGGGCCTGGCGCAGGAAGAGAAGTGACAGCCGGCGCGATTCAATCCGACCTCAACCGATTAGCCGGTTTATTCTAAAGTTGCGAGATACCTAAAACCCTGGAACCCGACCAGGGTTTTTTATTTTGCCTTCAGTGCCATACTGAAGTATCGGCTTGTGATAAGTGGTGAAATAACGTTCAAGTAATAACTTGAACTATCCTCATTATTAACTTGAGAAAAATTCATAATTACAAGGTTGACATTAAATCGTATTCAATACATTCTGTAGACATATAGACGTCTAAACGTCGATTTAAGGAATTTGTTTTCGTGGCGGAGTGCCACAGGGAGAGTAAGATGGGATACACGCACGCAGGCCATATTGACGCCTTGAACCAGAATATTGCTGAGTTGTCAGACAACATCAATGTATCATTTGAGTTTTTTCCACCAAGCAGCGCTAAGATGGAAGAGACACTCTGGAATTCAGTGCACCGTCTTAAAACGCTCCAACCTAAATTTGTTTCTGTGACTTACGGCGCGAACTCTGGCGAGCGTGACAGAACGCACTCCATCATTAAAGAAATCAAAGCAACAACCGGATTGGTTGCTGCTCCTCACCTCACTTGTATTGATGCGACTCGCGAAGAGTTGATTAATATTGCCGATGATTACTGGAATAATGGCATTGAAAATATCGTTGCTCTGCGTGGTGATATTCCTCCTGGTGGCGGTGCGCCTGACATGTATGCCTCGGATCTGGTTGAGCTGCTGAAATCACGTCACGATTTTGATATCTCAGTAGCCGCATTTCCTGAGGTTCACCCTGAAGCTAAAAGTGCGCAGTCTGACTTATTGAACCTAAAACGTAAGGTAGATGCAGGTGCAAACCGTGCAATTACTCAGTTCTTTTTTGACGTCGAGTCTTACCTTCGTTTCCGCGATCGCTGTGTGGCGGCAGGAATTGATGTGGAAATTGTCCCTGGTATTTTGCCAGTGTCGAACTTTAAGCAAGCCTCTCGTTTTGCTGCGCAGAACAATGTGAAAGTACCAGGCTGGATGAGTAAACAGTTCGAAGGCTTGGATGATGATCCGGTGACTCGTCAGCTTGTGGGAGCAAGCCAAGCTATTGATATGGTGCGCGTACTTAGTCGTGAAGGCGTTAAGGATTTCCACTTCTACACCCTAAACCGTGCAGAGATGACTTACGCTTTATGTCATACGCTAGGCGTTCGTCCTCGCGCTGCAGTAGGTGCATAAATCGGGTTTCAAAAAGACAAAAGGCTTGCCGAGTGGCAAGCCTTTTTCGTTGTATCAAAGTAAAAGGAAATTAACCAATCACTTCAAGTTCTGTTAGGACTTCTTCAGCCCACGTGATCCACGTTTCACGTAACAGTAGGTTACGACGAAGCGTTAAACGCTCTAGGCGAGCTTGTTTGTCTAAAGTTGACGGCGTTGCGTAGTAAGCCGCTTCAATTTCTTTGTAGTGAGAAACCAGTTTGCGAGACTCTTCAACCAGTTCGGCGAGTTGATCACGGAAAGGTGTTGATGGTTGAACGGCACATGCCATCAATTTCGCTGAAAATTCATCACGAACAGTCGGGTGTGCAGTTGGTTGATCAAACCATTCTCCTAAAGCGCTGCGACCAGCATCTGTGATGGAGTAAACCTTACGGTCTGGTTTGCCTTCTTGGGGTTCTAATACGCAAGTAACCAGCTCTTTCTCGGCCATTTTATTGAGTTCACGGTACACTTGTTGGTGGCTTGCTTTCCAGAAGTAACCGATGCTAGCAGAGAATTCTTTAGTGATATCGTAACCGGTTGCGTCGCGAGTGCTAAGAACAGTTAAGATTACGTGTGGTAATGACATGTCTTCAATCCAAATGGTCAATAAACTTGTAAACAAGCTACTTATACTTTCAGCTGTGCTCTTTCTGGCACTTGAGTTTTTTAATGTATAAGTAGCACCAACAATGTTGGTCCTGTCACCTTAAAGCCGTTTATCACCTAGAGAGATGGGGAGTCCCATCATGGCTGGAGCAGGTATGATTGGATTTATGAGCTCTCAGCAGGCAAGTAGTATATAAATAATAAGCATGAAGTGGAATAGTAGGACAAAATTACCCTAAAAAACTAACATAATAATCAATAGTGTTAACTTGTGGTTTTTTATTCTTTTTGTGTGGTAATTTTTGGGTTTTTTATAGTTTATTAAACTGCCCTTTGGTTGCGCAATTATCCAGCGCCAAAAAAAAGCTGAGCACTTGCTCAGCTTTTTTATTACAAATGAAGCGATTAGCCTGTGTTGCGCATGCCAGCTGCAATACCAGCAATTGTCACCATTAGCGCTTCTTCTAGGTTTGCAGATGCTTCTTCGGTTTGGCGTGTACGGTATAGCAACTCGGCTTGTAGCATGTTCAATGGCTCAACGTAGATGTTGCGCAAGCGAATCGATTCGAGTCCCCAAGGGTCATGCTGCATCAAGTTTTCGTTGTTCTCTACATTCAGTACTGCTTTGATATCTTCTTGAAGCTGAGCGCGAAGCTTTTCACCGAGTGGACGGAGTGATTCATCCACCAATCGCTCATCGTAATAGCGAGAAATATCGATATTACACTTCGAGTACACCATTTCTAGCATGCCAAGGCGAGTGGAGAAGAACGGCCATTCACGACACATCTCTTCGAGCAGCGCTTGGTGACCTTTATCGATCGAGTATTGAATCGCTTCACCCGCACCTAACCATGCTGGAAGTACCAAACGATTTTGGCTCCACGAGAAGATCCACGGGATTGCACGTAAGCTTTCCACTCCGCCCTTCGGGTTACGTTTTGCAGGACGAGAGCCAAGTGGCAACTTACCGAGCTCGAGCTCTGGTGTCGCTTGACGGAAGTAAGGCACAAAGTCAGGCTCGCCGCGAACTACGTTGCGATAAGACTCGCAGCTAACTTCTGATAGCACTTCCATTAAGTCGCGCCATTCTTGTTTTGGCTCTGGTGGTGGCAATAGGTTGGCTTCTAGAATCGCGCTCGCGTAAAGGTTAAAACTGTTTACGGCGACATCTGGAAGGCCCAGTTTAAAGCGGATCATCTCGCCCTGTTCTGTTACGCGCAAACCACCTTTCAAGCTTTTTGGTGGTTGAGACAGAAGTGCTGCGTGTGCTGGTGCGCCGCCGCGGCCTACTGTACCGCCACGACCGTGGAATAGAGTCAGTTCAACACCTTCTTCTTCCGCCACTTTTACTAACGATTCCATCGCATGGTACTGAGCCCAGCCTGCAGACATGACACCCGCATCTTTCGCTGAGTCAGAGTAACCAATCATGACCATTTGGTGGTTTTGGATAAAGCCACGGTATAGGTCGATACCCATCAGCTGTTTGATGACCGATTCTGCATTGTTCAAGTCGTCTAGTGTCTCGAATAATGGGCAAACATCCATACGATATGGGCAGCCAGCTTCTTGCAGAAGTAGGTGGACTGCTAACACATCCGATGCAGTGCGTGCCATAGAAATTACGTAGGCACCGAATGCTTCACGCGGTTGTGCTGCAATAATCTTACAGGTGTCCAAAACCTCTTTGACAGGTTCTGATGGTTCCCAATCACGAGGCAGAAGAGGACGCTTAGATGCGAGTTCGTTGGTTAGGAAAGCAATCTTATCTTGCTCGCTCCATTGTTCGTAATCACCAATGCCTAAGTAGCGGGTTAATTCAGACAATACGTCTGAATGACGCGTGCTCTCTTGGCGGATATCAAGGCGAACAAGATGAATACCAAATGCTTTTACGCGGCGCAATGTATCCAGTAGAGAGCCATTTGCGATCACACCCATGCCACATTCATTTAGCGACTGGTAACAGGCATACAGAGGTTCCCAAAGTTGCTCGACTTTTTGCAACGGAGCTTTAACGGCCAGTTTTTGACCATGGATCTTAGCATCGAGAATATCTTTGGTTTCATTCAACAGGGTGCGAAGCTGTTTTAAGATAGCGCGGTATGGTTCGTGTTGATCTTCGCCAGCAAGTTCACGAACTTGATCGTTTGAAACCGTCATAGACAGTTCACTGATCAACTCATTGATGTCATTGAGATAAAGATCTGCGGCTTTCCAACGAGACAGAAGCAATACTTCACGCGTCACGCTATGAGTGACGAACGGGTTACCGTCGCGGTCACCCCCCATCCAAGAAGAGAAGTGCACAGGGCGAGCATCAATTGGTAAACCTTCACCCAAGTAAGATTTCAAGCGATCGTGCATTTCACGTAAGAAGTCTGGCACCGCTTCCCATAGTGAGTTTTCAACGACTGCAAAACCCCATTTTGCTTCATCCAGCGGAGTAGGGCGCTGTTGTCGAATTACGTCTGAATGCCAGCTTTGCGCGATCAGTTGCTCTAAACGACGCTCGGTTTTCTTGCGCTCTTTAGAAGAAAGATCACTCAGTTCCAACTTTGATAAGCACTCGTTGATCTTGACCAACTTGTTGATCATCGTGCGACGCGTGATTTCCGTTGGGTGAGCCGTCAATACCAATTCAATATTCAGATCACGAACCGCTTGCGCAGTGTCCAGTTTGCTCACATCGTTTTGTACCAGTTTAGAAAACAGCGAGTTAATCGCGTCTGGTTCACAAATGTGCTCTTCACAATGGCGTGAAATCGTGTGGTATTGCTCAGCAATATTGGTGAGATTTAGAAATTGGTTAAACGCACGGGTAACGGGCGTTAGTTGCTCATCAGGTAAATGTTTGATTTCTTCGATCAAGCTATCCCTGTCTGCTTGATTTCCTGCTTGAGCTGATTTGGATAATTTACGAATGGTTTCCACTTTCTCGAAGATTTCTTCGCCATGGGCATCGCGAATGGTGTTACCCAATAAGTGGCCTAACATGCGCACATTACTTTTGAGTGCGGCGTATTTCTCGTTCATTGTCGTCCTGCCTCGTAAAAAAACTACATCCATTGTCCTTGTTAAGACTCCAATCTAGCGAAAAGCACCAGTTATAGTCAAATAAAGCAGACTAAGTTTGCAATTATTCCGCTGTCTCCTGATTTAGAGCAAATTTACGGCAGCTGTAGAATAAGAAGTGAAAATTAATTACAAAATAACAAGTTAAAGAAGTGTTAAGGCTAGCGCTAAATTGTGAAGATAAAAAGATGCAGCTCAATCGAGCTGCACTGACTTTTGAGTTTATTCGCGTATTAACAGCAATACTTGACCATTGCCTTTGAAAGCACATCAATTGTGGGATCGATAAAATCAAATGAGAGAAACTCATCCGGTTGGTGCGCTTGGTCAATTGAACCCGGGCCAAGAACTAAGGTTGGACAGAGCTGTTGTAAGAAGGGCGCCTCAGTACAGTAGTTCACGGTTTCTGAACTGGTTTGGCAGATCTCTTCAACACCACCGATAAATGGGTGGTCATGTTGGCATTCGTAACCCGGAATTGGTTCATGTAACGGAATTATCTCCAAGCGTCCAGGCCACTTTGTTTCGACTTCTTTTAATGCTCCGCGCAGCATATTTTCTAGGCCATCCAGGCTGATCCCTGGTAGCGGGCGAACATCATAGTGCAGCTCACAGCAACCACAAATACGGTTAGCGCTGTCACCGCCGTGAATGTGTCCAAGGTTTAGGGTAGGGCTTGGAATGGCAAAACCCGGGTGGTGGTATTCTTTCACCAATTTATCGCGCAGTTGCATCATGGCAAACATCACTTCATGCATGATCTCAATCGCGTTAACGCCTAAGGCAGGATCGGATGAATGGCCTGACTTACCCGTGACCCGAATTGCATTCGCCACATGACCTTTGTGGCCGCGAATAGGAACGAGGCTGGTAGGCTCACCAATAATGCAGTAATCCGGCTTAAAAGGGGCGTTTACGGTGAAATGTCGTGCACCCAACATGGTGGTTTCTTCGTCACAAGTGGCTAACACGTATAGCGGCTTGGTTTGTTTGCTCCAGTCGACTTTTTTGACGGCTTCGTAAATAAAAGCAAAAAAGCCTTTCATGTCTGCCGTGCCTAAACCGTAAAAGCGATTGTCTTTTTCAGTCAGCTTATGTGGATCAAAGTTCCATCGCCCTTGATCGAATGGCACGGTATCACTGTGGCCAGCAAGTAAAAGGCCGCCTTCACCCTCTCCCATACGCGCGATCATATTGTGCTTGCCTGGCTCCACCTCGATCACTTCAACGTTGAAGCCCAGATCTTTAAACCAAGATGCGAGTTTTTCGATGACTTTTGCATTGCCCTGATCCCAGCTCGGATCCGTGGAGCTGATAGAAGAGGTGCTGATGAGTCCTTCATAGACCTCTAGAAAAGTTGGTAATTGCATGGATTCTTCAAATCTCCTGTTGACAGACAGACCACAAAAATGTAAAACACATATTAAATCATATTTAATGAATAAAAAATCAAAATAAAGCAAAAATTAAATATGAATAGTCATTTGAGCCTTTAAGTATATGGATGTCACACAATGCTAAAAACCACGATTATTGGAGCCAGCGGTTACACCGGCGCAGAGTTAGCGTTAATGGTTAATAAACACCCACAACTCACGCTATCAGGTTTATACGTTTCCGCCAACAGTGTTGATGCAGGAAAGAATATTGCGCAGCTGCACGGTAAGTTAGCAGGTATCATTGATATGCCGGTCTCGCCACTAACGGATCCACTGCAAATCGCTCAAGAATCGGATGTGGTGTTTTTCGCAACGGCTCATGAGGTGAGCCACGATCTAGCCCCAACTTTCTTGGAGGCAGGCTGTCAGGTATTCGATTTATCGGGGGCATTCCGCGTCCAAAGTGAAGGTTTTTACAACACCTTTTATGGCTTCGAGCATCAACATAATAACTGGCTAGATAAAGCTGCATACGGCTTAGCAGAGTGGAACCAGGAATCAATTCAAACTGCTCCCTTAGTTGCTGTAGCAGGTTGCTACCCGACTGCTTCGCAGTTAGCCATCAAACCTCTACTCGAAAATGCATTAGTGGATACCAATCAATGGCCTGTCATTAACGCGACCAGCGGTGTGTCCGGAGCTGGGCGTAAAGCTTCTATGGTGAACAGTTTCTGTGAAGTGAGCTTGCAACCTTATGGTGTATTTACTCATCGTCACCAACCAGAAATTGCTCAGCACTTAGGTTGCGATGTGATTTTTACTCCGCACTTAGGCAACTTTAAACGCGGCATTCTTGCCACTATCACGATGAAGCTAGCATCAGGCGTTACAGAGCAACAAGTCGCTCAAGCATTTGAACAAGCTTATCTAGGAAAGCCAGCCGTGCGTTTAAAAGGCGATGGCATTCCACGTATTCAGGATGTCGAAAATACCCCTTTCTGCGATATCGGCTGGAAGGTACAAGGCGAACACATCATTGTGATTTCAGCCATCGACAATCTACTCAAAGGTGCATCAAGTCAAGCGATGCAATGTCTCAATATTCATTATGGTTACCCAGAACTGACAGCGTTGCTGTAGTCGTTGAAAGAGGGAAATGCGATGACGCAAACCAATCAAGCTCCTTTAGTCATTAAGCTAGGCGGTGCTGCTCTATCTTGCACTCAAACCTTAAGCCAACTTTTTGGTGCCATTGCGGCTTACCAAAAATCGGCACAGCGACAAATCGCCATCGTTCATGGCGGTGGCTACCTAGTTGATGAGTTGATGGCAAAGCTTCAGCTTGAAACCGTAAAGAAAAACGGTTTACGCGTAACGCCTTACGATCAAATTCCGGTGATTGCAGGCGCGCTTGCAGGTACCGCAAACAAGCTGCTTCAAGGTCAAGCGATTGCGGATGGTCTTAACGCTGTGGGTCTTAGCCTTGCGGATGGTGGTTTGTGTCTTGTTGAAGAACTTGACCCAGAACTCGGCGCGGTAGGCAAAGCATCACCGGGTGACTCAGCACTATTACAAGCGGTGCTAAACACAGGTGCACTGCCGATCATCAGTTCAATTGGTTTAACCAAAGATGGCCAGATGATGAATGTGAATGCTGATCAAGCAGCAGTCGCGGTTGCGGGCGCATTAGATGCGGAGTTGGTCCTGTTATCAGACGTGAGTGGTGTACTCGATGGCAAAGGGCATTTGATCAAAACCCTGTCAGAGCAGCAAGCTAACTCGTTGATCGATGGACATGTGATCACCGATGGCATGATCGTCAAAGTGAAAGCTGCTTTGGAGGCGGCCAATGATCTTGGTCGTCCTATCGAAGTCGCGACCTGGCGTTACCCAGAAAAATTAGTACAGCTATTCGCTGGTGAAAGTATTGGAACGCAATTCTTGCCTCAATAAGCATCAGCAAAAGAATTCAATATTAGGAAGTCGTAGTTGGCACTGACCGCCGAGCGCAGCGCCAGTTAAGTTTGGAGAAAAAACATGAGCAAAGTGAACGTAAATAAAGTGGTAGTCGCATACTCAGGCGGTCTAGATACTTCAGTAATTATCCCGTGGCTAAAAGAGAACTACGACTGTGAAGTCGTTGCTTTCGTTGCCGATGTTGGTCAAGGTGCCGAAGAGCTAGAAGGCATTGAAGCGAAAGCAAAAGCCTCTGGTGCTTCTGAGTGCTACATCGCTGACTTGAAAGAAGAAATGGTCGCAGACTACATTTACCCAACGCTAAAAACTGGCGCGTACTACGAAGGTAAGTACCTGCTAGGTACATCAATGGCGCGTCCAATCATTGCCAAAGCGCAGGTTGAAGTGGCACGTAAAGTGGGCGCGGACGCTCTGTGTCATGGCTGTACAGGTAAAGGTAACGACCAAGTACGTTTTGAAGGTGCATTCGCAGCACTAGCACCAGACTTACAAGTGATTGCACCTTGGCGTGAGTGGGACCTAGTGAGCCGTGAAGAGTGTTTGGATTACCTCGCTGAGCGTAATATTCCTTGCTCTGCGTCTCTTACTAAGATCTATTCACGTGATGCAAACGCATGGCACATTTCGACGGAAGGCGGCGTTTTAGAAGATACGTGGAACGCACCAAACGAAGACTGCTGGGTGTGGACTGTCGACCCAGAGCAAGCGCCAAATGAAGCGGAATACGTCACGCTGAAAGTAGAAAAAGGTGAAGTGGTCGAAGTTGATGGTGAAGCGATGACACCATACAACGCACTGGTTTACCTAAACGAGAAGGGCGCTAAGCACGGTGTTGGCCGTATCGATATCGTGGAAAACCGTCTTGTTGGAATGAAGTCTCGTGGTTGCTATGAAACACCGGGAGGCACCATCATGATGGAAGCGCTGCGTGCCGTTGAACAGCTCGTGCTAGACAAATCATCATTCGAATTCCGTGAAGAGCTGGGGCTAAAAGCGTCTCACCTTGTGTACGATGGTCGTTGGTTTACGCCGCTATGTAAGTCGATCCTTGCCGCTTCAGAAGAGCTAGCGCAAGACGTGAATGGTGAAGTGGTTGTTAAGCTCTACAAAGGCCAAGCCACGGTAACGCAAAAACGTTCTGACAACAGCTTGTACTCAGAAGAGTTCGCGACTTTTGGTGAAGATGAGGTTTACGACCAAAGCCATGCGGGTGGTTTCATCCGTCTTTACTCGCTATCAAGCCGTATCCGTGCGTTGAACAGCCAGAAGAAATAATCTCTCCACATCTCGGATTGAGTAAAGACCTGCTATTGGATAGCAGGTCTTTTTTGTTGGCTTACGTCTATGAGCACAAAGATGCAAATGCATCCCGCTTGAATATATATGTAAAAATATTGAATTTATACTTTATTTTTTGTCGAAATTGCCGTAACGTTGACCCATAAGAAAAAGTGAGCAAATGACCATCAAATTGGTTACTACTCATTCGAGAACGTTAGAGTAAGCAATAGTCATCAGGAGAAACGCAATGGCATTATGGGGCGGAAGATTTACCCAAGCGGCAGACACTAGATTTAAAGAGTTTAACGATTCGTTGCGTTTTGACTACCGATTGGCTGAGCAAGACATCGTAGGTTCAATCGCATGGTCTAAAGCTCTGCTTTCTGTAGATGTTCTATCGGCAGAAGAACAGCAAAAGCTGGAACTTGCTTTAAACGAGCTGAAGTTAGAAGTGATGGAAGATCCTCATCAAATTCTTCGCTCAGATGCAGAAGATATCCACTCTTGGGTTGAACAGCAGCTGATTAGTAAAGTGGGAGATTTAGGCAAAAAACTCCACACTGGGCGTTCTCGTAATGACCAAGTAGCGACAGACCTAAAACTTTGGTGTCGTCAGCAAGGCCAGCAACTGTTGATTGCTTTAGATCGTCTGCAAGCACAAATGGTTCATGTTGCTAAGCAGCACCAAGGCACAGTATTGCCTGGCTATACTCATCTTCAGCGCGCTCAACCTGTCACCTTTGCTCACTGGTGTTTGGCTTATGTTGAAATGTTCGAGCGTGACTACTCTCGTCTGAATGATGCCTTACAGCGCCTCGACACTTGTCCACTTGGTTCGGGTGCTTTAGCTGGCACGGCTTATCCGATTGATCGTGAACAATTAGCTCATAACCTTGGTTTCCACCGCGCTACGCGTAATTCACTCGATTCGGTTTCGGATCGTGATCATGTGATGGAACTGATGTCGGTGGCCTCGATTTCTATGTTGCACCTTTCTCGTCTTGCAGAAGATATGATCTTCTACAACTCAGGGGAGTCTAACTTTATTGAGTTAGCGGATACGGTGACGTCTGGTTCGTCATTGATGCCACAGAAGAAAAATCCGGATGCACTTGAGTTGATCCGTGGTAAGACAGGGCGTGTCTATGGCGCATTATCGAGCATGATGATGACAGTGAAAGCCCTACCATTGGCGTACAACAAAGACATGCAAGAAGATAAAGAAGGGTTGTTTGATGCGTTAGACACATGGAATGATTGCATGGAAATGGCAGCGCTGTGTTTTGATGGCATTAAAGTGAATGGTGAGCGTACGCTTGAAGCTGCGAAGCAAGGGTATGCGAACGCGACTGAGTTAGCTGATTACTTAGTGGCGAAAGGCATCCCATTCCGTGAGGCGCACCATATTGTGGGCGTAGCGGTGGTAGGGGCAATTGACAAAGGTTGTGCGCTGGAAGAATTGTCTCTGCAAGAGCTAAAAGCCTTCTCTGAGGTGATTGAAGATGATGTGTATGACATTCTGACAATAGAGTCTTGTTTGGAAAAACGTTGTGCGCTGGGTGGCGTTTCGCCTCACCAAGTCGCTTATGCGGTAGAGCAAGCGGATAAACGTCTGAGCCAGCGTGACAGCTCGGCAGTGAAAGTGCGTCCTGCACGTTTGACGGACATTGAAACACTAGAGGGCATGGTGGCTTATTGGGCGAACCTCGGTGAGAATCTACCCCGCTCTCGTAATGAGCTCGTGAGAGATATTGGCTCCTTCGCGGTGGCTGAGCATCATGGTGAAGTGACAGGTTGCGCTTCTCTATATGTGTATGACTCAGGGTTGGCTGAAATACGCTCTCTTGGTATCGAAGCGGGCTGGCAAGGTCAAGGACAGGGCAGTGCAATCGTAAATCACTTGGTTGAGAAAGCACGTCAAATGGCGATAAAGAAGGTCTTTGTCCTCACTCGAACGCCAGAGTTCTTTATGAAGCAGAGCTTCTTACCAACATCGAAGTCGCTGTTGCCAGAAAAAGTCTTGAAAGATTGCGATCAGTGTCCACGTCAGCACGCGTGTGATGAAGTGGCGCTAGAGATCAATTTAATGGAGCAAGTGATCCAAAAATCGCATGTGGCATGAGCTGAAATTTCGGAGTGATTTTATTAGCATTCAATGACATAGTTATTTTCTGATTCACTTACATCAGTATTTGCTAAAAAAATCGAAAAAATTTGGAACCTTTGAGAGGAAGCTCGGTCTATTAAAGTACCACTGCTTTTTCTTAGAAGAATCTAAGAGAGCCCCAGAACTGATATTGGTTTTGGGGCTTTTTTCTATCTGCCACTTTACTCTTTTTTATCCGTCTCTTTTCGTCCTCGCCGACGTTGCCACGGCAAGATGACAAAACGCATCCATAAGTGCAAAAACAATAAAATATTGAAAGCGAAACCAGCAAAGATCAAAGCGATCGACTCGATGCTTTGTGGATCATCTTTGAACGCAAACCACCACACAATCCAGCACAGTACCGAAAGCACCGTTAACTGATCCAAGCATCGTTGGCAACGCCCAAGCTTTTTCCAAAACCAATGTTCCTCGCAGCGGCGACAAGTCATAGTGTTTTCCAAGGCATCAGTGTTGCTTCAGATTATATACCCAACACAAAGAGAGAAAGCGTTTTTTGTCGCAGCTTAGAGCGCAGGAACACAACCAAAAATGGAAAGTTAGCTTTGTAGAGCTTATGTGGCACGTGATTGATGTATGGTTCGCTGTCAGTCTTTAATAGGAAAAATAATCATGTCGACAGAATTGAAATTTGCACTGAGTATCGCTGGTGGTTTTTTTACGATCGGTGTAGTCGCGATCATCATGGTAAGTCGTTACGCAATGATGGCAGTGTAGTACTTATGTAATCGCCTCAAAGTAGTCAACAGAGAGCCCCGTTAATCACGAGGCTTTCTGTTTTGCTTGGTATGTAAAGATTGGCTCGATTGAGCATGAAATCGTTAGCAACCAGGCCCACAGTCAAGGCAATGTTTCACCATTTCTGGCCCTAAGTGTAGTTTTGCATTCAAATCACGTAGAGCGGTGCGGACACCCTCTTCGATCACTGGATGATAGAAGGGCATATCTAGCATCTCAGAAACCGTCATTCTATTTTGGTGTGCCCAAGCCAAAAGATGCGCGAGGTGTTCTGCGTTCGGCCCCATCATCTCTGCACCTAAAAATCGTCCAGTACCTTGCTCGCCATAGACATGTAACATCCCTTTGTTTCGTAGCATGACACGTGAACGTCCTTGATTCTCAAACGAGACTTCGCCAGTAACAAAACAACCACAGCTTCCTAAGCGAGTTTCCAGTTGTTTGAAAGTTTCACCGACCATAGCTATTTGCGGATCGGAGAATACAGCTGAAATTGGCGAACGACGCAGACCTGCACGAATATCCGGGAAACGACCAGCATTGTCACCAGCAATGCGGCCTTGGTCAGCGGCTTCGTGCAGCAATGGAACTTGGTTACTTGCATCACCCGCAATAAAAATACTCTCTACGGAGGTTTGCAATGTGTAGTGATCTGCGGTTGGTACACCGCGTTCATCTAATGCCACACTGGTGTTCTCGATCGCCAGCTTATCTACGTTTGGACGTCGTCCAGTGGCTGCTAAAACGTAATCAACAATAAAGGTTTCTAATTCACCGTCGTGGTTAATGAATTTGATTTCAACTTTGTCTGCGCCTGCTGCATTCGATGAGGGTATGCGCTTCATGCTTTCTACTTTTACATCGGCATCAAGATAGAACTCTTCTTTAAAAGTTTTATCTGCGTAAGCCATCACCTCTGGATCTGTCAGTGGACCAACTTGACCACCAAGACCAAAGAGCTTCACTTTCACCCCTAGGCGGTGCAATGCTTGACCGAGTTCAAGACCGATCACTCCAGGGCCAAATACCGCAACGGACTCAGGCAAATCATCCCAATCAAAGACATCATCATTAATTACGAGACGGTCACCCAACTCATTCCAAGCTGCTGGATAGGCAGGACGAGAGCCCGTCGCGATCACAATCCGTTTTGCGGTGACCTGAGTATGGTCATCTATGATAAGTGTATGATCATCGGCAAACTTCGCGTAACCTGACAACTTGTCTTCCGCGGGAATATCATCGACGCTTTCAAGCACAAAGCCAACAAAACGATCACGTTCGTGTTTTACACGATCCATGACTTCTTGTCCGTTAATGCGTATTTCACCTTGCGGATGGATCCCAAATCCAGGCGCTTTTTCGATTTGGTGGGCACTTTCTGCGGCCGCAATCAACAGCTTAGAGGGCATGCAACCGACGCGAGCACAGGTTGTTCCGTAAGGGCCGCCTTCAATCATTACTACGCTATTAGTATGAGCTTTTGCTGCTCGATAAGCGCCAAGACCAGCAGTACCACCACCAATAATCGCTACGTCGACATTAACTTGTTTCATCGTGAACTCTCGCTTTTTGTTTTTAAGCCAAGCTAGCTACATTGAGCTTGGAGAGTGAATTGAGTCGTTGAATCTGTATAAGGATTCACCTTATCGGTAGACGACTACTTATCTAGACTAGTAGAAGAAGTGAGTTAGGGTTGGCCTCCGAGCCAAAGGCACCGGAGACCGAGGGTGTAGGCTATGGACAGCTTAGCCTAGATAAGCTTCTAGCTCTTCGCTACCGCCGATGTGCTTGCCACCGATAAAGACTTGTGGAACAGTCGTGCGACCAGATATAGCTCGTAGACTAACTGTCGTTGCGTCTTTACCCAGAATCACTTCTTCATATTGAAGACCGTGGTCAATCAGGTTTTGTTTCGCTTTCATACAGAAAGGGCAGCCTGGTTTAGTGAACACCGTGATGGATTCTTGCGTTTTGTAGTCAGGCGCTATGTAATTCAGCATCGTATCTGCGTCTGACACCTTGAATGGGTCGCCAGGTTCGTTTGGCTCAATGAACATTTTTTCTACTACGCCATCTTTTACTAGCATGCTGTAACGCCATGAGCGTTTACCAAAGCCGATGTCGTTTTTATCCACTAACATGCCCATGCCATCGGTGAACTCACCATTACCGTCAGGAATGAAGGTGATGTTTTCTGCTTCTTGGTCTTGTTTCCATGCATTCATCACGAACGTATCATTGACTGAGACACAAATAATCTCATCCACTCCGTGCTCTTTAAATACAGGGAACAATTCGTTGTAACGAGGTAGATGGCTTGATGAACAGGTTGGAGTAAATGCACCCGGTAAGCTAAATACGATAACGGTCTTACCTTTAAATAGCTCATCAGTCGTTACATTCATCCAAGAGTCACCTTGACGAACTGGAAAAGTAACTTGAGGGACTTGTTGACCTTCTTTAGATACAAACATAATGATTTCCTTTAACTATTTTAAATTATGCGTATAGAGCTTAGCGTTTTTCTTTGCTCTGTTTCGTTCTGTTGAGCCCATTATTGTAAAAATCCTTTGATAGCTCTAATCGTTTGGTGTTATGGTTTTGATAGGTATTAGCTATTGTTAAAAGAAGCGAATTGTGAGTTATGAATATTCGAGATTTTGAGTACTTAGTTGCACTTGCGGAACATAAGCACTTTCGCAAAGCGGCAGAAGCATGTTTTGTTAGCCAACCAACATTGAGTGGACAAATTCGTAAGCTAGAGGATGAACTCGGTACCACGCTTTTAGAGCGAAGCAGCCGTCGCGTTTTGTTTACCGATTCAGGGTTGCAGTTGGTGGAGCAAGCTAAGCGTATCTTAAGTGAAGTGAAAACTTTTAAAGATATGGCGAGTGGTCAGAGCGGAGCAATGACTGGGCCGATGCATATCGGTTTCATCCCGACGGTAGGTCCGTATCTACTACCCAAAATTCTGCCGCAGATAAAAGAAGCATTTCCTGAACTGGAGCTTTTCCTGCACGAAGCTCAAACACATCAGTTGGTGCGTCAATTAGAAGAAGGTAAATTGGACTGCTTGGTCTTGGCTTCGGTTGATGAAACGGCACCTTTTAAAGAAATCGAAGTGTATAACGAGCCGTTAAGCGTAGCGGTGCCATGTGATCATGAGTGGGCTTCTCTCGACCATGTTGATATGTTGGAGCTGAATGGTAAAACCGTTTTAGCGCTAGGAGACGGTCACTGTCTTCGTGATCAAGCGTTAGGTTTCTGTTTTGCTGCCGGAGCGAAAGACGATGAACGCTTTAAGGCAACCAGTTTGGAGACACTGCGGAATATGGTCGCTGCTGGTGCTGGGATTACGTTATTGCCTCAGCTTTCTATCCCCAATGAGAAGCAAAAAGATGGCGTGTGCTATGTACCAGCCGTTAACCCTACGCCTTCGCGCAATATAGTCCTTGTATATCGCCCGGGCTCACCACTGCGTGCAAGGTTTGAAGCTTTGGCGGCGAAGATTAAAGAAGTATTGGCTTCTTATCCTTCATTGAACGCCGCGGCGTAAAAGCCGACATAAAAAAGGGAGAGCGAATGCTCTCCCTTTTGCTTTAGTGATTTAGAACAGCTCTTCTGCGCCAGCGCCGGAAGAATAAATACTGTCTTCCAAACGGTCTCCAGCGTATTCGGTAGGCTCAGTGCCTTTTTCAAAGTATTCGAACATCGATGTGCTGTCTACTTTGTGCGTTAGCATGCCAGTGTTGCGATCAATACGAACACGAATGATGTTATCTGGAATATTTTTACCTTGCTCAGGTGTTTCTTCTAGTGCAACGCGCATAAAGTCAATCCAAGCGGGTTCTGCGGTTTTCGCACCCGATTCAGCACCAGAAATTTGGCCTTTGCCTAGGTTGCTATTAACCGTTGTGCGACCAAGGGCACGTGAGTGATCATCAAAACCAACCCAAGCAATGGCAACAACACCAGGGCCATAGCCGTTGTACCAAGCATCTTTGGAGTCATTCGTTGTACCCGTTTTACCACCGATATCACGACGCCCCAGTTTTTGTGCACGCCAGCCAGTACCGTTCCACCCCGTACCTTCACGCCAGTTACCACCACCCCAAATGTTGCTGTACATCATCTCACGCATCAAGAATGCGTTTTGCTCAGAGATAACTTGTGGAGCATATTGAGGTTCATCATTTTCCAGTGCGTTGTCTGTTGCCAAACCATCAATCGCGACGTCTTGTTCGCCAAACTCATCGGCATAGCGATTGTCTGGCTGAGCGCTCATTTGTGGGCAATCCTTATGACAAACGCTCTTTGGATTCGCTTTAAACAGCACTTCACCGAATGCATCTTCCACGCGTTCTACGTAGAACGGTTCGACGTAATAACCTCCGTTCGCAAATACAGAGTAGCCTTGTGCTACTTTCATTGGTGTTAAGCTACCAGCACCGAGCGCGATGGTCTCTGAACGTGGTACTTGGTTAATATCAAAACCAAAACGAGTAAGGTACTGACGAGTTTCATCAAGGCCTACTTCACGCAGCGTACGCACTGCCATCACGTTCTTTGACTGAGCTAAGCCGAGGCGAAGGCGAGTTGGACCGCCATAGGTTGGTGGTGAGTTTTTAGGTCGCCAAGCCGAACCAGAACCTGCGTCCCATTTGTTAATCGGCGCATCGTTGATCAGAGTGGCTAAGGTAAGTCCCTTGTCAATTGCAGCTGAGTAGATAAATGGTTTGATACTTGAGCCAACCTGACGCACTGACATAGTGGCACGGTTAAACTTACTATGAACAAAGTTAAAACCACCCACTAACGATAATATCGCACCATTTTCCGGGTTCATCGCGACAAACGCGGTGTTCGCTGTTGGCACTTGGCTCAGTTTCCAGCTTTGTGTCGTGTTGTCATTTTCATTGGTTTCGCTCACTTCGCGAACCCAAACTTGTTGACCCGTCGCTAGCACATCATGCGCTGATTTTGGTGTTGAACCTTGGCGGTTTTCGGTGATGTATTTACGTGCCCAATGCATTCCAGTCCAAGGAATGGTCTGCTCTTCATGGTTTTTAACCCAAACTTGCGCAGTTTTATCATCGACTTTTGTCACGACGGCAGGGTAAAGGTCACCATAAGTTGGTTGCTTCTTAAGGTGCTTTTCTATTTGCTCGCTGTTCCAAGCGGTTTCACCTTCTTTCCAAAGCACTTTCTCCGCACCGCGGTAGCCGTGACGTTCATCGTATGACAGCAGATTATTTACCACGGATGTATTCGCGGCATCTTGCAGTTTAGAGTCCACCGTCATGTAGATATTCAAGCCAGAGGTATAGGCTTCTTCTTCACCGTACTCTTTCACGGCCCATGCACGAGCTAGTTCTGCCACATAAGGAGCGGAAAGTTCAATTTCAGCACTGTGGTAACGCGCCACGATAGGTTCGTTGCGTGCTTCGTCATACTGTTCTTGCGTGATGTATTTTTCATCAAGCATTCGCATTAACACGACGTTACGGCGTTTTGTCGCACGCTCAAGAGAGTAAATTGGGTTCATCGTTGATGGCGCTTTTGGCATCCCTGCGAGTGTCGCAAGTTCGCTTAACGTCAATTCATCAAGGCTCTTACCAAAGTAAACTTGAGCGGCCGCACCAAAACCATATGAGCGGTAACCAAGGAAGATTTTATTGACATAAAGTTCCATGATTTCTTGCTTACTCAGAAGCTGCTCAATGTGGATAGCAATGAAAATCTCTTTAATCTTACGCATGATCTTCTTCTCATTAGATAAGAAGAAGTTACGAGCTAGCTGTTGCGTAATGGTACTTGCGCCCTGCTTGGCTGAACCTGAGATCGCAACTACAACGGCTGCACGAGTGATGCCGATAGGATCGATACCTGGGTGTTCGTAAAAACGGCTATCTTCGGTTGCGATTAGCGCATGAATTAAGTCTTGAGGAATTTCATCATAAGTAACAGGAATACGACGCTTTTCACCGAACTGTGCGATCAGCTTCCCGTCTTGACTAAACACCTGCATAGGTGTTTGTAATTCAACGTCTTTTAGAGTTGCAACATCTGGCAATTCAGGCTTCACGTACTGATAGAAGCCAAATATTGTGGTGACTCCAAGAATTATGCAAATCAATGTTAAAAATAATAAACGCTTTATGAACTTCACCGGAGAATCCCTGATTGGTTGAGGCTGTGTAACGGCAAACCCTTGTACTCTTAGGTCAAAAATTTAGCACATAGAGATATTAACTCTTATTTGGGTGCTAATAACAACCTTTGCACGAAGAAATTTCGGAGCGAGAGTAAGAGATGGATAAGCTAATCGTTACCGGCATCGATATAGGCCATAACAGCCTCAAAGCCGTAGTACTTAAACCCACAGGCAACAATTACGCTCTGTTGGGTTACAAAGAAATATTACTAAAGGAAGGTATTGTCGCTGAAAATAACACTATAAATCATCAAGAAATTGTAAAGACCCTAAAGCTGATTAAAAAAGAACTGCCTTTTGGTGCTAAAAAGGTCGCAATTTCAGTGCCTGATAATTCGGTGATCAGTAAAAAATTGCAAATAGAACAAAACCTTGAAGATAGCGAGGTTGAGTTTGCTGTGATTCAGGCATTTTCTCATCAATCGCCATTCCCTGTCGAAGAGCTGAGTTTAGACTTCGTCCGTCTTCGTGCCGAAGATGGGTTGCGTGGGACTGATAACTATCAAGTGTTTGCGACAAGAAAAGATGTGGTCGATAGTCGCGTGGATGCATTACAAAAATCCGGACTAAAACCCGTTTTAGTGGACGTGCATTCACAAAGTCTTGGTCATATCTGGAAGCTCACCGCCGATCGCTTTCCTGACAAAAATAAGTACTGCTTACTCGATATTGGCACCTCATCGAGCTCCTTTACCATGTTTACCGAACAAGGTGAGCTGTTTCACAAAGAGTTTGCTTGCGGCACTCGAGGAGCAAACAGCCCTGTGCAAGATGATTTGATGTCCGATGATGCTCAGGAGAAAACAGAGCTGTTTAATCGCCAAATCGTGGAACGGGTGAAACGTCAGATGCAGCTCTACACCTCAATTAATGGCTCGCAAAATATCAAAGGTATCTGGTTATCAGGGGAAGGAGCTTCGACACCAATGCTCGCGGAAGAGTTATCTCAGCAACTGTCACTAGAGTGTGAATTGCTAAACCCGCTAGGGCTATTTGAGATGAAGGTGTCCAAACGTAAGCGTCGTGCCGCGGATTGGCAGCATTTCTCTACAGCCGCAGGACTCGCGATTCGTGGCATTCATTGGCTAGGAGGTGCGCGTGCTTTATCGCATTAATTTACTTCCTTGGCGAGAGAACCAAAGAGAAGAGCACCGACGTCGTTTCATTAGCTTGGTCGCGTTAGGCATGTTGGTCGCCATTGGTATTCAATGGGGTATTGGAAAGTTTTTTGAGTACCAACAAGATCAGCAGCAGGAGCGGCTTGATTACCTCACTCACTACATTGCTGAGCTCGACCAGCGTATTGAAGCAATGAAAATCGCCGAGCAAGAGCACAGCAAAATCCTCGAACGTTTAAAAGTGGTTGAAGGGTTACAAAACGGTAGAAACAAAACGACCGAGTTTATGAACTTGATGCCAGCCGTCATTCCTGAAGGTGTATATGTCGACAAGATCAAAATGAATGATCTGGAAATTGAGATCTCCGGGATCTCTGATAGCACTCCAAAACTTGCCACGATGCTGGACAACATGGAGCGTTCGGCCAAGTTGAATGATGTAGAAATGCACTCCATCGTTCACGGAAAAGCGCGTTTTGGAAAAGAGTTCCAAACGTTCAAAGTGTCTTTCATGTTCAAAGTGCCGGAGAAGAAAGTGGAGGCCCAGCATGGTTGATTGGCAGGATCTCGAAATAGATGAAATGGCAGAGTGGCCATTGTTGCCTCAGCTTGTGGTTATCGCGCTGCTGATTTTCCTCATTCAAGGTTTTGGCTATTGGTTTTACCTTAAGCCAAAAGAAGAGCAATTGAATAACTTGGTCCAGCAGGAGCAGACGCTCAAGGTAGCACTGAGGATCAAAGCGAACAAAGTAGCTGCATTGCCTCAGCTTCAATCTCAATTGGATGAACTCACCACGCGTTACGAGTTATTGCTACAACAACTGCCCGCGCAAAAAGAGTTGGCTACGATGCTCGCTTCGGTGAATGAACTCGGTATCGACAATAAGTTGACCTTTACCCGTATCGACTGGGGTGAAAAGCAATCAGAGCATTTCCTCTATCGTCTTCCTTTAAACATTGAGTTAACGGGAGATTTTCATGACATCGGACATTTTTCTCAGGCGATAGCAACGCTACCTCGAATCATCACGTTTAAAGATGTGACTTGGCAGCGTGTCAGCCAAGAAAGTGAAACTCTGCACTTTAGGGTACGAGCCAATACCTATCAGTTTAAGCCAGAGGAGACGAACAATGACAAGTAAGCATTTGTTACTGGTACTGATGGGGTCTCTGCTACTTGGATGTCAGGCGAATGATGAGTCATTAACGGATTTTATTCGAGGGGTGGAGAGTCAGGCGCGTCGAGATGTCGAGAAACTTAAGCCTGCAGATAAGTATGTTGCCGTCACGTACGCACCTGAAGTACAGCGTGCGCCCTTTGAGTTACCAAAAGAAGCCACGATCGCCACTCAGCCCGTTGCAAGAAAAGATTGCTGGCAACCGCCTTCAAGAAGGCGCACTGGCAAATTAGAAAAATTCCCATTAAGCCAATTACGTTTGAAAGGAGTTATGGGCATGGGTAATACGGTTTCTGGTCTCGTTCAGGCACCCAACGGCACCGTTTATAAAGTGAAGCCGGGGCAATACCTCGGACGCAACAATGGCAAAGTGACCCATGTCAGCCATTCCTATTTGTTAATTAATGAAACGTTGCCCGACGGCTTAGGGTGTTGGCAGAAGCGTAAAGTTAAGTTGGCTTTGAGATAGCCCCATTTATTTTTGATATTGAGTAATGAAAATGAGACAAGGATTAACACGTACACCAAGGATACTAACTGGGCTCTTCTCCTTATGGTTGTTTGTATTTTTAGCCCCTTTAGTGGCAGCAGAAGAAGTATCGTCTAATGCCTTAAAGAGTATCGATTTTCGCACTAATAAAGATAAAGACGCCGTTATTGTCGTTGAACTGGCGTCACCTGCCGCGATTGTTGATGTCAAACGCGTACAGGAAGGGTTAAGTATCGATTTGCTTAATACTTCGGTAAAAGACGAGCAACTGTATCTCCTAGACGTAAAAGATTTCTCGACTGTGGTTGAAAGCGTAGAGGTGTTTCGCGATACCTCAACTACGCGCTTGGTTGCGCACATTAATGAAGAATATACGCATGATTACCGTTTAACGGGGCGATTCTTGGAAATCAAAGTGGCTAAGATCAAACCCAATGAGAAAGCCCCGGATAAAAGCATTCTAGAAAAAGAAGGCAAGCTCATTTCGATTAACTTCCAAGATATTCCTGTACGTAACGTGTTACAGCTGATTGCCGACTACAACCAGTTCAACTTGGTTGTTTCAGACTCTGTAGAAGGTAACCTCACACTTCGTCTTGATGGTGTTCCGTGGCAGCAAGTATTGGATATTATTTTGCAAGTTAAGGGGTTAGATAAGCGTGTTGATGGCAACGTGATTCTGGTTGCTCCTACAGATGAGCTTGATCTGCGCGAAAAACAGCAACTCGAAAAGCAGCAGCTAGAACAAACGATGGGAGAGCTTTCGTCTGAAATCATCAAGGTAAACTTCGCTAAAGCATCAGATATTGCAGAGATGATCAACGGAGAAGGGAACATCAGTATGTTGTCTGAACGAGGCAGTATGACCATTGATGAGCGGACTAACTCGTTATTGATTCGTGAGCTACCTGAAAACATTGAAGTGATTCGAGAAATTATTGAATCTTTGGATATCCCGGTGAAGCAGGTTCAAATTGAAGCGCGTATTGTGACCATCAATGAAGGCAACATGGACGAGTTGGGAATTCGCTGGGGCTTTACCTCTATTAATGGCAATAACACGGTTGGTGGCTCTATCGAAAACAACCTTGCCACGATCGGTTTATATAACGGTGGTGGTGAAGGAGAAGACGGTGGTGACGGTGATGGAGTAGGTATCGATGACTTCCTAAACGTAAACTTAGCTGCAACCAGTCCAAACGCGACCAGCATTGCTTTTCAGGTTGCAAAATTAGGCTCAGACACCTTGTTAGACCTCGAGCTTTCTGCGCTGCAACAAGAGTCCAAAGCTGAGATTATCTCAAGTCCACGTTTGATCACTACCAATAAGAAGCCTGCCTATATTGAGCAAGGTACCGAGATACCTTATCTAGAGTCCTCATCAAGTGGTGCTACGACGGTAACGTTCAAAAAAGCAGTATTGAGTTTGAAGGTGACGCCACAAATTACACCGGATAACCGTCTTGTGTTGGACTTAAGCGTTACGCAAGATAGACCTGGACAAGTCGTGAAAACAGGCACTGGTGAAGCCGTTGCGATTGATACTCAGCGTATCGGGACGCAAGTGTTAGTAAATAACGGTGAAACCGTCGTTCTTGGTGGTATTTTCCAGCACAGCATTACTAACTCGGTGGACAAAGTGCCTTTGTTAGGCGATCTGCCACTATTAGGTGCGCTTTTCCGTCGAAGTTATGAAAATGTTGGCAAAAGTGAGCTGTTAATTTTCGTCACCCCTAAGGTGGTGATTCAGTAGTTCTACCTCGTGAAAAACTGATTAAATCAAAAATAAAGTTGCAATAGTGGCACCATGCTTGGATAATTTCGGGTCTTATCACGAATTATCTGTGAGGAACTGGTGCCACAAGCCTTGTAGAACAGCGATTTAGCTGTGTTTTCTTGTGGCGATCTTATTGAATCAATGTTGTAAATTACTGCTAAACATGGCTGAGAAACGTAATATTTTCCTTGTTGGCCCAATGGGTGCCGGCAAAAGTACAATTGGTAGACATCTAGCACAGCAACTGCATATGGAGTTTGTTGACTCCGATACAGTGATCGAAGAACGCACTGGTGCAGACATCTCTTGGGTTTTTGATGTAGAAGGTGAAGAAGGCTTCCGCAAGCGTGAAGAAGCGGTACTTGAAGACCTAACACAAGAGCAAGGCATCGTGCTTGCGACTGGCGGTGGCTCTGTTAAGAGCAAAGAAAACCGTAATCGTCTTTCGGCACGTGGTGTTGTTGTTTACTTAGAAACGACGATTGAAAAGCAACTTGCGCGCACAAACCGTGACAAGAAGCGTCCTCTACTTCAAACGGACAACCCTCGCGAAGTATTGGAGCAATTAGCTGAAGAACGTAATCCTCTGTATGAAGAAGTAGCGGATTACACTGTTCGCACTGACGATCAGAGTGCAAAAGTGGTAGCCAACCAGATCGTAAAAATGCTAGAAGAGAGATAAGTTTTTATCTTTTTTTTAATTGGAGCAAACCGATGGAACGGATTACGGTCAACCTAGCTGAGCGTAGCTACCCAATCTCTATTGGCGCCGGGTTATTTGAGGACCCGGCGTACCTCTCTCAAGTTCTCTCAAACAAAAATGCAAAACAAAAAGTTGTTGTGATCAGTAATGTCACAGTGGCGCCTTTGTATGCTGACAAAATTTTAAAGCAACTCGAGCAGCTCGGTTGTAGTGCATCCTTGTTAGAATTGCCTGACGGCGAACAGTACAAAAACTTGGATGTGTTTAACCAAGTGATGAACTTCCTCCTCGAGGGGAATTACGCTCGTGATGTTGTGATCATCGCGTTAGGTGGTGGCGTTATTGGCGACCTTGTGGGTTTTGCTTCTGCCTGTTACCAGCGTGGGGTCGACTTTATTCAAATACCAACGACATTACTATCTCAAGTGGATTCTTCGGTGGGTGGAAAAACCGCGGTTAACCATCCGTTGGGTAAGAACATGATAGGTGCGTTTTACCAACCTAAAGCCGTGATCATCGATACCAACTGTTTATCGACGTTGCCTGAGCGTGAATTCGCAGCAGGTATTGCAGAAGTCATTAAGTACGGCATCATTTACGATGCAGACTTTTTTGTATGGTTGGAAGAAAACCTTGAACGCTTGTACGCGTTGGATGAAGAAGCGCTAACTTATGCCATTGCACGTTGCTGTGAAATAAAAGCGGAAGTGGTGGCTCAGGATGAGAAAGAATCGGGCATCCGCGCTCTGCTCAACTTAGGTCACACCTTTGGTCATGCGATTGAAGCTGAGCTTGGCTACGGCAATTGGCTGCATGGTGAAGCGGTTTCTGCTGGCACGGTTATGGCGGCCAAAACTTCGCATCTGCGCGGTCTTATCTCAGCAGAGCAATTTGAGCGTATTGTTGCGATTTTACGTCGTGCCAAACTGCCTGTTCATACTCCAGACAGTATGAGCTTCGATGACTTCCTCAAACATATGATGCGAGATAAAAAAGTCCTCTCTGGTCAATTAAGATTAGTTCTACCTACAGGCATTGGTAGTGCCGAGGTCATTGCTGATACGACACAAGACGTACTCAAACAGGCGATAGACTTCGGTCGCGATATTTAACCTTGTAATGGCGCCTTTGGGCGTCATTCTTGTAGTGTATTAAGGTTATTAGATGAGTGTTGCTCACGTTCTGGAATTAGATTCTCAAATCGAGTTGCTTGATAGGTTAGGATTGCTGACTAATTTTGGTTCCAACTTCATTGCGATTAATGGTCATGATGGTTATGGAAAATCTTGGTTAGCGCAGCGATACCTTGAAGTGGGTGCCAGTAACAAGAATCAATGTTTGTTACTTTGTCATTCTAATCAAGATGATGTGCAGCGCCGCATCCTTATTTTGAGTCAACTGGTTTCGGACGCATTGTTTAATCAGCAAGAGCCTTTACTTGATAGCCTCGAAAGACTATTAGGTGATGAGCCTTGTGATATCGCGATTGTGGTTGATGATGCGCATTTATTAAGTGAGACGCTCGTTTCTGAGCTTTGGATGCTGGTTTTAGAGGCGCATCATAAGCCGAATTGGACCATCAATGTCTTATTATTTACGCAGTCTGGGCGCTTAGAAGGATTGCTGTCACGTCTCAGTTACGGACAAGAGATAAAGCCTGTTGAGCTTGATATTGATATGTTGTCCGAAGTGGAAGCCCGTCGTTTCTTTGAATCACTTGTTGCGCGCTATGTTGATGATGAGGCGGAGAAGCAGGTTCGAGATGCATTTAAAAAAGTTGACCCAGTACCGGGTGACATCATGGCGTTAGGAGAGATGAAAGTGGAAAAAAGGATCATTATCCGCTCGATTGTCGGTTCACCGCTGAATATTGCGTTAGTGGTATTAGCATTACTGTTGCTTGCTGCTGGTGGCTATTGGTGGATGTATAATCAACCAAGCCCTGATGATAAAGCGCAGCAAATTGCTGGTAGTTTAGAGCAAACGGCTATTCCAACTTTTGAAGATTCAGGAATCAGTGCTGCGCAGTCTTCACTACAATCTGTGACTGATGACACTAGCAGTGGCCTTGATGGCTCTGGCGCGATTGATGATTCTGATTCATTACCGCCAGCAGTAACGGAAGAAGTGGCGAGCGTTGGCAGTGATGACAATCAACAGAGAGTGGTGATTGAGTCGAATGTGGTCGATGCATTGCTTGAAGGTAAAGCTGATTCAGCAGACACAAAAGCGATTGATGATATCGTAGGTACTGATAAAGCAGAAACTGCTGATGAAACTGACTCTCCTTTGATTAAAGTCGTAAAACCAAATCAAGGTATGACGCAAACTTCTGCTCGGTCAGGAGAAGACGGTGCGAAGCAGCCTGTGGTTAAGTTTTCATTTGCTCGCGAAGAATTAAAAGCACTATCACCAAGAGCCTATACACTGCAGCTTGCTGCTATGACGTCAATGGAGGATGTACAAGCCTTCCTCGATGAGCATCAGCTGAATAATCAAGTACGAATTTATCCTACCGTTCGCAATGACACCGAGTGGTATATCATCACATACCAAGATTATCCGACAATTCAAATGGCTCGCGATGCCGTTGCAAGCTTGCCTGATTCGGTTAAGTCGGTGAGTCCTTGGGCAAAATCACTCCGTCAGGTTCATCGCGAAATTGATCGCGTGAAATAAACCTGAGCTTCGCTGAAAAATATGTTACATTCCGCAGCCTTAATTTTTGGTCGATAGATAGAGCAGTAGATGAAAAAGCAACGAGCCTTTCTTAAATGGGCAGGAGGAAAATACGGACTGGTTGAAGACATCCAACGTCATTTACCGCCGGCTCGAAAGCTAGTTGAACCTTTTGTTGGCGCGGGCTCAGTGTTTCTGAATACCGACTATGACCATTACCTACTGGCAGATATCAATCCAGATCTGATCAATCTGTACAACCTACTAAAAGAGCGCCCTGAAGAGTATATCTCTGAAGCGAAGCGTTGGTTTGTTGCCGAGAATAACCGTAAAGAAGCTTACTTACACATTCGCGCTGAGTTTAATAAAACCGATGACGTGATGTACCGCTCTTTAGCGTTTTTGTACATGAACCGCTTTGGTTTTAATGGTTTATGCCGTTACAACAAAAAAGGCGGTTTTAACGTTCCGTTCGGTTCATATAAAAAGCCTTACTTCCCAGAGGCGGAATTGGAGTTTTTTGCCGAAAAAGCCAAGAAAGCCACGTTCGTTTGTGAAGGTTATCCAGAAACTTTTCGCCGAGCACGTAAGGGGAGTGTGGTGTATTGCGATCCTCCTTATGCACCGCTTTCAAACACGGCAAATTTCACCTCATACGCAGGTAATGGTTTCACGTTGGATGATCAGGCTGCATTAGCCGACATTGCTGAAAGAACGGCGACTGAGCGTGGTATTCCGGTTCTGATTTCTAACCACGACACTACGTTGACGCGTCGGTTGTATCACGGTGCAGATCTCAATGTAGTAAAAGTAAAGCGCACCATTAGCCGCAATGGCAGTGGTCGTAATAAAGTCGATGAGCTGCTTGCTCTTTTTCATGCCCCTGAGATGGATCAACCAAGCTCTTAGTTCTCACACTATTAAATCTAAATAGTGGATCTCCCCACTGGCTTCGGTAGAATTGCGCGCAGATTGTTTGCTCATTACTACTGAGGTCAGGTATGAAAGATTTTCTTATTGCTCCATCCATTTTATCGGCAGATTTTGCTCGTCTCGGTGAAGATGTCGAGAAAGTACTCGCAGCGGGTGCGGATGTGGTACATTTCGACGTTATGGATAACCACTATGTACCAAACCTGACTTTTGGTGCACCTGTGTGTAAAGCACTACGCGATTACGGCATCACAGCGCCAATCGATGTTCACCTAATGGTGAAACCGGTTGACCGCATTATTCCTGATTTCGCAAAAGCGGGTGCGTCGATGATTACATTCCATGTGGAAGCTTCCGATCATGTAGACCGTACACTGCAGTTAATTAAAGAGCACGGCTGTCAGGCTGGTGTGGTACTAAACCCAGCAACGCCACTTGCGAGCCTTGAGTTCATCATGGACAAAGTCGACATGATTCTACTGATGTCGGTTAATCCTGGCTTTGGTGGTCAATCATTCATTCCTCACACACTAGATAAACTGCGTGCAGTTCGTAAGATGATCGATGAGTCTGGTCGCGATATCCGTTTAGAAATTGATGGCGGTGTGAAGGTTGACAACATTCGTGAAATCGCAGAAGCGGGCGCAGATATGTTTGTTGCAGGCTCGGCGATTTTCGGTCAGCCAGATTACAAACAAGTGATCGACCAAATGCGCACGGAACTGGCTGAAGTAAAATAAGTCCCTATATACGCGCGATAATGCCCTGATTTTAAAGGCTGTCACTTTATTGGCAGCCTTTGTTATTTCTAGTGTTGGATGAAATAAAATATCCCCTGCGTTGAGCAAATAATCACTTGCCTATTTTGCGCCCTTTCTGTACTATTCGTGCTCCTTAAACTCAGTCAATTATCTTTAGTTCCTTGCTTCCTCTGGACGACTGAGCCATTTGTGGAAGCTGAATAATCCGTAAGGAGCAACCAATGCGTCATTACGAAATCGTATTCATGGTGCACCCAGATCAAAGCGAGCAAGTTGCTGGCATGATCGAGCGTTACACTGGTTCAATCACTGAAGCTGGCGGTAAAATCCACCGTCTAGAAGACTGGGGCCGTCGTCAACTGGCTTACCCAATCAACAAGCTTCACAAAGCTCACTACGTTCTTATGAACGTTGAAGCTGACCAAGCTGTAATTGATGAGCTAGAAACTGCTTTCCGTTTCAACGATGCAGTTCTACGTAACATGATCATGCGTACTAAAGCAGCGATCACTGAGCAATCTATCATGCTTAAGCAAAAAGAAGAGCGTGCTCCACGTCGTGAAGAGCGTTCTGAAGCTAAGCCTGAAGCTAAGTCAGAAGCTGCTGAGTAAGTTTTCTTATGGCCAATCGAATGGAGCTGAGCGGCACCATTGCCAAACCGCCCATTCGTAGTAAAAGCCCTGGTGGCATTGAACACTGTCGGTTTTGGCTGGAGCATCGCTCTACTATTATCGAAGCTGACTTACCTCGACAAGTTTATTGTCGTATGCCGGTAGTCGTCAGCGGGCTTGGGTCACAAGCACTAACTCAGAATTTAGTTCAAGGCAGTAACATTAAGGTAAGTGGTTTTGTCACTTATCAAACCGGCCGAAATGGCGTGGGAAAATTAGTGTTACACGCCGACAACATTACTCAAATTTAAGATCAGGAGATAGCCCATGGCTCGTTTCTTCCGTCGTCGTAAATTCTGCCGTTTCACTGCAGAAGGCGTACAAGAGATTGATTACAAAGACGTAGCAACTCTTAAAAACTACATCACTGAAGCTGGTAAAATCGTACCTAGCCGTATCACTGGTACAAGCGCTAAGTACCAGCGTCAACTAGCACGTGCTATCAAGCGTTCACGCTACCTAGCTCTACTACCGTACACTGACAAGCATCAGTAATCGGTTCATTTTATTAAGAAAGAGGATTAAGCAATGCAAGTTATTCTACTTGATAAAATTGGTAACCTAGGTGGTCTTGGCGATACTGCAAACGTTAAATCTGGCTACGCTCGTAACTTCCTTATCCCACAAGGTAAAGCAGTTATGGCAACTAAAGCTAACGTTGAAATGTTTGAAGCTCGTCGTGCTGAACTAGAAGCTAAAGTTGCTGAGCAACTAGCTGCTGCAGAAGCTCGCGCAGAGAAAGTTAACGCTCTAGAAGCTGTAGTTATCGCTTCTAAAGCTGGTGACGAAGGCAAACTATTCGGTTCTATCGGTACTCGTGACATCGCTGACGCTATCACAGCTGCAGGCGTTGAAGTTGCTAAGAGCGAAGTTCGCCTTCCTGAAGGTGCTCTACGTACAACTGGTGAGTTCGAGATCAGCGTTCAACTTCACTCTGAAGTTTTCGCAACTGTGAACCTACAAGTTGTTGCTGCTGAGTAATTCAGTATCAAGACGAAATACTAAAAAGCACCTCTTCGGAGGTGCTTTTTTATTTCTAAAACTGGGAAAAAAACGGGTTAAAAAGCGAAGAGTAAATTAACGGAAAATACGCTATCCGCTTTGCTTAAGCCTTCAGGCACTTTATCGTGATACTGACGAGAGTGTGCCAGTTTTAGTGCGATATCTTCAGTAATATCATTGGTCACGCTGAGCTCACTATCGGCCCGAGTGTTACTTTTACCTGTTACCAACGTAATATCAGCCGCGAAACTCAAATTATCTAGTGCGTGCCAAGTCGTATTGATATTCCCTCGAAAAATGCCTTCTCGAACGATATCGGGAAAGACAATGTCGTCATCATCTATCTCATCTAAATTTGGTTCTTGATAACGAAAACCAGGACCGACTTCTACCTCTAAAATGAAGTTTTCAGTGTAGGAAAACTGGTAACCCAAACCGCCTGATAAGGTGTAGTCTTTAAAATAGGCACTGTAACGAGAATCCACCCCTTTAAAGCTGCCATACAAATACGTTTTAGGACCTAACTTGTAGTCACTCTGCAGGGCGTAGGTGGATGAGCGTTTGTCTTCTTCACCGTCTTTGTACAAGTTGTAGTACTTCCATTCACCATTAGAACGGTGTCGACCTGACGTATATTCAGCACTCAAACGAGCATTCAGGGAACGAGAGTCCGTGTTACCTGTGTGAGCTTGATAGCCGAACTCCACCTCGGTTTTTAATGGGTCGGGCACATCAATATTTTGCTCTGGCTGTACTGATTCGTCAGCATACGATGCACTAGCGCATAGTAAGCTAAAGCTAAGTAACCAGTATCGGGACACATCAACCTCGAACGTAATTAAAAAGGAGGGGCATGATACTGATACAGATATTTTGTTGGGTCAATGGTAGGTTAATTTTTATTAGAGCTGGGCGGAAGAACCTGGCTATTACTTGTGCGGTTCGCATGTTGATTTCTTAACAAGTAATTGTCGCTTCGGGGAAGCATCTCAGTTAGGTTAAGGTTATAATCGTGGGTCAATAGTAGTTATCGAGCAAAGTCATGGCGGAAAACAGAAATCGCAAACCTTCAGACAGTCAGGTCGACGCAATCAAAGTGCCACCTCACTCACTAGAAGCCGAGCAATCAGTAATTGGTGGTCTTTTACTGGACAATGAACGTTGGGACACCGTTGCCGAACGTGTTGTAAGCAGTGATTTCTATAGTCGTCCGCATCGCCTAATTTTTGAAGGTGTAAAAACCATTCTTGAAGCGGGCAAGCCTCTCGATCTTATTACTTTATCGGAATACCTGGAGCGTCACGAGCAATTAGAAGATGTGGGCGGTTTTGCTTACCTTGCAGATTTGGCGAAAAACACGCCAAGCGCCGCTAACATTAATGCGTACGCTGATATTGTTGCCGAACGTGCGATTGTCCGTGGTTTGATCGGTGTCGCGAATGAGATTGCGGATGCGGGTTACGATCCTCAAGGTCGAAGTTCGGAAGATCTGATTGATATGGCGGAGAGTAAAGTTTTCGCCATCGCTGAGTCACGAACCAGTGAAAACGAAGGGCCACAAAATGTTGATAACATCCTCGAAAAGACGTTAGAACGTATCGAGTTGTTATATAAAACGCCGCAAGATGGTGTAACGGGTGTCGACACAGGTTTCACTGACCTCAATAAGAAAACCGCAGGTTTGCAAGGTTCTGATTTGGTGATTGTCGCGGCGCGTCCATCGATGGGTAAAACGACCTTTGCGATGAACTTGTGTGAAAATGCGGCCATGCAACAAGAGAAGCCTGTGCTTATTTTCTCGCTAGAGATGCCAGCCGAGCAGTTGATGATGCGTATGTTGGCCTCTTTGTCTCGCGTTGACCAAACCAAGATCCGTACGGGTCAGCTGGATGACGAAGACTGGGCGCGTATTTCTTCTACTATGGGTATCTTGATGCAGAAGAAAAACATGTACATTGATGACAGCTCCGGTCTAACTCCGACCGAAGTGCGTTCACGCGCTCGCCGTATCGCACGTGAACATGGCGGTCTGTCGATGATCATGGTCGACTACCTTCAGCTTATGCGCGTGCCTGCACTCTCTGATAACCGTACGCTGGAAATCGCGGAGATTTCGCGCTCTCTGAAAGCGCTGGCAAAAGAGCTGAATGTGCCCGTCGTGGCGCTGTCTCAGCTTAACCGTTCCCTAGAGCAACGTTCAGATAAACGCCCAGTAAACTCGGACTTGCGTGAGTCGGGCTCTATCGAGCAGGATGCCGACTTGATCATGTTCATCTACCGTGACGAGGTATATCACCCAGATAGCCCATACAAAGGTACGGCAGAAATCATCATTGGTAAGCAACGTAACGGCCCTATCGGCTCTGTGCGTCTCACCTTCCAAGGTCAACACTCGCGCTTTGACAACTACGCGGGTCCTGCATTCGATATTGATGATGAGTAACCCCATGAGCTATATGAAAGCGGCCAAGGCGTGCATTGATTTGTCTGCGTTGCAGCACAACTTACAGCGCGTGAAAGCGCAAGCGCCCCAAAGTAAAGTGATGGCTGTAGTGAAGGCTAATGGCTATGGTCACGGATTACGTCACGTTGCAAAACATGCCAACCATGCGGATGCCTTTGGTGTTGCGCGCATTGAAGAAGCGTTGCAACTGCGCGCTTGTGGCGTGGTAAAGCCGATTCTATTGCTAGAAGGTTTTTACTCTCCAGGTGACTTACCTGTTCTTGTGACGAACAACATCCAAACCGTGGTGCATTGTGAAGAGCAGCTTATCGCTTTGGAGCAAGCCGACCTTGAAACTCCGGTTGTCGTGTGGCTTAAGATTGACAGTGGGATGCACCGTCTTGGCGTTCGCCCTGAGCAATATGATGAGTTTGTCACGCGGTTGAAAGAGTGTCCAAACGTAGCCAAGCCGTTACGTTACATGAGTCACTTTGGCTGTGCAGATGAGCTGGATAGCCATATCACTCCCCAACAGATTGAGCTGTTTAAGTCGTTGACCTCTGGTTGTCAGGGGGAGCGTTCACTTGCGGCATCTGCGGGGTTGTTGGCATGGCCTCAAAGCCATTTGGATTGGGTTCGTCCGGGCATCATCATGTATGGTGTATCGCCATTTGATGACAAGACCGCACAAGATCTGGGGTATCAACCCGTGATGACACTTAAATCCCATCTTATTGCGGTACGTGAAGTTAAGAAGGGCGAAAGTGTTGGCTACGGCGGTATGTGGACCAGTAAGCGAGATACAAAAGTCGGTGTCATCGCAGTAGGGTATGGCGACGGTTACCCAAGAAGTGCCCCGAACGGCACTCCGGTGTGGGTAAATGGTCGTAAAGTACCTATCGCAGGTCGAGTTTCTATGGATATGCTGACGGTCGATTTGGGACCAGATGCAACGGATAAAGTCAGCGACGAAGCGATTCTTTGGGGGAAAGAGCTCCCAGTAGAAGAAGTGGCGGGTCACATTGGTACCATTGCGTATGAACTCGTGACTAAGCTAACGCCTCGCGTCGAGATGGAGTACTCAAAATAAACAGCGAAAGGCTAACCTAAGGTTAGCCTTTGTTTTATCTACTCACCGTTAATCGTAGCAATAACGCGGCGGCCGCCGCCAAAGTCTCGGTGCTCACCCAAGTAAATGCCCTGCCATGTTCCTAAAGCTAATCGACCATTTTGGATTGGTATCGTCACACTACTGCCAAGTAGGGATGCTTTAATGTGTGCTGGCATGTCGTCATCACCTTCATAGGTGTGCTGATAATAAGGAGCACGCTCTGGTACAAACTTGTTGAAATGCGCTTCCATGTCCATACGCACGGTTGGATCAGCATTCTCATTTAAGGTCAAACTGGCGGAGGTATGCTGAATAAATAGGTGTAATAAACCTACTGAAAGCTCGTTTATTTGTGGTAATTGTTGTTCAATTTCATCAGTTATTAGGTGAAAACCGCGGCTTCTCGCTTTTAATTGCAGTGTTTTTTGTGCCCACATACGTGTTCCTTTGGAAATTTATAAATTGGCGTCTATCCTATTCCAATTAGAGCCTGTCATTAGTAAGTGATATGATTCTTGTCATCGTAAATGAATTGTTCATTTTCAGGGCAGGGAACGTGACCTAACTCAATGTGAGTGTAAATACTCTCAGTCATAATTGGCACCTGAAAAAAAATTACAAAGACTTGTTTTGTGGCAATTCGCCCAAACATCTAATTAATATTCTATTTGCTAAATCGGGGATTCCACAGTTTTCGCTAGACTGTAAGGAATGGAACCTACTGTAACATCGGGATAAAGACCATGTTGAAAAATATCAATCCAACGCAAACACAAGCTTGGAAAGCGCTAACTGCACATTTCGAATCTGCACAAGATATGGATCTTAAAGAGTTATTTGCTCAAGACGCAGCGCGTTTCGACAAATACTCTGCACGTTTCGGCTCAGACATCCTAGTCGATTACTCAAAGAACCTCATCAATGAGGAAACTCTGAAGCACCTGTTCGCTCTTGCGAACGAGACTGAGCTGAAATCTGCAATTGAAGCGATGTTCAGTGGCGAAGCGATCAACCAAACAGAAGGTCGCGCTGTTCTTCACACTGCACTACGTAACCGCGCGAATACACCAGTAATGGTAGACGGCGAAGACGTAATGCCAGCAGTGAACGCGGTTCTAGAAAAAATGAAATCATTCACTGAACGCGTTATCGGCGGTGAGTGGAAAGGTTACACAGGTAAAGCAATTACAGATATCGTGAACATCGGTATCGGTGGTTCTGACCTTGGCCCTTACATGGTGACGGAAGCTCTAGCACCGTACAAAAATCATCTAAACCTTCACTTCGTATCTAACGTTGATGGTACGCACATCGTTGAAACGTTGAAGAAAGTTAACCCAGAAACGACGTTATTCTTGATCGCGTCTAAGACGTTCACAACGCAAGAAACCATGACTAACGCGCACACAGCACGTGATTGGTTCCTAGAGTCTGCGGGTGATCAAGCTCACGTGGCTAAGCACTTTGCTGCGCTTTCAACGAACGCGACAGCCGTGTCTGAATTCGGTATCGATACCGCGAACATGTTCGAATTCTGGGACTGGGTTGGTGGCCGTTACTCACTATGGTCTGCAATCGGTTTATCAATCGCATTAGCGGTAGGTTACGACAACTTCGTTGAGCTGCTTGAAGGTGCTCACGAGATGGACAAGCACTTCGTATCAACAGACCTAGAAAGCAACATCCCTGTGATCCTTGCGCTTATCGGTATTTGGTACAACAACTTCCACGGTGCGGAATCAGAAGCTATCTTACCTTACGATCAGTACATGCACCGTTTCGCGGCATACTTCCAGCAAGGTAACATGGAATCAAACGGTAAATACGTTGACCGTGAAGGCAATGCTGTGACTTACCAAACGGGCCCTATTATTTGGGGTGAACCAGGTACCAACGGTCAGCACGCGTTCTACCAACTGATTCACCAAGGCACTAAGCTGATCCCATGTGACTTCATTGCACCTGCAATCAGCCACAACCCAGCTAGCGATCATCACCAAAAACTGATGTCCAACTTCTTTGCGCAAACTGAAGCACTAGCGTTTGGTAAGAGTGAAGAAACAGTGAAAGAAGAGTTGGTGAAAGCAGGTAAGAACGCTGAAGAAGTGGCAGCGATCGCGCCATTCAAAGTGTTTGAAGGTAACCGTCCAACAAACTCTATCCTAGTGAAGCAAATCACGCCTCGTACGCTAGGTAACTTGATCGCAATGTACGAACACAAAATTTTCGTACAAGGTGTTATCTGGAATATCTTCAGCTTTGACCAATGGGGCGTGGAACTAGGTAAACAACTGGCTAACCAAATCCTACCTGAGCTTGCAGACGAGTCTCAAATCAGCTCGCATGACAGCTCAACAAATGGTCTAATCAACGCATTTAAAGCGTTCAAAGCTTAATGTTTGGTTTGAATAGATAAAGAAAAGGTCAGCAAATGCTGACCTTTTTTATTGCCTGAGGCAAAAACAAAATAGGTTGGCCAGTGCCAACCTATTTTTTCTCTTTTATTCGAAGCAAATTTCGATAAAGGCATTTCCCCATTGGGAAGAGAAAGGCATGATGATGATTGAGCCCTCACACTTGTGGCGAATCGTATGGCCTCGGCCAGAAACCACTACCGGTGTTGCCATATCAAAATCAAAACCACTTTCCGCCAGAATGCGTTTCGCACCACCAGTAACCATGTTGGTGATCTCACCCACCATATCGGTGACCTCTTCATTGAGTCCATTTGGACGCTCACCAAGCATGTTCTGCATGATTTCTAGAGCTAGCGCTTCATCAAAGGTAATCGACATTGAACCACGAGTTTGTGGACCTACCATGCCAATCAGACCAGAAACGTCACCTCGTGCGATCTCATCTTTTTTGATTCGCGGTTTTTGTGGCTTCAGCTCAAGAGAAGCCATGGTTTTTAGCACGTTCATTAAAGAAGCTAAAAACGGGTTTACAAATTCAGCGCGCATAACGTTCTTCTATACTTTTTCTTTCGTCTCGGAGGAACAGGCCTGGCATTCACCATGAGTTTCAATAACTTGGTTGGTCAGTTTGAATCCATGCTTCTCGGCGTTTTCGGCTAACAAGGATATCAGCGTCTCATCTTCGAGTTCAACGACATCACCACATTTATCGCAAATTAGTAATTGGAAAAAGTGCTGCTGAGTATTGAAAGAACAACAAGTAATAAAGCTATTTGTCGATTCCACTCGGTGGATGAAGCCTTGCTCTAGGAGAAAATCTAATGCTCGATAAACAGTGGGAGGCTTAGCCTGAGGCTCACTCTCTTTTAGTTGCTCCAATAGCTCATACGCACTTGAGGCGCGGCGATTAGAACAAATGAGTTCAAATACGCGTCGGCGTTGCGGAGTCAATCGTACTCCACGCTCTGCGCAGATACTTTCAATTTGTTCAATGATTGTTGGGTTCAAACCTTTCACCATAACTATCGGACGTGCTCTATGATAAATCATTTCTATACGAAGTTCGTTTAGAAATGCTTCATTTTACCCACTATCAGAACGAAAATCATGAATTAAAGCAAGTCGGTGGTGGTGTGAAGTCGGAATAGTCATCACAGAATGAATCAACGAGTGACGAATTCGTATTACTGCTGCATATTCTTAAGCATTTGGCTAGCCAGCCAGCCAAATCATTCTCGCTGAAACTAGCACCTAGAGGTGCTTGGGTATACAATACCCGACTTATTTTTTGAGCGTACTGCTGCGCTCGACCTTGGCAACATAAAAACGGGTGTTTATATCATGACTCATTCTTGCAGGCTCTCCGTAGCACCAATGCTCGACTGGACCGATCGTCATTGTCGCTACTTCCATCGCTTAATGACCAAAGAAACCCTGCTGTACACTGAAATGGTGACGACAGGTGCGATCATTCATGGAAAAGGAGATTTCCTGGCTTACAACGAAGAAGAGCATCCGTTGGCCCTTCAGTTGGGTGGTTCAAATCCAGGAGACTTGGCAAAGTGCGCTAAACTGGCTCAAGAGCGTGGCTACGATGAGGTTAACCTCAATGTGGGTTGCCCGTCTGACCGTGTACAAAACGGTCGCTTTGGTGCTTGCCTAATGGCAGAACCACAGTTGGTTGCGGATTGTGTCGCTGCAATGAAGGACGTGGTTGATATTCCTGTGACAGTCAAGACTCGTATTGGTATTGATGATCAAGATTCTTACGAGTTCCTAACGGATTTTGTTTCTATTGTCTCAGAAAAGGGGGGCTGTGAGCAGTTCACTATCCACGCGCGTAAAGCTTGGTTAAGTGGTCTTAGTCCGAAAGAAAACCGTGAGATCCCACCATTGGATTACCCACGAGCTTACCAATTGAAGCAAGATTTTTCTCACTTAACCATTGCTATTAACGGTGGTGTAAAGTCACTAGAAGAAGCCAAAGCACATCTTCAGCATCTTGATGGTGTGATGATTGGTCGTGAGGCTTACCAAAGCCCATATCTACTGGCATCGGTAGATCAAGAGTTATTTGGCTCTAATGCTCCAGTGAAGAAACGCAGCGAAATTGTTGAAGAGATGTACCCATACATTGAAGCGCAATTAGCGAAAGGTGCGTACCTTGGTCATATTACCCGTCATATGTTAGGTTTATTCCAAAGCATGCCAGGTGCTCGTCAATGGCGTCGTCATATCAGTGAAAATGCGCACAAGCCGGGTTCTGGTTTAGAAGTGCTGCAAGACGCGTTAGCGAAGATTCCAAAAGAATTGAATGTGTAAAATTAACCAGTGGTTGGCTAAAATTACCAACTAAAGAACAAGTAAGCCAGAGTGCAGAAATGTCTCTGGCTTTATTTTTGAATAAAAATCATTGTGTTATCGTCATCTTGGTAAGTTGGTATGGAAACTGCTCTGTTTATTAAAAACAAATGGAGAAGTGATTATGTTGGAGCTAATCTTTATTTTAGTCTTTGCGGCGACCCTATTGGTTACCGGTATCACAATGATGACCGTATTCGCAGCAACCGGTATCGCGTTAGTTGTGATGTTTTTACTGGGAATGGTCGGAGCGGTACTCAAACTATTGCCATGGTTAATCGTGATTGCATTGGGTGTTTGGTTCTTCAAGAATTACGTTGCCCAGCCCCGCTATAAATAACGAGTGACATGATTTAGTTGATAGAGAGACGTGAGAGTATGGTATATTTCCTCTCACGTCTTCAACGTGAACATCAGCTATCTCGGAGTACACACTACATGACAAATAAAGCGACCATCGCTTTAACAGCATTATCGTTGGCAGTATCTTTTCCTGTTTTTGCAGAATATTCTGTATCGACGAAAGTCGGCGCAGAGATCTGGGCTGCTGACACTAAAGTAAATGAAGTAAGACGAGATAGCAGCACAACAGGCGCATTTTACGCGGCGATTGAGCATGATGTGAAATACGTTCCTAATGCACGTCTTCGTTACTCGAGCATTGATGCTGATTATATGGGGTTCAATAAGCTTGATTTCACCATGTACTACCAAATTCTGGAGCATGATTTATTGCATTTTGATGCGGGTGTTACATTCAGTAATTTAAGTGACACTAAATACATTGATGCTGGCTCAAACAAGCGTATAGAAGAGTTTGATGAGCTGATTTGGGCTTGGTACGGTTACGCAGAGATTCAAGTTCCGGACACAAATTTTGATGTGATTGGTGAGATAAACTTTGGTGACAACAAAGGTATCAAAAGTACTGATTTCATGGCAGGTGTTCAATACCATGTACCGCTCGAAAAAGCTCAACTGGCTTTTCGTGGTGGTTACCGCGTGATTGATTTGGAGTCCGAGAAATTCATGTCGGATCTAGGGAAAGAGTTTATTTTTGCTAACGGCTTTTTTGTGAGTGCAGAATACGCATTCTAAATGCAGCCAGATTAGATACTCGATTTTTTAAAACGTCGCTTTATAAGCGGCGTTTTTTTATATCACTTCATTATATTCAATCGAATTTTCTGCCTATTTTGCTGACTTAGACCATGCTTACCTAGGAGCAATGTGAAAGTTAAAGCAGGGATAGCGATGACAATAAACGAACTAAGACATCTATTCCGTGAAAACCAGCTTGTCGAAGCGATTATTGAACCTGCAATCCAAGAGGGTGGCTGGGTTGTGGAGTTCAGACATGCGCGCGGTGGTTTTGTTTTTCTGACGGACAGTCATGGTGAAGAATGTCTTTATGAAGATTTGGATGCAGCGTCAAAATCGGCAATGGCAGTAGGCTTTCAACAAGTCCGCATTGAAGATCGATGAGCAAAAAGTAAGCCGTTCTTACTTCCAAAAAGTTATAAAACATTCACTTCTATTCTTTCTTGTTATTAAGGAGAGTGGGTACTCTATCATCACGCAATGAATAGGGATGTCGTGATAATGTCTTTTCAAAAGAATGAGTATTCTCACAAGAATGTGTCTGAAGATAATAATGGGCAAGGAGGAAATCCTCCAATCGCAAGCCCTCTGAATGACCAACAAATTAGCTCACTCCAACAAACTGTCTCTGAGTTGTCTTCACAGCAACTTGCTTGGGTCAGTGGGTATTTTTGGGGATTAGCTCAAAATCAACCAAATACAGCGGTAACGCCAATTGCACAAGCGACGGCAGCCGTATCAGCGAAGCCTGCAGGTAAGTTGAGTATTATTTTTGCTTCCCAAACTGGCAACGCTAAAGGCGTTGCTGAAGCTCTAGAACAGGAAGCAAAAGCAGAAGGAATTGCTGTCGAACTTTTTGATGCAAGTGATTACAAAGGTAAAAACTTAGCCAAAGAAACGCATGTCATTATTGTGGCATCGACGAACGGCGAAGGCGAAGCACCAGATAACGCTATAGAGCTACACGAGTTTTTGCAATCTAAGAAAGCTCCTAAGCTGTCAAACCTTCAATATGGCGTTATTGCTCTGGGTGACTCGAGCTACGAATTCTTCTGCCAAACCGGTAAAGACTTCGACGCTTACCTATCAAAGTTAGGTGCGACCCCATTTATCGATCGTCTTGATTGCGATGTGGATTATGAAGCACCAGCAGCTGAATGGCGTAAGAATGCGTTAGGTAAGGTAAAAGATACGCTTTCTTCTGGCACTGAAGCGGATGTGGTTCAACTTCCTGTGGGTCAGGCGGCGACTGCGCACTCTTCTTACAATAAACAAAACCCATACACAGCGACGTTACTGACCAGTCAAAAAATCACGGGTCGTGATTCTGGAAAGGATGTTCGTCATATAGAAATTGACTTGGAAGGTTCGGGGTTAACGTATCAGCCTGGTGATGCGCTAGGTGTGTGGTTTGAAAATAGTTCAGAACTTGCTAATGCCATTCTTGGTAAGGTCGGTTTGTCTGGGGTTGAAACCGTTGATGTTGATGGCGAAAGCTTGTCAATCCATAGTGCTCTCGTGAGTAAATATGAAATCACAACATCTAACCCTCAGCTCATTACAAAGTTTGCCGAGTTATCCGGTAGCAAGAAGCTACAAAAGCTGGTTGACGATAAAGATAAACTTCGCGAGTACTCTGCAAATACTCAAATTGTTGATGTATTGGCAGAGAAGAAAACCAAGTTAACCGCAGATGAGTTGATTAGTTTGCTTCGTCGTCTTACTCCTCGCCTTTACTCTATTGCATCAAGCCAAGAAGAGGTCGATGAAGAAGTACACCTAACGGTTGCTTTGGTTGAGTACGAACAAAACGACGAAAAACGATATGGTGGTGCGTCGAGCTTCTTAGCACAGCGTCTCGAAGAGGGAGATGAAGTTAAAGTATTTGTTGAGCATAACAACAACTTTAAACTGCCGGAAGATGATAGCACTCCAATTATCATGGTTGGTCCGGGCACTGGGATCGCACCATTCCGTAGCTTTATTCAGGAACGTGAAAACCGTGATGCTGAAGGCAAAAACTGGTTGTTCTTTGGTGATCGCACGTTCACTCAAGACTTCTTGTACCAAGTGGAATGGCAAAAGTACCTCAAGTCAGGAGTACTAAGCCGATTGGATGTTGCCTTTAGTCGTGACCAAGTAGAAAAAGTTTACGTACAACATCGCATCTTAGAAAACGCAGCTCAAGTGTGGCAGTGGATCCAAGAAGGCGCTTATATCTATGTCTGCGGTGATGCAACGCGTATGGCAAAAGATGTGCACGACGCACTGGTTATCGTTGCTGAACAAGAAGGCAAGATGCCGCGTGACGATGCAGAACAATTTATTAATGACCTACGTAAAGCGAAACGTTATCAGAGGGATGTGTACTAATGACTTTTTCTACTGAAAATAACAAGCAGATTGTATTAGGCGAAGAGCTAGGGCCGCTATCTGATAACGAGCGCCTGAAGCGAGAAAGTAACTTATTACGTGGCACCATTGAGCAAGATTTACAGGACCGTATTACTGGTGGCTTTACTGCCGACAACTTCCAGTTAATTCGTTTCCACGGTATGTATCAGCAAGACGATCGTGATATCCGTAATGAACGCACAAAGCAAAAGCTAGAGCCATTGCATAACGTGATGCTTCGTGCACGTATGCCTGGAGGCATCATCACGCCAACGCAATGGTTAGCGATCGACAAGTTCGCAACGGAGCACTCTTTATATGGAAGTATTCGTCTGACGACTCGCCAAACGTTCCAGTTTCATGGGGTATTAAAACCGAATATTAAGTTGATGCATCAAACGCTCAACAGTATTGGCATTGATTCGATTGCAACCGCGGGTGATGTAAACCGTAACGTGTTGTGTACCACTAACCCAGTGGAGTCAGAGTTACACCAAGAAGCTTATGAATGGGCGAAGAAGATCAGTGAACACCTGCTTCCAAAAACACGTGCTTACGCTGAGATTTGGCTAGACGGTGAGAAAGTAGAAAGCACTGAAGAAGATGAGCCTATTCTGGGTAAAAACTATTTACCGCGTAAGTTCAAAACGACGGTGGTGATCCCACCGCAAAATGACGTAGACGTGCATGCCAATGATCTTAACTTCGTAGCAATTGCGGATAACGGCAAGTTGGTTGGTTTTAACGTCCTAGTTGGCGGCGGTCTAGCGATGACACATGGTGATACGTCAACTTATCCGCGCCGCGCTGACGACTTAGGTTTCATCCCATTAGAGAAAACGCTTGATGTTGCAGCGGCGGTGGTTACCACTCAGCGTGATTGGGGTAATCGCTCAAACCGTAAGAATGCCAAAACCAAATACACACTTGACCGTGTAGGTACTGATGTCTTTAAAGCCGAAGTCGAAAAGCGAGCAGGCATTCAGTTTGAAGCAAGCCGCCCGTACGAGTTTACTGAGCGTGGTGACCGTATTGGTTGGGTAGAAGGAATTGATGGTAAACATCACTTAGCACTTTTCATCGAAAACGGTCGTCTGCTGGACTTCCCAGGTAAACCACTTAAAACGGGTGTTGCTGAAATTGCCAAAATCCATAAAGGCGATTTCCGTATGACTGCCAACCAGAACTTAATTGTTGCGGGGGTACCTAAAAGCGAAAAAGCGAAGATCGAAAAGATCGCTCGTGAACATGGCTTGATGGATGACAATATCAGTGAGCAGCGCAAAAATTCAATGGCGTGTGTTGCCTTTCCAACGTGTCCGCTAGCAATGGCAGAGGCAGAGCGTTTCCTTCCTCAGTTTGTTACTGATGTGGAGGGGATTTTGGAAAAGCACAACCTACCAAAAAATGACAACATCATTTTGCGTGTAACTGGGTGTCCAAACGGTTGTGGTCGTGCCATGTTGGCTGAAATTGGTTTAGTTGGTAAAGCGCCAGGTCGTTACAACCTACATTTAGGTGGTAACCGTGCTGGTACTCGAGTACCAAAAATGTATAAAGAGAACATCACGGATAAGCAAATCTTAGAAGAGATTGATCTGCTGGTGGCTCGATGGTCGAAAGAGCGTAAAGAAGGCGAAGCCTTCGGCGATTTCACAATTCGTGCTGGTATTATCCAAGAAGTGCTCGTATCAAAGAGGGACTTTCATGCTTGATTCTGTAGCGTCCAGGCTTGAGCTTACAGAGTTATTGACATTAACAAAGACGGAGCAAATCCTCCGTCTTGCTCAAATTAATGTCGAGCTCGAAAAGCTTTCGGCACAAGATAGAGTAAAGTGGGCTTTAGAGAATCTAGAGGGCGAGTTTGCGGTTTCTTCTAGTTTTGGTATTCAAGCCGCGGTTATGCTTCATTTAGTTACTCAAGTCAAAGCGGATATCCCCGTCATTCTAACCGATACAGGATACCTGTTTGCTGAAACCTATCAATTCATTGATGAGCTGACAGATGCTCTCAACCTAAACTTAAAAGTTTATCGAGCGAAAGAAAGTGCGAATTGGCAAGAGGCTCGATATGGGAAGTTATGGGAGCAGGGTGTAGAGGGAATTGAAAAATACAACAAGCTCAATAAAGTGGAGCCAATGCGTCGAGCGCTAAAAGAGCTTAATGTTGGAACGTGGTTCTCTGGACTACGTCGAGAGCAAAGTAAATCACGAGCAGGTTTACCGATACTATCAATTCAGCACGGTGTGTTTAAGTTTTTGCCAGTAATTGACTGGACTAATAAAGACGTTCATTACTACTTAGAACAACACGGCCTTAAATACCACCCATTGTGGGATGAAGGTTACCTTTCAGTTGGTGATACACATACCACTCGTAAATGGGAGCCGGGAATGTCAGAGGAAGAAACTCGATTCTTTGGCTTAAAGCGAGAATGTGGCCTACACGAAGATGATGGCTCTGAACAAGATGGGTCTGGCATATAGCCATAATGCTCTTTAAATAGAGTTTAGGTTAAGTTTAATAAAGATAGCTGCAATAAAGCAGCTTTCTTTATTTATAGCACCTGAAAAACACGCTTTATAGAATAACTCTGTGGATAAGTTGTGCGAGTTCTTGGGGTAAAGTTGAATAAATAAAGCTTTGATCGAAAACTCATCGCTTAACCATTATTTTTGCAATTTTTGAAAAATAACGCTTGCCAATGTGAGCGCGATCTCTATAATGCCTCCTCGTCGACAGGGCAAGGGCTCACAAGGGTTTAAGCGAAGTTGATAAGGCTGAAAAGAAAAACGAAATAATTTAAAAAAAAGTGTTTGACACAATAAATTATCTCGCTAGAATGGCCGCCTCTTCCGAAGTGATGTTAATCACAAAGAAGAGTTGCTCTTTAACAATATAGACCTATCAATCTGTGTGGGCACTCGTTGATGATAATCCAATTAGAAGCTTCGGCTTCAAATTAGGTTTCAATGAAACGAAGTGACCATTGAATCGAAAGATTCAGCACAGTCAATTCAAACATTACTTTATGTAATGTTCAGTATTCATTGAGCCGAACAAAATCTTAAATTGAAGAGTTTGATCATGGCTCAGATTGAACGCTGGCGGCAGGCCTAACACATGCAAGTCGAGCGGAAACGAGTTATCTGAACCTTCGGGGGACGATAACGGCGTCGAGCGGCGGACGGGTGAGTAATGCCTAGGAAATTGCCCTGATGTGGGGGATAACCATTGGAAACGATGGCTAATACCGCATAACGCCTACGGGCCAAAGAGGGGGACCTTCGGGCCTCTCGCGTCAGGATATGCCTAGGTGGGATTAGCTAGTTGGTGAGGTAAGGGCTCACCAAGGCGACGATCCCTAGCTGGTCTGAGAGGATGATCAGCCACACTGGAACTGAGACACGGTCCAGACTCCTACGGGAGGCAGCAGTGGGGAATATTGCACAATGGGCGCAAGCCTGATGCAGCCATGCCGCGTGTGTGAAGAAGGCCTTCGGGTTGTAAAGCACTTTCAGTCGTGAGGAAGGCGGCGTCGTTAATAGCGGCGTTGTTTGACGTTAGCGACAGAAGAAGCACCGGCTAACTCCGTGCCAGCAGCCGCGGTAATACGGAGGGTGCGAGCGTTAATCGGAATTACTGGGCGTAAAGCGCATGCAGGTGGTTTGTTAAGTCAGATGTGAAAGCCCGGGGCTCAACCTCGGAATAGCATTTGAAACTGGCAGACTAGAGTACTGTAGAGGGGGGTAGAATTTCAGGTGTAGCGGTGAAATGCGTAGAGATCTGAAGGAATACCGGTGGCGAAGGCGGCCCCCTGGACAGATACTGACACTCAGATGCGAAAGCGTGGGGAGCAAACAGGATTAGATACCCTGGTAGTCCACGCCGTAAACGATGTCTACTTGGAGGTTGTGGCCTTGAGCCGTGGCTTTCGGAGCTAACGCGTTAAGTAGACCGCCTGGGGAGTACGGTCGCAAGATTAAAACTCAAATGAATTGACGGGGGCCCGCACAAGCGGTGGAGCATGTGGTTTAATTCGATGCAACGCGAAGAACCTTACCTACTCTTGACATCCAGAGAACTTTCCAGAGATGGATTGGTGCCTTCGGGAACTCTGAGACAGGTGCTGCATGGCTGTCGTCAGCTCGTGTTGTGAAATGTTGGGTTAAGTCCCGCAACGAGCGCAACCCTTATCCTTGTTTGCCAGCGAGTAATGTCGGGAACTCCAGGGAGACTGCCGGTGATAAACCGGAGGAAGGTGGGGACGACGTCAAGTCATCATGGCCCTTACGAGTAGGGCTACACACGTGCTACAATGGCGCATACAGAGGGCGGCCAACTTGCGAGAGTGAGCGAATCCCAAAAAGTGCGTCGTAGTCCGGATTGGAGTCTGCAACTCGACTCCATGAAGTCGGAATCGCTAGTAATCGTGGATCAGAATGCCACGGTGAATACGTTCCCGGGCCTTGTACACACCGCCCGTCACACCATGGGAGTGGGCTGCAAAAGAAGTAGGTAGTTTAACCTTCGGGGGGACGCTTACCACTTTGTGGTTCATGACTGGGGTGAAGTCGTAACAAGGTAGCGCTAGGGGAACCTGGCGCTGGATCACCTCCTTAAACGATGATTATTGCGATGAGTGTTCACACAGATTGATGGTTTTGAAGCGAAAGCTTCGAGCTGTTATTGCTCTTTAACAATTTGGAAAGCTGACAAAACAACAATTTATTGTTGTTTGTAAAGTTCTCAAAGTATTCCTTATGGAATACAACTAAAAACACATTCAAGTGTTCTTGGGTTTTGCGAAAGCAAAACATATTTGAGTCCGGCAAAATCGAATGTCTCTCGCTCATTCAAATAATGAGAGACAACTTTGGTTGTTTAACATCAATTCGAAACTCCTTCGGGTTGTATGGTTAAGTGACTAAGCGTACACGGTGGATGCCTTGGCAGTCAGAGGCGATGAAGGACGTATTAACTTGCGATAAGCCCAGATTAGGTAGTAAAAACCACTTGAGTCTGGGATTTCCGAATGGGGAAACCCACTTACATAAGTAAGTATCGTTATGTGAATACATAGCATAACGAGGCGAACCGGGGGAACTGAAACATCTAAGTACCCCGAGGAAAAGAAATCAACCGAGATTCCGAAAGTAGCGGCGAGCGAAATTGGACTAGCCCTTAAGCTTTATAGGCGTTAGGTGAACAAGCTGGAAAGCTTGGCGATACAGGGTGATAGCCCCGTAACTGACGACGCATATTCAGTGAAATCGAGTAGGGCGGGACACGTGATATCCTGTCTGAATATGGGGGGACCATCCTCCAAGGCTAAATACTACTGACTGACCGATAGTGAACCAGTACCGTGAGGGAAAGGCGAAAAGAACCCCTGTGAGGGGAGTGAAATAGAACCTGAAACCGTGTACGTACAAGCAGTAGGAGCAGGCTTGTCCTGTGACTGCGTACCTTTTGTATAATGGGTCAGCGACTTATATTCAGTGGCAAGGTTAACCATCTAGGGGAGCCGTAGGGAAACCGAGTCTTAACTGGGCGTTCAGTCTCTGGATATAGACCCGAAACCAGGTGATCTAGCCATGGGCAGGTTGAAGGTTGAGTAACATCAACTGGAGGACCGAACCGACTAATGTTGAAAAATTAGCGGATGACTTGTGGCTAGGGGTGAAAGGCCAATCAAACCTGGAGATAGCTGGTTCTCCCCGAAAGCTATTTAGGTAGCGCCTCGGACGAATACTACTGGGGGTAGAGCACTGTTAAGGCTAGGGGGTCATCCCGACTTACCAACCCTTTGCAAACTCCGAATACCAGTAAGTACTATCCGGGAGACACACGGCGGGTGCTAACGTCCGTCGTGGAGAGGGAAACAACCCAGACCGCCAGCTAAGGTCCCAAATTACTACTAAGTGGGAAACGATGTGGGAAGGCTCAGACAGCCAGGATGTTGGCTTAGAAGCAGCCATCATTTAAAGAAAGCGTAATAGCTCACTGGTCGAGTCGGCCTGCGCGGAAGATGTAACGGGGCTAAGTAGTAAACCGAAGCTGCGGCAATATACTTTTGTATATTGGGTAGGGGAGCGTTCTGTAAGCGGTTGAAGGTGTGTGGTAACGCATGCTGGACGTATCAGAAGTGCGAATGCTGACATGAGTAACGATAAAGGGGGTGAAAAACCTCCTCGCCGGAAGACCAAGGGTTCCTGTCCAACGTTAATCGGGGCAGGGTAAGTCGACCCCTAAGGCGAGGCCGAAAGGCGTAGTCGATGGGAAACGGGTTAATATTCCCGTACTTCTTACAATTGCGATGGGGGGACGGAGAAGGCTAGGTGGGCCTGGCGACGGTTGTCCAGGTTCAAGTGCGTAGGCTGAAGAGTTAGGTAAATCCGGCTCTTTCTAAGGCTGAGACACGACGTCGAGCATCTACGGATGTGAAGTCATTGATGCCATGCTTCCAGGAAAAGCCTCTAAGCTTCAGATTGTAAGGAATCGTACCCCAAACCGACACAGGTGGTCGGGTAGAGAATACCAAGGCGCTTGAGAGAACTCGGGTGAAGGAACTAGGCAAAATGGTACCGTAACTTCGGGAGAAGGTACGCTCTCGACGGTGAAGTCCCTCGCGGATGGAGCTATTGAGAGTCGCAGATACCAGGTGGCTGCAACTGTTTATTAAAAACACAGCACTGTGCAAAATCGCAAGATGACGTATACGGTGTGACGCCTGCCCGGTGCCGGAAGGTTAATTGATGGGGTTAGACTTCGGTCGAAGCTCTTGATCGAAGCCCCGGTAAACGGCGGCCGTAACTATAACGGTCCTAAGGTAGCGAAATTCCTTGTCGGGTAAGTTCCGACCTGCACGAATGGCGTAATGATGGCCACGCTGTCTCCACCCGAGACTCAGTGAAATTGAAATCGCTGTGAAGATGCAGTGTACCCGCGGCTAGACGGAAAGACCCCGTGAACCTTTACTACAGCTTGGCACTGAACATTGACCCTACATGTGTAGGATAGGTGGGAGGCTTTGAAGCGCAGTCGCTAGATTGCGTGGAGCCGTCCTTGAAATACCACCCTTGTAGTGTTGATGTTCTAACGTCGACCCCTCATCGGGGTTGCGGACAGTGCCTGGTGGGTAGTTTGACTGGGGCGGTCTCCTCCCAAAGCGTAACGGAGGAGCACGAAGGTGGGCTAATCACGGTTGGACATCGTGAGGTTAGTGCAATGGCATAAGCCCGCTTGACTGCGAGAATGACAATTCGAGCAGGTGCGAAAGCAGGTCATAGTGATCCGGTGGTTCTGAATGGAAGGGCCATCGCTCAACGGATAAAAGGTACTCCGGGGATAACAGGCTGATACCGCCCAAGAGTTCATATCGACGGCGGTGTTTGGCACCTCGATGTCGGCTCATCACATCCTGGGGCTGAAGTCGGTCCCAAGGGTATGGCTGTTCGCCATTTAAAGTGGTACGCGAGCTGGGTTTAGAACGTCGTGAGACAGTTCGGTCCCTATCTGCCGTGGGCGTTGGAGAATTGAAAGGGGCTGCTCCTAGTACGAGAGGACCGGAGTGGACGAACCTCTGGTGTTCGGGTTGTGTCGCCAGACGCATTGCCCGGTAGCTAAGTTCGGGATCGATAACCGCTGAAAGCATCTAAGCGGGAAGCGAGCCTTGAGATGAGTTCTCCCTGATACTTTAAGTATCCTAAAGGGTTGTCGTAGACTACGACGTTGATAGGCAGGGTGTGTAAGCGTTGTGAGGCGTTGAGCTAACCTGTACTAATTGCCCGTGAGGCTTAACCATACAACACCCAAGGGGTTTTGATGGACTCAATGAAAGAACGTTGAATGTGTAAGAACGAAAACAGCTTTCCGAATTAAAGAATTTGCTTGGCGACCATAGCGTTTTGGACCCACCTGATTTCCATGCCGAACTCAGAAGTGAAACGAAATAGCGCCGATGGTAGTGTGGGGCTTCCCCATGTGAGAGTAGGACATCGCCAGGCTTTATTTTGCACTTGCTTAAGATTTAAGCAAGTCACCATAAAGTTCTAATCTTTTTAGAATTTTATGTTGACTTTCAAAGTGGAAAGCGTATTATACGCACCTCGCTTAAGTGCTAAGGCACTGAAAGCCAAGCTCTTTAACAATATAGACCTATCAATCTGTGTGGGCACTCGTTGATGATAATCCAATTAGATACCTCGGTATCAAATTAGGTTTCAATGATACGAAGTGACCATTGAATCTTCGGATTCAGCACAGTCAATTCAAACATTACTTTATGTAATGTTCAGTATTCATTGAGCCGAACAAAATCTTAAATTGAAGAGTTTGATCATGGCTCAGATTGAACGCTGGCGGCAGGCCTAACACATGCAAGTCGAGCGGAAACGAGTTATCTGAACCTTCGGGGAACGATAACGGCGTCGAGCGGCGGACGGGTGAGTAATGCCTAGGAAATTGCCCTGATGTGGGGGATAACCATTGGAAACGATGGCTAATACCGCATGATGCCTACGGGCCAAAGAGGGGGACCTTCGGGCCTCTCGCGTCAGGATATGCCTAGGTGGGATTAGCTAGTTGGTGAGGTAAGGGCTCACCAAGGCGACGATCCCTAGCTGGTCTGAGAGGATGATCAGCCACACTGGAACTGAGACACGGTCCAGACTCCTACGGGAGGCAGCAGTGGGGAATATTGCACAATGGGCGCAAGCCTGATGCAGCCATGCCGCGTGTGTGAAGAAGGCCTTCGGGTTGTAAAGCACTTTCAGTCGTGAGGAAGGCGGCGTCGTTAATAGCGGCGTTGTTTGACGTTAGCGACAGAAGAAGCACCGGCTAACTCCGTGCCAGCAGCCGCGGTAATACGGAGGGTGCGAGCGTTAATCGGAATTACTGGGCGTAAAGCGCATGCAGGTGGTTTGTTAAGTCAGATGTGAAAGCCCGGGGCTCAACCTCGGAATAGCATTTGAAACTGGCAGACTAGAGTACTGTAGAGGGGGGTAGAATTTCAGGTGTAGCGGTGAAATGCGTAGAGATCTGAAGGAATACCGGTGGCGAAGGCGGCCCCCTGGACAGATACTGACACTCAGATGCGAAAGCGTGGGGAGCAAACAGGATTAGATACCCTGGTAGTCCACGCCGTAAACGATGTCTACTTGGAGGTTGTGGCCTTGAGCCGTGGCTTTCGGAGCTAACGCGTTAAGTAGACCGCCTGGGGAGTACGGTCGCAAGATTAAAACTCAAATGAATTGACGGGGGCCCGCACAAGCGGTGGAGCATGTGGTTTAATTCGATGCAACGCGAAGAACCTTACCTACTCTTGACATCCAGAGAACTTTCCAGAGATGGATTGGTGCCTTCGGGAACTCTGAGACAGGTGCTGCATGGCTGTCGTCAGCTCGTGTTGTGAAATGTTGGGTTAAGTCCCGCAACGAGCGCAACCCTTATCCTTGTTTGCCAGCGAGTAATGTCGGGAACTCCAGGGAGACTGCCGGTGATAAACCGGAGGAAGGTGGGGACGACGTCAAGTCATCATGGCCCTTACGAGTAGGGCTACACACGTGCTACAATGGCGCATACAGAGGGCGGCCAACTTGCGAAAGTGAGCGAATCCCAAAAAGTGCGTCGTAGTCCGGATTGGAGTCTGCAACTCGACTCCATGAAGTCGGAATCGCTAGTAATCGTGGATCAGAATGCCACGGTGAATACGTTCCCGGGCCTTGTACACACCGCCCGTCACACCATGGGAGTGGGCTGCAAAAGAAGTAGGTAGTTTAACCTTCGGGGGGACGCTTACCACTTTGTGGTTCATGACTGGGGTGAAGTCGTAACAAGGTAGCGCTAGGGGAACCTGGCGCTGGATCACCTCCTTATACGATGATTATTGCGATGAGTGTTCACACAGATTGATACGGTTTATGAAGTTTAAGAGACGATACTGGGTCTGTAGCTCAGGTGGTTAGAGCGTTCGCCTGATAAGCGAGAGGTCGGTGGTTCGAGTCCACTCAGACCCACCAATTTCCTTCCCAAGGAATTGGCATACAGTATCGACACACCTTGATGGGGCTATAGCTCAGCTGGGAGAGCGCCTGCCTTGCACGCAGGAGGTCTGCGGTTCGATCCCGCATAGCTCCACCATCTTTAAGTGTTCTTGAAAAAGAATCTTTAAAAATGGTTTTCATCAGAAAATCTAGCTCTTTAACAATTTGGAAAGCTGACAAAACAACAATTTATTGTTGTTTGTAAAGTTCTCAAAGTATTCATTTATGAATACAACTAAAAACACATTCAAGTGTTCTTGGAATTTGAGTCCGGCAAAATCGAAATGTCTCTCGCTCATTCAAATAATGAGAGACAACTTTGGTTGTTTAACATCAATTCGAAACTCCTTCGGGTTGTATGGTTAAGTGACTAAGCGTACACGGTGGATGCCTTGGCAGTCAGAGGCGATGAAGGACGTATTAACTTGCGATAAGCCCAGATTAGGTAGTAAAAACCACTTGAGTCTGGGATTTCCGAATGGGGAAACCCACTTACATAAGTAAGTATCGTTATGTGAATACATAGCATAACGAGGCGAACCGGGGGAACTGAAACATCTAAGTACCCCGAGGAAAAGAAATCAACCGAGATTCCGAAAGTAGCGGCGAGCGAAATTGGACTAGCCCTTAAGCTTTATAGGCGTTAGGTGAACAAGCTGGAAAGCTTGGCGATACAGGGTGATAGCCCCGTAACTGACGACGCATATTCAGTGAAATCGAGTAGGGCGGGACACGTGATATCCTGTCTGAATATGGGGGGACCATCCTCCAAGGCTAAATACTACTGACTGACCGATAGTGAACCAGTACCGTGAGGGAAAGGCGAAAAGAACCCCTGTGAGGGGAGTGAAATAGAACCTGAAACCGTGTACGTACAAGCAGTAGGAGCAGGCTTGTCCTGTGACTGCGTACCTTTTGTATAATGGGTCAGCGACTTATATTCAGTGGCAAGGTTAACCATCTAGGGGAGCCGTAGGGAAACCGAGTCTTAACTGGGCGTTCAGTCTCTGGATATAGACCCGAAACCAGGTGATCTAGCCATGGGCAGGTTGAAGGTTGAGTAACATCAACTGGAGGACCGAACCGACTAATGTTGAAAAATTAGCGGATGACTTGTGGCTAGGGGTGAAAGGCCAATCAAACCTGGAGATAGCTGGTTCTCCCCGAAAGCTATTTAGGTAGCGCCTCGGACGAATACTACTGGGGGTAGAGCACTGTTAAGGCTAGGGGGTCATCCCGACTTACCAACCCTTTGCAAACTCCGAATACCAGTAAGTACTATCCGGGAGACACACGGCGGGTGCTAACGTCCGTCGTGGAGAGGGAAACAACCCAGACCGCCAGCTAAGGTCCCAAATTACTACTAAGTGGGAAACGATGTGGGAAGGCTCAGACAGCCAGGATGTTGGCTTAGAAGCAGCCATCATTTAAAGAAAGCGTAATAGCTCACTGGTCGAGTCGGCCTGCGCGGAAGATGTAACGGGGCTAAGTAGTAAACCGAAGCTGCGGCAATGTGCTTTTGCACATTGGGTAGGGGAGCGTTCTGTAAGCGGTTGAAGGTGTGTGGTAACGCATGCTGGACGTATCAGAAGTGCGAATGCTGACATGAGTAACGATAAAGGGGGTGAAAAACCTCCTCGCCGGAAGACCAAGGGTTCCTGTCCAACGTTAATCGGGGCAGGGTAAGTCGACCCCTAAGGCGAGGCCGAAAGGCGTAGTCGATGGGAAACGGGTTAATATTCCCGTACTTCTTACAATTGCGATGGGGGGACGGAGAAGGCTAGGTGGGCCTGGCGACGGTTGTCCAGGTTCAAGTGCGTAGGCTGAAGAGTTAGGTAAATCCGGCTCTTCTTAAGGCTGAGACACGACGTCGAGCATCTACGGATGTGAAGTCATTGATGCCATGCTTCCAGGAAAAGCCTCTAAGCTTCAGATTGTAAGGAATCGTACCCCAAACCGACACAGGTGGTCGGGTAGAGAATACCAAGGCGCTTGAGAGAACTCGGGTGAAGGAACTAGGCAAAATGGTACCGTAACTTCGGGAGAAGGTACGCTCTCGACGGTGAAGTCCCTCGCGGATGGAGCTATTGAGAGTCGCAGATACCAGGTGGCTGCAACTGTTTATTAAAAACACAGCACTGTGCAAAATCGCAAGATGACGTATACGGTGTGACGCCTGCCCGGTGCCGGAAGGTTAATTGATGGGGTTAGACTTCGGTCGAAGCTCTTGATCGAAGCCCCGGTAAACGGCGGCCGTAACTATAACGGTCCTAAGGTAGCGAAATTCCTTGTCGGGTAAGTTCCGACCTGCACGAATGGCGTAATGATGGCCACGCTGTCTCCACCCGAGACTCAGTGAAATTGAAATCGCTGTGAAGATGCAGTGTACCCGCGGCTAGACGGAAAGACCCCGTGAACCTTTACTACAGCTTGGCACTGAACATTGACCCTACATGTGTAGGATAGGTGGGAGGCTTTGAAGCGCAGTCGCTAGATTGCGTGGAGCCGTCCTTGAAATACCACCCTTGTAGTGTTGATGTTCTAACGTCGACCCCTTATCGGGGTTGCGGACAGTGCCTGGTGGGTAGTTTGACTGGGGCGGTCTCCTCCCAAAGCGTAACGGAGGAGCACGAAGGTGGGCTAATCACGGTTGGACATCGTGAGGTTAGTGCAATGGCATAAGCCCGCTTGACTGCGAGAATGACAATTCGAGCAGGTGCGAAAGCAGGTCATAGTGATCCGGTGGTTCTGAATGGAAGGGCCATCGCTCAACGGATAAAAGGTACTCCGGGGATAACAGGCTGATACCGCCCAAGAGTTCATATCGACGGCGGTGTTTGGCACCTCGATGTCGGCTCATCACATCCTGGGGCTGAAGTCGGTCCCAAGGGTATGGCTGTTCGCCATTTAAAGTGGTACGCGAGCTGGGTTTAGAACGTCGTGAGACAGTTCGGTCCCTATCTGCCGTGGGCGTTGGAGAATTGAAAGGGGCTGCTCCTAGTACGAGAGGACCGGAGTGGACGAACCTCTGGTGTTCGGGTTGTGTCGCCAGACGCATTGCCCGGTAGCTAAGTTCGGGATCGATAACCGCTGAAAGCATCTAAGCGGGAAGCGAGCCTTGAGATGAGTTCTCCCTGATACTTTAAGTATCCTAAAGGGTTGTCGTAGACTACGACGTTGATAGGCAGGGTGTGTAAGCGTTGTGAGGCGTTGAGCTAACCTGTACTAATTGCCCGTGAGGCTTAACCATACAACACCCAAGGGGTTTTGATGGACTCAATGAAAGAACATTGAATGTGTAGTAACGAGAATTAAGAAACAGCTTTCCGAATTATTCGATTTGCAAGCAAATCTCACCCTAAAGGGCCGCACTAAAGTGCGTTTGAATTTGCGAGCAAATTGATAAAGAATTTGCTTGGCGACCATAGCGTTTTGGACCCACCTGATTTCCATGCCGAACTCAGAAGTGAAACGAAATAGCGCCGATGGTAGTGTGGGGCTTCCCCATGTGAGAGTAGGACATCGCCAGGCTTTAAATTTAGTTTTTACATTATTAAAATGTGAAAACAAAAGTTAAGAGAGCCCGTTTGTAAAAGCGGGCTTTTTTAGTCCTGACGGACATAAATAATGTGCTGATATGGCTCAGTCGGTAGAGCGCATCCTTGGTAAGGATGAGGTCCCCAGTTCGATTCTGGGTATCAGCACCATTTACTGTTTGTTTTAGTTTTTAGTTTAAAGCCTAAAACAAAACGTAAAGAATTTGCTTGGCGACCATAGCGTTTTGGACCCACCTGATTTCCATGCCGAACTCAGAAGTGAAACGAAATAGCGCCGATGGTAGTGTGGGGCTTCCCCATGTGAGAGTAGGACATCGCCAGGCTTTAAATTTTGGACACTTGCTGATTACAAGCGAGTGATACCACTGCGGAGTGGTAGTTCAGTTGGTTAGAATACCGGCCTGTCACGCCGGGGGTCGCGGGTTCGAGTCCCGTCCACTCCGCCATTTATATTAAGCCTCAGTCGAAAGACTGGGGCTTTTTTCGTTTTGGTTACTCGACATCCCTTAACCCCATTTCCATATTGAAATCTTGCATCGAGAGGCATGCTCCTCTCTCGCGATGCTTTCTAAGCCCTGTCATGAACTAGTTGATGACAGTCTCGAGATCTCGTTTTGAGCACCAGCACGTGCTTACCAAAGATTCCTCTATAACATATTAGAAATATCTAGCTATGTGACAGAACTTAGTCGTTCGAGGTGTCGCTTTGTTTCTATCTAACAACTTTGAATATAAGTTCAGTGTCGCTGAGATCAAGTATGAGGACTCTAAACTTCTGCTAAGGGCTTGATCAACCTGAGTGCTAGCTCAGACCTTAGTCTGGTGGGATTTCAAGCCCGTTTGGGGGAGTGATCTCGCAATCATCCTCAATGCTTCTTTCTATATACAAATACAAAGTCGCTCATTGTTAAGTGTTGTGGAAGTTTAGCTGTGGTGTTTACAGGGAGCCTATATTGCCAAGGGAAGAGAAGTGATGATGAAAATGCTTAAACTAAAAGACTCCCTCTATGGATACTATCTATCGGCAATAGTTAGTATCTATGAAACCGTAGCGTGACGATTATTCGAATATTTAACTGTATATCAAAGAGTAACAAGCGTTCCATTCTTGAAGGGGAGTCCGAAGATTAGATATGAAAAAAGCAGCTAGATAGCTGCTTTTTCATCTATTAAGTTACGTGTCTTTAAGAGTCCACTGGCTCCGTATGCTCCGGAGTGGTTATTGCTTGGTTGTTCTCTTCCATTTTCTTCTCTTCATCTTTTGCTTTTTCAATCATTGGGGTGATTGTTGAGCCTTGAATGAGGATAGAGAAAACAACGACGGAGTAGGTCATTACAAGAATAATCTCTTTTACATCGATTAACTTATCTTGAATCACCCAAATACCTGATGGAATAGAAAGTGCCATCGCTAGTGCCAGGCCTCCGCGTAAACCGCCCCACGTCAAAATACGCACTGACCATGGATTATATTTTCTGTAACGTTTAAAGCCAATGTACGAGAGAAATACGCTTAGATAGCGAGCTGCTAGTACAAGAGGGACTGATATAGCCATCATGATCCAGTCTTCTTTGTGGAATTCAAATAGCAGCATTGACATACCGATCAGTAGGAATAACACGCCATTCAAAAACTCATCAACAAGCTCCCAAAAATGGTCAAGGTGATCTTCACTCTCTTTTGAAAAGCCAATAAAGCGTGTCCAGTTGCCAATCATAATACCGGATACAACCATCGCGAGTGGGCCTGATACATGGATGTATTCAGCAAATGCGTAACCTGCCGTTGGGACACCAATGGTAAGTAACAATTCCATTGAGTGATCGTCGGTGGCACTGATTAAGTAGTGGAATAGCAAACCGAGGACGAAACCATAAGTGATACCACCGATAGCTTCTTGGATGAAGAGTAAGGTGACACTACCTACAGTTGGTGCCTCAGTACCAAATGCAATCGTAAATAGAGTGACAAAGATAACCAAACCGAAGCCGTCATTGAAGAGCGACTCTCCTTCAATCTGGGTGGAGATACGTTTGGGAGCATCGAGCTTTTTAACTATAGCCAATACAGCGATTGGGTCAGTTGGCGATATTAGAGCACCAAATAGTAAGCAGTAGACCAAATCAAATTGGATGCCAATTAACTGACAGAATCCGTAGAGCGCAAACCCGATAAAGAAAGTGGAAAACAGGGTGGCTCCAAGGGCTAAAACAGTGATCTCCCACTTTTGATCTTTAAGGTTCGGGAGTTTGATGCCTAATCCACCCGCAAATAGTAAGAAGCCAAGAATGCCTTTGAGCAAGAAATCTTCGAAGTTGATCCTTGTGACCGTCTCCGTCGCAATTTCGGTGAGATGGAACCAGTTGTTTTGGCCCGCAATTAAGATTAGAAGTGAAAGCACCATTGAACCTGCGGTAATCGCAATGGTGGTTTGCATCTTTCCTATCTTGCTGTTTACAAAAGCAATTAGCATCGCAGCTGCGGATAGAAAACATAAAGTATGATAGACCGACATAGAGCTCTCTATTTGTAACATTTTATGAATGGGATTCTCGACTGATGCTGCTTAAATAGCAAACATTTTTTCGCGATTATTTTGTAAGTTAAGAAGGAGATAAAATAATCATTAATTCCACGTTTAGACGTCTAGACTCCTGAAGTTTGTGTGATAGGATGGAAAGATAACTAAAGGAATGAGGCTGTACTGTGGGAAGTAACGTAAGACAACAGATTGAAGCTCAATTGAAGCAACGTATTCTTTTGATTGATGGTGGTATGGGAACCATGATTCAGGGATACAAACTTGAAGAGCAAGACTATCGAGGAACGCGCTTTGCGGATTGGCATTGTAATCTAAAAGGTAACAACGACCTGTTGGTTCTAAGTCAGCCTCAACTTATCAAGGAAATTCACGCTGCATATTTAGAAGCGGGTGCAGATATTCTCGAAACCAACACGTTTAACGCAACAACCATTGCGATGGCTGACTACGAGATGGAAAGCCTAAGTGAAGAAATTAACTTTGCTGCTGCCAAGCTTGCACGTGAAGTTGCAGACGAATGGACCGCAAAAACACCCGATAAACCGCGTTATGTCGCAGGGGTTTTAGGGCCTACGAACCGCACTTGTTCTATCTCTCCTGATGTAAACGACCCTGGATATCGAAATGTTTCTTTCGACGAGTTAGTTGAGGCTTACTCTGAATCGACTCGAGCGCTGATTAAAGGTGGTTCTGACCTTATTCTTATCGAGACCATCTTCGATACTCTTAACGCTAAGGCTTGTTCATTTGCTGTTGAAAGTGTGTTTGAAGAGATGGGTATTGAGTTACCTGTGATGATCTCGGGGACTATTACCGATGCTTCCGGTCGGACATTATCCGGTCAAACCACAGAAGCATTTTACAACTCATTACGTCATGTTAAACCGATTTCGTTTGGTTTGAACTGTGCGCTGGGCCCAGATGAGCTTCGTCCTTATGTTGAAGAGCTTTCGCGTATATCAGAATCTTTTGTTTCCGCTCACCCAAATGCCGGGCTTCCGAATGCATTCGGCGAATACGATTTATCGCCAGAAGATATGGCTAAGCATGTTCAAGAGTGGGCTCAAAGTGGCTTTTTAAACTTGATTGGTGGGTGCTGTGGTACAACTCCTGAGCACATTCGCCAAATGGCACTCGCGGTTGAAAATATCGCCCCTCGTCAATTACCTGACCTTCCCGTCGCTTGTCGCTTGTCTGGCCTGGAGCCACTCGCTATTGATAAAGACTCTTTATTTATCAATGTCGGTGAGCGTACGAATGTAACCGGTTCTGCGCGTTTTAAGCGCTTGATTAAAGAAGAGCTGTACGATGAAGCGCTCGATGTGGCTCGTCAACAAGTTGAAAATGGCGCTCAAATTATCGATATCAACATGGATGAAGGCATGTTGGATGCACAAGCTTGTATGGTTCGGTTTTTAAACCTTTGTGCGTCAGAACCTGAAATCTCAAAAGTACCAATCATGGTCGACTCTTCCAAGTGGGAAGTTATTGAAGCCGGTCTTAAGTGTATCCAAGGCAAAGGTATTGTTAATTCGATCTCACTCAAGGAAGGTAAAGAGAAGTTCGTTGAACAAGCTAAGTTGATCCGCCGTTACGGTGCGGCTGTGATTGTGATGGCGTTTGATGAGATTGGGCAAGCAGATACACGTGAGCGCAAAGTAGAAATTTGTACCAACGCTTACCGAATTCTTGTTGATGAAGTGGGCTTTCCACCAGAAGACATCATTTTTGACCCAAACATTTTTGCCATTGCTACGGGGATCGAGGAGCATAATAACTACGCGGTGGATTTCATTGAAGCCGTTGGCGATATCAAACGTGATTTACCACATGCGATGATCTCGGGTGGTGTTTCTAACGTCTCATTCTCTTTCCGTGGCAATAACTATGTACGTGAAGCGATTCACGCGGTGTTCCTCTACCACTGTTTTAAAAATGGTATGGATATGGGGATTGTGAATGCGGGTCAGTTAGAAATCTACGATAACGTGCCTGAAAAATTGCGTGAGGCTGTGGAAGATGTCGTTCTTAACCGTCGTGATGACGCCACTGAGAGATTGTTAGATATCGCAGCGGAATACGCAGGCAAAGGGGTAGGTAAAGAGGAGGATGCCTCTGCACTTGAGTGGAGAACTTGGCCTGTTGAAAAGCGTTTAGAGCACGCGTTAGTGAAAGGAATAACTGAGTTCATCGTTGATGATACCGAAGAGGCTCGTGTCAACGCTTCAAAGCCATTAGAGGTGATTGAAGGTCCACTAATGGATGGGATGAACGTCGTCGGAGACCTGTTTGGTGAAGGTAAAATGTTCCTTCCTCAAGTCGTAAAATCTGCACGAGTGATGAAGCAAGCAGTCGCGCATCTGGAGCCCTACATCAATGCAGAAAAGCAGGTGGGACAAACAAACGGTAAGATTTTGCTAGCGACGGTCAAAGGTGATGTACATGATATCGGGAAAAATATCGTTGGCGTTGTATTGCAGTGCAATAACTACGAAATTATCGATCTTGGTGTCATGGTTCCTTGCGAAAAGATCTTAAAAGTAGCGCAAGAAGAGAACGTCGATATTATTGGTTTGTCAGGGTTGATCACGCCTTCATTAGACGAAATGGTGCATGTTGCAAAAGAGATGGAGCGTCTCGACTTTCACTTACCTCTTCTCATCGGTGGCGCAACAACGTCAAAAGCCCATACAGCAGTTAAGATTGAGCAAAATTACAAGCATCCAGTTGTTTACGTGAATAACGCCTCACGTGCGGTGGGCGTATGTACTTCTCTATTGTCAGATGAACGTCGCCCTGAATTTGTTGAAAAACTTAAAGCTGATTACGAACGAGTACGTGATCAACATAATCGAAAGAAACCGAGAACCAAACCAGTGACATTAGAAGCGGCTCGAGCGAATAAAGTTGCGATCGATTGGGAAGCTTACACTCCTCCAGTGCCTGTTAAGCCTGGTATTCATATCTTCGATGATTTTGATGTGGCTATATTACGTCAATACATCGATTGGACACCATTCTTTATGACTTGGTCACTTGTGGGTAAGTATCCAACAATTTTCCAACATGAAGAAGTTGGTGAAGAAGCAAAACGTTTATTCGAAGATGCCAACGAGTTACTTGATCGAGTTGAGCGAGAAGGCCTGTTAAAAGCGCGTGGAATGTGTGGCTTATTCCCTGCTGCGAGCGTGGGGGACGACATTGAAGTTTATGCTGATGAAACTCGTACCGACGTTGTGAAAGTACTGCGTAACTTGCGTCAACAGACTGAGAAACCAAAAGGATTCAACTATTGTTTATCTGACTACATCGCACCTAAAGAGTCGGGTAAACATGATTGGATAGGGGCATTTGCTGTCACTGGTGGTATTGGTGAACGAGAGCTTGCTGATGAATACAAAGCACAGGGAGATGATTACAACGCAATTATGATTCAAGCGGTGGCGGATCGCCTAGCCGAAGCGTTTGCTGAGTATTTGCATGAGCGTGTCCGTAAAGAAATTTGGGGTTATGCTGCGGATGAAGATTTATCTAACGATGATCTCATTCGTGAAAAATACCAAGGTATTCGCCCTGCACCAGGTTATCCAGCGTGCCCTGAGCATACTGAAAAAGGACCGCTTTGGGAGCTACTTAATGTGGAAGAGAATATTGGCATGACTCTAACCTCCAGCTATGCAATGTATCCGGGCGCGTCAGTCTCTGGTTGGTATTTCTCTCATCCTGACTCACGTTACTTTGCGATCGCACAGATCCAAGAAGATCAGCTAGAGAGTTACGCCGATCGTAAGGGGTGGGATAGGATCGAGGCTGAAAAATGGTTAGGGCCAAACATTAACGGTTAAATTGATGTTTACCTCGTCCAAATGTAACAACTAATGAAACGACAAAGGGCTGCAGATACGCAGCCCTTTGTTTTATTGAGTTGAACTTACTTCTCAAACAACTCAGTGTGGAGTTTTTGTATGGCTTGTTTCGATACCGATTCATGGAGCAAGAAGCATAAGTTGTGAGGGCTAGCGCCATAACATATCATGCGTAGGTTAAAATCTTCTAGCGTGCCAAAAACCTGTTTCGCGTAGCCTTTACTCTCACTCATGTTGTTACCAATGAGAGCAACGAGGCATAGGTCATGTTCAACTTCTACCTTACATAACTCTTCTAACTCTTCTCGTGCAGCTTGCGGCAGCTGTGGTGCTCCGCCAGAGGTATCAGTTTGATCAAGTGTTAACGATACACTGATTTCAGATGTCGTGATCAAATCGACAGAGATCTTATGCTTTGCAAGGATCTCAAAAACCTTCGCTAAGAATCCGTATGCGTGGAACATATTGGCGCTGCGTAGCGTTACCATGGTTTGGTTACAACGCAAAGCTAGCGCACGGAATAACGGTGAGCTTTCGACTTGGTGGCGAATCCAAGTTCCCCCTTTTTCAGGCTCTTTCGATGACCCTACAAATACCGGAATGTCGTGGCGTAATGCGGGTACTAGCGTAGAAGGGTGAAGGATTTTAGCGCCAAAGTTAGCCATTTCTGAAGCTTCACTAAAGCTGATCTCAGGAATTGGTGAGGCTTTTGGCGCAATTCGCGGGTCTGTTGTGTAGATGCCCGGAACATCAGTCCATATTTCTAACCCTGCCGCTTTGACGCTCTCAGCAATTAAGGCGGCGCTGTAATCGCTGCCTCCTCGACCTAGTGTTGTTGTATTACCGGCTTCGTCAGATCCTATGAAGCCTTGAGTAACAACAACGGATTGTTGGCAAAGTGGTACGAGTTTATCTTGCGCAAGCGTCGAAATTGCTTCGATGTTTGGCTCCGCGCGACCAAAGTTGTCATCAGTACGCAGCACATCGCGGATATCAAAGCGCACAGCTTGAATGCCTCGCTCACACATTAACTGAGTTAGAATATGCGTCGACATGAGTTCGCCACATGCGACTAAATGATCGGTTAACTTCGCACTAGCTTGGATAGATGCAGCCTCGGCCAGGCTGGTTACGGTATCTAATATGCCATACACCTCGGCAGCAGTTTTCGTGCTGTCTTCGAGCTGAGTTAAAATGGCGTCATGAATGTTGGCCAGATTTTGCAGCAGCTCAGTACGGTGCGTTTGATCCTGAACACCGTTGGCGAGTTCTACCAATAGGTTGGTGACGCCAGAGCAAGCGCTGCTCACGACCAGGCGAGTATTTGGATTGTTTTCGATAATGGTGGCGCAACGACTCATTGCCTCAAAGTTGGCAACACTGGTTCCACCGAATTTAGCTACGTTAAATGCGCTCACTGCGTTCTCCCACGACTTCCTAAAAAATTGTACATCCAATGTTTAGTGAGAAAAGGAACAGAGCAAAAAGAGAGGTATTTAGAATGCTATTTGAAAAATTTACCCTCAGAAGCCCTTCATCAGACTGCGCTGATGACAGTTGATGGGATTCAGCCCAATTCAACCGACAAGTCAAATCCTGCAACTTTGACTTACCTCGGCACTACTCCCCCTCAATGATTGGTGTTGGAATTGCGGTTCCACAAATCATCTACCTGGGTAGCGCTCCTCTTCTACATAAAGCTCAAACATTGAACGGTTTTGAGGCCTTAATGTCAATCAATATTTCAACCTTTATGGTGTTTTTTATTAACGATTTTGTGACACTGGTTTGACCTCCATACTTACGGCTAATTGCTGATAGAGGAAAAATCTATTAGGGTGAAGAACCCTACACCTGAGCCATGTTATTGAATAGAACTTTTAGAATGCTCAGGATAAAAGATAATCAAGGAGCTGACATGTCGATCCAAAGCTTTATTCCGCCTCACCGTATTTTAATGGGACCTGGTCCTTCTGATATTTATCCTCAAGTGTTACAAGCACTAAGCCGTCCTACGGTAGGTCACCTTGATCCTCTGTTTATCGGTATGATGGATGAGCTCAAGCAGCTATTGAAGTATGCCTTTCAAACTGACAATGAGTTCACTATTGCGGTTTCAGCGCCAGGTAGTGCAGGGATGGAAACCTGCTTTGTAAACTTGATCGAGAAAGGCGATAAAGTGATCGTCTGCCGTAACGGTGTATTTGGTGAACGCATGCGCGAAAATGTCGTCCGTGCTGGTGGTGAAGTTGTTATCGTCGATGATGAATGGGGGACGCCTGTTTCCATTAATAAAGTCGAGCAAGCACTCGAACAGCACCCAGATACAAAAATTCTTGCTTTTGTGCATGCGGAAACCTCAACTGGTGCAGTCAGTGATGCTCAAGCATTGGGTAAGCTGGCGAAACAGCATAATGCATTATCTATTGTTGATGCGGTGACGTCACTTGGTGGTGTGCCGTTAAAAGTGGATGAATGGCAACTGGATGCGGTTTACTCTGGCAGTCAAAAATGTTTGTCATGTGTACCAGGGCTCTCACCAGTGACGTTTTCTCCTGCCGCGATTGAAAAGATTCAAGCAAGAACAACACCAGTACAGAGTTGGTTCCTCGATCAGAGTTTAGTTTTGGGGTATTGGAGTGGAGAAGGCAAGCGTAGTTACCATCATACGGCGCCAGTTAATAGCTTGTATGCGCTTCATGAAGCTTTACTGATACTGAAAAATGAAGGATTAGAAAACGCTTGGGCTCGTCACCAACTGATGCATGAAAAACTCAAAAATGGCCTACAAAAGTTAGGCTTTGAATTTGTTGTGGACGAAGCCCATCGTTTGCCGCAATTAAATGCGATTTACGTGCCTGAAGGAATTGATGAAGCAAAAGTTCGTGCTCACTTGCTAGAAACCTATAACCTAGAAATTGGTGCAGGCCTCGGGGCATTAGCTGGTAAAGCGTGGCGTATTGGCTTAATGGGTTACGGCGCTCGACCTGAAAACGTTGCGCTGTGCTTAAAAGCATTAGAAGAGTCACTCACTGAATAAAACTATACCGCAATGAGATAAAGAAAAGCGAAGGTCATCCCTTCGCTTTTTTGTACTTATTACTCAGCTCCTGAAGTGGGGGCTGGTGAGGCAGAGATTGCTTGAGATGGTGGTTGGTAATTGACGTCACTAAAATCAATCTTCGGGAACAAAAACTGCGCCTCAGCTCTAATTTGCTCCGCTTTACTTGAGTCATCTAAGCCTTGGTAGGCCAAAATCAAATTATTATAAAATGCAGGGCGAGGCTTATCTTTGATGATTTTTAGCGACCAATCGATATAAGGCTGAATCAAGGTTGCGTCTTGTTGGTACAGCCCAATATTTAAAAACGTGCTATAGACATCCCAATCAAACCTGTCTTTCCAAACCACAGGGTTACTGACTTGATTCAGAATATCAGGGTTAGTTGGTTTAGTGGTCTCAAACTTCGTTAATACATAGTTCGTATGTAATGCGCTTACCATGTAAAATGTAAATGCAACGGGAAGTACCAAACTAAAAACACGCAGCAAGCTTTTGGTCACATTACTAAAGCCAACTTGTCGATAACGAGAGACGCGCTGATCGACCCAGTACAGCAGGATAACGAAGATCAACCAATGCACGAGAGAGTGGTAGAAAGGGTATTCCAGTTGTGAGTGCAATACGATAGGTATAAACAAGGCCAGCAACGCAAGACGAGTTCCGCGTTTGGCTTGATAGATTCGATACAGTACCAGTGCCATCGCTAAGAAGATGCCGAGTATTGGCAGCAAACCACCTTCGGCTCCCCAGTAAAGCAGCTCGTTATGCGGATGATCCATGGCTGGCAAACCTGCTGGGTAATTCTCATTTAGTGCATGTTGACGAGCCGTATACAGCATGTACTCAGATTCAAACTTGCCATATCCATAGCCAGTAAAAGGCTTTTCAATCACCATGTCTAATGTTTGCGGAAAAGTATACGCTCGAGGAGACTCCATGTTTACTTTTTCTGCGGCTAACCCACCTCCATCAGGAAAGGCAAGATGCATGACAACCACTGAGAGTAAGAGCCCAGTGACAAGCGACGTAACCCAGCGGATAAAGCGCCCTTTGGTCGCAAAGCGATACATGTATGGGATGACCAACAAAACGGCGATGATCGATGCTAACCAACCAGTGCGTGAAGCCAACGCCACAATTAGTGGTAAGGTTAAAACTGGCACGGCATAGAGAAGATAAACATCGCTTAACTTACGGTCGTATTTGTAGGGCTGACGTGCAAGTAAATAGCTGGCAATCACCAATCCTGTCGCAAGAAAACTGGCCATTACATTAGGCTGTTGGAAAATACCATAAGGACGATTGGCCATCGTGTCGTAGCCAAACGGATTGCCTGGTTTGAGATACAGATATTGTGTCAGACCAAAAATGGCTTCGATAACAACCGCAAGGACAATGAACCATAACAGGCGTTGGCGATGTTTATTACTGAAATGAAATTGTTGTAAGACAATAAAAAACAGGACGCCACACCACAGACCAATGAGCTTGTTGGCTGCCAAACTGCTATTCGCATTTGGGTACAGAATGGGCACCGTCATGATAAGAGCACTAATGAACAAGCCGATGGTTAATTTTGAGTAACGTAGCGCTCGATTATTCGCGAGTTGGTAGCACCCAATGCCTAATGCAAAGCTAAAAGCAATCCAAGTTGTCGCATTGAAGGAAAGTGAAAGTCCTGAACCGCCGGGGTTGGGCATGAAAAAGTGCATTGCCAACACAAATAGTGTTGCCAAGGCAATGAGAAACTTGCGATTGAGGGGAACCTGTACTTTTTCGGGAGAAAGCTTTGTTCCACTTACATGTATAGTAGCCATAGTTATTGCGTTGTTTTGAATGAAAAAAGACCAGCACTTGCTGGTCTCGGTACTTTACCTGTTTTTTCTACTTCAACATAGGCTTAAGGAAGTGAGCTGTGTGCGACCCCTCGATTTGCGACACATCTTCAGGTGTGCCTTGAGCGATTATCTCGCCGCCACCCTGTCCCCCTTCAGGCCCTAGATCGATAATCCAGTCCGCAGTCTTAATGACGTCCAGGTTATGTTCGATCACCACGACAGTATTTCCGTGGTCGCGAAGTCTGTGCAATACAGTGAGCAACTGCTGGATATCATGGAAGTGCAGGCCGGTTGTTGGTTCATCCAAAATGTACAAGGTTTTTCCCGTATCACGCTTGGATAGCTCTCTCGCTAGTTTCACACGCTGTGCTTCACCACCGGAGAGTGTCGTTGCCGCTTGACCTAGGCGAATGTAAGACAAGCCAACATCCATTAGAGTCTGTAGCTTACGTGCTATAGCAGGTACGGGTTCAAAGAACGTTCGGGCGTCTTCGACCGTCATTTCTAGCACTTCATCAATGGTTTTGCCTTTGTAACGTACTTCAAGTGTTTCACGGTTGTAGCGCTTACCTTTACATACATCACATGGCACATAAACGTCTGGTAGGAAATGCATTTCAACTTTAATGACACCATCACCCTGACAGGCCTCACAACGACCACCGCGTACGTTAAAACTAAAACGGCCCGGCTTGTAACCGCGAGAACGCGACTCTTGTGTGCCTGCAAACAGTTCACGGATTGGGGTAAAGATTCCCGTATAGGTCGCTGGGTTAGAGCGAGGTGTACGACCAATTGGGCTTTGATCGATATCGATAACTTTATCGAAGTGCTCTAAACCTTTAATCGACTTATAAGGTGAAGGCTGAGCCGTTGTCGCCCCGTTAAGTTGGGTATGAGCAATTTTAAAGAAAGTATCATTAATCAGCGTTGATTTACCTGAACCAGATACCCCTGTAATACAGCTGAATAACCCAACAGGAATTGAAAGATTAACGTTCTTAAGGTTATTACCTGTTGCGCCTAAGAGCTCAACCGTTTTTTTCGGATCACGCGGCGTGCGATCTTTCGGCACTGCGATTTCTTTAGCGCCACTTAAGTACTGACCTGTCAGAGAATTCGGATTTGCGATTATCTCTTCCATGGTGCCTTCCGCGACAACATTACCACCGTGTACGCCAGCGCCAGGACCGATATCTATGACATGATCCGCACAGCGAATAGCATCTTCATCGTGTTCTACCACGAGTACGGTATTACCCAAATCGCGCAAATGAGTGAGCGTTTTTAATAAGCGTTCATTATCACGCTGGTGGAGACCAATCGACGGCTCGTCCAGAACATACATCACACCAACAAGACCCGCCCCAATTTGGCTTGCTAAACGAATACGTTGTGCTTCACCACCAGAGAGCGTTTCGGCGCTGCGAGAAAGGTTCAGATAGTTCAAACCAACGTTAACCAAGAACTGCAGGCGATCGTTGATTTCCTTCATCACTTTTTCAGCGATTTGGGCTCGTTGACCTTCCAGTTTCAAGGAATGGAAGAATTCCAATGCATCAGCAATGCTGAGTTCAACAATCTCAGGTAGCGTCGTATCAGCAATAAACACGTTACGTGCTTCAAGGCGTAGACGAGTACCGCCACAGCTTGAACAAGATTTAGTGGAGATGTACTTCGCAAGCTCTTCACGGACAGAGTTGGATTCTGTATCACGATAGCGACGTTCTAGGGTATTCAGAATACCTTCGAATGGATGGCGTTTAACGCGAATATCGCCACGATCGTTGATGTATTTAAACTCAATCTCAGTACGACCTGAGCCCTTTAGAATGACATCTTGCGTTTTCTTTGGCAGAGAATTAAAAGGTGCATGGAGATCAAAACCATAATGATCAGCCAATGAGGTGAGCATTTGGAAGTAGTAATAGTTCTTTTGATCCCAACCGCGAATCGCACCTTGTGCCAAGCTTAATGAATCATCTTGAATTACTCGGCTTGGATCGAAGTATTGCTGCACACCCAAACCATCACAAGTGCCACATGCACCAGCAGGGTTGTTGAATGAGAAAAGTCGCGGCTCTAACTCTTGCATGCTGTAACCACATTGTGGACAAGCGAAGTTGGCGGAGAAAATAATCTCGTCACCGTCTCCATCCATTGGCGCGACAACCGCAATTCCGCCTGATAACTCGAGCGTGGTCTCGAAAGATTCCGCTAAGCGCTGTTGCAGATCGGGACGAACTTTAAAGCGGTCGACCACGACTTCAATGGTGTGCTTTTTATGTAGCTCTAGCGTTGGAGGATCAGATAGATCGCATGTCTCTCCATCAATACGCGCACGAATAAAGCCCTGAGCTGCCAGGTTCTCAAGCGTTTTAACATGCTCACCTTTACGCTCTTTGACAATGGGTGCCAACAGCATCATTTTGCTGCCTTCTGGCATCTCTAGAACTTTGTCCACCATTTGACTGATGGTTTGTGCGGCAAGAGGGGCATGGTGCGTTGGACAGCGGGGTTCACCCACACGAGCATACAACAGACGTAAGTAGTCGTACACTTCGGTAATTGTACCGACGGTTGAACGCGGGTTATGAGAAGTAGACTTCTGTTCAATAGAAATCGCAGGTGATAACCCTTCAATATGGTCGACATCGGGTTTTTCCATCAGAGACAAAAACTGACGAGCGTAGGCAGAGAGAGACTCTACGTAGCGTCGTTGGCCTTCTGCATACAATGTATCGAAAGCGAGAGAGGATTTACCGGAGCCACTTAGTCCAGTAATGACAATCAGTTTATCGCGAGGGATTGTAAGATTAATGTCTTTGAGGTTATGGGTTCGGGCACCGCGAACTTCTATTTTATCCATCGTTTTTGCTCTATGTATAACCAAGTGGGGCAAGTATTACATAGTGTGAGAAATGTGCAAAGAAAATAACTGGATAAAAAAACAGTAAAAATAAAAGCCCAACATAATGCCGGGCTTTAGAAATAATAATTTCGTACTACGACGATGCTTTATACCGCTTTTTGTGTTGCGTGTTTACCTAACTCAGAGGCTTTTTCATCTTTTAGATAAAGGTTTTCAAAACAGTAGTTGGTTGCTTCGATGTAACCTTCAACACTACCACAGTCAAAGCGTTTGCCTTTGAATTTATAAGCCAAGACACAGCCCGCTTTTGCTTGTTTAAGTAGCGCGTCAGTGATTTGAATTTCACCACCTTTACCTGGCTCTGTGTTTTCAATCAGTTCGAAAATATCAGGGGTCAGAATGTAGCGACCAATGATCGCAAGGTTGCTTGGTGCCGTGCCTTTCTCAGGTTTTTCTACCATGTCGTCTACGCGGTAGATGTCATCTTTGATCATTTCACCAGAGATAACGCCGTATTTGTGAGTCTCATCTTCTGGGACTTCTTGTACGGCAACGATAGAACAACGGAACTGTTTAAATAGCGCCACCATTTGAGCTAGCACGCCTTCTTCTTCGTTGACACAAAGGTCATCAGCAAGAACGACGGCAAATGGTTCGTCACCCACCAGTTCACGCCCGGTCAGAATCGCGTGGCCTAAGCCTTTCATCTCGCGTTGACGGATGTAAGTGAAGTTTGCAGATTCAATGATTTCACGGATATCTACCAATAGCTCTTCTTTATTGGTACCGCTAATCTGGTGTTCTAGTTCGTAGTTCTTATCAAAGTGGTCCATGATAGAGTGTTTGCCACGACCTGTCACAATACACATGCCGTTCATACCAGCTTGAATTGCTTCTTCAACGCCGTATTCAATAAGCGGTTTATTCACGACTGGCATCATCTCTTTTGGCATAGATTTCGTTGCCGGTAAGAAGCGAGTGCCATAGCCTGCAGCAGGGAACAGACATTTTTTAATCATTGGGGGAATATCCTATCTCGTTATTATCAAGAATCTGCGCATAACTTTAACACGAGAGTCGTCAATGAATCATGAATAAAGTAGGAAAAAGTGTGAGACTCAGTGCGGAAAAAAGATGAGCGACTCGTCATTTTAGTCATAAGAGTCGCGGCATCGCATCATGACATTAAGTTTTGATCTGCCCACGCGATTGCCTGAACGCGATTCTTCACTGATAGCTTTTTGAATATCTGATACAAGTGCGATTTGATGGTGAATTCACTGACAAATAATTCCTCGGCCATTTGACTGTTTGAGGCGCCAGCTTGCAAGCAACGCAGTACTTGCAGCTCGCGAATGGTTAGGTCTACCGTGGCTGGGGCAGTATGAGTGTTAATGACGTTACGGTAATAGTGTAAAAGTTGACTGGTTACATTACGCGGCAGCCAGTTTTGACCGTTAACAATGCCTTTTAATCCTTCTCCAATTTGCTCTAGCGTATCTTCGGAATAGAACAGCCCCTTTAATTGACCAAATGAAAGCAGCTCATCCGTGGTCAGCCTTTTAGGGACATTGAACACAACGGTTTCAAAGTTCTTCCATACCAGCGGTAAGTTTTTGATCGATTGAACGAGTGATTTATGTTCACTGAAGTCGATCAGTAGGATTTTATTACGATGCTGTGGCTTAGCTTCCATGAGTGCTTCGGTCGAAATCACCGGGATGCTCATATCAATGTACTTTTCGAGTGCTGCCACCTTTTTTTGCGCATTATCTTCCATACTGATCAGAAATAGCTTTCTTGCGTAAGCCGACTTTCTCACGTGTTCAATTCTCCCAGCGTTCAATAAAGGCCATAAGTTGGCATTAAAGAGAGGTTATAACCATAGCTTTACTGAATAAATGCGTTCGAATTCAAAGCTTCACGAAACGATGTCTGCAACGCGAATCAAAAATGCTACAGGCGTAAGTTGAAATGCGATTTGGGTTCTAGTAGGTGACTCATTAGATCACAATGGTATTAGACTTTAATCAAAACATTAAAGCGTGCTATTCTAATGCGCTAAAATTTTATATATCCAGAGTGAAACGGAGCACATCATGGCCAGCCGTGGAATTAACAAAGTTATTTTGGTGGGGAATCTAGGTAACGACCCTGAAATTCGTTACATGCCGAACGGCGGTGCAGTAGCAAACATTACTATTGCGACTTCTGATTCATGGCGTGATAAAGCGACTGGCGAACAGCGCGAAAAAACGGAATGGCACCGTGTTGTGTTGTTCGGCAAACTTGCGGAAGTAGCAGGTGAGTACTTGCGTAAAGGTTCTCAAGTATACATTGAAGGCCAACTGCAAACTCGTAAATGGCAAGACCAAAGCGGTCAAGATCGCTACTCAACTGAAGTCGTTGTTCAAGGCTTCAACGGCGTGATGCAAATGCTTGGCGGTCGTGGTCAAGGTGGCGGCGCACCAATGGGCGGTCAACAGCAGCAGCAAGGTGGATGGGGTCAGCCTCAACAACCAGCTCAGCAGCAGTACAATGCGCCTCAGCAACAGCAACAACAGCAGGCTCCGCAGCAACCACAGCAGCAGTACAATGAGCCACCAATGGATTTTGACGACGATATCCCGTTCTAAATTCTGCTTATGCTTGAATCGAAAAGGCCGCGAATATCGCGGTCTTTTTTATTGTCGCTATCTAATGATCTCAAAGGCTTATCTCAGCAAGGTTAGGCGTAACAATAAAACTTATCAATGAGTGTGATGTTCTTTATGCTCCAGCCTCTCACTATCAGACGAATCCGATTGTTTGATGAACTCTTATCAAGTATAAATATTTCAATAAGGTATATGATGAATAAAAAAGGAATTTGGTATTCATGAGGTATACCCCAACTCTTAAGTTAAGCACACGGCTGGTGGCTTTTGTCACCATGATCGTCATCTGCGCCATGTTTATCTTGTTTGTCGGTGGCACCCTCTCTTTTAAACGTCTTGGGCAGGAATATCTCACCCATTATTTAGAAGGGATCGTAGAGGTGGTCGACAAGGAGATGGAAGATCCTGACGCTGCTTATTCTATGCAGCGCTGGATGCCGAAAATGCTGCAGGCTTCCAATATTGTCGAAATGACATTGTCGACCAACAATGCGGTTGTTTATCGCTTCAAAGATACTTCTCATCAAATGGAAGCGTCAGTCTTGTTTGAGACAGAATACCAACTGACTCACAATCAAGATTACACGATTCATTTTAAAGCGATCCCGCCTTACTTAGGTTACAGCTACTCAATGCAGGCGCTTTGGTCGATCACGCTTGCCGTTATCCTGATCATCTTCTGTTTAATGCGCGGTGTTGCGTGGCTTAAGGAGCAATTAGAAGGCTCTGAAATGCTCGAAGAGCGAGGCAGGATGATCCTTGCTGGTCGGGTAGAGCAGTATGCAAAAGGTGACAAAAAAGAATGGCCTTATACTGCCAGTGAAGCGCTCGATGTATTAATTGAAGAGTTACAAGATGCGCGTCAAGAGCGAAGCCGATTTGATACCTTTATTCGAACTCAAACCTTCCTTGATAAGTTAACAGGTACCGCCAATCGAGTGCTATTTGATAGCAAACTGGAATCGGCGTTACTAGAAAGTGGGGCTCGCGGCGCCGTTCTGCTAGTACGTATTCAAGACTGGAAACTGGTTGAAGAAGAGCAAGATAAGCAAATTACGGATGAGTTTATTGTTGAAGTTGGGAGTTTATTATCCAACTTAGTTCAGCGATACCCTGATGTTGTGTTTTCTCGTTATTACGATGCTGATTTTGCGTTATTTCTGCCGCATCAAAGTGCCAAAGATGTGGCTAATTTGGCATCACAATGCATTCGCCAGTTAGAAAAATTAATTCCGCCAGAGCCACTCGACCCAGACAACTGGTGCCATATAGGCATCACTACTTATAAAGAGGGTGAGCGACACAGCCAAATCATCGATGAGGCAGAGACAGCTTTGCGTAGTGCGCAACTACAAAATAACAATAATTGGAGTCGCTTCAAAAAATGGAACCACGATGAAGAAGCTCGCGGAAGTGTGAGGTGGAGAACGTTATTTGACACAGCACTTACACCAGAAAGTGTGATACTCTACGCACAATCTGTGCACCCAATAAGTGACGCGACGCATAAAAAATCATTATATGAAGAGTTAACATGTCGGATTCGCGATCCTGAGAATGGCATTGTTAAAGCGTCTCGGTTTATTTCTGCGATCAGACAGGTTGGTTATGAAGCGCAAATGGATAAGTCTGTTATTAATAAATTCTTAAGAGAGTTTAAGGATAATTTTGATAACTCGAGAGAGTATGCGCTCAATTTGAATGTAACGCCTTTTTCTAACCGAGAGTACTTTAAATGGTTTCGTGATGAACTCTTACAGTTGTCACGTGAACAGAGAAAGTGTCTCAGTTTTGAGTTTGTTGAAGCACAATTTGTAAGACACTTAGACTTTATGCGACCAGTCGCTAAAATGCTGGCCGGTTTAGGGTGCCACTTAATGGTTGGGCAGGCTGGACGAACCATCGTCAGCACTCACTATTTAAAAGAAGTGGATATTCGTTACCTTAAACTTCATCGCAGTTTAGTAGCAAAAATCGACCAGCGACATGAGAACCAGCTATTTGTCCGCAGCATGCTAGGTGCCGCGGCAAACAGTAAAACTAAAATCATAGCAGTGGGAATTGAGAATCAAAACGAGCTCAACACGTTAATTGAGCTCGGGGTTTATGGTGGGCAAGGGCGCTACTTCTCTGCAGAGCAGCAGTTTCTTCCTCGTCCACAAGCATTGCCAAGTTCTCAATCAGAATCCCAAGTGAAATTGGGAAGACGAAATCGCTGGCGTAAAAAATAAAGATAATAATCATGGATTTCAAAGCACTACTCGACAAGCTCAAACGATCATCTGGTGGTGGTCGTTCCTGCTTTTTGGTTATTCAGCCAGACGCCGTTTATTTATCATCTTCAATAAAAAGTGGTCGCCCATACCAATTTGATATTTCTGAATCCAATTGGGAGAAAGCCGTAGAGCAAGCATTGAGCGTTGCTGCGAGTGCGTATGATTCTCTAACGGTTGTCCTTTCTCATAACTATTATCAGATGTATCAAATCGACAAACCTGTCATGCCGCGCCAAGAATGGCCTGCAGCATTACCGTTTTTGTTGAAAGAACTGATCTCTGAGCGCGCCGTTGACATCATTGCCGATGCGGTCGAGTTACCCAATTCAACCAAAGTGCAAGCTTACGTCTTATCACGAAAAATGTTGGATAAGATCGTGTTACTGGCCAGTCGCGCCCAGTTGCCATTAGAAGCTATTCTTCCTGAAGACGACATTTGGGGAGAGACCGCAGGTGAACTAGGTAACTTCCTATTATTACAACGCAGTGTGCGTGGTCACTTCCGTATTAGCGCTTTTGTCGAAAATACTATCGCGTTCCATCGTTCGATTCGCAGTGTGACGCCACCGTTAACGGGTGTTCCGTCTAGCGAGTTACAGATGGATAGCCTCTCGTTAGAACTGCAACGTTCGATTGATTATCTTTCTTCTCAGTTGCGCCATGTGCAGCTGCATCAATTGAAAGTGTGTTGTGATGAGGAGGATGAGAGTGAGCTTGTTCAGTCTCTGAACTACCGTTTAAGCACTAAAGTCTCTCTGTTATTACCACCAGAACATGAGCTATCAGGACACGTTTTAGCAGATGCTGCTGCGGCTTCTAATACTCGACGCGTTAACTTATACCCTGATTACTTAAAGCCGAAAAAAGAGCTCCTGACACTAAGAAATATCGCGTTATCTTGGGGTGTCGCGGCTGCGGCCATTCTACTCTCTTACGGCTATGTGACTTGGCAGAGCAGTGGTTTAGAAGATGAAATTGCTATTGTAAAAAGCAAAGGCGATATCATGAAGTCAGAGCTTGAACGCTATCAAGTCAAGCTACGTAAGCATCAACCCGACAATAATAAGCTGGCAGCTAAAGCCCGCTTAGAGCGTGAAGTCAAGGCGAAGCGAGACTCGCTTAAAGCCGTCGGGAAATACGATGACTCGCAGCGCACGGGTTACTCTGGCGTGATGCAATCATTAGCTAAGCTAGGAAACCAAGAAATTTCTTTGTCCGAAATTCGAATCAATAACTATACCTTAGATCTGAAGGGACTGGCGAAAAAGCCGAGCTCAGTACCAAGTTGGGTTAACCAATTTAAAACTGAGATTAGCTTGGTTGGCCGGACATTTGACGACGTCAAAATTGGCCGAAATGATAAGGATATTGTGACGTTTGAGCTAAAAACGCGCGAGGATAAAGAGAAATGAACGAATTCTGGCTCTCATTAGAAGAGCGCTTTGGCGAAATGAGCGCGCGTGAAAAATTGCTTATCGCGCTGTGTGGTTTAGTTGTCGTGACCATGTTGCTTTTTACGCTGGTACTGGAACCAAAGCTTAACGAGATCATCAGTAATGAGAGGCAACTAAGCAATTTAAAGCAAGCCAATCAAAAGATTGAAATCGACACGCTACGTATTCAAGCGCAGCTGAAGAAAGATCCAAACGCTGAGATTGATCGCGCGATATCTAACCTGCTAACAGAAAGTCAGCACCTTTCGATGCAGCTAGCGGAGATCATCGAACACCTTATTACACCTTCGCAAATGGCTGAGCTGCTGGAAAATGTATTAGAGCAGCAAAGTGGCATTCACCTTTTGTCTTTGCAAACTTTGCCATCTGAGCCAATTACGGAAGATAAAGAAGCATCGCAATACTCTGGTTACTACGTGCACCCTGTACGCATGGAGCTGACTGGCGACTACTTTTCTATTGCCAATTATCTAAATAAGTTGGAGAGCCTTCCTGCCAGTTATTATTGGCGCAGCTTTAGTTACAAAGTTGAAGAGTACCCGAAAGCGAAGCTTGTGTTGGAAGTCTACACACTAGGATCTCGAGAGGAGTTTATTGGTGGTTAAAAAACTCATCATCTCATTGCTTGTCATGGCTGCGGCAGGAACCGCTTGGGCGAACCAAGATCCAACGGCACCACTTGGCTGGGAAAAGCCTGCGGTTGAAACGTCAGCGAAACCAAAAGCAAAACAGTACCGACTGCCTACGCTCAACAGTATTGTGTGTAAGCCAAGTACTGCTTGTGTCGCGATTATGGATAACAAGCTTGTTGAAAAAGGCGAGCTATTTAAGGGTTATCGCGTCGCGAGCATTAATAGTGAATTTGTAACTTTAAAGCGTGGTAACCGTCAGTGGGACCTAGAGCTTTTTGGTTTAAACGTAAAAAAATAATAACCAGAGCCTGATCAGATATGCGCAAATTAGTTGTAGGAATAACGATTGCTTCTTTAATGGGATGTTCAATGGGTCACCGTGACCCAGTGGAAGTCAAAGAAGCGCTCAATGAATCTATCAATCAAGCGAACAGCCGCACGTTAGAAGAAATTCCTTCTTCTGTCGAAGCGGACCTGATGCCTAACTTAGACTCGAATGTTGCTTCAGAGCAAGGCACCTCGAAGCGTTTCCGTATTCAAGCGAATGCGGTCGATGCACGAAGCTTTTTTGCCTCGCTAGTCAAAGGCACTGAGTACAGCGTGGCGATTCATCCAGCGGTACAAGGTAATATCACCGTCAACTTGTCAGATGTTACGTTGGATGAAGTCCTGAGCGTTGTACAGAACATGTATGGCTATGATGTGGTGAAGTCTGGCAAAGTTATTCAAATCTACCCTGCTGGTATGCGTACGGTAACCATTCCTGTTGATTACCTCCAGTTCAAACGCTCTGGTCGATCATTGACGAGCATTGTCACGGGCTCAGTGACCTCGGCTGGTACGTCTAATTCTGGCGGTAGCTCAGACAGTTCTGACTCATCAGACTCTGACAATGGAAGTAACAGCGGCGATAGCTCGACGACTTCTACGGGCGGTACGCGCATCGAAACCATCACTGAAAGTGACTTCTGGCCGATGCTGCAGCAAGCCGTTGCGAATCTAATTGGTTCAGGCAAAGGACAAAGCGTTGTCGTAACACCTCAAGCAGGAGTGATTACGGTTCGAGCGTTTCCAGATGATATTCGAGAAGTCCGTGAGTTCTTAGGTGTATCGCAGGAGCGCATGCAGCGTCAGGTCATTCTTGAAGCTAAAATTCTAGAAGTGACGTTGAATGATGGCTACCAACAAGGCATCAACTGGTCGAACTTATCGGCGTCAATTGGTAACTCGGGTAGTGTCGTCGTGAACCGCCCAGCGTCGGCATTACCACCGTTGGATGCGATTGGCACGCTATTGGGCGGCCAAACCAACGTGACTATCTCTGATGGCAACTTCAATGCTGTGTTGAGTTTTATGTCTACGCAAGGTGACTTGAACGTTCTTTCGAGCCCTCGTATTACCGCAGCCAACAACCAAAAGTCGGTCATCAAAGTGGGTACCGATGAGTATTTTGTTACCGAGTTATCGAGCAATGCAGGCAACGGTGAAAACTCAAATGCCGTTCCAGAAGTGGAATTGACACCATTTTTCTCAGGTATCTCTCTCGATGTGACTCCGCAAATTGATAACAAAGGCAATGTGTTCCTCCATGTTCACCCTGCGGTTATTGAAGTCTCGGAAGAAGTGAAGAAATTGAACTTGGGCGGTGAGTTCCAAAACATCCAATTGCCATTGGCAAAAAGCTCTATTCGTGAATCAGACTCGGTTATTCGTGCTAAAGATGGCGATGTTGTGGTTATCGGCGGTTTGATGAAACAGCAAAATCGTGAGCTTGTTTCTAAAGTCCCGTTCTTGGGTGATGTGCCCGCATTGGGGCATTTGTTCCGCAACGTAAATAACGTGACTGAGAAAACAGAATTGGTCATCTTGCTAAAACCGACCGTAGTTGGTGTGAACTCTTGGCAGAAAGAGCTAGAGCGCTCTCGTGATCTGCTGCAAGAGTGGTTCCCAGATGCGCAATAAGCGCGGGGAAAGGTTCCGTTTTTCAATGAGTTTGTGATTCGAGTATGTACTTGTCACATTTTGGATTTCGAGTTCAGCCTTTTTCGTTAACCCCAAACACAGAAATGTTCTTGGGGTTAGTCCCTCACTATGAGGCGATCCAAACCATTTTAGCCGCTGTGCAAATGGGAGAAGGGGTGATTAAGGTGACGGGAGAAGTCGGCACCGGAAAAACCATGGTGTGTCGTAAGTTAATTGAGCAGATTGAATTTGAAGTCGAGCTGATTTACTTACCTAATCCAGTTTTGAATGGAGAGCAGTTGCAGTTTGCTGTCGCCAGAGAGTTAGGCATCGAGAACGATGACCCGCTACGTATTGTTTCTCTCATTCAAGAACACCTGATTCAAGTGCATTCTGCGGGAAAGAAAACCGTCTTGATCGTCGATGAAGCGCAAGCTCTTTCTCCACAAGCTTTAGAAACATTGCGTCTGTTCGGTAACCTAGAAACGGAACAAGATAAACTCATTCAACTGGTGTTATTCGGACAACCTGAGTTGGATGAGCGGTTAGCCAGCCACGAGCTAAGGCAGTTTCGTCAACGTATTACGTTTAGTTGTCAGCTGCGTCCTCTTTCTATCGATGAAGGCGTGGCTTACATCAATAATCGTTTAGACAAGGCAGGCAATGGAGCGCACATTTTTTCTATTGAGCAGAAAAAAGCTATTTGGCGTTCATCCATGGGGATTCCACGTTTGATCAACCAAATTAGCCACAAGTCGTTGCTTGCGGCATTTAATGATCGTTGCACACTATTAAAAAATCATCACGTTTACGCAGCTATGCACGATACGTTTGATGCCCGTAAACCTAAGTTTAAAACACCCGTATTTTGGGGATGGAGTCAACCTTGAGTGCCATCAATAAAGCATTATCAGAACTCGCTGAAAAAACATCACCGTCAGAGCTTACTCGTGCGGACATTCCCAACGTTTCACGCAGTAAACCTTGGCTTTGGCTCGTTGCCGGTTTCTCGTTAAGCCTTGCGGTGGGCGGCTGGGCGGTCTCTCGCGGTCCTATCCCTTCAGGCGAGCTTTCATCTGCTCAAACAGAAACCATGCTATTGTCGTCAGTGAATGCTTCGTCAATCACATCATCAGAGCGTACTCATTCGCCAACGAGTAAAATGACGCCCGAGACAGCCCATGTGGTTTACACGAAGCCAGTGACACAACTGGCTGCGCAACAACAGCTTCATATGCCAGAGACCGATAGGTTCACGCCAAGAGCGGAGGTAAATACGGTCTCTGAAGATGCAGTGCTACTCGCGCAAGTGGCAACGATGCCAAGCGATGAGCAATCTAATCACGTAACCCGCACAACAGCAGAAAACAGTTCAATGCGTATTGAGCAGGTTGAGCTGACGCACCGCCAGTTATCTCTTAAAGCGGTTAGCCGAGCGGAAAAAGCACTGGATGCTAACGATATGCAAACGGCGTTGTCGGCTTATGCTGAGGCGTTACGTTATGAGCCAATGAATGCAGACACGCGTCAAAAATTATCGGCGTTGTACTTTGGCAAAGGCGACACGCGTAAAGCGTATGAGATTATCCAAGAAGGGATCAACCTTGACACGAACAACCAAGTACTTCGTTTGGCCTTGTCTAAGTTGTTAGTGAAAGCTAATCAACCTGAAGCGGCGCTGAGTCCGCTTGTGCATTTGCCTCCAATACCAAGTCGAGATTACTTGGCGATGCGTGCGGCATTGGCACAAAAACACAAGCAGAATGATATTGCGCTTGAGAGTTATCAACTCCTTACTCAACGTGAGCCGGAAAATGCGCGCTGGTGGTTAGGTTTAGCGATTCAACAAGAGCGCGCGCTGACGTTTACCGCCGCGATCAACTCTTACAACCAAGCTCTGGGTAAAGTTGGCATTTCGAATCAATCGCAAGCGTTTATTCGTGACCGTTTGAGCATCTTGAAACAGCTGGAGAATGCACAATGAAAATTCAGTTGAGAAAACGCTTAGGCGATCTTCTGGTTGAAGAAGGCATCGTCTCTGAAGAACAAATCCAGCAAGCACTAAACGCACAACGTAGTACCGGGCAGAAGCTAGGCGATGCGTTAATTGATCTCGGCTTTATTACTGAGAAGCAAATGTTGGACTTCTTGTCCCAACAACTTGGTTTGCCATTGATCGATCTTGGTCGTGCCCCTGTGGATGCGGAAGCGGTACAGATTCTACCTGAGGTACACGCACGTCGCTTACGTGCGATGGTCGTTGCTCGAAATGGGGACACGTTGCGCGTTGCTATGAGTGACCCTGCAGATTTGTTCATCCAAGAGTCACTGATGAATTTGCTAGGTGAATACAACCTTGAGTTCATTGTGGCTTCAGAGCGCCAACTCATTTCAAGCTTTGACCGCTATTATCGCCGCACTAAAGAGATCGCTTCTTTCGCGGAACAGTTGCATGAAGAGCATAAAGACGAGCAAAGCTTCGATTACGGTATTGATGGAACCGACAGTGAGGAAGTTACCGTTGTAAAGCTGGTTAATTCCATGTTTGAAGATGCGGTACAAGTCGGGGCATCGGATATTCATATTGAGCCAGACGATCAGATTTTGCGCTTACGTCAGCGTATTGATGGTGTACTGCATGAAACCATCCTGAATGAAGTGAATATTGCATCGGCTTTGGTTCTTCGATTGAAGTTGATGGCGCACCTAGACATCTCTGAGAAGCGCTTGCCACAAGATGGCCGATTCAATATCAAAGTGCGTGGTCAATCAATCGATATTCGTATGTCGACGCTACCAACGCAATACGGGGAGTCTGTGGTAATGCGTCTGCTTAACCAGTCTGCTGGTTTGCGTCCATTAGAAGAGTCAGGTTTGCCGCCAGATTTGCTTGCTCGTTTACGTCGACAGTTGGCTCGTCCGCACGGCATGATCTTGGTGACGGGGCCGACAGGTTCAGGTAAAACCACCACGCTTTACGGCGCATTAAGTGAGCTCAACGAACCTGGGAAAAAGATCATTACAGCAGAGGACCCGGTTGAATATCGCCTGCCTCGTATCACTCAGGTACAGGTAAACAGTAAGATCGATCTGACTTTCTCGCGTGTGCTTCGAACCTTTTTGCGTCAAGACCCAGACATCATTCTTGTTGGTGAGATGCGTGACCAAGAGACGGTAGAAATTGGTCTGCGAGCTGCACTAACGGGTCACTTAGTATTGAGCACTCTTCACACTAACGACGCGGTTGACAGTGCCTTACGCATGATCGATATGGGCGCACCGGGTTACTTGGTTGCCAGTGCGGTCAGAGCAGTGGTGGCGCAGCGTCTTGTTCGCCGTGTTTGTCCAGATTGCAAAACAGAAGACCATCTAGACGAGTCACGCCAACAGTGGTTAGCTGGGCGTTTTCCAAACCAAGTGGGCACCACTTTTTATAAAGGTGCAGGCTGTCAAAACTGTAACTTGACTGGCTATCGAGGCCGAATTGGTGTGTTTGAAATGCTCGAACTTGAGCAAGAAATGATGGATAAATTGCGCGCCAATGATGCGGTTGGCTTTGCCCAAGCCGCGCGTCGCTCAGAAAACTATAAGCCACTGCTTGCTTCTGCAATGGAACTGGCGCTACAAGGCACCGTCAGTTTGGATGAAGTGATGACCCTAGGTGAGGGTGACGCTTCTGGTAAGACTGATCCCATTTTCATATAGGTAAGTGAATGCCAACTTTTCGTTATCAAGGTCGTACTTTAGACGGCTCATCCACTAACGGCAAAATCGAGGCAGTGAACTCAGAAGCTGCAGCGGAAGCGTTGATGAATAAAGGGATCATCCCGCTCAATGTGCGGTTAGAGAAAGAGTCGGCAAAAAGCCAAATGAGCTTGTCTAAGCTATTTGTGCCAGCCATTCCATTGGAAGTGATCATTCTTTTCTCTCGCCAGTTGTTTAGCTTAACTAAAGCGGGAGTACCGTTGCTGCGTTCTATGCGTGGCCTGCTGCAAAATTGTGAAAACAAACAGCTCAAAGAGGCACTGGAAGATGTCGTTTCTGAACTGAGTAATGGCCGAGGTTTGTCTTCTGCGATGCAGCAACACAGCAAAGTATTCAGCCCACTGTTCGTTTCTATGATCAACGTAGGTGAGAATACGGGTCGACTCGATCAAGCGCTATTGCAACTGGCGAATTACTACGAGCAGGAACTCGAGACTCGTAAACGCATCAAAGCGGCGATGCGTTATCCGACGTTTGTCATTATCTTTATTACCATCGCCATGTTTATATTGAACATCTTGGTGATCCCTGAGTTTGCTTCCATGTTCACGCGCTTTGGTGTAGAGCTGCCATTGCCGACGCGTATTTTGATCGCTACTTCTAATTTCTTTGTTAATTATTGGGTATTGCTGATTGTGGCAATGATTGGTGCGTTTGCGGTTTTCAGAGCTTGGGTGGCGACAGCAGATGGGCGGGAGAAGTTTGATAAATTTCGCCTCCGGCTTCCAATTGTGGGCGATATCGTTAATCGCGCGCAGCTTTCCCGTTTTGCTAGAACCTTCTCGTTGATGCTGAAATCAGGCGTTCCACTTAACCAGTCTTTAGCTTTAGCCGGGGAAGCCCTGGGGAACCGCTTTTTAGAAAATCGAATTCTTGAGATGAAATCCGCGATTGAAGCGGGTAGCACCATCTCAGTGACTGCTATCAACAGTAAAATCTTTACCCCTTTGGTGATTCAGATGATTGCAGTAGGGGAAGAAACCGGTCGTATTGATGAGCTGCTGCTGGAAGTGTCGGATTTTTACGATAGAGAAGTTGATTACGATCTAAAAACACTAACCGCAAGAATAGAACCGCTACTTTTGGTGATTGTCGCCGGCATGGTCATGGTGCTAGCACTGGGTATCTTCCTGCCAATGTGGGGAATGCTAGACATCATCAAAGGCGGCTAATAGGTGGTTGAAAATCAAAGTCGAGCGACGCTAATCGTTTTTGGGGTAATTGCTACCATCATTGCTGTTGGCTTGGCGGTCAAATTACGTCCTGTTACCGAGCAGGCGCAAGTGACCGGAGCGAAGTTGGCGAGAGTTTGGATGCAAGATAGTGTTCAGCGTTATCGTCAAGCTTGGCTCGTAAAAGGCGAGCCAGAACATATGCTGATGGATGGTTTTAATCTCACGATGACTGAGGGCGGGCTAGTATCTCCCTTTACTCAACAAGGTGTTTTAGATTGTGGTTATTGGCTAGCAGTGCATTATCCACAACGTAAAATAATGACCAATAAGTTAATAGATATCAGTGGAGCCATCAAAACTGATCATTATGTCTGCCACTATACTTATGAAAATGGTCAGTCGATTGTAGTTATTTCAAAAGCTAATCAACTGAAAATAGACGTCGAAATGTCGGCGGAGTGAATTTTTTGACACCTAATCACTATAATTGGTAATGAAAGTTGATATAATGCAATCATTACCATAAGTAAGACGTTGTAATAGAGGGTAAACAATAATGTGTTTTTCTCATTGCAGCATGAACTGAATAATGGCGAATCGTCATTCTGCTCAAGCGGTAGATACAGTATCCACTTCACGGTCAGTTTTAGTGAACGTTGCTGCCCCAAACCGTTTTGACATTATCCAAAATGGTCGCGTGACCTAAACGAAACTTTGCAGTTGTACTGCATGCTTACATAGAGAGAGTAAACAATGAAAAGACAAGGTGGTTTCACCCTTATCGAATTGGTAGTGGTAATTGTAATCCTAGGTATTCTAGCGGTAACTGCAGCACCACGTTTCCTTAACCTGCAAGATGATGCGCGTAAAGCTGCAAACCAAGGCCTTAAAGGTGCCATTGATGGTGCAGCAGGCATTACTTATGGTAAAGCTGCTGTAGAAGGTAAAGAATCTTTGACTGCTGAAGGTACGAAAGTAGAGGATATTACGATCTACCTAGGTTACCCAACGGCTGACGAAAATGGTTTGGGTAAGGCAGTACAAGGATTAGACGAAGATTGGGTTCTTATTTCAGAAACAGAGCGTACAGACGCAAAAGATAAGAAAAATGGTACTGCAGGTACAATTACTTATGCATCTGAGGATAAAGCTGCTGAGTGTGTTAAGTACTCTGAATCATACTATGATGCAGATGGTGCGCTAATTCCTGCTAAAACAGAGATATCAACTTCTTGTACTAAATAATAGTGGTTTGTTTGATTTTAAAGGGGTCATAATGGCCCCTTTCTAAGGCGTGCTTAAGTGAGAATAGTAAAGGGCTTATCCCGTATTGAACTTGTAGTAATACTTAGTTTTATCGCCATAGTTGGGTATATCGTATTACCTCGATACGTAAACTTTGAACCAGAAATTTATGAAGCAAAGTGGGAGCAAACCAAGCAAACCGCAGAGCATGTTTCTGAAACGTTAAGCAATAAAGAAACCTACGATCGAATTGAAGAAGAGATTGGTCGTTCAAAAGGGCAAAATAACTAGATATTGGTTATTTGTTCGTCTGTTCACACTTCGAATCGAAAAATTATAAACCTATCATTAATCTCATAATTTCATCGTATACTTATCTTGCTTGTTCTAAGCCTAAGGTTGGGTTATGAAAATTCGCAGCTCTGCATTAGGGTTCACGTTAATGGAGTTAATCCTCGTGATTGTGCTCCTCTCTATCCTTTCACTTTTTGCAGCCAGCCGTTTTGTGGGCTCAGGCAGCTTTTCTGCATATGCATTACAAGAACGCGTGATTTCTGTGATTCGCCAAGTACAAGTGAATCGTATGCAGTCGAATGTTGCAAGTCCTGACAACAATTTTCGTTTACAAGTTTCTAGCTCATGTGTTGGCTCGGTTGCTGCCTGTGCATTAACAGGCAGTGCACAAGATGCTCGTAGTGACGTAGTTATTGATAAATCCGCAAAGTTTTCACTGACCAATGCCGTAACTAATCCAATCGAGTTTAATTTGTTGGGTAATCCTATAAATTCTGCGAGTGGTGGAGTTTCAATCCTGATTGAAGATAAACATGGTCGAAGCCGCTGCCAAGTTGAAATTAATACTCAAGGTTATGTTTCAAAAGGTACATGCTCATGAAGAAATCTAGTGGCATGACTTTAATAGAAATGATTATCGCAATTGTTTTAATGGGTATTGCGATGGTGGCGTTTACTTCTTTTCTTGTCCCTCAAGTTCGAGATTCCGCCATTCCTCATTATCAAACCCGCGCCTCTGCTTTAGCACAAAGCTTTATGTCACAAATCCTTGCGCGTGGTTTTGACGACAACAGTAACTTTGATGGAGGGCTGGTTCGTTGTGGAGAAGGTGATGCTGGCACCTCACAGGCAACCTGCACGTTAAGTGAGGACTTGGGAGCAGAAGAGAGCACTATTTCAAGCTTTAATGATGTCGATGACTATATTGGCTGCTGGTATACGCAAGGTACACAGGCTAGTTGCAATTCTACGCTACAGTACAAGCTGAGTAATGTTCTTGGAGCGTCGATTGAAAGTGACTACAAAAACTTTCGTGTAGAAGTCGATGTGAACTATGTTGAGGAAAATGGCTTAGCTTCAACTGACATTTCCGATTATAAACTAGTCACTATGACCATTTATGCGGGACAAGCGCAATCATTTAAACTTTCTGCTATCAAAGGGAACTACTAATGAAAGTACGTGGTTTTACCTTGATAGAGATGATCGTCACCATCGTCATAGGCAGCATTATTATGCTCGGCATCGCAGCTTATTTACGTCTTGGTGTCCAAGGGTACTCTGACAGTATTGCGCGGCAAAGGCTGCAAACTCAAGCGCAGTTTGTGATAGAAAAAATGTCCAGAGAGATTCGTCATGCGGTGCCGAATAGTTTTGAGGTTACACAGGGAGGCCGTTGTCTTTCTTTTTTTCCTACCTCACTAGCTGGATTTTATAGTAGACAAGGCGTAGACAATATTGAATTTCTCGTTGGGAATGTAAAAGCAGATCGCACCGTTTACGATAAAGTTCCTGATGATTTAAGAATGATTATAAATCCCTCCTACTTTGATGATTTTTATAACTCTACGAGTGATATGGATGTTGGGGGAGAAGAAAAATCCAGTGTAACTGGTGTCTTTACAATTAGTGGCGCGAGCTCATTCAGTAGCGATTCTGTTGGCTCTCGCTTTTATTTGTTCAACCCCAACTTTGGTGTTCGTTACTGTTGGAATGAACAAAAGAACGTCATTGAACGGGGCAATATATCAGTTACCCATCATGAAGATATGATTAATGTGGAAACCATTTCTGCCAACGTTAGCTCTACAGCCTTTGAGTTTCAGCTTCGTACACTTCAATCAGGTGGTATTGTCCATATGGATTTAGTATTAGAGCAGAACGGAGAAGAAAGTGCTTACCAACATGACGTGCAGGTGCTCAATGTTCCGTAAACAAAATCAGCAAGGTAATGTTCTCATCGTGGTGCTTTTTGTCATTATCGTGATGGGTTATTTAGCCGTCTCTCTTATGAGAATCAGTTGGTCAAATCAAAGTGGACTAACCCGGGAGTTTTTAGGCACAAAAGCCTGGTTTGTCGCTCAATCTGCCAACGAATGGGCACTGACACAGTTGTACCCGCTTAACGATGATGACCCTGATATCGCAGATATTTGTTTGAATGAGGTCAGCGGTGCAACCCCTAATGTTACACAGAATACGGCATGTAGGATTAATAAGATGAGTTGTTTGAAGTTGGGGGTTCTGAATGAGGGAACCTCAGAGGCACAGTCTTTATTTAGAGTGCAAGCAACAGCCATTTGTGGTTCTGGGCTGTCTCAAGTACAGCGTCAGCAAGAAGTTTGGGTTAGGGAGTAGAATATGAAAAGAATAATAATTACTGCTTTATTCATCAGTTTGTTTTCTTCTGAAAGTTTTTCTGCTGTTCCAAATGATATGACTCCATATTGGTCGATTAGTCAGGGGAAAATGAAAGCCAGAGGGAGCTTCTGTGGTGGGTATTATTATGATTTCGGCAACTATATTTGTCCCAATGGTCTTACAATGAATGTAGGCCAGTCAGTCAACGCTTACCGTGATATCAACATTCATGTTTATGATGGTGTTGAACTTAAAGGAAAAAATACTTTAGGAAGCAGTGAGCACTCGATCAATATCCTATCCAAGAACAGCGATTTCAAAGGTCAAAATGACATTGAAATTTTTGGGCGTGTGGAGTCTTTCGGTGCAGTTGAACTCAAGAACGATATTAAGGTTCACGGTTTAATCTACGTATCCCACGGAAAGGTGCACCTTGAAGATGCCGAAGTACAAGGCAATATTACCAGTTACTCTGATGGTATTGAGATAAAAGGTAACAGGAATGTCATTAATGGCAGTGTTGAGGGGGCTAAAGACGTAACTCTCTCGAAAGTAACAGTGAATGGTAATGTTACGAGTACGGGTGGACAAATTAAAACGGAGAGCAATGGTAACAGGATTCATGGTGATGTTATAGCGCATGGTGATATCACGTTGAAGAAGACAGTTGTCGAGGGGAAAGTTACAAGTCAAGGCGGTGAAGTAAAGACAGAATCAAATAAAAATGAAATACAAGGTGATATTTGGGCGCGAAGCAAAGTTACGTTAAAGCAAACGAAAGTTACTGGAGATGTAACTAGTGAAGGTAATGAGGTGATCCTCGAGAGCCATAACCAAATACACGGAAATATTTTAGCCCATCATAAAGTAGATATTAAAAACTCTTTAGTCTGTGGTCAGGTTATATCACAAGGCAGTGAAGTATCGCTTAATAGTTCTAAAATTCATCAAGGGCAGGGGATTTATGCGCTTGATAATGCAATTTATTCTTACGGAAAAGCCACAGTTAAAGGTTCAACGGTTTGTGGTTCTGTCAACTCGCAATCTGACGATTACGACGTCAACGACAATGCCAATGCCATTTATTGTGGTGTTGATGATCCTGATTGCCAGCCACCTCAAACAGGTGCATGTCCTATAGAAACTGTTACTTCTCTTTGTCCTGAATTAGTGCCTGAAATTCCACCAACGCAGCAATGTACACCATTACCAGAAGAAAATTTCAATTCAGGCTCACTATCAAACTGGTCGGTGATGGGCTTTGGTACCAGTGACGAGCCCCATATTTCTGGTGGACGTTTCATCTTAAACTCAAATAAACCAGAGCAGGCAACAGCCTCTGCGTATAACTATATTTTTCCTTCAGATCAGAACTATTTAGAGATTGAGTTTGATCACGATGCATATGGTGGGAATGGTGCTGACGGTGTTGCGCTGGTGATTTCTGATGCGAGTGTCCCTCCTCAAACCGGGGCATTTGGTGGTCCGCTTGGTTACGGGATGAAGCTTCTAAAGAATCACTACCCTGAAGTCACCAAAGATGTAGAAGGCTTTGCTGGTGGTTGGCTAGGTATTGGTATTGATGAGTTTGGTAACTACATTCGTGAAGGGAGCGAGAAAATCGTTTCAAATAGTGTTGCTGATAATGTTGGGGTGCGTGGACAGGGCGTCAAAGATGCGAATGGTAAGTGGTTGAAAGGTTATCCGTATATCACTGGCAAAAAATACAGCAGCTCATTGGATAATCGAAAAGGTAAAGAGAAACTGCATCGTTATAAAGTAGTTTTAAATTCGCGTAACGCCGATGCCGATACGATAACGCTGGCTGTATTTCGAAAAGTCGGAAAAAATGGCGGATGGGATCCTGTTATCGAAGAGTTTAACGTTTTGGAAAAAGGTGGTTTTAACTATATTCCAGAGAACTTTCGTCTATCAGTGACGGCTTCAACGGGTTGGGACACGAACACGCATGCGGTTGATAACTTCCAAGTCTGTGCGGACAAATATCAAAAAATCACTAACGGTATTCATCACTTTGAATTCGAATATGCAAAGACTGGCAGTATTTGTCAGGCTTCTGATGTGATATTAAGAGCTTGTATGAATGAATCGTGTTCTGAGACTTACCCATCTTCGATAACGGGTGGCACGTCAGGTTCAAGTATTGATCCGGTAACGGTATCACTACTTCCTGTATCGTCTTCTACGGTCTCTTGGGAAGATGGCGACAGTGTAACCTTCTCTGATTCCGTTGCGTTGAAATTACGTGCTCATCAATCGGGCTCCGCCAAGTTGGGTATCGCTAAAATCGAGAACGATTCGATAATACAACTTGGGTTTACTGGCTCGCGATGCCTTATTTCGGGGGAGTTAACGGAAGACAACTGCAAGATTACGTTTAACTCAGCTGCATTGGGTGTCAACACGCCAGATAAAATCGCGGGTAGACCTTTCTTGGACAGAGAGAGTCAACTGAATTCTGATTATAGTACGCTTCCATATTTAGATTTTTGTGGGGCGACGAGCACAAAACAAGCCGGTGATACCGGGGAGACTCGTAACATTACGTTGTCGATGGAACACGTTGATCCCATAAACCCTGTCGTGGATGTTCCGGTTTATGTGGCATTCAAACAGCAATCTGGTGCTTTTAGTAATGAAGTTTCTATCAACCCAGGTTTTAATGTGGATGTAAATAACGTTTACTTTGATAACGATGGTAAAGCTTCCTTTAATCTACGTTACCCAGAGGCAGGTAAAGTTAGGCTTCGTGCACAGCTTCAGGGCGACGATGACTCCAAGGGTGAAAACAACTTTGTTAGCTTCCCGGCTTACCTGAAAGTAATTGCAACTAGTACTACTCAAGATGGCACTTGTAACAACAGTGGTATAGGTTGTTACAATGGATTTGTTGCTGCGGGTGAAGAGTTTGATATGACCATTACCGCTTATCAAGATGATGACTCTGTAGCGAAAAACTACCAAGAAGAGACTATTGTAATCAGCAACAGCGTTAAGTATCCGTCCAATGGGGCGCTAGCCAAACTTCTGAATGAAAAACTACCAGAATCAAGTCAATGGTCTAGTGGCAGTGTGACGTTTGCTCAATCTGTTTCAGAAGTTGGTGCTTTTGAGTTCATAGCTAAAGCGCCAGTAGCTAAAGATGAAAATGGCGATGAATTGGATAAATCACTCTATCTTGGTAGTAACGCGTTCAAAATCAAAGATGGCAAGCTGACGGTCGGTCGCTTCTATCCAGATCACTTTAAAGTCACGGGGACGGAGTGGACCTATCCTGATTATCAGAATGACTCTGTATATATGGGGCAGAATTTTGAATCGGTTAAGTTTGAAGTTACGGCATACAACGCTGAAGGTTATGCAACTCAAAACTATGGTGATTTTGCCGAGTCTTTGAAAGCAGATTTGTATTTAGCTGGTGGTTACTCAGATAGACTTAGCATTTTGGATTCCGATTTGACGAGTGATAACTGGTCGGGAGCTGTGTGGAGCAAAACTTGGGATAACTCAGTTTATTGGCGTAAAGATTTATCTTTGCTGAGTCCCGATGGTCCATTTAATTCAAAACTACCGGCAGACAAAGATAGTTCCACCAAAACGTCTATTGCGCTTTCACTTAATAATGATGGCTCGAAAGTATCTGGATATGTTGACCCTACGCGGTTCTTAAAAGAAGGACCAAATAACACTAAAGAGAGAATGGTTTCGCAACAGCTACTATCGCAACCTGATGTCAGGTTTGGTCGCATAGCTCTGGATGATGTGGGAGTGAATCAGGGTAAATCTGTTAATATCCCCCTTAGAGTGGAGTATTGGAGAGATAACCGATTCGTTTTAAACAGTAAGGATAACGGGACAACAGTGTCCCCAACTCTAAAAAGCCAGGAGCCAGTTTGGCCTGATGATGGCTCCGACTGCGACATTTTACTTGAAGGCGTCAGAACGACGGTTAACGATGGTGCCATGCGTGAACTTATTGCTAAGCAAGAGCGCGCAGACTGTGGACGTCAACAAGCTGAAGTTTGGCTTAATCTCGACCCTAGTGGTAACAACCTCCCTTGGCTCAAATATGATTGGGACAATGATGGCTCCGAAGAAAACCCATCATCCGTAGTAACCTTTGGTATTCATCGTGGTAATGACCGTGTGATTTACCGTGGTGAGCCAGGGTTAACCGGACAGTAACAACTTAGGTTTTTGCCCTTAAGTTAGGAAACTGCAAGAAATTGAGGCTTTCTGCTCATGTTTGTGTACCAATACCTTGCTGTGACAGCGAGGCATTGGTACATTTAGAGCAATTTTTGTCTTCTATATTTTTGCAGGATGAGCGAAGAGTATGTTTAAGAAACTTCGTGGCATGTTTTCTAACGATCTATCTATCGATTTAGGTACAGCCAACACTCTAATTTACGTAAAAGGGCAAGGTATTGTCCTTGATGAACCTTCTGTAGTTGCTATTCGTCAAGATCGTGTAGGTTCTGCAAAAAGCGTTGCTGCAGTCGGTCACGCAGCAAAACAGATGCTTGGTCGTACACCTGGCAACATTTCCGCTATCCGCCCAATGAAAGACGGCGTAATCGCTGATTTCTACGTAACCGAAAAAATGCTTCAGCACTTTATCAAACAAGTGCACGATAACAGCATCCTAAAGCCAAGCCCACGTGTTCTTGTTTGTGTTCCTTGTGGCTCTACCCAAGTTGAGCGCCGCGCAATTCGTGAATCAGCACTCGGTGCTGGCGCGCGTGAAGTTTACCTAATCGACGAGCCAATGGCGGCAGCAATTGGTGCAGGCCTGCGCGTATCTGAGCCGACAGGTTCAATGGTGGTCGATATCGGTGGTGGTACAACTGAAGTTGCGGTTATCTCTCTAAACGGTGTGGTTTACTCATCGTCTGTACGTATCGGTGGTGACCGCTTTGATGAAGCCGTGATCAACTACGTACGTCGTAACTACGGCAGCTTAATTGGTGAAGCAACGGCTGAAAAGATCAAACACGAAATCGGTTCTGCTTACCCTGGCGATGAAGTTCAAGAGATTGAAGTTCGCGGTCGTAACCTTGCAGAGGGTGTGCCACGCAGCTTTAGCCTGAACTCAAACGAGATCCTAGAAGCGCTTCAAGAGCCGCTATCTGGCATCGTCTCAGCAGTCATGGTTGCACTTGAGCAGTGTCCACCAGAGCTTGCTTCAGACATTTCTGAAAACGGCATGGTTCTGACTGGTGGTGGCGCGCTACTGAAAGATCTCGATCGTCTATTAATGGAAGAAACCGGTATCCCTGTGGTTATCGCGGAAGATCCACTAACGTGTGTTGCGCGTGGTGGCGGTAAAGCACTAGAAATGATCGACATGCACGGTGGCGATCTGTTCTCTGAAGAATAAAGGTTTAGGTGAAGCTCATGTCGGGCTTCACCTTCATTTCTGCTCTCTCTGTAATTCAAACATGCTCCATACCTAAAAGTATTTATTTAAGTATTTTTAGGTTGCCAAGTAAGGCTCAATAATCATGGAAGCAATCAGGTCAAAAACAAGATGAAACCGATTTTTGGCAGAGGTCCGTCTCTGCAATTACGTCTGTTTTTTGCTGTCATCGTGTCGGCGAGCTTAATGCTGGCTGATAGTCGTCTAGATACGTTTTCCAACGTCCGATACTTATTGAACAGTATGGTTGCACCGATTCAATACGCAGCCAATTTGCCTCGCAGCATGTTCGATGGCGTATTTGAACGTTTTAATACTCGTCAGGCATTAGTTGAAGGCAATCGCAACTTAAAGCGAGAAGTGCTACGCCTGAAAAGCGAGCTGATCTTGCTCGATCAATATAAAGAAGAAAACCAACGTCTACGCAAATTGTTAGGCTCTTCATTTGTCAGGGATGAAAAGAAAGTCGTAACTGAAGTGATGGCGGTTGATACTTCACCTTATCGTCATCAAGTGGTGATTGATAAAGGACAAATAGACGGTGTGTACGTCGGACAGCCAGTGATCAACGAAAAAGGCATTGTTGGTCAAGTCACGTTTGTCGCAGCGCACAACGCACGTGTTCTGTTGCTAACGGATGCGAAAAATGCGATTCCTGTCCAGGTGATCCGTAACGATATTCGAGTGATCGCGTCGGGCAATGGTGAAATGGATGAAATCCAACTGGAGCACATTCCAACCAGTACTGATATTCAGGTTGGCGATCTATTGGTGACATCCGGCCTAGGTGGGATTTACCCAGAAGGGTACCCAGTCGCGACGGTTACCAATGTGGATCACGATACGCGCCAAGAATTTGCGGCAATCAAGGCTGAGCCAGTTGTAGAGTTTGATCGTTTACGTTACCTCTTGCTGATTTGGCCGAATGAAGATCGTCAACACAAAGTGCTGCGATCCAATGTGGAAGAAGGGTTAGAGCAAGAAGAACAAGAGGTAACTGATGGCCAATAATGTAGTGAGTAGCCGAATGGTGATTGGTGTCAGTTTCTTCGTTGCGCTGGTGTTGCAAACCATTCCGTGGCCAGGTGTGTTAGATGTTTTACGTCCATCATGGTTGTTCCTTGTAACGTGTTATTGGGTGTTGGCACTGCCGCACCGAGTGAACGTTGGAACCGCGCTAGTACTGGGCTTATTATGGGATATCTTGATCGGTTCAACGCTTGGAATTCGCGGCATGATGATGTCGATTGTCATCTATCTGGTGGCGTTGAATTTCCTGTTGATTCGTAACATGGCATTGTGGCAACAGTCGATTTTAATTGCCTTTTTTACTGCGTTATTGGAAGTTTTGATATTCTGTGGGGAATATTTGAACCAGGACGTAGTATTTAATCCATTATCTCTGTGGACGGCAGCAATAAACTGTATACTTTGGCCATGGATGTTTTTATTAATGCGACGAGTTCGTCGTGCATGGCACGTAAGGTAAAGCGGTGAAGAAAAGCTTATCTCTCGTTCTTGCTTCGGGTTCTCCGAGAAGAAAAGAGCTGCTTGCTCAACTAGGTTATGACTTTGAGATCGTATTGCCTGATATTGAGGAAGCCAAACAGGCTCATGAGCAAGCACGAGATTACGTGCTGCGTCTTTCTTTGGAAAAAGCTCAGGCAGGCTTAGCATTAGCTAAGCCTGATTCCGTTGTATTGGGCTCTGACACGGTCGTAGTATGCGATGACCGTGTGCTAGAAAAACCAAAAAGTTTTGAAGATTCAAAGCGTATGCTTACTGACTTATCCGGTCGTCGTCATCAAGTGATGACTGCGGTGAGCGTCGTATCATCGGAACAACAACATTCAGTGGTCGTCACCACTGACGTGTGGTTCAAACAACTGACTCACGAAGAAATCGAACAATATTGGCAGTCAGGAGAGCCATGCGATAAAGCTGGAAGTTATGGTATTCAGGGACTCGGAGGGCGATTTGTCACCCGAATCGAAGGCAGTTATCACGCTGTAGTAGGCTTACCTTTGTTCGAAACCGATCAGCTAATTCAAGAATTTTTATAATTGTTTTGAGGTGTGCACATGAGTGCAGAATTGCTGCTTAACGTGACCCCGAGTGAAACTCGTGTGGCCATGATTGAAGGTGGAGTACTACAAGAAATACATATCGAGCGCGAATCGCGTCGCGGCATTGTGGGCAATATATACAAAGGCAAAGTCAGCCGAGTACTGCCAGGTATGCAAGCGGCTTTCGTCGATATCGGTTTAGATAAAGCGGCGTTTTTACATGCGTCAGATATTGTCCCGCATACCGAATGTGTGGCAGAGAACGAAAAACAGCAGTTTCAAGTCCGTGATATCTCTGAGCTGGTACGTCAGGGACAAGACATTGTTGTACAAGTGGTCAAAGATCCGCTCGGCACGAAAGGCGCGCGTTTAACGACGGATATCACATTGCCTTCACGTTATCTTGTCTTTATGCCGGGTGCCAGCCATGTTGGTGTCTCGCAGCGTATTGAGAGTGAGAAAGAGCGCGAGCGTCTGAAAAAAGTGGTGAACCATTACTGTGATGAGCACGGTGGTTTTATCATTCGTACCGCAGCGGAAAGCGCAGATGAAAAAGAGCTTTCTCAAGACGCGGCATTTCTTAAGCGCTTGTGGCTAAAAGTCATGGAGCGTCGTTCAAAATACAAAACGCGTTCAACGCTTTACGGTGAACTTGGTTTAGCCCAGCGCATTCTGCGTGATTTTGTCGGCACAGAGCTCGATAAAATCATGGTCGACTCCCGCCTCGAATATGAAAACCTGAAAGAATTCACTTCTGAGTATGTACCTGAGTTAACAGACAAGCTTGAGCTTTACGAAGGTGACAAGCCAATCTTTGACATGTACGACACCGAGAATGAAATTCAGCGTTCTTTAGAGCGCAAGGTTGAGCTAAAGTCGGGTGGCTACTTGATCATCGATCAAACTGAAGCCATGACAACTATCGACATCAACACTGGTGCATTTGTTGGTCGTCGTAATCTTGAAGAGACCATCTTTAATACCAACATTGAGGCAACGCAAGCTATTGCTCGTCAGCTGCGTTTGCGCAATCTTGGCGGCATCATCATTATCGACTTTATCGATATGGCGTCTGAAGAGCACCGTCAGCGAGTGCTTACCTCATTGGAAACCGCACTGGCTAAAGACCGAGTAAAAACCAACATCAACGGCTTTACTCAGCTCGGCTTAGTCGAGATGACGCGTAAGCGCACACGAGAAAGTATTGAACATATCTTGTGTTCTGGCTGTCCTACTTGTGAAGGCCGTGGTAGCGTGAAAACGGTTGAAACCGTGTGCTTTGAGATATTACGCGAGATTACTCGTGTAAACCGTGCTTACGACGCCGATAATTTTGTTGTGTACGCATCGCCGTTTGTTGCTGAAGCGCTGTTGGGTGATGAGTCTCATGCATTGGCTGAGCTCGAAGTATTTATTGGCAAGCAAGTGCGAGTTCAGGCTGAGCCCCTGTACATTCAGGAACAGTTTGACGTCGTAATGATGTAATTTGGAACATTTGTGAATTCTGGTGTTAACCGTTTTGGGCGTTTTTGTGCGTGGAGTTTAGTTACTGTACTGGTGTTATTGGCCATATTAGTAACCACACTGCGCGTCACATTGCCACAACTTAACCACTTCCAAGATGAGATCAAAACCTGGGTCAAGCAGGACACAGGTTTTGACTTTTCTATCGCCAACGTCGCAGGGACGTGGCGCAATAATCACCCCTCCATCGCGCTACTCGGTTTAGAAGCGAACCTGCCGAATATTCAGGATGCACGCTTTGCCGTTGAAGAAATCCAAATTGAATTCGATCTCATTCAATCTCTTTTGCAACTCAAACCGGTGGTCGCAGACCTGACCATCCATAACCTCGCTCTGGATATTCACACCGTAGACATTCTGCCGACCTCTAGTCGTCAAGAGCAGGAACCGAGTGTGGACAAGAGCGAAGTGAAGCTCATCGACCAACTCGACTCACTTCTTTTACGTCAGTTTGAAGACTTCACCATTACCGACTCACGGATTTGGTATAAATCGGTATCTGGTGAGACTCGCCGTTTAGATATCGAGCAGCTCCGTTGGAGCAACCAAGGCAAGCACCACTTAGCAGAAGGCACCGTGAACATTGCCGATGTTCGTCTGAATTCATTGTTAGTGAGCGCTAACTTTAAAGACCATGGTTCGCTCCGTGATGTGTCTGGTGAGTTTTACGTAAGTGCCCAAGATGTCTCGGTGACGCCTTGGTTAACCACTTACATGCAAGAAGAATCGGGTGCTGAGTCGGGTAAGGTCAGCTTAAACACTTGGCTGACGCTGAAACACAGCCAACCGAATGATGCGTATGTTGAACTGTTGCCTTCTGAACTGGTGTGGAATGAAAACGGCCGTCATGAGCTGTTTATCGAGTCAGGTATTTTCAATCTTCGACCAGATAAACAAGGTTGGAAAGTAAATGGTCACTCACTTCGGATCCGAACCGACAACACCCCTTGGCCGGAATTAGACGCAGCGTTTGATTGGCAACCGAATGGTTGGACGCTCAACCTTTCTCAACTCGATATAGAAGCACTTATTCCGCTCATCAAATTGGCTCCAGAGTCGGAATCGACCAGTGACCTTATCAACAAATTGGCACCGAAAGGCCGAGTTGAAGATGTTCGCTTGTCCATGAACGGCGGTTTAGACACGTTACGCTACTCCGCGGAACTGGATGAACTTGCAATGACGCAATGGGAACTGCTACCAGGATTCCATCATGTACAGGGCAGTGTATCTGGTGATTTAGATCAGGCAAAAGCGAAAGTAACCGTCATTGATGATGTATTTCCGTACGGCGATGTATTCCAAGCTCCGCTGAATATCAAACAAGGTGAAGTCGATATTATCTGGCAACAAGATGAGAACGGCTGGCGCTTGTGGTCTGATAAAGTGACGGCAGCGACACCGGATCTTCAAGTACTAGGAGCATTCCGTCTTGATTTTCCAAAAGAACAAAGCCCATTTTTATCGTTTTATGCTGAAGCAGATCTCTATAACGCAGGTGAAACATGGCGTTACCTGCCGACTCTGGCACTTGGACAAGACTTAACGGATTACCTATCGACTGCGATTCAAGGCGGTAAAGTGAATACGGCTAAGCTGCTGTGGTATGGTGAGTTAGGGGATTTTCCTTACAAAGATCATAATGGCATGTTTCAGGCGTGGGTCGGTTTAAAAGACGCGAAATTTAGCTTTGATACGGCGTGGCCAACCATCACTGATCTGCAGCTGGACTTGCTGTTTGAAAATGATGCCATGTATTTGGATTCAAAGTCCGCCACGCTAAATGGTGTTCATGCCAAGCGTATTACTGGGCGAATCCCTGAGTTGGCGGAAGGTGGACACATTGAGATTGAAGCCAAAGCGAGCGCGCCGGGCAATGAAGTTCGTGACTACATGATGGCGACGCCATTGGTGGACTCGGTCGGGGCTGCGTTGACGGCGCTGCAAGTGAGTGGTCCGGTTTACTCTGAGTTCCAGCTCAACATTCCGTTTGATTTTGAAAAAGAGTCCCGTGCTTGGGGTTATGCCGATTTAACAGAAAACCGTGTCGATATTGAAGCGCCGCCAATGACACTGGAGAAAGCCACAGGGCGTATCCACTTCGATAATGATGTGGTCACCACATCGGGTTTGTCTGCAGAGTTGCTTACCCAGCCTATCTCCCTCGATTTTCGTGGTGAGAGTGCGGAACAGGGCTACAATGTGACGATTAACACATTAGGAGATTGGGACGTTGAGCCTCTCAAACCTTATGTTGGTGAGCGTTGGTTAAAGCTTGTTTCTGGGCATGCGCCGTGGCAAATGGACATTGATTTACAACTTAATGATGTAGGCTTCACCTATCAACTTGATGTGTTGGCGCAGCTAAATCGTTTAGCGAGTCAATATCCCTATCCGCTAGCGAAACAAGTTGGCGAGTCCGGGCAAGCAAAACTACAGGCATCCGGCAACCAAGAAAGTATTTCAGCAAGACTACAGATCCCAAATGCTAAGTATCAAACCGAGATAGATATAACTGGCGACGTACCTGTTCTGACGGCGACTCATTTAATGGTCGGCAAAGGTGGTTTCAGGATCAGCCCTATTGTCGGACACGATGCATCAGTGCGTGTCGGTGAGCTTAATTTAGACCAGTGGGCAGAGCTGGTTCAGGGCTCGGAAGGTAAGCCATCCTCATCTGTTCTGGCAAGCATGAAGACGCCGAGTATTCCATTGCCGACACGGATTGATGTTGAAACGCCAAACTTGCAGCTTGGTGGGGTTGAGTTTCATGATGTGGACTTCTCCGCAAGCAAAAAGAATTTGAGCTGGCAACTCGATGTGGACAGTCAAGAGGTTAAAGGTAAGGCTAACTACCTGAAACCGTATGACTTATCGGTCTCTTTGGAACACTTGCACCTGTATATTCCAGGGTTTGAAGAGATGACCAAAGAGCGTAGCTCGCTCTTTGCCAGTGAAGACCAAAACGCGCCTTTGATTACCAATTTTGACCGTCAGTTTCACGCTGAGATGCCAAACTTAACTTTGAACATCGATGATTTTTGGTTGCAAGGTTACAAAGTGGGGAAGGTGAATGTTGATTTGCAGCGTCGCGAGAACCGTTTGGAGTGGAAAAATATCACCTTTAGCAGCGGCAAAAACCGCATTGATATGAGCGGTTGGTGGGATCTGACAAAAGAGCGTAGCCATTCCAACTTAACCATGAAAATGAAAGGTGATAACAACACTGACCTTATGGAGCGCTTTGGTATCACATCAGGTATTCAGCAGGCACCATTTGAGATCAACGCCAATATGGAATGGGACGGCGCGCCTTGGTCGATGAAGACACAAACCTTGCAAGGGAATGTCTCAACGGAATTTGGTAAAGGCGTGATCAGTGAAGTCAGTGGTGCGGCACGTTTGTTAGGCCTGTTCAGTTTGGATTCTATCATCCGTAAGATGCAGCTCGACTTTACCGACGTATTCGACAAAGGCATGGCGTTTAACTCGATCACAGGCACGGGCAAAATCCAAGATGGCGTATTTATCACCAACGATATCGTGATGGATGCGTTAGCAGGGGAAATGCAGATCCGCGGCATCGCCAATATGAACAGCAGAATGGTCGATGCGGAAGTGAAGTTCACCCCAGACATCACATCAGGCCTACCAATGCTGACCGCGTTTGCAGTAGCGCCACAAACCGCGTTGTATGTTTTAGCCATCTCAACAGTGATTTCTCCGGTGGTTGAGGTCTTCACTCAAGTCAATTATGAAGTGAAAGGCCCACTAGATTCACCAACGGTAAAAGAAATTTCTCGAAGTAAAGGTGAATACAAACTGCCAGAAAAGCTGCGTGAACAGGCCAAATAACTCACCGACTAAAATGGAATAGGGAGGAAACACATGGAACGTGTTGGCATTATTCAAATGACATCGGGTCCTGATATTACTGCGAATCTGGACTTTATTGAAAAACAGTGTGCTTTGGCGAGTAAGCAAGGTGCCAAGCTTGTCCTTACCCCTGAAAATACGGTGCTGTTTGCCAACCGCGAAGCGTACCATCAATATGCAGAGCCACTTGGGAGTGGCGTGATTCAACAGCGGCTCTCTGAAATCGCAAGAAAGAACCAGTTAACACTGATTGTCGGAAGCATGCCCATTCAAACCGCAAAAGGTGTCACGACCACAGCGCTTGTATTGCCGCCGCACGGTAAATGCATTGCTCACTATGATAAACTGCATATGTTTGATGTCGACGTAGCCGATGGTTATGGTAGTTATCGTGAGTCGGATACGTTTATGGCGGGTAATCAAATAGTCGTGGCGGAAACCGATATCGGCAGCGTTGGATTGAGCATCTGTTACGATCTTCGTTTCCCTGAGCTTTATAAAGTATTACGCCAAGAAGGCGCGGATATCATTGTGGTGCCTGCTGCGTTTACCGCTGTGACGGGGCAAGCTCACTGGGAAGTATTATTGCGAGCTAGAGCGATTGAGACACAATGTTGGATTTTGGCAAGCGGACAAACTGGAACGCATCCATGTGGACGAAAAACATGGGGACACTCAATGGTCGTTGACCCTTGGGGACGTATTCATAAACAGCTTCAGGATGAAGTAGGCTTGTTAGTGACAGAGATAGATTTGTCACAAAGCCAACAAGTAAGGCAGAATATGCCGCTGACTCAACACAGTCGCTTTCAAAATGAATTGAGACGGAAATAAAAGAGCTAACTATGAGCACAAACCAAATAGAACAGGCACTCCTTGCCCCAAATGGTCTGACAGAACAAGACATTGCTGACACGCTTGCCAGCATTGCGACGCGCCAGATCGATTATGCGGACATTTACTTTCAGTCCAGCTGGCATGAGTCTCTGGTTCTAGAAGACAGCATCATCAAAGATGGCTCTTTTAACATTGATTGTGGTGTTGGTGTCCGCGCCGTAACTGGCGAAAAAACAGGCTTTGCCTACTCTGATCAAATCCAGCCTGAAGGCCTGAAGCAGAGTGCAATGGCGGCGCGCGGTATTGCTCAACAAGGGCGGAATGGCAAAGTCCAAGCGTTTAAACGCACCGAAAACCAAGCGTACTACGCCGCTGTGAATCCATTAGCTGGGTGGGAAAAGCAGCAAAAAACAGAATTGCTCAAATCTCTAGATGCTTACATCCGCACTAAAGAACCATTGATTAAAGAAGTCTCGATCAGCATCAGCGGTGTGCATGAGCAGATGCTTGTTGCGGCAACAGACGGTACTTATGCAGGCGATATTCGTCCTTTGGTGCGTTTGTCTATTAGTGTGCTTGCACAAAAAGGTGAACGACGTGAACGCGGTAGCGCTGGTGGCGGTGGTCGTTTCGGTTACGATTTCTTTTTAACGGAAAGCAATGGTGTGAAACAAGCTTTCCATTATGCAGATGAAGCGATTCGCATGGCGTTGGTAAACCTTGAAGCAGAAGCCGCACCAGCAGGCATGATGCCAGTGGTATTGGGCTCAGGTTGGCCAGGCGTATTGCTACATGAGGCGGTAGGTCATGGCCTAGAAGGTGACTTTAACCGCAAAGAGTCGTCAGTGTTCTCTGGAAAAATGGGTCAACAAGTGACGTCTTCACTGTGTACCATTGTTGATGACGGCACGTTAAAAGACCTTCGTGGTTCACTGAATGTGGATGATGAAGGGGTGAATGGCCAGTACAACACGCTTATCGAAAATGGTGTGCTGAAAGGTTACATGCAAGACAAGCTAAACGCGCGGTTAATGGGTGTGAACCCAACAGGTAACGGTCGTCGTGAGTCGTATGCACATTTGCCAATGCCGCGTATGACCAACACCTACATGCTTCCAGGTGAGCATACGCCAGAAGAAATTATCTCGACGGTAGAAAAAGGGTTGTATGCACCAAACTTTGGTGGCGGTCAGGTGGACATTACTTCGGGTAAGTTTGTGTTCTCCGCATCGGAAGCGTACTTAATTGAAAACGGCAAAATTACGCGCCCTGTTAAAGGTGCGACGTTGATTGGCTCTGGTATTGAAGCCATGCAGCAAGTGTCGATGGTTGGTAACGACTTAAGTATCGACAAGGGCGTTGGCGTATGTGGTAAAGCTGGACAAAGTGTGCCAGTTGGCGTTGGTCAGCCGACCTTGAAATTGGACTCACTGACGGTGGGTGGCACTGAGTAACTCAGTCGAATCGTTATAAAAAGAGCGCTTATTAGAGCGCTCTTTTGCTTTGTGAGTCGGTGTCGACTTACAGGTTTTCTTCAGCAAATTCCGCCAAGCGGCTACGAACCACGCCGTTGAGGTGAATATTTGCGCTGCCTTCAAAGTTCTTGAAGCGCTCAACCATGTAAGTCAACCCTGATGTCACTGGGGTGAGGTAATGAGAGTCAATCTGCGCCAAGTTACCGGAGCAGACGATCTTGGTTCCTTCGCCGCAGCGGGTGATGATGGTTTTGATTTGTGAAGCGGTGAGGTTTTGACACTCATCAAGCAGCACAAACGCATTTTGAATCGAACGGCCACGCATAAAGTTGATCGATTTAAACTGAATATTGGCTTTATCGCAGATGTACTTCAATGAGCCTTCAGTGCAGTGATCGTGTTTATGTAGCGCTTCCAAGGTATCGGTCACCGCCGCTAACCACGGCATCATTTTCTCCTCTTCTGAGCCGGGTAGGAAGCCGATGGATTCACCGATGTCTGGCGTGTTACGCGTCACGATAATTTTATCGAACATGCCTTTTTCAATCGTTTGCTCCAGTGCTGCTGCCATGGCTAATAGCGTTTTACCACTACCAGCGGCACCGGTTAAAATCACCAGGTCAATATCCGGGTCAAGTAAGGCATCCAACGCCATTCCTTGGTAGATATTTTTTGGTGTGATGTCCCAAGCCTTACGGTGCATCATGCGTTCGCGGCTCAGGTCGAGTAGCGTTAATTTGTCTTCATTGATGGTTTCTACGCGGCCAGCAAAGTCGCTGTCTTCATCAATCACATATTGGTTAATAAAGGTTGGTTCAAAAGGTTCACGACTGAGCTTGTGATAGGTTTTTCCGCCCAGCGCATAACTTTCTACTTCCTCAATATCACTCCAGAAGTCCCCCTCACGCAGTTGAAAACCTTTGGTGAGGTATTGAATGTCGTCAATCAGTTGATCGGTTCGGTAGTCTTCAACAAAACGTACGCCAGCGCCTTTGGCGCGCAGACGCATGTTAATGTCTTTCGTGATCAGTACCACTTCACGTGGTGCTCGTTTGTTTTGCAGATAAAGCACCGCATTGAGTATGCGGTTGTCACCGGCTTTGTCGGCGAAGGCTTTGACGGTTTCCTGCAGTTCAAAATCCGCCAAAATGGAAATGGTGCCTTGGTCGGGGCTGTCTTTAGAAACAGGAATACCTTCAGAAATTTCATCGGGCGTTGCTTCTTTAAATAAATCTTCCAAAGCGCGAATAGCCACGCGAGCGTCTCTTGCGACATCGCGTTTGCTGTCTTTGATTCGGTCGAGTTCTTCCAACACGGTCATGGGGATAACGACATCGTGTTCTTGGAAAGAGAAGATGGCAAAGGGTTCATGAAGAAGAATGTTGGTATCAAGTACAAACAGTTTCCGATCGGTATCGCCCATAGCGTCTCCTTGCCGTAATACGGCTCTGCATGCGAGTGGTTAGGTCGTTCTCAAATAGGTGTGAAGCGGCCTAACTCTGATTGCTTGCAATAGAGGTTGTCGGGCTGATGTCGGTTAGTGTGCAACCGAGTAGCAAGACAACTTACTGCAAACCCGTGTTGATCCTAATCGTGTACTAACGCGCTTAAATCATATGCAATGGTTTTAAACGCCCCTCACTAGAAGTATACGTAATATTTACGTTCTACAACTTAATAATTGGCATGAGTATTTTACAATTTGATTGCATTTATAGTTTGGGAAAAAAAGTTTCCGCTTGATGCGGTTTCGGCGTGACCTAAATCACAGCTTCAAGTAAGATTAGCGACCTTTTTCTGCGTATAGGCTACGTCCGATTTATCATGTTGAGCTGGCTTAAAAATACTCAGTTCATACTAGAATGACGAATGCTATCGGCATAGCAGAAGCCAGAATCAGATCTAAACTATTATCCATGCCTACGGGCATGAGTAGACCAACAAGAAACACGAATCAAGAACTAATAACGAGGTAGTCAATTCATGACATTTGCTTTGGGGCAGCGCTGGATTAGCGATACGGAAAGCGATTTAGGTTTAGGTACCGTTGTAGCAATGGATGCTCGTACTGTGACATTGATGTTTGCAGCGTCAGAGGAAAACCGAGTTTACGCACGTAACGATGCACCTGTTACCCGAGTCACCTTTAACGTTGGTGATGTCATCGACTGCCAAGAAGGTTGGTCTCTAAAAGTTGAAGAAGTACTGGAAGATGAAGGTCTATACACCTATTTCGGTACTCGTGAAGACACGCAAGAAACCGCCGTTGTTCTGCGTGAGATTTTTCTGAGCAACCAAATTCGTTTTAATAAACCTCAAGATAAGTTGTACGCCGGTCAAATCGATCGCATGGACAACTTTGTTCTGCGTTACCGTGCGCTAACCAACCAGTTTGAGCAGCATAAGAGTCCAATGCGTGGCTTGTGTGGTATGCGTGCAGGTTTGATCCCTCATCAGCTTTATATCGCGCACGAAGTTGGCCGTCGCCACGCGCCACGCGTATTACTGGCGGATGAAGTGGGTTTGGGTAAAACCATCGAAGCGGGCATGATCATCCACCAGCAAGTGCTGTCTGGCCGTGCAGAACGCATTTTGATTGTGGTACCTGAAACACTGCAACATCAATGGCTGGTTGAGATGATGCGTCGTTTCAACCTGCATTTCTCTATCTTTGACGAAGAGCGTTGTATCGAAGCATTCGCGGATGCAGAAAACCCATTTGATACCCAGCAATACGTGCTGTGTTCTTTAGACTTCCTACGCAAGAGCCGCAAGCGTTTTGAACAAGCACTGGAAGGCGAATGGGACCTATTAGTTGTCGATGAAGCGCATCACCTTGAGTGGAGCCAAGATAAACCGAGCCGTGAATACCAAGTGGTAGAAGGTTTAGCCGAACGTACTCCTGGAGTGTTGTTACTGACGGCAACGCCAGAACAGCTTGGTCGTGAGAGCCACTTTGCTCGTCTGCGTTTGCTGGATCCTGACCGTTTCTACGATTACGAAGCGTTCGTCGAGGAAGAAGAGCAATACGCGCCTGTAGCAGATGCGATTACTTCACTCTTCTCTGGTGAAAAACTGCCTGATGAAGCGAAAAACCAGATTACTGAATTGTTGTCTGAACAAGACGTAGAACCACTTTTCCGCATAATTGAGAGTGAGACTGACGAAGAAGCGAAAGCGTCAGCGCGCCAAGAGTTGATCGACAACTTGATGGATCGTCACGGTACGGGACGTGTTCTGTTCCGTAACACACGTGCGGCTATCAAAGGTTTCCCTGCGCGTAACGTGCATCTGATGCCAATGGATATTCCACCGCAATACACCACGTCAATGCGTGTTGCTGGGATGATCGGCGGTAAGATGAGTTCTGAAGCACGTGCGATGAAGAACCTTTACCCGGAAGAAATTTTCCAAGAATTTGAAGGCGATGACGCAAGCTGGTGGCAGTTTGACTCGCGCGTGAATTGGTTACTTGAAAAGGTAAAAGAGAAGCGCAGCGAGAAAATTCTGGTGATTGCCTCTCGTGCAAGTACGGCTCTGCAATTGGAGCAAGCACTGCGTGAGCGTGAAGGTATTCGTGCGACCGTCTTCCATGAAGGTATGTCGATCCTTGAGCGTGACAAAGCAGCCGCTTACTTTGCGCAAGAAGAAGGTGGTGCACAGGTTCTTATCTGTAGTGAAATCGGCTCTGAAGGTCGTAACTTCCAGTTTGCCAACCAATTAGTCATGTTTGACTTGCCGTTCAACCCTGACTTGCTTGAGCAACGTATCGGTCGTTTGGACCGTATCGGCCAAAACCGCGACATCGACATTCATATTCCTTACCTGAAAGGTACCTCGCAAGCCATTCTTGCTCGCTGGTTTGATGAAGGTTTAAACGCTTTTGCAGAAACTTGCCCAACAGGCCGTGCCGTTTACGATAAGTACTCTGATGATCTGATTGAAATCCTTGCTTCTGGTGACACCAGCACGCTAGATGAGATCATTGAAGCGTCAGCAAAAATGAATAAAGAGCTGAAATCCCAATTGGAGCAAGGCCGTGATCGCCTGTTAGAAATGCATTCAAATGGCGGGGAAAAAGCACAACAAATCGTTGAGAAAATTGAATCAACCGACGGCGATACCAATCTGGTCACCTTCGCACTTTCTCTTTTTGATACGATTGGCTTGAACCAAGACGACAAAGGTGAAAACGCACTGATTGTGACCCCATCTGAGCACATGATGGTACCAAGCTACCCAGGCCTGCCATACGAAGGGGCGACGATCACGTTTGATCGTGATACGGCTTTATCTCGTGAAGATATGCACTTTATCAGTTGGGAGCACCCAATGATCCAGGGTGGTATCGATCTTCTGATGAGTGAAGGAGTGGGGACGTCTGCGGTATCTCTACTGAAAAACAAAGCGTTACCAGTCGGGACTATTCTTCTTGAGTTGATTTACGCGGTAGATGCGCAAGCGCCAAAACGCAGTGGTATCGCGCGCTTCTTACCGAAAACGCCAATCCGCTTAATGATGGACTCGCGTGGTAATGATTTGTCTGCTCAAGTGGAGTTTGAAAGCTTTAATCGCCAGCTCAGCCCTGTAAACCGTCACTTAGGCAGCAAGTTGGTCACGTCGGTACAGAAAGATGTACACCGCTTGATCGAAGCGGGGGACAATCTTATCGAAGCGAAGGTTGAGGAAGTACGCAAGCAAGCTCATCAAGATATGCAGCATAGCTTGAATGCAGAACTTGAGCGTTTGCAAGCACTGAAAGCGGTAAACCCAAATATTCGTGACGAAGAAATTGAAGCCATTGATGCACAAATTAAGGAGCTCACTGGTTACATCAACCAAGCTCAAGTGCAGCTCGACTCGCTACGTTTGATTGTGGTGAGCCACAACTAAGTAAGCATTTATTGTTCATTAAAAAAAGGTCTTCAGTTGAAGACCTTTTTCTTTATTTGCGGTTTAGTTTCTTTATGCGGAATGCATTAATCACTGATAGCTAAGTAATTTACATCAACCACTTCCACCACATAAATACAGCCAAGAAGCCAAACAAGTAAATCAAACCGGCAATCGACAACCACTTCAATTTAGGTCCAACAGCCAAAGGTTCAGGTAACTCGGTTTTGCTCACTAATGTGTAATTTAGCAGAGCAAAGAATGGCGTGGTCATAAAGGCGAGGATCATCGCAAAGTTCAGCATAGGCAATAACGCAGAAGCCCAGAAAACCACAATACCTAATGCAAGTAAGGAGACTACCAGCATGATCGCTGAAGTGGTTTTAGGGTTAGTGTCTGGTTGTGAGCGCAGTAGACGTTGAGAGTCAGAAATAACGCGTGAGTAGCCATCAATAACGGTAATCGTGCTGCCAAAGATACAGAAAAACGCAATTACCGCGATTAAGTAACGAGACCATTCGCCAATTGTTGCCGCATATAAGCCAACCAATTGGTGGGAGAAGCCAACGCCTGAGCTTTCAAGCGCAACACCAGAGCCATAAAGCATCAAAGAGCCTAGCGATACAAAGATAATGGCAAGAAAAGCCGTGCCAATGTAACCGACATTAAAGTCAAATAGAGCAGAGCGGTATGTTACTTCTTGCTGGCTTGATTGGCGTTTTAACCATGCTGAGGTTAAACAGGAGATCTCTATCGGTGCTGGCATCCACCCCATTGTCACGACGATAAAACCAATTGCCGCAATAGACCAAGGTGACGGCGGCTCGAAGTTGGCTACTTGCTCAACAGGGTTACCAAAGGCGATAGAAACGGCAAGTAAAGTCGCGATGGTTAACACCGACATGATCACCTTAGATAGCGTATCGAGCGCTTTGTAATGGCCAGCAAATAATATGATCAGGCAGGTGACAATCACAATGATACTGAGTGATGCCATTGATAGTGAAAACGGAATGAAGTAGCCCAGCAAGCTAGCGCTAAACATCAACAAAGCGGCGGTATTGATTACGGCTGAGACCACGCTCAGAAATAGAAATAGCCATAGATAAGGCCGACCTAATTTCGCGTAGCCCTCAACCAAAGTGAGCCCTGTTCCCATGGTGTACTGTACGCCCGCTCGGAAAAAAGGGTATTTAAACAGGTTTACGAGCAGAATCAGTGCAGCCAGTTGCCAGCCATAAATCGCACCAGCTTTGGTTGATGCGACGAGGTGAGAGCCACCCACCGCAGCAGATGCCATTAATATGCCGGGGCCTAACGAACGAAAAAATAAGGAAAGTTTGGATTGGGGTTTATCTATAACGGCGGAGTCCATTGCTTATTGTCCTTTTTATCTTATGTATCTTTCTAAAGAGATACATACCGCAGTACATGACAAGCTGAGCGCTCGCCCTATACTGCGCAACGGTAATGTCTTTTAAATGCTGTGTTTTGATGTATTTATTTTAAGTATTCTTTGCGAATATCATGCTGTGTGCATCTAGCACTCTATTCAGTTATGCGTCTTGTTGTCAAACTAAATTTACAACGTGCTATTTTTAGTTTTTATGCTAAAGGATTGACTTTGTTTTATTGGGTTGAACTTTTCTTCAGAATCCTGCATCTGGGTGCTATTTGGGTATATAATCGCGGCGTTTTTATTTGTAGAGATCTCCCATGGCAATGCTTGAATATACCCCTCCCACCGACCCTTGGGTCGATATCGTTTTTGAGGATGACGACATTCTGGCAGTGAATAAGCCATCAGGATTGCTGTCTGTTCCTGGTCGCCTTGCAGAGTATTACGACAGCATGTGGAGCCGCCTCAAGGAGGTGCATCCAGCAATCCAAGTAGTGCATCGCTTGGATATGTCGACATCAGGGCTGATGCTGCTGGCGAAAAATAAACCTTCGGAGCGAGCATTAAAAAAGCAGTTCCAATATCGTCTCACCCACAAGGTGTATTACGCACGTGTTTGGGGGCATGTTGAGCCGCAAGAAGGGAATATTGACCTTCCATTAATTTGTGATTGGCCAAATCGTCCGCGACAAAAAGTATGCTTCGACGACGGCAAGCCATCTCAAACTTTATTCCAAGTGGTGAAGCGTGAAGTGCATCCAGATGGCACCCATACGACCGTTGTGCGGTTACTCCCCATTACTGGTCGATCGCATCAGTTGCGCGTGCATTTGATGGCGATTGGTCATGCAATTGTTGGTGATGAATTTTATGCAACTGAAGAGGCGTATCAGTTTTCAGAACGTTTAGAGCTGCACGCTGCGGAGCTAAGTTTTTATCACCCAGCCACGGATCAGCTGAGTAGTATTTTTGTACCTTGTGACTTTTATCCTGAAGCCGAGGCGGCGATCTTTAACTATTTTTCGCCAGAACGTACATTGCCTGATTATAAAACGTTGCCACACCCTTAATGCCAACCGCAGTCAACAACGGTTCTTTCTAGTTCGCTATTTCGTTACTGTGGTTGATGTATCCTGTCTTTCAGCCGTGAATAAGGAGTTGTTATGTCTTTGCCGACCATCGTATTTTTGGACCGAGCGACCATCCCAGAACACATTGAGGTCCCACGACCTAGCTTTCAGCACCACTGGTGTGAGTACGACTTAACCGCGCCAGAGCAGGTAATAGAAAGGTTAGCAGATGCAGATATCGTGATTAGCAATAAAGTCCTGCTTGACCAAAATATATTAGAGCAACTACCACAATTGCGGATGATCGCGGTTGCCGCGACTGGTTTTAATAACGTCGATGTGGACTACTGTGCTAAGCATGATATTGCGGTTGCCAATGTACGTGGTTACGCGACGCGTTCGGTGCCTGAGCACGTGATTGCGATGCTGTTTGCTTTACGCCGAAATTTATTTGGTTACCATCAAGATATTGCCGCTGGCGAATGGCAGCGTAATAAGCAGTTCTGCTTTTTTACGCACCCAATCGGGGATATAGGTGGTAGCACACTAGGTGTTATTGGCAGCGGCGCTTTAGGGCAAGCGACAGCACAGTTAGCTAATGCGCTAGGCATGCAGGTGATCTTTTCTGAGCGTAAAGGTGCACCGGAATGTCGACCTGGTTATGTACCGTTTGAAGAAGTGTTGAAACGTTCTGATGCGTTGACTTTGCACTGTCCGCTCAACGATCATACTCAGAATTTGATTGGTCAAGCAGAGTTGCAACAAATGAAGCCCAACGCCATTCTAATTAATACGGGGCGTGGAGGCTTGGTGAATGAGGACGCGCTGGTGGATGCCCTAAAACAGGGAGAAATCGCTGCGGCTGGTTTTGATGTTTTTACACAAGAACCAGCTGATGAGAGCAATCCGCTGATTGCCAATATGAATTTACCCAATTTGCTACTTACACCGCATGTTGCATGGGGCAGTGACTCATCGATTCAACGTTTAGCGGTAATCTTGATTGAGAACATTAACGCTTTCGAGCGCGGAGACCGCGTTAATCGCTTGGTGTAACGCTGACATTTAAGTAAAAGATAAAAAAAAGCAGACATCATGTCTGCTTTTTTCGTTAATTAAATGCTCGTTGGTATCGAATCGTCGAATTAAAACTCTTCTTCGTTCAGACCTTTTAGGATCTGGAAGATTTCGCGGTACGCTTTTGCTGGTTTCCCCGCTTTTTTCTCTTTCGCTGCTTGGCGAGCCAATTGGCGTAGACGCTGACGATCCGCCTCTGGGTACATTTCCATTACGTCATCAATGGCTTTGTCGCCTTCTTCCACCACGCGATCACGCAGAGCTTCAAGCTTGTGGAATACCGCCGTTAATTGAGAGTGCTTGTTACGAATCTTATCCAATGCCGCTTGGATTGGCTCTGGATCTTCATAACGCATCAACTTACCAATACGTTGTAATTGGCGACGACGTGCTTCGTTTTTAAAGCGTTGTGCGTCTGCAATTGCTTCTCGCAGGTCTTCGCTCAATGGAAACTTTTCGAGAACTGCAGGTTTGAGGCCGACAAGCTCCTCACCTAGCTTTTGCAGTTCTTCCATGTCTCGCTTCATCTCGGATTTGCTTACCCAGATGATCTCTTCTTCTGGTTCCCATGGCGCTTTTTGATTCTTACGTGCCATTTCAGTTGCCTGTGTTTTGATTAATATTATGACTATTTTAACAAGAATCGTGGGGAGAAAGCGAAATTCTTGTTATCCTATTGTTCATCAAAGACAAGATGTGAAAGACAATGGATATTAAACAGCAGGTTGCTGAGCAACGTACCGAGCTAGAGCAAGCCGTCGCAAGAGCCTTAAAGCTTGCATCGGCAAAATCTGACGCCGCCGAAGTCGCAATTACCAAAAGCACTGGTTTAAGTGTATCTACTCGCATGGGCGAGGTAGAAAATGTCGAGTTCAACAGCGATGGTGCGCTGGGCATTACCGTTTACCGAGGTCAACGTAAAGGCAGTGCTTCCACGTCTGATTTAAGTGAAGCTGCTATCGAGCAAACCGTTATTGCGGCGCTGGATATTGCGCATTACACATCTGAAGATCCATTTGCAGGGCCCGCAGCCAAAGAATACATGGTGCAAGAGATCCCTGAGCTTGATCTTTTCCACCCAGACGCCCCTGATCCCGATTATGCTGCCGATGTGGCGATCGCCGCTGAGAAAGAAGCGTTAAGTTATAACAGTGCAATCAAGCAAAGTGATGGCGCGAGTTATGATAGCCACTACGGTGTAAAAGTGTATGGTAACAGCCATGGCTTATTAGCAAGCTATGCGTCTAGCCGCCACAGTACCAGCTGTTGTGTGATTGGCGTTGGTCAAAATGGCGAAATGGAGCGTGATTACAGCTACACAGTGGCACGTCATCGCGATGACTTATGGACACCAGAAACAGTGGGTCGTAAGGCGGCAGAGAATACGATTAACCGCTTAGATGCGCAGCGCCTAAAGACAGGTAAATACCCAATCATGTTTGCTGCTGATGTTGCAACTGGCTTGATTGGTCACCTTGTTATGGCGATCAGCGGTGGTAACCTGTACCGTAAATCTTCTTTTCTACTTGATCATCTTGGTAAGCAAGTGCTTCCTGAGTGGTTCAATATCTCGGAGCGTCCACATGTATTACGTGGTTTGGCGTCAAGCCCCTTCGATAGCGAAGGCGTGTACACTCAAGATCGTGAGATCATCACTGACGGTGTGCTAGCGACTTACCTGTTAACCAGTTATGCCGCACGTAAAATGAAGATGGCGCCGACAGGTCACGCTGGTGGCATCCATAACTGGTACGTGAAATCGACTGGTCAAAACTTCGAACAAATGCTTAAAGAGCTCGGCACTGGTCTTCTAGTGACAGAAGTGATGGGGCAAGGCGTGAACGTGGTAACAGGTGATTACTCTCGCGGTGCTGCAGGCTTTTGGGTTGAGAACGGCGAAATCCAATACCCAGTATCGGAAATTACCATCGCTGGTAATCTAAAAGACATGTTCAATAAGATTGTTGCCGTAGGTAGCGACGTTGAAACGCGCTCGCAAATTCAAACGGGTTCAATCTTACTGGATGCGATGAAAGTTGCGGGTGAGTAAGCTTTCCTAATTCAGAATTAAAAAAGCCTGATGTGTTCATCAGGCTTTTTAGTTTTTGCAGCTAGGTAATCAGTATTGTGGCAAGCCCTAAGAATACTGATAAACCAATTACATCCGTTACGGTCGTTAACGCCATACCACCAGCTAAAGCTGGGTCGATGTTCATTTTCTTTAAGAGGATTGGAATCGTTACTCCGGCAACCCCAGCGACCAATAAGTTGGTCAGCATCGCGGCGGAAATGATTCCCCCTAGCATCCAGTTACCTTTCCAAGCGACAACAATGCCGCCAATAATCAGCGCCCACATGATGCCGTTGAGTAAACCGATCGAGGCTTCTTTCATCAACAGTTCTCGTTTGTTCGAGTCACCGATATGACCAAGAGCAAGACCACGAATCACTAGTGCGACGGTTTGGTTACCAGCGACACCACCCATGGAAGGAACAATCGTCATCAATACGGCAATGGCCGCCATCTGGTCTAGCGTGGCTTCAAACATGTTAGAAACAGAAGCGGCGGCGAGTGCGGCCAACACGTTAGCCCCAAGCCAGATACTGCGTTTGCGAGCTGATTTTACAACGGGTGCGAAGGTATCTTCGTCATCGTCCATACCTGCCATACTCATCATCGAGTGCTCGGCATCTTCACGGATAACGTCAACTACGTCATCGATAGTGATACGGCCAACGAGATGCTGATTCTCGTCTACGACAGGAGCAGAGACCCAGTTACGACGTTCGAACAGACTAGCAACATCTGAATCACTGGTATCGACAGTGATCGCTTCGTCAGCATCTTCCATGATGTCGATAATTTTGACATCAGGCTGGGTCGTGATCAGCAGAGTAATGGGTAGTTCACCAATCAGTTTGCTTTCTTCATCAATGACATAAAGTGCATCCGTTGCTTCTGGTAGTTCACCTTTCATACGCAGATAACGTAAAACCACGTCCACATCTACGTCACCACGAATCGTGATAACGTCGGTGTTCATCAGTCCACCTGCAGTGTCTTCTGGGTAGGACAGGGCGGTTTCGACACGCAGACGGTCAGAGGAGTCCATTTGCGACAGGACTTCGCGTGACAGGTTGTCTGGCAAGCTACGCAGTACATAAGCCACGTCATCGGTATCCATGCCTTCTGTCGCTTCTGCAAGCGCTTCTGGTGCCATTTTGGATACGAGACTATCTTTGACGTCTTCGTTCAGTTCGTCGAGGATTTCACCGTAGTCTTCAGGGTCGGTGAGTTGCCAGAGAACTTCACGGCTTTTGCGTGGAGAGGCTTCTAAAAGGTGAGCGATATCCTCAGGTTCCATGTCCTGTAACTGACGACGAACATGGACGAAGCGGCCATTTTCTAGCGCTTCTGTGACTTCTTGGAGGGCTTGGTGAGCTTGGTCGAATTCAATTTGCTCTGCCATTCATTCCTCCCAATTCCTGATATTTACAATGCGTTGAATAATAACTTAATTCTAGGCGCCTTTTAATAACAACTTATGATACTAAGCAAATTTATTTATTGGCGCAGTCAGGGGAAGGGGAGTGAGAGGTAATAAAAAAGCGAGTAAATTACTCGCCTTCATCAAATTTATCTTCGATTAAGTGGCAAACGGCATCCAGTGCTTCTTCTGCTTGCTCACCCGCAGCGTGGATTGTGACGTACTGTCCTTGAGCAGACTCAAGCATTAATAAACCCATTACGCTGTCTGCTGTGGCGGTTTTGTCTTCTTCATTGTCGATAGTGATGACCGCTTCAAAGCTCTGGGCCAGTTCGACCAGTTTGACGGCTGCGCGAGCATGTAAGCCAAGGCGATTTTGAATCAATACTTTACGACTTAACTCCACAGCTACTCCTTAGTGTTTTTCTCTAGTGAGGTATGGCGAATTTGCACTTGGTGTCCTTTATTGGCGAAGTACTCACCGATTTGCTGAGTTAAGTACACCGAACGGTGTTTACCACCGGTACAACCTATTGCAACGGTCAAATAGCTGCGATTGTTTTTCTCGAGCAGAGGTAACCAATTCTCTATAAAGTTTTCAATTTGGTATTTCAAACTTAACACCGATTGGTGCTGCTCCAAAAATGCGGCGATAGGGGCATCCAAACCCGTAAGTGGGCGCAACGCTGGTTCCCAATGTGGGTTGGGCAAGAAGCGAACGTCGAATACGTAATCGGCATCGGAAGGCAGGCCATATTTGAAGCCAAAAGACTCAAATACCATAACAAGCCCTTTGCGATCTCTGCCTTCAACACGCATACGCACGGTTTCACTCAACTCATGCAAAGATTGTCCGCTGCTGTTCAGTACAAGATCGGCATGCGCTTTAAGTGGTGTTAAAATTTCTTTCTCACGCTCGATGGCTTGGTCAAGGGAGAGAGAGGTGCCACCTAAAGATAAAGGGTGGATTCGGCGTGTTTCGCTGTAGCGTTTGAGTAGCGTTTCCTTATTGGCGTCCAAGAAAAGCACGGTCACATCAAGCTCTGTTTTCAACTGCTCCAGTGTACCAGTCAGTTCTTTTAGCTTTTTAGGGATATTGCGAATATCAATGCTTACCGCAACATTCTGCTTGCTGTCAGCAACAGAGTGAACAAATGCGTCCAGCAAATTCACTGGGAGGTTATCAACACAGTAATAACCTAAGTCTTCCAGTACGCGCAGCGCAATACTCTTACCGGCACCTGAGTGCCCGCTAACCACGATTAGTCGCATGATGTCCGTCCTGCTTATTGGTGAATCATGATGTCGTAAAGTTCTTCATCACTCTGAGCATTGCGCAGTAGTTTCAATACTTGCTTATCGCTCAGACGTTCTGCCATAGAGGATAGAGTCTTGAGGTGCTCTTTGCACTGTTCTTCTGGTACAAGGAGCGCAAAAAGAAGGTCGACAGGTCGATTATCAATCGCATCGAATTCAATGGCTTCATCACATTGCAGCAAGACAGCAATAGCCTTGTCGCTCGATTGCATTCTAGCGTGTGGGATCGCAATACCGTTTCCGATACCAGTACTGCCCATTTTCTCTCTGTTGAGCATGCACTCGAACAGTTCGGTAGAATCTTGGCCCGTTTGATCAGCCACGATGCGGCTGATCATTTCAAGGGCGCGTTTTTTACTCGTGCAGTGGACCGCACTCTTGGTGCAGTCCAATGACAGTATTTCGCTCAGTTGCATGATTAATGACTGTTTAGTTTTTCTTTGTGCTTATTGAGTTGGCGAACCAATTTATCTACCAGCGAATCGATCGCGGCATACATATTTTCGTCATCAGCTGATGCGTGGATTTCGCCTTGATTTATATGAAGCGTAGCTTCCGCGATTTGAGTGATTTTTTCAACTTTTAGTACAACATGTACTTGATTGATATGGTCGAAGAACCTTTCGAGCTTCTGAAACTTAGAATTTACATAGTCTTGCATTGAATCGGTAAGATCAACGTGATGGCCTTGAATATTGATTTGCATAGACTTTCCTTTTCAGTTAGTGCCTTATAATAGGCGTTTACGCTGACTTGAAGGGGCAATTCCCAAGGATTCTCGATATTTGGCTATCGTACGTCTCGCGACCTGAATCCCTTGGTCAGCCAGAAGAGCAGCAATCTTGCTATCACTCAATGGCTTAGCAGTATTCTCTGCTGCGACCAGTTTTTTAATGAGTGCGCGAATTGCTGTTGACGAACATTCTCCGCCGTTGTCAGTACTAACATGGCTAGAGAAGAAGTACTTCAATTCAAAAATGCCACGTGGTGTATGCATGAATTTTTGTGTTGTTACACGAGAAATCGTGGATTCATGCATGTCCACTGCCAAGGCTACATCATTTAGTACCATTGGCTTCATGGCTTCCTCACCATACTCGAAGAAATCTTGTTGATGTTCAACAATACATCTTGCAACTTTGAGTAGCGTCTCGTTTCTACTCTCTAAGCTCTTAATTAACCATTTTGCCTCTTGCAAATTGCTGCGGATGTACTGGCTATCCGCGCTATTGCCTTTGCCTAATTGAGCATATTGTTGATTTACTTTTAATTTTGGAACGCTATCTGGGTTGATAGAAACGGTCCATTTGCCGTTGTCTTTAAAAACGGACACATCTGGAATTACGTACTCGGTATCATCCGGTGTGATACGACTACCGGGACGAGGATCTAACTGCTGGATAAGTTTGAGTACTTCACGGAGATCGGCTTCTTTCAGCTTAGTCTCTTTGATGACGAGCTTGTAATCACGGTTCCCCAGGTGATCAATATGATCCGCAAGAATCATTTTGGCTTCAGCAAGCCACGGTGTGTCTTCTGGGAAAGTCGCTAGCTGTAGCAGTAGGCACTCTTGTAAGTTGCGTGATGCCACACCGAGCGGATCGAACTGCTGAATACGTTTACGAACGGCTTCTACTTCGTCTAACTCAATCTCTTCGTTATCGAAGCTCTCATGAATTTCTTCAGGAGATAGGGTTAGGTAACCGTAGTCATCAACAGCGTCAATAATCGCTAATGCAATCGTACGATCGGTTTCACTGAATGGTGTCAGGTCAAGTTGCCACATTAGGTAGTCATGCAATGATTCCGTGGTTTCGCCTTGGTAGACAGGCATATCATCATCAAGAGCTAAGCCAGTGCTACCAGTATTCGCGCTGTAGACGTCATCCCAAGTGGTATCGATTTCAAGTTCAGAGCTGATCTCTGACTTCTCAATTACGTCTGAACTGTCTGGAACGTCAATGTCTGCTGGTTCGTTAGCACTGTTGCTATCAGCAGCCTCGACCGCTGATTTATCTTCACCGTTTGCTACAGGCTCATCTTGGCCTTCTTCAACTTCCAATAATGGGTTTGAATCCAAGGCTTCTTGGATTTCCTGTTGAAGATCGAGTGTCGACAGTTGCAGTAAGCGAATCGCTTGTTGCAACTGTGGCGTCATGGCTAACTGTTGACCTAGCTTGAGTTGTAATGAAGGTTTCATTCAGTGTTACTTACCTTGTAATGCTCAGAATCTTACCGTTCCTAATATAATCATAGACGGAATTGTTCGCCGAGATAAACTTGTTTCACCTGTTCATTATTGAGAACTTCTGCCGGAGTTCCCGATGCAATTAGGTGCCCTTGGCTTACGATATAGGCTTTTTCGCATACGTCCAGTGTTTCACGCACGTTATGGTCAGTGATTAACACTCCGAGGCCGCGATCGCGTAGATGCTCGATGATTTTCTTGATGTCATTAACCGAGATTGGGTCAACACCTGCGAAAGGTTCATCCAACAAAATGAATTGAGGGTTGGCTGCTAAAGCGCGAGCGATTTCCACTCTGCGTCGCTCACCCCCTGATAGTGCCATACCAGCACTGGTTCTGATGTGCTGAATGTGGAATTCTTCCAACAAATCTTCCAGCTTATCTTGGCGCTCTTCACGTGTCATTTCTTGACGAGTTTCGAGTACGGCCATGATGTTATCTTCCACCGACAGCTTACGGAAAATCGACGCTTCTTGCGGAAGGTAGCCAATCCCGAGACGCGAACGACTGTGCATCGGCAGAATACTGATGTCTTTGTCATCAATGGTGATGGTGCCTTCATCTCGAGGCACCAAGCCGACAATCATATAAAACGAGGTGGTTTTACCTGCGCCGTTTGGGCCTAGCAGCCCAACAATCTGACCAGATTCAACTTCCAAGCTAACATCGGTTACGACTTTGCGCTTTTTGTAGCTTTTCGCCAAGTTTTTCGCACTCAGTACTGCCATATTAGTTCTCTATCTGATTGGGTTGCAAAATGGTCGTAACGCGCTCTTCCTTAGAGCTATCAGCGACTAGCTTTTGTTTACCAATTTGGTAACGAATCGAAGAACCTTTAATGGTGTTGTTGTCTTGTGCCAGTTGCGCTTGACCTTTCATGGTCAGTTCGTCTGTAGAAATACGGTAATCCAGCTCCACAGCTTGACCACTCAGTGTCTTACCATCGTCCATCAGCTGAGAAAACTTGGCAGGTTTACCAAATGCTTGAATCTGTTTGATGGCTTCGGTTTTAGGATCGCGCGTTACCACGATTCTATCAGCATCGATATTGATGCTACCTTGCTTAAGAGATACATCGCCTTTAAAGATAACCTGGTTACTCTTCATATCCACCTGTTGGGTGTCAGAGTTAATGTAAACCGGTTGTTGAGTATCCGACTTAAGTGCCAGCGCTTGAGGCGCCGCCAATACCAGTGCCAGTAGGCTAAGGTGTAACGGTTTCATATCGACCTTGAACTTCGTCTGTCAGAGTTGCGGTATGCTGCTTTAAGTTGCCTTGCATTGCGCCTCCAGTAGTTTCAAATTGTGGCCCAACCAACATGACCTGTTGATCGGCTTTAAAATCACGATTGGTTAGATTAATGACTAACTTGTCTGTTGCCATGGTATCAAAGCTCGCACCAGGCAGAAGATTTTGCATTAAGACCTTGTCATATAACGTTAAGACTTGGTCTTCATCTAACACGGCTCTTGTGGCCGTCACCTTCCATTCAATGACGCTACCTTCACGGTAAACCATCAAAGTCGGGTTATTAAAAATGGTATCTCCACTCTTAGCATAATGGTCTAAGTTCGTAGAGCGGATGATGTAACTGCGGACACCATCTTCACCATAGGTGATGTTTTCCAGTCCAGTACCACTGAACATGGGCAGTTCAGAATCTGGTGCTACTTGAATTGCGTCGTTGCCTTTTGGGGTCAGTAGGTAATAACCGCACCATGCGACAACGAAGATCAAGAGCAAATAAATAAGGCGAGTAAAACTCATATAATGAAGGCCTATCGTTTAGCTCAGTACTTCCCTGACCATTGCCTTTATTTGTGTAATAAATGATTTAAATGTTTGTGCTGATATTACATCACGCCAGCTTTTAGTAAATCGTGCATGTTCAGTGCACCCACAATTTTTTCGTCTTTACATAAAATCAGAGCGTTAATATTTTTATTCTGCATCAAGTTCAAACCTTCAACCGCTAGCATATCAGGGTGCGCTGTGGTTGGATTTGTCGTCATAACTTCGCCAATCGCGGTCGTATGAATATCAATGCGTTTGTCTAAGGTGCGACGTAAATCACCATCGGTGAATATACCAAGCATAGCATCGTGTTCATCGACGATAGCGGTCATGCCTAGCCCTTTTTCTGAAATTTCAAGCAGGGCATCACGAATCAATGCGTTTGGAGAAACTTTAGGTAACGCTTCTCCAAAGTGCATAATATCAGACAACTTAAGCAGCAGTTTTCTCCCTAACGCGCCACCTGGATGAGACAAGGCAAAATCTTCGGCAGAAAAACCACGCGCTTGAAGTAGGGCTACGGCTAATGCGTCTCCCATTACTAATGTGGCAGTGGTACTGCTGGTCGGTGCCAACCCTAGTGGGCAAGCTTCTTGAGGTACCGTGATTTGCAGGTGCAAGTCAGACAGTTTTGCCATATTGGATTCTGGCTTGCCTGTCATGCTAATTATCTTGATGTTCAGGCGTTTTAATACCGGAAATAGAGACAGAATTTCGTTTGACTCACCAGAGTTAGAAATTGCGAGCACAATATCTCCAGGGCTGATCATGCCCAAGTCGCCATGTGCAGCTTCGCCAGGGTGAACGAAAAACGCAGAAGTCCCTGTGCTTGCCAGAGTCGCAGCAATCTTGTTACCAATGTGGCCTGACTTGCCAATACCCATAACGGCTACTTTGCCGCTGTTGGAAAGGATCAGTTCGCACGCTTTCTCAAATTGATCATCAAAGTAGGTATCCAGCTCTTGCAGAGCAGCAACTTCGATATCAAGAACTTGTTTAGCAGCAGCGCGAAAATCAAATTGATTGGACATATCAGTTCTCTACTTATTTATCGTGGTAATTAAGCGGCCATGTTTGCGAATAAGTACACTTGATAACCTAGGAAGCATGCAAACAAGATTGCACCTTCAATACGGTTAATACTGCGTGATTTACCCAAACACATCGCGACAAGTAACAGTGAAACGCCTAACATGACCCAGAAGTCACGTCCCATCGCGTACTCACTCAGCACCGATGGATTAATGATGCCAGGAATGCCCATTACGGCCAGAATATTAAACACATTCGAGCCAATAATGTTACCGACGGCCATGTCGTCTTCACCTTTTAAAACACCAGCAAGCGATGCTGCGAGCTCAGGTAGACTAGTACCGATGGCAATGATAGTCAGACCGATGACAAGATCGCTCATGCCAAAATACTTTGCAATAATCACCGCGTTATCCACTAGCATGCTTGCTGCCAAAGGAAGCAGTATCAGGCCAATAACCACCCACATGATCGCTTTAGGGTTGCTGACGCCCTCTGGGATCTCTGACTCTTGGTCATCAAGAAAAACATCACCTGATTTTTGTTCTTTGCGGCTGATCTGCAACATAGCAAATAAAAATGCCCCAAAGAGTACAAACAATAAGACACCTTCATAAAAACCGAGATGGCTATTCCAAAGCAGAATACCGGCGAGTACTGTTACTGCAATCATTAATGGCAGTTCCCGGCGGATGACCGCGGAGCTAATCGACAGAGGCTTGATGAGTGCTGTAATACCTAGGATTAACGCGATGTTCGCGATGTTTGAGCCTAAAACGTTACCCACTGCAGTATCGGTTTTTCCGTTCCAGGCTGCGGTTGCAGAAACCATCATCTCTGGCGCAGAAGAGCCCATCGCAAGGATTGTCATGCCGATGACAAGAGGTGAAATACCGACGTTGCGGGCTATCGCTGCAGAACCAAAAACAAGTTTATCTGCACTCCATACGAGCAAAACAAGACCGACTATAAGCAACGCTACGGCTTCGAGCATGAGAATTCCTAAGTATTAAATAAGTAAAATGAATAACCGCTAATTTTGACCTTTTGCGGCCTAAAATGGAAGATAAACGACGAATAAATTAAAGGTTAGTAACGAAAATGTATGCAAATGTCGTTCATTTAAATCAGCAATTCTTGTCTAGGATTTAAACACTTTGCGCTGATTTGATCGTAATCCACAAAAAATTGCAGGTATATACTCGACTTTATTTAATTGAACAGTGCTTTAAATTCAAAGCCAATGTGCTTATGATTGCAGCCTAATAAATGTACCGACGTTACTTTATTAAACGTGAAATTCAACTCCGTTGTGTGTCTGGTTGATGATGCCGTGAGTTGCAACGCTCCGACAGTAGAAGAGATGATATGTCGAACAACGATTTAGTCACCGTGAACAACCTCACTTTTTCACGGGGAGAGCGCAAGATCTTTGATGGTATTGATCTGCATGTTCCTGAGGGCAAAGTGACGGCCATTATGGGACCATCGGGAATAGGTAAAACTACACTGCTGCGTTTAATTGGTGGTCAGTTGTATCCCGAGCAAGGAGAGATCTGGTTTGATGGCGACAATATTCCCTCTCTCTCGCGTAAAAAACTCTACCATGCTCGAAAGAAAATGAGCATGTTGTTTCAATCAGGAGCTTTATTCACTGATTTGAATGTCTTTGATAACGTCGCCTTCCCATTGCGAGAGCATACGAATTTATCGGAAGAGCTGATTCGTACCATGGTGTTGCTTAAGCTTGAAGCCGTCGGTCTACGCGGCGCGGCACAATTGATGCCGAGCGAGCTATCGGGTGGCATGGCTAGACGCGCTGCGTTGGCGCGTGCGATCGCCCTGGATCCTGATTTAATCATGTATGATGAACCATTTGTCGGACAAGACCCAATCACCATGGGTGTCTTGGTTGAGCTCATTAGTAATCTAAATCAAGCGTTAGGTTTAACTTCTATAGTCGTTTCTCACGACGTGCCTGAAGTAATGAGTATTGCCGATTGGGTTTATCTGATGGCCGATGGCAAAATTATCGCTTTTGGCACACCAGAAGAGCTTAATCAGAATCCTGACCCTCGCGTTCAGCAGTTCTTACAAGGTGATGCAGATGGTCCTGTACCGTTTCGCTTCCCTTCTCAAAGTATCGAAAAGGACTTATTTGATGGTCGATAACTTTATGCATTTTGTCGCCTCACTAGGTAGACGAACGCTCTCCATATGCGGAGCATTTGGTCGTGCGACTTTCATGCTGATTGGGGCACTGTTTACTAAGCCACAACCGCTCAAAAGCTTTCCTCTGCTCGTTAAACAACTTTATTCCGTAGGCGTCCAGTCTCTGGCGATTATCGTCGTATCTGGGTTGTTCATTGGTATGGTCTTGAGCCTACAAGGCTATGTTGTGCTGGTGGATTACGGCGCAGAGGGCAGTTTGGGGCAAATGGTGGCGCTCTCATTGCTACGTGAATTAGGGCCAGTTGTCACTGCACTTCTGTTTGCTGGTCGTGCAGGCTCTGCGTTAACTGCAGAGATAGGTTTGATGAAAGCGACGGAGCAACTCTCTAGCCTTGAAATGATGGCGGTAGATCCTTTGAAAAGAGTGATCGCGCCACGTTTTTGGGCTGGCGCTATTTCAATGCCATTACTGGCTATGATTTTCATGGCGGTGGGTATTTGGGGCGCCCAGCTTGTTGGTGTTGACTGGAAAGGTGTTGACCATGGCAGTTTTTGGTCAGCGATGCAGTCCTCAGTTGAACTAGGACAGGATATTGGTAACAGTATGATCAAGTGCTTTGCGTTTGCAATTACGGTTACTTGGGTCGCTCTATTTAATGGTTATGATGCTATTCCAACTTCGGAAGGGATCAGCCGAGCAACTACGCGCACTGTTGTGCATTCTTCTTTAGCAGTACTAGGACTAGACTTTGTACTGACCGCATTGATGTTTGGGAATTAATCATGCAACAAACACGTAAAACTGAATTATGGGTTGGCAGCTTTGTATTAGCGGGAATTTGCGCGATTCTTGTGATGATTTTTCAAGTTGCTGACGTAAAAAGCATTGGCTCTGGTGATACTTACACCCTCAAAGCTGAGTTCGATAATATTGGTAGTTTAAAAGTTCGCTCGCCAGTAAAAGTGGGTGGGGTTGTGATTGGCCGGGTAAGCAATATTTCGCTTAACCCAGATAACTTATTACCTGTTGTAACTCTATCGATCAATAGCAAATACAATCAATTCCCAGAAACGTCGAGCGTACAAATTTTGACGTCTGGCTTGATTGGTGAGCAATACATTGGTTTAGTACCAGGCTTTGTTTTTGACGATGAAGTCATGCTGGTCGATGGCGATACCATCGAAGACACCAAATCAGCGCTCGTGCTTGAAGACTTAATTGGTCAAGTGCTTTACAGCGTAGGTGGTTCAGACGATTCAAGTAAGGAATAACTATGTTAGCGAGATTATTACTTTCAGTTTGTGCTGTGTTTAGCGCGTTTGGTACAAGTGCAGCAGAAGTGGATAAAACTGAACCTTATAAGATGATGAAACAAGTGGCTGAAGTCACGTTCGAAAGATTAAAAGCCGAGCAGCCGAAAATCAAACAAGACCCAGATTTACTTAAGGTGATTGTTGAAGAAGAGCTAATGCCTTACGTCAACTACCGCTATGCTGGGTTAAAGCTCCTAGGTCCAAACCTAAAAGGAGCGAAACGTGAAGACGTACTTGAGTTTATCGATGCATTTCGCGCGTACTTAATTGCTTCTTATGCCCAAGTGCTAACGCAATACAGTGACCAAAAAATTGAATTTGGTCCTGAGCCTAGCATTGATGACTCTAAGCGTATCACCAGTATTAAAGTTGATATCATCGATACGCCGCGTCCAAACATCAAGCTAGAGTTCAAATTGCGTAAAGACAACAAATCTGGTGAGTGGGAAGCGTTCGATATGATTGCGGAAGGCATCAGTTTACTCTCTAGTAAACAGTCAGAATGGAATAGCAAAATTCGTCAAGAAGGCATTCTATCTGTCGCGAAAGATCTAGAAAAATTAGCTGCGGAACCGGTTCGCTTTGAGGCGAAGAAATAATGGCCCAGACTCCCGCTCAGTGGCAATTAGATCAAAACATTCTTAAGCTAACAGGGGCACTTGATCGAGATACAGTGCCCTCATTGTGGGCGTATGCTCAGCAATGGCAACCAGCTCAAGCTGAGCTGGAATGCTCGTTAAAAGAGATAGAGCGCGTCGACTCTGCAGGAATGGTGATGTTAATCCACTTATTAGAGCATGCAAAAAAGCAAAACTGTCATATAATGCTCAGTTTCGTGCCGGCGCAACTGCGCACTTTGTTTCAACTGAGCAATGTTGAATCTTTAGTGGCCAAACACATACAGAATTATCAGGGGTAAATTGTGGATAGCGCAAAAGTACAACAGTTATTAGAAGAAGCACTAAACCTTCAAGAAGTGCATGTAAAAGGTGAAGGTAGCCACTATGAGGTGGTTGCTGTTGATGCTTGTTTCGATGGAATGAGCCGCGTTAAGAAGCAGCAGTTAATTTATGGTCCTCTGATGGAATACATCCAGCGTAACGACATTCACGCATTATCAATTAAAGCGTTCACACCAGAAGAGTGGGCTCGTGATAAGAAACTGATGTCGCTTTAAGGTTTATTGATGGAAAAGTTTCGAGTTATTGGGTCAGATAAACCACTCGTTGGTGAAGTGACCATTTCCGGTGCAAAAAACGCAGCACTGCCGATTTTATTTGCGTCTATCTTGGCGGAAGAGCCTGTAGAAGTGGCAAACGTGCCACACCTTCGTGATATCGATACAACCATGGAACTGCTTAAGCGTTTAGGCGCGAAAGTAAGCCGTAATGGTTCTGTTCACGTCGATCCAAGTAGCATTACTGAATACTGCGCACCGTATGATTTGGTGAAAACCATGCGTGCTTCTATTTGGGCTTTGGGCCCGCTCGTAGCGCGATTTGGTCAAGGTCAGGTTTCTCTACCTGGCGGTTGTGCTATCGGTGCTCGTCCTGTTGATCTGCATATTTCTGGCCTAGAGCAGCTTGGCGCAACGATTACGCTTGAAGATGGGTACGTTAAAGCTGAGGTTGATGGTCGTCTAAAAGGTGCGCACATCGTGATGGATAAAGTCAGTGTAGGCGCGACGATCACCATCATGTGTGCTGCAGCACTTGCTGAAGGCACTACAACACTAGACAACGCGGCGCGTGAACCTGAAATTGTAGACACAGCGGATTTCCTAAATAAGCTTGGTGCAAAAATTTCTGGTGCAGGCACAGATACGATCACGATTGAAGGTGTTGAGCGCCTAGGCGGCTGTAAACACAACGTGGTTGCCGACCGTATTGAGACGGGAACATTCCTTGTCGCTGCCGCGGTATCTGGCGGTAAAGTAGTATGTCGTAACACTAACGCTCATTTGCTTGAAGCGGTTTTAGCCAAGCTAGAAGAAGCTGGCGCACTTGTCGAAACGGGTGAAGATTGGATTTCAGTTGATATGACTGATCGCGAGCTGAAAGCAGTGAGTGTACGTACAGCGCCGCATCCAGGCTTCCCGACCGATATGCAAGCGCAATTTACGCTACTAAACATGATGGCGAAAGGCGGCGGCGTGATCACTGAGACTATCTTTGAAAACCGCTTTATGCACGTACCAGAATTGATGCGTATGGGCGCGAAAGCCGAGATTGAAGGCAACACTGTTATCTGTGGTGATGTTGAGTCACTCAGCGGTGCGCAAGTCATGGCAACCGACCTACGAGCTTCGGCTAGTTTGGTAATTGCGGGCTGTATTGCTAAAGGCGAAACCATCGTTGACCGTATTTACCATATCGACCGCGGTTACGACAAAATCGAAAATAAACTGGCTGCACTTGGCGCAAATATTGAGCGAGTGAGCGAGGCAAGTTAAACTGCACCGCAGGTAACTTGGATATCAAGAGAGCCGAAACCTGAGTTTCGGCTTTTTTATATCACTCTCATGACCATAGTTATCCTTTATGGAAAGAGAGAAATTAATAGCTGTATCTGGCAAAAGCCGGTTCCTGGAGAACAAGAATGATTGCACTGTTACGTGTATTTGCTGTCGCTATCTTTGCGATTGTTATGTTTATTGGTGGTTGTGGTTACTGCCTATTAAGCCCCCGAAACCCTAAGCACGTTTTCACTTTTGGCCGCTTGTTTGCCAAGATGTCTCGTGTATTTGGGATTAAGTTAGAGCTGCGTATCCCTGAAGATGCGTATTCACGCGGCCAACATGTTTACATTGCTAACCACCAGAACAACTGGGACATGTTTACTGTTTCTGCTGCTGTGACTCCGAAAGTTGTGACAGTAGGTAAAAAGAGCTTGGCTTGGATGCCACTGTTTGGTCAGCTTTACTGGCTTACGGGCAACATTCTGATTGACCGAGCGAATCGCTCGAAAGCAAAAGGTACTATCGATCAGGTAGTGAGCAGCATGAAAGAAAGTGATGTTTCGGTGTGGATGTTCCCAGAAGGCACGCGTTCTCGTGGGCGTGGTCTGCTGCCATTCAAAACAGGTGCTTTTCATGCAGCAATTGGAGCAGGCGTGCCAATCATTCCTATCGTATGTAGCTCGACGAATAAAATTAAGCTGAACCGTTGGAACAATGGTCATGTGATTGTTGAAATGCTACCTCCAATCAGTACAGAAGGCTATGGTAAAGAGGGCATTCGCGAGCTAGCAAATATCTGTCGTGAACAGATGAAAGAGAAACTTGAATCGTTAGATGAAGAAGTCAAACAGCGTAATGCTGCTTAAGTTTTACTGCGATATCATCACGAAAAGACAATAAAAAAACGGGTAGCCTGAGCTACCCGTTTTTTTATGTTTGTCAGCAAGTGCAATTATTTGCGAACTGCAATTGCTTCAATCTCGATACCAACATCTTTCGGTAGGCGAGCGACTTCTACACAAGAACGTGCAGGGTAGTTTGCTACGCCGTGCTCATCAAAGAACTTGCCGTAAACTTCGTTTACCGTGCCAAAGTCGTTTAGGTCTTTAACAAAAACCGTTAGCTTCACGATATCTGACACTTTAAGGCCTGAAGATTCAACCACAGCCTTTACGTTTTCTAGAGACTGACGAGCTTGCTCTGCGATATCAGCAGACACTTCACCTGTCGCTGGGTTTACTGGGATTTGGCCTGAAGTAAGAACCATGTTACCTAGATCTACGCCTTGAACGTAAGGACCGATTGCTGCTGGTGCAGATTCAGTGTGAAGTACTTTCGTCATTTGATTTTTCCATCAGTTGTAGGGAATAAAGATTCTCAGTTTGCCTCTAAACCCGTGGTAGGTAAAGAGTAAAATACCCCGACATTGCGGGGTGTTTTAAACGTATCACGCCTAGTCGTACGGTGTGTTTATCGTTCGGTTACGATCTCGCGTGAGAAAACTTTCTCGCAGTACTTACACTTTAGGCGGATTTCTTGTTTCTTTTCGAATACGCTAAAGCTGCTTTCTACTGGCTCATTGTGAGAAATACAGTTTGAATTTGGGCATTCGAAGACATCATTGATGCGCTCTGGAAGCTCTAACGCGAGCTTTTTCACCACTTCATAATTTTCGATTTGGTTCACGGTCGCGTGAGGAGCATACAGCGCCAACTTGCTCGCTTGCTCTTCATTAATAAACACATTTTCTATTTTCAGTAGATCTTTATGACCGAGTGCTGATGATGGCAAGTTCAGACCAATAGTAACGCGCTGTGATGAATTGTGCATATCGAACAGTCTTAGTACTTTGATGCCGATTTGCGCAGGGATGTGGTCGATGACCGTGCCATTTTTGATTGCTTCTACCTGCAATTGAGTTTCTTTAGCCATGGGTTTTCTCCTCGATTACAGTGTTTCGTTTAGAACAAGCGCCAACAGTGCTTGGCGAGCGTATACGCCATTTTGAGCTTGCTGGAAGAAGTAAGCATGAGGCGTTTTATCAACATCGGTTGTGATTTCATCCACACGTGGTAGTGGGTGGAGTACTTTTAGATTTTCGCGCGCCCCTTCGAGTAATGCAGCTGTCAAAATATACGCCGATTTAATGTGCGCGTACTCCGATTCGTCAAAACGTTCTTTCTGTACGCGCGTCATGTACAGAATATCCAGTTCAGGAATCACACTCTCCATGTCCGTGTGCAGGCTATATTGAATGCCAGCTTCGTCTAGCTCTTCGCAGATGTAATCTGGCATTGCCAATGCTTCTGGTGCAACAAAGAAGAAGCGGATGTTATTAAACTTCGCTAATGCTTGAGTCAGAGAGTGCACCGTGCGGCCATATTTTAGGTCACCGACGAACGCTACGTTCAAGTTGTCTAGACGACCTTGTGTTTCCGCGATGGTGTATAGGTCGAGTAGCGTTTGAGTTGGGTGTTGGTTTGCACCATCACCAGCGTTGATCACTGGCACGCCATTTGAGAATTCAGAGGCCAAGCGAGCGGCGCCTTCTTGTGGATGGCGCATCACAAAGGCATCGACGTAAGAAGAGATGACCTGTACTGAATCTGCGAGTGTTTCGCCTTTTTTCGCCAGAGAGGTATTACCATCATTATCAAAGCCAATCACGTCACCACCAATGCGTTGAATCGCCGTTTCAAACGATAAACGTGTACGTGTTGATGGTTCAAAGAAACAACTGGCAACGACTTTGTTTTTAATCAGTTCTGGTCGAGGTGCTTTTTTAAGGCTGCCTGCTGTTTCTACGATAAGTTCCAGTTCTTCACGTGAAAGCTCTGGAATAGAGATGATGTGCTTCTGGTAAAGCGAGTTCGCCATGATCTTCTTCCCTATAACATTGATGACTACATCCAAATTGCCGAAAGGAATTTTGGACATAAAAAAACCTCCCCAAATGGGGAGGTTTTAAAATTCAATAGAATTAACGAAAATAACACCACGTAAGCGTAGTCGCTTAGCTAGAGCAAATCGCGTTTTCATGTCGGCAATTAGCTTGGTCATTTCTTAATCCTCAGACAAATTGCCGAGCATTATACGCTTAACTTTCGTGAGCGCAAGCGATTACATCATGGTTTTTAGCGGCTTTTTTTGCTTGCTAGTTTAGCTTCCTAATGTTGCTACCATCACGGCTTTGATAGTGTGCATACGGTTTTCAGCTTCGTCGAATACGATGGAGTATTCTGACTCAAATACCTCTTCTGTTACTTCAAGGCCTTTCATGCCGTATTTTTCAGCGACTTCTTTGCCAACGGTAGTTTCATCATTGTGGAAAGCCGGAAGACAGTGCATAAATTTCACATGTGGATTACCCGTTTGTTTAATCACTTCCATATTGGTTTGATATGGTGTCATTAAAGCCACACGTTCATCCCATGCCTCAGCGGATTCACCCATAGATACCCAAACATCGGTGTAAAGGAAGTCACAACCCTTCACGCCTTCCTCTACGCTTTCAGTTAATGTGATTTTTGCACCAGTTTGCTGCGCGATAGTTTGGCAAGTTGCCACCAAATCTTCTTCAGGCCAGAACGCTTTTGGCGCGACAAGGCGAATATCCATGCCCATTTTAGCGGCACCCACCATGAGCGAGTTGCCCATATTGTTGCGTGCATCGCCTAGGTAAGCGAAGGTCATTTCATGCAGCTGCTTACCGCGTCCGTGCTCTTGCATGGTAAGGAAATCGGCAAGGATTTGGGTTGGGTGGAACTCATCAGTCAAACCATTCCACACTGGAACACCAGCATAAGTGCCAAGCTCTTCAACAATGGATTGGCCAAAGCCGCGATATTCGATGCCATCATACATGCGGCCAAGTACGCGCGCGGTGTCTTTCATTGATTCTTTATGGCCAATCTGAGAACCAGAAGGGCCGATGTAAGAAACTTGAGCGCCTTGATCAAAAGCTGCGACTTCAAACGCACATCGGGTACGAGTCGAAGATTTCTCAAAGATGAGTGCAATGTTTTTACCTTGAAGTGTCTTCTGCTCTGTTCCTGCATATTTTGCTTTTTTTAGCTCTGCAGACAGTTCGAGCAAGAACTGGATTTCTTTGGTTGAGAAATCCAATAGCTTCAAAAAGTTGCGGTTACGTAAATTGAAAGCCATAGCTCGTCCCTTAGTACGTGTGATTGAATTAATAGAATGCATTAAAACATATAAATGCTTTATTTGTGAATAATTATTTTTATGTAAAACTAAAAAAGGTTGATGCATTCACATCAACCTTAGTTTTTATTCATTTAATGTAAAAGGACGAATTGGTTATATATCGTCTCGTTCTATCGGACAACTCATGCAGCGGGCGCCACCACGGCCACGGCCAAGCTCGTTACCTGGGACTGTCAGTACTTTGATACCAGCTTTGTCGTATTTTTCGTTGGTGTATACATTGCGTTCGTAACCAATCACAACGCCCGGTTTTACGGTAAGAACGTTATTGGCGTCATTCCATTGTTCGCGCTCAGCTTCATAACTGTCACCACCCGTGGTGATGATTTTCAGCTGATCTAAGCCAAGAGCAGATTCAATCGCATGTAGGTAGTTATGAGATGCTTCAACATGCATTTCACCATTGCCTTTTGGTGTTAAGCGCCATGTGTCGAGATCTTTACGCATGATCTCTGGGTAAACAGAGAAAGTATCTACATCCATATGGGTCATCACGGTGTCTAAATGCATGCATGAACGGTGTTTAGGCAGATCAATCGCAATCACTTCGGTTGCTTGTCCTGCCTTAAACAGGCTCGCTGCAAGGTTCTCTACGCCTTGCGCGGTAGTACGCTCAGACATACCGATCAGAACTGCACCTTTACCAATAACCAACACATCACCGCCTTCGACATTCGCATTATCATAATGCAGATCATCGTCACCGAAGTATTTAATAAAGTCTTGGCCAGCAAAAATTGGGTGCCAACGATAAATCGCACGTAAGTGGTTTGTTTCACGTTGGCGTGCAGGCATCATCATTGGGTTGAGCGATACACCACCATAAACCCAGCATGAGGTATCACGCGTAAATAGGTGGTTAGGTAGTGGCTCAATAACAAAATCCAGCGGACGCTTCATTTTTGGCAGCATAGAAGATGAGGTGATCGGCAGCTCTGAGTAAGCTAAGCCACCTAAAAAGATGCTGGCAAGGTGTTCATCATCCATTTCTGAAAAATATTGGCGTAGGTCTCGCGCAAAGGTTGGCCCGTAACGAAAGTCAGAAATCTGAGTATCTAGCAGCCACTGTTTTGCTTCTGGAACGGCGAGGGTTTCGACCAGTAAATCGTGGAGGAGAAGCACTTCTACATCTTGATCGCGTAGCGTGCGTGCGAACGCATCGTGCTCTTCACCTGCCGCTTCCACAGCAAGAACATCATCAAACAGTAATTCATGACAGTTTGATGGAGTTAAGTGGGTTAGGGCGCGCTCTGGGCGATTTAATAGAACTCGTCGAAGTTGACCAACTTCTGATCCAACGTACAGCTTGCTCATTTTGTATCCTTACAAATTTTCCAGCCGTTAGTTATGACAAGCTTCCTAGAAAGATGCAAATCACTACGCTTTGCCTATATTCTGAGTTTTTATTGTTTTTTAGATTTTAGTTTTGTCTGTTTTGCTAATGAAGTTTTGGTTTGGGTTTAAATTCTATTTTGTGAAATGTGGAGAGCGTGCGTTTTTATTCTAATTTTCCCGTTGAGAAAGAATACATGCATAGTGCATAAAACGTGCATTTTTATTCTCAATTATGCATTATTGAAGTGAATTTATTCGTTATGCTTCTTCGTTTTACACGTGAGTGTATTCAAGAAAGCGCCATAAACACGCACAGAAAGAGAAAATAACCGCATTAAGTGTCAGTTAGGATGTTCTGAATATTAAAAAATGCCATTTTTTGTTAATTTTTTGTTTCTTTGCGTGGTCGGTTTAATATTTATATTCAAATAACAGATAAGAATCGCGGTGATATGATGTTTGTTTGTGGCTTTTCATCGCAATCCATGCCATATTTCACCGGATCAGCATACTCAGTATCGGGTATAGTGTTTCTATCAAGTAACTAATCTGGAGCCAAAACATGTCTCACGAAGATGAATATCTATCAGTAGAAGAATTAATTGAGATTCAAAAGGAAGAGACTCGCGATATCATTGCAGCATTGCTAGAAGATGGCAGCGATCCAGATTCGCTATACGAAATCGAGCACCACCTGTTTGCAGAAGATTTTGACACGCTAGAAAAAGCGGTAGTTGAAGCATTCAAGATGGGCTTTGAAGTGCTTGAAGCGGAAGAAACTGAAGATGAAGATGGCAACAAGTTGCTTTGCTGTGACGCAACCATGGAATCAGCATTAGACGCAGAAGCCATTGATGCGCAAGTTGAAAAACTGATTCACTTGGCAGAAAAATACGACATCATCTATGACGGTTGGGGTACGTACTACGAAGGCGAAGATGCGCTTTACCCTGAAGAAGATGAAGACGACGAGTAATCAAAGCTCACCTCTTTTAGAGAAACCAGCGTTTAACGCTGGTTTTTTTATACCTTGAAAATGGCATCCAACAACAGATGAATGTAGAGGTGATAAATAATTCACATTGAGTTTATAGGGGATTTCTCCCTATAATGCGTGAAAATTGATCTAGCGCAAGGTGTATATGCAACTCTCACTCGCCGGTTTATGGCAAGTCTCTCCACTGACGGACCTCTCGATTCCACAGGATGACATCACTTTTCCCGCCCCTTTAAGTCTGGTCCTGCCTGATGAATTGACGGAGGAAGCGATCCGTCAACAAGAATGGCACCTGATGCATGACATTGAAGTGGATGAGGCGATGATGGCATTTCCTGCAGTGGAAATGGTAATGGGTGGTGTTGATTACCATGCGGAGGTACGTTTGAACGGCGTGGCTGTGTTTGATTGTGATGGCTCGCAAAGTGTGTATAAGAAAGACATTCGCCCATACATGCAAATGGGGCGTAATCGCTTTGAGATATTGTTCCTAGAGGAAGAAGAAGATCTTTTATTCGATGAGGATAAGCCAGAACTGTGCCCGCTTTCTGAACATCAATATAAGAAAAGTGATGAGCGACTGGGCGTGTGGCAAGAACCGTACTTGCAGTTTATTCGCAACGTGCGTTTAGATCGCGTGGCAACCGAGCAGATTTGGCACCATGGTGGCGGGTGTGAATTTAAGGTCGATTTGTATTACCAGACATTTGCACCAGGGCTAGTGTCAGCAGCGGTAAAGTTTAATGGCATGACTTACCATATCCCAATTGACGTTCGTGCAGATCACGCCAGTGCACTCTTTCAGATTGAAGCGCCAAAGTATGCTGATCTTAATGACCCTGATCCAAATGATCTCTATCAGTTGTCTGTTGAATTGGATGGGCAACGCCAAAACTTCACTGTTGCATTGAGCCAGGAGCTTTGCGTTACCCATGTTGTGCTTTAACGTCTGATAATATTTTTTATTACAGTACCTTAAGCATTACGACTTCACATGCATCATGCCCTGTTTGTCCAAGCGGGGCATCGAGATGCTCAAAGCCTAGCTTTTCATACAAGCTTACCGCCTCTCTTAGACATTCGGTCGTTTCTAAATAGCACTGCTGATACCCAAACTGTTTCGCCAGTTGTAAGCTCAATGCGACGATGCGTTTGGCTAAACCGTGTCCTCGTGTTTGAGGTAAGAAGTACATCTTTTGCAGCTCACACACATTTGGCTCACCAGCTAAAGGGGCAAAGCCACCGCCACCAACGATCTCTCCGCGATGTTCAATGACCCAATAGGCGGCCCCGTTTTGATTATACACCGAATACATATCATCAAGCGTTGGATCTGCCACACCATAACCTCTGTCTGCGGTTAAGCCGTATTCTGCGGAGACTTTACGAATTACGTCTGCCACTTGCGGATTGTCTGCTTTGGTAAGAGGTCGAAGGGTGTATTCCTCTGCCTGACACACTTTTGTTAGCCCTTTTAGGTAAGTCTCTAGACCAAGTTTGAGTTGTTCTTGCTCACAGTCATCAAGTTGTGTAAGCAACTGCTCAAAAAAGCTGTTTTGCTGTTGGTCTAATTGCGCTAACGCCTGCTGTCCTTGAATTGTGAGCACTACGAGTTGGCTTCGTTTATCTTTCGGGTTTTCGATGCTCTCAACCAAACCTAATTTAATCAAACCAGTAATGGTGCGGCTTGCATTGGACTTGTCGACACTAAGCTGCTGCGCCAGTTGGTTGATGGTCAATGGCTGCAATTGGATTTCACCTAATGCGTGCGCTTGTACCGGGGTAAGAGCGACATCGCCGCATTGTTTATCGAGCATACCAAGCAATCGGACGGCTTGACGGGAGTAGTGTCGGAGTTGACGAGCGTTCATTATCACTTACCTCTAAAAATAAAGTTGCGCACCGCAATTAAATTAATTGCGGTGCGCAACTTTGTCAATGATAAATGTCATTTGGCTCGTTAGGAGACGTAGTGAGCCTCCATGTTTAAGCGTGGTGATGTAAACAAAACTGCGGTGCTGGAGTTTTTGCTGATGATTTACGCATCCATACTTTCTCGTGGAAGTAGTAAGCCACCGTATTCAAACTCGGCTCTAGCATCGCCATTACGCCGCCGACAAATGCATCACCTGTTAGTAAGTAAACCACGGTAAAAGCGACGCTGAAGTGCACGGTCGCAAAGCTTGCGGTTTTTAATTTGGTCATCCACTGACGAGCTTTAAGTGCTGGGACTTTTGCCCATGCCTTTTCATGAAAGTAGAAGGCTACGGTGTTCACTGAAGGCTCAATCATGGCAATTAAACTACCAATTAAAATGTCGCCTGTGAGTACGTAAGCGACACTAAATGCGATAGTAAAATGCAGTGCTGCGAAAGTTAGTGTCTTTTTCATGATAATTACTCAATCGTGTTTGTTTCGATGAGTTTATTATCGATAATAATTCTCATTAATGCTAATGGATGATGAGTATTGTTGCGATAGGGGAAAGCTATTGATGATGGTTTTTGGTGAAAGATATACAAAAAAGGTTGACCATGATGGCCAACCTTTGGATTCAAAGTGAGAAGTGTTAGTTCTTCTCTTTCACTGAGGCTTAAAGTGCAGCGATCGTTGTCTTCTGCTCTTCTAGCTTAGCTAGTGTCTCTTTGTAGCCTTCAAGCTTCTCACGCTCTTTAGCAACAACCGCTTCCGGTGCTTTCGCCACGAAGCCTTCGTTGCCCAGTTTGCCTTCGATACGCTTGATTTCGCCGTGCGTCTTCTTGATTTCGCCATCTAGACGAGCAAGCTCTGCATCTTTGTCGATCAAACCCGCCATTGGGATCATCAGCTCAGACTTGCCAACCAGTGCCGTTGCACACGCTGGGGTTTCTTCGCCAGCTTCAAGCACGCGTACTGCTTCTAGCTTCGCTAGAGACATCAATACTTGTTTGCTTGCTTCTAGACGAGAGGCGTCTTTCTCATTCGCTGCTTTCAGCATAACGTCTAGAGGCTTGCCTGGGTTGATGTCGTACTCAGCACGTAGGTTGCGGATGCTAGTGATGAACGCTTTCACCCACTCGATGTCGTCTAGCGCTTCTTGGTGGAAGTTCGCTTCGTCAAACTGAGGCAGAGTTTGTAGCATGATTGTCTCGCCCTCAACACCGTCAACTAGTGGCTTGATGCTTTGCCAGATAGTTTCTGTGATGTAAGGAATCACTGGGTGAGCCAGACGTAGCGTCTTCTCAAGTACCGTGATTAGTGTACGGCGAGTACCACGCTGTTGCGCTTCAGTACCTTTCCATAGAACGGGTTTAGTTAGCTCTAGGTACCAGTCACAGAATTGGTTCCAGATGAATTCGTAAAGCGTGTTCGCAGCCATATCTAGACGGAAGTTGTCGATATGGTTGTTGAACGCTTTCGCTGCGAGTTCAAACTGAGACTCGATCCACTTGTCTGCTAGAGAGTACTCGATCTCACCTTCACCAAAACCACAATCTTGCTCTTCTGTGTTCATCATTACGTAACGGCTTGCGTTCCATAGTTTGTTACAGAAGTTACGGTAACCTTCAAGACGCTTCATATCCCAGTTGATATCGCGACCTGTTGATGCCATTGCTGCAAGAGTGAAACGCAGTGCGTCTGTACCGTATGCTTCGATACCGTTTTCAAACGTCTTACGCGTGTTCTTCTCAATCTTCTTCGCTAGCTGAGGCTGCATCATGTTGCCACAACGCTTCTCTACTAGAGACTCTAGGTCGATACCATCGATCATGTCGATTGGGTCAAGTACGTTACCTTTCGACTTCGACATCTTGTCGCCGTTTTCGTCACGAATTAGGCCGGTAACGTAAACTGTCTTAAATGGTACTTGTGGTTTGCCATTTTCGTCTTTCACGAAGTGCATGGTCATCATGATCATGCGGGCAACCCAGAAGAAGATGATGTCGAAACCAGTTACTAGAACGTCTGAAGGGTGGAATACTTTCAGATCGTCAGTTTGCTCTGGCCAACCTTGAGTACCGAACGTCCATAGCGCAGAAGAGAACCATGTATCCAGTACGTCTTCGTCTTGGTGCAGCTCAATTACTGACTCTAGGTTGTTGTTCTTGCGAACTTCTTCTTCAGTGCGACCTACGTAAACATTACCTTGGTTGTCGTACCAAGCTGGGATGCGGTGACCCCACCATAGCTGACGAGAGATACACCAGTCTTGAACGTCACGCATCCAAGAGAAGTACATGTTTTCGTATTGCTTAGGAACGAATTGGATGTCGCCGTTTTCTACTGCTTCAACTGCGGTTTTCGCTAGAGGCGCAGTACGTACGTACCATTGGTCAGTTAGCATTGGTTCGATAACCACGCCACCACGGTCGCCGTAAGGAACTTGTAGATCGTGATCTTTCACTTCTTCAAGTAGACCTAGCTCGTCGAATTCAGCAACGATAGCTTTACGAGCGGCAAAACGCTCCATACCGTGGTATTTAGCTGGTAGCTCAGTGCTGTAAGCGTCGCTTGCTTCGCCGTTAGTGTTGAATACTTCTGCTGCGTCGCGGATGTTCGCGTCGAAAGTCAGAATGTTGATCATTGGTAGCTGGTGGCGCTTACCAACTTCGTAGTCGTTGAAGTCGTGCGCAGGTGTGATTTTCACACAGCCAGTACCTTTTTCCATATCTGCGTGCTCATCGCCCACGATTGGGATGCGACGATCAACGATAGGAAGGATGATTTCTTTACCGATAAGATCTTTGTAACGTGGATCTTCTGGGTTAACTGCAACACCCGTATCGCCTAGCATGGTCTCTGGACGAGTCGTTGCAACAACGATGTAGTCTTTGCCATCCGCTGTTTTAGCGCCATCTGCTAATGGGTAGCGGAAGTGCCACATGCTGCCTTTAGTATCTTTGTTCTCTACTTCTAGATCTGAAATCGCTGTGTGTAGCTTTGGATCCCAGTTAACTAGACGCTTACCGCGGTAGATTAGATCGTCTTCGTATAGACGTACGAACACTTCTTGAACGGCGTTAGATAGACCATCGTCCATCGTAAAGCGCTCACGGTCCCAGTCTACTGATGCGCCAAGACGACGAAGCTGTTTAGTGATAGTGCCACCAGATTCGCCTTTCCATTCCCAGATTTTGTCGATGAAAGCTTCACGACCGTAATCGTGTTTTGTTTTGCCTTCTTCTGCAGCGATCTTACGCTCAACAACCATCTGAGTTGCGATACCAGCGTGGTCAGTACCTACTTGCCAAAGGGTGTTTTTACCCTTCATACGTTCACAACGGATAAGCGTATCCATGATCGTATCTTGGAACGCGTGGCCCATGTGTAGGCTACCAGTGACGTTCGGTGGCGGGATCATGATGCTGTATGATTCTTTAGTAGTGTCACCGTGTGGCTTAAAGTAGCCTTTCTCTTCCCAAGTCTGATACAGAGCTTGTTCGATTGAAGTTGGGTTGTATGTCTTTTCCATAGCGCTCTTTTAATGGATACGTTGATGGTTGAATCTTAGTCAATCTTTATAAGTGAGGGATCTTAACAAGATCGCCTTAACTATAAGGATTGACCGTTAAGGATATTGAATTTCGATCGTTTGCAGCTGGTAACCTGCTTGACGGTAAATTTTATATCTTTCTCTTGCGAGTTGTTTAGCTTTTTCTTCGCAGGGCACGAAGTCTACCACTTGAGCAAACTTGTTCGCAAAGGTTGTCTCATTTTCCGCCAAATTAATTACCAATTGACGATTCCAAGACGGCTTTACACCGTTATGGCCGATCTCAATATTGGTGGCGTATTTCGGTCCCTCGCCTACGAGGTTATGTGCCATGAACTTGTCTGCATCAACTTGCCAAAAGGCTTCAGCGAGTTGCTCGGCGTGTGGTTTGTCTTGGCAGTTTAAATACACTTTAGCGCCTTGGCGGGCAAAGTGCTGCGCCAAAAACACAATGTACTCTTCAAAGCCAGCCACCGTTGCTTGCGGGCTCTCTTCGTTAATGATGTAGAAGGTTGCAGTTTGCATCATTCTCTCACTTGCCTTGGGTCTCTTCCTAAGACCATCTTAAGTCCCACTTTCATTTTAGAAAATTAGGATAATAAAAAAGGGCCTTGCGGCCCTTTTAGATGTTGTTCAGAAATTACTCTTCTGTCTCTTGGCCGCTGCGGTTCAAAAGGAATTGGACAAGCATTGAGACAGGACGGCCCGTTGAGCCTTTCGCTGCGCCTGATTTCCACGCAGTACCTGCGATATCGACGTGAGCCCAGTTGTACTTCTTCGCGAACTTAGACAAGAAGCAACCCGCAGTGATAGTACCAGCAGGACGGCCACCAATGTTTGCCATATCCGCAAACGGGCTTTTCAACTGCTCGTGGTACTCATCTGCCATTGGTAGACGCCATGCACGGTCACTTGCTTGCTCAGAAGCATTCACTAGTTCGTGAGACAGTGGGTTATGGTTAGAGATAACGCCACTGATGTGGTGACCTAGTGCGATAACACAAGCGCCGGTTAGCGTTGCAACGTCAACAACACAGTCTGGTTCGAAACGCTCTACATAAGTCAGTGCGTCACAAAGAACAAGACGACCTTCCGCATCCGTGTTCAGAACTTCTACAGTTTGACCAGACATTGTCGTTAGGATGTCACCTGGACGGTACGCGTTGCTGCCAGGCATGTTTTCACAGCCAGCTAGAACACCAATAACGTTAATTGGTAGGTTTAGCTTCGCTAGCGCTTTCATTGTACCGAATACCGATGCCGCACCACACATGTCGTACTTCATCTCATCCATACCTTCGCCCGGTTTTAGAGAGATACCGCCTGAATCGAAGGTTAGACCTTTACCTACTAGCACAATCGGTTTTGCATCTGAGTCAGGGTTACCTTTGTACTCGATGATAGACATCATAGATTCGTTTTTAGAACCACGGCCTACTGCTAGGTAAGAGGTCATACCCAGTTTTTCCATCTCTTGCTCACCAATGATTTTGGTGGTTACGGTTTCGTAATCGTCCGCTAGACGACGAGCTTGAGAAGCAAGGTAAGCTGGATTAGCTACGTTTGGCGGCATGTTGCCAAGGTCTTTTGAAGCTTTGACACCTGATGCGATAGCTAGACCATGAGTGATTGCTTTTTCACCCAAGTTTAATTCACGACGCGTTGGTACGTTGAAAACAAGCTTGCGCAGTGGGCGGCGAGTTTCAGGTTTAACGCTCTTGAATTGATTAAATGTGTATAGACCATCTTTAGTCGCTTCTACAGCCTGGCGTACTTTCCAGTATGTATCGCGACCCTTAACATGCAGTTCAGTTAGGAAACATACCGCTTCCATTGAGCCAGTCTCGTTAAGTGTGCTGATCGTCTTTTGAATGATTTCCTTGTACTGGCGCTCGCCAAGTTCACGCTCTTTGCCGCAACCGACAAGTAAAACGCGCTCTGACAAAACACCTGGTACTTGATGCAGTAGCAGCATCTGACCAGGTTTACCCTCTAGATCACCACGGCGAAGTAGTGAACTGATGTAACCGTCACTGATTTTATCAAGTTGTTCGGCTACTGGAGAAAGGCGACGTGGTTCAAACACACCAACAACGATACATGCGCTACGTTGTTTCTCTGGACTGCCACTTTTTACACTGAACTCCATGCGTACTCCTACATCCTGAAGACAAATTGCTCTAAATGTTAGATAATGATCGCTTACTTGTTGAATTTTAGCTCCAGGCTTACATGCAGAGCTGATTAAGCGACTAACATCTAGTTTATAATTTTTAAAAAAATAAATGGTTCAACGGGAAACTATAGTGATTCGACCAAAAAAACAAGTTTTGTATAGGTAATTTCAGCGTGATTATTGTTAGATATTTGATCCGCGAAACACTCAAGAGCCAATTTGCGATTTTTTTCGTACTTTTTTTGGTGTTTGTAAGCCAGAAATTCATAAGTGTTCTTGCTGATGCTTCTGATGGGGATATTCCTGCTGGATTGATTTTCTCGATTGTTGGTTTGAATATGCCAGCAATGGGGTTGTTAATGCTGCCTTTGAGTCTGTATATCGGCATACTGATCACCTTTGGTCGCCTGTATGCAGAGAGCGAAATTGTCGTTATGAACGCGACAGGTATTGGTAACAAATTCCTGGTACAAGCGGCCTTGTACTTAGCACTGATTACTTCTGCTGTGGCGGCTTTCAATGCATTGTGGTTATCGCCGTGGTCTCAAGACCGTGTTGAGCAACTTTATGAACAAGTGGCAGCAGAAAACAGCGTTGACTTGCTAAAGAAAGGGCAATTCCAAGGCACGCCAGATGGTTCATCGGTTGTCTTCATCGATGACATTAAAGACAATACATTGAGCAACGTTTTTGTCGCGCAGATGCGCCCGAGAGATTCAGTATTGCCGAGTGTGATGTTCTCGTCCTCTGGTGAAGTAAAAGAACTGTCGGACGGCCGTCAGGTCATCACCATGAAAGAAGGCACGCGTTATGAAGGTGTGCCTACTCGCGTTGAATATATGATCACAAAATTCGATGAATACGAAGGCGTTATCGGCCAGCGTGAGGTCAAAAAGAAAGGGCGAGATTGGGAAGCGTACCCAACGGTTGATTTGATTGGACACCCAGACCCAGAAGCGCAAGCGGAGCTGCAATGGCGGATCTCGTTATTTGTGTGTATTCCACTCTTAACGATGTTGGTTATTCCATTGTCGGCGGTGAATCCGCGTCAGGGACGATTTGCCAAAATGGGGCCCGCGATTCTTATTTATCTAGCGTATTTCCTGGCGATTAGTGCAACAAAATCTGCATTAGAAGATGGTGACATTCCGGCGGCAATCGGCATGTGGCCAATTAATGCGATGTTACTGATTGTCGCAATCATGGCCAATATGATGGACAGCGTTGCTGCTCGACGAATAAAAGACAAATTCCGTAAGAAGAGGCTCGCGTAAGCTGTGTTCAAAATCTTAGACCTTTACATCGGTAGAACCATCATCTCTACCACTGCCTTGGTTTTAGCGACGTTTGTTGGCTTATCGGGCATCATCAAATACGTAGAACAGTTACGTAAAGTAGGGCGAGGCGTGTATGACCTCACTCATGCGTTGTACTTTGTGTTGCTCAGTGTGCCGCGTGATATCGAAATGTTCTTCCCAATGGCGGCATTACTCGGTGCCCTTATTGGTTTGGGTATGTTGGCGTCAAGCTCTGAGCTGGTGGTGATGCAAGCTGCTGGTTTCTCAAAGTTGGATATCGGGTTATCCGTGCTCAAAACGGCGGTGCCACTTATGCTTATCGTTATGACGTTAGGGCAATGGGGCGCTCCAGAAGCACAAAAGATGGCTCGTGACCTACGATCCTTTGCGATATCTGGAGGTAGTATTGTCTCAGTTCGTTCTGGAGTTTGGGCTCGTGACGCAAACGACTTTATCTTTATAGGTAAAGTCGAAGACGACAAGCTTTATGCTTTAAATATGTGGCGTTTTGATGATGATAAGAATCTACAAAAAGTTATTTTCGCCGAAGAAGTCGACTATCAACAAGATAACAACTGGTTGATGCGCGACGTACAAATCACGGATATGAAAAATGAAAACGTGATTTCGAAGCAAGACATCGAACAGATGGAATGGCATACGTCATTGGCTCCAGATAAGCTAGCTGTGGTGACGGTAAAGCCTGAAGAGTTATCACTGAGCGGTTTGTATGATTACGTGACCTATCTGAAAGCTTCAGAGCAAGATGCGTCTCGCTATGAATTGGCGTTTTGGCGTAAGTTGACACAGCCGCTTTCAATTGCCGTGATGATGTTGATGGCGCTATCGTTTGTTTTCGGTCCACTCAGAAGTGTGACCATGGGGGCAAGGGTATTGTCGGGCGTGGTTGCCGGGTTTACTTTTTATATATCCAGTGAGTTCTTTGGCCCATTAAGTTTGGTATATGGCATATCCCCAGTGTTTGGTGCATTGGCTCCGAGCCTGGTGTTCTTAGCTATTGCGATTGCGCTGCTGAGAAGAAAGCTGTAGCTGAAGTATCACCGAATAAACCATGTTTCATCGGACTAAATGTAAAAGGAAGGCATTATGCCTTCCTTTTTTGTATTCCCGGATAAGTTAGTTTGCCTTAGGCAACACAACAACCTCTGTTTTTGCCCAAATGTCGTGGAACCCACGTTTCTTGGGATCAATCGGTACAGTCAGGTTTGCCAAACCAAAGCCAGATGTTGCAATGCGAATCAGGGCTTGAGTGACTGTAATCGGCGCACCGTCTTTGGCATTGCGAACTCGAAGTTTCCAAGCGCGCATCCCAAGTGTTTGCCCTGCTCGCGTCCAGAAGAAGACAAAGAAGTATATCCATACAACCGCAAGATACAGTGTAAATAGAGGGCTTAATACAGGGTGCTTTCCGAGCATATCAGCGGCATCTGCGTACTCGCCATAGCTCAACAGCCCTGCTGCATTTAGTGCAAATACAACGGCCATAACAATACCTGCGGCCATCATTTCAATTGCGATAATAATCAATGTGTCGTAAATCAACGCTGCAAGTCGACGAAAGAGACCTGCAGGTGGAAGAGTTGTAGACGTTGTCATTATTCCATCACTTACCTTAAAAATTGTGCGTCAGAATATAGATTCCCTCACCAAGAGAAAAGAGACCTAACGCACAGAGTCTTTAATTATGCATAAACGAAGTGACTTTTCTGCAGTGTGTTATGAACACATATCATGATGTACAAGGCCTTTCAGTAATCTATTTCAACTGAATTTTACTTGCCTAACCATTAGCTTTTTGGTCTGTAACTAGATTAGACAGATAAGAGAGTTGGTGTTTCTCATCTTCGGTATAATGCTGGCTCAAGGCGAGCTCTAAAGCTTTTTCTGATAGCTTGGTTGCAGGTGATAAAAACAACTTGGGGTGCATACTAGAAAGAGCCAGCAAGGCTTTTTGTAGGCGAATCTGTATTTGGAGTTGCGCTGCACCATCGTGCGCGATTGGCAAAAAGACATCATCAAATAAATCTTGGCAGCTTAATGCGGGCACAAATAGCCTAGGGTATCGAGTTTTGGTAGGTGGCTCGCTGAGTGACTCTCCCCATAATGAAAGCGCTCGTACAGAACGCCCAAGAACATCAATCGCGGTACCGTTATCATTCACTGCGGGGGAGAGAGCTCGTGAGGCGATCTCCGCCATAACGACTAATCCAAAACGAGGATCTTGATCATAGGAACGCTCCGTTCGAATCGTGAAGGCCGCCGTTACTTCGCTTTCGTCTGGCAACGCTCCACAAACCCAAGCCAATGGTTGACTCACATACACAAAGCTTCCTGGTTGTCGTTCAAGATAGATAGTGCATTGGTTTGCTTCAGCAATACTATCGAGATGATGCATATCAACATGCTGTAAGTAGCCAATTTCTTGGCTGAAAATAGGCTTGCTTCCTCTGGGTTTATGTTCTGGATGGCTCCATGGGTGAGCGCCTAGCCAACGCTCTTTGCCCCGTTTTCTTATCGCATCTAACAAAGCTTGTTCCACGTAGGAGGTAGTTTCACTGACTCTCCCTAGTACGGAAAGGTGCTGAATCCAACGTAGCAAGGTGAGTATGATCATCACGATCACGGCGATGGTTACGATGAATAGGTAAATTTGTGCTTGTTGATGATAGGCGCCAATGCCTAGCGCGATAATGCCTACCAAACTAAATAGAAAGGAGCCAAGAAAGGTCGCCAAAGCATTTTGTGTTGTGCTGTCTTCCATCAACAGTTTTGTCGCTCGCGGCGTTACCCCTGCACTAGCGGCACTGTACGCTGAGACCATTATATTGAGCGAGAATGTGGTCACCGCAAGCATGGAAGTCGCGAGGATATTTAATATGTTGTTAAGCAAATCCTTACTGACGTTGATTGCAGGAGGCAGAGTAATGAACTGGTTTAAAACAATGGATATTAGGGCAGTGGCGACAGCAAGTAAGGCATAAAGTGACGTGCGAACCCACAGTTTACGCGTCATTTGCTTCAGTAACCATTGCCATTTTGACCCAGTCATTCGTATGCTCCTATGAGGTTCTTACTCGAAAGTCGATAGAAAATTCAGAAAGTTATTCTTGCTTAAGCATAGGTTAAATCTTCCTCGTTCTACTTGGTATTTCATGCATCATGAGAGTAAGAAAGCCGCTTGCTTCAAAGAATGGTGTTCTTGAGGTGTGAATTACCAAGATTCTGTTACCTTAATTGATAGATGCATTAAAAGTATGTGATTGATAAGAGGTAGCCATGATTGTAATTACAGGTGCAAGTAGCGGTTTAGGGGCTGAGCTGACAAAGCGTTATGATGCGGAAGACAAAGAGACGTATATCATAGGAAGAAACACAGAAAAACTATCCGCATTAGCTAAACAACTCTCTCATAACGTCGGCTATCAAGCTTGCAACCTTTCACTGCATCAAGATGTGAAACACCTATTTGATGGGATGAAACAGCCGCCTGAAATGGTCATTCATAGTGCGGGAAGTGGTTATTTTGGCGAACTGGAAGAGCAGGAGCCGGAAGAGATTCAAAAACTGATTGATAATAACCTGAATTCTGCCATTCATGTATTAAGAGAGTTAGTAAAGCGTTACAAAGATCAACCGATAAAAGTGGTCATGGTTATGTCTACTGCTGCGCAACAGCCTAAAGCGCAAGAGTCTACGTATTGTGCTGTGAAGTGGGCTGTCAAAGGATTAATCGAGTCGGTTCGTTTGGAGTTAAAAGGAAAGCCGATGAAAATTATCGCGGTTTATCCTGGTGGTATGGATACGGAATTCTGGAAGACAAGCGGCAACACGATGGACACGAGTCACTTCATGCAAGCGGAAGATGCTGCCGAGATGCTCCATACGGCTTTGTCGAGCATTGGGAATGGTTATGTTTCTGATATTACAGTGAATAGAATTTAAAAAGAGTTACGTATATTCATTTCCACTTGGAACAGTAGTAGGAAATGGAGTGTACGTTTCTTATCAGTACAGCTTTGTCACACTTTGTGGCGAAATTATCAGCAAACGATAGTTATTTAAGGTATTTCTGCTTGCGCAGGTCAAAAGCTTCCGTATAATGCCAACCATCAAAGGGCAATAGCCCAAAGATGCCGGTGTGGTGAAATTGGTATACACGACGGATTCAAAATCCGTTGCCTTCGGGCGTGGCGGTTCAAGTCCGCCCACCGGTACCATATATAGAAAGGTCGCTCTTATAGCGGCCTTTCGTCGTTTTAGGTGCTTGTAAATATCAAAAGAAAGTTAGCGTTGCCTTTGCGGTGGCGGTAGGAGTGCTTGTCCAATCAACTCTGCCCACGGGTACCATAATTCATATGATAAAGCCTCGACGAAAGTCGGGGCTTTGTTGTGTCTAGGGTTTGTGAATTCAAATCCAGCGTGGCGTCAGGAATGCCAGGTCCAGTCACTCCACTCTTTACTGCTTTCCATTTTTACTTTTCTAAAAATAAAAAAGCGCGAGGGATTACCTCGCGCAAGCTACTACATGATAATAGTAGGGAACAGCTTATAGAGCTGTGAACAAGGTGTTCTGTGAGTCAGGTGTCCAATCGGCTTGAGATACGTGTGGCACGTTGACGAGATAACGTTTGCCAGAGTACGTCACAACATCTCCCTCTTTATATGAAACATTCACTTCCCAATTTGTTGCCGGATCAGCATTGGTCCAAAGGCTAGAGGTTGGGGAAGGTGCCCAGTCCTGCTGTGCGTTATGGCTGGTCACTGCTTGGTAAACGGTGCCTAAATGTAGGACGTAGTCGCCAGCGTTGTAGCTATGACCAACTTGCCAGTTTGGTGTGTAGTTATCCATCGTATCGAATACATAGCCAGCTTGTTTTGCTAGTCGGATAAATTCCGCTAATTTAGGTAAATTCTTGGTTGCGCCCATTCCTCGCTTACCGTCTTCAAACAAAAACTCATGCGTTAGAATAATGACCTTGTCTGCGTGGAGTGGTGTACCACATGGAAACTCTTGTGCTTTTGAATTGATAGGGTTGATGGTGGTAGGAGCACAGTTGTTCAATGCTGCATCTACGTAACCTAGGAAAGGTTCTGCCTCTGTTAGACTGTTGGCTGGCATTGCTATCCCCCAGTTTTCAGGTGCCCAATCCACATCCCAACCATGTGTTTGATAGCCTTTATTAGCCAGAATGTTTTGTACCGCAATTGAGGCTTTCACACTGTTTGATAGGTCGTTGATATTACAAACGTAGCCTGGTTCCCAAGGTTTAAAGTCATCAGACGTTGCACATAATCCATCTGCTTTGAAGTCTTTAGTCACGCGCCAGCCGTTGGTGTAGGGCAGTCTAGCAAACTCTGTTGCCTTATAATTCGGGTAGCTTGTAATGTTAGGCAGATACTTTTCTAAAACAGATAAGTTTTCTGTAAACATTGAGGCATCGTAAACAGGATCTTGGTACGAGTTAAGCTGGTGGTCGCCGGTAGCATTACATTCTGCTGCGCTATTAGGTCCAAACTCATCAACGCAGTTATGAACCATATGATCGTAACTATGGTTCGCGACAATATGACCAGTGTCTAATGCGAGCTTTAAGGCTTCTAGCGAACGGTCTTCATTCTCATCACCAATTCCGTCTAAGTGCCAAGCATTAAAGTAAAACGTCGCTTTGATATCTTCTTGGTTAAGTACTTGAATAACGTCAATAGATGCATTGATTGGTCCATCATCAAACGTTAGATAAATGGTGCCTTTAGAGTCGGTTTGAGCAAATGAGTATTGTGATAGTGCGGCACTTACAAGCGTTGCAATAGCCAATTTATTAAATTTCATTCTCTATTCCTTTTTAGAAATTAATAACGACGTTGTCAGTAGTAATATATTGATAATTTGAAACCTAATGTGGTGTCTTAATTTATTTCCTGACTTTTATCCTAGACCTAAATAATTACTAAAAAACAGGTCGTATTTTCTAAATTGGGATTGTGTTCACGAATAATGCAACCGGTTGCGCTTTTTTGTCTTGGTTATTTTTGCTACAGTTTTTGCAGGTTGAAATTTACACAACGGGAGTAAGGCTATGAAAAAGATCCTTTTATGCTGTAGCGCAGGGATGTCAACCAGTATGCTTGTTAAAAAAATGGAGCAAGCTGCTGAAAATAAAGGAATTGAGTGCAAAATTGATGCGATGTCAGTGAATGCATTTGAAGATGCAATTAAAGAGTACGATGTTTGTCTTCTCGGGCCTCAAGTACGTTTTCAGCTAGAAGAGCTAAGAAAAACGGCGCAAGAGCATGGTAAAAACATTGATGCGATTTCTCCTCAGCATTATGGAATGATGAAGGGAGAAGAAGTACTAGAGCAAGCATTAGAATTAATTAACTAAACCATAGTTTTAAATTAAAAAAGATAACTGTACATCAAATATAAATATTTGATGCGGGATTCTTTTGCCTAAAATAAGGATGGATTCTATGAAGCTTTATGACGCAATTATAGGCGCAGTCGAAAAGCATATAGCCCCTATAGCAGCAAAAGTGGGGAATCAGCCCCATGTTCGAGCAATGAGAGACGGTTTTATAGTTGCAATGCCGTTTATTATTGTCGGTAGTTTCATTTTGATTTTTGCATTCCCACCATTTGCCGAAGACACGACCTTTACTTTCGGTCGAATTTGGCTCGATTTCGCCACCACACATTTTGATACCATAATGATGCCCTACAACATGTCGATGGGGATCATGACCATTTTTGTTTCGCTCGGCGTTGCTTATAGCTTAGCTAAGGCTTACAAGATGGATGGGATCACGAGTGCAGTATTGTCGCTGATGTCTTTTTTACTCATCGCGGCCCCTGCTAAAGATGGCGCGTTGTCTATGTCACACATGGGAGGAACCGGGATCTTCACCGCAGTGATGTGTGCATTCTTCTCGGTAGAGCTCTACCGTTTTATGAAAAGGCACAATATTACGATTCGTATGCCAGAGCAGGTGCCACCTGCGATTGCACGATCATTTGAAGTACTGTTACCAGTCTTAGCGATATTCATTACCTTATATCCACTTAGCCTTTTCGTGCAAACCCAGTACGACATGCTGATTCCAGATGCTGTCATGGCAGTCTTTAAGCCTTTAATTAGTGCGTCTAACTCATTGCCTGCCATTATTGGCGCTCTATTGCTTTGCCAATTACTTTGGTTTGCGGGTATCCATGGTGCTGCAATTGTTGTGGGGCTGCTTTCTCCAATTTTCTTGACCAACATTGGTGCCAACATCGAAGCCTTTGTTGCAGGTGAACCGATTCCAAACGTATTTACTCAGCCTTTCTGGGATTTTTACATCTTTATCGGTGGCTCTGGTGCAACACTTGCTCTTGTTATGCTGATGTCATTTAGCCGTTCTGTTCACCTTAAGAGTATTGGTCGAATGAGTGCGGTGCCTGGCTTCTTCCAAATCAATGAACCTGTGATCTTCGGTAGCCCAGTTGTGATGAACCCGACCTTGTTTATCCCGTTCGTCTTCGCTCCAGTCATCAACGCTACGATTGCGTACTTTGCTGTGCATGTCGGCTTTGTGGGCATGGGTGTCGCTACAACGCCTTGGACAACACCAGCACTGATAGGTGCTTCGTGGGGTAGCGGTTGGACCTTTGCTCCAGTATTGCTCGTCATTGGTTTATTGATTCTTGATCTAATTATCTACTTCCCATTCTTCAAAATGTTTGAGAAGCAAATGTTGGAGCAAGAACTACCGACGACGAAAGAAACTAAAGATGAGGCGCAACCTTCAGGCGAAGGTGTTACTGCTTAACGGTGCTTAATGGGCCGCAATTACCGCGGCCCGATTTTCGGAGAGAAAATGATGGAACAAGAATTGGTTGTGATGGAGATCATCTGTAATGCTGGCGAAGCCAGAAGTTTGAGCTACGAGGCGTTGCGTTTATCTAGAGAACAAGATTTTGATGCGGCTGAGGAGAAGCTCTCTCAAGCAAGAGAGTGCATTAACAAAGCCCACTTAATTCAGACTCAGTTGATTGAGGAAGATCAGGGGGAAGGGAAAGTCCCGATGACGTTAGTGATGGTACATGCTCAAGATCACTTAATGACCACGATTTTGGCTCAAGAAATGGCTGTAGAAATCGTTGCACTGAACAAAAAAATCTCGAACAAATAAGGGGAGAAAAATGTCTAGAGAGGCGATCAAACTTGCCATTATTGGCGGTGGTAGTAGTTATACCCCTGAACTGGTTGAAGGGGTTATTAAGCGCTTAGAATATTTACCCGTTAAGAAGATTCATTTTGTGGACATTGAGTCAGGAGCTGAGAAGCTTGAGATTATCAAAGGTCTAGCGCAGCGAATGGTTGATAAAGCAGGTGCAAAGATTGAGATAAAAGCAGACTTTGATCGTCGTGCTGCGATAAAAGATGCGGACTTTGTGATGACGCAGTTCCGTGTGGGTGGTCTTGCTGCTCGTGCTAATGACGAGCGAATTCCAATTAAATACGACGTCATCGGCCAAGAAACAACAGGCCCTGGTGGGTTTGCTAAAGCACTGCGAACCATCCCGGTTATTCTTGATATATGTAAAGATATTGAAGAGTTGGCACCCAATGCATGGATGCTCAATTTCACCAACCCTGCGGGTTTGGTCTCGGAAGCCGTCAGTAAGTACACCAAAGTAAAGAGTATTGGTTTATGTAATGTGCCGGTTTCGATGGAAATGATGATCGCAGAAATGATGGAGTGCGAGCCAAAAGAGCTACAACTGGAGTTTGCCGGATTAAACCATCTCGTTTGGGTGCACAAAGCATGGCTCAATGGAGAAGATATTACTCAAACGGTATTAGAGAAAGTCGGTGATGGTGCTAACTTCAGCATGAAGAACATCTGGGAAGAACCGTGGGATCCAGCATTTTTAAAAGCGCTGGGGGCGATACCATGTCCTTACCATCGTTATTTCTATCAAACCGATGCTATGCTCGCTGAAGAGAAACAAAGCGCGGGTGAAAAGGGCACTCGTGCTGAGCAGGTAATGGAAACAGAAAATGCGCTATTCAAGCTCTATCAAGATCCTAATCTCGATCATAAGCCGAAAGAGTTAGAAGAGCGGGGTGGGGCTTATTATTCAGATGCATCACTAAACTTGGTTGATTCAATTTATAACAATCGTAATAGTATTCATGTTGTTAACGTCTTAAATAACGGAGCGATTAACGGCCTCCCCGACGATGCTGTGATTGAGTGTAGCGCGGTGATTGGTAGTTGGGGCGCGAAACCTCTTGCGGTTGGTGAGCTGTCAAACAATATCAAAGGATTACTCTATCAAGTCAAAGCATATGAACAGTTGACAATAGACGCTGCTGTTGAAGGTAATTATGACAAAGCGCTCATGGCATTAACCAACAACCCATTGGTGCCAGACATTGGTCGTGCCAAGTCAATTCTGGATGATATCCTAGCGGTGAACGCTCCGTATTTACCTCAATTTAAACTAACGACGTTGTAGTACTAAGGAAGGACGCCAATGAAAGTCATTTTTAATGCTGATGATTTTGGTTTAACGAGAGGTGTAAATAACGGCATCGTAAAAGCTCATCAGCAAGGTGTTGTTCATTCAACCACCATGATGGTCGGTATGGATGCTGAGAAACATGCTTTAGAGTTGGCTCGCCATAATCCAGACTTGAGAATTGGCGTTCATCTTAGGTTTACAGCGGGAGTGCCTCTAACTGGGCACCCTAATTTGACCAACGGTCGAGCGCATTTTATCAAATACGACGAACTGTGGGGTAAGCAGGACTTCGAAACTCAGGTCATTTATGACGAAGCAAAAGCTCAGGTGGAACATTTTTTATCGCTTGGGTTAGAGCTAAGCCACTTAGATAGCCATCATCACGCGCATACTCACCCTCAAATTTTGCCCGTTATTAAAGAGGTAGCGAGTGAATACCGAGTGCCACTGCGGGGCACTGGCTTGTGTCAAGAATCGATGACAACAAGGTATGTCTTTACTGATGAGTTTTACGATCAAAAAGTAAGTTTGGATGGTTTGATGGCGCATTTATTGAGTCTAAAGACAGACTATGATTTGGTTGAGGTGATGTGCCACCCGGCAGAGGCCGATCAAGCGCTGATTTTAAAGAGTGGTTATGCGCTTCAGCGAGAGCTAGAGTTACAAGTTCTAACCTCTCCCATTTTAAAAGAACAGTTAGCTCAACATGGTATAGCTGTCACGGATTACTCTGAGCTCGTTTCTACCAATCAAATGGTCGGTGTATGATTAAAGGCTGCCAGCTTCGCCCCCTATAAGCACCTTACGAATTGCTGGCAGCCGTTCTACACAAACGGATATTTAATAACAATTGCAGTTGGACCCAATAGCATTATGGCAAGGATTAAAGATGTCGCCGAACTCGCCGGTGTAAATCGCTCTACCGTTTCTCGAATCATTAATGGGGAGGGGAAGTTTCGCGAAGAAACTCGAAAAAAAGTAGAGCAAGCTATGGCGCAACTGAATTATCGCCCGAGTGCGATTGCTCGTTCACTCGCAACCTCATCCAGTAATATGGTTGGCTTATTGGTGACTTACTATACGGGGGGCTTCTTTGGCGAGATGATGGAGCAGGTTCAGACTGAGCTGGATATTCATAAAAAGTTTTTGATTACCGCTCAAGGACATCATTCTGCAGAAGGCGAAAAGGAAGCCATTCAGCGTTTTAATGATCTGCGTTGTGATGGCTATGTCCTCCATAGTCGTTATTTGTCAGATGATGATTTACGTGAATTAGCAAAACAGCCTACGCCTTTCGTTCTTCTGGATCGCTATGTTGAAGGAATAGAAGAGCGTTGCGTTACTTTTAATCATCATCATGCAAGCCGTATTGCCGTCGAGCATCTTTTAGCTGGTGGTCATAGAAAAATCGCCTGTATTACCGGTCCATCCCAACGTCATAATAGTTTATTAAGAAAGCTTGGGTACGTTGATGCGATGAAGGACGCAGGTATCGATATTGACGAAAGCTGGTGTGAAGAAGGGAATTATGGTCGGCAAAGTGGTTATGATGCAATGGCTGCAATTTTACAACGACACCCTGAAGTTACTGCAGTCTTTTCTTGCAGTGAGGAAATGACGGTCGGTGCAATGCAGTACTTACACGAGCACAATATTTCAGTACCGGAGCAAATCTCTTTAACTAGCTTTGACAGTGTCGACCTTTGTGAAAGCCTTTATCCTACAGTGTCGGCAGTGCACTTTCCTATCAGTGATATGGCCCGTGTAGCGGTACAAACATTAATGGGATTAGTCAAAGATCAAGAAATAATAGATAAGCCAACGTTCGAGGCTCAGCTTAAAATACGCAAAGCAGATCGAACCTTAAAGTAGCTTGCTTTTGCTCATTAAATGAGTCATTAGAAATGACCATCTGATGTTTTGATACTTACTGATGAATTTATTCACAAAATTTACTAGTATTCTAACTCTCTTAGGCAACGTAAATCAGTAGTGAATAAGTGGCAGCCATTAAACTTACGGTCGATCGTATTCAACCCGGATTACATATCCGTCTTCCGCTAAAGTGGAACGATCACCCTTTTCTACTCAATAGTTTTAAGATTAAAGATCAAGAACAAGTCGAGATGATCCGTCACCTCGGTGTAAAGTTCGTTTACTTTAATCCAGAGCAAAGTGATGCCGCACCACTTCCAGTCGACCAGATACAAGCTGATAGAGTAACGAATGAAGCGTCGCTAGATCATGAAACTCAAAAACTTTGGCAAGAAAAACAAAACCGCATAGAAAAGTTAAGTGCGTATCGTCGACGCGTTATCCAGTGCGAAAAAGAGTTTGAGCGCTCTCTTGCGCGTATGCGCTCGGTCATGACGAAAATTCGTAATCGTCCAACAGCTGCCGTTGATGAAGCGAAGCTTCTTATTGAAGATATCGTCGAGAAGTTAATGTGTGATGATAATGTCACTCTACACCTGATGAACGGTAAAAATGAGTTTGAAGATATTTATTTCCATTCGTTGAACGTTGCTGTTATCGCCATGATGATTGGCCGTGCTAAGGGGTACTCAGCTGCGCAGTTGAAAGAGCTTTCATTCTCAGCGCTATTCCACGATATCGGGAAAATAAAAATTCCTACCGCAATATTAAGAAAGCAAGCACCGCTGACGGAACCAGAAACTAACTACTTAAAGTTGCACACCAAATATGGAGTAGACCTTGCGAGCCAAATAGAAGGTTTTCCCGAAGTTGCAAGAGTTGTGATTGCACAGCACCATGAACTAAGAGATGGGTCTGGCTATCCCAAAGGTCTGAAAGGAGATGAGATCAACGAGTTTGCTCAAATTATTGCTGTAGCTAACGCATTTGATAACTTGTGTCATACACCTATAGTCTCAGAGCAAAAAATTCCTTATACCGCACTCTCTCATTTATATAAGAACTGTAAACACCTATATAAAGAAGAAAACCTGAATATCCTGATTAAGTTTATGGGCGTGTTTCCTCCAGGAACTGTGGTTCAGCTTTCCAATAATATGGTGGGCTTGGTTATCTCAGTGAATGCATCGCATCTATTATTCCCAAATGTATTGGTTTACGACCCATCAGTGCCAAGGACGCAGGCGCCAATCATTGATCTTGCATCAAAGGATATAAAGATAGTTAACGCGATTCATCCGTCTAAATTGCCGGAGAAAATCAAAGAGTATCTTAATCCGCGTTCACGCATTTCTTACTTCTTCGATAGTGATGAGTAGTTATCCACAGATTTTTGTGGGTAAGCTGTAGAAATCTTGAGTGTTATTTCGGGGTAATTTTGAGGTTGGATGGAAAGTATCCACTTGGCATGCTTTTTTAGAAAAAATGTATTTTTAGTCTTGCCAAAGAAAATCTTCTCCCTATAATGCGCATCCATCGACACGGCAGACGCCACAAGGCTTCAGCAGGGTCGGAGAGGTAAAAAGCTTCTACGAAAAATTAGTTGAAAAAAGTGTTTGACACTAACAACCAAATCGCTAGAATGCACCTCCGCTTTGAGAGAAAACTTCTCGCAAAGCAAGCTCTTTAACAATATAGACCTATCAATCTGTGTGGGCACTCGTTGATGATAATCCAATTCGATACTTCGGTATCAAATTAGGTTTCAATGAAACGAAGTGACCATTGAATCTTCGGATTCAGCACAGTCAATTCAAACATTACTTTATGTAATGTTCAGTATTCATTGAGCCGAACAAAATCTTAAATTGAAGAGTTTGATCATGGCTCAGATTGAACGCTGGCGGCAGGCCTAACACATGCAAGTCGAGCGGAAACGAGTTATCTGAACCTTCGGGGAACGATAACGGCGTCGAGCGGCGGACGGGTGAGTAATGCCTAGGAAATTGCCCTGATGTGGGGGATAACCATTGGAAACGATGGCTAATACCGCATGATGCCTACGGGCCAAAGAGGGGGACCTTCGGGCCTCTCGCGTCAGGATATGCCTAGGTGGGATTAGCTAGTTGGTGAGGTAAGGGCTCACCAAGGCGACGATCCCTAGCTGGTCTGAGAGGATGATCAGCCACACTGGAACTGAGACACGGTCCAGACTCCTACGGGAGGCAGCAGTGGGGAATATTGCACAATGGGCGCAAGCCTGATGCAGCCATGCCGCGTGTGTGAAGAAGGCCTTCGGGTTGTAAAGCACTTTCAGTCGTGAGGAAGGCGGCGTCGTTAATAGCGGCGTTGTTTGACGTTAGCGACAGAAGAAGCACCGGCTAACTCCGTGCCAGCAGCCGCGGTAATACGGAGGGTGCGAGCGTTAATCGGAATTACTGGGCGTAAAGCGCATGCAGGTGGTTTGTTAAGTCAGATGTGAAAGCCCGGGGCTCAACCTCGGAATAGCATTTGAAACTGGCAGACTAGAGTACTGTAGAGGGGGGTAGAATTTCAGGTGTAGCGGTGAAATGCGTAGAGATCTGAAGGAATACCGGTGGCGAAGGCGGCCCCCTGGACAGATACTGACACTCAGATGCGAAAGCGTGGGGAGCAAACAGGATTAGATACCCTGGTAGTCCACGCCGTAAACGATGTCTACTTGGAGGTTGTGGCCTTGAGCCGTGGCTTTCGGAGCTAACGCGTTAAGTAGACCGCCTGGGGAGTACGGTCGCAAGATTAAAACTCAAATGAATTGACGGGGGCCCGCACAAGCGGTGGAGCATGTGGTTTAATTCGATGCAACGCGAAGAACCTTACCTACTCTTGACATCCAGAGAACTTTCCAGAGATGGATTGGTGCCTTCGGGAACTCTGAGACAGGTGCTGCATGGCTGTCGTCAGCTCGTGTTGTGAAATGTTGGGTTAAGTCCCGCAACGAGCGCAACCCTTATCCTTGTTTGCCAGCGAGTAATGTCGGGAACTCCAGGGAGACTGCCGGTGATAAACCGGAGGAAGGTGGGGACGACGTCAAGTCATCATGGCCCTTACGAGTAGGGCTACACACGTGCTACAATGGCGCATACAGAGGGCGGCCAACTTGCGAGAGTGAGCGAATCCCAAAAAGTGCGTCGTAGTCCGGATTGGAGTCTGCAACTCGACTCCATGAAGTCGGAATCGCTAGTAATCGTGGATCAGAATGCCACGGTGAATACGTTCCCGGGCCTTGTACACACCGCCCGTCACACCATGGGAGTGGGCTGCAAAAGAAGTAGGTAGTTTAACCTTCGGGGGGACGCTTACCACTTTGTGGTTCATGACTGGGGTGAAGTCGTAACAAGGTAGCGCTAGGGGAACCTGGCGCTGGATCACCTCCTTAAACGATGATTATTGCGATGAGTGTTCACACAGATTGATACGGTTTATAAAGTAAAGAGACGATACTGGGTCTGTAGCTCAGGTGGTTAGAGCGTTCGCCTGATAAGCGAGAGGTCGGTGGTTCGAGTCCACTCAGACCCACCAATTTCCTTCCCAAGGAATTGGCTACAGTATCGACACCTTGATGGGGCTATAGCTCAGCTGGGAGAGCGCCTGCCTTGCACGCAGGAGGTCTGCGGTTCGATCCCGCATAGCTCCACCATCTTTAAGTGTTCTTGAAAAAGAATCTTTAAAAATGGTTTTCATCAGAAAATCTAGCTCTTTAACAATTTGGAAAGCTGACAAAACAACAATTTATTGTTGTTTGTAAAGTTCTCAAAGTATTCATTTATGAATACAACTAAAAACACATTCAAGTGTTCTTGGAATTTGAGTCCGGCAAAATCGAATGTCTCTCGCTCATTCAAATAATGAGAGACAACTTTGGTGATTTGATTATCAACTCGAAACTCCTTCGGGTTGTATGGTTAAGTGACTAAGCGTACACGGTGGATGCCTTGGCAGTCAGAGGCGATGAAGGACGTATTAACTTGCGATAAGCCCAGATTAGGTAGTAAAAACCACTTGAGTCTGGGATTTCCGAATGGGGAAACCCACTTACATAAGTAAGTATCGTTATGTGAATACATAGCATAACGAGGCGAACCGGGGGAACTGAAACATCTAAGTACCCCGAGGAAAAGAAATCAACCGAGATTCCGAAAGTAGCGGCGAGCGAAATTGGACTAGCCCTTAAGCTTTATAGGCGTTAGGTGAACAAGCTGGAAAGCTTGGCGATACAGGGTGATAGCCCCGTAACTGACGACGCATATTCAGTGAAATCGAGTAGGGCGGGACACGTGATATCCTGTCTGAATATGGGGGGACCATCCTCCAAGGCTAAATACTACTGACTGACCGATAGTGAACCAGTACCGTGAGGGAAAGGCGAAAAGAACCCCTGTGAGGGGAGTGAAATAGAACCTGAAACCGTGTACGTACAAGCAGTAGGAGCAGGCTTTGTCCTGTGACTGCGTACCTTTTGTATAATGGGTCAGCGACTTATATTCAGTGGCAAGGTTAACCATCTAGGGGAGCCGTAGGGAAACCGAGTCTTAACTGGGCGTTCAGTCTCTGGATATAGACCCGAAACCAGGTGATCTAGCCATGGGCAGGTTGAAGGTTGAGTAACATCAACTGGAGGACCGAACCGACTAATGTTGAAAAATTAGCGGATGACTTGTGGCTAGGGGTGAAAGGCCAATCAAACCTGGAGATAGCTGGTTCTCCCCGAAAGCTATTTAGGTAGCGCCTCGGACGAATACTACTGGGGGTAGAGCACTGTTAAGGCTAGGGGGTCATCCCGACTTACCAACCCTTTGCAAACTCCGAATACCAGTAAGTACTATCCGGGAGACACACGGCGGGTGCTAACGTCCGTCGTGGAGAGGGAAACAACCCAGACCGCCAGCTAAGGTCCCAAATTACTACTAAGTGGGAAACGATGTGGGAAGGCTCAGACAGCCAGGATGTTGGCTTAGAAGCAGCCATCATTTAAAGAAAGCGTAATAGCTCACTGGTCGAGTCGGCCTGCGCGGAAGATGTAACGGGGCTAAGTAGTAAACCGAAGCTGCGGCAATGCTCTTTGAGTATTGGGTAGGGGAGCGTTCTGTAAGCGGTTGAAGGTGTGTGGTAACGCATGCTGGACGTATCAGAAGTGCGAATGCTGACATGAGTAACGATAAAGGGGGTGAAAAACCTCCTCGCCGGAAGACCAAGGGTTCCTGTCCAACGTTAATCGGGGCAGGGTAAGTCGACCCCTAAGGCGAGGCCGAAAGGCGTAGTCGATGGGAAACGGGTTAATATTCCCGTACTTCTTACAATTGCGATGGGGGGACGGAGAAGGCTAGGTGGGCCTGGCGACGGTTGTCCAGGTTCAAGTGCGTAGGCTTGAGAGTTAGGTAAATCCGGCTCTCTTTAAGGCTGAGACACGACGTCGAGCATCTACGGATGTGAAGTCATTGATGCCATGCTTCCAGGAAAAGCCTCTAAGCTTCAGATTGTAAGGAATCGTACCCCAAACCGACACAGGTGGTCGGGTAGAGAATACCAAGGCGCTTGAGAGAACTCGGGTGAAGGAACTAGGCAAAATGGTACCGTAACTTCGGGAGAAGGTACGCTCTCGACGGTGAAGTCCCTCGCGGATGGAGCTATTGAGAGTCGCAGATACCAGGTGGCTGCAACTGTTTATTAAAAACACAGCACTGTGCAAAATCGCAAGATGACGTATACGGTGTGACGCCTGCCCGGTGCCGGAAGGTTAATTGATGGGGTTAGACTTCGGTCGAAGCTCTTGATCGAAGCCCCGGTAAACGGCGGCCGTAACTATAACGGTCCTAAGGTAGCGAAATTCCTTGTCGGGTAAGTTCCGACCTGCACGAATGGCGTAATGATGGCCACGCTGTCTCCACCCGAGACTCAGTGAAATTGAAATCGCTGTGAAGATGCAGTGTACCCGCGGCTAGACGGAAAGACCCCGTGAACCTTTACTACAGCTTGGCACTGAACATTGACCCTACATGTGTAGGATAGGTGGGAGGCTTTGAAGCGCAGTCGCTAGATTGCGTGGAGCCGTCCTTGAAATACCACCCTTGTAGTGTTGATGTTCTAACGTCGACCCCTTATCGGGGTTGCGGACAGTGCCTGGTGGGTAGTTTGACTGGGGCGGTCTCCTCCCAAAGCGTAACGGAGGAGCACGAAGGTGGGCTAATCACGGTTGGACATCGTGAGGTTAGTGCAATGGCATAAGCCCGCTTGACTGCGAGAATGACAATTCGAGCAGGTGCGAAAGCAGGTCATAGTGATCCGGTGGTTCTGAATGGAAGGGCCATCGCTCAACGGATAAAAGGTACTCCGGGGATAACAGGCTGATACCGCCCAAGAGTTCATATCGACGGCGGTGTTTGGCACCTCGATGTCGGCTCATCACATCCTGGGGCTGAAGTCGGTCCCAAGGGTATGGCTGTTCGCCATTTAAAGTGGTACGCGAGCTGGGTTTAGAACGTCGTGAGACAGTTCGGTCCCTATCTGCCGTGGGCGTTGGAGAATTGAAAGGGGCTGCTCCTAGTACGAGAGGACCGGAGTGGACGAACCTCTGGTGTTCGGGTTGTGTCGCCAGACGCATTGCCCGGTAGCTAAGTTCGGGATCGATAACCGCTGAAAGCATCTAAGCGGGAAGCGAGCCTTGAGATGAGTTCTCCCTGATACTTTAAGTATCCTAAAGGGTTGTCGTAGACTACGACGTTGATAGGCAGGGTGTGTAAGCGTTGTGAGGCGTTGAGCTAACCTGTACTAATTGCCCGTGAGGCTTAACCATACAACACCCAAGGGGTTTTGATGGACTCAATGAAAGAACATTGAATGTGTAAGAACGAGAATTAAACACAGCTTTCCGAATTAAAGAATTTGCTTGGCGACCATAGCGTTTTGGACCCACCTGATTTCCATGCCGAACTCAGAAGTGAAACGAAATAGCGCCGATGGTAGTGTGGGGCTTCCCCATGTGAGAGTAGGACATCGCCAGGCTTTAAATTTTGGACACTTGCTGATTACAAGCGAGTGATACCACTGCGGAGTGGTAGTTCAGTTGGTTAGAATACCGGCCTGTCACGCCGGGGGTCGCGGGTTCGAGTCCCGTCCACTCCGCCACTTATATTAAGCCTCAGTCGAAAGACTGGGGCTTTTTCGTTAATGCGAGTATATTTTTCCCTTCAATCGAATGAGTCCTGCGGAAAGGCCTGTTAGTAGCCCAGAACCGCTGCCACTTATATTAAGCTTCACTTGAAAGACTAAGATTTTTGGTATCTGTAGGACCAGCTTTCTCTGTAACCAAGTTGCACAATTCTAGTTGAATGTAATCTTGCCCATTTCTCTACAGATTCGAGCCTATAGTAAATGCTGGGGACTGATGGGTTATGCCGGTCATTAGACCAGAGAATTCGCATAAGCTAGCTCGTAGTCTGCATTCTTGTCACTGCGTATTTCGTTAACGCTCCTCTCTAATAAGAGTTTTCTACTGCTACTTCGCAAATATTCATCGTTCTAGTGTTCTGGATAGTCCCTAGGAGAATGGATTGCTGGAGTTTGTTACCGCTAGTCTGATTTAGTCATTGGAAGAGAATGAGCGTCTAGACTGTTAAGAGAGTAAAGTCATTCGAACATTCATGTCTTTTAGAAAACTTTGTTTTCTTTGCTGATCTTGCTAGTAACGATTAACCTAAGAGGAGTTCTCGTAGGAGTAAGTTTGATGATGCAACAAATAAAAAATGAAACCTTGAAATCCGTATTTAAGCAATGGTCTTCCGAAGAGGGAATTGTGGTCATCAACCCTGCAACTGAGCAAGAGTTAGTTCGGTTAAAGCCTAGTAGTCTAGAGGAGTTAGATACTCTCATTGGTCAGTGCAAAACTGAGCAAGTTCGTTGGGCAAAGTTAAGTGCCAAAGAGCGCTCTCGTCGCTTGAAAAAGTGGTATCAATTACTCCTTGATAATGCAGAAGACATTGCCACAGTTATTACCTTAGAGCAGGGAAAACCATTAACCGAGAGTAAAGGAGAGGTGATGTATGGCGCCTCTTTTGTCGAGTGGTTCTCAGAAGAAGCCAAACGTGCTTATGGCGAAGTTATACCTGCCCCCACGACAGATCGACGTCTGTCTGCTATTCGCCAGCCTGTAGGGGTATGCGCTGCAATTACGCCGTGGAACTTCCCTATTGCGATGATTACAAGAAAAGCAGCACCAGCCCTGGCGGCAGGCTGTGGTATGCTGATTAAACCCTCTGAGCTTACCCCTCTTACTGCAATCGCTGTTGTTGAATTAGCTTATCAGGCAGGAATCCCAAAAGAACTGCTTCCTGTGGTGGTATCAGAGCAGGCAGCTGAGTTTGGCCAAGTACTAAGTACTGATCCTAGGATTAAGAAAGTTTCTTTTACGGGCTCTACGCGAGTCGGGAAGATTTTGATGAAACAAGCCAGTGACTCTGTCAAAGCGGTTTCGATGGAGTTAGGTGGTAATGCACCTTTTATTGTTTTTGAAGATGCAGATTTAGATGCGGCTGCGGAAGGGCTTGTCGCTTCGAAGTTTCGTAATGCAGGGCAAACATGTGTTTGTACCAATCGGCTGTATGTTCATGAAGGTGTAAAACAAGTTTTTATTGAAAAAGTATTGTCGAAGTTAAGCAAATTACAGCTTGGTAATGGTTTAGAGAAAGGTGTCACATTAGGTCCTGTTATTACGATGGCTTCTAAACATCGCCTAGAGGCAGTGATCGACCAAGCCGTACAAGAAGGAGCTTCTATTGCCAACTCTCCACAGAAACGCTCTGGGCGCTTTATGGAGCCCGTTCTTTTGGATAGCGTCAAGCAGCATATGTCGATTGTTCAGCAAGAGCTATTCGGGCCTGTGTTACCTATTATTACCTTTGAGAATGATGAAAAAGTTCTCGGAATGGCGAATGACACAGAGTATGGTTTGGCTTGTTACTTCTACACGAATAACTTCAAGCGTATTGTTGCTTTCAGCGAAGGTTTGGAATACGGCATGGTTGGTGTCAATGAGGGGATTATTTCTACTGAGGTGGCCCCGTTTGGAGGAGTGAAAGAGTCAGGAGTTGGCCGAGAAGGTGCGAAACAAGGGCTCGATGAATATTTGGAGACAAAGTATATATGTCTCGGTGGTTTAAGCTGAGTTGGTTGATTTAAGCAAAAAGCTGGGTTTTACCTGGCTTTTTTGATCTGGGAGATGTGTGCCACCCACTATGATTATTATTTATTGGTGAACATTGCTTATGGTGGGACTATCGATAGAAAGCAGAGTTGTTGGTGATCAGATATTCCACTCCAAGTTAAGCTATGCCTTCAAGGTAATGATCTAAACTCTGATTTTCTTTCCTGAGTGGTATGAGTAGAAAAGAGTTTGACTTTAAACCAATGCAAAAAAGCCGTATCAAGAGATACGGCTTTTTCTAATATGGCTCCTCCTACTGGACTCGAACCAGTGACCTGCGGATTAACAGTCCGTCGCTCTACCAACTGAGCTAAGGAGGAACAAATTTTAATAAGTGGTGCCGACTACCGGAATCGAACTGGTGACCTACTGATTACAAGTCAGTTGCTCTACCTACTGAGCTAAGTCGGCACATTTTCGTTAATAAGTAATCGACTTACTAACTGAAAAATGGCTCCTCCTACTGGACTCGAACCAGTGACCTGCGGATTAACAGTCCGTCGCTCTACCAACTGAGCTAAGGAGGAATTGTCTTTTTAAGAGAATAAATGGTGCCGACTACCGGAATCGAACTGGTGACCTACTGATTACAAGTCAGTTGCTCTACCTACTGAGCTAAGTCGGCACACTATATTCTTTAACTATTGTTCGTGCTAAGCACCAACAATTAATAAATCGTGGTGCCCGGAGGCGGAATCGAACCACCGACACGAGGATTTTCAATCCTCTGCTCTACCGACTGAGCTATCCGGGCGACGAGGTGTATTAAACGGTTTTTCGGCTCTTAGGTCAACCATAAAATTAAAATAAAATATCGTTTGATGAAAATGTGCTCGGAGTGGGCTGTTTTTATGCATTTTTGATACAAATACACCATTAACTAAGCTTTCTTTAATGGAGAGATAGGAGTTTGAAAGTAGAGTAAATGGATAAAAACAAAAAAAGCACGCTTGAAAACGTGCTTTATACTAAACAATTGACTTTAACCTAGTGCTTTACAGAGAACTTGTTTACCCAACCTTCTAGCTCATCTGCCAGCGAAGCTAAACTTTGAGTGCTTGATTGGCTCTCCGTTACCACAGAGTTGAGCTGGCTTCCGCTTTCCTCGATAAGATTGACACGCAGCGCAATATCATCGCTAACCTGAGTTTGTTCGGCTGCTGCGGTCGCGATCTGCTGACTCATTGCGGTGATAGATTCTAACGCCGTTACAATTTGCTGCAGAGCTTCAGAGGCATTCTTAGACTCTGTTACTGTGCCCTCACTGGTTTCTGCACACACTTCCATTGTGTGAATAGCGTTACGGGAACCTTCTTGCAGGTTGGAGATCATATGCTGAATCTCTTTAGTGCTATCTTGTGTTCGGCCTGCCAGGTTACGCACCTCGTCGGCAACAACGGCAAAGCCTCGACCTTGCTCTCCGGCACGTGCTGCTTCAATGGCAGCATTGAGTGCGAGTAAGTTTGTTTGCTCTGCAATATCGCCAATTACATCGAGCACTTTTACAATATTATTTACATCCTGATCTAGATCGGCGACCGCTTTACTTGCAGTATTTAATTGAGAAGCCAAACCTTGAATGTTTTCAACAGTACTGTGAATCAACTTCTGAGTATGCTGACTTTGTTTATCGGCTTCGTCTGTGTTGTTTGCTGTATCACTTGCCGAGTTGGCAACATGGTTGGCTGAAGATGCCATTTCAGTCATCGCAGTGGCAATCATTGCTGTTGACTGCTGCTGGGATACGGTGAGATCGGCAATCGTATTTGAGCGAGATTCTACGGCAGATAACTCAGCGCGCAGTGCGTGCATGGATTTCTCAAGGTTTGTCACCATGGTGGCTAGCGATTGACTCATATCTTGCACCGCACGATAGATACTTCCTCTCGGCGCCGCTGCATCAAAACTGGTCTGAATGTCGCCTTGTGCGACAGCTTGAACGGCTTTGCGCACATCGTTTGGCTCTCCACCAAGTAGATTGAGCATCTTGCGAATCGAGATTATCAGGCCACCGAGAATACTCCCCGCGATAACTAAACACAGTACAAGCTGCCATTGAGCGGTAGCCCAGAAGCGAGCATTCACCTCATTAAAGCCGATCCCTGTACCTACAACCCAGCCCCAATGTGGTGTTTTCTCGGCAATAGAGTGTTTTTCTTCAATGCTTCCGTCGGCCTGCTTTTGACTCCAGGTATATTCGACGATTTGACCTGTTTTGCGCCCCAAAACATCTAAGATAAGTTGGCCGACGCTGTTGCCATCTCCATCACGAAAGTCGTGAAAGCTTGTGCCATGTAATTGAGGGTCAAGCGGAGCTGCAACAAAAATCATGTTCTCATCTGCGACATAAACGTATTCGTTGTCTTTGTAGATATTATTACGAAGTAGGCGAGTGGCTAATGATTTCGCTTCGTCCTCTGGCATTTTGCCTTCGATAGCCATTTTTTCTACTTCGGTAAGAATGCTGTACGCACTTTTGAATAGCTCAGTAACCCGAGCTTTGTTATCAAGGTTACTTGCGACGCGAAGTGTCCATAAGCCCGTTGCGGTCAGTGCTAGGAGTGCTAGCAATATGATCGCAGATAATAAATAGGCTTGAGTTTTTAGTTTCATATTTGGCTCACAAATAAAGTGTCATCACTATGTAAGGCATAGCTAAAAGAAGAAATGTAATAACTCGGGCATCTTAGTGAAGATGAATATTCGCGCATACTAATGCGTATTGAAATTATGATGTGGATTAAATTTTTAGCGTAAAATAAGTATTTTTTAGAGATTGGGCTTAATATTTTGCGATGCTAGAAACAGAGAAACAGAGAAACAGAGAAACAGAGAAACAGAGAAACAGAGAAAATGAAATGAGCGTAGGGCAGATGCCAAAAAGCCGCATCAAAAGATGCGGCTTTTTAAAAATGGCTCCTCCTACTGGACTCGAACCAGTGACCTGCGGATTAACAGTCCGTCGCTCTACCAACTGAGCTAAGGAGGAATTATTCGTGTATCGTGTTTAGCAATGACACCAAATAATGGTGCCTCGAGGCGGAATCGAACCACCGACACGAGGATTTTCAATCCTCTGCTCTACCGACTGAGCTATCGAGGCAAAAGAATGGTGCCGACTACCGGAATCGAACTGGTGACCTACTGATTACAAGTCAGTTGCTCTACCTACTGAGCTAAGTCGGCACACTTTATTCTTTTTAGAAGAGATGAACTCTTCGTTTTAAGAATCTCATTTATATGAAATTCTTGAAGTTGGCTCCTCCTACTGGACTCGAACCAGTGACCTGCGGATTAACAGTCCGTCGCTCTACCAACTGAGCTAAGGAGGAACTATTCTGTTTTGTGTCTTGCCAATGATTTTAAATTAAGCAAGCGCACCAAATATGGTGCCTCGAGGCGGAATCGAACCACCGACACGAGGATTTTCAATCCTCTGCTCTACCGACTGAGCTATCGAGGCAAAAGAATGGTGCCGACTACCGGAATCGAACTGGTGACCTACTGATTACAAGTCAGTTGCTCTACCTACTGAGCTAAGTCGGCACACTTTATTCTTTGTGCTTTTGTCCGTGTTATAACATTTCGTTAAGACACCAACAAATCAAATTGTGGTGCCCGGAGGCGGAATCGAACCACCGACACGAGGATTTTCAATCCTCTGCTCTACCGACTGAGCTATCCGGGCGACGGAGCGCTATTAAACGGATTTTCCCGCTTTGCGTCAACCACTTTTTTTAAATAATTTCAAAAAAGTGCTTGTTCGAACGCTTTTTATTCAACTATCACTACAAAGTTTGCTTTGAGTTAAATTCCTTTTTGAAATTTGTAACTTTTTCTAGGTAACGACGTGCTTCTGCGTTCGGATGTTTCTTAGTTAGTGCCCAATAAACTTGGTTGGGTTGCAACGAATTAAGATCTTGCATTGCGCGTTTGCGATCGCTGCGATGGAATGTGTTTAAAACACCTCCAGTACCACCATTGTAAGCGGAAATCATACTGTACTCGAGAGAGGTTGGGTGATGGACTTCTCTTAAATAACGATTTTTTAAGATGTAGAAATACGCAGTACCGGTATCGATGTTGTTTTCTGGATTAAACAAATATTCCGGGCTTGGTTGGCCTGAGCGCTTTTTCACGAGCTTGAATACGTCCCGACCGGCGGTTTTAGGTACAACTTGCATTAAGCCATACGCATTTGCCCAACTTACTGCGTACGGGTTGAAGCTGCTCTCGGTTTTAATAATGGCGTATATCAAATCTTCTGGAATATCGTATTTCTTAGAAGCTCGGCGCACGATATCGGCGTATTGGTAGCTGCGTGTTGAAAAATGGTCTTCAACCATGGGGATTTCGACGTAATACGCTTTCTTGAAATCAACGTCTTTGGTCTTGATCTTGTTTGCGATGAGATACTCCGCAAATCGGTTTGCCCGCCAAGACCACTGAATTGGCTTATTGTCTTGATCGACAACTTGTTTATACAGAAATGGTTGCCCTTCTAACGTGATTCCTTTTGAGGAGAACAAGTCGACGTGAGCTGGATCGTCTGGCGTGAGTAAGGTAGTGACAATCGCCTCTTTGAGGTGCTTTTGGGGCTCGGTCGGTGATACGGTTTCAATCGTGATCACGCCTTTGCGAAAGTCGACCTCGGCACGGCTAAGGTAGTTATCGATATATTTGACGTAATTACTTTTGCCTGCGTACTTAATTTCTTTTTTACCCCAGCGCTTTTGAATATTACCAGAGAAACTATTGATCAGGGCATCTAACGCGGCGGTATCTTTTTCAAATTGTCCAGGTAGCTCAGCTAAGTTATTGGCAAAACGGTTTGTGGGCTCGTAGTTGACGTCATAAATCTTTTCGACGAATTCACGGCTACAGCCAGCCATTAAAAGTGCGGCAGCAATAAAGACAATTTTTTTCATAAGTATCAGGGCTATTGAAGGTAATAGAAAAATGACACCACAAGTGGTTGTGATGTCATTGTTTTAACTCAAGCGACTTTATTCGCTCGGCGGTGTGTAACCTTCGATATGAACGTCTTTTCCTTCAAAGAGGAAGTTTACCATTTCTGTTTCGATCAGTTTTCGGTGCTCTGGATCCATCATGTTGAGTTTCTTTTCGTTGATCAACATGGTTTGTTTGTGTTGCCACTGAGCCCACGCTTCTTTCGAGATGTTGTCGAAAATGCGTTTACCTAGTTCACCAGGGTAAAGTTGAAAGTCTAGACCTTCGCCTTCTTTTTTTAGTCGAGCACAAAATACAGTGCGGCTCATAATGACTCCTTGTATTCAATTAACGAAGTTCGTGGGGTAGCGCTTCCAGCAATAGTTTTACTGGCGCGGCTAAACCGACTTCTTCAGGTTTAGATAAGTTATACCAAAGACCTTTGTTGCCTTCCATTATCACGTCCGGTTGCTTTGATAAATCAATCAAAATTGGCGTGATATCGAGGTGGTAATGGCTAAAGGTATGGCGAAAGGTAATCAGTGTTTGCTGCTGCTTGATATTGCTGGCTTGAATGCCACGTTGATCCAGTAGCAATTCAATGTCGCTTTCTACATCTACATGTTCGGTTTGTGGGAAGCAAAATAAGCCACCCCAAATGCCTGTTTGTGGTCTTTGTTCTAACCACACTTCATTACCATTTTCGGTGTTGTGATGAAGCATTACAAAACGAGTTTGCTTGATTGGCTTGTCTTTTTTCGGTTTTTTACCCGGGTAGTCGAGCACATTGCCTTGTTGTTTTGCCACACACAGATCCGCAACAGGGCAGAGGCTACATTTGGGTTTGCTGCGTGTGCAGACCATCGCGCCCATGTCCATCATTGCCTGGTTATACTTATCTACGTCCGTTTGTGGGGTATGCGTTTCGGCAATTTCCCACAGCTGGTTTTCAACCTTTTTTTGTCCTGGCCATCCTTCGACTGCGAAACAGCGGGATAGGGTGCGCTTCACGTTGCCATCAAGAATCGCATGTGGTTGTTTATACACAGACGATAAAACGGCGGCTGCGGTAGAGCGGCCAATCCCCGGTAAGGCGTTCATTTTCTCTATATCAAGAGGAAACTCACCATTGTATGTAGAGGCGACCTCTTGTGCTGCTTTGTGAAGGTTACGGGCTCGGGCGTAATACCCTAAGCCAGTCCAAAGGTGCAGGACTTCATCTTGCTCAGCATTGGCAAGATCGAGCACGGTTGGAAAACGCTCTAAGAAACGTTGGTAATACGGAATAACCGTAGTGACCTGAGTTTGCTGAAGCATGATTTCAGACAACCAGACACTGTATGCGGTCTTATTTTGTTGCCACGGAAGATCTTTTCTTCCATATGCGTCATACCATTCTAGGATGGCATTGGCGAAAGGTGTCACGACTTGCTCTGTATTCTATTATTGGTTAGGTGCAAAATTGCACCACATAATGGGCAAGAAGTACAACGGATAAACAGTAGGGATATAAAGAGGTGTGCTATTGCTTTTGGGCTGCCATAGGCCAAGAGCTCAACAAATACTTGCACCTCAGTAAATTCTTTGGATAATCCCCGCTTTGATTAATCAATGTGCAGGCAAAATCAATGAGTGAAGTAACCACTAACGAATACAACGAAGACGGAAAGCTGATCCGCAAAATCCGCAGCTTTGTGCGCCGTGAAGGGCGTTTGACTAAAGGTCAAGAGAGCGCGATGAATGAATGCTGGCCAACGATGGGTATTGACTTCAAAGCTGAACTTCTCGATTGGAAAGAAGTGTTTGGTAACGACAACCCCGTTGTACTAGAGATCGGTTTTGGTATGGGTGCTTCATTGGTTGAAATGGCAAAGAATGCACCAGAGAAGAACTTCATTGGTATCGAAGTACACAGCCCGGGTGTTGGTGCTTGTCTTGCGGATGCGCGTGAGGCGGGAGTTACTAACCTGCGTGTGATGTGCCATGACGCAGTCGAAGTGTTTGAGCATATGATTCCAAACGGCAGCCTATCGACACTGCAGTTGTTCTTCCCAGACCCTTGGCACAAGAAACGTCACCACAAGCGTCGCATCGTTCAATTAGGTTTTGCTGAAATGGTTCGTGAGAAGCTGATCCCTAATGAAGGTATTTTCCACATGGCGACAGACTGGGAAAACTACGCAGAGCACATGATTGAAGTTATGAACCAAGCGCCAGGTTTCGAAAACATTGCTAAAGATGGTGATTTCGTTCCTCGTCCAGACGACCGTCCTTTAACGAAGTTTGAAGCTCGTGGTCACCGTCTTGGTCACGGTGTGTGGGATATCAAATATAAGCGTATCGCGTAACTAGAGGAGTTCATGGGATGTACCATTACGCGATATTAGCGAATCCGGGTCATAACCGAATTTACTTTGATAGCGCAATGACCATTGCCTGTTCAGAGCTAAAAGCAATTTTAGCTTCACAAGGCGTGGATGTGACAGAAATTGGTAGTAAAGAGGTTGGCTTACCTGCAGCGTTGGTGTTTTCTTGTCAGGAAGCTCTAAGCGATGAGCAGACGCGAAGAATCGCAGCCTCTTCGATTTACTATGCACTATTTGAAGTGCGCGAAGATGGTTTACTTCGACCAATTCAAGCGCCAGCGTTCAATACTTTCCCGGAAAGCATGAGTCAGATTCTGCGTTATACCGGGAAAACAAACGAGCAGTTTACTCGCTTGATGGTGAATATCGGCATTAGTGCGTCCAATACGGGAAGTGAGCAGCTAACCTTAATGGATCCAATGTGTGGTAAAGGTACAACCTTGTTTGAAGGCTTGATCCATGGTTTGAACGTGGTGGGGGTAGAGATCAATGCCAAGTGGGTGCAAGAGATCCAGACCTTTATCGTTAAGTTCATGAAGAATGGTCGCTTTAAGCACAAAGTGAGCAAAGAAAAGCGCACTGCGGGTGGCAAGAAAGTGGCGGATGGTTTCGTGGTTGAAGCTGCAGCAAATAAAGAAGATTACAACCAAGGCAATCTTCAGTTTATGAAGCTGTATTCGGCTGATACTCGTATCGCTGATCAAGTCGTGAAAAAGAACTCAGTTGATGTGATGGTGTCTGATCTGCCTTATGGTGTGCAGCACGGCAGCAAAAATGCCAAGGACAGCAAACTGAACCGCAGCCCACTAGAGCTTTTAAAAGAGGCTCTGCCTGCATGGAAAGTGGTACTAAAAAAACAAGGTTCAGTGGTGTTGTCTTTCAATGAATTTACGTTGAAATGGAAAGACGTCGCGGCATTATTTGAAGAGCAAGGTTGGAAGGTACTTTCAGAAGAGCCTTACATCGGTTATCTTCACCGTGTTGATCAATCTATCAACCGCAATATTATTGTGGCAGTAAAACCATAATCGACTTGAGTCGAACGAACCCTATGGAAAAGCCAACGACACGTTGGCTTTTTTTACCTCTGAGCTCAACGAGTTCTCTTGTAAATAGAAGGTAGAGAATGAAACCGACAGTGGAAATTTTGACAGATATTTTGGCGGAAGTGCGCCCTTTAATCGGCCAAGGCAAAGTGGCTGATTACATTCCTGCTCTGGCAAAAGTACCCAGCAACAAGTTAGGTATTGCGGTATACACCAACGAAGGTGAGGTTATTAAGGCGGGCGATGCCGATGAACCTTTCTCTATCCAATCTATTTCAAAAGCATTGAGCTTGACGTTAGCGATGTGCTTGTACAAGCAAGAAGAAATTTGGTCTCGAGTGGGAAAAGAGCCTTCGGGGCAGGCATTTAATTCGCTAATCCAGCTAGAAATGGAGCAAGGTATTCCTCGCAATCCTTTTATTAATGCTGGAGCGATAGTTGTGGCTGATTTGTTGCAAACTCGCTTATCTGCACCTCGTCAGCGTCTATTGGAATTTGTGCGTCAGCTTTCTGGTGATACTCACATTGTGTATGACAAAGTCGTCGCGGCATCCGAAATGATGCATGGTGATCGTAATGCGGCGATTGCATATCTCATGCGCTCGTTTGGCAACTTCGAAAATGAAGTGATTCCAGTGCTGCAAAACTACTTCCACGCTTGTGCGCTGAAGATGAGCTGTGTCGATTTGGCTAAAACGTTTAGCTATTTAGCAAACAAAGGCACATCGGTACAAACGGGTAAGCCTGTAGTTTCCCCTGTGCAAACCAAACAACTTAATGCGCTGTTAGCAACGTGTGGCTTGTATGATGGCGCGGGCGAGTTTGCTTATCGCGTTGGTATGCCTGGTAAGTCTGGTGTTGGTGGTGGCATTATCGCGGTAGTACCTGGTGAAATGACCATTTCAGTATGGTCTCCAGAGCTTGACCCTTCAGGTAACTCGCTTGCTGGTACTAAGGCGCTTGAGCTGCTCTCTGAACGAATTGGCCGTTCAATTTTCTAATGTTGGAAGTGTGTCAACCTTATTTAGGATGGTACTGTTTCTAAATAAAAAGCCTCTCAATTGAGAGGCTTTTTTTGTTTTTGGGTTGCGTTACTCTTCGCTTTCTTCGGCCATAAAGGCTTCGAGCAAGTCATTAAGGAAGAGCTTCCCTTTTTCAGTAATTTGCCAATGAGTGGCGGTTTCACTCAAGTAGCCCATTTCTAACGCCCAATCAATAGTTTCTTGAATCGTACTGAGCGGTAAGCCTGTGGTGTCCACATAATCTTGCTTCGGACAGGCTTCGATTAAGCGGAATCGGTTCATAAAGAACTCGAATGGACGATCTTCATCCGCGACGACATGTTCTGTATGCAGATAAGGTTTGACCATATTTTGATAAGCCGCTAAATAGCCTCGCGGGTGTTTTACCTTTGTCGTTCGAATAATACGTCCGTCGGTAAAACTGAGTTTGCCATGAGAGCCACAACCGATACCAAGGTAATCGCCAAAGCGCCAGTAGTTGAGGTTGTGCTGACACTGATAGCCCGGCTTGCTGTAACCCGAGATTTCATATTGCACATAACCCGCTGATGAAAGTTTTTGGTGTCCGAGCTCGAAAATATCCCACAAGTCATCATCGTCAGGTAGCGTTGGTGGCTTGTAGTAAAACATGGTGTTTGGTTCGATGGTCAGCTGATACCAAGACAAGTGCGGCGGTGCCAACTCAATCGCTTTGTCCAAATCTGCCAAGGCTTGTTCGATGCTTTGATCAGGTAAGCCGTGCATGAGATCGAGGTTAAAGCTGTTCAAACCGATTTGGTGCGCCAGCTTAGCAGCATTGACGGCTTCGTCTTGGCCGTGAATGCGCCCCAAACGCTCAAGCTTCTGCTGCTCAAAGCTTTGCACACCGATAGAGATACGCGTTACACCAGCTTTGCGGTAGCCAACAAAACGCTCTGCTTCGATAGTGCCTGGGTTCGCTTCCATGGTGATTTCGATTTCAGGCTTGAACGGAATACGCGCTTCAATGCCCTTAAGTAGACGCTCGATGCCTTCTGCCGAAATCAAACTCGGCGTACCACCACCAATGAAGATTGAATGCAGTGGACGTGGCGCTTCGTTAAGGCGGTATTTTTGAATGTCAGTATCCAAATCTTCTAGAAGGGCATTGATGTACTCTTCTTCTGGAATGTCCGCTTTTAGTGCGTGTGAATTGAAATCACAATAAGGGCACTTTTGCACACACCAAGGGATGTGTACATACAAGCTGAGTGCTGGGGGCGTTAACATGGTCTAATTCGCTCGTGATTACTGAGACACTTGCTCAGATAGTTGAGCAAACAACGACTGGAGCGCTTTACCGCGGTGAGACAGTTGTTTCTTACGTGCAGGTTCAAGTTCGGCTGACGCACAGTTGTCTTCAGGAACAAAGAAGATTGGGTCGTAGCCAAAGCCATTTTCACCGTGCGCTTCAGTTAGAATGCGGCCTTCCCATTTTCCGTGGCAGACGATAGGCGTTGGGTCGTTCTCGTGGCGCATGAGGACTAATACGCAGTGGAAACGTGCTGTACGTTCTGCTTCTGGTACGCCTTCCATTGCCGATAGCAATTTTTCTAGATTCTCTTGATCAGATGCGTTCTCGCCTGCGTAACGTGCAGAGTAAATGCCCGGAGCGCCTTTTAAGAAATCGACTTCTAAGCCAGAGTCATCTGCAATCGCAGGAAGCCCTGTTTCTTGTGCGGCATGGCGAGCTTTGATGATCGCGTTTTCAATGAAGGTTGTACCCGTTTCTGCTACTTCCGATACATTGAATTCACTTTGCGCTAATACTTCAAAACCGAAGTCAGACAATAAATCTGCCATTTCACGAACTTTGCCTTGGTTACCGGTTGCTAGCACAATTTTTTTCATGGGAATCTCTTTTAATAGTGATAGAGGAGAACAAATCGTTCTCCTCTAGATATTCTTTAACTAATAAGTGGTTTTTAGCCTGCTTAGATCCAAAAGCTTTTGGATCATCACAACCCAATTACTCTTCAACATAAAACTTCTGGGTGAATTTAAGCTTACCTGAGCCTTTGTTTCCAGCTTTTACGTCAATATCGAAAGTAAAAGTTTCTTCGTGGGTAATTGGCAGTTCGGCTAAATAGTATATCGCATTGCCTTCTTTGACTTCACGAAAGGACAAGGTCTGAGTTTGGCCGATGAGGTTTTTCGCGCGTCCAGCAATTTTTGCTTCTAATGCAGGTTTACCCAATGAAGCTCTATCTAGCACGCTAATATTAACCACAGCGAGGTATCCATTACGCTTGATATCGTAGCTACGTGCGACTTTCGGTGTTAAGAATGTCGAGTTAAACGCGACATAGTGTACTTCGATATCTTTCATATTTTTAAACTGATCGGCGAAGCTTGGTAACGACAATAGGCTGATCAGTAATGCGGTAATCCATTTGCTCATTGTTACTTCCTCAAAGCACTTGTTATAAAACAACCATAGCCGCAATTTTACCTTGGTCACGGGGTAAAAATGCGAACTCAGTCATTGGTACTAGTAAGTGTGGTACAAAATTGTAAATAAAAAGCCATCATAAGATGGCTTTAATTTCTGTCGGTATCTGGGTAGGTGATTCTATCCGAATTTGTTTGTGCCGTCCTAATTCACCTTTTTCTATGTGAACCAAACCCTTAGCGATTTTAAACTGCTTGGCTAAGAACTTAGTTAGGTGCGCATTAGCTTTGCCATCGACAGGTGGAGCAGTAATGGCGATTTTGAGCTCTTCACCATGCAAGCCAACAATTTTATCGCGGCTTGCTTTAGGTTGAATATAGAGCTTTAGGATGATGTCCTCGCCATCTTGCCAAACTGCGGCTGACATTATAACTGGAACCAAATTGGACCAATGATATCACCCATCAAGAAGTTCGCGAACTGCAAGCCGATAAACAGTACCAGTACGCTCAAATCAAGACCACCAATAGCCGGAATAATACGACGGATTGGTGCGCACATTGGCTCGGTTAATTGATGGAATACGTACTCGATAGGGCTGCGACCTTGGCTTACCCAGCTCAAAATTGCACGGATCAATAGTACCCAGAACAGCAGACCTCCAGCGGCTTTGATTAATGATAACAAGCCCAAGAACAAGAAATCAGCGCTGAAAGAGACGGAACCGTTAGAGGCTATCAGGATCAGAACGACAAATTTAAGCACACACAACACGTAGGCAAACAACACGGTTGCTAGGTCAATATTCCCCACGGATGGGATAATGCGGCGCAGTGGACCAATGACCGGCTGAGTCGCTTTTACTATGAATTGCGAGAATGGGTTGTAGAAGTCTGCGCGTGCAGCTTGCAACCAAATTCGCAAAATTACGACCATGATGTACAGGTCAAATAGGGTTGAGATGAGAAAACTCATTGAATTCATAAGGTACCCTTAACAAGTGATGGATGATACTAAACGGAGTTCATCCAAATAATTAAAACAGTTTTTCCATTTCTTCCGCGCGAGCCACAGCAGCTTGCATGGCTTTAGCAACAATATCTGAAAGTTGATGTTCGTTGAATGTACGCAGTGCTTCTGCCGTTGTCCCACCTTTCGATGTCACGTTCTCACGCAGGGTCGATAGCTCAGTTTCTGGGTTGCTAACCACCATACTGGCCGCGCCCAATGCAGCTTGCTGAACCAATAGTCGAGCGGTGTCTTTATCAAAGCCTTGAGCAATCGCTTCTGCTTGCATTGCTTCCATAAACAGAAAGAAGTATGCCGGAGCACTGCCCGCTGCGGCAATCACATTATTGATACCAGACTCTTGCTCAACCCAGCATACCTTACCGACCGCTTCCATTAACTCTGCGGCAAAAGCCTTGTCTTGCTCAGTTACATGAGCTGGTGCGAATAAACCACTCATGCCCAACCCAAGTTGTGATGGCGTATTTGGCATAACACGAACCAAGTTCAATTTTGTCGCTAGCATATCATCCAATCGTGAACAGTTGATGCCAGCGGCAATAGAAATCACCAGTTTATTAGTGAAATCGATCGCTTGCAGTGGTTTACAAACATCAGCCATCATTTGCGGTTTCACAGACAATACCACCACATCCGCCTCGGTCGCCGCTTGGATGTTATCGCTGGTGGTACGGATGCCAAAATCTTGTTCTAGCGGAAGACGGCGTGCCTCTGAAGGAGCTGTCGCGGTAATGTTTTGCGCTGGGTATCCGTTAGCAACCAAGCCAGAAACAATGGCTCTCACCATGTTGCCAGCACCAATGAAGGCGATTTTTTTATGTTCCATTTGTCTGATTTCCATCATGATATTTAGAGTTTGTTGTGCGCTCAGGTGTATAATGGCGCCGCTGTTACTTACTGCTCCTATTGGCGAGTAAGATGATTGCGCGATTTACTCTTTAATTTAACGACGAATTTATGTCGCTAGTGAGCGTTTTGTTGATTTAGCTGTAGTCTCGCGCGCCGAAAATAGCGGTTCCAATACGAACCATTGTACTACCAGCTTCGATTGCAGCGGTCATATCACCACTCATTCCCATTGATAATGTATCGATTTCTGGGAACTGAGCTTCGAGTGTTTGCTTCAATGTAGCCAACTTCTGAAATTCATGAAGTTGTGATTCGTAATCAGACACGTTGGCAGGAATCGACATCAACCCTCTTAAAGTGAGGTTGGGTAGGCGAGAAATCAACTCCGCCAGCTCGAATACTTCCGCTTCGGTGACACCAGACTTAGATGCTTCACCACTGGTGTTAACCTGAATCAGAACTTGTAGCGGTTTAAGTTCGCTTGGACGCTGATCATTCAGGCGTTGAGCAATCTTGGTTCGATCTATGGTGTGAACCCAATCGAAATGTTCGGCAACAAGTCGCGATTTATTCGACTGAATCGGGCCAATGAAGTGCCATTCGATTCGATTATCTGGATAATGCTCGGCAAAGTGCTGAACTTTACTGACGCCCTCTTGGACGTAGTTTTCACCAAAGGCGGTTTGTCCCGCTTGGTAGGCTTCGAGAATTGCCTCGACAGGTTTAGTTTTGCTTACCGCTAGAAGTTGCACTGACTCTGGAGTTCGACCACATTTTTGCTCGTCATATCGAATTTGAGAGGTGATATGTTCAATATTTTGTTGAATACTACTCATAGCTGTACTTTAGACTTAAGGATTTTAAATGGATATCACTGAGTTACTGGATTTTAGTGTAAAACATAATGCCTCAGATCTACATCTTTCTGCAGGTGTCCCACCAATGGTTCGTATTGATGGGGATGTGAGAAAACTAGGCATTCCAGCGTTTACACACCAAGAAGTGCATCGTTTGGTTTTCGAAATCATGAACGATGCCCAACGCAGTGAGTTCGAAGAAAAACTCGAAGTCGACTTCTCTTTTGAGTTGCATAACGTTGGTCGTTTCCGTGTCAACGCTTTCAACCAATCTCGTGGCTGTGCGGCAGTATTCCGTACCATTCCAAGTAGCATTCCAACTTTGGAAGAGCTGGAAGCTCCCGAGATCTTCAAAAAAATTGCGAACGCTGAAAAAGGCTTAGTTCTGGTTACTGGCCCAACAGGTTCTGGTAAATCGACGACCTTAGCAGCCATTGTTGACTACATTAATCATAATCACAACAAGCACGTACTCACAATTGAAGATCCGATTGAATTTGTTCACAACAACAATAAATGTTTGATCAACCAGCGTGAAGTACACCGTGATACGCACAGTTTCCAAAACGCACTGCGCAGCGCATTACGTGAAGACCCGGATGTCATTCTGGTTGGTGAGATGCGTGACAAAGAAACCATCAGCCTTGCATTAACGGCGGCGGAAACGGGGCACTTAGTGTTCGGCACGTTACACACCAGCTCGGCGGCAAAAACCATTGACCGTATTATCGATGTGTTCCCTGGCAGTGATAAAGACATGGTGCGCTCGATGCTTTCTGAATCCCTTCGTTCGGTTATCGCGCAAAAGTTATTGAAACGTAATGGTGGTGGCCGTATTGCATGCCATGAAATCATGATGGCAACGCCTGCGATTCGTAACTTGATCCGCGAAGACAAAGTCGCGCAGATGTATTCGATCATTCAAACTGGTGCGGCTCACGGCATGCAAACCATGGAGCAAAATGCTCGTCAGTTAATGGCACAAGGTATGGTCGCTCGTGAAGAGGTCGATAGTAAGATCGGGTTAGAAGTGCAGCAATTCTCGTAATACGTAGGTGAACACGGAAGATGGATCTAAATAAATTTCTCGAAGGTATGCTGGCGCTGAAAGCGTCGGATCTGTACATCACGGTTGGTGCGCCAATTTTGTTTCGCGTGGATGGCGAATTGCGACCACAAGGTGAAAAACTCACCGAGAGTGATGTGGCTGCATTACTCGACAGCGCTATGGAACCAGATCGGCGTCAGGAATTTCGTAAAAGTCGCGAGTCGAATTTTGCCATTGTGAGAGATTGTGGTCGCTTCCGTGTGAGTGCCTTTTTTCAACGAGAATTACCGGGTGCGGTGATTCGTCGTATTGAAACCAATATTCCCACCTTTGAGCAATTAAAGTTACCGTTAGTGTTGCAAGATTTAGCGATAGCCAAGCGTGGTTTGGTGTTGGTGGTTGGTGCTACTGGGTCAGGTAAGTCCACCACAATGGCGGCAATGACGGGCTATCGAAACAGCAACAAGACGGGGCACATTTTGACGGTCGAAGATCCGATCGAATTCGTGCATGAGCACAAGCGCTGTATCGTGACTCAACGCGAAGTTGGGTTAGATACGGAAAGCTATGAAGTTGCGCTTAAAAACTCGCTGCGCCAAGCACCAGATATGATTTTGATTGGTGAGATCCGTAGCCGTGAAACAATGGAATACGCGATGACGTTCGCCGAAACGGGCCATTTGTGTATGGCAACGTTGCACGCCAATAATGCCAACCAAGCTTTAGAGCGCATTCTTCACTTGGTACCGAAAGATCAAAAAGAACAATTCTTGTTCGACTTGTCGATGAACCTAAAAGGCGTGGTTGGTCAGCAGCTGATCCGAGATAAGAATGGGCAGGGGCGTCATGGTGTGTTTGAGATCTTGCTAAATAGCCCACGAGTATCTGATTTGATCCGTCGCGGAGATTTGCATGAGTTGAAGTCAACCATGGCTCGCTCAAATGAGTTTGGTATGCTGACGTTCGATCAATCTCTTTATAAGTTGGTGATGCAAGGTAAGATCAGCGAAGAAGATGCGCTGCACAGTGCCGATTCGGCGAATGATTTGCGCTTGATGTTGAAAACACAGCGTGGCGAAGCATTCTCTACGGGCAGTCTTGCTAACGTTAAGATCGATATGGATTAAGCGTGTTTAGACGAAAAAAGGTTGGCACTTGCCAACCTTTTCTTGTTTTGAGTATTGTGTTTTATTCACCCCAGAGGGCTTCAAACCAGCTTTCTAGAATCACCACCGCTGACTGGCAGTCCACATTCCCTTTCGATAGGGCTTTGTAGCCGCCCATGCTGAACAACTCCGCACGAGCTTCTGCTGTAGATAAACGCTCATCATGCAGTTCAACAGGTAAGCCGTATCGGCCTTGCAGACGCTTAGCAAATTTTCGTGCACGAGGGGTTATGGTCTCAAGGTCTTTGCCATGAAGATCAGTTGGTAAACCGACCACTAGCAAATCTGGCTGCCACTCTTTGATTTGCTTTTCGATATCGTCCCAATTTGGAATACCGTCATTGGCTTTAAAGGCTTTTAATGGGGAAGCCGTACCAGTAATTTCTTGGCCAATAGCGCTACCAATGCTTTTGGTTCCAAAGTCAAAAGCCATAATTGTGCGTGACATAAGGTGTCTCTATCTAATGTAACTGTATTTCGGACTAAGCATGTCCAGAGTCTGCTGAAAGGTGACTTGGGTCGATGCCCAGCTTTTCGACCGCTTTCTTCCAACGCTCGTTGATTGGTGTATTAAAGATAATTTCAGGCGTCGCTTCAATGGTGAGCCAAGAGTTTTCGACCAGCTCATTTTCTAATTGGCCTGCACTCCAACCGGAGTAGCCAAGTGCCACTAAGTAATCACTTGGTTCTGCTTCTGTTCCTAACACCGAAAGAATATCACGTGAAGTGGTTACAGCGAGATCATCAGTCATTTGGACGCTGGACTCGTAGTAATCTTTAGGTTTATGCAGAATAAAACCACGATCTTCCGAGATTGGGCCGCCATTGTAGACTGGTCTATCTAGGCTGGCTTCAAATAGGCGCGGGTGTACTGGCTGAACTTCCACCTGCTTGAGCATGTTGCCGACGGTGATATCAACAGGAGCATTGATCATCAACCCCATAGCTCCGTCTTCGTTGTGCTCACAAACGTAGATCACGCTGTTTTGAAAGTACGGATCTTTCATCCCAGGCATGGCAACTAAAAAGTGATTTGTGAGATTCATACTCATATTGACCCTTAACTCTCGTAAATGCCCCTAAGCAAACATCATACAGTTTACCATCTAGGTATGTGCATGAGTTTGCTTAAGTTAATGTACTACGCTCTCTATTAACTGTAATACAGTTTGAGTTATTCGCCTTTTACTCGACGCTCAATCGCATCCATCAGTTTGCCAGTGATTGAGATGTCAAAAGCCGCTTCAATTTCGCGAATACAGGTTGGGCTGGTGACGTTGATTTCCGTTAGCTTATCGCCAATTACGTCAAGGCCAACAAAGATAAGGCCTTTTTCTTTCAGTGTAGGAGCCACAGTTTGAGCAATCTTAATATCGGTCTCGCTTAGTGGTCGAGCCTCACCTGTGCCACCAGCTGCAAGGTTACCGCGCGTTTCACCTTTTGCAGGAATACGAGCTAGACAGTAAGGCATTGGTTCACCATCTACGACTAAGATACGTTTGTCACCGTTGCTGATATCTGGCACGAAGGTTTGCGCCATTGCGTAGTTTTGACCGTGGTTGGTCAGTGTTTCGATGATTACAGAGACGTTAGGGTCGTTTTCTTTTACGCGGAAGATAGATGCGCCGCCCATACCATCAAGCGGTTTTAGGATGACATCACCATGCTTTTCACGAAACTCTTTAATTTTCTCTGCTTTTCGCGTCACGATTGTCGTTGGTGTCAGCTCAGGGAACCACGCTGTAAACAGTTTTTCATTACAATCACGTAGACTTTGAGGTTTGTTAACGATCAGTGCACCTTGTTCTTCTGCACGCTCAAGGATGTAAGTCGCGTAGATGTATTCTGTGTCAAACGGAGGATCTTTACGCATTAGTACAGCGTCTAGCTCAGACAGTTCGATCGTTTGCTCTGATTTGAACTCGTACCAACCGTTTGGATCTTCTTTTAGTTCCACCACTTTAGTATCTGCAATAGCAACGCCTTGATCGAGATGCAGATCATTCATTTCCATGTAGTGGATTTCATAGCCGCGTCGTTGCGCTTCAAGCATCATGGCAAAGCTAGAGTCTTTTTTGATGTTAATGGACGAAATTGGGTCCATCACAATGCCGAGTTTGATCATTATTTTTCTCCGTTTAACCAAGATCGCCGAAACGAACTTGTAAGGCTGTAATTGCTGTCAGAGCCGCTGTTTCGGTGCGCAGAACGCGAGGGCCGAGTAGCGTTTCTTCAAATTGATATTCTCGAGTCATCTCGATCTCTTCAGACGATAAACCGCCTTCAGGGCCGATCAGTAGGCGCACTTTTTCAACCGGTGTTGGCAGTGTGTTGATTGAGTAGTTAGCACGAGGATGAAGATTGAGCTTTAAGCCATCGTACTCTTCTTTACACCACTCTTCCAAGCTCATAATTGGACGAATTTCTGGAACGACATTGCGTCCACATTGCTCACAGGCACTGATGGCGATTTTTTGCCATTGCGCAAGTTTTTTCTCAAAGCGCTTTTGGTCAAGCTTGACGCCACAACGTTCGGAAATCAGAGGTGTGATGGTATTGACGCCAAGTTCCACTGACTTTTGGATAGTGAACTCCATCTTATCGCCACGTGAAATAACTTGACCAAGGTGCAGGTCTAAAGGGGATTCAATACTGTTTTCTACACGCTCAGTAATGTTAACCAAAACCGTCTTTTTGCTGACTTCACTGATAACCGCTGGGAATTCTGCGCCGCTGCCGTCAAATAGGAGAACGTCTTGGCCTTCTTTCATGCGCAGAACACGGCCGATATGGCCTGCTGCGTCGTCACTTAAAGCAAGTGAGCCAAGTTGATGAATGGTTTCTGGATGATAAATTCGAGGGATACGCATGAGATTTCCAGCAAGAGAATAAACTTAAACCCTAACATGGATGCTTTAAACCGAAAAAACAAGGGGCAAGAAGCGTTTCAATATCAGTTATTGAAACGCTTCAAGGTAGAGGAGCACTAGAGTGCGCGACAGGCTTTTTGAACAAATGGGTTATGATTGCCTTGTACTTTGGCAATGCGCTCGTCACGCTCACATTCCCATTTATCGACTGGGTAGGTTTTGTTCCAAGCACTCATCAACTGCGTTTGCTGTTTTGATAATTTAAAGCCGTACTCTTTGCTCATGTATAGGTAGGTACGAGCAATCGAACCTCGAGCACGGTCTGGTGGCATGACTTTACGCTGCTTAAAGTTCACTTGCATCTCACAGCGACCATAACTCACGCCATCGATACCGTTCCATTGGCTAAAGTTGTAGTTCGAACGGTCACCGTTTACTTCACCAATGGCAGGGGTTAGGTTGTGCAGGTCTGCTTCCATCAAGCGAAAGGTTTTGTCTTTTTTCTTGCAGTTTTTACGTCCGCCATCTTGCCAGCATTGACGCTGGTGGCCAAATTGCCACGCAGGTACCACATGCTCCCATTCGATTCGTGCGGCCCGCTTTTCCTGTTTACGGACTTGGTAACCGCAAGAGGCTAAATCTGGGGAGCCTTTTTTGCCTTGCCATTGAATGTTGCAGCCACAGTAAAAGCTCGTTGGATGGTCTTGATAAATTTTTACCGCCTCACGTTTGGCGGCAGAGAATGAGCTTGGTGGCGCGGCAACCGCAGTGCTAGAAAGCGCGATAAGTAACAGAGAGAATAGGTATTTCATGATTAAAGTCTTTATAAAGTATGACTTTATTCATGATAACACGCATAAAATAGCTTTAGTGATGAGTAAGTTAACAATAAATGGCGAAGGGAAGGTTTTGATAAACTCGATCTTTATTTTGGGAACGCAAGTAACACTATGAGATATAGATTACGATAACTGAATGCCCGTGAAGTTAAGTGGTTGGCGGCATTTTTGACAAGAGTACGTCGCCTCTTTGCGCAGCACTTTATTATGACGGCGAATCGATAGAGGGTAGGCCATACAACCACAACGATACTCAAAGGTTTTACCTTGAACGGATTTTACTTCAAAGCTGTGAGTGGTTTTGGCTGGTACGTTAAATACGGCTTCCATGACGCCTTTCCATTCTTTGCCATGAGGCCTAACTCGCCCGTAAACCTGATAAGTAATCAGGTGCGCTACCTCATGAGGAATAACTTCATCTAAGAATGCTTGGGTGTTTTCACGAAATAAAATGGGATTTAGGCGCACTTGATTCAATTGAAGGTAGGCTTTTCCTGCCGCTTTCCCGCGGACGTTGAAGGTGATCGTTGGAATAGGGAAAGAACGTTTGAAAGCTTGCTCTGCCATCGCGATGCAGTCCGCCATCACTTGTTTGGCTTTATAGCTTAGTTCTATATCCACAACTCACCTCGATAAATCAAATAAAAAAGCCCCCGCATTCGCGAGGGCCAGATCATAGCATCAGTTAATTACGGAGTGTGTTTTTTCTTGATGGTGGCATGGTAAGCGTGCCATGTACCGTAGCCTAGAATTGGCATGGTAAACAACATTCCGATCCCGTACGTTGCAAAGCCGATAAGAATACCGCCGCAGATGATCGCCGCCCAAACAATCATCGCTGGAATGTTGGATTTCACCGCATTAAAGCTAGTAAATACAGCGGTCATCATGTCTACGCGACGCTCCATCATGAGCGGAATAGAAAAGGCTGAAATGCTAAACACCACACAAGCCAAAACAAAGCCAACTAGAGAGCCGATGACAAGGAAGGGGAGGAACTCACTTAAAGATGCCCCTTGAACAGAAGGGTAAAGCGCATGAAGTAGAGCGGCAATACGCATCCAAAATATCATACACACTGCGAGTAACACGGCGAATGCCCATTGAGATGTTGAATTACGACCGATCGCTTTCATTGAATGGAACAAGCTTGCTTTGTGTCCGCGCTCTCTCTCCCAACTGGCATCATACAAGCCGAGCGCGAGAAACGGACCGATTAACATGTAAACAATCAAACTGGGCATGACGACCAAGTGTGTGCCTTGCCACTGAACGAGCAAAACAATGCCTATGGCAGCTGCCATAAAACAGATGCCATAGAAAGCACTAATAAGCGGCATTCGCACGAAATCATGCAGACCTAATGCGAGCCAATGAAAAGGTGCAGAAAGATTGACCGTATTGCACGGTATGGTTCTGGCGTATTCGTTGTCTGGCACTTCCTTTCGCTTGTTGTGGAAGTCCGATGGATTAACAGTTCGAGGCATAACTCCTCCTTGATTTATTCCCACATTATCCGCTTATACCAACTGACAGCGGTTTTTGTTCAGTCAAACTTGAAGCGACTTTTTCAAGTTTACATCTGAGCATTGGCTTAGTTTGGTATCGGCCATAAAGATGCCTGACTCGTGTCTTTCGTAAGTGTTGCTGCCACAGTCACCAGCATCCGACGTCTCTATTTAAATTGGAATTAACAATATTTTAACTATTGGCGGAGATGGGATAATTTACAAATAATTGCTTAAAATTTATTCGGTATAAAAATGAGGGAGAAACAGGACTGCTTCATGGGGCTGGGCGGTATGAGCTTAAATGGCTGGATAAAAGTTGCTGAAAATAAAAAGCCCCCGCCAGAGGCGAGGGCTTGATTAATTCTTGCTTGGCTTGATTATTTGATGCCAGCGAAATCGCGTAGAAGTGCAGCTTTGTCTGTCGCTTCCCACGGGAATTCTTCACGACCGAAGTGACCGTAAGCCGCTGTCTTCTTGTAGATAGGTTGAAGAAGGTTAAGCATTTCTTGTAGACCGTATGGACGTAGGTCGAAGAATTGACGAACCGCTTCAATGATGATGTCGTGAGATACTTTCTCAGTACCGAACGTTTCCACCATGATAGACGTTGGATCCGCAACACCGATTGCGTAAGAAAGTTGGATCTCACAACGGTCAGCCATGCCAGCCGCTACGATGTTTTTCGCTACGTAACGTGCTGCGTATGCTGCACTACGGTCAACTTTTGATGGATCTTTACCAGAGAACGCACCGCCACCGTGACGAGCTGCGCCGCCGTAGGTATCTACGATGATCTTACGACCTGTTAGACCACAGTCACCCATAGGACCACCGATTACAAAGCGACCAGTTGGGTTGATGAAGAAGTTTGTTTCTTTGTTGATCCACTCAGAAGGTAGCACTGGCTTAATGATCTCTTCCATTACCGCTTCACGCAGGTCTGAAGTTGAGATTGAATCACAGTGTTGAGTTGAAAGAACAACCGCGTCGATACCAACGATGTTACCTTGATCGTATTGGAATGTTACCTGAGATTTTGCATCAGGGCGCAACCAAGGTAGTGTGCCGTTTTTACGAACTTCTGCTTGCTTTTGAACAAGACGGTGAGAGTAAGTAATTGGCGCTGGCATTAGTACTTCAGTTTCGTTACAAGCGTAACCAAACATGATGCCTTGGTCGCCTGCACCTTGTTCTTTAGGGTCAGCTTTATCAACACCTTGGTTGATATCTGGCGACTGTTTACCTATTGTGTTTAGTACCGCACAAGAATCTGCGTCAAAGCCCATATCTGAATGTACGTAGCCGATTTCACGAACGGTTTCACGAGTTAACTCTTCGATGTCTACCCATGCTGAAGTCGTGATTTCACCACCCACCATTACCATACCGGTTTTAACGTAAGTCTCACATGCAACACGAGCCTTTGGATCTTGCTCTAGAATCGCGTCAAGAACCGCATCAGAAATCTGGTCTGCAATTTTATCTGGATGACCTTCTGATACTGACTCAGAAGTAAACAGGTGCTTAGCCATGTTAGCTCCACTATATCTGGTTTAAAACTGGGGAATGATAAACTCTCCAGCGCAAATTAATACTAATTTTTGTAGGTGTATCTACATCTAGACGTCTATTCTAAATTTGATTGCTCGAATTACAAGCTCTTTTTTGGTTTTTGTTATAACCAAACGTTTGCCTGATTTATTGATAATTTTAAGAACTTCGAACGATTTGGCGCGAAAGGTGCAATATTTGTGAGGTTTTGGACTGGAAAACGTTTGCACACCCAAGAGGGCTTTGAGAGAATTATGACCTACTTTTCGTTTCGCTTAATGTACTCAGGAGCAGACATGTCGTCTCGTAAACATCTTGCCAATGCAATTCGTGCTCTAAGCATGGATGGTGTTCAACAAGCTAACTCAGGCCACCCAGGCGCACCAATGGGTATGGCTGATATCGCTGAAGTTCTTTGGCGCTCTCACCTAAACCACAACCCATCAAACCCAGAGTGGGCCGACCGCGACCGCTTCGTGCTATCAAACGGTCACGGCTCAATGCTTATTTACTCTCTACTGCACTTAAGCGGTTATGAGCTATCTATTGACGATCTGAAAAACTTCCGTCAATTGCACTCAAAAACCCCAGGTCACCCAGAGTACGGCTACGCGCCTGGTATCGAGACAACAACGGGTCCTCTTGGTCAAGGCATCACTAATGCTGTTGGTATGGCTATCGCAGAGAAAGCACTAGCGGCACAGTTCAACAAAGAAGGTCACGACATCGTTGACCACTTTACGTATGTGTTCATGGGTGACGGCTGTCTGATGGAAGGCATCTCGCATGAAGCATGCTCTCTAGCAGGTACGCTAGGTCTAGGCAAACTGATCGCGTTTTGGGATGACAACGGTATCTCTATCGACGGTCACGTTGAAGGTTGGTTCTCTGACGATACACCTAAGCGTTTCGAAGCTTACGGCTGGCACGTAATCCCAGCGGTAGACGGTCACGATCCTGAAGCAATCAACGCAGCGATTGAAGCGGCTAAAGCGGATCCTCGTCCGACTCTAATCTGTACTAAAACAATTATCGGTTTCGGTTCTCCTAACAAGTCTGGTTCGCACGACTGTCACGGTGCGCCATTAGGTCACGATGAGATTCAAGCGGCTCGCGAATACCTAGGTTGGGAGTACGGTCCATTTGAAATCCCTGCAGATGTTTACGCTGAGTGGGATGCAAAAGAAGCAGGTGCAGCGAAAGAAGCGGCTTGGAATGAAAAGTTCGAAGCATACGCAGCAGCTTACCCTGCAGAAGCAGCAGAGCTTAAACGTCGTCTAAACGGCGAACTTCCAGCGGAATGGGAAGAAAAAGCGAACCAAATCATTGCTGATCTTCAAGCAAACCCAGCGAACATTGCATCACGTAAAGCATCGCAAAATGCACTAGAAGCGTTTGGTCAAATGCTTCCTGAGTTTATGGGTGGTTCTGCTGACCTAGCGCCTTCTAACCTGACCATGTGGTCTGGTTCTAAGTCTCTAGAAACGGATGACTTCTCTGGCAACTACATCCACTACGGTGTACGTGAATTCGGTATGACCGCTATCATCAACGGTATCGCATTGCACGGTGGTTTCGTTCCTTACGGCGCAACATTCCTAATGTTCATGGAATACGCTCGTAACGCAATGCGTATGGCTGCGCTGATGAAAATTCAGAACATCCAAGTGTACACGCACGATTCGATTGGTCTTGGCGAAGATGGCCCAACTCACCAACCTGTTGAGCAAATGGCATCTCTACGCGTAACGCCAAACATGAGCACATGGCGTCCGTGTGACCAGGTTGAGTCTGCCGTAGCATGGAAACTAGCGATTGAACGTAAAGATGCACCAACAGCACTTATCTTCTCTCGTCAAAACTTAGCGCAACAAGATCGTACAGCTGAGCAAGTAGCGAACATCGCGAAAGGTGCTTACATCCTGAAAGATTGTGAAGGCAAGCCAGAGCTTATCCTTATCGCAACAGGCTCTGAAGTTGAGCTAGCAGTAGAAGCTGCGACTCAACTAACAGCAGAAGGTAAGAAAGTGCGCGTGGTTTCAATGCCATCAACAGATGCATTCGACAAACAAGACGCCGCTTACCGTGAAGCAGTATTGCCATCAGACGTAACGGCACGCATCGCTATCGAAGCGGGCATCGCAGACTTCTGGTACAAGTACGTTGGTTTCGACGGTCGCATCATCGGCATGACGACATTTGGTGAATCTGCACCTGCTGGTCAGCTATTCGAGATGTTTGGCTTTACGACTGAAAACGTAGTGAACACAGCAAAAGAATTGCTAGCGTAACTGCTAGATTGTCTCAATAGTCCGAACGTAAAGGACGACTGTTAGATACTAAAGTTGGAAAGGCCATCATTGCGATGGCCTTTTTTGTTTTTTGTCAGGTTTTCCAACCTTGTGGAATGCTTTGGTGAATACAGTCTAAAAGTACGGATAAGCGCAGTGGTGGTCTTCCTGCAGGCGTATAGCAGTTAATGGAGATGGGCTCTGAAAGCCAACCTTCTAAGCAAGGTGTGATTCGACCCGGATGATGTTTCTCGTAGCCGCTTGCTGTCCAAGTTGGCAACAGTCCAATACCATGACCATTCGCGATGCTGTCGATCTGCATTGCGATGTTGTCGCTGTATAAGCGACTCACAAATGGCTCTAAAAAGAACTCACCGTGTTGAGGGTGTGTGAGCATCAATCCATTTTCTTGTACCGAGCCAAAATCGATCCACGGATGTGCTTCAAGCTCTTTGGGGTGCAGGATCGAACCGTGTTGTTCAAGATAAGCTGGAGAGGCAAAGGGCGTGTAACGAAATGAGCCTAATACCTCTTTGCGCCAATCGAGATCTTTACGCTCACCGAGCCAGATGAACAAATCTGGGTCATGGTGCGCTTCAGAAAAGTCACTGGTAAGTTGGACCCTAACGTCAGGATTATCGGCAAGAAAACCGTTGAGCACACCACCTAGCCAACTTCTAACTAATGCTGTGTGACAAACAATATGTAGCGGCCCTGAAACTTGGTTTGTTAAACCTTGAAGCGCGTCATAACTCTCTTCACTTAGCTCAAGAATCTGGCGACTGTAGTGGGCAAAAATTTCTCCTGCCCTTGTCAGAACTAATCGGTTACCTTGTCTTGCGGTTAGAGCCTGACCGAAATCTTCTTCTAATTGTGCTAAGCGACGACTTAGCGTTGATTTAGGCTGGTTAAGGGCCTTGGCAGCGGCGGTCAAACTCTTATGCTGATTGAGCGCATCAAAGGCTCGAATTGATGCTAAGTCGTGCATATTTCATTTACTCCTTACTGCGTTATGCACGGGTTCCATAAATGGGAAGAACCGTTCCATAACTCTCACTATGCATCTCATTCTATTTGTGAATAATTCACTTTCGAAAATAATAATCATTATCAATTATGGAGATGTAGATGTCTACTCTTAGACTGCCAGTTATTACTGCAACTGGTATTTTAGCCTTCGTCAGTGTCCCTCATGTATTTGCCAATGATGCGGTTTCTAAAATGGAAACAGTGGTTGTAACTGCATCAAGTTATGAGCAATCTCAAGCGGACGCGCCTGCAAGTATTAGTGTGATTTCACGTGAGGAGTTGGACTCTCGTTATTACCGCGATGTGACTGATGCACTAAAAAGTGTGCCTGGTGTCGTCGTAACAGGTGGTGGTGACACTACCGATATCAGTATCCGTGGTATGGGTTCTAAATACACTTTGATACTGGTCGATGGTAAACGTCAAAGCACACGTGAAACTCGCCCAAATAGTGACGGCCCTGGTATCGAACAAGGTTGGTTGCCTCCTCTTCAAGCGATTGAGCGAATTGAAGTTATCCGTGGTCCAATGTCGACGCTTTATGGCTCTGATGCGATTGGTGGTGTAATTAACGTGATCACGCGAAAAGACGCGATGGAGTGGACAGGTAATGTTCAGCTAGGCACGGTTCTGCAAGAAAACAGTCGCTCGGGCGGAGAGCAGAGCGCGAATTTCTTCGTCAATGGGCCGCTAGCCGAAAATCTATCTCTCCAAGTATACGGTCAGTATACCGCAAGAGAAGAAGACGATATTGAATACGGTTATGAAGATAAAGATATGCAAAGTATCTCTTCAAAACTGACCTACCAGATTAATGACCGCCATTCTGTGCAACTAGAGGGTGGCACATCGGCACAAAGTCGTCGCGGTAACGTTGGCCTTTCCGTACCAACGACGGGTTGCCGAAGAGGTTGTGAGGATTCACTCAACGAATATCGTCGTAATTATGTAACGCTAAGTCACAATGGCGACTGGGACTCGGTTGGCATCTCAGATACTTACTTACAACGTGAAGAGAGCGAGAACAAATCTCGCGAGATGACGATCACCAACACCACGTTCAAATCGAGCTTGGTGACTGGTATTGGAAACCATACGTTGACGACTGGTGTGGACGCCACTCATGCCGAGCTTGAGGATTTCACCTCCAACAAAGCGTCATCGAAGACCGAAACATCGAATACGCAGTGGGCTGTTTTCATTGAAGATGAATGGAGAATCGCCGATCCGTTTAGCGTTACGCTTGGTGGTCGTCTAGATCATGACGAAAACTATGGCGCGCACTTTAGTCCGCGTGTCTATGGTGTATGGCGAGTTGACCCGTCTTGGACTGTGAAAGGTGGCGTGGCAACAGGTTTCCGTTCTCCGCAATTACGTGAAATTACTCCTGGTTGGGCGCAAGTCAGTGGCGGCGGTAATATCTACGGTAACCCAGACCTTGACCCTGAAACGTCGCTAAACAAAGAAATCAGTGTCTTGTATCAAGGTGACTCTGGTTTAGATGTCTCTTTGACTGCGTTCCATAATGAGTTCAAAGACAAGATCACACGTGTTGTTTGCCCAGATACCATCTGTACAGATGGACCAAACCAATGGGGTGCAGATCCAACGTACCGCATTAACGTGGACGAAGCGGTCACACAAGGTATTGAAGCGACCTTAGCATCGCCATTAACGGAAACCATTTACCTCAGCTCGAGCTACACATTTACCGACTCAGAGCAAAAAACAGGTGAATACAAAGGCATGCCGCTGCAGCAGTTACCAAAGCATTTGTTTAATGTGGATGTAACTTGGCAAACAACAACAGATCTAGAAAGCTGGGCTAAAGTCACTTACCGAGGTAAAGAAATGGATCCGGTTACTGGCCCATCAAGAAACAGTATCGTAGAGCCTGCTTATACTTTTGTTGACGCTGGTGTGACATACCAGTTAACCGATAATACTCGTATTAAAGGTGCGATCTATAACTTGCTGGATGAGGAAATCAGTTACGAAGAATACGGATATGTCGAAGATGGTCGTCGCTACTGGTTAGGTTTAGACGTCGCATTTTAATTATTGTTGTAATAAGGCCGAGCATTGTCTCGGCCTTTTTTAATCCTGCTTTACTATGATTCAACAGGTGCGTTTTTCAGCCTGATCAGGTAGTATCTGTGACACGAAATTTTTGGTAGGGCGAAGGATAAATGCTAAAGGTTGCGATCAATGGATTTGGACGTATAGGTCGTAATGTTCTGCGAGCCGTATATGAAAGCGGAAAACATCAGCAGATCAAGGTTGTGGCGGTTAACGAATTAGCGCAGCCAGAAGCGATGGCGCACCTACTGCAATATGACACTAGTCATGGTCGCTTCGGTAAAAAAATCTCCCACGACCAAGAACACTTGCATGTTCATCATGACAGCGGCGAATATGACTCTATTCGCATTCTTCACCTCTCTGAACTCGAACTACTTCCTTGGCGTGATTTAGAAGTCGATATTGTCTTGGATTGCACTGGCGTGTTTGGTTCACAAGCCGATGGGCAAGCGCATATAGAAGCTGGCGCGAAGAAAGTGCTGTTTTCACACCCGGGCGCAAACGACATAGATAATACGATTATCTATGGTGTGAACCACGAAACTCTGAAAGACGAGCATCGTGTTGTCTCCAATGGCTCTTGTACTACCAACTGTATCGTTCCCATCATTAAAGTGTTAGACGAAGCCTTCGGTATTGAGTCCGGTACCATAACCACGATTCACTCTTCCATGAACGATCAGCAAGTAATCGATGCGTACCATAACGATCTACGCCGTACCCGCGCTGCTAGCCAATCTATTATTCCGGTTGACACCAAGTTGCATAAGGGGATTGAAAGAATCTTCCCGAAATTTTCCAACAAATTCGAAGCAATTTCTGTTCGTGTCCCAACCGTTAACGTCACCGCAATGGATTTAAGTGTCACAATTAATACAAATGTGAAAGTTAATGACGTAAATCAAACCATTGTTAACGCATCTCAGTGTACATTACGTAACATTGTTGACTATACTGAATCGCCACTCGTTTCCATCGACTTTAACCACGACCCCCATAGTGCGATTGTTGATGGAAGCCAGACTAGAGTGAGTAACGGGCAACTCGTAAAAATGCTCGTTTGGTGCGACAACGAATGGGGCTTTGCTAACCGGATGCTGGATACTGCCTTAGCAATGCAAGCTTCTTCTCAAGTGGAGCAGTAATGACGAAGAAGTGATGGAGAATTTTTATTTCAAGCCTTGAAATAAATCCATGATATCTCCATATCATCTATAACCAGTTTGAAGAATTAACAGGCTTGGCAGGGTTGCCGAGTTTTCAAAAACTTTAATTATCAATATTTGAGAGGACACATCATGTCTGTAATCAAGATGACTGACCTGGATCTTGCAGGTAAACGTGTATTTATCCGTGCTGACCTAAACGTGCCAGTAAAAGACGGTAAAGTAACTTCAGATGCACGTATCATCGCATCTCTTCCAACTATTAAGCACTGCCTAGAAGCAGGCGCTAAAGTAATGGTTACGTCTCACCTAGGTCGCCCAACTGAAGGTGAATACGCTGAAGAGTTCTCTCTACAACCAGTTGTTAACTACCTAAACGACGCACTAGATTGTGAAGTTAAGCTAGCAAAAGACTACCTAGATGGCCTAGAGCTAAACGCTGGTGAACTTGTTGTTCTAGAAAACGTTCGCTTTAACAAAGGCGAAAAGAAAAACGACGAAGAGCTATCTAAGAAATACGCAGCACTATGTGACGTATTCGTAATGGATGCATTCGGTACGGCTCACCGAGCTCAAGCGTCAACTCATGGTGTTGGTATGCACGCACCTATCGCTTGTGCTGGCCCTCTTCTAGCAAACGAGCTTGAAGCGCTAGGTAAAGCAATGGACAACCCAGCTCGCCCAATGGTTGCTATCGTAGGTGGTTCAAAAGTTTCTACTAAGCTAACTGTACTTGAGTCTCTATCTAAAATCGCTGACCAACTAGTTGTTGGTGGTGGTATTGCTAACACATTTATCGCAGCTGCTGGCCACAACGTTGGTAAGTCTCTATACGAAGCGGATCTAGTAGACACTGCTAAGAAGCTAATGGATGAGTGTGCAATTCCAGTAGCAACTGACGTTGCATGTGCGAAAGCATTCGACGAAAACGCAGAAGCAGAAATTAAACACGTTTCTGAAGTACAAGACGACGACATGATCTTCGACCTTGGCCCAGATTCAACAGCTGAATTAGCAGAAATCCTTAAGAACGCGAAGACTATCCTATGGAACGGTCCAGTTGGCGTATTCGAATTCAAGAACTTCGAAGCAGGTACTAAAGGTATCTCAGAAGCTATCGCAGCATCTGAAGGCTTCTCTGTTGCAGGTGGTGGTGACACGCTAGCAGCTATCGACAAGTTCGGTATCAAAGCTGACGTTTCTTACATCTCTACAGGTGGCGGCGCTTTCCTTGAGTTCGTAGAAGGTAAAGTTCTTCCAGCAGTAGAAATGCTAGAAGCACGCGCTAAGTAATTAAAGCAAAGCGGGGGAGTGATTCTCCCGCTTTCTTGTTTGCTGCAACGTGTGAGGAACTCTGCTAGAATAGCCTCAGTTGTGAGCAAACGTTTGCAAGATTTTCAACTTAACAAGTTTTGTTTAAAAACGACAGATAAATAGGATTACATCCATGTCTAAGATCTTCGACTTCGTAAAACCAGGTGTTATCTCTGGCGATGACGTTCAGAAAGTATTTGAAGTTGCAAAAGAAAACAGCTTTGCACTTCCAGCAGTAAACTGTGTGGGTACTGACTCTGTAAACGCAGTACTTGAAGCAGCTGCAAAAGTTAAAGCTCCAGTTATCGTTCAATTCTCTAACGGTGGTGCTGCTTTCTTTGCTGGTAAAGGTCTAAAACTTGAAGGTCAAGAAGCTCAAATCCTAGGTGCTGTTGCTGGTGCGAAATACGTTCACGCTGTAGCTGAAGCTTACGGTGTACCAGTAATCCTACACACTGACCACGCTGCTAAGAAACTACTTCCTTGGATCGACGGTCTACTAGACGCTGGTGAAGAGTACTTCGCGCAAACTGGTAAGCCACTATTCTCTTCTCACATGATCGACCTTTCTGAAGAGTCTCTAGAAGAGAACATCGAGATTTCTGCTAAGTACCTAGAGCGCATGGCTAAAATGAACATGACTCTAGAAATCGAACTAGGTTGTACTGGTGGTGAAGAAGACGGCGTTGACAACTCTGATATGGATGCGTCTGAGCTATACACTTCTCCAGAAGACGTTGCATACGCATACGAGAAACTAAGCGCAATCAGCCACCGTTTCACTATCGCAGCATCTTTCGGTAACGTACACGGCGTGTACAAGCCAGGTAACGTTGTTCTAACTCCAACTATCCTACGTGATTCTCAAGCGCACGTTTCTGAGAAATTCGGTCTTCCAGCGAACTCTCTAAACTTCGTATTCCACGGTGGTTCAGGTTCTTCTCTAGAAGAAATCCGTGAGTCTATCGGTTACGGTGTTATCAAAATGAACATCGATACTGATACACAGTGGGCAACTTGGGATGGTATCCGTAAGTTCGAAGCTGAAAACCACGATTACCTACAAGGTCAAATCGGTAACCCAACTGGTGAAGATGCACCAAACAAGAAGTACTACGATCCACGCGTATGGCTACGTGCTGGTCAAGCTTCAATGGTAGCTCGTCTAGAGCAAGCATTTGCTGACCTAAACGCAGTTGACGTACTATAATCGTTACTGATTAAGTTACTTAAAAACCCGCTTTTTGAGCGGGTTTTTTTATGTCTATCATTTTGCCCCTATGTTTCTTTCCCTGTTTTCCTATTGATATCTTTATGCGTCAGGTTGTATTTTCTGGTGGGATGTTCCCCCTTTAACGTTTTTAAATAAAAACATAGGAATATCAGTCATAGGAGTGGCGAAATAAGAGTGCATTGCGTAACCTGTAACAAGCCAATATCAGAAAACTCTGATAAAGTCTTGTTTTGCATATCTTTGCGAAACTCTGACTTTGAAAAAAGTCAAAGTTGGGATATTGTGCCAAAAATCTGACACTGTTCAGTGGGGCAATAGGGATGTTGTTTTAGAAAAGAGCCTTTAAAAAACAAGGTTCATAAATTAACGGCAATTGGATTTATATATCTTTATTTTTGAGGATAAGAATTATGGCAGGTGAATCGGTGGGTATCGATACCACTTTAACGGATGGTCTAACTCAGGCTGAAACTTGGCTGACAAACAACTCAGATCTACTGGTTCAGTACGGTGTGAACATTATCTCTGCGCTGCTTATTCTGTTTATCGGTAATATTATCGTTAAAGCAGTCGCTGGTAGTGTCTCTAAAGTACTAGAAAAGAAAAACATGGATAAGGCTGTCGTTGAATTTATTCACGGTCTTGTTCGTTACTTGCTATTTGTAATCGTACTTATCGCAGCTCTTGGTCGATTAGGCGTTCAAACCGCTTCAGTCGTGGCTGTAATCGGTGCGGCAGGTCTTGCTGTTGGTCTTGCGCTACAAGGTTCACTATCAAACTTTGCAGCTGGTGTACTCATTGTTGCGTTCCGCCCATTCAAATCTGGCGACTACGTAGAAATTGGCGGTGTAGCGGGTAGTGTTGAAGCAATTCAAATCTTCCAAACTGTTCTAAAAACACCAGACAACAAGATGGTTGTTGTGCCTAACTCGTCAGTAATCGGTGGTGCAATTACTAACTACTCTCGTCATGCAACGCGACGTGTCGACTTAGTGATTGGTGTGTCATACAAAGCGGATCTTAAACTAACGAAGAAAGTAATTCGCGAGACGCTAGAAAAAGATCCGCGTATCTTGAAAGATCCTGATATCACAATCGGTGTACTTACACTGGCAGACTCTTCAGTAAACTTTGTGGTTCGCCCATGGGTGAAAACTGCAGATTACTGGGGCGTATACTTTGATGCAATGCAAGGTATTAAAGAAGCACTGGATGAAAATGGTATCGAAATTCCATTCCCACAAATGGATGTTCATCTGAACAAAATCGACGCTTAATACAAGCGGTAGATATTCGAAAGCGAGGCCAATTGGCCTCGCTTTTTTATATCTCATAAAGAATGTGATTACCGGCAAGCAATAGACGTTTTAGATGTTTACCGGCAAAGCCAAAGGTGAATTCAGGCAACCCTGGCGTATAGAGCAACTCTTCGTGTAGATAGAGGGTTGTATCAACAATGAGCGTGACATATTCAGGTAAGCCAATCGGACATACCGCTCCAGGCAAACAACCTAACACTTCGACCATTTCACCGTCGTCACAAATTGATGGGCGTTTACCTGTGACGGCTTTTATTTGTTTGGCATCGAGGCGAGAGTCTTTTTCTGTTAGATAAATTGCGTAGCCTTGTCCTTTAAGTTTTAAGAAGAGGCTTTTGGTGTGCGTGCCTGTCCATCCAAGCTCGGACGCAATTCTTATATCCGTGTCAAAGTCTAAGATGGCTTCATGCTGCCATTCCCGAAAAGGAATAGAGAGCGCGTTGAGTCGCTCTCTATTGATATCATAGATACGCTTTAGTGACTCCATGTCTATGTTGTCCTGTTGATTACCAGTACTTTTCAATAAGTTCGCTAGCTAAAACATACGCAATCGTGAACATCATTACTGCGACCGCGATGTCGATGCCTTTTTTCACTCTTGGCTTTGATAGGGTAGGGCCTAGTTTTGCGGCTCCTATTGACAAGGTATAGAACCAAACAAAGGAAGCCATCATCGTACCTAGTGCAAAAGCAATTCGGTCATGGCCTTCAAACTGCCCACCAATAGAACCCAGAATAACGACTGTATCTAAATACAAGTGTGGGTTAAGTACTGTGACGGCTAACGCGCCTAAAATGACCGTTCGACGACCACGAGCGACGACTTCACCTTTTGATTCTGACTCACTGTCTGACTTAAACGCACTCTTAAGTGACAGTAATCCATAAAAGCTCAGGAAGGCAATACCACCAAGCGTCACCGATGTTAGTAAGATTTCATTTTGAGACAAAATCGCACCACCACCAAAGATACCTAGAGAAATGAAGATCATATCTAGGATGCTACAAATAGTGGCAGTCGTCAGGTGATGATTGCGCTTTATGCCTTGATTTAAGACATACGCATTTTGTGCGCCGATCGGAATGATCATTGATGCCCCTAAACCAAACCCTTGCAATAGAACCCACAAGCTCACACTTCACCTCACTTCAAGATAACCAATAAATGCTCAGAAGGGTGAAAGATAAAGAGTTTATCTAAATAAGTATAATTAATGATTTTAATATTATATTAGCTAAGCTAATTTAAGGGTTGATGTTTTATCAGGAGAGGAAGAGCAGGATGAGAGGGTTGGACTATAAATGGATTGAGGCATTAGATGCAGTGGTTTATCAGGGGAGCTTTGAGCGTGCAGCCGAACATTTATTTGTCTCGCAATCAGCGATTTCTCAACGTATTAAACAATTAGAGAAGTTTCTCGCACAACCCGTTTTGGTTCGTAGTCAACCACCCAAGCCAACGCCGATTGGTAAAAAGTTATTAGGCCTTTATCGTCGAGTGCGCTTACTCGAGCATGAAATTCTGCCCGAAATCAAGAATGATACCAGTACTCGACCTGTACAACTCTCTTTGGCGACCAATGCTGATAGCCTTGCTACTTGGCTACTGCCTGCACTGCAAGATGTCATGAAGCAGCGTCAAGTTGAACTCAAACTCACTATCTATGGTGAATCTCGTTCCATCGAAAAGCTAAAAAGTGGCGAAGTGACGGGGGCGATCAGCTTAGAATCCCAGCCGATACCTGGCTGTAGAGCGGATTACTTGGGACGTGTTGATTACGTTTGTGTCGCGAGCCCGGAGTTTTATCAGCGTTACTTTGCTCAAGGCGTTAATAACCAGACTTTGGCCAAGGCGCCGGCCGTTTCGTATGATCAATATGATGACCTACATAGAACCTTTCTTACCGAGCATTTCAATGTCAACCCTGATAGCGTCATTCACCATAACATCAGCAGCTCTGAAGCGTTTCTAAAAGTGGCGTTAGCTGGTGTAGCCTATTGCTTAATCCCTCGTTTGCAAATTACCGACGAGCTAGAGCGTGGCGCGTTGGTTGATGTTACTCCCGGTTTTTTAATGTCCCATCGGATTTATTGGCATCATTGGCAACTGGAAACGGGGGTTCTACAAGAAATCTCACACGCGATAGTCGGGTATGCTCAGCGACACTTACCTCAATAAGTTCATTGTCGCATCGATGGGTTCATTGCCGACAGAGTGTTTCGTTGAAAAATCACACCAATGTTACATAGTCAAAGTTGTGTTAGAAGTCATTCTGAGTGCTTGGATAATCGACAGAAGTTTCTATTATGAAACCATACACTTTCTCAGTAGTGATAGTTTTGTCTGAATCTTGAGCCTTTCTGCTGAGAGTAAGTACTTTATTTTTGTATGGATGGATTTATTGAATGAGACTGTATTCATTTTTGCTGGCTTCTGCACTCAGCCTTACTAGTGCTTCAGTGTTGGCGAACTCGCCTGAATTTGCTCACGTAACGACGACAGGTTATGGTGAAGTTATTGCTACACCAGATATGGCGACGTTTTCTGTGAAAGTGGTAGACACGACAATGACTGCTGAACAGGCCAAGCAGTCAGTTGACAAAACCGTTGAGCAATTTCTGAAAAATCTGTCCGATGCTGGCTTATCAAAAGACAATGTTACCAGCTCGAATTTATACCTTGCGCCTCAATACCACTACCCTAAATCTGGTAAAGCAGAGCTCGTTGGTTATCGCGCTTCTCGTAGCATTGATGTGACGGTTACGGATCTAAAAAACCTAAACCAGTACCTAGATATGGCGTTAGAAGCAGGGATTAATCAGGTTGATAATATTCAACTTAAGGTAAGCAACCAGGCTGAGTATCAGCAAAAGGCACGCATGGCGGCTATCCAAGATGCGCGAGAAAAAGCAGCGTCACTGGCTACTGGCTTTGAGAAAAAATTGGGTGATGTCTGGCAGATCAATTACAGACAGATGCACGTTCAGCCAGTTCTAATGCGCTCGATGGCGATGGACAGTAAAGAAGGGGCAAACAGCTACCAGGATTCTACCATGATTATTCGCGATCAAGTTGACGTGATTTACAAGCTGAAGTAATACTGGGTGCAAAAAGAAAAGGCAGGGTACTCCCTGCCTTTGTTATTTCTGCTTCACAAATTAGTGAAGGATACGAGCACGGATAGTGCCTTCAATACTTTTCAGTTTCGCTAGCGCTTCTTCTGAGCGCTCGGTTTCAACATCGATCACTACGTAGCCGATTTCAGCGGCTGTTTGTAGGTACTGTGCGGCAATGTTAATGCCGTCTTCCGCGAAGATGGTGTTGATCTGAGTAAGAATACCAGGACGGTTTTTATGGATGTGAAGCAAGCGAGAGCATTCACCACCGTGCTCTGGCAGTGACACCTCTGGGAAGTTTACGCTTGAAAGCGTAGAGCCGTTGTCAGAGTACTTCGCCAGTTTTCCTGCGACCTCAACACCGATGTTCTCTTGTGCTTCTTGCGTTGAACCACCAACGTGTGGAGTGAGAATGACATTATCGAACTTCTGCAAAGGAGATTCGAACGGGTCGGCATTCGTTTTCGGTTCTGTTGGGAATACATCAATCGCAGCGCCCGCAATATGACCTGCTTCTAAACTATGGCAAAGCGCTGGAATATCCACGACAGTGCCGCGTGCTGCATTAATAAAGATTGAGCCTGGCTTCATGCGAGCAAACTCAGCTTCACCCATCATATTTTTTGTTTCTGGCGTTTCAGGAACGTGCAGAGAAATTACGTCACACTTGTTTAGTAGTTCACTCATGGTATGTACTTGCGTCGCATTACCAAGGGACAGCTTGTTTTCGATATCGTAGTAGTAAACGCGCATACCTAAGTTTTCGGCAATAATACCTAGCTGCGTACCAATGTGGCCGTATCCGATAATGCCAAGACGTTTGCCACGTGCTTCGTAAGAGTTGTCAGCACTTTTCTTCCAAATACCGCGATGTGCAAGCGCATTCTTTTCAGGAATGCCACGCAGAAGTAGTAGGATTTGACCAAGTACCAGCTCAGCCACACTGCGTGTGTTAGAGAACGGTGCATTAAACACAGGAATGCCGCGTTTTGCTGCTGCGTCTAGGTTTACTTGGTTAGTACCGATACAAAAACAGCCAATTGCAACCAGTTTATTCGCCGCATTGATTACCTCTTCGGATAGGTTCGTACGGGAGCGAATACCGATGAAGTGCACGTCTTTAACCGCTTCAATCAATTCTTCTTCCGGAAGGGAACCTTTATGGTACTCAATGTTGGTATAACCAGCTGCTTGAAGAACTTCAACTGAAGAAGGGTGGAGTCCCTCTAACAAGAGGATCTTAATCTTTTCTTTTTCCAGTGAAACTTTGGCCATTTTTCTCGTCCTTAAAATGGAAAGGTGGGCTAATGTGGCGCACGTTGGGCAAAACTATTAAAAAGGGGATAATTGATAGTTTTGTAGGAGGACAAACGTTTCCTTGTGCGTCTTCTGTTCAATAAAGTAACAAAAAAAAATTGCTTTGGGTAAGAAAATTACGGAATAAGAGATAATTTTCTTAGAGAAAGGAATAAAAAACGGTGCCTTGCAGCACCGTATGTAATGAAATAACAGAAAAGTGAACCAGATAGGTCGATTTGAGCTGTTATTTATTCTTCAATTTTTGCACCTTCTGGTGTACCTGTGATTACGACGTCAGCACCACGGTGAGCAAAAAGACCCACAGTCACCACACCCGCGATACCGTTGATCTTGTCTTCCATTTCTTTCGGGTTAGTAATCTGCATGTTGTGTACATCCAAAATTACGTTGCCGTTGTCAGTCACAACGCCTTCACGGTAAGCCGGGTCACCGCCCAGTTTGACTAATTCGCGCGCAACGTAAGAGCGTGCCATTGGGATCACTTCTACAGGTAGTGGGAACTGACCTAGTACGTCAACTGCTTTGGTGCCGTCAACAATACATACAAACTTATCAGAGATTGCTGCGACAATTTTCTCACGAGTCAGAGCCGCGCCGCCGCCTTTGATCATTTCACGTGCTGGGTTAATTTCGTCTGCGCCATCAACATACACATCCAGCTTCATTACGTCGTTACACTCGTATACTTCAATACCAAGCTCTTTAAGGCGCTCAGTTGAAGCGACAGAGCTAGACACTGCACCTTTAATATCGTCTTTGATAGTGCCTAGTGCATCGATGAAGTGATTCACGGTAGAGCCAGTACCAACACCGACAATGCTGCCTTTCTCAACATATTTTAGTGCTGCCCAACCAGCCGCTTTTTTCATTTCATCTTGAGTCATGCCAATCTCCTGAATAGATGTTCGTTAACGTTTGCGGGCGTGATTATAGCGGCTTACTTGCCACTTTCCCATTGCCATATTCGGCTTGGGGTCACGATCTTAGGTAATGGAATGTCCCAGCTTTCAATTGGTAAGCGTTCTACATGTTGGCAGTCGTGAGCGATACCAACAGGCTTGGCACCTTCTCCGGTTATAAACCAATGAGACAGGGTACGGTCATAATACCCTCCGCCCATGCCTAAGCGGTGACCGATGCTGTCGAATCCAACCAAAGGTGTACAAATGATATCAAGTTGACGAACGGGCTTGAGGTGGCGGATGTCCAATTTGGGCTCTAAGATGCCGTATTTGTTGTAGACCAATTGATCATCACTTACGTACAGAAGAAACAGTAACTGACCTTTGGAAAACGGATGGATGACAGGTAGATAAACCGATTTTCCCTGTTGCCACAACCACTCAATGAGCGGCTTGGTATCAAGTTCACCGTCAGCAGAAAGATAAATAGCAATATGCTGCGCTTGCTGGATTTCAGGAAGTTGAGAGAACTGGGTGACAAGGTCGATCCCCGCTTGGAATTGCGTGTCGCTACACAATGCGTTGCGCTTTTCACGAATCAGTTTGCGGAAGTCTTGTCGAGAGAGGTCTGACATAGAGAGAATACCCCAGGGTGCCGTTGAGGATTGTGGCCCTTGAACCAGCTGGTTCAAGGCGGATCAGCAATGACAACCGTAGGCTTCTCGGTGCATGCCGAGCTTGCTCAATAGTTACCAAATACTAACCCTTAGGTATTGCTTATCGGCTCAGGGACTTAAATCCTGCTGACGCACACCCCAGGGTAAATTTTGTATTTACTGCTGTCCTTGCGTAACTTTGCTTAGTGCGTTCTCAAGAGACGCAGTGAGCTTTTCCATTCGCTCAGTAATTTCTTGCTGTTGACCGTTTGATTCGTATGACTTGGTGTGCAACTCATAACAAATATTCAATGCAGCGAAGGTCAGCAGTTGGATTTCATTGGTTACCTTAGTACGTTCGCTCATTTCTTTCAATCGGCGATCCAGATCTTTTGCCGCTGCAACAAGAGACTCTTCTTGTCCTGTCGGACAATTCACTCGTGTAACTTTGCCTAATATTTCAACGTCGATCGCTTGATTGCTCATGATGAATAAACTCTATATTCGCGCTATCTAAGGTGTTGCTTCATACAACTACCGAGGAGCAAACTATAGGAAAACCGCTATTAAGATTCAAGCATTTCCCATCACAGAAAGAGAAATGATGACGAGATCACACAGGAATTGGGCAAATTGAGCAAATGCTGTTCAAAATTGAATTTGATAGCCGTTTCAGACCACTAACCTTGATGGTAGGATATACCAATACATTATTATGCAAGAATGAGCCAAGTTATGAGTGAAATCACCCTTCCTGAATACCAATCTATTGCTGCTGAACTGCAATCTGCAAGCCTAGCAGTAACACCTGCGGAATTACATGGCTTATTTGTCGGCATGTTAAGTGGTGGATTGGCGATTAATGATCAAACTTGGCAGCCTATTCTGTTTGACTACACCAATGATGGTATGGGTTGGCCTTCTACCGCGCTAGCGTTTGCTCAAAGCGTATTCACCGTTACTGTCAATGAACTCACGGGCACGTCGATGGAGCTGTCTTTATTATTACCAGATGAGCCGGGAGAAGAAGGCTTATTCGCGTTGGCTGACAGCGTGTCCGATTTCGTAAACCACTTTATTTCTGGGTTAGGTCTAGCAGGTGTTGCGCTAAATAAAGCGTCAGATGACGCTAAAGAAGCATTGGCTGACCTAGAAGAGATTGCCAAATTAGGCATTGATGAAGATGACGACCTCGGTGAACAAGCGCAATTGCTAGAACAAGTGATTGAACACATCAAAGCTTGCGTACTAACGATTCATGCTGAGTTTGGTGTTCGCCCTGAAAGTAGCGATAAAAAGCCTACTATTCATTAATCGTAGATGGTCCAGAGGTTAGCATGAAGCAATATGATGTAGTCATTGCTGGTGGTGCCATGGCTGGTGCAACGTTAGCATTGGCGATTGACCATTTGTCCCAGGGAAAGCTCCGCATTGCCGTCGTTGAGCCTTTTAAAGCGCAGTCAGATATGCACCCTGGTTTTGACTCTCGCTCAATCGCATTGTCTTACGGTACTGTCAATCTGTTGCGTCAACTACAGCTCTGGACTTCATTAGAACCGTTTGTCACACCTATTGAACATATCCACGTTTCTGACCGCTCTCATGCTGGGATGACGGAAATTACCAAGCAAGAGATTGGCGTTGAAGCACTAGGGTATGTTGTCGAATTAGCCGATGTTGGTCGCGTATATCAAGAATTATTAGATAGCAGCGCATCCATAACGCTGTTTTGCCCTGACTCTGTTACCGATATCGAGCGCGAGCAAGACTGTACCCATATTACGTTGAAAAGCGGTGAGCAGCTTGACGCAAAACTGTTGGTGGCAGCCGATGGTGCTGTTTCAACCTGCTGTCAGAAAATTGGTTTAGAGCTTTCTGAGCAAGATTTTGAACAAGTGGCTGTCATTGCCAATATTGTGACTCAAGAACCTCATCAGGGTAGAGCCTTTGAACGTTTTACTGAAAATGGCCCTGTTGCTTTATTGCCAATGAGTGACAATAGAATGTCCTTAGTTTGGTGTCTGCACCCTGAGGAAGCCCAAGCAGTTCTTGAGTTATCTGACCAAGCATTTCTCCAACGTTTACAACAAGATTTTGGCTGGCGTTTGGGCGCGATGAAAAAAGTGGGACGACGTGCGAGTTACCCATTGCTTCTTCGCCATCGAAAGCAAAATATCTCTCATCGTTTTGCGATTGTTGGGAATGCGGCGCAAACGCTGCATCCGATAGCTGGACAAGGTTTTAATCTTGGTATTCGCGACGTTGTCTCGCTAGCAGAAGAAATCGTGCAGCAAAGCGATGATGTTGGTCTTTATCAAGGCTTGATGCGCTTTAGTCAGCGTAGAGAGGCAGACCGAAGCGAAACGATCTGGCTAACCAGTGCCTTAGTGCATATTTTTTCAAATGATTTACCCGCGATGCGAATTGGGCGAAATACAGCCTTAGCAGCGATGGATAACCTTTCTATTTTTAAGCAGCCGCTACTGCGCCATACGCTTGGTTTGGTAAAACGATGAACGGCCGCACTGAATTAGGTAATAAAAAGCAATGATGCAAAGTGTAGATATCGCCATCATCGGCGGAGGGATGGTTGGGTTGGCACTTGCTGCCGCGTTCAAGGACAGCGATCTGCGTGTCGCCGTAATAGAAGGCAAGGTGCCAGATGAGTCGTTGAAAGAGTTACCTGATGTGCGTGTGTCTGCGTTGAGCCGTTCTAGTGAGACTATCTTGCGTAAGCTTGGCGCTTGGCAGGGGATAGAGCAACGCCGAGCTTCACCATACTACGGTATGGAAGTGTGGGAGCAAGATAGCTTTGCTAGTATTGAGTTCAATGCACAAAGCATGGCACAACCTGATTTAGGGCATATTGTTGAGAATCGAGTGATTCAACTCGCACTGCTCGAACAAGTCCAAAAGCTCGATAACGTCACTATGTTTATGCCTGCACGTTGCGCGACCTTAGCGGTGGGCGAACAAGAAAGTTGGTTGACGCTCGACAATGGTCAAGCCATGACGGCTAAGTTAGTGGTCGGAGCCGATGGGGCAAACTCGTGGCTTCGTCATCAAATGGATATTCCGTTAACGCATTGGGATTATGGGCATCATGCTCTGGTCGCGAATGTTAAAACCGCTGCTCCGCATAATAGCATTGCACGACAGATTTTTACTCCTCAAGGGCCATTGGCGTTTTTGCCAATGTCGCAACCAGATATGTGCTCTATTGTTTGGTCCACTGAGCCAAATCGTGCAGAGCAGCTATTGGCAATGAGTGAGCATGATTTCAACAAAGCATTGACGAGCGAATTTGATACACGACTTGGTCTATGTGAAGTCGTGGGAGAGCGTGCCGCGTTTCCTCTGAAAATGCGTTATGCGCGAGATTTTGTTGTGGAGCGAGTCGCATTGGTTGGTGATGCGGCCCATACCATTCATCCTCTAGCGGGCCAGGGGGTAAATTTAGGTCTATTAGATGCAGCCAGCCTCGCTCAAGAGGTGTTAGCGCTATGGAAGCAAGGCCAAGATATTGGCAGCAAACGCAACCTAAGAGGTTATGAGCGTTGGCGCAAAGCGGAAGCAGCAAAGATGATCGCTGCAATGCAAGGGTTCCGAGACCTGTTCTCTGGAGAGAATCCTGCTAAGAAGCTGGTTCGTGGCATTGGTTTGAGTTTAGCGGGTCAATTGCCGGGAGCGAAAGATGAGATCATGAAGCGTGCGCTTGGTCTAAAAGGTCATCTGCCTGATCTGGCACGTCAGTAGGTGTAAAGCGAACTTCAAATACACAAAAGGCTGGTTAATCCAGCCTTTGTTTTATCAACGTTTTGCTAAGCATATGCGCATCGGAGTTTCATTATTTCTTGGTTGATCTCTTTGACCGCTCGGAAATGGCGTTGCTCTGCTTTCTCCGGCAGTATTAACTTGCCGTTATCAAACTCGAATCTACCGACCCCGTAAATATAAATTCTTCCTTTAAAAAGACGACTTATATGTTTAGCAATCATACTTGGTGTATAGCGCTTAAACAGTCTCATATTTACTTTCCTTTTATCTAACCTAGCCTAGGTATTCTACGTTTTGGACGCGAAAATTATTGTGACAGCCATAGTATTAAATACAGATGTAGGGTGTTGCGTCAGAGATTTGTGTTGTCTTAGACAATTTGACAGTGTCATCTCTTAAATAGCGTGAGGATTACCCCAAAAAATCACCGTTCAAGGAACCCTTACAACAATACACTCCTTTTTACGTGACGCATTAAGCAATAGTTTTGTTACAGAATTAAGAATAGAACGAAAATGATTGTTTGCTAATTGTTTCTATTGAGGTGGTATCCAACAGAACAAACTTTACGTCCTAACGGTTAGAGAAAGAGGAAGAGAAAAAAGTTCCGCACAAAAAAAAGCCCGCTTCAGCGGGCGAATAGTCACAGATGCATTACACAAAAGTGGACAGCTGACGGCATGAATACTGTCATTCAGTCAGCTGATTCACTTTATGTTGGTTAAGTGCTTGTTTGAAACTTAACCAACAAATTCAGCATATACGAGTTTTATCTTTGTGACTATTTATGTTTTATATGTGATTAAAAATTCTCTCGTCTATTTTTATAGATATGAGCGAGATCACGTGATGATAGAAACACTACGTGCTATTACATTATTTTTAGACGACTAACGACATATCTCAGCTACGGTCGGCTGACACAATTGGATCAGATCTTGGATAGAAAGCGCCAGTCCAGCCATGCGATCGCCACTGCTGATCGTGACTTCCTGTTCTTCTAGTAAGCTAGGATCGAACACGATCGGCATGTGTCGTTTGAGTAATAGTGGAGTGACAGTACCAATTTTGTAACCTGTGATGGCCTCAACGTCGGCTTGATCAACGCAAGTCATCCGGCGGCATTGCAGTAACGAGCGCACTTTTTTGGGATCGACACTACGATCACCAGGCGCACAGGCGAGAGCATATTGATTACCCATGTCTCGTAGCAAGATCGCTTTTACCATTTGAGAAGGGCGAATGCCGCGTTGTTGCGCGGCATCCTCAATAGTGGTTGCTGGTCTTTGATGCGGTAACAGACGAAACGGAATGTGTTGGTCTGTGAGAAATTGCATCAAAGGAGTATTGATTGTATTACTCATCATCAAGGCTGTAAGGCAGTGATTCGATTGTCCATTCACATTCTGGTTGAGCAACCAAACGAAGACGAGTGTCTTCATCGAGATTATTGGGCAGTACGATCAGGCCAATCGCTTGATTGTCGCTGAACTGGTAGTGGTTTAATAAAGCACCCACTGAACGCCAGTTTTCACCCACGCTGCGTTCGAGCTCAATTGGCTCGTCACTAAATGGAGCAGAAGTTGCCCCTTTTACGATGTACATCGCACGTTTATTTGTACCGCGATACTTAGCTCGTGCTACCGTTTCTTGTCCTGTGTAGCAGCCCTTTGTGAAGCTAATGCCTCCTAAAGCTTGCACGTTGAGTGCTTGTGGAATGTGAGCATTCTGCGCGGATGCAGAGACAAATGGTAAACCAGCTTCAATGTCGAAACGATTCCAAAGCTCATTTGTCGTAAGGGCAGCATCTGTATTTTCAACGACTTGTTGCGCAGCTGGCGCACTTAATATCAGTAACCAGCGGTTTTGTGAAACTTGTACCGCGGTGCCGCCTTCAACAGGGCGAACGCTGCCAGTCGTTTTGCTCATTGAAGAAATAAGCTCATCGGCTTTGACGCCGGCAACACCTAAGATAACTTCATCAGAAGCTTCAATCGTTACTTTAGAGAAAATGGCGTATTTTTTTATTTCGCTAAGTTCTACGTCAATCGCTGATTTTGGTTGGACCATGCCGTAGCCATCGTGGTGATGGAAAAGGCGGAACACACTCCACACTTTACCTTTCGCATCACAATGTGCGCCTAACGTTGATTGGTCTTGTTCTAAAGAAACGACATCGCAGGTAACCTGACCTTGTAAGTATGATTTTTTATCGTCACCGACCATGGTGATCATGCCGAAATTGTCCAGCAGCGAGATAGATAACTCTGGAAGTGCGTCTTGAGTTGAGAGAGGTAGTGCTGAAAAACGAGTTTGCCATTCCATAATTACAATGCCTTTTGAAGATATTTTTCCGCTATGTTATACCCAAATAACCTTGAGATACTAGGGGAGCGATTTACGAATCAACATTTGTCTGCTTTCACTATCGTATTGTGACCCGCACACTAGTGACGTAGCACATCCCTTGTTACACTCCGCACTAACAACAAGACATCTATGAAGGAATAGTGAATGTACACTCCGGAAGAAAAAGCGCGTATTAAATGGGCTTGTCGTCGAGGCATGCTTGAGCTTGACGTAGTAATTATGCCGTTTTTTGAAGAGTGCTTTGATACTCTGAGTGAACAAGAGCAGCGTGACTTTGTTTCTTTACTTGAATGCGATGATCCTGATCTGTTTACTTGGATAATGGGGCATGGCCGCAGCGAAAACTTAGGTCATGCTGCAATGGTTGATAAAATTGTCGCCCATAACCTCAGCAAAGTTCGTTAATTTTACCGCTTCTCCCTCTCTGACTGCCCGAGTTCTCAATGTAATACTTTTCTTACTGATGACTTGGGCCGTTACCCTCTCTAGCATCCCTCTCGTATTATCGATTTATTTGTTATTAATGATTGTTAAGGCACTATTGAGCCAAGGCTTTGTTAAACCGACAAGTCAGGGTTATTGGTATGTGCATTGCGATGGCTCGGTTAGGTTTGAGGCCCTTGAGTATAGTGAATGTTCGGCGGCTCTTGAGTCTGAAAAGGATCAGTTACAACGAATCGATACATCGACATTGCCATTCAAGATAACATTTCGATTGCAGTCTGGCCGTAGCGTCACGATTTGGCGTGATAGCTGTGACGATCAGCATTACCGTCAATTATCTTTGGTATTACGCCAGTGGGAAATGAAACAGGGAGCCAATGCTCCCTGTTGATGTAATAGTTTATTTTGTCGAATTAAAGCTGTTTAGCTGGAACCAAAATCGTTGGTCCGCTGTTTTCCAGTTGGTTCGGATAATCAAGCGTGTAGTGCAAACCTCGACTCTCTTTACGCTGCATCGCACAACGAACCATCAGCTCTGCTACTTGTAAAAGGTTACGCAGTTCTAATAAATTGTTCGACACGCGGAAATTGCTGTAGTACTCGTGTGTTTCTTGTTGCAACAGCTGGATACGGCGTAAGGCGCGCTCTAAACGCTTGTCAGTCCGTACAATGCCCATGTAGTCCCACATAAACAGTCGAAGTTCGTGCCAGTTGTGCTGAATGATCACTTCTTCATCACTATTGGTTACTTTGCTTTCATCCCAACATGGCACCAGTGAGGGTAGCTCAACGTTAGTGTGATGTTTTAGAATATCTTTTGCCGCAGACCAAGCATAAACCACGCATTCGAGAAGTGAATTTGATGCCATGCGGTTAGCACCATGCAGCCCTGTATAGCTGACTTCGCCAATCGCATACAAGTTTTTAAGATCGGTGCAGCCATTTCTATCCACCATGACACCGCCACAAGTGTAGTGCGCAGCAGGTACGATTGGGATTGGCTCTTTGGTCATATCAATGCCCAAGTCCATCAAGCGTGAGTAAATGGTTGGGAAGTGTTTCGTAATAAAGTCCGCAGGTTTGTGACTGATGTCGAGGTACATACAGTCGGCACCCAAACGCTTCATTTCGAAGTCGATAGCGCGAGCCACGACGTCACGCGGAGCAAGCTCTTTGCGCTCATCGAAATCTGGCATAAAGCGAGAACCATCTGGACGACGCAGGTAAGCACCTTCGCCACGTAACGCTTCGGTCAACAAGAAGTTACGTGCTTCTGGGTGATATAAACACGTCGGGTGGAACTGGTTAAACTCCATATTTGCCACACGACACCCTGCACGCCAAGCAATGGCAATGCCATCACCAGACGAAACATCTGGGTTAGAGGTGTATTGATAAACTTTTGAAGCGCCACCTGTAGCGAGAACCACAAATTTGGCCCGCACGGTTTCGACATGCTCTTCGTTGCGGTTCCAAATATAAGCACCGATAACTTTGTTTTTATCACCGCCAATTTTATCTTCGGTGATTAAGTCCAGCGCATTGTGACGTTCGAGAACATGAATGTTTGGATGGTTGTGAGCGTTATCTTGCAGAGAGGTTTGCATCGCCATACCTGTCGCATCTGCCGCGTGAAGAATACGACGACGGCTATGGCCACCTTCACGAGTTAAGTGGTAACGAGGCTTATCGTCAGAGTCATCCTCTTCACGATCAAATGGGACACCACCGTCGATCAACCACTGTACGCACTCTTTTGAATGTTCAGCAATGAACCTCACGGTGTCCTCATCGCAAATACCATCGCCGGCGATTTGCGTGTCTTCAACGTGTGAATCAATGGTGTCTGACTCATCAAATACAGCAGCAATACCACCCTGGGCATAATAGGTCGCCCCTTCGCTGCGTGGCCCTTTACTCAGCACCATCACTTTACAGTGGTTAGCAACGCGCAAAGCCAACGACAAACCAGCCGCGCCACTCCCTACCACTAACACATCACACTCATGTTCACGATTTGTGTTCATATAACTTTTATAATCCCAAGCTAAGGTAACAAAGTTACCTTGTGTATTATTTGCACACCATGTGCATTCCATTATCGCGACACCTGTCGCTAAGGGCTAAGTTGGGAGACCTATCGACATCCGTGTTACTGCGGTGACTGAGCCACTCTTCTTTTTCATGCAGAGCATGAGCATGCTTCCTAAGTTATAATTTGTAACGCGGTGTTCAGATAGCCATTAGCCATGCAAATGAAAAGTAATAGTTTGTCAATGCCATTGCTTTTCCATGCTCGACCCAGCACAATCTGGGACAGAGATCATTCATTATACCCATTTCCCTCCAAGATGCTCGCTTGTCAAACTTAGACTAAAGTCAGGCAGCGGTGGTCATTTGGGTACAGACATCACACTGTGAAAAAACAATGACAAAAAACTTGAGAAACCATGGAACTTTCTCATTCACGTTAGGGTCACAATAGTGCTCAAGTAAGCAGTGGTGTCAATACTACGTTTTGCATAATTAGTACCCATATCTGAGAAGAGTAGGGGCATAACAAATAGGAGTATCCGCTCGAATGAACGAGCAGCTGACCGATCAAGTATTGATTGAGCGAGTTCAGAATGGCGATAAGCAAGCATTCAACCTGTTGGTAACAAAGTACCAGAATAAGGTGTGTAATCTTATTTCCAGATACGTTAGTAATCCTGGCGATGTACCAGATGTAGCACAAGAAGCGTTTATTAAAGCTTACCGAGCTATTCCCAGCTTTCGTGGGGAGAGTGCGTTTTATACGTGGCTGTATCGCATTGCAGTGAATACTGCGAAAAATCACATTGTTGCTCAAGGGCGTAGACCTCCAGCGACAGATGTCGATGCTGAAGATGCTGAATTTTACGAAACAGGTAGTGCACTTAAAGAAATATCGAACCCTGAGAACTTAACGTTGTCCAAAGAATTGCAACGGGTGGTGTTCAGTGCAATCGAAGCTTTACCTGAAGATTTAAAAACCGCAATGACATTACGAGAGCTCGATGGCTTGAGTTATGAAGAAATTGCAGAAGTGATGGATTGCCCGGTAGGAACGGTACGATCGCGTATCTTCCGTGCTCGTGAGGCGGTGGAAAAGAAAATCAGACCTCTTTTGCAACGCTAGTACAAGTAATAACTATGGTGAAAATAATGGCTGACAAAGAAAAACTTTCAGCTCTCATGGATGGAGAATTGGTCGATAAGGCTTTAATTCAAGAGTTAGAGCAAGACCAAGAGAGCCGTGATGCTTGGCAGAACTACCACCTGATTGGTGATGTGATGCGAGGCGAAGCGCCAGCAAAACCTGAGTGGAATATTGCTGAAAGCGTGGCGTTAGCGTTAGAAGATGAACCTGCACATCGTGCGTTTGATTCGCACGGTGCAAATGTTATCTCAATTGCTGATACGCCAAAAGAGTCGCAACCAGAACCGCAAAAAGCAAAACGTCAGTTGCCAGGTTGGTTGACACAGTTTGGTCAAGTTGCTGTTGCTGCATGTGTATCGCTTGTCGTTATTTTAGGTGTACAGCAGTACGGTGGTAGCGATTCAATGTCGCCGCAAACAGACCAATTGCCTGTGTTGCAGACAGTTCCGTTTGCTGGCAGCGCAGAGCCTGTGAGTTTAACTCGTGAGTCTGTTGAGCGTTCTGTAGGTGAAGCAAATATGCAAGAGCAACGTAAGCGTGTTCATGCTATGCTGCGAGACTACGAATTGCAGTTACGAATTAACAGTGATGCATCTCAACAAGATGCAAATCTGAATCCGGATATTGAATGAAAAAATTTCTGATCAGCGCTTGCGCTCTGTTCAGTATGATGTCTTCTCAAGCCTTTGCTGGTGATAAGCCAGCGGAGGCTTTATTGCATCAAATGAGCGAGGCGAGTAAGAATTTAAGTTACGAACTCTCTTATATCCTTATCAAAAAGAACAGCATTGAGCCGTTGCTGTATCGTCATGCGACGCATGGTGACGATCAATATGCTCATCTTGTCTATTTAAGTGGCCCTGTACGCGAAGTGATTCGTCGCGGCACAGAAGTAAGCTATATCGAAACGGGTTTAGAACCATTCACCATCGAGTCAGGTAAAATGGTCGCTCCGACCATGCCTATGCTCAATACCAATATCGATGAGCTAAACTTGTATTACGACTATGTAAAAGTGGGTAGAGCTCGTGAAGCAGGTGTAGCAACACAAGTGCTGCGTGTCGTCCCTAAAGACGGTCTGCGCTATTCATACGTACTATGGATCGATGAAAAGAGTAAATTGCCTTTACGTGCCGACCTTGTGGACCGTGATGGTGAGATGCTTGAACAATATCGCACTATTTCTTACACAGTGAATCCAAAAATCGCAGAGTTAATGAGTGGCCTACAAGATGTTCAATTACCAGCTGTTCTCACCATGCCAAAAGGCGATATTGGGACCAGTAATTGGCAGGTAGGTTGGATCCCTGAAGGTTTCGAGCCGAACGAGCTCAACCGCTATCGTATGGCCGTTACTAATCAAATGGTGGAGAGCCAGCTGTATTCTGATGGTCTGTTTAGCTTCTCTGTTTACGTAGCAAACAAAGATGAGCATTCGTTAAAAGGGCAGTTGGTTCGCCAAGGCAGAAGAACGCTACACAGTTTTGTGAGCGGTCAACATGAAATCTCCGTTGTAGGAGACATTCCGCCGACCACAGCACAACGTATCGCCCAATCTGTCACATTTAATGTAACAAAGAGTAAACAACAATGATGACCGCGTTGGCTACTGTGACAGACGTACATCGTCGCGGTAAACAATACGAAATTGATTTAAGCTGCGAACAGCAGACCAGTTGCAGTAGTTGCTCTTCACAGAAAAGCTGTGGAACGGGCGTTGTGACTAAAGCCATTGGTAACAAGAGTTTATCTTGGCACCTGCGCACGGATAAATCAGTGAAGATAGGTCAAGTCGTCGAGATAGGCTTTCCTGAGTCGAGCCTGATAAAATCAGCAATGGCGGTTTATTTACTGCCGTTGTTTGGTTTGATTATCGGTGCGATGTTTGGTCACTTCCTATTAGCGCCGCTGACCGCGGGCGGGGAAGGTATCATCATATTGGCATCAGTACTATTTGCAGCTGGTGGAATGTGGATCGCAAAACGTGTTTCTCGTCCGTTAGAGGATGAATCCAAGCGCCAAGTTACCCTCGTTCGGGTACTTGGAGAGCCAATCCAGTAAGAGCCGTCCCCCCTCCACTAAAGGTTATTTGGGTATGTACTTTAAATTACGTGCGCCCGTTAACGAAATTCGGTAGAATCTGCCAACTTGATTGAAATGCCGTCAGTAGATGGCGTTTCTTACTGTCCCTATTTGTAAAGAGTTAGTCACCCTAAATCTATGAAGCACATTCGTAACTTTTCGATTATCGCCCACATCGACCATGGTAAGTCGACCCTATCAGACCGTCTAATCCAAGTTTGTGGCGGGTTAACCGATCGTGAAATGGCCGCACAGGTTCTGGATTCTATGGATCTTGAACGTGAGCGTGGTATCACCATTAAATCTCAGAGTGTGACGCTAAACTACACCGCTAAAGACGGTGAAACGTATCAGCTGAACTTCATCGATACTCCGGGGCACGTTGACTTTGCATATGAAGTATCACGTTCTCTAGCGGCTTGTGAAGGTGCGTTATTGGTTGTAGATGCGGGTCAAGGTGTTGAGGCTCAAACACTGGCTAACTGTTACACCGCGATCGAAATGGATCTAGAGGTTGTGCCAATCTTGAACAAGATTGACCTACCAGCAGCCGATCCTGAGCGCGTGGCAGAAGAAATTGAAGAAATCGTTGGTATCGATGCAATGGAAGCAACCCGCTGTTCTGCGAAGACAGGCATCGGTGTTGATGACGTTCTAGAGAACATTGTGTCAGCGATTCCAGCACCGGAAGGTGATCCAGATGCGCCACTACAAGCGCTGATCATTGACTCATGGTTTGATAACTACCTTGGCGTTGTTTCTCTAGTACGTATTAAAAACGGCGAACTGAAGAAGAACGACAAGATCAAAGTGATGAGCACGGGTCAAGTTTGGGGTGTAGACCGTCTTGGTATTTTTACGCCAAAACAAGTAGATACCGACATCCTTCGTACTGGTGAAGTAGGTTGGGTGGTTTGTGGTATTAAAGACATCCTTGGTGCACCAGTTGGTGATACGCTGACTATGGCTAAGAATGGCTGTGAAAAACCGCTACCAGGTTTTAAGAAAGTAAAACCTCAGGTTTACGCAGGTCTGTTCCCGGTATCTTCTGACGATTACGAGAACTTCCGTGATGCGCTGGGCAAATTAAGCCTAAACGACGCATCGCTATTCTACGAGCCAGAAAACTCCGCGGCACTTGGCTTTGGTTTCCGTTGTGGTTTCCTTGGCATGCTGCACATGGAAATCATCCAAGAGCGTCTAGAGCGTGAATACGACTTAGATCTCATCACCACGGCACCAACCGTAGTTTACGAAGTTGAAAAAACGGATGGTGAACTGCTGTACGTTGATAGCCCTGCTAAACTACCAGCGATCAATGATATTGAAGAAATTCGTGAACCGATCGCTCGTTGTAATATCCTGGTACCTTCAGAGTATCTAGGTAACGTGATCACGCTGTGTGTTGAAAAGCGTGGTACTCAGGTCGATATGGTTTACCACGGTAACCAGGTTGCCGTGACTTACGATATTCCAATGGCAGAAGTGGTACTGGATTTCTTCGACCGTCTGAAATCGACATCTCGTGGTTATGCGTCTTTGGATTACAACTTCCAGCGTTTTGAAGCTTCGAATATGGTACGTGTAGACGTTCTTCTGAACGGTGACACCGTTGATGCATTGGCGATGATCACACACAAAGACCAGTCTCAGACTCGCGGTCGTCAGCTGGTAGAGAAGATGAAAGAATTTATCCCTCGCCAAATGTTTGATATCGCAATCCAAGCAGCGATTGGTAACCACATTATCGCACGCTCAACTGTAAAACAACTGCGTAAGAACGTAATCGCGAAATGTTACGGCGGTGACGTAAGTCGTAAGAAGAAACTTCTGAAGAAACAGAAAGAAGGTAAGAAGCGCATGAAGCAGATCGGTAACGTTGAGCTGCCTCAAGAAGCGTTCCTAGCCATCCTTCACGTAGGTAAAGACTAAAGTTGAACTTTGTCTCACACTTGTCGGTCTTAAGACGTTAGATATTAAAATAAGTGAAAGGGTTTCGGCTCTTTCACTTTCGTATTTTTAGATAAGGGAATTTAATGGCGAATACATTCTCACTGATGCTGGTTATTGCGACTTTGGTAACTGGCGTGGTTTGGCTATTGGAAAAGCTGGTTTTCGCGAAAAAGCGTCAGGAAAAACTGGCGGAGATTCAAGCTCAGACGTCTAATGGTTTGGATGCAGTGACCTTGCAAAAAGTTGAGCGTCAGCCTTGGTGGGTTGAAAATAGCGTCTCAATTTTTCCTGTGATTGCGTTCGTTTTAGTATTACGTTCTTTTATCTACGAACCATTTCAAATCCCATCAGGCTCAATGATGCCGACTTTGTTGGTGGGTGACTTTATCTTGGTAGAAAAATACGCCTATGGCTTGAAAGATCCGGTATGGCGCACGCAGTTAGTTGAAACAGGTAAACCTGAGCGTGGTGATATCGTGGTATTCAAATACCCGCCACAACCAAGTGTGGATTACATTAAGCGTGTTGTTGGTTTGCCTGGTGATATCGTGCGTTATTCAAGTGATAAGCAGCTTTGCGTGCAAAGCCAAGGTGAATCGGCGTGTAAACCAGTTAAACTGAGCAATGTTGAAGAAAGTCAGTTTAGCTCGAACGGTATTCCAATGATCCAACTGGATGAAAAATTGGGTAACGTGGAGCACAATATTTTGGTTAACCCTCTTGTTCGTAACCGTGTGGAGCAATACTTCCCACGTAGCGGCACGACAGAGTGGGTTGTACCACAAGGTCAGTACTTTGTGATGGGTGATAACCGTGACAACAGTGCTGACAGCCGTTACTGGGGCTTCGTTCCTGAAGCAAACTTAGTCGGCAAAGCTGTCGCCATTTGGATCAGCTTCGAGTTTGATCGTGGCGCAGATAGCGTTCTACCTTCATGGATTCCAACTGGTGTGCGTTTTAACCGCATCGGTGGTATTCACTAACCATTTTATATCGAGAGAGTATGAATTCTCCAATTGATAAACTAGAGAGAAAGCTCGGCTACCAGTTTCAAGATGCCGGGCTTATCAACTTGGCGCTGACTCACCGCAGCGCCAACAGTAAGCATAATGAACGTCTTGAGTTTCTGGGCGATTCAATTTTAAGTTTTGTCATCGCTGATGATCTGTACCATCGTTTCCCGAAAGTGAACGAGGGTGACATGAGCCGTATGCGTGCTACTTTGGTTCGTGGACATACATTGGCGGAACTGGGTCGTGAATTCGATCTAGGAGATTATTTAAAATTAGGTCCAGGTGAATTGAAGAGTGGCGGTTTCCGCCGAGACTCTATTTTAGCCGATGCGGTTGAAGCCATTATTGGCGCAATTTACCTAGACAGCGATCTTGAAGTCGTGCGAGGCATTGTACTGAGTTGGTACAACTCACGCCTTGAAGCCATTAAACCAGGCGTCTCACAAAAAGATCCGAAAACTCGCCTACAAGAGTTCCTACAAGGCAGAAGAAAACCGCTGCCTGTGTACACAGTGACTAATATTAAAGGTGAAGCGCACAACCAAGAGTTTACGGTTGAGTGTGAAGTAGCAGGTGTGGACAAGCCTGTAATCGGGAAAGGCACCAGCCGCCGCAAGGCAGAACAAGCGGCCGCTGAAACAGCACTTGAGCAATTAACAAATGGCTGATAACGAATTCGATATCGATGCGTTTTTCGCATCACAAGGTGAGCCAAGCTCGCCAGAAAACCAGCACTGTGGCTTTATTGCCATTGTTGGTCGCCCAAATGTAGGTAAGTCGACACTTCTGAACAAAATCTTGGGTCAGAAGATTTCGATCACCTCACGTAAGCCGCAAACAACACGCCACCGCATTATGGGTGTGGACACGGATGGCGATTACCAAGCGATTTACGTCGACACGCCAGGACTTCACATTGAAGAAAAGCGTGCGATTAACCGCCTGATGAACCGTGCGGCTAACTCATCTCTAAGTGATGTAAACCTAGTGTTCTTCTTAGTCGATGGTACGCATTGGACCAAAGACGATGAGATGGTGCTAACTAAGCTTCAAAAATCGAACTTCCCAGTTGTGCTTTGTGTCAATAAAGTCGACAACGTGCAAGATCGTAACGAAGTGATGCTACACATGGCTGAGATGTCTAAGAAGATGGACTTCGTGGACGTTGTGCCAATCTCTGCGAAGCAAGGGAAGAACATTGATGTACTGCGTAAGCACGTGCGTAATCACTTACCTAAAGCAACGCACCACTTCCCAGAAGAATACGTGACTGATCGCTCCCAGCGCTTTATGGCATCTGAAATTGTGCGTGAAAAGTTAATGCGTTTCACGGGTGAAGAATTGCCATACTCGGTAACGGTCGAGATTGAACGTTTTGATTACAACCCAGAAACCGACGGTTTCCACATCAATGCCTTGATTCTTGTTGAGCGTAATGGCCAGAAGAAAATGGTGATTGGTAAAGGTGGCGAGAAGATCAAGACTATTGGTCGTGAAGCGCGTTTAGATATGGAAGAGTTGTTCGGTCGTAAGGTTTACCTAGAAACATGGGTAAAAGTGAAATCTGGCTGGGCTGACGATGAACGAGCACTGCGCTCGTTGGGCTATATCGACGATTTATAATCTTGGCTGCGAAGATGCTTCGCTCCAACATCGATGAAAACTCAGTATCGATTAAAATAAGGAGCCGCTTGGCTCCTTATTTTTTATTTCACACTTTTTAGGCACAATGACTTAGATGAGTAATCTGTCTTCTGAAGGTTTACAGCGCTGCTTTGTATTACATCGCCGCCCTTACAGTGAATCGAGCTTAATCCTTGATGTATTTAGTGAGGAATATGGGCGAATGACTTTAATGGCCAAAGGCGCGCGCAGTAAGCGTTCGAACTTAAAAGGCGCATTGCAACCTTTTACTCCGCTGTTACTTAAATGGTCGGGAAAAGGTTCAATGAAGACTTTGCGTCAAGCTGAGCCGATAAGCCTAGGTTTACCGTTAACGGGCATTAATCTCTACTCAGCCATGTACGTCAATGAACTGATTGGCCGTATCTTGATGGCTGAAGTGCCGATGCCAGCGCTATTTCATGATTATTTGCATGCGTTAACAGAGTTGGCACACAACGAGAACCCTGAGCCAGCACTGCGTCGTTTTGAGTTAGCATTGCTATCTGCGATGGGGTATGGCGTGGACTTTTTGCACTGTGCAGGTACTGGCGAGCCCGTCGACCCAGAGATGACGTATCGTTACCGGGAACAAAAAGGCTTCATAGCTTCGGTTAGGCGCGATAACCTTACGTTTTTAGGGAATGAGCTGATTGCTATCAGTGAGCGGCGGTTCGTCACTAAAGAGCAGCTAAAAGCGGCAAAACGCTTTACACGTATAGCCTTAAAGCCGTATCTTGGCGGCAAACCTTTAAAAAGTCGTGAATTTTTCATTCAGACCCCCAGAGCACGGAGTAACGGAAAATGAGCTCAATTTATTTAGGCGTAAATATCGACCATATTGCCACTCTACGTAATGCACGTGGTACAAAATACCCTGATCCTGTTCACGCTGCAGAAATTGCTGAGCGTGCAGGCGCGGACGGTATCACAATTCACTTACGTGAAGACCGTCGCCATATTTTGGACCGTGATGTACGTATTCTGCGTGAAACCATTCAAACGCGCATGAATCTAGAGATGGCTGTGACGGACGAAATGGTTGAGATTGCGCTGCAAACTAAACCAGAGTTTGTGTGCTTAGTGCCTGAAAAACGTGAAGAACTGACGACGGAAGGTGGCTTGGACGTTGTGGGGCAGCTTGAAAAAATTAAAGCTGCGACGAAAAAGCTGACAGATGCTGGCATTAAAGTTTCACTCTTTATTGATGCTGATCGTCAACAGATTGAAGCGGCGAAAAAGTGTGGTGCTCCGTTTATTGAGCTGCACACGGGTCATTATGCTGATGCGACGACAGAAGACGAACAGCAAGCAGAACTGAAGAAGATTGCGGCTGGTGCGAGTTATGCTCATGACCTAGGTATTATTGTTAATGCCGGGCATGGCCTGACTTATCACAATGTTGCGCCAATTGCTGCATTACCAGAAATTTACGAACTCAACATTGGTCACTCAATCATTGGTCGCGCGGTATTTGATGGTTTGAATAAAGCGGTTGCGGACATGAAAGCACTGATGATTGAGGCACGCCAGTCATAGGGCTATCTAGATGGCGATTATAGGGTTAGGCACCGACATTGCAGAAATTGAGCGTATTGAAAAAGCGTTAGCTCGTAGTGGTGAGCCTTTTGCTCAGCGTATTCTTTCAGAAGAAGAAATGGCTAAATTTTCACAGCTTAAGCTGCAAGGCCGCTATCTTGCTAAGCGCTTTGCGGTCAAAGAAGCGGCCTCAAAAGCATTGGGAACAGGGATTGCAAAAGGGGTCACGTTTCACGATTTTTCCATCTCGAACGATGCGCTTGGAAAACCAGTGCTCGCATTGACGGGCACAGCAAAGCAAATAGCGGATGCGATGGGCGTTAACCACATTCACCTGTCCATTTCCGATGAGCGTCATTACGCTGTGGCGACGGTCATTTTTGAATCCTAGCTTGTAAGTCTTAAACAAAATACTAAAAAGCCAGAGCAGATGCTCTGGCTTTCTTGTCTCTCGAGCAGATTACTGTTCAAGGTATAATTTTGCAGTCGTTGTGACTTTAATCATTTCATCTTGCAGCTCGAACATTTCAGGCTCAACCTCCTCAAGACTGATCCCTGAGCGCAGTGCTTGCTCAAGCGTCGCACAGAGTGATTTCAGCCTAGGCACTCCGCAATATGAGCTACTGCCGTGCAGCTTATGGATGACATGAATTAGGTCATCACGGGAGATATCTTCTTGCTCCAGAGCTTGGTCAACGACTGCTTCTACTTCAGGGATGAACTCAATCAACATGCGCAGCATGTCTTTGGCGAGATCCTCTTTATTCGCGCTCTGTTTTAAGGCAGCTTGCCAATCAATAATCACATCCTGTTGAGGCGAAGAAACGGATTGTGGCGCGCTCCCTTCAGGCTCATCAACGTATGAAGGGGCGACTTTGCCAATGCTCTCTGTACAAGCATTTGGGTTCCAGTGAACCAAAACCTGTTGTAGCACATGCTCTTCAATAGGTTTGGTCAAGTAGTCATCCATTCCTGCCGAGAGCAAGCGATCTCTTTCACCCGCCATGGCATGCGCAGTTACTGCAATCACTGGCGTGTCTTTATTTAACTCCAACTCTTTAATGTGCTGACAAGCGGTCACACCATCCATTTGTGGCATTTGGATATCCATGAAGATTAAGTCGTACTTTTTCTCCGTCGCAAGGTTCACCGCTTGCTGGCCATTGCTACAGGCGGTGACGGTTTCTACTCGTTCGCGAAGCAGAGCGGAAATCAGCTTCAAGTTCGCTGGGTTATCATCCACCGCTAACACCGTCAGAGGTAAACGCTCCCCTTCGCTTGGCGTAATTGGAGCACTCAATGTTGGTGGTGATTCGACATGTTCGCTAATCAGGCTTTGTAGCAGTTTACGGCGAGACAACGGCTTCGTCAGGCATTGGACGTGATGCTCTGTCATAATTTGGTCGGCAAGTGCCAGTTCGGTACTCGGCGTCCCTAGGATCACACTCGGAGCCATGCGTTTCGCTTGTTCTATCCAAGGTGTAATGACGTCTGCATCATGCGTTTGATTCGCCGCTAAATTCAGTAATACATAGTCATATTGTTCTTCGTTTTTCGGTAGCGAAGAGCGGTAGGTCACTAAGATACCTTCTTGACATAGAATCTGTTGGGTTACGGATGCGGCTTGCATGTTTGGTTCAATCAACAGCAACTGTTTGCCCGTTAGAAGCTCCACTTCAATCAGTTCGCTCATTGGCATCTCTGTTGAGTGCAAGCGCACCGTAAACCAGAACGTCGAACCTTGGTGTAGGCGGCTGGTTAAGCTGATCTCGCCACCCATCTGGCTTACCAATTTCTGCGTGATAACCAAACCTAACCCAGTGCCGCCGTAGCGACGTGAAATGCTGGCATCCGCTTGGCTAAATGCTTGGAATAATTGCGCTTGCTGACGTTCAGAAATACCAATGCCGGTATCGCGCACCATGAACTGCAACTCGACGGAGTCCCCAGATTGAGAGCGCATTTCAACACTAACATCAATGTTGCCTCGCTCGGTAAACTTGATTGAGTTACCGACTAAGTTCGTCAAAATTTGCTGGATACGTAGTGGGTCCCCAACTAAACCCGGTGGAATTTTAGGGTCCACTTTTAGGGTGATTTCTAACCCTTTCTCATGTGCACTTGTGGCTTGTAGGTTAATCACTTCTTCTAAACTTTCTCGGAAATCAAACGGAATGTTTTCCAGCGCCAGCTTACCCGCCTCAAGTTTCGAGAAGTCGAGAATGTCATTGATGATGTTCAGTAGATTGTTCGCCGATTTCTCAATCGTCTGTAGGTAATCAGTTTGGCTGTTAGAAAGCTGCGTTTTAAGCATTTGACGAGTAAAGCCAATAACCCCATTGAGCGGAGTACGCAGTTCGTGCGACATGTTCGCCAAGAACTCAGATTTAACCCTGGCCGCTTCTTGCGCACGTTTCTTCGCGATATCTAACTCAACGTTCTGAATCTCTAGCTGCTCAAGCGTTTCACGCAAGTCTGATGTGGCTTGGTCTATACTGTGCTGCATCTCCACGTGATATTCTGATAACGATACCGCCATGGCGTTGATGCCATTTTTTAGCTGGTCTAACTCACCGTGCATTTTGCCTTCGATACGCACATCAAGATGACCGCGGCGAATGCGGTCAACGACATTCTTCATGTGGGTGATAGGTTGGGTCACATCGTGCATTAGACGTGAAGCAAACACACTTGCCAAGCCAAGACCGAGTATAAGAACTAAAAAAGCAGAGAAAACTTCTTGATACTGTTGCAGCCTTAAAGAGGAGAGATCTAACTCAACGGCAATATAACCAATTGCTTTAGTTCCTTGGCTTTCGTTCGACAACTCCGCTAAATAGTGACCCTCGGATAAAATAGGTACGCGCAATATCAGTGAGTTTTCGTAGATTTCCGAATTGCCCAGTTGCGGGATCGGTTTATCTTTAGGGAACATCAAGGCTTCGAAATTAGGGTGAAAGTTAGATGTCACGAAGAGCTCATGATGTTCATCAAACACCGCGATACTACGAACCAGTTTAGAGTTTTTGCGATGGGCGTAGCTTATCAAGCGACGTACCGCCTCTCGGCTTTCTGATAGTAGATGAGTTTCACTGGCAATTGCTAACGGCTCAATGATGCTGTTACCAGTGGTGATAACTTGTTTCTCAAGGTCTTGGTAGCGATTAAATGAGAAAAAGCCGCTCAGTAATAAACCAATGATGAGAGTGGGAGCGAGAGTCAGTGTAATTACACGTGCTCGTAAGCCATATCTGGTCATGTTATCTAATTACATCGGAGTCTGGATATGGGAAAATAACGCATTATTTCTCAAGCGCACGATAAGGCGTTGAGCAAAGAAGTGACGTCACCTAATAAACGGTAAGCATAATCAAGTCACTCGAATCACACAACGGCTGCAATCAAGAATAGTGAAGCCGAAGAGCAATTAGACATAAATCAGGCATAGAGCATGGCACGCATCTTTCAACCGAAAAAGAAAACCCAACTCAATACTCGTCATCAAGCGGTGCAAGTGGAGCGTTTAGATCACCACGGCGCAGGTATTGCTTACCTAAAGAAAAAACCGCTGTTTATTGATGGCGCATTGCCGGGAGAAGAAGTCGTCACGCAGTTAGTGGAAGAAAAAAGTAAATTTGCTCGCGGTAAACTGATTAAGATTCTTAAGCCGAGTGAAACTCGCGTGGAGCCATTTTGTCCGCATTACCACGAGTGTGGTGGCTGTGACTTGCAACACCTAGATTATGACCAACAATTGACGTACAAACAGCAAACGTTGCGTCAGCTAATGAGAAAATTTTCAGGCAGTGACATTGAACTAGATGCCCCGTTATTGGGAGATTCGCAGGCCTACCGTCGTCGTGCGAGAGTGAGCTTGTTTGTTGATAAGAAAACACGTCAGCTACATTTTGGTTTCCGTAAAAAGCAGAGTAAGCAAATTGCGCAAGTGACCGATTGCCCAGTGCTGGCACCGGAACTGAATGTTTTGCTGCCAGAGATTTACTCAGCCCTAAAAGCGTTCAAAAAGCCTGAACAATTGGGTCATGTAGAGCTGGTACTTGGTGATAATGGGCCGTGTATTACGTTGCGTCACTTGAGTGCTCTGACAGCGAGTGAAACTCAATCTCTAACGGAGTTGGCAAAGCGTCATGGTGCTTCGCTGTACCTAATGCCAGCAACAGATCAGCTAAACCTTGTTGAAGGCGATATGCCTTTCTATCAAGAAGTTGGCGTGAAAATTCCTTTTGCGCCAAATAATTTTATTCAAGTGAACCAAGCCGTAAACAAAAAAATGGTCAAGCAAGCGGTTGAGTGGTTAGACCCGCAAAAGAGTGACCGAGTGTTAGATTTGTTCTGCGGCGTAGGCAACTTCAGTTTACCGATTGCGAAGTTAGCTAAGCACGTAGTTGGGGTTGAAGGTGTTGCAGAGATGGTCGAAAAAGCCACAAATAATGCATCCTTGAACCAAATCAATAATGCGCAATTTTATCACGCTAACCTTGAGCAAGATTTTGAAGGGCAGGTCTGGGCGGCAGAACGGTTTGATAAAGTGCTGTTAGACCCAGCACGCGCGGGGGCAAGTGGGATCATCGATCAAGTTTCTGAGCTTGGCGCACAGCGTGTAGTTTATGTTTCTTGTAATCCTGCTACCCTTGCTAGGGACAGCCAAAGCTTGATGGAGCAAGGCTATAAATTAACTAAATTAGGTATGCTGGACATGTTCCCTCATACCAGTCATCTAGAATCGATGGCATTGTTTGAAAAGTCCTAACTTTAGGACTTTGGCCCCTTATTTGTGGTGGGTGGTCATAAAGCCAGCGTTTACGCGCAGGTAAAAGAACTAACCTGGACGGTGTTAGTCAAACCACACGAATATAATAATTAGGATGATGAGATGGTTGCGGTAAGAAGCGCGCATTTAAACCAAGATGAACAGTTTGAACTCGAAAACTGGGTGGCTAGCCTAGGACAAGAGAAAAACACAGCCTCACGCTTAATCGAAGTATATCGAGATTGCCAGACGGTATTAGCCGATAACGAGCAAGCGGAACTGTTGTTGTGGCGTGGACGAGAAATGATCGAAATTTTGATCACCTTGTCTATGGATCAGGCCACCTTAGTGGCTGCACAACTGTTTCCTTTGGTTTCAAGTGGTGCTTTTAACAGAGAAATTCTGGAAGAGAAATACAGCAAAGAAATCATAAAATTAATCGACGGCGTTGAAGAAATGGCGGCTATTGGCCAACTCAACGTCAACATGGAGGGCAGTGCAGCGTCATCTCAGGTAGATAACGTACGCCGCATGCTGCTTGCCATGGTGGATGACTTCCGCTGCGTGGTTATCAAGCTCGCGGAACGAATTTGTAACCTTATTGAAGTTAAAAAAGCGCCTGATGAAGTTCGACGTGCGGCGGCAAAAGAGTGTGCCAACATCTATGCGCCGCTAGCAAACCGATTAGGTATCGGTCAGCTGAAATGGGAAATTGAAGATTACGCTTTCCGCTACCAACAGCCGGAAACTTACAAACAAATTGCCAAGCAGCTTTCTGAGCGACGCATCGTTCGTGAGCAGTACATCAAAGACTTTGTTGAAGACCTCACGCACGAAATGGAAGTGTCAGGTATTAACGCCGAAGTGAGTGGTCGACCTAAGCACATCTACAGCATTTGGCGAAAAATGCAGAAGAAGAGTTTGGCATTCGATGAGCTGTTTGATGTTCGAGCAGTACGTATCATCGCAGACAAACTGCAAGACTGTTACGCGGCTTTGGGTGTAGTTCACACCAAATACAAGCACCTACCGAGCGAGTTTGATGACTACGTAGCTAACCCTAAACCAAACGGTTATCAATCGATCCACACCGTAATTCTAGGGCCAGAAGGCAAAACCATCGAGATCCAGATTCGTACCAAGCAAATGCATGAAGAGTCGGAGCTGGGTGTTGCCGCGCACTGGAAATATAAAGAAGGGGCAAGCAGCCGAAGCGGTTATGATGAGAAGATCACGTGGCTGCGTAAGCTACTGGATTGGCAAGAAGAAATGTCAGATTCTGGCGAAATGCTTGATGAGCTACGTAGCCAAGTCTTTGATGACCGCGTCTATGCGTTTACGCCTCGTGGCGATGTTGTCGATTTACCTATGGGGGCAACGCCGCTAGATTTTGCCTACCATATTCACTCCGAAGTGGGACACCGTTGTATTGGCGCCAAAGTCGGAGGCCGCATAGTACCGTTTACTCATAAACTACATATGGGTGATCAGGTTGAGATTATCACTCAGAAAGAGCCTAACCCATCACGTGACTGGTTAAACCCATCATTAGGCTTCGTTCATTCTGGCCGCGCGCGTGCCAAAATTAACGCCTGGTTCCGAAAGCAAAGCCGTGAGAAGAACCTCGAAGCGGGTCGTGAAATTCTTGAACATGAGTTAGCAAAAATTGGCGCAACGTTAAAAGATGCTGAGCATTACGCTCTGAAACGGTTTAACGTCAAAACACCAGATGAGCTTTACGTTGGTGTTGGTAGCGGTGATTTGCGTATCAACCAAATCATTAACCATATTAATGCGCTCGTTAACAAGCCAACGGCAGAAGAAGAAGACCAGCAAGCACTGGAAAAACTGCAAGAAGCAGAGCACAAATCACCAGCGCAAAGCCGACCGAAAAAAGACGCCGTCGTTGTAGAAGGCGTTGATAATCTAATGACGCACCTAGCGCGTTGCTGTCAGCCGATTCCAGGTGATGATATCTGTGGTTACATCACGCAAGGTCGCGGGATTTCAGTACACCGCAGTGACTGTGAGCAGTTAGAAGAACTGCGCCATCATGCGCCAGAGCGTATCATTGATACTGTCTGGGGCAGCGGCTTCGTCGGATCATACATCCTCACCGTCCGTGTTGAAGCGATGGAGCGAGGCGGTCTACTCAAAGACATTACGACACTGTTCGCCAACGAAAAGATCAAAGTGACCAGTATGAAGAACCGAGTCGATTACAGACGTCAACTCGCCATCATGGACTTTGATCTAGAAGTCACCAATATTGAGGTGCTTTCTCGTGTTTCGAAACGGGTAGAACAAATAAAGGATGTCATGACGGTGAAACGCCTCGGCTAACTTTCACGTCGTACTTGTCACTTTTACTGCGTTAACTGCGTTTTCTTGCTCCATCACATAGGCGAGCTATGCTCAGGAGTCGCGAAAACTTGTTGCCTTGTCAAAGTAACAATTACTTAGTGAAAGCTGCTGAGAAAATATAATGTAGAAGGTGAGTGGTTTTGGCTGCTCACCTTTTTCTTTAGTAGAAAGGTTTAAAGGAACAAAAAATGAGTCATCCAATTGAACAATTAGAACAAATTATGGCGAAGTTGCGTGACCCAGAAAGCGGTTGCCCTTGGGACTTAAAACAAACCTTTGACACCATCGTTCCGCACACCATCGAAGAAACTTACGAAGTGGTGGACGCGATTCAAAATCGAGATTGGCCGAATCTAAAAGAAGAGCTAGGGGATTTGTTGTTTCAGGTGATTTTTTACAGTCAGCTAGCGAAAGAGCAAGAGCTGTTCGAATTTTCGGATGTTGTCGAAACTGTGAATGAAAAACTGACTCGCCGTCATCCGCATGTTTTTTCAGATGTTGAGTTTGAATCGGACGAGGAAATCAACGCCAACTGGGAAGCCGAAAAAGCAAAAGAAAAAGCGCAAGTGGGCAAAGCGGAAGAAAGTATCCTAGACTCAATACCAAACTCTTTGCCAGCACTTTCTCGTGCTACAAAGATACAGAAAAAATGTGCGAAATATGGATTTGACTGGGACTCTCTTGGCCCGGTCGTCGATAAGGTGCGAGAAGAAATTGATGAAGTCATGGAAGAAGCATTACAAGTTCAGCCTGATGAAGAAAAAGTGGAGTTGGAACTCGGCGATTTGCTATTTGCGACCGTCAATTTGGCACGCCATCTTGATAAAAACCCAGAAGTCGCACTAGGTAAAGCAAACTTAAAGTTTGCGAGACGTTTTAAGCAAGTTGAAGGAAAGGTCCAGCAGTCAGGCAAAGCGCTTACAGATTGCTCTTTATCAGAGCTCGACGATTTCTGGGATGAAGTAAAGCGAGAAGAGTCTAGATAGGGGGAAATAAGCGGAATATACAATATGAGGCCAGTTTGCCTCTTAACACGAAAACGGACTTTGGTTTGTCTTTGCTCACTTTGATTTGAAGCAAAAAATAAAAAATTACGGTGTGATAGATTTCACGTTGTGGCGGTAAGGAGCTTCTGGTATATTTATCTCCCGTCCAGAAGCACTCCATTTCCCTCATTCAACCAATTTCAGGTTAAACATGACGACAAATTACATTTTTGTTACTGGCGGGGTTGTATCCTCTCTAGGTAAAGGTATTGCAGCAGCATCTCTTGCGGCTATTCTAGAAGCTCGTGGTCTTAAAGTGACTATGATGAAGCTTGACCCTTACATCAACGTTGACCCGGGCACAATGAGCCCTACTCAGCACGGTGAAGTGTTCGTTACAGAAGATGGCGCAGAGACTGACCTTGACCTTGGTCACTACGAGCGTTTCATCCGTACCAAGATGACCAAGCGTAACAACTTTACTGCAGGTCGTGTTTATGCCGACGTACTTCGTAAAGAACGTCGTGGTGACTACCTAGGCGCAACTATTCAAGTTATCCCTCACATCACTAACGCGATCAAAGACCGTGTAATTGCTGGCTCTGAAGGCCATGATGTGGCTATCGTTGAAGTTGGCGGTACCGTTGGTGATATCGAATCACTACCATTTATGGAAGCGATTCGTCAGCTAGCCGTTGAACTAGGCCGTGAGCGCGCAATGTTCATGCACCTAACACTTGTTCCTTACCTAGCGGCAGCGGGCGAAGTGAAAACTAAGCCAACTCAACACTCTGTAAAAGAACTTCTATCTATCGGTATTCAGCCAGATATCCTAGTTTGCCGTAGCGACCGCGTTATTCCAGCGAATGAACGTAAGAAAATCGCACTATTCTGTAATGTTCCAGAAAAAGCAGTAATTTCAATGAAGGACGTAGATTCTATCTACAAGATTCCTCAATTGATCAAGTCTCAAGGTCTAGATGATCTTGTGTGTGCTCGCTTTGGCATCACAGCTCCTGAAGCTGACCTTTCTGAGTGGGAACAGGTTATTTACGAAGAAGCAAATCCTACTGGTGAAGTAACCATCGGTATGGTTGGTAAATACATCGAACTGCCAGATGCATACAAGTCTGTGAACGAAGCGCTTAAACACGCTGGCTTGAAAAACCGTCTAAGTGTCACAATTAAGTATGTAGACTCACAAGATATCGAAACAAAAGGTGTTGAGCTGCTAGAAGGCTTAGACGCGATCCTAGTACCAGGTGGCTTCGGCGATCGTGGTATTGAAGGCAAGATCCGTGCAGCTCAATACGCACGTGAAAACAATGTGCCTTACCTAGGTATTTGTTTGGGTATGCAAGTTGCACTAATTGAATACGCGCGTAACGTTGCGGGTATGGAAGGTGCACATTCAACAGAATTTAACAAAGAGACTAAGTACCCTGTGGTAGGTTTGATCACAGAGTGGGTAGACGAGTCAGGTAACGTAGAAGAGCGTACTGAAAAGTCTGACCTAGGTGGTACGATGCGTCTTGGTTCACAGCTATGTCACCTAGAGAAAGGTACGAAAGCTCGTGAACTTTACGGTAGCGCGACGATCCATGAACGTCACCGTCACCGTTACGAAGTGAATAATGTGCTTCGTCCGCAAATCGAAAAAGCAGGTCTGAAAGTTTCTGGCCTATCAGCGGACAAGAAGTTAGTGGAAATGATTGAGAACCCAGCTCACCCATGGTTTGTAGCGGCTCAGTTCCACCCAGAATTCACATCGACTCCTCGCGATGGCCACCCATTGTTTGCAGGTTTCGTTAAGGCTGCGGGCCAAAACGCACGCGGCGAATTCGAGAAGTAAAAGGATACGGGCGGCGGCGAAGGTTGTGCTGCTGCCCTTTAAAATTGACATTTATATTTGAAACGAGAGGAAACATTAATGTCTAAGATCGTTAAAGTTCTAGGTCGTGAAATCATCGACTCACGTGGTAACCCAACTGTAGAAGCTGAAGTACACCTAGAAGGCGGTTTCGTAGGTATGGCGGCAGCTCCATCTGGCGCATCTACTGGTTCTCGCGAAGCTCTTGAGCTACGTGACGGTGACAAAGCACGTTTCCTAGGTAAAGGTGTTCTTAAAGCAGTTGAAGCTGTAAACGGCCCAATCGCTGAAGCTCTAGTTGGCAAAGACGCTAAAGACCAAGCTGCAATCGACGCAGTAATGATCGAACTAGACGGCACTGAAAACAAATCTAAATTCGGTGCTAACGCTATCCTAGCTGTTTCTCTAGCAAACGCTAAAGCTGCTGCAGCAGCTAAAGGCATGCCTCTATACGAGCACATCGCTGAACTAAACGGCACAGCTGGTCAGTTCTCTATGCCTCTACCAATGATGAACATCATCAACGGTGGTGAGCACGCAGACAACAACGTTGACATCCAAGAGTTCATGATCCAACCAGTTGGTGCTAAGACTCTTAAAGAAGGTCTACGTATCGGTGCAGAAGTATTCCACAACCTAGCTAAAGTTCTTAAGTCTAAAGGCTACAGCACTGCAGTTGGTGACGAAGGTGGTTTCGCTCCTAACCTTAAATCTAACGCTGAAGCTCTAGAAGTTATCGCAGAAGCTGTTGCAGCTGCTGGTTACGAACTAGGTAAAGACGTTACTCTAGCTATGGACTGTGCAGCATCTGAGTTCTTCGACAAAGAAGCTGGCATCTACAACATGAAAGGCGAAGGTAAAACTTTCACTTCTGAAGAGTTCAACCACTACCTAGCTGAGCTAGCTAACCAATTCCCAATCGTTTCTATCGAAGACGGTCTAGACGAGTCTGACTGGGATGGCTTCAAGCACCAAACTGAACTACTAGGTGACAAACTTCAACTAGTAGGTGACGACCTATTCGTTACTAACACTAAGATCCTTGCTGAAGGTATCGAGAAAGGCGTAGCTAACTCTATCCTTATCAAGTTCAACCAAATCGGTTCTCTAACTGAGACTCTAGCTGCAATCAAGATGGCTAAAGACGCAGGTTACACAGCAGTAATCTCTCACCGTTCTGGCGAAACTGAAGATGCAACTATCGCTGACCTAGCGGTAGGTACTGCTGCAGGTCAAATCAAAACTGGTTCTATGAGCCGTTCTGACCGTGTTGCTAAGTACAACCAACTAATCCGTATCGAGGAAGCTCTAGGTGAGCGCGCTCCTTTCAACGGTCTTAAAGAAGTTAAAGGTCAAGCTTAATTCTTAATTGAATAAGTTTAGCTAAATAGCTTTCTAGAAACGCTCCACTTCGGTGGGGCGTTTTTTATTTAAGAGCGATGAGCCGTTCTGGCCGTGTTGCTTGTCATACCTAAAGAAAGCAACCCATTTATCTGCATCGAGGAAGCTCTAGATGAGCACGCTCCTCCATGTTTCAAAGAAGCGGTCTTAAAGAAGTTCAAGCTTAGTTCTTCATTGGATTAACCGCTTAGATTGAAGCTTTGAAAATCCCCTGATTTTGCGGGGTGTTTTTTGTATCTATAGGCTTGTATTTCTTGGTCTTACTTTGGTGAGTGCTAAGAATCGCTTCATATGTCTTTGTTTCATTTTGCTGCCTATTTCTTGTAAGGAGCGTGTGAGTCTCCCTTTCTCCCCTAGAGGCGACCTCGCATTTATGCTATATATGTCACCTTATCTAATTCCTTCCGGTACAGAATGTTAGCAGCGATATGCGAATCTTTGTTATAGCCCTTACGCTACTGTTTGGCTTGCTTCAATACACTCTATGGTTTGGTAAAAACGGAGTGTCTGACTACTACACAGTAAAAGATGAAATTGAAGTTCAGCAACAAGTGAACAGCAAGCTACAAGCTCGCAATAATGAAATGTTTGCTGAGATTGATGACTTAAGGCAAGGTCTTGATGCGATTGAAGAACGTGCGCGTCATGAGCTTGGTTTAGTTAAAGATGGCGAGACTTTCTACCGCATTATAGGTGAGGAAAATCATTAAAATGTTGGATGTGAACTCATCGCATGTCGCAATTGTTCCCGCTGCCGGTGTCGGTAGTCGAATGAAGGCTGACCGCCCTAAACAATATTTATTGATCGACGGAAAAGCGGTGCTGGAACACACTGTAGAAAAGTTGCTGTCGCACCCACGAATTTCGAAAGTGGTTGTCGCCATTACCGAAGGTGACCCTTATTTCCCTGAGTTAACCATCGCGAACCATCCCGATGTAATTCAAGTCGCGGGTGGTAAAGAGCGCGCTGATTCCGTACTTTCAGGGCTAAACTATGTCAATGAACATCTGGAAAGCGAGTGGGTATTGGTCCACGACGCTGCAAGGCCATGTGTATTAACATCCGACATTGACCGTTTGATTGATATTTGCTGCGCTCACCCAACGGGTGGCATCCTTGCATCTCCAGTGAGAGACACAATGAAGCGAGCGAATGCAGCACAAGATATCGGTCATACGGTAGAGAGAGAAGCATTGTGGCATGCACTGACTCCACAAATGTTTAAAACTCAACAACTGACTCGAGCACTGGCTGACGCATTAGAACAAGGCGTAGCCATCACGGATGAAGCATCGGCTTTAGAGTGGTTGGGCGAAACGCCTGCTTTAGTCCAGGGTAATGCGAACAACATAAAAATTACTCAGCCAGAAGATCTCGCGTTAGCCGAGTTTTATCTGAGCCGTGAGCGCGGCTAAAAAAGAAAGGATAAAAAATGATTCGAATTGGTCACGGTTTTGACGTGCATAAATTTGGTGGTGAAGGCCCGGTCATTATCGGTGGTGTTGCTATCCCTTACGAGCAGGGCTTAGTAGCCCACTCAGATGGTGATGTTGCTCTTCATGCTTTGACTGATGCGCTACTCGGGGCGATTGCTGCGGGTGATATTGGTCGTCACTTCCCGGATACCGACGATAAATGGAAAGGGGCTAATAGCCGCGAATTGTTGAAAGACGTTTATCGTCGTGTCAAAGAGCAAGGCTACCGCCTTGGTAATGCCGATGTCACCATCATGGCACAAGCACCTAAGATGGCACCTCATATTGACGCGATGTGTGCGGCGATTGCGGAAGACCTAGAAACCGATATTAGTAACATTAACGTAAAAGCGACGACGACAGAGCGTCTCGGTTTTACTGGACGCAAAGAAGGCATTGCAACGGAAGCCGTGGTGCTTCTGTTCAAGCAATAATTAACCAACTTGCTCCTTAATGCTGTGTAAACAGCGGAAAAACATCATGTCAGATATTTTATCTTCATTGGCTTATCTAACGGGTAAGCCTGTTGCATCGGCAAAAATCAAAGCGCAACCAGAACATTTTCAGGTTCGTGAGGATTTAGGTTTTGCCTTTACGGGCGAAGGCGAGCACCTAATGGTGCGTATTCGAAAAACTGGAGAAAATACCAGTTTTGTTGCGAATGAGTTGGCGAAAGCTTGTGGCGTAAAGTCGAAAGACGTTAGCTGGGCAGGCCTTAAAGACCGCCATGCCGTGACGGAACAGTGGCTGAGTGTCCATTTACCGAAAGGGGAAACGCCGGACTTCTCGGCATTCCTAGCTCAATATCCGAGTATTGAAATCTTAGCGACTGATCGACACAACAAAAAACTGCGTCCTGGAGACTTAATAGGGAACGAGTTTGTTGTCACTTTGTCTGAAGTGACTGACGTTGAAGATGTAGAGCAACGCCTTGAAAAAGTGAAACAAGTTGGTGTGCCAAACTACTTTGGTAGTCAGCGTTTTGGCAATGATGGCAACAACCTTGAAGAAGCACGTCGATGGGGACGCGAAAACGTTCGTACCCGTAATCAAAATAAGCGCAGCATGTATTTATCAGCGGCGCGTTCGTGGATCTTCAACCGTATCGTTTCTGCTCGTCTAGAAAGTGGTGTGTTTGATAAATTCATCGATGGTGATATTGCACAGACAAGTTCTGGCACTCAGTTGGTTGATGCAAGCAATATCGCAGATCTACAAGCACAATTTGCTGCTGGTGAAGTGGCAATTACCGCGGCCCTAGCAGGTGATAATGCGCTTCCAACTCAAGCGGATGCGCTTACTTTAGAACAACCGTTCTTAGATGAAGAGCCTGATCTCATGGCGCTGATTCGTGGTAATCGCATGCGCCACGACCGCCGCGATATTGCGCTGAAGCCAAAAGATTTATCTTGGACGGTTGAAGGTAACAACATTACGCTGACTTTCTCACTGGATGCGGGATCTTTTGCAACATCTATCGTTCGTGAGTTAGTTAATGAGGTTGAAGTACAAAGAGAATACTAATGGAACAGGATTCACTAAACGCGAAGCCCCTAAGAGTCTTAATCAGCAATGACGATGGCGTACATGCGCAAGGGATTCATGCACTTGCTGATGAGTTGCGAGATATCGCTGAAGTGACCATTGTTGCACCCGATCGAAACCGTTCAGGTGCTTCGAACTCACTGACACTAGAGCAACCATTACGCGTAACTGAAATTGCCCCAAATATCTATTCAGTGCAAGGAACGCCTACAGATTGTGTACATTTCGCGCTGAATGAGCTGATGAAAGATGATTTGCCCGATCTTGTTTTATCAGGCATCAACCACGGTGCAAATTTGGGTGATGATGTTCTTTACTCAGGAACGGTAGCTGCAGCAATGGAAGGGCATTTCCTTGGTGTTCAGTCGGTTGCTTTTTCGCTGGTGGGTAAGCGTCATTTCGAATCTGCCGCAAAAATTGCACGTCAAATTGTGCAACAGCATTTAGCGTCTCCGATTCCAACGAATCGGTTATTGAACGTAAACGTGCCTGACTTACCAGCAGAAAACCTGGATGAAATTGAAGTCACGCGTTTAGGTGCGCGTCATCACGCAGAGAATATGATTAAGCAGAAAGATCCGAGAGGTCATGATATTTATTGGTTAGGGCCTCCAGGAAAAGAGCAAGATGCGGGTGAGGGCACCGACTTTTATGCGATTGAACATGGTCGAGTTTCAATGACGCCTCTGCAAGTTGATCTCACTGCTCATGAATCGCTGCGTGCAATGGATAGTTGGTTAAAGGAAGAGAAGTAATGAGTAACCCACATGCTGACAGGTTGATAGCGTTTCTTATCTCCAGTGGCATCAAAGACCAAAGAGTTCTGGATGCTATCCAACGCTTACCACGAGAAAGCTTTGTCTCTCAAGCGATGATGCACCAAGCCTACGATAACAATGCGTTACCGATTGGTCAGGGACAAACTATTTCTCAACCTTATATTGTTGCTCGTATGACCGAGTTACTCGAACTAGAGCCAACGAGTCACGTACTGGAAATCGGAACGGGTTCCGGTTATCAAACCGCAGTACTGGCGCAAATTGTTGACCATGTATACTCCGTTGAGCGAATTAAATCGTTGCAATGGGAAGCAAAACGCCGTCTGAAGCAATTGGATATCTACAATGTTTCAACCAAGCATGCTGATGGATGGCAAGGTTGGGAAGCTCGTGGTCCTTTCGATGCCATCATTGTTACCGCAGCCGCAGAAGTGATCCCCCAAGCACTTCTCGCACAATTAAAAGATGGCGGTAAGATGGTGATTCCTGTTGGAGATAAGGAGCAACAGTTGCTAAAAATTGAACGTAAGGGAGATGAATATCTCTCTACTGTTGTGGAAATGGTTCGATTTGTACCTCTGGTTGCGGGTGATTTAGCTTAAGGGTTAGGGATAGGTGAGTAAGTTATTACGTCATATTGGTATTAGCTTTGTGTTTGCTGCAGGACTAGTTGGTTGTGCAGCGCATTCTCCTGCACCTGTCTCTAGCTTAAAGAAAGACTATTCAAGCCTTGAAAGAGGAAGTTACAGAGGGAGTTATTATGAGGTAAAAAAAGGCGATACACTTTACTTCATAGCTTATGTCACAGATAAAGATGTAAATGATCTTGTCCGTTACAATGAGTTAACTCAGCCTTACACCATCTACCCTGGACAGAGGCTAAAACTTTGGGCTCCGAAATATGTCGCCCCTAAATATGGCCAAAAAGTTGAACCCGTTGTGGTTCCTGTTGTTACGACGCCACCAGCCCCAGTGACGAAAACATCAACAGCCTCTAAACCGAAAAATTCAAGTAAAAACTCTAGTCAAAAACCTACAGAGACTAAGCCTAAAGTCGTACAAAAACAGCCTCCAAAGAAGGTTGAACAATCGAAAACAAAGGAGTATGTTGGTTCAAAAGATAACCAAAAAGTGAAGCAAAAAGCGCCAGTTACCACGGCGAAGAGTGATAAAGTTTCTAAGTGGTTGTGGCCAACAAAAGGGAGAGTAATCAAGAACTTTTCGGCGGGAGAACAGGGAAATAAAGGTATCGACATCGCAGGACAGCGTGGTCAACCTATCGTTTCAACCGCAGCCGGCACCGTTGTTTATTCAGGCAATGCGCTACGAGGTTATGGCAACTTAATTATAGTAAAGCATAACGACAATTATTTAAGCGCCTATGCACATAATGACAAACTGCTGGTATCAGAAGGACAAAGTGTAAAAAGCGGACAGAAAATCGCCACCATGGGTAGTTCAGGTGCAAAATCAGTCAAGCTACACTTTGAAATTCGCTATCAAGGTAAATCGGTGAATCCAAAACGCTATTTGCCTTAAAACTTTGAAAAACAACTTGCGACATCATTTAGCGACATATTGAGTTGTCATGTCTTGCTAACTCGCCAGGGGGAGGCGTTATGAGTATCAGCAACACAGTAACCAAAGTTGAAGAGTTTGCATTTGACAATGCGTCAGTGAAGACCATTGATAACGAACTCGAAAAATCATCATCCACAGAAAGCAAAACGGCTGCGCGTGAAGAATTTGACGCGAGCAGTAAAAGCTTAGACGCAACTCAGTTGTATCTAGGTGAAATTGGCTTCTCACCTCTACTTACTGCCGAAGAAGAAGTGCTTTATGCTCGACGAGCCCTGCGTGGCGACGAAGCGGCACGTAAACGTATGATCGAAAGTAACCTACGTTTGGTGGTCAAGATCTCTCGTCGATATAGTAATCGCGGCCTAGCACTACTCGATCTGATTGAAGAAGGTAACCTTGGTTTGATCCGTGCGGTCGAGAAGTTCGATCCAGAGCGTGGTTTCCGCTTCTCTACTTATGCGACCTGGTGGATCCGACAAACGATCGAACGTGCGTTGATGAACCAAACTCGTACGATCCGTCTACCTATTCATGTCGTGAAAGAGCTGAACATTTATCTGCGTACTGCGCGTGAACTTTCTCAGAAGCTCGATCACGAACCTACCGCAGAAGAAATTGCTGCTCAGTTAGATATTCCAGTCGAAGATGTAAGCAAAATGCTACGTCTCAATGAGCGTATCAGTTCTGTCGACACACCAATCGGTGGTGACGGTGAAAAAGCGCTGTTGGATATTATTCCCGACGCAAACAACTCCGATCCAGAAGTCTCGACTCAAGATGACGATATCAAATCATCGCTGATTCATTGGTTAGAAGAGTTGAATCCAAAACAGAAAGAAGTACTTGCACGACGTTTTGGTCTTTTAGGTTATGAGCCTTCGACGCTTGAAGAAGTTGGTCGAGAGATTGGTTTGACACGTGAGCGCGTACGTCAAATCCAAGTAGAAGGTTTACGTCGTCTTCGTGAGGTTTTAATCAAGCAAGGTTTGAATATGGAAAACTTATTTAACGTCGAAGATGATTAAATAATCCGTATTTCAGTAGATACGCAAAAGGCTATGGGGAACCATAGCCTTTTTTCTTTGCGCTCACTTACGTGAATCGATTTAAAGCATCTTCTTCAAACGATACAACTCTTCAAGTGCTTGGCGTGGAGTCAAATCATCAGGATCAATACCAGATAAGGCTTGTTCGATCTCGCTAGGTTCTGGAATTAGACTCAATTGGTTAGCCACATCTACTGCACTTGGACGTGGTGCGTCACTGTTTTGCCCTAGTTGCTCTAGCTGAGATAGCTTGTTACGCGCATTTTTGATGACCGTTTTGGGTACGCCGGCTAAGCCCGCAACAGCTAGGCCGTAAGACTTACTTGCCGCACCTTCTTGAACTGCGTGCATAAAGGCAATGCTGTCTCCATGCTCTACCGCATCCAAGTGAACGTTCGCTAAGTTTGGCAGTTGGTTTGGCAACTCTGTCAATTCGAAGTAGTGAGTTGCAAATAGTGTCATCGCACCAATTTGTGTTGCGAGCCATTCCGCACTTGCCCAAGCTAAAGATAGGCCATCGTAAGTACTGGTACCGCGACCGATTTCATCCATTAGCACTAAACTGTTTTTAGTTGCATTGTGCAGAATATTAGCGGTTTCCGTCATTTCTACCATGAAGGTCGAACGACCAGATGCAAGATCATCTGACGCTCCAATACGAGTAAATATACGATCTAAAGAACCAATTTGTGCAGATTCTGCAGGTACATAAGAGCCGATATGTGCCATCAATGCAATCAGCGCAGTTTGACGCATGTAAGTGGATTTACCACCCATGTTTGGACCGGTGATGATTAACATTTTACGTGCAGGGTTAAGCTCTATTGGGTTCGCGATGAACGGTTCTGTTGTTACTTGCTCTACGACTGGGTGACGACCCGCTTGAATGTGAATGCCAGCGTCTTTCACAAGCGTTGGTCGGCAGTAATCCAACGAATCTGCACGCTCTGCTAGGTTTTGTAGTACATCGAGTTGAGACAGAGCAGAAGCTAAATTCTGCAGCTTCTCCAGATTTGGCATCAATAGATCAAACAGTTCTTCCCACAGCTGCTTTTCAAGTGCCAGCGCTTTCGATTTCGAGTTAAGTACTTTGTCTTCGTGCTCTTTGAGCTCTGGGATGATATAGCGTTCGGCATTTTTGAGTGTTTGGCGACGCACATAGTGCGGTGGAACCAAATGGCTCTGGCCACGGCTCACTTGAATAAAGAAGCCATGTACGTTGTTGTAGCCGACTTTAAGCGTATCGATGCCGTGTCGTTCACGCTCATCTCGCTCAAGCTGCTCAAGGTATTCTGTTGCACCGTCTGCTAATTTGCGCCATTCATCGAGCTCTGCATTATAGCCTTCAGCGATCACACCACCATCACGAATAACAACCGGCGGATTTTCTTTAATCGCACGCTCTAACAGATCACATACTTCGTCAATCGGAGCTGCGTATTGCGCCAGTTTTGCTAGATATGGATGGGTCAAAGAAGCGGTTACAGATTCTAGCTCTGGTAGCTGCTGCATGGCATTGCGAAGTCTAGCCATATCGCGAGGGCGAGCAGAGCGCAGTGCAAGGCGTGCTAAGATACGTTCAATATCACCAATTTGTTTTAACGTTGGTTGAAGATCGGCAAACAGCGCTTGTTCTTTAATCTCACCAATCGCATCAAGACGATTGTTTAACGTTTCAATGCAACGCATAGGTTGATGCAACCAACGCTTCAGCATTCGGCTGCCCATCGGCGTCGCACAATGGTCGAGTACCGCAGCGAGTGTGTTATCGGTTCCACCTGCTAGATTTTGAGTAATTTCCAGGTTGCGTCGGGTAGCGGCATCAAGGATGACGGATTGGTCCTGATGATCAAACGTTAAAGAGCGAATATGAGGCAAAGCCGTACGTTGAGTATCTTTCACATACTGGATCAAACAACCAGCAGCACATAACCCTAAGGACGCATGTTCTACGCCAAAACCAACCAGATCTTTGGTGCCAAACTGTTGATTGAGTTGTTGCTTAGCCGTATCAAGCTCAAACTCCCATACTGGGCGACGACGGTTACCGTTGCGGCTCGCCATTAAATGTACAGGTTCAAAATCTTCTGGGAATAGTAGCTCACGTGGTGCGGTACGCTGAAGCTCGGCTGTCATCGCTTCTTCGGTTTCTGGTTCTGTCAGTTGGAAGCGACCAGAAGTGACATCCAGCGTCGCATAACCGAACTTACCGTTGTGATGGTAAATTGCTGCGATTAAGTTATCGACACGCTCAGAAAGCAGTGCTTCATCCGTCACAGTACCTGGTGTCACGATACGCACAACTTTACGTTCTACCGGACCTTTGCTGGTGGCTGGATCGCCAATTTGTTCGCAGATTGCGACTGATTCACCAAGCTGAACAAGTTTTGCTAGATAGCCTTCTACTGCGTGAAATGGCACTCCCGCCATAGGAATAGGCTCTCCAGCTGACGAACCGCGCTTAGTTAGCGAAATATCAAGCAGTTGGGACGCTCGCTTTGCATCATCGTAAAAGAGTTCGTAGAAATCGCCCATGCGGTAGAACAGCAAAATCTCAGGGTTCTCAGCTTTTAGCTTGAGGTATTGCTGCATCATCGGAGTGTGTTTTTGTTCAGCTTTCACAGGTAAGTTCTTTTGTTTATTTCCGTAGCGGCTTAGGATACGTGAATCCCTATCAAGTAAAAAGAGACAAAGGGCATTTTGGCTATGGAAAAAACAACAAAATTGAGCGCAGATTTAGGCGCATTATTGGCAAAGTATGGTCATGTTTTAACGACGGCAGAATCGTGCACGGGTGGCGGTGTTGCGACCGCTATTACAGATATTGCAGGCAGCTCAGGTTGGTTAGATAGAGCTTTTGTCACTTACAGCAACGAAGCCAAAATGGAAATGCTGGGTGTGAGAGTGGAAACCTTAGAGGAACATGGTGCCGTGAGTGAGCCCGTTGTGATTGAAATGGTGCAAGGTGCGCTTCAACACTCGAATGCCACTATTGGGGTTTCCATCAGTGGTGTTGCTGGACCGGGGGGAGGCACTGATGAAAAGCCGGTTGGAACCGTCTGCTTTGCTTTTGCGGATAAGCACGACTGGCTCTTTGTTGAGACCATGCATTTTTCTGGTGACAGGGCGGAAGTTCGTCAACAAGCGGTGATGCATGCATTGACTCGATTGCATCAACATTTAATTTAGAATTTCTTACACTGTCTTAGCCCAGAATTGATAAGGGCTGGAGCAAATCCTTAGAAGCCGTGAACTAAATTTTTTCTATACAGGTATAGACACTGTATGAATCAACAGTATAATAACTTTCATTGCTGAGCAGGTTAGCTGCTTAAGAAAAATGAATTACTATTCGTCGCCCAAAGAAGATGAATAAATCGGAGAAAGTAATGGACGAGAACAAACAGAAAGCGCTCGCCGCTGCGCTAGGTCAAATTGAAAAGCAATTCGGTAAAGGCTCTATCATGCGCCTTGGTGATAACCGCGCAATGGACGTAGAAACGATTTCAACAGGCTCTCTTTCTCTTGATATCGCTTTGGGTGCAGGTGGTCTGCCAATGGGTCGTATCGTAGAAGTCTACGGTCCAGAATCTTCAGGTAAAACAACACTAACGCTTGAGCTTATCGCTGCTGCGCAACGTGAAGGTAAAACTTGTGCGTTTATCGATGCAGAGCACGCTTTGGACCCTGTCTACGCGAAGAAACTTGGTGTTGATATCGATGCGCTCTTGGTTTCTCAGCCAGACACTGGTGAGCAAGCACTAGAGATTTGTGATGCACTAGCTCGCTCTGGCGCTATCGACGTTATGGTTGTTGACTCAGTTGCGGCGCTAACACCAAAAGCAGAAATTGAAGGCGAAATGGGCGACAGCCACATGGGTCTGCAAGCACGTATGCTTTCTCAAGCGATGCGTAAGCTAACAGGTAACCTAAAACAGTCTAACTGTATGTGTATCTTCATCAACCAAATCCGTATGAAGATTGGCGTGATGTTCGGTAACCCAGAAACGACCACGGGTGGTAACGCACTTAAATTCTACGCTTCTGTTCGTCTTGATATTCGTCGTACTGGCGCAATCAAAGAAGGTGACGAAGTCGTTGGTAACGAAACGCGCATCAAAGTGGTTAAGAACAAGATTGCTGCACCGTTTAAAGAAGCCAATACGCAAATCATGTACGGTCAAGGCTTTAACCGCGAAGGTGAGCTGGTAGATCTAGGTGTGAAGCACAAGCTGGTTGAAAAGGCTGGTGCTTGGTACAGCTACCAAGGCGATAAGATTGGTCAAGGTAAAGCGAACGCGTGCAACTACCTACGTGAGCATCCTGAAGTGGCTAAAACCATCGATACTAAATTGCGTGAAATGTTGTTAGCGCCAGCCCTTGCGGAAGCTCCTGAAGCAGGCGAGGCGCCTGAGCAAGCTGAAGAGTTTTAATCCCTTCACAGATTAAAAAGTGATAAAGCCCTGCAATGCGGGGCTTTGTTGTATCTATTGACATCAAAAATCGAATCATCACAAAGGCCATTGAGAGTCTGTACAGCAAAAATACCTTTAGGATCACCATGTACCAAAAGCGCCAGACACCAACATTATCGAGCAAAGAGGCGGCTATCCAACTGCTTAGCCGTCGCGATCATGGTCAGTATGAGCTGTACCAAAAACTGTCGATGAAAGGCTATGAAGCATCAGACATCGAAATCGCGATTAATTTTTGCTTAGACCATAACTATTTAGATGATTTACGTTATGCGAAGAGCCAAATTCGGCAGCATGTATACAAAGGACATGGAGAGCGTCGAATTCGCCAAGAGTTAAACCAGAAACGTGTTGCGGAATCGGTGATTGAGCAAGCCATGGCTGAAGAACCGCAAGACTGGTTTGAACTTGCTAAGCAGGCGGCAGAAAAGAAATTCAAAGGCGTCAAAGCCAAGGACCAAAAAGAATACGCAAAACAAGTCCGTTTTCTACAATACCGAGGCTACAGTTTCGACCAAATTAGCTATGCGCTTGCCTTTGAAGACCAAGATTAGCGTTGATCCAATTGCGCTGATTTTTGTTTTGCTTCAAATTTTTTCTTCTGCTCCCTCTTTTCCTCAAGAAAACTAGTCTCAGCTGTTTGCATGATCTACAATACGGCAAAATTCTAACTCGACTATTTTCAGGAAGAGCTGCATGTACATGAGCACTGACGAGGTTCGTAACGCGTTCCTCAAGTTCTTTGAAAGCAAAGGACACCAAATCGTAGAAAGTTCATCGTTAGTTCCACATAACGACCCAACCCTGCTGTTCACAAACGCAGGTATGAACCAATTTAAAGATTGTTTCTTAGGCTTAGAAAAACGAGCCTATACTCGAGCGACTACGGCTCAGCGTTGTGTACGTGCTGGTGGTAAACACAACGACCTGGAAAATGTTGGCTTTACCGCTCGTCACCACACATTCTTTGAAATGCTAGGCAACTTCAGCTTTGGCGACTATTTCAAAGAAGATGCGATTTCATTTGCTTGGGAATTCCTAACCGAAGTTCTTAAACTGCCTGCGGATCGTCTATTGGTAACCGTTTACGAAACCGATGACGAAGCATTCGACATCTGGAACAAAAAAGTTGGCGTGCCTGCTGATCGTATCGTGCGCATTGGTGACAAAGAAGGTGGCAAGCCGTACGAGTCTGATAACTTCTGGCAAATGGGCGACACTGGTCCTTGTGGTCCATGTACTGAAATCTTCTACGATCACGGTGAACACATCTGGGGTGGTCGTCCTGGCACGCCTGAAGAAGATGGTGACCGTTTCATCGAGATCTGGAACAACGTATTCATGCAGTTCAACCGTCACGCAGACGGCACTATGGAACCGCTACCAAAACCATCGGTAGATACAGGTATGGGTATCGAGCGTATCTCTGCAATCATGCAAGGCGTTCACTCAAACTACGAAATCGATGTATTCCAAACTCTTATCAAAGCAGCGGCTGAAGTCATTGGTTATGAAGATCTATCGAACCAATCGCTACGCGTTATTGCTGACCACATCCGTTCATGTTCATTCTTGATTGTTGATGGTGTGATGCCTTCAAACGAAGGTCGTGGTTACGTACTACGTCGTATCATTCGTCGTGCCGTACGTCATGGTAACAAGCTAGGTGCACAAGGTGCATTCTTCTATAAGCTTGTTGGCGTATTAGCAGAAGTAATGGGTACAGCAGGCGAAGAGCTGAAGCGTCAACAAGCAGTGGTTGAAAAAGTACTGCGTATCGAAGAAGAAAACTTCGGTCGTACACTTGAGCGCGGTATGGTAATTCTTAACGAAGCATTAGATAACCTAGATGGCAAAGTGCTAGACGGCGAAACGGTATTCAAGCTTTACGATACTTACGGCTTCCCAGCAGACCTCACTAACGACGTTGCACGTGAGCGTGAGTTCGCGATCGACGAAGAGGGTTTCGAAAAAGCGATGGAAGAGCAGCGTCAACGTGCGCGTGAAGCTGGTCAATTCGGTACAGATTATAACGCAGCAATCAAAGTTGATACGCAAACAGAATTCTGTGGTTACACAGGTACTAAAGGTTCTAGTTCAGTCGCTGCGATGTTTGTTGAAGGCAACGAAGTAGATTCACTATCTGCGGGCGATAAAGCCATCATCGTGCTTGGTGAAACGCCATTCTACGCAGAGTCAGGCGGTCAGTGTGGTGACGCGGGTGAAATCCGTACTGAGTCTGGTGTATTCCGCGTTGAAGACACTCAAAAACTCGGTAACGCAATCGCACACCACGGTGTAATGGCAGAAGGCGTGCTAGCGAAAGGTGACGAAGTGGCAACCATCGTTGACGCAGAGCGTCGCGCAGCTATCTCTCTTAACCACTCAGCGACGCACTTGCTACACGCAGCACTACGCCAAGTTCTTGGTGAGCACGTAACGCAGAAAGGCTCACTAGTGAAAGCTGACAGCCTACGTTTCGACTTCTCACACCTAGAGGCAGTAACTGCAGCAGAACTGAAAGAAGTTGAGCGTCTAGTAAACGCACAAATTCGTCGTAACCACACGATTGAAACCAATGTGATGGACATTGAGTCTGCTAAGAAGAAAGGCGCAATGGCATTGTTTGGTGAGAAGTACGATGACGAAGTTCGCGTGCTGTCTATGGGCGACTTCTCCACTGAACTTTGTGGTGGTATTCACGCATCAAGCACGGGTGATATTGGTCTATTCAAAATCACATCAGAAAGCGGTATTGCAGCTGGTATTCGTCGTATTGAAGCGGTAACAGGCGAGGCGGCATTAGACGCTATTGAAGCTCAAAACGCGAAGTACGAAGAAAAACTTGCGGAATCGGCTCAAAAAGCAAAAGCACTAGAAAAAGAAGTGCAGAAGCTAAAAGATAAGATGGCGGCCGCAGAAAGCGCTAACATCATGGGCAAAGCGGTTGAAGTAAATGGCACAAAAGTTCTAGTTGCGGCTCTTGAAGGTGCTGATAGCAAGAACCTACGTACCATGGTTGATGACATCAAGAATCAAATGGGTTCTGGTGTTGTACTGCTTGCAAACGTAACGGGTGACAAGGTTGGCTTGATTGCTGGTGTGACTAAAGATCTCACTGGTAAAGTAAAAGCAGGTGATCTGGTTAAAATGGTTGCAGAGCAAGTCGGTGGTAAGGGCGGTGGTCGTCCAGACATGGCTCAAGCCGGTGGTACTGATGTTTCAGCACTACCAGAGGCAATCAAAACAGTTCAGCCTTGGCTAGAAGAGCGTTTATAAGCTCTTAACTAATAAAATTACGCTCAATCAAGTTTCTTTGATTGAGCGTAATTTTTTTTAGCAACCAAGTGGTTTAATTGACCAAAAGTTAACCGAGTCATTTAAGCTGCTTGGTTTTTGTTGTAACTACTGCTTATATAATTTTTCTCAAAGGAAATATTTAAGATGTAAGCAGTTCTAAAGAGACTTCGGTCTTGGGAAGGTGAAGACTGGTGAAAAAGCCCCTTATCGTGCAAAAGTTTGGCGGAACCTCTGTGGGTTCAATTGAAAGAATCCACCAAGTCGCTGAACACATCATTAAGGCGAAAAATGATGGCAATCAAGTTGTTGTTGTCGTGTCTGCAATGTCAGGCGAAACAAACAGACTGATGGATCTCGCTAAACAGATAGATAGCGTACCTACAGCTCGAGAACTTGATGTTTTGCTCTCTGCTGGTGAGCAAGTGTCAATGGCACTGTTAGCCATGACTTTGAATAAAATGGGTCATGCTGCGCGCTCGCTTACCGGAGCACAGGCGAATATTGTGACGGATAATCAACACAATGACGCAACGATTAAACACATTGATACCACGACAATTATGGGATTGCTTGAGCAAGACCAAATCGTGATTGTTGCGGGCTTTCAAGGTGTGAATGAGAATGGGGATATCACCACATTAGGTCGAGGTGGCTCAGATACGAGCGCTGTGGCACTGGCGGGCGCATTGCGCGCTGACGAGTGTCAAATCTTTACCGACGTTGATGGTATTTATACTTGTGACCCACGTGTAGTGAAAAATGCGCGCAAATTGGCGGTTATCGATTTTCCTTCAATGGAAGCGATGGCAAGCCGAGGCGCAAAAGTATTACATTTACCTTCAGTGCAATTTGCATGGAAGAATAATGTGCCACTACGCGTGCTTTCGACATTTGATGTTAATGAAGGCAGTTTGGTAAAGGGGGAGTCAGGCAATCAAGCCGTCTCTGGTATAGCCATTCAACGTGACCTTGCCATTATCGAAGTCGATAAAGAACATTTATCTAGTGCTACAAAACAATGTCAGATGCTGGGTATAGACATTTGGAATGTGATCGAGGAAGCAGAACGGGCAGGTATCATGATAAAACAAGATGCATGTGCCAAGTTCGATCTGGTGTTCAGCGACAAAATCCGTAATAGTGAAGTGGTAAGCCTGTTGACCGCAGTGGGGCTTGAGGCCAATGGAATGGTAGAGCACGCATGCGATTTGTTGGCAAAGCGAGATATTGAGATCAATTTCAGCGCAACGAATGCACTCACTATGATGCTAGTTTTAGCACCCGAATGTGTGGATACAGCAGCAAACATTCTGCATGATGCTTACATTACGTCTAGTGAAGCATTAAACATTCAACAAAAACATGCCTTTTTAGGCTGATTTTCGCTAACAAGGTAGTTTACGAAAATATAACTTTTGTTGGATAATAGCTTTGTAGCAAGAAAATTTAGAGATTACTCAAGGAGCAAAGAATGCTAATTTTGACTCGCCGCGTAGGCGAAACACTGATGATTGGTGATGAAGTGACTGTAACTGTACTAGGTGTGAAAGGTAACCAAGTACGTATCGGCGTTAACGCTCCGAAAGAGGTTTCAGTTCACCGTGAAGAAATCTACATGCGCATTCAAGCTGAAAAAGGCAATGGCAACGTTGCTTCAGGTAACTACTAAGTCGCTCCTGTTTACAGAGCTTAGTTTGAATGAAAAAGGCTAACCGAAGGGTTGGCCTTTTTAGTCTTTAATGTTTTTGAAGATTTGCGGAAACCATTGTGTTGAGTGTGGCCGTGAATCCGTCAATATTGTTGAATCGAACACCAGGAAGTTGTTTGAAAATAAATGTCTTTTTTTCAGAGAAGACTCTCTTTTTTTCATCATAATAGAGTGGTAAAGTTCGTTTAATAGTCACTTTGATTAAATCAGCAACGGTTAAGTCAGTTTCGTGGATTTTTTCAAAGAAAGTGTTTGACATATTTTCGGTAAAACGTAATATGTGCCTCCGCAAGACGGTGAGGTGGCCGAGAGGCTGAAGGCGCTCCCCTGCTAAGGGAGTATACGGTTTATCCCGTATCGAGGGTTCGAATCCCTCCCTCACCGCCATTCTTGCAATGTTGAGAAATCAACAAAAAAGTGCGTCCTTAGCTCAGCTGGATAGAGTACCTGGCTACGAACCAGGCGGTCGGAGGTTCGAATCCTCCAGGACGCGCCATATCTCTTCTGAGATATAACAATGAAAACGGTGAGGTGGCCGAGAGGCTGAAGGCGCTCCCCTGCTAAGGGAGTATACGGTTTATCCCGTATCGAGGGTTCGAATCCCTCCTTCACCGCCATTCATTGACTGGCCCGATGGCCTTTTTTTTGTTTCGTAAGAAATGAATGTGATTTGCTTCACAACTTCCTAGCAAGAAGATCTGCGCGTCCTTAGCTCAGCTGGATAGAGTACCTGGCTACGAACCAGGCGGTCGGAGGTTCGAATCCTCCAGGACGCGCCACTATTTAATAATTCGTTTGATAAACGGGTTATACAAAGTAAAATAAGATTATTGCGCGTCCTTAGCTCAGCTGGATAGAGTACCTGGCTACGAACCAGGCGGTCGGAGGTTCGAATCCTCCAGGACGCGCCACTTATTCAAGGGTATTGCCCTGATTTTGACGAAAGTTGATATCGAAAATCGCGCGTCCTTAGCTCAGCTGGATAGAGTACCTGGCTACGAACCAGGCGGTCGGAGGTTCGAATCCTCCAGGACGCGCCACTTATTAAAGGGTATTGCCCTGATGTTGACGAAAGTCGATATCGAAAACTGCGCGTCCTTAGCTCAGCTGGATAGAGTACCTGGCTACGAACCAGGCGGTCGGAGGTTCGAATCCTCCAGGACGCGCCACTTATTGAAGGGTAATGCCCTGATGTTGACGAAAGTTGATATCGAAAACTGCGCGTCCTTAGCTCAGCTGGATAGAGTACCTGGCTACGAACCAGGCGGTCGGAGGTTCGAATCCTCCAGGACGCGCCACTTATTGAAGGGTAATGCCCTGATGTTGACGAAAGTTGATATCGAAAACTGCGCGTCCTTAGCTCAGCTGGATAGAGTACCTGGCTACGAACCAGGCGGTCGGAGGTTCGAATCCTCCAGGACGCGCCACTTATTGAAGGGTAATGCCCTGATGTTGACGAAAGTTGATATCGAAAACTGCGCGTCCTTAGCTCAGCTGGATAGAGTACCTGGCTACGAACCAGGCGGTCGGAGGTTCGAATCCTCCAGGACGCGCCATTTACTGAAAAAGCCTCGCAATTGCGAGGCTTTTTTGTATCTGGACATCAGGAACTATAGCCTAGAGTTGTTAGAGGCGAGGTCCTTCTTTTCCAAAAGCGAATATGTGCTTATCTAAGCAATTTGGAATAAAGTTTCAGCTGTAGTTTGTGAATCCATCCTTACTATCTCTCCTGTATATTAATTTCCGTTTCTTTCACTTCAATTGTTTACATGTAACTTCTTTGTTTTTTATTTGTTTGTTAATTGTTATAAAATGACATCCTTTTGTTTTTATTAGTTTTTATGTGTAAATCTCGATTTGGTTTTGAAATCCAAATCGCAGTTTTTATTTATGTCCTCCTTTACTCTGTTCGTAAGGAGATAGCAGATTCGCAGTAATTATTTTGTCATGAACTGTGATCTGGGTAGTGAATAAATAATCATTTATCAGGATTATTACAAACCTTCCTTAAACAAAATTGACAAAATTTAACCAATCGAGATAATCCATTGGTCGGGATTTGACGCTATTAAAGTCCTGCACGTTGTCAGGATGACAAAGAAAGGAAGCAACATGACTAATATAGGAAGCCTGCTAGTAGATGCGGCCACCCTGATGCTAACGGGGATGGCGGTCGTATTTATTTTCCTCACTATTCTTGTTTATCTCGTTCGGCTAATGTCGAAATTGGTACCAGAAGAAGTACCAGAGCCGATCGCAGCACCAAAAACAAATACTAATATTCAATCAACCTCTTCAGCTGTTAGTCCACAAGTAGTGGCGGCGATCTCGGCTGCGATTCATAAACATCGCGCCTCATTCGCGAAGTAGCCGAACCAGGATTAAAAAGGAGTTTAAGAGCATGTCTAAACCACTAGCTATTACAGATGTGGTCCTTCGTGATGCCCATCAATCACTATTTGCTACGCGTATGCGTATTGAGGATATGCTGCCTATCGCAGCTGAGTTGGATAAGGTTGGTTACTGGTCTCTAGAGACTTGGGGTGGCGCAACGTTTGATTCTTGTATTCGATTCTTAGGGGAAGATCCTTGGGAGCGTTTACGTGAGTTGAAAAAAGCGATGCCTAATACGCCAATGCAAATGCTACTGCGTGGTCAAAACCTTTTAGGATACCGCCATTATGCCGACGACGTAGTAGAGAAGTTCGTTGAACGCGCACATGCTAACGGTATGGACGTATTCCGTATCTTTGATGCAATGAATGACGTGCGAAACTTCCAGAAGGCTGTTAAAGCAACGGTCGATGTTGGCGCACATGCTCAAGGTACGCTGTCTTACACAACAAGCCCTGTGCATAACGCAGACACTTGGGTTGACTTGGCAAAACGCCTAGAGGATTTAGGTTGTCATTCACTGTGTATTAAAGATATGTCTGGCTTACTCAAGCCTTATGAAGCGGAAGAGCTTATCACGCGTATCAAAGCGTCTTGTGATGTGCCATTAGCACTTCATTGTCACGCGACGACAGGCTTGTCTACTGCGACAGCGGTAAAAGCAGTTGAAGCTGGTATTGATATTCTCGATACAGCGATTTCTTCAATGAGTTGTACCTATGGTCACACACCGACGGAAACGGTAGTCGCGATGCTAGAAGGAACCGAGCGAGATACGAATTTGAAGCTCGAGCAACTAGAACCTATCGCCGCGTATTTCCGTGAAGTACGTAAGAAGTACGCAAAGTGGGAAGGTCAGTTGAAAGGTGTAGACTCTCGCATCCTGATTGCTCAAGTGCCTGGCGGCATGCTGACTAACATGGAAGGCCAGTTGAAAGAACAGGGCGCGGCGGATCGCATTGATGAAGTCTTAGAAGAGATCCCTCGTGTTCGCGAAGATCTTGGTTTCATTCCATTGGTGACTCCAACTTCGCAGATCGTCGGAACGCAAGCGGTGATTAACGTTCTTACTGGCGAACGCTATAAGAGCATTACTAAGGAAACCGCTGGTCTATTGAAAGGCGAATACGGTCAAGCGCCAGCCGAGTTAAATGCAGAGCTGCAAGCTAAAGTACTTGATGGCAAAGAGCCTATTACGTGTCGTCCTGCCGATTTGCTTGAGCCTGAAATGGAGACGCTTACTGTTGATCTAATGGAGAAAGCGAAATCAGAAGGTATTAAGCTAGCAAGTGAACGTGTTGATGATGTACTTACTTATGCGCTTTTCCCTCAAGTTGGTCTTAAGTTCCTTAAGAATCGTGAAAACCCAGAAGCATTTGAACCTGCACCAACGCTAGAAGCCGCGAAGCCTGCCGTACCTGCGGCGCAACCAGCAACTGGTGGAGTAGAAACTTATAGCGTACGTGTTGACGGACAGGTGTATGAGGTGGAAGTTGGTCCTCAAGGCGAGCTAACCTCTGTCGCTCCTTCTGCGGCGCCTGCAAAATCGACGGCACCTAGCGCACCTTCTAACGCTTCTGCTGAAGCGGTGCCTGCTCCTCTTGCCGGTAACATCTTTAAAGTGAATGTTCAGCCTGGTGCTGAAGTGGCTGAAGGCGATGTACTACTGATTCTTGAAGCAATGAAGATGGAAACAGAAGTGCGTGCGGCGCGTGGTGGTGTGGTTCAAGAGTTGAACGTTAAAGAAGGCGATGCTGTCACAGTAGGTGCGCCTCTGTTGAGCCTGGCGTAAGGGAGTATCATGGACGGATTGTTAACCCTTTGGGCAGAAACAGGGATCGCTAACTTCGAGTTCGGCCAAATCTGTATGATGCTGGTTGGTTGTACCTTGCTGTTTTTGGCAATCAAAAAAGGCTTTGAACCTTTACTGTTATTGCCGATTGGTTTTGGTGCTATCTTGGCGAATATTCCAAATGCTGGCTTTACTGAGCCTGGCGGCTTGCTCTACTACGTTTACTACATTGGGATTGAATCGGGTGTGTTCCCGTTGTTGATCTTCATGGGTGTGGGTGCGATGACCGACTTTGGTGCTTTGATCGCAAACCCAAAAACGTTGTGGCTAGGTGCGGCAGCTCAGTTTGGTATTTTTGCGACGCTGTTTGGCGCTATTTTGCTCAACTATGTACCTGGCATGGAGTTCTCCATGGCGGATGCATCGTCTATCGCTATCATCGGTGGTGCGGATGGCCCAACGGCGATTTTCTTAGCAAGTAAGTTATCACCAGACCTGCTTGGTGCGATTGCTGTAGCCGCGTACAGCTACATGGCTTTAGTGCCAATCATTCAGCCGCCAATCATGAAGGCGCTAACCACTAAGGAAGAACGTGAGATTCAAATGGCGCAACTGCGTCACGTGGGTAAATGGGAAAAGGTATTGTTCCCGATGGCAGTATTACTCATGACGATTCTTTTCCTACCTTCAGCAACGCCTCTTGTCGGTATGTTCTGTCTTGGTAACTTAATGCGTGAAGCGGGTGTGGTCGATCGTCTATCGAAAACCGCACAAAATGAGCTGATCAACATCGTGACGATCTTCTTGGGCTTAGGGGTTGGCTCGAAGCTGCAAGCGGATCAATTCCTGAACTTAGAAACATTAGGCATTCTAGGGCTTGGTGCGGTTGCGTTTAGTATTGGTACGGGGGCTGGTGTGCTAATGGCTAAGTTGCTGAACAAGTTCTCAAAAGAAGACATCAACCCACTTATTGGTGCGGCTGGCGTTTCTGCGGTACCAATGGCCGCGCGTGTGGTGAACAAGGTCGGCTTACAAGCTAACCCGCAAAACTTCTTGTTGATGCATGCGATGGGACCAAACGTTGCAGGTGTATTGGGCTCAGCAGTGGCCGCTGGTATCTTGCTAGCACTTGTCGGCTAGTCATTACCGAAAATGGAATGATCAACCAATTTACAAAATCACGATTAACTTCGGTTAACAAAATGGTTTATAGTCAAAGGGATGCTTTCGCATCCCTTTTTGTTTTCTTGCAGGGAATGGTTTATGGAACACAAACAGATCGTTATCACTGAATTTGGTGATGCCAACGTACTCGCGATTCAACATGCTTCTACACCATCACCACAGCCTGGTGAAGTCTTAGTAAAAGTCGCTTTTTCAGGCGTAAATCCTATTGATGTTAAAACACGAGCCGGACTCGGTTGGGCAGCTGCGCAGAACAAGGATAATTTACCTTGGGTACCAGGTTACGACATCTCAGGAAAAGTCGTGTCCAGTGGAGAGGGGGCGTCGCGTTTTAATGATGGTGATGAGGTGGCTGGATTTATCGGTTTCCCAGTCCGAGGCGGTGGGTACAGTCAGTACGTATGTGTTCCAGAAGCTGAGTTAAGTCATGTTCCCAGTTCAGTTACTTTAGAGGCTGCCGCAGCATTACCGTTGGCTGGCCAAACTGCGGCACAAGCACTCAGCAAAGCCAATGTGACAGAAAACGATCGCGTACTTATCCTCGCAGGAGCCGGTGGCGTTGGACACCTAGCGGTACAAATCGCGGTCGCGACTAAAGCGGAAGTCTTTACAACCTGTAGTGAACGAAATTTAGACTACCTGGCTACCCTTGGCGCTCACGCAGTGAACTATCAATTTGCACCAGTGTCAGAACGTGTTGAAGACGTTGATGTTTTGATTGATTTAGTAGGTGGAGATGCCGCGTTAGATGCGCTTAAATGCCTGAAAGACGGTGCGAGAGTCATAACCGTCCCAACCATCACGGCTGAGCTGATTTGTGAAAAAGCCAAACTCCTAGGCTTTGAGGCTAACGGCATGTTGGTTGAGCCAGATCCAGCGCAATTAGATACCTTGTTGTACATGGTTGGCGTTGGTTTACTGAAGACTGAAATTCAACAGGTTTATCCGATGAGTGATGTGATTGCTGCTCACCAGCAAGTTGAATCAGGAAGAACCAGAGGCAAGGTGTTGCTTGATATGACATGCTAGAAGCATTTAATACGAGCTTTGAAAGTTTAGCGCTTTGGTTTTCAGATTCAGCATTATGGGTGCTTTTCATGACCGGTTTTCTCAGTGCCACTTTGTTACCTGGTGGCTCTGAGGCGGGCTTAGTTGCCACTCTCTCATTAAATCAATATTCCGTTTCGTCAATTATTATGGTCGCCACTATAGGCAATACGCTTGGTGGCTTAACAAATTATTGGCTTGGCTTGTGGATTCCCAACAAAGCGCAAGAAGAAAAGCACGGTCATACCGCATTAAAGTGGCTGTCAAAGTATGGCTATTGGGGATTATTTTTTAGCTGGTTACCCGTGATTGGAGACCCGCTGTGTTTAGCCGCAGGGTGGCTGAGAATGAAGTTTCTGCCTTGCGTGATTTTAATATTTTTAGGAAAGGCTGCTAGGTATAGCTTGCTTGCGGCCATCTATCTCGGATTATTTTAAGGAAAGTACATGAAGATGTTTTGGGTTGGCGCGTGCTCACTGTTAGTGATCACGGGCTGTGTATCAAATACGCCAGTTTCATCACTGCCGGAAGGGGTAACTTTCGTCGAGTCATCGAAAGCGGAAGAAGGCAAAGTTAAGATTCCATACCAAAAGTATAAACTCGATAATGGCTTAACGGTGATCTTAGCTCCTGAAGATTCCGACCCATTGGTCCATGTGGATGTGACTTACCATGTTGGTTCGGCTCGTGAAGAGGTGGGTAAGTCTGGTTTTGCGCATTTCTTTGAGCACATGATGTTCCAAGGTTCAGAGAACGTTGGTGACCAAGAGCACTTCAGAATCATCACAGAGGCTGGCGGTACGTTAAATGGTACGACAAACCGTGATCGTACTAACTACTTTGAAACTGTCCCGGCTAACCAGCTAGAGAAAATGCTGTGGTTAGAGTCTGACCGTATGGGCTTTTTGCTGGATGCGGTTTCTCAACGCAAATTTGAAATTCAGCGTTCAACTGTAAAAAATGAGCGAGCTCAGCGTTACGATAATCGTCCTTATGGCTTAATTTGGGAGCGTATGTCTGAAGCGTTATATCCTGAAGGTCATCCGTATTCGTGGCAAACTATTGGTTATGTTGAAGATCTTGATCGTGTTGATGTGAACGATCTCAAAGCGTTTTTCTTACGTTGGTATGGCCCAAACAATGCGACTATCACTATCGGTGGGGACTTAGACGTTGAACAAACTCTTGAGTGGGTAAATAAGTACTTCGGTTCGATTCCTCGTGGGCCAGAGGTTGAAAATGCGCCGAAACAACCTGCAAAACTGCAAGAAGACAAATACATCACGCTAGAAGATCGCATTCAACAACCGATGGTGATGATCGCGTGGCCAACAACTTACAACGGCGAAGAAAGCCAAGCGTCTCTCGATACGCTATCTGAAGTGCTAGGTGGCGGTACAAACAGCGTGCTCTACCAAGACTTAGTCAAGACTCAAAAAGCCGTCGATGCGGGCTCATTCCATGACTGTGCAGAACTGGCGTGTAACTTTTACGTTTATGCAATGGGTGATTCAGGGGACAAAGGCGATCTATCAAAACTGTACGACGAGCTTTTACAGTCACTCAATCAGTTTGCTGAAAAAGGCGTGACAGAAGATCGCCTTGAACAATTGAAGGGTAAGGCGGAAGCGGATGCTATCTTTGCATTAGAAAGTGTTAAAGGCAAAGTAACGCAGTTGGCATCCAACGAGACATTCTTCGGCGATCCAGACCGTCTTGAGCAACAGCTTGAGCAGATCCGCGCAGTGACGCCTGCATCGGTAGAAAAAGCGTATACGGATTTTATCCAAGGTAAGAACAAAGTGACCCTAAGCGTGGTACCAAAAGGAAAAACTGACCTTGTCGTAAAACCAGCGACCTTTGTGACGCCAAAGCGTACGCTACCACAATACGAGAAGATCACTGATGATCAATTGGCGTATCGTCGTGCGACCGATAACTTCGATCGCTCTGTGCAACCGCCTGTAGGGGAGCCAGTGAAAGCGACGATGCCTGAGTTGTACGAGCTTCATTTTAATAATGGCTCGGAGTTGCTTGGCGCGGTTAGCGATGAAACACCAACGGTCATGATGCAGTTTAGTTTACCTGCGGGAACACGTTTTGTTGAAAAGGGCAAAGAAGGTCTTGCCCAGTTGACCGCAGCAATGTTGCAAGAAGGCACAACGAAACGTAGTGTCGAAGAGATTCAAGCTGAGCTCGATAAACTAGGTAGTGTCATCTCCGTGAATGCAACGGGCTACACAACAAACATCAGCGTTTCTGCTTTAGAAAAGAACTTAGAGCCGACGTTGAAAATTGTCGAAGAGATGTTGCTGTCTCCTGCATTCAAGCAAGCAGACTTTGAGCGTGTGAAGATGCAAGCGCTAGAAGGTCTTGTGTATGAGCACCAAAACCCAAGCTGGATGGCATCACAAGCGAGTCGCCAAGTGCTCTATGGAGACTCTGTTTTTGCTCGACCAAAAGACGGCACGCAAGCAGGGGTAAGTGCACTAACGTTGGATGATGTCCGTGAGTTCTACTCGAAGCATTACACGCCACAAAGTGCGCAAATCGTCGTTGTTGGTGACATTGAACAACAGGAAATTGAACAGCAGCTGACGTTCTGGAAAAACTGGCAGGATGAAGCTGCGCCATTGTATGCACCGCAAAGCATCGCTGCATTAGGTGAGCAAAAGATCCATCTTGTTGATAAACCAGGTGCACCACAAAGTGTGGTCATGATGGTTCGTCAGGGTATGCCTTACGATGCAACGGGCGATTTTTACCTAAGCCAACTGGCAAACTTCAACTTAGCAGGGAACTTCAATAGCCGCATTAACCAAAACCTACGTGAAGACAAGGGTTACACATACGGCGCTTACGGCTACTTCTCTGGAAATCCAGAAACTGGCTCGGTTGTTTTCACCGCGCAAGTACGAGCGGATGCAACGGTTGCTTCGATCATTGAGATGGAAAATGAGCTAAATGAATACTCGCAGTCAGGAATTACTGATGAAGAGATGAAATTTATGCGTCAAGCGGTCGGTCAAAAAGATGCACTGAAATATGAAACGCCAACACAAAAAGCGGAACTCATCAGTGATATTCTTAAGTACAACCTCGATCAAGATTACTTGCAGCAAAGAAACGCTATCGTAGAAAAAGTCGATAAGCAGACTTTAAATGCACTGGCTCAAAAGTGGTTTGATCCAAATGACTATCAAATTATCGTCGTTGGTGATGCTAAATCACTGCGTCCTCAATTAGAAAAGTTGGGGAAAGACGTAGAAGAGCTTGAAATCATTCGATAGAGTACACATTTAATAGCGGAGAAACGTTTCTCCGCTATTCATCTAGATAAGCGACTTTTCGTGGGTCATTTATCTAGATGCATTAAATATCAATAACTTAGCTTACACTTGTCCTTTGTGATAAGTGTCCTGCTCCCAATATAAGCGAACCTCATTTTGACTGATTTTGCTGCGCGACTAAAAAAAGTTGCATCAAACCCCGAAGTATTTAAGCAGTTTGGACGCGGTGTTGAGCGAGAAACTTTGCGCTATCGTCAGGATGGACATCTAGCAACAACACCTCATCCTGAGGGGTTAGGCTCAGCGTTCACAAACCAATGGATCACGACTGATTTTTCTGAATCATTGTTAGAGTTCATTACTCCTGTGTCACATGAAATTCCAGAACTGATGGCACAACTGAAAGATATCCATCACTTCACGCAGACAAAAATGGGTGAAGAAAAGATGTGGCCTCTTTCTATGCCATGTTATGTTGGCTCGGAAGAGGATATTCAGCTTGCTCAGTACGGCTCTTCGAATGCAGCAAAAATGAAAACCCTGTACCGAGAAGGTCTAAAACGCCGCTATGGCAGCCTGATGCAAATCATCTCAGGTGTGCATTTTAACTTCTCGTTCCCTGAGACATTTTGGGACGCGCTTTACGGCGAGCAAGATGAACAAGCCCGCCAAGATGCTAAGTCTGATGCCTACTTTGCGCTGATCCGTAACTATTACCGTTTTGGTTGGATGATTCCGTATTTCTTCGGCGCATCGCCAGCGTTATGCGGCTCTTTTATTCAAGGTCGTGAAACCGATCTGCCATTCGAAAAAATTGGCGGCACTTTGTATTTGCCGAAATCGACGTCTTTGCGTTTGAGCGATCTGGGCTACACCAATAGTGCGCAAAGTGTACTGAAAATTGGCTTTAACAGCATTGATCAGTATCTGGATGGTTTGAGCGATGCGATTCGTCACCCATCAGAAGAGTTTGCGAAAATAGGCGTCAAAGTGGACGGTGAATACCGCCAGCTTAATTCCAATATTTTACAAATTGAGAACGAGCTATACGCTCCAATTCGCCCGAAACGCGTGTCGAAAAGTGGTGAGAAGCCTTCAGATGCGTTACGACGCGGTGGGGTTGAGTACATTGAAGTTCGCTCTCTAGACGTTAACCCATTCAGCGCAGTGGGGTTGGATGAAGAGCAAGTACGATTCCTTGATCTCTTCCTGACTTGGGCGGCCTTGTCAGACTCGGATCCAATGGACAACTGTGAATTAGAGTGTTGGCGCGACAACTGGAACAAAGTCATTGTTTCTGGTCGTGAAAAAGGGCTAATGCTTCAAATTGGTTGCCAAGGTGAACGTCTATCTTTGCAAGATTGGGCGCATCGAGTGTTTGTCGAGCTGCGTCAGATAGCACAGCAAATGGATATGGCTGCTGGTGGCAGTGCATACCAAGATGTGTGTAATAAACTCGAGACATGGATTGATAACCCAGAACTAACGATTTCAGGTCAACTATTAGAGCTGACGAAAGAGCTTGGTGGGTTAGGTAAAGTCGGCTGTGCGCTTGGCATGAAGTACCGCGAGGAAAATCTAGCTCACGGTTATCAGTACTACTCACAAGATACGATGGAAACGGAAGTGGCGTCGTCAGTAGAAAAGCAAAAGCAAGCGGAACAAAGTGACACGCTATCTTTTGATGATTTTTTGGAAGATTACTTTGCTTATCTGAAGCAGTAGTGAATAGGTAAAGGTTGGGTGGGATTGAACATTAAACCGTTAGTAGTATCGGTACTCGGAAGCATGTTACTTGCAGGTTGTGCCACGGCACCGCCAAAGCAGCAGAATAATTTATGTGAGATATTTCGAGAGAAATCCGGCTGGTATGATGATGCCAAAGATATGGAAGAAAAGTGGGGAACCCCCATTCATGTCGCTATGGCTATCATTAAACAAGAAAGCAGCTTTCGGCACGATGCGAAACCACCCAAAGACTATTTATTGGGATTTATCCCTTGGGGACGAGTCAGCAGTGCGTATGGTTACTCTCAAGCTCAAGATCCTGCTTGGGAAGATTTCCAAGATGCGACGGGGCAGGGCGGTTCTCGTACCAACTTTGATGATTCAATGATGTTTGTCGGTTGGTATACTCACGAAACGAGGCGCCAACTAGGGATTTCGTTATGGGACCCATACAGTCAATATCTGGCTTATCATGAAGGTCGAGGTGGGTACAAGCGAGGTACTTATAAGCGAAAGCCCAGCTTGCTCAAAGTCGCTCGACGTGTTGAACAAACTGCAAAAACTTATGGCTGGCAGCTGAAGCAATGTCGTCAGGAATTGGAAGACAACAGCAGCTGGTTCTTTTAACCTACAGCCTGTTTATGTGCTGTAGGGATGAATGACATTTATCCAGTACCGAGAGGTATTGGAGTTACAATCAGGAGAGATGTAATGCCTTTACTCGATAGTTTTACCGTGGACCACACTCGCATGAATGCACCGGCAGTGCGAGTGGCGAAGACCATGCAGACCCCAAAAGGGGACACGATTACTGTCTTCGATTTACGCTTTACCGCGCCAAACAAAGACATCCTTTCTGAAAAAGGTATTCATACACTAGAGCACCTTTATGCAGGCTTTATGCGCAATCATCTAAACAGCGATTCTGTTGAGATCATCGATATTTCGCCTATGGGTTGCCGCACCGGCTTTTACATGAGCCTGATTGGCACTCCATCAGAGCAGCAAGTAGCGGATGCTTGGATTGCGGCCATGGAAGACGTACTAAAGGTAGAAAGCCAGAACAAGATCCCTGAACTCAACGAATACCAATGTGGCACGGCAGCGATGCACTCTTTAGAAGAAGCACAACAGATCGCAAAGAGCATTTTGGATGCTGGTGTATCGGTGAACAAAAATGATGAACTTGCTTTGCCTGAATCGATGCTAAAAGAGCTGCGCATCGACTAGTTGCTAAAAACTTATCAAGAAGCATATTTATCCAGAACTAAAAAGAGCCTGACATGATCAGGCTCTTTTCTTTTTATTTCTTATCTTGAGTTGTAGATAGGAGCTATTTTTTCTTTTTAGGATAAACACGAACGAGCTTGATGCGGTTTTCTTCAATCTCAACAAGCTCCATTGGATGACCAGCCACTCTCACGCTTAAATGGCTCTCTGGAATATCTTCCAGGTGCTCCAAAATAAGACCGTTTAACGTTCTTGGGCCATCCGTTGGTAAATCCCATTTCAGGCCTTTGTTGATATCTCGGATATTGGTGCTGCCTTCAATGAGGAAGCTTCCGTCACCTTGAGGACTGATTTCATCAGAAAGGCTTGGAGAAATCGAGGTCGTGAATTCGCCAATGATTTCTTCCAGAATATCTTCCAATGTCACCAAGCCAATAATGTCGCCATATTCATCAACAATTAGACCAATGCGCTGTTTATTGCGTTGAAACTTTAACATTTGCACGTTCAGTGGCGTACCTTCCGGGATGTAATAGACTTCATCCGCAGCACGTAATAGCGTCTCTTTATTGAACTCGTTTTTTTCTAGCATCAGGCGGTAAGCTTCACGCAGGCGCAGCATGCCAACCACTTCATCAATTTGGTCACGATAAAAAACAATGCGTCCATGTGGTGAGTGGGTAAGCTGACGAACGATGGATTTCCAGTCATCATTAATATCGATACCGGTAATCTCATTACGTGGCACCATGATATCGTTCACAGTGACGTGCTCAAGATCCAAAATAGATACCAACATGTCTTGGTGTCGGCGAGGGATCAATCCGCCAGCTTCGTTTACTACGGTACGCAGCTCATCGGAACTAAGATGGTCTTCTACTGAGTGATCGGCTTTTACGCCAAGTAAACGAATAAAGCCATTCGTAATAAAGTTAACGAGCATCACCAAAGGCGATAGTAACTTCATCAATATGGTCAGTAGGATACTGCTCGCGTAAGACACGCGTTCAGGGTACAGCGCCGCAATTGTTTTTGGGGTAACTTCAGCAAAAACCAATACAACCATAGTCAGTGCACCGGTTGCGATAGCGACACCTAAATCACCATACAAACGCATACCAATAATGGTCGCGATGGCAGACGCGAGAATATTAACGAGGTTGTTGCCGATAAGAATAAGACCAATCAAACGATCTGGACGGTCTAATAGCCTTTCGACTCGCTTAGCGCCTTTATGCCCATTTTTGGCTAAGTGCTTTAAGCGATAACGGTTCAGAGACATCATCCCTGTTTCTGAGCCGGAAAAGTAACCTGATATGACGATAAGACACGCGAGTAGCGCAAACAAGATACCCGTAGAGATGTCGTCCAAAACGTTGCTGTTCCTTGTAAGTATTGGGTTATATAACGGTTGAGTAAGTCCGTTAAGTCAAAGGGTTAAGGCGTACTGTATTTTATCTAGCCTAAAATATAAAGGATAGGAGCCCTAGAGCTCCTTAATTCAAGATGATTTCTTTCACAAAGCGACTGCCAAAATACGCCAGAGTTAACAGCGTTGCCCCTGCGACAGCGAACCAAGTAACTTTTCTACCACGCCAACCTTTTTGATAATGACCCCAAAGCAGTATTGAGTACACAATCCAAGCGATGAAAGAAAGAATGCCTTTATGCGCTTTACCTTGAGCAAACATATCCTGCACAAAGACAAAGCCAGTAATGAGCGTGCCAGTTAACAATAAATTACCGATCAAAATAATTTTGAATAGCTGACGCTCTACCATTAATAAAGGCGGCAGGTTTGGGTTAATCGCCAAAGATTTTTTTGTTTTCAGTTTGTGATCTAACCAAGCCAGCTGAAGTGCGTAGAGTGCACCGATAGTTAAAGTTGCGTATGAGAACAGCGCAAAAGAAATGTGAATGAGTAGCTTAGGGTCATTCTCTAGGTGCTTGATAAACGTGCTTGGCAAAAATGTGGCAGCAGATAAATTGATGGCAGCAAAGCTATAAACGACAGGCAATAAAAACCACAACCGATTTTTCAACATAGCAAGGCTCATGACCAGAGAAATAATAAAACTGATCAAAGAGGCTACGTTTAGAATACTAAGGTTTTGACCTGAACCATCAAAAATCAGATCACTCAAAATCCACGCATGAAAAACAAGCGCACAGGCAGCACTAGCAAACACTGTTTTTGCTTTGATTCCTGACTGCTGTGAGAGTCCGGGTATGATGGTCGCAATCGCCAAAACATAAAGTATGGCGGCCGCGATGGCTATTAAGCTATCCATGAATCCTAAATATTATTGTGCACAATGAGGAAATTATACCTTGCATTACACTTTGGGGCTACGTTATATCCGACATCAATCATGAGAGATGAGATATTGAAATTAATAAGTTACCGCACCATATAGAAATAGAGACAAGAATAGAGCAGCGGTACGGGTATGACTCAGACCTTGGCTAATGTATACTCACACTAATTAATCGCCATTTTAGCGAAGAGACAAAGATGTTTGAGAATTTAACGGATCGATTATCCAAAACGCTGAAAAATATCAGTGGCAAAGGTCGTCTGACCGAAGACAACATTAAAGAGACCCTACGTGAAGTACGAATGGCCTTACTTGAAGCTGACGTTGCGCTTCCGGTTGTTCGTGAATTTGTTAACCGCGTTAAAGAAAAAGCGGTAGGTGTAGAAGTTTCTAAATCTCTGACTCCAGGTCAGGAATTTATCAAGATCGTTCAAACAGAACTTGAAGCCGTAATGGGTGAGTCGAATGAGGCGCTAAACCTTGCCGCTCAACCACCTGCTGTGCTTCTTATGGCGGGTCTACAAGGTGCGGGTAAAACCACATCGGTAGGTAAGCTATCTAAGCTTTTAAAAGAACGTGACAAGAAGAAAGTCTTGGTTGTGTCTGCCGACGTTTACCGCCCTGCGGCAATCAAGCAGCTTGAAACGCTGGCATCAGACATCGGTGTTGACTTCTTCCCATCATCACCAGACCAGAAGCCTATTGATATCGCCAATGCAGCGATTGACCATGCGAAGAAAAAATTCTACGACGTATTGATTGTCGATACCGCAGGTCGCTTGGCGATTGATGAAGAGATGATGGGGGAGATCAAAGATCTTCACGCAGCTATCAACCCAGTAGAAACGCTATTTGTTGTTGACGCTATGACGGGTCAAGACGCAGCAAATACAGCAAAAGCCTTTGGCGATGCGCTACCTCTTACCGGTGTGGTTCTAACTAAAGTTGATGGTGATGCTCGTGGTGGTGCGGCACTGTCAGTACGCCATGTAACGGGCAAACCAATCAAATTCTTGGGTGTCGGTGAAAAAACTGACGCGCTAGAACCGTTCCATCCAGATCGTGTTGCTTCACGTATTCTTGGTATGGGTGACGTTCTGTCTTTAATTGAAGACCTACAACGCAACGTTGACCAAGAAAAAGCAGAAAAGCTGGCGAAGAAGTTCAAAGAGAAGAAAGGTTTCGACCTTGAAGATTTCCGTGAACAGCTAGGCCAGATGCAAAACATGGGCGGCATGATGGGCATGATGGATAAGCTTCCTGGCATGTCTCAGCTACCAGACAATGTGAAAGACAAAGTCGATGACAAGATGTTCAAACAGATGGAAGCGATCATCAGCTCCATGACAATGAAAGAACGTCAACGCCCAGAGATTATCAAAGGCTCACGCAAGAAACGTATTGCGGCTGGTTCTGGTGTGCAGGTTCAAGACGTAAACCGCTTACTAAAACAGTTCACCCAAATGCAGAAGATGATGAAAAAGATGCAAAAAGGTGGCATGAAAGGCATGATGCGCAACATGCAAGGCATGATGGGCGGCATGGGTGGAGGCGGTGGCTTCAACCCATTTGGTCGTTAATTAATCGATCACGCATAGATTCAGGGTGTTAGGTACGTCACAAACTTTAAATTCAATTTATGTTGGTGAAAAAGTAACTAAACTCCTTGCATTGCTCCGGGAGAAGAGTAAAATTCCGGAGCTTTATTTTGGCACGAGACCCCAAACTATTTAATTTCTTGAATGGTTTTTGGGGTTAATTTTATTTTTGAGAAAGCAAAGAGGACGACATGGTAACCATTCGTTTGGCACGTCACGGCGCTAAAAAGCGTCCATTTTATCAAATCGTAGTAGCGGACAGCCGCAACGCTGCAACTGGCCGTTTCATCGAGAAAGTTGGTTTCTTCAACCCAACTGCTAAAGGTCAAGAAGAAGGTCTACGTCTAGACCTAGACCGCGTTAACCACTGGGTTGGTCAAGGCGCGTCTGTATCTGACCGCGTTGCTAAGCTAGTTAAAGACGCTCAAAAAGCGGCTTAATTTTTTACTTGAAAAGTAGAAACTAGTTTATGTCGATGAAAGGTAAAGAAACAATGAGCAACGAAAAGATTGTTGTAGGCAAGTTTGGTGCTACTTACGGCATTCGAGGTTGGCTTAAGGTTTTTTCCTACACAGACAATGCTGAAAGCATTTTCGATTACAGCCCTTGGTACATTAACCAAAAGGGTAAGTGGGTTGAGTACAAAGTAGAAAGCTGGAAGCGCCATAACAAAGGTATGGTGGCTAAGCTGGAAGGCATGGATGTTCGTGAAGACGCGCATCTAATGACGAACTTTGAAATTGCTATTGACCCTGCGGTACTGCCTGAATTGTCAGAAGATGAGTTCTACTGGCGCGAATTGTTTGGGATGCAAGTTGTAACTACTAAAGGTTACGATCTAGGTGTCGTTACTGACATGCTAGAAACTGGCTCAAACGATGTTCTGGTTGTTAAAGCAAATCTTAAAGATGCTTTCGGGCAGAAGGAACGATTAATCCCGTTCCTTGAAGAGCAAGTGATCATTAATGTTGATCGCGAAGCTCAACGGATCGAAGTTGACTGGGATCCTGGATTCTAATCTCCAAAATTACAGAGCGAGATAAACATGTGGGTTGGCGTTATTAGCCTTTTTCCAGAAATGTTCCGTTCTGTTACTGATTTTGGAGTAACAGGTCAAGCGGTTAAAAAAGGTCTTTTGTCGATTGAAACTTGGAATCCTAGAGATTTCACTCACGACAAACATCGCACAGTCGATGACCGACCTTACGGTGGTGGCCCTGGTATGTTAATGATGGTTCAGCCTTTGCGCGATGCCATTCATACCGCGAAAGCAGCCTCACCGGGCAAGACGAAAGTCATTTATCTTTCTCCTCAAGGTCGCAAGCTCGACCAGAAAGGAGTGGAAGAACTGGCAACGAATGAGAACTTGCTTCTGATTTGTGGTCGTTATGAAGGGGTAGATGAGCGCATCATTCAATCTGAAGTCGACGAAGAATGGTCGATTGGTGATTTTGTGATGACGGGTGGTGAGATACCAGCCATGACGTTAATCGACTCTGTCTCTCGGTTTGTTCCGGGTGTACTAGGGGATTTCGCGTCAGCAGAAGAAGACTCTTTTGCAAATGGCTTGTTAGATTGCCCTCACTATACGCGTCCAGAAGTGTTGGATGACAAAGAGGTACCAGCGGTACTGATGTCAGGCAATCACAAGGACATTCGTCAATGGCGACTAAAACAGTCGCTGGGCCGAACTTGGCTTAGAAGACCAGAGCTCCTGGAAAACCTAGCTCTGACTGACGAACAGGAACAATTACTTGCTGAGTTCATTAGTGAACATAACGCAAAGTAACCTAATTTATTTAGTATCAGTTTATTCTAGGAATTTAAAAAATGAGTAACATCATCAAAGCTCTTGAAGAAGAGCAAATGAAATCAGACCTACCTAAATTTGCACCAGGTGACACTGTTGTAGTTCAAGTTAAGGTAAAAGAAGGTGACCGTGAGCGTCTACAGGCTTTCGAAGGCGTTGTAATCGCAATCCGTAACCGTGGTCTACACTCTGCTTTCACTGTACGTAAAATCTCTAACGGTGAAGGTGTTGAGCGTACGTTCCAAACACACTCTCCAATCGTTGATAGCATCGAAGTTAAACGCCGTGGTGCAGTACGTCGTGCCAAGTTGTACTACCTACGTGAGCGTTCTGGTAAGTCTGCTCGTATCAAAGAGAAACTTGCTAAGAAGTAATGCTATAACTAGCGTTCTCATCTTAAACGGAGTCCTTTTAGGGCTCCGTTTTTTTATTTGTGTAATTAGCTTGCTCGTTTCTTTTCACCCGATCTGTACTGTCGATGCTCATGCACTGGCATACTCTCCACGCTTCCGCCTTGCTCGAATAAAAATAGCTTTGCTAGATCACAAAATAGTCAGAGTAGAAAAGGGATGAATGAATACCGATTACAGACCGCAATGGTTAAAATTCATCATTCTGGATAGCGACGAAGTAGCGGGATTCAGAATCTACTAGCCGAAAGCACTAGTGTTTAAGTCGTCAACTTCAGAAGAGTCCTTGCTGTGAGTGGATTCCTGATGTCGCTATGGTTCCTCGGAATGATGGCAAATGATGACCAAAGATTACAGGGCTCTGCGGTTAAAATTCGTCACTCTGGGCAGCGACGAAAGAGCGTGATTTAGACTCCCCAAGAAGGAGCCTAGGATATTCCTTTACCCTAGTGCCTTAATTAATACTGGTCTTCAGACCAGCCATCACTGTCGGACATATCGGGGGCGCCTGGGATGGTGTTTTCTTCATCTGCCCACTCACCAAAATCAATCATTTGGCATTTTTTACTGCAGAAAGGGCGATGAGGACTTTGTTCTCCCCATTCTACGTCGGCGCCACATTGTGGGCATTGAACGATGGTAATTTTAGACATAGTTGAGCGTCCCATTACTAATTGGTGTTAAAGGGTAGTATACCTAAATGAATTCAAGATGGCTTATTCAACGCGCTATTGCTGCTACGAAATGTTATCCAATATAAGCGTAATAAAGCGTTGAATTTTAGATTATGGGGGAGGCTTAGTGTCGTCTTAGCTGCACACAGCAAGTTCAAACTCAATATCTTGTGTGCACGCTTGACCGTTTTCAAACGACATAAACTTGATCGCAAAGCGGTTTTTATGGCCAGAAATCATAGGATAAACGCCATATTCCATTGGGATGTGAAGTCTTAGAATATTAGCTTCATCAGCGTCACTTTGGAAGAAACCCGCACGACCGATTTGAGCTTTAAAATGTCCGGTCTCTCTAGTGAGCTTTAACCATAATGAAAGCGCATCAGACAAGGGCCTTAAGCTTGCTTGCCACTGCTGCGCATCATGCTTTTTACGTTCAATGGGTAGGTGAAGCCAGTAATGTAACGCTGGCAAATCAAAACAACATGAACCACCCGGCAGATTAAAGCGTTGGCGGATAGAGCTTAAGAAGCGGTCTTCTTTTAGTGCTTGACCAAAACGCTCTGCACCCATCAGTTGGCTATGAACGACATCTATCTCTTGTAGTAGGGTATTTAATGCGTCTTGATCGACACCATCAACATTTAGCCAATGGCGGTACGATAGTCGTTGTTTCTCTAAATCTTTGGCCAGTTCACTTTTTAGCTGGATCTGTTCGAAAATTTCAACCATATCGAATAACGCACGGAAAAACAGTTGGTACTGGTGATTTTCGCTAAACCCAGAGGCCAAGTGAGCCTGACGCAGCAGAGACTCCACTCTTAGATAAATACGAGTTTTCTCATTTAACGGATGTTCAAATTTGTGCGTGGTCATCGACATAAGCCTTTGTGAGTTTCGTTCCTATTTTCGCAGATTTTTCTTACACATGGCTAGGTACTTTTCGTGCAAATCTGTGATTTGAAGCAAAAGATCTGGGTCACTTGGATTATTCTTAACCACATCGTCTGCAAGCGCGAGTCTTTGCTCTCTTGATGCTTGAGAGGCAAGGATGGCGCGAGCTTGTTCTTCACTCACATTGTCTCGTTTCATCGTGCGAGATATCTGTGTATTCGGTTCTACATCGACGACAAGAACTCGATCACACAAACTGTCTAGCTTGTTTTCTACGAGCAACGGCACCACAAGTAACGCATACTCTGAGGTGACTTGCTGCAAATCTTCGATCATCTTTTCACGAATTATCGGGTGCAACAGTGCGTTGAGCCATGCTTTTTCATCTGAGTTTGAAAAGATTTTCTCTCTCAGCTTTGCGCGATCTAAAGTTTGGTCTTCACGAACGATATCGTGACCAAAATGTTCAATAATCGCGTTTAGGCCGGGAGTGCCTGGCTCGACAACTTCTCTTGCTACAATGTCTGCATCGACGATATCGATTTTAAATTGTTGTTTGAACAGATTCGCGACGGTTGTTTTACCGCTAGCGATACCACCTGTTAAACCAATAACCAAAGCCATTTACACTCCTAGAACTGAAGTAAAGTACCAGTTTAAAATCTGGTCGCCCCAAATTAAGCTTATCCAACCAGCAATTGCTAAGTAAGGACCGAAAGGGAAAGCTTTTTCAATTCCCTGTTTTTGCAAGCGTAGTTGAATGATGCCAAATACGATGCCAACCACAGAAGAAAGTAGAATGATCATCGGCAGTGACTGCCAGCCCAGCCAAGCCCCTAGTGCTGCTAGTAGTTTAAAATCACCATATCCCATTCCTTCTTTACCAGTAAGTAGCTTAAAGCCCCAGTAAACGGACCAGAGACATAGGTAACCAGCAATAGCACCAATGACAGAATCTTGTAGAGTAACAGGACTTATTTCGACTAATGCTAAGGCAATGCCAGCCCAAGTTAATGGTAATGTTAATTGGTCAGGTAACAACATAGTATCGAGATCGATAAATGTTGCGGCGATTAAGATAAAAGTGAAAAAGAGTAGGGCAACGGTAAAGTAACTAAAACCAAAGTGGTAAGCGACAAAGCCTGAGCAGAACGCAGTGAGCAGTTCAATCAGTGGATAGCGTGCGCTAATGGCTGTCTGACAGTTGTGGCATTTGCCTTTTAAAAGCAGCCAGCTAATCACAGGGATGTTGTCTCGAATACGTATCGGCGTTGCGCACTTCTGACAGGAGGAGCGTGGGACGCTCAAGGTCAGCACTTCTTTAGGAGGTTCTATTCTGTATTCAGGAAATGACTCGGCACATTCGCGTCGCCATTCTAGTTCCATGATTTTAGGTAGTCGATAAATAACCACATTGAGGAAGCTACCCACGATCAGACCGAAGATGGTGGCAAACACAACGAATAGCCAAGGGTAGTACTGGAATACTTCCATATTTGTCTCTTGAGCGATGAGTGAAATCAGCAAGATGCTGTTTTAAAGGAGTTAACAGCTCATTCTAGCCCAATACACTCATTAAGTTAAAGATTGGCAAGTACATTGCTGTCACTAATCCGCCAACAACGATGCCTAAAAAAACGATAATTAGCGGCTCTAGAATTTTACTAAGGTTGTCGACGGTGTTATCGACTTCAAACTCGTAGATCGTTGCAACTTTATTGAGCATATCGTCAAGTCGACCAGACTCTTCACCGATCATGACCATTTGTAACACTAATTCAGGGAACACATTACAGTTACGCATGGCAACATACATTGGCATACCTGCGGCGGTATCACGGTAAACTTCTTCTATGGCGAGTTGATAGTGTAAGTTTCCTGAGGTTTTTGATGTGGTTTTTAAACTGGTTAGAATTGGAATACCCGCTGTAAAGCTTGTGGCGAGTGTTCGACTAAATTTGGCGATAGCGGCTTTTGATAATACAGGGCCAAGAACAGGAAATTTAAGCACAGAGCGATTGAGCATTAAGCGAAAAGAATCTGAACGCTTAGAGAGGATTCTCGCCGAGATGAATAGACTGATAGAGCCTAGTGCTATAAATGGGCTCCAGTTTTGTGTCCAGGCGGAAAGATCTAATACTTGCCTGGTAAACCAAGGTAAGTCAGCACCAAAACCAACAAACATTTTTTCAAACTCGGGAATGACTTTGGTGAGCATGATAAACGAGACGCCTAACGCTACTAGCACTACCATGGCTGGGTAAATCAAGGCTTTGATCACTTTCGCACGGAGTTGTTCATTTTTTTCTCGGTAGGTGGCTAAGCGCTCGAATACTTCTGCTAAGTTACCGGATTGCTCACCTGTTGCGATAAGGTCGGTATAGAGTGGGTCAAAGTGTTCACTTGCAGTGCGCATGGCTTTTGACATGGGTGTACCTGCCTCAACAGCGCGTGTCACGCTCATCAAAATGGATTTCATCTCTGCTTTTTTATGGTTTTCTGAGACCAATTTTAAAGCCTGAACTAAGGGCACACCGGTTATCAACATCGTCGAAATCTGACGGGTAAACACCGTGATGTCTCTGCCTTTCACGCGATGGCTGAGTTTAGTGAGAAACGAGATACTGCTTTTCTTTAACTTCTTGATCTTGATGTGTTGTGCGTCTAGACGCTCGCGTACTTCAATTTCTGTCATCGCGAGGGTTTGTCCAGACGTCTTTTTGCCTGAACTGTTGATGCCTTTCCAGCGGAAGTTTTTAAGTTGTGGTGTAGTGGTTTTCATAGAGGTGACTGCTGATTAAAGGATTAAAAATAAAGTACGCGCTGTAGTTCACTAAAACTTGTGATCCCTTGTTTGAGTTTTTCTATGCCCGACATTTGTAACGTGCTCATACCATTTGCGATGGCGAGTTTTTCTAGTTCATGTACCGACGCGCCTTTAATAAGCGCTTCGGAAAGAAATTCATCAAAGCGCATCACTTCATAAATCCCCGTTCGGCCGGAATAACCATGGGTACACTCATTGCATCCATCGGGATTGGCTTTAAAAATGTTGTCGCTTGTTTGAATTCCGAGATGTTGTAGCTGAACGGTAAGCTCCTGCGACTGTTTGCAGTGCGAGCACAGTTTTCGGGCCAAGCGCTGGGCAATAATCAAACTAAGAGAGGAGGCCAAGTTAAAGCTTTCTACGCCCATGTTTGATAAACGAATCACCGTTTCAGCCGCAGAATTGGTATGCAAGGTTGAAAGTACTAAGTGACCGGTTTGCGATGCTTTTATAGCGATTTCGGCGGTATCTAAATCACGAATCTCACCGACCATTACTACATCGGGGTCTTGACGTAAGAAAGAGCGCAGGGCTTCGGCAAAACCAAAACCAATCTTAGGCTGAACTTGAACTTGGTTAATGCCCGATAAGTTAATTTCTACGGGGTCTTCTGCCGTGGAAATGTTGATTTCTGGTTTATTGAGAATACTCAGCCCAGTGTACAGAGAAACGGTTTTCCCGCTCCCAGTTGGGCCTGTCATCAGAATCATGCCTTGTGGGCGACGCAGCGCATCCAAGTACAATTGTTTTTGTTGTTCGCTATAACCAAGCTTGTCGATATCCAGTGACGCAGAGCTGCTGTCGAGCAGTCGTAATACAATTTTCTCTCCGAATAGAGTCGGTAGCGTGGATACACGCATATCAATCGCGGTGTCTTGATTCAACTTGAGCTTAATACGCCCATCTTGTGGTAAACGCCGCTCTGCAATATCAAGCTTAGAGAGGATTTTGATACGAGCGGATAAGCGGCGACTTAAGTGGCTTGGTGGCTGCTGTGTTTCGATTAAGATGCCATCACAGCGTAGGCGAACGCGGTACATCTTTTCATAAGGTTCAAAGTGGATATCGGATGCGCCTTTGCGCACAGCGTCCAACAGAATTTGGTTTATGTAACGGCTAACAGGAGATTCGTCTTGGCTCAAGTCTTCAATGTTGTCGATTTCATCTGCGCCCACATCAACCAGGTTGGCTAATTCTTCTTGGTTTATCTCTTTTAATCCAGACTTCTCGTGACTCAATGAACGACCATATAATCGTCGGATTGCCGCGCTGAGTTGACGAAAATCCGCCAACACCAATTCAATCTGTAAACCAGTGGCAAAGCGGAAATCATCTTCAGCTTGTTGATTAGTGGGGTCGGCAACCGCTAATAATAACGTTGAAGGCGTGCGGTTGAGCGGGAGTGCGTTATGTCGAGTGATTAATTCACGTAGACCGAGTTGTTGACAAAGCGAAGCGTACTCATACTGAGATAACTCGGGCTGATTTAAACCAAAAATAGAACTTAAGTGCTCGGCCAGTTCGCTTGATGTGAAGAATCCAGAGCTGAGTAAAGCTTCCGGCATCGAGATGCCAGAAGCTTTAACTTGCTCTATTAACGATTCTTCTTGGGAAAACGTCAGTAATCCTTTTTGACGAAGAATGGTTGAGAGGTTGTGCAACATTTATTAGCTACAACCGTCAAGTGTTACACCTGTCGTATTCGCACAAGTCCATCCTGTGGTACCTCTAGATAGTGTTAAAGTTGTAGTGTCTAAAGCACCACCAACAAAAGTAAATGTAATATCAGGGCTTGCAACAGCTAGTGTCCCAAGTGTATTCGCATCCGTTGCAGAGCCTAAAGCCCCGATATTGGACAAAGCTCCATTCTGCTGCCATTCAAGCTCTGCTGGAGTTTGAAGTGCCTTCAGCGTTGCTAATGCTGAGGATGCTTCCCCTTTTTTTACGTAGTCTTGATAGGCAGGGATAGCTATTGCCGCCAAAACACCAATAATTGCCACCACAATCATCAATTCAATCAGAGTAAAACCCTGTTGTTTTTTCTGTTTACTATTTTTCATTTTTAACCCTTTCCTAAAAATTAATAATGCTATTGCATTGGCGAAAGATTATGGAGAGTTAAGGTGGGTTGAAAATGGGGAAGAGATGGGCTCTCGAGTGAGATAAAACTCTTTGGTGAAAAGTTGCATATCGCATGCAGAGTTTTGCGAGTAGTACTATTTTTTTAATGGATAAAAAGAAAGGGCCTATTGGCCCTTTTTAATGATGAATTACTCACAACTCACTGAGTTAGTTGAAGTAATTTAGGTTGTGTTGCTTTTATTATTTGAAGCGCATCGAAAGATCCATCGCTTTTAGATGCTTAGTCAACGCGCCTACCGAAATGTAATCGACACCGGTTTCTGCGTATTCTGCGATGGTCTCTAGCGTAATGTTGCCGGAGTTTTCTAAAGCGGCACGACCTGCGTTAATCGCTACGGCTTCACGCATCATTTCTTTTGTGAAGTTATCTAGCATGATGATGTCGGCACCAGCGTCTATCGCTTGTTTCAACTCTTCTAAGCTTTCCGTTTCTACTTCTACCGGTTTGCCTGGGTTAAGCTCTTTCGCTTTTTGGATGGCTTGAGTGATGCCACCACAAGCAATAATGTGGTTTTCTTTAATGAGGTAAGCATCGAACACACCGATGCGATGGTTAAAGCCACCACCGCACGTCACGGCGTATTTTAGTGCGCTACGCAGACCTGGAATGGTTTTGCGTGTGTCTAGTAGACGACACTCAGTATGCGCGATTTTTTCAGCGTACTCTGCGGTAACTGTTGCGCAGCCAGACAGCGTTTGGATGAAGTTCATTGCGTTACGCTCACCAGTCAACAAGTCACGAGCAGGGCCTGTCAGCGTGCAAAGGGTTTGGTTAGGTTCGACTTTATCGCCGTCCTTTACGTGCCATTCAATGCTGACCTTACCACCGAGCTGCTTAAAAACTTCATCAGCCCATGCTTGACCACAGAACACACCATGCTCACGAGTAATAATCGTTGCGGTATTGACCGCATCGGCAGGGATCAAAGATGCAGTAATGTCGTTATCTGCGTCGACACTGCCACCTAGATCTTCTTTTAAGGTATCAGCGACAGAGCGAGTGATCTCTAAAGGGAGTTGTTGTTTAAGGTATTCTAGGCGTTCTTGAATGTTGTGTGTGTTCTTCATCGCAAATCTTGTCTTGAAAGGGAGATGGCAACGAATGATACTCTCCGGTGTCAATAATTTCAGCAGTTAATTTGCAAAGTAGAGAGGTTGATATGCGCCCAATTATCGAGAATGGCTGGCTGACACAGGCAAAGCATGTTCCGTCACCATTTTTTGATGTCCGCTCTGATATAAACGACATCTCTCTGCTGGTGGTACACAACATCAGTTTGCCTCCTGGGCAGTTTGGTGGACCATATATAGAGGACTTCTTCACTGGCAAGCTAGACCCAAACGCACATCCATTTTTTGAAGTTATTCACAAAATGGGCGTTTCTGCACATTGCTTGATTAAGAGAAACGGCGAGGTCGTTCAATTTGTTTCTTTTCTCGATAGAGCATGGCATGCCGGTCAATCCAGTTTCGCGGGCAGGGAGCGTTGTAATGACTATTCCATTGGTATCGAGCTTGAAGGGACAGAATTTACTGCCTACACAGAAGCGCAATATCAATCACTTGCAGAGATCACTGAGGTAATTATGCAGTCTTATCCCCACATCACCCTGCCACGAATTACCGGTCATCAATATATTGCGCCCTTGAGAAAAAGCGATCCTGGTCTAAGCTTTGATTGGGTGAAATATAGACAGCTTATACAGCGTTGATTTGTAGCGAAAGTGTAAATTCAAAAAAGCGAAATAAATAAGGCATACGATCAGGTATGCCTTTTTTTGATACCAGAAATATTAATGATTGTTAAAAGTTAACTACATTTTTACGCTCGTATACGCCGTTTTGGTGAAGAAATAGACTGATAATTTTGTCATTTTCTGTATTTCTTTTCCAAAATTGCTAGCACGTCGACTTCCCATTTGTATGCTTTATGTAATTGGTCATACCAATTCTATTGCTGTTTTAACAGTCGGTTGTTATCAGACTGTTGGAAGTAAGCTCGTTCTATGATTTAGGTCAATTTTCGGCTGGACAGTGGCGTTTTAATTATGTTAATTTCTGCACCAACTTAAAATTGGTATTACCAATTACCTGCAAGAGTAGAAGAACAATAAATTATGGCTTATCAAAGGATTCGTCAGCCAAAACTCTCTGATGTTATAGAACAAGAGTTAGAAAGGTTGATAGTGGAAGGAACATTGTCTCCGGGGCAACAACTGCCTCCAGAGCGTGAACTGGCAAGACAGTTCGATGTGTCTCGTCCTTCAGTCCGAGAAGCCATTCAACGCTTAGAAGCGAAGCGTTTGTTAACTCGTCGCCAAGGTGGCGGAACATTCGTAAGTGAGAATATCTGGAAGAGCTTTTCAGATCCCTTGTTGAATTTGTTGTCTAGTCATTCTGAAACCCAGCTTGATGTGCTTGAGTCTCGTCATGCAATGGAAGGAATTTCAGCTTACTTTGCAGCTTTACGTGGTACCGAAGAAGATTTTGCGCGTATTCAAGGTTGCCTTGAGCGCATTAGCCAAGAGCAAGCAAACAACGATATCGAAGCTGAATCTGCAGAAGTGATGCAATTTTTGATCGCTTTGACAGAAGCTGCGCACAACGTGGTTTTGTTGCACATTGTTCGAAGCTTAGCGCCTTTGCTTGAGCAAAATATTCTACAAAATTTTAAATTACTACGTCGCCGCCCAGAAGCGGTCGAGAAAGTCAGTAAACACCGAGCCAATATCGTGGATGCGATTGTTTCTGGTCAGCCTGAAAAGGCGCGAGAAATGTCCCACTCGCACTTGGCTTACATCGAAGAAACATTGTTGGATTTGACTCGAGAAGAGTCTCGACGAGAGCGTTCTCTACGTCGAATTCAGCAGGGTAATGACTCGTAAGAGCGTTACTTAAATAAGTAGATCCAACCAACAGAAGGATAGATCGCCATGTCTGATATGAAGCATGACGTAGATGCACTGGAAACTCAAGAATGGCTACAAGCGCTTGAGTCAGTTGTACGTGAAGAAGGTCTAGAGCGTGCTCAATTCCTATTAGAGCAAGTTCTAGATAAAGCACGTCTAGACGGTGTTGATATGCCAACAGGTATCACAACTAACTACATCAACACGATTCCTGCAGACCAAGAACCAGCATACCCAGGTGACACAACACTTGAGCGTCGTATTCGCTCAATTATTCGTTGGAACGCTATCATGATCGTTCTACGTGCATCTAAGAAAGACCTAGAGCTAGGCGGCCACATGGCGTCTTTCCAGTCTTCTGCTGCGTTCTACGAGACATGTTTCAACCACTTCTTCCGTGCGCCGAACGAGAAGGACGGTGGCGACCTAGTTTACTACCAAGGTCACATTTCACCAGGTATCTACTCACGTGCATTCGTTGAAGGTCGTCTAACTGAAGAGCAGCTAGACAACTTCCGTCAAGAAGTAGACGGCAAAGGTATTCCTTCATACCCGCACCCTAAACTGATGCCTGAATTCTGGCAGTTCCCGACAGTATCGATGGGCCTAGGTCCAATCGCTTCTATCTACCAAGCTCGTTTCCTTAAGTACCTAGAAGGCCGTGGTCTGAAAGATACTTCAGAGCAGCGCGTTTACGCGTTCCTAGGTGACGGTGAGATGGATGAACCAGAATCACGTGGTGCTATCTCTTTCGCTGCGCGTGAGAAACTAGACAACCTATGTTTCCTAATCAACTGTAACCTACAGCGTCTAGATGGCCCTGTAATGGGTAACGGTAAGATCATTCAAGAACTTGAAGGTCTGTTCAAAGGTGCTGGTTGGAACGTAGTGAAAGTAATCTGGGGTAACAACTGGGATTCACTACTAGCTAAAGATACTTCTGGTAAGCTTCTACAGCTTATGAACGAAACGATCGATGGCGACTACCAAACATTCAAATCAAAAGATGGCGCGTACGTACGTGAGCACTTCTTTGGTAAGTACCCAGAGACAGCGGCACTTGTTGCTGACATGACTGATGACGAAATCTTCGCACTTAAGCGTGGTGGTCACGAGTCTTCTAAGCTATACGCGGCATACAAAAACGCGGCAGAAACTAAAGGTCGTCCAACAGTAATCCTAGCTAAGACTGTTAAAGGTTACGGCATGGGTGAAGCGGCTGAAGGTAAGAACATCGCGCACCAAGTTAAGAAGATGGACATGACTCACGTACTACACCTACGTGATCGTCTAGGTCTTCAAGACATCCTAACTGACGAAGCTGTGAAAGAACTTCCGTACCTGAAACTTGAAGAAGGTTCAAAAGAGTACGAATACCTACACGCTCGTCGTAAAGCGCTACACGGCTACACACCACAGCGTCTACCAAAATTCACTCAAGAATTCATCGTTCCTGAGCTAGAAGAATTCAAGCCACTACTAGAAGAACAGAAGCGTGATATCTCTTCTACTATGGCATTCGTACGTGCACTAAACGTTCTACTTAAGAACAAGAACATTGGTAAGAACATCGTTCCTATCATTGCTGACGAAGCGCGTACATTCGGTATGGAAGGTCTGTTCCGTCAAATCGGTATCTACAACCCGCACGGTCAAACTTACACACCAGAAGACCGTGGCGTTGTCTCTTACTACAAAGAAGCGACTTCAGGTCAGGTTCTACAAGAAGGTATCAACGAGCTAGGTGCTATGTCTTCATGGGTTGCTGCTGCGACTTCATACTCGACAAACGACCTACCAATGATTCCGTTCTACATCTACTACTCAATGTTCGGCTTCCAACGTGTTGGCGACATGGCGTGGATGGCTGGTGACCAACAAGCACGTGGTTTCCTACTAGGTGCAACTGCGGGTCGTACAACGTTGAACGGTGAAGGTCTACAGCACGAAGACGGCCACTCGCACATTTTGGCGGGTACGGTTCCTAACTGTATTTCTTACGACCCAACATTCGCGTACGAAGTAGCTGTAATCATGCAAGACGGTATCCGTCGCATGTACGGTCCAGAACAAGAAAACGTGTTCTACTACCTAACGCTAATGAACGAAAACTACGCAATGCCAGCAATGCCAGAAGGCGCTGAAGAAGGCATCCGTAAAGGTATCTACAAGCTAGAAACTTACACGGGCGACAAAGCGAAAGTTCAGCTGATGAGCTCTGGTACTATCATGAATGAAGTACGTAAAGCAGCTCAAATCCTAAGCGAAGATTACGGTGTTGCTTCTGATGTTTACTCTGTAACGTCATTCAACGAACTAACTCGCGATGGCCAAGATGCAGAGCGTTTCAACATGCTTCACCCAGAAGCGGAAGCGAAAGTACCTTACATCCAAACAGTAATGGGTACTGAGCCTGCTATCGCAGCAACTGACTACATGAAGAACTACGCAGAGCAGGTTCGTGCATACATTCCTGCTGAGTCTTTCAAAGTTCTTGGTACTGATGGCTTCGGTCGTTCAGACAGCCGTGAAAACCTACGTCGTCACTTCGAAGTGAACGCAGGTTACGTAGTAGTAGCAGCGCTAACTGAACTAGCGAAACGTGGCGAAGTTGAGAAATCTGTAGTTGCAGAAGCAATTAAGAAATTCGACATCGACACAGAGAAAACAAACCCGCTATACGCTTAATTAAGAAGGTAGATAAGAAATGGCAATCGAAATTAATGTACCAGACATCGGTGCGGATGAGGTTGAAGTTACTGAGATTCTTGTAAGCGTTGGCGACAAGGTTGAAGAAGAGCAGTCTCTGATCACAGTTGAAGGCGATAAAGCTTCTATGGAAGTTCCTGCTTCTCAAGCGGGTATCGTTAAAGAAATCAAAGTTGCAGAAGGCGACAAGGTTTCTACTGGTTCTCTAATCATGATTTTCGAAGCCGAGGGTGCAGCTGACGCTGCACCTGCTCCTGCGGCAGAAGCAGCTCCAGCAGCAGCTCCAGCTCCAGCAGCAGCGGCAGAACTAAAAGAAGTTCACGTACCAGACATCGGTGGTGATGAAGTAGAAGTTACTGAAATCATGGTTGCCGTTGGCGACAGCATCGAAGAAGAGCAATCTCTTCTAACTGTTGAAGGCGACAAAGCTTCTATGGAAGTTCCAGCGCCATTCGCAGGTACTCTAAAAGAGATCAAAGTTGCAGCAGGCGATAAAGTATCGACTGGCTCACTTATCATGGTGTTCGAAACAGCAGGTTCAGGCGCTCCAGCAGCACCAGCGGCAACTGAAGCTCCTGCGGCAGCAGCTCCAGCAGCGTCTGCGGCAAAAGAAGTGAACGTTCCAGATATCGGCGGCGACGAAGTTGAAGTTACTGAGATCATGGTTGCCGTTGGCGACACAGTGGAAGAAGAGCAATCTCTAATCACTGTTGAAGGTGACAAAGCTTCTATGGAAGTTCCTGCACCATTTGCTGGTACAGTGAAAGAAATCAAGATTGCAGCTGGCGACAAAGTGTCTACTGGCTCACTAATCATGGTATTCGAAGTGGCGGGCGCAGCTCCAGCTCCTGCAGCGGCTCCAGCTCAAGCAGCAGCACCTGCGGCTCCTAAAGCAGAAGCTCCAGCGGCAGCAGCTCCAGCAGCGACTGGCGATTTCAAAGAGAACGACGAGTACGCTCACGCGTCTCCAGTTGTTCGTCGTCTAGCGCGTGAATTTGGCGTTAACCTTTCTAAGGTTAAAGGTTCTGGTCGTAAGAGCCGTATCCTAAAAGAAGACGTTCAAGCTTACGTGAAAGATGCACTTAAGCGTCTTGAGTCTGGCGCAGGTGCAGCAGCATCTGGCAAAGGCGACGGCGCGGCTCTTGGTCTACTACCATGGCCAAAAGTGGACTTCAGCAAGTTTGGTGAGACAGAAGTTCAACCGCTATCTCGCATCAAGAAGATCTCTGGCGCAAACCTACACCGTAACTGGGTAATGATCCCGCACGTTACACAGTGGGATAACGCAGACATCACGGCTCTTGAAGCATTCCGTAAAGAGCAAAACGCGATTGAAGCGAAGAAAGACACTGGCATGAAGATCACACCACTTGTGTTCATCATGAAAGCGGTAGCTAAAGCGCTTGAAGCGTTCCCAGCGTTCAACTCTTCTCTATCAGAAGACGGTGAGAGCCTAATTCTGAAGAAATACGTGAATGTTGGTATCGCGGTAGATACACCAAACGGTCTAGTTGTTCCTGTATTTAAAGACGTGAACAAGAAAGGCATCTACGAGCTATCTGAAGAGCTAATGGCGGTTTCTAAGAAAGCACGTGCTGGTAAGCTAACTGCTGCTGACATGCAAGGTGGCTGTTTCACTATCTCTAGCCTAGGCGGTATCGGCGGTACAGCGTTTACTCCAATCGTAAACGCACCAGAAGTTGGTATCCTAGGTGTGTCTAAGTCAGAAATGAAACCGGTATGGAACGGTAAAGAGTTCGAACCGCGTCTACAACTTCCACTGTCTCTATCATACGACCACCGTGTGATCGATGGTGCTGAAGGTGCGCGCTTCATCACTTACCTAAACTCATGTCTATCTGACATTCGTCGTCTAGTTCTGTAATAGAAATTAGATGAATGAGAGGCGGCAACTTAGCCGCCTCTGCTAATCATAATTACCGACAATTTGGTTATCAGCCTTGCTTCGTTCAGGGTTTTCACAATCGAATTGTTGTCTAGCTCACAGGCTAAATTGATTTACTTTTCACACCATTAACATCTCTGTAAACTGTTAGCGGTCTGAAAATAACTGTTTAAAACAAATCTCTCTTAAACATAAAAAATCGATACCCACTCAGCCTGTTAGGGATAATGACTACAAGAGGTCAAAATGAGCAAAGAAATTAAAGCCCAAGTTGTTGTACTTGGTTCTGGTCCTGCTGGTTACTCCGCTGCATTCCGTTGTGCGGACTTAGGTCTTGAAACTGTACTAGTTGAACGTTACAGCACGCTTGGCGGTGTATGTCTGAACGTGGGTTGTATCCCATCTAAAGCACTGCTTCACGTTTCTAAAGTAATTGAGGAAGCGAAAGCGATGGCTGACCACGGCGTTGTGTTCGGTGAGCCTCAAACAGACATCAGCAAAATCCGCATCTGGAAAGAAAAAGTTGTTAATCAACTAACTGGCGGCCTAAGCGGCATGGCTAAGATGCGTAACGTTACAGTAGTTAACGGTTACGGTAAGTTCACTGGCCCTAACTCTATCCTTGTAGAAGGCGAAGGTGAGCCAACAGTTGTTAACTTTGACAATGCAATCGTTGCGGCTGGTTCTCGTCCAATCAAACTGCCATTTATCCCGCATGAAGACCCACGTATTTGGGACTCTACTGACGCTCTTGAACTAAAAGAAGTGCCAGAAAAACTGCTTATCATGGGTGGTGGTATCATCGGTCTAGAAATGGGTACGGTTTACCACTCTCTAGGTTCTAAAGTTGAAGTTGTTGAAATGTTTGACCAGGTAATTCCTGCAGCAGACAAAGATATCGTGAAAGTATTTACTAAGCGTATCAAAGACAAGTTCAAGCTAATGCTAGAAACGAAAGTAACAGCAGTTGAAGCAAAAGAAGACGGTATCTACGTTTCAATGGAAGGCAAGAAAGCGCCAGCTGAAGCTGAGCGTTACGATGCGGTTCTAGTTGCTATCGGTCGTGTACCAAATGGTAAGCTAATCGACGGTGAAAAAGCGGGTCTAGAAATTGACGAGCGTGGCTTCATCAACGTTGATAAGCAAATGCGTACTAACGTTCCTCACATCTTCGCGATCGGTGATATCGTTGGTCAACCAATGCTTGCTCACAAAGGTGTGCATGAAGGTCACGTAGCAGCTGAAGTTATCTCTGGTAAGAAGCACTACTTCGACCCTAAAGTTATCCCTTCAATTGCGTACACTGAGCCAGAAGTAGCTTGGGTTGGTAAGACTGAAAAAGAAGCGAAAGAAGAAGGCATCAAGTACGAAGTGGCGACATTCCCATGGGCAGCATCAGGTCGTGCAATCGCATCTGACTGTGCAGACGGTATGACTAAGCTAATCTTCGACAAAGAAACTCACCGCGTAATCGGTGGTGCTATCGTTGGTACTAACGGTGGTGAACTACTTGGTGAAATCGGCCTTGCAATTGAGATGGGCTGTGATGCAGAAGATATCGCTCTGACTATCCACGCTCACCCAACTCTACACGAGTCTGTAGGTCTAGCTGCTGAAGTATTTGAAGGTTCAATCACTGACCTGCCAAACAAAAAAGCAGTTAAGAAGAAGTAAGCTTTTTCTGACTGAATGATAGAAACCGCTGCATTGCAGCGGTTTTTTATGCTTGTTAGTTAGGAATGTAAAACGTGTGTTCAGCTGACAGCAGACAATAAAAAGCCCACCAAACGGTGGGCTGATATATATCGTGAGTTAAGCTTTAGTGTTCACGGTTGTAAATGCAAAGCATGTCTAAGTATGAACTAACAAGGTGCTTAAGTTCCGCTTCACTTTTTGCACGGTTCGCTTGGACAAACAGTGAGTAACAAATACCATGGAACAAGTTTGCCAAGTGTTCTGAATCGTGCTGGTCACACACTTCGCCACGTTCAATCGCTTTAATGAACATGTTTTGTACCAGCAACTGGTTAGTACGGTTAGTTGAAACAAACAATGGCCATACTTCATCACGTGTTGAAGCACTCCACTCGAACCAAACTTTTAGCCAGTGACAATCTTGGCTGACAAGCTCTATCATCGCATTAGTAATATTGGCGATGTTTTCACGCGCGTGTAAGTCTAAGTCAATGTTATCCGATAGGAAGTTCGAGAACTGACGTACGACGTGGTTGAGTACTTCATCCACTAAGTCTTCACGAGTCGGGAAGTAGTTAAAAACGGTCGCCACAGAAACTTGAGCGATTTCTGCGATATCAGCGTGACCACCACGACCGATGCCGCGGCGCGCAAACACTTCCAATGCGATTTCCATTAACTGTTGCTTACGCTTAATCGGGGAAAGCCTAGTTCTAGGTCTCTTTGCAATTGAGTCCATATCCATTTTCCTTGCCATTTGAGTTGATATTGGGGGTAACCCCCTAATTGATTATTTTAATAGTTGCTTAAAGCAGTGATGAGTGTAATGGTGCATATCAACAAGGTCAACATCTGTAGAACAATTTATATACAGTAATGTCATTATTATTGATAAAATTAGCTATGAACTTTATAAAACTAAGACCTTCTTCCAAGATTTTTTGGCAACAGGATGTGACTTTCAACCCAATGAACGTGGTGATACACTACACGCCGTAAGATTAGGTGATCGTTTGCGTGCGACTTACCTCAACCCACAAATTAGATTGAGCACAGTATGAAACATACAATAGAAGTCATGATTTCTGAGCAAGAAGTTCAGGAACGAGTTCGTGAATTAGGCAAACAAATTACAGAGCGTTATCAAGGTAGTGAAGATCTTGTGTTGGTAGGCTTATTGCGTGGCTCATTTGTATTTATGGCAGACTTGGCACGTGCTATCGAACTGACTCACCAAGTTGATTTTATGACTGCGTCAAGCTACGGCAACACAATGGAAAGTTCACGTGACGTTCGTATCTTGAAAGATTTGGATGATGACATCAAAGGCAAAGACATTTTGCTTGTTGAAGACATCATTGATACAGGTAACACACTAAATAAAATCCGTGAGATCTTATCGCTGCGTGAGCCAAAGTCTATCGCGATTTGTACGCTCTTAGATAAACCATCTCGTCGTGAAGTGAATGTTCCTGTGGATTGGATTGGTTTTGAAATCCCAGATGAGTTTGTCGTTGGTGTGGGTATTGATTACGCGCAGAAATACCGCCACTTACCATACATCGGTAAAGTTGTACCTCAAGAATAATTATTGAGAGCAGCATTAAAAATATAAAAAAACGCCCATCTCAGATGGGCGTTTTTTTGTTCAACTCTTAGATGTAGCTTAGCGACAAAGCAGCTTATTGTCTGTATTTAGAATCGTCGAAAGGGCTTTCTGATAAGACGCTTCTACGGTTTCCTTAGAGTTAGAACGAATGCCTAAGTACTCTAAACGACCATCTTCAATGCCGTATACCACGCCATGAATTTCAACATCTTGCCCACGCTCCCAAGCGTTTTGCAGGATGGTTGAGTTACCCAAGTTGTACACTTGCTCTGCAACATTAAGCTCGCCTAGTTTATCCGCTCGATCTTGCTGCGGCATTTGATCTAGGTAAGTGCGGTGTTTGAAATAGATATCTCTTATATGTAACAGCCAATTATTAATAAGACCTAGCTTAGGGTTATCAATGGCAGCGTTTACGCCACCACAGCCATAGTGTCCACAGACAATGATGTGCTTAACCTTAAGAACGTCTACGGCGTATTGAACGACGGACAGACAGTTGAGATCAGTATGGATGACTTGGTTTGCAACATTCCGATGAACGAATAGTTCACCCGAGTATAGTCCGGTTAGTCGCTCGGCAGGGACACGGCTATCAGAACAGCCAATCCAAAGAAAATCGGGCTTTTGACCCTCTGCGAGTTTTGCGAAGTATTCAGGTCGATCAGATTTGATCTCTTGAGACCATTTTGAATTGTTTTCAAATAACTGTTTAATTTCCGGCATCTTGCAAACTACTTCCCTTAAAAGACAAAAGCGCTGCCGCTTATATGAACATGCAAGCGATCAGTGTTGTAACTATACACAATGTTACAATTTCGATCTCGTTAAATATTCGTCAGACAGGACTCATCTGACTAGTTTTCATCAATAAAAACGTAAAATTAGGCCTAATTATTTGTGGTGTGAATTTAGCCTTAATCTATTTATGGTTTAAATTTTCGCCTGGCTCGTTAAAGTAATGACATTTTACTTTTTAAAATTGAATGCAGGGAAATCAGCAGTGTTCGGTAGTCGTTTTGAAGATATTAATTTCAAAGGGGATGTATTTGGCGGGGTAACCACAGCGATTATCTCTCTTCCTTTGGCGTTAGCGTTCGGTGTTGCATCCGGTGCAGGGGCAGAAGCAGGCCTCTGGGGCGCAATAATGGTCGGTCTGTTTGCTTCGTTGTTTGGTGGTTCTAATACGTTAATATCAGAACCAACAGGGCCAATGACGGTAATCATGACCGCTGTGTTAACCAGTATGATGGCGAAGTATCCAGGAACGGGCATGGCCATGACCTTCACGGTTGTTATGATGGCTGGCGCGTTCCAAATCCTATTAGGGACGTTAAAACTGGGTAAATACGTTACCTTGATGCCTTATAGCGTGATTTCGGGCTTTATGTCAGGGATTGGCGTGATTCTTATCATTTTGCAGCTATCACCTTTGATGGGGCATGCCGCGCCTTCTGGAGGAGTGCTCGGAACATTATCTGCTTTGCCGGAGACTATTTCTAACCTTAAGTTCAGTGAACTGTTTTTAGGTCTACTAACTTTGGGGATTCTCTTTTTCTTCCCTAAGCAATATCGAAAATATGTACCAGCGCAACTCGTGGCGTTGGTTGCGGTGACTTTGTTGTCTGTGATGCTCTTTGATACGGAAGACATTCGTCGTATCGGTGAAATCCCGGCTGGATTGCCTTCTCTCGTTGCACCTCATATTGATCCAGATATGTTTGTTGAGATGGTTATTGATGCGTTGGTGCTCGGCACCTTAGGTTGTATCGATACTTTGTTGACGGCGGTTATCGGTGACTCCTTGACTCGTAAAGAGCACGACTCAGACAAAGAACTGCGAGGCCAAGGCCTTGCCAACATGATCTCAGGCTTGTTCGGTGCACTACCTGGCGCGGGCGCAACCATGGGCACGGTGACTAACATTCAAGTTGGGGCTCGTTCGCCATTGTCCGGTGTGATTCGTGCACTTATGCTTGCATTGGTCGTATTGGTTGCTGGTGGATTAACGGAGCCGATCCCAATGGCAGTGTTGGCTGGCATTGCAGTATATGTCGGCTTTAACATTTTGGATTGGAGTTTTATTCAACGAGCACACAAGGTTAGCTTTTCCGGAATGGCGGTAATGTATGGCGTTATGTTGCTCACAGTGTTCGTTGATCTTATCGTTGCCGTGGGCTTGGGCGTCTTTATTTCCAACATTATTATCATTGAGCGTCTGAGCCGAGAACAGGCGAGACAAGTGAAAGCGATCAGCGACGCGGATGAAGACGATGTGCCGCTAACTGACAGCGAGCGTGGCTTGCTTGATCGCGCCAATGGCAAAGTACTGTTCTTTTATCTTTCGGGCCCAATGATCTTCAGTGTTTCTAAGGCAATTTCACGCCAGCACTCCAGTATTTCGGATTATGATGTGATGATTCTCGATCTTACCGATGTACCTATGATTGATGTTACTGTCGGTTTAGCGTTAGAAAACGCGATTAAAGATGCGCTCGATGCTAATTGTGCCGTGTATTTGTTGTGTCCAAATGAGCGCACGCGAGAACAGCTAGAAAAGTTCCACGTTATTGATCTTGTCCCGAATGACAATATGTACCAATTCCGTTATGAAGCATTAAATGCGGCGGTAGCACATGTCGAGGCGGACCAGTATCAGCGTATAACGGCGTAATCACTCTGATCGTTAAAACGCAACAGCGCTCTGTTGCGTTTTTTATTCCCTAACTTTTCCTTACTTGCAGATAACCTTTACGTTGATAGGGACTATATTTCCAATATTATCGAAAGGTTTAATTGTAATCATCGTTATTCAACGATAAACTGATGGACCTCCAGTACAATACCCAAGGCGATTTCGTAGTAAACCGCTGATAAACATCGAGTCGGTATTAGTAATCACAAACAAACGGCAATCACGACCTTATGTACGCATTAGAAATTGAACAGCTGCGCAAGACGTATGCAGGTGGCTTTGAGGCATTAAAAGGTATTAGTCTCCAAGTGAAAAAGGGTGACTTCTACGCGCTTCTGGGTCCCAATGGTGCAGGAAAATCGACCACGATCGGCATCATCTCTTCCTTAGTGAACAAAACTTCTGGGACGACGAAAGTTTTCGGTTATGACATTGATACCGACCTTGAGTTGGCCAAACAGAATTTAGGCTTGGTGCCACAAGAGTTCAACTTCAATCAGTTTGAAACTGTTGAACAAATCGTGATGCAGCAAGCGGGCTATTACGGTGTGTCTAAAGTATTAGCCAAAGAACGAGCTGAAAAGTACCTGAAAAAACTCGATTTATGGGAAAAACGTAAAGAGCGTGCCCGTAATTTATCTGGCGGGATGAAGCGCCGTTTGATGATCGCCCGAGCTTTGATGCACGAGCCGCAGTTGCTCATTTTGGATGAGCCAACGGCTGGGGTGGACATTGAACTACGCCGCTCAATGTGGGAATTTCTGAAAGAGATCAACCAAGAGCAAGGGATTACGATTATTTTGACGACGCACTACCTAGAAGAAGCGGAGATGCTGTGTCGAAATATCGGCATTATTAACCGAGGTGAGTTGATCGAAAACACCACCATGAAGGCGTTGCTAGGTAAGTTAAGCGTCGAGACATTTATCCTAGACATTGAATCTGAAGGCGAGGTGCCTGAGCTTGAAGGCGTCAATCGACAAAGTATTGTTGATGGCTCTTTAGAGATAGAGCTAGATAAAAGCCAAGGATTGAATTCAGTGTTCAGTCAGTTAACAGAGCATGGTATTAAAGTTCTTTCAATGCGTAACAAAGCCAACCGACTGGAAGAGTTGTTTGTTAGCATTGTAAGAGAAGGGAGTAAGTAAATGTACGGTTTATATTGGACGGCATTTCGTAGCTTGCTGAGCAAAGAGATCACCCGTTTTACGCGTATTTGGGTGCAAACTTTAGTTCCGCCTGCAATCACAATGACACTGTATTTCATCATTTTCGGTAATCTTATTGGCTCTCGAATCGGTGAGATGAGCGGCTTTAGCTACATGGAGTACATAGTTCCAGGTTTGATCATGATGTCGGTTATCACCAATTCATACTCGAATGTGGCGTCTTCGTTCTTTAGTGCAAAGCTACAGAAGAACATTGAAGAGCTGCTGGTGGCACCGGTGCCAAATTACGTGATTATTGCTGGATACGTAATGGGCGGTGTGACTCGAGGTTTGTTAGTAGGCGCTATTGTTACCTGTGTGTCTCTATTGTTTGTGGATCTGCAAGTTGAACACTGGGGTATTATTGTTGCGACCGTCTTCATGACATCCGTTGTATTTGCTCTAGGCGGGCTGATCAATGCGGTCTATGCAAAAACGTTTGATGATATTTCGATCATTCCTACATTTGTGTTGACCCCGTTAACCTACTTGGGTGGTGTTTTTTATTCCATCAGCTTACTGCCTGAATTTTGGCAAGGTGTCTCTAAGATTAACCCAATCGTCTACATGGTGAATGCGTTCCGTTATGGTTTTTTAGGCGTATCGGATGTAGGTATTGTCACTTCATTCAGTGTGCTTGCGGTGTTTGTGATAGCGCTGTATGCCGTTGCTCATTACTTAGTAACGAAAGGTATTGGGCTAAGAAGCTAAGACTCTCCCACACAACAAAGAGCAGCGAATCATGCTGCTCTTTGGCATGCATAACAATACATACCCATACAATCTTTCAGTTTTTATCATGATAGGTTTCAATCATTTGTAATAAATGAGTGATCCTATGAATATTGTCCCGCCGCCGCCTTTCTCCTATCAGTTACTTAAGCCCAAATATTGGTCTGTATGGCTAGCATTTGGCTCTCTAGCGGTTATTGTAAATCTACTCCCTTACGTGGTGTTGCAAATCTTAGGTAGAGGCATCGGTTGTGTTGCGATGCATGTAATGAAGCGCCGACACAAGATCGCTCTGCGTAATCTCCAGCTGTGTTTCCCTGATTTTACGGATTGGCAATGTAAGGACGTAGTACGAAAAAACTTTCAATATACGGGAATGGCGATCATCGAAACGGGCATAGCGTGGTTTTGGCCAGATTGGCGGATTCGTCGGATAACCTCTACTGTTGGAAAAGATCGTTTACTCGCTGAGGAAAAGAATGGCCGTGGTGTGTTGGTGGTGTGCAGTCACCATTTAAACTTGGAGATAACCGCTCGTATTTTTAGCCAGTTTGCCAAAGGTTACGGTGTGTATCGCCCAAACACGAACCCTGCTTATGAGTTTATTCAACATCGAGGTCGAACTCGTTTTGGGCATCAAATGATTGATCGAAAAGACGTTAAATCAATGCTCAAAATTCTGAAAAATGGTCATCGACTGTGGTATTTGCCCGACCATGATTATGGCGTCAGCCATTCTGTTTTTGCGCCGTTCTTTGCTGTTGAACAAGCCGCGAGTACCGTGGGCTCTAGTGTGCTTATAGACGCAACAAAGTGTGCGGTCATATCTGGCGTCACAGTGAGCAAGAATCACCATTACACGTTGTATATTGGAAAAGATATCAGTGAGCGTTTCGAGAGGCGTAATGCGATTAAAGCGGCAAGTATCTTGAATCAAGAACTCGAGAAAATGATAAAACGTGATATTCCAGCGTGGATGTGGCTGCACAAGCGGTTTAAAACACGCCCTGAAGGGTTAGATTGCGTCTATACGTAGAACATAAAAAAGGTCGACTAAGAGTCGACCTTTTTACGTCTTGATGGCTCAGAGCTTACTCTGCGCTCTCTGAGTTTGTATTACTAGACTCTGCTTCTTCCTTCGCTTCGACAACCATATCTACCGTTTGGTTATCGATAAGACGAGCTTTGCCTAAGAACGCAGACATCAGAATGACGGCTTGTGTCGTTTCTGGCGTGATCACTTGTAAAGTACGAGCATCACGAATGAAGATCTCATCAGGGTGCAAACCTGCAGCTCGAAGTTGGTCGCTCGCATCTTCGATGATCGATGCGTAGTCATCACGGCCGCCACGAATGGCACTGCTGATCCAACGCATTGTACGAGCAAGTACTGGCGCACGCTGGCGTTCGTCAAGTGTAAGCAGACCATTACGTGAGCTCATTGCTAAACCGTCCATTTCACGTACGGTTGGTACACCGATGATTTCAATGTCCATCGCAAGATCGACAACCATCTTGCGGATAACAGCAAGTTGTTGAAAATCTTTCTCACCAAAACAGGCCACATCTGGCTGAACGATGTTAAATAGCTTGTTTACGATGGTTGTGACGCCACGGAAATGACCAGGGCGTGAAGCCCCTTCTAAAATAGTCGATAGACCCGGAACATCAACAAACGTTTGTTTATCAAGCCCTTCAGGATAGATAACTTCTGGTGTCGGCGTAAATACGACATCGACCCCTTCAGAGGTTAACTTGCTTAAGTCTTCCTCTAGCGTACGTGGGTAATTATTTAAATCGTCTGCACGATCAAACTGCATCGGGTTAACAAAGATGCTTACGACAACGATATCAGCGTATTCGCGTGCTTTACGCACTAAAGTTAAGTGACCTTCGTGAAGGTTGCCCATGGTTGGGACAAACGCAATTTTACGACCTTCACGTTTAAAGGTTTTAAGGTGTTCACGAACTGCTGAGATTTCCGCAAAAGTTTGCATGCATTTATCCTCTAGGCAATGGTATGAGCGTCGTCTGGGAATACACCGTTGGCTACATCTTCAATGTATTTAGCAACGGCTTTGCGCATATCACCTGTTTCAGCAAGAAAGTTTTTGGAGAATTTCGGCATGTAGTTGGCAGAGATACCGAACATATCATGCATCACGAGAATTTGACCATCTGTCACGTTACCAGCCCCAATACCGATAACAGGGACGTCGAGCACTTGCGTAATACGCTCAGCAAGCTCAGCAGGCACGCACTCTAGTAAGACGATTTGAGCGCCTGCTTCTTGCAGTGCTAACGCATCTTTCACCATGCGGTCCGCTTTTTCTTGATCGCGACCTTGGACTTTGTAACCACCAAAAATATTCACGGCTTGAGGAGTTAAACCAAGGTGAGCACAAACTGGAACCGAGCGTTCAGTGAGCATTTTTACAGTGTCTACTAGCCAGTCACCACCTTCAATTTTCACCATATTGGCACCCGCACGCATCAGTGTAGCCGCATTTTCGCAAGCTTGCTCTGGCGTGGTGTAGCTCATGAATGGCATGTCAGCCATCAACAAACAATTTGGGCTACCTGCGCGTACGCAACGAGTATGGTAAGCGATATCATCGACCGTTACTGGCAGAGTATCGTTGTGACCTTGCAAAACCATACCTAGAGAATCACCAACAAGAAGTACTGGCATTTCTTGGCTTTCAAACAGTTGGGCAAAGCTCGCATCATAAGCGGTTGAAGTAGCAAATTTACGACCTTCTTGCTTCCACTTGATTAGGTCGTTGATGGTCATTTTTTTCATGGTTTTATCCTTACTAGGAGTTGGCTATGACTGCCAGATACTGAGGCCGTTTCTATCTACTTGTTCCAGTAGTTTAGAGACCTCGGTCCCATCGGGGAGTTGTAAACTTGGTGCAATTTCCGCAAGAGGGTAGAGTACGAATTCACGCTCTTTCATTCCATAATGAGGAATGATCAGCCTCTCGGAATTAATCACCTCATTGCCATAAAGAACAATGTCGAGGTCCAAGGTTCTTGGTCCCCAACGTTCGTCTTTACGGACACGCCCTTGTTCTTGCTCAATGGCTTGTGTGCAATCGAGCAACTCAAGAGGCGTCAAACTGGTGTTAATCGACACAACCGCATTGATGTAATCCGGTTGGTTTTGTGGTCCCATTGGCGTGCTGCTGTATAGCGAAGAAACCTGAACAAATTCTGATTTAGGCAGCGTTTTTAACGCTTCAATCGCTTGCTTCGCTTGGCTGACAGGATCAGCCAAGTTACTGCCTACCGCAATGTACGCTGTGATCATGACTTAGGCTTACTCTTTTTCTTGCGATAGGTTTTACGGCGGCGCTGACCACTCTTCGGTGATTGACCGTCTAGGTCGGCAGCCATTGCTTGACGCATTTCTCGGCCTGCATTTTGGAAAGTTTCCCACCACTTGGCAAGCTTCTGAGTGTCACCACCTTCAATTTCACCGCGCATTTCAAGAAAATCAAAGCCAGCTCTAAATTTATTGAGCTCCATAAGACGGAATGCACGTTTACCGTTACGTCGAGGAAGGCGCAGCTGCAGCTGCCAAATCTCGCGAATGGTTGCGGTGTGGCGTCTTGGAATGGCAATTGTACGAACTTGTTCATCAAGAATGATGTTACTCGCTTCCATAATAGCGTCGTAATGGCCTAGGTTGCGCTCTTCCATCAGTTCATCGGCTTTCGCACACAGTGGGTACCACAGCATTGCAGCAAACATAAATGCTGGATTGATGCGTTTCCCATCTTCGATGCGCATGTCGGTAGAATCTAGGACAAGATCCAACATTTGCTCAGTGTGAGAGGAGTAATCTTCCGTGAAGTGCGCTGCAATCGTCGGGAAGAGCTGTTGGAATAAGTTGTACTCACGCAGTAGGTGGTAGGTTTCTAAGCCATGACCGGATTGCAATAACTTGAGTGACTCTTCAAAAAGACGCGCTGACGGAATGTCACCGAGCAACGGTGCCATGTGTTCGATTGGTGCCGCGGTGTCTTCTTCAATATCAAAGTCCAGCTTTACCGCGAAGCGAACCGCACGCAACATACGTACTGGATCTTCACGGTAGCGTGTTTCTGGATCGCCAATCAGTCGAATGAGGCGATCTTCTAAATCCTCAATACCACGTGCGTAGTCGTGAATCGAGTAATCCGCGATATTGTAGTACATCGAGTTAATCGTGAAATCACGGCGCTCAGCATCTTCATCGATGGTGCCGTAGACATTGTCCCGCAGCAGCATTCCTTCTTTCGATTGCTGAGAGATGCTCTTATTCTTTTGCTCTTGGTGGTGACCGCGGAATGTCGCTACTTCAATGATATCTCGGCCAAACATAATATGAGCCAAGCGGAAGCGGCGACCAATCAAACGGCAGTTACGAAATAGCTGTTTGATCTGTTCCGGCGTTGCGTTGGTCGCAATGTCAAAATCTTTTGGTTTCTGTCCAAGCAGTAAGTCTCGAACCCCGCCACCCACAAGAAAAGCATCGAAACCAGCACCATTTAGGCGGTACAGTACCTTCAGTGCATTATCACTGATCTGCTTACGCGAAATGTTGTGCTCTTCACGAGTTATTACATTGAGAGCGAGCTCTGGAATAGTGGCAGGTTCGCTTGGTGTATAGTCGTTTGTATTCATGTGCATCTGGCAATAACTGGGTTTAGTCCAATCTTGCTTTGGTTAGTTTTTGCGCCTCTAGGGCCTAATTTGCGGCTAATGATAGCCTACACAATGCCATTTGAGAATCACGGTGTGATCTCGATCTCTGTTGGAAGCTGTTCCAAGCGCCAGTTTTCGCAGCCCCAACGAAGAATCTCTTCTATGTTGGCCGCTTTTATGGCTTCAGGTATCTCGAAGCCCAAAAATGTCATGGCGCGTAATAGAGTAGGCTTTGGTGTCTCTATATCAATAGCCGTCGCGTGATTTTGTTTCGACAGTTTATTGCCGTTGTTGTCCATCGCCAATGGTAAATGCAAGTAGCTGACTTCAGGTTGCCCAAGTATCTGGTACAGACTGATTTGACGCCCTGTTGGCTCGATTAAGTCTGCACCACGCACGACTTCGGTGATGCCTTGGTCGATGTCGTCCAATACTACCGCAAGATTATAAGCAAATAATCCATCTCGACGTTTAATAATGAAATCTTCATTAACGAGTTGCTCTGGAATCGTAATGGTTCCACGCTTCTGATCGAAGAAATGAGCGACAGGCTTGGTCATTTTTAGGCGAATCGCGCCGTCTTTCAAGTTTTTATCGCGGCAAGTGCCAGGATAAAACCCGCCATGCTCTTTAATTTGCTTTCGAGTACATTGGCAATAATAGGCCTCACCATTTTTGAGCCATGTGTTTATTTGGGTTTGGTAAAGGTCATGACGTTCACTCTGGTATACCACCTCTCCATCCCAATGCAGCTGATAGGCTTTGAGCGCATCTAGGATAAGTTGCGCCGCACCTGGCATTTCTCTTGGTGGGTCCAAGTCCTCAATACGTACTAACCAAGTTCCGTTGTGTGCTTTCGCTTGAAAATAGCTGCCAAGAGCGGCAATCAGTGAACCAAAATGTAAAGGACCAGAAGGAGATGGGGCGAATCGACCTACATAGCGTGTCATGCGTGTATCTCGAATTTAGTAAACAAATGGGATGCAAAGGTAGTCAAAACAAAAAGGGAGCCTGAGCTCCCTTCAATAATCATAATGCTTGGTTGATTAACCTTGCATTTGCTTCTCTTTGATTTCTGCAAGTGTTTTACAGTCAATACATAGGTCAGCGGTTGGACGTGCTTCAAGACGGCGAACGCCAATCTCTACGCCACAAGACTCACAGAAGCCAAAATCGTCTTCTTTGATTTTATCCAAAGTCTTTTCAATCTTCTTGATCAAACGGCGTTCGCGGTCGCGGTTACGCAGTTCTAGGCTGAACTCTTCCTCTTGAGAGGCGCGGTCAACTGGATCTGGGAAGTTTGCTGCTTCGTCCTGCATGTGGTGAACGGTACGATCCACTTCAGCTCTCAGCTGGTCGCGCCAAGCTGTTAAGATTTTCGTAAAGTGTTCAACCTGCTCTGGTGACATGTACTCTTCACCAGGTTTTTCCTGATATGGCTCCACGCCGGCAATGGCTAGGATGCCTATCGTTTTCTTCTTTGATTCTGGCATACAGCATCTCCTACTTACACCTAGTCAACTGCTACGCAGTCAATTTAAGGCGGGTATCTATAGCAAAAAGAGGCGGTGCAAGCAAATACTGAATCGCAAAGTTATCGTCAATGTGAAGACGACATCATTTTTTCTCTTAATTGATAAAATCAATAGCGGAAATCAGCTTCATTCCAGTATCGCTCAGTTCAGCTTTGTAGCAGAGAACTTCCACTCCAGCGTCTTGTGCTTGTTTGAGTAATAGTGAATATTTCGCGTCTATATGGTGCGCCGCGGATACTTTTTCAATACCTGAATGTAAAACAGTGAATAAAAGTATGGCTCTACTTCCATTTTGTGCCATTTCTGTGAGCTCTCTCAGGTGCTTTTGTCCCCGAGTCGTGACCGCATCTGGGAAGTATCCTTGTCCAGTAGAGTCGGTCTCATCAAGAAGAGTGACGCTTTTCACTTCTATATAGCACTTTGGCTTGTTGTCTGCGCTGAGCAAGATATCAATTCGGCTATTTTCATTACCGTATTTCACCTCAGTTTGAAGTGTGTCATAACCACAAAGCTCTGAAATGACATTATTTTCAATAGCCTCAACGGCTAATTGGTTGGCGCGCGCGGTATTGATACAAATACGGTGGCCTTGTTCGGTTTCACTCAACTCCCAACTATTGGGGTATTTTCGTTTCGGGTTGTCGGAAGTGGAAAACCAAACTTTGTTTCCCGGTGTCGCACAACCTGTCATAGCGCCAGTGTTTGCGCAGTGGATAGTACGAACTTCACCGGTATCGAGTTCGATATCGGCAAGAAAGCGTTTATAGCGTTTGAGTAGAGTGGCGGACTCTAAAGCGGGTGTGAAATGCATTTGCTTATTTAGACAAAAATTTTTTTATGTACAATGTTGCCACCATTACACCACAAGGTATTTCCTTTGTCACAATTGCCGATTGAAGCCGTGATGCCTGAGTTGCTGACGGCGGTCAAAAATCAACATCAAGTGATCTTAAAAGCGGCGCCTGGTGCCGGTAAGTCGACTTACTTCCCTTTGCAGTTACTCTTAAATCATTCGGTTGCTGGAAAAATCATCATGCTTGAGCCAAGACGACTCGCGGCGCGTAACATTGCCCGTTATCTTGCTGAGCAATTGGGAGAGCAAGTAGGGCAACGCGTGGGTTATCGAGTTCGTGGCGAGGCAAAGGTAAGTTCTGCAACGCAGTTGGAGATCGTAACCGAAGGGATCATGACTCGGATGATCCAAACTGACCCTGAACTGGATGGTGTTGAACTGCTGATCTTTGATGAGTTTCATGAACGCTGCATTCATGCCGATACCGCTTTGGCATTCAGTTTAGAAGTTCAAGAGGCATTGCGAGACGATCTCAAGCTGGTGGTAATGTCGGCAACGCTTGATCAACAAGCCTTACAGTCGTTGTTGCCGGAAGCCTGTTACATTGAATCAGAAGGACGCAGTTTCGACGTAGAAATGCGTTACCAACCGTTAGGTGTGAATGATCATTTACCTACGAGTATGGCAAAAACAATAGAAAGTCTTATGAACAAAGAGTCCGGCTCTTTGTTGGCTTTCCTACCGGGCGTTGGGGCAATTAAACAAGTCGAAGAACGTTTATCTCATTTGGCGGATGATATTGAAGTGTGTCCGCTTTATGGGCAACTGAGCTTTACTGAGCAACAAAAAGCCATCACGCCGGCAGAACACGGCAAGCGTAAAGTCGTACTCGCGACCAACATCGCAGAAACTTCACTGACGATTGAAGGCATTCGCCTTGTGGTTGATTCTGGGCTAGAGCGTATTGCCCGGTTTGATTTGAAAAACGGTTTAACACGCTTAGAGCAAACACGCATTGCACAGTCTTCAGCGATTCAGCGTGCAGGACGAGCGGGACGAATAGAAGAGGGCATTTGCGTTCGCCTCTATTCTGAAAGCCAGTTCAAGCAACAGCCGCAGGTTTCTCAACCCGAAATTTTGCATTCCGATTTGGCGAGTTTAGTTATGGAGCTCGCATTTTGGGGAGCGAGTGATATCCACGATCTAAAGTGGCTTGATGTTCCCGCTAATCCGTCATTGGAACAAGCGAAGCAGCTATTGGTGTCATTGGGACTACTGACGGAAAAAGGGCAATTAACGTCCGAAGGAAAACAGGCGCATGAACTAGGCGTCGAGCCTCGTGCGGCTGCGATGCTAATTAAAGCGCAATCTTACAGTGATAAGATGTTAAATGCTGCTTTGGCGGCGGTCGCACTGATTGAAGAGCCAGAGAGAAACGTTACCAATATCGCTCATAGCTTGCATCGTTGGCTTGTTGGTACTCATCCAAAAAAGTCGCTGTTGTTCAAGCGTGCTCAATCTCTAGCGTACAAATTGGATACGGTATTTGACCTGAAAGGCGTGGATGAAGATGCATTACCGCTGGTGTTAAGTTTGGCATTTCCAGATCGCATTGCGCAGCAGCGCACAAATCAATTTGGGCGATTTACTTTGGCTAATGGTCATGGTGCAGAATGTCGTCAGGAAGACATGCTAGGTGGCTGTGAGTATTTGGTTGCCGTTGACTTAATGCGTTCTCATTCTAACTCCAGTCAAATTCATTCGGCATGTGAATTGGATGTCAATATATTGCGAGCGACCTTTGAAGCGCTATTTTCGTCTGAAGAAGTTGTAGACTGGGATGAAAAAAGAGGGCGTCTAATGGCTGAGCGACAAACAAAACTCGGTCAGCTGGTGGTTGAACGCGAGCCTTTGCCAAGCCCTGGCAAAGAAAAAATGACACAAGCTTTACTCACGTATGTCCGCCGCCAGGGCTTACAGAGTCTAAACTGGACACCGGCAGCGGAGAGCTTGTTGGCTCGGATTCGTTGTGCGGTGGAATGGTTACCCGAGCAATCATGGCCAATGTTTGATGAAGCCAGTTTGTTGGATTCATTAGAAGAGTGGTTAGAGCCGTACATGACGTCCGTCAGTTCGGTTAACGATTTGAGCAAGATAAACTTGGTCGAAGCGCTGAACGCTCGATTAGGTTGGCCACTCAATCAACAACTGGATGAATGGTTACCAGAGCATTACCAACTGCCTACAGGTTCAAAGAAGCGTATCCGTTACCAGTATGGCCATGAGCCGAAATTATCGGTGCGTATGCAAGAGGTATTTGGTGAGAGTGGCTCCCCTACGGTAGCGCTTGGTCGTAAGCGTTTGGTGCTTGAACTGCTTTCGCCGGCACAACGTCCGCTGCAAGTGACGTCTGACTTGGCGGCTTTCTGGAACGGAAGCTATAAAGAAGTTCAAAAAGAGATGAAAGGGCGCTACCCAAAACACGTTTGGCCAGATGATCCTGCCAATCATGTAGCAACTACGAAAACAAAAAGACAATTGAATAATGACTAACAGCAAGAAGCCTAGCGCGAAAAAAGCGCCAGCGAAGAAAAGTACAACCAATAAAGGAACGACAAAACCGACTCGACGCACACCGAGTAAAAAGCCGGCTAACGAGAAACGTTCGTGGCTGAAAGTTTTGTGGTCATTTAGCTGGAAAGCCGGTGTTGCGCTTGCCGCTGTTTTGCTGTTTGTGGGTATTTATTTAGATAGTGTCGTGAAAGAGCGCTTTGAAGGCCAGCTGTTTGAACTGCCAACGGTGGTTTATGCTCGCATCTTGAACTTAAATCCGGGTGAAAATATCACCATTCAAGAACTGCGCAACGAGCTGGATGTACTGAATTACCGTAAGGTAAGTCAGCCTCGCTATCCTGGTGAGTACTCTTCTTCTTCCACTCGTATTGAGCTGATCCGTCGTCCATTTGAATTTGCCGATGGTCCTGAACCGGATCGTCACGTGATGCTCCATTTTTCAGATTCTGGCTTACAGCGTATTCAGTCTTTAGAGTCCCGAGGTGATCTTGGTTACTTACGCTTAGAGCCTAAGATGTTGGGGATGCTGGAGAAAGATCAAGATGAGCAGCGTCTGTTCTTGCGTCGTGATCAGTTCCCGGAAATTTTAGTTGATGCACTGCTTGCGACCGAAGACCGGGATTTTTATCAACACGATGGGGTGTCTCCACTCGCGATTGCACGAGCAATGGTTGCAAACATTAAAGCGGGTCGTACTGTTCAAGGTGGTAGTACGCTAACTCAGCAGTTGGCGAAAAACCTGTTTTTGACCCGTGATAAAACGCTGTGGCGCAAAGTTAGAGAAGCGTATATCGCGTTAATTTTGGATTACCGTTACAGCAAAGATCGTATTTTGGAAGCCTACCTTAACGAAGTGTACTTGGGGCAAAGCGGTGGTGAAGCGATCCACGGGTTTGGCTTGGCATCGCGTTATTACTTTGGACAACCGATCCAAGAGCTGCGAATCGATCAACTGGCGATGTTAGTTGGGATGGTAAAAGGACCATCTTATTACAATCCAATTCGTTACCCTGAGCGCACGAAAGAGCGCCGCGATCTTGTATTACGTTTGTTAATGCAGCAAAACATGCTGACATCTGAGCAGTATGAGCAAGCCGTCAGTCGTTCGCTTGATACGCAGAGCAAACCACGTATTGCGAGCCGTCAGCCCGCTTATTTCCAACAATTGAGCATTGAATTGAAAGAAAAAGTGGGGGAGCGATTTAAAGCGGAAACCGGGCTGCGCGTGTTTACGTCTCTGGATCCGGTATCGCAAAGCAAAATGGAGCAAGCCATCGCGAAAAAGATCCCGGAGCTAGCTAAACGAGGCGGTAAAGAATTGGAAGCTGCCGCTGTTGCGGTTGATCGTCATAGTGGTGAAATCCGTGCCATGGTTGGCGGTAAACGTGTTGGTTATGAAGGTTTTAACCGCGCGCTCAATGCCAGTCGTCCAATTGGTTCTCTAGTTAAACCAGCGATTTACTTGACGGCTCTAGAACAGCCGGAAAAATATAACCTAGGCACGACGCTGCACGACACGCCGCTAAGCCTGAAAAGCAGTAAAGGTAATGTATGGACACCGCGCAACTACGACCGAAAATACCGTGGTGATGTGCCACTTTATATTGCTCTAGCGAAGTCGCTCAACGTGCCAACTGTGCGATTAGGCATGGCGCTTGGTATCCCAGAAGTATCCAATACTTTAGAACGTTTGGGCGTCAACAAAGACGAAATCCGCCCAGTGCCTTCGATGTTTTTGGGCTCGTTTTCTTTGACGCCGTTTGAAGTCGCGCAGATGTATCAGACACTGACGAACTCAGGCAAACGTGCGAAACTGACCGCTCTGCGTTCAGTGATGGATATGGAAGGTAATGTGCTGTATCAATCCTTGCCTCGTTCATCAAGAGCCGTGGATGAGCAAGCAGCATGGCTAACGACCTACGCGATGAAACAGGGGGTTGCTCAAGGTACAGGCCGCTTCTTACAAAGCCAGTTTGGTTGGGCTGCACTGGCAGGAAAAACGGGTACCAGTAACGATAACCGCGATAGCTGGTTTGTCGGTGTTGATGGCCGTGAAGTGACGACAATTTGGCTAGGCCGCGACGATAACAAACCGGTTCATCTAACGGGATCGAGCGGTGCGTTACGAGTGTACGCAGAGTATTTGAAGCAACGCATTCCTGAGCGTTTAGAGCTTCCATGGCCAAGAGAGATCACCACGTTAGGATTTAAGACGACATCAGATGGTGGTTTAGAAATGAACTGTCGTAGTGATTACAAACTGCCAGTTTGGGATAAAACGGGTCAAATAAAGCAGCAGTGTGAGAAGAAATCAAACTGGCTTAACAGCTTATTTGATTGGTAGCATCGCCAAATCAACAACATTAGCTTGTCTCTCTGGTCAATTCTTAGTACATATTAGGGCGTGTTAGTGCGGTGCTGCTAGCACGCCCTACTTGATAAGAAATTCAACAAAGGAAGAAGTGAATGTTCAAAAAGCTGTTATCAAGCCCGTCGACTCGCCATTTCGCGCTTTGGGTTAGTGCCTTTTTGATCACCACTCCTTCAGTTTCCCTCGCAAACTCTCTAGCAAAAACGGATGACTTGGAGCCTCGCCCAAAGGTGGCGGTTGTGCTCGCTGGTGGTGGAGCAAAAGGCGCTGCGCATATCGGCGTTCTCAAAGCGTTAGAAGAGATGCAGATCCCGGTCGATATCGTAACGGGCACCAGTATGGGCGCTTATGTCGGTGGTCTCTATGCAACGGGGATGAGCGCTGATGAAATTGAAAGTTTTATCTACACCGTCGATTGGAGCAGTGGTTATCGAGATCGTGTCGACCGTAGTCAACGCCGAGTTCGTGATAAAGAGTATGAAGACCGCTATCAAATTAACACTGACCTCGGCTTAAGATTTGGTGAGGTTCGTGCCCCAACGGGTGTGGTGCAAGGCCAGAACATGTTGCGCGTATTGCGTGAGACTACAGGGAACTTAGGGCGATTCGATTCTTTTGATGATCTTGCCATTCCTTACCGCTCTGTGGCGACAGATATTCTTGCCCTAGAGGAAGTGGTTCTTGGCAATGGCTATCTCGTGGACGCCATGATGGCCAGTATGTCTGTACCAGGAGCGCTTCCTCCCTATAAGCTCAATGGCCATATGCTTGTCGATGGTGGCGTTGTTAATAACATGCCTGTCGATGTGGCTCGCGCCATGGGGGCAGATGTTGTTATTGCTGTCGATATTAGCACCGACTACAAAACCGAAGATGAATTTACGGGGCTGTTTACTGTCGCGGACCAACTCTCTAACTATCTCGTTCGTCGTAGTACACAACAGCAAGTGGACGAGCTTGAACCTCAAGATATTTATATTCGTCCCAATGTGGGCACCATGGAAACCGTCGAGTTCGACAAAATGCCTTGGGCTTTTCAAGCGGGTTACGATATTACCAAGCAGCTTGAAGATAAGCTGCTTGGTCTAAGTTTATCGAACGCAGAATACCAAAAGTACATCGAGCACAAGCAAGAGGTACGTAAGACGCTGGTTTACGGTGATAAACGCATTGTTGATGACATTGTGATAGTGAATAACACCCACTACAGCGATGTATTACTTACTAACCGTATTCAATTGAAAACAGGTCGTCGTATTCCAACGGCTGAAATAGAAAAAGCCGTTGAAAATCTCTATGCGTTGGATCGTTTTGAGTTAATCACTTATCACTTTGAAGATGTTGATGGTAAGACATTGTTGGTTTTTGATGTTAACGAAAAGTCGTGGGGGCCGAATTACGTTAACTTTCGATTTTTCCTTGAAGATGACTTCGATACGGATAGCCAATACGGCATCGGTATGTCGACCAATTTTACTAATTTAAACTCGCATGGTGCAGAGTTGGCGTTCAACGTAGAAATGGGCACGGATAAGCTGATAGAAGCTGAGTTGTATTCGCCTGTTTTATCTAGTCAAACGCTTTTTGTTGCTGGCCGTGTTGGATACAGCAGTGAAGATAGAAACTTACCTTTTAGCGAATTTGAAAATCCGGACCTCAGCTCAGTTAACGACTTCTTACCCGTTTCCTATAATGACTTTGCTTCTGAACTGGCTATTGGCATTCAACCTACGTTATGGCAAGAGTTGCGCCTTGGTGCTCGTTACTCTACAGGAGATATTGAGCTGTCTACCTTGGCCTCGGCAGGGCAGCTAGACTTCGAGCGCAAAGGTATATTTGCGAGCTATCGACTCGATACGCTTGATGATTTTGCATTTCCTACTCGCGGACTGCTGGTCGATCTTGAATATTTCGTATCTCATGACAAGAGTCCGGAAGGCATCACTTTGCTCGACACGGAAAAGATGATTGAAGATACTGTGTATGAAATCTCCGCGCGATTCAAAGGTGCGGTCAGTCATCAGCGTCATACTTTAGTCGGACATGCAGAATATAGTTTTGTAGAAAGTAAAAATTCATCGGTTCCACTTGATCCGAGAGAGTTAGGCGGCTTTTTAAACCTATCTGGCATCCCAAGAAATAGCTTGATTGGACAGAACCTGTTTTTTAGTAGCTTGGTGTACCGATACAAATGGTTCGACAACGACTTTGGACTATTTGAAGCGCCAGTCTACCTAGGTGCATCAGTGGAATACGGTGGAGTGTGGTCAGATAATGATCTGAAGCTGAATGAAGCGCCACTTTACAATGCTGGCTCTATTTTCTTTGGTGTTGACTCACCAATCGGGCCAATTATGTTGGCTTATGGTCGTACTGAGCAGGATATGGATGCTGTGTATTTGATCGTAGGAACGTCGTTTAATTAACCGGGTATAAGAAAGCAAAAACTTGGCATATTTGGTCAAAATTAGCAGAACTTTAGTCGTAAGTTGCTATGTTGGTCAAAATGATAAGATTTTAATTTAAGGTTAAATTTGCTATTATTTTGCCCACAGTTTGGCCTCTACGGCGCTGTTTCTCAATCATAATTGAATGAAAACAAGGGCAATGGAGAGCCAAGTTTCCAAGGATGTTCACTCCTTTACTTTAACAATAGTAATAATAGAGGAGGAACCGCAATGAGAGGAAAAAGTCGTGCTTGAAGCCTACCGTAAACACGTCGAAGAGCGTGCTGCTGAAGGAGTTGTTCCTAAACCGCTAGACGCAGAACAAGTTGCTGGACTTGTAGAACTTCTGAAAAATCCCCCGCAAGGTGAAGAAGAGTTCATTCTTGACCTACTTGAAAACCGTATCCCTCCAGGTGTTGATGAAGCTGCTTATGTAAAAGCGGGTTTCCTAACAGCAGTAGCAAAAGGTGAAGTTAAATCACCATTAGTGAGTCGTGAAAAAGCGGCTGAACTGCTAGGCACTATGCAAGGTGGTTACAACATCGAGCCGCTAGTTGAGCTACTTGATGACGAAGCACTGGCAGAGATTGCTGTAGAAGCACTGTCTCATACACTTCTGATGTTTGATGCTTTCTATGATGTAGAAGAGAAAGCAAAAGCAGGCAATGCGCATGCACAGAAAGTACTTCAGTCATGGGCTGATGCTGAGTGGTTCCTTTCTAAGCCTAAGCTTGAAGAAAAAGTCACTCTAACTGTATTTAAAGTAACAGGTGAAACGAACACGGATGACCTTTCACCTGCACCTGATGCTTGGTCTCGTCCTGATATCCCAGTGCACGCACTTGCGATGCTGAAGAACGAGCGTGAAGGCATCAATCCTGATCAACCGGGCAATATTGGTCCGATCAAGCAAATTGAAGAATTGAAAGAAAAAGGTCACCAATTGGTTTACGTTGGTGACGTTGTTGGTACTGGTTCTTCGCGTAAATCTGCAACCAACTCAGTACTTTGGTTCATGGGAGATGATATCCCTTACGTTCCAAACAAACGTGCTGGTGGTTATGTGCTTGGTGGTAAAATTGCACCTATCTTCTTCAATACAATGGAAGATGCGGGCGCACTACCAATCGAAGTCGACGTGACTAAGCTCAACATGGGCGATGTTATCGATGTTTACCCATATGAAGGTAAAGTTTGTAATCACGAAACAGGTGAAGTTTTAGCTGAGTTCTCGCTGAAAACGGAAGTACTGATTGATGAAGTTCGTGCTGGTGGTCGTATCCCATTGATCATCGGTCGTGGTTTGACAGACAAAGCGCGTCAATCGCTAGGTCTTGAGCCTTCGGATGTATTCCGTAAACCTGGTGAAATTGCAGATTCTGGCAAGGGTTACACGCTTGCACAGAAAATGGTTGGTAAAGCGTGTGGCGTAGAAGGCATTCGCCCTGGTACCTACTGTGAGCCGAAGATGACGACAGTAGGCTCGCAAGATACTACAGGCCCTATGACTCGTGATGAACTTAAAGACTTGGCGTGTTTGGGCTTCTCTGCTGATCTTGTCATGCAGTCTTTCTGTCACACCTCTGCGTACCCAAAACCAGTAGACGTAAACACGCACCACACACTTCCGGACTTTATCATGAACCGCGGTGGCGTATCTCTTCGCCCGGGTGACGGTATTATCCACTCATGGCTAAACCGTATGCTACTACCGGATACAGTTGGTACTGGTGGTGACTCACATACTCGTTTCCCGCTAGGTATTTCATTCCCAGCAGGTTCGGGTTTGGTTGCCTTTGCTGCTGCGACAGGCGTTATGCCACTAGATATGCCTGAGTCAATCTTGGTTCGCTTTAAAGGTGAAATGCAACCGGGTATCACACTACGTGACCTTGTTCATGCCATCCCTTACTACGCGATTCAGCAAGGTCTACTAACGGTAGAAAAAGCGGGCAAGATCAACGAATTCTCTGGCCGTATCCTTGAGATTGAAGGCCTAGAAACGCTAACAGTTGAGCAAGCATTTGAGCTTTCTGATGCTTCTGCTGAGCGTTCTGCGGCAGGTTGTACTGTGAAACTGTCGCAAGAGTCGATCGAAGAGTACCTAAACTCTAACATTGTAATGCTGAAGTGGATGATCTCTGAAGGTTACGGTGACCGCCGTACTATCGAACGTCGTATTACAGCGATGGAAGAGTGGCTGGCAAATCCTGAGCTAATGCAAGCGGATAAAGATGCTGAATACGCACATGTTATTGAAATCGATATGGCTGAAATCAACGAGCCAGTACTATGTGCACCGAATGATCCGGATGACGCTCGCTTGTTGTCTGAAGTACAAGGTACAGCGATTGATGAAGTGTTCATCGGTTCTTGTATGACGAACATTGGTCACTTCCGCGCTGCTGGTAAGCTGCTAGATAAGTTCAATGGACAGCTTGCAACTCGTCTATGGATCGCTCCGCCAACGAAGATGGACAAGGATCAGCTAACGGAAGAGGGTTATTACGGTATCTTTGGCCGTGCTGGGGTTCGAATCGAAACACCAGGATGTTCACTGTGTATGGGTAACCAAGCGCGTGTTGCAGACAAATCAACAGTGATGTCGACCTCAACGCGCAACTTCCCGAACCGTCTAGGTACTGGTGCGAATGTTTACCTGTCGTCTGCGGAACTAGCTGCCGTAGGTGCAATCCTTGGTAAGATTCCAACCAAAGAAGAGTACTTGGAGTATGCGAAGCAAATTGATGCAACCGCTACAGATACTTACCGCTACTTGAACTTCCATAAAATGGATCAGTACACCAAGAAAGCGGATGAAGTGATCTTCCAAGAGCCTGCATAAGTTTAACTGCACAATTAAAAAGCACCTCAAACGAGGTGCTTTTTTTATGGGCGCAATTCGCTATACTCCGCACCAAATTGATACGAAAAGGCAATCTCGATGGAATTTGAATTCATCCGTAACACGTTGATGGGCGAGTACTACGTAAAATGCAGCATGGGGCATGAGATTGTTGGGCGCTGGCTACAAGAAGAAATTGGCAAAGATCCTATGAAGATTGCTCAGGTTGAAAAGCTAATTGAGCAGTCATTTTCAGCGCCTTCTCAAGAGCATAACCTAACAGGTACAGAAATTAGCTTGATGATTCAGGGCGATGAAGTCCTAGTGCAAGAAAACGCATTGGCCCATGACCATGATGTTGAGATGGAAAGTGAATTCGATTTCTACAATGCAGAAAGTACAGCAAGCTGTGGAATAGAGGACTTCATGATTCTTATCGAGCAATGGAAAGACTTTTTGAACATTTAGTGCACAGTTTTGGGTAACTTTCCTTCTGTTGCTTTAAATTTGTGAAAAGGGCGCACCGATATGGTGCGCCCTTTTTGTTTATAGATATGTAAATTGACGTTAGTTTTTATTATTCAATGACTTAAAAACTTGGCACGTAGATTGGATTATTAGAAGTGTTTCAGGATGAAAGCTTCGGAGAGAATTGAATGAAAATAATCAATGCCATTATTAAGCCGTTTAAATTAGACGATGTGCGAGAAGCATTGGCTAACGTCGGTATCGAAGGGATGACGGTATCAGAAGTTAAAGGGTTTGGTCGTCAAAAAGGCCACACAGAACTGTATCGCGGCGCTGAGTATCAGGTCGATTTCCTACCAAAAGTGAAAATTGAAATCGCTACTCACGCGGATAATGTTGAGCGAGTGGTTGAAGCGATTACAAAAGCTGCGCAAACAGGAAAGATTGGTGACGGTAAAATTTTTGTCTACGACCTGAACCAAGCGGTGCGTATCCGAACGGGCGAAATGGACGCAGAAGCACTTTAAGAATTCAAGGGATTGGAGAAACTTATTATGGAATTAACAACAACAGTAACCGAGTTACGTTACGCACTTGACACCTTTTTCTTCCTCATTTCCGGTGCGTTGGTAATGTGGATGGCAGCTGGTTTTGCGATGCTAGAGGCTGGTCTTGTGCGCTCTAAGAACACAACAGAAATTCTTACGAAGAACATCTGTTTGTACGCAATTGCATGTACGATGTTTCTGATCGTTGGTTACAACATCATGTATGTCGACAACGGAGAAGGAGGCTGGTTACCTTCATTTGGTGCGTTGATTGGTACCCAAGGAGAAGGGGCTGATCACTCTCTAGAATCTGACTTCTTCTTCCAAGTCGTCTTCGTTGCAACGGCAATGTCCGTCGTTTCTGGTGCGGTGGCTGAACGTATGAAGCTTTGGTCTTTCTTGGTTTTCTCTGCAATTTTGACCGCATTTATCTACCCAATGGAAGGTTATTGGACATGGGGCGGTGGCTTCCTAGCAGAAGCTGGATTTAGCGACTTTGCAGGTTCAGGTATCGTACATATGGCTGGTGCTTCTGCAGCTCTTGCTGGTGTATTGCTTCTTGGTGCTCGGAAAGGTAAATATGGCAAAAACGGTGAAATCTACCCGATTCCAGGTTCAAACATGCCTTTGGCAACACTAGGTACTTTCATCCTTTGGTTTGGTTGGTTTGGGTTTAACGGTGGTTCTCAGTTGATGGTTTCAGACTTCGAGAACGCAACAGCGGTAGGTCAGATCTTCCTAAACACCAACGCAGCAGCTGCTGCAGGTGCTATTGCGGCGCTGTTTGTATGTAAAACGACTTGGGGCAAAGCGGATTTAACGATGATTCTCAATGGTGCGCTAGCTGGCTTGGTTGCTATCACCGCAGATCCTCTATCACCATCGCCATTATATGCGGTTGCTATCGGTGCAGTATCTGGCGCGCTAGTCGTATTCAGCATCATTGGCCTAGATAAACTGAAAATTGATGACCCAGTCGGTGCGATTTCAGTGCACGGTGTTTGTGGCTTCTTTGGTTTGATGGTCGTACCACTAAGTAACGGCGATGCTACATTCGGTGCACAGCTTTTAGGTGCTGTCGTTATCTTTGCTTGGGTATTTGGTGCTAGCCTAGTGGTGTGGGCTATCTTGAAAGCAACCGTTGGAATTCGCGTCACGGAAGATGAAGAAATGGAAGGTATGGACATGCATGATTGTGGCGTCGGTGCGTACCCAGAATTTGTCACTGTGAAGTAATCAATAGCCTGTAATAAATAGTTACACTCTCAACATATAAAAACCTGCTCCGATGAGCAGGTTTTTTAATATTTGTCATTGTCTTCTTATTGAACATACATATAATAACGCAACTGATAAACGTTATCATTAGCATGGTAAAGGATTAAACAATGAAAAAACTGCTAACTCTTTCAGCATTAACTTGCGCAACCTTAGCTCCAACAGCAATGGCTGCTGAAGAAGTGAACGTCTACTCTTACCGTCAACCTTTCCTAGTTGAACCTATGTTCAACGAGTTCACTAAAGAAACTGGCATCAAAGTAAACGTAAAATTTGCTAAAAAAGGCTTAGCAGAAAAGCTAGCTCAAGAAGGCGAGTACAGCCCAGCTGACGTTATCCTTACGACAGACATCAGTCGTCTAGCTGAACTGACAAACAAAGGTTTAGTTCAGAAAGTAGATAGCAAAATCATTGAAGAAAACGTACCATCTCAATACCAAGATAAAGAGAATGAGTGGTTTGCTCTAACTCTACGCTCACGTAGTGTTTACTCTTCACGTGATCGCGTAGGTAAACTAGGCGCAGATTTCAACTATGCAGATCTGGCTAAGCCAGAGTTCAAAGGTAAAATTTGTACTCGTAGCGGTAAGCACCCGTACAACGTTTCTCTAGTTTCAGCAATGATTGCTCACAATGGCGAAGCAGAAACCAAAGAGTGGTTGGAAGGCGTGAAAGCAAACCTTGCTCGCAAACCACAAGGCAACGATCGTGCACAAGTTAAAGCGATCAAAGAAGGTCTATGTGATGTTTCTCTAGGTAACAGCTACTACCTAGGTAAAATGGTTAACGACAAAGAGCAAAAAGCTTGGGCAGATGCAGTTTACATCAACTTCCCTAACCAAGAGACTACAGGTACTCACGTAAACATCTCTGGTATGGCGATGGCGAAGTACTCTCCAAACAAAGACAATGCTGTGAAGCTAATGGAATTCCTAACGGGTGACAAAGCGCAGCAGATGTACGCAGAAGTTAACTACGAGTACCCTGTTAAAGAAGGCGTGAAGCGTTCTGCACTTGTGGAATCTTGGGGAGACTTTAAAGCAGACAAGCTTTCTCTAGACGATATTGCAGCTAACCACGAAGCGGCAATTAAGCTATTAGACGAAGTGAAATTTGACCTTTAATTCCTTGTGGGGGTATAACAGTACCCCCATTTGATTAAAGGATATGAGATGTATTTGCAACAGCATTTGTATTTCATACAGCCTTGCAGTAATTAGGCGATGAAAGATAAACACTCTTTATGGAAAACCAGTAGTGGGGTAATAACTCTGTTACTGGTTTTGCCGATCTTAGCGATCTTCTACACCGCAATTGGTGAAACGGATGATTTGTTTGCCCATTTAATGGCGACAGTCATGCCGACTTATATTTTTAACACGGTTGCGCTCACTATTGGCGTAATGGTGTTGTCCTTAATTCTTGGTATTCCAAGCGCTTGGATAATGGCCATGTGTAAACTGCCGACCGAAAAATGGTTGCAGTGGGCATTGGTGTTACCTCTTGCGATGCCAGGTTATATCATTGGTTATATTTTTACTGATTGGTTTGATTTTGCTGGTCCAATTCAGATCTTTTTGCGTGATGTAACCGGATGGGGACCTGGCGAGTATTGGTTCCCTGATATTCGCACCTTGCCTGGCGCGACCTTTGTGTTGGCTTTAGTGCTGTACCCTTACGTGTATTTGCTGTGTCGAGCTGCATTTATGGAGCAAAATGTCTCTTTGTTGCAAAGCGCGCGTTTGCTCAAATGCTCTCCATGGGAAAGCTTTTGGCGCATCTCGATGCCACTAGTGCGACCTTCTATCGCTGTGGGTTTGTCGCTGGTGGCAATGGAGACCATCGGTGACTTTGGTACTGTAAGTTACTTCGCTGTGAATACGTTAACCACAGCGGTCTACGATACTTGGTTGGGATACTCTAATCTTAATGCAGCAGCCAAGATTTCAGCCATGATGCTCGTCATTGTAGTACTGCTCCTCAGTGCCGAACGCTACAGTCGTCGTAAACAAAAGCTTTTTCAAAGCCAATTTAACAGTCACGAAGATTTTCGTTATGAGTTGACGGGCTGGAAAAAGTGGACCGCGCTGGTTTGGTGTTGGGGCTTGGTTTCGGTCGCGTTTATTTTGCCATTACTACAGCTGATTGATTATGCGATAACTTACTTTGCGCAGAGTTGGACCCCCGAGTTTCGTGAATACGCATGGAATAGTTTGGTCGTGTCGGTTATTGCCGCCATTATTGGTGTTGCTGTCGCACTGATCGTTAACTTTACCCATCGCGTCAATGGCAAGCGCGAAAGCTTGGCATTTATGCGTCTTTCTTCGATGGGGTATGCAGTGCCAGGAACCGTATTAGCGATTGGTGTGATGGTCGCAGTACTGTTTATGGATCACCGCGTCAACGACCTTGCTAAAGCCATGGAATGGGGAAGACCGGGACTTATTTTTTCTGGCTCCATGTTCGCCCTGGTTTTTGCCATGGTTGTGCGCTTTTCAGCGGTGGCGATTGGTAGTATCGAAAGTAACTTAAATAAAATTTCGCCTTCGTTAGATATGGCGTCTCGCACCATGGGTTGTAAGCCTAATGCCATGCTGTGGCGTGTGCACTTTCCGCTGGTTAAACGTGGTGCACTGATTGCGGCTCTGTTAGTGTTTATCGAGTCGATGAAAGAGCTCAATGCGGCTCTATTACTTCGTCCATTTAACTTTGAAACACTAGCCACATACGTTTATAACTTCGCCTCGGATGAGCATTTAGAATTGGCCGCTTTGCCTGCGGTTCTGTTGGTTCTTGTTGGGTTGATCCCGCTTGTTGTTGTTAACCGTTCACTGGAGCAAAATCACTGATGAGCTGCGCATTATCAATTAAAAACCTAACTTGCCAATATGATGATCAAACCGTACTCGAATCATTATCTCTTGAGGTGGAACAAGGGCAAATTGTCTGTTTACTAGGTGCAAGTGGTTGCGGAAAAACAACACTATTAAAAGCCGTTGCAGGGCTATTGCCATTAACGTCAGGCGAAATGAGCTTAAATTGCGTCACGATTGATGATGGGGAGAACTGGTTGCCACCAGAACAGCGTAATATAGGGATGATTTTCCAAGATTATGCGCTTTTTCCTCACCTGACGGTGGAGCAAAATATTGCCTTTGGCTTAAAGCATTACTCGACAAAAGAGAAAAATGGCAAAGTTCAAGAGATGCTCGAGCTCGTGCATTTGCAAGGCTATGGCGATCGTTATCCACATCAGTTGTCTGGTGGACAGCAGCAGCGTGTTGCGATTGCTCGCTCATTAGCTTATAGCCCAGACTTATTGTTGCTAGATGAGCCGTTCTCTAATATTGATACGCAAGTTCGCCATGAGTTGATAAGTGAGATCCGTAAGATTTTTAAGGCGCAAGGCGTGACTGCTATTTTTGTTACACATAGCCGTGAAGAGGCTTTTGCCTTCGCGGATAAAATGGCAGTGATGAACAATGGTGTTATCGAGCAGTATGGTACGGCATCTGAGCTTTACTACCAGCCTTCAAGTAAGTTTGTTGCGGATTTCTTAGGTGGTGGTAGCTATCTTGCCGCTAAACGAGTTTCGGATTCAGAATATGAAACCCACTTGGGTGTGGTTGAAGCCACAGCCCAACAAGAGATCCCAGTGCAGTCTGAATGCTCTTTGTTGCTAAGGCCGCAACATGTGCAAATTCAATCCGATGAAGAGAGCTCAGTAACGGTGCTGGAGCAGCACTTTATGGGCGACCATTGCCGCTACGTGATTGATGCGAATGGCGACCGTTTGTTGGCTACAGCATCGCAGGCATTAAATATTGGTGAGTCTGTTGCTGTGAAAATTGAAACGCAGGGCGTGCTGGCATTCGCATAACGTTACTGGGTACCTTTACTATTCTCTTATGCCTGCCTACACACATAAAAAAAGCCCGGCAGTGATGCCGGGCAAGTATTCTTCCCCTTAGCGACAGCTTGAATTACATGACAAGCGTAGCCGAAGTGCTCGAAGCGGGCACAAGGTCAGTTATAAAGATAAGAAGTCTTTAAACTGTTGAAGAACACGTTCCGCAGTGTCCTTATCTTGCATTTCTGCAAAAATACGCAGTAGTGGCTCAGTACCAGAGAAGCGGGCGATGATCCAACCGCCATTCTTGAAGTACACTTTCGCACCATCTTCGTAGCTGACTTTTTCAATATCGAACTCAAACTCAGGCAGTTGTTTTTCAACATATATCTTGTTGAACAGGACTTCTTTTTGCGCTGGTTTGAATTTGCAATCACCTTCTGCCATGTACGCGTAGCCGTACTTACCGTAGATTTCATCTAGCAACTCAGACAATTTCTTGCCTGTTACTGAAATCATTTCAACTAACAAGCTAGACGCGAAGACGCCATCTTTACCTTTGATGTGGCCACGAATGGTTAGGCCGCCAGAGCTTTCCCCTCCAATCAGTGAGTCATCCGCTTCCATTTGAGAACTGATGTGCTTAAAGCCTACTGGTACCTCAAAGCATTTTTCACCGTGGTCTTCAGCAATTTTATCGAGAAGATGAGTCGTCGCGATGTTACGTACCACGGAACCTGTCCAACCTTTGTACTCCAATAAGTAATAATAAAGTAGAATCAGGACTTCATTTGGATGAATGAAGTTACCTTTTTCGTCAATAATACCAAGACGGTCCGCATCGCCATCGGTACCGATGCCAATATCGTAACCTTGCTCTTTTACTAGGTGCATCAAACGGTAGAGTGTTGCAGCACTTGGCGAAGGCATTAACCCACCGAAGTCTGGGTTTTTTCCATCGTTAATCACATCAACGTCACAGCGGCCGTTGATTAATACGGTTTGCAGCGCATTTTTTGCGACACCGAACATCGGGTCAATCAAAACGCGTAGGTTGGCTTTTTTGATCGACTCGATATCAATAAAGTTAATGATCGAATCTACGAATTCGTTCATCGGGTTGATAATTTGAATCAGCTTATCTTCAACCGCTTGTTCAAAATCGACACTTTTTACATCTTGTGCAGTGAGCGTATCGATTTGTGATTCGATTTTTTGGGTGATGATTTCATCTGCATCACGACCGCCTTCAATGAAGACTTTAATGCCGTTGTAATCGGCCGGGTTGTGCGATGCCGTAATACATGCCGAGTAAGCGCAGCCCATTTCCTTCGCTTTAAACATTACGATAGGCGTTGGAACAAACTTATCTATAAAGCTAACGACGATGCCGTTTGCTGCTAAAACTTCGGCAAACCAACGGCCAGCTTTGTCAGACAGAAAACGTCGGTCATAGCCAATGACAAAGCCGCGATCAGCAACAGATTCGTTATTCGTAATGTTTGCAACTGCTTGAGCAACCAAACGAACATTATCTTTAGTGAATTCTTCACCGATAAATGCACGCCAACCGCCTGTACCAAATTTGATCATGATTCGATCCTCGATAAGAGCGGCATCCCACCGTCTCTTAAATCTTTGCTAGCGAACCGATGCACTCACCAAACTCAAGTGCATCGGATAAATCAAAAGGGGAGAAGCTATCCCCTAAAAGATGATTAACCTAGAGTAACGATAACTTCGTTTACTGAACCTTCCGCTTGAACTGGTACTGATGCGCCAGTGATAGCTTCGCCGTTCAGAGTGATAGATTTCACGCCTTTGCTGACTGAATCAGGGTTAACAACTTTGATGTTGTAAGTCGCGCCTAGCCACTGACGAGTGACTTCAAATCCAGGCCAGTTAGTTGGAATACATGGATCGATAGTTAGACCATCAAAACCTGTGCGCACACCAAGGATAAAGTTGGTCACTGCGAAGTAAGCCCAACCAGATGTGCCAGTTAGCCATGGGTGGTTTGCACGACCGTGATCTTGGTGGTCACGACCCATGATGAACTGTACGTATGAGTAAGGTTCTGCAATGCGTTTTTCTATTATGTCGTTTTGGTTGTATGGGTTGAGTGCATCGTAGAACTTCATCGCACGGTCACCACGACCTAATTTCGCTTCAGCTACCCAAGCCCATGGGTTTGGATGCGAGAAGATTGCACCGTTTTCTTTTACGCCTTGGTAGACGCGAGTGACGAAGCCGATATCATCGTTTGGCGTAGCGAATGATGGCGAGTTTAGGTGAAGGCCGTATTCAGAGAATAGATTTTCGTCGACTGCGTCCATCGCTTTTTCGCCGCGCTCTTGAGACACCGCACCAGACAGCACCGCAAGTGTGTTTGACTCAAGGTGTATACGACCTTCTTTTTGCTGCGCAGTACCGATCTTGTCGCCGTTTTTCGTTAGACCACGGATATACCAGCCGCCTTCTTCGTCCCAAAGGTGTGTTTCACACGCTTCGCGAACGTTTGCCGCCATCTCGGTGTATTTCTCAACGTCAGCGTCTTTGCCTAGGTATTTTGCAAGGTCGATAAACTCTTGTAGCGCCCAGAAGTGTAGGAAAGACACCATTGAAGACTCGCCGCCACCTAGGTTTAGACAGTCGTTCCAGTCGGCACGTAGACCTTTACAGATGCCCGTTTGACCCACGTATTCAGCTGAGAAGTCTAGCGCAGCTTTCATGTGGTCATAAACGCTTGCATCGCCGCCATCTGCGTAAGGGATCACTTCGTCGAAGAAGCTGTGCTCACCCGTTTCCATCACGTACTTACAGATGGTTGGAATTAGCCATAGATGGTCATCAGAACACGTGTCTTCAATACCGTGGATCTTGTCTTCATCAGATGGAGTAGGAACAACTGTTGGGGATTTCGATGGTTTAACATCCGCTTTTTCTGGATCGAACCAGTCTGGATCGAATAGGTGTAGACCGTAACCCGCTTTCACTTGGCCGCGCAGTAGGTCAACGATACGTTTGCGCGTCATTGCTGGGTTAGCGTGAGGAACTGAGATTGCATCTTGCGCTGTATCGCGGTAACCAAGACCAGTACGACCACCCACCTCAATGAACGAAGCAAAACGAGACCACACCACACAAGTTTCTGCTTGGTACAGTGTCCAAGCATTGATCATGGTATCTAGACCTTCGTTTGGTGATTTCACTTGGAACTTGCCACAACGCTCATCCCAGTGTGCTTTGATCCCCTCAAATGCATTGTCGACTTCTGCAAGGTCTTGGTACTTAGCACGTAGACGCTCACCGTTGCCTTTACCGATACCTAGAATGTAAGCAAAACGAACTTCTTCACCCGGTTGGATAGTGAATTGCTTGTGCAGAGAGCCACAGTGGTTGTAACACGTTTGCGCTGTGTTGAAACACTTACCTTGTTCTACCGCTAGCGGGTTTGCTTCGTCACGGTATAGGCCAAGGAAGCTGTCACGTTGACCGTCGTACGAATCTGGGTCAAACGTTGAAGCTAGGTAGTAGAAACCTTCGAAATCGTTCGTGTTGTAGTACAGGTCGTACTCAATCACGCCTTCGTTGTATGACGTACCAGCAGAGTACAGAGACATCTGATGGTTCTGGTTATCAGATTGAATGTGGCTGAATGAGAACTCAACAAATGAGAATGCGCTGATCGTACGTGGTTTGTCAGAGGTGTTCTTGATGACCACATCCCAAATTTCCGCGTCTTCGCCTTTTGGTACAAAGAGCGTTTTGGTTGTGCTAATGCCGCTGTATTCACATTTGAACTTAGAGTACGACAAACCATGACGAACTTCGTAGTTCGCTTCGTCTAGGCTTTTGGCGACTGGTTGCCAAGAGATTGACCAGTAATCACCCGTCTCATCATCACGTAGGTAAACGTAGTGTCCTGGGCGATCGAATGTCGCATTTGGACGGAACTTAGTAACACGGTTGTATTCTGGAGAGTTGTAGAACGAATAGCCACCTGCGTTATGCGAGATAACGGTACAGAATTTTTCTGTACCTAGGTAGTTGGTCCAAGGAGCAGGTACATCAGGGCGAGTAATGACGTATTCACGATTCTCGTTATCGAAATAGCCGTATTTCATTTGTGTCTTTCCTTTTTACAAAGCTGCGTCTGCAGCCAAAATTTAAAAACTCTTCAAGCGTGATGCTTCTACATCAGCTCTGTATTACTTCCACGGTTTACGGTAATTCACTCCCTGCAAATCAAGCAGCGGTAGGTGTCCTTTCAAACGTGATAAATAGTCGGTCCAATCTCGGTGTTGTTTGTCTGTCCAACATGCTTCTGCCATTGCGGTTAAGCGCGGGAAGACCATGTAGTCCATACGAGACTGGTTGTTGATGATTTCGCACCACAATGCTGTTTGAATGCCCCAAATGCGTTTACGTATTGGATCGTCGGCTGGCACTTCAGCGAGTGGTTCATAGTTGTAAGCTTTTTCTAGCGGCAACGGGTTCGCCCAATCCACGCCCGGTTCTTCTGGTGCGTAGTCTTGGGTCATATCTAGGTAGGTGGTTTGTGCCGGTTGTAGCACCACATCGAAACCTTGGCGCGCGCAGTTCAATGCCGCTTCTTCGCTTAACCACGAATAGATCACTGTGTCTTTGCTGACTTTGTCGCCATGCTGTGCTTCTTCCCAGCCCAGCATGCGTTTGCCCAATTTACGAAGTTTGTCTTCGGCATGACGCAAGAAGTGCCCTTGCAACTCTTTGTAGTCGCTGTAACCTTGTTGCTCCATTAGGGCTTGGCACGCAGGGCTTTTTGACCACACGCCGTTCGGTACTTCATCCGCACCGATATGAACATAAGGGGCAGGGAACAACGCGGAGACTTCTTCCAGCACTTTGTCGATAAACTCATAGCTCCCCGGCAGAGCTGGGTTAATGACGTTGTCGTTGTAATGCTGAATGCTGCGGTATTCGGTGGTATCTTCTGCTTCTACCAATAGGTGTGGCAACGACTTGATGGCAGCTCGGCAGTGGCCTGGTACATCGATTTCAGGGATAACAGTGATGCCTCGTTTAGAAGCAAATGCAACCACGTCTTTGATGTCTTCTTGAGTGTAAAAACCGCCGTAACGCTCAGCAAGGTGCGTGTACTGTGGCTCATTGGTTTCATCCAGCCCACGCCATGCACCAATATCGGTTAGTTGAGGCAATGATTTGATCTCAATTCGCCAACCTTCATCATCGGTAAGGTGCCAATGGAATGTATTGAACTTGTAGTGAGCCAACTGGTTGATCAAACGTTTGACTTGCTCAACGGAGTGAAAATGGCGAGCACAATCTAGCATCATACCGCGGTAACGAAAACGAGGTCGGTCTTTGATTGAACAGCAAACCACTTCCATTGAGGCTGGTTGATCGCCAACTTTGATCAGTTGCAATAACGTTGCACAAGCATGGGTAAAACCAGACGAAGAGCCTGCTTCAATTTTGATCGACTCTTCTGCTACCTTCAGCTTGTAAGCGCCTTCATCCAAGGTTGGGTTGCCTTTGAAGATGATCTGACTGCCATTGTCTGATGCGAACTCAAATTGATGAATGCGCTTAAGCTCTTCAAGTAACCACTCTTTAGCTGAATTGGCTAGGTTTGAATAAACCGCAACGCCAGCTTGATGATTAAAGCTAAAGCAGTGATCGCTGACTTCTATATGGTTTGGTTTTGGCAATAAAGGCTGCGCATGCGTCAAGCTGGAAGGGATCTCACTACGTTCACGGTACGGTGAAGCCAATACGATCGGCGTGACATCGACTTGAGCTCGCTGAAGGTTGCCGTTGACTTCAAAGTTGACCAAGGCTTCATTGAATCCATCAGAATAGTAACGGAATGGGTTCGAACCAATACTGAACTCGCAGTAAAAATGATGGTTAGCTGCCAGCACCAACCCTTCTGGTTTGAGAGTGCAATAGCTGCCAATTTGCTTGAGCTGACCATTCGAAATACTATCCGGCAGAATGTAGCGATCAAAAGCAAAAATCAGGCTCCAATTGTGGAGATCTTGATCGCTTAAATTATGAAACGTCAGTCCAAAACGGCAGTTTTGCTTTTGCTCTGATAGGACGACGAGATCAACACGATATTCCATATCTACTCCTACGCCGCATTGAGCGAGTAAAGGTTGTGTTCAGGCTTACCTGCAAACATAATTGCGCCTTCAATCGCGTCAAACTGTGGTTCAACAACCCATTGCTGAACGGGTGGCGAAAGCCAACGTAAAATACGTTCAGCAATGCTGCCCATTAAACAAATACGCGTTGCGCCGCGCTTGTTTAATGCCACGAGAAACATTTCTATATCAGCTGCAGTTTGCTTCAGCATCTCAATTGCCAGTGCATCACCTTGTTCTGCATGTTGGAAAATTGCAGGAGAAAACTGCCCATAATCACGAGGAAGCGCTTGTTTAGACCAAGCCACCACGTTATCAACGTCATTTTCGAAATGCGCCATGACGTGTTGTGCTAGAGGCGTTTTCTCTCTGATGCCATCTTCTGCTAACAAAACTTGTTGAACTAGGCGAAGCCCCATCACTGCGCCGCCACCTTGATCCGAAATCGGGAATTCGCGACCACCGACAACGTGCTGCTCCAATCCTTTAAGATAGATGCCACAAGAGCCTGTTCCTGCGATCATGATTGCGCCATCTTCGCCATTGTGTGCACCAACGCACGCGCCGTAAGCATCAGTATTAAGAGTCATACTGGCAAACGGATGAGGAAGAGACATGAAGGCTTGCCAAGATGCTTTGTGCTCAGCACCTGCAAGGGCTAAGCCGACGTGCATCGATGCTAAATCTTGTTGTGTCAGGCCGCCTTGCTCGGCAGCTGAAGTGATGGATTCAAGAATCGAAGCCATTGCAATTTCAGCGCCTAGCATTATGTTGGCGCTGCCGCTTTTGGCCTCGCCAAGAAAATTACCTTGTGAATCTTTAATCCTGGCTCGACATGACGTGCCGCCACCATCGATACCAACAAAATACATCCCCATGATTATTGTTCCTTAATATTTTTAGAGGTTGCCAACTGAGAAATATGCTGAGCTTGACTCATTATCGCGAGTAAGTACCAAGCGCCATGCGGGATCCATTGTTCGCCCCAGCGCCAGTTTTGTAACATGTCGTCTTTTTGTGCTGGTGGGTTAAATGCGATGTCTTCCTCGTCTTCAAAGCCGCCAGTGATTCCGTTACACACACCGCCTTTAGCGTTGAAGAAACCATATTGAGGAAGGTAATCAGGGTTGTTACGACCGTGGCCATCAAGCATGCACATGTCGTATGGGTTTAAGCCTACAATCCAGTTCAATGCATCTTGAGCAAACACGGAAAGTTGTTGCTGTATTTCTTGCGACGCTATATGCGGTTGAGCAAGATACGCCATGGTCGCGAGTGAGCCCAATCGAGCATTCTCGCCTTGCCACCAATAGCCGGATTCATTGTTGTGTGCGACAAAAAATGCATCGCGTTTTGACTCATTTACGCCTTTAACATACTGGCGAGGGTAACCGAATGGGTTGGTCACTTTATTCGATATTTTGATCTCAAATTCACACGCTCGGTTAACGATGCGTTTTACCGATTCTGTCTGTACGGAGTCGTCTTCAATTGCTAGGTATTCGCATAGGGCAATAACGGGTAGACCTGCTTCGGCAGCGTGAAAGTATGGACGACTGCCGTCTTGGTTTGCTGACCAAAAGTGTTGAATCTGCTCGTCGCTCATTTGGCGGGCAACTAAGCGTTGTGTCCACCAACGGCTCTCTTCCAAGTAGCGAGTTTCTTTGGTGGCTTTAAACAGTTCTACACTAGCTAGTAGCGCACAGTATTCGTCGATAATGTTTTCTTCACCATCATTGAGGTACTGCGTATTATGCTCTTTTAAGTGCCAGTAACCATTTTCAGCAGCGTTGCGGTATTTCTGTTGATCGTATTCGCCGTGAACACCTAAACGCGACGCCGCGGCCAGCGCTGCGATGGCGACACCGCCACCTTGTCGAAAGCCTGCTTGGTAGTCATCAAATTTGTGACCAAGTTGCGTTTCGTAGGCACAGATTTCTCGTTGCGCAGTATCTTTGCTCCACTTATCAAAGACCGTCATGTAGAAGAAGCCTTTTTCGTTTTGCATACGAACAAGGAAGTCTGCACCGAACAGGGCTTCTTCAATAAGACGTGTACGTGTGAAGGCTGCAATGTCTTCGCTTCCTTCAAGCAATGAAAGCCCTTTTAGGATGTTCCAAACCACCATTGGGGTTTGTTGAGGGTTCAAATAATTAGCGTATGAAAGATGACTTAAATATTTGCTAACGTCTCCAGATGCGTCGTACCAGCCTCCGTGTACATCAACCGTTTGGTTGGCGTTGAGCACTGGAACTTGTCGATCTTGTTGATCGAAAATTCCACCACAATGTTGTGATTTGAAGTAGTGGATCACATCTGACAGGGTTTGATCCAACAGAATATGTTCGCCAATGGTGAAAGAGGAAGAGCGCGTATCTTCCACTTGCAGGAAATAGTCGCCTGAATCTGTGAAAGGTGAAAAGTCGATGAGATAGAAATAGCCCTGATGCCAGTTCGCCACTTTACCCTGTTCTTCAACCGCAAAAGTTGCCACGGTTTGCTCGGTAGTGGCACAAATCAATTGAGCAGTGTAAGAAGACAAGTGTGGTTGTTCGGTCTGGACAATGGCTTTCTTTGGGCCCAGATGTTCATAACCAATGTGGTTAGTCAGTAGCAGCATTCAATGTCTCCGGGAAACGATAAAACAGGAATGGGTCAGGCTGAACCTGACCCTCGTTATAATTAATCTTCAAATAAGTAACAGCGAACAAAGTGGTTCTCAGAAAGCTGAGTGACGCCTGGTAGTCGTTCGCGACATTTATCGGTTGCGTGTACGCAGCGTCCTGCAAATGGGCAGCCGACTGAATCCGGTGTCCAAAGTGGGATTTCCCCTTTGTTGCCTTTCAGCTTCTCGTGGATAGACTTCGATGGATCAGGCACAGCAGATACCAACAGTTGCGTATATGGGTGTTGAGGATCGTGAATGATTTCTTCAGTATCGCCCCATTCAACCATGTGACCTACGTACATAACCGCTAGATCTTCAGCAATGTAACGCGCCGTTGCGATGTCGTGAGTGATGTAAAGCAGAGACATTTGTTTCTCGAACTTCATCTCTTCCATCAAGTTAAGAACACCTGCACGAATTGATACGTCCAGCATTGATGTTGGCTCATCTGCCAATACCACTTCTGCACCTACAGCGATATTACGAGCTAGGTTTACACGTTGACGCTGGCCGCCAGACAGCTGATGTGGGAACTTTTGTGCGGTTTCTTTTGGCGGAATCAGACCAACTTGTTCTAGTAGGTCATACACACGCTCTTCCAGTTCCTTTTTGTTGCCTGGTGCAATCTTTTTATGGATTAGCAACGGGCGAGCAATGTGGTGAAAGATATTGTGTGTAGGGTTTAGTGAGCCAAATGGGTCCTGCCATACCATTTGTACGCCTTCACGGTATGTCATCAAGTCATGTCGAGAGGTAATATCTTGGATATCACGACCTCTGTATTCGATTACACCCTCGGTAGGTGCGTACATTTTTGCAATCATTTTAGCGGTAGTAGATTTACCAGAGCCTGATTCACCTACTACTGACAAACCGCGGCTCTTGTACATCTTGAATGACACGTCGTTGATCGCGCGCATTTTTGACTGCTTGATTGAGTTACTATTTAACGGGAAGTCCTTAACGACATGTTTACCCTCAATCAGCAGTTCGCCGAGTTGTTTGCTCATAATTCTCTCCAGTGTAATTTTGTTCTTAGCTAGCGTTATTTTTTGTTGTTAAACCTTAGCTTGAGCAATCGTGTCGCCGTATAAGTGGCAATTTGAAAAACGACCAGGTTCAATTTGACGCAGCTGAGTTGGTACTCGTGTACAAGCTTCGTGGACGCGGTCGCAGCGAGCTTGGAAGCGGCAGCCTTGAGGAATCTCTAATAGGTTCAAAGGGTTGCCTGGAATACCAGTTAATTTGGTTTTAGGACCAGTTAGTGGAGGGAAAGAGCTACCCAAACCTTTGGTGTAAGGGTGGTAAGGACTTTCCAGAATTTGCTTAGAAGGGGCAACTTCAATCAACTCACCGGAGTACATAATGCCGATTCGATCCGAGAACTCGACCATGAGTGACAAGTCGTGGGTAATGAAAAGGATCGAGAAGCCGAACTCTTCTTTCAGTGCATAGATTTTTTGTAAGATTTCACGCTGAACCACAACATCGAGTGCCGTCGTTGGCTCATCCATGATGATCATCTTTGGATTGAGAGCTAGAGCAATCGCAATGACTAAGCGCTGGCGCATACCACCAGAAAATTGGTGTGGGTAGTCATTCAAGCGGCTTGGATGAATATCAACGATTTCCAACAATCCTTCGGCGCGCTTTTTCGCTTGTTCACGTGTCATGTTGGTGTGGCGCATGATGACATCGCAAAACTGCTCTTCCATCGTAAGCACCGGATTTAATGCGTTCATTGCACTTTGGAACACCATCGACATCTCGCTCCAGCGGAATGATTGCATACGTTCATCGCTGTACTTAATGATGTCTTCACCGTTGAAGATGACCTCACCACCAGTGATGAATGCTGGCGGCTTATGAAGACGCATGAGCGAGAAAGCAACTGTGGATTTACCACAGCCAGATTCACCTGCCAGGCCAAAGACTTCACCTGGCGCAATGTCAAAGCTAACGTTGTTACAGGCGCGGACATCGCCCGCATCTGTGATGTAATCTACGCATAGGTTACGGATAGAAATTAGTGGTACAGTCATGATTATTTATCTCCGCTCCATAGTGCATTTTGTGGTGCCATTTCAGGCGCGCGCTCTTTCTTGTCTTTCTCTGCCAGTTTCTTCCAGCGTTTCATGCCTTTGTGAGAACGAAGCTGTGGGTTAGCAATTTCATCAACGGCAAAGTTAAGTAGAGCAAGACCAGTCACCAAAAGAGTTAAGGCGATACAAGGTGCTAATACTTCCCACCATGCGCCAATCAACATCGCTGATGAGGTTTGCACGTTGTAGAGCATGATGCCCCAACTGATGGTGTTGGCATCGCCCAGGCCCAAGAACGAGATTACAGCCTCAGTATTGATAGCGAGCATTACTGAGCCGATGAAGCTTGCACCGACAATCGGGATTAGGTTTGGTAAAATTTCAACGAAGATGATGCGGAATGAAGACTCGCCCAATACTTCAGCGGCTTTCACAAACTCTTTCTCGCGCAGAGCCATGGTTTGAGAACGGACAACACGTGCGCCCCACGCCCAAGAGGTACCAGCGATAATCAAGGCAATGGTGAGTGGACCTGCTTCGCCAATAAAGGCTGCCAGTACAAAGAGTAATGGGTATTGAGGGATTACCAGCATGATGTTCATCGCTGCACTCAATATGTCATCCACTTTGCCGCCGAAGTAACCTGCCGAGATACCAATGACCGTTGCTAGGAAACATACGATGATGCCAGCACCAAAGCCGACACCTAGCGATACGCGAGCACCGTAAGCCACTTGTGACCAAATATCACGACCCATACGTGAAGTTCCCAGAACGTGATCAGCCTTTTTCGACATAATCAGCGTACGACGATCATCTGCTAGATTTTTAGCTACCCAGCCATCAGGATTATTTTGCGCTTGTTTTACGACAAAGCTAGGGTATTCGTGTGGATTACCGGTTCGCTTGTCTGGCGCATGTTTCGTAAGTAAAGGAGCTGCGATCGCAACGAATACGAATACGGTAACAATACCAAGACCGATTCGAGCGAATGAGTTACCTAAAATAAGTTTGAATAGTTCTTTCATGATTATTTGCCTCCCGTACGTAGGCGAGGGTCTAGAATCATGTACAGCATGTCAGCCATTAAGTTGAAGCACAGCATGAACATCGTCATGATAATTAACTGACCTTGAAGTACTTGGTAGTCACGAGCGTGAATTGCGTTAAGTAGCACGGTGCCTAAACCTGGGTAGTTGAAAATCATCTCGATGATCAATTGGCCACCAATGGCCATACCCAAAGACATAGATAGCGCGGTTACACTTGGAAGTAGCGCGTTACGTGCGGCGTAATTGAAGACGACACGGTTCTCGCTCAGCCCTTTGCCTTTCGCCATCGTGATGTAGTCTTCGGCAAGAAGGTTGATCATGTTGTTACGCATATTGACGAGGAAGCCGCCGATCTGAACGATGGTTGCACAGAATAGAGGGAGTACTGCGTGGTAACCCACGTTTTTGATGAACTCCCAGCTTGACCAATCAGGGATAGTACCTGGCGTGTAAGCATAGCCAGATGGGAACCATTTTAGGCCAATCGCAAAGGTAAACAGCGCTAACATTGCGATAACCATCTGTGGGATAGCTTGAATGATCAATGTACCAGGTGTTACGAATGCATCGTATTTACTACCACGCTTCCATGCGGCAAAAATACCGAGTACAGAAGCGATTGAGAAAGAAAGTACAACCGCAGTACCAGCTAGGAAGAGAGACCAGCCAAATGCACTACCTAGTAAAGAGTTAACTGAAAGAGGGTAGAACTGGATTGATGTACCTAGCTCCCAACTTAGAATGTTTTTAATGTACGAGAAGTACTGAATGTAAATCGGCCCATCAACGAAACCGAGCAGTTCTTTCATTGCTGCGATTCGTTCTGGCGTCACCTGTACTGAAGCATTAGCAAACATCATGGTAACTGGGTCACCAGGCATTGCTCGCGGAATAATAAAGTTTAACGTCGCTGCAACTAAGAGCGCGACAAGATAGAACGACAAACGTCTTAAAAAATAACCCATAACTCACACCTTACTCACCCAGATTTTTTCCCTGTTTCTGGTTTCAGGTCGCTCCTAGCGAAATTTAGAGCGAAAAATCCCCTGACGACGAGCGCCACATATTGGTTTCGTTAACAAGGGATTTTTATAGGCGGCACACGGGATGTATGCCGCTTGAAATGAACTTCTACTTATTTAACTGGTTTTAGGTCCAGTACGTGAAGTAGACGCTCTGGGATACCAGCCCAAATGTTTGGACGGCCCTTAGGATTTTCTTCGTTCCACCAACCAGTGAAGCGAGTTGTGTTGTACTGATACATGTACGCGCCAGATAGCACAGGAATGGTTACTTGATCCTGAGCAATGATCTTCTGGATACCATGAGCGATTTCTAGCTGTTCTTGCTTATCAGCGGTTTTGTAGAAGCTGTTAAGAAGACCGTCTAACTTATCGTTCTTGTAGAAGTGCATTGCAAAGCGAGGCATACCGTCACCAGACTGTAGCTTCGAGTTGTAGCCGCTGTCCCAGTACAAGTGTGGATCCGCACCGTGGAAGTAGTTGGTGTAAGCAACGTCGTATGTACCTTCTAGCATTGCTTGGTTGTATACCGAGAAATCTGGAGTACGAGCACGTGCTTTAATGCCTACTTCTGCTAGTTGCTCAACAGCTAGTTGTACAGTGTTGTTAAAGTCAGTCCAACCGTTTGGCGATTGAATGAGAAGCTCGAAAGACTTGCCAGATGGTGTATCTACAAAGCCATCTTTGTTTACATCTTTGAAGCCTGCTTTAGCAAGAAGCTTTTTCGCACCTTCGGCGTTGTATGTGTTGTAACCTTTGTACTTGTTGTGCGTCTCTTCGTCAGACCAAGCTTCGAATGCGTAGCCTAGACCTGAAGCGAAGTCATTTACTGTACCGCCACCGTAGAATGCAATGTCGATAATCGTTTGACGGTCTAGCGCCATAGAGAACGCACGACGGAAGTCAACGTTAGTAAGTGCTTCGTTTTTAGCCGCGTCTGGGTTTTTGAAGTTCACTACAAACGCTTGAGTACCCGCTGGTGGGTACCAGTAGTGGTGATTCGGACTTGCTGCAGCGTAAGTGCGGTCGATGTCTGGTACGAATGAAGATGTCCAGTCCATTTCGCCGTTAACGATTTTGCCCAAGAATTGGTCGTTGTTCGCGATTTGTGGCACTCGTAGACAGTCTACATCTAGGTTATCAGCATCCCAGTAATTCGGGTTCTCACACTGAATGTATAGTTGCGGTGTAAAAGTGTCGATTTCGGTAAATGGACCACTACCTACAGGATTTTCGTTTGTGAATGTTGCTGGATCTTTCACTTTGCTCCATACGTGCTTAGGTACAACTGGTACTTTCGCAATTTCGTAAGGAACGTTTGAGTTTGCTTCGCTTAGACGGAATTTAACTTTGTAGTCGTTAACTTTCTCTACGCCAGTTACCCAAGAGTTGATACCAGACTGGTCTAGCTCTGGTTTCTCTTTAACTAGGTTGAAAGAATAAACTACGTCATCAGCGGTAAACGCTTTGCCGTCAGACCATTTTACGCCCTTACGAATATCGAAGGTCACGCTCATTAGGTCATCAGCCATGGTAAAGTTTTCTGCTAGACGAAATACTGGCGTGTTACCGTGCATTTCGTTAAAAACAACGAGCGGCTCGTAAATAAAGTCGGTTGTTGTGTGCAGGTTAGTTGCACCCAAGAAAGGGTTAAAGTTACGAACGAAAGTTGTAAACTCTTTAGGGTGGATAGTCAGTTCACTGCGTTCAGCCGCAGTAGCTACCGATGCAAAACCTGTAGTAGCCGTTGCAATAATTGCTGTTGCTAGTGCTGTTTTTTTAATATTGGCAAGCATAGCTGTTCCTTACTATTTGCTTTCATTTCACTAAATGGAATTGAATGTCATCAATTGATAAACACTCTCTAAGACCTACCTCTTGTTTATGCATTACTCATTACAACATTGAGTTTCGCCAAGAGTGGCCTGTAGGCCTTAGGCAGGAGTAAGAAAACACCTTATCCATAAAATAATCAAACTCGATTCTCGTTAAAAACGTTAAAATATCGTCACTCTCCGTTATAAACGTTATTTTGGCTAATTTTGACTAGAGATAGACCAAAAAATAAACGTTGATATGCGTCGCAGTTTATATCCTTATTAATAGTGAGTGTTAGTAATTGCTAACCTATAATCTATTTAAAATAAAAGCCTTATGATTCTCTTCCTGGTTCGGAGATCTCGCTCACATGCAGAAAATGTGTTAATTAATTAGCTAAAAATTAATCTGCCGTTCTGTTGTGATTGAGTTCGCAATCTCTGTCAATTGTTGGTTAAAAACCGTTTGTTATCTGAAAAATAGTCTCTTTTATCGACAGTTTTCTCTCATTTATTGCTCTTTTTTTATTGTGAAAATGAAGTGTTTTATTCGCTCGACTCAACCTAATTTGGGCAGGTTAGAGTGATAGAAGCGTATGTTTGGAGTGCCTACCATGGACAACTTCGTCCAGAGGCTTATTCGGCATTTTAATGTGGTAACGGTAGAGAGTCGCTGCCTTGTTCGTCTTTAGAGAAAGAGAAGGCTTGGATAATAAAAAGCCCAGCGTATGCGCTGGGCTAGTTTTTTGATAGGTATTAGCTGGTCAACAGTCGCTGTAGTTTATCTCGTTGAGCTTCGATGTACGCACGCTCAGGACTCTGTTCTTTACAGTGTTCAAGGATGAATTCTATCGAGCTCAATACCGTTCTCCAACGTGGCGTTTTTGGCAGCGTTTCTATACGCATGTATTTATCCAAAGTGCGTGTTTGCAGAGTGCTACGGTCAAGATAAACGCGCCATAAGCCACTTTGTTCGGCAAATGCGAATTTACTTTCACCAGTGACTGACTCCCAATACTCTAAGGCATGTGTCATTGCGTCGACCAGAATTTCTCGCATTAGCTCTTGTTTGTCTTTTTTGTTACCAAGCGCTTTGTCTGCAAGGCGTGTAAACTCTCCACCGAGTTCTTTCAGCTTCTGCAACTGGTCTTTATCGCCATCAAAAGCATAACTTGAAAGCACCTCTACTGCGGTTTCTAGGTTGTGTATGCGAGCGGCATTGGCTCCTCCGCCAACATTAAAGATATACATGACATCTAAGCCTGAGCCTTCAGGTAGTTTAAGAATGTCTGCTTCGATGTTTTGACGAATATCTTCAATATAGATATCAATCTTGCCACAGTAATGAGGTTGTTTGACGGTCAGATACTTAGGTGCAATCAACTCATCGGCAGATGAACGTTTTAATTGTTCTAAGTTACGCTTGAATAGCTTGCAAGCAGCTTCATTAGCAAACCGGATACGTTTATCTTCACGCAAACAGATAATCGCTTCAGGAGCCGATTCCAGTTGTTCCAACAATCGCCCTTGAGTTTCTAATAAGCTTGCCTCTACAGCCGCTCGTTGGCGAAGTTCAGATTCAAGTATCTTATTCTCCATGTGGCGCATTTCAGCTTGGCTTGCCGTTAAGTGCGCTTGGATGCGCGCAGCTAGCTCTTGTTTATTGAATGGCTTAGATAAATAGTCGTTGGCTCCTGCTTCAAAGCCTCGTACACGATCTTCTGTTTGACTAAGCGCGGTTAGCATAATGATAGGTAGCTCGGCATGGTCATAAGTTTCACGTAATTCACTGCAGACTTGATAGCCGCTCATGCCTGGCATCATGATATCCAATAACAGGAGTTCCGGTTTTTCCTGCTCAACGAGTGCTAATGTTTCTGGTCCATCAGAGACGGTACGTACGCGATAGCCCTCTAAACGTAAGAAACTCTCAAGCACACGCAGGTTTACTGGCTCATCGTCAGCGACATACAGTAACGGGCCGTCTGGATTCTCTGGCAGTGATAAGTCTTCATTGTTCTCTACATCGATTTCAGGAATCTGGAAGTGTCCGTGCGCTGCAAGGGTTTGAGTTGTTTGGATCTCTTCTTCACTGGCAAGTGGTAACGTGAAACTGAAGGTGGTGCCGACCATAGGCTGGCTGCTGACGTATAACGAGCCACCCATCAACTCAATCAATTGACGGCTAATCGAAAGCCCGAGCCCCGCACCTTGACGATAGCGACTTGCGTCTTGTCCCGCTTGGATAAGTGGTTCGAAAATATGTTCAAGATGTTCTGCGGGAATACCTTGCCCAGTATCCACAACTTGCACACGAACATGATCATCAACCACATTGGCGGAGATAACGATTTTACCTTCAGAGGTGTACTTAATCGCATTACCGATCAGGTTATATAACACTTGTTCAAGGCGTTGAGGATCGGCAGACACCGCTTTCAAATCCGCTGGTACTTGGTTGATGATACGGATGGTTTTATTTCCGAGTAAATGACTGGAAAGCTCTAGTACCAGTCGCGTTGCACTGGCTAAACTCACCGCTGACTTCTGGATATCCATGCTTCCGTAACGCATTTTATGATAATCCAATAAGTCATCAACAAGGTTTGCGAGACGTTGCCCACTTTTAATGATGATATCAAGCTGATATTTTTGGCTAGCAGGGATAGCACCGTTAGCGCCGGACGCTAAGGTCTCAGCGATTCCGACCATGCCGTGCAATGGTGTGCGGAGTTCATGAGAAGTGGTGGCTAAGAACTCATCTTTAAGTTTATCGGCCAATTGCAGTTCATCATTTTGTTTTTGAATGATCTGGATGTTGCTCTCGAGCTCTTCATTTTGCTTCTTAATGGTTTGAATTTTCTCTCGAATAGAGCGCTGCATTCGTTCAAAACTCAGCGCAAGACGGCCAATTTCATCTTTGCGAACCGTATTAAAGGTGGTGTCATCAAGATCTCCGGCAGACACTTTTTCGGCAGCCCAAGTTAACTTCAGCAACGGAGAAGTAATAAAGTTTGATAAATAATGGGAAGCGATTACCACTAGAATGATGGCGATCAGCATGGCGATAACAAACAGTTTTTCTAGTTGATGAATACGAGCGAAAGCTTCGTTTTCTGGTAATTGCACGACGAGTGCCCAAATAACACCACGCGTTTCAATCGGTGCATAAGCAGCGATGATCTCTTCACCTAAACCGTTCGTGTAAGTGCCGACGCCAAATGCACCAGAGAGTGCTTTATCGATCACTTCTAAGCTGTTCTTAATGTCATCTTGCTTGGTGTTAATTGTGCGAGGTTGGTGATCATTTCCAACCAGTAAGGTGTTAATGGATGACTCTCGGTTGGCGTCTGCGGCTAACTTCGTGATGCCATTATTTGGTAAGCGGAACATAGCATAGCTGTGTAGGTAGCCTTGCTGAACAATTGGAGCACCTAACCAAGCGACTTGTTTACCACCTTCCAGTTCGAAATCAGACACAATCACAGGGGTGTAGTCTTCATTCACCTTACGGCGTTCAGTGACGTCATCAGCTAGACGCTTGAAGGTTTTGCCAAGTGCTGAGTCTTTGTAGGGGCCTGATAATAAGTTTGTTCCGTAGTTATCGTCTTTGTTGATCGAGTAGGTGACATTACCGTTGATATCGACCAGCAAAATATCATTAAAATCAGAGCGCTTGAGGAGCTCCAAGTAGGCCCAGTGGTAACGTTTATGTAAGAGTCGGTAACGTTCACTTCCGACATAGTTGGAAGACTCGGGTAACGTTGACGTTTTGATTTGATCTCCGCTGCCTTCAATGTAGCGCTGTTGGGCATTTTTACGAGATTCTTCAATGTCATTGCCTAAACGACTAAAAGCATTGACGAGACCGTAGAATCGACCACCACTGGCGTAAGCCAGTTCAGAGCGCACAAAGCCCATGACTTCGGTTTCCCGCGCCTCAAAGTAGTCGATAATTTGCTGTTGTTTTGTATCTCGAACAGACAACAAGTGTGAGGTGCTTTGTTCTTGCAGATCTTTACTGTGGGACTGTAGGAAAAAGATCGCAGTAATAGTAAGAGGTGTGATACTGAGCACCAGAAATGCGGTCATCAGTGTACTCTGAAGGCGCTTAAATTTCTGTTTTTTGTAGAATTTAAACATGGATAAGATTACAACTCATAAAGGGCAGTTCTAAAATGTACTTCGCTGCCGAGGTTCTCGTTAAAAACGGATAAGATGTTCAACTAGATAGAATTAACAAAATTAACGAGTTTTTTTTCTTTGACAAGAAAGTTAGTTGTAAAGCGTGCAGGGTGACGCAGTTTTTCTTATGAGTGTTGAGTTTTTGAGAAAAAATCGCGCAGGTTTGTACCTGCGCGAGGGAAGATTATGACTTTTTCGCGTAGTAGATAGAAAACTTATTGGTCTTATTTAGCGTCTCGCAATTATTAAACGCTCGCTCAATAATTGGTGGATATTTTAAGAAGCTATTCGCGACAATGATCATTTCACCATGGTTATCGAGATACTTTGGAGCCTGACCCAAGAGTGTTTCTGCTGCGTTGTAGTTCGTATCTAAACCACTGTGGAAAGGTGGGTTACTGATGATAAAACGATAATCGTCGGCAGTGTCTGAGTAAATATCAGAGGCGAATACATGGCCGGTTAATCCATTGGCTTTTAGTGTGGCTTGACTCGATGTGATGGCATACGCGTTAATGTCACACATCTCAATCGCAATTTCTGGATTGGCTTTTGCCATGAAAGCACCTAATACCCCAGCACCACATCCAAAGTCGAGGACTTTACCTGATAGAGTAGGTAAGGTTTCGAGTAATAGGCGGCTACCTAAATCGAATTCGCCATGGCTGAATACTCCAGGCAAACTCTTAACAGTCAGTGATTGCTCACCAAGTGTGACCGTATAGGTTTTAAACCAGTCTGCTTGATTGAAAGGCTTTGGTTCATTGAGGCAAGTGCCCCAGTAAAATGAACAGCGACGAGCGGAATCGTATTTATTGACCGGGCCATACTCTTTGAACATCTTCTCGATGCTTTTAACACCTGAGCGGTTTTCGCCAACCACTACAATTTCAGTGTTCACGCCTAGTTTCGCCATCAACATCGCCAGGAGGTATTCGGCTTCGGCTTTGGCTTTAGGCCAGTACAAAAGCACCATGTTTGCTTGTGTCTCAGTATTAAACTCAGAACCAAAATGGCTTTTAACCTTGTTATGAGTGCGAATTTGACGGTAGAAGCTGTAGTTTGATGTGAAGACTTCTACAGATTCACAGTGTTTGGTCAGTTCAAGTGGAAAGAGATCTTCGACTTCACCTGCAACTAAAACATGTTTTCCGTTGAAGTACTCGAGCTGACGCTGAGCTATTTGGCTAGGAGCGATATAAGCAGACATAAATTGGGTTCATCAGAAATAATTGGGGCAGATTTTCGCACAATCTGCCCCAAGCTTGAAGTGATTAAGCTGTGACTAGCTGTTGTCTTGTTGGTTGAGGAAGTCTTTGAATTCTTCTTCGTAGATATTAAACAGTACCATTGTCACGGCAAAAATCAGTGGACCGTAAATCAGGCCGATCAATCCAAACAGGTGCAGACCACCTAGTAACGAGAAGAAAATCATTAGGGTATTCATGCCTGCGCTGCCTTGCATTAGCAGCGGACGCAATAGGTTATCAATAGAACCAACGACGACCACACTCCACACCGTCAAGAAGATAGCCCAAGTCATATCGCCTGTTAAGAACAAGTACGCCGCTGCAGGAATCCAGATTAGTGCGGTTCCGACCACAGGGATGAATGATGCAAAGCCCATCATCGTTCCCCAGAATAACCCCGGGAAGCCAGCAAGCCACATACCGATACCGCCAGCCAGACCCTGTGCAATAGCCGTTAGGAATGAGCCCATCACGGCTGATTTAGAAACCTGCTCTATCTCTGTCAATATACGGTCTTCCTGGCTGCGTGAAAGTGGCAGAATATGACGAATCGCAGAGATAATTTTGTCGTGGTCACGAAGCAGAAAAAACAGCACAAACAGCATCAGGAAGAAGTTCATTAGGAAGTTGGTGGCGTCTCCTAAAATTTTGGCGCTGATAGCAACTAAGTTAGAGCCAAACGATGTAGCAAATTGACCAATTTTCTCAGCAATGGCTTTTGGCTCGATTTTATCGAAAGGTAAGTACTCATTAACTATAGCTAAACCTTTGATAACAAAAGGATGTTGGAATATATCTTGGATGCCGCCATTAGTGACCCAGTTGTACGTATTTTGTGAAAAAACAGAGCCTTGTTGAACAATGGCTGCAAACACAAATAGCAGTGGGATAACGATAATAAACGTCAAGACGACACATGACAGCAGTGCGGCCATATTGGGGTGCTTGGGAATTTTTCGCTCAAACCATTCGTGTACCGGAAACATGAGCAAAGAAATGATAAAAGCCATCACAATGGAATTGATGTATGGCTCAACCAATAAGTAGCAAGCAAAAGCAGCGGCGAGTAAAGCGACCATTAGCACTCGGTGACTCGACGTTATTTTTACATTATTTGGCATGAGATTAGTCCAACTTACAGGTGACGTTTACGGTTTGCGCCTTCAAATATGGCGTTGAACCTTTATTACTTTGCACTCTTAACTCTTTCAAGCTTATGACAATGCCGAATTAGAGCAGAGCAATATACCTTGTTATAATGACCACAAATCAGTCGGTTATCAATCAAGAGATGAACTATGGGTTGTTGCAACGGTGATAAAAAGTGTCAAACCGAGAAAAAAGCCAAACGAATACCGTGGTTTGGCATTGTTATTGGTGTTTTAGCAGTATTGGTTATATTGAATTGGCAATAAAAAAGGACCGTGATGGTCCTTTTTTAAATTAGTTATCGCAGCTTTTAAGCGATTATTTTGCTTCTTCTGCAAGAATTGCAAAACAGCGGTCAGCCGCTTCTAGCGTGGCATCGATTTCTTTTGAACCGTGAGCAAGGGAAGTAAAGCTCGCTTCGAACGCTGAAGGCGCTAGGTAGACACCGTGTTTGAGCATTAAGTGGAAGAAGCGCTTGAAGCGTTCCACATCGCACTTCGTTACGTCTTCGTAGCAAGTCACTTTTTCTTGGTCAGTGAAGAAGAAGCCGAACATGCCGCCCACTTGGTTCACAACCAGAGGAATACCGTGTTTCTCTGCTAGAGACTTAAAGCCATCTGCTAGTTGTTTGGTTTTTGAAGCTAGGCGTTTTTCGTTGCCTTCTTCTTTTAGAAGGTTCAAACATGCATAGCCTGCAGCCATTGCGACAGGGTTGCCAGAAAGCGTACCCGCTTGGTAAACCGGACCCGTTGGCGCAACGTATTGCATTACTTCTTTACGACCTCCGAAAGCACCCACTGGCATACCACCACCGATCACTTTACCTAGTGTCGTTAGGTCTGGCTTGATGTTGTAGTGCGCTTGTGCGCCACCAAGTGCCACGCGGAAGCCTGTCATTACTTCATCAAAAATCAGTAGCGCGCCTTCTTGATCACAGATTTCACGTAGACCTTCGTGGAAGTCTTCCACTGGTGGGATACAGTTCATGTTGCCTGCAACTGGCTCAACGATGATACAAGCTATTTCGCCTTTGTTAGCAGCGAATAGCTCGCGTACAGAATCTAGGTCGTTGAATGTTGCTGTTAGCGTGTGCTTAGCAAAATCTGCAGGAACGCCAGGAGAGCTTGGTTGACCTAGAGTTAGTGCACCAGAGCCCGCTTTTACTAGTAAGCTGTCTGCGTGACCATGGTAACAACCTTCAAACTTCATGATCTTGTCGCGACCAGTGAAGCCACGTGCAAGGCGAATCGCGCTCATAGTCGCTTCGGTACCAGAACTTACCATGCGGATTTGCTCCATTGATGGAACAAGTTCAGAAACTAACTCTGCCATCGCGATTTCAAGTTCAGTTGGTGCGCCGAAGCTAAGGCCACGTTGCGCTGCGTCAATGACGGCTTCGCGGATAACCGCGTGGTTATGGCCAAGAATCATTGGACCCCAAGAGCCAACGTAATCAATGTACGCTTTACCATCGGCATCAAAAATCAGTGGACCGTCTGCTCGTTCGATAAATAGCGGAGAGCCGCCAACGCCGTTGAATGCACGAACTGGTGAATTGACACCGCCAGGGATGGTTTGCTGAGCTTTTTGATACAGCTCTGATGATTTGGTCATGGGGTTATCCTCTTTTGATTGCTCGGACCAAGTGGAGCGCATTGTACCTAGCTATAATCAAGTTAGAAACGTTTTGCTTAATTTATGTGTTGTTTCGCAGTGTAATCTTATATATCCGCATCTGTTATAAAGAATCGGCGGTGAATACTTGAACGAGTTTGTCAGGTATTGGATAATCGTCTCAATTAGCACAAATTTGACGTCTTGCTTCAGGCTTGACGCATTACACGAGTGAGAGAGGTCTTCGTGAGCGAAGTAAACGTACCATTATCTTTTTCTGACGCAGCAGCATCTCGCGTTAAAGCATTGATTGCTGAAGAAGAAAACCCAGCATTGAAACTGCGCGTATACATTACTGGTGGCGGCTGTAGCGGCTTCCAATACGGCTTTACTTTTGATGAAAATGTAAACGAAGGCGATACGACAATCGTAAACAGTGGTGTAACACTGGTTGTAGACCCTATGAGTCTGCAATATCTCGTTGGCGGCATTGTTGACTACACAGAAGGGTTAGAAGGAGCGCGCTTCTTTGTAAACAACCCAAATGCAACGACAACATGTGGTTGTGGTGCATCGTTCAGTGTGTAATTAACACCAATCAGGCAGCCAGTGGCTGCCTGAACTTTACGTAGAAGGATGTCACGTAAAGTCGCTCTCGCAGAATATGCAGAGAAATAATAAAAAGGACTTTATATGTCTGGATCGTCTTTCGGACGTCGCATTGTCGAGCGCCCGTGGCTAGTATCTCTTATCCTCATATTGCTTCTTGTTGCATGGTTGGCAATCGGTCAACTGAAAGCACAAGATGATAATCTCAATTCTTCATCCTCTTCAACGAACACCACGCCACTTGCAAAGGTGATGTTCGACACCTTTATTGCTGAACCCACAAGTAAAACCATCGAACTGTATGGACGGACTGCCCCCAATCGTCAAGCGCGCCTTGGCGCTGAAGTCGCCGGTAAAATAGTCAGCCTCAATATAGAAAAAGGTCAAACAGTCAAGCAGGGGCAAGTGATCGCAAGCATCGACAAGCGCGATCTTGGTATTCAGCTCAAGCGGGCTCAGGCGATGCTGTTGGTTAAAGAGAAAGAGTTTAATGCAGCTAAATCGCTAAAAAGTCGCGGACTACAGGGCGAAGTTGCGTTTGCGACAGCACAAGCGGCATTGGTGGATGCTCGAGCGAATTTGAGTAACGTGCAAACGGCATTAAGAAATACCGAGGTGAAAGCACCATTCGATGGCATTGTTGATCACCACTTTGTTGAGTTAGGCGACTTTGTAGGGATTGGCGATCCTATTGCGACGGTCATTGATTTGGACACTTTGGTGATTGAAGCCGATGTCAGTGAGCGGCATATACAATACCTTAAGGAAGGCCTACAAGCCGATGTAAGAACCATTAACCAACAGCATTATCAAGGTCGGGTACGCTACATTGGGCGTGTTTCTTCTGCTTCTACTAACACCTTTCCAATTGAAATCGAAATTGATAACCAAGATGCAAGAATTCCGGCCGGTATGAGCGCTGAAGTACAGCTGCCGTTGAGTGAAGTGTTAGCGGTAAAGATTACGGCTGCAATGCTAGCACTCGATGAAGAAGGTAATTTAGGTGTTAAAACACTGCGTAATGAGCATGTTGAATTTGTTCCGATTCAGCTCGTTAAGGCCGAAGATGATGGCGTTTGGCTCTCTGGGTTAGGAGAACGAGCCGATATTATCGTGCTGGGGCAAGGGTTTGTACGCGATGGCGATCAGGTGCTGGCCAATAAAGTTGATGACGTAGTTGTTGAAGCGGCTAGTGAGCAGTAAGGAGCACTTATGTACACTCTGATTGATGCTGCGTTATCCCGCGCTCGCACCATGCTGACATTATTAGTGATGATTTTAATTGCCGGTGTCATTACTTACGTCACAATCCCCAAGGAATCGAGCCCTGATATTACCATTCCTATTATCTACGTTTCTGTTGGGCATCAAGGCATTTCTCCCGTCGATGCCGAGCGTTTATTAGTTCGCCCAATAGAGCAAGAGTTGCGCTCTATTGAAGGCGTAAAAGAGATGACCTCTGTGGCATCAGAAGGTCATGCTTCGGTGACGCTGGAATTTAGTGTTGGAGTGGATCTTGATAAAGCGATGGCAGATGTCCGAGACGCCGTTGACCTTGCGAAGCCAAAATTACCAGAGGACAGTGATGAGCCAACGGTAAATGAAGTCACGTTTGCATCTGAAGAGCCTGTTTTGACTGTTGTTCTATATGGCACAGTACCAGAGCGGACCATTGTACAGATTGCCAGAACGCTACGTGATCGTTTGGAGAGTTTCCGTCAGGTTCTTGAGGTTGAAATCGCAGGGGATCGCGAAGATATCGTGGAAATAGTTGTCGATCCGCTATTGATGGAAAGCTACGGTCTCGATCAAGCGGATATTTATAATTTAATCGCCTTGAATAACCGAGTGGTTGCAGCGGGATTTGTCGATACTGGGTATGGACGCTTTTCGGTAAAAGTCCCATCGGTGTTTGATTCACTGAAAGATGTGCTTGAACTGCCAATCAAAGTGAATAGCAAAGAGGTGATCACCTTTGGCGATGTGGCGACAGTACGACGTGCATTTCGCGATCCTGAAAGTTTTGCTCGTTTAGATGGTGAATCTGCCATCGTTTTGGACGTAAAAAAACGGGCAGGGGAAAACATCATTGAAACGGTCGAGCTGGTAAAAGAAGTACTGGCTCAGGGACAACAACGAGCCGATTGGCCCGACAATTTGCAAGTCAAATACACTTGGGATCAATCCGACGATGTCAAATTGATGCTCAGTGATCTACAAAACAATATCTTATCCGCAATTATCCTCGTCGTGATCGTCATTATTGCTATATTGGGGGTTAGGACCGCGCTTCTCGTAGGTATTTCTATTCCGGGATCGTTCTTGACTGGGTTGTTGGTGTTATCGGTATTTGGGTTGACGGTCAATATCGTCGTACTGTTTGCCTTAATTATGGCGGTGGGCATGTTGGTGGATGGTGCCATTGTGGTGACAGAGTTTGCTGACAGGCGCATGCAAGAAGGTACGCCACGTAAAGAAGCCTATCGAGATGCAGCAAAGCGGATGGCATGGCCAATTACCGCATCCACTGCAACCACATTGGCTGCGTTTGCTCCGTTACTTTTCTGGCCAGACATCACAGGTGAGTTCATGAAGTACTTACCACTTACTTTAATTGCTACCTTGGCCGCTTCGCTGATGATGGCGTTGCTGTTCGTTCCTGTCATCGGTGGGATCATTGGCAAGCCTCAAGTAGTCAATCAGAAAGCTCAGCGAGAAATGGTTGAGCTGCATAACGGCAACTTTGAAAAAGCGACAGGCATTACCAAGCTTTATTTCCAGACTCTGTCTGTAGCGATTCGTCATCCATGGAAAGTCTTACTCAGCGCGATACTGCTAGCGGCAGGTGTCGGCTTCACTTACAACAAAGCTGGCTTGGGTGCAGAGTTTTTCCCTGAGGTGGACCCTGCCTTTTTTACCGTTAAAGTTCGTTCTTATGGTGACCTGTCTATTCACGAAAAAGATGTTGTTATGCGCGAAATCGAGAAGGTGATGCTCGGTCATGACGAGTTTGAAAGTGTCTACACGCGCACAGGATCGAGCGATAATGGGGACGAGATTGGCCAGATTCAAATAACGCCTGTGGATTGGCAGTATCGACGCAAAGTGAAAACCATTATTGAGGAACTAAAAGAGACGACAGACCGCTTTTATGGTGTTGAACTTGAGTATAAATTCCCGGACGCAGGGCCGCCTGTCGAGCATGATCTCGTGATTGAAGTGTCATCACGAAATTTGAGTGTTAGTGCGTTAGATGAAGCAGCCAAAAAAGTACGACATTGGGCTGATGGTAATCCTGCACTGACCAACTTGAGTGATACCACTAATAAGGAAGGGATTGATTGGCAAATTGATATCCAGCGAGATGACGCTTCTCGCTTTGCAGCGGATGCTACCTTAGTCGGGAATACCGTCCAGTTTGTTACGAACGGCTTGAAAATAGGCGATTATTTGCCTGATGATGCGGATGAAGAAGTCGATATTTTGGTGCGCTATCCGCAAGATAAGCGCGACATAGGTCGATTTGATCAACTGAGAGTGAAAACGGCAGCTGGTCTGGTACCGATTACGAATTTTGCTCAAATCAAACCAGATCATAAGCAAGACACTATTCGTCGGGTCGACGGTCATCGAGTTATCAATATTAAAGCGGATATGGTGGAAGGTTACAATTTGGCGCTTGAGTTACCTAAGATTGCCGCTGGAATGGAACAGCTCGACTTACCGGAAGGCATTGAATATAAGATTCGGGGTCAAAATGAAGAGCAGGAAAACTCATCAGCATTCTTACAAAATGCTTTTATTGTCGCGCTTGGTGTGATGGCTCTGATTTTAATTACGCAGTTTAATAGCTTTTATCAAGCTTTCTTAATCCTCAGTGCTGTGTTGTTTTCTACCGTTGGGGTCTTTGCTGGATTGCTTATTTTCCAAAAGCCATTTGGTATCATTATGTCGGGAATTGGAGTGATTGCGTTGGCTGGTATCGTGGTAAACAACAATATTGTTTTAATCGATACTTATAATCAGATGCGTAAACGTGGTTTAGAAAAATCTGAGGCTATTTTGCGCACAGGTGTGCAGCGTTTAAGACCCGTTTTACTCACGACGGTGACCACCATACTAGGCTTATTGCCAATGGTGCTAGAAATGAACATCGACTTAGTTAACCAAAAAGTGGAATTTGGCGCGCCAAGCACTCAATGGTGGTCTCAACTTGCGACGGCTGTCGCGGGTGGATTGGCGTTTGCGACTTTGCTAACACTGGTTCTGACACCATGCTTGCTCATGCTCGGGAGAGAGCATCACTCCGAAAAGTAAGCTTCATCGTGATGATATTAAAGAAACAAAAAGGGCAGCTGAGCTGCCCTTTTCAATGCATCAATTTACTTCATTGCTAACAGTTTGCTGTAGCGCTCAAGCTTGTCCATGCTAATTTTTGCGTTTGCCATGAAAGTTTGTCTCGCTTTGCCTGTTAGGGATTTAGACTGTGGCAAATTCACCGTACGCGGGTTTTTGTGGACACCATTCACAAGGAACTCATAGTGCAAGTGAGGGCCTGTTACACGACCTGTTCCGCCAAGCGTACCAATGGTTTGACCTTGTTTAACGCGTTGACCCGCTCGTACTGTACGTTTAGTTAAGTGCAGGTACTTGGTAATGTAAGTATTGCTATGTTTAATGAAAACGTAGTTACCATTAAATTTGTTGTAAGACGATTTTTGAACGACACCATCGCCAGCCGCCCAAATCGGGGTGCCCACTGGTGCCGCATAGTCCGTGCCTCTATGAGGACGAACGCGTCCCGTTACAGGGTGTAAGCGGCGTGGGTTGAAGTTAGACGAAACTCGACGGAAATCCAACGGCGCGCGCAAGAACGCTTTTTTCATTGCTCGTCCATTTTCGTCGTAATACTTGCCACTTTTCTGATCCAGTATTGCGGTGAAGGTATCGCCTTGGTTTTTAAAGATCGCAGCAATGATTTTTCCACGACCGATTACTTCACCTTCTACCACTTCCTCTTGGTAAAGCACTCGGAAGCTGTCGTTTTTACGAATATCTAAAGCAAAGTCGATGTCCCAACCAAATATGCCAGCCAGTTCCATGATTTGGTTACCATTTAATCCAGAAGATATTCCCGCATTCCAAAAGTTTGATTTGATGGTGGCTTCAGCGTAGTTGTACTGGAAGTCGACTTCTTTTTTATCGACTTCTGAGACGTATTTGCCGTCTTTTAACGTGATACGAAAAGTTTCGAATGCGCTTAATGTTCTTCTTAACTGTACTAAGTCGTTGTTTTCATCAAAACCGAATTGCAATCGATCGCCAGGTCGAAGTCGGGTTAATTGCTTTTCCACTTCTTTGTCTGATGAGACAAGCTCATGCAATAGACGGGCAGAAAGCCCCACGCGACTAAACAAGATGGCGGCACTCTCACCATTTTTCACTTTGTACGTTTCCCAACGCAGTACAGCGGGGGACGCTGGAGACGAACTGTTTAGTGCACTGAGTTCTAGGGAAACTGGCACAGGATAATGTTGACCAACTTTTAATCGGCTCTGCTGTGGGTCTAGGTCTTGCGGATCAGGTAAAAAGAAGAGCGCGAAGATAATCAGCGCACTAAAAAAACCGATCAATACTTTGTGCAAGAGTGGAAGTCGGACAAAAATCGAATGCATGAGGTACTTGATTGCTAAATTAAACGGAAAAATTCACAACTACCTAGTCTAACGTGTTTCAAAATGCATCGCTATTCAAGTAATATGTTCAGCTATTATATTTTTGCCAAATCTGTGGGAGTGAACAAGAATGGCGAGCATTGAAGCTGCACTAGCCGAGATTAAGCGCGGTGTTGAAGAGCTGATTCCAGAAGAAGAGCTTATCGCAAAACTAAAAGAAGACCGTCCTCTACGTATTAAATTGGGTGCGGATCCTACGGCTCCAGATATTCACCTAGGTCATACGGTTATTTTCAATAAGCTTCGCTTGTTCCAAGAGCTAGGTCATGAGGTGACGTTCCTAATTGGTGACTTCACTGCAATGGTTGGTGACCCAACAGGTAAAAACACAACACGTCCACCGCTAAGCCGCGAAGACGTATTGCGTAATGCAGAAACTTACAAAGAGCAGGTATTCAAAATTCTAGACCCTGCAAAAACTAAGATTCAGTTCAACTCTGAGTGGTTATCTGAGCTTGGTGCAGAAGGTATGATTCGTCTTGCTGCAAACCAAACTGTTGCTCGTATGCTAGAACGTGATGACTTTAAAAAGCGTTACGCGGGTGGTCAGCCAATTGCTATTCATGAATTCATGTACCCACTTCTACAAGGTTGGGACTCAGTAGCAATGGAAACTGACGTTGAGCTTGGTGGTACTGACCAGAAGTTCAACCTGCTAATGGGTCGTGAACTGCAAAAGTCTCACGGTCAAAAACCACAGGTTGTTCTGATGATGCCTCTTCTAGTGGGCCTTGATGGCGAGAAGAAGATGTCTAAGTCAGCAAATAACTACATCGGTATCAGCGAAGCGCCAAGCGAAATGTTTGGTAAAATCATGTCTATTTCTGATGACCTAATGTGGAGCTACTACGAGCTGCTATCTTTCCGTCCTCTGGAAGAGATTGCTCAATTCAAAGCTGATGTAGAAGCGGGCAAAAACCCTCGTGACATCAAAGTATTGCTAGCAAAAGAAATTATTGCTCGTTTCCACAGTGAAGCTGATGCAGATGCGGCAGAGCAAGAATTCGTAAACCGTTTTGCGAAGAACCAAATTCCTGATGAAATGCCAGAATTTGATTTTGATGCAGGTCGCCCAGTGAGCAATCTGTTGAAAGAGGCTGGCTTATGCCCATCATCGTCAGATGCGATGCGTATGGTTAAGCAGGGCGCTGTGAAGATAGATGGTGAAAAAATTGCGGACAGCAAATTTGCTCCAGCAGCGGGTACTTACGTGTTCCAAGTAGGCAAACGTAAATTTGCACGTATTACTATTCAGTAATCAATAATCGCTGCAAATGAAAGCGCCTGATGGGCGCTTTTTTTGTATAAAAATTTAGCGAAAAAGACAAAGTAAAACTTCCAAACATGTTTAACTTTGCTACTATACTCTCGCTGCCAATAATGGCAGCGTTATCGGAGATTTACATGAACAATACCGACCATCCTCCCAGTCGTTGGGTGAGTAAGAGCAAGGGAGCGAAATAACCCGCTTCGGTATTGGCGATCTCCGCCTTACCTAAGTGGTGAGGCATCTTTTCTAATTTTCTTCTCGTTATTTCCTTCATACATTCTGAATAGACAGTGCATCCGCATTGGTTTTCTCTGTGCATCTTAATTGTTGTGTGACTTTAAGTATGCAAGATTGACTTTGCGTGCCTTGTCGATGGTCGTTACCAATGCCAATCGGGAGATTCGCCATGACGGTAATGAACAACACTTTTATTGAAACAACACCAAACTTTTCTGAAGTAGAAATTGGTGCAGCTCGCAATGCATTTTTGCAGTATGAGCAAGAGCAACAAATCCATTTGCTTACGATCATGCCGATCGATGAGGCGGTAGGTATTTTGCAGCATTGCTCTGTCGGTTATGTGAATAGTCTTATTGCTCAACTTGAGCAAGCAGGCCATGACAAACGCGCACGTCATTATGCTCACCAATTGGGTTTGCATATGTCTGAAGTTGATACACCTGATGGTTATTTATCGACTAGTGTTTTGGGGCACGTGAAGCAGCGTATTGGGTGGATCATTGCACTGGCCCTTTTAGGGATTGTGTCGGGTTTGATCATTGCTCAGTATGAGGACACCCTTAGCCAGCTCGTTTTGCTTGCGGTGTACATGCCTGTGATCGCTGCGGCTGGTGGCAATACAGGAACACAAGCTGCAACTTTGGTGATTCGTGCTCTTGCAACTGGAGAGCTAAAAAAACGCCAATGGTTAGAAGTTTTGTGGAAAGAGAGCCGCGTTGCTCTATTTATTGCGTTAGCGATCGCTATCGTGATGATTGGACGCATTATGTTATTTAGTGCCGGTCAATCAACAGGGGGCTTTGAACTTACCGATATTGCATTGGCAATAGCGGTTGCGTTATTCATCCAAGTAACGATTTCTACAACATTAGGTGGGCTGCTACCAATTATTGCACGAGCTTGCAAGATGGACCCAGCGGTATTGGTGAGTCCAGTGCTTGCATCTATCGTCGATATTTCAGGGATGTGGATATACTTTAACGTGGTGAACTATTTCTTAGGTATTGCCTGACTAAAGTTCACAATATCATTGTAAAAAAGCTGCTCAAAATGTGTAATAGGGGCGATGACAGGTTTGTTATCGTCCCTTTTTTCTGGGAAGTAGTCTGAAACAAACTGAACAAAAACGGTATTAGGTTGACCATTTTTATCCAAGCCATATCCGGCCATGTTGTAAGTTCCGTAGAGGGAGCCGCTTTTGGCGATCAATTGTCCTTTAATTGGCAACTTTCGCATACTTTGTCGGTACTTTAGTGTGCCTGACTCACCTGACTTCGGCATGATGGCGATCAGTTTAAGCTCGTCTTCGTGCTTCCAAATATAACGAAGAATTTCCGCCATTTTGGTGGCGGAAATACGGTTGTTTCGCGAAAGTCCTGAGCCGTCTTCCAGGCGCGCATTACGAATATCAATACCAGTGTTGGCGAAAATGATCTGCTTGATCGCCTCTGTACCGTTGGCAAAGCTACCTGACTGAACAAAAAACTTAGCGCCAAGTGTTTTGGTTAATGTATCTGCAATCAAGTTATCAGAGTTTTTAAGCATCTCTTCCAGAATGTCTGGTAATGCCTCTGATTGATGCATGGCGATTAGCTTGCGCTGTTTTTCCGGAGCCGAACCGATCCTAATCTTTCCTGATAACTCAATATTGAGCTGCTTAAGCAAAGCTGCCAATCTATGGCTGGTATAAAGTTCAGGATCTTGAATGGCAAATTTAAGTGGCAATGGTTTCTCCCTCTCAACTAAGCATCCAGTTAGCTTGTAGTTGTTATCAGGGTTTGCGACTAAGCCTAAATCGCAATGACGACTTTTCTTAATCGTTTTAGAAACGGTCTCGACAGTACTTGTTACACGAATAGGTTGATGCTCAGGTACGTAGACTCGAGTCCCACCGTCTTTTTGCGTATAGATAGAAGCCTGCACACAGTTGTTATTGAGTGTGATGGTCGATGCCGGAGCGCTGTAGCAAACTCCCAAGATATCCCACGGCCAGCCCACTGCACGGTTGTAACCAGTGAATGCGCTGTTATCGAGCCATAAGTCACCGTCAATACGTTTTAAGCCATTTTTCTTGGCTAGGGTAAGAAGTGATTTTAAATCGTTGGTTTGGAGCGTTGGATCGCCGACAAAGTAAATCACTGCGTCTGAGCTTGACGCTTCTAGCTTGGTTCGAAAGCGGAAGTTATCACCTAGCTCTAACTTTGCCGCTAATGCTGTGACGATTTTTAATGTACTGGCTGGTGGGAACAGTTGTTCGGTAGGATGAACACCGTCAAGTTCAGCATTCTCACTGAGTTTTTCTGCGACTAAACTGATGCGAGAGCCTTCCGGCAACACTTCTTGATGAGGGTACGCTTGTGAAAAAGCAGAAAGTAATGAAGAGAATATGAGCAAGGGCCAACGTAAACGCATAATGATACTTTCTAAGGTGAGTTATGTGATTGAGTATACGCAAGTCCTTTCAATATGCTAGGTAACTAAAGAAATGCTTTATATGTCATCAGGAATGAGACATGAGAGAAAGGCGCGCGGCTTAAAATGGAGTATAAAAAATGCCCGCTTGAAGCGGGCATTCGATATTCTAGTCAAAGACCGGAATTAGAAGTCGTAACGTAGACCTAGAGCTAGCTCGTCTTCTGCATCAGCTTTAGATGCTGTAGTGTTGCCACCAACTTTACCTAGTTTATCGCCAGAGTCGATTAGGTTGAAGTTGTATGAAACGTAACCACGGAAGTTAGGCTTGAAGTAGTAAGATGCATCAATAGCGAAGTTGTTAGCAGAAGTTTCGTTGTTAGTTTCTGCGTTGTTGTACGTTGTTGTGAATACTGTTTGACCTAGAGTGTAAGCACCAGCTAGTTCGTAACCAGTGTAGTCACCTTCAGTTTTCGCTTTTTCACCGTCAGTGAAGATACCAGCGAAGTATAGGTCACCCATAGTGTAAGATGCAGCTAGCATGTATTCGTTAGCTTCGTCTTGGTCTGCGTAACCAGCACCTAGCTCAAGACCTGTGTCTGCTACTGCGTAGATTGCAGATAGAGAGTAGCCGTCTTGTTTGTTGTCTGAGTAGTGATCAACGCGATCGTTTTCACCAGCAGGAGTACCGTCTGCTTTTAGCTCTGTACGGTCAGCGAAGCGGTAGCTTGCTTTAACACTTAGGTTTTCGAATTGACCTTTGTAAGCCATCATGTTGTCTGTACGGTCTGCTACAGCTAGTTTGTCTGCTGCAGAGTTACCGTGGTAAGCCATGATATCTGTGAAGTCAGTGATAACGCCTAGTGCACCTTCAGTTTTACCGTATGCGAACTCACCGTAAGCACCACCAAGACCAGCGTAAGCAAGACGAGTTTCTAGATCGCTCTTGTCGTCGCCGTCTACAGTACCGTTTTGAGCAGTCTCAAATTCACCTTCCCAGAAACCAACACCGTATAGGTTGTCATTGATCTCTTGTTTACCAAGGAAGTTTAGACGGATGCGAGATTTGTCTTGAGCGTCGCCATCTTTCATAGATAGACGTGCTTCAGCACGGCCGCCCATTTCTAGAGAAGTGCCGTCTTGGTTGTAAAGTTCAGCTGCGTTTACGCCAGTTGCCATAGCTGCTGCAGATACAGAAAGAGCAATTAGAGTCTTTTTCATCTTATTTGTCCTAGTTAGCTGTCCATAATCATTGTTGTATGGGGGAGAGGTAATCTCTCACAAGTTGTTGGTCTATAATCGGCCAGTAAGCGGTATAATTCGCCCTTGTAAGCCTTTGATCTAACAACTCGCTGGACATGTTTTACTGCTAAAGTTTCCGTATGAGTTAGTAAAATGATATAAATCGTATCGATGAACACTGTTCGATTGTTCTGGTTTTTGATTTAACTTTTTGTTTTAAATGATATTTTGTGGCCATAACATTCGTCTGACATTGATTAGTTTTTATCTTTTTTGATGTTTTTGGTGTAATGAACAGTGTTGTTTTTCAACAAATTGCGACAGTGATGCACTCTAGAATCGTTCTAAAAGTGACTTATATCATTATGCCGAAAATGCATAGTCTTACAGCCTTTCGAATTAAGATGATTTCGTCCGGGAGTTTGTTTACACTAAATGAAATACATCTTTAAGCGCACTACCCAGCCCTATGGCAGGGTGGGCTTTTTTTTGTCCAAAGACCCATTTGGGCTTGAGGTTATAAAATGGAAAAAGTTCCAATGACATTACGTGGCGAGCAAAAGCTACGTGCAGAACTCGATCGTCTACTTAAACTACGTCCTCAAATTTCAGAGGCAATCGCTGAAGCTCGTGAGTTAGGTGATTTAAAAGAGAACGCAGAATATCACGCCGCTCGAGAAGAGCAGGGTATCTGTGAAGCACAAATCCGTGACATTGAATACAAACTGTCAGTTGCTCAAGTAATTGATGTAACGAAGATGGAGAACACGGGTAAAGTTATTTTTGGTTCAACCGTAACCTTGATTGACATCGACACCGAAGAAGAAAAAACATACCAAATTGTTGGTGATGACGAAGCAGACATTAAAGCTGGCCGTATTTCAGTAAGCTCACCAATTGCTCGTGGCTTGATCGGTAAGATGGAAGGCGATGAGGTTGCTATTCAAACTCCGGGTGGCGCGAAAGACTTCGAAATCGACCGAGTAGAGTACATCTAAGTCGTTGAGAGTAGTATGTTACTCCAATAAAACGCAAAAAGGTCGCCAATGGCGACCTTTTTTCTTCAGCAACGTAAGTAGAATTACTTACGAGGGATTTCGATTTTACGCTCTTCAGACTGGCGGTACAGCACAAGCACTTTACCAATAGTCTGAACTTTTTCTGCGCCCGTCTCACGTACGATAGCGTCGATGATTAGCTGTTTTGTTTCACGATCTTCTGAAGCAACTTTTACTTTGATCAGTTCGTGATGGTTAAGAGCGATTTCAATTTCTGCTAGCACGGCTTCTGTAAGTCCATTTGCGCCCATTAGCACGACAGGTTTTAAACTGTGAGCTAGGCCTTTAAGGTGCTGCTTTTGTTTGGTGCTTAGGTTCATTACGCGGCCAATTTTCTTTAAAATAAGGGTTGAAAAAAGCTATTTTAACGCCATCTATTGCTGAAGACTATAATTTATTGAGTAATAGGTAGCGCCTATTAAAACAATAGCTCCAATTTGCGCCTTGTTGGGATTAAAATGAGTAAACAAAAACATTCGGCTAGTTCTGGTCGTTGGTTGAAAGAACACTTTGATGATAAATACGCGAATGAGGCTCGTAAAAAAGGCTATCGCTCACGTGCTTATTTCAAGATCGATGAGATTCAAACGAAAGATAAATTGTTAAAGCCTGGGATGACAGTCGTCGATTTGGGTGCGGCACCGGGCGGGTGGTCTCAATATGCTGCTAAGATAGTAGGAGACAGTGGTCAGATCATTGCGTGTGATTTGCTTCCTATGGACCCGATTGCAGGTGTCAGCTTTTTACAAGGCGACTTTCGCGATGATGCAGTATTGGAAGCTTTGCTAGAAAGAATCCAACCTTCAATGGTAGACGTAGTAATGTCTGACATGGCACCTAATATTGCGGGAAATAACTCTGTTGACCAACCTCGTGCTATGTATTTAGTTGAATTGGCTTTAGATATGTGTCGACAAGTTCTAGCGCCTAATGGTAGCTTTGTCGTAAAGGTTTTCCAGGGGGAAGGCTTCGATCAGTATGTGAAAGAAGTCCGAGACATGTTTAAAGCCGTAAAAATTAGAAAACCAGACTCATCGCGAGCTCGCTCTCGAGAAGTCTTTGTTGTAGCCACTGGTTACAAAGGTTAACCATTTTGCTCTCTTGAGAGCGTGTTAACACTATAGCTACAGTGAATGAACTGTAGTACCCTACCTTTAATTACAATTAGTTATCGAGAGGCTTACACCTTGAGTGACATGGCAAAAAATTTAATTCTGTGGCTTGTTATCGCCGTCGTATTGATGTCGGTATTCCAGAGCTTTGGCCCTGGAGAAAGCAATGGCAGAACCGTGGATTACACCACGTTTGTACAGGAAGTTGGCCAAGGCCAGATTCAAGAAGCAACTTTTAAAGACGGTGAAATTAGCTTTGTTCGTCGTGGCGGCGGTGCCAAAATGGTCACTTACATGCCAGTGTATGACCAAAAGCTTCTAGATGACCTAATTAACCAAAACGTGAAAGTACAGGGCACGCCTCCAGAAGAGCAAAGCTTGCTTGGTACTATTTTCATTTCTTGGTTCCCAATGATCTTACTGATTGGTGTATGGATTTTCTTCATGCGTCAAATGCAAGGCGGCGGCGGTAAAGGCGCCATGTCTTTTGGTAAGAGCAAAGCTCGAATGATGAGCGAAGAACAAATCAAGACAACTTTTGCTGACGTCGCTGGTTGTGACGAAGCAAAAGAAGACGTGAAAGAGCTGGTGGACTACTTGCGTGATCCAAGCCGCTTCCAAAAACTGGGCGGTAAGATTCCTACTGGTGTGTTAATGGTTGGTCCTCCTGGTACGGGTAAAACGCTTCTAGCGAAAGCCATTGCTGGTGAAGCAAAAGTACCATTTTTTACCATCTCGGGTTCAGATTTCGTAGAAATGTTTGTGGGTGTCGGTGCATCTCGTGTACGTGACATGTTCGAACAAGCTAAGAAAGCAGCGCCTTGTATTATCTTCATCGATGAAATCGATGCGGTAGGTCGTCAGCGTGGTGCTGGTGTTGGTGGTGGTCACGATGAACGTGAGCAAACACTAAACCAAATGCTAGTAGAGATGGATGGTTTCGAAGGTAACGAAGGTATCATCGTAATCGCTGCAACTAACCGTCCAGACGTTCTTGACCCAGCGTTGCTACGTCCTGGTCGTTTTGACCGCCAAGTAGTGGTTGGATTGCCAGATGTACGTGGTCGTGAGCAGATTCTAAAAGTACACATGCGTAAAGTCCCTCTAGCAGGTGACGTAGAGCCTTCTCTAATCGCTCGTGGTACACCAGGCTTCTCTGGTGCTGATTTAGCAAACCTAGTCAACGAAGCGGCGCTATTTGCTGCGCGTGGTAACAAGCGTAACGTTTCTATGGTTGAATTCGAATTAGCGAAAGACAAAATCATGATGGGTGCCGAGCGCCGTTCAATGGTGATGTCTGAAGAGACAAAAGAGTCAACGGCTTATCACGAAGCAGGTCACGCAATTGTTGGTCGTTTAGTACCTGAGCACGATCCAGTGTACAAAGTGTCGATCATTCCACGCGGTCGCGCGTTGGGTGTGACTATGTACCTACCGGAGCAAGACCGTGTCAGCATGTCTCGCCAGCATCTAGAGTCTATGATCTCTAGCTTGTACGGTGGTCGTCTAGCGGAAGAACTCATCTACGGTGCTGATAAAGTCTCAACAGGCGCGTCAAACGATATTGAACGTGCAACTGATATTGCTCGTAAGATGGTTACTCAATGGGGTTTCTCTGAAAAGCTTGGTCCTCTGCTGTATGCAGAAGATGAAGGCGAAGTGTTCTTAGGACGTAGTGTAACTCAGACTAAACATGTGTCTGACGATACAGCGAAGTTGATTGATGATGAAGTTCGTCAGATCATTGACCGCAACTACGATCGTGCGAAGAAGATTCTTCAAGAGAACATGGATATCATGCATGCGATGAAAGATGCGCTGATGAAGTATGAAACCATTGATGCTCGCCAGATTGATGACTTGATGGAGCGCAAAGCTGAAATTCGTGAGCCTGCGGGCTGGAGTGATAACTCAACTAGCAAACCTGAAGACAACGAGAAGCCTCAAGCAAAGCCAGAAGTTAAAGAAGAAGCAACGGACGCTGCGAAAGATGCAGAAAAGTCTAGCTCTCCAGAAGCGACTTCTAGCGAAGCGCCTGAAAAGAAAGACTCTGAATAAAGAGTGTTGATAATAATAAACCCCGAGTTATCTCGGGGTTTTTGTGTTTATGATGATGATTACAGCAAATAACAAATTTTTAGATCTTTCCCGTCCACATGTTATGGCCATTCTAAATGTGACTCCGGATTCCTTTTCGGATGGTGGTAAATACAACTCGATTGAACTCGCCCTTGCTCAAGTTGATAAAATGATAAAGGCTGGTGTAAGCATTGTTGATGTTGGTGGGGAGTCGACAAGGCCTGGCGCACCAGATGTGTCTTTAGAAGAAGAACTTCGACGTGTTGTTCCAGTAATCAAGGCCATTCGTGAAAAGTACGATGTGTGGATTTCGGTCGATACCAGTAAAGCGGAAGTTATGCGTCAAGCTATTGATGCTGGTGCAGATTTGATCAATGACATTCGATCTTTGCAAGAACCTGGTGCTCTCGAAGTCGCAGCAGAAGCAAAGCTTCCAATTTGTCTGATGCATATGAAAGGTCAACCTAGAACCATGCAAGTTGCACCTCATTATGATGATGTGATGAGCGACGTATCTGCCTTTCTAGAAGAACGTATCGCGGCATGTCAAGCAGCAGGGATTGATAAATCTCAACTGATTCTCGATCCTGGGTTTGGCTTTGGCAAAACGATAGAACACAATTATCATATGCTCGCTCATCTTGAAAAGTTTCATGAATACGGCCTGCCAATTTTGGCTGGCATGTCTCGTAAGTCAATGATTTTTAAATTGTTGGATAAGCCAGCGGCTGAATGTACAAATGCGAGTGTCGTTTGCGCTACGATTGCAGCAATGAAAGGCGCGCAGATCATTCGTGTGCATGACTTTGAAGAGACAATCGAAGCAATGAAAGTTGTTGAGATGACGAAAAACAATATTTAAAAATAATAAAGGAAAGTTTATGTCGAATAAAAGACGTTACTTTGGTACTGACGGTGTGCGCGGTAAAGTAGGACAATACCCAATCACTCCGGACTTCGTACTTAAGCTTGGCTGGGCTGCTGGTCGTGTACTAGCAAAACAAGGCACAAAGAAAGTTATTATAGGTAAAGATACGCGTATCTCCGGTTATATGCTTGAATCTGCATTAGAAGCAGGCCTTGCGGCAGCGGGACTTAAAGCAACATTTACTGGTCCAATGCCAACTCCAGCAGTGGCATATTTAACTCAAACTTTCCGCGCAGAGGCGGGGATTGTGATTTCTGCATCGCATAACCCATATTACGACAACGGCATTAAATTCTTTTCTTCTGAAGGTACTAAGCTACCTGACGATATAGAGTTGGCGATTGAAGCTGAACTGGATAAAGACATTGAATGTGTTGAGTCTGCAGAACTTGGTAAAGCCACTCGTCTAAATGACGCTGCTGGCCGTTACATCGAATTCTGTAAGAGTACTTTCCCATCTGAATTGAGTCTTGCAAACTTTAAAATCGTGGTAGATTGTGCGCACGGTGCAACGTACCACATTGCTCCAAATGTCTTCAAAGAGCTTGGCGCAGAAGTTATTGCAATGGGCGTAGAGCCTAACGGCATCAACATCAATGAAGAAGTGGGTGCAACAGATGTTCGTGCGCTTCAAAAGCGTGTCGTTGAAGAGCAAGCGCACCTTGGCCTCGCATTTGATGGTGATGGTGACCGTATCATTATGGTCGACCACCTTGGCAACAAAGTCGATGGCGACCAAATTGCTTACATTATTGCTCGTGATGCTCTTCGTCGTGGTGAGCTAAAGGGTGGTGTAGTTGGTACGTTGATGACTAACTTGGGCATGGAAAATGGCTTAAAGCAGCTAGGCATTCCATTCGTACGTGCCGCTGTTGGTGACCGTTATGTCATGGAACAGCTGCTAGAAAAAGGCTGGAAAATTGGTGCTGAAAACTCAGGCCATGTGATCTTATTAGATAAAGTCACCACGGGCGATGCGATTGTTGCAGCACTGCAAGTACTTGCTTCTGTAGTTGGCAGTGATATGTCTTTGCATGAGCTATCGCAAGGCATGACGTTGTATCCTCAGGTTCTAGAAAATGTCCGCTTTGCAGGGGAAAGTAATCCTCTTGAAGCTCAAGCAGTACTAAACGCCGTCGCCGAAGTAGAAGCTACGCTGGGTGATAAAGGACGTGTATTGCTGCGTAAATCTGGCACAGAGCCTTTGATTCGCGTTATGGTGGAAGGTGAGGATGGCGAGCTAGTTCAAAGCTCTGCATTGAAAATTGCCGAAGCTGTAAAAGCAAGTTGTTAATCATTGCGTTAAAGTGTGCGGTGAATGAAAAGGGCATCTTTTGCCCTTTTTTTGAGCGCTTAGCGCATTGGCATTGATTTTTTACTAATTTTCCCTTGTCAGCGTTACCGGCTTTCGCTAGTATTGCTCCGCCTCCCGTTAGGAGGTCGCTAGCCTTGTTCAATTATGATTTATTCTCTTGAACGGCGCTGGCTCAACAATTTGGAACATAGGTGGAAAAAATGTTTTCAGTTCTACTTGTGATTTACCTGTTGGCAGCGCTTGGTGTGATTGGCCTTGTGTTGATTCAACAAGGTAAAGGCGCAGATATGGGAGCCTCGTTCGGTGCTGGTGCTTCAAACACAGTGTTTGGTGCTGGCGGCTCAGGTAATTTCTTAACCCGAACAACTGCTATTTTAGCAACCGTATTCTTTATCGTTAGCTTGTTGCTTGGTCGTATGTCTACGCACCAGACTGAATCACAATGGGTAGACCCAACATTAGGTCAACCAGGTGTTGAACAAGTTAAGGATGCAGCGAGTGAAGTTCCAGCCCCTGCGGGTGATGAAATTCCTCAATAAGCTGTAAGGTTTTGATGCCGAGATGGTGAAATTGGTAGACACGCTAGCATGAGGTGCTAGTGCCTTAGGTGTGAGGGTTCGAGTCCCTCTCTCGGCACCATGTATTTACAAACTTGTAAATCACTTGTTTGCGAGTATAATGCTCAGCAAGTCGGACGCGGGGTGGAGCAGCTTGGTAGCTCGTCGGGCTCATAACCCGAAGGTCGTCGGTTCAAATCCGGCCCCCGCAACCAATCTCTTTCTTATAAGAAGAAATCGTAGATTGGCAAGTTTGCGTAGTGCTAACCACACTACGAGTTAAGAGAAGCATTTGTTGGCTATTCTTAACGTATCAGGGTCCAGCAGCATAAAACCCCGACTATCGGGGTTTTTTGTTATCTGAGCTTTTTGAAATAGCTCAGAGACTGCTTGGTTTTTTGATTGGGCTCTGAGCCCTTTTTTTGTTTCTGGAGTGGTTAAATGACTGGTTTAGAAAGACAACTTACTGAAATGCTTGAAGCACCAGTAGAGGCATCAGGCTATGAGTTGGTTGGATTAGAATTCATTCGTGCAGGCGCGCACTCAACGTTACGCATCTACATTGACCATGAAAATGGTATTAACGTGGACGACTGTGCAGAAGTTAGCCACCAAGTTAGTGCGGTTTTAGACGTTGAAGATCCAATTTCTGTTGCTTACAGCCTAGAAGTGTCTTCTCCAGGTTTAGAAAGACCACTTTTTAAAGCAGCACATTACGAGCAATTTATTGGTCACGAGGTCAGCATCGTATTGAAAATGGCTGTAGCAAACCGTCGTAAGTGGAAAGGTATTATCCACGGCGTTGATGGCGAAACAGTGACAATTACTGTAGACGGTCAGCAAGAAGAGTTTGCTCTAAGTAACATTTCCAAAGCTAACCTGATCCCTAAATTTTAGTTCCCTAAAAAAGTTTAAGCTTAGAGGCTAAATACAATGAGTAAAGAAATTTTAGCGGTAGCAGAAGCGGTATCGAACGAAAAAGCGGTACCTCGTGAGCGTATCTTTGAGGCTCTTGAGATTGCTCTAGCAACTTCTACAAAGAAAAAATACGAAATCGAAATCGACGTACGTGTTGCCATTGACCGTAAAACTGGTGAGTTTGTGACTTACCGTCGTTGGTTAGTTGTTGATGATGTTGAGAACCCTACAAAAGAGATCTCATTAGAAGCAGCACAGTACGAAGATGACTCAATCGAACTTGGCGACTACGTAGAAGACGAAATCGAATCAGTAACGTTTGACCGTATTACGACTCAAACGGCTAAGCAAGTTATCGTACAAAAAGTTCGTGAAGCTGAACGTGCACAAATCGTTGAGCAGTTCATCGACAATGAAGGTGATCTAATCACTGGCGTTGTGAAAAAAGTAAACCGCGACACAATCGTACTTGACCTTGGTAACAACGCTGAAGCGGTAATCCTACGTGATGACCAACTTCCTCGTGAAAACTTCCGTCCAGGCGACCGCGTTCGTGGTCTTCTTTACAAAGTCGCGCCAGAAGCACGTGGTTTCCAACTGTTCATCACTCGTTCTAAGCCTGAAATGCTGGCAGAACTATTCCGTGTTGAAGTGCCTGAAATCGCTGAAGATATTATCGAGTTGAAAGGCGCGGCACGTGATCCTGGTTCTCGCGCTAAGATCGCTGTCAAAACAAATGACAAACGTATCGACCCTGTAGGTGCGTGTGTTGGTATGCGTGGTGCACGTGTACAAGCTGTTTCTGGCGAACTTGGTGGTGAGCGTATCGATATTGTGCTTTGGGATGATAACCCAGCTCAATTCGTTATCAACGCAATGGCGCCAGCTGATGTTGCTTCTATCATCGTTGATGAGGATGCACACTCAATGGACATCGCAGTTGAAGCTGACAACCTAGCGCAAGCTATCGGTCGTAATGGTCAAAACGTGCGTCTAGCATCTCAACTAACAGGTTGGGAACTGAATGTTATGACAGTTGCTGATCTTCAGAAGAAACACGCTGAAGAATCACAAGCATCTATTGAAAACTTCATGAAGTACCTAGATATTGAAGAAGACTTCGCTCAACTTCTTGTTGAAGAAGGTTTCTCAACGCTAGAAGAAATCGCATACGTGCCAGTTAACGAGCTACTAGAAATCGATGGTTTGAATGAAGAACTAATCGAAGAGCTTCGTGGACGTGCAAAAGATGCACTAACGACGATCGCACTAGCACAAGAAGAGTCTTTTGAAGGTCTAGAACCGGCTGAAGATCTGCTTGCACTTGAAGGTCTTGAGCGTGAGATGGCATTTAAATTGGCAGCGAAAGGTGTAGCGACACTGGAAGATCTTGCTGACCAAGGTATTGACGATTTAGAAGGTATCGAAGGCCTGACCGAAGAACGTGCAGGTGAGCTAATTATGGCCGCACGTAACATCTGTTGGTTCGGCGAAGAAGCATAATTTTCGGCAAGGAGGAAGCGGCATGACACAATTAACAGTTAAAGCACTGAGTGATGAGATTGGTACGCCAGTCGACCGCTTGATTGAACAACTTGCTGACGCTGGCATTAAAAAGGCGAGCTCTGACAATGTTACTGATGAAGAGAAGCAGAAGCTTCTCTCTCATTTAAAGAAAGAACACGGTGATAAATCAGGTGATTCAGAGCCGACTCGCCTTACGCTTCAGCGTAAAACTCGTAGTACACTTAGTGTGAACGCGGGTGGTGGCAAGAGTAAGAATGTTCAGGTTGAGGTGCGCAAAAAACGTACATACGTGAAGCGCAGCACAATTGAAGATGAAGCGAAACGTGAAGCTGAAGAAGCAGCACAACGTGAAGCAGAAGAAGCAGCAAAACGTGCAGCAGAAGAAGCTGCAAAACGTGAAGCTGAAGAAGCTGCAAAACGTGAAGCTGAAGAAGCTGCAAAACGTGAAGCGGAAGAAAAAGCGAAACGTGAAGCTGAAGAAAAAGCGAAGCGAGACGTAGATACGAATGCACAACGTAATGCTGAAGAAAAAGCAAAGCGTGATGCTGAAGAGAAAATTAAGCAAGAAGCAGCGCGAAAAGAGGCCGACGAGCTTAAACGTCGTCAGGAAGAAGAAGCTAAGCGTAAGGCTGAAGAGGAAAGTCAGCGCAAGCTTGAAGAAGCTCGCGAATTGGCTGAAAAGAATAAAGAGCGTTGGTCTGCTGCAGAAGAGAAAAAGGGTGATATGGAAGATACAGATTACCATGTAACGACTTCACAATACGCACGTGAAGCCGAAGATGAAGCAGATCGCAAAGTAGAGAGCGGTCGTCGTAAGAAGAAAAAAGCTTCAGGTAAAGACGACCAAGCTCGCGGTGGCCGTAACAACCAACGTGGCGGTAGAGGTCGTAAAGGCAAACTTGCTAAACCGACTTCAATGCAGCATGGCTTTGATAAGTCAGCAACGGTTGCTAAGCAAGACGTTGTAATTGGCGAAACGATCGTTCTATCAGAACTTGCTAACAAGATGTCGGTTAAAGCGACAGAAGTTATCAAAGTAATGATGAAGATGGGCGCTATGGCGACTATCAACCAAGTGATCGACCAAGAAACAGCACAACTTGTTGCTGAAGAAATGGGCCATAAAGTAGTTCTTCGTAAAGAGAACGAACTGGAAGAAGCGGTACTATCTGACCGTGACACTAACGCGGAAGCAGTTCCACGTGCTCCAGTTGTTACTATCATGGGTCACGTTGACCACGGTAAAACGTCAACACTTGACTACATTCGTCGCACACACGTTGCTTCTGGCGAAGCGGGTGGTATTACTCAGCACATTGGTGCGTACCACGTTGAAACAGACAACGGCATGATCACGTTCCTTGATACTCCTGGACACGCAGCGTTTACTGCAATGCGTGCTCGTGGTGCTCAAGCGACAGATATCGTTGTTCTTGTAGTTGCAGCAGACGATGGCGTAATGCCACAAACAGTAGAAGCGATTCAGCACGCGAAAGCGGCAGGCGTTCCTCTAATTGTTGCTGTAAACAAGATCGATAAAGAAGACGCGAACCCAGATAACGTTAAGAACGAGCTTGCTCAATACGACGTTATTCCTGAAGAGTGGGGCGGTGAGAACATGTTCGTTCACATCTCTGCTAAACAGGGTACAAACATCGATGGTCTTCTAGAAGCAATCCTTCTTCAGTCTGAAGTTCTTGAACTTACAGCTGTAGCTGAAGGCATGGCATCTGGTGTTGTTGTTGAATCTCGCCTAGATAAAGGTCGTGGTCCAGTTGCAACAGTACTTGTTCAATCAGGTACACTAAACAAAGGCGACATCGTTCTTTGTGGTCAAGAATACGGCCGTGTTCGTGCAATGCGTGATGAGCTAGGTAAAGAAATTACTTCGGCTGGCCCATCTATCCCTGTAGAGATCCTAGGTCTTTCAGGTGTACCATCTTCAGGTGATGAAGCAACAGTAGTTCGTGACGAGCGTAAAGCGCGTGAAGTAGCTAACTACCGTGCTGGTAAGTTCCGTGAAGTGAAACTTGCTCGTCAGCAGAAATCTAAACTAGAGAACATGTTCTCTAACATGACTGCTGGTGAAGTTGCTGAACTTAACGTTGTACTTAAAGCAGACGTTCAAGGTTCTGTAGAAGCAATCGCAGACTCACTAGTTAAGCTATCTACTGACGAAGTTAAAGTGAACATCGTTGGTTCTGGTGTTGGTGGTATTACGGAAACTGACGTAGTACTAGCGGAAGCTTCAAACGCAATCATCCTTGGCTTTAACGTTCGTGCAGATGCTTCTGCTCGCCGTGCTGTAGAAGCCGCAGCTGTTGACTTACGTTACTACTCAATCATTTACCAATTGATTGACGAAGTTAAACAGGCAATGGGCGGTATGCTTGCTCCAGAATTCAAGCAAGAGATCATTGGTCTTGCTGAAGTTCGTGACGTGTTTAAGTCACCGAAACTGGGCGCTATCGCTGGTTGTATGGTTACAGAAGGTGTGATCAAGCGTAACAACCCAATCCGTGTACTACGTGATAACGTTGTTATTTACGAAGGTGAACTAGAGTCACTACGTCGTTTCAAAGATGACGTTCAAGAAGTTAAGAATGGCTACGAATGTGGTATCGGCGTTAAGAACTACAATGATGTTCGCGTTGGTGACCAAATCGAAGTCTTCGAAATCGTTGAAATTAAACGTACTCTAGACTAATTGACTAAAATTACTAATATTGTCTTTGAAAGATAAGTAGTAATTGGTTGTTGAATACACCATGGGGGGCTGGCTTTGACCAACCCCCCATTCTTTCTATATAAGAGTAAAGATATGTCAAAAGAATTTAGCCGCACGCAGCGCGTTGCACAGCAGCTGCAAAAAGAACTAGCGATGATCCTTCAACGTGAAGTTCGTGACTCTCGCCTTGGCATGGTGACGATCTCAGACGTAGAAGTTTCTCGTGACCTTGCTTACGCAAAAGTATTTGTAACCTTCCTGTGTGTGGGTGAGCAAACACCAGAATCATGTCTAGCTGCACTACGCGAGCACGAAGTGCACATTCGCATGATGTTAGGTAAGCGCATTCGCCTACGTCTAACTCCAGAAATCCGCTTCCATTATGACAATACGCTTGTTGAAGGTATGCGTATGTCTAACCTAGTGTCTGAAGTGGTAAGCTCAGACAAGAAAAAGCAAAAAGATTCTGGTCGTGAGGACGAAGAATAATGGCTCGTCGTCGTAAAGGTCGTCCAATTAATGGCGTTATACTGTTGGATAAACCAACAGGTATCTCTTCCAATGATGCACTGCAAAAAGTAAAGCGAATCTACTTTGCTGAGAAAGCAGGCCACACTGGTGCCTTGGACCCATTAGCGACAGGCATGCTGCCAATTTGCTTGGGTGAAGCGACGAAGTTTTCTCAGTTTCTTCTAGATTCTGATAAACGCTACCGTGTGATCGCAAAGCTTGGTGAACGCACCAACACGTCTGACTCGGATGGTGAAGTCGTAGAGACACGTCCAATCGATGTTACGTTAGACAAGCTAGAAGCGTGCATTGAGAAGTTCCGTGGCGAATCTGATCAAGTACCTTCCATGTTTTCAGCGTTGAAATATCAAGGGAAACCCTTGTATGAATACGCTCGCAAAGGCATCGAAGTTCCGCGTGAATCTCGTAAGATCACGGTATACGAGATTGTTCTTCACCGTTTTGAAGGCGATGAAGTCGAGATGGAAGTGCATTGCTCAAAAGGCACCTACATTCGTACCATCGTGGATGACCTAGGCGAAATGTTAGGTTGTGGTGCGCACGTAACTATGCTTCGACGCACTGGTGTTGCGAAATACCCTTACGAGAAGATGGTGACACTTGAGCAACTGAATGAGTTACTAGAGCAAGCACACCGTGAAGAACGCGCTCCTCGAGAACTACTGGACCCATTGCTGTTACCAATGGATACAGCGGTAGAAGACTTACCAGAAGTCAACTTAGTGCCTGAACTGGCGGATATGGTTCAGCATGGGCAACCTGTTCAAGTATTTGGTGCGCCTACCGAAGGCTCACTTCGCCTTACCATGGGTGAAGAGCGTTTGTTTATTGGCGTTGGCGAAATGAACGAAGATGGCAAAATCGCTCCTAAGCGATTGGTCGTGTTCCGAGATGACGTCGCATCCAAGTAAATGATTGAAAATACCGACCTGAGTGTCGGTATTTTTATATTGCACGAGATAGGAAATTTCCCTATAATCCGCGCTTCGCGTAGCGGCTGAATCAGAGATTGGCTGCTACAACTTTAAACCTACTCTTATTAGGAGAGAATTATGTCTCTGAATGCAGAAACTAAAGCAGCAATCGTTGCAGAATACGCACAAGGCGAAGGCGACACTGGTTCACCAGAAGTTCAAGTAGCTCTACTTACAGCTTCTATCAACCACCTACAAGGTCACTTCAAAGCGCACAAAGGCGATCACCACAGCCGTCGTGGTCTTCTACGCATGGTTTCTCGTCGTCGTAAGCTTCTAGATTACCTAAAAGGTAAAAACCTAGCTCGCTACCAAGACCTAATCAAACGTCTAGGCCTACGTCGCTAATCAGCGACTGCATAGCAGTTTGTCTAAAAAGGGGCTTTATGCCCCTTTTTTGTTGCCTAAATTTAGCCAAATTAGACTTATGCCGTTATAATACTGGCGGCTAAACCTCGTAAGAGGTTTTCTCAAAAGCTCATAGCATTACAGTCAACCACGTCGACCAAAAGGTCGCGACTATTCAAAAGGAATTTCCGAGTTTCTTTTTACTAGTCGCGATTCGTAATGCCTTGAGTGTCAATTAACACATCTAAGATTTCTTTAAGCACTAAAGGAAGATTAGAAACAAGGAATAACAATGTTCGAAAAACCAGTTGTTAAAACGTTCCAGTACGGTAACCACACAGTTACTTTAGAAACTGGCGTTATTGCACGTCAAGCTACAGCAGCAGTTATGGTCACAATGGATGATACGTCTGTATTCGTATCTGTTGTAGGTAAAAAAGAAGCCGTTGCAGGTCAAGACTTCTTCCCACTAACGGTTAACTACCAAGAGCGTACTTACGCTGCGGGTAAAATCCCAGGCGGTTTCTTCAAGCGTGAAGGTCGTCCTTCTGAAGGCGAAACGCTAACCGCTCGTCTAATCGACCGTCCAATCCGTCCGCTATTCCCAGACGCGTTTAAAAACGAAGTTCAGGTTATCGCGACAGTAATGTCTGTAAACCCAGATGTTCAGCCAGATATCGTTACAATGATCGGTACTTCTGCTGCTCTTGCTATCTCTGGCATTCCATTCAACGGCCCTATCGGTGCGGCGCGTGTTGGTCATATCGATGGTCAGCTTGTACTTAACCCTAGCCAAACTGAACTAGAAACTTCTAAGCTTGATCTTGTTGTTGCTGGTACAGAATCAGCCGTACTGATGGTTGAATCAGAAGCGGACAACCTAACTGAAGAAGAAATGCTAGCAGCGGTTGTTTACGGTCATGATCAACAACAAGTTGCTATCAAAGCTATCAACGAATTCAAAGCAGAAGTAGCAACTCCTGCTTGGGATTGGGTTGCTCCTGAAGAAAACACAGCACTTAAAGATAAGATTGCTGAGCTAGCAGAAGCGAAGCTTGTTGAGGCTTACAAAATCACTGAGAAGATGGCTCGTTACGACCGTATCAATGAGATCGCTGCGGAAGTAAATGAAGTTCTTCTTGCTGAAGATCCAGAAGCGGATACAAAAGAAATTCACACTATCTTCCATGATCTAGAGAAAACAGTCGTACGTCGTAGCATCATCGCGGGTAACCCTCGTATTGATGGCCGTGAAAAAGACATGGTTCGTGCACTAGATGTACGCACTGGTGTTCTTCCTCGCACACACGGTAGCGCACTATTCACTCGTGGTGAAACTCAGGCTATCGTGACGGCAACTCTAGGTACTCAGCGTGATGCTCAAATCATTGATGAGCTAACAGGCGAGCGTAAAGATCACTTCCTACTACACTACAACTTCCCTCCATACTGTGTAGGTGAGACTGGTTTTGTAGGTTCTCCTAAGCGTCGTGAAATCGGCCACGGTAAACTGGCTAAACGTGGTATCGCAGCAGTAATGCCATCAGTAGATGAGTTCCCATACACAGTACGTGTTGTATCGGAAATCACTGAATCTAACGGTTCATCTTCAATGGCTTCTGTATGTGGTACGTCTCTTGCGCTTATGGACGCAGGTGTGCCAATCAAGTCTTCTGTTGCGGGTATCGCAATGGGCCTTGTTAAAGAAGGCGACGACTTCGTTGTTCTTTCTGACATCCTTGGTGACGAAGACCATCTAGGTGATATGGACTTTAAAGTAGCAGGTACTAACACTGGTATCACTGCTCTTCAAATGGACATCAAGATCGAAGGCATCACTAAAGAAATCATGCAAATTGCGCTTAACCAAGCTCAAGGCGCACGTAAGCACATCCTATCTGTAATGGATGAAGCAATCTCTGGTGCCCGTGAAGACATCTCTGAATTTGCTCCTCGTATTCACACGATGAAGATTAGCGCAGAGAAGATCAAAGACGTTATCGGTAAAGGTGGTGCAGTTATCCGTGCTCTAACTGAAGAGACTGGTACAACTATCGAAATCGAAGACGACGGTACTATCAAGATTGCTGCAACTGAAGGCACTGCTGCGAAAGAAGCTATCCGCCGTATCGAAGAGATCACTGCTGAAGTTGAAGTTGGCCGTATCTACACGGGTAAAGTTGCACGTCTAGCTGACTTCGGTGCATTCGTAACGGTTCTTCCAGGCAAAGATGGTCTGGTACACATTTCTCAAATCGCAGAAAAACGTGTTGAGAAAGTGTCTGACTACCTAGCTGAAGGCCAAGAAGTTCAAGTTAAAGTTCTTGAAATCGACCGCCAAGGCCGTGTACGTCTAAGCATGAAAGAAGCGGTAGAAAAGCCAGCTGAAGAAGCTGCTGCTGAAGCACCAGCTGCGAAAGACGAGTAAGACAAAGTGAGACTTTCAGCCTTTTATTAGATTAAGGGCCTGAAAGCATGTTATAAAAGGGGAGCATTTTCGCTCCCCTTTTTTTGGTTTATTTCGACGCATTAACCTCAAACAAGGTTATCGCCTATATTGCATTAAGAGAAATAAATTTTGAGCGGTCCAAACAGGAGTATCAATTAGTGAAATGGTTTCAAACCGCAAGTTTATGTGTTGCTATCGCGCTGACCGGTTGTGCAAATACTTCTCAGCAATCAGCACAAAAGTGGCTATATCCACCGATGGCGGTGCCACTTCAGCCTAGCGTTCAACAAGAAGTACAAATCGCGCGTTTATCGCAGTTGCTACAACGTCCTGATCTCAGTGATGAAGTACGCGCTAAAATGCATTATGAGCGCGGTAGCTACTACGATAGCGTTGGTTTGCGTGATCTTGCCCGTTTGGACTTTAACCAGTCTTTGCAGTTGAATCCTGCTCAACCGGATATCTTCAATCTTTTGGGGGTGTATTTCACCCAAGTAGGGGAGTTTGACGCGGCTTATGAAGCGTTTGATTCGACCATAGAGTTGGCTCCGGATAATACCTATGCTGAGCGCAACCGTGCGATTGCGCTGTATTACGGTGGCCGAATCGATCTCGCTTTAGAAGATATGACCAAGCACTATCAAGAAATGCCAACGGATCCTTTTCGTTCATTATGGCTGTACATCATCGAAGCTGAGCAAAACCCAGAGCAAGCAAAAGCCAATCTTCAACAGCGTTATTTACGAGATCGTAGTGAAGAGTGGGGATGGGTTCTTGTTGCTATCATGCTACGAGACGTCTCGGACGAAGACGCGCTTAAAGCAATTATGGATGGAACGAGAGAGAACTATCGCCTAGCTGAACGATTGACGGAAACGTATTTCTACCTTGGAAAGCGTAATCAGCTTGAAGGTGATATCGCAAGTGCCATCTCACTTTATAAGCTCGCGATTTCGTTCAACGTTTACGATTATGTTGAGCATCGCTATTCTTTCTTGGAATTGGCGCAAATCTACGATCAATTACAGCAAGATAGATTGGCCAAGCTAAAGGCTGCTAAGAAGCAGGAAATTGAATGATTTAGAGCCGCTCGATGAGAGCGGCTTTTTTTTATGATTGAACTTGATTAGTGACTCATTTAAAATAGTTAGCCTTGCTAACTAAGTGGCGGTGGCTTTTATGGCACTAGAAGAAAGCTTGATTGATTTAGAGCGTTTTTGCGCCAAAGCTTGGCGTGTTTATGCCAAAGAAGATCCGTTATCACATCTAAGCTTTAATGAGTTCGATTATTTACGTGTGATTCAGGTTTACCCTGAGGGTGTACGAATAACCGATCTTGCAGAAGAGTTGCAAGTGACTAAGCCTTCCGCATCGACAATGGTTGTTCGTTTGGAAAAAAAGGGTTTGGTGAAACGCATCGCATGTAATGAGGATGCCCGTGCTAAGCGTGTATTGCTGACAGAAGAAGTCGCAGAAAAAATGTCTTTGGAGCAGGTGGTTTACAAAGATATCTCTGAACAAATGATGCAACAATTAAATCAGCAAGAAGCTGAGCAGTTACAAGCTTTACTGAATAAAGCATTGAGCAATAAGTCATTTTAAATTAAACCAAAGGCCTCCGCTGTACGCATTAGCCTTTGGTGTTTCATTTTTCTTTTATTTAATTCAACCATTTAGTTAGCCTTGCTAATTAAATGGTTAGCTTTGCTAACTACTGGTGGCAGTCATGCAAAACTCAATTTATAGACAGTTTTGGAAATATACGATTCCAACCGTCGCAGCAATGCTCGTGAACGGTTTATATCAAATAGTTGATGGCATTTTTATTGGCCGTTATGTTGGTGCTGACGGATTAGCAGGGATCAATGTTGCGTGGCCGATCATCGGTTCTATCCTCGGTATAGGGATGATGATTGGGGTGGGGACTGGTGCGCTAACGTCGATTAAGCAAGGAGAAAACGATCATGAGGGCGCGAAGCGTATTTTAACGACCGGATTGGGGTTGTTAGCGATATTGATGCCGGTCGTTGCTACCATATTGTTCTATTTTTCCGATGAATTTATTCGTTGGCAGGGGGCGGAAGAGCGAGTGTTTGAACTCGCGCTACAATATCTGCATATTCTGATTGTCGCGTGCGTATTTACGCTAGGCTCTATCGCGGTTCCATTTCTTTTACGCAATGACGACAGCCCGAACTTAGCAACGATGCTGATGGTCATCGGTGCCGTCATTAATATTGTATTAGACTACGTATTTATTGCTTGGTTGGGTTGGGAGTTAACCGGAGCGGCCATTGCTACAGCGCTGGCACAATTGGTGGTAACCGTGCTTGGTATTGGTTACTTCTTTACTTCAAAAGCGACCTTACGCCTTCGAATCAGTGACTTTAAGGTTCAAGTTGATGTTGCACCAAAGATTATAATGATCGGTACATCTAGCTTCTTTATGTACGCGTACGGCTCTGTGATGGTGGCAATGCACAACGCATTATTTGCTCAGTACGGAAGTGCAATGTTGATCGGAGCGTACGCCATTTTGGGGTACATCGTGACGGTTTACTATCTAATTGCAGAGGGAATCGCGAACGGTATGCAACCTCTAGTGAGTTTCAATCACGGGGCGCGCAACCAGGCGAACGTCAGAAAATTACTGCAAGTCGCAATGGGGACATCTGTGCTTGGTGGTGTAGCGTTTGTTGGTTTGATGAACCTTTTCCCGTACGAGTTGGTCTCGGTGTTTAACAATGCTGATCAACAGTTGATTGATAGCACGGTGATCGGGATTCGTTTACACATGTTTGCGTTGTTCCTAGATGGCTTTTTAGTCGTGGCGGCTGCGTACTACCAATCGGTAAACAAAGGCAGCAAAGCCATGTTTGTGACATTAGGCAACATGTTGGTTCAACTGCCGTTTTTATTCGTTATGCCGAAACTGTTTGGCGTGACAGGTATTTGGCTGGCTTTCCCATTGTCCAATATTGCGCTGAGTTTAGTTGTGGTCAGTATGTTGTGGCGGGACGTGAAAAAGCTGCTAAACGAAACTTCGGCTGAGCCAACAGTGCAAGCCTGTTAACAATGGCTGATAGAGAAAAGCGAGGTTGGGCCTCGCTTTTCTTTTTTGGAGAGCTAAATGTTTTTTACTTCTAAGCCAGCTAGCTGATGCCAATAGCCATTGCATTGGCGGCTTTCAAGTTTTTCAGGGTTGTCGCCGTGCTCGTTTGAGCGAAAATGCTCTAACTCAGAAAGTGTACTCACACCGAGAGGGCTTAAGCGGACCACATCAACCAGCCCTTGCATGCTTGGTAAGTCATTGATCAGGTTATAACAATACCCTGATTGCGTTTGAATGCCGTTAAGGTTAAAGACTTCTTGCCCTTCTTGGCTACTGACCTGGATTCCTGTTGGGTATTTGATACAGCAGGTTTCGCAATCGTCTTTCGCTCGGTTTTCAGCTCGGGCTGTGAAACAGCGAGCGGAATACGCTAAAGGTAAATAACCGTGGCTAAATACCTCAACTTCAAACTTGTTACGAATACCAAGCTCGTCACACTGAACTAAAGTATCGTTTAACCATTCGCGAGAGAGCTCGACAGGCATACACCAGCGAACCATACCTTGCTTCAAAAATAAGTTGAGCGTGTGTGCGTTATAAGTATTGATTGCAGGACCAACGACGAAAGGCACTTTATGCTCTGATGCTAATTGAACCGCCGATACGTCATTAGCCTCAATGGCGAAGTCACCGTTATTGATGTACTTCTTCATGATGTTTACTTCACTCGGTGCTTCCAGTAGCGCCATCGTAGAGATAACGACTTGCTTGCCAGAGGCAGATAAGTCTTTAGCGATTTCCAACCAGTGGGCTGATTTCATTTCTCTGCGTTTAGAGCAAACCGATTCACCCAGGTAAATAATGTCTGCAGAGCTTTGTTTTGCTTGTTGGTAGAAGGCTTCTACATCTTGTTTTGGCCAAAAATAGAGTAGTGGGCCAAGTGCGTATTTCATTGAGTTATCCATCTTAACCTCTACTGCCATTTACGGTGGTAAGCACCTAAGGTGGTTTGCGTTCCTTCCGACACATTTGCGAGCGTCGCATCCCATGCGGCTTCAACTTGGTAAGCTTCTGGGTTGGCTTGGTAGCGATCGATCGCGGCTCGCCATGTTCGAGTGACTTGCTCTACGTAAGCTGGGCTGCGTTGGCGCCCTTCAATTTTTACAGATGCGACATTAGCGGCAAACAGTTCTGGCAGCATCGAAAGGGTGTTCAAACTGGTTGGCTCTTCCAGAGCATGATAGCGTTTTTTCTCACCATCAATTTCTGTTTCAAAACGACCTTTACAGAGCGTAGGGTAGCCTGCGTTTTCTCCTGCGCAGTAGCGGTCAATTAGGATATTATTTAGACGAGACTCAAGGCCTTGATCAGTTTCTTGCCAACGAACGTATTTGGCAGGAGAACAGGCACCCACAGTGTTTGGGGACTCACCCGTCATGTATGATGACAAATAACAACGGCCTTCGGACATAATACAAAGGCTACCAAAAGCAAAGACTTCTAGCTCGACATCGCTAGTGATGTTGCGCGAAAGCTGCTTCACCTGATGAATCGATAAGACGCGAGGCAGCACCACACGTTTTACGTTGAAGTTCTGTTTATAAAAATCAATGGCTGCGATGTTGGTCGCTGATGCTTGCACTGAAAGATGTAGTTCCAGATCGGGATATTTGCGAGCTGCATACTCCAGAACTGCAATGTCTGCAACAATCAGCGCGTCCACACCCAATGCCGCTGCATTGTCTACCGCGTTCGTCCAGCGCTCAAAGCCATTGGGATGAGCGAAGGTATTCAACGCGACATGAATTTTTTTGTCGCGGTCGTGAACGTATTGCACCGCTTTTTCTAACTTTTTGCCGTTAAAGTTGAGGCCAGCAAAGTGACGGGCGTTGGTATCATCTTTGAAGCCAATGTAGACGGCATCGGCACCGCAATCAATCGCAGTTTTTAACGCAGGCAGGTTACCCGCGGGACACAAGAGTTCCATATGCTCACAATCATTGAGAATAAAAAGGTGTCCGCATTTTATGAAGAATTATGAATAGCGAAATTGACCTAAGTTAGGTTTAGCTCAATAAAGTCGATATTTACCCCTTGAGAGTAAGGGTATCGAGTCGGGGTTAGTTCTTGTGACGACGATTCTGTACAAACAGCTCTTCAATTTCATGTTTTGGCTGTGGGCGATAAAAATGGAATCCTTGAATCGCATTACATTGAAGGTTAGAGAGCAAAGTAGCTTGCTGGTGGGTTTCCACCCCCTCGGCAACGACCGTCAAGTCGAGTGACTTACCCAGATTAATGATGTTTTCAATCACAGTGACCTGTTTGGGTAGCGTGTCGATATCGTTAATAAACGCGCGGTCGATTTTCAGCTCGTCGATAGGGAAGCGCGCTAAGTAGGAAAGGGAAGAGTAACCAGTACCAAAGTCATCGATAGAGAGGGCGAAGCCCAGCTTCTTAATCGCATTCAGCATTTGCAGTGTATGTTCGCTATCACTCATCACGGCACTTTCGGTTAGCTCGAAGGTAATGCAGCTTGGGTCAAGCTCGGTAGTGCGAAGTAACTTTTCCATAAAGTCGATCAGCTGTGGATTACCAAATTGCTCGGGAGAGAGGTTGATAGCGACACGACCTGGCAGTATGCCTTGTTGTTTCCAACGTTTTACCGTATTGAAAACATCACGCATCACGACGCGTCCAAGGTGTTCGATTAACCCTGCACGCTCGGCGACAGGAATGAATGAACCTGGGCTAATGTAACCTTCGACAGGGTGTTTCCAACGAACGAGCGCTTCGGCGCCGTTGATACTGAAGTCACGCGCGTTAACCTTTGGTTGATACCACACTTCTAAACCGTTCTGCTGCAATGCTTTTTGCAGTTCGATTTCAAGCCACAAACGCATACGCGCTTCTTTGTTCATCTGGTCGTTAAATTTGATCAGGCGATTTCGGCCACGATCTTTGGCTTCATACATCGCAGTATCGGCATTTTGTAGCAGGATTCGTGCATCTTGCCCGTCTTCAGGGTAACGAACGCTACCAATTGAGCATGCAAGGCGTTTACTGAAGTGGTGCAAGTCGAAAGGCTGGTTGATCAACGAGATAATGCGATCTGACAAAATTTCAGCCATGCGGGTATTTTCTGGTTCTGGCAGAATGACGCCAAACTCATCGCCACCCAAATGACCAATAATCGCTTGATTTGGCAGCAATCGTTTAAGACGGGCCGATACCTCTTGAATCACTTTATCGCCAATGTGGTGACCAAGTGAATCATTAATGTTTTTGAAGTTATCGATATCCAAATAGAACACCAGAAGCGGCGTTTGCTTTTTGATCAGCTGTTCCAAACGTTTGGTAAAACCAAAGCGGTTGTACAGTTTGGTGAGCGAATCAATATGTATGTCTTCATTCGATGCAGAAGACAAATTCTTAGGTGTATCGTCAGCGTCTTGGATCAAGATGATTTGAGACTCGCTGCCTAATATCGCCGTGGAATCAGCGTGTAACTGAACTTTTCGTTCAAAGCCACATCTCGCGCTGGTTAAGCAAACAAAAGGCTTGTCAGAAATTAATGTACTCAAACGATGACTAAACACTTTCTTGCTGTTTTCATCGATGAATAGACGGCTGAGCTCTTCGCCTAACAACTCATGGGGAGAGTTCAGTCCCAGAAGGCGTGCTGATGCAGGGTTGGCAGAGATGATAATGTCATCTTCGATAAGCAGCAGACCGTCAGGCAGTAGTTGTGTCAATTTCGCAAATTTACTTTCGGACTCCTCTAAGGAGCGTACGAGGATCTGCTTTTCTGAAGTATCCACGGCGTGAAAAACGACAAAGCGAATTTCGTTACCTTCAAAAACCGGTGACAGACTAAAGTGCAGGCTGGTTTCAAGGTCGGTTTCATCGAGGGTGATTTCGGCTTCGACATGCGTTCCTTTGAATGCACGCTGATAGTAAGGGGCCAGCTTTTTATAAAACTGCTCACCCAGTACCTGGCAATCGTTTAAGCCGATGATTTCCTCATGACTTAAACCTGCGATATCGCAGTAACGGTCACTTACCATTCGATAATTGTGTTTTTTATCAAGAATGGCAAAGAAGAAAGGGCTATTTGAGGTTAGCGTGGCAAACCAATGTTTTAATTGCTGGGAAGGCATTAGGGTATTACCGATCTCCAATGAGCCAGATTATTCGTCCGTGTATAAAAAGCGACACCCTGATAAGCCTGCGGCGGTCTACTATCAAGTCCAGTATCGCTTGCCATTAAAGGGCTCGCGGTTTTAACTTTACAGTCGACAATCACATGGATACGCTCAGATAACTATAACTTTGAAAATACGGTTGTAAAAGTGTTTATCCACCTGTTCGCATCAATAATACACGTAACTTCAAAAAAAGAAGCGTTAGTGAACAATAATCCACCAATCTAAAATAAGCACTTTATTGATACATAACAGTAATCTCATTGCCACGATTGCTTAATATAGGCAACCTAATGACAAAGTAACGGATAATGAACGTGTTAAACAAGATTCGCAGTCAACTAGTAAAGAACGCAGCTAACATTTTGCGTTCTCCAGTCCAGTTATTACCACAGCCAATTCAGCAAAAAGCATTGCTGGAGGGGCTAAAAATGGTGTTTAAAGAAGCCTTGGAAGATGGTGACTTTGAGTTCCTTGAAGACAAGTGGTTAAAAGTTGCGATTAAAGACTTGAACTTAGCATGGTACATCAGCTATCAAGACGAAAAATTAGTGGTAGCTGAAAAACCAGTTCAGGAAGATGTGAGTTTTAGTGGTAATCTAAACGACCTAGTACTGATTGCTGGTCGTAAAGAAGACCCTGACACACTGTTCTTCCAACGTCGCCTTTCAATTGAAGGCGATACTGAGCTTGGCTTAGAAGTGAAAAACTTAATGGACAGTGTCGACTTAGAGCAGTTACCGAAAGCAATGCAAGTCGCTTTGAATCAATTGGCTGATTTTGTTCAGAAAGGAGTTCAAGCGCCTGCACAACCAACCGGAGTAGCGAATGCTTATTCGAACTGAAGCCCCTGCGGACATTCTTACCATTGACCGCTTATTGAAACACGCCTTCCCGACGGAAGCTGAAGCTAAGCTTGTGATGCGTTTGCGCGAAAACAGCAAATTCACACTTTCCTTAGTCGCGTGTACAGATGAGGGAGAGGTGATAGGCCATGCTTTATTTAGCCCAGTGACCTTAAATGGTGAAGATTTGTCGTGGCAAGGGCTGGCGCCATTGGCTGTTCATGAAGATTACCGTCGCCAAGGCATCGCTGCAGAGTTGATCAAAGAAGGTTTTGATTCACTTCGTGATTTTGGCTATCCAGTGTGTGTGGTGTTGGGCGATCCTGATTATTACGCGCGCCAGGGCTTTCAATCATGCGACGAGATGGGATTCGAATGCGCTTGGGATGTTCCTAAAGGTGCATTTCGTATCGCAGAGTTGGTCGAAGGTCAATGTGCCGGACGCTCCGGACGCATAGATTACGCGCCAGAGTTCTCTGAACTGTAAATGAAAGAAGCCCACTAACTCAGTGGGCTTCTTTCTTAGTTCATTGAAAACTGAGATAGGGAGATTAGGATGACTGGTCACTTTTCTTCTTACCCCAAACCTCTATTTTTGCTTTCTTACTTAGCCCTAAAACATTGAGTTTTCTGCTGCCCCAACTGCTGTAAGTCATTTTAATCTGTTTTAGCTTCGCTTCTTTTGAGCCAGGAAGGCTCCATGCACGAGTCGATAATCCACTTGTTAGCACACCCATAGAGGTTAGCTTTTTCTCACTACCGTCCGTCATCACGACTTTTAAGTCGTTAATGTCTACCGTGCCCTGCACACATTTCAGTTTAATTTTACTGAAGCTGCGATTTCGGAATAGGCTATTTGGTGTCACGGTATCCGTTTCTGTTTGGAATTTGACGGTTTTCGTTGCAATCAGCTCCCACTCATCGCTGCTATTAGCAAAAACACTCATGCTGGTGGCGGCTACCAGTGCGCAAAGCAGCAGTGTAGGTAAGAATTTCATAATGTACCTCATATGTTATACCTACGGTGTGGCCATTGTCATAGGCAGAACAGTTCAATCATTCCAATGTATTGAGGTGTTCCTTGAAGTCCTTTAGGTATAATCACGATTATTTGTTAGGATTGCCCTCGTTCAAATAGGTGACGGAAAATGTCAATTAACGAGAAACAGTATTTACACGAAATGGGCATCAGCACATGGGAGCTGGTACACCCAGATAGATTGGCAGGTTACCAATCGCCAAAAATCGATTTGCAAAGTTCTTGCAAACTCCTGTTGATCTCTCCGGTATGTCCAGAGAATGAGACGGCGGTTTTGTTTGAAAACATCCTAAAGAGTATGAAGTTAACGCTTGAACAAGCGTTACATATTGAGCCAGAGCGATTTCCATTACTTGGCCAGCACGAGCTTGAGTGGGTTTGGTTTGCAGGGTGTGAAGCCGAAGTATTGCCTGACACTAAACAACTGACATCGCCATTGTTGCAAGATGTGGATGGGAATACCCAACAAAAACGTGCACTTTGGCAACAGATTTGTTCTTACAACAATTCGAGCAAATAAGCATTAATCCCCGTTTTACTGCAATTGGTATTGCACATGAACCCCTAGGTAAATAATGACAACTAAAATCTTACCAATGTGCGCTGAGCACTTAGATCAAGTTTGGCAAATTGAGCAGCAAGCACACTCGCATCCGTGGGCAGAGTCTTTGGTACGTGATTTATCCAGTCGTGGAGCATGTCATCATGTGATGCTCGATGGCGAGATGGTGATTGGCTACTTCTATGCGCAGAATATTGTCGGTGAAGTTACGTTGCTGAATATTGCTATCGCGCCGCATCTTCAGGGTAAAGGCTATGGTCAAAAACTGTTGGATGCGTTCTTAGAACATTGTGAGCAATCAAAAGCGGAGAGTGCTTGGCTTGAGGTGCGAGAGAGTAATAAGCCTGCTATTTATATTTATGAACAAGCTGGATTCAATGAAGTTGATCGACGTCATAACTATTACCCTGCGAAAACTGGCACGGGAAAAGAAGATGCGATCATCATGAGTTATCTCTTCTTTCACTAACGTTAACGCATCCCATAAGGGAGGTCGCCCCTAAAGCGATCAGTTGCCCCTGAGGCAATAATAAGCGAGAATACCGCGCAATATTGAATCTAAAAAGCGTGTTTGCTTTTCGAGCAAGCATTCAGACATCAAAGAAGACCAGTTTCATGTCAAATACACCTTTTCTAAGCGAAGTGTCTAAACGTAGAACGTTCGCTATTATTTCTCACCCGGATGCGGGTAAAACCACCATTACTGAAAAAGTCCTTTTATTCGGAAACGCGATTCAAAAAGCAGGTACGGTTAAAGGTCGTGGTAATGCACAGCACGCAAAATCAGACTGGATGGAAATGGAAAAGGAACGTGGTATCTCGGTAACCACGTCTGTGATGCAGTTCCCTTACAATGATTGCCTGGTAAACCTACTTGATACTCCTGGACACGAAGACTTCTCGGAAGATACATACCGTACTCTAACGGCAGTCGACTCGTGTTTGATGGTTATCGATGCAGCGAAAGGTGTCGAGGATCGTACTCGTAAGCTGATGGAAGTAACCCGTCTACGCGATACGCCAATCGTGACCTTCATGAACAAACTTGACCGTGACGTTCGTGATCCAATGGAAGTATTGGACGAAGTAGAAAACGAATTGGGCATGATGTGTGCGCCTATCACGTGGCCAATCGGCTGTGGCAAAGAGTTTAAAGGTGTGTACCACATTCACCGTGATGAAACGATTTTATACGAATCTGGTCACGGTCATGAGATTCAAGAAGTTCGAATCATCAAAGGTCTAGATAACCCAGAGCTTGATGAAAAAGTCGGTGCAGGCCTTGCGGAAAGTGTTCGAGAAGAGCTTGAGCTTGTTATGGGTGCTTGCCCTGAGTTTGATTTGGAAATGTTCTTAACAGGTGACCTGACGCCAGTTTACTTCGGTACCGCATTAGGTAACTTCGGTGTAGACCACATGCTAGACGGTCTAACAGAGTGGGCACCAGCACCGAAAACGCGTCAAGCGGTTGAGCGTGAAGTTGAAGCGACAGAAGAGAAGTTCTCTGGTTTCGTATTCAAGATCCAAGCAAACATGGACCCGAAACACCGTGACCGTATCGCATTCATGCGTATTGTATCGGGTACTTACACGCAGGGTATGAAGATGAACCACGTTCGTCTTGGCAAGCAGGTGAGTATCTCTGATGCAGTAACCTTTATGGCTGGTGACCGTTCACGTGCAGAACACGCTTACGCGGGTGATATCATTGGTCTGCATAACCACGGAACTATCCAGATTGGTGATACCTTTACTCAAGGTGAGCCACTGAAGTTTTCTGGTATTCCGAACTTTGCCCCGGAACTGTTCCGTCGTATTCGCCTGAAAGATCCACTAAAGCAGAAACAGCTACTAAAAGGCTTGGTGCAACTATCAGAAGAAGGTGCGGTACAGGTATTCCGTCCACTACAAAACAACGATCTGATCGTTGGTGCCGTTGGTGTACTTCAGTTCGATGTTGTTGTGGCTCGTTTGAAGTCTGAATATAACGTTGAAGCGATTTATGAAGGCATTAACGTTGCAACTGCGCGTTGGGTTGAGTGTGATGATGCGAAGAAACTGGATGAGTTCCAACGTAAGAACCAAGCAAACTTAGCATTGGATGGTGGTGATAACCTAACGTATATTGCACCAACAATGGTTAACTTAAACTTGGCGAAAGAGCGTTTCCCTGATATTGATTTCCGTGCGACGCGTGAGCACTAATCAAAAAGCGGTTTGGGTAAGCTTTAACGCAAACTAGATTTTAAAACGCCCTTGGCTATAAACTTAGCCAAGGGCGTTTTTATAAGGATGAGATATGAACTGGTTTAAACGAGGATTGAAGCATTACGACGACTGGTGCAAGGAGATGGGGCTAACCCCCGATCAAAAACGCAGCTGCGTTCCGTATCGAAAAGATCCTGCCCATCAAAATGAAGAGAACAGTGAAGCTCTGCTATTTTCTGATTCTCAGTTTGTCGGTACAGATAAAAAGTCTCAAGATGAAGCTCTTTGATACCCATTGTCACTTTGACTTTGATGTATTCCAAGATGACTTTGCACATCAACTTCAGCTAGCTCAGACGCAAGACGTGACAAGAATTCTGATTCCTTCAGTGGGACCTCAAAACTGGGCTCGTATTCAAACCTTGGCAGATCAACATGCCAATTTGTATTACGCCCTTGGGTTTCATCCGTATTTTCTTGAAGATAACGTCGAGCAGCACTTTGCTGAATTGGAATATTATCTAAAACAAAATGCTCCCCAGTGCGTGGCAATAGGAGAGTGTGGGCTAGATTTTGCCATTGATGTTGACCCACAGTTGCAAGAAGAGACACTTGAAGTTCAATTTGAACTGGCTAGACGCTTCGAACTCCCAGTTATTTTACATAGCCGAAAAGCGCACAATCGCCTTATTCAAATGGTTAAAGCGGCGAAGCTCCCTCGGGGCGGTGTGCTACATGCTTTCTCTGGGAGTTATCAGCAAGCAATGGAGTGGGTCAAATTAGGTTTTTTTATCGGTGTAGGAGGAACCATCACCTACCCAAGAGCGAAGAAAACGCGCGACGCAATTCAAAAATTACCACTCAAACATCTCGTGATCGAAACAGATGCACCGGATATGCCTATACTTGGATATCAAGGGGAGTCGAATCACCCAGCCAAACTCATTCACGTCTTTAATGAGCTCGTAGAGTTGCATAACGGCTCAAAGCAATCGATTGCCTCTCAGTTATGGAAAAATAGCAATTTTGCTTTCTCGATATGTGAATAAAATCTAAAGATGTGGTTTGAAATAGAAAACGTTTTCCTGCTTATTGTGAATTAACTCACAAAGCTGGCTGAATCAATCATGAATCTTATAGGAAAGTGTGAGGCTGGCATTACTTTAATTGATTCTGCATGAGTATAATTGCTCCCGCTTTATAGCTCCATTTTGTAACACGCCAATAAATAACTTATAAGGAAGTCATAAACTATGAGCCTGTTTATGAGCCTAATCGGTATGGTAGTGCTTCTTGCGATTGCAGTGGCATTTTCTAATAACCGAAAAGCTATCAATCTAAGAACTGTGGGTGGCGCATTCGCTATCCAATTCGCATTAGGTGCATTTGTTCTGTATGTGCCTTGGGGCCGTGATCTACTAAACGGTTTCTCTTCAGGTGTTTCTAACGTTATCAACTACGGTAACGATGGTTCATCATTCCTGTTCGGTGGTCTTGTTTCTGACAAGATGTTCGAAGTATTCGGCGGCGGCGGTTTCATCTTCGCATTCCGTGTTCTTCCTACACTGATCTTCTTCTCTGCACTGATTTCAGTTCTTTACTACATTGGCGTTATGCAATGGGTTATCAAGATTCTTGGTGGCGCACTACAAAAAGCGCTGGGCACTTCACGTGCGGAATCAATGTCAGCAGCAGCAAACATTTTCGTAGGTCAAACAGAAGCACCTCTAGTTGTTCGTCCATTCGTTCCAAAAATGACTCAATCAGAGCTATTCGCGGTAATGTGTGGTGGTCTAGCTTCTGTTGCTGGTGGTGTACTAGCGGGCTACGCTTCAATGGGGGTTCCACTAGAGTACCTAGTAGCGGCATCATTTATGGCTGCACCAGGTGGCCTACTATTCGCTAAAATCCTTCACCCAGAGACTGACCAGCCTCACGAAAGTATCGAAGAGGCGATGGACGGCGGCGACGACAAACCAGTAAACGTAATCGACGCAGCAGCGGGCGGTGCGGCTTCTGGTCTACAACTTGCGCTTAACGTAGGTGCGATGCTAATCGCATTCGTTGGTCTAATCGCGCTGATCAACGGTATGCTAGGTGGCATCGGTGGTTGGTTCGGCATGCCAGAACTAACGCTAGAGCTAATCCTAGGTTACGCATTCTCTCCATTAGCATTCCTAATCGGTGTTCCATGGGCTGAAGCAGTAACTGCTGGTTCATTCATCGGTCAGAAAATCGTAGTGAACGAATTCGTTGCTTACTTGAACTTCACACCATACCTAGGTGAAAACGCTCAAGTAATCGCGGCAACTGGTGAAGTAATGTCTGAGAAGACAACAGCTATCATCTCATTCGCACTATGTGGTTTCGCGAACCTTTCTTCTATCGCGATTCTACTTGGTGGTCTAGGTAGCCTTGCACCAAACCGTCGTAGTGACATCGCTCGCATGGGTGTTAAAGCTGTTCTTGCAGGTACGTTGTCTAACCTTATGGCAGCGACAATTGCAGGTTTCTGCTTAAGCCTTGCAGCACTATAATTAGAATCGGTTCTTAATATATAGACGCCGTTTTACATCATGCCCTGTAGCAAGAGATTGCTGCGGGGCATTTTTCGTTTTTCGGGCTCCAAAATCTCACCGGGTGCCGACCTCAGTCTATGAGTTACGCAGCCGATGGAATAGGGGCTAGGAAATTTTGAGATACAAACCGTTTGCGCTCTATTTGGTGCTACAGTTTTGCGGTGAAACTCTATAATGTATTAATCACAGGATAGTGGTTAAGGTTGATACTTAATCACGTAATGAATATTACATAATCGATGGGCAAATGACTTGCCCAGCAATATCAGATCTAATAGGCGTTTTGCTGTGTGATGTGATATTAAAGACACCGCAATCATAGATTGTTGTGCCATAGGCCAAACTGGTACTGTGCGGTGACAAGGATAGCAATTGGCATATGAAATTTTCGCTGTATATGCCGAGTCTTCAGGGAACCAAGTCCGTTCATTAATAGACTGTTTAGGCATTTACTCACATTGTCTCGACTTGTTGATTATAGTTAGAGACGTGATGTAAGGCTGAGTAGTGAATTTTTTGAATATTGATCGGAGATAGAAATGAGCGATTTAAAAGCAGCAGCGCTACGTGCACTTAAACTTATGGACCTAACTACGTTGAATGACGATGACACTGATGCAAAAGTGATTTCATTATGTCATGACGCGAAAACAGCAGTAGGCAACACAGCTGCAATTTGTATTTACCCTCGCTTTATTCCTATTGCTAAGAAGACACTTCGTGAGCAAGGTACGCCAGAGGTTCGCATTGCAACAGTAACGAACTTCCCACACGGTAACGACGACATCGAAATCGCTGTTGCTGAAACAAAAGCGGCGGTTGCTTACGGTGCAGACGAAGTTGACGTTGTTTTCCCATACCGCGCGCTAATGGCGGGTGATGAAAAAGTAGGCTTCGAACTAGTTAAGCAATGTAAAGAAGCTTGTGGTGACATTCTTCTTAAAGTGATCATCGAAACGGGTGAACTAAAAGAAGAAGCACTAATCAAGAAAGCATCTCAAATCTGTATTGAAGCAGGTGCTGACTTCATTAAAACTTCAACTGGTAAAGTGCCAGTAAACGCAACACCAGAATACGCACGCATGATGCTTGAAGTGATTCGCGACATGGGTGTTGCAGAAACTGTTGGTTTCAAACCAGCAGGTGGTGTGCGCACTGCTGAAGACGCAGCTGCATACCTAGCAATGGCTGACGAAATCCTAGGTGACAACTGGGTTGATGCCCGTCACTACCGTTTCGGTGCGTCTAGCCTGCTAACTAACCTACTAAATACATTAGAAGTGACAGACGAAACTGCTGATCCAGCAGCGTACTAATCCCAATAATATGTCTGAACGGTAGCACCTAAACGGGTGCTACCAAACCTCTTCTATCCTACTTAACCATGGCTCACTGAGAGCATGGGAGGCACTAATGTATTTACCACAAGAAATCATTCGTAAAAAACGTGACGGTGAAGTACTTACCGCAGACGAAATCAACTTCTTTATTCAAGGCGTAGCAAATAACACCGTATCTGAAGGTCAGATCGCGGCGTTTGCTATGACGATTTTCTTCAATGAAATGACCATGGATGAGCGCATCGCCCTAACGTGTGCAATGCGTGATTCGGGCATGGTTATCGACTGGAGCCACATGAACTTTGGTGGCCCAATTGTCGACAAACACTCTACTGGCGGTGTGGGTGACGTAACGTCTTTGATGCTTGGCCCTATGGTGGCAGCATGTGGCGGTTTCGTACCAATGATCTCTGGCCGTGGTCTTGGCCACACAGGCGGTACGCTAGATAAGCTTGAGTCTATTCCAGGCTACAACATCACACCAAGCAACGATGTGTTTGGGCAAGTAACTAAAGACGCTGGTGTGGCGATCATCGGTCAAACAGGTGACCTTGCTCCAGCGGATAAGCGTGTTTACGCGACTCGTGATATTACCGCAACCGTAGACAACATTTCTCTGATCACGGCTTCCATTCTTTCTAAGAAATTGGCGGCGGGTCTGGAGTCGCTAGTGATGGACGTTAAAGTCGGCTCTGGTGCATTCATGCCAACTTACGAAGCGTCTGAAGAGCTAGCGAAATCAATCGTTGCAGTAGCAAACGGTGCGGGTACTAAGACCACTGCAATCCTGACAGACATGAACCAAGTATTGGCCTCTTCGGCAGGTAATGCGGTGGAAGTTCGTGAAGCGGTTCGTTTCCTAACTGGTGAATACCGTAACCCACGCCTACTTGAAGTTACCATGGCTTCTTGTGCAGAAATGCTGGTACTTGGCAAACTGGCTGAGAACACAGAAGACGCACGTGCGAAATTGATGGAAGCACTAGACAACGGCAAAGCAGCAGCATGCTTCGGCAAGATGGTTGCTGGTCTTGGCGGTCCAGCAGACTTCGTAGAAAACTACGATAACTACCTAGAAAAAGCGGAAATCATCAAGCCAGTTTACGCAACGGAAACGGGCATTGTTTCAGCGATGGACACGCGTGCGATTGGCATGGCTGTCGTTGCTATGGGTGGCGGTCGCCGTGTTGCTACTGATGAAATCGACTATGCCGTAGGTTTCGACGAGTTCATCCGCTTGGGTGAAGTTGCAGATAGCGATAAACCTCTTGCCGTTATCCATGCTCGCAGTGAAGAGCAGTGGGAAGAAGCGGCAAAAGCACTGCGCAGTGCAATCAAAGTAGGTGGTGAGTACACACCAACTCCAGAGGTTTACCGCCAAATTCGTGCAGAAGATATTTAATAGAACAAGTAATTACACAAGGCCTACTCAACCATAATAAAAAGCCGAGTGGGCCTAAGGAACGAGCAATGAAAAGAGCATTTATTTTAGTACTAGACTCATTCGGTATTGGTGCAACCGCTGACGCTGAGAAATTTGGTGATGTAGGTTCAGACACACTAGGCCACATCGCAGAACAATGCGAAAAAGGCTTAGCAGATAACGACCAACGTCAAGGCGCACTTCGCCTTCCAAACCTATCTAAGTTAGGTTTGGCAATGGCACATAAAGAGTCAACAGGTCGCTTCGCACCTGGCCTAGACGCAGATGCCGAAATCATTGGTGCGTACGGTCACGCAGCAGAGCTTTCTTCTGGTAAAGATACGCCGTCTGGTCACTGGGAAATCGCAGGTGTTCCTGTTCTGTTTGACTGGGGTTACTTCACAGACAAATCAAACAGCTTCCCTAAAGAGCTGACGGATCGCATCCTTGAGCGCGCGGGTATTGACGGTTTCCTAGGTAACTGCCACGCATCTGGTACTCAAGTTCTTGATGACTTGGGTGAAGAGCATATGAAGACTGGGCAGCCAATCTTCTACACCTCTGCGGACTCTGTATTCCAAATCGCCTGTCACGAAGAGACATTCGGTCTAGACCGTTTACTAGAGCTTTGCCAAATTGCGCGTGAAGAACTAGAAGATTACAACATCGGCCGTGTAATCGCGCGCCCATTCATTGGCCCGGGTAAAGGTCAATTTGAGCGTACGGGTAATCGTCGTGACCTATCTGTAGAGCCACCATCAGCGACTATCTTACAAAAGTTAGTTGATGAGAAGGGCGGTCAGGTTCATTCCATCGGTAAGATTTCAGATATTTATGCTGGTTGTGGGATCACTAAGAAAACCAAAGCAACAGGCATTCCAGCACTATTTGAAGCAACGAAAGAAGCGATCAAAGAAGCGGGTGATAACACCATCGTATTCACTAACTTCGTCGACTTCGATTCAGCTTACGGTCACCGTCGTGATGTGGCGGGTTACGCTGCAGCGCTTGAGTACTTTGATGGTCGCATCAATGAAGTGCTAGAACTGATGGGTGAAGATGACGTGCTTATCCTAACAGCAGACCACGGCTGTGATCCAACATGGCCAGGTACTGACCATACTCGTGAGCACATCCCAGTATTGGTTTACGGTCAAAAAGTGCCAGCAGGCTCTCTTGGCCGCCGCGAAACATTCGCAGACATCGGCCAAACATTGGCGAGCTACTTCGGTACTTCTCCAATGGATTACGGTAAGAATTTCCTATAATTAGGATATTGAAAACTAGGAGCTGAATGCTCCTAGTTTTATGTTTGCAGTATGCAAGTACTGCTTGTCGGAAATGAGAATACTCTGGCTTATATCGCCTTAAGCGCGGAGCGCTAGAGAAAGGTTAAGGAAAAGAAAATGGCAACTCCACATATCAATGCTGAAATGGGTGCATTCGCAGACGTCGTACTGATGCCGGGTGACCCGCTACGTGCAAAATACATCGCAGAAACCTTCCTTGAAGACGTTGTGCAAGTGTGTGATGTGCGTAATATGTTCGGTTACACAGGCACATACAAAGGCCGTAAGATCTCGGTAATGGGCCACGGTATGGGTATCCCATCATGCTCGATTTACGCAACGGAGCTAATTAAAGACTTCGGCGTGAAGAAAATTATCCGTGTTGGTAGCTGTGGCGCAGTAAACGAAGACATCAAAGTGCGTGATGTTGTGATCGGCATGGGCGCGTGTACGGATTCTAAAGTGAACCGTATCCGTTTTAAAGGTCATGACTTTGCAGCAATCGCAGACTACAAAATGGTTCGCGCGGCAGAAGACGCAGCAAAAGCACGTGGCATTGATGTGAAAGTCGGTAACCTATTTTCAGCGGAGCTTTTCTACACGCCTGATCCAGAAATGTTCGACGTAATGGACAAGTACGGCATTGTTGGTGTTGAAATGGAAGCGGCGGGTATTTACGGCGTAGCGGCAGAATACGGTGCAAAAGCTCTGACAATCTGTACGGTTTCAGATCACATCAAAACGGGTGAGCAAACAACTTCTGATGAGCGTCAAACAACATTCAACGACATGATGCTAATCGCACTAGATTCAGTATTGCTAGGCGACGAAGAATAAGCGACAAAGAGTCATCTTAGTTTCTTGACATTAAGAACTAAAAGAACAGCCCGCACAATGCGGGCTGTTTTTGTATTAGATGTTGATTACCGACTGACTATTTGGTTAGCAGTAGGTTTTGCGCTTTTTTACGGCGGATAGGCTGTCTACGTAAAATCATAATGAATAACATGCCGCACACAAAACTCATTAGCACCATCATGTACATGTAGCGATCACTCTTACGATAGTGGTGGTCAGAAATCGCGGTTACACGACCTGTCTCAAAGGTAACGCGAACAAAACCGATGAGAGCTTCATCGGCAAATACTGGCTCAACCAACTGCTGGCGGCCAATGGAAGCTGTTGCCAAGGGCGTGTCTAAGCCTAAAACTTCGCGTACCGATAGCGCATCTTCACTAGACGCTAAACGTACGCCTTGTGCATCATATATTGTCGCATCAAACACCAAACGGTCTTGTGCTAGCTGGTTTGTCAGCTTAAGTAAGCGTTCTTGATCTTTGGTCAAAATCATTTCACTGGCAGAAAGAGACGCCTGTGAAATCAAAACTTTGGTGAGTGTCTCAAGCTGCTGTGCTTGAATTTTCTCGTTGCCCTTACTGATCACAACACTGTTTTTGATCGTGATAAACAACATCACACACAGTAGGATTAGTGCCAGAATTCTTAGGGCATTCCTTACTGAGAACAAGGATTCACTCATGCTCTTTACTCATCCATTTAAAATAAAACAAAGACTTGCCTTTTTAGTTTGTTGAGGTAACGTTTTAGCAAAGTCATAAGGGATTATATACATGGACGCGTCAAAAAGCTTGCCTATCAGAAAACATACGACACTTTTAAAACGATTACCCGAGACTCGATTTGCCTCCCAACTAGATAAAGCAAAAGCAAACTGGATAGTGTTTGCAGAATACCTTTCGCCACGTCATTTTGAAGACATTGATTTCTTCACAGGGGTCTACAACCCCGTGTTAGAAACGTGGAAAGTTGGCCAATATGAAGTCGCCTTGATGGCAGGAGAGTTGACCCCTCAACACGAAACGATCTTACAAAGCCTCAACTTGGATTACGCCTCGCTTAATGAAGTTCCAGATCTCTCAACCCAAGGTTTGATTGTATTTGACATGGACTCAACGGCAATCCAGATAGAGTGTATTGATGAAATCGCAAAATTGGCCGGAGTCGGGGATGAGGTGGCAGAAGTTACTGAACGTGCGATGCAAGGAGAACTGGATTTTGAGCAAAGTTTGCGTCAACGCGTAGGCAAGCTCAAAGGTGCTGATGAATCAATTCTTGAACAAGTTCGTTCCCAATTGCCATTTATGCCGGACTTTGAAGCGTTAATCGCAACGTTAAAAGCACTAGGCTGGAAAACAGCGATTGCTTCCGGTGGTTTTACTTACTTCTCGGACTACATCAAAGATAAAGTCGATTTAGATTTTGCTCGCTCTAATCAGTTGGAAATCATTAATGGTAAGCTCACGGGGAACGTACTTGGCGATGTGGTTACCGCGCAGATGAAGTCAGATATCCTGGTGGAGTTGGCGGATGAATACGAAATTGAGCAGCACAACACGGTTGCTGTCGGTGATGGCGCTAACGATCTTGTGATGATGTCGGTGGCGGGCTTAGGTATCGCGTACCACGCAAAACCTAAAGTGGAAGCTCAAGCGCAATCTGCGATTCGCTTTGCAGGCTTAGGCGGTGTGCTCTGTATTTTATCTGGTGCACTGGTGAAGCAGCAAAAGGTCAGCTGGAAAGCAAAACCTTAATTTATCCATTCAAAAAAAACACCGCCTTTCTGGCGGTGTTTTTTCGTTGACTTGGTATGGCTCTAAATTTACTCGGTTAACTCCAATCTAATTACAACTTCTTCCGTAATGTCTTCAAACTCACTGTAACCGACCAGAGCGGTCAGCTCCTTTTCTAATTTGCTCGCTTGATGTACACCAAATTGGGTTAAGTCACTTAAATCTTGTTGCAGCAACGATGTCATCGGATCGAAAATTGGGGCTGTAGATAAGCGAATCACGTAGAAGTCCCCCATCATTCGCGCTTTCTTTATAAATTGAATCCGTTCTTTTACGCTGTTGAACTCTTGATGAAGCTTAGACTCAATGCCTGTAATTTTATTGCCGACTTTGGCTGCGCTAATGTAGATATCCTGATGCCTTGCTTGAGCTCCCTCTACACGCTTTATCGGCTCTGCGATTAATGTGCTTGTTCGACCTTTAAAGATAGGTTCAAGTGACAACAATTGATCGTGCCCAAGGCGGGCAAAAAGCTCAATGTGCTTAGGTAGCGGCAAATTCACCCCAATAACGGGGGTTTTGATTGAAGACGACGCTGTTTTACTGATAAAAATGGGTGTGCTCAGAGTTCGAGAGAGCAACATGCTGTGCAGTCTTTCAAGTAACGCATTACTCGGTAGCATCTCTTTCTGCGGGATCAACTTATCTTGATTGTGCTCGATAATGCTGTTGAAAAAGGCGATCACTTTAATGGTGTGGCTGCTTTCATCAATAACTAACTGTACGCTACAGCCATCTGGGCTAACACGAATTACCCGGTATGGCACCGACGTTAAAGGCAGCTTTTTGTCGTAGAGTTGTAACTCTCGGAAGTTGATCTGAACCTCTTGCCCAGAGCGCAACATAGTAGGTTCGTCCAGTTTAATGCCGAGCCCTCGCTTTGAAATATCGACGGTGCTGCCGCTCGCTGTGACGGGCCCAGAACATAGTTCTATTGGGGTCTTAAATCGGTAACGTGGCTCTTTACGACGAGACTTGGCATCAAAATAAATGCCTTTCGGGTTGCCTATAATTCTTCTCGGATGGCGAAATGCATTTAACGTATTCGCGGGTAAGCGCGGCTTTTCAGTGAGCAGATAATCCTGCCCTGATTTTTCGTCAGCAATTTCTTGCAAGATGCCAATATGAGTCAATGATTGGGACGTTTCAGCCAACTCCGGAGAGAAAGCGGCTAAGTCTTCCTGTTCTTGCTCTGACAGTTCAAATATCGAAATTCTAAACGCGCGCCAACTTTCACGTTTAGCACCTAAATGCCAAAATAGCTGGCGTTGTTCACGAGTGGCCTCAGGACGAAGCATCGAATAGAAATAGGTTCGGTTTTCGTGCTCGTGAGTAAATGAATAAAGGACATTGGTGGTGCCTTTTACGCCAGGTTTAATGAGTGACGCGACTCGCTTCTCATTAAATAAGGACCCAAACATTTGCTGGTTCCTTTCATCATGCCAGTACTGCCAAAGCTTTTGATTGTTTGGCGTCAACATAGCGAGTTTCAGCTCACTGCCATCAAAGAATAGGGGTAAGCTGCTGGTGTGCTTGAGCGCGATGTGCTCATAACCACGAGTTCGAGCTCGAATGATCTTATCTTGATTATCGTGACGAGCTCTTTTAGCTGCGCTGTTGAGCGCTTCATCGATCACTCGAGTAACGACATTGGTTTCAGTTAAACGTATGGTTCTGAGGTATCGAACTGAGTCATTCTCGTAACAGTCATCGACCGCAAGTATGCGGTACGCCAGCGGTTTCTCGATACCGGCAACCTGAGATTTGCTGGCAAACTCAGTAAACGTGACCTGAATAATCTCCCCAAGGTTATATTTAAACGCACTTGGGACTTTGAACTTTGCGCCAGAGCAGGATAAGTCAATGCTTAACCCATGCAGAAGTTGCCCTTTAGATCGGCAAATCTCGACTTGAGATTGGACTTTCAAGCGCTTTTCTTGGCGCTTTAAGTCATAGCCGAGGTGAACGGGCTCTGCTAAGAAAGGGCTTTTAGGATCCGTTAACGATTGCGTTTTTTGTTGAGTAAGACGTTTGCTCATTACGCGAAAGTTATTCCGTGTGTTGACCAAAGCTTCCCACATTCCCTCAGTGTAGCCGCCAAACTTTTTGATGTTTTTATGGTAAGCGTTGAAAGCAACGTCATCTAACCAATGTGGAATACCATCCAAAATATACTCGCGACATTCACCTTGGACGCGACCGCGCAGATCGATGCTTTTTTTGCACGGAGCCATCAAGCGGTTAAGTTCCATTTTCACTAAGATTTTGGCCGAAGGCGGCTCTTCCTCGGTCAATTGGCCAAGGACAAAGTCAAAGTCATCCGAACCGTAAACGGGAATGAGTCGTTCTGCGATCGAGAGAATTTCAGATTGCTGCATTATTTCTGTTAGAGTATGTCGTTACTTTAAATTGTATCGGCTAAGCGAAGTAAAACTTAAGTATATCAATAGTTCATTTCAGTTAAGGTCTGACTTGGCTGTGCTTAGTCACATTTGTAGAAAAAATCGAGGCATCATGGCGAAAGCAAAACGAGCGTATGTTTGTAATGATTGTGGCGCGGATTTTCCCCGTTGGCAGGGGCAGTGTAACGCATGTGGTTCGTGGAATACGATAACAGAAGTCCGTATCGCTGCATCGCCAACGGTTGCTCGTAATGAACGTTTATCCGGCTACGCGGGCTCCGCAACAGAAGCTACAGTTCAAACGTTATCTGAAATTGATCTGCAGGAAGTGCCACGCTTCACCAGTGGGTTTAAAGAACTTGACCGCGTATTAGGTGGGGGCGTTGTACCCGGCGCCGCTATTTTGATTGGTGGTAACCCTGGCGCTGGTAAATCCACCTTGCTGCTGCAAACCATGTGTAGTTTGTCTGCGCAAATGCCAACGCTCTATGTAACAGGTGAAGAATCGTTGCAGCAGGTGGCGATGCGTGCTTCTCGACTAGGGTTGCCGAAAGATCATTTAAAAATGCTATCGGAAACGAACGTCGACAAAATTTGCCAAATCGCCGAAAAAGAGCAACCTCGCATTATGGTGATTGACTCGATTCAGGTAATGCACGTTTCAGATGTTCAATCGTCACCGGGCAGTGTTGCTCAAGTACGTGAATCTGCGACTGCTCTGACACGATACGCAAAACAGAATAACGTCGCGGTATTTATTGTTGGTCACGTAACAAAAGATGGTACCCTTGCGGGCCCTAAAGTTCTTGAGCACATTATAGACAGTTCAGTGCTGCTTGATGGTGGTACTGATAGCCGCTTTCGCACATTGCGTAGTCATAAAAACCGCTTTGGCGCTGTGAATGAGCTCGGTGTTTTTGCAATGACAGGCCAAGGGTTGAAAGAAGTGAGTAACCCATCCGCGATTTTCCTTTCTCGTGGTGAAGAAGAAACATCAGGTTCTTCTGTTATGGTGGTTTGGGAAGGTACGCGTCCTCTATTAGTAGAGATTCAAGCGTTGGTGGATTACTCCCAATTGGCAAACCCTCGCCGTGTTGCGGTCGGTTTGGAGCAGAACCGTTTATCACTTTTGCTCGCTGTGTTGCATAAGCATGGTGGCTTACAAATGGCAGACCAAGATGTCTTTGTTAATGTGGTTGGCGGTGTTAAGGTGACGGAGACGAGTGCCGATCTTGCGTTAGTTATGGCGCTTTTATCGAGTTTTCGTGACCGTCCACTACCCAAAGATGTGGTTATTTTTGGGGAGGTCGGGCTTGCAGGCGAAATCCGTCCTGTGCCAAGTGGGCAAGAACGTTTGAATGAAGCGTTCAAACATGGTTTCAAGAAAGCCATTGTGCCTGCAGCCAACATGCCGAAAGGCGGCATTCCTGGCATGCAAATTCACGGCGTTAAGAAATTGTCGGAAGCTATAGAGGCTTTTGACGAGCTGTAATGCTCATAAGAATGGTATTTGTGTAATCACAAACTGTTCTATCCGTCCTCAATAAAATGCGAATAAAGTACATAAATTGCTGTGTTTGACTATGCTTTGGGGACGGAAATTTCACGTTAAAATTTTTTTTCTTCCATCCGCACGCAAGGGTATCAGTATTGACAGAATGTGATATACTCTGCGCGCACTTTATACCTTATTAACAGAGTAAGACAATGACTGATTTATCAAAATACAGAAACATTGGTATTTTTGCTCACGTAGACGCGGGTAAAACTACCTCTACAGAGCGTATCCTAAAGCTAACTGGTAAGATCCATAAGATCGGTGATACACACGACGGTTCAACTACAACTGACTTCATGGAGCAGGAAGCTGAACGTGGTATCACAATCCAGTCTGCAGCAACAACTTGTTTCTGGAACGATCACCGTCTAAACATCATCGATACTCCTGGACACGTTGACTTCACTATCGAAGTTTACCGTTCTCTAAAAGTACTTGACGGTGGTATCGGTGTATTCTGTGGTTCTGGTGGTGTTGAGCCTCAGTCAGAAACTAACTGGCGTTACGCTGACGAATCACACGTATCACGTCTGATCTTCGTTAACAAACTAGACCGTATGGGCGCAGATTTCTACAAAGTTGTAGATCAAGTACAAAACGTACTAGGTGCTACACCTCTAGTTATGACTCTACCTATCGGTATCGAAGAAGATTTCGTAGGTGTTGTAGACGTACTAAGCCAACAAGCTTACGTATGGGATGAGTCTGGCCAGCCAGAGAACTACGAAGTTCAAGATATTCCAGCAGACATGGTAGAAAAAGCTGCTGAATACCGTGAAATGCTAATCGAAACTGCTCTAGAGCAAGACGAAGATCTAATGATGGCTTACCTAGAAGAAGGCGCAGAGCCATCTCTAGAAGACATCAAACGTTGTATCCGTAAAGGTACTCGTGACCTAGCATTCTTCCCAACTTACTGTGGTTCAGCGTACAAGAACAAAGGTATCCAACTTATTCTTGACGCGGTAATTGATTACCTACCATCTCCAACAGAAGTTGATCCACAGCCTCTAACTGATTCAGAGACTGGTGAGCCAACTGGTGAAGTTGCGACTGTATCTGCAGACGAGCCACTACGTGCGCTTGCATTTAAGATCATGGACGACCGTTTTGGTGCTCTAACCTTTATCCGCATCTACTCTGGTAAGATGAAGAAAGGTGACACAGTACTTAACTCTGCAACTGGTAAAACAGAGCGTATCGGCCGTATGGTTGAGATGCACGCAGACGAGCGTAACGAGATCGATTCAGCACAAGCTGGTGACATCATCGCTGTAGTTGGTATGAAGAACGTTCAAACTGGTCACACTCTATGTGATCCTAAGCACGAATGTACTCTTGAGCCAATGATCTTCCCAGATCCAGTAATCTCTATCGCAGTTAAGCCTAAAGATAAAGGCGGTTCTGAGAAGATGGGTATCGCGATCGGTAAAATGGTTGCAGAAGATCCATCATTCCAAGTTGAGACTGATGAAGATTCAGGCGAAACTATCCTGAAAGGTATGGGTGAACTTCACCTAGACATCAAGGTAGATATCCTTAAGCGTACTTACGGCGTTGAGCTAGAAGTTGGTGCTCCACAGGTTGCTTACCGTGAAACTATCACTCAAGCAATCGAAGATAGCTACACGCACAAGAAACAGTCTGGTGGTTCTGGTCAGTTCGGTAAGATCGATTACCGCATCAAACCAGGTGAGCCAAACTCTGGCTTCACGTTCAAGTCAACAGTTGTTGGTGGTAACGTACCTAAAGAATTCTGGCCTGCAGTTGAGAAAGGCTTTGCGTCAATGATGGAGCACGGTGTTCTAGCTGGCTTCCCAACTCTAGACGTTGAAGTTGAACTATTCGACGGTGGTTTCCACGCAGTTGACTCTTCAGCAATCGCTTACGAAATCGCTGCTAAAGGCGCATTCCGTCAGTCTATGCCTAAAGCTGGCGCGCAACTTCTTGAACCAATCATGAAAGTTGACGTGTTCACTCCAGAAGATCACGTTGGTGACGTAATCGGTGACCTTAACCGTCGTCGTGGTATGATCAAAGACCAACAAGCTGCGTCTACTGGCGTACGTATCAAGGGTGATGTACCTCTATCAGAAATGTTTGGTTACATCGGTACTCTACGTACAATGACTTCTGGTCGTGGTCAGTTCTCTATGGAGTTCTCACACTACGCACCATGTCCAGCAAACGTTGCTGAGCAAGTAATTGCTGACGTTAAAGAGCGTAACGCTAAGAAGTAATTCTTAAGTTAACTCTATAACTTGAAAGCCCCGCCTAGTGCGGGGCTTTTTGTATCTAACCGCTTATACACAGCGCGTTTTGGTTTCGCTGATATACGTCTTTGGTGTTGTTTACCGACTATTCTGAAGCTGAGCCAGTATTACTAACATTGAGGTCGATGGTTTTAAAATCTGGTATCACTGACTTTTCAAATGTTTCTATTTCTTCTCTCAACCATTGTGCAAACAATTGGGCTTTAGGTCGCTTTAAGTAGCCTTTTGGAGCGCACAGGTAATACGCAAATTTGGGTTTAATGGCTATATCACCAATTCGGACCAGTTTGCCTGAACGGAAATATTGATGAGCTAAACTGTGTTTGACGAGCGCTACGCCTTGTAGTGATAACGCCGCTTCTAACACTAAGTGTGAGCCACTGTATTTTAAAGCAGGCTTTGCCGCTGAATGACCAAGTCTCGCTAACCACATGTTCCAGTCCAGATCTGGCCAAACGTCTTCGATGAGCTCTGCTTTGCTTAAATCTTCAATGCGATAGATGCCGTGCTCTTTCTGATATACCGGGTGACAGGCAGGATAAAAAGCTTCATCCATTAGCCATTGTGATTCTAAATTAGGGTATTTTCCTAAACCGTAACGGACACACAAATCGATCTGACTATCTTGAAAAGACACCAAATCATTGGTTGGTTCTAATAGTAAGGCGATATCAGGGTGACGCTGACGAAAAGCCGTAATTTTCGGGACTAACCAATGGTGAGCGAAAGAGGGGAGTGTTGATATCGAAAGGTGGTTAGGATTAGGATCTTGATTAACTGATCTCACCCCTTGCTGCAAATGAGCAAACCCTCTTTCAGCCTGAGTAAACAGCAGCTCTCCCTCAGGTGTGAGCACGATTTTTCTGTGCTGGCGAACAAATAAGTCCGTTCCTAAAAACTCTTCAAGATGACGAATTTGCTGACTAATGGCAGCTGGCGTAACAAACAATTCTTTTGCCGCTGTTTTAAAGCTTCCTTCCTTTGCTGCAATGAAGAAGTAATACAAGCCCTGTAAGGGAGGCATTCGATCTTTCACATTAGTTTTCCTTAACTCAATGGCAGATTCTATCGTTTGAGGATATCAGCCTAGTCGCTGATTATTAAGTGGTCAACATTGTTATAGGAGCTGGTTACATGGAAAACATGACACACACTTGTGAGCGCACTTTATCAGCTGACCATCAAACCGGATTACAGTTAATTTATTCTAAACTTGCTAGTTGGAGAAGAAACTACAAGACACGTCGTCACTTGAGAGAGTTACCAGAACATCTTTGGGACGATATAGGATTAGATGAAAAGGAGATTAATAGTGAAGTGAGGAAGCCTTTTTGGAGAGAGTAGTTTATGAGTTTGATTCAAGCTCAGAATTAAACTGCACTCCCCAATGATATTGAGGAGTGCAGACAAGGCTATAAGTCTTCTTCCCACACAACCAATTCACCTTTCGGCCAGTTGTGACCAATTTCATGATACTTTTGCTCAAGCACATGACGTTTAATTTTGAGTGTTGGCGTCAATACGCCATTTTCAATGCTCCAAGGCTCTTTAATCATTAATACGCCTTTGATTTGCTCATGAGAGGCGAGTTCTTGATTCATTTTTGCAATGACTTTGCGGGTGGTTCGTGCGTACCGCTCCCGATCAAAGTTAGGAAAATCATGTGGCACAACCAAAAGAATCGGGGCTGGTAGCCCTAAACCGATTAGACACATCATCTCTACGCGACTGTATTCGAAAAGTTTTTTCTCGATAGGAACTGGAGAGACAAACTTACCTTTGGCGGTTTTAAAGTTATCTTTTTTACGGCCTTGAATGGTTAGGTAACCATCTGAGTCGATAGAGCCGATATCGCCTGTGTGTAGCCAGCCCTCTGAATCAAAAGACTCTTGGGTGGCAATGTCATTTTTGTAGTAGCCAGAAAATAGCCCTTTGCCACGCACCATGATTTCATCATCGTCAGCGATTTTTAACTCAATACCTGGTCCAGCATTACCGACACTACCAATTTTGTCAGCTCTAAATGGGTAGTTGAGCGTGCTATAGGCAAATGATTCTGTCATGCCCCAAGCTTCAGTAATATTTAGTCCTACAGAGTGGTACCATTCCAGCAGTGCTGGTGATACCGGGGCAGAGCCACAGCCTAATACTCGAGCCTGATCCAACCCCAATCCTTCTGCGAGCTTTTTCTTGATCAGAGAATTGACGAATGGGATTTTCAATAGAATGTTGAGCTTCTTCTGTGGAAGTTTGTCTTGAATACGTTGTTGGAATAGCGTCCATAATCGCGGGACTGAGATAAACAGAGTCGGGCGGTGCATTTTTACATCTTCGATAAAGGTATCCAATGATTCTGGAAATGCTGTTGGTACACCACCCATGATGGATGAACCAAAAATGTAGACGCGCTCTGTAATATGAGCCAAAGGTAAGTAAGAAAATAGACGATCATTTTCTTGAATACCGATATGGTTTATCAGTTGTTGTACTGACCAGTTAAACGCTCCGTAGGTCAGCATCGCACCTTTCGGTAATCCTGACGTACCAGAGGTATACACCAAAGACATTAGCTTATCGTCGTAGTGCTGTGGACGCTCTTCACTTGGCATTGCATCGGCAATGAGTGCTTGGTATTCATACTGACATTTTGGTGCAGTATCGTAGGGGAGCGCGATACTAATGATCTCCGGCATTGCATCAATGACTTGTTGGGTTGCTTTAGGATCATCGAGTTTTCCGCCAATGAGCGCTTTACTTTCACTATGAGTCACACAGTATTCGATGGTGTCCGCGCCGGCGGTAGGAAAGATTGGCACACTGACATAATCGCCAAGCATCATCGCAAGATCGCAAATAAACCACTCTGCACAGTTTTTAGACACTAACGCCACTTTGTCGCCAGGCTGTACTCCGAGGTTGCGTAGTGCACTGACGAGTTTTAAGGCTTGATCGGCAACATCAGCGAACGTGTATTCAACAAATTGTCGGTTAATAATTTGCTTTAGGTAGACCTCATTTGGGCGCTCTTGAGCCCATTTGAGAATCATTTCATTTGGTGGTGGGAGAGCGCAACCAGCAGCGCTGTTTAGATTCGGCTGATTCATTTTTAGTGACTCCATGTCTTCTCGTTGTATTTATAATTGTTAACGCATTGTTAACTTTAGCATGTTAAATAACGACACGGGAATGCATTTTGATGAAATATGTGGGGAGGATAGCGTTAGTTACCCCTAAAGTCGGTACTAATAGCGTCTAAAACTGTTGCCGATAATTCGCTGGGGACAGGCCTGTTTTTTTCTTAAAAATTCGAGAAAAGTAAGAGACATCTCGGTATCCACATTGATAAGCAATATAGGCAATTTTCATGGATTCATTTTCAACGAGCATTTTCTTTGCTAATGAAATGCGTTTCGCAGTGACATAATCACGAAAGCACATACCAACTTTGCGATGAAATACTTTGGAAAAGTAGTTCGGTGAGTAGTGACAAAGCGCAGCTGCTTCCTCTTCCCTTAGGTCTTTATGGACGTTATTGGCGATGTAATGAACCACGTCAGAAAAATTCGACTTTCCGCTTCGAGAAAAGAGTTTATCGACCGAAATTTGTTCTTCGTCGACCTTGCTGTGCAAAAAGTATTTCAATTTTATCTGTGATAGCCAAATCGGGAGGGTGATTTCATTCAACGTATAATATTCCGCACAAATATGCTTTGGCAGTAAGTGAGGCTCGATACCAGTTGGATGTATAACGATCAGTTTTTTGTCGAGATTTTCACAGAGCGTGATGACGCCTTTCAGGTGCTCTCGATGATCGCAAGTCATGTAGTAGAAGAAATAGCTGTGTTCTTTATCGCTAAGCACAGAGATATCGTTGCTACAGTCCATAATCTCAAAGCTCTTATCAAACTCACAGCGAAGTGATTCCGGCAGCGAGCAAAGAGTCTCTCCAATCCAATAAGCTTTGGTCAGTCTATCCATATGAATCCCGCTCAGTACGTACTACACCAACGTTAGTATGTATTGAGGTCAGTCGAGCCTCATTCCTTGAGCTTCAGACCTCACCCTTTCGTTTATTAAGCTTAGGCTTATATAGTCATACTGCAAGTGTGAAATATGTCACATAGATCTTAGTGAGGTGTCTCACTATTGATACATTTTGGCTCTGAAGCACAGGTGGGCAAGAAAGTACCAACCTTTGGCAAAAAAGTCCTAACCCCCCTAATTCTCGGTGACTAATGTTTAAGCATGATTCGGGTGTATATGATACCTGCGTCATGGACAAGCGAGATATGGTTAAATAAAGGGGACTATCTTATGGATAACTTTCGCAATCTAATCAAGGACTTCATGGAAGATGAAGAGGGGCTAACACTTTTGGAGTACATCTTAGGTGCGGCACTAATTGTAGCAGCGATGTTGACCACAGACTTTTGGGGAACTCTCGCAGACAAGTTTGTAGAAGTCGCAAGCGATATTAATACTGCTGGTGAATAAGATTAATGCTTGAGACTGAGTTAATTATTTGGTCATTGCTTATTGCGATTGGAGTATCAGACGCTCAGAAACACAAAATACCAAATAAAGCGGTGCTTATGCTTTTGGTTGCTGTTACTGCAAACGTAATTTACAACCCAGCCACAAGTGGTTTGGATCATTTATATGGTGGGCTGGTTGCGTTTGCAGTGTGTTTCGCGCTGTATCTGTTCAAAGCAATGGCTGGAGGAGACGTCAAGTTACTCGCCGTCGTAGGAACATGGCTCGGTCTGAGTAATCTTGGGGAAGCGTCTACTGGAATAATACTTGCTGGAGGCATCGTGGGCATTTTTTATCTAATGTTACACGTGTCATCGACTAGTGTTGCTCTATCACACCAGATAAAAGGGTATTGCTCAGAAAAAGTAACACCAGGCTTTAGGTCTAATAAGCCGTTAGTCATTCCTTTCGCGCCGATAATCGTAATTGGATTAGCTTATTTCTCCTACACCCACTAAATAAAAATAATAAATGGCATGCAGTACATGCAGCATCAGTTGGCTAGGCAACTTCAAGGAGGGGAAGTGTGATGGGCTCTGCGTATTGGGAAAAACTCGTGCCACAAATAAATTCACCAAAAGTGCCTTCGTCTGTCGAGGGTCTTGGCGTGCCGTCTTCAGTTGTTGAAAACCTAGTGTTGAAACATCTGTCTGCCTATCCCAAATGTGACTTAATCGAATTAACGCAACGGCTTTGTATTGTTTCGAATATTGTCGAGCTTGCTTTGGCGCAGTTAAGAAAGCGAAGTTGGGTAGAAGTTTATCAGCCAGCATCAGACAAGTTGAGTACATCGTATTCCAACGTACGCTACAGTTTAACTGAGCTTGGGCTTGCAGAAGCAGACATTGCGTATAGAAAAGATCCGTATATCGGTCCTGTTCCCGTCTCTTTGGAAGAATATTGGACGGTTGTTGAGGGACAAGATCTTCGCAAGCATCCTATTAATCGCAATGATGTTGAGCGAGCGCTGTCTGACGTGTTTGGTTCGGATCATTTGATACCCGTTTTAGGACCAGCCATTAACTCGGGGCGCGCTTTGTTGCTGTATGGTCATGCAGGTACCGGTAAAAGCTACGTCGCTTCAAGAGTGCTCAATGCAATGAACACTTCGGTATTCATTCCTTATGCCGTATATGCCGATGGCAACATCATCAAAGTGTTCTCAGAGCATCATCACCGTCGTTTAGACAACTCCCATTCTCAGGTTTTCGTTAAGTTGGAAACGCATTACGACAAACGCTGGGTTCTTTGTGAAAGACCAAACATTCAAGTGGGCGGTGAGCTGACATTGGATATGCTTGAGGTAAACCACAGCGAGCATAATCGTGTATGGATTGCGCCACTGCAAATGATGGCTAACAACGGAATCTTGGTAATTGATGACCTTGGTCGTCAGTCAATGCCTGTTGATGCCCTGCTAAATAGATGGATCGTTCCAATGGAGTACTTATTTGACCACCTAGCTTTGCCAAATGGTCAACAAGTCACGGTGCCGTTTATGCTCACTCTGGCATTCTCCTCCAACTTTGCACCAAGCAAAATTGCAGACCCCGCTTTTTTACGTCGTTTGGGTTACAAGATCGAGTTTACACCGCTTGGTTTGACAGATTATCAAGCGCTTTGGGTTTCGCTTGCTAAAGATTACCAAATGACGCTTGTGCCTGAGTTTTTCGATACGTTAAGTCAGTTACATCGCGACAATGATGTCGCCAACTACCCTTGTTTACCAAAAGACTTACTCGGTATTAGCCGCGATATTTTGGTGTTCGAAGGGAAAGAGAAGGTCGTCTCATCAGACATTTTAACCCGTGCCTGGGGACTGTACTTCACAGTGGATGAATAGGGAGATCTAAATTATGAGTCGGACTCAAGTCATCATGTTGCTGTTGCTCTCCATTGTTTTCGGCCTTGCCGCCGTATTGATCGCTAAACAATGGATGGATGGCAGAAACCAACCAACTGTCGAGTTAGAAGAGGTCGAAAGACACCCAGTTTTAGTTGCCGCCATGGAACTAGAGCCAGGGACCATTCTATCTGAGAAACATTTGTCTACTAAGCTCATGGAAGTGGATTGGATAGACGATGAAACGCTAAAAGTACAAGAACAGGCATTGGGAAGAATTGTTGCCAATACCATTTATGCGGGCGAGCTGGTTAACTCGAATCGTCTTGCATTGCCCGGTGAGGGCGCGACACTTGCTGCTTTAATTCCTGAAAACAAACGAGCAATCACCATTCGTGTCAATGACGTTATCGGTGTGGCTGGGTTCTTGTTACCGGGCAATAAGGTCGATGTATTGAATACCGTGAGTTATGGACAAGGTAAAAATGCCACAACAAAAACGGTGCTTAAAAACATCAACGTTCTTGCGGTCGACCAAACAGCCAAAACCAATGATAACAAACCCGTTATTGTGCGTGCGGTGACTTTAGAAGTAACACCGAAAGAGGCAGAAAAGCTCCTATCGGCGAACAGCAAAGGCGACATTCAACTTGCTCTACGCAACCCTCATGAAGTGGATAAACCTGTTGTAGCAAGAAAATACACGCCACGACCTAGTGTGACCATTATTAAGGGATCTCAGGCATCCAGTGTCCGAGTCAGCAATTAGGTGAATTATGAAAACAATAATATTACTCGTTAGCCAGTTACTTTTTGTCAGCTTGTCTGTTAACGCAGCCACGGTGCAGTCAGGAAAAGTCGTGACCGTTGCGCATCACCAATCAACCCAATTGATGATATCCGGCCAAGCGAAGAAAGTGACGTTAGGGGATCCAGAAGTCTTGGATATCTTAGTGCTCAGATCGAACGAGCTGTTTCTTATTGGTAAGAAGTTAGGTACCACGAATGTGTCGGTGTGGGATCGCCGAGGCCGGTTAATTGAGCAGTTTAACGTGGAAGTCACGCATGATCTAAACACGCTTAAGTCGAAGCTTTATCAGTTCTTGCCGGATGAAAATATCGAAGTGCACAGTGCGCAAGAAAAAGTGGTACTTAGAGGCTTGGTCAGCAGTCAGCAAAACATGGACACTGCGGTCAAAATTGCTGAAACCTTCGCTTTGGGTGAAGCGGCAGATGAAGAAGATGAAAGCTCTAAAGATGATGACAGCATGGTGATCAATCTACTTTCTATTGGCGGGGCTCAACAGGTGACACTAGAAGTGACCGTTGCCGAAGTGCAACGCACACTAGTAAGACGCTTTGACTCAAACTTCCACTTTTTCCAAAGAAGTGGAGACTTTACCTGGGGTGGTACGACTGCTGGTGGCGGTATTGATGGCATTGGACCGATTTTGAACGTCCCAACAGTCGAAGATTTCGGTTTTCTTGGGTCGTTTATCGACAGCAATACCTTGTTCACCTTCGCACTTGATGTGGCGAAACAAAATGGTGTGGCGAAAGTGTTGGCAGAGCCTAGCCTTACCGCATTAAGTGGTACGCAAGCCGAGTTTGTCGCTGGTGGTGAATTCCCAATTCCAGTGCCAAATGAAGATGGTATTACCATCGATTATAAAGAGTACGGTGTTCAACTCGACTTCGTTCCGTTTATTTTGAGTGATAAGAGAATCAACCTCAAATTGAACGTCAATGTGAGTGAAATCTCCAACTCAGGTGTGCTGACGTTTAATCCAAACGAAGTGAATGCCACGTTCTTTATTCCGCCAATCACTAAACGAAGTGCTGGCACCACGATTGAGCTGGCTGATGGCCAAACCATTGGTATTGCAGGCTTATTGAGTGAAAACGCACGTAATGTCGCGGATGGCATACCTGGTGCGAGTGATCTACCTGTGTTAGGCCGCTTGTTTAAGAGTGAAGAATTTACCTCTGGGGAAACAGAACTTGTCATTCTGGTCACCCCTCGATTAGCAACCCCAATCGATCGACGTCGAATCACACTGCCAACGGATGGCTTTGTGGCTCCGAACGATGTGGAGTTCTATTTGCTTGGTAAAGGTGCTGAGTTGGATTTTGATAGATACCAGCTAAACGACATCAGCGAAGAAGATACTAACAACAACTTTATTCAATACGGTTCGTCAGAAGGTGGCTCTGAGGGCAAGTTTGGGCACAGTCTATAAGTGGGAGAGCAAGATGAAAAGCATAATGATAATGACCATTTGTTTCACATCATTCGGCTTGTTTGGCTGTGCGAATGACCCCGAGCTTGGTATCTCGGTTAGCCAGTTGCGCGCTGAACAAACTCTTAATCCAGAAGCGTGGTATGAGAATTTGGGTTATTTACCGGAAGGTAGTGGTGAGCGTACACAAGTTAGCTTAGAGGTATATAACAACAACGGGGTAGCCAAAGAAAAATAAGTGATTTGTTCACTTATAGGAGGGGCTATGCGAATGAAAATGCAAACAGCAACAAGGCGAACCCAGAAAGGGATCACATTGGTGCTTATAAGTTTAGTTCTGTTGATTTTGCTGGGCGTTGCTGCGTTCGGTATTGATTTAAACCATCAGATCTTAAATAAAACAAGGTTACAGAACTCTGTGGATGCAGCGGCATTGGCAGCTGCTGTTGTTGCTGATGAGACTAGCAATGTTAGCGAGGCAGAAACGGCTGCCAAAACATATCTTGCTGGGTTTTCGACTAGTTCAGGTAATAGTGAGTTAACTTTTACTGACGAGAACACTTCTGTGAGGTTTTCGATGGACATGAGTCCAGAGTCATTTGTTAAGGCGGGGGATTTTAATCCACCAATATCAGGTGAATATGACATTTATGTCCGAGTGGAAGTTTCAAATTTGGAACTTGGACGATTTCTAAGTGCCATTTTTGGTATAGACAAGCAAGTATCTGCAAGTGCGGTAGCAGGACGAAGTGCAGGAATAAACTACACATGTAACATTTCACCGATAGCAATGTGTGCGGATACTTCTTCACCAGAAACAACCTGGGGGTATGTTCCGCAACCAGGATATAACCCATCAGTTGATCGCGTCTCTAGCACTCTGTATCAACTAAAACCGGCGGATCACCAGAGTGGTGGTATTGGACCTGGAAACTTCCATCTTTTAGATCTTGGGGTTTCTGGTAAGAACGCTATTCGGGATGCATTTGCAGGAGCAACAAATAATTGCATAACGGTTGGAGGAACTATTGATACAGAAACAGGTAAAGGGACAGGACCAGTTGCTCAAGGGATCAATACTCGTTTTGGTCAATTTAATGGGCCAACCCAAGAAGGGGGGGCAGTAAAAAGTGATAAGTATACAGAAGAACCTTCGCCCTTGCTTGATAGCGAGACCTATAAAAATAGCAATTTTTACTACGCCGATTATGTATCAGCTTTAGCGAACTGTAGCTCTGGTGGTACCTGTAATAACGCATACTACGATGAGGATGGCTCTAGCGGTAGAAGAATCTTAAGAATTCCAATCATTAATTGTGATGAGACTACTGGTGGTAAACAAACAGTTCAAGTCCTTGGTCTAGGTTGCTTTTTTCTCCTTCAAGAGGTTAAGCAAAAAGGGAATGAGTCAGAGATTTTTGGGCAGTTTTTAGAAGACTGCGTCATTAATAATGGTTCAACTGGTACCGATCCTTCAGACAAAGGTCTATATAAGATCCAGCTTTATAAAGACCCTTTTAGTGGGGCTTCTTAATATGTTGTATTTAAAAGGAAGAAATAAACTAATAACAGGTCGGCATCAAGACGGACTTGCCATTATCGAGTTCATACTTGTGTTACCGGTATTATTGATGCTTACCGTATTAGTTATCGATGTGAGTCGAGCATTTATCCAGTATACCGAGGTTAATAAAGCGCTTCAAAATGGAGCTCGATACGCAGTGGTTGATACTTACGGTACCTTAGACTTTGACGCTATTGCTGATGAAAACAACATCAAAAATGTCGTGGTATATGGAACACCTACCGCTTCATCAAATCCAGTTATCGATTATATTGATGTTGGAGATATTGTTATCACCCGACCAACAGCAACGAATAAAATCGTTACTTTATCAGCTACTTATAATTATGTGCCGATATTTTCTACACTACCTTTCTCGAATGCTTCCTTGCAATTTAGCATCGGAGCTTCTGCATCAATGAGGACAGGCCCATGAAACGTTTAATATGTAAACAGAGAGGGGTGACTCAACTTGAATTCTCGCTGATAGCTTTAGCAGTCATATTAGTTTTGTTCTTGATAATTGAATTTGCAATCTACTTTTTTTCAGTACAGATGGTTAACGAAGTAACGCGAAGAGCTGCGAGGCTTGCTACCGTGTGCTATATCGCTGATAGAGACGATATTCCTAATTTACCAGCTGTATCAGATCTCTATCCATCTGGTTTTTCTGCAAGTAACTTGCAAATTGATTATTTGGATGAGAACGGTGCTGCTGTCAATGTTTCAGGCTTTTTATCTACACCACCAGCAGATCAAGCAACCTTAAATTCTCAGTTTGTTCAGATAAAATATGTTCGAGCAAGAGCGGTAAATTATACTTTTCAGTTTTTTGTTTTAGCTGCTTTAATTAATGCAGTAGGGAGTACTCCAGCTTTTGAAACTATATTGCCTGCAGAGAGCTTAGGAATACTTAGGCCTGAAGGGACCAATGTCATTACGGATTGCTAATGGAGTAGCTTTATGTTGAAACCAGTCAAAATGGATAATGAAACGCATAAAAGTTTAAAAACAAACTTGATTGTTTGGATAGTTTATTCTACGTCAAATTTTAAAATTCACATTGCTGATGAATTATCAAGGTGTGTCAATCTAAATATTGATTGGATAGAGCTAGGTTCCTTTAACTTGGACTTTGTAAAAAATAAGCAAATTCCCGATCTTATTTATATTGAAACAGGAGAAAGTTGGGCGCAGAAAGTGGCTCATGTGTACTCTAGTGACAGTAGCTTACAGCATAATCACACCGCTTTGATTGTCTTTGGTGATGAAAACGATACTGCATCTCTCAAAATGGCGTTGAGGCTTGGCGCAACAGATTATTTGTCGCGTTCTGTTGATCTTGATGAACTATATCCACTATTAAAATCGACGGCGGACGAAAAGATTGCCAATAAACAAATGGGCGATTTAACTTTATTTATCAATACAAAAGGTGGTTCGGGTGCAACAACACTGGCGATCAACACCGCGATAGAACTGTCAAGTTACGCGAAGAGTAAAGTATTGCTCATTGACTTAGATATGCAGTTTAGTGATGCGGCCGATTATTTAAACTGTAAGCCAAAATACAATATTAATGATGTGATTGATTCTGTTAATGATTTGGATGAGTTATCACTAGAAGGTCTCGTATATCAACATCCTTCAGGTTTGAATTATTTATGTTTTAACCAAAATGATCCTAAAGGTAACTACAAACATGCAGTTCAAGTCAGTAAGTTATTACCTATTCTGAGACAGTTTTACTCACATATTATTGTGGATTTGTCTCATGGTGTTGAGCATGTTTATCAACAAATTGTTTCTCCGGCTACGCATATCTTTTTAATTATGCAGCAGAATGTTACTTCGGTTAAGCATGCTGTCAGCTACATACGTTCTTTAGAATTAGACTATGGTTTAAGTAGTCATCAGGTTGAACTGATTGTTAATCGTTTTGAAAAGAAATCAACAATATCTTTGAAAGACATTGAAAATGCAGTTAGTGGACATGCGATACATTTAGTACCTAATAATTTTGCTATTGCTATCGAGAGCGCTAATTTGGGTAACCCAATTGTTCAATCTAAGAAAAATAGTGCGCTGAAAGCTTCTTTGGCTGAAATATCGCACTTATTAGAAAGTCCGACCAAAGAGAATCAAAGTTGGATCAAAAAACTATTTTCTTAGTAAGGGGGAGTTATGTTTTTCAAACGGAAAGGCGTCGGGAGTTCTTTCAATTCCGTAGATGAAACAAAAGAATCCAAAGTTGTGAATGTCGAGTTGGCAAAATCTGACGAAGATACGTCAGATGAGCAAAGGGCTTTATCGCCTGTTGAAGCCAAGATGAAAGCGATCGAGGAGCAGAAAAAACAGCTAGAACAAGATCTCTCGATCAAACACTACTATCACAAAAAGCTACTGGATACCTTGGATCTCGGGCTTTTATCGCACTTGCAAGAAGATCGCGCGAAAGAGGAGTTACGCGAAGCGGTCGTTCAGCTCATTGCTGAAGATCAAACACACCCGTTGAGCTCTGAAGCTCGCAATCGCGTGATACATCAAATTGAAGATGAAGTGTTTGGTCTAGGGCCGCTGGAACCGCTGCTTGAAGACCCAACGATTTCAGATATCTTGGTCAATGGTCCGAAAAATATCTTTGTCGAACGTTTTGGTAAGCTCGAGAAAACGCCACATACCTTCTTAGATGAGCGCCATCTGCGCAACATCATTGATCGCATTGTTAGCCAGGTTGGACGAAGAATCGATGAAGCATCACCAATGGTGGATGCTCGACTCAAAGACGGTTCGCGTTTCAATGCGATTATTCCTCCTCTTGCCATTGATGGCCCTTCCGTTTCTATTCGACGTTTTGCGGTTGAACGTTTGAATATGGATAACCTATTAGAGCTTGGTTCGTTATCTCCAGAGATGGCGAAGTTTCTCAATGCTGCGGTCGTGGGGGAAATGAATATCCTGATATCTGGTGGTACAGGCTCTGGTAAAACAACCACGCTGAATATTTTGTCGGGCTTCATTCCAAGTGATCAACGTATTGTGACCATTGAGGATTCGGCAGAGTTACAACTCCAACAACCACATATTATTCGCTTAGAAACACGTCCTTCTAACATCGAGGGTAAAGGCGAAATATCTCAGCGCGATTTAGTGAAAAACTCGCTACGTATGCGTCCTGACCGGATAGTTGTTGGTGAGGTTCGTGGCTCAGAAGCGGTGGATATGTTATCGGCAATGAACACGGGTCATGATGGGTCGCTGGCCACCATTCACGCGAACACACCAAGGGATGCGTTGAGCCGTATTGAGAATATGTTCTCGATGGCGGGTTGGAATGTGTCGACCAAAAACTTGAGAGCGCAGATTGCCTCCGCCATCAATATTGTCGTGCAAATGGATCGCCAAGAAGACGGTAAACGCCGCATGGTCAGCGTACAAGAAATCAATGGCATGGAAGGCGACGTTATCACCATGTCGGAGATCTTCACCTTCCAAAGAAGAGGGGTCGATCAAGAAGGCAATGTGTTAGGTGATTACATGGCAACAGGGATTGTACCAAGCTGTCATGACCAATTAGTAAAACGAGGCTTAGACGTACCATTTGAAATATTCAATGAAAAAGCCCGTTAGGAGATTGCTATGGATAGTCAATTCCCCCTTTTTCTTGTGCTGCTTTTTTTGTCCGTATTCTTTATTAGCCAGGCGTTAATTTTGCCTTCTGCGGGTAAAAAGGTTAAGCATAAGCAGTTAATTAAGCGGATACACGAAAGCCATAAACACATCGATCAAGAGAGTATTTCCCTACTAAGGGAAAACTCGCTCAAAAACCTTTCTCCATTAGAGCGATGGCTTGTGAGGTTCAGCCTATTCGATAACTTTAAGAAGAAATTGGAATTGGCTGGGATACACATGGGGTTCAGTCGGTTTATTTTTCTCACCTTCCTCGGCGGGGTTGCGGTTGGGCTATTTCTGTTCTTATTCGGGCAAGTTTGGTACCTCTGTGCCGGTGTTGCGGTCGCTTGTTGGGTGTCGGTTTACTTCTACCTACAGAAAAGAATTGCCGATCGTTTAATGAAGTTCGAAGAGCAACTACCAGAGGCGCTCGATATCATTAAGCGAGTACTACAGGCCGGTCAGCCAATTACACAAGCGTTTGGGGAAGTAGGCAGAGAGGTCAGTGCGCCGCTTGGCCCTGAGTTCATGAATACCTTTAACTTACTCAACTATGGTTATGACCTCCGCTTGGCGATTATGCAAATGTCAGAAAGAACCCCTACGGTATCCATGCTTGCTTTCTCGAGTGCGGTGTTACTGCAAAAAGAAACGGGTGGTAACTTAGTCGAAAACATTGAAAAGCTCTCTCATATCCTACGTGCTCGTTTCAAACTCGCTCGAAAAATCAAAACCATTTCTGCGGAATCTCGAATGTCGGCATGGGTATTAGTATTGGCGCCTTTTGGGTTGTACGTCATTATTTCACTCGTTCGGCCTGAGTATATTGAGCTGCTTCATACGCACCCAATGGGGATCAAAATGGTGATTGGTGGGATGGTGGCCTTATTTATCGGCACGCTGTGGATTCGTAAAATCGTCAATATTGAGGTGTAGCTATGGAAAGCATTCAAGGATGGTTAAACGGTTTTGCTGTCGGCCAAGAGACGTTACTCATGGGGTTGATCCTCATCACCACCGTGTTAGTGGTGATGACGCTGGGCTCGATAATTATCGGGGTCAACTCGCCAATTAAAAGAAAGTTAGCCGAACTGTCTGGTGATAAAAAGGAAGTCTCTCACCACAACAAAAAAATGGCTGACACATTGGAGTCGTTAGCGCCTTTAACTTCGCCAACCAGTGAAAAAGAGCGCCAAACGACACGCAATAAACTGATGCATGCTGGTTTTCATGAAAGCAATGCATTGTCGATGTTTTATGCAATTAAATCGGTCACAACAATACTAGGTGTGATGGTGGCGGCACTGGTGTATTTCTCGATTCCGGAATCTAAATATCTGTACACCTACATGGCGTTATCCGTATTTATTGGGCTTCTGATTCCTGATTTTATTTTGCGCCGAATGGTCAACAAGCGTCAGCAAGCGATTCGTGCAGGTGTGCCCGACATGCTCGATTTGCTGGTGGTTTGTACCGAGTCAGGGCTTGGCTTTAATGCGGCTTTGCGTCGCGTTGCAGACGAGCTGGTTATATCTCACCCAGAGCTTGCCGATGAAATCGACACGGTGTGCAACAAAATTAAAGCGGGTAAACCAATGCCTGAAGCCTTAAGAGAGCTAGTATTAAGGACAGGGTTAGAAGAATTGATGGGGCTGGTGAGCATGCTTAGCCACGCCTCTCGAATAGGTGGGAGCTTAGTCAACTCCTTGCGTGAGTATACCGAAGACTATAGGGATAAGCGTCAACAAGCAGCAGAAGAAATTGCTGCAAAAATCCCAGTCAAAATGATGTTTCCAATGGTGCTGTTTATTTGGCCATGTTTTTTCATCGTGGCTATTGGACCTGCGTTAATTTCATTGGCTGAGGCATTTTCTAATTAAAAAGCAAAATAGGGATCGTTATGTGGATTAAGAAATACGTCATCATCTCGTTGTTGGTGCTTACCGCATGTTCAACAACTGAACAGTCATCAGACTTCGATTCAACGCTGTACTCAGGTAAGCCCGTTGAGTCACTCACCAATGATGAACCTCCAAAAACAGAGGAGGAGGCAATCTCTCGAGGGGATATTGCATTAAGCAATAAAAATGTCGACTTAGCGTTGTATGAATACATTCGCTCGCTCTCTTTCCCGAATGCGGTCCATAAAGACAAAACCTTATACACCGTGGGGCGTATCCATTTGGCAAGAGAGAATTCAGAACTTGCGGATAAATCATTTCGAGCATCTTTAGCAGAGAACCCTGATCACATTGGTTCCCTCACAGAACTTGGCACTCTGTATACGAAACGTGGCGAAAAGGACGTCGGGAAGAGTTACTACATACGCGCTTTGAATGCTGACCAAATTCGCATGGATGGCGATCCGATTATCACTAAAGACAACATTACTGCAGAGAGCGTTGCAACATATCGCTATGATGATAAATCACCGGTTTCTGCTTACTCTGGTCTAGGTGTACTTTACGACATTCGTGGCGACCACGATATTGCGCAGGCATTGATTCGAAAAGCGTTGGATATTGATTCAAGAAACGTCAATGCTTTAGTCAGCCTAGGCTATTCCTACTACATGGAAAAAGCTTATTCAAAAGCGGCGCACTTTACTCAAGCTGCGCTGAGCATTAAGCCGGGGGATGAAAAGGGAATCAATAACTTGGGTCTCATTGCACTGGCAAAAGATCAACCACGACAAGCTCTGAGTATTTTTAGTCGACACATGACAGAGCCGGAAGCACTCAACAATGTTGGTTACTTCTTGATCCTTCAAGGCAAACCAGGCGAGGCGATTCCTTATCTACAACAGGCTATTGATAAGAACCCTGCCTACTATGAACTGGCAAATAAAAACTTAGAGCGAGCATTAGCAATGGTCAGAGAGCGAGGGGATACCTCTACCGCGCTTCTCCAATAACTTCACAGTCTATTTAAAAAGAAAGCCACTCAGCAAGATAGAGTGGCTTTTCATTTTTGGGGACTTTTTCATTTTTGGGGACTTTTTCATTTATGGAGAGTAGTCCGTTGCAAAGGTGTTTGTTCAAGTAGCCGTTCATTCGCTTCTTTCAGGGTAAGAAGCATAGCGCCGCAAAGCCCAACCAACTATCTTCCATAACATCACCGTTAAGAGTGTTGCGAGGTAACCATCAATAGCATAATGCCAGGCTAAATGTACCGAACCGATTTGAATGATGACGGCGAAAGCGTAAGCAAAGTAGCCGATGGTTTTGTTGAGTCTATAAATTGATAGCGCCATCAAAACAGCAATGGAAACGTGCAAACTCGGCATTGCCGAAATGCCAGAGCCAATACCATTGGCATTCGCGATGTACTCATCCCAAAGATATTGCTGTGTAGGCAATGCCCACAATTGCCCAGCGTCCACATTGGTAAGATATTGGCTTTGGGCTTCGAGCGTTTTCATCAGAGGAGCAAACTGTTCATCTCCAGTGATAAGCTCCACGTAGCAAGGACCTGCTGAAGAGAGTAACGTGGCGAAGAAGACACCAAGAATCATCCAAGAGAATGCGAACGTGAGTAAAAATTGTTGCCTTACCAACGGGTATTTTTTGTAGATAAGGAAAAAGATGAGTATCCCCCACATACAAAAAAACCATGCGTTGTAGGCAACGTTTAGCGCCAGTGAGGACCAAGCATTGGAGAATAATGCATGGGTCAATTCCCAAGGTGCAACGCCGAAGTGCAACAGCGTATCAATATTCGCAAAGGTTAGATCCCATTTAAAAGGATTTATGATTGGAATAAGCGATTTCAAAAACGTGTGGTTAGAGAAAATCAGGTTAAGTGCCATCATCGAAACAAACACTGATACAGGGCGGTGCAGTGGAAAAATAAGATGTTTCAGTTTTCGTATGAAGCGCTTTGCTGGCTGTTTTTCTTTGCGCAGTATGAGATAGAAATAATAATAGATACACCAGCTTAAACCTGTGACATACAAAGCTTGCATGAGCGTTTCAAGGTAAGTGGTAAAAGAGTAATCAATAGGGAAATCGAGATATAAAGAACAAAGATAAATGACAGCAGTCGAGATAAAGCAATAGGTGTAGAAAATCTTATCGATCAATAACTCGTTCTTCACAGACTGGAGCCAAGTCGCTGCTTTTTGCTGCCAACTTACGTTGATCTGGTAATTGTTGTCTTGTTCCATCGACGATCCATCATCTCTATCCTTCCAATATCATTAAGCTTAGTTGAGAAAACGGGCACTCGTATTTGAGTACCCGTGGTTTATCTGGATTCAATAGTTGGCGTATCAGCAGGCTACATCATGCCCGTGACAAGGCCTGCCACCACAAAAAACACGATCATCCACAGCACCGAAAGGTTGAGCTTTTTGTGTAGATAGAAACCCGCAATCACTAACGCCATGTCGATGGGAGCAACAACTGCGCTGCTAAATACTGGCTGGTAAAGTGCCGCGAGTAGCAACCCTACAACTGAGGCATTTACACCGTTGATGGCGCCGGAGACCAGCGGTTTGCCTGCCAGTGCTTGCCAGTTTTTAAGAACGCCAAGCAGTAAAAGAAACCCTGGGAGGAATACGCCAAGCGTTGCGATCAGCGCACCTAAAATTGGCGTATCCGAAAGCTCATAACCGATAAAAGTCGCAAAGGTGAACATTGGCCCCGGTACAGCTTGTGCAGCGGCGTAGCCTGTTAAAAATGCATCTTGGCTGAGCTGGTCGCCAACAATGTTTTGCAGAAGCGGCAGCACTACATGACCACCACCAAACACTAAGCTACCAGCTTGGAAAAAATCACTAAACAGTCCAAGCAAAGGTAACGTATGAGCCACTAACGGTAAGCCGAGTAAAAGCACCGCAAATAGAGCCAATGGCGCGATAGACGGTTTAAACGGCTCGGTTGATAGCGCGGAGTCTTTCTTCAGATATCGCATGCCGACAAAACCTGCTGCGAGCAACACGAACATTTGCGTCATGATGCTTGGTGCCACCAGCAACGCAATCGCAGTCGCGACGCACAAACCCGCGGTCAGTTTGCTTTGGCAGAAGTTTTTGTACATGCCCCAAGTCGCATCCGCCACGACGACGACTGCGAGCAGTTTTAGGCCGTGAACGATGTTTTGGAACACTGCTGTGTCGGTGATTTGGCTGCTCACCATCGCCAGCGCCAACATGATGATCACCGAAGGAAGCGTGAATCCGACAAATGCTGCGCATGCGCCACCTAAACCGCCGCGTTTATAACCCAATGCAAAGCCGACTTGGCTTGAGCCGGGTCCCGGCAAAAACTGACTGAGCGCGACAATTTGCGCGTACTCGCTGTCATCAAGCCATTTCAGTTTCTCAACAAAGGTTTGGCGAAAATAACCAATATGAGCCGCCGGGCCGCCGAAGCTGAACCAACCCAGCCAGAAAAAAGTTTTGAAGATGGTGAACATGTCGAGCCTGTTTATCTAAAAAGCATTGTTGCTAATTTATCGGATGCTCTAAAATGACTCAAATTGATAAATTTAATTTCATTTATGAATGAGATGGGATGAAGGTGTTGAGGTGAAAGAGGACATTCAGTGGCGCAACATTGACTTGAACCTATTGGTGACGTTTTCCTACTTGTATCGCCATCGAAGCGTTAGCGTCGCGGCAGAGAAAAGTTACGTTAGCCAGTCGGCGATGAGTCATAGTTTGTCTCGTTTAAGGTTGTTGTTTGACGACCCGCTTTTTGAGCGAAAAGGACACAAGATGGAGCCCACCGAGCACGCTCACCACATCGCGCCAACCGTGCATCATTTGCTGGACTCTATCGCCAAAGACTTGCTCACTAAGTCTGCCTTCCAACCTGAAAATTACGCGGGTGTATGTCGCATTGGGTTAACGGATTATGCCGAGTTTATTTTTGCTCCTCTGCTTTATGACGAAATACGCCAGCGCGCACCAGAGGCCCAGATCAGTTTTATTAACGTCAATCGTAGCAACTACGTGGTATTAACTGAGCACGAAAAGCTCGATGTCATTATTGGCAGCATGCCAGTGTTGGATGACAACTTTGAGAGCTTGTACTTGTACACGGAAAAGCACGTGTGCATGTGTGATAAACAGGTATTGAAAGGGAAAACACAGCTGTCTCTGGAAGCGTTCGCGAACATAGAGCAAGCTCTGGTAAGTCCCGATGGGAGCTTAAAGACACAAGTAGACCAAAAGCTCGCAGAACATGGCTTGAGCCGTAAAGTCACCGTGGCGTCGCGCAACTTTCTCACTATTCGGCATCTATTGAAAAAGCGCGATCTCATTGCCATCGTGCCAGAAAAAATGGCGTTGGCGGAGGGCTTTTCGGACGATCTCATTACTGTTAAGCCACCGATCGCCGTTGCGGATTTTGATATTGCCATGCTGTGGCATTCCAGCCGAAACAATGAAGACAAAGGCATTTGGCTACGCGAGTTGGTTTCTTCGACCATCACCTCTCACATATAAAAAGGGCACCAAAGGGTGCCCAGAATGTTTGTCATTGAGAGTCGGTGTTATGCCGCTTGCGAAGCTGGCGCGGCTTCTTTTATGCGCTCTTCCTGATTCAATGATTTTTCGTATTGGCTGTACTTCCACCAAGCAAAGCCAAGGAAAATCACGATACCGCCAACGTTGTAGAAAATGATGGTCATGATGTCGGCCCCAGTAGGGAAGGTCGATGCTAAGAAACCAACCGTAAAGATAGCGATCAGTACCGATACGGTAGCGATGCCCATTTTGCGTGAGCCCATTTTGAAATCACGCTCAACGTGATCCAGTTTCAAGCGCAGATTCAGGTACGCCAACATGATGAACAGTGGTGGCAGCATGGATGCCGCTGCGGTCATGTTGATCACCGTGTTCATCAGATCTTGAGCGGTGTTAGAACCTAATGTTGGGATGATCATCAATGGGATAACGATAAGGAACTGATACCAAGCTGCGCGAGCTGGTACGCCGTTTTCGTTCAGCTCTACGGTTTTCTTACCAAAAATGCCTTCTGGAATCTCAGAGAAGAAGATTTTCACTGGCGTTGCTGTCCACATCAGTAGAGAGCCAAACATAGCGGTGAAGGATACCAAGCCTACAAAGCGGTTCATCAATACTTCTGGCAAACCAAAGTACGCAGCCAAACCTTCAAATACTTGTACCGAGCCACCCGTGTATTTTAGGGTTTCGCTAGGAACAAACACGTTAATCAAAACAGACGCGACTGAGTAAAGTACACCGATAAAGATACCTGCGATGATGATGACTTTAACGAACGATTTCGAGCCGCCTTTCACATCGTTTACGTAAACCGCGACCGATTCCGCACCGCCTGCCGCCATAAAGATCCATGTAGTAATGCCTAAAAATGCCCAGCTGAAATCAGGGATCATCGCTTCTACGGTAATTGGATCAGCCGGTTCTACGCCGCCGATCAACGCAGCGCCAGCCAGTAAAATGTACGACATTGTCAGTAGCAGCATGAGGGAGGAGGTCACCGACGTAATTGGCCCCAACATTTTCGCGCCGTTTGTCGATACGTAGGTCGCAAACGCAAACAAAATCATACTGAGCACGGTAGTGGTGAATGGCGTCAGAATGTATTCATAGCCCAAGAACGCGTAAGACGCATAAGCGATAACACGCGGCAGCAAGGACGTGAAGAAGAATAGGTTAACGAACCAGTAAGTGTAGGCAGAGATAAACGCCCAGCGACCGCCAAGTGAGCTTTTTACCCATGCGTAGACCCCCGCTTCAGAATCTTTATTCAGAGATACGAATTCTGCGATGATCAAACAGAAAGGGATGAAATAAAAAATGGTCGCCAGAAAGAACATTGGCGCAGACGCTAGACCGATCTCGATGTTGTTATTGATTACGTTATTAAAGCTAAATACTGCGGCAAAGGTGAGGGACAACAACCCGAATTTGCCTATCGTATTACGTTTGGATTCAGACATGTTCTATCTCCGGTGAATCACGTTGGAATTGTAGGGAGGAAGGGCTTGTAATGCTGTGACCACAGCCCTTCTCTTGTTTTATTTATTTAGAAAGTAGCCATCTTCGATGGTCACTTTGAGCACCACTTTTCTTACGCGGTTGTCTCCATAGAAGCGGTACGCTTCACTGTTTTCAAAAATCGCCACTTGGCCTTCGCAAAGCTCACGTGTTTCACCCTGACCAGAAAAAAATTCGCGGTCGGTTTCATCACGATAAGCTTGTTCTAGGGTTAACGCGGTTTTATTAGCGAACTCAACGGTTTCTCGGCCTTCGAGGTAGTAATGCACATCGAAGTAACGACGGTTACCGATGAACGTTTCGGTTTGTTTCGCGATGCCGTCTTCAACCATGTAAACCAGTGAATCGCCAATCGAGTGCATCACGCCATCTTTGATGTTGCCGATGTTGCCAATGGCTTCCACACAGCGGTTCCATTTACGACCGTTGCGATATACCTGTTTGAATTGCTCTAAGCTGTCTAACACGATCATGGGTTACGCCTCGTTGACTGGTTGAGTATTGGTTTGAGTGAAAAACGCGTTGTCGAAATCATGGTTTGCCATCACGTGTGCGTTGCAATCGCCTGCTTGCAGTGGCATCAGCGTCAAACCGTAACGGAACTCGTCCATGTACACGCGGTAAGAGTCGAGCACTTCGCTGCCCCATGAGTTCGAGCCTAACCCCATCACTTGATGGTCAAGGTTAAGGGTGATGTAGCCACTCTTTTCTAGCTCGATCGTATGTTGCGCTTCATGCAGATTTTGGTTGGTGTAGAACCACGCGCTGAAGTTGATTTCTTGCTGAGGTTTCACCAATAACCCTGTGCCATGACGGTTGGTGAGTGAGGCCCATCGCACGTGTTGGCGGTTGCCATTGTTTTGCGGGAACGGGTAGTTCTCGAACATGTCGGCCACGTTGGTGTGGTACAGATCGATGATGTTGGCTTGGCGGCTGTCTTGATAGTTCTCTTCAGGGCCGCGACCGTAGTAACTCACTTGATCAAAGCTGCCGTTAATGCCTAAATCCAAGCCAATGACCGGAATCACGTGAGGGTAGTCGCCGTAGCGCTCGCCACTCAGTTCCACATTCAAATGGCCTTGCGCGTTGATTTGGTAGCGGTAGGTACAACGCATGCCAAAATCGAACACAGGTGGCGCAACAATGCTGCTGGTGGTGATCAGGATGGCATCTTCGCTCGCTTCCACGCTCAGCGTGCGGAAGTGTTCCTGCATGATTTGCAGATGCGCAGGGTGCCACAACCCTTCGTACTCTTGTTTGTGGTTATCAATCATTGGTTTGAAGAAGTTCAATCTTGGCTCTGATTGAATCAACTCTTCACCATTCACACGCCATGAGGTCAGTTTGCCGTTTACTTTGGAGAAAGTGAGCGTGAAGTTATGACCTGTGATCACGTGCTCTAGGCGGCTTTCTTCAAGTACCAATGGTTGAACATTGTGGTTGACCAACGCAGGCAACGTCGCGGTGTTTTCTTTCAGTTGGAATTGATACACCGCAATTTCATGGTTGGCTTCGCTGTAAAGCGTGCGACTGTCTTTGCGTACGGTGAAGTTAACAAAGATTTCGCGCTCATCCAATTCTGGCAAGTCGATGGTCACTTTACGTTCGCTGTTGGCGACCAAAGCTTCGACTTTGAATTGCACGCTACGCAGGGTTTCACCTTCGGCACGCACGTCAGCAGTAATGGTGTAATCATCGAGGTTGGTGAACCACAATTTGTTCTCAACGATAAAGCGGTCATGGCAACCTTCAACGGCGCGGATTTTCACCGGTGCAATGACTTGTTTGTATTCTTTCAGGCCAGGGCCCGGGGTTTGATCTGGGTAAATCAGACCATCCATACAGAAGTTGTAGTTGTTTGGGTAGTCGCCATAATCGCCGCCGTATTTGTAGAACTCTTGGCCGTGCTCATCACGCGCTAGAATGCCGTGATCACACCATTCCCAAACGTAGTGACCTTGAATGTGGTCGTGCGCATAGAACACGTTTTGGTATTCCGTCAGACCACCCGGCCCGTTCCCCATCGCGTGTGCGTATTCGCAGATAATGCGTGGCTTCTCGTGTGGGTGTTCGCCAAAGTAATTCATCAGTTGAGCGCGTGAGTACATCGTCGAAATCACATCGACGACTTCAGCATCGCGGTCTTCTTCGTAGTGAACCAAACGGGTGTCATCAATTGCTTTGGTCGCGGTATACATCGCACGGATGTTACAGCCATAACCCGATTCGTTACCGAGTGACCACATGATGATAGAAGGGTGGTTCTTTTGCGCATGAACATGACGCACTGCGCGATCGACAAACACCGCTTCCCAAGCAGGATCATTGGTGATACGGCTCAGGTCGCCAACGTTGGCAAAACCGTGGGTTTCCACATCGGTTTCTGCCATCACAAACAGGCCGTAAATATCACACAACTCGTAGAAGCGTGGGTCGTTCGGGTAGTGTGCGGTGCGAACTGAGTTGATGTTGTGTTGCTTCATCAAAATCAGATCTTTTTCCACGCGGTCCATGCCCACTGCGCGACCTTTTAGGTGGTCGTTGTCATGACGGTTGACACCATGCAGCATCACGTATTGATTGTTGATGTAAAACAGGCCATCGCGCACTTTGATGTCACGGAAACCCACGCGTTGTGGGATCACTTCCACTACGTTGCCTTGGTGATCTTTTAAGGTGATGAACAAGTGGTAAAGGTAAGGATTTTCTGCCGTCCAATGCGTTGGATTCACCATATCAATCGCAAAGCTTGTTGAGTGGTGGTTTTGGATAGTCAGTGAATCGCATTGACCACTGGCTACGACAGTGCCTTTGTCATGCAGCGCGTATTCCAGCGTGTAGCCAGACGCGATAGCGGTGGAAAGGTTTTCCAATTCGATTTGAGCACTGAGCGTCGCACTTTGGTAATCGTCGGCGAAATCGGTGCGAATGGTGAGATCTTGGACGTGAACGTTCTCTTTTCCGATTAGATAAACATCACGGAAGATCCCCGCCGTCCACCACATGTCTTGGTCTTCAATGTAAGTGGAATCGGCCCACTGCATCACGCGTACAGACAGCAAGTTTTCGCCTTGGTGTACGTAGGCAGAAATGTCGAACTCCGCAGTAAGACGGCTGCCTTTACTAAAGCCGACGTACTCGCCGTTTACGTACACTTCAAAGTAGGTTTCCACGCCATCGAACTTGATGATGGTTTGTTGGTTATCCCACTGTGGACCAAGTGTAAATGTGCGTTGATAAGCGCCCGTTGGGTTGTCGGTTGGTACAAACGGGACATCGATCGGGAATGGGAAGCCTTCATCGGTGTATTGCAGATCGCCGTGGCCTTCCATTTGCCACATGTTTGGGACGGTAATGTGTCCCCAGTCGTTCATTGTTTGTGAGTAAAACTCATCAGGTACCAACATTGGGTTGGTGAAATAACAGAATGTCCATTGGCCGCTGAGCAACATAAAGCGGCGACTCAGTTCACGTTGAAAGGTTTGTGCGCTCTGAACAGAGTCGTAGGAGAAAAAGTACGCACGCGGTGCCATACGATTCTCGTGTAAGTGTTGGAAGTTTTCCCAATTGTTCACGTTTTGATCTCCCCTCGGCTTGGTGCGCTTATGTTGGAGTCCGGATTGGTTTCGTCGCGGCTCAACATCAGTGCAAAAACAACGGCCGATGTATTGTGAAAAATGCTTATGAATAATCTGAGAAAGATATTAGTAAAAGTTTTACTAAAATAAATTAATGAAAACGTTTTACTTTAACTTGGTCACGTTTTAAATGACCAATGTTGAGCAAGATGTGATCAGCGTAAAGGAATGCGTTCTAGATTGTTTTGGAAAGTAAAAACAGTAAAAATTCGGTAGAAAATAAAAGAAGAAATAAAAAAGCACTGAAAATTCAGTGCTTTATTTGAACAGTTTTGAGGGTGTTTTTATCGAGTTGTGCCGCGTAGCTTGAGCTTGCTTGGAACGTACACTTGAAGGGGCAGTGCGCGTCCGTCACGGTATTTTTCTACTAACAAGTTCACGCCTTGAATCCCCATCATTTCAGAATGAATACGAACGGTAGATAGAGGTGGGAAGGTAAAGCGCGCGGTAGGAATGTCGTTCACGCTGATCAGCGCAATATCATCAGGAATGTTTAAACCAAACTCATGCACTGCTCGTAACACACCAATCGCAATGGAGTCCGAAGCAATGAACATCGCTTTTGGGAAATCGCCTTTGGCCAGCATCTCTTTCGCTAAGTCATAACCGGACAAGCTAGAGAAATCGCCACGATAAATGTCGTCTTCAGAAACCACACCTTTTAGACTGCCGTAGTCCACAAACGCATTTTCACGAATGTCTGCTGTGTTGGGTTCGTCTTGTCCACCAATAAATCCGATGCGCTCGTAGCCTTGTTGTACAAAGAAATCAACCACTTGCTTGCTGATTCTTACAAGGTCGATATCAACGCAATCGTAAGGACTAGTTGGATCTGAAAAGTCAATGTAACAGATGCTATCGGCTAGGCGTTTAGGTAACTTATTGACCACCTTTTGGTCGACTTTCCCGACTAAAAGGACACCCGTGATCTTCTGCGTTTCAACATCAATTTCGCTGTTGTAGCAATTGGTTAGCGTAATGCCGAGTTTGTCGCACTGAGTTTCAATCCCATGACGAATCGACAAGTAGTACGGGTCGTTCACTTCTGCTTCTTGTTTGTAATTGTACAAGGCCAAAAAGTGATGTTTTTGCTTGGCTTCTTTGGTGGCTTTCTTCGAGCTGCTGGTGCGGTACTCCAGCTTTTCTGCGATTTCTAAAATGCGGCGTTTGGTTTCTTCTTTAACGCTCAACGTCGGATCGTCATTCAAAACTCGCGATACGGTTGCAAGTGAGACGCCCGCTTCAGTGGCGATATCTTTTAGTGTTGCCATGTACATTTCCCGTTGGCATTGCTCACAGTCCAAGTGAGAACTCAATAATCTGGCTATTGTAAACAGCTACTTAGGGATGCACAAACTTTTAGTAAAATCGTGCGATCCACGAAAGAGAGCGGTATCTGCTCGACTCATCTTCACTGCTCATCATCTTCCTGGTTTAATTTAACTAAAGTCAGCATCTAAAATAAGGCTTTTTGTAATTTTGTGGAAACGTTTACACAATTTGAATTCGATCACGGATCTGGATCGAGATTGGTTGCTAGACTTTTAGCCAGTTAAGAAATGGGCGTACCGATTCGATGCAATGGCGATTGGCTTTTAGCGCATCAGAGTGAGGTATGAACAGAAAGCAGCAAACGTGGAGAAGCAAAAAGTGAAAGTTCTTGTCACAGGCGGTATGGGATACATCGGTAGTCACACTTGCGTTCAGATGATTGAAGCGGGAATGGAACCTATCATCGTTGATAACTTGTGTAACGCCAAACTGGACGTGTTAAACCGTATTGAAGCGCTGACTGGCAAACAGCCTGAGTTCCACCAAGGTGACATCCGTGACGAAGCCTTTTTGGATACGGTATTCGCGCAGCACGACATCCAAGCCGTGATCCACTTTGCTGGCCTCAAAGCGGTTGGCGAATCGGTGGCAAAACCACTTGAGTACTACGACAACAACGTCAATGGCTCATTGGTGTTAGCGCGCAGCATGCGTAAAGCGGGCGTGAAAAGCATCGTATTCAGTTCATCGGCAACGGTTTACGGTGACCTTGAAATAGTGCCGATTACGGAAGATTCACCAACAGGCTCAACCACCAATCCATACGGACGCAGCAAATATATGGTGGAGCAGTGCTTAAGCGATCTGTTCCATGCTGAAAACGACTGGAGCATCACCTTACTGCGTTACTTCAACCCAGTTGGCGCGCACTCATCGGGCTGCATGGGGGAAGACCCACAAGGCATTCCCAATAACTTGATGCCATTTATCGCCCAAGTCGCTGTTGGCCGCCGAGAAAAACTCTCGGTATTCGGTAGCGACTATCCAACCCCTGACGGCACTGGCGTGCGTGATTACATCCATGTGATGGATCTGGCCGACGGCCACATCGCCGCATTGAAATCGGTGGGGAAAACCTCGGGCTTGCACATTTACAACTTAGGTACGGGTAAAGGCTCGAGCGTACTTGAGATGGTGGATGCGTTCGCGGCCGCTTGCGGTAAACCAGTGCCTTACGAGTTATGCCCGCGTCGTCCTGGGGATATTGCTGAATGTTGGGCAAGCACGGAAAAAGCAGAGCGTGAACTAGGTTGGAAAGCAACACGCACGGTGGCTGAAATGACCGCCGATACGTGGAACTGGCAGTCAAAAAATCCCAATGGCTATTCCCCTGCGTAGTTTACGTCGCCGCATTATTGTCTGCACTTTCCAATTCCATTGAGAAATGCAGATGAAAGAATTCTTAAAAGTTGAGTAAGTAACATGTCGAATGTCGAATTTAACCCAGTGGATCATCCACACCGCCGTTACAACCCTCTGACTGGGCAATGGATTTTGGTTTCACCTCACCGTGCAAAACGCCCTTGGAGCGGCGCAGATGAAAAGCCCGCATTGGATGAGCTACCAAGCTATGACGGTAAATGTTTCCTTTGTCCAACCAACGAACGTATCTCTGGCGATGTTAATCCAGACTACCAAGGCACCTATGTGTTCAATAACGATTTTGCTGCGCTGATGGTGGATTCACCAGATGCACCGGAGTCAAACAACCCGCTATTCAAAACGCAAGGCGTGCGTGGTTTGAGCCGAGTGATTTGCTTCTCGCCAGATCACAGCAAGACCTTACCGGAACTACCAGTGGATAAAATTCGCGGCGTGATTGATACATGGAATGAGCAAATTGAAGAGCTCGGCAAAGAGTTCGTTTGGGTTCAGGCGTTCGAAAACAAAGGTGAAACCATGGGCTGTTCTCAGCCGCATCCACACGGTCAAATCTGGGCGAACAGCTTCTTACCAAATGAGATCGAGCGCAAAGAGCACAACCTAAAAGCCTACTACCAAGAACACGGCAGCAACTTGCTGGTGGATTACGTACAAGCGGAACTCAAAGACGGCTCACGCATCGTGGTGGAAACCGAACACTGGCTGGCGGTGGTGCCTTACTGGGCTGCTTGGCCGTTCGAAACCATGTTGTTGCCGAAAACGCACATTCGTCGCATGAGCGAACTCAGCGATGAGCAACGAGACGATTTAGCGCTAGCGATCAAGAAGCTGACCAGCCGTTACGACAATTTATTCCAATGCTCTTTCCCTTACTCGATGGGCTGGCACTACGCGCCGTTTTTTGACCAAGGCACAGACATCGACCATTGGCAGCTTCATGCACTTTTTTATCCGCCACTACTGCGCAGTGCCACGGTTCGTAAGTTCATGGTGGGCTACGAAATGCTGGCAGAAAGCCAACGTGACCTCACCGCAGAGCAAGCGGCGCAGCGTCTGCGTGATGTGAGTGATGTCCACTACAAAGAATGCTAAGTCTTTAAATTGGACTGATTACGAATAACGGGATAGCGCGACTTTACAGATAGAAAGTTAGGCTCAACGCGCTATCCCACACAAATTACTATTTTAAGAGAACGTCCCTATGTCTGAACTTATCCAAAATGTGAAAGCGTCATTTGAGCAAGTGTTGGGCTACGCACCTAGCCATATTATTCAAGCGCCTGGTCGTGTGAACTTGATTGGTGAGCACACCGATTACAACGATGGTTTTGTCCTACCGTGTGCCATTAACTACCAAACGGTTGTGGCGGCTGCAAAGCGTGAAGACAATATCGTGCGTGTGGTGTCGGTCGATTACGGTAACGCAGTGGACGAATTCGATATCACGCAAGCCATTACCTTCCAGCAAGACAAAATGTGGGCGAACTACATTCGCGGCGTGGTGAAGTGTCTTCTGGCGCGTGGCTACCAGTTTACTGGGGCGGATATTTCAGTCAGCGGTAACGTACCTCAAGGCGCGGGTTTGAGCTCATCGGCGGCGTTGGAAGTGGTGATTGGCCAGACGTTCAAAGTGCTGTTCAATCTTGAGATCAGCCAAGCCGAAATTGCGTTAAACGGTCAGCAAGCTGAGAACGAATTCGTCGGTTGCAACTGCGGCATCATGGATCAAATGATTTCAGCGGAAGGGCGTGAAAATCATGCGATGCTATTAGATTGCCGTAGCCTTGAAACAGAAGCGGTCTCTATGCCAGAAGACATGGCAGTCGTGATCATCAACTCGAATAAAAAACGTGGTTTGGTCGACAGCGAATACAACACTCGTCGTCAGCAATGTGAAGAAGCGGCGCGTATTTTCGGTGTGAAAGCTTTGCGTGATGTGACGATTGAGCAGCTCAACGAGAAAGTCGCTGAGCTGGATGAAATGGTGGCCAAGCGTGCACGTCACGTCATCACAGAAAATGATCGTACTGTGGAAGCGGCACAAGCGCTACGAGCACACGACATGAAGCGTATGGGCGAGCTGATGGCCGAGTCTCATGCCTCGATGCGCGATGATTTCGAAATTACGGTAAAAGAAATCGATACGCTGGTGGAGATAGTCAAAGAGGTGATCGTCGATCAAGGCGGCGTGCGCATGACCGGCGGTGGCTTTGGTGGTTGCATCGTGGCACTTGTACCGCCAGCACTGGTTGATGATGTGAAAGCGGCAGTTGAAGCGAAGTACCAAGCGGCTACGGGCTTAAAAGAGTCGATTTATGTTTGCCAAGCTAAAAATGGTGCGGGTTTGGTTGAAGTGCTGTAAGGAATGATGATGAAAGCCTATTTTCAACAACTAGAACAAGCGATGGCGCAAACGCCGTCGTTTGATGGCCAAACTGCGACTCTGATTCATTTGACCAACGCGAATGGTATGACGGCGTCGTTTATGGATATCGGTGCGACGTGGTTGAGTTGCACATTACCGGTAAATGGTCAAAACCGTGAAGTGTTGTTGCGCTCACCAAATATGGCTGAACACATGAAGCAAGACGCTTACTTTGGTTCCATTGTTGGCCGCTTTGCTAACCGAATTGCGAAAGGGCAGTTTGAGATAGACGGAGAGAAGTATCAACTTGGTATCAATAACGGTGAAAACTCACTGCACGGTGGGCTGGAAGGGTTTGATAAACGCCGCTGGAAGGTTGAAGAGCAAAATGATCAACAGGTCACTTTTTCACTTCGCTCCCCGGACGGTGACCAAGGCTATCCGGGAAATCTCGATGTGAAGGTGACGTACACGCTCACTGACGAGAATGAACTAGCTATCGCCTATGATGCTAAGACCGACAAAACATCTCCAGTGAATTTAACCAATCACGCCTACTTTAACTTGGCTGGTGAGGCGAGCCGCGCGAAAAGTTTGGATCATACTTTACAGCTTAACGCTGGGTATTACTTGCCAACAGATGCGGGGTTAATTCCTTCCGGTGAACAAAAGCCAGTTTCGGGTACCAGTTTCGACTTCACCGAGCCAAAATCGATTGGCCAAGAATTTCTTGCCGAGCAAGATCAGAAAACTGCTGGTGGCTACGATCACGCCTTTGTCTTCATGCCTGAAGTGACTGATGGCGTGTCTGTCGCTGCGGTTGTAATTGCACCAAAAGAAGATGTGGTGATGAAGGTGAAAACCACCAAACCTGCCATCCAGTTTTATTCAGGGAATTTCTTAGCCGGTACGCCAGGTGCAAGTAAAACTTACGAACGCTATGACGGCCTAGCATTGGAAACGCAATACTTTCCAGACGGGCCAAACAAACCAGAATGGGGACTCAACAATGGGGTGTTGAGCTCTGGGGATTGCTATCAGCATCAAACTACTTATCAGTTTGAATTTTAGATAGCACTTCTGCCCTTTGAACTTGCAGCGGCAGCGATGCTGCAACTCCAACGACTTTGGGTGTTATGGTGGGCTACATGCCCACCTTTTTTGTTTTTGATATGTATTTTTACTAGGAAGTTTAAATCACTTACCTCACTTTCGACACAATACTGTACGGTGGATGATCCCCGTAATTTCCTACTTATTAATCTTCGTTTTACCTTTGTTGTTATCGTTTACATTTTTGTTGATTTTAGAGTGTTTTAATTAAATGACACTTCTCTTAATATTTGTGATCTTTAGCTCGTTATAAGGTTTTTAGCGTAATATGTATCAATATGTGTGATTTGAGTTGCATTTCATTTGAGTGGTAACGTTTACACTTTGCGGCGTAAACAAAACTACAGGATGAAACTGATGTCGAATATAGAACATGGTCTAAGCTTTATCGACATAATGGTCTTCGCCATTTATGTCGCAATTATCATTGGGGTCGGACTTTGGGTATCTCGTGATAAAAAAGGCACTCAGAAAAGTACGGAAGATTATTTCTTGGCGGGAAAATCTTTGCCTTGGTGGGCTGTCGGTGCTTCGCTAATTGCTGCAAATATTTCTGCGGAACAATTTATAGGAATGTCTGGTTCAGGCTATTCAATCGGCTTGGCTATCGCATCTTATGAATGGATGTCGGCAATAACATTGATTATTGTTGGTAAGTACTTTCTACCTATTTTCATTGAAAAAGGAATCTATACCATTCCCGAATTTGTTGAAAAACGCTTCAATAAAAAACTAAAAACAATTTTGGCCGTTTTTTGGATTTCCTTGTACATTTTTGTAAACCTAACTTCAGTACTGTATTTGGGTGGTTTGGCTCTCGAAACCATTTTGGGTATTCCGTTGATGTACTCAATTCTAGGTCTTGCGCTATTTGCGTTGGTGTACTCAATTTACGGAGGTTTATCGGCAGTAGTATGGACCGATGTCATCCAAGTGTTCTTCTTAGTTTTGGGTGGTTTTATGACTACCTACATGGCAGTGAGCTTTATTGGTGGTACGGACGGTTGGTTCGCTGGGTTGTCTAAAATGGTCGATGCCGCTCCAGGCCACTTTGAGATGATCTTGGATCAAAGTAATCCACAATACATGAACCTTCCTGGTATTGCCGTATTAATTGGTGGTCTTTGGGTAGCAAACTTATACTATTGGGGATTTAACCAGTACATTATTCAAAGAACGCTTGCTGCAAAATCAGTATCGGAAGCTCAGAAAGGTATTGTTTTTGCTGCATTTTTGAAACTTATCGTTCCGTTTCTGGTGGTATTGCCAGGTATTGCCGCTTACGTTATTACTTCGGACCCAAAACTAATGGCAAGCCTTGGTGATATTGCAGCAACAAACCTTCCAAGTGCTGCTCATGCGGATAAAGCATACCCTTGGCTAACTCAGTTCTTGCCTGTTGGTGTTAAAGGTGTTGTTTTTGCGGCTCTTGCTGCTGCAATTGTTTCTTCACTAGCATCAATGCTTAACTCAACAGCCACTATCTTCACTATGGATATTTACAAAGAGTATATCTCTCCTGACTCAGGTGACCACAAGTTGGTGAATGTTGGGCGTACTGCAGCTGTGGTGGCACTAATTATTGCCTGCCTAATTGCTCCAATGTTAGGTGGTATTGGCCAAGCATTCCAATACATCCAAGAATATACAGGTTTAGTTAGCCCTGGAATTTTGGCTGTATTCTTACTTGGCTTATTTTGGAAGAAAACAACCAGTAAAGGGGCTATTATTGGTGTAGTAGCATCAATACCATTTGCCTTGTTCTTGAAATTTATGCCACTTTCCATGCCATTTATGGATCAAATGCTATACACATTATTGTTTACAATGGTTGTTATCGCATTTACAAGTTTGAGCACATCAATTAATGATGATGATCCTAAAGGTATTAGTGTTACATCATCGATGTTTGTAACAGATCGAAGCTTTAATATCGCTTCTTACGGCATAATGATTGTTTTGGCAGTGTTATATACATTGTTCTGGTAAAACCATTCTTTATTATACTCCGCTCTTTTTTGAGCGGAGTTTTTCTAATTAAAAGAGTGTCATATGGATTCAACCTTGCTGCCAAATGTCGTTTCTTTTTTGAAAACGATAGAGCCATTTCATTTACTTCCTGACCATGTTCTTGATGCTATCGCTACGAACACAGATATTGTTTATTGGGGAAAGGGAGAGAGTGTCTCCTTAGTTATGCCTGAAGGAAAAAATTTATATATTATTCGAGCTGGAGTTATCGAACAGAGATTTCCTAATGGTGAATTAAGAGCTAGATTAGGCGAAAATGATGTATTTGGATTTAATTTAGAACAGGATAAATATAAAGTAAAAACCATTGAAAATTGTTTAATATATAAAATTAATTATGCGTTCTTACTAAAAGAAGTTTCGAATTTTGAAAATGTTGTTAACCAGATTGCAATCCGTGCAAGTCAACGTCTCACTTCAAGTATTAATGCACAGTATTCACAAGCAGAAAAAAGCCTGTTTTTTAAAAGGGCTAAAGATTTAGCCAATCATAATGTTGTGGTGGTGCATAAAAACCAAAGTATCCAGCAAGTGGCACAAATCATGAGTAAAAAAGGCTGCACTTGTGCCTTGGTTACCAATGACAATGCATTGGTTGGAGTGGTTACCGAGACTGACATGACAAGTAGAGTGGTTGCTGAGGCGTTTAATATCTATAGACCTGTTGAGGATATTATGAACGCTCATCCTCAGAGTGTTGACCAAAATGAGCCTGTGATTTCTGTGTTCAATCTGATGATGAAACACAATATTCGTAACATCCCTGTTCTTGACAAAAATAAACAAGTTTTAGGTTTGATTAGCCCTCAAGAGTTAGTTCAGAGGCATGGCATCCAGGCTGTTTTTTTGATTGAAAAAATCAGTAAGTGTAATAGCTTAGAGTCGCTTTCATTGTTAGTAAAAGAACGTCAGGCAGTGTTTGAGGCGATGATAGAATCGCATTTGCCAGCCAATGTAGTTGGGCAAGTTTTAATGATGATCTATGATGCCTTTACCTGTCGATTGATTAAATTAGCAGAAAGAAACGTGGGTTTACCTCCTTGTAATTATGCTTGGTTAGCGGCGGGTTCGCATGCGAGAGGAGAGGTTCACTTAGGTTCTGATCAAGATAACGCTTTAGTACTTGATGACTCAGCAACAGAAAGTGACCGAATTTATTTTCGACATTTTGCTATGTATATATGTAAAGGATTAGCGGAATGCGGGTACCCTTTGTGTAATGGGCGTTTTATGGCGGCTACACCAACGTGGAATCAGCCATTATTCATCTGGAAGCAGCTCTACAGAAAATGGGCAAACAATCCAGAATACAATATGTTACTAAATCTTAATGTCTTTCTTGAAGTGCGCTTTATTTCCGGGGATAGGTCACTATTTGATGAACTAAATAGTGAACGCGAGCGGTGTACCAAAAATAACCCTCATTTAATCGCAGCCTTAGTTAGAAATTTAATATCACACCGTCCACCACTAGGGATATTCAATAACTTAGTGTTAGAAAACAATGGTCACAACGAGAAATCGCTGAATATTAAAAAGTCTGCGGTTGGTCTGTTGGTCGATATCGCTAGAATTTATGCTCTTCATAAAGGCGGAGGAATGTTGTCAACGGAAGAAAGATTCGATTTTGCGTATGATACAGGATTGATTAATAGCACTTCACATCAAGACTTGATAGGGACTTATCGTTATGTAACGCAATTACGTTACTCACATCAGCTGCAATGCTTACAAGGTGGAAAGCCAGTAACGAATGCTATATTTCCTGAGCATTTTGGCAGCTTTGAAAGACAACACCTCAAAGATGCTTTTCGCATAATACGCGGTTATCAAGACACGTTAAAAATGAAATTTGGCTCTTAGTATGTTTGGCTACTCATTCCAGTCAATTGAACATCTAGAACAGGTGCGCAGAGAACTAGAAAAATCTAGCTTGCCAGATGTATTTAACTCTATAGGAAATACGCCTCTACCTGGCGCTTTATCGGATGCTAGAGAGTTAGACACGTTAGTCTTGGACTTTGAAACGACAGGATTTAATCCTGAAGTAGATAGAGTAATCAGTATTGGATGGGTAGAAATTCGAAACAGCAATATTCGTCTAAATAGTGCACGTCATGTCTTCATTAATCATGCAATTGATATTTGTCATGAGTCAGTCAAAGTTCACCATATTAGGCCTGAAACGTTGCATGTATCGGGGATTTCAGAACAAGCTGCTTTCACTCAGTTGCTGGATGTAATTGCTGGTAAAATTCTTGTTGCACATGGCTGCATTATGGAGCAGAGGTTTTTAGAGCAATACATCAAGATGAAGTACCAGAATTTGAAGTTGCCATTAATATGGTTAGATACATTAAAAATCGAGCAATATCGCTCCCAACTGAGACCTACTCGGTCTGACTGGCGGTTAAGTTCAATTCGAAAGGAACTCAACCTACCAACATATCAAGCCCATAACGCACTAAATGATGCGATAGCGACTGCCGAACTATATCTAGCACAGATTAATTGCTTGTTTGGCCTTTCATCTGCGCCATTACATGTTTTAGTTAATGCTTCGCGCTAACATTTAACGCATACATCAACAACGCTCGACAGAGTTTCTTCGTACTAAAGTTGGGCTAAAAATAATGGTTTCATCTTCAACTTTTTCGTCACGAGACAGCATCAAAGCCAAACGGGCGGCGCGTTCTGCCATCATCTCGATTGGGTAGCGAATAGTAGTCAAGCTAGGGTGAACAAAGCGGGCGATCAAGCCATCATCGAACCCGACCATAGAAACCTTACTTGGTACGTCAATGCCATTTTGATCTAACGCTGCGAGTGCGCCAGCGGCCATGTAGTCGTTGTAGGCCACCACTCCAGTAATCTCCAAAGATTTGGTTAACAGGTTGGTCATCGCAACTTCGCCACCATCACTGTTGGGTTCACCGTATTCGATGTAGCTTTTGGAGAGTTCAATACCATGTTCTTTCAATGCTGCTTGGTAACCTTGCAATCGCTCATCGGTATCTTCGATATCGTGGGATGAGGCAATGCAAGCGATTTTGCGATGCCCGTGACGAATTAAATATTCTGTCGCGAGGAATGCTCCTTTGCGGTTATCAAGGGAAATACAGCGTTCAGCCAGCTCTGGGATATGACGATTGATAAGCACCATACCTTTTACTTCTTGGGCGTAGCCAATTAGATCCTCATCAGATAAGCCTTTCGAGTGGATGACTATTGCATCGCAACGGCTGTTGATCAGCAATTCTAGGGCTTGACGCTCATCATCTGGATTGTGATACCCGTTGCCAATCAAGATATGTTTGCCATTTTCGCGCGCGATATTATCGACGGATTTGACCAGCGTGCCGAAGAAAGGATCGGACACATCACTCACCAACACACCCATGGTATTTGTGCTTTGACTCACCAGTGCGCGAGCTGCGGCATTGGGTCTGTAACCCAATTTGCTCATTGCTTTGGTGACCGACTCTACCGATGATTGACTGGCTTTTGGGGACTTGTTGATCACGCGAGAAACCGTTGCGACCGAAACACCGGCTTCTTTCGCGACATCCTTGATCGTTGCCATATAGAACCTTTAGTGGCTAAAAATTTTGACTGGAAGTATTAAACACCCATTGTGTAATAAGTGCAATTTGATAGGGAATTTGCTTTCGGAAATGAGATCTTTACCATTTGTATTTATTAAGCTTATTGATAGTGTAAATGTTATCTTTTTAGTAAAAATTTACTGAGGTTTTAATTATGGAAACTATCGCTTACTCTGATTTTGCCAAACTGGAAATTCGTACCGGAAAAATCATTGAAGTGGCTCGTCATCAAAATGCAGACAAGCTGTACATTGTGCAAATTGATATTGGTGAAAAAACACTGCAAACCGTAACCAGCTTAGTACCTTATTACACCGAGGAAGAGTTGATGGGCAAACAAGTGGTCGTGTTGTGTAATCTTGCCAAAGCCAAAATGCGCGGCGAAACCTCTGAATGTATGTTGTTGTGCGCAGAAACGGATGATGAGTCCGAAAGTGTGTTGCTTACGCCAGAAAGAGCGATGCCGACTGGGGTGAGAATTGTTTAATCAGTTCACTGGTCGCTCTATTGTAAAAACAGCTCTTAGTTTAGAGCTGTTTTTACAGATGGGATTGAGCTACGAATTTTGGGCAATCAGATTATCAATCAACTCGTAATGATGCTCTTGCACGCCTGCAAGGTTGCCATATTTAGGTTGGTGGCGGTCATTTTCTTTTGCGTGTTGCCAGCCAATGGTGTGACGCACAAAATGCTCTGCAAACGCATGAGATACTTCCAAGCAACCTGCTAGCACGGTATCGACATAGCTTTGCATGATTGGGCTTTTTACGCACGGTGGTAATGGCTCGTCTTTTACGTAAACCCAGATGCTATGTTCTTGGTTAAAGTTCGCGTCCGATTCGATTTGATCTGGCTGAATTTGAATACGATGATAACCACGCTCACGGCGATCGAATTCTGCGAGAGCCTCTTCATTCACTTCGAGTAAAACGCCGTTGACCTGCCCATCGCCTTGGTTTACAACCAGAGGAGACAGAGTGTAGCTGTCATCAATCTTTCCCCAGTATCGCACCAGTCCATGAGCAATGACGGGAATGGCTTCTCCCGTTTGTCCGGTTAACTTACGTGACGCAGAATTAATCAAACTGCCATAGCCAAATATGTACATCTTCGTTGCATCCCTTAACTGATGGTTGTGTCTCTCACCGTTTATACCTAACCCGCCTCTGAAGCACAACTTTACCTCTTAAGTATAATCTTAACTCTTAACATGTATTTTTTATGCATGTTTGTGGTAGCATCAATATTGTAGTTGAGTTAACCAGCATCAAGAGACGCTTGAGGGCAAGATAATGCTGAATATCACCGATAAAAAAGTGGAAGAAAAAATCCCCGCATGGCTGCGATTAGGCTTTCGGCCGTTTTTTCTGTTTGGGTCGATTTACGCCATTGTTGCGATCGCGTTGTGGGTGTGGATGTTCCAGAGCGGACAGCCAAACGCATTAACTGTACCGGCATTATGGTGGCACGTTCATGAAATGTTGTTCGGCTTTTCGATGGCAATCGTAGTTGGCTTTGTACTGACCGCGGTACAAAACTGGACTGGCATTAATGGCACCAAGCATTACACGCTTTTGGTCTTATTTGGCTTATGGCTCGCGCCCCGAATATTGCTTTGGACGCCAGCGCCGTTATGGTTAACCAGCAGCATTGAAGCGGTATTTTTACTGTTTGTTGCGTATGAGGTAGGCATTCGTGTTTATCGAGCCAAAGGTTGGCGTAATCTGTTTTTTGTGCCGCTGTTTCTTTTGGCCATTTTTGCGAACTTTGCAAGCTACGCAACAATAAAAGGTATGCCGCCGTTTAGCTCTTCTGCTGTATGGCAGGCGATGTTGTGGTGGTTTACGTTGTTGCTGTCGGTCATGGGCGGGCGTGTGATTCCATTCTTTACTGCGCGTCGATTTAATTTCGAAAAAGCGCAACCATTGGCTTGGTTAGAATGGTTAGCGAACTTGCCGTTGGTAATGCTATTTGTGCTGAGCTTTTTCCCTGTGACGTTTGCAGAATTAGGCAATCCGTTGATGCTGTTTGCAGGAGTTGCTCAGTTGGTGCGTTTTGTTCGCTGGAAACCTTGGTTAACCCTGAGCGAGCCTTTAGTGTGGTCGCTGCATGCTGCGTATTTGTGTTTGCCACTAAGCTTAATTTTACGAGGTGCTTGGGGAGACGCATTTGCTAGCCATAACCTGATTCACCTGTTTGCGATAGGTGCATTAGGCGGTTTGATTTTGGCGATGATCGCGCGCGTGACGATGGGACATACTGGTCGCATGATCTACAAAGGTCCGAACATGAGCTTTGCGTTTGCGGCGATTACCGCGGCAGCTTTGGTTCGCAGTTTTGCCGTGATATTTGACCCTGCCAATATGATGCTGTGGATTGATATCAGCGGCGGGTTATGGATTGTCGCATTTGGCCTGTTTGTGTGGCGCTTTGGCGTGATGCTTATTACACCTCGCGTTGATGGTCATCCCGGATAGGGCTCTAATGTGAGTAGAGAAAGAGGAGCCGCGCGCTCCTCTTTTGATTTTTGTTCTTTATAGGATTAGCGCTTATTCGTCTTCGTCGTCCGTTTTATTCGTGAACCCCAAACGTTTGAATAGCCACCACTCTAGAGCAAAGATGACAATTAAAGCGATACAGAACCAGGTGAACGCCATGGCGGATTCCACGCCTGGCATACCGCCAATGTTGATGCCAAGCAAACCTGTTAGGAAGCTGGTTGGCAAGAAAATAGTCGCCACCAAGGTAAATAGATAACTGTTTTTATTAGTTTTCTCGTCACGATGATGTTTGATTTCTTCTTGAAAGAGAGCGACTTCTCCAAGATAAAACTCAAGTGTTTCATTTATGCGCGTAATATTATTGTGGGCGAAGCGATATTGATGGGGCCTTAAAGCCACCAGCTCGGACTCTGATTCAACGAGATCACGAATAGCATATTGCTGAGGGCGAATAAAACGTTTGATGGAGATAAGCGCTTTTTGAGTCGCCATATGCTTGTACGTCGATTCATCATTCACATCAAACTGGTTTAACGTCTCTTCAATCGTATCGAGGTAAACGTCTATTTTGCTATTTAATCCTTCAATAATCTGATGAAGTAAACCAGCAAGGCTTTTCGGACCTTTGTGTTCCGCCAATGCTTGACGAATTTCCATGATGGCACGCGATGGGATCTTACGTGTTGAAATCAGTGCCCCTTGAAAATAGAGAATTCGAATACTGAGCATGTCTTCTGGTGAAGCATCGCCATTCATATTGACGCCTCGTAAAATCAACATGAAGTTCTCGTCATCCAAAGGGTGGAAAGACGGTCGGCTCTCGTCGGCTAACAGGTGATCAACAGTGGCACGTGGCACTTGGTTTTGTTCTAGCCAGCCCCGAATATCGGGATGCAGCCGCTCACAATGGTACCAATGTTTGGCTTGAATCTGCTCCGCCGTTGTGGATTGCTGAGTTGCTTCTGGGGTTGAAAAATCCCAATGTTCAATCATAAAACCCATTTTCTTTTTCCTTGTCTGAGCCTTTCCCCAAATAACTCGGAAAGAGCCTGTGCTCTTCCGCTGCATTATTTTCCGGGAAGTGCATCAGTGATAACGTTCTGAACCCAGCGCCATGAAGTTATTCAGGGATAATTATTTAAATGAGTATGATTGCATTTAACGTTAAATGTCTATGAATAGTTGCTCTTATTTGTAATCAAGTGAAGCAAGCCAAAGTGTGGTGTAAAAACAGCAAAATAAAAAAGCCTGCAGCGAGGCAGGCTTTCTAGTGGGGAGGGGAGGAGCAGCTAGCCAACTTGAGAAAGATTAACCACTTTCTGCTGTAGCTTTTCTTTTAAATAGTCCGATAAAGCCAGCTTTTCTTCGTCGTTCATGTACAGACCAAGCTTGGTACGACGCCACAAAATGTCTTCATCGGTCATTGCCATTTCATGGTTCATTAAGTAGTCGATCTCACGTTGGTAAACACCGCCGGCTTGCGATGAGAACGCGTGTCCAAGGTCAGCTTCGCTTGCTGTGCCTTCCATTAAGTTCCACGTTTGGGTACCAAATTGTGTCACGTAACGAAGAATCAATGCTTCTGGCGCCCAAGCGTATTTAGCATGAATTTGTTTAGCTAATTGTTCACGACTACAGCTGAAGTTACCACCAGGTAGGGTTTGATTTGCCGTCCAGTCGCTTCCCATCTCTGGTAGGAAAGGAGCCAGCTTTTTCATTGCCGCTTCACCCAGCTTACGGTAGGTCGTCAGCTTACCACCAAAGACAGAAAGCAGAGGTGCATGGTCGTATTCCGCATCGAGTTCTAGCGTGTAGTCTCGTGTGATCGCTTGCGGAGAGTCAGATTCATCGTCACATAAAGGACGAACACCGCTGTATGTCCAAACCACATCTTCGCGAGTCAGCTGGTGGACAAAGTGTTGGTTTACGATGTCGATGAGGTAATCGACTTCGTCATCTGAGATTGCCACTTCGCGTGGGTCACCTTTGTATTCCACATCTGTTGTACCAATGATTGAGAACTTATCTAAGTAAGGAATCATAAATACGATGCGGTTGTCTTTGTTTTGAAGAATGTAGGCTTGCGGTTCGTTGTGGATACGAGGAACAACGATGTGCGAGCCTTTGATTAAGCGAATGTTACGAGGAGAGGCTTGCTCTAATCCATCATCAAAGAACTGTTTTACCCAAGGGCCAGCTGCGTTTACTAGTGCTTTTGCTTTGCGTTCGAAACGTTGGTCTGTCATCACGTCATGAATTGTGACATGCCAGATACCACCTTCACGGTGTGCTTTTTCTACGCGGCAGTAGTTACGTACTTCTGCATGGTTTTCACGAGCAGCCAGAACGTTAAGTAATACTAAACGCGCGTCATCAACCCAACAGTCAGAGTATTCGAAACCGGTTTTCATTTCTGGTTTTAGCAAGCCCGATTTCGCTAAGTTGACGGTTTTGCTGCCTGGCAGAGTCGTACGTTTACCCAAGTTATCGTAAAGGAACAGACCACAGCGAATCATCCAAGCTGGGCGTAGGAATGGGCGATGAGGCAAACGGAAACGCATTGGTAGTGCAACGTGAGGCGCTTTGCGAAGAATAACTTCACGTTCTGCGAGCGCTTCCGAAACCAAACGAAACTCATAGTGTTCAAGGTAGCGTAAACCGCCGTGGATCAGTTTAGAACTTGCCGAAGAAGTAGCGGACGCGAAGTCATTTGCTTCGTATAAGCCAACACTCAAACCGCGGCCAGCTGCGTCTGCCGCAATACCAGCCCCGTTAATGCCGCCACCAATTACGATCAAGTCTAAGGTAGTGGATGAGCTAGTAGTGGAAGTATTTTTTTGTATACTCATAAATTTGACCTCTTGGTGAGCGAACGAGCATTTTAGAACATGATCTAATCCTAGCTTAGGTTTCGTTTGTGATCATCTATTATTTTCGTTTGTGAGCGTTTTGTGTGATTTAGGCACAAAAAAACCTCTGCCTAATTAAGACAGAGGTCATTTGAGAGGCAAATTAATGATTGGAACTACTCGTTTTCGAAGTTTGTCTCGTTCGCTTCAACGACTTCAAGTGGAATTGAAGCTTCTTTTAAAATCGACAAGATTTCTTCTGGTGGCTGCTTGTTGGTAAAGATCATGTTGAGCTGAGCGATATTGCCTAGCTTCACCATGGCATTACGCCCAAATTTGGTGTGGTCGACGGCGAGAAATACACTGCGGCTGTTGTCGATGATCGCTTGTTTGACCCTGACTTCGTGGTAATCAAAGTCTAATAGCGAGCCATCAAAGTCGATACCACTGATGCCAAGAATGCCAAAGTCGAGACGGAACTGTTTAACGAAGTCGAGAGTGGCTTCTCCAACAATGCCGCCATCGCGACTTCGAACTTCACCGCCTGCTAAGATGACTTTGATCTCTGGGTTGGGAAAGAGAATGGTTGCCACGTTGATATTGTTGGTAACCACGCGTAGCTGTTTATGGTTTTTATTGAGCGCTCGCGCAACCGCTTCTGGTGTGGTGCCGATATCAATAAATAGAGTCGCGCCATCAGGAATGTGCTTGACCACCTCGTCTGCAATGACATCTTTTTCATTGAAGTTGAGCGCTTTACGCGTGTTGTAAGATGTGTTTTCAGAACTGAGAGGGATGGTTGCACCACCGTGATAACGACGAATTTTGTTGTCGTCGGCGAGTTCATTAAGATCGCGTCGGATGGTTTGTGGGCTGACATTGAATCTTTCTACCAACTCATCCGTGCTGACATAGCCTTGTTTTTTCACCAACTCAACAATCTGTTGGTGTCGAGGTATTTGCTTCACTTACCACTCCCTTGTGCATTGGTAACGGCCAATGCTTCAAATTCGAAGCTCTATTGTGCTCGAATTTGCGCGTTGTGAGAAGTAAGCGAGTTCAGGAATCAGGGGCAAAGCGCAAAAAAGAGCGCACAAATGGCGCTCTTTTTTCGTATGGAGGTGAGATTAATCTTCTTCGTCGTGAAGCTCAGACCAGGTTTGCGCACATTTCACTGCGCGTTTCCAACCCTTGTAACGACGATTGCGCTTTTCTTCATCATCGTGCGGCTCAAAGGTGCGATCAAGCACCGCTTTATTCTGCAACTCGTCAATGCTGTCCCAGTAACCCACGGCAAGGCCTGCAAGGTAGGCTGCACCAAGAGCGGTAACCTCTGTTACCTGAGGGCGGTGTACTTCTGTATTCAATACATCTGATTGGAACTGCATTAGGAAGTTGTTCGCTACCGCACCGCCATCGACGCGAAGATTCGCAAGTTTAATACCTGAGTCGGCTTGCATCGCATCCAGTACGTCACGAGTTTGGTAAGCAATACCTTCCAAAGTCGCACGGATAATGTGGTTTGAGTTCACGCCGCGAGTAAGGCCGACAATCGTGCCACGTGCGTAGGCATCCCAGTATGGTGCGCCTAAACCAGTAAAGGCAGGCACGACATAAACGCCGTTTGAGGTATCCACTTTGGTTGCGAAGTATTCAGAGTCTTCTGCACCGTTTAGGATTTTTAATTCATCACGTAGCCATTGGATAGAAGCACCACCCATGAATACGGCACCTTCAAGTGCATAAGCAGGCTCACCTTTAGGACCACAAGCCAAAGTTGTCAGTAGGCCGTGCGTCGAAGTGACTTTTTCTTGGCCCGTATTCATTAGCAAGAAACAACCCGTGCCGTAAGTGTTTTTCGCCTGACCCGCTTCAACACACATTTGGCCGTAAAGCGCAGCTTGTTGGTCACCAGCAATACCAGAAATAGGAATACGAGTACCGCCTTTACCACCAATGTTAGTCTTACCGTAAACTTCCGATGAGCGTTTCACTTCTGGCATCATAGATGCTGGGATACCAAGCTCATCTAACATTTTCTGATCCCAACATAGATCGTTGATGTTAAATAGCATGGTACGCGATGCGTTAGTGTAGTCGGTCACGTGAACGCGGCCTTGAGTCATCTTCCAAACTAACCAAGTATCGACGGTACCGAACAACAGCTTGCCTGCTTCTGCGTCTTCGCGCGCGCCTTCAACGTTGTCCAGAATCCATTTCACTTTGGTACCTGAGAAGTAAGGGTCAAGTACCAAACCTGTGTTGTCACGTACGTAGTTTTCTAGACCACGCGCTTTTAAATCTTCACAAATGTCAGCAGTACGGCGACATTGCCATACGATCGCATTGTAAACGGGTTTGCCTGTTTCTTTATTCCAGACGATGGTGGTTTCACGCTGGTTAGTAATACCGATAGCCGCCAATTGGTCGCTACGGATGCCAGACTTAGCTAGAGCTTCTACCAACGTAGAGCTTTGTGTTGCCCAGATTTCCATTGGGTCATGCTCTACCCAACCTGCCTCTGGATAAATCTGAGTAAATTCGCGCTGTGCGACGCTTACGATGTTCGCGTCATGATCAAGAATTACTGCGCGAGAGCTTGTCGTACCTTGGTCTAGGGCAACAATGTATTTTTGCTCAGTCATGGTAAGAATCCTTTTGTTTCGTTATTTATATTTTAGTAAATGTTCGAGTTGCGTCAGTTTTAAGCTCTAGCTTCTTCTGTTTCTTCTTCCGTCTCACATTGGTTTGGAATTGTACAGCCGTGGCCTTGTTGTGGAAGGTAAGCTGCAATCGCTTTTGGATACAACCAACCACCAAAGCACGCACCTGCAATCGGAGCAAGTAAAGGCACGATAAAGTAAGGAATGTCTTTAGCACCTGTCAGAGCGTAATCCCAGCCTGCGAAGTAAGCGAACAGTTTCGGTCCAAAGTCGCGCGCAGGGTTCATCGCGAAGCCAGTTAGTGGACCAAGAGAACCACCGATCACGGCAATCAAAATACCGATTAACAGCGGGTTCATTGCACCTCGTGCAGCGCCGTTATTTTCATCGCCCAAAGCCAAAATCGCAAACATCAGCACAGCAGTGATAACGAATTCCACAGCAAAAGCGCCAAAGAAAGAGAGGGAAGCATGTGGATAGGTTGAGAAGATACCAGCGGTTGCTAGTGCATCTTGGCTACTGCGGACGAAGTTATGTGCGATTTCGTAGTCGGTGAAAAGGTTGCTGTATAAGCTGTAAACCAACGCAGCAGAGCAGAATGCGCCAAGCATTTGGGCGATGATGTATGGCACCACTTTAGCCTTATCAAAACCATGGAACATAGCGAGTGCGATGGTTACCGCTGGGTTGATGTGCGCGCCTGAAACGCCGGCAGTACAGTAAATAGCGATGGCGACACCTAGGCCCCATACAATACTGATTTCCCATTGTCCAAATGATGCGCCTGTTAGAACTAAGGCTGCGACACAGCCTACGCCGAAGAAGATAAGTAGTCCTGTACCGATAAACTCGGCCAAACATTCTCCGAGCAGAGAGGGGTGTTTGTTCGTTGTCATGTTAAAAGTCCTTTGATCATTTTTGCCTGTCTAGCACGATACTATTGTGCACATATAAACGTTTTCGAAAACAAACGCGCGTTAAAAATGAGCGTTTGAGCATAAAATTGTTAATCAAAGTCTTCGTTTTTGTTAAATGGCGCATCTTTTAATCGAAAAAGAAAACAACGAAAAGAACTTCTTTGCTACGAAGTGTGTTTTGGAAGCGCTCAAATTACCGATGTGAAAAAGAATGCACAACTGGTAAGAGGAGTTTTGTGAAGCTGCTACGTGCTTGGGGATTTATTACTCAGATTTTGCGTAGTAATTAACCCTAAAGAGGTAAGGCGAGGTCAAGTACATCAAGGACTAGCGGTGATATAAGAAAATGCGTTGCTATGTTTATATCTCGAGAGGAACTTGTTATCCAAATTAGTGTTAATTATGAAAATGGAGAGGAAAATAAATATGGTTTATGTCTTGTGTTCGTGAATCACTGTCTAGGTTTGAGTTCAGATAACATTAGCTTTGTTATTTCGTTTGATACTAAGCGCGAACATTTTTCATCTTTTTAGTTATTTAGTGGTTTCGCGTAACAAGGATGGATGTGAAACACCCTTTTTACGGTTAATTTGTGTTCTTATTCGAGCCTTTGTTTCATTGGTTTCGAATTGGAATGCTCAAATGAGAGGTTGAAACATCAGTTTCATATTAACTAATTATGAGTAAAGTTGAACGATGGTCTAATTAATGCGCTCTAATTTACTGTATTTACTTATATTTAATTCATGTGCAACATTTGTCACAGAAATAAAATCCTAACTCAATACAATTCATGAACTTTCGAACGAAGATTTTATTTGTTTCGTTCGCTCCTTTTGTGTTTTTTACCATCGCATACAAAATAATGAGGTTCCTATGTTTGGAATATTCAAACCTAAGGCGCACATTGATCGTCTGTCCCCAGGCAGTATCGATAGCACCTACTCTCGCCTCCGTTGGCAACTCTTTATCGGTATATTTGTTGGCTACGCCGGTTACTATCTGGTTCGTAAAAACTTCAGTTTGGCGATGCCTTATCTTATCGAGCAAGGCTTTAGCCGCGGTGACTTAGGTGTCGCGCTGGCAGCTGTTTCCATTGCATATGGTCTCTCTAAATTTCTAATGGGCAGCGTATCTGACCGTTCCAACCCTCGCTATTTCCTTAGTGGCGGCCTACTGATGTCTGCATTAGTGATGTTTTGCTTTGGCTTTATGCCATGGGCGACTGGCAGCGTCACTGCGATGTTCATTTTGCTTTTCTTGAACGGTTGGTTCCAAGGCATGGGGTGGCCCGCATGTGGACGAACCATGGTGCACTGGTGGTCACGTAAAGAGCGTGGTGAGATCGTTTCGGTTTGGAACGTGGCACACAACGTGGGTGGCGGTTTGATTGGTCCACTATTTATTCTTGGCCTGTGGGCATTTAACGATGATTGGCGCACTGCATTTTATGTTCCTGCATTTTTCGCCACGTTGGTTGCTGTGTTTGTTTGGATGACGGTTCGCGATACGCCTCAATCTTGTGGTTTGCCACCGATCGAAGAGTATAAAGACGATTATCCTGATGACTATGACAAGTCGCACGAACAAGAAATGACAGCCAAGGAAATCTTCTTTAAGTATGTATTCAACAACAAGCTGCTTTGGTCGATTGCAATTGCAAACGCATTTGTTTACCTAATTCGCTACGGCGTACTGGACTGGGCACCTGTTTACCTAAAAGAAGCGAAGGATTTCTCGGTAGATAAATCGTCATGGGCTTACTTCTTATACGAATGGGCCGGCATTCCAGGCACATTATTGTGTGGTTGGATTTCAGACAAATTGTTCAAAGGTCGTCGTGCACCTGCTGGCATCTTATTTATGGTGTTAGTGACCGTTGCAGTGATGGTTTACTGGTTTAACCCTGCTGGTAACCCAATGGTGGACATGATGGCGCTGATTGCAATTGGCTTCCTAATCTATGGTCCGGTTATGCTGATTGGCTTGTACGCACTTGAACTCGCTCCGAAGAAAGCCGCTGGTACTGCTGCTGGTCTTACTGGTTTATTTGGATACTTAGGTGGGGCAGTTGCCGCAAACGCGATTCTGGGCTACACAGTAGACCACTTTGGCTGGGATGGTGGCTTTATCATCTTAGTGGGTTCTTGTATTACTTCTATTGTGTGTTTGATGTACGCCTTCTTAGGTGAGCGTGCGCACCACGAGCAAAAAGAGCGCGAAAAGGAAGCGCTAGCGTAATATTTATTTAAAGAGGCAGTGGAATACTGCCTCTTCGCTTTATCAAGGAAATAACAATGAAAACAAAGTCAGTATGTCTTACTTTTTTAGCACTTAGCCTCTCAGCTGGTGCGATTGCGAAACCGCTTGTAATTGCACACCGTGGCGCATCGGGTTACTTGCCTGAGCACACGCTAGAAGCCAAAGCGCTTGCTTACGCAATGAAACCTGACTACATAGAGCAAGATGTGGTAATGACGAAAGACGACCAGTTGGTCGTGTTGCATGACCATTATCTAGATCGTGTAACGGATGTTGCGGAGCGTTTTCCTGATCGCGCACGCAAAGACGGTCGCTACTACGCGATTGATTTCACACTGGCGGAAATCAAATCGCTGCGAGTAACTGAAGGCTTTAATATCGATGATAAAGGTAATAAGGTCGCTGGTTATCCGACACGATTCCCAATGTGGAAATCGGATTTTACCGTGCCGACGTTTGCTGAAGAGATTGAGCTGATCCAAGGACTTAACAAGACGTTGGGTTACGACATCGGTATTTACCCAGAAATTAAAGCGCCTTGGTTCCATCGTCATGAAGGTAAGGACATTTCTAAAGCGGTGCTTAAAGTCTTGAAGCAGTACGGTTACGACTCGCAAGACGACAAAGTTTACCTGCAGTGTTTTGATGCGAACGAACTGCAACGCATTAACAGTGAGTTGATGCCCGCAATGGACATGGATTTAAAGCTCGTTCAGCTCATGGCTTACACCGATTGGAACGAAACTATGGTGTACAAAGGCGATACAGCAACGCCATACAGCTATGATTGGATGTTCGAAGCCGACGGCATGAAGAAAGTGGCGAGTTACGCCGAAGGTATTGGACCTTGGAAGCCGATGCTGGTGGATGATAAGTCAACCAAAGACAATATCATCATCAAGCCGTTGATGAAGGCTGCAAAAGACGCTGGCTTGCAAGTGCATCCATACACGTTCCGTGCCGATCCAGGACGCATTCCAGCGTACACGGACAGTTTTGAAGGCATGATGGATGTGTACTACAACCAAGTGAAGGTGGATGGTTTGTTTACTGACTTCCCAGATAAAGCGGTCAGCTTTTTAAATCAGTAATCACGCATTTTGCTGTAAGCTAAAAAATCCCCCAACAGTTTCCTGCTGGGGGATTTTTCTTAACTATTTATTAGTTGTTTTTATGCAATTCGCTGTTCAGTTCAACCGCGCTCTTGTTTGCAAGACACTCGATTTGACCTGTTACAGAGTTACGACGGAACAGTAGGTCAGAAACACCGGCAAGATCGCGTGCTTTCACTACTTCTACTTCTTGGCCAGCAGAATCTAGCATGCGCACTTTTGAACCAGCAGTTACGTATAGACCTGATTCGATAGTACAACGGTCACCCATTGGGAAGCCAAGACCTGCGTTCGCGCCTAGTAGAGAGTTTTCACCGATGGAAACCACAACTTTGCCGCCGCCAGATAGCGTACCCATGATAGATGCGCCGCCACCGATGTCTGAACCGTTACCAACCACTACGCCAGCAGAGATACGACCTTCAACCATGCTCACGCCTGTTGTACCCGCGTTGAAGTTGATGAAGCCTTCGTGCATTACCGTTGTGCCTTCGCCAACGTGTGCACCAAGACGTACGCGAGAAGTATCTGCGATACGAACGCCAGTTGGAACCACGTAGTCCACCATTTTAGGGAACTTGTCTACGCAATCTACGCTTAGCGTACGGCCAGCTAGGCGAGCTTCTATTTGACGCTCAGCCAGTTCAGGTAGGTCGATTGGACCTTCGTTAGTCCATGCGATGTTGTGTAGTAGACCGAAGATGCCATCCAGTACGGTGCCGTGTGGCTTGACTAGACGGTTGGAGATAAGTTGAAGTTTTAGGAAGCCTTCAGCAACAGATTGTGGTTGTTCATCCGTAGCTAGGATAACCAGTACAAGCGGCTGTGCTGATTCTGCTGCTTTGGTTGCGAAAGATGCGTTTGCTGCATCGCCGTTTGCTTCGAAAGCCGCCGCAAGTTCTGCGCTTTGTGCTGCAGAGATCTCGATAGCTTGGTTGCCTTGTTCGTAACCGGCTACTGCTGCTAGTGCGTTAACAAGCTCTTCATTTGGGTTAAGAACTGGGTTTGGAAAAAACGCTTCAATGATTTTGCCATCGCGGTTTTTAGTCGCTGTACCAAAGGCTAGAGAAAAGAAAGCCATAGTTGATCTCCATGTGTTGAGTCTTGTGTCTCGTCTGTTCACTGACAAGAAATAATTAAGTTGTCAGCCATCATAATGAGAGTGCTAGGGAGTTTAAAGAGGGGAAATAGATAAAGTCTGTAGATGGATACCTTTTGTCTTTTGGGAGATACGTCTGTCTGATGAGAAATGTGGTTGTGAGGTGGTCTATTGGGAGAGTTTTGCTGAAACGATAGAAGGCAGTTTCTTGTCTCGGATCTAGAAAGAACGGGCGTTTTCCTATGCTGGCAAGTTCTTTCGAGATACAGAGGTATGTTTTTTAATTGTTTAGAACAAGGTGCCGTATAAGTTCAGATAAATTTGGCGCAAGCTTGAGGCGGCTCGGTTTTGAGATAAATAATTCTTTATATTCATTTTGATTCATATTAAGGTTGATTTACGTTTTTAAGAATTTTCAATGAGATCAGTATGGGTAAAAAAGTCGTTACGGTTACAACGTCTGAGCTGGAAAGAGATTTGTTTAATGTGACTGGTGATAAGTTATTTGCTTCCAAGCAAGCTTCGCAATTTCAAATATTTTATGCAGGTTCAGTGATAGATTCTATTAAGTATAAGAGAGGGTTGATATCCAAAGATGATCTTTTACTTAATCAACATATAAGATGGGAGCATAATAAGGCCCATAGTTATCGCTTGGCCAAAAACATCATTAAAAAAACAGGGCAATGTCGTCCTAAGAATGTAGCAGCTCATCATATTGTATCATGGAAAGATATTAGAGCTGCAAAGTCCAGAATGAGGCTATCAGCATTTCGAATCGATATAGATAGTGCGGAAAATGGTGTATTTTTACCAAGATGGAATAAACATGTGCCCCATTCGCAAATGGTTCAAGCTTATTCTCACTCCTGTATCCATACTTCATTTTACTATTTGAACGTTGAACATTTACTTGAAAATACGATTGCTCAGGATGCAGATAGAGAAGATATCGTTGAGGTTTTAGAGGATATTGGAGACGACTTGAAAATGGGCATGTTTCCAATAACCAGAAAAATAAGGGCGAATGAAATTGCAGTTTAAAGAACAAACTTTTACTAAGGTATTTGGTATTCAGCCAGATGTGGATAAATATTTATATCTAGAGCACACGAGCCTATTGGATTTAGACGACGTGAATAATGAAGTTTTACCAATATTCAATGGAGCTTCAAAAATATCAACTTGGCAACCATTGACACTTGATTGGCTCCGGCATGATGATTCCGATGACTTAATAAAACCAATGATTGCTGCCTGGGGTAGCTGTACGTATGTAGTTCGCCATGATATTGCGAGCTTGTTCAAAGATATGCTCGGAGATTGTTGTGAATTCCTACCTGTAAATGTGGATAACTCCATTTGGTATGCACTTAATGTGACTTCTAAATTGGATGCATTACATTCTGAACTGTGCGAGATAAACTACAAGCCAAATGGCAGAGTTCATAGAACTAGACCATATAAGCGTTTTGTTATTGATCGTGCTAAAGTTTCAACCCCGAGGCTCTTCAAATTAAGTGGTTCTCCAACAAGCATCTATACTTCAAATATCGACAATAGCTTTTTAAATCTAGTGACTAAAAACGAGTTTACCGGAGTTAGTTTTTATGAAGTAGAGAGTGTTTAACTTCAGGCATAAAAAACGCCACATGATGCGGCGTTTCTTTAACAAATGAGAGGCTTATGCAGCGTCTTCTTGCTTGTCTTCTTCTACAGATTCAAGCTTTTTTGCTTTCTTTGGTGCCGGTTTGCGTTTTGCACCCAGTGCGTAAAGCACTTCTTCTTTGTTTTGAGCGAGGTACATCGCAAGATCTTCTTGCTTACCTTCGTCTTCTAGAAGTTCACTTTTACCTAGCAGCGTGAATAGTTCGTCTGCCATGTCTAGCATTTTATCGTATGCGTCAGCTTCCGCTTTAGAGGTAAAAGTCATTTTCTCTTCTCCATTGCGTTCTACCACGTACTTGACGATTACAGCCATGGTTGGTCCCCTAACTTGGTGTATTGATACTGGCTTTTTATACAGTTTTTGACCAGTTAAGTCTAGCGACAAGCCTAAGAATGAGAGACACGTACAACTAACTGACCAGCATTTAAACTATCTCCGTTTTACTTGGAGGGCGTATTCTCTAGATAAAGGTTATTTGGTCGTTCCCAATCTTGGCAAAATTCGATAAACGTTCTGAGTAGTGGGCTTTGGTATTTCTCTTTGTGAACCAGTAGCCAGAAGCGACGTTTCATATCCAAAGGCATGTCGAGCAGTTGCACGCGACCGTCACGAATAGCAGGTTCAGCAGACAAGCGTGACAAGCAGCCCAAGCCTAACCCCGCCGATACTGAGTTGATCAACGCTTCGGTGGTATTGAGCTGAAAAGCTTCATGCCAATGTTCCAAGCGCGGCGCGACAACGCGCATAAAAAATTCGCGTGAACCAGATCCTGCCTCTCGCAATATCCATTCGCTGTTTTCTAGCTCGGTTAAGTTTATTGGCCCTTCGTGCGCGGCTGGGTAATCGGGCGCGCAAATCACGCACATTTCATCTTCGCTAAACTGGGTAGACTGCAATTCAGGGTGAAGTGTTTTGCCTTCAATGAGGGCGATGTCTAACTCGTAATCGGTCAGCATGTCGCAGATTTGTGCAGAGTTAGAAATGAACAGACTTTGAGAACGATGGTTCGTTTGCTGACGAAATTCGCTAAGCAAATAGGGTGCGACTTGGTTACCAATGGTGTCGCTGGCACCAATGCGAAGTTGGCCCGATAGCGCTTGGTCACCATCGAAAATGCTCTCGATGTCTTTGGCTCGGTTGAGTAATTCATCCGCTAGTGGCAGCAGTTTTTGACCTTCTTGGTTCAAAATTAGTCGGTTATTAACACGATCAAACAAATGATGGCCGATCTGTTTTTCTAATTCTGAGAGTGCCATGCTCACTGCCGCTTTCGATAAAAAGAGACTATCAGAAGCCGCTGTGAGTGTTTTGTGCTGCGTGATCGTCGTAAACACTTTCAGTTGTTTAAGAGAAATGTGACTTGCCATACCCCACCGTTAAGTAATTCTGAACGTTTGTTTTAAATAATTAGATATATCGGAACGAAGTGCAAGCGTATTATACGCTCCATCAAGAGTGAGTCTGGTTGAGGTCATCATGATTCAAAGAACAAAAGCAAAAGTAATGGGAGCACCAACTCCGATGGCGGGTTTGGCTCTTGGTATTGCAAGCTTAGGCTGGAGTTGGGAAAACTTTGCCGAATTACATGGCTACGGACAGTGGATTAGTGCGGGTATCGCGAGCGTATTGTTGGCTATATTGGCAACCAAGTTTTTGCTACATAACCATCTATTGAGACAAGATCTTGCTCATCCGGTTGTGGGCAGCGTGGTTCCGACATTTGCGATGGGCACTATGGTGGTATCGAACTCTCTCGGCCATTTTTACCCATTGGTTGGTGATGTGCTTTGGCTGATTGCGGTGGTTCTGCACATCGTGTTCTTGGTGAGCTTTGTTTACCATCGCGCCAAAGATTTTGAATTGCACCACATGGTTCCTAGTTGGTTTGTGCCGCCAGTGGGTATCATCGTTGCGGATGTGTCTTTCTCTGGCAACCCGATGTTAGCGCCAATGGCACAAGGTGCGTTGATGTTTGGTATGGTGGCGTACGCGATCATGTTGCCGATGATGATTTACCGTTTCATGTTCACTCATGAAATTCCGGATGCAGCGAAACCAACAATGGCAATCATGGCAGCGCCAGCAAGTCTATCATTGGCGGGGTACTTAACGGTCACTGCGACACCATCACCAGTGATCATCGCTATGCTATTTGGTATCGCGGTATTGATGACGGCCATCATTTACCTCGCATTCTTTAAATTGCTTAGACTGCCATTTAGCCCAGGCTATGCGGCGTTCACTTTCCCGATGGTGATCGGTGCGACGGCGCTGTTTAAAATGGCGAATTGGATGGAGTTGCAAGGATTGGCTGCGCACTATGTTCAACAAGTGCGAGGCTTAGCTGGTCTTGAGTTGATTGTGGCAACATTTGTTGTCTCTTATGTGGCTTTACAATACATCAACAACTTATTGATTCAGCCACGCTTGATGCACGCTCATCACGCTTAAATAGCAGATAGGAAAAAGCCTCTTGGTCTTACAACCAAGAGGCTTTTTTATTTCAATCGGCGTCGATGTTGGCGCTAGCCTTTTTTGTAAAATCGCGACATCTCATCCAGAGAATGACGAATGATATCGACAGGAACTTTCTGTTCTTTCTCGACTTTTAACTGGCGATTCAGTTGCTGAGAGTGCCCGCCAGGATTGACCACAAGCATCAGTTCTTTGCCGACCAATGCATAGTTGTAGTAGCTGCCAGCAATATACCAATCGCGAGGGGCAGAGCTATCAAACAAGTTATGACCAACGCTGTATGAACTCGTTGTGCCTTGAACGTCAAACAGCGTATTCATCATGGTTGGCACGACGTCAAAATGGGTCGTGCGGTAATCAATTTGCTCTGGTTGACGATTTGGTATGTACACGTAAAGAGGCACATGAACTTGTACGTCACTGTAGTTACCCGTGTGGCCCCAATAGTTCATCTTATGGTCGTTAAACTCTTCACCATGATCTGATGAAATCACCACAATGGTATTGTCTAAGTCGACATTTTTCAGTACATCGCCAATCAAGCTATCGATGTAGTACAACGAGTTCTTGTATCGATTGTGGTAAAGCGAAGCGTCAAAATCGTTGTTGAGCAAAATGTGGTCAACGCGTTCCCAGTATGGTTTGAATTTCGCAAATTCAGGTTCGGGAAATACTGTGCCGTGGGCAGCATCGTAGAACAGAAAACCAAAGTACGGCTTGTCGCTGTCCTGCTTTTGGAACTCGATGAACTTGTCTGTGATCTGCTGATCGCGCTCGACGGCCGTTTCTCCAGTTTGTCTCAGAGTCAAGTCCGACACTTTTTTGAATACCGTGCGAGAAAGTGGTGGGCTGGTGAGCGGTGCTGAGCCAAAAATGCCCATGCGGTAGCCTTCTGCTTGCAGCGTATCCATAAAAACAGGAGAGCGTTGGCTTGCGTAAAAGCTTTCCCAGTAGGTCGCTGGCAAGCTGTAAAACAGGCTGAAAATACCCGCTTGAGTTGAGTTGCCGCCGCTCATGTGTTGTGTGAAATTCACTGTCTTTTCGGCGAACTTGCTGACATTTGGCATGATTTCCGGCGTCGCATCACTGTAGCGCCACGCGTCAACCAAGATAAACAAAACATTGGGCTGTTTCTCTTTGCTTTGCACTTGAATCGGCGCAAGCGGGTAGTTGAGTGAGCTACGTTCAATGTTGGTTAACTCTACGCGGTTCTTCGATGCAATGTTCTCATCCACTAGGTCGTGTTTGTAAATAAATTTACGGGCCGTCAGCGGGTAGTAAAGTGGCCAGTTATTCGAAAACTGACTGACTTCATCGTCGTAAAGCGCGTTTTTGTACGCATGAATCATCTGTGTACTGAGCAATACAACAAACCAGACGCCGATCAAAACGAACTTAGCTCGGCTTTGTGCCAGTTTATTACTTACCCAAACGGTACAGGCGAGCCCGATCACCAGAATGGCAATTTCACTGATGAAGATTAGCCAACTCATCCAAGAAATATCGAAGACATCACCGCCACCTTCGAAAAACATACGGATTAATAGGGCGTTGATGTGAAGTTTGTATTGCTGAAAAACGAGGATATCGACTTTAAACATGATCAATAGACAGATCGCGATAGCGATCACGATGCCTTTGAATGCTCGAGTCGGTAGAAAAGAGAGCAATAAACTCAACAACATAAATGGAAGAGCGATCAAGCCCAGCCAGCCATATTGAGTCGAAACTAAATAGTAACCTTGCAACAAGGTTAGCGGTTCATTCTGATTGTTAGACAACACAAAAGGATAACAAGCGATCGACAGATACACTGCAAAGCAACCAAAAAAAGCAATCAGCCAAGCGCTGTTGGAAGACAGTTTGCGAAACATACTTTTTGTTTGTTTATAAATGATGGGTAGAGGGAGTATAAAACAGTGTTTTTTATTATGGAATAGTTGCGACGAATGTCACATTTTGTATGGAAGTGTCATACTTGATTGACATGTGAAAATTCAGAAGATTCATACTCTATTTGAGTGATATATAACCTTTTGTTTTTTCCGAACGCGAGATCACTGCGGGTTTAAATGGGGCTGTGCTAAGCTAGCTAACAGTTTCAATCGGCGCTCGGTATTCCCAATTTGTTTACTGTTTATCACTCCAACCAAGTTGACGTTCTTAAATCACTCCTTGTCGAACTGATTCGAATCAGTCCGCTGGAAAACCCGTTCGAAAAAGAACAAATTCTGGTTCAAAGTCCGGGCATGTCCCAGTGGCTAAAAATGGAATTGGCCAAAGAGTTTGGTGTTGCCGCGAACATTGACTTTCCGCTCCCTGCAACCTTCATTTGGGAAATGTTTACGCAGGTGTTGCCAGACGTGCCCAAGCGCAGTGCGTTTAACAAAGAAGCGATGACGTGGAAGCTGATGCATCTGCTACCGGGGCTTCTCAACCAAGACGTGTTTTCGCCGTTAGCGCAGTACCTCAAAGATGACAGTGACCACTCTAAGCTGTACCAGCTGGCTGAGAAAATTGCCGATATTTTCGATGGTTACTTGGTGTATCGTCCGGAATGGATCGCAAGTTGGGAAGCTGGGCTGGGGGTGCCAGAGCTGGAAGATGAGCATCCGTGGCAGCCGATCCTATGGCAAGCGTTGTACGATCACACTGTGTCATTAGGGCAGTCTCCATATCACCGTGCCAACCTTTATGAGCATTTTATCGACACGTTAGCGAGTTTTAACGGCAATTTTGACCATTTACCCAAGCGTTTGTTTGTTTTTGGCATTTCTTCGTTGCCGCCTCGCTATATGGATGCGCTAAAAGCAATTGGTGAACACATCGACGTGCATCTGATGTTCACCAACCCTTGTCGTTATTACTGGGGTGAAGTTCGAGATCGCAAATATCTGGCTCGTTTGGCGGCGAAACATCGTCAGCATGTTGTGTGGCAGGACGATCACTCGGAAGTGCAAGGTGAAACTGAGCAACTGAAAGGATCACTGGAAGATAATGTGATCGATGAGCTGCACACCGATGTGGTCGGAAACAGTCTGTTGGCATCCATGGGTAAACTCGGGCGCGACAATATGTATCTGTTGTCTCAGCTGGAATCTCATGAAATTGAAGCCTTTGTTGATGTTGAGCGCGACAGTCTGCTCCATCAATTGCAAGCGGATATTCTCAATCTTGAAGAACATCAAGATGACCAACAGATTGAAAACAGTCATCACAAACAAGTGGTTAGCTTGGGTGATAAATCACTGAGCCTACACGCTTGTCACAGCCCGATGCGTGAAGTGGAAGTGCTGCATGATCAACTGTTGGCGATGTTCGATGCTGACCCAACGTTAAAACCGCGCGATATTATCGTGATGGTCGCGGACATCAACGCTTACAGCCCTGCGATTCAGGCGGTCTTTGGTAACGCGCCGGGTGAGCGTTTTATTCCATATTCGATTTCTGACCGAACTGCCGATCAAGAGAGCCCAATTCTGGCTGCATTTATGCAGTTGGTGAACTTACCCAATACGCGCTGTTTGGCATCAGAACTACTCGAACTTCTGGAAACTCCAGCGATATTAAAGCGTTTTGAACTCAGCGAAGATGATTTCTTACAAGCCAAACAATGGGTTGAGGAATCGGGAATTCGCTGGGGGTTGGATGCCAATACCGGACGCGAATTTGAACTGCCGGAAACCCGTCAAAACACATGGCAATTTGGTATTCAACGCATGTTGCTTGGCTACGCGATGCCAGAATCCGCAGGTTTGTTTGAAACCGAGCAAGGCAGTTTGTCTCCGTACAACGAAGTGCAAGGCATGGGCGCAGAGCTGGCGGGCAAGTTGGCACACTTTATCCAACAAATTAGCACTTATCGAAGCAAACTTTCTCATGTTCAAACTATCGATGGTTGGCGAGAGACTTTGGTTTCACTGCTGGATGACTTCTTCTCAGTTGAGTTAGAAGGCGAAATGGCGCTCAAATCCATTCGCGATACGCTCAGCCAACTCAAAGAGCAATTAGCTGATGCCGCATTTGATGATGCGTTATCGCCGTCGATCATCAGCCAATACCTTCAAAACAAATTATCTGGCACACGAGTCAGCCAGCGCTTCCTTGCTGGTCAAGTGAACTTTTGTACCCTGATGCCGATGCGCTCTATTCCGTTTAGAACCGTTTGTCTACTGGGGATGAATGACGGCGTGTACCCACGCTCCATGCCGCCAGAAGGCTTTGACTTGATGACAGGAAGAACCAAACCGGGCGACCGTTCGCGCCGAGATGATGACCGTTACCTATTCCTCGAAGCGATGTTGTCTGCACAGCAAACGCTGTACATCAGTTATGTTGGCCGTTCAATCCAAGACAACACCGAGCGAGTGCCCTCGGTATTGGTTTCTGAGCTGATGGAATACTGCCACCAAAACTATTGTTTAAGTGGTGATGAAGCGTTGCCCGTTGATGAGTCTGGCGACAACTTGTTAAACGCGTTGGTGAATACCCACGCCATGGTGCCGTTTAGCCCAAGTGCGTTCCAAGGCATGCACGCCAGCTACGCGAAAGAATGGATTCCAGCGGCATTGACTCAAAGTAGTCAATCGCAAGGCTATGTTCGTCGTGATTTTAACCGTGCATTAGACGACTATCTGTTAGGCGCGACGTTCCCACTTGAGCTCGACTTAGTCGAATTGCAACGTTTCTGGCGCTTACCGGTGCAGTATTTTTTCAATCGTCGCTTAAAAGTAATCTTTGAACCGCCACTGCCGGTGATGGAAGACGACGAACCCTTTGTTTTAGGTGGTTTGGAAAGCTATCAAATGCGTGATGAGCTGCTAGAAACCTTGCTTGAAACGACATTGATACAGCCAGAGAAAAAAGCAGAAATGCTTAAACACTTTATGAGTCAACAGCGCGCGCAAGGCAAACTGCCGGTGGGGGCGTTTGGTGATATCGAATTTGAAACCAACCGAGTTCAGGCGGAAGAGCTGGTGGATAAACTGGCGTTTTTATCTGGTGCGCCTCAAGACGATTTGGAAATCGACCTGACGTTTGATTCCTTGTTTGAGCGAAATGAAGGCGAAGAGAAAAACGTTCGCCTAACAGGTTGGCTAACTCAATGCTACCAATCCGGTTTGATTCGCTATCGAAGCGGTAAGATTCGATCGCAGGATTACCTTGCAGCCTGGATCGATCACCTTGCCATGTCGGCATCGGGTCATGCTAAGAAAACTCACATCATTGGTTACGATCGTAAAGAAGGCGCGCTGCATTTGATCTACCCAGAAATTGCCGATGTGCAGTATGCCAAACATCTACTTACTGAATTAGTTCGCTTATTCTTCGAAGGCATGACTAAGCCTTTGCCTTATTTCCCGAAAACGGCGTTGGCTTGTGTTGAAGCGGGCTTTAGCCGTGGTCAGTGGGTCGATGACGAAGAGAAATCTTTGAAGAAAATGGCTGACGCATTCAATGATGGCTTCATGAGCCCGGGCGAAGGCAATAATGCGTACATCTCTCGAATTTGGCCTGCTTGGAATGATGAGTTGGCCTCAGAAGTTCGTTTGCTGACAGCATTAGTACTGCAAGGTGCGCGCTTAGCGGTTCAAGACGCTGATGATGTAAAAGCGTGATAAAGAAAGTTGGATAAAGAGAAGGAAGAGTAGGGTGGCCGCCAGAAAATCATTATTTTTTGTAGGGCGTTCGCTGTACGGCCACAAGGTCAGAGGGACCATGATACTTTTGTTTAATTCATTTGAGTTGTGCCACCAAAAGGGTTTGGCTTATCTCGTGGGGCGCATACTAACGGTACGTCTTATGGATAACCGTGAGAAAGATCTCACAAAGCTCTAAATTATCCAACTTGTTAAACATATTAATAGAATTTTTAACTATAGATCACATTTATTAGGTGATACGTCCTAGTAAATAATCCGGAGAGATTCAGCGTTATGGATCAAATGTCAGGTGCAGAGTGTCCTCTACATACGTTAGACAGCACAGAGCGGCCTCAACCAACGCCACTAGAACCGATGACGTTTCCTCTGCATGGTGCGAGGTTAATCGAGGCATCAGCAGGTACAGGTAAAACCTTCACTATTGCAGGTTTATATCTGCGCCTTTTGCTTGGTCATGGTAGTGCGGAAACTCGACATCGCGTACCGCTTACGGTCGACCAAATTCTGGTCGTAACCTTTACCGAAGCGGCAACTGCGGAATTGCGCGATCGTATCAGGGCAAGAATCCATGATGCGCGAATCGCTTTTGCGCGTGGACAGAGTTCCGATCCGGTGATCCAACCTTTGCTTAATGAGTTTGACGATCACAAGCAAGCCGCAGAAATTTTATTGCAGGCAGAGCGTCAGATGGACGAGGCGGCGGTCTACACCATTCACGGTTTTTGCCAACGTATGCTAACGCAAAATGCGTTTGAATCTGGCAGCCGATTTAATAATGAGTTTGTGACCGATGAAAGCCACCTAAAAGCGCAAGTTGTAGCCGATTACTGGCGCCGCAACTTTTACCCGTTGCCATTTACCTTGGCTGGAGAAATTCGTCAGCTATGGAGTTCTCCATCTGCGTTGCTGTCTGACATCAGCAATTACTTAACCGGTGCGCCGTTGAGCCTTTCTGTTCCTGCAATGAAAGGTAGTTTGGCTGATCTTCATACTGAAAATTTGAAAAAAATTGATGAATTAAAAGCACAGTGGCGAGAAAGCCAAGATGACTTCTTAACGCTGATTTCAGATTCAGATATTAACAAACGCAGCTACACCAAAAAGTCTCTGCCGACGTGGTTGGAGGCGGTGAATGCTTGGGCGGCAACGGAAACCACTGGTTACGATTATCCAGACAAGTTGGAGAAATTCGCGCAAAACGTCTTGTTGGAAAAAACACCGAAAGGCAGTGCGCCGCAGCATGCGGTATTTGAAGCCATTGAAACATTTCTTGCCAACCCAATCAGCTTAAAAGCGCCACTGCTTGCTCATGCGATTGAACATTGTCGTGTGATGCTGGCTAACGCGAAAAATCAAAAACAGTGGCTCTCTTTCGATGATTTGCTGACGCAACTTTCTGCTTCTATCGATACGAATGAAAGCGAGCTTTTAGCTGCGCGTATTCGTACTTTGTATCCTGTCGCAATGATTGACGAGTTCCAAGATACCGACCCGCTTCAATACAGTATTTTCAGCCGTATTTATCTGAATAATCCGGAATGTGGTTTGTTTATGATCGGTGACCCGAAGCAGGCGATTTATGGCTTTCGTGGCGCAGACATTTTCACTTATATCAAAGCACGTAACCAAGTAAGTGCCCACTACACGTTAGGAACCAACTGGCGTTCTAGCGCAGATATGGTGCAGGCGGTAAACCAAGTATTTGCTTTGCCAGACAGTCCATTTATCTATGATTCAGATATTCCGTTCTTACCCGTTAAGTACAGTCCCAATGCCGAAAAACGCATTTGGACTATGGGTGGCCAAAAGCAACCGGCGCTGACTTATTGGTTGCAAGAAGCGGACGATAAACCGCTACCAAAAGGCGAGTATTTGACTCGAATGGCAGAGGCGACCGCAAGCCAAATCCAAACTATTTTGACGCAGGCTCAACAGGGGCAAGCGTGTCTGGTGAATGGCGAAAAACAGAAAGCGGTTCAAGCGGGCGATATCGCGGTATTGGTTCGAACAGGTAGCGAAGGTCGAATGATCAAACAAGCGTTGGCTGATAAAGGCATTGCCAGCGTGTACCTGTCTAACCGAGACAGTGTGTTTACCAGTTCGGTGGCGCAGGATTTACAGCGTTTGCTGCAAGCGGTGCTGACTCCAGAAAATGACCGTGCGCTGCGTGCAAGTCTTGCCTCTGAGCTGTTTGCCCTCGACGCAGCAAGTTTGGATGCACTTAATAACGATGAAGTGGTGTGGGAAAACGCCGTAAACGAATTCAAAGAATATCGCAAACTTTGGGTTCAACGTGGTGTGCTGCCGATGTTGCGCGCGGTGATCAGCAAACGTCATATTGCCGAGCGATTACTAGAAGAAGGTGCGAGTTCACAGGGTGAGAATGGTGAGCGAGTACTTACCGATTTAATGCACATCGGTGAACTGCTTCAACAAGCCAGTAATGAACTGGATAGCGACCACGGTCTGCTGCGTTGGCTCGCTCAGTCTATCAGTGATGCGGAAAACGGTTTGGGTGGCAGTGATGACCAAATCCAACGTTTAGAATCGGAACGTAACTTAGTGCAGATCGTAACTATTCACAAATCAAAAGGCTTGGAGTATGACCTCGTATTTCTGCCGTTTGTGTTCAGCTATCGAGAAGCCAGCGAAGCCAAATATTACGATGCAGCCAATGACCGCACGGTACTGGATATCACTGGCAACGATGCGTCCATGAAGCAAGCGGATAAAGAGCGTTTGGCGGAAGACTTACGCTTGATATACGTGGCACTAACGCGTGCTGTGTATGCGTGTTTTATTGGAGCCTCGCCTTTGCGCAATGGTCGTTCGACCAAAGAGCCAACCGGCGTACACCGCAGTGCAATTGGCTATTTGATTCAAAATGGTCAAGAAGGTGGCATCAACGATTTGTACCAAGGTTTAACAAAGCAACAAGACGAGCTTGATTGTGTCGTTGTGGCCGATCCGCCGCAGCAACTCGAAGAGAAGTACGTATCGCCACAAGAAGAAATACACGATCTTAGCGCGAAAGAGCTGCAAAACCCTATCGATAGAAACTGGCGCATCACCAGTTATTCTGGCTTGGTCAAGCAAGGCTCTCATCACGCCGAGCATGATGCCACGATTGAGATTACGGGTTTTGATATCGACTCATCTGAAGAGCAAGACGAAGCGGATTTGGTGGAGCCAGAGCGTTCTATTTTTACCTTCCCTCGTGGTGCGCGTCCGGGTACGTTCCTGCACAGCCTGTTTGAGGAAATTGAATTTACTCAGCCAGCCACGACGGAAGAGAATACACAAATCATCCTTGGCTTGATGGAAAGCGAACAGCTCGATGAAGAGTGGTTGCCCATTTTACAGCAACTGATTGATACCGTACTCGCTACGCCGTTGGATGGTAAGTCTTTGCTGCTGAATCAAAAAGCACCGTCGCAACGTTTGGTGGAGATGGAATTTTTGTTGCCGATTGAAGTGTTGTCTGCACCAGCGTTAAACCGAGTCATTCAACGTCACGATCCGTTGTCGGCGAAAGCGGGGGATTTAGGTTTCCAAACCGTGAAAGGCATGCTTAAAGGTTTTATCGATTTGGTGTTTGAACATCAAGGTAAATACTATGTGCTTGACTGGAAATCTAATCATCTTGGCGACGATGTGACGCACTACCATGGTGAGGCTCTGAAATCGGCCATGGCTGATCACCGCTACGATTTGCAGTACCAGATTTACGCGTTAGCACTGCATCGTTTCCTACGCAGTCGATTGGCGAATTATCAATATGAGCAGCACTTCGGTGGTGTGTATTACTTGTTCTTGCGCGGTATGGATGGGCAGAGTGACCACGGCATTTTTGCCGCGAAACCAACCTTAGACTTCTTACAAGAGATGGATCGTTTGATTGATGGTCAAGTACTTGAAACGCGCTCAACTCAAGCCGGGCAGATGGAGCTACTTTAATGACGACAAATCACAATCTTCATTCTGACCAAGATAGCCTATTGGTAGTGTTGGAACGCTTGGCGCACAAAGGTGCTATTCGTCAGCTCGACTACCAATTCGCCTGTTTTATTGATTCTCAAACGCATGATGAACAGTCGGATAGCCAAGCACTGGCGTTTATCGCTGGTGTTGTCAGTAGTGAGCTTGGCAAAGGACATATCTGTCTGTCTCTGTTCGATGCACAAGGGCAATCTACGGATTTAGCCAGTAAGCTAGGGCTGTTTGGTGAGTCGGCATTGGCGCTCAACACACAGTTGCAAGGCATAGACTGGATTCAAGTATTAAAAAATTCCACCGTGGTCGGCGCGCAAGGAGAAGCCTTACCGCTGATGTTCGATGGCGAGCGTCTGTATCTGCACCGCTATTGGCATTATGAAGTGACACTGGCGGAAAAGCTCAATCAGTTGGGCGCCGCAGTTAACTTGCAACCACAAGAGTTTGCGCGATTATCCGAGTTGCTCAACCATCTGTTTGCGCGCCAATACCATTTTCTATTTAACGCGTTAGGCAAAGCAGTAGAAGCGGGAAGCAGCAATCAAGTGTTGCGTCAGCAATTGGTGTGTGACCACCTTGATGTGGTCGCAAGCGAATCGTTGGATTGGCACGCCATTGATTCCGTGCTTAGCAATACGCGCAAGGTTCAGGATTTGCAAACACTGAATGAACTTGTGCCACTCTCGGCTTGCGTGAACTGGCAAAAAGTCGCGGCGGCAGTTGCGTTAACTCGTCGATTTGCTGTGATTTCTGGTGGTCCAGGCACGGGTAAAACGACGACGGTAACCAAATTGCTTGCCGCTTTGATTGAACAGGCGACGCACGAGAAAAATCTAACCATCAAGCTGGTGGCCCCGACGGGGAAAGCGGCGGCGCGATTAACCGAGTCCATTGGTAAAGCGGTGCAAGAGCTGCCAGTTTCTCCGGAGCTAAAAGCCAAAATTCCGACTGAATCAAGCACCTTACATCGGTTGCTGGGCGCGATTCCTAATAGCGCAGAATTCCGTCACAACAAGCAAAATCCACTTCATTTGGATATTTTAGTTATCGACGAAGCGTCGATGGTTGATTTGCCAATGATGTACAAAGTGGTCGATGCCTTACCGAAACATGCGCGGCTGATTTTGCTAGGTGATAAAGACCAACTTGCTTCAGTTGAAGCTGGGGCTGTGTTGGGTGATATCTGTTCGTTCCATGCATTGGGCTATGGCAAAGAGCAGGCGTCAGCCATTGCAAAACTGACGGGTTTCGATACTTTAGCGCATACGGGTAACAGTGCATCTAGCATTGCCGATAGTTTATGTATGCTGCAAAAGAGCTACCGATTTGATGCTCGCTCAGGCATTGGTCAGTTGGCAAAAGCGGTTAACTCAGGTTCTGCTGCGAGCGTAGATAATGTCTGGGCGAAAGATTTTTCTGACATCGAACATTTCGCGCTAAGTAGCCAACATTACAACCAAATGATGCAGACGTTGGTGCAGGAATACGGTCGTTACCTCAAACGCATTGGACAACAGGAAACCGATCCTAAAACCGGAGAGCCAGAGTCGCTAACGCACAAAGCCAAAGCGGTGTTAGATACCTTCAACCAATGCCGACTGCTGTGCGCGATCCGTGAAGGTGACTTTGGTGTTGCTGGGCTAAACCAGCGCATCGAGAAAGCGCTCGCGGCGCGCAAGTTAATTCAGGTTCAGGATGAAATTTGGTATCACGGTAGACCAGTCATGGTTACGCGTAATGATCATGGTCTAGGTTTGTATAACGGTGATATCGGTATTTGCATGCGAGATGACAGTGAAGAAGAACCGCGTTTGAAAGTCTTTTTCGAGTTACCTGACGGCAGTGTGAAATCGGTCTTGCCAAGCCGAGTGCCTGAACATGAAACGGCTTACGCCATGACCATCCACAAATCGCAAGGCAGTGAATTTGATTACACCCTGATGATTTTGCCACCAGACTTTAGCCCGATATTAACCCGTGAGTTGATTTACACAGGCATTACCCGCGCGAAAAAGCGTTTAGCTCTTTACGCCGAACTCAATGTTCTGAAGCGAGGCATTAAGGTGAAAACGGCTCGCGCGAGTGGATTAGTACAGCGGCTTACGAATTAATTTTTACTTGTGATTGTGACATTTTCGAAGATGATTCTTTGTGGCGGGTCTTATATCCGCCATTTCGTTTTCATGAAAAATGGATTGCTATTGAGTAATATTCTTCCTTAAAGGTATATTTCTCCTTTCTCATTCGCATATCAAAGGCAACTGAATATGAGTTTGCTCGACTCGTCCTTTCTAACCTTCTTTATCGCCGGAGGAGTCGCGTTTTTATGGTTCGTTATTATCGGAGCAATTTTTATATTTTTTATACCGCCAAAGGTGAAGCGGTTTGCTTTTAATCCGAAACATTATTCAGAAGTAGAGTTAGCCTTAGTCTCGGGTTTTCACTTTGGTGCTTTAGTACATGGTGTAGGCTTAGTTGCGGCGGTCGCTTTACCAACTTTAGCGAGGAGAAGGGGCTTTGCTGATATTCATCAAGTTTGCTCCGGTCTATTCATCGGAATTTGCCGTATTTATATAAGCGTTTTATTGCTTCTAGCTATGATCACTTTAGGCTCAATGGTGGTTTGGATGTCTATTACTTGAGAGCTGGAATAGAAGGTCGGTGAAGTTTGCAGTTATTAGAAGTTTCTTTTATTACATTTTTTGTTGCAGGTGCTTTGTTAGTTTTTTGGTAACTGATAGTAGGTATTTTGCTTATTGTTATCACGCCGCAAAAAGTAAAGCGCTATGCGTACACTAGTGAGCATTATACAGATATTGAGCTTGCTTTAGTTTCTGGATGTCACTTTGGGGCCTTAATACATGGATTAGCCCTTGTTGCCGCAGTTGCATTTCCTAAGTTGGCCAAAAAAAGAAAGCTAACAGATATTCGTAGAGTTTGCCCAAAGTGGTTCATAAGTATTGGGGTAGTGTACTGGACTATTTTAATCTTTATCGTAGTCACTATTTTTGCATCTTTGTTGGCTATGATTTTGTTTTGAATTGATTACGTACGTAAAAGAAGACCGAGCTTATGGCTCGGTCTTCTTTTATGCATGTTTTGCAAACGCATTGGTAAAAGACACGCTGCGTATTTTGTATTGCTGTTGATAAGCAAGAATAAAATCTCGGACAGCGTCATTTACGGGGAAAACACAGTGGACGTCTAGGCCTTCTAAAAACTGATTGTCAGCCATATCCCAGAAGCTTTGAAGCGAATTACAAATGATTGTTCTCATAACAGTGCTCGTCTCGGCTTATTTAAAGTCAGATTAACAACTGTCCTTGGTGTGCAATACGGAGCTAACTAGTTTTTCAATTGCCCAGTATTTTAGGGTGAAGGCTACATTACATCACCTAGATCCATTCGTATTGGTTAAAAACCAATCACTAGCGAGCAGAGTATAGCCAACCAAATGTATATTTAAAAGATAAAATTGGAACAAAAATCAAGCAATGGTTTGCGCATTTCTAAGTTGGGTTTACATGATGACCCGCTAGTCCGGAGTAGGGTTTATGTGTGGCCTTACTCCTAAACAAACTCGTTCCTAAACAAGCTCGATGTGCAGGGTTGAGCGTTAATGAACTGAATCCTGCCCTTTGAGGTTAGTTGGTATAGTGGAACGTTAAATTTCGCTCCCTGATTTAAGGTTAAGCTATAAATCTAACGCTAAGATTTTGGACTTACGCTGGAAGTTATATAACCCTTGTTTGGCTCCAGGCAAATAGTCGACACTGACTTCGTAAAAACCTTGCTCTCTAAACCAATGCAAACTGTGTGTCGTGAGGACAAAAATCTGATCAATGGTTTCGGATTTAGAACGATGTTTCATATAGTTGAGCAGTAACAAACCTCGGTTTCCATCACGATAGTCAGGGTGAATTGCTACGCAAGCCATCTCAGCTTTACGCTCTTCTGGGTATGGATAAAGGGCAGCACAGCCAATAATCAAACCGTCTTTTTCGATGATGGTAAATTTTCCAATCTCTTGTTCTAGCTGCTCTCGAGAGCGCCTAACGAGTACACCTTGCTCTTCTAAAGGACGAATGAGGTCTAAGATACCGCCAATATCGTCAATATTGGCTTGCCTCACTTGTTCAGCGCTCGCCATAACGACTTGGGTTCCGATGCCGTCGAAAGAGAACAACTCCTGAATTAAGGCGCCATCTACTTTATAACTGATCAAGTGGCTACGAGGTACTCCGGCACGGCAAGCGGCAATAGAGCCTTTAAGAAAGCGCAGTGTCCCAGTGTTGTAATCTAGGTCAGGAGACGTATTTTCAGAGAGCGTTTTGATGACATGCTCCGCCTCAATTGGCAGCAACTCGGCGACAGCATTACCGTTGTCATCAATGACACCTTGTTCTGAACAGAAACCAATCAGTTTGTCTGCGCCTAATTTGATCGCCAGTTGTGTCGCAACTTCTTCAGAAAGTAAGTTAAAACACTCGCCAGTTACAGAGCTCGCAATGGGGCCAAGTAGCACAATAGAGCCTTGATCAAGAGTGCGGTTGATAGCATCGGTGTCAATGCGGCGAATACGTCCACTATGGCAATAATCCACCCCGTCATCAACGCCGAGTGGCTGAGCAATGATGTAGTTTCCGCTAACGACATTGAGCTGGGTGCCTGCCATCGGAGTGTTGTTGAGGCTCATTGATAGGCGCGCAGTAATCGCAAGTTGAAGTTGTCCGGCAGCTTGCATAACAACAGATAAAGCCGATTCATCCGTAATGCGGATATTTTTGTGGTAAGGCGTAGTGAGGTCTTGTTTTTCTAGCAGCTGATTAATTTGAGGACGTGCACCATACACCACCACGACTTTAATTCCGAGGCTGTGCATGAGTGCGATATCATTAATAATATTGCCAAAATTTTTGTGTGCGACGGCTTCTCCGCCCAGCATGATCACCATGGTTTTTCCGCGGTGAGCATTGACATAAGGTGTTGATTGACGGAATCCTTTTACGAGAGCAGTACTACGAATTTTCACTACAGCCATTCCTTTGTTTAATTATGTCAAAATAATGCCTTTTTATTCACTTGGTGGCAAGGTGAAATTTTGGAATAAAGCACAAACATATTGAGGTAGGTTCTTGGTCCCGTTGAGGGGGAGAGTTACAATGAGCGCGTCTTTTCTCAATACGTGAACCTCATGTCTTCTGCTGTTAATAAGAATGCTGCGATCACTGCTTCAAATCTGTCAAAAACGTCATCTAAATCAATGCTTCGTAAGTGGCTAGAGCGTTCTCTCATGCTTATAGCGATAGTTGGAACCGTTGTCGTGTGCATGCTGTATAGTGATTTGATTACTCGAACCATTAATCCGCCTATTCCTAAATCGACTATTTATGGTCGCTGGGTTGAGCAAGATGTTGCGCCTTATGCTCGTGAAGAATTTGTGTTGAGTGAGCGCGGTGTTACCGTAAATGGTTCTACAGTGGCGACCAGTTTTGAATTCGATGGGGATTCGTTTTCGTATCGAGTGGGTTCAAATGAGCGGCACTTCAATTTTGTGGGTAAGCAGCATGCAGAAATGAAGCTGGATGCCAATGCACATTATCTACCTGTATTCCGTTTAGAGGGGCGTGCAAGGATTGCGGTAAGATAGTCGTTTTTATCATTGTCTGTTAAGCAGAGATCTCTTGCGTCTGTGAGTCACATGGATGATCACAATTTCATCTCTCAATCAGTAAATCTTACTTTCAAACATAATCCGGACAATTCCGTAATTCTTCCGCTGCTATCATGTTGCATTAACTGAATGAATTCACAACGAGTAAACGGATTGGCTTAGCGTTGAAACATTTTGTCGTTGCTTTTCAATTGCACCGTATGCATTTGTTTGCCATCCTTTTGCTATTCTCTTTTACGGAAAAGACACGTGTTAAAAAAACTCCTTCCTATTATCTCTTTGAGCCTACTCTTTGGCTGTGCTCAACAAAATGATCGTGCTCAGCAATATCTTGATGGTGAGTTTCCTCAGATCCTCAATCAAGTGGATGTGGTTGAGTCTAACAAACCACGCGATTTTACTGAATTTAACAAGCAAGCTGAGCAAGTGGTGATAAAGTCACCATCCATGGCGAAGATGTACCAACCGCTATATCAACGATTAAGTGAGTGGGCGCAACAGAGCGGAGATACCAGTGCGTTGAGTGCGTTTGGCATTCAAGCCGCGCAACTGGGTGGTGGTGATAAAAAAGGTAATGTGTTGTTTACCGGATACTTTTCTCCCGTGATGGAACTGCGTCATACACCAAACGACATTTTTAAGTACCCAGTTTATGGCAAACCAAACTGCTCATCAGATTGTCCGACTCGCGCGGAGATCTACAATGGAGCACTAGATGGACAAGGTTTGGTGCTAGGTTACGCGCCTAATCGTATCGACCCATTTATGATGGAAGTGCAAGGCAGTGGCTACGTGCATTTTGAAGATGATGATACGTTGGAGTACTTTGCGTACGCGGGTAAAAACAATAAAGCTTACGTCAGCATTGGCCGCATTTTGATTGAGCGTGGTGAAGTCCTGCGTGAAAAAATGTCCCTCAAAGCAATCAAAGAGTGGGTGATGGACAACGACGATGCAACAGTACGCGAGTTGTTGGAGCAAAACCCTTCTTACGTTTTCTTTGCGCCAAAAGCGGAAGCGCCAGTAACGGGGTCGGCTGGTATTCCTTTGTTGCCAATGGCTGCCGTCGCAGGCGATCGTTCTATCTTACCAATGGGCACACCAATCTTGGCGGAAGTGCCACTGTTGAATGCTGATGGTACGTGGAGTGGTGCGCATCAACTGCGAATGCTGATCGTTTTAGACACTGGTGGTGCGGTAAAACAGAACCATTTGGATCTGTATCATGGCATTGGTGCGAGAGCAGGAACGGAAGCAGGGCACTACAAGCATTTTGGTCGAGTGTGGAAACTTGGGCTCGAAAACTCACCAACTCAAGCGCCTTGGGCTTTACCGCCAGAAAAGCTACAATAGCGACCCAAGAGAGAGGAACACTCTCTTATCTAGACATTTCATCAAAGAGTGCGTATAAATCGCACTCTTTGTTTTTCTATCGATCATCTGGACTTCAATATGCGTGAACTCGATACCCCAGCATCTGACAGCTACAATCAACGCTTTGGCGGCACTCGTCGTCTTTATGGCAACAGCGAAGTGGACATTCTTCGCGCTGCACACGTTTGTGTGATTGGTATTGGTGGCGTAGGTTCATGGGCGGTGGAAGCGCTGGCTCGTACAGGGATCGGTGAGCTAACTCTGATTGATATGGACGATGTTTGTGTCACGAACATTAACCGCCAAATTCATGCGATGACGGGCACCGTTGGCCAAAGCAAAATTGAAGTGATGGCCGAGCGTGTCAAATTGATCAACCCAGAGTGTAAAGTCAACCTGATTGATGATTTCATCACGCCAGACAATCAACATGAGTACTTAAGCAAAGAGTTTGATTACGTGCTAGATGCGATTGACAGCGTAAAAGCGAAGGCGTCTTTGTTGGCGTATTGCCGCAGCAACAAGATCAAAGTGATCACTACGGGGGGCGCTGGTGGTCAGGTTGACCCAACGCAGATCATGGTCGCTGACTTAACGAAAACGATCCAAGATCCTCTAGCGAAGAAAATCAAAGACACCTTGCGTCGTCATCATAACTTCCCTAAGAATCCGGCTCGTAAGTTTGGTATTGATTGCGTGTTTTCAACCGAGCAGCTGAAGTACCCTCAAGCAGACGGTTCAGTGTGTGGTGTGAAGTCGACAGCGGAAGGTCCAAAACGTATGGATTGCGCTAGCGGTTTTGGTGCGGCGACTGTCGTAACTGCAACGTTTGGCTTTGTCGCGGTATCGCGAATCGTTGAGAAGTTGATTTCAAAATATAAGAAGTAAACTAGAAGAAGAGCGCATCATGACAGATTTTCCCGTTTCTCCATTTGGTACAGATATCACCAGCGAAGATATTGTAGCGACTATGCAGCAATTTAAAGGCTGGGAAGATCGTTACCGTCAGGTTATTCAGTGGGGTAAAAAGCTGCCACAAATGCCAGAAGAGCTGAAATCAGAACAAGTTACCGTTTCGGGTTGTGAAAGCTTGGTGTGGTTAGTGAGCCAAGAGCAAGATGGCGTTTGGCATTTTTGTGCGGACTCCGATGCGCGTATCGTCCGTGGATTGATTGCCTTGGTGATGGCGGCTTATGACGGAAAAACGGCCGATCAAATTCAAGCATTTGACATCGATGCTTATTTTGATCAACTGGGGCTTATTGCACATTTAAGCCCGTCACGTGGTAATGGCTTGAAAGCTATTGTAGAGCAGATTAAGCAAACCGCCGTGTAATGAGTCATTTTCCCAATTCTTAAAAAACGCCGAATAGCCTAGCTGTTTGGCGTTTTTGTATCTGAGTTGAGACATCTTTTGCATATGGGTAAAAAATATGCAAATGGTCGACTATTTTAGCGCTAATTAACCATTCTATTGATCCTGGTTCATTATATTGCCCACTTGGTTTTTATAAACTCAATTGTATTTAAAATTTGTCTATATTAGATAATAGACATATGTCCCATTCGCTCCTATTCCCCAATGTGGAAACACACTTGGAAGCGATTGGGTTACTTAGATACAAATGCTAGGAACCTCCCTATATGCAATTCACCTTGGAACATGCGCAAGACGTGTTATCCGGAATGCCAGACCCCACTTTTATTCTGAGTGAAGATGGTATCTATATTGATGTTTTTGGAGGAACAGATAAAAAAGCCTATCACGATGGAAGTAATTTGATAGGTGAGACGCTGCACAGCGTACTTGAGAAAGATAAAGCTGACTGGTTTATCGAACAGATAAATCGGTCACTGAAACAAGACAGTATTGTGACGATCGAGTACAAGATGTGCGCCGACAGCATTCAGGGAATAGATGCTAACAGTGGGCCAAGAGGCGACCTATACTACGAAGGCAAGATCTGCCCACTCGCTATAAAATACCGAGGTCGTCGCGTTGTCCTTATTCTTACACGCAACATCTCCAATCGCCACCGAGTTGAAACTCTTCTTCGCCATCAAAGCCAAATTGATGCTCTTACCAACATCTACAATCGACGTGTCTTTTTCGAAAAGCTCACAGAAGAAGTTATTAGATCCCAAGCTCCGGATTATCACTCCGCGTTGTTATTATTTGATTTGGATTTTTTTAAAGTCATCAATGATAAACGTGGTCATGATGCGGGGGATTATGTCTTAGAGACGTTAGCTGATTTGGTTTCTCACTTACTCGTCAAAGACGAAATTTTTGCAAGAGTCGGAGGGGAGGAGTTTGCGATTATTTTGCCAGAAACTTCTCTGTCGGCGGCGAAAGAGGTAGGAGAGGAAGTACGTTCCCACATTCAAAATTGTCAGTTCGAATTTGAAAAGATTGAAATTCCGGTCACGGTGAGTGTAGGCGTGGTGGAAATAGGCAGAAATGAAACCACCAAACGTTTGTATGCGCATGCAGATAAAGCGCTTTATGCTGCGAAAAGAAATGGCAGAAATTGCGTGGCGACTCTGGATAGGCAGATGGAGTAACCTTGTTGGTTACTCCAAATCAAACCGTTGGCGTTATAGCATGTCGACGGCTTTTTCTACGGCGGCGATGAGTCTATCCACATCTTCAGCCGTGTTATAAATACCAAAAGAAACGCGTACCGTGCCTTTAACGTTTAGCGCATCCATCAATGGGTGAGCACAGTGGTGTCCTGCTCGTACCGCAATGCCTTGTTGATCGAGCAGCGTTGCCATGTCTTGGTGATGAACGCCGTCCATGACGAACGTCAGTACAGAGGCGTTCGGTTGGTAGCCTAGAATATGGATGTCATCCAACGCGCTTAGTGCTTGGTAGGCCTTATCCTGAAGCACATGGAGATGATCCTCTACTTCGTGATGGTCAAAACCTTGGTACCACTCAATGGCTTTCGCTAGAGCAATCGCGCCCGCAACGTTTGGTGTGCCCGCTTCAAATTTACCAGGAAGTGCAGAAAACGTCGTTTTCTCGAACGAAACGCGTTCAACCATTTTACCACCGCCGTGCCATGGTGGCATGGCTTCCAAAAGTTCAAGCTTGCCGTATAAAACGCCAATACCTGCTGGCGCATAAAGTTTGTGACCTGAGAAAACGTAAAAATCGATATCTGATACCGATAAATCAAGCTGCTCATGGACGATGCCTTGCGCACCATCAATCACAACAACCGCGCCAACGCTGTGCGCTAGTTCAGTGATTTTTTCGATAGGTTGGCGTGTGCCCGTGACGTTGGTGATTTGCGCACAAGCAACAATTTTACAGCGGTCAGACAGAAGCGCCTCAAACGCGCTGATGTCGAACTGGCAATCTGATGTCATTGGAACTTTTATGACTTTGGCGCCCGTTTGCTCTGCCACGATTTGCCAAGGCACGATGTTAGCGTGGTGCTCCATCTCGCTAATCAAGATCTCATCACCCGGTTGTAACGTGCTGCGGGCGTAAGTCTGAGCAATTAAGTTCAGTGCTTCGGTTGCGCCCCGTGTCCAAATGATCTCTTTAGATCTGTTTGCACCAATAAAGTTTGCCACTCGTTCTCGTGCCGCTTCAAATTGGCTGGTGGCATTAGCCGTTAAACTATGACTGCCACGGTGAACATTGGCATTTTGCGCACTGTAGTAATGACTGATGACATCAATCACACATTGCGGTTTTTGCGTTGTCGCTGCGCTATCTAGATACACTAAGGGCGTATCGTTGACGGATTGATTTAGAGCGGGAAATTGCTCACGTACAGCATTTACGTCAAACATTATTCTTCACCAAGCTTATGGTAATGCAGAGTAGGCAGAGGGATCATTGGTTCAGCAACTGACCATGCGTGTTTTTTACCTGAGAGTTGAATGATTACTTCCATTGCGAACTCTAAAGCAGTGCCCGGACCTTGACTGGTGATCAGGTTGTGGTTGATATCAAAGGTCACGCGTTTGCTGCGCCACTTCTCTTCCGGGATATGTGACTGAAAGCTCGGGTGACAGGTCATCAGTGATTGTGGGAAAAGATCATGGTGTTGCAATACCAACGCCGGTGCTGCGCAGATAGCAGCGACCAATTTTCCCTCGTAGATGTGCTGCTTAAGGATTTCTATCATCACCGTGCTATCACGAAAAATTTCTGCACCACCAACACCACCAGAAAGCGCTATGGCGTCAAACTCATCATCAGCGATATCGACCAGCTTACAATCGGCTGTTAGTGTGACTCCGCGAGAAGCTTTCATCGTCAATGAGCCATCAAAAGCAGCACTCGCTACCGTAACGTCATAACCCGCGCGAACCATCATGTCGATAACGGTGACGGCTTCCATTTCTTCGGTGCCCGGAGCGATTGGCACTAAGATTTTCTTACTCATTGTTCTGTCCAGCTTTGTTCTATTTGTTTGATGCGTTGGTAAAGTTTTAAATTCTCAGGCGTATTGATGCGATGTTTCTTGGCAGCCTTTAACAAGTATCCGGTTATAAAATCAATTTCCGTTCGACGCTGATGGAATACGTCTTGTCTCATTGAAGAATAGTTCTCAGCTGTGGCGTTCACCACTTGCATTACCGTATCGAAAAGAGAGCGAAACTCGATAGCAATACCTTCTTTACTCATTACTTCAACCAGTTCTTGAGTGATACTTTCGAGTTGTATCTTAAACTCGGGCTGCGCAAGCTCACCATTCTTACACTGGTGAATCGCAGTCAGTGGGTTAATCGCGCAGTTAATTGCTAACTTAGTCCATAACGCAGATCGGATGTGTGGATTCCAAATGGCCTCTGGAAGGGCATGATGCATAACATCTTGCAGAAAAGCGCACTGCATTCCCTTGTCATTATAACCACCCACTTGCGTTGTTCCGTGACCGGTATGCAGTACGTGTTGGTTATCTGGTTTGTATGCGCCGTGCGTCGTTGTGGCGAGCACTATCGGATTGTTTGGCAGAGCCTTCTCCACGCCAGAGGCGGTACCCATACCATTGTGCATCAGCATGATAATCGTGTCAGCGTTGATATGAGGCAGTAAAGGCTGAATGGCGTCTTCCACTTGCCAAACTTTTACCGTGATCAAAATGAGATCCGCTTTATTTACGGAGGAAATATCTTGATTACTGAATACGGTTGCGGGTGTGTCATCCAACTGAAGTGATTGTTGTCTCTCTGAACTTCTTCCCCACAATGAAACATTGTGTCCGGCAAGCTGAAATTTTGTTGCCCAGAGTGAGCCCACCGCACCTGGACCGAGGATAAGGATATTCACCAAACGCTCTCATTAAAAAGGTTTGCTGCAAGGATAATGAGGGAAAAAAGGAAAGCAAATAAAAATGGCGCCGAAAGGCGCCATTTTTGATGAAACTTAGTGGTTCAATTAGAACTTGTAAGTTACAGCTACGTAGTGACCTACGCCTGAAGACTCAGATTTTGTCGAAGAATCCCATGGTAGACCAGTACCATCTTCGAAACCATATACGTCATGGTATAGCTTCAGACCGTAACCTACCGCGAAGCGGTCAGAGTGCCAGTAGATACCGTTGAACATAGCACCGCCATTACTAACTTGAGAATACTCGTCTTTCATACCAAATTGGTAATCGATGTAACCTTGGTAAGAGATGAATGAACCGTTCTCGAAGAAGTAGAATGGTTTGAACCAGTTAGTCGAGATTTGGAAACCGTTCCAATCTTTTTGGTTTGAGTCGTAAGTGCCGTAAAGGTTTAGACCCATTTTACCAAACCAAGGAACCATTACGTCAGAACCAAGACCTACTTTCTGAGTGTTAACACCGCCATTGTTACCGTCCCATTCAAAAAGAGTAGACAAGTAAAGCTCTTGTACTGGACCTAAAGATAAGTCTTTACCAGTAATAGCGTCTAGAGACATACGAGGGGCGAACTTCATAAAGATTTTACCATCTTTATCAGCTTTATCACTGCTGCTGTCGGAAGTTAGGTTGAATACGTCAACGTAGCCGTAAAGGTCGAAAATACCAGAGCGACCGCCAAATTCCATTTCTAGGTAATCGTGAGTTGATTCGTAAGGACCTTTCTCATTTATTGCGCCCATGATGTTGAACTGCATCCACTTGTAATCGTTCTTGTGGATATCGCCATCTGAGTAGTCAGCAGCCATAACTGGAGCTGAAGTAGCCGCTAGAAGGCTAAGAGCTAAAAGTGATTTACGCATAAGGGGACTCTCTATGTTTGTAATGATTCAGAACACGCAATCTGTGCTGCGCTTTCCAATTGGCGGGAATAATAGCGATAAAAATCCCAAATGAAAGTGATAAAGGGTGCAAAATTGAACGTTTTTGGTGAGTTGCGTCACGAAATTATCTTTATTTACGGAACTTTTTGTTTGTTGCATTTGATTGCAATAAATATGTGATTTGGATCGTTTGCGTAAGCGATTTTATGACTTTTTAAGCCAGTCGATTAACCAACATAAATCGTTAGTGATCGGAGTGATAAGGGATTCGTATGTATCGGTGAATCAAAGAGGACGTTTGAATGAAAGAAGTCATGTTATTCCCACTCACTTCAGTTGTACTCCCTGAAGGTAAAATGAATCTGCGCATTTTTGAGCCACGATATAAGCGAATGGTAAAGGAATGCAGCCTACAAAATGTGGGTTTTGGAGTTTGCCTAGTAGGTAGTGAAGGTGACCCTAAAGACGTGGGAAATGTTTCATCTATCGGAACTTTGGTCAGGATCGTTGATTTTGAAACACTCAGTGATGGTCTTCTTGGTATTACAGTCGCTGGTGAGAAACGCTTTGTTGTCAAACGAGTTCGTGCAGATGCGGACGGCTTACGCCATGCAGAGGTCGAATGGTTAGACAATTGGCAACATCCAGACAACTCACCAGATTTCTTCTATTTAAGTCAGCAGTTATCCCATGTTTATGAAGAGTTTCCTCAACTTGGAAACCTCTACCAGCATCGTTTTTACGATGACTCAGCTTGGGTGACTCAGCGCTGGCTTGAATTACTTCCTTTAGACTGCAATCTGTTCGAACAGCTCGTTGGCGCAGAGAACTGCATTCCTGCGTTGCAATTTCTGACAGAAGCCATAGAAGCCCCGACTAACAAAGAGGCAAGGATATGAAAGGATTTAGCAGAGCTGCGCTAACTATGGTGGCGGCATTAGGACTGGCGGCGTGTGGCTCCGACAGCGACACCATTGAGTATTCCAATTTGCAAGCAGTACATGCGTCTTCTGATGCGCCGCTTGCAAATGTGTGGATAAACGATAAATCATCATTGACAGGTGTTGATTATGGTATGGGTTCTGGTTACATGAAGTTACGTGAGGGTATGAACTCAATTCAAGTTGATGTTCAACTTCCAGGCGATGAAACCGCGACTGTAATACCTAAAACAGAATTAGATCTCGATTCAGACCTCAATTACAACGTGTTCGTTGTTGGTGATGCCGATGGTTCGCCAAACCCAGTAGAACCTTTAGTTGTGACTCGCAGCGCCGATTCAATGGCTGATGCCAATAGTTTAGATGTTCAAGTTGTTCATGCAGCGTCTGGCGTTCCTGCCGTTGATCTCTACGTCACCGAGCCCGGGGCTGATCTTGCTAGCGCGACACCGCTTATGAATCTTGAATACAAAGCATCTACAGACGTATTGAACATCCCCGCTGGTGAGTACCAAGTTCGACTTGCTGTTGGGGATAGCGTTGCTTTTGACTCGGGCACAGTATCTCTTGCTGCTAATTCAAACTTGACGATTGCCGCTATCAGTACCGGAGATTCAAATAGCACGTCACCAGTTAAGTTGTTGGTATTGGATGGTTCAGGATCTTCTATAATCGAGGATATGGGCAGCCAAGCTGAAGTAAGAGTTGGACATCTTGTTGATGGAGCGCCAATCGTCGATGTCAACGTTAACGGGGCGGCCTTCGGTCCTCTTGCCGACTTAGCGTTCAAAGAGATTCGTGGTTATTTGGATCTCGATGCTGGCGCTTACGATATTGACGTTTACGTGGATGGCACAACAACCAATCCTATTATCGATGTTGACGTATTAATGGTTGCGGGCGGAATGGATTACAGTGTTTACGCAGTCGGTGTTGTTAGCCCAGCGATTGATATCGAGCCTCTGGTTGTTGAAGACATGAGACGTGCAGTGGCAACTAGCGCGACGCTGAATGTGACACATGCGGCGGCGAATCCCGTAGCGGAAATGGTGGATATTTATCTCACTACAAGCGCTGGAATAGATGGAAGTGATCCAACTATTGCTAATTTTGCGTACAAAGATAGCGTTCAGGGATTATATGTCGCTGAAGGTACCTATTATGTAACCGTGACAGTGGCAGGCGATCCAAGTACGGTTGCTGTTGATTCAGCACCAGTCAATGTGATGAATGGTGTTGTGTATCAGGTGGTTGCCATTGATGATGGGAACAACGGTGGCTTCAACTTGTTGGTTGATGACGTGACCGATTAGGACGAATGGGAGGAGATGACTCCTCCCTAAAATTAAGGCCGATTATGATGAGTGATAGCCCAAAAAAACTGGGGCGCAGTGATTGGAACGATTACATGGACAAAGTGAAGGCTCGAGATAAAGACGCGTTCGCTTTTGTATTCCGTTTTTACGCACCCAAGCTGAAGCAATTCGCTTACAAACATGTTGGTAATGAGCAAGTTGCTATGGAGATGGTGCAAGAGACCATGGCGACAGTTTGGCAGAAAGCGCACCTCTATGATGGGGAAAAGAGCGCGTTATCGACTTGGATATACACCATAATCCGAAACCTATGCTTTGATCTGTTGAGAAAGCAGAAAGGTAAGGAATTACACATTCATTCTGATGACATTTGGCCGTCAGAATATTATCCACCAGATCTTGTTGATCACTATTCACCAGAGCAAGACATGTTGAAAGAACAGGTGGTTAAATTTTTAGATATTTTACCGAAAAATCAGAGAGACGTTTTACAAGCGGTGTATCTTGAAGAGCTACCTCATCAGCAGGTCGCTGAATTATTTGATATACCCCTCGGTACCGTAAAATCCAGGCTGAGGCTTGCAGTAGAAAAGCTAAGGCATTCAATGCATACGGAGCAACTATGAACAAACACCCAGATAACAGCTTGTTAGAAGCATACGCTTCGGGAAGCATTGATGCAGTTTCTGGTCTTGTGGTCGCAACCCATTTAGAAACATGCACCAAGTGCCGAGCTTATGTGAACCAAGTCGAAGCCAGCCAAGCGAATATCGTGAGCGACATCCCCTCTGAATATGTCCCTGAATTCGACGATATGTTCAATGATATTATCAATGCGGAGCCAGCGACAGATAACATCGTTATCCGAGATCCTGCCGCAGTGAATGTTGCAGGAAAGAGCTTTGAACTTCCCAAAACCTTAGCGCGTTTCTCTGACCTTGTAGGGTCATGGAGAAGTTACGGAGGCAAGGTTTTCAGTGCTCAGATTGATCTAGGGGAAGATGCTCGTGTTAGCTTAATGTACATCGGAGAAGATGTGCAAATCCCTCAACATACGCACAAAGGCTTAGAATCTACATTGATCCTACATGGTGGGTTTAGTGATGAGGATGGCCAATATGAAGAGGGCGATTTGATGATTAGAGATGCGTCAGTGAAGCACAGCCCTTACACTAAGGCCGGAGAAGATTGCTTGTGTTTAACCGTATTGACCGAGCCGATGATCTTTACTCAAGGTGTGGCACGTATATTTAATATGTTTGGCAAAGGGCTATACCCATAGACCTCTTATCTCATATCTCGGCAAAACAAAAACCACCGAATTCGGTGGTTTTTTGATGCGCTTCTTAGTGCTTGTGACGTGCTTTTTCCAATAAAGCATCAAAGTAATGTCGTAGCGAGTACAACATAATCAAGCTTGGCACGACCATAACAGCGGTAAGCACAAAGAACGTGCTCCAGTCATTGAGGTAGTCCACCAGTTCTCCACTGAAAGAAGCAAGAGTCGTTCGTCCGAAGTTCCCCAAAGAGGCGAGCAAAGCATACTGCGTTGCTGAGAATGCTTGTCCGGTTAGAATCGTTAAAAATGAAACAAAAGCGACGGTTGAGAAAGCAGTCGTAAAGTTATCGACAATTATGGTTGCTAAGTATAGGTGCTCATTTGGGCCTACCGATGCAATCCAAGCAAACATCAAGTTGCTGGCAGACATAGCAATACCACCGATCATTAATCCACGTACAATACCAAACCTGACGTTGAACATGCTTCCGACAAAGGTAAAGAAGATAGTGGCTCCCCATCCGATCAGTTTGGAGTAATAACCAATTTGTTCGTTACTAAAACCAATATCTTTATAGAACGCGATCGACATCCTGCCTAAAAACGCTTCGCCAATTTTGAATAGGAAAACGAACAGCAAAAGAGTAATCGCGACACGGACGCCATTGCGATTAAAGAAGTCAAGGAAAGGTTCTACAACAGTCACAGTAAACCAAGCCACGACTTTTGAACCAACCACTTCTTTGTGGCGTTGTTCAGCGGCAGACTGAAGTTGTTCGCGTTGAGTCTTAGGCTCTCCGACTAAAATCGTAAAGACCATTAGAATACCGACTATCACCGCCATCCCGTAATACACGCCATTCCAACCGACGCTATCAGCATTAACAAACGCTAAATAACCCGGTAGTGAATAACCTGTCCACCAGCCAATGACCGCCATTGCAGAAGCTTGTGGCAGCTTAGATTCTTCTGATTTTGGGAAAGTATCAATACGAAAAGCATCAATCGCAATGTCTTGTGTGGCTGATGCGGTTGCAATACACAAAGCGAGTAGAGACGCAAACACCAAGTTCTCTGCTGGATTCACGCCCGCAATAAATACCGTCGCGACGAGTACAATACTTTGACAGAAGAAAATCCAGCTACGCCTTTGTCCAAGTAGTCGATAGAGCACTGGTAGCTTCACCCGGTCTACGAGTGGCGCCCAGAGAAAGTTAATTGCATAAACCGCAAAGACACTACCAAAGTAGCCTATTGCGGATAGGGTCAAACCAGCGTCTTTTAGCCAGCCAGACATATTTGAACCGATAAGTACCCACGGAAAGCCGCTAGAGCAGCCCAACATGAAAACCCACATGAGTCGTTTATCGAGGTAACTTTTTACCGTTTCCAACCAAGTGATGGAAGGTAATGAAGACATAAATCAATCCAATAAAATGAAGCCGTTGAAAGAGAAAGCCCTTCGATTGTTCAAAGGGCTTATCGTTTTGGCTATTTAAGTAGTGTTGCTTTAGTGATGACGATTTGAGTCTCGGGAACATCACGCATACCGCGAGTCGTCGTAGTTGGCTGTTTTGCCATTTTTTGGATAATGTCGAATCCTTCCGTGACCTCGCCAAATACCGCATAACCCGGTGGACGAGCGCCGTAGTTTAGAAAATCATTGTCGACTAAATTGATAAAAAACTGACGAGTAGCCGAGTCAGGCGCGTTGGTGCGTGCCATTGCAATCGTCGCACGGTCGTTATTTAAACCGTTATTACCCTCGTTTTTGATTGGAGCGTAAGTCTCCACCATTTGCATATCTTGGTTAAAGCCACCACCTTGCGCCATAAAGCCTGGAATAACGCGGTGAAAAATAGTGCCTTCATAGCTACCGTCTTCTACATATTTAAGGAAGTTCGCTACCGTAATCGGCGCTTTCTCTTCATTCAGTTCGACAGTAAATGAACCTAACGTTGTTTCAAACGCCACTTTTGGTCCAGCCCAAACGCTGCAGCTGAGTAGCGCGAGAGAAAGAATTGCCTTGCGTAACATTAGAAACGCTCCTGCATGTACTGACGAAGCTCAGGATCATTGGCAATTTCTTTAAGTGTTAATGTCACTACATCATTCAGTGTTTGCTCAATGTCGGCATCAGACGCACTCAATGTGCCAGAACGCTTCGCAGTGCCTGTGTAAGTTTTGACCAGTTTACCTTCTGGTGTTTCTGCGGTGATTTCAAGCACGACTTTCGCATCCATCTCATTTTCCATCACCGAATGTTTTACGTTAACTAATGCTTCTTGAACGTTTAATTCAATTGCATTGTTGCTGTTTAGATCGGCATGGAAGCCTTGAGATGAAAACTGCTTCTCTAATGCTTCTTCTAACGCAATACGTAAATTCTGTTTAGCATGAAGAGGAAGAATGTTCGAACGGCCGTTATCCACCAACGCCACGTACTGCGCTGCACGTACATCTTTGCTGGTCAAGCTGTAAGTCTTGCCTTGAACAATTGGATTGGTGCTCAGTGTGCTTTCTGGCATCAAATTCAGCTGAGGCTGTTGAGGAGCTGAACACGCAGCAAGCAACGCAACCGAAGCCGCAAGTACCAATTTTCTCATTTTATTATTCCTTTTAACTATTTTGCTAAAGCTTATTTTGCGCTTAATTTAGCAGGATTTTTTGTGGCCTGTAAAATCACAAACTTATTGTTGGAAGCGATAAGTTTCACATTCTTATCGCCAAACAGCCGTTTTAGTTTTGCGTCATAACCAAGATGACGATTTCCAATCACCAGTAACTTACCACCTTCACTCAATACTTGCTTTGCATCACAGAACATTTGCCAAGCAATATGATCGGTGATGGCCTGCTGTTGGTGAAAGGGTGGGTTACACATAATCATAGAGCAGCTGTTGTGTTTAAAACCGTCCAAACAATTGTTTGCAACACACTGTATGTCTCTATCTTCACCAAGGTTATCTAGCAGGTTCTGCTTCGCGGACTCAAGCGCCATAAAGCTTTCATCAACACATGTTAATCGAGCATTCGGATTCAGCTGACCAAACTTCGCAGACAGAACACCATTACCGCAACCGAGATCGATAACATTATCTACCAATGGATCTTGAGGTAGGTGCTGAAGCATAAAACGCGCACCTAAATCTAAGCTTTCTCCTGAATAGACATTTGGCATGTTCTTGAGTTCGATATCTTCGCCATCAACGCGCCAAGTCGTGAAAGGGCTTACTTCAATTGTTGGGTCAACCGTTGCTTGAGCAAATACCAATCGGTGCTTTTTCCAGGCCAGAGAGGTTTTTGTCTCACCCAAATATTTTTCAAACAGTTTTAGCGTTGAAGTATGAATGTCTTTCGCTTTATTAACTGCAATGACGGGGCAGGATGCAGGCAGTGCTTTTCTTAACTGACTGAGTATCCAAACGAGGTGACGGTTACTTTTTGGCAGTTGCAGCAATACGAGATCAGTATTGGAAGGTACGGGATCCATCGTGGTTGCAAACGCTACCTTATTGCACTGGTTTTGCTCAAGGTTCTGCTGCACACCTTTATGAGAAATGAAAGAATCACTCATTAGCGTCACATGGTGCTTTTCTGAAAACCAGCAGGAGAGGGCACCAAAGCTGTCATTAATCACGAGGATGTTTTGATTGTTTGGCAAAGCAAGTTCTTCAACATGATTAATAAGATACTCATCACCGGCATCCCACGCTTGTAGAGTTTCATTGCTGCGTTTTGGGAAACGATAAAGTGTTAGGCTTCGCTCGTGAAGATTCAGTTCGGTTTTCATAGCTAAATGTAAGTTGATTTAGAAATTAAGTGTTATTGTCGCAAATGATGACGTGTCGAGATACAAAAAGCTGTCAAATTTTACGTGTTCAGTGGTGCTCGCTCTCTAGGCATGTTCATGGCGTCAAGCGCTTTGAAATCAGTTGAACGTAAAATGCATCAATAATGAGAGTGATGTTTGAGTGATACACGTCTGCTTTACTTAGGTATATACTTATGGAATTCGCATCAATGAGGAACGAATATGATCCAAGAAATCATAGAGAAGAAACTACACAGTGAGCTGCAACCAAGCTATCTCAAAGTGATTAATGAGAGCTACATGCATAATGTGCCACCAGGCTCGGAGAGTCACTTCAAAGTGATTGTTGTGAGTGATTCGTTCGCGGGACAGCGTTTGATTGGACGCCATCGCCAAGTTCATCAAATTTTGGCAGATGAGCTGGATAACCACATTCATGCACTAGCTATCCATACATACACTGATGAAGAGTGGAAGCGAGAACAAGATGGCGCTCCTGATAGCCCTATGTGTATGGGTGGCGGTCACTAAAGACGCAAAATGTAAAGGTGCAGAGAAAAGGTGGCTAAGGCCATCTTTTTTCGTTTTACATTCTTTAGGGGCATCGATGTGGCACAAATTCTGGTTAAAAAATGTGTTAACAGTGTTTCAACAAATGAATGGAAATTGCAGGATATTTCAGGCGATGAATATGACTTTTCCATAAGATATGTATGGAATATGGCATTTGTGCGATCGGTCAAAGTTATGACTATTCTTTGACCTTTTAGACCTGATTCTACCGAAATAACCCCTCTATTCTAATGATTGGTCATGGCATCAAGTTCCTAAAAAATGCTAGACTACGGCACCTGATAAATCTCGCGTATTCCTTGTGACGAGATTTTTAATAGGATGTTGCGATTTTGATGTTTAAAACAACATCAAAACCGGACACTGATGTCGTGTCTAAAAGTTACGCAATCAAAAGAATCTTTTTCCCGATAAAAGTAGTGCAAGTGCGTATGATTACAATAAAGAAGGGCTTGGATCTTCCTATCGCAGGAACTCCATCCCAGGTGATTAATGATGGTAAGACCATCAAAAAAGTCGCCTTGCTTGGCGAAGAGTACGTTGGCATGCGTCCTACCATGCATGTCCGCGTTGGTGATGAAGTGAAAAAAGCGCAAGTTCTTTTTGAAGATAAAAAGAACCCTGGCGTGAAATTTACTGCACCAGCAGCCGGTAAAGTGATCGAAGTTAACCGTGGCGCTAAACGTGTCCTTCAATCTGTAGTGATTGAAGTGGCAGGTGAAGAGCAGGTGACATTTGATAAGTTCGAAGCCGCTCAACTTTCAGGTCTAGATCGTGAAGTGATCAAGACTCAGTTGGTTGACTCTGGCCTATGGACCGCTTTACGTACTCGTCCGTTTAGCAAGGTTCCTGCAATCGAGTCTTCTACTAAGGCTATTTTCGTAACTGCAATGGATACTAATCCACTAGCAGCTAAGCCTGAGTTGATCATTAATGAGCAACAAGAAGCATTCATTGCTGGTCTAGACATTCTTTCAGCCCTGACAGAAGGCAAGGTTTACGTATGTAAATCTGGCACTAGTTTGCCACGCTCTTCACAGTCTAACGTAGAAGAACACGTCTTCGATGGCCCTCACCCAGCAGGTCTTGCTGGCACCCACATGCATTTCCTATACCCAGTGAATGCAGAAAATGTGGCATGGAGCATCAACTACCAAGACGTTATCGCGTTCGGTAAGCTGTTCCTAACTGGTGAGCTATACACAGATCGTGTTGTGTCTCTAGCTGGTCCAGTTGTGAATAACCCTCGTCTAGTTCGTACCGTAATCGGTGCAAGCTTGGATGACCTAACAGATAATGAGCTGATGCCTGGCGAAGTTCGTGTGATTTCTGGTTCTGTACTGACAGGTACACATGCAACTGGTCCACACGCATATCTTGGCCGTTACCATCAACAGGTTTCTGTATTACGTGAAGGCCGTGAGAAAGAACTATTTGGCTGGGCAATGCCTGGTAAGAATAAGTTCTCGGTAACTCGCTCTTTCCTTGGTCACGTATTCAAAGGTCAGTTGTTCAATATGACAACGACGACCAATGGTAGTGATCGTTCAATGGTTCCAATTGGCAACTACGAACGCGTAATGCCTCTAGATATGGAGCCTACTCTGCTGCTTCGTGATCTATGTGCAGGTGATACAGACAGTGCTCAAGCACTGGGTGCGCTTGAACTGGATGAAGAAGATCTAGCATTGTGTACCTTTGTATGTCCAGGTAAGTACGAGTACGGTACGTTACTTCGTGAATGCCTAGATACTATCGAGAAGGAAGGGTAATTTTCATGGCTCTTAAAAAGTTTCTTGAAGACATCGAGCATCATTTTGAGCCTGGTGGTAAACACGAAAAATGGTTTGCCCTGTACGAAGCTGTAGCAACAGTTTTTTACACTCCAGGTATCGTAACAAATAAAAGCTCGCACGTTCGTGATAGCGTTGACCTAAAACGTATCATGATCATGGTTTGGTTTGCGGTATTCCCAGCAATGTTCTGGGGTATGTACAACGCAGGTGGCCAAGCTATTGCAGCGCTTAACCACATGTACGCTGGTGATCAACTAGCGACAGTTATCTCTGGTAACTGGCACTACTGGCTAACTGAAATGCTGGGCGGAACGATTGCCGCTGATGCAGGGGTTGGCAGTAAGATGCTACTAGGTGCGACCTACTTCCTACCTATCTACGCAACAGTATTCCTTGTTGGTGGTTTCTGGGAAGTGCTTTTCTGTATGGTGCGTAAGCACGAAGTAAACGAAGGCTTCTTTGTTACTTCTATCTTGTTCGCACTTATCGTTCCACCAACGCTACCTCTATGGCAAGCGGCACTAGGTATCACATTTGGTGTTGTTGTTGCGAAGGAGATCTTCGGTGGTACAGGTCGTAACTTCCTTAACCCTGCACTTGCAGGTCGTGCATTCCTATTCTTCGCTTACCCAGCGCAAATCTCGGGTGACGTAGTATGGACTGCAGCTGACGGCTTCTCTGGTGCAACTGCTCTTAGCCAATGGGCTCAAGGTGGTAACGGTGCTCTAGTTAACACAGTAACTGGTTCTCCTATCACTTGGATGGACGCTTTCATCGGTAACATCCCTGGCTCTATTGGTGAAGTATCGACTCTAGCTCTAATGATCGGTGCAGCGATGATCGTTTACATGCGAATCGCTTCATGGCGCATCATTGCGGGCGTAATGATCGGTATGATTGCAGTATCGACTCTGTTTAACGTGATCGGTTCTGACACTAACCCAATGTTCAACATGCCATGGCACTGGCACCTAGTTCTAGGTGGTTTTGCATTCGGTATGTTCTTCATGGCAACGGACCCAGTATCAGCGTCATTTACTAACAAAGGTAAATGGTGGTACGGCATCCTGATTGGTGCAATGTGTGTGATGATCCGTGTAGTTAACCCGGCGTACCCAGAAGGTATGATGCTGGCGATTCTATTCGCGAACCTATTCGCACCTCTGTTCGACCATGTAGTGATTGAGAAGAACATCAAGCGGAGACTAGCACGCTATGGCAAGTAATAACGACAGCATTAAAAAGACGCTGGGTGTTGTTATCGGGTTGAGCCTTGTTTGTTCAATCATCGTATCAACAGCAGCAGTAGGTCTGCGTGATAAGCAAAAAGCTAACGCTGTCCTAGATAAGCAATCAAAGATCGTTGAAGTTGCAGGCATTGACGCGAACGGTAAGAAAGTACCAGAGCTATTTGCTGAGTACATCGAACCTCGTCTGGTAGACCTTGAAACAGGTAACTTTACTGAGGGTAATGCATCTACGTACGATCAGCGTGAAGCATCAAAAGATGCAGAACGTTCAATCGCATTGACACCAGAAGAAGACGTCGCTGATATCCGTCGTCGTGCGAATACAGCAGTGGTGTACTTAGTAAAAGACCAAGATGAAGTCCAAAAAGTTATCTTGCCTATGCACGGTAAAGGACTATGGTCGATGATGTATGCCTTTGTAGCCGTTGAAACTGATGGTAACACTGTGTCTGCTATTACTTACTACGAGCAAGGTGAAACTCCTGGACTTGGTGGTGAAGTAGAGAACCCTTCATGGCGCGATCAATTCATTGGCAAGAAATTGTACAATGAAGATCATCAGCCAGCGATTAAGGTCGTGAAAGGCGGCGCACCGCAAGGTTCTGAGCACGGTGTTGATGGTCTATCAGGAGCAACGCTCACTAGTAATGGTGTTCAACACACATTTGACTTCTGGTTAGGTGACAAGGGCTTTGGTCCTTTCCTAGCAAAAGTTCGTGACGGAGAACTTAACTAATGTCTAGTGCACAAAACGTTAAAAAGAGCATTCTAGCGCCAGTATTGGATAACAACCCAATCGCGCTACAAGTTCTTGGTGTATGTTCTGCTCTTGCAGTAACAACTAAACTAGAAACAGCTTTTGTAATGACGCTAGCGGTAACATTTGTAACTGCGTTGTCTAACTTCTCTGTTTCATTGATCCGTAACCACATTCCTAACAGTGTGCGTATCATCGTTCAGATGGCAATTATCGCATCGCTAGTAATTGTGGTAGACCAGGTGCTAAAAGCTTACCTATACGATATCTCTAAACAGCTATCTGTATTCGTTGGTCTGATTATCACTAACTGTATCGTAATGGGTCGTGCTGAAGCATTCGCAATGAAGTCTGCGCCAGTACCATCTCTTATTGACGGTATTGGTAACGGTCTAGGTTACGGCTTCGTTCTTATCACTGTAGGTTTCTTCCGTGAGCTATTTGGCTCAGGCAAACTATTTGGCCTAGAAGTTCTACCTCTAGTGAGCAACGGTGGTTGGTACCAGCCTAACGGCCTAATGCTACTAGCACCATCAGCATTCTTCCTAATCGGCTTCCTTATCTGGGTAATCCGTATTCTGAAACCAGAACAAGTAGAAGCGAAGGAGTAAGGACGTCATGGAACATTACATTAGTCTGTTAGTTAAATCGATTTTCATCGAAAACATGGCTCTGTCTTTCTTCCTAGGTATGTGTACTTTCCTTGCCGTATCTAAGAAGGTTAAGACCTCTTTCGGCCTAGGTGTTGCAGTTGTGGTAGTACTGACTATCGCTGTTCCTGTGAACAACCTAGTATACAACCTAGTTCTGAGAGAGAACGCGTTAGTTGAGGGCGTGGACCTTAGCTTCCTAAACTTCATCACCTTTATCGGTGTAATTGCAGCACTTGTACAGATTCTAGAGATGGTTCTAGACCGTTTCTTCCCACCTTTGTACAACGCGCTAGGCATCTTCCTACCGCTGATCACAGTAAACTGTGCAATCTTCGGTGGTGTATCTTTCATGGTACAACGTGACTACAACTTTGCTGAATCTATCGTTTACGGTTTCGGCTCTGGTGTGGGCTGGATGCTGGCAATCGTTGCTCTTGCAGGTATCCGTGAGAAGATGAAGTACTCTGACGTACCTCCAGGTCTACGTGGTCTTGGTATCACATTTATCACTGTAGGTCTTATGGCGTTAGGCTTTATGTCTTTCTCTGGTGTTCAACTGTAAGTCGGGTAAACCGCAACAATTAAGGAATAGTCAATGGACATTATTCTTGGTGTAGTGATGTTTACTCTGATCGTACTTGCACTAGTACTAGTGATTCTTTTCGCTAAGTCTAAGCTTGTACCAACAGGTGACATTACAATTTCTGTGAACGATGACCCTTCTCTGGCGATCGTTACACAACCAGGTGGTAAGCTACTGAGTGCTCTAGCCGGTGCTGGCGTATTCGTATCTTCTGCTTGTGGTGGCGGTGGCTCATGTGGTCAGTGTCGCGTAAAAGTTAAATCAGGTGGTGGCGACATCCTACCAACCGAGCTTGACCATATTACTAAAGGTGAAGCACGTGAAGGTGAGCGTCTAGCGTGTCAGGTTGCTATGAAAACTGACATGGACATCGAGCTTCCTGAAGAAATCTTCGGCGTTAAGAAGTGGGAATGTACCGTTATCTCTAACGATAACAAAGCGACATTCATCAAAGAGCTTAAGCTACAAATTCCAGATGGCGAATCAGTACCTTTCCGTGCTGGTGGTTACATCCAGATTGAAGCACCTGCTCACCACGTGAAATACGCAGACTACGATATTCCTGAGGAATACCGTGAAGACTGGGAGAAGTTCAACCTTTTCCGTTACGAGTCTAAAGTTAACGAAGAGACTATCCGTGCATACTCAATGGCTAACTACCCAGAAGAGCACGGTATCATCATGCTTAACGTTCGTATCGCGACTCCGCCGCCGAACAACCCAGACGTACCACCAGGCATCATGTCTTCGTACATTTGGTCTCTAAAAGAAGGCGACAAGTGTACTATTTCTGGTCCATTTGGTGAGTTCTTTGCGAAAGATACAGATGCAGAAATGGTATTCGTTGGTGGTGGTGCTGGTATGGCTCCAATGCGCTCACACATCTTCGACCAACTTAAGCGTCTGCACTCTAAGCGTAAGATGTCTTTCTGGTACGGCGCACGTTCTAAGCGTGAAATGTTCTACGTAGAAGACTTCGATATGCTACAAGCTGAGAATGATAACTTCGTATGGCACTGTGCACTGTCTGATCCACTTCCAGAAGATAACTGGGATGGTTACACTGGCTTTATTCACAACGTTCTTTACGAGAACTACCTACGTGATCACGAAGCGCCAGAAGACTGTGAATACTACATGTGTGGTCCACCTATGATGAATGCGGCTGTTATCGGCATGCTAAAAGATCTAGGTGTAGAGGATGAAAACATCCTACTAGATGACTTCGGTGGTTAATCCCTCCAAGTGATTGAATCTATGGCTAGCTCTCTAAGAGCTAGCCATTATTTTTTGTAGAAGTAAAAATAATATTCAACAGTTGATATAGGTAATTGGATTTAAGTAATCGGTCCCATTCCCCATATCAATTCAACAACATTGGGAGTTAACAAGTGAAAACGTGGCTTGTTGCATTCGCTTCTCTATTGATTTTGGCTGGCTGTGAGCAGCCAGCAGATCAAATTCATCTAAGTGGCCCTACCATGGGGACTTCTTATAACATCAAATATATTGAGCAAGATGGTATTCCAACGCCAAAAGCGATGCAGACGGAAATTGATCGCTTATTGGAAGAGGTTAATGACCAAATGTCGACCTACCGTGATGATTCAGAGTTAAGTCGTTTTAACCAGCATCAAACGAGCGAGCCATTTACAGTTTCGACACAAACTGCAACGGTAGTGAAAGAAGCAATTCGCCTTAACGGTCTTACTTTAGGTGCGTTGGATGTAACTGTCGGCCCTCTAGTTAACCTGTGGGGCTTTGGCCCAGAAGCTCGCCCTGATGTCGTTCCTACAGATGAGGAGCTAGCGGCACGCAAAGCCAATACTGGCATTCACCACCTATCTGTTGATGGCAATAAATTGTCCAAAGATATTCCTAACTTGTATGTCGATTTATCAACTATTGCTAAAGGTTGGGGGGTTGACGTGGTTGCTGACTACCTTCAATCTGAAGGGGTTCATAACTTCATGGTAGAAGTGGGCGGCGAAATGCGCCTCAAAGGCGTGAATCGTGAAGGCGTGCCTTGGCGCATTGCGATTGAAAAGCCGACTATTGATGAGCGCTCAATTCAAGAAATTATTGAGCCAGGGGACATGGCAATTGCAACAAGTGGTGACTATCGTAATTACTTTGAGAGTAATGGTGTGAGATACTCTCATATTATTAATCCAAGAACAGGCAAACCTATTCATCATAAAGTGGTGTCTGTAACGGTATTAGATAAATCGTCGATGACTGCTGATGGTCTTGCAACTGGTCTTATGGTGCTAGGTGAAGACAAAGGCATGGCAATTGCGAACGAAAATAATATTCCTGTTTTCATGATTGTGAAGACGGAAAATGGTTTTAAAGAGCTGGCTTCGGAAGCATACAAGCCGTTCATGAAGAAATAACAACAGAAGTGAGCATGTTCTTATGAGTACATTTCTAATTACGTTTGCAGTTTTTGTTGCGGTAATCGCAGCGATGGCTGTTGGCTACATCTTCCAGAAGAAAGTAGTGAAGGGTAGCTGTGGCGGTCTTGGTGCAGTAGGTATTGAGAAAGTATGTAACTGTCCAGAACCATGTGACGCGCGTAAGAAACGTGAAGCACGTGAAGCGGCGCGAGCTGAGAAATTGGCTGCATGGGAAAAAGATCGAATTGCTTAAGTATCGATCATCCAAAGAGTAATACAAAATAACCCAGCCAAAGCTGGGTTTTTTTATATTTCTCGCTCTACTTCTCTGAGAGTTTATACTTTGCTTGCTACGTTTAATCTAGGATGACCGGAAGCTTAAGTCGGTGCAGACTTCACAGCCAAGTCATTTCCCTTTAATCACCGTACTTAACTGTTATTTGGTTATATACTCAAACTAAAGCGCGTCAACTTAGGAGGAAATATGGAAATGCATCAACACGGTATGGCTGAATTGTTTCAACAACTAGGCCTCGGCAGCTCTCCTCAAGAGATAAAGGACTTTATTAACGAACATCGGCACAAAAGAGCTTCAGCCCCTCTGCATGAAGCCAGCTTTTGGACAAGTTCGCAAGCCACATTTCTCAAACAAGCCATTGAAGAAGACGCAGACTGGGCAGAGTTGGTCGATCAGCTTGATGTGATGTTACGAGATTAAAGCACGTTTACAAACTCTCATTTCTATCAAGGCAGATTTAATTTATACTGTTTTTTTGAACAGTATTTGATGGCTATGTCAGACCGAATTAGAAAAATCATTCACGTCGATATGGATTGTTTTTATGCTGCCGTTGAGATGAGAGATAATCCTAGTTACCGTGGCATTGCACTCGCCGTTGGCGGTCATGAAAAACAGCGTGGCGTGATTAGCACCTGTAATTATGAGGCGCGCAAATATGGCGTTCGTAGTGCAATGTCAACGGCGCGTGCATTGCAACTCTGCCCCCATCTACTGGTCGTTCCCGGTCGAATGCACGTGTACAAACAAGTCTCTCAGCAGATTCGTGCTATTTTTGAGCGTTATACGCCTATCATTGAACCTCTATCATTAGATGAAGCATACCTCGATGTCACGGACTCGACAGCTTGTCGTGGCTCCGCAACGTTGATCGCAGAGTCTATTCGACGCGACATTTGGAATGAGCTTGGACTGACGGCATCGGCGGGCATTGCACCGATTAAGTTTCTTGCCAAAGTCGCCTCTGATATGAATAAACCCAACGGTCAGTTTGTTATCCCGCCAGATAAGGTCCAGGAAGTTATCGATACACTTCCGCTGGAAAACATTCCTGGTGTTGGGAAGGTGAGTCTTGAGAAGCTACATCAAGCGGGCTTTTATCGATGTGAGGATATTAAAAACAGCGACTATCGTGAATTGCTGAGACAGTTTGGTCGTCAGGGAGCATCTTTATGGCAGCGTAGCCATGGAATTGATAATCGAGAGGTCGTCGTTGAGCGAGAGAGAAAATCCGTCGGTGTGGAACGAACATTCAGCCAGAATATCTCGAGCTATGATGAATGTTGGCAAGTGATCGAGGATAAACTTTATCCTGAACTCGAGAAACGCTTAGAGCGTGCAAGCCCAGATAAATCGATTATTAAACAAGGTATTAAAGTTAAATTTGCCGACTTTCAACTGACAACAATTGAGCATATCCATCCGCAATTAGAGCTTGAGGACTTCAAGATCTTGTTAAGAGATATTCTTAAGCGCCAAAACGGACGGGAAATACGCCTTTTAGGCTTGAACGTGATGCTCAAGCCCGAGAACCAAGCGCGCCAGTTGAGCTTTTTCTAGGCTCTTACTGCTTCTACCTGAGCTAATACTTGTTCAAAGCTTGTGTTGGCCATCGCACCATAACCCGCCAGTTTTGAAGCTTTTAGCTGGCTAATTAAAGGGGTACTAATTCCACACAAGAAGCGGGCGACAGCATCATTGCTGATAGCTGAAGGGGAGAGCTGAATAAATTCCTGCACCCACATTGCTACTTGAGGTGGCTCAATATCCTCATCTTGTGGTGTTGGGAACGAGGCGACTTGACCACGACACACGGAGCAGTGACCACATTGCTCTGGTGCATTGTGATCCGCAAAGTAGTTCGCCAATTGTGAGCTCAAACAGTGCTCTGACTGGAACAAGCGCAGCATGGTGTGAATTCTTTCGATATCTTTGCTTTCTTTGAATTGGAACAGTTCATACAGTTGTTGGATTAAAACATCAGAACTCTGTGTGGTTGGCAAAACAGAGTACACGTCGGTCAGTTGTTTGCTCTCTAGCTCTATCCAACCATTCTGGTGAAAATAGTCGAGGGCTGCGACAACTCGGCTGCGTTCCGATTGATAGTTCATCCATAACGCTTCTAGGTCAACTTGGCACCACACTTTGGCTTTTTGCGAGCAGGAGAAAATAGCCTCCACGAATTGACGTCGCTCGCCTTGAAATTGATTCACAATAAATTGCTGATCGTGCAAAAACTTAAAGCGATATTCCGCAAAGTAACTGTATTTTGCTTCAATGAGTTTATGTAGCTCCAAATAAACCAACAAGGTTTTGAGTGGCAATTGGCGGATATTACTTTCACGCGATAAACGCAGTGGCACTACCTCCCATTGTGGAGCATGTTCTTTCGCTTGCTCGACTACATAGTTAATCGAGGTTAGTTCAGGTGTATCACCATAGACAAAGTTTTCCAACACCGTTAAGCCGGACGTATTGCCTAGCAGAATGCACTCAGAACGTTGCCCGTCCCTGCCTGCACGTCCAATCTCTTGTGCGTAGTTCTCGATCGATTTGGGTAAGTCGAAGTGAATGACGCGGCGGATATCAGATTTATCGACCCCCATACCAAATGCAATCGTTGCAACAATACAGTCAATTTGGCTATCCATGAACTGCTGTTGGATTTGTTCACGGATGTCGCTTTTCATACCAGCATGGTACGCGTGAGCATTAATGCCAATATGGATTAGTGATTTTGCTACTTGCTCTGCTGTCTGCTGTTGTGTCACGTATACGATAGTCGGAAGCTTAGGAGAAGAGGCGATGATTTCACTTAGCTTTTCTTGTTTCGTTGCTTCCTCGCATGGGATAACCGAGATATCCAGATTGGGGCGGTAGAAGCCTGTAACGGTAATATGTTCACTGGCAATATCGAACTTTTGTTTCATGTCTTCAATAACTGCGGGCGTTGCTGTTGCAGTGAGAAGCAAAGATTGTGGAATGTTCAGTTCACGTTGATATTGCGGTAGCTTGAGATAATCAGGGCGGAAGTTATGTCCCCATTCGGAAATACAGTGCGCTTCATCAACCACCATCAAAGAGATCGGCACTTGGCGAATGAACTCACGAAAACGCTCGTTCTTTAGGCGCTCAACAGAAATCATCAATATTTTGATCTGTCCATTTTTTACCCCTGCCATGACGCGTTGTGACTCTTCTCTGCTTTGACTGCTATCGATAGAAGCGGCTGGGATCCCTTTACTTTGCAAAAAGTTCAGCTGATCTTTCATTAGCGCCAACAACGGCGAGATCACCAACGTAAGATTGGGCAATACGGTTGCTGGCAATTGGTAACAGAGAGACTTACCCGAACCCGTAGGAAAGATGGCCGCAGCAGAGTAACCATTCATAACCGCTTCAATAACAGGTTGTTGACCTTGGCGTAATGAGTCAAAACCAAATACGGATTGAAGTGTTTGATGCAGCGAGTCACTTTGCATAATAGGGAAACCTTTCTTTGATGGTAAACTTAGGTACATTAACACACCCTGAGTGCCAAACGCGCGTCCTAAAAGTATGAACAAAGCTGACTTAGTCCAAATTATCATCCAACATCTGGAAGAAAAACTTCAAGTGGCCCATGCATCGGCTCAGCGAGCCATTGATGCCGCGACAGATGAAGAAACTGTTCCCGAGCATAAGTACGATACGTTAGCACTTGAAGCCGCGTATCTTGCTCATGGACAAGCAATGCGAATCCAAGAGAGTGAAGACGAGCTGCGTCAATATCGCGCTCTAGTGACTCGCGACTTTAAAGGCGCACCTGTTGGTGTAGGTGCTTACGTCGTTCTCGCAGATGAGAATTTGCTTGAAAAGCACTTCTTTGTAGGCCCTTGTTCTGGTGGTCTGACTGTTAAATATCAGGCTCAGGAAGTCTTTGTCTTAACAGCAAAATCTCCTCTTGGTCGAGCGTTATTCGGGAAAGAAGAAGGCGATGAGATTGATGTAAAAATAGGAGAAAAAACAACTTGTTACGAAGTCGTGACGGTTTGCTGACATCTCATGTATCACTCAGTGTTATGTTTAACACGAGTAATGTTAAATAAAAGAGAATGACATGAAAAAGCTTTTTACACTCTCATTGCTGATGGTCAGTGCTACTGGTTATGCAGCGCAGTGTCGTGTGGACATCAATAATGAAGTCCGTATGGATGGGCAAAGCTTGGAAATTCGCCAAACGACAGGTGATAAAGCTGTCGTGGATGAGGATAACAACCTCTTCATCAAAGGTGAGCTAATTGAACTCAATGCCGACCAAAAAGCGGCAGTTGAAGACTATCGCGAAAAAATGAACGCGTATATTCCACAAGCAAAGCAGTTGGCGAGTGATGGTTTAGCGCTTGCAAATGACATCATCGATGATGTCGCGGAAAGCCTAGACGCACCTGGCGCGTTTGATAACGTCAAAGTCGCAGTACAGGACTTTTTCGCTGATGTTGAATCACGTTACTACAAAGATGGTGATTTCATTCTACCAGCGGAAAGCTTTGAGTCCATGACACAAGGGTGGACTGAAGACTTTGCAAAAGCACAAGAGATCTTCAATAAAGAGTTTTTAACGAGTTCGTTGGATGCTTTATCGAAAAAAATGAAGGAAGAGGGGGGAATAAACCTCACTGCATTATCGGAGAGTATGGCTGAACTCAGCGCGAAAGTAGAAGAGCGTTTAGCTGAGCATTCGAAAGAGGTAGAGCAACAAGCAGAAGACTTGTGCGACTCGTTGGATGACATGGCAGGGCAAGAAGACGATTTGTTGAAGAAAATCCCTGAGCTAAAAGATTACCGAGTATTTACGATTTAATTACCCTTCAAAAAGTAGAACTCAATGGTATAAAGAAAGAGAGCACAATTGTGCTCTCTTTTCGTTTTTACATACTTGAACAAGTAATGAAAGCAAGACGATGTTATTCGTTTGCTCATTAACAACTTACTGCGCGTTCATCTGAGTGAGTTTATCGCCGACAGGTTTTGAGAAGTTAAAACCATCATGCTGATCCCAGTTGATAGACCACGTCATTACCCCTGCATAATTCGGGTAAATGAACGCTGGTTTAACGGTGCCACATGAAGTGCCTTTGGTTAAACAATCTAGTGCGCTGATAATATTCTGTGTCGGAGCCTGCCCTGAATTTGCTGAGCTAGGACCTGAAGGTAAGCCGATTGCGACTTGATCATCACGTAGTGGTGCAAACTGAGTGCCGTCGGCCAATTCAAAGCCTTCGATAAGCATTTTAGATTGCGCTACCATCATATCCACAGAGCCTTCTGGTGCACTGCCTGGCAGATATGGGTTTGGCAAACCACCGTTGTTATATAGCTGGACGTGAAGCAGGTCGAGCGTGCTACGTGTCTCGTTAATCACAGGAATGTAAGCTCCCCAAATACCGCTGTAAGCCACATAGCCGCCTTGAACATAAGGATGCTCAGGTGCCATGGTTAGGTACATGTCGCCACCCATATTTTGCTCTATTTGAAGCAAAGCACGACCAAGGCGAGCTTGAATTTGCGAGCCATGAACCAAGTTAGATCCACTCTCTAAATCCACATCAAGACCATCAAAGCCCCACTCAGCGATAAGACCTGTTAGGCTAGAGACAAAGTTGGCTTCGTCTTGATCGGTATTCAGCGTAATCGTGCCTTCTGCGCCACCAAGAGAGAGAACAAACTTTTTACCTTTAGCTTGAAGCGCTGCCATGTCTTGTTTGAACTGTGCTGGGTCGAGCGCTGGACAATCGCTGTAAATATCGCCTGAATATAGATTAAAGTGCACGGTACCATCACTGTTGCGGTCATTTTCGGCAAAGGCAATATCAATCACATCCCACGCATCAGCCATATCCGCTAGACGAATTGGACAGCCAGCCCCATTTACAAAATTGTGCCAGTAACCGATGAGTTTATGACGTTTCTCTGCTTGCTCAACCACCGTTATTGCTGCTGCGTCAGACAATGCATTGCTTCCTGACAAATCCACAGCTTGGGCGCTAACTGTAAAGTTACCAAGTACAGTTGGTGTCCAGTTGGCTGTGTAAGGTGCCGTGGTATCGGTTGCAACAATAGAGCCGTTGATCATGAAATCAACGTGTTTAATGCCTGAGGTTAAAGATGTTGCATCGGCACTTAATGCGAGGTTTTTGCCTAAGCCGACGGTTTGACCGCTACTTGGTGAAGTCAGTGAGACGACCAAATCTTTATCGCTGACTTCCACACCAACCAAGGACTCTGACGTGTTGTTATCATTATCGGTTGCGACGGCTTTAAGCTGGTTAGCGCCAATAAGTGTGGCGTTCCAAGTAACGGAATATGGTGCTTGAGTGATGACCCCTAAGCTGGTGTTGTTCGCAAAAAACTCAACTTGCGTGACTGTGCCATCAGCATCGCTTGCGTTAGCCGTGATTTCGTTATTGCTGCCAGCGAGCACGACTTGTCCATCCGTTGGTGCCGTAATGGTAACTTGCGGTGGCGTCGAACAAGCACCTAGGCCACTCCAAGCATCTTGCCAGTATAACCCTTCACCTGGCTCGTAAGCCCATGCCGCATCCGAGGAACACCAACCAGCAACATCACAACGATATTTTTGGTTGAAGTGAGAAACTAGGTCGCCAACTTGATAACTCGTGCCCGCCGCGTAAGGCACTGCATCTGCACATCCGCCCGTCCCTGTTTCTGAATTACTAACAACAAGCGTTACTTCTTGGCTCATGGTTGTGAGGTTTGTGTCATCAGTCGCTTGTGCTTTAAACGAATGTGTACCAGCACTCGCGGTCCATTGATATTCGTAAGGTACGCTGGTATCAATCGCGACGGATTGATTGTTCACGAAGAACTCAACTTGTGTGACCACACCATCAATATCATCAGCTTGAGCGGCCACCGTGAGGTTCCCACCCACGTTAAGCGCTTCCGTTCCCGATGGGCTTGTCAGTGAAATGCTAGGTGGTGGCAACTCGACTTGTGGTTGAACTTGGATAGAAATCGTCGTGGTTGTAACGGCTCCCTCATTATCGGTCGCAATCGCGGTCAATTGCGAGACACCTTCAATAGCGGTCCAAGATGCTTCGAATGGTGCTTGAGTTACCACAGCAACCGTTTGGTTGCCTGCAACAAACTCAACTTGTGCGATTTGGCCATCTTCGTCAGCTGCGTTGGCTAGCAAGGTGATCGCACTGCCTTCGGGAATTTGTGCGTTGTTTGTTGGAGAGGAGAATGACACTTTTGGCTCTAGGTTGTTGCTTCCACCATCACATTGCCCTAACGCTTTCCATGCCTCCCAAGCCCCTGAATTGGTAACAGGGTCATTGCCTTGCGTCCAATACGCGGCCTCGTAAGCGGCTCCTTGTGTTTTTATTAAAGTGCCCGATGTATAAGTCGCAGTGCTGTCCCAGTCGGGTAGGCTTTGGCAGTTATAGGCTTGAGCTTGGTAGCTGACGCTGAGTGCTGCAACCATCGCTCCGTGAAGTAGAGTGACCTTCATTTTCCTCTCCTTGAGTCATGGATATAAATGAGAACAGAGTAATAACTAGCTGATAAATAGACATAAGGGGGAAAAAGCGAAGCATAATATTCTGCTTTTCGACACAGTATCACGAGGAACTATTCGTTCCTTACACCAAAGCTCATTATTTTTCGGCTCACTTCACGATGGGAGAATCACAAATTCTAGGCGTGTGAAAAAGACAAAAGTCGCTAGGTCTTAGAATGATGAATGTGAGATGTACGTTAAAATTTACAAGCTGAATGACTGTGAATTGTTTCAACTGTCGAGTATTTAACCGGAGCGCTCTTGTTGAATAGTGAATATTGCTATAGTGTACTAGTTAGCTAGTTCAATGATATTTTGTGTGAGTAGTATGACACAGCAAACCTCTTCTCAGCCTCGTGAGCATTTTGGCTCTCGTCTCGGATTCATCTTAGCAGCCGCAGGTGCCGCAGTTGGCCTTGGCAATATTTGGGGCTTTCCAACCCAAGCTGCCAGTAATGGCGGCGGTGCTTTCCTGTTGGTTTATTTGGTGATGATTCTTATCGTCGCATTTCCTATGCTGGTGGTTGAAATGGCGATTGGTCGTCATGGTCAAGCCAATCCGGTAGATAGTATGCGTTCGCTTACCAATCATCCGGTAGGTAAAAAGCTCGGCGGTATTGTGGGCTGGATTGGTTTAAGCGTACCAAGCGCTGTTTTAGCGTTTTACTCTATTGTCGGTGGTTGGTTGATCTGCTTTTTACTGGGTGCAATCACAGATCTAATGGGGTTAGAAGCTGCAACTCAATGGCTGAAGGGCTTTAGCGTTGAACGTAACTTGTTCGGAGCCATTACTTTTTATGTGCTAACGATTCTCATCGTACAAGGTGGCGTAAAACAAGGTATTGAGAAGTGGTCCACACGTTTGATGCCAGCATTGTTTGTTTTGTTTGCTCTGCTGTTTGCTTACATCATGACGCAAAACGGTGCGATGGAAGGGCTAAAGCATTACTTGGTACCGGATTTCGAAAAGGTATGGGACCGCAAGTTGATTCTTGCTGCAATGGGGCAGGGCTTCTTCTCGCTTACGATCGGTGGCTGTTCAATGCTGATTTATGGCTCTTACTTGAGTAAGAAAGAGAACCTACCAAAGATGGCGATGAACGTGACCATGGTAGATACTGCCGTTGCTTTCATTGCAGGGTTAGTGGTGATGCCAGCGATGTTTGTTGCGACGCAAAAAGGCGTTCAAATCTATGCTGAAGATGGCTCTCTATTAAGCTCTGATACGTTGGTATTTACCGTATTGCCATTGATGTTTGATAGCTTAGGTTTGCTTGGTCAATTGTTCTCTATTGTGTTCTTCTTATTGCTGACGATTGCGGCGCTAACGTCTTCCATTTCAATGTTAGAGTGTCCAGTGGCGTTAGTGAGTGAGCGTTTCAACACCAAGCGTAGCGCAACGAGCTGGGTTTTAGGTGGTCTCATCGCCTTGTTCAGTGTGGTGATTGTTTATAACTTTGGCGCTCTGTTTGGTATGGTCGCGACGGTTGCTACTCAGTATCTACAACCAACCGCTGCGCTCTTATTCTGCTTATTTGGTGGTTGGGTATGGAATCGCAACTCAAAAATCAAAGAGCTTGAGCAAGGTTGCCCGGAGTTTACGCAAGGTTGGTTTGGTAAGTTATGGCCAGCGTATGTGAAGTTTGTATGTCCAATTCTTGTGGCTACGGTCATCTGGGCTTCATTCGGCTAATCGAAACGTCTATTGGACAAAAGAGAAGGGCTTGATGAGTGATCATCAAGCCCTTTTTAATGTTGGTTATTCCCCGTTTCAGTTACCCGCGGGGATTGCTGCGGGTTAACGGAATTGTCCTGCTTCTGGAAGAAAGTCAAAACCAGCAGAAGCCAGTTTTGCTTCTAGTGCCGCGCGATCGATATCGAAGAAAGCCGCCAGTTTATCTAAGTCACCACCGAAGTCGTCGCGTAGCTTCATATTTACAATGCTCATGAGCATGACAGAATCCATGGATTCAAAGTTCGCTAGATTCATTACTTATCCTCAAAATCTGAAATCAGTAGGTTTGCCGCAGCAAATGCCGCTTTTTCACGCACTTCTTTTGGTAGCGATTCATCCGCAGCAACATCGTTCAGCGCTTTAACAGCACATGAAATTGCCTGAGGAATGTAAGCTTGATCGCCACTACCAATTTGAGCATAAAGCTCACGAACCAGTTCACAACAGCCGTATACTTGCATGTTTTCTTTCCACTAAATGATAACTTATCTCAATATACACACAGCAGATTTGAAACTCAAAGTGCAGAGTTGTTTTGGCTCAAGTTGAGGAGTTGCTTGAGCGAGATTTAATCACTGCATTTGTACTTCTAACTGCTGAGTGACTTCTGGTGAAAGCTGAAGTTGTTTTGCCAGTTCTTGCAAATACGCTTTTTCCATGAAGTTTTGCTCATCAGCAACAATCAAAGACGCGAGATAAATTTCTGACGCTTGTTGAGGAGAGGTCGCCTGATTAGCAATTTCAGCAGGATCGAGCGGTTTGTTTAGTTCTTGCTGAACGAGTTGACGTACGTGCTCATCTGCGCCCATATCCGCGAGGGTTTGCTCGATGCGGGCCATTTCCTCTTCATCGACATGGCCATCGGCTTTTGCGGCTCCAATTATTGCTTTTAAAATTAGTACACTGTGTTTGCTGTCATCGGGGTCAAAGGTCTCATGAACACCTTGACTGGACTGTTTGGCTTGCCAGTCGTTATAAACTTTGTAGGCTAATGCTCCAAGCGCAGCAGCGCCACCGACTTTTAATGCGCTCGAGCCTATTTTCTTGGTCATTTTTTTACTTTTCTTCGAGCCCATCAGCATACCGATAAGGCCTCCGCCAACGGCACCTGCTCCTAGCGTTTTCAGGCTACTTGAGTTTGATGAGGATTTGATGTTGTTAGTTTGTTTACCTAACGCATCAGCCCCTTGCTTGAGTAACTCTGATTTGAGTGCTTGGTTTAGAAGACTTTTTAAATCCATAACTGACCTCCTTTAGATGATGAAATCAGTTTAATAGCAAGAAGCTGAACCAAAGATTAACAAAGTGAATAGATCTAAAGGGGAGTAGTAAGGTTGCCCAGTAATAAAAAAGGGCTGACCGAAGCCAACCCTTTCTAATTATTTGAAATTACTTCAAATGCGAACTCGTCGAGCGCTTACTTTAGTTGAGCTTTTACGTGCTCGATAATATCAGTCATTGCGACTGGCGTTTTCTCACCAGTAGCACGGTTCTTGTATTCGAAGTTGCCTTCTTTCATCGAGCGGTCACCGATAATAATGGTATGCGGTACACCAATAAGCTCCATATCAGAGAACATTACGCCTGGGCGTTCTTTACGGTCGTCAAATAGGACTTCGATGCCCATTGCCGTTAGCTCAGCGTACAACTTCTCAGCGGCTTCTTTTACTTCTTCTGACTTGTGCATGTTCATTGGAACGATCGCAACCTGGAATGGTGCGATTGCATCTGGCCAGATGATGCCGTATTTGTCATGGTTTTGCTCAATAGCAGCCGCTACGACGCGAGTGATACCGATGCCGTAACAGCCCATTTCTAGGATGACGTTCTTACCATCAGGACCAAGTACACCACAGTTCATCGCTGCCGAGTAAGCGTTGCCAAGTTGGAAGATATGGCCAACTTCGATACCACGCTTAAGCTGGATAGTGCCTTTACCACATGGGCTTGGATCGCCTTCAACCACGTTGCGTAGGTCTTCAACTTGACCAAGCTCTGCGTCACGACCCCAGTTAATGCCGAAGTAGTGTTTGCCATCGATGTTCGCACCCGCACCGAAATCACTCATTACCGCTACGCTGCGGTCAACGATGAACGGCAGTTTAAGGCCAACAGGGCCTAGAGAACCAGGACCAGCACCGATAAGCTCACGAATTTCTTCTTCAGATGCCATTTCCAGTGGAGCTGCAACTTGAGGAAGGTTCTCTGCTTTCACTTCGTTCAGTTCATGATCGCCACGAATGATAAGCGCGATGATTGGTGCATCAACCTCGTCAGACGCTTTCACAAACAAAGTTTTCACTGTTTTTTCAATTGGCAGCTCGAACTGCTCAACCAATTCAGCGATTGTTTTTGCGTTTGGCGTATCTACCAACGTCATTTCTTGCGTTGGTGCCGCTGCTTCAGAGGCTGGAGCTAGTGCTTCTGCTTTTTCGATGTTTGCCGCGTAATCTGACTCGGTAGAGAATGCGATGATGTCTTCGCCACTTTCAGCCAGTACGTGGAACTCTTGAGAGCCGCTACCACCGATAGCACCGCTATCTGCTAGTACAGGACGGTAATCCAGGCCCATGCGATCGAATGCTTTGCAGTAAGCATCGTGCATTGCGTCGTATGACTTTTGTAGGCCGTCTTTATCAATGTCAAAGCTGTACGCATCCATCATTGAGAATTCACGTGAACGCATTACACCGAAGCGTGGGCGACGTTCGTCACGGAATTTGGTTTGGATTTGGTACAGGTTTAGCGGAAGCTGTTTGTAAGAGCTCACTTCATTGCGAACAAGGCTAGTGATCACTTCTTCAGCGGTTGGGCTAAGTACAAACGGACGAACATGACGGTCAGTAAAGCGAAGTAGCTCAGGACCCATCTTTTCGCTGCGGCCTGTCTCTTCCCATAGTTCAAACGGCTGAACAACGGGCATCAAAGTTTCGACTGCGCCTGCATTGTCGATTTCTTGACGAACGATGTTTTCGACTTTACGCAGTACACGTAGACCAGTAGGTAGCCAGGTGTATAGACCTGAAGCCAGCTTACGGATCATACCTGCACGTAGCATGAGCTGGTGGCTCACTACTTCTGCGTCGTTTGGAGTCTCCTTCAGAGTAGAAAGAAGATAATTACTGGTACGCATTAAATTTATCCGTTTATTTAAGTTAGATACTCAAGCTTTAATAAGCTGGAGTATGGGAGTTCCCGAAAGGGAAATTTATTAGCCGTCTATAATATCAGCCAATTGCGTTTGTCAAAAGCTTTCAATAGCGGTAACCGTTATTAAGTTGCTTGTTGCTGTGAACTTTACGTTCAAGTCGAACAAATTTACCGCATATTCTTTGCCGTCCGGCTTGTTTTTCTTGTATGCAGGACGAGGATCTTGGGCCAGAACTTGTTCAATGACTGATCTTACATAGTCAGTATCGGATCGATTTTCTATCGTTGCTAATGCTTGAGCAGAAAAGTTGACTTGTGACTTTTCTGGTTCTTGGTCTGCGTATCCACCTTGTGCTTCTGGAATCGAATCCGAATAGGGGATATAGGGCTTAATGTCCACAATCGGTGTACCATCCACGAGATCAACACTGCCTAGATCAAGATAGATTTGATCGCCTTGCTTAGTGACTCCTTTTACTTCAACGGCTGACATTCCGATTCCGTTTGGGCGGAAAGTCGAGCGTGAGGCAAAGACACCTATTCGTTCATTGCCGCCTAGTCGTGGCGGACGGACGGTTGGCTTCCAACCTGCTTCCAGATTTTGATCAAACAAAAATAACAGCCAAACGTGAGAGAACTGTTCTAGCCCACGCACTGCTTCAGGGCTATTCGCTGCGCCTAACAGTTTTACGCGTGCTTTCGCTGTTGGTACTAAGCGAGGCTGGCGCGGTACTGCAAACTTTTCTTTGTACGGTGTCTCAATGACACCGATGGGTTCAATGGAATACATGGTGGACATCTTTAAGAATTCATTGAGATGAAAAGTATCACAAATTTCTCTTGCTTTTCTTGTTGATAATGATTATTAATTAAAATGTTATAACATAACATTTTAATTAAGAGGAAAAGTATTATGAAACCAGGAATCCACCCTGAATATCGTCCAGTGGTGTTCCACGACACCAGCGTAGATGAATACTTCGTTGTTGGTTCTACGTTGAAAACAGAGAGAACCATCGAATGGAAAGATGGCAAAACCTACCCTTACTTTACGTTAGATGTGTCGTCAGCATCCCATCCGTACTACACCGGTAAACAGCGAGTGGTTCAAACAGAAGGTCGTATTGCGAACTTCAACCGTCGTTTTGGTCAATTTAAGAGCGAAAAGGAATAAATCATGAAGGTAGTAAAATCATTAAAAAGTGCAAAAAGTCGTCATCCGGATTGCCAGGTCGTAAAACGAAGAGGGCGTCTATATGTCATTTGTAAGGCGAATCCGAGGTTTAAAGCAGTGCAGAAGTAATCGTTCTGCATATTTCTGGCTTATGGTTTTGTTTAATTGATAATTTTGACTTAACTGTTTTGCATGGATGAAATATCTACGTTTTTGTTTATTATTGGTTATAAAACTCTCTAATGGTCACAGTTTGTAACATTTAGGGCTTTTCTTTAACCTTCTACTCAAGTACCCTTCGCTCGCTTTTTTGACATTTTTGTCACATTTGCACAGGAATAAAAACAAGGAGGGAACAGATGAGTTCATCTGATTCAATTAAACAAAACTCGCCTAAGAAGCCGCTGTTTACGCGCTTTTTGGATACTGTCGAATATTTGGGGAACTTATTACCTCACCCGATCACACTATTTGCCATTTTCTGTTTAGCCATTCTGGTGATGTCGGGCATTGCAGGATACTTCGAAGTTTCCGTTGTAGACCCTCGTCCTGAGGGCGCAAAAGGTCGTGCCGCAGATGGCATGATTCATGTCGTCAGCTTACTTAACGCTGATGGACTCGAACTTATCGTTACTAACTTAGTGAAAAACTTTGTTGGCTTTGCGCCTTTAGGTACGGTTTTGGTTGCGATGTTGGGTGTTGCTATTGCTGAGTACTCTGGTTTGCTATCTGCAGCTATGCGTGGCTTGGTCATGGGCGCATCTCAACGCATGGTAACAGTGACTGTTGTTTTCGCTGGTATCATTTCAAATACGGCATCAGAGCTGGGGTATGTGGTACTTATTCCACTGGCAGCAATGCTGTTCCATTCTCTAGGTCGTCACCCACTTGCAGGCCTTGCTGCGGCATTCGCTGGTGTATCCGGTGGTTATTCAGCAAACCTACTTATCGGTACGGTTGACCCGCTACTGTCAGGTATTACTGAAACTGCAGCGCAAATGATTGACCCAACTTACACTGTTGGTCCAGAAGTTAACTGGTACTTCATGTTTGTTTCGACGTTCTTCATTGCAATCACTGGTGCGTTTGTTACTGAAAAAATTGTTGAGCCAAAGCTTGGCAAATACAGTGAAGAAGAAGCCTCAGAAGATTTGTCGAACGACAAAATGGGTGGCTTAACAGACATTGAGAAGAAAGGCCTAAAACTAGCAGGTGTTGCTGTACTGGTTGTTTCAGCGCTGCTTGCTTGGACGGTTGTTCCAGAAGACGGCATTCTACGTTCTGATGCAGGTACAATTGCAGGTTCACCATTCCTGAAAAGTATCGTGGCATTCATCTTTGTGTTCTTTGCTATTCCAGGCTTTGTGTTTGGTAAAGTTGTTGGCACGATGAAGACGGATCGCGATGTAATTGATGCAATGGCGAAATCTATGTCTTCTATGGGCATGTACATTGTATTAGTTTTCTTTGCGGCTCAGTTCGTTGCTTTCTTTAAATGGACTAACTTCGGTCAGGTATTCGCGGTTGCTGGCGCTAGCTTCCTGCAAGAAATTGGCTTAACTGGTCCAATGTTGTTCTTTGCCTTCATCCTGATGTGTGGCTTTATCAACCTAATGATTGGTTCGGCATCGGCACAGTGGGCAGTAACGGCTCCGATTTTTGTTCCTATGTTGATGCTTGTTGGTTATGCACCGGAAACGATTCAGGCTGCTTACCGAATTGGTGACTCGACGACAAACATCATTACTCCAATGATGAGCTACTTTGGTTTGATTCTTGCCGTAGCGACTCGTTACATGAAGAACTTAGGTATCGGTACGCTGATCGCGACCATGCTACCTTACTCAATCTGCTTCATTATAGGTTGGAGTGTGCTGTTCTACCTATGGGTATTCGTATTTGGTTTACCAGTAGGCCCTGGCGCAGCAACATACTACACACCGTAGAAAACGGTTACCTCACACAGCTCCATTATAAAAAGCCTGCGAACGTCGCAGGCTTTTTTATCGATTGAGACTGTGTACGCAGGCTTACCTGATTATAGATGTCGGTTTATAGCTGAAAACGTATCAACAAAGGGCGATAAAAGTGCTGAGTGAGCCAGCACAAGCTTTTCCAAATTATGCGTTTGTACCAAGGTAAGTGCGCAATATAAACATAGCTAAATTCAATTTCTGGCCGGGCTTTTCTGTTGCGTTTAAAAGCCGGAGCGCCTGAGCTCATATTAAAGCGACGCTGGTATATCATTGCATGGCGGATGGTATAGGCCGATATTCGACGATACAATGCGAGGCGTTGTGGCTTATTGGTATCGTAGCCAAAAATTGGGCAAGTCATATCATTATCAATTTCTACAATGCCTAACGTAGCCAGCATCTCTTCTTGATAAAACAGTCCCACTAAATGTACTAATTTGTTCTGGCTCGCCTGTTTTAAATATTGGCTTGAAAACTGGATGTTATTGAGGCTGTATTTATCAAGGTAAAGCATGTCATATAACTCTTTGGCACGCTGAAACTCTTCATTAGTGGTCAGTGGCCTAAACTGCCAATCTTTATCATTAAGCAGTTTGAAGTCTTTCGTTAAATCTCGGTTGAAGCTGAACGCTTGCCAATCATCAAGTAGATACACTTGTCGTGTTACCAAGCTTTGCCATTGCTGCTGCTCTAATCGCTGAATAAAGCGTGATTGTTGACGTTGGTTAATGGAGCGAAGCACCAAGGGAAAGGTGGGGTATTGATCGAGTGCGACGCGACGCAGTTCATCGAGATTTAAGGCTGCCCATTGTTCGCTATACATATTGGTGGACAAGCACTGATTGTTGAGCGTTTGGACTTGATCCAATCCAGCCAATGATAAGATTGGTTTAGTCATATTAATAAGTAACTTACATACCCATCGAACAGCCACATTTTTGACTTTGTGAAGCTCTTCTTCGGCGTAGCCACTAAGCAGTGTCATAGGGGAGACTGCATAACAGTTGTTTGGTATTTTTGGTGTTACGGAGTAAGGAATGGCAACATCATCGATATAGTAGCAACCAAAGCTTGCTGTGCATTCATCAATAGGATTTGACTGCATAAGAGTGATAAAGGTTTGATGCCATTCTTGAGAGGAAAGTGTCATGAGTTCAATGCCTCTCCATTCCACTCAATATCAACGGTAGAAGCGTCGCTCCACTTCGTCTTGTTCTGCCTAGCTAACCGGAGTAATTCAAACATACTCCGGATTTGGCTCCCGACCGGTAAGTTATGCTGTTGCATCACATTCACTCCAGACCACCAATCTTGCCAAGTTCGAGCCTTGAACAGGGATAACCCGCCTTCAGCGATGAGTGTTATTGGACCTAAATGATGCAATCGCTGCTTGGAAGGACTGGTAAACTCCATATTAGGAAGCAGTTGGTTGCATCGAGACGAGAGTAGGTGCAAACCACTGGTGGCTCTTGGGTTACATTCAATCACGTAGAGTTCATCTTGTGATTTGATGAAGTCAAACGACACTTGCCCATGATAAGTATGACGTTTACCAAAAGCTGCGATAAATGTATCTAGTCGTTCGCACGAGATCGGCTGAAAAGCACTGGCGGCCGAGCCGTTTACACAGTATTTCGGCACATAAGCTTGGTGTGCTTTAAGGTCACCATGTTCAAAAATCGCATAGTTACACACCGGAGTCCCATGGATTTTTTGTTGCTGAACCCAAGGATAAAGTGGCGATATCGTGACGGCAGAAATAGACTGAGTTGTCACATCTCTTATTACTTGCCCGCCAAACCGAGAGTAAACTGGTTTTAGAACGGTTCTTTCATTAGTTTCAACCTCACTTTTATCAGCGACCAAACGAGTTTTTGGAAGTGTAATTTCTGGCAAGCCTTGAAGCTGTTCAAAGACGGTCAACTTGTTGTGTAGGGCATTGAGCAGCGCCACATCGGGCAGAAAGAAATTCACATCTGGGCATTGTTTGTCAACATGAGCCAAGTAATACACTTCTTCACAAGTGGGTATCACCATATCAATGTGCATCTGAGTAATGATTTTTAGGATCTGCTGTTGGTAGGTGGGAAATGCAAATCGAGGTGAAGCGGTGGGGATATAAGACTCGATGCCTCGCAAAAACGATCCCAGAGGCTTTTTTAGCGAATCGGTGAGAATGACTTCATGCCCATGATGCATACACATGGTTGCCCACTCTAGTGCAACTGGTGCTCGGGCTCCGGTGATTAAGACCCGCATATGTTCACCACACGTCGTTGTTTATTCATTGGCGTCCAAATAGGCGCAGGGCGGTAACTAAATCTGACAGGATCAAGCCGCAATTGGTCAAACAACTTTATCAAGGCTTGATGTATAACCCGATGGTGGTGAACATCCGCTTCAATTTGAATGGCTTGTGACCCTGTTTGGGTGATTCGGTAATCCACGCGGCCTTGGGCGGATAGTGTTATAGCGCGGTAGATGAGATCTGGTAACACCGTCACTGGGACGTGGTTTGCGTTTAGCGTGAGGCGATCACCACATCGTCCGGCAATCGCGCCAAGAGGTTCAAATACGCCATTATCCTGTTTATTCTCAATAATATCGTCGAGCTGATAACGAATAATTGGCTGAGTTTTACGACGAAAATCGGTAATGATTGGGCTGTAATGAGTACGTTCGGTATTCAGCCAATGTTTTTCGATGTAAACAACATCTTGATTCCAGCGCATTTGTCCATGCTGATCAGTACATGCAAGAAAACCTTCAGTACATTGATAGACTTCATGGAGTTCGCTGTCGAACCGTTGAGAAATATAGTGACGGTCACTCTCGGTTAGAACCTCTGCCCCAGAAATGATCCGCTGTGGTTGAATTGCGGGTTGACCAAATTGACCGCTGAACTGGGTGCAGAGCTGAAGAGCTTGCGCACTACCAACCAAAAGCGTGGGTTGGAACTCATCCAACTCTTTTATCCATTCTTGGTAAGGTTTGGTTAAATCGGCATAAAAGAATGTGACAGGCCCTTTCGCGACGGATTTATACAGTGGGCTGTTGGCTCGCAAGGCTAGTGCAATTCGGTGCTTTTGCCATAGGTTGGGCAAAAGGCGAGCCAATATATTGCCGGCCCACAGTTGTGTTTCCTGCTTGTCAGCAAGAAACAGCCCGCGCATGCCTGATGTGCCCGAAGAGAGCCCAACCGTAACATCGCCAACTTTCGAAGCGGCAAAGTTGCGTGACTGCTCTGCTTTGAGTGCCTGCTGCATTAACTGTTCAGCATCTAAGCCCTTCGTATTTAACTCTGAAAGGTTCTCCATCATGGTTTGCTTATTCATGATAGGGAAATCATTGAGTGGTGCACCTTGAAAAGAGCGGTAATACGGTGAATGACGGCATACCCAATCCAAGTGTTGCGTTAAGTGTTGTTGCTGCCATGTTTCGACTTGTTCCCTTGAGCCGAAAGGGCGGTAGCGGGTTCGCCAGAATTCTGAGATAAGCGTTCTCACTTCATCCATCCTTCTTTGATTAGCTGTTGGATAGTTTCCTGACAATGTGAAGGTACAAAGCGAACAACGTGGTGGGTTCGTTGGTAGCAACTTCTCAACTCGGAGAGGGTGTTTTTATAGGCTTTTGTGTCATCGCAAAGCATGTTCGCCAGCCAATGCTGATCGATATTTTCACTCAAGCTCTCGATTAACCAGCATGCATCGGCGAGTAAGAACAGCCAACTTTGGTCTCTTTTAACCAGCAAGCCCACTTGACCCGCAGCATGGCCTGGCAAGCTAACCATATAAATAAGTCCATCGTCGAACATGTCTTTACAGAGCAAGTTAACCCCTTGGCACTGAGGAAGAATTTGGCTGATTGGCACAGAAAAATCACCATGAATGATGAAGTTAGATTCTAGTTGTGGAGGAAGCAGAGCTTTTAGGTAGCCTTTTCTTACGCCTCCAATTCGACCACTTTTAGTAATCGCATCTACCCCTTTTTGTTGGCAATGCAATTGAGAGTGAGAAAACTCAGACACGGCGGCAATGTGATCAGCGTGAAAGTGGGAGAGCACTAAATGATCAATATCATGAGGTTTGAGATTTTCTTTTGCTAACTGCGCAACAATCCCATGTTCTTGTTGATAGCGGCAAGGTGTTGTCCAAGCATAAAAACGTTCAGGGAAGGGACGAGTCGCGCTAAAAAAGTGCTCGTGATATCCCGTATCAAACAGGATGTTGCCTTGTGTCGGGTGCTGAATTAACGCAACGGCTGCAGGAAATGTTCTAGGCTTGATACCAGAACCTGGTTTGACAACAAAGCCTGGGTGTACGCAGTGTCCAGCCTCAAAGATTTTTATTTTTAGACCAGTTTGCATACTGCTGTATTCCTTCTTGAATTGAAAAAAGCGGTTGGTAATTCAGTGTTTGTTTCGCCTTGCTGATATCCAGAGTTTGATGATAGTTAAACAATCCTGCGCTGTATGAGGTGAGCCTTGGCTCTGGCTGATGTGGTAAGCGCCTTCGTATTTGCTCACTGAGCTTTAATAATGGTGATACCACACCGTATGGTAATGATTGTAACTTTACTTTTAGGTTCAACCCCACACATAAAGCTTGTAGAACAGTCTCAATTGGCATTGGTTCGTTGTTGGAAATATTGAAGACATCACCATGCTGAAGCCGGTCTGCCTGAGTGCAAGCGAGCATCGCCGCATGGGCAACGTTGTCGACATAAGTTAGATCAACCACTGGGTTTCTACCCGATGGCAGAAGCAGAGTGTTGTTTTTTATCGCCTTAAGCACTCTTGGGATAATCGCGCGATCGTTGGGACCAAAAATGCCACGCGGTCTTAAAATGATCGCTTTGCTTTGGCCTTTTATGGCTTCAAGTTCAGATAGGTATTTGGTGTGTGCGTAATCATTACACCAGTGTGAAGCAATGGCGTCGGTTTCTCGAATATTCCAACGGTCTTGATGGTCAAAATAGACGCTGGTGGAGGAAATATGGATAAAGCGCGAGATTTGATGCGAATTAGCCGCACTGACGAGGTTTTTGGTGGCATCTACATTGGCTTGATAAAACGCTTCCCACTTGCCCCATGGGCTTGAGAGAGCGGCACAATGGATGATTGCATCCATACCTTGGCATACCGCATGAACTGCTGAGTGGTCTCTTAAATCGACTATATGTGGGATAACATCGAATTGCTCGGCGAGTTGTTTAGCGATGACTGTGTTTCGTGCTGTAAAATGCAGTTCATGTTGCTGGTGAAACATTCTTAGAATTGCGCTACCCAACATTCCACTGCCACCAGTGACTAATATCTTCATAGTTTTAGCACTCCCATCCCTAGTGACAACCCTGCGGCGGTGCCAGCTAATAACACATGTTTTCCTGCTGTTTCTGGCTGATTACGCAGCCAGTGTAAGTTAATTGGGAGTGAGGCAGCGACTTGGTTTCCCAAAGTCGAAAAGTGATTAACTGTTTTCTCTGTTGGTAGCCCGGTGAGTGAAGGCAGTTTTTTTAATCCATGCGCGCTGGCTTGATGCGGAAGAAAATAATCAATATCGCAGAGTGTTACCGGAGAGGCGTCAAACCCTTTTTTTAGAAACGCTGGTAAGGCTTTACGCACATGTTTAAAGAGTGCTTTGCCCTCCATCTCAAACTGGCAACTTTTTAAATAGGCTTGATGCTCGGAGGTATGCGGATTGATATGACTACCTCCGCCCTTAATTTGACAAAATGAATACCCGGTATGATGCGTTTCAAAGTGACTGGTGAGCAATCCATCATCGTTGTGTTCTTCGAGCAAAAATGCGGCGGCACCGTCCGCGAATAAAGTTGCAACTTCTGGTTTGAGCGTAAAATTTCGATTCAGTGTGATGCCAGTGGCGAGTTCGCTGGTGACAATAAGAATCCGACGGTACCGTTTTGCTAAGAATAGACTCTGAGCAAGATCAAGCGCAGAGAGAAAGGATAAACAGGTGCTGTTCAAATCAAAGCTTTCTAGCCATGTCGGAGCGTCTAACGCGGCGAGAACCGCTGAGGCGTCGTAGGGTAGAGACTGGTGGTGTGTGCCGCTAGCGTAGATAAGGAGATCAACGGAGCTTAAGGTATGTGTGTTTCCTAAACACTGCTCTATTGCCTGCACCGCCATGTAAATAGCGGTCTCTTTTGTATTGGCTACATGACGATATTCAACGTCGAATTTATTTCGGCAGGTCCCTGGCGCTAATTTTAGGAAGCGATCCATCTCTCGATCAGACCATTGATTCGTTGGCAGGTAGCTTCCACTGGAAACGATGTTAAAGCCCATTATTCTCTATACACTTATTAAAAACGTCGTTCAAAATAAACCACGTTGCATATTGAAGCTATGGCGAGCGAGATGAAAAATAAACAGAACAAAACAAATGGGAGTAAGAGCACGCTTTGGGTGCAATGCTGAGAATGAATTTTCAGGAATGAGCCAGGCTTTGATTTGCTGGCTCAATATGAATAGAGTGAGTATTACTTCTTAAATTTAGCCAAAATACGATCTAAATGGTTCGCAAATTCGCGGCGATCGGTTTGGGAAAGCGCAGCGGGACCACCAGTCTGAATTCCGCTTGAACGCATGGTTTCCATGAAGTCGCGGATATTTAGACGCGCTTTGATGGTGTCTTTCGTATAAAGCTCGCCACGTGAACTGAGGGCTTGAGCGCCTTTAGAGATGACCTCATCTGCAAGCGGAATGTCTGATGTGATCACCAAATCGTTGGCCTCCACACGCTTAACGATTTCGTTGTCAGCGATGTCAAATCCAGCTGGAACTTGCAGCGAGTGGATGTTGTCTCTTTTGGGCACCGGGACAACGTGGTTGGCGACAAACGTACATTCAATCCCCGTGCGTTCGGCGGCACGCACAATGGTTTCGCGGATGACTTTCGGACACGCGTCTGCATCTACCCATAACTTCATGATGACTTCTCACTTAGCTTAGCTTCTAGCTCTTCAATGCGAGCGACTAGTTTTTTCACCGTGCTTTCTAGCGCTGCAAGACGATCATTATCGGTATGCGCTTGCGCTGCGACTTCAACCTTGGGAACACGCTGAGCACTTTTCCAACTTTTTATTGCGGTGATTAATGCAGGCATTGGGACGGGCGTTTTCAAGCGTGCTTTCACTAACGCTACGGTTGGTTCTTTTCCTTGTTGTTGCAGTTGTTCCATTACCGCTTCTAATTCTTTAGTAACGTCTTGAGTTAACATTTTTAATCCTTAACAACGATATATCTATCATCATACGTTGAGTCCCCTAATTTGGCGAATAGCAATTTGGAATGTGTGGTGTGAGAGATCTCTTACATGGGTTGTGAGAGAAAACGATTTCGTGAGCGGAAAAATAGAAGTTACAATCATCAAGTTATTGATAAATAATGACTTAACAACTATTTAACCAATGTGGCGTATAAATATTTATCTAGGATAGATTGTCAATTTTTAGGAAAGGCGTAAATTGAGAGTTGTCAGCAGGAAGCAGACATGGAACAGGAAAGCACCAAGGATTTGGTTATCGTCAGGAAGATGATTTGGTTGGTCAGGATGATTAATCAAGCATGGAGCGTAGGACATTGTAAGGACACTATCATCAATAGGATGTTGATGACTAAGGATAGACAATGGACCCCTCTAGGATAGAGGTTATGGACAGCGTCAGGAAGATGCAAGGGACACCGCTCAAGGAACAAGTGATGTGTGCTAACGGGGAATGTTAGCTATCAGGATGATAAGGACACCGCTAGGACGGCGACGTAAGGAATAAGCTGACGGAATCAGCCACTATTATGGATGATGCATGGAGCACTTTTAGTAGCCGGACTGCTGCGAGTAAGACCATGACCCCGATACTTATGTGTCGGGGTCTTTCTTATATAAAAAGATACCTAGTCGTTCTCGTTGAATTAAGCACCTAGAGGTGGCTTGGGTATATCAATATCACAAAATTTATAAATTCCTAATAACACTTAATAAAAAACAATCCAGATCAATATCCTTTCCAATCAGTTGGTTTAACTTTCGGCTTCTCTACAAGGTGTTATGCCCCGCAGCTATTGAGCATATTCAAGCTCATCGAGTTTGTGATCTGCGGATAAATAAAGTTTGTTGTAATCAAGGAACAGATGTGGCCATAGTAACCAGAAGAATGCTTCTTCTACCCTACAATGAGTCGTTGCAACTAGAGTTCGTCATGCTGAATTGCTGTGCGAAAAACCGTGCTGAAATGAACGGTCCGTATACTGTCGCGTCTGCCAAACAGATGTTTGAGAAAATACTGGATGATGAAAATATTTATAGTATGGCGGTGCTAGAAAGTACCAGTCGTGACTATATGGGGCACGTGTTCATTTCCCATCTCGATTCCGAGCCTGAGTTAGGGTTTATTTTTGATAAATCTTATTGGGGTAAAGGGTTAGCGACAGAAGCTCTAAAAGCGTTTTTCCCCAAGGCGTGCCGTGAGCTGGGGCTACACAAGGTGAAAGCTAATGTGAATAGCAACCATCAAGCTTCTATGGCGGTGCTGAAAAAACTGGGATTTGTTGAAACAAAAGAAAGTAAGGATCTATATGGTCCTTACTTTGAAATGGAATTTACAAGCGATGCGGTGGTAGGTGAAAGTTCTGCGGCCTGAAACCGACCATGGTTAACTCCCCTTGGTAGCAATCGTCACCAAGAGATGAAAACTCAAATTGATACACCGTATGCCAACGCCAGACTCCGTCTGGCGTTTTTAGTTTATGGGCACCAAAGGCGATGCTGATTAATTGGAGATCCAATTGCTCACATTTACGCGTGATTGCCACTTTTGCGAGTTCGGCTTGACGACGTTGTTGCCAAAACAGATAACAGAAAAAGCATAGCCCTAAAATTGCTAAAAGATCACCAATCATCCCTGAACCTTTATTATCCCTTTGTTGCTTGTTGTAAGCTTACTAGCGCGTTTGCTAGTTCTTCAGATGGATTTGAATGTAGCAAGGGCAATAGCACCATTCTTAACTCTGGTAGCATCACTAAATCGGCAAATAACTGATTAAATAGGGCTTGATTACCGGTTTGAGCTAAACGTAGCAAAAACTGTTCTGCTACCTTTTCATTGGCTAGTAAGTGCCAAGCTCGGCCAGCCACGCCAATCAGTACTTCCTGATGGCTTAAACGAGGGCTTTGTAATATCGCTTCTAACACTGGAGAGGCAATGGCTGTTGGTGAGCCAGCCAAAGCTCGAATAAGTGCTGAAAGTAGGAAGAGATCCGGTTCGCTACTTGCGATTTCTTGTTGTGCTTTGTCGGCGATACGCTCAGCTAAACGCTCTTGTAACTTTACATGCTCAAGCGCACCCAACAGAGCATAAAGTGGTTCATTCGGTAGGTGGTTCAACGCTTTGCGTATCATTACCCCGTTTTGCTCTTTGTCCAAACGAGCGGCCATGTCGGTGATCCCTTGCAGACCTACGGTTTGCCAATTATCCCAGCCTAAGCCACCTGAAAAGTAATGCTGAGTGTGCTCATAATATTGGCTGGTAGGAAGATCGAGGTTCGCGCGGACCTGGCTATGAAACACGGCCATTTTGTCTTCGGAAGGTTTGAACGTATATGGGTTATTAGACAGCTTTTGCTGTTGCTCTTCAGTGATATCATCATTGAGGCGTGTTCCCATGGCTTCCACTACGTATTTAATGAAATTGCCGATATCCGCTTGCTTTAACAAACCGCGCTCGTCCAATTCAAACTTAAGAAACCAAATCCAAGGTTGCTTTTGTTCATTCCAATAAGCGATGGCAAGGTGTGCTCTACGCTGCATTGGGAATGGGTACGGTGCTTGACCTTTTTCTACATCGGCAAACTCTTTCTTAGCGATGGTTTTTATACGACGACCAAGATCGAAGATTTGATAATCACAGTGGCTGTTGTTCAACAGTTGAGTGAGGGTTTGAATGTTTTCCATTAAATACGACGTCCTAACGTTCTTTTCACAAGAAATGGTATCATTCTCGGCTAATTCAAGGTTCGAGATAGAATTAATGGTAACAAATACTCAATTGGTCGACTTACTTCACCAACTTGAAACGCAGCTTAAAGAACATAAGTTGTGGCAACACACTAGGCCTTCAGAGCAAGTCTTACAAAGCGTGGAGCCATTTGCGATTGATACACTGCATCCTCATGAGTGGTTGCAGTGGATCTTTATAGACAGAATGCACGTGCTAGTGGAAAACAACCAACCATTGCCAAGAGGGTTTTCTCTCGAGCCCTATTTTTCAGAAGCGTGGAAGCAGGAACCGCAGTTCGCAGAGCTGCTTGTTACAATCCGAACCATTGATGAACTATGTAAGTAACCAAATGTTAGAACAAGAAATAGCACGATCTTCAGAACCAGTTGAGCTGGAGATCGTTTATCAGGATGAATATTTTGTAGCGGTCAACAAGCCTGCAGGCATGTTAGTGCATCGCAGTTGGTTAGATAAACACGAAACTCAGTTTGTCATGCAAACTTTGCGCGACCAAATTGGTCAGCATGTGTTCCCATTACATCGTCTGGATCGTCCAACATCTGGTGTGCTCGTGTTTGCGTTGTCGAGTGAAGTCGCGTCACAAGTCATGCCGATGTTTGCTGAACATAAAATGGAAAAGACGTACCACGCGATAGTACGCGGTTGGATTGAGGAAGAGGGCGTCTTGGATTACGCACTTAAAGTCGAGTTAGACAAGATTGCGGATAAGTTTGCTTCACAAGAAAAAGAAGCGCAAGAAGCGGTGACGGAATATAAACCGTTGGCTAAAGTGGAAGTTCCCTATTCGACGGGTAAATTTCCTACAACGCGCTACTGCTTAGTTGAGATGAAACCTAAAACGGGGCGTAAGCACCAACTTCGTCGTCATATGGCGCATCTACGCCATCCTATTGTGGGTGATACAACGCACGGAGACGGCAAGCACAACAAGCTGTATCGCACAGAGTTTGATGCTCACCGCTTGCTACTGCACGCTTCAGAGTTACGGTTCGTCCACCCATTTACCGATCAAGAGGTTGTCATGACTGCCAATATTGATGAAACTTGGCAGCAATTGTTTACTCGTTTTGAGTGGGATGAATCAATGATCAACCGATAATCGGCGCAGTTAGATCTAGATAATGATTGAGTACAAATAAAAAGGGTTAGCATCAATGCTAACCCTTTTTTAATATTTAAGACTTAACGTTTTACTTTAGTTTTTCGAGATCTGCTTCGATCTCTGCGATCTTGCTCGAAACGACTTTTTCTAAATGACGAAGGTCTGAGAGAATTTTCTCTTTGACATCAACCTCAGGTTGTTTTGTTGGCTTAGTGATTTTATTCAGTTCATCAATGACCAATGTGAGGTTACGGTTGATTTCCGTTACTTCTTTATATTTGTGACTGCCACTGTCCACAAGAACATTTTTGATTTGGCGCGGGTATTTGAATTTAACGCTTTTGGCGAACAGCTCGCCTTTTTGCTTGTGGAAATATATCTTGAGCACGTCTTTGTGTGCTTCTTGGCGTAGGGAATAACGTTCAATCTGCTTAGGGTCGTGAATACCCAAACCAGTGAGGTGGGGATACATAGGCTACCTCTATTACATCGAATTGATATTGATATAACTGTAGCAGCCTATGTATGAGCTAGATAGCTGATATTTAGCCAAAATGCTTAACTTGTGGGCAAGATCGCTCTCGCCCTGAACCGAAAAGATTGGCAGGTTTGATCTAAGCAGCGACCTCATCAGATAACTTTTCGATCAATCTCTCTCTTAGCTCATCCTGTTGTTCTTCACTTAATCTTCCCCCTGCATCACTGGTTAAAATAAATAAGTCTTCTGCTCGCTCACCAATGGTGGTGATTTTTGCACCATGAAGGTTGATATTTAAATCAGCAAACGTACGGCCTACTTTGGCCAACAGCCCTGGTGTGTCTAGCGCGACAAACTCCATTAAAGTGTGTTTTTTACCTTTGGTTGGTAAGAAGTCGACTTTGGTTTTCACATTAAAGTGCTGAAGTTTGTTCGGAGTACGGCGCGTTTTAATCTTGGTTGGTCGGCCCGCCTCCAGTACATGGGTGAGGTGTTTAATCACCGCCGCGTGACGAGACTCATCGATCGCTTCGCCATGTTGATCGAGTACCATAAAGGTATCAATCACGTGCCCATCTTTGCTGGTCATGATTTGCGCGTCGTGTACATTAAAATTACGCCTATCTAACTCCGCCACGACCGTCGCAAATAAAGCTGGCTGGTCTTTCGTATATACAAACACCTCAGTGCCGCCACGAGTGGCTTTTTTACTGATCAACACCAAAGGCTTAGTCGGATCTTCCATGCGAAGTAAGTGTTCGCAGTGCCACGCGATTTGCGTATGAGTATGACGAAGGAAATAGTCAGCTTTAAAGCGCTGCCACAATACTTCAATTTCGCGCGCGGCAAAGCCCTCTTTACGTAGCATTGCGGAGGCCATTTGTTGATTGTGGCGAATTCGCTCACGCACATCGACAGGATTCTCTAACCCTCTACGTAAAGCACGTTGTGTGGAGTAATACAGCTCTGCCAGTAAGGTTCGTTTCCAAGCATTCCAAAGTTCTGGGTTAGTTGCACAAATATCTGCAACTGTCAGGCACACAAGATAATCGAGAGATTCTTCGTCTCTGACTTTTTTGGCAAATTCGGTAATCACATCGGGATCATAAATGTCTCGGCGCTGTGCTGTGACGGACATTAATAGATGATGCCTTACCAACCAAGCGACAAGTTTGGCCTCGGGCTTTGATAAGCCATGCTCAATACAGAAGTCGTAAGCCTCACCTTCGCCTATAACAGAGTGATCGCCGCCACGTCCTTTACCGATATCGTGGAAAATAGCGGCAATAATCAACAGTTCTTTCTTTTGCATCCGAGGGTAGACGTCACAGCAAATAGGGTGCTTCGCATGATTGTCTGGGTCACTAAAGGTGTTGATGTGTTTCAGTAAGCGAATACTGTGTTCATCAACGGTGTAGGCGTGGAATAAGTCAAACTGCATTTGACCAACAATTTGACTCCATTGTGGTAAATAGGCCGCCATAACCCCTAATCGGTGCATTAGGCTGAATGCTTTATGCAGAGCATTAGGGTGACGACATAACGCCATGAACTTTTCACGCGCAGCAGGAATGGTGTGCAAAAATTTGTTGAGTCGACGGCGCGCGGTGCGCAGCTGACGTAGTGTTGGTGGGCTCACCCCTTCAATGGTTGAATCGTTCGCGATATGTAAGAACATATCCAGAATAGTTTCTGGGCGAGCTTGAAACAATGCGGGTTTCCGCGCTTCAATCAAAGAGCCACGACGTTGGAAGTCGGCATCGAGAATCTCGGCACTTTCTGTCGCACCACCATTAATGATCGCTTGATCAAAAAGTTTGAGTAGCATTTTATTGAGCTCTGCCACACGACGAAGTGTGCGATAAAACTCTTTCATCATCATTTCTACGCCTCGGTTGCCTTCACCGACGTAGCCTAGATTTTCCGCAACTTGTGCTTGATGGGCAAAGGTCAAGCGGTTGTCATAGCGGCGAAGCTCCATGTGCAGAGCGAAACGCACTCGCCAAAGGAAGTCCTGACATTCAACCAATTCTCGGTATTCTGCGTCAGTTAAAAATCCGTATCGGCTCATTTCCAGCAATGACGTGGCACCAAAGTGACGCCGGGCGACCCAGCTTAATGTATGAATATCGCGCAGCCCGCCAGGGGTCGACTTAATGTCTGGTTCTAAGTTGTAGGTCGTATCGTGGTAACGGGCATGGCGTTCTCGCTGCTCTTGAATTTTAGCGCGATAAAACGTTTCACTTGGCCAAAAGGAGTCTGATAATACAACTTTCTTCAGTGCCTGAAAGGTATCCTCGCTGCCACACAGTAGACGCGCTTCTTGAAGATTTGTCGCGACGGTCAGATCGGCTTTACCAATTTCCGCACATTCGTTAACGGTGCGAACTGCGTGTCCGACCTCGAGTTTTAAATCCCACAACAGCGTAATGAATTCGCTGATTTTTGCTTCTAGCGCGGTCGGTAGCTTATTGTTCGACAGAATCAAAATATCGATATCGGAGAGCGGATGCAGCTCGCCACGCCCATAGCCACCCACGGCAACTAGGGAAATGTTGTAAATATCTTTGAAGCCAAAATGTTGCCACAAACGATTCAGAAGCAGATCCATGTATTCTGCTCTGGCTAAAACCAAGCTTGTTACCGGATGATGATTGAGAAACTCTTGGTTTTGATCGGAGCTAAATTTCTCTAACTCTTGTTTGAGTTCTCCGATATTGATTTGTTCATCGGAAAAGGTAAGAGGGGACTGAAGTGTCATATTTGCCATCCGTGCAAGCTAATCTAGTTACAATCTAACAAATTTGTGGCAGATAAAAAATATCCCCGCCGAAGCAGGGATATAGTAAACAACGAGTGGTCGTAAGCTTTACGCGTTTTTCATTAGGCGAGGAATCGTATCGTCGCTACGAAGCGTCAGTACTTCACAACCTTCTTTTGTTACAACAATGGTATGTTCCCATTGCGCAGAGTTCTTGCCGTCGCCTGTGTAAACGGTCCAATCGTCTTGAGCGTCAACAGAGCAACCAAATTTACCTGCGTTAATCATCGGCTCAATAGTAAAGCACATGCCTTCTTTTAGTACGCGGCGGTCTTTGTTCTTGTAATGAACCACTTGTGGTTCTTCATGGAACTCATCGCCGATACCGTGGCCACAGAAGTCTTTCACAATAGAAAACTTGTTGCGAGGGTTGTTTTTGTTGTTCTCTTTGATGTACTTCTCGATAGCTGTACCGATGTCACCAACTGTTGAACCTGGCTTAACGGTACGCATACCAACATACAGTGCTTCTTGAGCAACCATGCATAGACGTTTGTTTGCAGGTGAAACATCACCGACTAGGAACATCTTAGAAGTGTCACCATGGTAACCTTGAGGACGCACGCTCAGATCCGCATTTTCGTCATTTGGAACGATTACGGTAATATCAACGTTTAAGATGTCGCCATCTTTTAGTACCGCTGGCTTCATTTGACCGTTGCTACCGATTTCGTCTTTTTCTGCTGGAATACCGTGGCATACGATATGGTTGATTGAAGTACAAATCGACTTAGGGAAACCATGGTAATCAAGCGGAGCAGAGTATGCGCCTTTTTCTAGAGCGTACTCATGACAGATTTTGTTCAACTCTTCTGTCGTCACACCAACTTTGATGTGTGGTTCGATCATTTCTAGAATCTCTGCGGCCAGCTTGCCCGCAATGCGCATGCGTTCTATTTCTTCAGCAGTTTTAATCTTGATTGACATTGGCTTTCTCTACTTATTCCTAAGCACGTAAACGTGCGAATGGCCGCATTCTATCAGACATCGGGGCGTTAACCCAAGTTAGATAGGAATATGCATCATTCTTAATTCGATCGTATGTTTAAAGTTTTGCTTATAAATAGGAGAAAGTGGCACGGTGAAGAAATAATTTTTACTAGCCACAGTGAGCTAAAATATGGTATAAAGCGCGCCGGAATAGAGGACTGTTCTCTTCGCTCAGCAAAGCTAAGCGGCGAAGCAAGCTTCATCCGAATAACCTTTTATCTTTAAATCACACACATTCCGTCACATATTCCGGGGTGCTGAGCAGAAGCTTGGTCGGAGTTATGGGGAATGTGGAGGCCTAACCCCATAGAGGAATTTAAAATGGCAACTGTATCAATGCGCGATATGCTAAAAGCTGGTGTTCACTTCGGTCACCAGACTCGTTACTGGAACCCAAAAATGAAGCCATTCATCTTTGGCGCTCGTAACAAAGTTCATATCATCAACCTAGAAAAAACTGTACCAATGTTCAACGACGCTCTAGCTGAACTAGCTAAAGTTGGCGAGAAGAAAGGTAAAGTTCTATTCGTAGGTACTAAGCGCGCTGCATCTGAAGCTGTTAAAGAAGCTGCAATCGCAAGCAACCAGTTTTACGTAAACAACCGCTGGTTAGGCGGTATGCTTACAAACTACAAAACAGTTCGTCAGTCTATCAAGCGTCTAAAAGATCTAGAGACTCAATCTCAAGACGGTACTTTTGACAAACTAACTAAGAAAGAAGCTCTAATGCGTACTCGCGAAATGGAGAAGCTAGAGAAATCTCTTGGTGGTATCAAAGACATGGGCGGCCTACCAGACGCTCTATTCGTAATCGACGCTGATCACGAACACATTGCAATTAAAGAAGCTAACAACCTAGGTATTCCAGTATACGCTGTGGTAGATACTAACTCTAACCCAGACGGCGTTGACTACGTAATCCCAGGTAACGACGACGCGATCCGCGCTGTACAGCTATACCTGAACGCTGCTGCTTCAGCAGTATCTGAAGGTCGTAACAAAGACGTAGCTGCAGTTGCTGAAAAAGACGGTTTCGTAGAAGCTGAATAATAGCGGCTCTGTGTCACACTTGGTCTATGTGAAACCTTTGTGTAGCATAAACTAAGTTATAGTTAGCAATGGGGGCCGACAATGTTAGGCCCCTGTTTTTTACCTTATTTCGAATCAAACGAGGAATACAGAATGGCAACTGTAACTGCTGCTCTAGTTAAAGAACTTCGCGAGCGTACTGGCGCTGGCATGATGGAATGTAAGAAAGCGCTTGTAGAAGCAAACGCTGACATCGAACTAGCAATTGAAAACATGCGTAAATCTGGCGCAGCGAAAGCAGCTAAGAAAGCTGGTAACGTTGCAGCTGAAGGCGCAATCATCATCAAAGAAGAAAACGGCGTTGCTGTTCTTCTTGAAGTTAACTGCCAAACTGACTTCGTTGCTAAAGACGGTAACTTCACTGCATTCGCAGAAGAAGTTGCAGCTGCAGCTCTAGCTTCAAAAGCGACTGTTGAAGAGCTACAAGCACAATTCGAAGACGCACGTGTAGCTCTTGTAGCTAAAATCGGTGAAAACATCACTATCCGTCGCGTAGAATATGTTCAAGGCACTGCAATTGCTTCTTACCGTCACGGTGAGAAAATCGGTGTTGTTGTTGCTGGTGAAGGCGACGCAGAAACTCTTAAGCACGTTGCAATGCACGTTGCTGCTTCTAAGCCTGAGTTCGTTAACCCAGAAGACGTACCAGCTGACGTAGTAGAAAAAGAGAAAGCGGTTCAAGTTGAAATCGCAATGAACGAAGGCAAGCCTGCTGAAATCGCTGAGAAGATGGTTGTTGGCCGCATGAAGAAATTCACTGGCGAGATCTCTCTAACAGGTCAAGCTTTCATCATGGAACCTAAGAAAACTGTAGGTGAAATGCTGAAAGAAAAAGGCGCTTCAGTTTCTACATTCGTTCGCCTAGAAGTAGGTGAAGGTATCGAGAAGAAAGAAGAAATGAGCTTCGCTGAAGAAGTTGCTGCAGCTCAAAAAGGTTAATCCTTAGAGACTGTATAAAGATTAGACCGTAGCCTTGGCTGCGGTCTTTTTATGAGCAGTGAACGATTAGCCGTGATGAATAGCCATAACTGAATTTGTGTCTATTCATGACTGTTAATCAACAACTCTCTTTGGAAGGTAAACTCCATGACTACGAACCCTAAACCAGCGTATCAACGTATTCTATTAAAACTGAGTGGTGAAGCTCTTCAAGGTGAAGACGGTTTTGGTATTGATCCTGCGGTCCTTGATCGCATGGCACAAGAAGTTAAAGAACTGGTTGAACTGGGTGTTCAGGTTGGTGTAGTTATCGGTGGCGGTAACTTGTTCCGTGGTGCAGGCCTTGCTGAAGCTGGTATGAACCGCGTAGTTGGTGACCACATGGGTATGCTTGCTACAGTAATGAATGGCCTAGCGATGCGCGATGCCCTTCACCGTGCATACGTGAATGCGCGCGTTATGTCTGCCATTCCTCTAAAAGGCGTATGTGACGACTATAATTGGGCTGATGCGATCCGTGAGCTTCGCCAAGGCCGTGTTGTCATCTTCTCTGCTGGTACGGGTAACCCGTTCTTTACAACGGATTCTGCTGCTTGCCTACGTGGTATTGAAATCGAAGCGGATGTTGTACTAAAAGCGACGAAAGTTGATGGTGTATTTACTGCTGACCCTGTAGCAAACCCAGACGCAGAGCTGTATGATAAGCTATCTTACGCAGAAGTTCTGGATAAAGAGCTGAAAGTGATGGACTTGGCGGCGTTTACGCTAGCTCGTGACCACAAAATGCCAATCCGCGTATTTAACATGAACAAACCAGGCGCACTACGTCGCGTGGTTATGGGCGAAGCAGAAGGCACGCTAATCAACGAATAAGCTTGTCCCAAGGTGCCACCCAAAGCGTTAGGGTGGCGTTTGCTTTGCTCAACCGTTTTAGGCTTTCTTCAGGAAAGATGACATTTTTAAGGTGAAACTGTGATTAACGAAATCAAAAAAGACGCGCAAGAGCGCATGGATAAAAGCGTTGAAGCGCTTAAGAACAACCTTTCTAAAATTCGTACAGGTCGTGCACACCCAAGCCTACTATCTGGTATTTCTGTAGAATACTACGGTGCAGCAACACCTCTAAACCAAGTAGCAAACGTTATTGCTGAAGATGCACGTACACTTGCAATCACGGTTTTCGATAAAGAGCTGACTCCGAAAGTAGAAAAAGCGATCATGACGTCTGATCTTGGTCTAAATCCTATGTCTGCTGGTACTATCATCCGTGTTCCACTTCCACCACTAACGGAAGAGCGTCGTAAAGACCTAGTTAAGATTGTTCGTGGTGAAGCTGAAGGTGGTCGTGTTGCTGTTCGTAACATCCGTCGTGACGCAAACAACGATCTAAAAGCGCTTCTAAAAGATAAAGAAATCTCTGAAGATGAAGATCGTAAAGCACAAGACGAAATTCAAAAACTAACTGACGTTGCAGTTAAGAAGATCGATGAAGTTCTTTCTGCAAAAGAAAAAGAGTTGATGGAAGTTTAATACTCCCACACACATCACTGTTGGAAAACGCTGTGCTCACAGCTCAGCGTTTTTTTATGTTAGTCTATCCAACTGATGGAACTCAATTAACTCCCTATGCAAAATTCTCAAGCCTTCTCTGATTCCCTTCCTAAGCATATTGCCATCATTATGGACGGTAATGGCCGTTGGGCTAAGTCCAAAGGAAAACCTCGCGTATTTGGTCACAAAAAAGGCGTTAATGCCGTTCGTAAGACCGTGGCTGCTGCTTCAAAGCTTGGCATTAAAGCCATGACGCTATTTGCTTTTAGTAGTGAAAACTGGCGTCGTCCGGAGGAAGAAGTGGGTCTTTTGATGGAACTGTTTATCACGGTCCTGTCTAGTGAAGTAAAAAAACTACACAAAAATAATTTACGGTTGCGCGTGATCGGTGATACCAGTCGATTTAGTGAGCGTCTACAAAAGAAGATTGTAGAAGCTGAAAATCTAACGGCAGGTAACACGGGGATGGTGATCAACATTGCAGCCAATTATGGCGGTAAGTGGGACATCACAGAAGCGGCCAAAACGTTAGCGTTAAAAGCACGTAACGGTGAGATTCGTGTAGAGGATATCAATGAGCAGCTAATCACTGAGCATTTGACCATGGCAGACTTACCTGAAGTGGATCTTTTGATTCGTACCAGTGGAGAGTGTCGCATCAGCAACTTTATGTTGTGGCAAATGGCTTATGCAGAAATGTACTTTACACCCGAGTATTGGCCGGAATTCGACGAAGACAGCTTAGTTGAAGCTGTAACTTGGTTTATCAATCGAGAACGTCGTTTTGGCTGTACAGGTGAACAAATAAAGGCATTGATGGCAGCTCAATAAGGACTAGTTAGTTTGAAACAGAGAATAATAACAGCACTAATTTTAGCTCCCCTGGTTATTTTAGGCATTTTTAAATTACCCCTAATGGGCTTTATTGCCGCTTTAACTGCAATTACCCTATTAGGTTTTTGGGAGTGGACTCAATTTACAGGAAGCAACTCTCGCTTTGCTGCCCTCGTTCCGGCAGTCATTGTTACCGGACTTAGTTTTCTATATATTTCGCCTGACGCACATAGCCTCAACCATTTAGTAACGCCTCATTATGTTGTACTGGGCCTTGGTTTTGTTTGGTGGATTATTGCTAGCTTAATGGCGATTACTTATCCCAAAACGACGAAATCTTGGCAAAATAATTTTGTTTTACGCCATGTCTTTGGTTTTCTGACATTAATTCCATTCCTTTGGAGTGTAGTTATTCTTAGAGCTCATGACATTACGGTAGATCCATACCACGGAGCAAAGCTCGTGTTATACGTTTGTTTCTTGGTATGGGCTGCAGATAGCGGTGCTTACTTTGCAGGCAAAAGCTTAGGCAAACGCAAGATGGCGCCACATGTCAGTCCGAATAAAACCATTGAAGGGCTTATTGGCGGCATTATCACGGCATTGATCGTGGCGTGGGCATTTGCTGATTGGTTCGATATTCAGTTCACCAGTCCTGTACATATGGTGTTGATTACGTTGGTTACTGTTGTTATATCAGTGCTCGGCGATCTGGTGGAAAGTATGTTCAAGCGTGTCTCAGGCATTAAAGACAGCAGCAACATTATCCCAGGACATGGCGGTGTGCTCGATCGTATTGACAGCCTAACCGCAGCATTCCCAGTTTTTGCTCTTCTTTACTACGTATTCTAATTTATCAGGAGCGGCATTGTCGCTCCTGAGCTTTCTAACGGTCTTACAACATGCAAAAGTTAACGATTCTTGGTGCTACTGGATCCATTGGTGCAAGCACGCTTAAAGTGGTCGAACAAAACCCAGAGCTGTTTTCTGTCGTTGCCTTAGCGGCAAGCACCAACGTTGAAAAGATGATCGGGCTATGTCGTCAGTGGCAACCTAAATACGCGGTCATGGCGGACAAAGCCGCAGCGGTTCAACTCCAATCTGAGTTACATTTGGTTTCTCCAAACACCGAAGTATTAGGTGGTGTGGATGCTCTATGCCATATTGCTTCATTGGACGAAGTTGACAGTGTGATGGCTGCTATTGTCGGAGCGGCTGGTCTACTGCCTACCATGGCTGCTGTGAAAGCTGGTAAGCGAGTATTGTTGGCAAATAAAGAAGCGCTGGTAATGTCAGGCCAGTTATTTATTGATGCCGTAGAAGAGTTTGGTGCGGAGCTACTTCCCGTCGATAGTGAACACAATGCTATTTTCCAGTGCTTACCACAGCAAGTACAAACCAATTTAGGTCGTTGTAATTTACAAGAACATGGCATTTCTCATATTTTGCTGACTGGTTCTGGTGGTCCTTTCCGTTACACTGACATCGCAGAACTGGAAAAGGTGACTCCTGAACAGGCGATCGCCCATCCAAACTGGTCGATGGGACCAAAGATTTCCGTTGACTCAGCCACGATGATGAACAAAGGCTTAGAGTATATCGAAGCTAAATGGTTGTTTAATGCGGCTCGCGAGCAGCTAAAGGTTATTATTCATCCGCAGTCTGTTATTCATTCAATGGTTCAATACCGCGATGGTTCGGTTTTGGCACAAATGGGTGAGCCGGATATGGCGACCCCTATTGCACTGACTATGTCATACCCATCAAGAGTTGAAGCGGGGGTTAAGCCACTAGACTTCACGCAAATTGGCGAATTGACGTTTTTGCAACCTGATTTTGCTCGTTACCCATGTTTAAAACTAGCAATTGACGCTTGTTATGAAGGTCAACATGCAACAACGGCACTGAATGCAGTGAATGAAGTCGCTGTTGATGCATTTTTAAATAACAGCCTAGGTTTTACGGATATCGCTCGCATCAATGAGTCTGTGTTGAATAAAATCAATGCAAGCTGCAAAGCTGAGAATGCGAATAGCTTGGAAAGCTTGTTAGAGCTAGATAGAATGGCACGAACTATTGCCCTAGAAACCATACGCGAGCGTAGCTGATGACTGGTATATTGTGGAATCTCATTTCTTTTATCGTCGCACTGGGCATTCTTGTCGCTGTGCACGAGTTTGGGCACTTTTGGGTTGCTCGCCGTTGCGGCGTGAAAGTTGAAAAGTTTTCAATCGGTTTCGGTAAGTCTATCTGGAGTAAGGTAGGCAAAGACGGAACGGAGTACAGCATCTCAATGATCCCTCTCGGCGGCTATGTAAAAATGGTTGATAGCCGTGTTGATGAGGTGCCAGAACATGAGAAGCACTTAGCGTTTGATAAGAAGCCGCTATGGAAGCGAACCTCTATTGTTGCGGCAGGCCCTATCTTTAACTTCCTTTTCGCAATCTTCGCCTATTGGCTCGTATTTCTTATTGGTATCCCAGCAGTTAAGCCAGTAATTGGTGAAGTTACGCCCAATTCGATCGTCGCAGAAGCCGGAATTGAATCTGGAATGGAACTTAAATCGATATCTGGTATCAAAACTCCGGATTGGGAATCGGTAAATATGGGATTGATTTCTCATATTGGCGATGATTTGATGACAGTAACACTGACGTCAGCGAATGAAGTTGGTTCAGAAGTAACGAAAACGCTCGATCTGCGCGAATGGGAGTTCGACCCTGAAACTCAGTCTGCGATGCAGTCCTTGGGTTTTGCGCCGTATACACCGGAGGTGTATCGCGTTATCGAACAGGTTTCGCAAGGTGGAGCGGCGGAAAAAGCAGGTGTGCTTCCAGGTGATGAGATTGTCGCTATTGATGAACAACGCGTCACGGAGTGGAAGCAGGTTGTTGAAGCGGTTCGCTCTAATCCTGATACACCGATTGAATTAACGGTATTGCGTCAGGGCTATGAGCAAACATTAACGCTGACGCCTGGTAGCCGTGAGCTAGCTAACAAAGAAGTCGTTGGTTTTGCAGGTATTGCACCTAAAGTCGCAGAATGGCCAGAAAGTTATCGCTTCGACCTTCAGTTTGGTGTATTCGAGTCAGTAGGTAAGGCGGTAGACAAAACCGGCCAAGTCATTGGCTTGACAATCAGCATGCTTAAGAAACTGATTGTTGGTGACGTTGGTCTGAATAATCTGAGTGGTCCAATATCAATAGCCAAAGGCGCAGGTGCGACGGCTGATTATGGCTTGGTCTACTTTTTAGGTTTTCTCGCTCTAATTAGTGTTAACCTAGGTATTATTAATCTCGTTCCTTTACCAATGTTGGATGGCGGTCATCTGTTGTTTTTTGCAATTGAAGCAGTCATTCGACGTCCCGTTCCTGAGAGAGTGCAGGAAATGGGCTTTAGAATTGGTGGTGCGATCATCTTCTCGCTCATGGCGTTAGCGCTATTTAATGATTTTACTCGTCTGTGATAGTTCAGAGACAAAAGCAGTAGCAAGGAATAATTAGAACAAGTATGGCGATTAAGCGAATTCTATTTGCAAGTTTACTGGCGACCAGTGTATCTGCAAATGGAGCAGAGAACTTCGTAGTTCAAGATATTGAAATCGATGGATTGCAGCGTGTAGCACTGGGTGCTGCGTTGTTGAAAATGCCTGTACGTGTCGGTGATACCATTGGCCAAGGCGATGTTGCAGAGATTATCCGTGCACTGTATGCATCTGGTAACTTTGAAGATGTGAAAGTGTTACGTGACGGCGGCGTTCTGATGGTTCAAGTCAAAGAACGTCCTACCATTGCCAGCATCTCATTTTCTGGTAACAAAGCAATCAAGGACGAGCAGCTACAAGAAAACCTGAACGCATCTGGTGTTCGTGAAGGCGAAGCGCTTGACCGCACCACGCTAAGCAACATTGAAAAAGGCTTAGAAGACTTTTACTACAGCGTAGGTAAATACAACGCCACAGTAAAAGCTGTGGTGACTCCACTGCCACGTAACCGTTCTGACCTAAAGTTTGTCTTTACTGAAGGCGTGTCGGCAAAAATTCAGCAAATCAATTTTATCGGCAATGAAGTTTTCAGCGATGAGGACCTTCTTTCTCGTTTTAACTTGAATGTTGATGTGCCGTGGTGGAATTTCCTGTCTGACGAAAAGTACCAAAAACAAGTGCTTGCAGGTGATATTGAAGCGCTCAAATCATTCTATCTGGACCGCGGTTACTTAAAATTTAACGTTGATTCGACACAAGTTGCAATCTCTCCTGACAAGAAAGGGGTATACATTACTCTTGGCTTAGAAGAGGGAGAGGTTTATACCGTCAAGGACGTAAAGTTCCGTGGTGATTTGATTGGTGAGGAAGCGACGTTCGAACGACTTGTACCATTTGAAGACAATGAGACGTACAACGGCTCGTTGGTCACTTCAATGGAAGAGGGTATTAAACGTGTGCTTGGTGAGTCCGGCTACGCTTATCCTCAAGTGAATACCATTCCTGAGTTTGACGATGAGAATCAAGAAGTATCTTTGGTCGTTAACGTCGATCCAGGTAACCGAATTTACGTTCGTGATATCCGCTTCACGGGTAACAACTCAACCAAAGATGAAGTCCTTCGTCGTGAAATGCGTCAGATGGAAGGCAGTTGGTTGAACTCGAAATCGATTGAAACGGGTAAAACTCGTCTAAACCGTTTGGGCTACTTTGAAAATGTTGAAGTACAGACGGTTCGAGTTCCTGGTAGTGATGATCAAGTTGACCTAGTTTACTCTGTCAAAGAAGCGAACTCTGGTAGCGTTAACTTCGGTGTTGGCTACGGTACAGAATCGGGTGTGAGCTTCCAGGTTGGCCTGCAACAAGATAACTTTATTGGTAGCGGTAACCGTGTTGGTATCAACGCGATGATGAATGACTACCAGAAAAACATCAGTCTAGATTACCGAGACCCGTACTGGAACTTAGACGGTGTTAGCTTAGGTGGTAAGGTCTTCTACAACGAATTTGAAGCGAAAGAAGCCAATATCGTTGACTATACCAACGAAAGCTATGGTGCGAGCTTAACGTGGGGCTTCCCATTCGATGAGCTGAACCGTTTTGAATTCGGTGTCGGTTATACGCACAACAAGATCGGTAACTTATCGCCTTACTTGCAGGTAGAGCAGTTCTTAGAAGCGCAAAAAGATAATATAGATTCAAGTGGGGCATTGAATACGAACGACTTCGACTTCAATATCTCTTGGACACGTAATAACTTAAACCGTGGTTACTTCCCAACGGCAGGTAACCACCAACGTGCATTCTATAAAATGACGGTACCTGGCTCTGACGTTCAATACTTTAAACTGCAGTACGATGTTCGCCAGTATGTGCCATTGACTAAGAAGCACGAGTTTACCCTCTTGTTCCGTGGCCGTTTAGGTTACGGTAATGGTTATGGTCAAACGGATGGTAACGATAACTTGTTCCCATTCTATGAAAACTACTACGCCGGTGGTTTTACGTCGCTTCGTGGCTTTGGCTCAAACTCTGTTGGTCCAAAAGCGGTTTACCGCGATACATCCGGCTCAAACAATGGTACAGATATTGCGACAGATGATTCAGTGGGTGGTAACGCAGTCGCATTAGCAAGTATTGAATTGATCGTTCCAACGCCGTTCGCATCAGAGGAAGTACAAAACCAAATTCGTACCAGTATCTTCTTTGATATGGCAAGTGTTTGGGATACCGAGTTTGATTACCGAGAAAATAGCAACATTTCGGGTGCTAACTACTACTACGATTACTCAGATCCAACCAACTACCGCTCTTCTTACGGTGCGGCGTTGCAGTGGATGTCTCCAATGGGGCCACTAGTATTCTCACTAGCGAAACCAATTAAGAAATTTGATGGCGATGATGAAGAGTTCTTCACATTCACTATCGGTAGAACTTTCTAAAGAGGAAAATATTTTGAATAAAATGATCAAAGCGGCTGGGATTGGCCTTCTTGTACTGAGCTCTTCAATGTTTGCAAATGCGGCAGAAGCTGCACAGAAAATTGCTTACGTAAATACAGCTCAAGTTTTTCAAGCTCTTCCTCAACGTGAAGTTGTACTACAAAAAATGCAGAAAGACTTCAAAAGCAAAGCTGATGAACTGAAGTCAATCCAAGCACAAGCTAAAACAAAGATTGAGAAGCTACAGCGTGACGGCGAGCTTTTGGGTCAAGACGAAGTTGAAAAGCTACGTATCGATATCGCGAAGCTAGACAGCGAGTACAAAGTGAAAGCACAAGCACTTGAAAAAGCAAGTGCGCGTCGTGAAGCTGAAGAAAAAGCGAAGCTTTTCAAAACGATTCAAGATGCAGTTAAGAAAGTCGCAGACAAAAATGGTTACGATCTTGTGATTGATATCTCTGCTTTGCAGTACGGCAAGCCAGAATTCAATATCTCTGAAGACGTAATTAAAGCTCTAAAATAAGAAGTTATGAAGACATTAACATTAGCCGAATTGGCGACAATTACCGGGGGTGAGCTGTTTGGTGACGAGTCTCTCGTTGTAAGCCGTGTTGCCCCAATGGATAAAGCACAAGAAGGTGATGTAACCTTCTTGTCTAACCCAAAATACGCAAAACACCTTTCTGAGTGCCAAGCTACCGTTGTTATGGTAAAGGCTGAGCATAAAGAGCAATGCGTTGGAAACGCGCTAGTGGTTTCGGACCCTTATGTCGCATTTGCTCGTGTGGTCCAAGCGATGGATACCACACCAAAACCGGCAGACGATATTGCACCAAGTGCTGTGATTGCCGCTGACGTTAAGATGGGTGAGAACGTTACAATCGGCGCTAACGCCGTGATTGAAACGGGCGTGGAACTCGGCGACAACGTAAGCGTTGGCGCTGGTTGTTTTATCGGTAAGAACGCCAAGCTAGGGAATAACACCAAGCTTTGGGCTAATGTCACTATCTATCATGAAGTGTCATTGGGTGATGACTGTCTTGTTCAATCGGGCACCGTCATTGGCTCTGATGGCTTCGGTTATGCGAATGACAAAGGCGAGTGGATTAAAATTCCTCAGCTTGGTTCAGTGCGTATCGGTAACCGCGTTGAGATTGGTGCTTGTACTACGATTGACCGCGGTGCACTCGAAGATACAATCATTGAAGACAATGTCATTCTGGATAACCAACTTCAAATCGCGCACAACGTGCAGATCGGATATGGTACCGTGATGCCTGGTGGTACTATTGTCGCGGGCAGTACAAAAATTGGTAAGTACTGCCAGATTGGCGGCGCGTCTGTACTGAATGGCCATATCACTATCGCAGATGGTGTGGCGATTACAGGTATGGGCATGGTAATGCGCAGTATCGAAGAAAAAGGCCTTTACTCATCAGGTATTCCACTACAAACGAACAGAGAGTGGCGTAAAACTGCAACTCGAGTTCACCGTATTGATGAGATGAATAAGCGCCTGAAAGCGGTTGAAAAACAGCTGGAACAGAAAGAAGAAATTTAGAACAAGTTATCTTTCGCTCTGTATTTAACGTGAAAGCTAACAGGCTCTAGTTCCATATTCTGTACGAAGACTCGCGAAATGCGGGTCTTTTTCTTCTATAATGACGCGCTCTAAGTAGATTTAACTCCAAGATGGTGCGTATTTTGCTGGTATATTGCAAAGCGATTCGGCTTTACGACCTGTTGCCACGTTTGCCATCTTGGCGGCAAAAAATTGATATAGGAAGACGACTTTGACTACTGAAAAGAAAACGATGAACATCTCTGAAATTCAAGAGCTACTACCTCATCGCTACCCATTCTTATTGATCGACCGAGTGATAGACTTCCAAGAAGAGAAGTACCTTCACGCGATTAAAAACGTGTCGGTTAACGAACCTCAGTTCACAGGTCACTTTCCTCAACTACCAGTATTCCCAGGTGTTTTGATTTTAGAAGCAATGGCTCAGGCAACAGGCTTACTTGCATTTAAATCATTTGGTGCACCAACAGAAAATGAACTGTACTACTTTGCAAGCGTAGACGGCGCGAAATTCCGTAAACCAGTGGTTCCGGGCGACCAATTGGTTATTGAGGTAGAATTTCTGAAAGAACGTCGCGGCATTGCTGCATTTAGCGGTGTAGCAAAAGTTGACGGCGAAGTGGTATGTTCTGCAGAACTGAAGTGTGCTCGTCGAGAGTTTTAATATGATTCATGAAACCGCTAAAATCCACCCGGCAGCGGTGGTAGAAGAGGGCGCCAAAATTGGTGCTAACGTAACGGTAGGTCCTTTTACGTACATCACCTCTACGGTTGAAATTGGTGAAGGCACAGAAGTGATGTCTCACGTTGTGATCAAAGGTCACACGACTATTGGCAAAGATAACCGTATTTTCCCGCATGCTGTTATTGGTGAGGAAAACCAAGATAAAAAATACGGTGGTGAAGATACAACCGTGGTTATCGGTGATCGTAACGTCATTCGTGAAGCGGTCCAAGTTCACCGTGGCACAGTGCAAGACAAAGCAACCACGATCATTGGTGATGACAACTTATTGTGTGTGAATGCACACGTTGCGCATGATGTTGTTATTGGTAACCACACTCATATCGGTAATAACTCGATTCTTGGTGGTCACGTTACTGTTGATGATTATGCCGGTGTGATGGCACTGTCTGCGATTCACCCGTTTTGTACAGTGGGCGCTTACGCGTACATTGGCGGCTGTTCAGCAGTGGTGCAAGATGTCCCAGCTTACGTACTCGCGCAAGGTAACCACGCAACACCTTTCGGCTTGAACCTTGTTGGCTTGAAGCGTAATGGTTTTGAGAAACCAGAGATTCGTGCGCTACAAAAAGCGTATAAAGAAATCTACCGTTCAGGTAAGACGCTAGAAGAAGTGAAGCCTATTCTAGCTGAAATGGCTCAAGAGTGGCCGGCTGTGAAGCGTTTCTCAGATATTCTGGAAACGACGGAACGTGGCATTATTCGTTAATTGGCGAATGAACCAATAAATAAAAAGATCGTGACCGAATTTGAGGTTACGATCTTTTTGTGTTTTATGGATAAGGCAAACCGTTATCCATAGCGCACAGGAAAAATAGCGAAGTAGATATGGAAAGACCATTACGTATTGGCATCATTGCCGGAGAATTGTCTGGCGATACGCTAGGTGAAGGCTTTATCAAAGCAGTAAAGCAACAATATCCAGACGCAGAGTTCGTAGGCATTGGCGGTCCGAAAATGATAGCCCAAGGTTGCGAGTCTCTGTTTGATATGGAAGAGCTTGCGGTGATGGGATTAGTCGAGGTTTTAGGCCGCTTACCGAGACTTCTTAAAGTGAAAGCTGAGCTCGTTCAGTATTTTACTCAGAATCCGCCTGATGTTTTCATCGGGATCGATGCTCCTGACTTCAACTTACGCCTAGAGCTTGACCTCAAGCAAGCGGGCATTAAAACCGTTCATTACGTGAGTCCGTCTGTTTGGGCTTGGCGTCAGAAGCGCATCTTTAAAATAGAAGCGGCAACGAACTTGGTGCTAGCATTTCTTCCGTTTGAGAAAGCGTTCTACGACAAATTTAATGTACCTTGCGAGTTCATTGGTCATACCTTGGCTGATTCCATCCCACTAGAATCAGAACAAGCGCCTGCACGTGAGTTGCTTGGTTTAGAACAAGATAAAAAGTGGCTTGCTGTCCTGCCAGGCAGTCGTGGTAGCGAGTTAAAAATGCTCTCTGAGCCATTTATTGAAACCTGCAAGTTACTCCATAAAAAATTTCCAGAACTGGGGTTTGTTGTCGCGCTTGTTAATCAAAAACGCCGTGAGCAGTTTGAACAAGCCTGGAAAGAATTCGCACCAGAGTTGGACTTCAAGTTAGTTGATGACACCGCACGCAACGTCATCACCGCATCCGATGCCGTGATGCTGGCCTCTGGTACCGTAGCGTTGGAGTGTATGCTTCTCAAGCGTCCAATGGTGGTGGGTTATCGTGTGAATGCATTTACTGCTTTCTTAGCTAAACGTCTATTGAAAACGAAGTATGTGTCATTGCCGAATATCTTAGCGGATGATGAGCTCGTCAAAGAATATCTACAAGATGAGTGCACACCAGACAATTTGTTTACTGAGGTTTCTCGCTTATTGGAAAGCGACAATAAACCGATGTTAGATAAGTTTACGGAAATGCATCATTGGATCCGTAAAGATGCGGACCAACAAGCCGCAAACGCGGTTCTAAAACTGATTGAAAAATAGAGATTTATCATGGCTGTTAAACCAAAAGCGACCAAAACCAAAGTTGAACTCCCTCCGTTTGAATATCCGCAAGGTTATCAGCTTGTGGCCGGAGTCGACGAGGTAGGACGTGGCCCTTTGGTGGGAGACGTCGTCACCGCTGCGGTTATCCTTGATCCTAACAATCCTATTGAAGGGTTGAACGATTCAAAAAAATTGACCGAAAAGAAACGCATGGCGCTGCTTCCTGAAATTAAAGAAAAAGCATTGGCGTGGGCGGTCGGGCGCTGTTCTCCTGAAGAAATTGATCAACTGAATATTTTGCAGGCGACCATGGTTGCGATGCAGCGTGCAGTGGCGGGGTTAAAGGTTCAACCTGATTTGGTGTTGATTGATGGTAACCGTTGTCCAGAGCTGCCAATGGATGCTCAAGCTGTAGTAAAAGGCGATCTACGCGTTGCCGAAATAAGTGCGGCTTCCATTATTGCCAAAGTCGTGCGTGACCAAGAGATGGAAGAGTTGGATAAACTTCATCCACAATTTGGCTTCGCCAAGCACAAAGGTTATCCAACTAAAGCGCACTTTGAAGCGATTGAGCAACACGGAGTGATCAGTGAACACCGAAAGAGTTTCAAGCCAGTAAAAAAAGCGTTAGGCATAGAATAATCAAACGATCTAATTGGTGTTATAAACCCAACCTCTTTAGGTTAGAATCCCCAACAAAATAGAGTTACACGGTACCTGTTAATGTCAGATCCCAAATTCATCCACCTGCGTGTTCATAGTGACTTCTCGATGGTGGATGGCCTCAACAAAGTTCCGCCAATCGTAAAGAAAGTTGCTGAACTCGGCATGCCCGCAATGGCGTTGACCGACTTTACCAACCTATGTGGTTTGGTGAAGTTTTACGGTACGGCACATAGCAGTGGTGTTAAACCGATCATCGGTGCTGACTTTAAAATGCAGTCGGACGAGTTTGGTGAAGAGCTGACACAAGTGACTTTGCTTGCGGCGGATAATGTAGGTTATAAGAACCTGACGTTATTGATATCAAAAGCGTACTTACGTGGACATGTTCAACACCACCCGGTGATTGATAAAGCCTGGTTGGCTGAAATGTCTGAAGGCCTGATTGTATTATCCGGCGGTAAAAGCGGGGAAATTGGTCGCGGCCTTTTGAAAGGCAACCGTCAAATAGTGCAAGGGTGTGTTGATTTTTATAAACAGCATTTTCCAGATCGCTTTTATCTTGAGTTACTTCGTACCGGTCGTCCAGATGAAGAGACTTATCTTCACTTTGCAGTTGAATTGGCAGAGCAGCAAGACTTGCCAGTAGTGGCGACCAATGAAGTTGTATTCCTGAGTCCAGACCTATTTGATGCTCATGAAATACGCGTAGCGATTCACGATGGTTACACATTAGAAGATCCGCGTAGGCCAAAAAACTACAGTCCGCAGCAATATCTTCGTACAGAAGAAGAAATGTGCGAGCTGTTTGCTGATATTCCTGAAGCGTTAGAAAACAGTGTCGAGATAGCGAAGCGTTGTAACGTGACTGTGCGCTTAGGGGAGTACTTCCTACCAGCCTTCCCAACTGAAGGGATGAAAGAGACTGAGTTCTTAGTCATGAAATCCCGAGAGGGCTTGGAAGAGCGTTTAGAGTTCCTATTTCCAGATGAGGAAGAGAGGAAACGTCGTCGCCCTGAATATGATGAACGTCTTCAGATAGAGCTAGATGTTATCAACCAAATGGGATTCCCTGGTTACTTCTTGATCGTAATGGAGTTCATCCAGTGGTCAAAAGATAATGGAATTCCTGTAGGTCCTGGACGTGGTTCCGGTGCCGGCTCTTTGGTGGCTTACGCATTAAAAATCACCGACCTGGATCCATTAGAATACGACTTGCTGTTCGAACGTTTCTTGAACCCAGAACGTGTCTCGATGCCCGATTTCGACGTCGATTTCTGTATGGATAAACGTGACCAGGTTATTGACCACGTTGCGGAAATGTACGGTCGCGACGCGGTGTCTCAGATCATCACGTTTGGTACCATGGCGGCAAAAGCGGTAATCCGTGACGTTGGCCGCGTATTGGGTCATCCATTTGGTTTTGTTGATCGTATTTCAAAGCTGATCCCGCCCGATCCAGGCATGACGCTAGATAAGGCGTTTAAAGCTGAACCTGCGCTACCTGAATTGTATGAGGCCGATGAGGAAGTTAAAGAACTCATCGACATGTGTCATATTTTGGAAGGTTGTACGCGAAACGCCGGTAAACACGCTGGTGGCGTTGTAATTTCACCTACAACAATTACCGATTTTGCACCAATTTATGCAGACGCTGAAGGTCACTTTCCGGTTACTCAATTTGATAAAAACGATGTTGAGACCGCTGGCCTAGTTAAGTTTGACTTCTTGGGTTTACGTACCTTAACCATTATTGACTGGGCGTTAGGGCTGATTAACCCACGTCTAGAGCGAGAAGGTAAGGAGCCGGTTCAAATTGAATCCATACCGTTAGAAGACCCTGCCTCTTTCCGTTTGTTGCAAAACTCTGAAACGACAGCAGTATTCCAGCTTGAATCTCGAGGCATGAAAGAGCTGATCAAACGACTTCAGCCAGACTGTTTCGAAGACATTATCGCTTTGGTAGCACTCTTCCGTCCGGGTCCTTTGCAATCGGGCATGGTAGATAACTTTATCGACCGTAAACATGGCCGAGAGGCGATCTCTTATCCAGATGAAAAGTGGCAACACGAGTCGCTAAAAGAGACGCTTGATCCAACCTACGGCATCATCTTGTACCAAGAGCAGGTAATGCAGATTGCGCAGATCTTAGCGGGTTACACGCTAGGTGGTGCGGACATGCTCCGTCGTGCAATGGGTAAGAAAAAGCCAGAAGAGATGGCAAAACAACGTGCTATCTTTGAAGAAGGTGCGATAAAGAACGGTATCGATGGCGAGTTGGCGATGAAAATCTTCGACTTGGTAGAGAAGTTCGCTGGTTATGGTTTTAACAAATCGCACTCTGCTGCTTATGCATTGGTTTCTTATCAGACTCTTTGGCTGAAAACACATTATCCTGCCGAATTTATGGCTGCGGTAATGACAGCCGATATGGATAACACGGAAAAAGTCGTTGGCTTGGTCGATGAGTGTTTCCGTATGAAGCTCACCGTGTTGCCACCAGACATCAACTCTGGCCTATATCGCTTTAATGTTGATGAAAATGGCGCAATTGTTTACGGTATTGGTGCGATAAAAGGGGTAGGTGAAGGTCCTATCGATGCGATTCTTGAGGCGAGAAATAAAGGTGGTCACTTTAAAGACCTATTTGATTTCTGTGCTCGAGTTGATCTAAAACGCGTCAATAAACGAGTGATAGAGAAGCTGATCTACGCGGGTGCGTTGGATCGACTTGGCCCACACCGCGCGGCGATGATGGCGTCACTCAATGATGCGGTAAAAGCAGCAAGTCAACATCACCAAGCTGAGGCGTTTGGTCAAACGGATATGTTTGGTGTGCTAACGGATGCGCCTGAAGAAGTAGAGCACAAGTATACACAAGTTCCGCCTTGGCCAGAAAAAGTGTGGTTAGAGGGCGAGCGTGATACCCTAGGTCTATATTTGACAGGGCACCCAATTAACGCCTACGTAAAGGAACTAAACAAATACACCAGTTGTCGACTAAAAGACGCAACGCCTACGCGTCGCGACCAATCTGTCACGGTGGCTGGTTTGGTTATTGCCGCTCGCGTAATGACGACTAAGCGTGGTACACGAATTGGCATTATGACACTGGATGACCGAAGTGGTCGCATGGAAGTGATGTTGTTCTCAGATGCACTGGATCGATACGCTGAACTTCTCGAAAAAGACAGAATTTTGGTTGTTTCTGGACAGGTCAGCTTTGATGACTTCAACGGTGGCCTTAAAATGTCGGCGCGTGAAGTTATGGATCTCGGCAGTGCGCGCGAGAAATACGCTCGTGGTTTGTCGGTATCGATCGATGCAACTCAGATCAACGATCAGTTTTTTGAGCAGTTCAGCCGTATTTTAGAACCGCACAAAGCCGGAACCGTACCCGTCAATGTATACTACCAGCGTGCCGACGCCAGAGCGCGGTTAACATTGGGCACCGAGTGGCGAGTAACGCCAAGTGATACATTACTCGACGATTTAAAACAGTTACTTGGCAAAAGCCAGGTAGAACTCGAATTTAACTAAAAATTCAGCGCAATATGTTAGACGCTGAGTAAACAAGGATTCATAGATGAGCCTAAACTTTCTTGAATTTGAAAAGCCAATTGCAGAACTAGAAGCGAAAATTGAAGCATTACGTGATGTCTCTCGTCACGGTGGTGATTCTGCAATTGACCTGGATAAAGAAATCGAACAGCTTGAGAAGAAAAGCTTAGAGCTGAAGAAAAAAACCTTCAGCGACCTAGGCGCATGGGAAACAGCTCAACTGGCTCGTCACCCACTACGTCCTTACACGCTGGATTACATCCAACATGCTTTTGAGGAGTTTGATGAATTAGCGGGTGACCGCGCGTTTGCAGACGATAAAGCGATTGTGGGTGGCATGGCTCGCCTTGAAGGCCGCCCTGTGATGATCATCGGTCATCAAAAAGGTCGTGAAACCAAAGAGAAAGTGAAACGTAACTTTGGTATGCCAAAACCAGAAGGTTACCGTAAAGCTCTACGTTTGATGGAAATGGCAGAGCGTTTCAATATGCCAATCATCACATTTATCGACACGGCTGGTGCGTATCCAGGTGTGGGCGCAGAAGAGCGTGGTCAATCTGAAGCTATCGCGAAAAACCTAAAAGTGATGTCTGGTCTTAAAGTGCCAGTAATCTGTAACGTTGTTGGTGAAGGTGGTTCAGGCGGCGCACTAGCAATTGGTGTAGGCGACTACGTGAACATGCTTCAGTACTCTACGTACTCAGTAATCTCTCCTGAAGGTTGTGCTTCAATCTTATGGCGTGATTCTGACAAAGCACCGCAAGCGGCAGAAGCGATGGGTCTAACTGCTCCGCGTCTTAAAGAGCTTGAACTGATCGACGAAATCATTGAAGAGCCACTAGGCGGCGCTCATCGCGATCATGTTCAAATGGCAGCGAATATGAAAGCGACACTACTTCGTCAACTAGAAGATCTAGAGCAATTGGATGAAGAGACGCTACGTGAACGTCGTTACCAGCGCCTAATGAGCTACGGTTACTGTTAATTTCGGTGATTGCTATTAAGCGTTAGCTGATATCTCAAGTGATAACAGTTAAAATAGAAAGGGTTGGATGAGAGTCCAGCCTTTTTTGTACCTATCGGATCGCTTATGGAATCGCTTTACCCGCATTTTGCTCAAGTTCTCGGCCGCTACTATCAATCAGGCACTAAGGTTGTCTTGGCGTTTAGCGGAGGAGTGGATTCACGTCTTTTACTCGAATTACTCAGTCGCTATCAACAAGCGCATTCGATAGAGTGTCACGCTGTGTATGTGCACCATGGTTTGAGCTCGAATGCCGATGATTGGGCCGATAAATGCTTACTTTGGGCAAAACAAGTGGGCATATCATGCTCGATTGAGCGAGTGAGCTTAGACATCAGCAATGGTGAAAGTATTGAACTTCTTGCTCGTGAAGCTCGCTATCAAGCCTTAACTAAGTACATTCAAGAAGGCGATATACTGTTGACCGGCCAACATGCTGATGATCAACTAGAGACTTTTCTCCTTGCTCTTAAACGAGGCAGCGGGCCAAAAGGGTTATCTTCGATGGCGGAGAGTATGCCGTTTTCTAGTGGATCCCTAGTTCGACCATTGCTTACTATCAAGCGGAAGACCATCGAAGACGCGGCTACTAAATTAGGCTTGGAGTGGGTGGAAGACGAAAGCAACCAAGATACCCGTTATGATCGTAACTTTCTTCGTCATTGTGTTATTCCTGAATTGTCTGGTCGCTGGCCGAGTATCCATCAAGCGGTTCAGCGCAGTGCAAGCTTATGTGCTCAACAAGAAGCGCTATTGGATGAACTATTGAGCGCGGTGTTTGAACGCGCTTTACAAACGGATCTAAGTTTGAGTATTGAAGAACTGGCTAAGCACAGTGAATTAGCGCGTGCGCGCTTGATTCGTATGTGGCTGGCTAAGCTTAATACTAGTATGCCGACTCAGGTACAACTCAATCTTATCTGGAATGAAGTCGCATTAGCTCAGCAAGATGCCAACCCCAAACTACAACTTAAACAAGGTGAAGTGCGCCGTTTTCGAAATCGTCTCTATTGGGTAACGGAAATCGCTGACGTCACTGAGTGGCAAAGTACGATTCAAGTCGATACCGTTTTATCGCTTCCAGAGCGGCTAGGGGAGCTGACCTTAACGACGAGTTCTAGCAACGCAACGATTGCGCTTCCGAGTCAGCCAGAATTGCTTCGCGTGACCTTTAATCCGGAAGGCTTATCAGCGCATCCAACCACGCGTAATCACAGTCGAAAACTGAAGAAGTTGTTCCAAGAATACAATGTGCCAAGCTGGCTGCGTCGTCAAATTCCGATTTTGATGTATCAAGACCGAGTCGTTGCTGTGGCAGAGCTGTTCGTTGATCAGGCGTTTAATGGTCAAGATTGTGAACTTATTTGGCGCAGGTAATGAAAATTCATGCCACAATGCCGATTATAAAATATAAAAATCCTTAAATAATAATTGATTAGGTGAAGCAATGAAAAAAACAATCATGGGCGCAATGGTGGCGCTAACCATGTTCTGTGGTCATGCTCTAGCAGCGGGAGATGCCACAGCTGGTCAAGCAAAGGCAGGAGTATGCGCAGCATGTCATGGCGCCGACGGCATTGCTGTCATTCCGGGTTACCCAAACCTGAAAGGGCAAAACGAGCAATACATTATCAGTTCAATTAAAGCCTATAAAAACAAAGAGCGAACAGGTGGTCTTGCTGCTGTTATGCAAGCTCAAGCTTCACTGTTGTCTGATGAAGACATCGCTAATCTAGCGGCTTACTACGCAAGTTTGAAGTAAACGCGAGTCTGAAAAAGCTTGGACGATTGGGCATTGAGCAGTCCTCACTGGGGTTTTATCAACTCACGATATTCGCTATGTTAATTTGCTCAATCTGGATTTTCGCTGGTGGATCAGAGACAAACATTGAATGTTGCGAAACGCTAAACGATAATAAGCGCAATCGATTGAAGCTTAAGGGATGAACATGAAAAAAATTGAAGCGATTATCAAGCCATTTAAATTGGATGATGTTCGAGAAGCGCTAGCTGAAGTTGGCATTACAGGGATGACCGTCTCTGAAGTGAAAGGCTTTGGTCGCCAAAAAGGTCACACCGAGCTTTACCGTGGTGCAGAGTACATGGTGGACTTTCTGCCTAAAGTGAAGCTCGAAATCGTTGTAACGGAAGATGTGGCTGATAAATGCGTAGAGACGATCATTGAAACCGCGCAAACCGGCAAAATTGGTGATGGTAAAATCTTTGTTACTGATGTTGAACGTGTGGTTCGTATCCGTACTGGTGAAGAAGACGAAGACGCGATCTAAGGTTTCTTGTTACCTGTCTCGTATTTATTATGCTAAAAGGGAGCCAAGTGGCTCCTTTTTTGTTTTTTACTTTCAGTGAAATCAAATAACCCGAGGTTGGTTGTTCCAGTTTTAGGGTGCGTATATTCAGGTTTGTCGTATGTTTAAGCGTTTTTTTCTGGCGTTAGCTTTTCTTATTATGGCGGTATTGGTCGGCTTCCAGGTTATTTTCACCGTACCAGATCAGCCGCAAATCATTACTCAAACAGGTTCAGAGCTGACGCAGGATATTAGGTGTATCGAATTTAGCGGCTCAAAAGCTCTGGATCAGGGCGGTGAAATCAATGTACTTGTCTGGAATATCTACAAACAGAACCGGAATAATTGGCAAAGCGCACTCAATGAATTCTCTGCTGATAAGCAGCTGCTGTTATTGCAAGAAGCCAGCATGACACCATCTTTTAAGCAATGGTTGGTGGATGGCAACTGGGTCAGCAACCAAGTGAGTGCCTTTAAGGCGCTGGGCAGCGGTGCGGGTGTGATTAGTATCGCTCAAGGGCAACCAGAAAAAGCTTGTGCTTATACGTCTAAAGAGCCTTGGCTGCGTTTACCCAAGTCTGCACTATACAGCCAATATCAATTAAGCAATGGCGAGAGACTCGCTGTGGTGAATGTACATGCAATTAACTTCACGGTTGGCACGCAAGAGTATGTCTCTCAGTTAACGGCTCTTGAAATGCTTTTAAAGCATCATACAGGGCCGATCCTATTCGCTGGAGACTTCAATAGTTGGAGTGAATCTCGCGTTAATGCGATGCGACAGACCTTAAAAGCCGCGGACTTGCAAGAAGTGACGTTCTCGCCTGATCATCGAGTCCAATTTATAACGGGATTACCGTTGGATCACGTATTTTACCGAGGACTGACCCTCAAATACGCGAAAGCGCCGCAGAGCGACGCTTCCGATCATAACCCATTGTTACTGTCATTTACGTTAGATGACTAGCTTAGGTCACTACAATATAAAGCGCCCAAATAACGTAGAAGAATACCCATGGCAGGCTTGCAATCACCAAGGCTTGCCCACGTTCAAACTCAGTCCAAGTAAGCACAACACCGTAGCCCAGTACAATGTACCAAGGCAGCAGTAGTGGTAGTGAGCTGGCAAAATGCGACCACTCGTTGGTGAGTGGCAGTTTTAATAGACCATTGAGGCTGTTTAAATCTGCTGCGTAAGTCATCACCTGGCCATGCTTGAGCAATAGGCTCGCGTAGCTTGCTATATCGCCTAGTACTGCTGGGAATAAGATTGCACACGACGCGGCAAACCACTTCCAGTAACCATATTGTTGCTTGCTTGCCTTCGTTGCAAGAAAGAACCAAAGCGCAAGCAACAGTAAGGTGGCAAAGCGGTTGAATACATCATTGATGATCGCACTTGCCATTAGCGTGTTTGGCTCTAATAGCTCAATCTGCTTTGGGTCGATTTGCTGAAACTGCTCGGCAAGTTGGTCACTGAGCCACGTGAAATCGACATTCGAAAAGTAAGCGCCCCAGAATAAAAACGGACTAAGCATCAAGAAGATGAACGGTTGCCATCCCCATCCGCCGCGTTGGTAAAGTGCTAGAAAGCAAGATGTTGGAGAACGAAAAATGTCCAACAGCATCACAAGTGGGTTGCTTGATGGGTTCATACACTTACCTTCGTTACGTCAACGTACAACTTAAGTTTTTGACCTGGTTGTAAGTATTTTTTCTTGTGTAGCGAGTTCCATTTCACGATGTCGTTTGTTTTTACTTTGAACTTGCTTGCAATGCCGCTAATGGTGTCACCAGAGCGAACGTTGTAGAAAACGGTACGAATCACAGCACCTTTGTCTGAGTCCTTCCAAATCACGAGCTTTTGACCAACGCGCAATGGATCTTTAGGGCCCATGCCATTCCATTTTGCTAACGATTTATACGACACTTTATTTTCACGTGCGATTGACCACAAACTTTCTCCAGACTGAACGACATGAGTGAGCTTGAGTTGTCCACGAGCACGTGATTGAGTCTTGCTTAATCGATTTTGTGCCGTTAGTGCGTATTTCGCATCGTCTTTTGTTGACGTCGGAATCAGTAGGTATTGACCAATACGAATATTGTTATTCGACAGGCCGTTTGCACGTCGAATCACTTTTGTGGTTGTGCCGTATTTATTAGCTAGCACACTTAAAGAGTCACCAGACTTCACCTTGTAGCGAGCGACCTTCATCCCTTTACCACGGTTTTTCTCCACCTTAGTGAGAAAAGTCTCTTTTTTCTCTACCGGAATCAAAAGTTGGTGCGGACCTTCAGGCGCAGTCGACCATTGGTTGTATGCAGGGTTGTAACTTTGTAACTCTTTCACACCAATGCCGGCATAATCTGCAGCAATGGCTAGATCAAGCTGTTCTTTCGGATCGACAAGCGTTAGAACAGGCTTGTTTGGAATCGCAGGAATATTAAGCCCGTACTTGTCTTGGTTTGCGATGACGTCAGCCAAGGCTAGCAGCTTAGGTACGTAACTGCTGGTCTCTTTTGGTAAGTCCAATGAGAAGAAATCGATAGGTTTACCGAGCTTTTTATTCTTACGAATTGCGCTAGAAACACGGCCACCACCACTATTGTAAGCGGCAATTGCATGCTCCCAGCTACCATCAAAACGCTCGTTTAGTTGTACAAGGTAGTCCAGTGCGGCATCCGTTGCTGCTGCCACATCTCGGCGACCGTCATACCAGTAGTTTTGCTCTAGTCCCATCATCTTTCCGGTGCCAGGGACAAATTGCCACAATCCAGCCGCGCTACCGTGTGAGTAGGCAAAGGCATCGAATGAGCTTTCCACCACAGGAAGCAAAGCAAGCTCCATTGGGAGTCCACGCTCTTCGATACGTTTTGTGATCATGTATAGAAAAGGAGTCGCACGCTTAGACACCGTGTAAAGGTGATTCGGGTGCTTTAGATACCACGTACGGTAGTAGTCCACTTTCTTATGGTTTGGGATATCCATTTCAAGTTGCATGGCGATACGTTGCCATACATCTTCTTGTTCCTGAGGGGAAAGAATTTTAGGCGCGTCGTTAGCGGATTTTTTTGCTAAAGACGATGTGTTGCCCGGTTGAGCCTTCGCTGCATTTTGTTTTGCAGTCTGCTCAGATTTATTGGTTTCTGGTGTAGAAGACGTTGAGTCTGACTGAGTCAATTGACAGCCAGATAATAACAACGCCAACGCCCAGGTATACTTCAAACGCATGGATTCAGCCTATTTAGGGCCTTTTTATCTTCACCTGCCTGTCGCGCAACACAATGTGCGTGGCAGTCGCAAGATAATAGACATCTTTTAAACACTAACTAATTAATAGAGGCAAAGAGCTTCTAAATTATGCAATGGGGAGAAATTCAAATAGATTTATATCAACCCCAAACGTAAGAGAAGCGCCAGTGGCGCTTCTCGAAAAATCAGCCCCTGATAATACTGGGGTCTTGCAAACTTACAAGCAGAAAATGGTTAAAATTCGTTCTTCCACTCACGCAAAGCAGTAAAAACCGAGCATGGATCGCTATTTTTAATACGACTAGCAACAGATTGAACCACGTCAGGATTGGTGGTTCGCAAGAACGGATTAATCCACTTTTCTTTGCGTATTGTTGTTGGAAGTGTCGGAATGTTTAGGGCTCGCAGTCGGTTTACATCATCGCGATATTGACGGAGCTGCTCATTATCAGGCTCAACCGCTAAAGCAAACGCCACGTTACTCGCGGTGTATTCATGCGCGCAGAAGACTTGAGTTTCTTCTGGTAGAGACGTTAGCTTGTTTAGTGACTCAAACATTTGCTCTGGCGTACCCTCAAAAATACGACCGCAGCCTGCGGAAAACAACACGTCACCGCAAAACAGTTTTCCGTCTCCAACGTAACCGATATGACCTAAGGTATGGCCTGGTAAACCTAGCACCAAAAAGATTTCGCCAAATAACTCCAGTTTGTCGCCTTCTTCCATGGGGGTGGTTAGGGTTGGAATTGGCTCAGATTTCGGGCCCACAACGGCGACTTCAGGAAAGGCACGCACTAAGTCTGGAACGCCACCAATGTGATCGTTGTGGTGGTGCGTAATTAAAATCGCTTCTAAAGTTAATTCGTTAGCCTGCAAGTATTCTAACACTGGCTTCGCATCGCCCGGATCAACGACTGCGCAACGCTTATCGCTATTTTGTATCAGCCAGATGTAATTATCATTAAATGCGGGTATGCTTTTGATCTCTAACACGATTCGTTCTCCGTCACCCATTTTAGTCAGGTGGTTAATGAAACCAGCACTCAGCAACAAAACTATACCACACCCGTCGACTTGGTCAGCAATGAACAACGGTCCGTGGGTGCTTGAGTCAATCCAGACCCGACTTGATGAATGGTGTCCGAAACTCTTCGGTTACCATATGCTCAAACTGGGCGGGTTGAGCTGTGAGCTAACCAGCTGTAATTTTAACATTCAACACCAAGTCAACGTAGATATCCAGAACCCGTTGCATAATGTGATTGCAGATGGTTACGAATTGCCCTTTTTGGAAAAAAGCTTTGATGTTGTGATACTCGCTCATCAGCTCGACTATGCAAGCGATCCACACCGTTTGCTACGGGAAGTCGATAGAGTGATGATGGATGATGGTTATTTGATAATCACTGGATTTAACCCACTAAGCTTGACTGGATTAGCGAGTTTGCTTCCATGGCGTAAACATAATTTGCCTTGGAGTGGACGAATGTTTACGTCGAACCGCATCAACGACTGGTTAGGGTTACTTAATTATCAAGTGATTCATTGCGATCGTTACGCGCTGTTTCCGATGAAGCGTTACCGTACGATGTGGACATGGTTGGAAAACAGTCTCGGTGATTGGGCGTCACCTGCAGGGAGTTTGTATTACATTGTGGCAAGGAAACGAACATACCCTCTCAAGCCTATCAAACCGCATTGGCGTTTGAAGAAAAAGCTCACACCACTAGGGGTGATGAATCGAGAGGGCAATACTATGAGGAAAGAATCTCGTTAAGAGGGTTGGTAACCGGTATCTTCCTCGGTTGGGTTTTCTGCGGCGGTACGGGCTAGCTCATCACAAATTTCGTTCTCACGATGGCCCGCGTGGCCTTTTACCCAGTGCCATTCAACTTGATGGCGTGCAGTTTCTTTGTCTAGAGCTTGCCATAAATCGGCATTCTTCACGGGTTTTTTATCCGCTGTTTTCCAACCACGCTTCTTCCAGTTATGGATCCACTGAGTAATACCTTGGCGCACATATTGACTGTCAGTCGTTAAAGTGACTTTGCAAGGTTGTTTTAACGTCTGCAGCGCGACGACAGCCGCCAACATTTCCATGCGGTTGTTGGTGGTTAACGTGTAGCCTTTGGAAAGCGTCTTTTCTACGTCTTTGTAACGCAATACAATGCCATAACCACCTGGTCCTGGGTTACCTAAACAAGAACCGTCAGTGAAAATCTCAACGTGTTTGGTCATATTTTTTGGTACTATTAGCCGAAACATTTAATAAAGCATAGTCTGACATACATAACCTTATGAATACCAGCAGCAATTCTGAATATAACCGCATTGTCGTTCTCGATACCGAAACCACAGGTATGAACCGCGAGGGTGGTCCTCACTACATGGGACACCGCATTATTGAAATCGGTGCCGTGGAGATCATCAACCGTAAGCTGACTGGTCGTCACTTCCACGTTTATTTAAAACCCGATCGTGAAATCCAACCAGAAGCGGTTGAAGTTCACGGTATTACGGATGAATTCTTGGTTGATAAACCGGAATACGCGAGCGTGCACCAAGAGTTTCTTGAGTTTATTAAAGGCGCAGAACTTGTTGCCCACAACGCACCCTTCGATACGGGCTTTATGGATTACGAGTTTGGCATGCTCGATCCCAACATCGGCAAAACGGACGACTACTGCAAGGTGACCGATACCCTTGCTATGGCGAAGAAAATCTTCCCTGGCAAGCGAAACAACCTTGATATCTTATGTGAACGCTACGGTATTGATAACTCGCACCGTACACTCCACGGAGCTTTGCTCGATGCGGAGATTCTAGCCGACGTTTACCTCTTTATGACGGGTGGTCAAACGAGTCTAGAATTTAACACGAATAAACAAGAGGGTGGGGTAGAAACCATTCGTCGTATTGAAGGAAGAAAAGCGCTAAAGGTTTTGCGCGCAAGTGCCGATGAACTAGAAGCTCACCAAAAAAGATTAGAGTTGGTGAACGACTGTATTTGGCATCAATAGGAGAAGCTATGCTGAGGGCTTTGTTGGTCGCGTTTTTAGCGATATGGAGTAGTCTCTCGAGTGCATCGAGTGAATCTGCTATGTCTTTGTTAGACAATCGCTTTCGAGTGGATCCAACCATCGAGCAGATCACTTTTTTAGTTTATCGTGAGCAAAGTTCTCAGCCAGTTGTTTTAGTCCGCCCTGACGGTAAAAAGTACTATGCTTGGGACGCCTACGACAATGTACGTTGGTACCAAGAAGCTTCACTCGATATTATCTCCGTTGACAACCCTATGCCAGGCCCATGGCAGGCTGTGGGGAAAGTCACTCCTAAAAATAACATCCGCTTAATTTCTCACTTAAAGCTCAGCACGGATGTGTTCCCAAACCGGTTATATAATGGGGAAGCGCTTAAGTTTACAGCTCGCCTAACCTCCGACGACAAACCTCTTGTACTGCGCGACTTCCTTGACCGCGTGAATCTACGCGTGACATTTACCAAGTTTGTCGAAAATGAAGATGAGTTGATCAAAGAAGCACGTCCAGTGCCGATGGTTGTGGGTGAGTTTGCTGATGATGGCCGCGGCTTGGATGAAAAAGCAGGGGATGGTGTGTTCACTGTCCAACTACCAATAGATGTTGAGCCCGGTAAGTACCGTGCGCGAATCACCTCTGGTAATGGCGTATTCTTACGAGCGCAAGAGCAAGTCATCTTGGTTTATCCGAACCCCATTTCTCGTACTTTTATTCAGGCGCGCAATCCTGACAAACCACACCAATTGGTGCTGAGTGGTGAGCAAGGTATGATCGCGCCAGGCTCAATCGCAGTCACGGTGGAACAAGATGCACCCGATGGCTTTGTTAGCTACAGCCAAGGCCAGGTTTCTAAAGATGGAATGAGAACCACGCTGAACCTCAATAACGACGCTGAGCTTGGTAAATACGCATGGCGCGGCGAGATCTTTGCCACTGATTTTGCGACGCAACGTCCACTGGTGTTTCCTATTCCAGAGCAAACTTTCAGTGTTGTTGATGACGTTGATCTAGAAGCCGCTCGAATTGCAAAAGAAGCTGAATTAGCCGAGCAGCGCCGTATTGAAATGGAAAAGCAAATTATCGCTGAGCGGGAGGCTGAGCGTAAGCGCAGCATGATTATTATCGCGGTGGGTAATGTGATAATGCTGCTGATTGTGATCATTGCATGGATAGTCTGGCGCAAAATTAAAGCGAAGCGCGATGCCATGCCAGAGATGCAGTTAGAGGTGCCAAAGAAATAGTAGTAACACGTAAACCTAGAAACGGAGCCAATCGGCTCCGTTTTTTTTTCAGTTTAAGTTTGAGACAGAATTTGATGTTTCTCATGGTCATTAATCATTTTATTTTAAAGTAACACCATGATTTAACGTTGATTAATCATAATAAAGCTCGCATGATACTCTTTACGTTTCGACTTGATTTTAGTGCGTATCGACGGAGTGAGTTATGACAATTGGAGCGTTAGAACTAGAACATCTACCACGACAAAAGGCCTTGGTTGAGTCTGCTTATGATGCCTTTTATTCTGAAAAAGACGTTGTTGCTGCGGTATTGCTTGGTTCATTGTCATCAGGAAAAGGTGACCGTATTTCGGACGCTGATGTTGTTGTCTTTACTCAAAACAACTTCCATAAAGCCTCAGAGCCTTGCTTTACCCACTTTGAAGCAAATAAAGACATTTTTTATCGTCTTGAGGGAGAGCACAACGAAAATGCGTGCTTCAAAAAATATATTTTTAATGACCTAACCAGTGCGGAGATTCATTGTTTAGATATCTGTGAGCCTTTCAAACTTTCTAAGCCATTTAAGGTTTTATTTGATAAAGCTGATGTGACTGCTGGCATGGTTACTGATGAACCTGCGCCAAAACATGAAGATTTCCCAGTTTATACCAGTGGTGATCAAGGCCTGATTTGGGAACTCTTTGATTGTATTAAGTGGTTGAGCAGAGATAACCATGATCTTGCAAAGTCCTACTTGAAAAAACTCTCTGAGAAACTCTAATTTGAGAGTTATCCCCGTTCCTCCCACTCAAGTTAGTTAGGCGGTTAGGTTATGAAATACAAAAAGCGTCAGAAGTATAAATACACTCTCCATTCTGAAGAAAAGATTGAGACTCACATTTCAGTTAGTCAGGTGTATGACAGCCCTTTTCTTAGTTTGTCCAAACAAGGCGTGTTAACGATTAAAAAGGGCTACGCATGGGATGGAGCGAGTGGGCCGGCGTTAGACACAAAAAACATTATGAAAGCCTCTTTAGTTCATGATGCTCTTTACCAACTCATGAGGGAAGAGGTGTTGCCACAAAGTGCTCGAAAGCATGCGGATATGTTGCTGAGAGAAACATGTTTAGAAAAAGGAATGTCCAGCTTCAGAGCGACTTATATCTATTATGGCGTCAGAGTTGTCGGTGGCTTATTTTCTAGACCCGATACTTTGTGTGCTTAATGGGAACATCTTTCCAATTTTAACTGTTTATTTATACAGTTTGGTTATGTAAGCTCCAAGGTGATACAAAGGAGTCGTACATAATGACAATAAGATATGAAGAGCACGTGCCAAGCCCGAAAGAATACTGTGATATGCGCGTCAAAGCCGGGCTATCACCCAAATCGTTGAAAGCTGCTGAAATTGGTCTACCCAATTCGTTATATGGCGTATCTGTCCGGGATGAAGGAAAGCTCATTGCAATGGGCCGGATTGTTGGTGACGGGGCGTGCAACTTCGAAATTGTCGACGTTGCCGTTGATTCTGATTATCAAGGTAACGGTTTAGGTAGAAAAGTCATGGAATACATCGACGGTTATCTTTCTTCTGTTGCACTTGAAGGCTCTTACGTTTCTATGATTGCTGATGAACCGGTCTTTTACGAAAAGCTTGGTTATAGGCTGGTGGCTCCTAAAAGCCAAGGGATGACAAAAAATTTTAAGCCGAAGGTGTAACACGTATTCAGCTGTGCAAATAAGCAATAGAAAACAGGAGTTTAATTTCCTGTTTTCTATATTAAATTTCTACTTAAGCCACTTCTGGAATTGGTTTGGGTGGCTGCTCTAAATCAGGCTCTTTTTGAACAGTAGGAATTTGTCCCTCACCCACAGCACTGATGTAACAGCCACTAAGTTTAATGGCAAGGTACATATCGGCTCGCAGTAAGATGCCTCCTTCACTGGTGCTGATACCAGTAAGCTCACACCATTGACGTAAGCGTCGTTTCCTTCCTGCGAGGATTAAGCGTACGCCTCTCTTTTTTAAAGTATTGTGAATATCTGCCAGTGTTGCCATCACACTGAGATCCAAGTGAGTAAAGCTCGATACGGCGTCGATGACAACGCAACTTGCGTCTTTGTGATGTTCTACTTGCTCTAACACTCGGCGTTTAAAGTAAGGTGCGTTGAAGTAAGTCAGCGGCGAGTTAAAGCGGTAAATCACCATTCCTGGAATAGGCGAAGCTTTTCCTGAGTCGTCGATGGTCCGAATGGTGCCTTTTTCATCCAAGCCAAGTAGCTGATCACTCGGTCGCATGACAATACGTAAAAATTGAAACAGCCCTAGCAGTACCGCCAAAGTGATCCCCGGTATTACGCCTACGATCAAAACAGAAATAAAAGTGATGATTGCTAGATAGAACGCATCTTTGTCACGAGATTTTAATTTCCAAATGGCTTTGAGATCGAGCAGAGACAAGGATGCGATGATCAACACGACACCAAGTGATGCGATGGGAATAAACTGTAAAGGCTCATAAATAAATACCGCAATAATGGCAATGGTGATTGCGGCGACAATCGAAACTAATTGAGATTTACCGCCATTTGCATCATTTACCGCTGTGCGTGAGTCAGCGCCGCTTATCGCGAAACCTTGCGAAAACGCTGAGGCAATGTTGGCAAAGCCCAACGCCTGAAACTCTTTATTTGCATCAATATCATAACCGTTTTTAGCGGCGAAACTGCGCGCGGTGAGCATCATGCTAACAAAGCTGACAATCGCAAGGTTGAGCGCCGGGACCACTAGCTCACGAACTTCACCTAGCTCAAACTCCGGCGTTTGAAACTGAGGGAAACCACCTTGAGTGAGCCCAACTACGGATACGCCCATCTCTTGTAAATGGAAAAACCAAACTGACGCGGTAGTCACGAGTATCGCCAGCATGGCAGCAGGCCAAGTTGGTCGGTAGCGTTTGGTGAGTAAATAAACGACAACCGTCACGATACTCAGAGTTACGGTAGGCCAATGAAGCTCGGTTAATCGTTGTGGAGCCTCCCATAAGCGTTCCAGCAAATAACGTTGTTCGTATTTCAAACCGACCACTTTGGCAAACTGACCAACGATAATTGTTAGAGCGACACCGTTGAGTAGACCCAAAAGAATCGGGCGAGAAAGGAAGTCTGCAAACACCCCTAACTTGAAACGACTGGCCAGTACACACCAAATACCAGTCATCGCTGTCATGGTCATGACTAACTGCCAATGTTTTGTAGGATCACCCGCGGCAAGCGGCGTAACAACGGCGGCAATCACTGCACAGGTTGCTGCATCAGGTCCGACAATGAGTTGTCGAGATGTGCCCATCATGGCGTATACCAACATTGGCAGTACACACGAGTACAGACCGACAATTGCAGATACACCGGTTAGCTGTGCATAAGCTATGGCAACTGGCAGGGCAACCGCGACAACAGAAAAGGCGGCTCTAAAGTCGTTAACAAACCATTCTTTTTGATAATGCTTAAGCTGAACAAGCCCAGGGAACCACTGTGCGAATAATATTTTAGCCAACGGATTTACCATATATGTGAGTGAGTTACTTAAAAGTATACACCGCTTGCTTGGAACGTCTGTGAGTTAGTTATCACTGGAAATCGGGGGAAGGTTCGGAGTGCGTGGATTTTATTGCGCTTGCGCAGAGGTTCTTCGTGGTGTGAGGTGTTATGAAGGCTATTCTGGTAGCAATAAAAAACGGGAGTTGTCACTCCCGTTTTATGGTTTCAGATTAGAGAGTTAGGCAACGCTATCCATCTGAGGGTATAGCGGCTTTGCTGCGAGCAATTCCGGCTCAAAGTCATCAACGTTGATAGTATCCAGACGATGCTGTTCAGCTTCTCTTAGTAGGTCGGCTTCTTCTTGCGTGATAAAGCCTTGCTCTAGCCCTTCTTGAGCAATCATATCCAAACGTAGGAATGGACGACGTTTGCCTTGCGCTTTACATACTTTGTCGAACACTGGCTCTGCTTGAAGAATGACTGACAGCGCAAGCTCAATCTTACCTGCTGCGTTGTGTTCTGTTGGCTCTAGGTACTGACCTCGACCAATGCGTGAACGTGTTGCACTTGGCGTTTGTAGAATGCGCGCCACTTTGCTGTCTAGTTTATCGCTTGGTGCTTTGCGTACGCGACCAAATGGCATGATTAACACGCGCAGTGCACGACCAATCACTTTGTTCGGGAAGTTTGCTAAGAATTCGTCTACCGCCACTTCCGCTTGTTTCAAACTGTCTTGTAGACCCCAGTGTACTAATGGTAAATCTTCGACTGGGCGGCCATCTTGCTCAAAACGTTTCAACGTCGCAGAGCTCAAATATAGCTGGCTTAGAATGTCACCAAGACGCGCTGATAGACGCTCTTTACGCTTCAAAGAGCCACCTAGCACTGCCATTGAGATATCCGATAACAGAGCAAGGTTTGCACTGTAACGGTTCAATTGTTGGTAGTAACGTTTTGTCGCATCTTTGGTTGGTGATGAAGAACCTAAACCGTCACTTAAACCAAACCAGATACTGCGCACGAGGTTACTCATTGTAAAGCTCACGTGACCAGCAAGCGCTTTATCAAACTTCTCTACAGAGTCACTGGCATCAGAGTACGCTGCGTTCATTTCTTCAAGAACGTAAGGGTGACAGCGAATCGCACCTTGACCAAAGATGATCATTGAACGAGTTAGGATGTTTGCACCCTCAACCGTTACCGCGATTGGCGCACCTTGGTAACCACGCGCTAGGAAGTTAGAAGGTCCCATACAGATACCTTTACCGCCTACGATGTCCATTGCGTCGATGATGCTTTGTTGTCCACGGTGCGTACAGTGGTACTTCACGATAGCTGAGATAACCGAAGGCTTTTCACCTAAGTCGATACCTGCCACGGTTAAGTTGCTTGCCGCGTCCATTACGTAGGCGTTACCACCTAGACGCGCTAATGGCTCTTCAACCCCTTCCATGTGGCCGATTGGCTGTTTGAACTGGCGACGAATGCGTGAGTAAGCACCTGTGGCCATTGCGGCAGTTTTGATGCCACCTGTTGAGTTTGAAGGTAGCGTGATACCACGACCAACCGATAGACACTCAACCAGCATACGCCAACCTTGGCCCGCCATTTTTTCACCACCGATAATGAAATCGATAGGAACAAAGATGTCTTTACCGCGCGTTGGACCATTTTGGAATGGCACATTGAGCGGGAAGTGTCGGTTACCAATCTCAACACCTTTGACATCAGTTGGGATAAGCGCACAAGTGATGCCAAGATCTTCTTTGTCGCCTAGCAAACCTTCAGGATCGCGAAGTTTAAATGCTAAGCCTAGTACCGTTGCGACTGGCGCTAGGGTGATGTAGCGCTTGTTCCAAGTCAGGCGCATACCCAGTACTTCTTTTCCTTCCCATTCGCCTTTACAGACCACACCGTAATCTGGAATAGATCCAGCGTCAGAGCCCGCTTCTGGACTTGTTAGAGCGAAACAAGGGATTTCCTTACCTTCAGCTAGGCGCGGTAAGTAATGGTTTTTCTGATCTTCAGTACCGTAGTGTTGCAGTAGCTCACCAGGACCCAAAGAGTTAGGAACACCAACGGTAGACGATAGAACGCCAGAAACACCCGTTAGTTTTTGTAGTACTAGTGATTGAGCGTATGCTGAGAACTCAAGACCACCGTACTTTTTCTTAATGATCATGGCGAAGAATTTGTGATCTTTCAGGTATTGCCATACTTCTGGCGGTAAGTCCGCGAGTTCGTGAGTCACTTGGAAATCGCTCACCATGGCACACACTTCATTCACTGGACCGTCTAAAAAGGCTTGTTCTTCTGCACTTAATTTAGGTGCTTGAATTGCGTGAAGCTTTTGCCACTCTGGTTTGCCTTTAAATAGCTCGGCTTCCCACCAGACGGTACCTGCGTCTAACGCTTCTTTTTCGGTTTGAGACATAGCTGGCAGCACTTTCTTGAAAAGCGCTAATGCTTTGCGGCTTATCAAAGACTGACGTACGCCAGGAACCGCGAATACAGCGGCAGCAAGAACGTAAATAGCCCAACCAGTAACGCCAACCGCGCCTATTACTGTGAGCGCTAACATAGCTGCTGTGAGTAAACTAATAGATTTCACGAGAGACATGCGGTGGTAGAGCGTAATGCCTAGCACGACCGTCATCGTGATGATTGAGAGCAAGATGTCCATATGTATTTTCCTTTTCAGACTTTATAAGTGTTGTACGTCTGTATGTTAGGTAAGAGGTCTAACCAGTTGGTTTAAGTGTAATCAAAATATTAAGGAAATGTAAAACATAAGATTGGATAAAAAGTGATCTAAGTAGAGTTAAAGTTCTAAAGTTGCGATTTGAGTGATGGTTTCATGAGCAAGTTGACAAGTTTATTACCATCACCAATCTAAATCTGTTGGTTCACTATCGACACTAATTCTCGTTTGTGGGTAAACTCAGAGTAATCAAACCCGAGTTCAGGTTTATGAAATGTCCGATACCAAATTGGTATCAGAACAATTTGCTCAGTGAATCTAGGACTGACTGAAGCCGAAATAATAAAGAGAACGTCTTATGTACCATGATCTGATTAGAAGTGAATTAAACGAAGCTGCTGAAGTGCTCAACAAATTTTTAAGCGATGACCATAACATTGCGCAAATCGAAGCAGCGGCGAAAATGATTGCTGACTCATTCAAGCAAGATGGTAAAGTACTGTCATGTGGTAACGGTGGTTCTCACTGTGATTCGATGCACTTTGCCGAAGAGTTAACAGGCCGTTACCGAGAAAACCGTCCTGGCTATGCTGGTATTGCTATTTCAGATCCAAGCCACCTTTCTTGCGTGAGTAATGACTTTGGTTATGACTTCGTGTTTTCCCGTTATGTAGAAGCGGTTGGCCGAAAAGGTGACGTACTGTTTGGTCTGTCGACTTCAGGTAACTCAGGTAACATCCTGAAAGCGATTGAAGCGGCGCAAGCGAAAGGCATGAAGACGATTGCGCTAACAGGCAAAGATGGCGGCAAAATGGCAGGGCTTGCCGATATTGAAATCCGCGTGCCACACTTTGGTTATGCGGATCGTATTCAGGAAATTCATATTAAGATTATTCATATCATCATTCAGTTGATTGAAAAAGAGATGGAATAGTCGTTTCACAGCCACCTTTTCGAGCTGTGTTGTTAGGGAGTTTTTTTAATCATGTGTGAATTGCTCGGTATGAGCGCTAATGTTCCGACGGATATTTGTTTCAGTTTTACCGGGCTCATGCAGCGTGGAGGTCGAACTGGCCCACACCGTGACGGATGGGGAATTACCTTCTACGAAGGGAAAGGTTTTCGAACTTTCAAAGATCCCAAGCCAAGTTGTGAGTCGCAAATTGCAGAGTTAGTGCAAAATTATCCCATCAAAAGTCGCGCTGTCGTTAGCCATATCCGACAGGCGAATCGTGGCGGCGTTAATTTAGAAAATACTCACCCTTTTACACGTGAGCTGTGGGGGAGGTATTGGACGTTTGCGCACAACGGTCAGCTCTCTGGCTACCAAGACTTGCATACGGGCCGACATCGACCTGTCGGTGAGACAGATAGTGAACTGGCATTTTGCTGGTTGTTGAAGCAAATGGAAGATCGATATCCTGAGCCACCAAAGGATATGGAATCGGTATTCTTATATGTTGCTAAATGTTGTGATGAGCTAAGAGAGAAGGGTGTATTTAACATGCTTCTGAGTGATGGTGAGTATGTAATGACGTATTGCACCAATCATTTGTATTGGATCACAAGACGCGCACCGTTTGGTAAAGCCGCTTTGCTTGATGAAGATGTGGAAATTAACTTCCAAGAAGAAACAACGCCACATGACATTGTTTCTGTGATCGCGACTCAACCTTTAACGGGTAACGAAGCTTGGCAGCGGATGAAACCTGGCGAGTACGGCTTGTTTCACCTAGGTGAACTAGTGAAAAACAATGCCTCTGAACTGGTGAATGTGCCGTTTGCAGCGGCGAAACCGGGCAATCAGGCGCCAACTGAGCCGTTAGAATAGCGGTTAATTCGGAACAACTCGTAAAGCTCGCTTAATCGCGAGCTTTATTTTTATACGTTTTCAACCGAGGGCGGATACTGGTGAACTCTCATACTTTCTAGCTTCCTAGTCTCGCTAAGGCTTGCCGGAAAGATGTAACTGATAGAAATTTCTCATAAAACACCACGTTATTCTGAACGGTGAGGAACGAACCAGACTCAGAATCTACTTTCCGAGTGTCGTGTTACTCAAGTGGTTATGGGATTTTTTAGAATGTTGGGTTTTAGGTTTCTAGTCTCACTACGGCTTTCTTGAATCAAGTTTATATGTTTCAAAATAACAAAAGGCAGCTCTCAGGCTGCTCTTTTGTGTTTGGAGTTTGGTATTCAGGACGACTCATCGGAGGCGTAGCCGTGTGTGCCAAGCTCTGCGCCATCTAAATAGGCTTTACCATCCTTCATGATTAAGCGCTCATCTACTAACCACTTCGCCACCATAGGGTAGATTCGGTGTTCCTGAGCCTGAACACGCGCTGCAAGTACACTAGCATCATCGTCTTCGAACACAGGAACTTTTGCTTGCAGTATGACAGGGCCACCATCAAGCTCTTCCGTTACAAAGTGCACACTCGTACCATGTTCTTTGTCGCCAGCATCTATTGCTCTCTGGTGTGTGTGTAGCCCAGGATATTTTGGTAGAAGAGAAGGGTGGATATTGATCATCTTACCCATGTAATGAGAAACAAACTCGCTGCTCAGAATACGCATGTAGCCCGCCAGAATAATCACGTCTGGTTGGTATTCATCGATTTGACTCATTAGCTCTGCATCAAAGCTTTCACGCGAGTCGAATGCTTTAGGGTCGACAAAGTGACCGTCTACATCAAACTTTTTTGCACGTTCTAAACCAAAAGCATCGGCTTTGTTAGAGAACACGGCTGCCACTCGTGCGTTTGGCATGCTGTTTTCGCAAGCTTCCAAGATAGCTTGCAGGTTACTTCCGTTACCCGAGATGAGGACCACAATGTTTTTTAGGGTATGGTTTTTCATGATGTCGAGAGTGCCTTGGTATTGTAGGTTGGAGTTATGTAGCTTCTAAACTACCTACTAATAGAATGGTTTTTATTGTTCTAGATAGCAAAATGAGGACCTAGTCATCTAGTGTCCTCATTCTTTTTATCTTGTGAGCTCGATTTGCAAATTATTGGATTTCAACTTGCTCTTCATTCGCTTCAGCTTGCGCGATTTGACCAATCACCCATGCGTTTTCACCTTCTTCTTGAAGAAGAGCAACCGCGGCTTCCGCTTGGTCTTTAGGTAGTGCGACGATTAGACCCACACCACAGTTGAATGTACGGTACATTTCGTGTGTGTCGACGTTGCCTTTCTCTTGTAGCCACTTGAAGATCACTGGCCATTCCCAGCTGTTACCATCGATAACTGCTTTTGTGCCTTCAGGCAGCACACGTGGGATGTTTTCCCAGAAACCACCGCCAGTGATATGAGAAATCGCATGGATGTCGTGTTTCTCAATCATCTTAAGTGCTGATTTGATGTAAATCTTAGTTGGTTCTAGTAGGTGCTCACCGATAGTGCGACCTGCTAGTTCTTCGTTCTTATCTGCACCAGATACTTCTAGGATTTTACGGATAAGGGAGTAACCGTTTGAGTGTGGGCCGCTTGAGCCAACAGCGATAAGTGCATCACCAGCAGCGACTTTCGTGCCGTCAATCACGTCTTCTTTTTCTACTACGCCAACACAGAAACCAGCTACGTCGTAGTCTTCGCCTTCATACATGCCAGGCATCTCCGCAGTTTCGCCACCAATTAGGGCGCAACCTGCTTGAACACACCCTTCAGCGATACCTGAAACAACATCCGCTGCGGTATCAACGTCTAGTTTGCCTGTTGCGTAATAATCTAGGAAGAACAGTGGCTCTGCGCCTTGCACGATAAGATCATTTACACACATCGCAACAAGATCGATGCCGATAGTGTCGTGCTTGTTCATATCCAGTGCTAGGCGAAGCTTAGTACCTACGCCATCAGTACCAGAAACCAGTACAGGTTGTTTGTATTTGGTTGGCAATTCGCATAGCGCGCCAAAACCACCGATACCACCCATAACTTCAGGGCGACGAGTACGTTTTACCGCACCCTTAATACGATCCACAAGCGCGTTGCCTGCATCAATATCTACACCAGCGTCTTTATAGCTAAGAGAAGAGTTGTTACCACTCACAGGGAAGTCCTCGGTATTAAGTTGGATATGAAAACGGCGCTATTCTAACAGTGCTTAAACATAGATAGCAAACGTTTGCGTCTGTTTTTTTCTTTAGTGATTTATCCTGATATCCCTGTAAAAATCATGTATAATCTGAAGGTTTGTTTAAATATTGCCAACTATAGCCGGAGATGGACATGAAAGTTGTTGAAGTAAAGCACCCTCTAGTAAAACATAAAATTGGTCTAATGAGAGAAGGTGACATCAGCACAAAACGTTTTCGTGAGTTAGCGACTGAGGTCGGTAGCCTACTTACTTACGAAGCAACGTCAGACTTTGAAACAGAAAAAGTGACCATTGATGGTTGGAACGGTCCGGTAGAAGTAGACCAAATTAAAGGTAAAAAAGTAACCGTAGTACCAATCCTACGTGCAGGTCTAGGCATGATGGACGGTGTTCTTGAGCACATGCCAAGCGCACGTATCAGTGTTGTTGGTATTTACCGTGATGAAGAAACACTTGAGCCAGTTCCTTACTTCAACAAGCTTGCTTCTAACATCGATGAGCGTATTGCGCTTGTTGTTGACCCAATGCTTGCAACGGGTGGTTCTATGATTGCTACGATTGATCTTCTAAAAGAGAAAGGTTGTAACCAAATCAAAGTGTTGGTACTTGTTGCTGCACCAGAAGGTATTGAAGCGCTAGAAAAAGCACACCCAGATGTGGAGCTATACACTGCGGCCATCGATGAGAAGCTAAATGACAAAGGCTACATCGTACCGGGTTTAGGTGATGCAGGTGATAAGATCTTCGGTACTAAGTAATTCTTTAATGTATTACTACGACTGAACAGAAAAAAAAAAGGCTTGGTGAAAACCAAGCCTTTTTTATATCTATAATACGAGAAGAATAAAATGCGCCACTCAGTAAAGCTGCGCAGACGCACTATTTCGCGTTCTCTTCTTCCATTTGTGCGTTATCTACAACGTGGTTTTCACCTAAATCGTTTGGTAGCACAAGGTTAAGAATAATTGCCACGATACCGCATAGGCTCACACCTTGTAGGCTGAACTCGCCAATACCGAAAGCCATACCGCCAATACCAAATACAAGTGTTACGGCAACGATCACTAGGTTACGAGACTTATGTAAATCAACGTTATTCTTGATCAGTGTATTAAGTCCTACCGTGGCGATAGAGCCGAAAAGCAGAATCATGATGCCGCCCATGACAGGCACAGGAATTGTTTGAAGAACCGCACCTAGCTTACCTACCAATGCAAGTACGATTGCAGTGATCGCAGCCCAAGTCATGATCACAGGGTTAAATGCTTTGGTTAGCATTACCGCTCCTGTTACTTCACTGTAAGTGGTGTTTGGTGGAGCACCCACCATCGAGGCTGCGATAGTTGCCACCCCGTCACCTGCGATTGTGCGATGAAGACCAGGTTTTTTCAGGTAGTTTTTACCTGTAACGTTTGAGATAGCAAGCATGTCACCTACGTGCTCTACCGCAGGTGCGATAGCGACAGGAATCATGAACAAGATTGCGTTTATGTTGAACTCTGGCGCGGTGAAGTTTGGCATAGCTAGCCAAGCCGCTTGTACTACTGGAGTGAAATCAACCACCCCGTAGAATAGAGAAACAGAGTAACCTGCAAGAATACCACCGACAATTGGAACGAGCTTCAAAAAGCCTTTTGCAAACACGCTTAGTACAATGGTTGTGAGCAGTGAGACCGCCGAGATGATGATCGCAGCATCACCATTAACAAGCTGTGCAGCACCATCACCGGTTTTACCTACCGCCATGTTCACTGCTGTTGGAGCAAGGCCAAGACCAATCACCATGATCACAGGGCCAACGACAACAGGCGGGAGAATTTTATGGATAAATCCAACACCACGCACTTTGATCATCGCCCCTAGAGCCACATACACCAGGCCCGCTGCCATTAAGCCGCCCATCGTTGCGCCGATACCCCAAGTTTGGATACCGAACATAATAGGAGCAATAAACGCAAAAGAAGAGGCAAGGAAGATGGGAACAGAACGTTTAGTCATTAATTGGAAGAGGAGAGTACCGACACCGGCACCAAAGAGGGCGACATTTGGATCAAGGCCAGTTAACAGCGGCACAAGCACCAAAGCACCAAAAGCGACAAAGAGCATTTGAGCGCCTTGTAACGCGTTTTTCATAATAATTCCCTATTTTCAAGATACGCAGACAAATCCGGCGAATACTATCATCCTGCAATCGTTTGCAACGTTGCATGGATCAAACTTTCGATTGAATCTTTCCCATAAATAGCATTTTTGAGAGTTAGTTGCTTGCAAATTGGTCTCTTTTGCGAGTCTTGCGTGACGAAGAAAAATGAACAGTCTAACTCGTTGAGATAGCTGGATAAGCAATGAGTTTATTATGAAAAACAACACTAGAGTGCTCGTTGAGACCCGAGTTAACAAAGCTGCTCATAATACAGACAATTTACTCAGTACTTACCTTGCTCAAGATTTGATAGTTGCTTATTATTCGGGTTCTTGTTCAGAGGATTATAAAAACTATGCGCTATTTAGCTCTCTTACTGATAGGTTGGTTGTCCCTACCAGTATATGCATTAACTCAGGTGGATATCTATCGTGCCGAAGTGGTTATCGACAGTGAGCAGAACGACGGTGAGTCTCTGGCTCGTCAACAAGGTATGCAGGATGTGATTGTTCGAGCGACCGGTTCTCAATCTTCTTTAAGCAATCCAGTGATAAAAAAGGCACTTGGTTCAAGTGCGCGTTACATTTCCCAACTGAGCTATGGGCAGGTTGATGGAAAAGCGAGCTTAAAAATGTTGTTTAACAGCGACCAAATCAGCTCGCTTTTAACACAAGCTCAATTGCCATCTTGGTCGTCAAATCGTGCCAATATTTTGGTTTGGATGGTGGAAGAACAGGGATACGATCGTAATATTGCTTGGGAGCATTCCGACTCTTCAAACGCTGTAGCACTTCGCAGTGCTGCGAAATCGAGAGGCTTGCCGATCACGATCCCGGTTGGTGATTTTGATGATGTAACTGGTGTTAATGTTTCTGATCTTTGGGGCGGCTTTATTGAGCCAATTGGCCAAGCGAGCCAGCGCTACCCAGCGGATGCCGTTTTAGTTGTGCGCGCTCAAGGTGAACAAATTCGCTGGACGTTATACGATCAATCACCAATGAGAATTGTTGAAGCACAGCGCTCTCCGCGTAACGGTTCCGCATCAGGCGCCAATGCTATTGCTGAGATGGTTGATGGCATCGCTGACTACTACGCGAGTAAGAGCGCAGTGGTAGTATCTGGAAAATCTTCAAAAGCGTTGGCGGTGAAAGTCCTTAATGTAACGTCTGCCACGGACTTCTTCCGTTTAGAGAATGCGTTAAAACAACTTAATTCGGTTGCGGGTACGGAAATTAAGCGTGTCCAAGGTGATGAGCTGACGCTCAACATCCATCTTTTGGCATCTCAACAAGCTTTTGAGAAAGAAGCTTCTTCTATTTCTCAATTAATGGTTTTTGAAGATCCTTTGGGTGAAGTTGATGCCCCAGCTTTAACTCAAGAAGCAGAGCCAATTGCTCCGATGAATGAAGCTAAAGATACAGCTATGGTAGAAAAAGTGCAGTCTGAAGTGCCTGCGGATATCGCGGCGGAAGCAAAGGACGAAACGCAACCAACTCAGCCTATGATTGTGGAGCCTGTCCGAGAACAGTATGACTTGATCTACGAGTGGCGCTCGGCATCGTAATCGCATTGATAGCTTTCCAGGCGTAAAGCGCAAGGATCAAACACCAATGTGGTAAGCGTAAAAAAGAGTCGCAATAGCGACTCTTTTTGTTTTCTAAATTCGTATTCGAACCAATGCTCAGTGATTGATTGCGATTGGCGTTATTTATTGAATTTCGCTTTTTCTTCTTTTTCTACTTGAGAGAGGCGCTTCAACTTAAGACCTAGCTCTTTGCCTCTCGCTCTAGCAAACAAAATATTGCCAGCGAAACCGAGTGAAGTCAGGAGCAACTCTACTGCCGCAAGCCAACGTTCTCCACCATCCACATAAAGGATGGTCAGCGCATGCAAGAAATACAGCATAAGAACAAAGTTAGCCCAAGCATGAGTGTAAGGCTTACCAGCCAAAATACCAGGCAACGGAAGTAATAGCGGAATACACCAAGCAATAGCAAGTGTTGTGCTGCTAAGGTGAGGGTGAGGGGACAACGCAAGCTGCCAAATTGCGACCCAGGCTAATAAGGCTAAGTTGCCAAATAAAGCTAGGTAACGATAGGTTTTAGCCTGTGTACCGAGTGGTGTTTGGTCTAAAGAGTCAGACATCGATTAACTATCCTTGATTTTACTAACAGACTTTTAGTTTTAACGCTGCAGTTGCCAGCCTTTTGCCTAGTTGTTGTGCCAGACGAATCTCTTCACTGCTGAGGGTTGCCTCATGGCCTACACTGCTGGCGCCATACGGAGTGCCTCCGGACTGCGTAGTGTGTAACTCTGGTTCGGCATAAGGAATGCCCAAAACCATCATCCCGTGATGCAACAAAGGGGTCATCATGCTTTGTAACGTTGTTTCTTGACCACCATGCATCGAAGAGGAAGAGGTAAAGACACAAGCTGGCTTATCGATTAAGTCACCACTGACCCATAAAGATGTAGTCTGATCCCAGAAGTGCTTTAAAGGCGCAGCCATGTTGCCAAACCAGACGGGACTGCCAAACGCTAGACCGTCGCACGTTTTCAGTTCCTCTAGAGTAACAATTGGATCAGAAGGGGAGTGTGAGTGAGGTGACAATTCTTCAACTGTACGCAAAATTGCTTGGCATTGAGGAGTCGATTCGACTCCTCTTGCTATCTGTCTTGCCAGTTGTTTTGTCGAGCCGTGACGGCTGAAATACAAAATAAGGATCTGGCAATCCATTTATAGAATATCCAACACTTGCTCTGGTGGTCGACCAATTTTCGCTTTGCCGTTGGCAACTACCACCGGACGCTCAAATAATTTTGGATTTTTCGCCATTGCTTCGAACAATTGCTCATCGCTAACAGAGTCTTCGCCTAGGCCAAGTTCTTTGTATTCGCTTTCTTTGGTGCGCATCATTTCACGTACAGATGAAAAGCCAAGCTGTGCGTACAGCGCTTTTAGCTCATCTACGTTAAGTGGTGTGTCTAGGTATTTGACGACTTCCGGTGTAACACCATTTTGCTCAAGCAGTTCAAGTGTTTGACGACTCTTTGAGCAACGAGGGTTGTGATAAATCACGACTGACATGGTTTTCTCCATTTCGTTATTGTAATGCCATGAATCGATCTCTTTGGATCATGAGTTGGTCAATACGGGCATCGTATCGAGCTTGCTCTAAGCTGCCCAACTTGGCCATTTTACTTGCTTCACTATAATATTGAATCGCTTTATTCCAGTTTGCTCGCAACGCCAAAATTTCCGCTCGCGCAGCCAACTCTTCATCACTACGTCCTAGCGCGTGGTAGCTCTTCGATATTAGGTGCCAGCCATTTGTATCTTCAGGATAATCATGAGTGTATCTTTGAAGAACTCGCGTGGCTTGATCGTTTTTATTGTCCTCAAGTAGCGCGTTGGCATAGTTAATGGTCAATACTTTATTTTGAGGGTTCCGAGATAACGCTTTACGGAGCATATCGGTTGCTTTTTCTGGCTGCTTCTTCTCGATATATAAATCCGTCATAGCATCCAGGTAGAACGGGTTACTTGGGTCCTGCTCCAGCAACTTTTTCAAAATAGGTTCCGCTTGAGACAAGCGTTTGCTGTCTAAATGTACGAGTGCTCGCCCATAGTCAAAAGCAGGTGTGATGTCCGCAGAGGCTTTCTTTTGAGTTCGTTCAAACCAGCCCAAAGCAGCTTGTCCATCAATGCCAGCGTAACGAGCCACAATGCGCGCACGCGCTAGGTGATAGTCTATTGAAGGCACAACACGCATTGGTGGATAGGTCCTTGCTCGTGCACGGCTATCGGTAATTCGATCTTCAGGTAGTGGGTGAGTCAGTAGCATTGGCGGCGGTTTACTCGCATAACGATATTCATCTGCAAGACGGCCAAAAAAACGTGGCATTGCTTGAACATCAAAACCAGCTTTTGCCAGTGTCGAAATACCAAAGCGGTCCGCTTCTTTCTCATTTGCGCGAGTGTAGTTGATTTGGCTTTGCATGTTACCTGCGGTTGCCGCCGTAATTGCAGCCATCCCCGCTTCTGGTGAGGCAATCGAAAGCAGTAATGCGCCAGCGAGTGCAGCTAATGTGGCCGGAGAGCGACGTGCTTGCTCTTCCATGCTGCGCGCAAGGTGGCGTTGTGTGACGTGCGCAATCTCGTGAGCAACAACAGAGGCCAACTCACTTTCTGAACGCGCATGAAGAAACAACCCAGAGTGCAACGCTACGTAACCACCAAAAAACGCGAACGCGTTAATATTGCGGTCGCGAATCATAAAGAAGTGAAACGGCGTTTTCACATCGTTCGCATTGGCTACTAGTCTGTGCCCGAGAGCGTCAATATATTCATTGATAACAGGATCATTAACGATAGGTTTACTGGCTCTGAGCATACGCATATAGGCGTCGCCGTAAATCAACTCTTGGTCTATTGAGAGCGTACCACCAGCAGCCGTACCAATGTCTGGCAAGTCAATGCTATTGGCATAAGTTGTCGGCGAACTGATTGCAGCTGCAAGACATAAGCAAACTAGCGAGCGAGTGCGTTTTAACATACGTTTAAAAGGTTCTCCAAAATACATAAGCATGTGGTTAGAGGCTGAGAACCTCTCAACTGCGCCACATGCGTTTTGGTTATCCGCGAGGATATAAGCTAGCAATAAGACCGGAAATAAATGAATTGGTTTCGTAAATTATTTTATATCCGAGTCATTTCAGCATGTGGTTAAATCATGTCAGAAGTGCTAGCACCAGCTCAAAAAGCCGTTACAATACAACCCTATCATAAGTGCAGAGCAATACAATGGAATCCATGTTACTTGATTTGCGTGAACAACGTTGCCCTATGGCACTGTTACTTGCAAAGCGTCACGCTGCTGAAGTCTTTCAAGGAGAAACGCAGCAGTATCATCAACTTGTTATTCAAGTGGTGGATAACAGCTCTAAACGAGACATTGTGAACTATCTCAGTGCCCAAGGGTACTCAGTTGATTGCCAATCTACATCAGAGCACTACACATTGACTGTATTCAATAAGGAATCCGCATAAGATGTTTGAAATGGTTAGTCGTTGGTATAAACGACGTTTCTCAGACCCTCATGCAGTAAGTCTCGTCGCGATCTTGCTGTTTGGTTTTATCACCATTTACTTCTTTGGGCATTTGATTGCGCCATTGCTTGTCGCGATCGTTTTGGCTTATTTACTTGAATGGCCAGTCGTAAAAATGTGTCGCATGGGCGTGCCGCGCACTTTGTCGGTCATCATCGTGATCTTAATGTTCGTCGGATTGATGTTGATCGCTTTGTTTGGTTTGGTTCCGACGATTTGGACTCAGGTCGGTAATCTAATTAACGATATTCCAAACATGTACAACGGGTTACAAAAGTTTATTGTCACGCTACCAGAACGTCACCCTGAGTTAGCAAACTTAGAAATTGTAGAAACCGTGGTGACAAATGCCAAAAACCAAGCGTTGGGACTTGGTGAGAGTGTAGTAAAAGGCTCACTTGCGTCATTAGTCAGTATTGCGACGCTAGCGGTATACCTGATTTTAGTGCCACTACTTATCTTCTTCTTACTGAAAGACAAAGAAGAGATGCTAAGAATCGCGAGTGGTGTTTTGCCGAAAAACCGTAAGCTCGCGAATAAAGTTTGGCATGAAATGAACGAGCAGATCTCCAATTACATTCGCGGAAAAGTGCTCGAGATTTTAATCGTGGGTGGCGTGAGTTACGTGACTTTTGCCATTTTAGATCTTCGCTATTCGGCGCTGCTTGCCGTAGCTGTCGGTCTATCTGTGTTAATTCCTTATATCGGCGCGGCAGCTGTAACCGTGCCTGTCGCCATCGTTGGTCTGTTCCAGTGGGGTCTTGCGCCTCCGTTTTATTGGTTGCTGCTTGCTTACGGTATTATCCAAGCGCTGGATGGTAATGTGTTGGTTCCTGTTCTGTTTTCTGAGGCGGTAAATCTACACCCAGTTGCCATCATTGTGGCAGTGTTAGTCTTCGGTGGCTTGTGGGGTTTTTGGGGCGTATTCTTCGCCATTCCGTTGGCGACACTAGTTAAAGCTGTATGGCATGCCTTACCAAGTACGGAAGAAAACGAACCAGTCGAACAAGAGTAGGCGTTACCAAAGTACAATGCTCAAAAGAAAGCCCAGCAGTTTGCTGGGCTTTTTGTTATTTGAGAACGGATCGCGCTTATGCGTTTTCGTTCAGGTAATTTAATACGACTTCGTGGTGATCTTTGGTTTTGAACTTGTTGAACACGTGTTCAATTACGCCTTCTTCATTGATCAGGAAGCTAATGCGGTGAAGACCATCGTATACTTTACCCATGAATTTCTTTTCGCCCCAAACGCCAAATTGGTCTGCAACGGCATGATCTTCGTCAGAAAGCAGGGTGAAGTTTAAATCATCACGCTCGATGAATTTGCCTAGGCGTTTTACAGGGTCGATGCTTACGCCAAGTACCACCACGTTGTGTGCATCGAGTTCAGCTTTGATGTCACGAAGACCTTTTGCTTGTGTAGTACAACCCGGAGTCATCGCCTTAGGGTAAAAATAGAAAAGTACTTTCTTGCCTTTAAAGTCTTCAAGAGAAACGGTATTTCCGTCTTGGTCGAGCAAAGAGAAGGCTGGCGCTGGCGAGCCTGCTGTCAGCGTATTCATGGTGATTTCCTTTACTTTATAGTGTGTTTTTAATGAAATTCAGAGAACCTTGTACGTTGAGCGACTGACAAAGTTCATCGAAATCTTCTTGTAATTGCATTAAGTTACAATCCGCACTTACTGATGCGGTAATCGCAATGTGGAATTGGTCGGCATCAAGTTGAATTTTCGACTTACTGATAGTTTGGGCGCTAAGAGAGTCCAAACCAATCTGTTGATCCGCGAAGAACTTAGTAAACTTTTCAGTCAGACCTGGGCGGTCTTCAGACTCAATAAACACTTCCATTGTGTAGCTGTTGTCGAGCAATTCGTGCGCCGACGTACGCTTCATAATCGTAATCAGATCATGCTCTTGGCCAAGTAGGGGCAATTGCGTTTCTACTCGAGTCACACTGCTGGCGTTCCCAGTTAGGAGCATGATTAGCGTAAATTCACTTCCAAAGATAGCGATACGGCTATCGACTATGTTACAACCGGCTTGAGTAACGAGGTGTACGACTTGGTTACAAATGCCTGGACGGTCCGTTCCAACTGCTGTAAGTACCAGATGTTGCTTCATAAATGAGCTTCTTGTCCTTTCTTCAATAGAGAGATGTTAGCACAGATATTGCGGAGAAATATCGAGTCAGTTCTTTTTTTAGTTTACAAAAAAGCAGGTTGGCTCTTGAGGTGAACGATCGGAGGCAAGCAGTAAACGAGGGAGTTGGGGGAATAAAACGTTTGCATGATGTGCTTGCGTATTGTTTGGTCTTTTTATTCACTCAGGTCTGACTTGGCGAGCGCAACCCAAGAGTATATTTTCCTGGCTTGTGCACTTCAGTATTTTCTAAATCACTGATAGATTCTAAAGTCACTCGAAAGCCCAACACGATTATCAATATTGCCGCTAATCAAACCAAATAGAGCAATTAAGTTGCTAGACCTCTAACAACTGATAATTATTCATTCATTTGTACTTTGTAAGCGAGTTTACGCTCTTGTGTTTTTCAATCGCATTACAGTACCATGCAGAAAGAGTTAAATGAGGGAGATAAACATGTTTTCAGGAAGTATCGTAGCGCTGATTACGCCATTCAAAGCAGATGGCGAAGTAGACTTTGACAGTCTGCAAAAGCTAGTAGAGTACCACGTTGAAGCGGGTACAGACGGTATTGTGGCAGTAGGCACAACAGGTGAGTCAGCGACACTGACCATTGAAGAGCATGTAAAGGTCGTTAATAAAACTGTTGAGTTTGCCGACGGTCGCATCCCTGTGATTGCTGGCACGGGTGCAAATGCAACCCATGAGGCAGTAACATTTAGCAAATTACTGGCTGATTCTGGTATTGCTGGCTTCCTGAGTGTGACACCGTATTACAACAAACCAACTCAAGAAGGTTTGTTCTTGCACTACAAGGCAATTGCTGAAGCGAGTGATGTGCCTCTAATTTTATACAACGTACCAGGCCGTACTGCTGTTGATATGCAGCCAGAAACAGTGGCACGCTTGTCAAAGCTTGATAATATCGTGGCTTTAAAAGATGCAACGGGCGATTTGGACCGAATTGCAATTCACCGTGAACTTTGTGGCGAAGATTTTATCTTACTAAGTGGCGATGATGCGACGGGTCTCGATTTTGTGAAACTTGGCGGCAATGGTGTTATCTCGGTAACAAACAATATTGCAGCTAAAGACATGGCAGACATGTTCCATTTGGCAAGCGAAGGTAAGTATGAAGAAGCAGAAGCGATTAACCAACGCTTGATGACTCTACACAAAAACCTTTTCATTGAAGCAAGCCCTATCCCAGTAAAATGGGCAGCGCAAAAGCTTGGTTTGATTGAAGAAGGTGGTTTGCGTCTTCCTTTAACCACACTTTCTGAACAATCGCAGCCGATCGTCGAACAGGCGTTAACCGACGCCGGTATTTATTAAAATTGAGCTATTAAGATTGAGTTACTAGGATTGAAGTTCATACTGGGGGCCAAAGCGCCCTCGGTGTTTTAGGAGTATAGATGAAGCTTTCAAGCCAGTTAGTGTTAAGTTCATTAGCTGTATTCGTATTGACTGCCTGTTCAGGTGGTGCCAATCAACGTCGTCAAGCAAAAGATGACTTCGAGTATTTGAACTCCCCCAATTTGGGCGAGTGGAATGTCCCACAGGGTGCACAGCCTCAGTTTTACCCTAACTATGAGATCCCTCAGGGTAACTATGCTGGTGGTGTAGGTAAAGATGTCGACATTCGTCCACCTCAACAAGTCCTAGAGCTTATTCCTGGTGCACGTCTGGACCGCAGTAGTGATGGTGAAGTGACACTTTGGCTACTTCGTAAAGATGAACTAGATAAAGTTTGGCAAACGGTACAAAACATGGTCGCGGCCAACGAGATTCCAGTTGAAAGCCAAACAGATTCTCGTATCGAGACAGGTTGGGTGACGTGGGATTCGCCAGACGAAGAGCTGGAAATTGGTAGCCGATATGAGATCGTACGTGCTGAAGCAAATGGTCGACACGGCTTTAAAGTGAGTCTTATTGACTGGCGTGAAGGCAATCAAGTGAAAGAAGTAACGGCGACCAACCGTGAGCGCTACAATGTGTTCATGACGAACTTGGTAACCGCTCGCTACGATCAAGAAGTACGTGAAGAAGCACAACGTAAAGCGCAAGAGTTGGTTAAACAGATCCCAATTACAATGGGTAAAGACCGCAGCGGGCTTCCTGTGATTGTCGCGCGTGCGCAATACAACATGCTTTGGCAACGTCTGCCTAATATTCTACCTAAGATGGGCTTTAAGATTGAAGAGCGTAGCCAGTCTCAGGGCACAATCACTGCGAAATATGCGTCTCCGGATGATGAATTCTGGAATGATATCGGCGTTAAACCAGTGGAGTTAGACGCTGGTAAGTACACATTCTTACTTGGTGATTTAGGCAACCGTACGTCTATCAATATTACGGATTCCTCTGGTAAGCCAGTAGAAGAAGAGTTTTTGAAATCACTAGCGCCTGTATTGGCTGCGACGGTGAAGCAGTAACCAAAGCGAACTTAACGCGAGACGTTTACACAATAATTGAAAAGGGACCTAGTGGTCCCTTTTTTGATGCTTATATTCGGCGTGTCGGGATAAAGTAGGTGTTTAACTAACGAGGCTCGTCTTTATTGCTCTCCTCGTCAGCGGAGCGCTGTTTATCCAACGTGTTCAGCTTATCTAAATCGTTCTTACGGCTTTTATCCATCTGACCAAACTTCATTTTTGCGGTGTATTTGAGTGCGGCAATGTTACCAATGACCACGCTCAACACTACAATGATAATGACCCAAGGATTGGTGAGTATTTCTATCATAGAGCCTCCGGCGGCGTGATATTGTGAATAAATTTGGCAACGACGTTATCCAAATTATTCAGTATGACGTCAATCCCTGCAATGTTGTCGGTCTGATTTTGCTGAATCAGCTGGTTTCTGAGCACATCAGGCGTCAATTGCGCGAGGCACTGTTGCCCGACAGTGCGGTGGCTAATGTGCCAAGGCTCAATCGAAACGCCACCTAAATCTTGCTGATAAGGGAAGAAGAAGCCGAATCGACCAAGGTTGGCTTTTAACCATTGGTAGAACGCTTGCTGGTGGCCTTCAAGGTACTCCCAAGGCTCCAGCTTGAGTTTGGTGTCAGTAGGCAATAAATTGCGCGCATAGACATCAAAATCGCAACCCCAATGATGACGACTTCCTCCAGGCAGTGCCGACCAGCGCAAAATGGCCATCAACTTCTCTTCGTCATTTAACTCTGCTTTGTTTAAAGGGCGGGAGTTGACGTCGAGAATTGGCAACTCACCAGAAAACTTCCCGTTCCAGATCGCTTTTTGGCGGTTGAAGTCACGAAAACCACTGGCGATTTCCATTTTAAAACCTGCTTCTGTTGCCGCTTCAATCATCTTTAGCAGATCGTCAGCTACTTCAGGGTGGAGTAGAAACGCTTTTTGACCCACTAAAGTGGATTGCAGATGAGAATCTGTGGTGCCGGTGAGTTGCTCTGGTGTCATGGTGTTCTCGCTGATTACTTCGCTAACAGGTGTTTCAACGTGTTCTCGTACATGTCAGTCAACTTTTCTAGATCGTCCACTTTCACGCATTCGTTCACTTTATGAATCGTAGCATTAACAGGGCCTAACTCTACGACTTGACCACCCATTCGAGCGATAAAGCGACCATCAGACGTACCGCCAGTTGTAAGTAGTGCTGGCTTCGTATCATTCACTTCGGCAACAGCAGCAACAACTGCATCTAGCAGCGCGCCTGTATCAGTCAGGAATGGGTCGCCGTTGAATGTCCATTTTAGGTCGTAGTCCAGCTCATGCTTGTCTAGTGTTTCGGTAACACGCTGAACAATTGCGTCATTGTTAAGCTCAGTACTAAAACGTAGGTTGAACTGAACATGGAACTCGCCAGGAATGACGTTAGACGCACCAGTGCCAGCCGATACGTTCGGGATCTGGAAGCTGGTTGGTGGGAAATAATCATTTCCTTTGTCCCATTCGGTTGTTGCGAGTTCATGAATCGCGAGTAGAGACTCGTGCACTGGGTTATTGGCTAGGTGAGGATAGGCCACGTGGCCTTGTGTTCCTTTTACCGTTAAATCGCCCGTGATAGAACCGCGACGTCCATTTTTCACCACATCGCCAACTACTTCGGTACTGGATGGTTCACCGACGATACACATGTCGATATTTTCGCCACGTGCCATCAACGTTTCTACAACACGAACTGTACCATTGATAAATGGTCCTTCTTCATCCGACGTAATTAGAAAGCCGATTGAGCCTTTGTGGTCTGGGGTTTCTTCAATGAAGCGTTCGACAGCAACGACCATAGCAGCTAGCGACCCTTTCATGTCCGCTGCACCGCGACCGTGTAGGTAACCATCAATAATAGTTGGTTCAAACGGATGTGTATCCCAGTGCTCCAGTTTGCCAGCAGGTACCACATCGGTGTGGCCAGCGAACGCAAATAGTGGCGCTTCTGAACCACGGCGAGCCCAGAAGTTCGTGGTGTCTTCAAATACCATCACTTCAATTTCAAACCCGAGTGCTTTTAAGCGCTCGATCATCAAATCCTGACAACCTGCGTCTTCCGGCGTTACAGATTGTCTACTGATCAGATCTTTAGCAAGTGCCAATACTGGACTGTCTGTCATCCTTGAGTATTCCTTTATTTAAGAGTTGAAAATGGTAGCGTATTGATCAGCTTTAAAACCGATATGAAGTTGATCATTCACTTTTAAAATTGGGCGCTTGATCATCGCCGGATTTTCTACCAAAAGAGCGATCGCGTTTTCTTCGTTAAGCGTGTCTTTTTGTTCTTGTGTCAGTTGGCGGTAGGTCGTGCCACGTTTGTTGAGCACCTGTTCCCAACCTAAAGCGCGACAAAATTCGCTTACCATAGCTACATCAACGCCTTGCTTACGGTAGTCATGGAAGTCGTAAGCAATATCCTCAGCTTCTAACCATTTTTTGGCTTTTTTGATCGTATCGCAGTTGGGAATACCAAACATGGTAATCGACATAGTGTTTCCTTTTTTCTTTGTTCTATTTTTCACTGGCGCGGTTAAGACGCACTTAAGTGATTTGGCTGCTATAGCATCCTATCAAGAAGCAATCAAACTGACAAAATGCGGTGGAAAATATTTTCAGATAGATTGAGATAACTGATGTTACGTAACTTATTTACGATGAATGCACTATAAATCGAATAAAAAATCGTCTAAATCAAATGGAAAAGTCGAGTTATTGATCAAACGCAACATCTCGCTGAGCAAAAACGAAATAATGAATCAGCACAATTTTAGGAGGTGTCAATGGAATTGAGTCCTGTTTTTGCAAGGCGGCTATATTTGGCCTTGTTGGTGGAAAACCTAGAAAGGCCGAATGTGCCAAAGTTGATCGAAAAAACGGGGTGGCCTCGTCGTACAATTCAAGATGTACTCAAGGCGTTACCTGGGATCGGCATTGAACTCATATTCGTTCAAGATGGCCGACGTCATAATGACGGCTATTATCAACTTTCAGATTGGGGGCCTTTTGATAGCCAATGGGTTCTAGAGCGGGAGAGAGATATCGCTAGCAGTCTTGGATTTCGTGCATAAGCCAGCAATTGCTGGCTTTTTTCATATTCAGGCGTCATCTATTGCAGCGGTAAGCGGAGCCCAGCACGCTAAATGAGGTGATAAAATCTTGCGGGGAGACCATAAAAACGGTATCCGCATCGATAGCCGCTGCATTGTTTTTTAAATCATTCATTGCACCTTGCATCATCGCTTCATTGGTCATGAAAATGTAGTTATACCAATGACCCTCGCTTCCGGTGACTTCGCCTTTGTATTCGCATCGATCAGGGTTGAACTGAGCGTCAATGCGAATATGAACATCTTGGCTTTGAGCATGAGTAAGGTGAGAAGGCATCGTGCAACCAGAGAGAAGTACGACAAAAAGTCCAAGTAACAGGCGTCTCATCAGCTATTTCCCCAATACTATGTAAGCAGCAAAGCCAATCCAGCTCAGAGCGAGCAGTATCCAAGGCAGTTTGCTTGATGCATAGTTTGGCGCATCGTTGGTGATGTTGTCTTGTTCGATAGCTTCTTCATGCTGACGTTGCTTTTCACGTTGCTGTTTTTTCTTTGCTTTATCGGCTTGACGATTGCGCTCTTTTTGCTGCTTCTTATATTGAGCGATGCCTTTTTCGATACCTTGAGCGATCAGCTTGGTTTGCTCTTTGGTTTGCCCCGGTTTCTGTGTGGATTTGGCAATTCTCATCGCTTCGGCTTGAGTTTCTTGAGAAGGCGCTGGGGTAGCTGGAGTTCTTTTTTTCATGTTTCTCATCAACGTCATTGTAAATCTTTGTTTAGTTTACCTGTGTAAGATGATGAAATGAACTTTAGTTCTCATCTTTGCTGGCTTGCAACTCTGAAATGATAGGTTAAAGTGGCGTTTTATCACATTAAGAAGAAGATGTTGTGCGCTACTCGTTTGACCAATATGACGCCCATGGATTTTTAAAAGCGCCGATTATTTTATGGTTTGGATGGATGTTTCTTGTACGTTCATGGGTTGTGTTTGCGATGGCAGGCGTAAGTCGTGATAGTGGCAGTAAGCTACTCGCTATTGTTTATCCAGACTCAAGTACGCTGTATTTGGGTTTGGCTATGGGCATTCCAAGCCTGCTTCTCATGTGGTTGATGGGGCTCCGTCACCCCGATAGAGGATGGGTAAACAGAATTACTCGCTATGGTCGAGAGATCACTTTGATCTTGTGCGGTATCCAACTGGCTCAGACCATGTATCATGTGTATCTGGAACATGGTGTATTCAACTGGGCAAACGCCCTTACCATTACCTTATTAGCTTGGTTTATGATCTATCTTCTAAATGGAAGATGGGTAAAAGACTGTTTTCATGTGCCACAATTGGAGCGCAATGAAGAACAGCCTTCGAAGAATTAAAAACAATAACTTCCCACACCGGGGCAAAGTATAGAGGAAACCTCAATGTCACAAGCTCAAACGGCGATCGTGCCAGAAGCAGGGCCATTTGCACTGTACACTCAACTTAAAGTGAACCAAAACCGTGAAAACGTATTGGATAAGCTGAAAGCACTACCAAAGTTAGTGGAAGAGTTAAATATTACCCAGCCAGGCGCGGCGCTGACCCTTTCAATCGCATTCACAAAATCGTTTTGGCAACACCTCAATGTAGACGCGCCAGAAGAGCTTATTGATTTTACTCAACTTGGCGAAGGAGACATCGTAGCGCCTGCAACGGATGTTGATGTGCTGATTCACTGTCACTCTACTCGTCACGACTTGCACTTTTATGTTCTGCGTAAGTTTCTAGAAGAGACGGCAGAAGATGTCACCATTGTGGACGAAACGTATGGGTACCGTTACCTTGATGCTCGTGATATGACAGACTTTATTGATGGGACAGAAAACCCGAAAGGGGAGGCTCGCGCTGATGTGGCTCTAGTAAAAGAGGGCCCATTTGCTGGAGGTAGTTATGTCATGGCTCAACGCTTTGAACATAACCTTGCCGCTTGGAATCGCTTGAATGTCAAAGCGCAAGAAAAAGTGATTGGTCGTACCAAACCAGACTCTATCGAGCTAGAAGACGTTCCTGCTGCATCACACGTTGGTCGCGTTGATATTAAAGAAGAAGGAAAAGGTCTCAAGATTGTTCGTCATAGCTTGCCATACGGGACGGTAACAGGGCCTCATGGCCTGCTGTTTATTTCTTACTGCAATACACTTCATAACATTAAAGTGATGCTAGAAAGTATGTACGGCGTGACAGATGGTAAAACAGACCAAATGCTTCGTTTCACAAAAGCGGTAACTGGTGCGTACTTCTTCGCGCCTTCGCAAGAAATGCTAGCAGAGCTAGCCATCAAGTAAGCTCTCAGACTTTATTTCTTAAGCCCTCCAATTGGAGGGCTTTTGTTTTCTATTTCTATTCCAATCTCTTTTCAAAAAACACTAAACTTTTCTGTTACTTGGTCGATAAATACTCAAAGCCTTAATTTTAGGACCCTTTATTCGTGGCGATCACCGTTAATACCAATGTGGCAGCACTTGTCGCACAGCGTCATTTGACCAGTGCAACGGATATGCTGAACCAATCCATGGAGCGTTTGTCTTCAGGGAAGCGTATTAACAGCGCAAAGGATGACGCTGCGGGTCTGCAAATCTCCAACCGTCTGCAATCGCAAATGCGTGGTTTGGATGTCGCGGTACGTAACGCGAACGACGGCATTTCCATCATGCAAACCGCCGAAGGGGCGATGAATGAGGTGACCAATATCATGCAACGTATGCGTGATTTGTCGCTACAGTCAGCCAATGGTTCAAACAGCAAAGCGGAACGCACTGCACTGCAAGAAGAAGTGACGGCACTTAACGATGAGCTAAACCGCATTGCCGAAACGACCTCCTTTGGTGGGCGTAAACTGCTCAATGGCAGCTTTGGTAAGTCGGCATTTCAAATCGGTGCAGCGTCAGGTGAAGCTGTGCAAGTTGAATTAAAGTCGATGCGCAGTGATGGCATTGATATGGGCGGCTTTAGTTACATTGCAAACGGACGTGCAAGCTCTGATTGGAAAGTAAAAGACGGTGCGAATGATCTTAGTATGTCATTTACGAATCGTTTTGGTGAGACGGAAACCATTCAAATTAATGCCAAAGCTGGCGATGATATCGAAGAGCTTGCGACTTATATCAATGGTCAAACTGACAAAGTCACGGCATCGGTGAATGAAGAAGGTCAGTTACAGCTATTTATGGCTGGAGAAGAAACTTCAGGCACTTTATCGTTTTCAGGTGACTTAGCGAGTGAGCTGGGGTTACAGCTAAAAGGTTACGATGCGGTTGATAACATCGACATTACGTCTGTCGGTGGTGCGCAACAAGCCGTGGCCGTCCTAGATACTGCGATGAAGTACGTTGATAGCCATCGTGCTGAGTTAGGCGCGTATCAAAACCGCTTTAATCACGCGATCAATAATCTGGATAACATCCACGAAAACTTAGCCGCTTCCAACAGTCGTATCCAAGACACTGACTACGCGAAAGAAACCACGCAAATGGTGAAGCAGCAGATCTTGCAGCAGGTCAGTACTTCTATTCTTGCACAAGCAAAACAAGCGCCAAACCTAGCATTAACCTTACTTGGCTAATGATCGACCTCGCTCGAATTTAACGTAAAACCTGCCTGTATCGACAACTCGAAAAGAAGCTTTAGCGAAAATTTGACGTTTTTTTGCTTTTTTATCTGCTTCATCACGATTCCTTCTCCAAATGAACTTTTTCCAAAAAAATCCAAAAAATTCCCTAAAGAAATCAGTTTGAGCGCCGTTAATAAAAGTAACTTTGAGAGAACTACTTGGTTTTCCGAGACGTCGGAAACCGCTATACCGGAAAATCAATTGGAGAAATCACCATGGCAGTGAATGTAAACACTAACGTATCAGCGATGACCGCTCAGCGTTACCTAAACAACGCAAACTCAGCTCAACAAACTTCTATGGAGCGTTTGTCTTCGGGGTTCAAAATCAACAGCGCAAAAGATGACGCTGCGGGTCTACAAATTTCGAACCGTTTGAACGTACAAAGCCGTGGTTTGGATGTGGCGGTTCGCAACGCGAACGACGGTATCTCAATTGCACAAACCGCTGAAGGTGCAATGAACGAGACCACTAACATTCTTCAACGTATGCGTGATTTGTCTCTACAATCAGCAAACGGTTCAAACTCGAAATCAGAGCGTGTGGCGATTCAAGAAGAAGTGACCGCGCTAAACGACGAACTAAACCGCATCGCAGAAACCACGTCTTTCGGTGGTAACAAGCTACTAAACGGCACACACGGTGCGAAATCGTTCCAAATCGGTGCGGATAACGGTGAAGCCGTGATGCTTGAGCTAAAAGACATGCGTTCAGACAACAAAATGATGGGCGGTGTGAGCTACCAAGCTGAAAGTGGTAAAGGTAAAGACTGGAACGTTGCTGAAGGTAAGAACGACCTAAAAATCAACCTAACGGACAGCTACGGTCAAGAGCAAGAAATCAACATCAGCGCAAAAGCAGGTGACGATATCGAAGAGCTTGCGACTTACATTAACGGTCAAACTGACCTAGTGAAAGCCTCAGTAGACCAAGACGGTAAACTGCAAATCTTTGCTGGCAACAACAAAGTCGAAGGCGAAGTCGAGTTTTCAGGCGGCCTATCTGGCGAGCTAGGTTTGGGCGAAGGTAAAAAAGTAACGGTAGATACTATCGACGTAACCTCAGTTGGTGGCGCACAAGAATCTGTGGCTATCATCGATGCGGCACTGAAATACGTCGACAGCCACCGCGCAGAGCTGGGTGCATTCCAGAACCGTTTCAACCATGCAATCAGCAACTTGGACAACATCAACGAGAACGTGAATGCGTCGAAGAGCCGTATCAAAGATACTGACTTCGCGAAAGAAACGACTCAAATGACCAAGTCACAAATTCTATCGCAAGCGTCAAGCTCAATCCTTGCGCAAGCGAAACAAGCGCCAAACTCAGCGCTAAGTCTGCTAGGTTAATTTCAAACCTAAGACGAGAACCTCATTGGCTCGTGGTGAGAGATGAGCGAGTAAACCCAGCTTCGGCTGGGTTTTTTTCTGTCTTTTTGGGACTCAGAATTTCTGCGAATCACGACATTAGAGCTTCGTAACATTTCAGTAAGCCAAAGAAAATAATCGCAAAAAATTGAAAATTTCTTCTAAAGGATATTCATCGGTCGCCGTTAAAGGGACTGAGAGAAATGAGATGTACCTAAGTGAGGTGAGAGACACGACGGTACATTCACTAAAGCCTTAAGGAGATCAATTATGGCGATTAACGTTAATACTAACGTTTCTGCGATGACTGCACAGCGTTACCTAAACCAGGCAGCTGACGGTCAACAAAAATCAATGGAGCGTTTGTCTTCGGGTTATAAAATCAATAGCGCGAAAGACGATGCTGCAGGTCTACAGATTTCAAACCGCTTGAATGCACAAAGCCGTGGCCTAGACATGGCGGTGAAAAACGCAAACGACGGTATTTCTATTGCACAGGTTGCTGAAGGTGCAATGAATGAATCTACCAACATCCTACAACGTATGCGTGACCTATCGCTTCAATCTGCGAACGGTTCTAACTCAAAAGCAGAACGTGTTGCGATCCAAGAAGAAGTAACAGCGCTAAATGACGAGCTAAACCGTATTGCTGAAACTACCTCTTTCGGTGGTAACAAGTTGCTGAACGGTACATACGGTACGCAATCTTTCCAAATCGGTGCAGACTCAGGTGAAGCAGTGATGCTGTCTATGGGTAGCTTGCGCTCAGACACTTCTGCAATGGGTGGCAAGAGCTACGCAGCAGAAGAGGGTAAAGATGCATCTTGGACTGTTGGTGAGAAAACTGAGTTCAAAATGAGCTACACCAACAAACAAGGTGAAGAGAAAGAGCTATCGATCAGCGCAAAACAAGGCGACGACATTGAGCAGCTAGCAACGTACATCAACGGTCAAAACGATGATGTAAAAGCGTCTGTTGGTGAAGATGGCAAGCTACAAGTATTTGCTTCTTCTCAAAAAGTTCAAGGTGATGTTGAGTTCTCTGGCAACCTAGCGGACGAGATCGGCTTTGGCGGTCCGAAAGACGTAACAGTGAAAGACATCGACGTAACAACAGTAGCAGGCTCTCAAGAAGCTGTGGCTGTTATCGACGGTGCCCTGAAGTCAGTAGACAGCCAACGTGCGTCACTTGGTGCTTTCCAAAACCGCTTCAACCACGCAATCAGCAACCTAGACAACATTAACGAGAACGTTAATGCGTCTAACAGCCGTATTAAAGATACTGATTACGCGAAAGAAACCACTGCGATGACTAAGTCGCAAATTCTTCAGCAAGCAAGTACTTCAATCCTGGCTCAAGCGAAGCAGTCTCCATCTGCAGCGCTAAGCTTGTTGGGCTAAGTGGTTGACCCAGCCTGAGGTAAACACCTTAGTGCTGGGGCACCAAAGCGATAGGTTCTATCGTTAGCCCATAAGGTGGAAGGGAGATTGTAATGGATATATCCTCCTACGCATCGAACATCCAGCCTTACGGCACGCCAAGTGGCACAAAGTTTGCAAATAAAAATGGCAATGATATAGGCACGTCTAGCCCAGCAAATTCAAATGGTGAGGTTTCGCCGCAAAAAGCGAAAGACACCGAATACGACTTCTCTGTTCAAGCAGCGATCGAGATGGCAGAGAGCCGTCAAGAGCTGAACAAAGAAGAACGTGAAAAATTGGTCGCGCAAATGAATGAGTTTGTGACGTCCATAAACAAAGGAGTCGCGTTTCGAGTGGATGAGGAATCCGGGAGAGATGTGGTGACGATTTACGAAGCCAAAACGGGCGACGTGATTCGTCAAATTCCTGATGAAGAAATGCTAGTGGTATTGCGTCGCCTAGCTGAGCACACAGCCAACAGCGGGTTGTTGACTGAAAAAGTGTAAGTCGTTTTTAGAGGTGATTTGATGAGTTTAGGCCCTTTGGGGATGTCTGGCGGCATGGATATCAATTCCATGGTCAGCAAAATTGTGGATGCCGAACGCGTACCAAAGCAGCAACGCATTGACAACGAGCGCACGACAATTAATGCCAGTATCAGTGCCTACGGGCGACTCAGAGAATCACTGGATACGATGAAAAACCTCATGGCGAACTTTCGTCAAGAGAAAGCGTTTGCCGTTCGTACTGTTGAAACGACAGACGACAATATCGTATCTGCTACTGCAACTACAGATGCTATCGCTGGCAAATATGCTATCGATGTGTTGCAGCTTGCCCAGAGCCACAAAGTCGCTTCTGACGTACTGCCAGAAGACGCAAAGTTTGGCCCTGGTAAGCTGCAGATTTCGCTTGGTGATGACACCTTCAACGTGAACGTTCGTTCGAGCTCCAAGCTCACAGATGTCGTACGCGGCATCAACGGCTCAAAAGACAACCCCGGTGTTCGAGCATCTCTCATTAACGACGTTGAAGGACCACGCCTTATCCTTGCCTCAAATCTCTCTGGTAAGGATCATCAAATCAGAGTCAGTGTGGAGGCCGACAAAGGCAACCCTCTAAAATATTTCGAATATCAAACACTTGAAGACCGTGTTAACGCGCTTGAAGAAGCTCGTTCAGCGGCGGAAGAAGTGTTAGGTCCTCTTCAATTCCCAGAGCAACCAGTGGAACTGGATGCAAACGGCAATCCTCTACCTCCAGAAGAGCAAAAAGCGGCAGAAAATGGACAAGATGATGGCTCCCAAGAGCCAATCTCTGCTGCGGGTGCAGAAGCTGCTAAAGCTGGGCAGGAAGCGATTGATGAAGCCAACCGACGCGCAAGTTTGCGCCCTGAAGACCGAATTCCAGGGTGGACAGAAACTGCGTCAGGCACTTTGCTGGATTCTTATGAAGAGCCAGAGCTCGAACTCGACGAGAAAGCAATAGAGAAGGCACCAGATGTTCCGGGTTGGAGCAATGCGGCATCAGGCACATTAACCGACTCTTACGTTACGACGAAAGAGGCCAAGCAGCTTCTTGAGCAAGAAAAAGCTGAAATTGAGCAAAAAATTGCGAGTGAAAAACAAGCGCTAGACGCAAAAGTTGAACGTGGTGAATTGACCGAAGAGCAAGCGAAACAAATTCATCGCGCTAAGCTGGATCCTCAAGAACGTGAACGTTTAGACAAAATTGATGAAGCAGAAGCGAAAATCGCAAAAGCGCAATCTGCTTTTGAAGAATACCTTGGTATGACAGAGGTACAAGCAGGGCAAGATTCAGAAGTTCTGCTTGATGGAGTAGCAAAGCTTTCTAGTCACAACAATGTGATTGAAGATGCCATAGAAGGTGTTGATTTAACGCTTAAAGGCAAATCAGAACCGAACAAGCCACCTGCTGAAATTGGCGTCGAATACGACCGTCAGAGTGTGCGTAACGACATCGAAAACTTTGTTGCGGCGTACAACTCGTTTTATCAAACGTCTCAAGCGTTGGCGAGTGTGGATCCGGTTACTGGTCAAAAAGGCCCGTTGTCGGGTGACAGTACCGTACGCAGCGCAGACTCACGATTAAAATCGGTATTTTCCACTCAAATTGATAAAGCGCCTGAAAACCTAAAGTCATTAACTGAATTTGGCATTACTACCACGCGTCAAGGCACCCTAGAAATCAACTATGACATGTTGGATCGTCAGTTGAACAACAACTTCAACGAGCTAGAAAAGTTCTTCGGTGGCAACACAGGTTTTGCTAAACGAGTCGAAGACGCGATTCATGGTATTACAGGCATTACAGGCAGCATTCGTACTCGAGAAAAAAGTCTCACAGAACAAAATTATCGTTTGAGTGATGATCAAGCGGCATTAGATCGCCGCATGGAAAGCCTAGAAAAGCGCACTCACGCGAAGTTTACCGCCATGCAAGATGCGACTGGCAAAATGCAAGGTCAGTTAGGTGCCTTAATGAGTGCGCTGGGTTAATAAATGCAAAAAGAACTCATAGATATTAGTGATATAGATCAACTAATTACGCAAGAATTGGAAAAAGTCGACTTTAATACTGAAGAAATTCTTCGCTTGGTCGATATCAGGGAACGGTTATTGCAAAACCTGTTACCAATTATTCATCAAAATCCTTTGGTTAAGCAGGATGCAGAGTGGCAAGCGTTGCTTACTCGTACCAAAAGAATTGTCGAGCTGATGCAATCGGAAACGTCAAAGGTCGGAAAAGAACTTCATAAGTTTCGTTATGGCCAGCGTTCGCTTCAGCAGTACAAAAAATTTATTTAAAAGAGGATTACTATGCGCGGTTCTTTGCAAGCATACAAAAAGGTATCAGTCGACAGCCAGCTAAGCGCGGCTTCTCCGCACAAAGTCATTCAAATGCTTATGGCTGGTGCGATTGAGCGCCTTATTCAAGGTAAAGCGGCCATGCAAGCAGGCAATATTCCAGCAAAAGGTGAGCGTTTAGGTAAAGCGCTAGACATCATCATTGCGCTACGTAGCTGTCTATCGATGGATGACGGTGGTGATATTGCTTCAAACTTAGATTCACTCTATGAGTTTATGATCACGCAAATTTCAGCTGCTAACCATCAAAATGATCCTCAACTGATCGACGACGTTATCGACATTATCCGTGAGATCAAATCCGCTTGGGACCAAATCCCTACAGAGTTTCATAATCTTACAGCAGCTGAAGTCGGTATTTAATAACCAAAACAACGCGTTAAGATATTAGAGGAATATATTTGTCAATTGCGCAACGAGTTGTGTAGCAAAGTTTCTATCAAGCTCACACCTCTTTATTGCTTGGTTGCCTTATTTTTATATTCAAATAAAATAGAAGCCATTAGTAGCCCTAATGGCTTTTTTTGTTGCTGATTTTCCTATTTTGTCTATCGTAAATTGAGTGTGGTGGTTCTGCCTTCTTTTAGCACCCAATTGCGCAAATCAAGGTTTGGCCGCAACGCACCTAAAATAAAGGCAATCATTCTTACTTATGCAAGGTTTGGCAAAGCTGCTTGTAATTGATGATGACGCATCAAGTCGTTTAAATTTAAGCAATATATTGGAATTTGTTGGAGAAAATTGCGAAGCGGTCAGTTCTGATCAGCTCAGCGATGTTGATTGGTCTAGCGTATGGTCGTGCTGTATTGTTGGTAACATTCCAGCAGGTCAAGCGGCGAATACGGTTATCTCTCATTTAAACAGCGCCTACCACATCCCACTTTTAGTCATGGGCCGATTTCCGTTGCCCGTGGATGATCTTCCAAATTTTGTAGGTGAGCTAGAACTACCTCTTAATTACCCACAGCTTAGTGAGGCGTTACGCCACTGCAAAGACTTTCTGGGTCGAAAAGGGGTCAATGTCGTTGCCAGTGCACGAAAAAACACGCTTTTTCGCAGCTTAGTTGGTCAAAGCAGAGGTATTCAAGAAGTTCGTCACCTGATCGAGCAAGTCTCAGACACTGAGGCAAACGTGTTGATCTTGGGTGAATCTGGTACTGGTAAAGAAGTCGTTGCGCGTAACATTCACTATCATTCGTCCTACAGCAGTGGTGCCTTTGTGCCCATTAACTGTGGTGCAATACCGCCTGAGCTTCTAGAAAGTGAATTGTTTGGCCACGAAAAAGGCGCGTTTACTGGTGCGTTAACGGCGCGTAAAGGTCGATTTGAGCTCGCAGACGGTGGCACGATCTTTCTTGATGAGATTGGCGATATGCCGATGTCGATGCAAGTGAAGTTACTTCGCGTATTGCAAGAGCGCTGCTTCGAACGCGTGGGTGGCAATAGCACCATCAAGGTCAATGTTCGAGTTGTCGCGGCAACACACCGTAATCTAGAAAGTATGATTGAAGAAGGCACGTTCCGAGAAGACTTGTTCTATCGTTTGAACGTGTTTCCAATCGAGATGCCTGCGCTGAAAGAGCGCAAACAAGATATTCCATTGCTGCTGCAAGAGTTGATGACGCGTCTGGAAGCGGAGGGTGGCCAGCCTATCTGTTTTACCCCTCGTGCGATCAATTCATTGATGGAGCACAACTGGCCGGGTAACGTGCGTGAGTTAGCCAACCTTGTTGAGCGAATGATCATTCTGTACCCAAATAGCTTGGTCGATGTAAACCACTTACCAACCAAATATCGCTACAGTGATATCCCGGAGTTCCAACCAGAAAGTAATCCGTTTATTTCCGTTGAAGAACAAGAGCGTGATGTGTTCCAAGACATCTTCTCAGAAGACTTTAGCTTTGATGATCAAGACGATCTTGACCACAGCATGAACGCTCCGCAAGCGCTGCCGCCTGAAGGTGTAAATCTGAAAGAGCTGTTGGCTGATTTAGAAGTTAATATGATCAGCCAAGCGTTAGAAGCACAAGGTGGGGTCGTGGCACGAGCCGCTGATATGCTGGGTATGCGACGCACAACGTTGGTGGAAAAAATGCGTAAGTACAACTTACAACGCTAGGCAGCGTTGAGATTTAAGACGATATCTAAATCATTTGGGCTATTTAGCATCGTTTTTCTGACACCAAAAACCGTTATCTGAGGGTGTCAACTTATTGTCGATGACTTAACGTCATGATAAATATAAAAAATAGCTTGGTACGCTAATTGCTTACCAAGCTATTTTAGTTTTAGCGGCGATATTTCGACAGGCAGTAATGGATAACAACACCAACCAATCCCATTTAGATTCCGTAGAAAATCAGGTTGAGCGCTATAAGCAGGTGCTTGATGTGATGCCTGCTGGAGTGATTCTGCTCGACACGTACGGCATAGTGCGTGAAGCAAACCCAGAGGCGCACCGAATTCTTGAGATTCCACTGGTTAATGAAAAATGGTTCAACATTATTCAGGCGGTGTTTGATCCTCGTGAGGATGATGGTCACGAAGTTTCCCTGCGGAATGGTCGTAAAGTTCGATTAGCCATTTCAGCTTCTACGACAGGTCAATTGATCCTGATTACCGATTTAACCGAAACTCGCTTACTTCAAGCTCGTGTGAGTGATTTACAACGCTTGTCGTCGTTAGGGCGTATGGTAGCGTCGCTTGCTCATCAGGTAAGAACGCCGCTATCGAGCGCCATGCTATATGCATCCAATTTGGGAGCGCCAAACCTTCCACCAGCGACAAGGGATCGCTTTCAAACCAAATTAATGGATCGACTGCACGATTTGGAAAAGCAGGTTAATGATATGCTGCTTTTTGCTAAAGGTGGTGATAATAAAGTCATTAAGCCATTTACGATTGCTCAGTTGGTGGCGGAATATCAGCCGATGGTCGAAACCGCGCTAAAAAATAATGGTATTGATTACTGCCTAGAAGTGGAAGAAGAACAAACTGAGTTGCTAGGCAATGCGAATGCGATTGCATCCGCGTTGAGCAACCTTGTCATGAATGCGATTCAGATGTCTGGTAAAGAGTCGCAAGTCGATATTTTTTTCCGCCCGGTAAATGGTGAGTTGCGCATTTCAGTGCAAGACAGCGGACCGGGTGTACCTGAAGAACTACAAGCCAAAATTATGGAGCCATTTTTTACCACGCGTTCTCAAGGAACCGGGTTAGGGCTGGCTGTTGTTCAAATGGTTTGCCGTGCCCATGACGGTCGATTGGAACTTATTTCAGAGCAGGGTGATGGAGCCTGCTTTACCATGTGCATTCCGCTAGAGCGAGTGCAACCAGAAGCGCAGTAAGCAGCTTCTGGTAATAACAATTACTGGAGAATCAGAATGGCGCAAAGCAAAGTGCTGATCGTAGAAGACGATGAAGGTCTTCGTGAAGCCCTAGTGGATACTCTGGCTCTGGCAGGGTATGAGTGGTTAGAAGCTGACTGTGCGGAAGACGCACTACTAAAACTCAAATCGAATACTGTCGATATCGTCGTTTCTGACGTGCAAATGGCAGGTATGGGCGGGTTGGCTCTGCTCAAAAACATCAAGCAGAATTGGCCTAACTTACCAGTACTGTTAATGACGGCGTACGCCAACATTGAGGATGCCGTGTCGGCAATGAAAGACGGCGCGATTGACTACATGGCGAAACCATTTGCACCAGAAGTATTGCTGAACATGGTCAGTCGATATGCACCGATCAAAAGCGATGACAATGGTGACGCGGTCGTGGCAGATGAAAAAAGTCTGCGCCTACTTGCATTGGCCGATAAAGTGGCACGTACAGATGCGAATGTTATGGTGCTAGGTCCGAGTGGCTCAGGTAAAGAAGTGATGTCGCGTTATATTCACAACGCATCAAACCGTAAAGATGGTCCATTTGTTGCTATCAACTGTGCGGCGATTCCAGACAACATGCTGGAAGCGACACTATTTGGTTATGAGAAAGGCGCGTTCACTGGCGCTGTTCAAGCGTGTCCGGGTAAGTTTGAACAAGCGCAAGGCGGCACAATCTTGCTGGATGAAATCAGCGAAATGGACTTAAACCTGCAAGCGAAACTATTACGTGTTTTGCAAGAGCGTGAAGTGGAGCGCCTTGGCAGTCGTAAGAGCATCAAGCTGGATGTACGCGTGCTCGCGACCAGTAACCGTGATCTCAAGCAGTACGTCTCAGACGGCAACTTCCGTGAAGATTTATACTACCGCCTGAATGTGTTCCCAATTGCGTGGCCAGCACTGAACGAACGCAAAGGCGATATTGCGCCACTTGCCAAGCATCTTGCTGAGCGTCATTGCAGCAAGATGGGGATGCCAGTGCCTCAATTTTCAGCCGTTGCGGTAGAAAAACTGCTGCAATACCCTTGGCCAGGTAACGTTCGTGAGCTGGATAACGTGGTGCAACGAGCTCTTATCTTAAGTGAGAATGGTGATATCGACGCTGAGCACATTTTACTAGAAGGGGTGGATTGGCAAGATGCCAATAGCTTGCAGCATGTGGTGCAAAATGCAGAGATGGTGGTACCTAATGTTAAGCCAGTCGCTCAACCTGAGAGTGTGAACCGTCCGGTATCTGGCGGGGAAGGCTTGGGCAGCGAGCTGCGTGACCAAGAATACGCCATTATTTTGGAAACCTTGGTGGAGTGTAACGGCCGACGCAAAGAAATGGCGGAGAAACTGGGCATAAGCCCACGAACCTTGCGCTACAAACTTGCCAAAATGCGTGATGCTGGTATAGATATCCCAAATTAACATGTGCAATCGCCATAAGACAAAAAGTGTAAGCAAACCGCTAACTAATGTCTTATGGCACGTTAATTGCTGTGTTAATAATCAGTTTTGTTAATAGTCAATCTTTTGGCTTAGAGGTGCTAATGAAAGTTGATGGTATTCAGGCAGAAATGCGCGCCATGATGGTAGAAGCAACCAATACTGCTCCTACTGCAAGTGGGGCGAAAGTTGGAGCAGATTTTAATGATCTCCTAACTAAAGCCATCAATAACGTGAACACACTTCAAAAAGCATCCGGTGACTTACAAACCCGTTTTGATCGTGGTGATGCCGATGTTTCCCTTTCTGACGTTATGATTGCTCGTAACAAGTCTAGTGTCGCTTTTGATGCGACGGTTCAAATTCGCAATAAACTCGTTGAGGCGTATAAAGACCTCATGAACATGCCAGTGTAATTTAGGTAATAAGTGTGGCAGACAAGTCTACAGATTTAACCGTCACTGAAGGCGGCTCAGATGGTGCACTGGTAGCAAGTTCCGACGTAGATGTGGAGAGTCAAAATCCAGATCTAGAGGAGCGCAGTGCGTCAAAATTTGATATGGCAGTGGGTGACCTTGATTTACTTCGTCAAGTTGTACTTGTGCTGTCAATCTCCATCTGTGTTGCATTGATCGTGATGCTGTTCTTTTGGGTCAAAGAGCCGGAGATGCGCCCGCTTGGAGCGTATGAGACCGAAGAGTTGATCCCCGTTTTGGATTATCTGGACCAGCAAAAAATCAATTACAAGCTTGATGGTAATACCATTTCTGTTGAATCGAGCGAATACAACTCGATCAAACTTGGCATGGTTCGCTCGGGCGTAAACCAAGCCACAGAGGCGGGCGATGATATTTTGCTGCAAGATATGGGCTTTGGCGTATCACAACGTTTAGAGCAAGAGCGCCTTAAACTCAGTCGAGAACGTCAGTTGGCTCAAGCGATTGAGGAAATGAAGCAAGTTCGTAAAGCGCGAGTCTTATTGGCGCTACCAAAGCACAGTGTTTTTGTGCGTCATAACCAAGAAGCATCAGCGTCCGTATTTTTGACACTGTCGACTGGTACGAACCTCAAACAGCAAGAAGTTGATTCTATCGTCGACATGGTGGCGAGTGCCGTTCCGGGAATGAAAACTTCCCGCATTACCGTCACAGATCAGCATGGTCGTTTGCTCAGTTCAGGCTCTCAAGACCCTGCTTCTGCTGCGCGACGCAAAGAGCAAGAATTAGAGCGTAGCCAGGAACAAGCGCTGCGTGAAAAAATTGATTCAGTGCTATTACCTATTTTAGGTTATGGCAACTACACGGCGCAGGTCGATATCCAAATGGATTTCAGCGCGGTTGAACAAACTCGCAAACGCTTTGATCCCAATACCCCTGCAACCCGCAGTGAGTACGCATTAGAAGATTACAATAACGGCAATATGGTAGCGGGTATTCCGGGGGCGTTAAGTAATCAGCCTCCAGCGGATGCCTCTATTCCGCAAGATGTGGCTCAGATGAAAGACGGTTCTGTCATGGGACAGGGTTCGGTGCGTAAAGAATCCACGCGTAACTTTGAGCTTGATACCACCATCAGCCATGAGCGTAAGCAGACAGGGACGGTTGCTCGTCAGACAGTTTCTGTTGCGATTAAGGACCGTCGTCAGGTCAACCCAGATACGGGAGAAGTGACCTATACCCCTATGTCCGAATCGGAAATTAATGCTATTCGCCAAGTCTTAATTGGTACGGTTGGTTTTGACCAAGGCCGTGGTGATTTGTTGAATGTACTGAGTGTGAAGTTTGCAGAGCCTGAGGCTGAACAGCTGGAAGAACCACCAATTTGGGAGCACCCTAACTTTAGTGACTGGGTTCGTTGGTTCGCAAGTGCATTGGTGATCATCGTTGTCGTATTGGTATTGGTTCGCCCAGCAATGAAGAAGTTGCTTAACCCTACCAGTGATGACGAAGACGAAATGTACGGACCAGACGGCTTGCCGATTGGCGCGGATGGTGAAACTAGCCTGATTGGCAGCGACATTGAAAGCAGCGAACTGTTTGAGTTTGGTTCAAGTATTGATTTGCCAAACCTTCATAAAGATGAAGATGTATTGAAAGCGGTTCGCGCTCTGGTCGCGAATGAACCTGAACTGGCTGCTCAAGTAGTGAAAAACTGGATGAATGACAATGGCTAACGATATCGTACCTCAAGATGATAACGCCGCGGGAATGCCAGTTGAGCTGGATGTCTCAACCATTACTGGCGAAGAAAAAGCAGCAATTTTGCTACTGAGCCTCAATGAACAAGATGCCGCTGGCATTATTCGTCACCTAGAGCCAAAACAGGTCCAGCGTGTGGGTAGTGCGATGGCTAAGGCGAAAGATCTCAGCCAAGACAAGGTGTCAGCCGTTCACCGTGCGTTTTTGGAGGACATCCAGAAATACACCAACATCGGCATGGGCAGCGAAGACTTCATGCGTAATGCGCTGGTGGCGGCTCTTGGTGAAGACAAAGCCAACAACTTGGTTGATCAGATCCTACTTGGTACGGGGTCAAAAGGCTTGGATTCGCTGAAATGGATGGACCCACGACAAGTGGCGAGCATCATTGTCAACGAACACCCGCAGATCCAAACCATCGTATTGTCTTATTTAGAAGCAGACCAATCCGCGGAGATTTTGTCTCAGTTCCCTGAGCGCGTGCGTTTGGATCTGATGATGCGTATTGCCAACCTTGAAGAAGTTCAGCCATCGGCACTGGCAGAGCTGAACGAAATCATGGAGAAACAGTTCGCGGGTCAAGCTGGCGCTCAAGCAGCCAAGATTGGTGGCCTGAAAGCGGCAGCGGAGATCATGAACTATCTAGACAACAACGTCGAAGGTTTGTTGATGGAACAGATTCGCGATCAAGACGAAGACATGGCGACGCAAATTCAAGACTTGATGTTTGTCTTCGAAAACTTAGTCGAAGTGGACGATCAAGGTATTCAGAAATTGCTGCGTGATGTACCACAAGACGTGTTGCAAAAAGCACTTAAAGGTGCCGACGATTCTCTGCGTGAGAAGGTATTTAAGAACATGTCGAAACGAGCGGCTGAGATGATGCGTGATGACATCGAAGCGATGCCGCCAGTTCGCGTGGCGGATGTCGAAGCGGCACAGAAAGAAATCCTGGCGATCGCTCGTCGCATGGCCGATGCAGGCGAACTCATGTTGTCTGGCGGTGCGGACGAATTCTTATAATCTCTATTGCTCCGCGATTATCCTATTGCGGAGCGCCCTCACTTCTTAATCGAATACATAATAGGTAACCCATGGCTGGCGAAAGAAAACGTGGATTTATCCGTCCTGATGAAGATGATTCGATGATCGAACCACAACGTTGGGGGTTGCCTGATTACGGCGAGCCCAAAGCCAAGCAAGCAAAACAAACCGCGTTTAACTATGACCCGGGTTGGGTACCGAATCTTGAAGAGCCAGAAGAAGAGCAAGCACTTGAGCTAACCGAAGAGCAGATAGAGCTGATCAAGCAAGGCGCTTATCAGGAAGGTTTGTATCAAGGTCAAGAAGCCGGCTTTAAGCAAGGTTATGAAAAAGGCAAAGAAGAAGGCCTGCAAGCGGGCCATGCTGAAGGGCTGGAGCTTGGAAAAGCCGAAGGCGTGACCGCAGGTCAAGAATATATTCAGCAGCAAGTCGAAACCTTTATGAACTTGGCCAATCAGTTTACTCAACCTTTGGAGTTGATGAATGCTCAGGTTGAAAAGCAGCTGGTGGATATGGTGCTCTGTTTAGTCAAAGAAGTCGTGCATGTCGAAGTACAAACCAACCCTCAAATTATTTTAGACACGGTTAAGCAGTCGGTTGAAGCGCTGCCAATATCAGGTCATCCCATTACCTTGCACCTGAATCCAGAAGACGTTGCGATTATTCGCTCAGCTTACGGCGAAGAAGACCTTGATTGCCGCAACTGGACGTTGGTTGCTGAGCCATCACTCAATCGAGGCGACGTCCAAATTGAAGCGGGTGAATCAAGCATTAACTACCGTATGGAAGAGCGCGTCAAAAGCGTGTTGCACAGTTTTTGTGGTGCAAACCGTCATCAAGAGGGTGAGTAATCCATGCAAGCATTGGCTGACCGTTTAAAAAACTACAAAGTTGAAGGCTTAACGACGCGCCCAGTTGCCTCTGGCAAACTGGTTCGAGTGGTTGGGTTAACGTTGGAAGCGACAGGCTGTCGCGCGCCAATTGGCAGTTTATGCTTAGTGGAAACCATGTCCGGTCAGATGGAAGCCGAGGTCGTCGGTTTTTCAGGTGATAACCTATTTTTGATGCCAAGCGAGCAAATTACGGGCATTTTGCCTGGCGCTAGAGTGACGCCATTAACAAGTGACGCTGGCTTGCCTGTTGGCATGGAGTTACTTGGTCGCGTGATTGACGGGGTTGGTAATCCGCTTGATGGACTTGGCCCGTTGTATACCGATCATCGCGCCTCTTTTAATGCTGAGCCAATCAACCCGCTGGCTCGAAAGCCAATTTCAGAGCCACTTGATGTGGGCTTGAAAGCGATTAACGGATTATTGACGGTAGGTAAAGGTCAGCGTATCGGTCTGTTTGCCGGCTCTGGTGTGGGTAAATCGGTCACGCTTGGCATGATGACGCGAGGTACAACCGCACAAGTTGTTGTGGTCGGTCTGATAGGTGAGCGTGGACGCGAAGTTAAAGAGTTTATCGAAGAGATTTTAGGTGAGGATGGACGACGTCGCTCTGTCGTGGTGGCTGCGCCTGCCGATGCTTCACCATTGATGCGTTTGAAAGGCTGTCAAACCGCCTTAACCATTGCAGAGTACTTTCGCGATCAAGGTTTGGACGTTTTGTTATTGATGGATTCCTTGACGCGTTTTGCGCAAGCACAGCGTGAAATCGCCCTTTCTGTTGGTGAGCCGCCTGCGACAAAAGGCTATCCGCCATCTGTGTTCGCCAAGCTACCTGCTTTGGTTGAGCGTGCGGGTAACGGAAGCGCCGAACAAGGCTCAATTACGGCGTTCTTTACCGTGTTGACCGAGGGCGATGATTTACAAGACCCGATTGCGGATGCATCGCGGGCAATTCTTGATGGTCACATTGTGCTGTCCCGTGAAATGGCGGATGCAGGCCATTATCCTGCGATTGACGTCGAAAAGTCGGTTAGCCGTGTTATGCCGCAAATCACCACTGAAGAACATGTTCTGATGTCGAAAGCGGTACGTCAGGTCTTGTCGATTTGCCGCAAGAACCAAGATTTGGTCTCGATTGGGGCGTACAAGCCGGGCACCGATCCTGCTATCGATGGCGCGTTTACATTGAAGCCAAAGTTAGACGAATACTTACAGCAGAGCATGAAAGAATCGGTGCCATACGATATGTGCGTCAACATGCTTAGAAACATTTTAGGCGGGTGATAGCGCATGAACAATGCGATGGAGTTCCTACTTGAGCAGACTAAAGAGCGTGAAGATCAAGCCGTACTTGCGCTGAACAAAGCGCGCTCTGAACTTGAAGATTATTACCGTCAGGTTGAGCAAATCGAAAAGTATCGCCTTGATTATTGCCAACAGCTTATCGACCGTGGCCAGGTTGGCTTAACGGCAAGCGAATATGGGCATTTAAATCGCTTTCTCACTCAGCTAGACGAAACGTTATCTAAGCAGAAACAAGCAGAAAGTCATTTCAAAGAACAGGTAGAAAACTGTCAAGAGTACTGGTTAACAGTACGCAAAGAACGCAAATCCTATGAGTGGATGATCGAAAAGCGTGAGAAAGAGAAACAGCTTGCTGAAGCCAAACGGGAACAAAAGCAAATGGACGAGTTTTCAACGTTGCTTTACAGCCGTCGAGCGAAGCCTTTTTAATGTTTAAAAGTTGATGTTGCTTCCACTTATGACACTCGTTTTGTCACTGCAGCAATGAGCTTGTTATTGGCGTAATTTTTGCAGATATCTTTGTAGATGATCACCCCAATAACCTAAATTTGCCACCGTGTGCAATTTAGCAGCGGCCTAGCGCTCGAAGCTGCTGATAATGAGAATTTCTATATGAATGTGAATTTGTCCAATGTTTCTGCGACGAGCAAGACGTCAGTGTCTGACTCTGCCGCACAAGCACCTACAGAAAACGCGGAGAACAAGGGATTTTTAGAAACCTTGACGGATGCGTTTTCAGGTTCACAAAAGTCAGAAAAAGTAGCAACGAAATCACTAAATGGTGAAGAACAAAACAGTGCCGAGATTAACAAGCTTTCGTCTGGCGAAGCTGATAGCCAAGAAGCGGTCACAGATGTGGCTCAAGCGAGCAGTAACGATACCGAAGAGTTGCTGGCGCAAGAAAGCCAAGACACTGCTATTCAAGAGCAAAGCCGCTCTGGCGACATGCTGACAGAGCATGCGAACACCATTCAAAGTGATGAAGCAAGCCTACTGGAAGCCAAACAAGGCGCGCACTCGCAAAATGATGCTGATGTCACTGAGAAAGTCGGTTCACTCTCGAACGCCCCTTCAGCTGCTAATGGCGCAAAAAGCGCGATGGGTGAAGGACAACAGCTGCTTGGTCGTATTGAACAAGCGAATCAAACCTTGAACGCGAATAATGCATCCATCGATAGTGGCAAAGTTTTGCCTCAACGAGCGGGTTTAGAACACTCGTTCAACGGGCAAACAACAGACATTGATGAACTTGCTTTGAATGACATGCCATTAGCTCAATCGCTTGAACAAGTGCAGGCAATGGCTGGGCAAGGCTTAGAGCCAATTTTAGATAAGAATGGTCAACCTATAGATGTCGATAAGCTCTCGTCTGAGTTTGCTACTTGGCAAGGTATGGCTAAACAAGTCAGTCACCCAACCGAGAAGGGCATGGTCAGTGGTGACGTTGCCAATGAACTATCGCCACTGGAGGTGGGTTTGGATGGCTCTAAAATTGATGCGCTTCAGCGTGTTTCCTTGGATGAACTCGAACTCATAGATACCAAACTGGCGCAGGGAAAACCACTGACTCAGCAAGAAACAGAGATCATAGAAGGGTTGAAAAAAGGGACGGTCATTGCCGATATTCCTGAGCAAGATCTTGCCCAGTTTGTTGCGCTTCCTACTGACGTTAAACAGGTTCTCGCCGAGCAGCAAGTACAACATCATTTGGCTCGCCAGGCTACACCTATGGGGATGTCTCAGCAAGCCCTTAATTTTGCGACTCAATCAGCTCAGCCGCAAGCTGTTCAGAGTGCAGATAAAGTCGCAGTATCTCCGATGCCAGATGCGTTGGCCGCAGCTCATTTGCCGACTGCGCTTCAAGGCGTGAAGGACGGAGAGGTTAACCAGAAAGTTGTGAATGCCGCATTGGCTGCTGGTGCACTTAAAGCGACAGCGGATAAGCAAGATAAACCAGAACTTCAACATGGTTTAGCAGGGCAGCTTCAGGCGATGGCGGGTCAACAAGGAACAAACGTGCAGCAACAAGCGCGTATTGATGCCGCGCAGCAAGCTCAGCTTCCGTTGCAACTGACCAAAGAGCTAGCCAATGAGCAAGTGGCGGAAAAAGTGCAAATGATGATGTCGAAGAACCTAAAAAACCTCGATATTCGTCTTGATCCACCAGAATTAGGTCGTATGCAAATTCGTATGACGATGAACAACGATGTAGCTAATGTGCATTTTACGGTGAACAACCCGCAAGCGCGTGACATCATTGAACAGACGCTTCCTCGCTTGAGAGAGATGTTGGCGCAGCAGGGCATGCAATTGGCTGATTCTTCTGTTCAGCAACAAAATAGCGGGCAGCAGCAAGGTAGGTATACTGCTGAGCAACATGGTCAAAGCGCTCAAGGCAGCGGTTTTTCTGGACAATCAGAAGAGAGCTTTGATGCTGACGTCAATCTGGATTTGAATGTGGCTTCAAAGCGTGATGGAATTAGCTTTTACGCATAACAGGCCGTTTAAAGGCAATAATACAAGGTTACCAAACGACTTCCTTAAGCATCTCGGTAACCTAAAAGAACAATAAGAGACAACAATGGCAGAAGAACAGTTACAAGGGGCCGATGCGCCGAAAGGAAAAGGTAAGTTACTTATCATCATAATCGCTGTTGTGGTATTGCTACTTGGCGGTGGTGCAGCAGCATTCTTTCTCATGGGCTCTGATGAACCAGCTCAGGCTGAAGCGTCTCAACAGGTTCAAGCGAAGGCATCAGATGCCTCGCCCATTGCCTACGTGAATCTTCCTCAGGCATTTGTATTTAACGTTACTGGGGACCGTCGCGACAGACTGGTACAAATTAAAGCGCAGTTAATGGTTCGCGGCGCAGAGAATGAAGAGTTGGCGCGGTACCATTCGCCACTGATTGAGAGCTCTTTGTTATCAACGTTTGCTTCGGCGACGGTTGATCAGTTGCGTTCTCCAACGGGACGAGTGGAATTGCGCGATCGTGCTTCCGAAGATATCAAAGCAGCGCTAAACGCTGCGGTCGGTAAGCCAGTGATTGAAAAAGTACTGTTTACAGATTTTGTTATTCAATAGGTAAAACGTGACCGATCTATTAAGCCAAGACGAAATTGATGCGCTATTGCACGGAGTTGACGATGTTGATGACGTCGATGAACCGATAGAAAACGACAACGAAGGTGCCGTCAATTTTGATTTCTCGTCGCAAGACAGGATTGTACGTGGTCGAATGCCGACGCTCGAACTTATCAACGAGCGCTTTGCACGACACATGCGTATTAGTCTGTTTAATATGCTGCGTAAAACGGCAGAAGTGTCGATCAATGGCGTGCAGATGATGAAGTTTGGCGAATACCAAAACACATTGTACGTGCCAACCAGTTTGAACATGGTGCGTTTTCGTCCGTTAAAAGGTACAGCATTGATCACCATGGAGGCTCGCTTAGTCTTTATTCTGGTAGAAAACTTCTTTGGTGGGGATGGTCGATTCCATGCCAAAATCGAAGGGCGCGAATTTACCCCAACGGAACGCCGCATCATTCAGCTGCTGCTGAAGATTGTATTTGAAGACTACAAAGAAGCGTGGTCGCCAGTGATGGGGGTGGAGTTCGAATATCTCGACTCTGAAGTAAACCCAAGTATGGCTAACATTGTCAGCCCGACAGAAGTGATTGTCGTGAGTTCTTTCCACATTGAGGTCGATGGTGGCGGCGGCGATTTTCATGTCGTTATGCCTTACTCCATGGTTGAGCCGATTCGTGAACTGTTGGATGCAGGTGTTCAGTCCGACAAGATGGAGACAGACGTCCGTTGGAGCTCAGCATTACGTGAAGAGATTATGGATTGTCCGGTTAACTTCCGCGTTAACTTGCTTGAAAAAGACATCTCTTTGCGTGACCTCATGGAATTGCAACCGGGTGACATCATCCCGATTGAAATGCCAGAACATGCGACAATGTTTGTGGAAGACCTGCCGACCTATCGCGTAAAAATGGGCCGTTCGGAAGACAAATTAGCGGTGCAAATTTCTGAGGAAATTGAGCGCCCACATGTAGTCAAAACAGATTTAGCTTTTTTGGGCAAAGACATCATGTCTGAGCTTGAGAATGAAGACGATATAGACGATTAAGATACCTTGTTGAACAGACATGCTTTGGCATTAAATAAGGCTTAACACAGGATAGAAAAATGGAACCAAGTGACGATCAAAAGCTAGCAGATGAATGGGCAGCCGCTCTTGGCGAAGACCCGTCTGCACCTTCTGTTGACGTAGATGAAGTATTGGCCGCGCCACTGGAAGAGCTAAAAGACACTTCAAGCCCAATTACCGAAGATGAGCGTCGTAAACTCGACACCATCATGGATATTCCGGTGACGATTTCGATGGAAGTCGGTCGTTCACAAATCAGCATTCGGAACTTATTGCAGTTGAACCAAGGTTCGGTTGTTGAGTTGGATCGTCTAGCGGGCGAGTCATTGGACGTATTAGTCAACGGTACACTGATTGCGCATGGCGAAGTCGTGGTCGTGAACGATAAGTTTGGTATCCGTTTGACGGATGTGATCAGCCAAACTGAACGAATTAAGAAGCTACGTTAAGATGAGCCGCTCAATCAAAACGCGATTGACGCAAATCACTGGAGCACTGAGCTTAATGCTGAGTGCTCCTTATGCATTTGCTGCCGCACCAAATAATCTGGATCTTGCGACGACACTGGGCTCGCTTGTGCTTGTGATCGGCGTGATTCTTTTGTTGGCTTGGCTACTTAAACGTATGCAAGTGCCGGCGATGGGACAACAAAAAGGCTTGCGTATTGTGAGTCAGTTGCCAGTGGGCACCAAAGAAAGAATCGCCGTAGTTCAAGTGGGTGAAGAGCAGTTTTTGGTTGGAATTACCAGCCAATCAATCCAAACGTTAGCCAAGTTAGATAAGCCACTGAAAGAGGAAGAGTTGGCGACCAATGCTTTTGCGACTCAATTTAGCCAACTGATCAAAAAACATGACAAAGGGTAACCCGATTCGTTTGCTCCTGAGCACGTTGTTGCTTTTCGTCGGCGTGCTGTTTTCTTCATTTTCGTTTGCTGAGGCAGAGGAGTCTGCTCTGCCTGACAACTTGGCCGATGGAAGTAGCGTCACTGTTCAGGCGATGCAAAGTGATACTGGCGCCAGTCGTGCTATGTCCGTTTCTAGTGGTGGTGGCATCCCTGCGTTTACCATGACCACAAACCCAGATGGCAGTGAAGATTACTCGGTTACACTACAAATTTTAGCGTTAATGACCATGCTTGGCTTCTTGCCTGCCATGGTGATTCTAATGACGTCGTTTACTCGAATTGTTGTGGTGATGTCGATATTGCGTCAGGCAATGGGTTTGCAACAAACGCCGTCTAATCAGGTCATCATTGGTATAGCGCTGTTTTTGACCTTCTTTGTTATGTCTCCCGTCCTGAACGAAATCAACGATAAAGCCGTTCAGCCTTATTTGAATGAGCAAGTCACTGCGAGAGAAGCGTTTGATGCTGCACAAGCACCAATGAAAGCTTTCATGCTTAAACAAACCCGAATCAAAGATTTGGAGACGTTCGTAACCATGTCAGGAGAGCAAGTTGAGAACCCAGAAGATGTGTCGATGGCGGTGTTGATTCCGGCTTTCATCACCTCGGAGTTAAAAACTGCATTCCAAATTGGTTTTATGCTCTTCTTGCCGTTTTTGATTATTGACCTCGTGGTAGCGTCGGTACTGATGGCAATGGGTATGATGATGTTGTCACCAATGATTGTTTCGTTGCCGTTCAAGTTGATGCTGTTCGTATTGGTCGATGGTTGGAACTTGATACTTTCGACACTCGCGGGCAGTTTTGCCCTTTAGATAAGCGCAGATAGAGGATAAGACATGACACCAGAAATGTTTGTCGAGCTTTTCCGTGAAGCACTTTGGATGGTGCTTATCATGGTCTGCGCCATTATCATCCCAAGTTTGCTTATCGGCCTTATTGTTGCGATTTTCCAAGCTGCGACTTCCATCAACGAACAAACATTGAGCTTCTTGCCGCGTTTGATTGTCACGCTTTTGGCTCTAATGCTATTTGGTCACTGGATGACGCAAATGTTGATGGAATATTTCTATGGCTTGATTGAGCGCTTACCTCAGGTGCTTTATTAGAGGCGCCTATGGAGTACCCCACTAGCGTTGTCTTAGATTGGATCGCAAACTATTTCTGGCCTTACGTTCGTATCTCTTCCATGCTGATGGTGATGACGGTAACTGGGGCTCGATTTGTCTCACCACGAATCCGCCTTTACCTCGGGTTAGCCATTACTTTTGCCGTCATGCCAGCGATCCCTGCAGTGCCTCAAGACATTGAGTTGCTCTCGTTTCGGGGTTTTATGACCATTGCCGAGCAAATGATCATCGGTATTGCGATGGGTATGGTCACTCAATTTATGATTCAAACCTTTGTCTTGTTGGGACAAATATTGGGTATGCAATCAAGTTTGGGTTTCGCTTCTATGGTTGATCCCGCAAATGGTCAGAACACGCCATTGCTTGGTCAGCTATTCATGTTTTTGACGACAATGTTTTTCCTTGCCACCGATGGGCACTTGAAAATGCTGCAACTGGTCGTGTTCAGCTTTAAAACCTTGCCGATTGGTTCCGGCTCGCTCAACGCGGTTGATTTCCGTGAAATGGCAGGCTGGCTTGGTATTATGTTCCAAACGGCACTGAGTATGTCGCTATCTGGCATTATTGCGCTACTTACCATTAACTTGTCGTTTGGTGTAATGACCCGTGCCGCACCACAGCTGAATATCTTCTCGCTTGGTTTTGCTTTTGCTTTGATGGTGGGCCTATTACTTTGTTGGTACATACTGGCTGGCCTTTACAGTCATTATGAAATGTTCTGGACAGTGGGTGAGGCGCAGATTTGTCGGCTCATTCGCTTGGAGTGCTAAGATTTGGCAGAATCAGACGGTCAGGAACGCACCGAAGAAGCCACGCCCCGACGGTTACAACAAGCCAGAGAAAAGGGGCAGGTCGCTCGATCTAAAGAGCTCGCATCAGCATCTGTGCTGATCGTTGGCGCCATTTCACTGATGTGGTTTGGCGAGGCGTTAGCACGCTCACTGTTTTCCATCATGAGCCGTTTATTTGATCTTCAACGAGAAGAGATTTTTGATACGGCAAAGCTATTTGACATTGCTTTAGGGGCGATGACCGATTTGTTGTTCCCTCTATTTTTGGTGCTAGCTACGTTGTTTACTGCCGCCATGATTGGTGCTGCGGGTGTGGGAGGAATCAGTTTTTCTGCTCAAGCCGCTATGCCAAAGCTGTCGAAAATGAATCCGCTTAGCGGTTTAAAGCGGATGGTCGGAATGCAAAGCTGGGTGGAGTTGATCAAATCAATACTCAAAGTGGTTTTGGTTACTGGTGTGGCGATCTATTTGATCCAAGCATCGCAGGCGGATCTGATTCAATTAAGTATGGATGTGTATCCGCAAAACATCTTCCATGCTTTAGATATTCTGCTGAACTTTATCTTGTTGATCAGCTGTTCGCTGTTGATCGTGGTTGCCATCGATATTCCATTTCAAATCTGGCAGCACGCTGATCAGTTAAAAATGACCAAGCAAGAAGTCAAAGACGAATATAAAGAAACCGAGGGTAAGCCAGAGGTCAAAGGACGCATTCGTATGCTGCAAAGAGAAGCGGCTCAACGTCGTATGATGGCAGATGTTCCTCAGGCTGATGTTATTGTTACCAACCCAGAGCACTTTTCGGTTGCGCTTCGTTATAAACAGAAGACAGACCGTGCGCCAGTAGTGATCGCTAAAGGTACTGATCACATGGCAATGAAGATTCGAGAAGTCGCCCGAGAGCATGACATCACAATTGTACCTGCTCCGCCACTTGCTCGTGCGCTGTACCATACTACTGAGCTAGAACAAGAGATCCCCGATGGATTATTTACTGCGGTGGCTCAGGTTTTGGCATTTGTATTCCAGTTGAAACAATACCGAAAACGAGGTGGACAGCGCCCCAAAATTCAGGATTACGATTTGCCAATCCCGCCAGAACACCGGCACTAATACTGAAAGAAGCTTAATTCTAAAAAAGCTAATTTAATCAGATATTAAGCTCTACTTGAGTGTTTAGTCATTATTTTGGCGTTAATTATGGTACATAGCTTGCTTAAAACGCCTTAATTATCAACCATACCTAAACTTTTAGGCCAAAGCGGTCGCGTATTAATAGTAAGAGCTAACGTGACGCTTCAATCGATTGAGATCTCTCGTAGTATGAAGTTAAGCCTGCCATTTGCAGATAAATTGCCACGAATCCCTCAGCGTGAAATGCCAGCTATTGGCGCGCCGGTGATGGTTTTGGCCACCTTAGCGATGGTGGTGCTGCCTATTCCAGCCTTTTTGCTGGATATGTTCTTCACCTTTAACATCGCGTTGTCGATGGTGGTGTTGTTAGTGACCGTTTACACACGTCGTCCGTTGGACTTCGCCGCTTTTCCGACGGTACTGCTGATCGCGACCTTGTTGCGTTTGGCGCTGAACGTTGCTTCGACACGTGTCGTCTTACTGCATGGTCATGAAGGCGGCAACGCGGCAGGTAACGTAATTGAAGCGTTTGGTAATGTCGTTATTGGTGGTAACTATGCGGTCGGCTTAGTGGTTTTCCTCATCTTAATGATCATCAACTTTATGGTGGTGACCAAAGGTGCAGGTCGTATCTCTGAGGTAAGCGCTCGCTTCACCCTTGATGCGTTGCCAGGTAAGCAGATGGCGATTGATGCGGACTTAAACGCCGGATTGATAGACCAAGAACAAGCAAGAGTTCGTCGTTTTGAAGTGACCAAAGAAGCGGATTTCTACGGTTCAATGGATGGTGCCTCGAAGTTCGTAAAAGGTGACGCGATTGCCGGTATTTTGATTCTGTTTATCAACATCATCGGCGGTCTGTCGATCGGTATGGCGCAGTATGGATTGGGTTTCGGTGAGGCAATTGAAATCTATACTTTGCTGACGATTGGTGACGGCCTAGTTGCACAGATTCCATCGCTATTGCTGTCGATTGCAGCGGCGATGATGGTGACGCGTCAAAACACCGATGAAGACATGGGTGAACAGCTGGTCTTCCAGATGTTCGACAACCCAAAAGCACTGATGATTACCGCAGCTATTCTCGGTGTGATGGGCATCGTACCGGGCATGCCACACTTTGCGTTTTTGAGTCTGGCGGTCGCGGCTGGCGCGGCGGCGTATTTTATCGATAAACGCCAAAAGCAGAAAGCGAAAGAACCGGCTTTACCAGCGAAAGCCGACGAAGGTGCAGAGCCTTCATCACAACGCGAACTATCTTGGGACGACGTCCAGCCAGTCGATATTATTGGCCTAGAAGTGGGTTACCGCTTGATTCCGCTAGTGGACCGAGACCAAGGTGGAGAACTGTTAGAGCGCGTAAAAGGTGTGCGTAAAAAGCTATCGCAAGATTTTGGGTTCTTAATCCCTGCGGTTCACATACGTGACAACCTTGAACTGACGCCAAACAGCTATCGAATCACATTAATGGGGGTTGCGGTCGGCGAAGCTGAGATTCGTCCGGATCAAGAGCTAGCGATTAACCCAGGTCAGGTGTATGGCATGATTGATGGCGAGCCAACCATTGACCCTGCATTTGGACTGGAAGCCGTATGGATTCGCGAAGATCAGCGTGAGCATGCTCAGGCGTTAGGTTATACGGTTGTTGACTCATCGACAGTATTAGCGACGCACCTGAGCCAGTTATTGACTAATAACGCATCGCAGTTGATTGGTCATGAAGAAGTAGAGAATTTATTAGAAATGTTAGGACGCAGCGCGCCTAAGTTGGTTGAGAACTTTGTTCCTGATCAGTTGCCTTTAGGTGTGGTGGTGAAAGTCCTACAAAACTTGTTAAACGAGGCCATTCCAATCCGCGATATTCGCACGATTGTTCAAACTTTGGCTGAGTACTCAAGTAAGAGTCAAGAAGCTGACATATTGACGGCAGCAGTTCGAATTAGTCTAAAACGTCTAATTGTTCAAGAAATCAATGGTATAGAGCCTGAGCTGCCAGTGATTACTTTGATACCTGAGCTGGAACAAATATTGCATCAAACTATGCAAGCATCAGGAGGCGAATCCGCGGGGATTGAACCGGGGCTCGCTGAACGATTGCAGTCTTCACTAAGCCAAGCGACACAGGAACAAGAATTGAAAGGCGAGCCAGCCGTTCTGCTTACTTCCGGTGTATTACGCTCGACGTTGGCGAAATTTGTGAAGAACACAATACCTAATCTCCGGGTACTGTCTTATCAAGAAATCCCGGATGAAAAACAGATCAGAATTGTGCAAGCCGTGGGTAACTGATCTCACGCATCATTAATGGATTCATAGTTTGAAAATAAAGCGATTTTTTGCCAAAGACATGAGAACGGCGCTGCTCCAAGTGAAAGAGGAGTTAGGCGCGGAAGCGGTGATCATGTCAAACAAGAAAGTGGCTGGTGGGGTGGCGATTGTTGCGGCGATAGATAGTGAATCTAACCCGTCTCAAGCAAGCGCAGCGTCACAACAAAATCGCGGTGCTTCTCAATCGAATCGCTATAACGAACATCGTCAAATGTCATCGTCTTCTGCAGATCGTTATCAAGATCGTCATTTAGATGAAGATAAAATTAGCCTGAACAGTAATAACAGTAACAACGAAAAAACAGGCTCGATGACGCAGCGATTCGCTAACATGCTTAAGCAATATAGTGGTGGTGCAGCAGATGCTGACGATCATGTAGCGGAAAATGAAGATTCGCTCTCTGCTTTATTGCAACGCCAGAATAAGCATCGCGACGGCTACAACCAAGAAAAGCCAGCGCCATATCAACCAGATTCACCTTTGGCGAAGTTAATCGCACAAGATAATCGATTTGAGCGTCCAACGCCGAAGCTGGATCCGACACGCTATGATCGCCGCCGTCCAAGTGATGAGCGAGAAGAGTCTGCAGATGAGCTGGAGAGTATGCGCGAAGAGATGACGTCAATTCGTCGTCTTCTAGAGCATCAAGTCTCTGGCCTAATGTGGCAGGAAGTGGAACGTCGTGAGCCGCTCAGAGCAATGCTGATTAAGCGCTTAGAGCGTATGGGCGTTTCTCCGGAGTTAGCAGACCAAATGGCTTGCTATATCCCGGAAGATACAAAACCAGCGCGAGCGTGGAAAGCGTTGTTGTCGCTGGTGGCGGATCAAATCAATATTCCTAAACAGGACATTTTAAAACGTGGTGGTGTGGTCGCACTGTTAGGTCCGACGGGGGTTGGAAAAACAACCACCGTTGCGAAGCTCGCAGCACGTGCCGCCATGGAATACGGTGCCGACAATGTGGCCCTTGTGACAACAGATACATATCGCATAGGTGCACATGAGCAGCTCTCAATTTACGGAAGAATCATGGGTTGTCCCGTAAGAGTTGCTAAAGATTCTAACGAGTTAGCCGATGTTATATATCAGCTAAGAAACAGAAGACTGATTTTGGTCGATACGGCAGGGATGGGGCAACGAGATGTCAGGCTTTCTGAGCAGCTCGATACTCTAATGCAAGAGAGCGGAGAAGTGATTCACAGCTACCTTGTTTTGCCAGCTACCGCACAACGTCGCGTTCTACAAGAAACGCTGGATCACTTCCGACGCATACCACTTTCGGGTTGTATTATGACGAAGCTTGATGAGTCATTAAGTCTAGGCGAATTCATCAGTGTAGTGATTCAAAACGCAATGCCAGTGGCTTACATAGCTAATGGCCAGCGCGTGCCAGAAGACATTGTGATAGCGCAACCAAAATATATGCTTGCGAAAGCAAATGAACTGTTAGAGAAGTCGACAGAGAACGAACCTCACTTTTGGAACAGTGACAGTGAAGGACTCTAAGGCGGCGGACTACTATGACTGAGAATATGATACACGATCAAGCAAGCGGCCTCCGTCGCTTAACACAACCATCGTTGACCAAAGTGATTGCTGTTACTGGCGGCAAAGGTGGTGTGGGGAAATCAAACGTAACACTGGGTCTGGCGATTTGTATGGCTCGCCAAGGCAAGAAGGTGATGGTTCTCGACGCTGATTTAGGTCTGGCCAATGTGGACGTGATGCTCGGAATTCGTGCAAAACGCAATCTAGGACATGTCTTAGCGGGTGAATGTGAGCTAAAAGATGCGATTGTCGAAGGGCCTTATGGTATAAAGATAATCCCTGCAACTTCTGGCACGCAGAGCATGACTGAGCTTTCTCACGCTCAACATGCTGGACTCATTCGAGCATTTGGTAGTCTTGAAGACGAAATGGACGTCCTGCTGATAGATACCGCCGCAGGCATTTCTGACATGGTAATCAGTTTTTCGCGAGCAGCTCAAGACGTTGTTGTGGTTGTGTGTGATGAACCAACTTCAATCACAGATGCATATGCGTTAATTAAGCTGTTAAGTAAAGAACACCAGGTCCAACGCTTTAAAGTTGTAGCAAATATGGTCAGAAGCTACCGTGAAGGGCGAGAATTGTTTGCAAAGTTGACGCTAGTCACAGAGCGATTCTTGAATGTCAGCCTTGAACTCGTAGCATGTATTCCATTAGATGATAAAGTACGACAGGCTGTAAAAAGACAAAAAATTGTCGTTGATGCGTTCCCTCGCTCACCTGCCGCTTTAGCTATTAGCTCACTAGCAAACAAAGCGTTAACGTGGCCACTACCGAAAACACCAAGTGGACACTTGGAATTTTTTGTGGAAAGGTTGCTAAATCGTACCGAATTCGCAGAGGACCCTTTTGGTGAATAAAGCGATAACCTATGACCAACATGGCAAGTTTAATAGCCAGCAAGCGTTTATAGAGCGCTACTCAGTGTTGGTTAAGCGCATTGCTCACCACCTATTAGGCCGTTTACCGCCGAGTGTTCAGGTAGAGGATTTAATTCAGGCCGGCATGATCGGTCTTATCGAAGCTCAGCAGAATTATGATGGTTCTAAAGGTGCGAGCTTTGAAACTTATGCAGGTATCCGTATTCGCGGTGCAATGTTAGATGACATGCGCAAAGGCGATTGGGTACCGCGTTCTGTTCATAAAAATAATCGAGAGATTAACCAAGCGATTGCGGAACTGGAAGGCGAATTAAATCGAGATCCTACTGATTCTGAAGTAGCCACGCATCTCGGTATGACACTGGATCAATATCATAGTGCTCTGACCGATATCAACTGCTCAAAATTAGTCGGTATTGAAGATTTAGGCGTTTCTGATGATGTGATTTCACCTGCAGATGAAACTGATGACAGTAACCCGTTCAAAGGGGTTGCCGATGAATCATTTCGAAAAGCACTGGTTGAATCAATAAAACAGCTTCCAGAGCGTGAAGCTTTGGTACTTTCGCTTTATTATGATGAAGAACTCAATTTGAAAGAAATTGGCGATGTGTTAGGCGTAAGCGAATCTCGCGTAAGTCAAATACTGAGTCAAGCGATGCAACGTTTGCGCACCAAGCTCAGTGCGTGGACACAAAATGACTAAAAACACTGATTTTACGATTCAGTGGAGGCAATTTTGAATAAAAACATGAAGATCCTTATTGTTGATGATTTCTCAACAATGCGCCGTATTGTTAAAAACCTGCTTCGTGACTTGGGTTTCAATAACACTCAAGAAGCGGACGATGGTTTAACCGCATTACCAATGCTGAAAAAAGGTGACTTCGATTTTGTTGTAACTGACTGGAACATGCCAGGTATGCAAGGCATCGATTTGCTTAAACACATCCGCGCGGATGCAGAACTTAAGCATTTGCCAGTTCTAATGATCACGGCTGAAGCGAAGCGTGAGCAGATCATTGAAGCTGCTCAAGCAGGCGTAAACGGCTACATTGTTAAGCCATTTACTGCTGCAACATTAAAAGAAAAATTAGATAAAATTTTCGAGCGTTTATAACTCTCTCTTTTTCTCTTTGTTATTCGAGTCATTCATACCAATTATTAAATACCTATTAAATGACTCGTTTAGCGTTTTTAAAGTGATAAGAAGAACTAAACGTAAAAGGGTCTATTCAGAATGATCTCACTAGAGCAGGCGAAGTCACTCGTTCAAATGCTAGAAAACGGGGAACAAGACCAAGCCAATATGCTTGTTGCCTCGATCTACGAAGGTGCCGAGAATCCAATGCTGCAAGAAATTGGAGCCTTAACTCGAGACCTTCACGAATCACTCAAGCAGTTCAGTCTCGATCAGCGCATGACCGAAATTGCGAAAGACGAAATCCCTAACGCAAGGGATCGTCTTAATTATGTGATCGAGAAGACAGAGCTAGCAGCCAACAAAACGATGGATGCAGTCGACTGCTGCCTTCCTATCGCTGACAACCTGCATGATTGCCTTCAGAAAGTTCGTCCTCAATGGAATGAACTCATGCACGGGCGCATCGAATTAAGCGAATTCAAAGCACTTTGTCACCGAATCGACGAGCTATTAGTTCAAGTCGAAGGTGACAGCACTGAGTTGCGTGGTCAATTGACCGAAATTCTCATGGCGCAAGACTTCCAAGACCTAACTGGCCAGATTATTCGCCGCGTAATTACGTTGGTAAATGAAGTAGAAGGCCGCTTAGTGGAAATCCTAACCGTATTCTCTGGAAATAAACCTGAAGAACACATTCAAGTTTTGTCAGAACCGGCAGATAAAAAGAATACACAAACAAGCGAAGCCGAAGGCCCGATTCTTCATCCAGAACTGAGAGAAGATGCGGTTTCATCGCAGGACGAAGTCGATGACTTGTTGTCCAGTCTTGGATTTTAAAGGTAACGTATGAGCTACGATTTAGACGAAGATATTCTTCAGGACTTTCTCATTGAGGCTGGGGAAATTCTCGAACTGCTTTCTGAGCAGTTGGTTGAATTGGAAAATAACCCAGAAGACAAAGACTTACTTAATGCAATTTTCCGCGGGTTTCACACCGTAAAAGGCGGTGCTGGCTTCCTGTCTTTGGCAGAGCTAGTCGATACTTGTCATGGTGCGGAGAACGTGTTCGACGTTTTACGAAACGGCCAACGCACGGTCACGCAAAACTTAATGGATACGATGCTAAAAGCGTTGGATACGGTCAATACCCAGTTCCAAGCTGTTCAAGATCGTGAGCCATTGGAAGCTGCGGATCCTGCCCTTCTTGAAGAACTTCATCGTCTATGTAAACCTGAATCAGAAGATGAAGTTGCTGCAACCGTGGTTGAAGAACCAGTGGTTACTCCTGAACCTGTCATTCCTGAGCCTGTTATTGAAGAACCTGCCGCGCCAGCGTCAAGTGTCGGCTCTGTTGATGAAATTACCCAAGACGAATTCGAAAAGCTGCTGGATGAGCTTCATGGTAAAGGCTCAGCTCCAGGCGCTTCAGAACCTGCGACACCAACAACGCCATCTGAGCCCCCTCAATCAAGTGCGCCATCAGTTGAAAGTGGCGATATCACTGACGATGAATTTGAGCGTCTACTTGACGAACTTCACGGCGTTGGCAAAAGTCCATCAGCGGCAGAGGCTGCAGCATCTGCACCAGCAGAACCTCCTAAAGCGGCAGAACCAGCTGCGCCAGTTGCATCGTCAGCAAATCAAGATAGTGACTTAATGACGGACGAAGAGTTCGAAAAGTTACTCGATGAGCTACATGGTGCGGGCAAAGGTCCTACGCTAGAAGAACTGGATATGGCAACGAAGCCGGCATCAGCAAACGTAGAGGAAAGCCCTGCGAAACCTGAGCCTGCGGTTAAGCCAGCACCAGCAGCTCCAACTCCGGCTCCAGCACCAAAACCAGAATCTAAACCTGTCGCGGTGAAAGAAGAGGCGAAAGCGCCAGCGGTTAAAAAGCCTCAGGCAGAGGCAACCGTTCGTGTCGATACCTCAACGCTTGATACCATCATGAACATGGTAGGTGAGCTTGTATTGGTCCGAAACCGTCTATTAAGCCTTGGTTTGAACAGCGACAATGAAGAAATGTCCAAAGCGGTCGCCAACCTTGATGTCGTAACGGCGGATCTGCAAGGCGCGGTAATGAAAACGCGTATGCAGCCAATCAAGAAAGTATTTGGCCGTTTCCCACGCGTTGTCCGTGACTTGGCGCGCAACCTAAATAAAGACATCGTGTTGGAAATGCGCGGTGAAGAAACCGATCTCGATAAAAACCTTGTAGAAGCATTGGCTGATCCATTGATTCACTTGGTTCGTAACTCGGTTGACCACGGTATTGAAATGCCAGACGACCGCGCGAAAGCAGGTAAATCACGCACAGGTAAAGTGATTTTGTCTGCATCACAAGAAGGGGATCACATTGAGCTATCCATCGTAGATGATGGCGGCGGTATGGACCCGAACAAACTGCGTGGTATCGCGGTTAAGCGCGGCATGATGGACGAAGATGCAGCGGCCCGTTTAACAGACAAAGAGTGCTTCAACCTTATCTTTGCGCCAGGTTTCTCAAGTAAAGATAAAATTTCTGACATCTCTGGCCGTGGCGTTGGCATGGATGTGGTTAAGACGGCTATCAACACCTTAAATGGTTCAATCGATATCGACTCTGAGCTAGGTAAAGGCACTAAGATCACCATCAAAGTACCACTGACGCTTGCGATCCTACCAACACTGATGGTTGGTGTTGGCGGTCATCCGTTTGCGCTGCCACTGGCATCGGTGAGCGAAATTTTCCACTTGGATCTGAGTCGCACAAACGTGGTAGATGGTCAGTTGACGATCATTGTGCGTGAAAAATCTATCCCGCTATTTTACTTACAGAACTGGTTAGCATCCAAATCACAAAACGTCGAAGAGCGTACTGGTCACGGTCATGTGGTTATTGTACAGATCGGTAACCAGCGCGTTGGTTTTGTTGTGGATACGCTTATTGGTCAAGAAGAAGTGGTTATTAAGCCACTCGATAATCTATTGCAAGGCACTCCGGGCATGGCTGGTGCAACAATCACTAGCGATGGCCATATTGCATTAATTCTAGATGTGCCTGATTTACTTAAGCGATATGCTGCGGCTTCACGCCTTTAAGCAAAGCTGACGTTATTAAAAGGAATAAGATGGCGATTAAAGTACTAGTCGTTGATGATTCGAGTTTTTTTCGACGTCGCGTGAGCGAAATCATCAACTCAGAATCGCGCCTAGAAGTGATTGACGTTGCGGTAAATGGCAGAGAGGCGGTTGAGAAAGCCAAATCTCTTAAACCGGACGTCATCACGATGGATATTGAAATGCCAGTGATGGATGGCATTACCGCTGTGCGTGAAATCATGGCAGCGGCTCCAACGCCAATCCTAATGTTTTCGTCCCTGACTCATGACGGGGCGAAAGCCACGCTTGATGCGCTAGATGCGGGCGCATTGGATTTCTTACCGAAAAAGTTTGAAGACATCGCACGTAACCGCGAAGAAGCGGTGTCACTGCTTCAGCAACGAGTTATTCAGATTGCTTCGAAGCGCGCTTTTATGCGTCGACCAATCACTCGCGCTGCTGCGAGTACCAGTGCGGCAGCTCGTCCACTAGGCTCAAGAACGGCTTCGCCAGCGACTCCAGCTCCTGCTCGACCGGCTGCGGCAAAGTTCCGAGCCTCTGGTAAGAAGTATCAACTGACCGCAATTGGCACGTCGACTGGTGGTCCGGTTGCTTTGCAAAAAATTCTGACGCGTTTACCGATGAACTATCCGCATCCGATCGTATTGATCCAACATATGCCGGCAACCTTTACTGCTGCATTTGCCAGTCGTTTGAATACCTTGTGTAAGATTCAAGTGAAAGAAGCACAAGATGGCGATGTCTTACAGCCTGGTGTGGCTTACCTTGCTCCAGGTGGTAAGCAAATGATGGTGGATGGTCGAGCAGGGGCTGCTCGTCTTCGCATCATTGATGGCGGCGACCGCATGAACTACAAACCATGTGTGGATGTGACTTTTGGTTCTGCAGCCAAAGTATACGGTGACAAAGTACTCTCTTTAGTGCTGACTGGTATGGGTGCAGACGGTCGTGAGGGCGCTCGTATGTTGAAGTCTGCAGGTTCAACTATTTGGGCTCAAGATGAAGAAAGTTGTGTTGTTTATGGTATGCCCCAAGCTGTTGCTAAAGCAGGCATTTCTTCAGAAGATTTACCGCTTGACCGCATTGCTGAACGCATGTTGGTGGAAGTTGGCCTAGCGTAGGATTCATCATGATTGTTTGGAGTGTAGCTAACCAGAAAGGTGGCGTGGGTAAAACCACCTCAACAGTGACATTAGCGGGTTTGCTGAGTCAAAAAGGTCATCGCGTACTGATGGTCGATACTGACCCTCACGCATCACTGACTACCTATCTTGGTTATGATCCTGACGCAGTAACTTCGAGCCTGTTTGATTTATTCCAGTTGAAGACATTCTCTCGTGAAACGGTGAGGCCGTTAATCCTAGAGACAAAACTGGAAGGGATGGATATCATTCCCGCGCATATGTCCCTTGCGACGCTTGATCGTGTCATGGGGAATCGCAGTGGGATGGGGTTGATCTTAAAACGAGCTCTACAAGCGGTCTCACAAGACTATGATTATGTCTTGATTGACTGTCCGCCAATTCTTGGTGTGATGATGGTGAACGCACTGGCCGCCAGTGACCGAATTTTGATTCCCGTTCAAACCGAGTTTTTGGCGATGAAAGGCTTGGAACGCATGATGCGCACGTTAACCATTATGCAAAAGTCTCGTCCGGGTGGTTTCAAAGTGACTATCGTTCCAACGATGTATGACAAGCGCACCAAAGCGTCTTTGCAGACATTGATGCAACTGAAGAAAGATTACCCAAATCAAGTATGGACCTCTGCGGTGCCGATTGATACCAAGTTCCGTGATGCTAGTTTAAAGCATTTGCCAGCATCGCATTTTGCATCTGGTAGTCGTGGTGTGTTTGCGTATAAACAGTTATTGATTTACCTGGAGAGGTTAGCGTTCGATGAGCAGTAACGACGTGCTTTCCAGTGAACAAGCGCTTGATGACTACTTTAATGCGCTATTGGGTGATGAGGCTGAAGCAACGACTCTTGAGGAAGAGCTTGACTTGCTGGCTCAAGAAATATCATCTGCAGAGCCAGAGCCAGAGCCAGAGCCAGAGCCAGAGCCAGAGCCAGAGCCAGAGCCAGAGCCAGAGCCAGAGCCAGAGCCAGAGCCAGAGCCAGAGCCAGAATTGCAGTTTCAATACTCGGAGCCGGAAACTTACCAGTTTCAAGAAGCGTACCCGCCAGAATTGGAAGCCCCAAATCTGGAAGATGTGCAAAGGTTATTAAGTCAGCTTGAAGCAAGCAACCCTGTAGCCGAGTTAGATATTGATAGTATTCTTGAACAAAATACGATTGATATTGCAGCAGAAATAAAAGCGGCTGAGCCAGACGTACAAACCGTTAGTGAGACGCCCGAGTTACAAACAGTTGAAGAGATACAAGACTGGGCGATTGATGCGCCAGTTTTTGAGGAAACTCAGCCAGAACTGGTTGAACCTCAATCGGTGATTGAGCATGATGTCAATATAGAATCGAACGTTGATACCGAGCTCGAGACACAAACAGGTTCCGAAATACCAACTGACTGGGAAAGCACGAAGCGAAGTGAAGATTTTCAAGTGCTTTACTTTGATGTGAATGATGTCACGTTTGCCGTACCGCTTGATGAGTTAGGTGGTATTCATCGCATCAGCGAGCTTAACCATTTGATAGGAAAGCCCGCCTGGTATTTGGGGCTACAAACAAATCGTGAGCAACAGTTTGATGTCGTCGATACCGCGAAATGGGTGATGGCAGATAAGCTTCGCGATGACAGTTACAAAGATAATTACCAATACGTTGTCATGCTTGGAGAGAGCATGTGGGGGCTGGCCAGTAACCAACTAATGGGGACGGAAACGCTCAATATCGACAAGGTTCGCTGGCGTGAACAGGCGGGTAAGCGCCCTTGGCTAGCGGGCATGGTAAAAGAAAAAATGTGCGCCTTAATTCATGTCCAGGCGCTCATTGACATGCTAAACGCCGGTTTAGATGTCAAATCACTGAATTAGATTTAAGTCGGGAACGACATTAACGAGGATTAACTATGTCTCAAGCTTTTGAAGTAGAAGTGAAGAAAGATGCATCGAATGACGAAGTTCTTCAGTGGGTGACGTTCCAGCTAGAAGAAGAAACGTACGGCATCAACGTAATGCAAGTTCGTGAAGTACTTCGTTATACTGAAATTGCACCCGTTCCAGGTGCGCCAGATTATGTTCTGGGTATCATCAACCTGCGTGGTAACGTGGTTACTGTTATCGACACGCGTTCGCGTTTCGGCCTGATGGAAGGCGAAGTTACAGATAATACTCGTATTATTGTGATCGAGTCAGAGCGTCAAGTGATTGGTATTTTGGTAGATAGTGTGGCAGAAGTGGTTTACCTACGTTCTTCTGAAATTGACACGACGCCTTCTGTTGGTACTGATGAAAGCGCGAAGTTCATCCAAGGTGTGAGCAACCGTGACGGCAAGCTTCTTATCCTTGTGGATTTGAACAAGCTCCTAACGGATGACGAATGGGACGAGATGGCTCACCTATAATGGGCTGAATAATGATGGCTGAAGAGACTCTTTTATCTGTTCCATTCCTTGCGGGTGGCGTCGCTTTTATCGTGTTGGTGTTGGTTGTTTTGCAACTGCGCATTCGCTCGGGGTTGCAAAAGCAAGTAGACCAGCAACGAGCACAGTCTCGACATGTAGATAAAGAAGTACAAAAGTTGAGTAAGCAGTTACTCGAAGTGCGTTCGGTTGTCGTTGGTCTTGGACAAAAAGTAACGGAACAACAAGACATTATTCAGCACCTAAACGAGAGAATTCGTGAACTCGAGCACGCTGATACTGATGGTCGCTTGTACAGTCGAGCTTCTAAAATGGTACAGCTTGGTGCAGATATCAATGAGCTCATTGAAGAGTGTGAACTGCCAAAAGCTGAAGCGGAATTGATGCTTTCACTACAGAAAAAACTGGCGGGAAAAGAGAAAATTCCACCACTAAGCGGTCAGCCATCAGATGATGCAGAATACCCGACGCGTGGACGTCGTCGACGCTAAAGGTTTTAAAGCGATAAAAAGAGGCGATAAGCCTCTTTTTTTGTGTTCGGTTACTAATTATCTTTTTGCAATACAGCCCTAGGTTACCTTGAGCTCTCTTCATTCTTAGCACTCGCTCCCCAAGTTAAAATGAGAGCTTATAACTACTTATAGTTAATTTTATTAAAGTGTGACGATTAATTAACAAAAATACATGAACTTACATACATCCCAGCCCTCTTATCCTGTTTTGTCATAACTAAGCTGTGCTAATATAGCGCTTCGTTCATTTTTTAGTTGAAGCTCTATGTTAGAAGTATCTAACCTGACAGCGATCCGTGATGAGAGGGTCCTGTTTGAAAACCTGCAGTTTGAAATTAAGCCTGGTGAATTGGTCCAGATAGAAGGGCGCAATGGTACTGGCAAAACTACGTTACTACGTATTGTGACAGGTTTAGGTGATAGAGAAGAAGGCATCATTAAGTGGAAAGGAGAAGAGGTTGAAAAATCTCGTGATGTTTTCCATCAAGATCTGCTGTTCTTAGGGCATCAAACTGGAGTGAAACGAGAGCTTACCGCACTAGAAAACTTACGTTTTTACCAATCTATTCAAAATAACCGCTCTTCTGACGAAGAAATCTTCACTGCTTTAACTCAAGTTGGTTTAGCTGGTCGAGAAGATGTGCCTGTAGCACAGCTTTCCGCAGGTCAGCAACGACGAGTGGCACTAGCAAGGTTATGGCTCAGTAAGCAAATTTTATGGATTTTAGATGAACCGTTGACCGCCATCGATAAGCAAGGCGTCAAAGTGCTTGAATCTTTGTTCGCAAGTCACGCTGATAATGGCGGTATTGTCGTGTTGACTACGCATCAAGATATGTTTTCGGACAGCCCGAAACTTAGAAAAATAAAGTTGGGTGATTGATATGATTCCATCTATGACCACCATCATTCGCCGCGAGCTATTGATAGCATTTCGCCGTCAGGCAGACATTCTGAACCCGCTTTGGTTCTTTATTATTGTTATTACTCTGTTTCCTCTTAGTATCGGGCCTGAACCAAATTTGTTAGCACGTATTGCAGCGGGCATTGTTTGGGTTGCCGCATTGCTATCCGCCTTATTATCATTAGAGCGTCTATTTCGTGATGATTTTCAAGACGGTGCATTGGAACAAATGATGCTAATGCCGATTCCATTGCAACTTGTAGTGGTTTCAAAGGTCATAGCACATTGGTTGTTAACAGGGTTACCTCTGATCCTAATTAGCCCATTATTGGCGGTTTTACTTTCGCTTGATTTCAATACTTGGCTATCTGTTGTACTAACCTTGATGATCGGTACACCGACACTAAGTTTTATTGGAGCTATTGGCGTGGCTTTGACGGTTGGGCTGCAAAAGGGTGGCGTTCTTTTGAGTTTGCTTATTCTTCCGCTCTACATCCCAATTTTGATTTTCGCAACATCAGCAATTGATGCCGCCGCGCTTGGTATGGCGTATAACGGTCAACTAGCAATTTTAGGTGCGATGCTAATGGGAGCGATGACGTTAACGCCTTTTGCCATTAGTGCCGCATTGAGAGTTAGTGTTAACTAACTCAATAAAGTGCCAATGAAGCGGCGCTTGATCAAAGAATTATTATTAAAGCACTGCTACGGTCTCAACCCTTTAGACAGTGTCCCTGAAGTAAGAGTGAGAACAAAACATGTGGAAATGGCTACATCCTTATGCCAAGCCAGAAACCGCTTACCGTTTGAGTGGTAAGTTTCTGCCTTGGTTTTCTGTATTGGCCCTCGTATGCTTATCGGTTGGTACGGTTTGGGGGCTTGCATTTGCGCCTTCAGATTACCAACAAGGTGACAGTTTCCGAATCATCTACATTCATGTCCCATCAGCTATTTGGTCTATGGGCGTTTATATGTCGATGGCGATTGCGGCATTTATTGGCTTAGTATGGCAAGTACGTCTATCTGATATGGCGGCACTTGCGATGGCGCCGATTGGTGCGGTATTTACCTTTATTGCTCTACTTACTGGTGCCGTTTGGGGTAAGCCAATGTGGGGCACTTGGTGGGTATGGGATGCGCGTCTTACTTCAGAGTTGATTCTTCTATTTCTCTATCTTGGTGTTATTGCGCTTTATCACGCGTTTGACGATCAGAAAACAGCCGCAAAAGCGGCGGGTATTTTAGCGATCGTAGGCGTTGTTAACCTTCCGATCATTCACTTTTCCGTAGAGTGGTGGAACACGCTTCACCAAGGCGCGACGATCACGAAATTTGAACAACCTTCTATTTCATCCGACATGCTTTGGCCGTTATTGCTAAACATCTTTGGCTTTGCGTTCTTCTTTGGTGCAGTGACGATGGTCCGTTTCCGTAACGAAATCATCAGTAAAGAAAGTCACCGCCCTTGGGTGCGCAAACTCGCAACAGAACAAACTCAGTGAGGTAATTGATTATGCATTTTGAATCTCTGAGCGACTTTTTTGCCATGGGTGGCTACGCATCATACGTATGGAGTGCGTTTGGTATTACTTTCTTATCCATGCTGATTCTTCTGATCACTAGCCTTCGCCGCGGTGATGCATTATTGAAAGAAGTGAAAGCAAAAATTGACCGTCAAGCTCGTATCGACGCAGCGAAGAACATGGAGAACACCTTATGAATCCGAGACGTAAAAAGAGGCTAGGTATCGTACTAGCGATCTTTATCGGTATTAGTGCCACCATTGGTTTGATACTTTATGCGCTTAACCAAAATATGGACCTTTTCTACACTCCTACGGAATTGGTTAATGGTAAGCCAGATGGCACCAAGCCAGAAGTAGGCCAGCGTCTGCGTATTGGTGGTATGGTGGTTGTGGGCTCGGTTCGTCGAGATCCTAATTCTTTGAAAGTGAGTTTTGACCTGCACGATGTCGGTCCTAAAGTGACGATTACTTATGACGGTATTCTTCCTGACTTGTTCCGTGAAGGGCAGGGTATTGTGGCTCAAGGTGTACTGAAAGATGCCACGACAGTTGAGGCATTTGAGGTCCTAGCGAAGCACGATGAAGAATACATGCCACCAGAAATTGCGGAAGCGATGAAGAAAACGCATGAACCGCTTCAATACAGTACAGAACAGAAACAAGGAAGCGGCCAATGATTGCTGAAATCGGTCACTTTGCTCTCATTCTTTCGCTTGCAATGGCTGTGCTGCTGAGCGTATTGCCATTGTGGGGAGCATCGAATAATAACACCATGCTCATGAACACAGCGCGACCGCTATCTTGGTCTATGTTCCTAATGCTGTTGTTCTCTTTCGCCATTTTATGTTGGGGATTTTATACCAACGACTTCACGTTACAGTATGTAGCGAGCAACTCGAATAGTCAGCTTCCTTGGTACTACCGTTTAACCGCAGTATGGGGTGCACACGAAGGTTCACTGTTGCTATGGGTGTTAATCCAAGCTGCTTGGACTGTCGCTGTAGCGACATTCAGTCGTGGTATGCCGCAAGAGTCGGTTGCACGTGTACTTGCCGTAATGGGCATGATCTCAGTGGGTTTCCTACTGTTTATCATCCTAACGTCAAACCCATTCCTACGTACGTTACCGTTCTTCCCGGTTGACGGACGTGATTTGAACCCTCTGCTTCAAGACCCTGGTTTGATTGTTCATCCGCCAATGCTTTACATGGGCTACGTTGGTTTCTCGGTTGCCTTCTCCTTTGCGATCGCATCCCTAATGACCGGACGCCTTGATACGGCTTGGGCCCGTTGGTCTCGTCCTTGGACAACCGCTGCATGGGTATTTTTAACACTCGGTATCGCACTAGGCTCTTGGTGGGCTTACTACGAACTTGGCTGGGGTGGCTGGTGGTTCTGGGATCCAGTAGAAAACGCATCATTCATGCCTTGGTTAGCGGGTACCGCATTAATGCACTCTCTTGCCGTGACAGAAAAACGCGGCACATTTAAAGCGTGGACGGTACTATTGGCAATCTCTGCATTTTCGTTGAGTTTGTTGGGCACATTCTTAGTCCGTTCCGGTATTTTAGTATCGGTGCACGCGTTCGCGTCTGACCCGTCGCGCGGTATGTTTATTCTAGGCTTCCTCGTTTTCGTTATCGGCGGCTCTTTATTGCTGTTTGCCGTAAAAGGGGCAGCAGTACGTGTACGTGGTAACTTCGACTTAGTCTCTCGTGAAAACGCGCTCTTAGCCAATAACGTATTACTTATCGCAGCACTTGTTGTGGTGTTAGTGGGGACACTGTTGCCGCTCGTACATAAGCAGCTTGGTTTGGGGTCGGTTTCTATCGGTGCGCCATTCTTCGATATGCTGTTTGCGTGGTTGATGATGCCATTTGCTTTCCTACTTGGTATTGGTCCACTTATCCGTTGGAAGCGAGACAATTTATCTAAACTTGTGAAACCAATGCTCGTTTCAGGTGTGCTTGCTTTTGCTTTGGCCGCGGTATGCGTATACCTGTTTGCCGACTTCTTCTCAACCATGGCTTACATTGGCTGGGTAATGGCGATTTGGATTATTGCAATGCATGGCTTTGAACTATATGAGCGTGCAACGCACCGTCATAGCTTTAGTGAAGGCGTTCGCAAGCTGCAGCGTAGCCATTGGGCGATGATGTTGGGTCATGTTGGTCTGGCGGTATCTGTTATCGGTATTGCGATGGTACAGAACTACAGCATCGAGCGTGATGTACGTTTAGCACCTGGCGAACACTTCCAAATTCAAGGTTATGATTTCTACTTCTCAGGCCTGCGTGATAAAGATGGTCCAAACTACGATGGCTACATCGCGGATTTTGAGATCACACATGATGGCAAATACGTGAATACGCTTCACGCTGAGAAGCGCTTCTACCGTACGGCTAAGTCTATGATGACCGAAGCTGCCATTGACCGTGGAATTAGTCGTGACTTATACATTGCAATGGGTGAACGTTTAGACGACAACCGATCTTGGGCTGTTCGTATTTACTATAAACCGTTCGTTCGTTGGATTTGGGCTGGCTCTTTGATTATGGCGTTAGGCGGTGCATTAGCGATTTCAGATAAGCGTTATCGCTTCCGTAAATCTTCAAAGAAAAACGCGAAGTCAAAAGAGCAGGAGGCATAACATGAATAAGAAAATCTTATTTATTCCGCTCGTCGCTTTCATGATTTTGGCGGGCATTTTCGCAACCCAGTTAATGCGCAACCAAGAGGGCGATGATCCAACGAAATTGGAGTCGGTTTTGGTTGGTAAGCCAGTTCCTGAGTTTCACTTAGAAGACTTAGCTGAACCTGGAAAACAATACGACCAGTCAATTTTTAAAGGTGAGCCGTTGCTCTTGAACGTTTGGGCTACGTGGTGTCCAACGTGTTATGCAGAGCATAAATACCTAAACGAATTGGCGGGTAAGGGCGTTAAGATTATCGGTATGAATTACAAAGATGATCGTAACAAAGCGGTAGGCTGGTTGAATGATCTCGGCAACCCTTACTTAATTAGCCTATTTGATGGTAGCGGTATGCTTGGTCTTGACCTTGGCGTTTATGGTGCACCAGAAACATTCATTATTGATGCAAATGGTGTGATTCGCTATCGCCATGTGGGGGATGTTAACCCACGTAATTGGTCAGAAACACTGGAGCCGCTTTACAACAAATTGGTTGAGGAGGCGAAGCAATGAGAAAGCTGATCCTTGCAGTTTTTGCTGCCATGACATTATCTCTTGCTGCTCACGCTGCCATTGAAGTATACGAGTTCGATAACTTGGAACAAGAACAGCAGTTCAAAGAGCTAAGCCATACGCTCCGTTGCCCTAAATGTCAGAACAACACGATCTCGGATTCTAACGCTGAACTTGCTCAGGACTTACGCCATAAGGTGTACGAAATGACCAAAGAAGGTAAGTCCAAAGATGAGATTGTTGATTACATGATCGCCCGTTACGGTAACTTCGTGACTTACAACCCACCATTTACGGTCGCGACTGCGATTTTGTGGCTAGGGCCACTCGCTGTAGTACTGGGTGGTTTTGGTTTGATTGTGCTGCGCAGCCGTAAATCTAAAGTTAAGGCAAAAGCGAGCAGTGACGAGCAATGGGATGAGCAAAAAGAAGCTCGTTTAAAAGCATTGCTTGAAGAAGAGAACAACGGAGATAAGAAGTAATGACACTATTTTGGATTTCCACCGTTGCTCTTACGCTTATTGCTTGTGCGCTGGTGGCTTTGCCGCTGCTTAAACAAAAAGCGAACAATGATGATGTGTTACGCGATGAGCTCAACAAGGCATTTTATAAAGACCGTCTATCTGAGCTTGCAGAAGAAACCGACGAAGGGCTGGTTGAAAGCGAAGACGAACTGATTTCTGATCTAAAGCAGTCTCTCCTTGACGATATTCCGGGTGATAAAGCGCAAAAAGAAACCAAGGTTTCACCAATCGCGGTTTTAGTTCCATCGGTAATTCTGACGGTGGCGTTGAGCTATGGCTTGTATTACAAATTTGGCGCGTCAGACGATATTGTTCAATGGCAAGAAGTGTCTGCAAATCTACCTGAGTTATCGAAAAAGCTGATGTCGGCTTCTTCTGAGCCGTTGAGTGACGATGAAATGGCGGATTTGACCCTTGCCCTTCGAACTCGCTTACATTACCAGCCGGAAGACTCGACAGGTTGGTTACTGCTAGGTCGTATTGCGTTAGCAAATCGTGATGTCACCACGGCTATCGATGCGATGGAAAAATCATACCGCCTAGAGCCAAAAGACCCAGATGTGATGTTGGGTTATGCACAAGCTCTGATGCTGTCTCAAGAGGAAATGGATCAAGCGACGGCTCGCTCATTACTCGGCAAGCTGATGCAGCAAGACTATGTCGATCTGCGTGTGTTTTCTTTGTTAGCGTTCGATGCGTTTGAGCGTCAAGACTTCCCGGCAGCCATCAAGTACTGGGGAATCATGCAGCAAATGATTGGTCCAGAAGATAGCCGCTACGAGATGTTGTCACGCAGTATTGAGAGTGCTCGTAAGCAAATGGGCGAAGCGGTTTCACCGGATAAGAGTGTTGCTGTGACAATTAATGTTGCACCAAATGCTCAGTTGGATCCAAACGCAGTTCTGATTGTGTCAGTACATCGTGCAGATGGCTCACCAATGCCTGTTGCGGCAGCTCGCTATCCGCTGGGTACTTTCCCTCGTACAGTCGTATTAGATGATGGTAATGCCATGATGCAGGGGCAAAAACTATCTTCACTCGACAAGTTAATCGTCCGTGTGCGTGTGGACTCTGACGGTAACGTAGCAACGCGTGACCAAGATTGGCACGGAGAGAGTGACGTCGTTGAATTTGGCACGCCGGTTGAAGTGACCATTGACCAGCAATATTAATCGTTAGCGTCTGTCTCTGAAATATGACAACGGGGTAGAGTCTGTTGCCTTTAGTGGTATGACTCTAAACGATCGAGTAGAATACCGAAGGCCAGCGACTGCTGGCCTTTATTTATTCCCATATCTGAGTCATCTTTACTACGTATACTGCTCAACATACGTACAACTGTTCATTGGGTGACTTAGGTACATTAATAGTCGTTATGGAAAATAAAATGTATAACAAGGGTAAATCTACCTTCTTGTTACTGCTTGCAGTTGGACTGGTTGGCTGTTCAAGTGCGCCTGATGAAGCAGTAACAGGACAAGAAACAAATCAAACGACTTCTGATGTGTATGACCCGTTGGAAGGCTTTAACCGAACCATGTGGGAAATCAACTACGAATATTTAGATCCGTATTTGGTTCGTCCTGTATCACTTGCGTATGTGGAATACACGCCAGTTCCTATTCGTTCCGGTATCGCTAACTTCTTGTCGAACTTAGATGAGCCAGCCAGCATGGTTAATAACTTAGTCATGGGTAACGGCACGAAAGCCGTAGACCACTTTAACCGTTTTTGGATTAACTCGACGTTTGGTATTTTCGGTTTATTCGATATTGCAAGTGCCGCGGGTATTACGAAATACGACGAGAAAGCGTTCAGTGATGCAGTAGGCCACTATGGTGTTGGAAATGGCCCTTACTTCATGATTCCAGGTTATGGCCCGTATACCTTACGTGAAGTGACAGATACCGTAGATAGTACGTATTTACCCCTCTCTTACCTCAACTTCTGGGCGAGTTTGGGTAAGTGGGCGTTTGAAGGCATGGAGAAGCGTGCTTTATTAGTACCGCAAGAAGCACAGTTAGACTCGTCGCCGGATCCATATATTCTTACTCGCGATGTTTATATTCAGCGTCAAAACTTTAAAGCAGAAGTTGAAACCGTTGAAGAAGTGAACATCGAAGAAGAAGAGTATTTAGACGAATACCTAGAGGACTTTTAAGCATTGTTTCTCACAATATAAAATGAAAAAGGCTTAGCTGATGCTAAGCCTTTTTCATATTTTTGCTGTTTGGTTAGAAACGGTAGTTTGCTTGAACACCGATTAGCCAAACATTACCCGTAGTTTCGCCTACGAATTGGCCGCCGACTTGTTCTGCAGCGTCGTCTGACTTGTAACCACGAGACTCAACGATTGGTGCGTCTTTCGCGAAAATATAGGTGAAGCCAGCGTCTAGGCTGAAGTCTTTCGTCCAATCGTACGTTGCGCCAATACTTAGCCAAGTACGGTCAGTTTCTGGAATAGTGATCGTACGGTTTTTGTCGCTTACCGCTGAAGTATCGTATGCAATACCAGCACGTAGCGCTATCTTAGGATCAAGCTGGTAAGTAGCACCAACAGCAAAGCGGTAGTTATCTTCCCAGTTTTCTACTTTAACCATATGCGTGCCAGCAGTATCTAGACGTGCTTCCAATTTCTCGAAAGAGCTCCAATCCGTCCAGTTAAAGCTTGCGTGTAACGCAAGTTGGTCTGTTACTTGGTGGAAGCTTGCCAACTCAGCCGTTGCAGGCAGGTTTAGGTACATGTAGCCGTTGTCACGTAGTTGTGAAAGCTTAGTACCGAAGCCAAAACCTAGACCTTCAGCATGGCCTTCAAGCTTCAGTTCAACTTCAGATTTGTACGCGAAGCCGATACGGTTATTTTCATTGATCTGCCATGCAGTACCAACTTGCCAGCCCCAAGCGGTATCGTCACCTTCCATGTATTTTAGAGCGGTACCTTGAGGAACACTGATAGGATCGCCAGTGACAGGGTGCTGTCCTACAACGTTATTCTTAGGTGCGGCTGCGCCAAAGCTGCCTTCGCCGATGATGTAACGGATACCACCACCAACGCTGATTGATTCATTGACTTTGTGAGCTGCGTTTAAGTTCGCTTCCATTGTCGTTACGCTTGCTTCGTTACCGAAGTGTGAAGCACCAAAGCCTTTACCTAAATCGGTTTCCATGCCGTAGTTGGTGCCAAATGCCAAACCAATCGCGAATTTCTCATTGTATTGATGTGATAGGTAGAAGTTTGGAATGATTGCATCATGTGCGAAATCATCTGAAGATGCAGAAGAAGTACTACCGTGGAAGTTTACATCACCTTCAATATCAATATTTGGGTTCACATAGATTGCACCAACGGACACTTGAGTGCCTTCCAAATAAGTTAGCATTGCTGGGTTACGCCATTGTGCACTTGCGTTGTCAGCCATTGCTGCTTCACCAGCATATGCTCGACCTAGGCCTGTTGCAGAATATTCAGCAAGTTGGAAACCTGCAGCGTTAGCCATGCCCGTTGTGCCAAGTAGGCTTAATGCCACTGCTGTTGATAGAAGAGTCTTGTTGGTTTTCATTCGAATGTTCGCTGATTTGTTTATAACGTGGGACGAAAGTTTAAAGGTAGAGTTTTTACTTTAGAAATGAAAATCCAGCACAAGCAGTCATTTGGAATATTATGCTTTCAAGTGTTGTTTGGGTGGTTTAATAATCTAACTGTGAAGGGCTTGTAAATGGAATTCAGCGAACAGCTGTGCGTCCTAATTGTGAGATTTAGATACACGTGTTCACTCAAATTGAGTGGGCAATAAATCGCAGATATGAAAAAAGGCTGGAAATCCAGCCTTTTATATAAAGTATTTTTCTACTAACTAACAGCGAAGCGCTTAGAAGCTACGGCTGTATTGTAAGCCGAATAGAATTGCGTCAGCATGAGTTGTTGCTGTTACACCGGTAGAAAGACCAGGAGCTAATTGAGTATTCTCATTAACTTTTACATCTTCACCTAACAAGTATGTGAAGCCAAAATCGATGTTTGAGCTATTATCAATATGGTAAGAGAAACCTGTTGAGAACCACTGGCGATCTGAATCTGGTACCGAGATAGACGTTACTTTATCTTGAGCGCTTGTGTCGTACATGTAACCAGCACGAAGTGTCCAGTTGTTGTTTAGGTAGTAAGTACCACCAATTGCGTAGTGCCAGCCATCTTGCCATTGATAGTCTTTCGAGTAACCACCTTTAAGTAAACCCTGATTTAGGTTCTCAAAATCAATTTGGTCGAAATCTTTCCAACCGATGTATTGGATGCTGTAGTGTACAGCAAACTTAGTGTCTTGGATTTTGTGGAAACCAGAAAACTCGGCCATATCTGGTAGAGGTAGCGTGATTTCCTGACCTTTGTCGTCTTTTGCTGTAAATTCAGGGCTGTAACGATACGCTAGACCAAAACGGTTGTTTTCATCTAGTTCGTACACAGTACCAACGTTGAAACCAACAGCCCAACCATCAGCTTTATCTACGTCCAGAATTTTTTGACCGCCAACCCGTGGGACTGAAGAGCTAGTTGTACGCTTCATTGTGCCTTGGCCGTAGATTAAATCTAAACCAGCACCAAAGCTCCATTGTTCGTTTAAACGGTAAGAACCCGCAAAGCCAAAGTTGAAGCTTTTTACATCCGTAAGACCACCGTACTCGGTTGCGGTATAGTTATCTGAAAATTCAGTTTTAGTGCCGAAATTAGAGTATGCGTTTACGCCCCATGCAAACTTGTCATTTACTGGAACGATTAGGTGAATGTTTGGAGCTATTGACGTATCACCCACATCATCAGTGTCAGCAACATTTACAGTACTAGAACCCAAAGGAGTATTAACGTTATATTTCGCATCTTTCACTTCAATCATTGAAGTAATGCTTTCGAAACCTAGCGAAAGCTCCATTTTATCAAATAGAGCCATTGCTGCTGGGTTACGAGCCATTACTGCGGCGTTATCTGCGATTACTGCATCACCAGCAAATGCACGGCCGATGCCAGTTGCTGATTGAGCGTTGATTTGGAAACCCGCTGCCATCGATTGACCTGAGGCAAAAGCTACCGTTACTGCTAGGAGAGTCTTTTTAAACAGACGCGTGTTCTGAGTCATTTGTTTTTCCTTATTAGATTCGTCTCTTTGGACGATAAATTGAGCTTTTGCTCAGTGGCGCAGATAGTAGTATCAATAGTTGCTTGGACAAATCCGACCATTGGATAAAATTGAATAAAAATTGCAGAAATGATGTCTAAAAGACGGGAAATTGCACTTAAAATGCATAATTTAGAGTTTAAGCTCTAAATGCTATAGCGAGGGTGAATGTTTTGTGTTCTATTTATACAAAAATGCCGCTAAATAAGATCATTTAGCGGCATTTAACCTTTTGAAGGCTGGAAATCGTCGAAGTTATTACATCGGTTTAATCATTGATGCAAGAGTCGTAGCGATAGCATCAATATTTTCACCTTCTTCTCCGACTAAAATCAAACTTGAACTCCCGACGGGCTGAACGATTCCGGTCATGCCATCCTTATTAAAGTCGGTACTTTGTTCGCTAGGAATACCAGTAATAAATAACGTTACTTTACCTTTTGGACCTTGGAATACCATATGCACCGCATTGGATTCGCCAAAACCGCAGTGGTTTAGGTAGTAAACGTGATATGGAAAGCTTTCACTAAACTGGTAATGAAATGGCGACATTTTCGCATTAATTTGCGAGCTCGGTACATCCTCATCAAGATGACGAACAAAAGGTTCTTCATGAATAACGTGTTTCATCGCGGTATCAGCTAAACTGGCTTGTGCTGGAGAAACCAAAACATTTCCCCAGTTTACTTGACCAACTAATAATCCTGCGGTGAACGCAATAGAAGCGGCAAGTGCCATTGCTTTGCGCACAAAGTTTGGTCTGACGACCTTCTCTTCATCAAGTGCACTCGACGTCTGACTAAATAAAATCTTATCAGCGAGATCTTCAGGTACATCCACATTCATGGCTTGTTTAATTTTTACGTCGAGATCCAAAATGTCATCAACAAACTTATTGTTGGTGTCGCTACCAGCTAAAGCTTGCAGAATCTCTTCATCCTTTTGTTTTGGATCCGACAAAATACGACGACGAAATTCTAAATCATCCATTCTTTTGTCCTCTCTTAGTATCTTGAGAATCCAACATCTCTTTGAGTTGATTACGAGCGCGAAATAATCGAGTCATCACTGTATTTTTATTTAAATCAAGAATGTCGCCAATCTCTTCTCCGCTGAAACCACCGACAACTTGGAGAAATAAAGGCTCGCGGTATTCAACATCGAGTTTCATGATCTGCGCTTGCAGCCATTCTTGCTGATGATGTGGGTCATCGCTGACTTTAGCATCATTGCCGTAATCATCGATATCAACTAAATCAAATTGTTTACGTTCGAAGCGGCGCGCATTTTCTCGTCTCAATATGGTGATGAGCCAAGACTTGGCTGCTTTTTCATCCTGGAGACTATCGAGTGACTTCCAAGCTCTAAGACAGGTTTCCTGAACTAGATCTTCCGCTATCGCTTTATCTTTGCACAACCAGTATGCGTAGCGATATAAGTCACGATGGTACCCTCGGACGAGCGCTTCGTATTTTCTTTGCTTGTCCATATCAGAGTTGACCGGACTGTTGGAATTTTTCTTTCCAAACATTTTTAATATGGCCACAGGAGCCTCCATCCTCGCTCTGTGAGTTTCTTATTTGTTCTGAGCATGACTTTACTTTTCAATAGCCTCGCGGTTTCGGTTGAGCGTGTGTCGTAGATAACCTCTGACACAATAAGCTATGTGGTTACTTAAAAGTGTATACGCAAATGCCAAATATCATCGAACATGAATTGGTAAAGATTGTTAACAATATCATCATTAGTAATCAATGGTTTGGATAAGTTCATTCGATGGGACATAAAAAGAGACTGCTAGCGGTGAATTTTTGAATAGGTTTGCATCGCTGAGCCTTTTAGATGTGCTTAAAGCTCGTAAAATCACTATAAAATTGATCTATTTCAAAATATCAAGCAGTGAAGGGGTTATAGTACATCTTGTCATCTCGTTAGTCATTGCGACTAACATGTTGAGCAAGATGACACTTCCTTTTGAAGGCTGACTTTACTTTCTCCTAATCAGGAAACTGATTAATTTTCAATTGGCGTAAGTTAATTGTTTTATAGATATTCCGACCACACAGTTATGTGTGGTTTTTTTTTGCTTCGATTTTACCTTCCATATACCTCTTACCGTTTTAACTCTCTATAGTTAATCATTATTAATCGCATAAGAATCAAAGAAGTAGAGTAATTGATCTACTTGCTTCACGTTTATTTAAACGCACGTTTGATAAATTTAACAAATTCATTACAATGCATCAGGTCAGACCTCTTGTATTTAAGGAGAAACAATGGGCAAGCAGGAAGTAAAAACACGCAATGGTGAGCGTGTCGCTATTGTCGCGGGGCTTCGAACTCCCTTTGCTCGTCAAAGCACGGAATTTAGCCAAGTGCCAGCGGTCGATTTAGGGAAAATGGTAGTAAGCGAAATGCTTGCTCGAACAGATATTGATCCGAAGTTAATCGAACAAGTGGTATTTGGACAAGTAGTACAAATGCCTGAAGCGCCAAACATCGCACGAGAAATCGTGTTAGGCACCGGTATGAACATTCACACTGATGCTTACAGTGTGACTCGTGCGTGTGCAACGAGTTTTCAAGCGGCGGTCAATGTCGCAGAAAGCATCATGGCGGGAACCATCGATATCGGTATTGCTGGTGGTGCAGACTCTTCTTCCGTCCTGCCTATTGGCGTATCTAAGAAACTGGCCGCTAATCTGCTTGCTCTAAGTAAGACAAAAACAATGGGTCAGAAGCTTAGCATCCTCAAAAACTTGAGCTTTAAAGACCTTATGCCAGTGCCTCCTGCAGTAGCCGAGTACTCGACGGGCTTGTCGATGGGACAAACTGCGGAGCAAATGGCAAAGACGCATGGTATTTCTCGTGCAGAGCAGGATGCGCTTGCACATCGCTCTCATACGCTGGCTTCCCAAGCTTGGAAAGAAGGTAAGATCCAAGGTGAAGTGATGACGGCTTTTCCCGAACCATACAAAAAATGGATTTCGGAAGACAACAATGTCCGTCACGACTCAACCGTAGAAGGGTACGCGAAACTTCGACCTGCCTTTGATCGCCAGTATGGCAGTGTTACGGCAGCTAACAGTACGCCACTGACTGATGGTGGTGCGGCAGTGATGTTGATGCGCGAAGGTAAAGCGAAAGAGCTTGGCATGGAGATTCTTGGCTACATCCGCGGCTACGCATTTTCAGCGATTGGTGTGGAAAAGGACATGCTGATGGGACCGACTTATGCCACTGCGAAAGTGCTAGAAAATACAGGCTTGGAACTGTCTGATCTGACGTTGATCGACATGCACGAAGCGTTTGCTGCGCAAGCATTGGCGAATGTGAAGATGTTTGCTTCAGATAAGTTTGCTCAAGAAAATCTAGGTCGTTCGAAAGCGATCGGTGAAATCGACATGGATAAGTTTAACGTGCTTGGTGGCTCAATCGCTTACGGTCACCCATTCGCGGCGACAGGTGCACGAATGATGACGCAAACCCTACGTGAACTGAAACGCCGTGGTGGCGGTATTGCATTGAATACCGCATGTGCAGCTGGCGGTCTTGGTGCAGCAATGATTCTGGAGGTTGAGTAATGAGCGAGCAAAAAGCATTTAGTCTAAAAGTTGATGAGCAGAATATTGCTTGGTTAGCGATTGACGTACCTAATGAAAAAATGAATACGCTACAGGCGGCTTTTGCTGATGAAATGAAAGAAATCTTTGCTCAGCTAAAAGACGCCAGTGGCATCAAAGGGATGATCATTCATTCCCTAAAACCGGACAACTTTGTCGCGGGGGCCGATGTTCGCATGCTAGAAGCGTGCACGACCGCAAGTGAAGCAGAAGCATTAGCGAGGCAAGGTCAAGAGCTATTCCAGCAGCTATCGGACTTACCATATCCTGTGGTTGCCGCTATTCACGGTCCATGTTTGGGCGGTGGTTTAGAGCTTGCTCTTGCATGTGATTATCGTGTTTGTACGGATTCAGATAAAACGCGTTTAGGTCTGCCAGAAGTACAACTTGGTTTATTGCCTGGTTCTGGTGGTACTCAGCGTCTGCCGCGTTTGATTGGCCTGTTACCTTCACTGGACTTGATCCTGACGGGTAAACAGCTTCGCGCAAAGAAAGCTAAAAAGCTGGGCGTTGTGGACGCCTGTGTCCCAGATACCATTTTGCTCGACGTAGCAAAACAGTTTATCGACAAAGGTAAAAACAAGGGTACGAAAAAGCTATCGACGAAAGAAAAAGTGATGTCGGGTAGCGGGTTAGGGCGCAAGTTTGTGTTTGAACAGGCAGCGAAGAAAACCAATCAGAAAACCCGTGGTAACTATCCTGCAACGGTCGCGATTTTAGACGTTATTCAGCATGGTTTAGAGAAAGGTTTCGCCCAAGGACAAGAGCTTGAAGCGAAACGCTTCGGTGAGCTTGTGATGAGCTCTGAATCAAAAGCGCTCCGTTCTATCTTCTTTGCGACAACGGAAATGAAGAAAGAAAATGGTACGGATGCGAAACCCGCGCCAGTTCATAAAGTTGGTGTGCTTGGCGGTGGCTTGATGGGCGCAGGAATCAGCCATGTGTCTGTTGCAAAAGCGAAGGTGCCTGTCCGCATCAAAGACGTCAGCAACGATGGCGTTCTAAACGCACTCAACTATAACTACAAGTTATTCGAGAAACAGCGTAAACGTCGCATTCTATCAAAAGCCGATCTGCAAGCGAAAATGTTGCAACTGTCTGGCGGTGTCGACTTTACCAGCTTTAATCATATTGATGTCGTAATTGAAGCCGTTTTTGAAGACTTAGATCTTAAACAAAAAATGGTGGCGGATATTGAAGCGAATGCCAAGCCGGAAACCATCTTTGCGACCAATACCTCTTCGTTACCAATCCACAAAATTGCAGAAAAAGCGGAGCGTCCAGAAAACGTAGTGGGTTTGCATTACTTCAGCCCGGTAGAAAAAATGCCGTTGGTGGAAGTGATTCCGCATGAAACGACATCAGATGAAACCATTTCAACAGTCGTTGCACTTGCTAAAAAGCAAGGAAAAACCCCGATCGTAGTGAAAGACAAAGCGGGCTTTTACGTGAACCGCATTCTTGCGCCATACATGAACGAAGCGGCGCATATTCTGCTGGCTAACGAACCGATCGAAAAGATTGATACGGCGTTGCTTGATTTTGGTTTCCCTGTCGGCCCGATTACCTTACTGGATGAAGTCGGTGTCGACATTGGCGCGAAGATCATGCCGATTCTAGTCAATGAGTTAGGTGAGCGATTCAAAGGCCCGGACGTGTTCGATATCTTATTGAATGACGGTCGCAAAGGACGTAAGAGCGGGAAAGGTTTCTACACTTACAAAGGTAAGAAGAAAGAAGTCGATAAATCTATCTACAAGCTGCTTAAGCTCGATCCTGAATCTAAGTTGAGTGATAACGATATTGCGTTGCGCTGTGTACTACCAATGCTGAATGAAGCGGTACGTTGTTTGGATGACGGCATCATTCGCTCGCCACGTGATGGTGATATTGGTGCAATATTTGGCATTGGTTTCCCTCCATTCTTGGGCGGTCCATTCCGTTATATGGATCAGTTTGGCATTAAAGAACTGGTTGAGAAAATGAATGAGTTTGCATCGAAGTACGGCGATCGTTACGCACCGTGTGATGGTTTGCTTACTCGAGCTGGAGAAGGAACCACATTCTATTAAGCGTTGCTTCGGTAAAGAAAAAGGCTTGCCAGCGGCAAGCCTTTTTCATAAATAAGAAATAGTTACTTCTTCTTGTCTTTTTTATCTTTATTGTGGCCTTTACCTGGGTTGTCGTCCCCGTGAACGCTGCTGTTGCCTTTGTTGTCTTTATCTTTCCACTGTTTTGAAGAGCAATCATCTGATTTGATGGAAACATTGTCTCCGCTTAGGCGGACACAGTCGTTACTTAGCTCAAAGCCATCACCTTTCACCGAGATTTCAGCGTGTGCAGATGCCAGTGGCAGTATAATAGCAGCAAGTAGTAGTGCTTTTTTCATGATTACCTCATTAATTTATTTTTAGTGTGGTAATTAGAGCATAAGCCGCAATGGCGTAATTTCAATTTTCTGCCAATTATGGTGTCGATTCTATTTATGAGATCCACAACCTCATTGGTTTGTGGGTATATACTTACTAATCGATAATTTTATTACTGCGCAATTAGATCATCCTAAGCCGCAATCTTTTGGCCTAAGTTGGAACTCTTCAATCGATCCAATTTCTTGCCCTAAGTGGATGCGCGGAGCGTCCGAATGCGATTGCCCTTGAGAGTGCATGACCAATCGGTTTGCCGTGCGAGGTTTCAACTCATTAACGACAAAGCGAATCATGTCTGCTCGGGTCAATTTCTTCAGTTCAGCAAGTACCTTGTCACGTTGGTTAAACTCGGTGTCTTTGTTTCCTATTGCAACCCAAAGACGCTGAGCACGACCTCGCAGTGTGGTGTCCGGCGTCGCTATTTGATTCCACAAGCCGCGCTTACTGCTATGCCATTGGTAATCGTTCAGTTCTAACAGCACCATATAAAAGGCATTTAAGAACTCATCGATTGAGGTAACCAGCTCGGCAGGCGCTGCATTGGGTGACTGCACATAAAGCACAATACCTGGATGACGGTTAAGTGGCATATTGCCAGTGCCCACCATGTAACCTAATTGCTGTTTTGTGCGGATCTCGTGGAAAAATGTTGCCGACATGAGATGGTTCGCCAATGAGTATAGAGCAATGCTACGAGGCTCAATATCCTCACACTGGTGGTAAATAACGACCGCCGAATCTTGCTGGTTGCAATGTACTTCACGTTGAAAACTGCCGTTTTTTCCCAGCATGATGAGTGGGCGGAGCGCCTCTTCATAACGCTGCTCTTTTACTCTTAGGGCATCCTTTAAGGTCGTCGCCATGTCATGCGCTTGTTGACGCTGCCAATCTCCGTAAACAAACATTTCAACGTGCAGCTCTGCAAGAATTGATTCTACGAATACTGAGAGTTCATCGACTTCGATTTCTTCTAGCGCTTCGACTAAGGTTGCGAAAGGCGGGTTATTGGGTTGAAGTAGCCCTGTAAGTGCGTTAAACAGCTGCGAAATAGGACGATCTTGTGAAGCATTTCTCCAGTTACGTAACAGTTGCTGCTTGATGGTTTCAAAGCGTGCAGGGCTGAAATCTCGAGAAGCAAAACGGTGCAGGATCATTTCCAACAATTGAGGCAGTTTTTGGCTGAACCCTGAGAGGGTTAAGGTAACCCCGCCTTGGTGAGCGTACATGTTGTAACCCATCCCTGCGATTTCAGCTTGATAGGTTTCTTTTGCTAGCGAGTCGAGGAACATCTCGACACATAGGCGAGTTTTGACAATGTTCTTCGGCGATGCAACAGCATGAGAGCTGTCGATAGCGACATATACAACGCCTTTTGGCACGCGAAATTCATCATCTTGTAAATGCCAAAGTCGGAAGCCTTCGAGATCTTCAATTAACTCTGGTAGTGAACCACCATTTTCGAACGGCATGGGATCGAGATCGTAGCAAATATAAGGGTTCTTTTCTGGTAAGACGAACTGCCAGCTTGGATCGATTTGTTGATAGAAGCGGCGTTGCTCATCACTAAAAGGCGTGACGGAATACGGAGTAAAGTACCATTCGGCAGTACGATTGTATTCCAGTCCTTTTGCAATCAGGGTTACGCGGACATTATCGATGGTTAAGTATTGCAGCAACGAACGCTGCAGTTGTTCATCATAGCCCGCCATTTTGTAGTCGCCATAAATGGTATCGTCTGGCTGATAATGCTGCATATTGATAACAAGATGGCTAACCAAATCCATTGGTCGAGATGGTTCCTGGAAACGAAACGCCGACTCAAGCACCGCTTGTTTTTCGAGATAGCGCCATTCATCTAGCCCGTCTTGTTTGATCATCGAGAGGTATTGAAAAACCGCTTGGATGATGTTGTCAACGTGGTTGAGACCCAGCGGGGTGAGTGTGCAGCTAACCGTAAAATCTCGATAGTTGCTACCACTAGCGCCGCCTCCTGCAGAAAGTGACGTAATCCAGCCTTCATTTTTTAGCTGGAGCATTAAGCTGCCTTCGCCTTCATAGCCGAGTAAATGCGCGAAGTAAGAGAGTGGTTTAACGCCGTAGTGCTTATCCATTCCCGGCATTGGGAAGGTGAGAATGAGTTTTCGAAATTCTTTGATTGGTTCAACTTGAACTAAAATTCCGGTACTTTCTTTGGTGCTAATGGGGACATCAATCGATTTTCCACGAAGGTGGTGGTTTGGGATATTGGCAAACATGGCTTCTACCCACGCTTGCTGAGCATCTAGCGACTGCGGCCCAAAGAGCGTCAACGTCATGAGATCGGCAGAGTATTGAGAGTGGTGAAACTCGACAATTTCGTCGCGGATGGATTTACCATCTCGGTCACCTAATGTATCTAGGTTGCCGACTGAGAACTTAGAGAAAGGGTGATCTGGATTGATGACTTCTTTGTTGACTTGATACAGGCGGCGAGAATCGTCATTAAGTTTGAGTTTGTATTCGGAGTCGACAGCCTGGCGTTCTTTGTCTAAAGCTTCTTCGTTAAACAATGGTGCGGTAAAAAATTGGCTAAATCGATCTAAGGCATTTTCAAAGGCATTCGGAGTAACATCAAAAAAGAAACAAGTGTGCTCAGTACCCGTCCAAGCGTTATTTGTTCCTCCATGCTGGCTAATATAACTTTGAAACTCGCCCACTTTAGGGTATTTTTCCGTACCCAAAAAAAGCATATGTTCTAAATAGTGTGCCAGACCTTGGCGATCGTTTGGGTCGTCGAAGTGTCCAACGTTCACTGCTAGAGCAGCTGCTGACTGTTGAGCTGTCTCGGAATGAATCAGCAGTACACGCAGATCATTGCTCAAGGTAATGTAGCGGTATTGATTTGAATCGTTAGGACTTAGATGCACGATGCGTCTCCAGATTTCGCATTACAGTAATTATGAACCCCTAGCTAGGGGGCGCAAAGTTTGCGTTTCGACAAATACTGCTTGCCGTATTTTTGTTATTCGTAGACTTCTGCACAGGCCCATCGCGTTTGCGTATGGGGAAGAACTGTTTGAATGAATGCCCTGAACTCATAGCACAGTTAAATACTGTGATGAACTGAGTACATTCTTTTTAATAGATTGTTAAGAAAGTCGCTATCTTTAGCAAGCGAATTGGTATAATGAACAGATAATTATATCAGTATTTTTGTTTCGTCATTATTAAAGTTAGCCCCGTCTATCTAATAAAGATAGCAGTCAACCTTTTGGTAGCGTTAGCTATCCCTAGGAAATAACATGAAAATATTCATCATGCGTCACGGCGAAGCCGAGCATTTTGCAGATTCAGACGCAGCACGACAATTGACTCCAAGAGGCAGAGTCGAATCAGAAGCGGTTGCGAGAGCCTGTAAAGAACAAGGTTTTGCGCAATTCGATAAAGTGTTGGTGAGTCCGTACATTAGAGCTCAACAAACTTGGCAAGAGATCAGCGAGTATTTTGCTGCAAAAAGCATCGAAACTTGTGAAGATATTACACCTTACGGTCAATCTGAGCATGTATTTGATTTTGCAAGTGCATTGATTGAAGTGGAAAAACTAGACTCGCTTCTGCTTGTCTCTCACTTGCCTTTGGTTGGTTATCTCACTTCAGAGTTTGTAAAAGACATGGCACCACCGATGTTTCCTACATCAGGTCTAGTGTGTATTGAATACGATCTACAAACGCAAAACGGTGAAGTGCTGTGGCATATTACGCCATAAGCGTCGAAACCAAATAAGCATTTAAACATTAGATATAGAATGAAGAAAGGCAGGAAATTTCCTGCCTTTTTGTTTAATTGCTTCTACAGTGAGCTAGTTACTTTTCTGGAATCGAGAGCAAAACTAACAACGCACCATCACCGCCGAATTCTAGCGGCGCTTGGTGGAAAGCCATTACATCTGGGTGTTGTGCTAACCAAAGTGGCGCTTTCTGTTTCAGGATGTGTTTACCAATGCCATGTTGCACACACGCACAGTGAATCTCGTTTTTGACGCAGTAGGCGATCATCGCACCAAGTTCGCGCTTAGCTTCTTGTTGTGTCATGCCGTGCATATCGAGGAATACGTCCGGTACATACACGCCGCGACGTAGACGTTTAACTTCATAAGTGGAGATGTCGTCACGTGCATAACGAGTTGGGCCTTCTTCATTTAAGAGAGGGACAAACTCGTCGGAGAAGTAAAACTCAGAATCACTCGCTTCACGGTTGGAGCGCTTGATTTCTTTTTGCTTAGTATTTTTTTTTGGTTGCTGGATTATGGTATCCTGTCGCAACTTTTTTACGCCCTGTACTGCTTCCTGAAACAAGGCGAAATCGTCATCGTGTTCGGTGTCTTTTTTGCTCATTAGGTAAACAATTTCATTAATAAACTTTTATTGGCAGTATTGTAGCGCTTTTCGGAGGCAATTTTGGATAAGATTTTTGTAGAAGAAGCGGTATCGGAGCTGCATACCCTTCAAGATATGATTCGTTGGACGGTAAGCCGCTTTAACGCAGCGAACCTGTTTTACGGTCATGGTACTGATAATGCGTGGGATGAAGCGGTTCAGCTTATCCTGCCAACCTTATACTTGCCGATTGATGTGCCTCCGCACGTATTAAACTCTCGCCTAACGACCAGCGAGCGTCTGCGTATTGTTGAGCGTGTAGTAAAACGTATCAATGAACGTACACCAACTGCATATCTAACCAACAAAGCTTGGTTCTGCGGTCTTGAATTCTTCGTTGATGAGCGTGTACTCGTGCCACGTTCTCCAATCGGTGAGTTGATTCAAGCAGAATTCCAACCTTGGTTGGTGGAAGAGCCTGCGCGCATCATGGACCTATGCACAGGCAGCGGCTGTATCGCAATTGCATGTGCTCACGCGTTCCCTGAAGCTGAAGTGGATGCGATTGATATCTCAACGGACGCACTACAAGTCGCGGAGCAAAACGTACAAGATCACGGCATGGAGCAGCAAGTATTCCCAATTCGCTCTGACTTGTTCCGCGACCTACCAAAAGAGAAGTACAACCTGATCGTGTCTAACCCACCATATGTGGATGAAGAAGACATGAACAGCCTGCCAGACGAGTTCACACACGAACCTGAGCTTGGTTTAGCAGCCGGTACGGATGGCCTAAAACTTGTGCGTCGTATTCTTGCAAACGCACCAGACTACCTAACAGATAACGGCATTCTTATCTGTGAAGTTGGCAACTCAATGATTCATATGATGGAACAGTACCCAGAGATTCCGTTCACTTGGATTGAGTTTGAGAACGGCGGTCACGGCGTATTCATGCTAACGCGTGACCAGCTGGTTGAGTGTGCCGAAGACTTCAAACTGTACAAAGACTAATAGGGTCTTCCACTAAATGTCAAAACACCGAGCTTTATGCTCGGTGTTTTTTTATGCATAACTCGCCGATATTAACTCTTTACATCAAAACGTAATAAAGCCACTATGAATCCACGAAGAATTGGAAAGCAGTTGCGCTCTGGTTTGAGAGGGCGTAGCGATAAAAACTTGAGGAAGTAATGGCAGGAAACAGTATCGGACAACATTTCCGAGTGACGACATTCGGGGAAAGTCACGGTATCGCACTGGGATGTATCGTAGACGGATGTCCTCCGGGGTTAGAAATTACAGAAGCAGATCTGCAAATCGATCTCGACCGCCGTCGTCCAGGCACATCACGTTACACCACACAACGTCGTGAACCGGATGAAGTTAAAATTCTTTCTGGTGTTTTTGAAGGCAAAACCACAGGGACATCGATCGGTTTGCTAATTGAAAACACCGATCAGCGCTCAAAAGATTACTCGGACATCAAAGATAAATTCCGTCCGGGTCATGCTGATTATACTTACCACCAAAAGTATGGCATCCGTGACTATCGAGGTGGCGGCCGCTCGTCTGCTCGTGAAACCGCAATGCGTGTGGCGGCGGGTGCAATCGCGAAGAAATACTTGAAAGATGAGTTTGGTGTTGAGATTCGCGCGTACTTGTCACAAATGGGTGATGTTTCTATCGACAAGGTAGATTGGAACGAAATCGAAAACAACGCGTTCTTTTGCCCAGATGTGGACAAAGTAGAAGCGTTTGACCAACTTATCCGTGACCTGAAAAAAGAAGGCGACTCAATTGGCGCGAAAATTCAGGTTGTGGCAACTAACGTGCCTGTTGGTCTTGGTGAACCTGTATTTGACCGTCTGGATGCCGACATTGCGCACGCGCTAATGAGCATTAATGCGGTGAAAGGCGTTGAGATTGGTGATGGCTTTGATGTGGTAAACCAAAAAGGCAGTCAACATCGTGATACGCTTGCTCCTGAAGGTTTTGGCAGCAATCACGCGGGCGGTATTCTTGGCGGTATCTCAACTGGTCAAGACATTGTGGCTAACATTGCGCTTAAGCCAACATCAAGCATCACAGTTCCGGGTGAGACCATCACAAAAGAAGGTGAGCCAACTCAATTGATCACCAAAGGCCGTCATGATCCTTGTGTGGGTATTCGTGCCGTACCAATTGCTGAAGCGATGCTAGCGATTGTGGTGATGGATCATTTGCTGCGTCATCGTGGTCAGAACCATGGCGTAACAACTGAAACACCGAAGATTTAAGCTTAAAAATAAGCTTGATAAAGAGACAAAAGGCTGCTCAATGGGCAGCCTTTTTAATGTGTTTTCATTACGCGTTTAGATAAGTTAATGGAGTGAGCCTTCCGTTTCCAAATTGAAAGAAGGGAGACGCCACTTAAAACGTACCGCAGCCATACGCAGCATATAACCGGTGATCAGCGTAATGATAGTGGCTGTTACATCGGGAATATTAAATTCTAATAGCGCTAAGTACATTCCTGATGCGATAAGAGCGACAGAAGCGTAAAGTTCTTCATGCAGTACCAACGGTGTTTGGCGACAGATTAAGTCGCGGAGTAGACCACCGAATACACCCGTTACTAGCGCTGAAACCATACAAATTCCAGGGTGTAAGCCCATGCCCATCGCAATCTTAGTTCCGATGATGCTAAACACGATCAAACCTAACGCATCAAGGCGGATGAATAGACCTTTTAGCTTAATCACCCATTTCGCTAAGCCTGTGGTAAGTACACCCGCAACACACGTGATTGCTAGGAACTCTGGGTTTTTTACCCAACCAAGAGGGTAGTGCCCCAGTAAAATGTCACGTACGGTGCCACCACCAATGGCCGTTGCACTGGCCACCAACATAACACCAAACCAGTCCATTTTTCTTCTACCAGCACTCAACGCACCTGTCATGGCTTCAGCCGTGATACCAATGATATACAACACACTTAGCAACATAGGGAGACACTCAACGTAAAAAGTTACTACGTTCTACATGAATCATCGTAGGCGCAGCAACAATACTTACAAAAGGTTTTATCATTCTTAAAAAGTGATTAAAACCAGCAACATGCCTGTAATCAAACCGCTTAAAAAACAGCAGTTTGAGCAGCATCAAAATAAGGCGAGAGTGTAGTAGCAAATGAGTACGCTGACGAATGAGAAATTATATGGAGAAAGCGATGTTCAGATAAATTCAACTAATAACCAAAACTGTGGGAGCATCTTTACCTAATAGATAAAAACAGCGACAATACCCAGCGCATGTCAAACTGAAGTACAAACTCGACGATGACCCACGAATACCAAGACCTTATCACCATTTTTAATGACACCTTTTTAGACCAATTTAATACGAAATTGGAGTTAGGTGGTGATGAGCCTATTTATCTTCCTGCTGATGATGAACATCCTCATCATCGGATTATTTTTGCTCGGGGTTTTTATGCCTCCGCATTACACGAAATCTCGCATTGGTGTGTGGCAGGGCCAGAGCGTCGTTTGCTGGAAGATTTTGGCTATTGGTATGAACCCGATGGGCGCACGGCAGAAGTTCAAGCGGAGTTTGAGAAAGTTGAAGTGCGTCCGCAAGCTTATGAATGGATTCTGGCACAAAGTGCTGGCTTCCCTTTTACGGTGAGTTGTGACAATCTACACGGCGATTTTGAACCAGATAGGCTCGGCTTTATGCAGAAAGTGCATAAAGAAGTGTTGGGTATTTTGGAAGCTGGCTTGCCTTTGCGAGTGAGAATGCTTTCGGATGCTCTGCGTGCGTTTTACCAAACCAAGCCGCTGGAAGCGTCAGACTTTTGCGTTAAATAACCTCAGAGATACACCATGATTATTGAATTTGAAGAAAAACTACTGGAACTGATTGATGCTCGAATTGAAACAGCATCTGACGATGAATTGTTTGCTGGTGGTTATCTACGTGGTCACATCTCTTTGTCTGCGGCATCTTGTGAAGAAGAAGGCATTAGCGATATTACTGAACTGAAGTCACGCATTGAGAGCAGTTTGGAAGACGCTCGTACCGAATTAAGCCCAGCTGATCGCGCGATCGTCAGTGACTTGTGGCAAGAACTGCAGGCTCAGGCTTAATCTCCGAACGTCGTTCTCCGTTTATTAGTCCAAGTCATTTACTACTTCGAAAAATTCGAACCTCTCCATAAAATTTTTGTGGTTGTAGCGAAACTGTTCAACTTTTATTCTGGTTAGCATAAAACGTGAACAAAGGATTACAACCATGAAAATTGTCGCATTTGGTGCTTCTACCAGCTCTACCTCAATCAATAAACTACTTGCTACTTACGCAGCAAACCAAGTCGAAGACGCTCAAGTGAACGTTTTAGACTTAAACAATTATCAAGTACCGATGTTTAGCGAAGACAAAGAGAAAGAAATTGGTCAAGCTGAAGGTGCTGTCGCATTTTTACGTGATTTGGCTGAGGCTGACGCTATTGTTGTTTCCTTCGCAGAGCATAACGGCTCATACCCAGCAGCGTATAAAAACCTGTTTGATTGGGCGACGCGCATTGAGCGCAACGTATTTCAAAACAAGCCGGTCGTTTACTTAGCAACTTCTCCTGGCCCGGGTGGCGCACAGAGCGTTCTTGCGGCGGCAACAGGTTCCGCGCAATTTTTCGGAGCAGATGTGAAAGCATCGCTATCTGTGCCGAGCTTCTACGAGAACTTTGACGTGGAGTCTGGTGAGGCGGTAAATCCGGAAGTAGCAGAGCAAGTGAAACAAGCAATTGCACAGCTGAAGTAATTTCAACACGAGTGACTTGATGAGTTAGCGATTCCCGACACATATTTGCGTCGGGAATGTAAACGAGAGAATACTCTTACAGCTCAGTAATGGCTTTGCCTTTTCTTAGTTTACGAACCCACATTCGACTTGGATGAAGTTCGGTCAATACATCAACAGGTAATGGCAGCGGGTCTCCACAGATTTGTGATGCCAACACTTCAGCTAACAATGGTGCAGAGCTCAGCCCACGAGATCCTAAACCTAAGAAGCAGAATAGGTTAGTGTACTGATAAACGGTTTCTACCTCTTCTGCTTTTTGATTTTGTAAGTTGGCGTATTGCGTTTTTATCGTCTCAAAGTCACCCACATTTCCGACAAATGGTAAGTGATCTCGGCTCACGCAGCGAATACCTTGGCGAGATCGATTGCCACTGATATCTACCTCTTTTGGCCATTCTTGATTCGGTACGCACTTAACTAGTTTTTCTGCGTTATCCTTCTGAGCGTTTTCATCAAATTCGTAGTCTAGGTGACTGCGATCGTAGCTCGCGCCTATACACAGGTGCTGATTGTTTGGGTTAACAGGCGTCATGTAGCCGTCGTAACACAATACCGTTTTCAATTGACTCAGAGTTTCGGTTGCCGGAGCATGACTGACTTGCCCTTTCACCTGTCCCATCGGCAGGGAAGCGGTTTGGCTCAATGTCTGGAACTCATGGCCATTCGCAATCACAACGGTTGAGTGCTCAAATGTTTGACCATTGACCGTTAGTGTCCAAAGCTGATGCTCTTCATCCCAATTTAATGATTCAACGTGATGTTCAAACTTCGTTGAGAGTAACGATGTCTGTTCTAATTGTTTGATTAACCCACGCGTTAGCTCGGCAGGGCACAACCACCCTCCCATTGGGTAGTGCACAGACGACATATCGATAGGTAATCCGATAGTATTCGCAGTTTCCTCGGAGGACAGTTTTTGAATCAATTCAGAAGGAAAATTACCCGCAAGCATCTTTTCCAGCTTATCAGCAGATTTTTCATCCCACATTAGCTGAGTTACACCACACCAATCGTGATCGAATGTAACTGACTCCGCAGCTTGTTCAATAAATTGTCTTGCAAACAAAAATGCAGGCGCAAACACACGCGAAACACCAGTATGAGGACCGTTCAACAATGGATACACGGCCCCTTGACGATTCCCCGACGCTCCTTCGGCTGGTTGAGTGTCTTTGCAGTAAAGCGTGACGTTTTGGCCACGACGAACCAACGTTTTTGCCAACGCTGCACTGGCAATACCACCTCCGATTATGGCAATCGAATCAAGATTGCTGGACGCCGTGCGATTGAACCACGGAAGGTGGTTCGACTGCTTTTCGCGTTGTTCCATCGAACCTGCGATCATTTCACGCTTGGTGCCAAAGCCTTTGACCTTTTTCATTGCAAAGCCTGCTTCGTTTAATCCTCGACGCACAAAGCCCGCTGCGGTAAAAGTGGCAACTGTACAGTCTTGCTTGGCTAACTTAGCCATGTTGTTGAACAGATTTTGGTTCCACATTTCTGGGTTTTTACTTGGCGCGAATCCATCTAAAAACCAAGCGTCAATCAAACCTTGTTCGTTGTATGGGACTTGCGGCATGCAGTCTTTGATGTCGCCAAACCAAAGGTCGAGTGTAATTGCGCCATCTTCAAGCACAATGCGGTGACACTCAGGTACGGCGGCAGGGTAGTGCTTTTGTAACTTTTCCGCGTACTCAGCTAGCTCAGGCCAAGCTTCATGCGCCTTCTTTAAATCCGCTTGGCTTAGCGGGTATTTTTCAAAGCTAATAAAATGCAGCTCTTTCAATGCTGCGTCTGGATGCTGACGACGAAACTCACTAAACCACTGGCATACTGCTAAGAAGTTTAATCCCGTGCCAAATCCTGTTTCACCAATGACAAAACGTCTTTGGTCAAATTCCTGCCATCTTTCTGGGAGATGATTTTGTTTTAAGAAAACGTAGCGTGTCTCTTCAAGACCGTTTACGTTAGAGAAGTAAACATCATCAAATTGGTCTGAAACCGGAGTACCAGCTTCGTTCCAACCAAGTTCTGCGTTTTTTATTGAAGTCATAATGGTGCAAATTTGTGATTTGGCGCGGTAAGAATGGGGCGATTGTACGAATTTATGGGAAAGCTGACCACTTTTGTTGACTATCTTAGTTATCATCTAGCGGATTTTTGAATTATAGGAATGTCATAATGAAACGAGTCGTAATCACCGGTATGGGTATTGTTTCAAGTATCGGTAACAACGTCGAAGAAGTTCTAGCGTCTCTTAAAGCGGGCAAATCTGGCATCACTGCATCTGAGCAGTTCAAAGAACACGGTCTTCGTTCGCAAGTATGGGGTGACCTAAAAATCAACCCGGCGGAACACATCGACCGTAAGCAGATGCGCTTTATGGGTGATGCGGCTGCTTATGCATACCTATCAATGGAGCAGGCAATCGCAGACGCTGGTCTTACAGAAGAACAGGTTTCAAACGATCGTACCGGTATCGTTGCGGGTTCTGGCGGTGCTTCTGCATACAACCAAACGGTAGCGACAGACACGATGCGCGCAAAAGGCGTAAAACGAGTTGGCCCTTACATGGTTCCTCGTACTATGTCTTCTACGGTTTCCGCTTGTCTTGCTACGCCATTTAAGATTCGTGGTGTGAACTACTCAATGAGCTCTGCATGTGCTACTTCTGCACACTGTATCGGTCACGCGATGGAGCTTATTCAACTTGGTAAACAAGACATTGTTTTTGCTGGTGGCGGTGAAGAGCTTGATTGGTCTCAAACCATGATGTTTGACGCTATGGGTGCGCTGTCAACGAAATACAATGACACTCCAGACAAAGCATCTCGTACGTATGATGCGGACCGTGATGGTTTCGTTATCTCTGGCGGTGGCGGCATGCTGGTTATCGAAGAGCTTGAGCACGCTCTAGCACGTGGCGCGAAAATCTACGGTGAGATCGTAGGTTACGGTGCGACTTCAGATGGCTACGACATGGTAGCACCATCAGGTGAAGGCGCGATCCGTTGTATGAAGATGGCGATGCAAGACGTTGACGGTGTGGATTACATCAACACGCACGGCACGTCGACACCAGTTGGTGACGTGAAAGAGCTTGGTGCGATCCAACAATTGTTTGGTGAGAACAGTCCAGCAATCTCTGCAACAAAAGCAATGACTGGTCACGCACTAGGCGCCGCTGGTGTGCACGAAGCGATTTACTCAACACTTATGCTAGACAAAAACTTCATTGCTCCAAGCATCAATATTGAAAACTTGGACGAAGCAGCTCAAGGTCTGGACATCGTGACAGAAGCACGTGATGCAGAGTTAACAACCGTAATGTCAAACAGCTTTGGCTTTGGCGGCACAAACGCAACTTTGGTTATTAAAAAGTACCAAGGTTAACTGAATTTGTTGGCGCGCCACGTGAGTGAGTACAGCGTCAACAATCCAGTTTCCAGAGCTTGATCAGTCACACTGATCGAACAGACGCAGACTCTATCCCATGGAGAGCGGGATAGGATCCTTTTGTTCTGGAACTTTGCCCGGCTATTTAGCCGGGCTTTTTCTTTTCTCAATTTCTGCTTTTTACATTGCTTCCCGTTAAACGATTTCTTTGGAACTAATCTCCTTGAGGTTTATTAGGGTTATTTCTTGAGATTTTTCGGGAAAAGGGCACAATCGCTTTAGTTTCGCATCTTGCGAATAAACGAACTCATACAAATGGATGTTAAAACGCTGGCGCTATGAAAATTATTGTTGATGAAAATATGCCGTACGCTGAAGAGCTATTCAGCCAACTCGGTAACGTAATTCTAAAACCAGGTCGTACACTGACGGCTGATGATTTAGTGGATGTTGATGCCCTAATGATTCGCTCAGTCACCAAAGTGAATGCTGACCTGATCAGCAAAGCAAACAAGCTGAAGTTTGTTGGTACGGCAACAGCAGGTATGGATCATGTTGACCAAGCACTTTTAAAAGAGAAAGGCATTTTCTTCACTGCGGCGCCAGGGTGTAACAAAGTGGGGGTGGCGGAATACGCGTTCAGCGTGATGATGGTGCTCGCTCAGCAACAAGGCTTCTCGGTATTTGACAAGACGGTAGGTATTATTGGTGCAGGCCAAGTAGGTAGCTACCTAGAGAAATGTTTGAAAGGCATGGGGATTAAAGTTCTCATCAATGACCCATTCAAACAAGAGGCTGGTGATCCTCGTAGCTTTACTCCGTTGACAGAACTGATTGAAAGCTCAGACATCATTACACTACATACGCCAATCACCAAAGATGGCCCATATCCAACTCATCACTTAATTGATGAAACGGTTTTAAACTCGCTTCGTAGTGATCAGATTTTGATTAACGCTGCGCGAGGTCCAATCGTTGATAACGAGGCATTGAAGCAACGCCTTTTGAAAAACGATGGTTTTACAGCGGCACTCGACGTATTTGAATTTGAACCAGAGGTTGATATGGAGCTTCTGCCTCTGCTAGCATTCGCAACCCCTCACGTTGCAGGCTACGGCTTGGAAGGGAAAGCTCGCGGTACGACGATGATTTTCAACAGCTACTGTGAGTTCTTAAATAACGAATTACGTGCGCATGCCAGCGATTTACTGCCAACCGCGCCTGTTCCTACTATGGTATTGGACAGAGCTTGGGATGAAGCAACACTGCATAACATCACGCAGTTAATCTATGATGTGCGTAGAGATGACGCTCTTTTCCGTCGTGAGATCAGTAAGCCAGGTGCTTTTGACCTGATGCGTAAAAACTACTGGGATCGCCGTGAATACAGCGCTGTCACGCTAGTGGGTAACAAAACATGTAACCTTGCTCCATTAGCAGAACTAGGTTTTCAGATTGAGGTAAGTCAATGAGCCAGCAATATAATGTTGCCATTTTAGGTGCGACCGGTGCGGTCGGTGAAACAATTTTAGAAGTGCTTCAAGAACGTAAATTCCCAGTGGGTGACATTCACTTATTGGCAAGTGAGCGTAGCGAAGGCAAGACTTATCGCTTTAATGGCAAAACGGTTCGTGTACAGAACGTTGAAGAGTTTGATTGGTCTCAAGCTCATATTGCGTTGTTCTCTGCTGGTGGTGAGCTATCTGAAAAATGGGCGCCAATCGCGGCAGATGAAGGTGTTATCGTTATCGACAACACTTCACACTTCCGTTACGAGTACGACATTCCTCTTGTTGTGCCAGAAGTAAACCCAGAAGCGATTGCAGAGTTTCGTAACCGTAACATTATTGCGAACCCAAACTGTTCGACCATTCAAATGCTGGTGGCACTAAAACCAATTCACGATGCAGTGGGTATTGAGCGTATTAACGTATCTACATACCAATCCGTATCTGGTGCGGGTAAAGCGGGCATTGACGAACTAGCAGGTCAAACGGCTAAGCTTCTAAACGGTCTGCCAGCGGATAAGAAGCAATTCTCTCAACAGATTGCGTTTAACTGTATTCCGCAAATCGATCAGATGATGGAAAATGGCTACACCAAAGAAGAAATGAAAATGGTGTGGGAAACACAGAAGATCTTTAACGATCCATCAATCACAGTAAACCCAACGTGTGTGCGTGTGCCGGTATTCTATGGTCATGCTGAAGCGCTTCACATTGAGACTCGCTCTCCAATCGATGCACAAGAAGTTGTTAACTTGCTTGAGCAAACAGAAGGCATTGAAGTCTTCCACGGTGATGACTTCCCGACACAAGTGCGTGATGCGGGCGGTAAAGATCATGTTATGGTTGGTCGAATCCGCAACGATATCAGCCACCACAGTGGTGTAAACTTGTGGGTTGTGGCGGATAACGTGCGTAAAGGCGCAGCAACTAACGCGGTACAAATCGCTGAAGTTCTGATCCGCGATTACTACTAAGTCACTTACCCGTTCATTTCAAAGCCTCGCACTGTGCGAGGCTTTTTTGTACGAACGGAACAAAATAGTGTGAGATTAGTACGAATATGGCGAGAGCCACACATTTTTTATTCTCAACGCTATAGTTTTGCATGTGATATCCGATATATTTAACCGATCACCATTTCAAATTGTATTTAGCACAAAACTGAGCCTTCTATGCGTCAAAATTATAAGCGTTTGTTAGCAGCCCTTGTGTTGATGAGCGCGACTCAGACATCATCAGTGGTTCAAGCCGAAGGAATTCGTCTTGTTGGACCGTCTGGTGAAGTGCAATCATCTCCGAGCTATGCTGAAGATATTGAGCGAGCATTACCTGCTCCTCCTGCAAATACTCAGCCGTCACGTTTCTTTGGTCCGACTGGTGAAAATCAAACACTATGGTCGATCGCTTCAGAATTAAGACCTTCACGCGGTGTTACCGTTCAACAAACGCTTCTTGCCATTTATCGAATTAACCCTCAAGCGTTTGAGAACCAAAACATTCATGAGTTGATCCCAGGGAGTCGACTACGAGTACCGTCTCTAGAGCAAGTGCAAAGCGCGACTACAGAGCAAGCTGTTGCGATTATGAAAGCGCACGAGGCTAAGTTAAAACAGCCGAAGCCGACAAATAGAGCCACGCCAGCGCAACGCGTCACCGAGCAACCAAAGCCACAAATAAAAGTAGAACCCAAGCCTGTTGCTCCTAAACCAGAAACCACTGTAGCTGCGGAACCAAAACCGGTTCAAAAAACAATACCAGTTATTCCTGCGCCACCTGTGAACACCTCTCCGCAGGGTGAAAAGCAGGTCAGTGCGTTAAAAGACAAACTTCAAGGCTCACAAAGTGAATTAGAGTCATTGGAAGAGAAGAACCATCGTCTTCGCTTAATGTTGTCAGAAGTGCAAAGCGAAGTTGAAACCTTGAAAAATGAGCTGAATGACGAAGAACGCATTCGCTCGGAAGTCGAGAAACTGCTTGCTGAAGAGCGCCAGCGCCTTGCTGAGCAACAACGCATGCAGCCAAGTACGATTGACAAGATTTTGTCTAATGGTTGGCTTGTCGGCTTAGCGGCGCTTATTCCAGGTGCATTGCTGGCACTGTTGGTTGTGATGTTGCTTGGTCGCCGTTCTAAAAACAAAGAGGAAGAGCCTGCTGAGCAATCGCCGCAGGAAACCGATCCATTAGCTGCGCCAATTGGTTTAGCGGCGACGGACGAGCTGGATGAAGAACTCACACTTGATGATGAGTTGTTCGCAGATGAAGATATTAATACTCAGGCTACACAAGAAGAGAAGCCAGATTTAGAAGAAGACGTCTTTGCCAACCTTGACGATGAAGAACTGGATTTCAATCTAGAAGGGGACGATGACCCATTTGCGGGTATCGGTGATGACGGCGACCTAGATGTTGGTCTGGATGAGTTTGAGTCATCGAACAATGGTATCCAAGTTAACGGCGAAGAAAAAGCGCTTGGTTTAGAAGAGATGGAGCGAGCCTTAGATGAGGTTGCTCCAGAACTAGAAGTGCTCGATGACGATGAGGCTGGCTTCGATCTTTCAGATGATACGAACGAGAAAGCAGATTCGCTCTCAGATGACGCATTTGCGGAACTACTTGCAGCAGATGAGCCGTCAGAAGAGTTACCAAGTGACACTGTCGATCAGGATATGCTTGATGACTTGTTTGCGGAACTTGGCAATGACGACTTCGACCTAGATACCGATGAACCTGAACTAAAACAGCCCGTATCGGATGATGATTTCAGCGCAGGAGAGGCATCTGATGACGATATCGATAAGCTATTAGCTCAATACGAGCAGCCTGTTACTGAGTCGACAGAAGTTGAAGGTGACGCCAGCGAAGACGCCGTTCTAGATGAAAACAGTACGGACTTACTCGATGAACTGATCGATTTTGACGAAGATGAAATAGACGACGAGTTTGATCCACTGAATGAGCTAGAAGCACTCTCTGGTTTTGAAGGTGATGACTCGATTGAAGAGTTAGATGCAGATAGCACAGATTTACTGGATGAACTCATTGATGACGTCACATCCGAACTGGATGAAGAGACAGGAACTGAGACAGAGTTAGACCCGTTTGATGATCTGATTCGAGAGGACGAAAGCCCTGCACAGAATAAATCGGAAGAGGAAGAGTTACTCGCTTCTCTTGGTTTTGGCGAACCAGACGGCGACGAAAAACCATCTTCAATAGCCGAGTCAGAGCCCGCTCATGAAGAGCCGGAAATTGAGTCTGGTTTGGACATCGACGCTTTATTAAGTGACAGTCAACCAGACCCACAACAAACAGCGCCAGAGCAACCATTAACCGAGCCAGAAACTGATTCAGAGCCATTTAGCAGCGATGAGTTTCTTGGTGATTTAGAGGATCTCTCACCAGAGAACGATCCTTTAATGAGCGAGCTAGACGACTTGTTTGAGTCAGACAGTGAAGAGCTTCAGCCTACAGAGCAAGAAAACGCGGACTTTTCTGCTGAACTGGATGCGCTATTTGATACTGAAGATGATTTAGCGCAACAACAAGTTGAAGAGCCGCAAGCTGAGATAGAGGAATCTTCGCCACAACAAGAAGAGGATGCCAATTCTAAGTCAACTCAAGATGCATCAGTAGAGCCTGATGCTAAAGTGCCGCCTCAAGTTGAGACAGTAGAAGACGCTCCAGCGTTCACTCCGACACCAAATACAGTAGAAAATGAATTTGGTGTTCCACAAGAAGAAGATTGGCTACTGGATGAGCCTGAACTAGAAAGTGAAACTCAACCAGAGCAAGAACAAAACTCGGGTAACAAAAGTGAGCCAGAAAGTTCAGAACTAGCATCAGAAACTGATTCGGCCACCAATGCAGAAGAAGAGTTCAATTTTGATGAACTCGAACTACCAGAGTTCAGTGAAGAAGATGCACTGGCATCCATGGCCGACGAACCTGCGTTTGATGAACCAGAGCCTGTCGAGCCTGAGCGCTCTGAAACTGAGTCGGCTACTGAAGCAGAAGAAGATGAACTCAATTTTGATGAACTCGATCTACCAGAGTTCAGCGAAGAGGACGCATTGGCGTCTATGGCGGGTGAACCTGCGTTTGATGACCCAGAGTCTATCGAGCCTGAGAGCTCTGAAGCTGAGTCGGCTACTGAAGCTGAGTCGGCGACTGAAGCAGAAGAAGAGTTCGATTTTGATGAACTCGAACTGCCAGAGTTTGGTGAAGAGGATGCATTGGCGTCCATGGCAGACGAATCTGCGTTAGATGAATCAGAGTCTATCGAGCCTGAGCGCTCTGAAGCTGAGTCGGCGACTGAAGCAGAAGAAGAGTTCGATTTCGACGAACTCGAACTGCCAGAGTTCAGCGAAGAGGACGCATTGGCGTCCATGGCAGGCGAACCTACGTTAGATGAACCAGAATCTATCGAGCCTGAGCGCTCTGAAGTTGAGTCGGCGACTGAAGCAGAAGAAGAGTTCGATTTCGATGAACTCGATCTACCAGAGTTCAGCGAAGAGGACGCATTGGCGTCCATGGCAGACGAATCTGCGTTAGATGAATCAGAGTCTATCGAGCCTGAGCGCTCTGAAGCTGAGTCGGCTACTGAAGCAGAAGAAGAGTTCGATTTTGATGAACTCGATCTACCAGAGTTCAGTGAAGAAGACGCCTTGGCATCTATGGAAGAAGAGCCAGAATTACCGAGTTCTGAAACCGCAGATATAGAACCAATCTCCGGTGAGGATGAAGAGCTAAGTTTTGACGACCAAGACCTTCCTGAGTTCAATGAGGAAGATGTTCTCGCATCAATGAATGAGAGTGCGCCAGAGACTCCTAATGTTGAAGCTGAGACATCGAGACCAACTCTTCAAGCCGATAACGATCATGATGCTTTGTTTGAAGTTTTTGCGCAGCAAAACGGTTTTGATACTGAACCAGAAGTGCAGCCAACGGCGACAGAGGGTGAGCCGCTAAGTGACTTAGATGATGAATCTTCAATGGCTAACCTTCTTGCTGAAGACGCAAGTTCAGAGGTATTTGAAGGTCAGTTAGACAGTGACACCATCGCAAGCGCAGGTATGGATTTTGAAACCATGCTTGATGTTGGAGATGATTGGGATGGCTTTAAACCAGCTGCCGATAGCGTAAGTTCTACGGAAGATGTGCCTGAGGACCAGCGTGATGTTTGGAATTCGAGTGACGCACTAAGTCAGCCAGAGATCGCGCAAGAAAACTGGGCAGAGCAAAGCAACTTGGATGACTTCGACCCGAAGAAAAATCAATTTATGACGATTGATGAATTGATGGCTCAGGTCGATAAAGAAGGTGGTGAGTTCGAAGAGGAAGATCTGAAGCTTGATGTCGGATTGAACGAGTTTCCAGATGTTATCGGTGAGATCGGCGATGTTGACGTAGATAGCAACGCTGAAGCTGCTGGAAAACTGGACCTTGCTAAAATCTATCTCGAGATGAACGATTCTCAAGGGGCGATAAAATTACTAGAAGAGGCGATTGTTTACGGTGAAGATGATATACGCCGCGAAGCAAAGAGCTTGATTGATGCCATTAATGGCCGATAAATCGAAAAGGGTAGCGTTGGCTACCCTTTTTGTGTCTCGCTAGTATGATGCTACCTCTACGTCATCCTTGTTGAAACTGGCAACTTGAGGTGACTTGAGTATATACTTCCCGCCCCATTTTAGAGTTCGAAGGTTAAGATGAGAATCGCATTAGGTATCGAGTACAACGGTACAAACTACTTTGGTTGGCAGCGCCAAAGAGAAGTGAAAAGTGTCCAAGAAGAGCTAGAGAAAGCATTGTCCGTTATTGCTAATCACCCAGTTGAAGTGCAGTGTGCTGGTCGGACAGACGCTGGCGTGCATGGCACAGGACAAGTTGTGCACTTTGATACCAACGTTACTCGAAAAATGGTAGCTTGGACCATGGGCGCAAACGCGAACATGCCGAGTGATATAGCGGTTCGTTGGGCTAAGGAAGTCCCAGATGATTTCCATGCACGATTCTCAGCGACAGCGCGCCGTTATCGTTACATTATTTTCAATCATGCTTTACGACCTGGCATCTTAAACTCTGGTGTGAGCCACTATCATGGTGAGCTCGACGAGAAAAAAATGCATGAGGCAGGGCAGTATCTGCTTGGTGAAAATGATTTTACGTCGTTTCGTGCGGCGCATTGTCAGTCTCGTAGCCCATTTCGAAACTTGATGCATCTGAACGTTACGCGCCATGGGAACTATGTGGTTATTGATATTAAAGCCAATGCGTTCGTGCATCATATGGTTCGTAACATCACGGGTAGCTTGATAAAGGTTGGACGTGGTGAAGAGAGTCCTGAATGGATCAAATGGTTGCTAGAGGCTAAAGATCGCAAACTAGCGGGTGCGACAGCGAAAGCGGAAGGTCTGTACCTGGTAGATGTAGACTATCCAGAAGAATTTGGGTTACCTGAAGTGCCGATCGGTCCACTGTTTTTGCCAGATAATTTGAACTAATTTTACAAACTTATTTCAAAATATCGGTAGTGTTTACATTGAATGTGAGCGGAAAACATACGCTATTTATGATATCAAAAATAGGTACAACCAGTTTTTTATCTACAGTAGCTGCAAGATATGGTTTAATCCGTCGGTATTATGTCGAATTTATATCTTTCGCAATGAAGCGGAAGAGTTGAGAGAAAAGGTCTTCCATGAGTTGGCTTGAAAAGATTTTAGAGAAAAGCAACCTAGTAAGTTCACGCAAAGCTTCTATCCCAGAAGGTGTGTGGACTAAATGTACCTCTTGTGAACAGGTTTTATACCATGCTGAACTAGAGCGTAACCTAGAAGTTTGTCCAAAGTGTAACCATCACATGCGCATGAAAGCGCGTCGTCGTTTGGAAACGTTTTTAGATGAAGGCAATCGAGTTGAATTAGGTACCGAACTTGAGCCACAGGATAAACTGAAATTTAAAGATTCTAAGCGATACAAAGAGCGTATCTCTGCAGCACAAAAAAACAGCGGAGAGAAAGATGCGCTAGTTGTGATGCAAGGTGAACTGCTTGGTCTACCCCTTGTGGCGTGTGCGTTTGAATTCTCCTTTATGGGCGGTTCAATGGGTTCAGTTGTTGGTGCTCGCTTCGTAAAAGCGGTGGATGCAGCAATTGAAAACAATTGTGCACTTGTTTGTTTCTCAGCAAGTGGTGGCGCTCGTATGCAAGAGGCATTGATGTCTCTTATGCAAATGGCAAAAACCAGTGCTGCGCTTGAGCGTCTATCAGAAAAAGGCCTGCCGTTTATTTCGGTTCTAACTGACCCTACAATGGGTGGTGTATCAGCAAGTTTGGCTATGTTGGGTGATATCAACATCGGTGAACCTAAGGCGCTGATTGGCTTTGCTGGTCGTCGTGTTATCGAGCAAACAGTGCGTGAAGATCTTCCTGAAGGTTTCCAGCGTAGTGAGTTCCTGCTTGATCACGGTGCGATTGATATGATCGTTGACCGTCGTGAAATGCGTCAGCGTGTGGGTGGTCTAATCGCTAAGATGACTAACCACAAGTCTCCTTTGGTGGTTTCGGTTAACGAATCTCCAAATGAAGAGCCATATTCTGTACCAGAAGCGGACGAAAAAGGGTAAAGTATCAACTAACATAAAAACCAAAGAATTTAATGGTTAAAGTTAGATGACCCAAAACCCAATTCCTCAAGCCACATCTTCATTAGAGATGTGGCTTGATTATTTAGCAAATATTCATTCCTCAGCAATTGATCTAGGCTTAGACCGTGTCCAAGCGGTAGCAAACAAAGCCAATCTTACCAAACCAGCTCCAACCGTAATCACCGTTGCCGGAACCAATGGCAAAGGCTCAACGTGTGCGTTAATGGAAGCCATTTTACTCGATGCTGGCTATTCAGTCGGTGTTTACAGCTCTCCGCACCTGATTCGTTACAACGAGCGTGTACGCATTAATGGCGTCGACGTTGTAGATGCAAAGCACTGTGAAGCATTCGACTATGTAGAAAAGCAGCGTGGTGATATCAGCCTTAGCCTCTTTGAATTCGGTACGCTTGCTGCGCTACGTATTTTCCAAGCAGAGAAAGTCGACGTTGTGTTGCTTGAAGTAGGACTTGGCGGCCGTCTAGACGCCACCAACGTTGTTGACCATGATGTTTCTGTTATTACGAGCTTAGCGATCGATCATGTGGATTGGCTTGGTGATGACATCAATGTCATTGGTTTTGAAAAGGCAGGCATTTACCGTCCAGGGAAGCCAGCAATTTGTGGTCAACCAATGCCACCGGCGACCGTGGCAGCTCATGCTGACGATATTGGCTCTGAGTTCTTCCAAGTTGGTATTCAGTATGATTACCAACTAACTAATAATGGTTGGAAGTGGAGCAGTGGCGCATTTGCGTTAGAGGATTTACCTGTCCCATCGTTACCGCTACAAAACGCGGCAACAGCATTGATGGCGTTGGGAGCATCGGAATTGCAAATCACTGACATAAACATTGTCAATGGCTTGAATAATGCTCGCCTGGCAGGGCGCATGCAGATATTGCATCACGAGCCGGAGATAATCCTTGATGTCGCGCACAACCCGCACTCTGCTGAGTATTTGGTAGAGAAAGTGAAGCACCAATATTTGGGTAAGAATATCCATATTGTAGTCGCGATGCTGCATGACAAAGACATTAAAGCAACCATTGAAGCGCTAACTCCAATTGCAACACAATGGTATCCAGCGTCGCTAACCGGACCGAGAGCGGCGACTGCTGGAGAGTTGTGCCAATACTTACCCGATGGGCAAGTTCATTTTGAAAACCCTGTTGACGCCTTTGAGAATGCAAGAAGCCACGCAAAGCAAGAAGACGTCATTCTGGTGGTTGGTTCATTCCATACTGTCGGAGAGGTATTGGAACATTGGCAATCAAAGAATAAATAAGCAAAGGTATTTTGATGGCAAGTAAATTCCAAAGTCGTTTAGTCGGCACCATCATTCTAGTCGCAGTCGGAGTGATTGTTCTTCCCGATGTGCTAGATGGTAAGAAACTGCACTACAAAGAAGAATTTGCCAGTATTCCTATCAAACCTGAACTTGATAGTGATGTGGAAAACTTCGAAATATTAGAGCCAGTGGAAGACGACATAGCGTTACCGGACTCTCCAGTTGAAGCGGTGGTGCAGGATCAAGAGGGCGCCCAAGTGGCTGCTTCTGAGCCTGACCCAACACCGACGCCTAAACCAGAGGTCATCAAACAGCCAGAGCAAGTTGAGGTGGCCACTCGTCCTGTGCAAGAAAAAAATCAATATGAAGATTCTGCTTGGATCATTCAGTTGATGGCGCTTAAGAATCACGAAAATGCGGTCGCGCTTGTCGCTGATTTGCAAAAGCGTGGCTATCAAGCTCATACAAAGAAAGAAAACGAGTTTACGAGAGTGATTGTTGGTCCTGATGTGTCAAAAAGTAAACTTGAACGGCAAGTCAAGGAATTACAAAAAATTACAGGCTCAAAAGGTCAATTGCTTAAATTTAAGCCATTAAATCCATAAGAAAACGTTTGCGTCAGCATTTTTTCTGTTAAAATGCGCGCCAACTTAAGATGAAGAAAACATGAATTGGATAGATTTTATCATTTTAGGTGTGATCGGATTTTCAGCTCTGATCAGTTTAGTTCGCGGTTTTGCTAAAGAAGCTTTGTCTTTGGTGATTTGGTTTGGAGCGTTTTTTATCTCCAGCAACTACTACGCCAAATTGGCGGTGTACTTCACCAACATCGAAGATGACATGTTTCGTAACGGAGCGGCGATTGCGGCTTTATTTGTCGCGACCTTGGTAGTTGGTGCAGTGGTGAATTACGTCATTGGTCAACTGGTACAAAAAACAGGGCTATCAGGTACGGACCGAATTCTTGGGATTGTATTTGGTGGTCTACGCGGAGTCTTAATTGTTTCTGCGGTGCTGTTTTTTATGGATGCGTTTACTGCATTCCCAAGCTCGGATTGGTGGAAAGATTCACAGTTGATCCCTGAGTTCAGCCGTATCATCGCCCCATTCTTCGAGCATTTACAAGCAACATCAAGTTTTCTGTCTGGCACTATCTAGTAGTGCCAGCTACTGTCGCAAATCGAGGATTAGGACATGTGTGGTATTGTTGGAATCGTGGGCACAACGCCTGTAAACCAGTCTATTTATGACGCGTTAACGGTGTTACAGCATCGTGGCCAAGATGCCGCTGGTATTTGTACCATAGAAAGCAATCGTTTTCGTCTGCGCAAGGCGAACGGTTTAGTCAAGGATGTATTTGAAGCAAGACATATGCAGCGCCTGCAAGGCGAGGTCGGAATTGGTCATGTTCGTTACCCAACAGCAGGCAGTTCAAGTGCTTCAGAAGCTCAACCTTTCTACGTAAACTCTCCTTTCGGTATTACACTTGCCCACAATGGCAACTTGACCAACGCTAACGAAGTTCGTCAAAAGCTGTTTGAAAAAGATCGCCGTCATATCAATACCACTTCAGACTCCGAAGTATTACTAAATGTACTGGCGCACGAAATTGACTCAGTAAAAGGAAATGTCACGACAGAAGACGTATTCCGCGCAGTCACCAATGTGCATCGCACAATTCGTGGTGCTTACGCTGTGACTGCCATGATTATCGGTCATGGTATGATTGCGTTTCGTGACCCACACGGTATTCGCCCTCTATGTTTAGGTAAGCGTGAAGTTAATGGCAGAGCGGAGTACATGGTTGCGTCTGAGTCGGTAGCATTGGATGCCGTCGGTTTTGATTTTGTTCGTGATGTTGCACCTGGTGAGGCGATCTACGCAACGTTTGACGGTGAACTGTACACGAAGCAGTGTGCAGACAATCCTAAGCTGAACCCTTGTATTTTCGAGTTCGTGTATTTTGCTCGTCCAGACTCGTTCATCGATAAAATTTCGGTATACAGTGCTCGCGTTGAAATGGGTAAAAAGTTAGGCGAACGTATTCGTGAAGACTACGCAAATCTTGATATTGATGTCGTTATTCCTATCCCTGAAACTTCATGTGATATCGCACTTCAAATCGCTCAAGCGATCGATATCCCTTACCGCCAAGGCTTCGTGAAAAACCGTTACGTGGGACGTACGTTTATCATGCCTGGTCAGCAACAACGTAAGAAATCTGTACGTCGCAAGTTGAATGCAATTCGTTCGGAGTTCAAAGATAAGAATGTGTTGCTGGTGGATGACTCTATCGTTCGTGGTACTACGTCAGAACAAATCATCGAAATGGCACGTGATTCTGGTGCTAAGAAAGTGTACATGGTATCAGCAGCACCAGAAGTTCGATTCCCGAACGTGTACGGCATTGATATGCCAAGTGCTACCGAGCTTATTGCTCATGGCCGTGACAACGATACAATTTGTAAGCAGATTGGTGCTGATGCATTGATTTATCAACGTCTAGAAGACTTGGTTGAGGCTGTCGGCCTTGGAAACCAAGATATTACTCAGTTCGATACATCCGTGTTTAACGGCGAATACGTAACGGGTGATATTGACCAACAATACCTAGACTTCTTAGATGGTCTTCGTAACGATGATGCGAAAACACAACTTGAAATCCAACAGGATTTAGCAAACCTAGAGCTGCATAACGAAGGCGCATAATAGGCGTTTCTTGAGGCGTAAAAAAACCAGAGCTCCGGCTCTGGTTTTTTGTATTCGCTATCGAATTAGTGAATGTTGTAAGCGATCACAAAGTCGATAAAGAGACGAACTTTCTCTGGCAGGTGATCTTTGTGGTTGTAAAGCATATAAATGTCGCGCGGGTTTGCACTCCAATCTGGCAGTATGCGTACCAAATCGCCGCTTTCGATGTATTCTTTGATCATGACATCTGGCATTAGCGTGATGCCTAAACCTTCGGAACAAGCACTGCGTACTACATTTAGTGCATTCGCCTGAAAGCGACCACGATCAACGTTTACTACAGACTCGCCTTTGCTATTAATTAAGGTCCACTTGATAAGAGGGTAGCCTTTTAGCAATGAATGGTTAGAGAGCTCTTCTGCGTGGTTTGGTGCCGGATTCGAGGCAAGGTAGTCAGGACTTGCGACAAGAATATCCTTCACTTCGCCAATCTTGCGTGCGATCAGGCTAGAATCACGTTGGGGCCCCACTCGAAAAATGACATCCCATTCAGTCGGGTCAAGCTTGTCTGCATTATTTTCTGTCGTTAGTTCGATATTGATGTCCGGATACTGCTTCATAAAGCTGTTGAACATCGGCATCATCATGCGCTTAGTTAAGTTATAAGGCGCCGATATCTTAATCTTGCCTGATGCTCCTCGGCAGTCGTCAGTGATTTCCTCTGCTGCCGTGGTTAGCCTTTGTAGCAAAGGAGAGCACTCATGGTAAAAACGTTCCCCGGCTTCTGTAAGCGAGAGTTTGCGAGCGTGACGGTTCAACAGTCGAAGATTGACAGAGTCTTCTAGCGCTTGAATGCGTCGGGTGATGGTCGCAACCGGGATCATGGTTTTTCGCGAAGTTGCGGTGTAGCTCCCATTTTCGACAACCAGTCGAAACAGGTTTAAGTCATCTAATTTCATATTTCCAGACACATTAAATTACCGATTACGGCTAATTTATAATTAACTTTGTGATCAAAGCTTGCTTTAAGTCAACATGTTGCATCATTTGAACACAGCAACCCTGTTTGAGTAAATACTGTTATACCCCGTAATATTTGTATAAACGCCGTTTTCAAGCTACGTTTTATAACAAGGCGGAACGGCCTCAAGTCTTGCTGCGCAACGTTTCGCCGGATGTAAACACAACAAAAATAATGACTTAATAATAAATCTGTTTTTTGACTTAGCTTTGTGAGGTGTAAAGGTATGTTTAAGACTCACAGTCAAACGGCAATGGTCTCGGCACAGGAAGTGGTTAATCAAAAACTAATTATGTTGGTGGATGATGATCCAATATTTCGTAAAGTAACCAATGCTTATTTAGAAAGTCAGGGTTTTAAAGTAGTAGAAGCTGAAAACGGCCTAGAGGCGCTTCAACAACTCAGGGAATGCCAACCCGATCTTATCTTGTGTGATTTATCGATGCCGGTGTTAGATGGCATTGAATTCGTCGAAGAAGTCAGTCTTGAATATCCATACTTGCCGCTTATCGTGGTATCCGGCACGGATGAAATGTCCGATGTCGCGAAAGCGTTGCGATTTGGTATTAAAGATTTTCTTCCTAAACCGATAGGTAATTATGAGCACCTATCTCAGGCGATAGACAATACGCTCGAAGATACCGATAGCCATTTCTCCGAACAGCGAGACTTTTCAAGTCAGTGGTTCCGAGTCGATGACGGTGGCGAAATCCCAGATGAGCAAGAGCTTCACTGGCATCTAGAGTATTTGCAGCAGAACCCGAGTGCTGCAAGAGATTTACTGCATGCTTTATTGCCAGAGAAAGATGCTTCTCAAGGTGATTGGCGCTGCTCATACCGTTTATTGCAATCGACGGACGTTATGCCACTGGTGTTCGATTATCGTTGGTTAATGAACGGGCAGTTTGCGTTCTATCTCGTTGACTCTGCTTCCCAGAGTAATGATGGTGTCGCGACGACATTGCTTGTTAGGGCTTTGTTTGACGATTACCTGCGTAATTTGAAGAGTTTCAGTGCTGATCTGAAGGATATGGTAGGGATCATTGAAAAAGGAATCGAGTGTTCAGAGTGCGCTGGTGCGGTTAATGCTGTATTTGGTGTCGCCGATCTGGCTTCGTCTTCCGTTTCTATCCTGCCTGCGGGTTTAGATAGTCATTGGTCTGACGGAAATACTAATCAACATATCGCGGCAGGTAACTGTTTAGGGGCAGGAAGTATGAAAAACTTCATAACCCGAGATTTACCGCTAGGTGTTGCTGGTCAGTTATCCATCGGTTGTTTAGGCTCTTCAAGTTTTAGCTTAAATATTGCCCGGAAATCACGACTGGTATAATTCTGACTTCATAACACAATAAGCAGCGTCTTGGCGCTGCTTATTGTCTTTTTAGAACCACAAAAAAACAACAAATGCTCGAACAATAACCTTACTTTTTGCTGGTGTTTAGATTTGGCTGTTTAAGGTATAGTCAACGCCCAAAACAATAATGACCCATTTGTGCAACGATAATTTAACGCTGTGCCTTGGGAGAAGCAAAGTCAACTAGTGAGAAGATACATCATGGCAGACAAAGATTTTAAAGAGCCTTATAATATTTTTTACTTTTTAGGTTTCATTGCAGTACTTTTAATTCCAACATTACCTGCAACGCTAACCTGGCTTCGTGTAATGAATGGTTACGCAGGCTTTTAATCTAGCTATTTTGTACCGGAGTTCACCATTCGTATTAAGCGTTACTTTTTCAATACCGTTGGTGGACTCTGTATTGTGCTCGGCATTGCCGGCATAGCCCTTCCGCTTTTACCCACCACTCCTTTCATTCTACTTGCTAGTGCATGTTTTATGCGTGGTAGCCCCGCATTTCATCATTGGCTACATAACCACAAAACGTTTGGACCGATTCTCGATAATTGGCATAAGCACCGGGCTGTTACTTCAAAAGTAAAACAGCGTGGCGCCATTTTTATTGCACTTAGTTTCATGGTTTCAATCGTTGTTGTTCCCCTTGTTTGGGTGAAAATTGGTCTTTTAGTGATGCTAATCGTTTTACTCGGCTGGTTTATGCGTCTGCCTGTGATTGAGTTGGTTGCTGACAGAGAAGAAAATCACTAAGATTATAGAGAATAGTGTGCCCGCTCTTCGAGTGGGCGTTTGTATTTTCAGCGCCTGTGACTGTTACGAAAATAAGCACATAGTGGTGAAAACCTATTGTTCGTTGCCCTCGTGATACTGCGATTAGAGAGGGCGATGAGCCAATCTAAGTAAATCGGTATTATGACTACAGAAACAATTTCACTGATCAAATCTAGCATCAAAAGCATCCAAGACTACCCAAAGCCAGGCATTCTATTTCGTGATGTGACGAGCCTTCTTGAAGACGCAAAAGCATACCAAGCGACGATCAACCTTCTTGTTGAACGTTACAAAGATATGGGCTTTACCAAGGTTGTGGGTACGGAAGCTCGTGGCTTTTTATTTGGTGCGCCTTTAGCGCTTGAGCTAGGTGTTGGTTTTGTACCAGTGCGTAAACCAGGCAAGCTACCACGTCCTACTGTTGCTCAATCTTATGAGCTTGAATACGGCGTTGATACACTGGAAATCCATACAGATGCCATCGTTGAAGGCGACAAAGTACTGGTTGTCGACGATTTATTAGCAACGGGCGGTACTATTGAAGCGACGACTAAGCTGATTCGCCAACTGGGCGGTGAAGTTGAGCACGCTGCGTTCGTTATCAACCTACCAGAAATCGGTGGTGATAAACGTTTAGAAGCACTAGGTCTAAACGTATACAGCATTTGCGATTTTGAAGGACATTAATACATTCAATGAGTTATTTAGCTTTAGCGCGAAAATGGCGTCCTAATCAGTTTGACCAAGTTGTCGGACAAAAACATGTCCTGACGGCGTTGGAAAACGCACTGGCGCAAAACCGTTTACACCATGCTTATCTGTTCAGCGGGACTCGTGGTGTGGGTAAAACGAGTATCGGTAGGTTGTTTGCCAAAGGCTTGAACTGCGAAACCGGTATTACCGCGACACCTTGTGGTAAGTGCGATACTTGTCGTGAAATTGATGAAGGTCGCTTTGTCGATCTTCTTGAAATCGATGCGGCATCACGTACTAAAGTTGAAGACACTCGCGAACTGTTAGACAACGTTCAATACAAACCTGCTCGTGGACGTTTTAAAGTGTACCTCATCGATGAGGTACACATGCTATCGCGTCACTCTTTCAATGCGTTGTTGAAAACCCTGGAAGAGCCGCCAGAGTATGTGAAGTTCTTACTCGCGACAACCGATCCACAAAAGCTGCCAGTTACTATATTGTCGCGTTGTCTACAGTTCCATCTCAAACCGATCAGCGTTGATGATATTCATCAGCAACTCGACTACATTTTGGGTCAAGAGCAAGTATCGGCAGAACCAAAAGCACTGGGTATGATTTCACATGCTGCAGATGGCAGTATGCGTGATGCTCTCAGCTTGACCGATCAAGCAATTGCTTTAGGTAACGGTGCGGTGCAAACCGATATTGTCAGCCACATGTTGGGGACGATTGATACCGACCAAGCGATTCACTTACTAGAGTCAATCAGCAGCAAGCAACCTCAACAAGCCATGGATAAAATCCAGCAATTAGCGGCAAATGGTGTTGAGTGGGATGGTTTGTTGCAGCAAGTCGCAACACAGCTTCATCGAATTGCGATGTATCAAGCGTTGCCAGCGTCGCTAGACCGAGCGCAGCCAGATGCAGAAAAAATCGAGTTGTTGAGTAAAGCACTAAGTCCGCAAGACGTTCAGCTTTACTACCAAATTGCATTGAAAGGTCGTGAAGATTTGACCCTCTCGCCAAATGGGCGAGTCGGTCTGGAAATGATTGTACTGCGTATGATGGCGTTCCGCCCATCAAATAACAGTGGGGCAAATGTTGTTTCCAGTAACTGCGAACCAGCTTCAGTACCAGTTCAAAGTGCCAGTCAGCCAAAGACTGCGCCAGCTCAGACAATCGCTGCTCCTCGAGCTCAGCAGCCGAATCCAGCACAAAGCACACCACAAGTGGCGCCTCAACCTTCATCCAATTCGCAACCTGAGTATCACGCGAGTGGATATGAGACGGTTCCGCCACAGTATGATATGGCGCCGCCGATGAGCGAAAACCCAGCGCCGCAGCATGAAACGCCACCTCAACAAGTGCAAGAGAGCGTTTCAACATCGGCGCGCGGTGGTCTAAGCGGTTTACGTCACCAATTACGCTCTCAGCGTCAAGGCCTACAACAGAACACTCCTCAAAATGGTGGCTCAAAAAAGCCTAAAGCGGCATCTGCACAACCAGAATCGGTTATCGACCGAGTAGCGCAATTGCATGGCAATTCCGCGCAGGTGTCGCCAAACTCAGCTCCGAAGTCGACGGAGCCACAAGTTGAGGAAGCGTATCGCTGGCGTCCAAGCAAGCCTGTTGAGACAAAAGTGAATACAAAACTGACACCTACGCAGCTCAAGCAGGCACTTGAGCATGAGAAAACGCCTGAAATGGCACAAAAGCTCATCGATGAATCGTTAGAACATAATGAATGGGCGAAGCTAATCAGCTTAATGGAGATCCCTAAGCTGGTAGAGCAACTTGCGCTAAACTCTCATTATAGTAAGGAAGGAACAACCGTTTCGTTACTATTGAGAAGCAGCCAAGCTCATTTGAATACTGATAGAGCTCAAGCCGAATTGCTTAAAGCACTTAATACCGTGTTAGGTGAAGAGTGCCACATGAGCATCGAAATAGGGGAGAGTGGAGAAACACCACTTGAACTTAGAGATAGGCTCTATCAAGAGAAATTACAGCAAGCTCTGAATAGTTTAGAAAACGATCCAAATGTTCAATTTATTGAACGTCGTTTTGCTGCAGAGCTTGATAAAGATAGTGTGCGCCCTATCTAATAATCGAATGGAATGGGGTTGAAAACCCAAAGGTATAACCCCATTAATTGATGCAACACCTCATTAAACCAGAGAGATAAACATGTTTGGTAAAGGCGGTATGGGCAACCTAATGAAGCAAGCCCAGCAAATGCAAGATCGCATGCAAAAGCTTCAAGAAGAAATCGCGAATATGGAAGTAACTGGCGAGTCTGGTGCTGGCCTAGTTAAAGTTACTATCACTGGTAGTCACAGCGTACGTCGTGTTGACATCGATGAAAGTTTGATGGAAGACGACAAAGAAATGCTTGAAGATTTGATCGCTGCGGCGTTCAACGATGCGGCCCGTCGTGTTGAAGAAACTCAAAAAGAGAAAATGGCTTCTGTAACTGGCGGTATGCAACTACCACCAGGTATGAAAATGCCATTCTAATCTGCTGATATTTAATTAAGCGGACTTTTAATGCGTACCAGTCATATGCTGGAGCAATTGATGGAGGCCTTACGTTGTCTACCTGGGGTTGGCCCCAAGTCAGCGCAGCGTATGGCCTTTCATTTGTTACAGCGCGATAGAAAAGGCGGTTTGCAACTTGCAGATGCGCTTAGCCAGGCAATGACAGAAATCGGTCATTGTACTGAGTGTCGAACCTTCACCGAAGAAGAAGTCTGTCATATTTGTACTAACCCAAAACGCCAAGAAAATGGTCAAATTTGTGTGGTAGAAAGCCCGGCAGACATTGCTGCAGTCGAAGCAACGGGCCAGTATTCTGGTCGATACTTTGTTCTTATGGGACACTTGTCACCACTAGACGGTATTGGTCCAAGTGATATTGGGCTGGATGTGCTTGATTACCGCTTACGTCGCGGTGATATAGCCGAAGTGATTTTGGCAACAAACCCGACGGTTGAAGGCGAAGCCACTGCACATTACATCGCAGAGCTATGTAAAGAACACCAAGTTGATGCCAGCCGCATCGCGCATGGTGTGCCTGTCGGTGGAGAACTTGAGCTTGTCGATGGCACGACGTTGTCACACTCGCTGTTAGGTCGACACAGAATTTAATAAAAAGCCGCTGAATTCAGCGGCTTTTTTGATTTTGGGAGTTGGGAACGATTAATCGTTCGATTCTTTACCAAGAAGATTTTTGTAGATGACTGCACCAAGTACGCCACCCAAAATAGGCGCAACCCAGAACAGCCATAATTGAGAAACTGCCCAGTCGCCCACATATATCGCGACTGCTGTACTACGAGCCGGGTTTACTGAGGCATTTGTGACAGGAATGCTGATCAGGTGAATAAGAGTCAGACACAAACCAATCGCAATAGGTGCAAAACCTTGAGGTGCACGTTTGTCTGTCGCCCCCATGATTACGATAAGGAACATCATCGTCATCACGACTTCAGAAACTAGCGCAGCAAGCATGGAGTACTGACCCGGCGAGTGTTCACCATAACCGTTGGCGGCAAAGCCAGAACCCACAACATCAAATCCAGCTTGTCCTGTCGCGATGACATAAAGAATGCCACCAGCGATCAGCCCGCCGATCACTTGTGCGATGATGTAAGGCGCAACGTCTTTTGTCTCAAAACGACCGCCTGCCCAAAGGCCAACCGTCACAGCAGGGTTCAAATGGCAACCTGAAATATGACCGATTGCAAATGCCATGGTTAAAACGGTTAAACCAAAGGCCAGAGCAACGCCCAGCAGACCAATACCAACATCTGGGAAACCTGCAGCCAACACTGCGCTACCGCAGCCGCCCAATACTAGCCAGAACGTACCAAAAGCCTCTGCCAAATACTTGTTCATGTTATTTCCTAATTTCTACTTAAATGACCCGCTGAACATAGTCGAGAATTGTCAATAAAGTGTGAGGGAGATCGCGCAAAGACTGCAAATAGGACGGTATGTGGCAAGAGTTCTCAAGGATGAGAGAAAAGCAAGGAGAGGTTGAATCTTAAGGTTGCCTTGGCCATCACTACCTGAGTAACAGCCAAGGCAAAGTAGGTTTTAGCTAAATGCGACGAAAGGTGATACGCACAACAAAATACCAGTCGCAATAATCAAGTAAAGCGACGCGCCTTTGTATTTGTGTAAAGAAGGCACTTGGTAGACAAGGTAAGCTGGAATCAAACAGCCAATCAAACCAAAGATAGGGCTACATACTGATGTGAAGCTCAGAACTGGTAGATTCAATACAATTGCACCCCACGCCATGAGAATAGCAAAGAGAATGATTCCCTTGGTGACTAAGTCTTTATTGATTTTCTCTTCAGGCATGACCTTTTTTAGAGCCAGCATCGCTAGACCTTGGCAAGAATCGCGGAAACCTAAGTACACGCCAAAAAACGCAGTCATTACTGAGAAAATATTCAGCATCAAACTCATTAGTTTTAGCGTCGTGCCGTCCATACCTTGCGCAACCATCGCAAGAGCAGAGATGTTCTCTTCTGCTGCTTTAACCGCTTGTTCATGTGACATCGCAAGCGTAAAGGAAATCGCGTAGAAGAAGACGGTCACAAACAAGATACCGAAAGCAATTTTCATTGCGCGCATGGCTTTAAAGCGAGCAACCTCAATCGATTTTTCTTTTGAGCGGTATGAGATCACCATTGGGCTCAAGCTTTGAATGAAGAGAATAGACGTTAGAGTAAACGGCAGTAGCTCAATTGCATCTTTCAAACCAGCGCCTGTTTCTGGAATTGCACCGACATTCGCTACATCCCATTTTTCGATCATCATGACGCCAAGTAATGCAACGGTACAAAGTTTAATCAGTACAAGACCAGTACTGACCTTAAACAAAATCTTTTCACCACGAGATGCAATAGCGACCAGCGCGCACACTAAAGCCAGACCATATAGCGGGTTTTCAGACAATAAACCTTCCGTGATGCCAAAACTATGTAGGAAAGATGCCGAGTCATTGTTGATAGCTGTTGAGTAAACAAAGACCCAAATCACCAACATGATGAAGTAGAGCACACCTAATAACGCCCCCCATTTGTTACCAAGGTAGCCGGAAATGACGCCAGCGTAATCTTGGCACTTTGGTGAACTTGAGAGAGTGTTGATGAAAAGGCGTTGGAACAAGTACATCGCTGGGTAGCCGATTACGGCAGAGGCCAAGAATACCCAAAGGCCCAATACGCCAACTTTTACTGGTAAAAAAACAATACCGGCGCCGATTGCCATGCCGATACTCATGATCACCCATCCCCAGTCTGTGCTATCAAACTTGATCGCGGCTTTCCACTCATCTAGGGCCATGCCTGCTTTTACGTGCGGTGGCTCTTTACCGATGGGTAAGGTTTGTGTAGGTGCTGTCACGCTCATTTTATTGTTTCTCTTGTTAGTATGAATTTTTCTCAAATTTAATTGAGAAAATGTATATAACCAATTTTTTTGTGGAAAATTCAGATAAATTTGAGATCTTGGCGAGGAAGTTCAAATAAATTGGAGTTTTTAACGAATTTTGTGATCTGATCTAGTTGTTTGGTTCATATTTAATTGAAAAAATAACGCTAATACGGAAGTTAAATTAGAAACTTCTTAATAAAAAATAAAATTTATGTGAGGATTTAAAAATGAAAAAATTGATTTCATCTGAACACGCGCCTGCTGCTATCGGACCTTATTCACATGGCACTAGCTATGGCGATTTGATTTTTACTTCTGGCCAATTACCCGTTGATAAGGCAACAGGAAAAGTAGTTGAAGGCGGCATCAGTGCACAAAGTCATCAATCTCTTACTAACTTGAAGCACGTTTTAGAGGCTGGTGGTGGCAGTATCGATACTGTTTTAAAAACAACGTGTTACCTATCGAATATTAATGACTTTGCCGAGTTTAACAAGGTCTACGCAGAGTTTTTCCAACAAGATTGTCCGGCACGCAGTTGCTTCGCAGTGAAAGATTTGCCTCTTGACGTGTTAATTGAAGTCGAAGCGATTGCTCATAAAAAGTAATACGGAGAACAGAGCATGAACCAGCAATGGACACAATATATCCAAATCATTAAGCAAGTTGTGAAACCTGCATTAGGATGTACAGAACCCATTGCTGCTGCGTACGCGGCAGCAGTTGCTAGAAAAGAGTTGGGCACATCCGATATTGATGCGATAGAGGTGCGTGTTTCAGACAACCTATTTAAAAACTCGATGGGTGTTTTCGTACCCGGAACGGGCAAGATAGGCCTCAAAATTGCCGCCTCAGTTGGTGCATTAGCCGGTGACCCAACAGCAGAACTGGAAGTGTTGGCTCGGATTAATGAGCAGGATGTCGCTGCTGCGCAACAATTGATAGATGAAGAGCGGGTAACTGTAGCGCGCATGGATACGCAAGAATTCATTTATTGCAGCGTAACGCTCACTTCTGATGACGATGTTGTTTCGGTTACGATCAGTGGCGGTCACACCAACATTATCCAGATCACGCGCAATGGCGACGTGATTTTTGATGCTCCACCACAGCAACGCGTTGCAACCGCTTCCGTTTGTGAAGGTGTGGATATTTCGATCAAACAAATCTATGAGTTTGCCACTCAAGCGCCTTTTGAAGAGATCAAATTTATTCTCCAAGCTGCAGAGCTTAATACCTTGCTGGCTCAAGAGGGTATCGACCGAGGTTACGGCCTAGAAATTGGACGCACGCTAAAAGGCAACATCGAGCAAGGCTTATTGGGCAATGACTTAATGAGTCGTATACAGATGATGACATCAGCGGCGTCTGATGCTCGCATGGGAGGGGCGACGTTGCCAGCCATGAGCAATTTCGGCAGTGGGAACCAAGGTATTGCCGCTACAATGCCAGTTGTAGTTGCCGCAGAAGCATTTCAAAACGACGAAGAACAGCTGGCTCGCGCGTTGATCATGAGTCATTTAGGGGCTATTTACATCAAATCTTATTACCCACCGTTATCCGCATTTTGTGGCAACACTGTTACCAGTGCGGCAGCTTCTATGGCGCTGGTGTATTTAGCTGGTGGTACATTCGAGCAATCATGCTACGCCATTCAAAACGTCATCAGCGACAGTTCAGGTATGGTGTGCGATGGTGCGAAGTCCTCTTGTGCGATGAAAGTGTGTACTTCATCGACAACGGCGGTGCGCTCATATTTGATGGCGATGGGTAACCACAGTGTTAAGAATCAAGGTATAGTAGGCGAAGAAGTTGAGCAAACGATAAGAAATGTTGGCTCAATGGTTCGTTTCGGTATGCCGTATACTGACAAATCTATTATCGATATTATGTCGGCCTAACCTCCAGTTTTTGCTAAGGGAAGTAACATTGCTACTAAAGAAACTCACCAAGAGTGATCTCGATATTTTGAACTCTATGAAAAACGTCGTGGATGGCATTGCACGTATGTATGGTGAACACACTGAAGTGGTTCTCCACAGTTTAGATGCCGAAGCGCCGGAAATCATCAAAATCGCAAATGGGCATGTGACGGAACGCAGTGAAGGTGCCCCAATTACCAACTTAGCGAGAATGAAGTTAAGAGAGGGCAAGGACGTTTCTGATTCGTACCTGACGAAAACGTCGAACGGAAAGACCTTGCACTCCATTACGACAATTGTCAGAAATCCAAAAAACAAACCGATTGGTTTGCTGTGTATCAACGTGGATATGGATGCACCGATGCAGGCGTTTTTAAAGGCAATGCTGCCTCAGCAACACACCGAGTGTTGTGTTGGTGGTGCTCGCTCACCAGAAACGTTTGCGCGTAATATCGATGAAACCATCATCAGCACGATAGAAACCGTGCAAACAGAAGTGTGGGAAAATGAAGCCATTGCGCCTTCTAAACGTAACCGTGAACTGGTGACGCGACTGCACGGCTTAGGCATTTTTAAATACAAAGATGCTGTTTTAATGGTTGCAAACCATCTTGGCATTTCGCGCGATACCATCTACTTGTACTTACGAGAGCTTGGTAACGACTAAACGGGGGCTCTGAATAGATTAAGTAAGTTGCTCTAGCTCAGTGATGTTGTCGAGCGCTTCTTGGTTGGTTTTGCCACACACAACCGGACACGGTTTAAAATCGTGACAAACGTTAGGGCGCTCAGGCTTACCAAACAGCTTACACAAATTATCATCGTTGAGTTGTACGCAACGAACACCTGCTGGTTTGCCCTTGGGCATTCCAGGTATCGGTGAAGAGATACTTGGCGCAATACAGCAAGCTCCGCATCCTAGTCGACAATCCATAATGTAAACCTCTTAAAAATTGAGGGGCAATTATGGTCATTTTGACGTGGATTGGAAGAGTCGCCTAAGAAAAAAATAAAAAGGAGCACTCAATAGAGTGCTCCTTTTGGCTTCTAAACCGTTGTGATCATCTCAAGAAGCGGTTGTAAACAAACAGCAGAATAAATGCGCCTAGCGTTGCGGTGATTATGCTACCGATATTTACGCCAGTTGCCCCGCCGAAACCCAGAATACCGCCAAGAAAGCCGCCGACAAACGCCCCAGCAATACCGAGTAGCATTGTCGCAATCCAGCCACCCCCATCTTTTCCTGGCATGAGCCATTTTGCGAGTGCACCGGCGATTAAGCCCAAAATAATCCAAGAAATAATACCCATGAAAACTCCTTAATGCCTTCTTGATCAATTGAGTAATGGAAACTCGTTTAAGGATAGAACAGTAAAGCGAAAGTAGTTGAATATCTCTACTGTTATGTGTGAATGATTCGAGATCTTCTCAAAACTTGAACTTTTGCGTCGAGAGGGGTATAAATCGCCCCCTAAATTCCCTTGGTGAGACCTGAAGTATGAGCACTCCATTTTGGCAAAGTAAATCGTTAGAGCAGATGACAGAAGAGGAATGGGAATCTCTCTGTGATGGTTGTGGTAAATGTTGCCTGCATAAGCTAATGGACGAAGATACCGACGAAATCTATTACACCAATGTGGCCTGTAGCTGGTTAAATAGCAAAACGTGTTCTTGTAAGGATTACCCAAATCGTTTTACTTCGGGTGAAGAGTGCACCAAGCTGACGCGCGAAGACATTGACGATTTTACTTGGCTGCCGCATACGTGCGCTTACCGCCTGTTGGCTGAAAAACAGCCTTTACCAGAATGGCATCCGTTGATTACGGGCTCGAAATCTGCGATGCACGCGGCGGGCGAAAGTGTCCGCAATAAAGTGGTATATGAGATTGATGTGGTGGATTGGGAAGACCACATTCTGAATCACCCCAATCGCCCGTAGTTAAATGTACACAAGCCTTTCATCTAATAATGAAAGGCTTGTTTGTTATTGGGTTTCTCAACTTTGACGCCCAACTAACGAAATGCTGCTCAGTTTATTATTTAGTGTTGTAAACTTAGGTATATAATTTCAAGGCTTTACACTTCTATTCTTGGTCGTTTTGATCAGAACTGTTCCCTAAGAGGTAAACATGACGTTTCATTTCCCCCAGAAAATACGCCTGACATCTTGGGTGGCATTATTCGCGCTCATCCTCGGTATGATGGCCCCGATGGTCATCAATGCGAAAGATATTCAGGATACGCCAGAGCCCTCTGCTGCCGAAACTTCTATTGATAACTTGAATCGAGAAATTGTGGATTTATCCCAAGGTCTCTCGCAAGCGAGTGGTGATGAGCGCGACGCGCTTCAACTGCAGCTGTTCCAAAAAAATGAAGAGTTAAGAAGTCAGTTAGCATCAGCGATTGAACGTGAAACTATCCCTCGTGACAAATTGATCTCCTTGGTTAAAAAGCAGGAAAAATACTCCGAGGACGCCACGAACTATCTGTCGGAAAAAATAAAGAAAGTCGTTGAAGATTTAAATAAAGCCAAGGATGAAGAGAAACTTGCTCTTGTAAATGATTACCGAGAGTTACAGCATTACCTCGATGTCAGCTTCGATTCAAGTTGGCAAAACCTTGCTTGGCTGAAAGAGTTAGGGGCTCAAAATGAGCGCGCAGAAGCGGAACTAAAGGATAAAGTTGATAAACGCATGCGTTTGCTGTCTGCCTCAATTGAGTACTTGAGTCAGCAAAGTGAGATCATCGGCTCTCAACTTTCGTCAAGCCCTGAATCGGAAAAAGCGTCACTGCAGCTAAGTCAGCTTATTACTAAGCAAAGACTGAATATTGCGACGGAAAGCCTACGCAACTTAATTTCGATTGGCGATAAAGTCGGTTTAGAAACGTCCGAATATAAACGCCAAATTTTCGAAGTGACAGGGAATATCACCCACGATTTACTGAATACTAAAGTAGTGTGGTCAATACTGAGCCATTGGTCCAACTCGGCACTAGACTGGTTTGCCGAAAATGCGCCACAGCACATTTTCCAGTTGTTTGTATTTGCGTTGATTTTATTGATCGCTCGTGGGCTTGCGAAGTTAACGCGCAAAGTGGTCAGCAAGGCGGTTTCATCGAAAAACTTAAAACTCTCACACTTGATGCAGGACTTCTTTATCTCAATGTCCGGCAAATTCGTGTGGGTGATTGGTATCATGGTGGGCCTATCTCAGCTCGGATTGAACCTAGCACCGATCCTAACCGGTTTTGGTATTGCTGGTGTGATTATCGGCTTCGCCTTACAAGACACCTTGTCCAACTTCGCGGCGGGTATGATGTTGCTTATTTATCGCCCATTTGATGTTGGTGACTTTGTGTATGCTGGTGGTGTGGATGGTAAGGTAAGCCATATGAGTTTGGTGAACACCACAATCCGTACGTTTGATAACCAAATTATTATTGTACCTAACAGTAAAATTTGGGGAGATGTGATTAAGAACGTCACACACGAGCGCATTCGCCGTGTGGATATGGTGTTTGGCATTGGTTATGCGGATGACTTGCTGAAAGCCGAGTCAGTGCTGTCTGATATCATTACTTCTCACCCTGCAGTACTTCGTACACCAGAGCCGATGATCAAAGTGCATACGTTAAACACATCATCTGTAGACTTTATTGTTCGTCCTTGGGTAAAAACTGATGATTATTGGGACGTGTATTGGGATGTGACAAAAGAAGTGAAACTGCGCTTTGACCGAGAAGGCATTTCGATTCCTTTCCCACAACAAGATGTGCATTTGCACATGGTAGAGAAGCAAGACGCGTAATCACAGCCACAACAGTACGAAAAGGCACTCTAGTAAAGAGTGCCTTTCTATTTGCATTAAGCGGTGTTTTTACAGTTCGTTAAAGAACACCAATTTCGGTTCGGATTCTAGCAAGTTGTCGATTTGGCTAATCAAAAGAGCAAAGTGTTCTGTTTCACCATGAAGATCGAACGCTTGTTGGTCTTTAAATTGCTCTTGAAAAACGAAGTGGCACGCATTGTCTTTATCTTGGAATAACTGATAACGAACACAACCTTCTTCATTGCGAGTGGGTTCAAGTGCTCGGGTGAGCACTGCTTTCAGTTCCTGTTCTTTTCCCGGTTGTGCGTGAAAGGTAGCAGTCAAGTGAATCATGATGTTTACTCTTTTTGTTATAGGTAACGCCCTTGGCGTTGTAAGAACTCAATTTTGTAACCATCAGGATCAGTCACAAAAAAGAACGTTGCCAAATGCTTTTGTTGGTGATCAAAAGCTTTGATGTCACCCGCTTCAATACCGAGAGATTTTATGCGTTTGTGAGTTTGTTCGATGTCCTCTACGCTGACAGCAAGGTGACCGTAGCCTGAGCCGTGAGTGTAAGGCTCAGTTTGATCGTGATTGTGTGTCAACTCTAATTCAAAGCCAGTTTCTTCGTTGGCTAGATAGGTCAGAGAAAAACCATCAAAGATGTATTGGTCTTTGATTTCTAGCTCTAGTACGTCGCGGTAAAATTGTAGAGAACGGTCCAGATCGCTGACTCGGATCATGGTGTGAATCATTTTTGTCATGGGTACTCCTTGATAGTCCGCATAGGTTAGCGAGTTCAAAAGGAGTCTGGGTAGTACTCTAGTACGACAAATTAGAACATGCTCAATGGCTTACAACTCTGTTGCATAGCCTATGAGGGTTATTGGTAGGTTGGTTAGCAGTTGGTTGTTATTAAGTGTTTAGTTGTGTCAGTGCTTGACGAATCGTCTCTTTAGGCTGGAGAGCGTAAGTGAGACAGGCGCAGCGGAGTAGGGAGGCAAAGTTGTTTACTTCACCATTGTATTCGAGCGCTTCTTGATAGACCGTACTAATAAACTTAGGAACAGTCATGTTTTGAGCGTTAGCAATTTCCTCAAGAATCGTCCAAAAGCTCGCTTCAAGTTTTACACTTGTGGCGTGACCATCAATACGGATAGAGCGGGTGATGAACTGATAGTTGTCTTGGGGCTGCTTAGCAAATATTTCGCACATTTTCTTCATTCATATAATCAAAGACCTATAATTATTGAGGTTTATTATTTAAAACGTCAACTATTTTCATGCATAAAAAAACGCTCCCTTACGAGAGCGTTTGAACATCACGAGTCGTGAAGTAAGTGCAAGCCGATTATTTGATTTGTTGCTTTAAGTACTCACCTAACTGAGAGTGGTGCATGATTTTTGATACCGGAAGGATAGTTTCTGCCGGCCCCCAAGCAAATACGTTGACTGGGGTATGCGTATGAGTACCCGTTCCCCATACTGTGTTTTGCTTTGTTGCATGCTCACGAGCTAGCAAGTTGCCACGGTCGTTGTAAGGAAAGAACGCATCAAAGTCATTGATTGTAGGAACGTTCTCTTCGCTTAAGTATTTGTGTCCAGCGAGTCGGTATGGATTTGGTTTACTTGCTAATACGCGTTCTGCTTGCTCAGGCGTAATCGAAAAAGCGCTATTTGCATTCACAATTTCTGCAAACTTCTCTGGTGTTTGAGCTTTCTTATCAAGCGCTTGGAATTCGCTGATCATACCGTAGTAGCTTTTCTTCTGGTTGTATAAACCATCGAGGATTTCGAACTGACCAAAGTTGAAGTTTGGCGCGTAATCTTGATTTTTGAATGCTTCGCCGTCGCGTTTTTGCGGTTTAGGCAAGTTTGCTGATGAGTAGCTAAAGCCGAAAGAACCGGTCTCGTGGTCAGCGGTAACAATGATCAGTGTGTCATCACGGCCTTTTGCCCACTCATAAACCGAGTCTACCGCTTCGTCGAACTTGATCATTTCATGCAGCATCGTACCCGCATCGTTACTGTGGCCAGCCCAGTCAATTTGACCGCCTTCAACCATTAAGAAAAAGCCGTCTTTGTCTTTTGAAAGGATGTCGATTGCTTTGGTGGTCATTTCTTTCAGTGATGGCTGCGTACGTTTTGGATCGTTTTTGCTTTGACTGTAGGCAATACCATCGTTCATGCCCGAGTAAGCAAAAAGTCCAAGTAATTTGTCACCTTTAGCTTGTGTGAGCATATCGCGGCTGAAAGCCAGGTTGTAACCTTGGTCTTGCGCCTCAGTAAGCAAGTTGCGCTCATCTTTACGTTTCGACTTTAGGTAGACATTACCTTCAGTGAGCTTTTCAAGTTGCTCGTATGTCTCTCCCTTGTCGTTTGTCGACTTTGGAATCCAATGACGAAGTCCGCCAGACATCATCACGTCAACGCCAGTTTCTAGCATGTCCGCCGCAATACTGTTTTCTAGAGAACGGTGTGGTTGATGAGCGGCAAATGCGGCTGGCGTTGCATGAGTCATACGTGTATCAGAGACGAGACCCGTAGCCTTACCTTTGCTTTTGGCTTTTTCCAAAATGGTTTCAACGTGGTTGCCTTGGCTATCAATGCCAATGACTTCAGAAGCGGTAGGTATTCCTGTTGCTAGCATCGTTGCAGAGCACGCAGAGTCGACTACAATCGCGTCTTCTGGATTAGTCAGTGATGATCCAATCACACCTTCTTGAGCGAGTTTATACAAAGCGGTAGTTTCGCCTTGGTAAATCGAGTTAGGTGCGTGTTTGGCGTAGGTCTCTAGTAGACCAACTTGTTGAGGCCCCATGCCATCGCCGATCATCAAAATAACGTTTTTGATTTCGGCCGAGAGTGCATTAAAAGAGAGGGTTGATGCTGCCACTGCGGTAACGATTGGAGATACTAAGCGCTTCATTATATTTTCCTTGTTTATTAAAAGCGCTGGCATTAAAACAATGATTTATGACGATTTTGTGTCGGTAATAAAAGTTTAACTAAATTGTCGTCTTTGCTTGGGTTTGTAGAAAAAGTGAATCAACCTCTAACGTTTGTGAATTTAGAAAGAAGAAAGCCCACAAACGTGGGCTTGGATTACGCTTAGGAGTTGAAAGCATGGACTAAAGTTATCCATTCAGTGCCTTCACAAGAAACCTAGTTTAGGGAGCAATAAACGAGTATGCGTTTTAAGGTCATAAGAGCGGTCGAATTGAGGAGTATATAACCTACGTTTACGACATATCGTTCTTTGACGTATCAAATTATGGGCTGCAGTTAGTGATTTATTCAAATAGGATTTATTGTCGTAACGATTATTAGACCAACGCTAATATGATGCCACCGACAGTGAGGGCCGCAGAAAGGTATTGACCCGCAGAATATGAGCCGTCTTCTTCTTCCTCGATTTTGTCAGGGTGATCCATGCCAAGTGCGCCATGTGTAAAGGACTCCACTTTTTCACCAACAGATTTATCTTCTGCTTCTACTCTCTTACTGTCGTGTTCGATTTGCTGCAGAGCGGCGAGGAGCGCTTTGCCCTCCGTGGACAGTGTCACCTTATTGTGTTCGACTTTTAGCGGCGAAGCGTTGCCTTCCTCTTGTGCAATACTTGTTTGCTTAGAGGCGACAGATTGTTTGGCATAGCTATTAACAGAAGTGCTTCCTACTGGATTCATCGAATACTCCTTGGAACATCGACACTCGTTCACTGAGTGCGGGTAAAAAGCAGTTATATTACTATCGGCGGCAAATTCTATTTCTGAAGCTATTTGGATAAAAGCAGGTCTGCTTTTGCCGCTTCTGGTTTCTATTCGTGATCATTAGCAAAAAATAGACCAGCAGGAAGCAGACCGTTGTCACTCTATGAACTCGGAGCAGTGTGATGATGCAACGCAATGACAAGGTAGTAACTTAAATTGGAGACCAACTACTTACATTGAAGGTCGCTATTGCGCTTAGTGAGGTGTTGATATGCCGCCATGCGGTGAGCATCTTGTACATACCGTACTGGTGGTGCAAGAACCTCTAACTGATAGTCAGTATTATCGGCAAGCACATTATCTGTTGGGCTAATTACAACCACTTTTAAGCTCGGATTGCGGCTTAAGATGGATGTAGCCGTACCTAACCCTTGCTCGGTATGAAACTTACCCGCGACATGAACAACCTGAGCACCTGGTTTGGCGTTTAGGTAGTTAACAATAGACTCTGCCATGGTTTCATCCCAAGTTACTTGAGCTGCAAACTGTTTCTCGGTTTGTTCTGGCTTCCCATGATGCATGGATGCCATAAACTTCTCTTTGTATGGACTACTGGCCGTGTTGATGGATTCTGCAATAAACGTTCGCTGCTCATCATCGAGCTTGTTAACGTAGTCTATCCCCTGACGACCAATACATCGGACAATGCCCTTTGGTGCATTCGCTGCAATCACCGGGAGATTTTTCTGCTTAGCAAACTCAACGAGAGGGCGATAGTCGCTCTCATAATTGGGCCAAGCATTGGCTTGTTTCATCAAGTACTGTTCACCGATTTCCCCACGCAGGTAAGCGTCAACAACAGGTTGTTTGTCGCGGGTAAATTGTTCCATTGATAACGCGAGTGGGCGATCATAAGATGAAAGTTGTTTGAGCATATCGGTTTGAAAGCGATGAACGCCGGCATGTGTGTGCCATTCACCAATAAGAATGACATCTGCTTGTTGCAGCTCTTTTGGTAGCTCGCTTAGAGCGATGTGCTCGCCAGAAGGGGTGTAAAGTTGGTAGTCGTAAAAAGTAGTGACTTCCGCAGAGTTAGGGTGAGAGTTGGTTAATGGAACAGAAGAACAACCAGTAAGTAAGCCAGCAAAGAGCAAGCTCAAAATAGAAAAGCGCATTGAAAAGCCTCCAAAAATGTCCGGATGATATTAATGGAGGCTGAACAATGAATCAATATAAATGATAACTATTTGCGTTTGTTGTCTGCCACTATTATTACTGAGTGGACTTTTTGCGATATACGCGCAGCATAAAATCAGCCTCACATTGATAGAGTGTAGCGGACTTCAACTCTTCACGAAGTGCATCGGTTGCTTTCCATGCGAATGGCGTCATTTGCAATAAATCGAATGCGGCCCCGTCCTTCAAATTCATAACATAGTTAAGATGTTGTTGATGCTCTAATTCATATCCTTCAATATGTTCTGGCTCTTCACTGTGAAGACGAACATCTTGATAAATGCGTTCACGTAGTTGGTATAAGTGACGGCTTGCAGGTGTCACCGTGATGACCACACCGTTCTCTTTTACAACGCGCTGAAGCTCTTCTGCCTTGCAAGGGGCATAAATGCGCAAAATAGCATCTAAGGATTCATTCGCGAAAGGAAGCCGATGGCTAGAAGCGACGCTAAAGTGACACTGTGTGTAGCGCTTCGCCGCATAACGAATCGCAACTTTTGAAATGTCCAATCCATATATCGTCGCATCGTCCGTTTGCGTTTGTATCGTTTTCTGCACTTGATCCGTGTAGTAACCCTCGCCGCAACCAATATCTAATAACTGATGACCGGTTCCCTCAGTGTATTTCGCGCACAGCTGCGCAACCTCTTGGCGCATTGGGTTGTAGTAATTCCCTTCAAGGAATCGACGACGAGCTTGCATCATCTCTTTATTGTCACCAGGATCTTTAGAACGTTTGTGGTGCGCTGGCATCAAGTTAACGTAGCCTTCTTTTGCTAAGTCAAACTGATGATTGTTTTCGCACTTAAACGTTTTTTCATTTAACGCTAGAGCTTGGTGGCATAAAGGGCATTGATAGTTCATGACGATCTCGAACAGAAAGTAGGGCGGCAAATTCTATCAAAAAGCGTGGTCTCAAGTGAAACAAAAAGAGCCGATAGAATCGGCTCTTATTAAGTATTAGTGGAAGAAGTCGACTTGCTCTTTCAAGTTCCGAGCTTGTTGTTGCAGTTCAATGGCACTTTGCGAGGTTTTCGCGCTGGTGTTGCGGCTTTCTCGGTTTAGCTCACTGATAGAATGGGCATTTGTAGCAATTTCTTGGGATACTTGCGCTTGCTCTTCTGAGGTCGCAGCAATGGCGTCGGCTTGAGACGCTATCGACTGGACTTGTACTGCGATAGCTTCTAATGCTGTACCCGCGTCTTGTGCTTTGTCTAAGACCTGATTGGCACTGCGTTGGCTGTCAGTCATCATATTAACTGCATTATGAGTAGAGCCTTTTAGCTTCTCAATAATTTCAACTACATCCTGAACTGAGCTTTGTGTACGGTGCGCAAGTGTGCGCACTTCATCTGCTACAACTGCGAAGCCACGACCTTGCTCACCTGCTCGTGCGGCTTCAATGGCTGCATTCAACGCAAGTAGGTTGGTTTGCTCTGCAATCTCATCAATCATCTTCGTGACGGTTTGAATACTCTCACTATCGCGATTGACTTGCTCGATAGCCGCTGCTGATTGATCCAACAGATCGTTAAGTTGAGCAACATCGATACATACGCCTTCCACAATCGCGAGACCAGATTGACTATCGGTATTCGCTGAGCGTACGTTTTCCGCAATGCTTTCTACTTGCTGCGCCACCGATTGAGCGGAAGAGGCCATCTCTTCGATTGCTGTTACCACTTGTTCTACTTCTTCTTGTTGGCGGTCAGCTTGGGTTAAATTGCTATGGGCATCATTGGCAACGCTGTTGGAGTTGCTCTCTACTAAGTCGCTTGTGGAACGGATCTTACCAACAAGTTCATTGAGTTGACTTGCCATACTGGCGACACCCGTATTCAGGTTCGTAATTTCATTTTTTGATGCCTTACGAGACGATGGGACGTTCAAGCTGACCTCGCCGCCCGCCAAGCGAGTCATATAGGAGTTTAGAACGGTCAGAGGTTGTAAGCTGCGATTCAAGAAAAGTGTCAGTACAACAAAAGTAATGATCGCCGCAACCGAAGAAATGATAGCAATGAGTGTGAGAAGCGTGTCGCTACCTTTTGTTACTTCTTTGATAAACGTACCACCTAGCAGTTTCCAGTTCCAACCTGGTACTTCGGTAAACACTAAGTACTTTTCGCCGACTGTTGAGCCGAATTGGTAAGGGTAGAGAATTAATCCGCTCTTTTGTTCAAAAATTTTATGGAAAGGCTTATTACCCTCGTAGTCACGAACTTCTGTGATTGAAGGGTCGGTTGCACTTTTGGTCGGATGGAGTAGGTACTTACCAAGATTGTTGTCGTCGTTGTCGACAATGATGGTATAGCCAGTATCGCCCCATTTAATCTCTTCTAGCGCATCGAATAGCGTTTGTGTTGCTTGATCTACGGGCAAACCAATAAACGATAACCCTGCAACTTTTCCTGTTGCATCTTTAATTGGAGAGTAATAGGTAATGTAGCGTTCGCCGTACAACTTTATTTGAGCGTAATATGGCTGACCAGCTTTTAGTTGCTGATAACCTGGGTGGTCGAGACCTAGTGTGGTTCCCACTGCTCGTTGACCTTGAGGATCTTTTAGTGAGGTAGATACTCGAATAAAGTCATCTCCCAAAGGCGCGAATAAAGTCGCGATAGCACCGGTATCACGTGTGAAGCTATCGACCAGCTTTGTGTCGTTAATTAAGCTTTCACTGTATTGAGTGATGTTTGGTATTTCATGACCCATGAAATCAACGGTATAGTTTTCGACATAAACATCGGCAAGGTAACCATTACGAAAAGTGGACTCGAGCACTTTAGCGGTATGCAGATAAGCATCGAATTGGCCAGCAATGGTTTTAGCCATCGACTCTACTTTAGATTGGTGCTCTTTAAGGGTGCTTTCCAATAGAACATCGGAAGCGTTACGGTAAACAAGCGCAGCAATACTGCTGAAAGCAATGAATAGACACAAAGTGATAACCAGCTTTAACTGGAATCCGACACTTTGATTTCGGTATCTCTCTAACATAGATCAGTTCCTGATATTTTTATTATTTATGAGTTTTGTATCGGCATGCTATCGGTTTATATGATCGAATTTTTTGATATTTGTTAATGAAATAGTCAAAAGTGACTGATAACCAATAAGTTAGTTGAGAGAGGACCATCTAAGTGGGGCTTTTATTACAAAAAAGGCCGGGTATCCCCGACCTTTGAGCTGGTTACAACTACTGCACTGAAATTACAGTGACAAGTTCATGAGTCTCACCTGGCTGGAGCGTTTTACCTTGCTCGATACTTGGAGCGTGAACAGTAGACTCAACACACAGCATGGTTTGGTAACCATCGTCAGCCATATCTGCCATACCTTGTGCACCTTCTGCCCAAGGGTTCCAAAGTACCGCGGAGTTATGACCATGGTTTTCCACGCTTAATGTACGATTCAGTTCCGGATCTTTTACCAAAATTTTCGCTTCTGGTTGCGTGTAAACGCGATCAATGGTGTCTGTGAGTTGCAGAACATCACCACCTTGGCATACCGCATCAGCTTTCAAGCTATCAATGTACTCGGCACCCATGCCTGTCGTTTGTGCTTGCTTAATGTCTCCAACGTTTAGGTAAGTATGTAACGCGCCAGAGAAGGTCCAAGCTTCGTCATCGATGTTCATGACTTTGAGTGTCACTTTTAGCTCATCGCCAACTTCAACCACCAAACGAGCGTCAAACATATGTGGCCAAATATCGTGGATTTCTTCTGTCGGGAACAGAGCAAGTTCAACAATCACGCCGTTATCGTTCTCGCGATGTTCAACCAGCTCCCATTCAGCAGTACGTGCGAAACCATGAGCCGGTGCTGCAATACGCCCAAACCATGGCCAGCAAACGGGAATGCCGCCTCGCAGAGCTTTTTTCCCGTCGAAAATTGCCTTCTCGCTCATCCAAATCAAATCTTCATGACCAGCAGGAGTGAACGAAACAACGTGACCACCATGTAAGGAGATGCCTGCTGTCGCTTTCTCATGAATAACACGTACTACTTTGACCTGATCAATTTCAACGACAGTAACGTTATCAGATAACACGGTTAGAGCTGGGAGAGTTTTTAAATCCATGTGCTGTTTCCTATCATTGGGGAAAATAGGGCTTCGACATCCGTCGCAAATACAATGCAACAGCGCCGAGGTATTCTCTCAAATTCCAGATACAAAAAAGGCGACTCTAGAGCCGCCTTTTCTTTAACGAAGTTATTCGCTAATTGCTAACTATCTAATTACTTAGAGATGTGAGCGATTAGGTCTAGAACTTTGTTTGAGTAACCGATTTCGTTGTCGTACCAAGATACAACTTTAACGAAGTTATCAGTTAGAGCGATACCAGCTTTAGCATCGAATACAGAAGTTTGAACTTCACCGATGAAGTCTTGAGATACTACTGCATCTTCAGTGTAACCTAGAACACCTTTTAGCTCGCCTTCAGAAGCTTCTTTCATTGCTGCACAGATAGCTTCGTAAGATGCGCCTTCTTTTAGGTTAACTGTTAGGTCAACTACAGAAACGTTAGCTGTTGGTACGCGGAAAGCCATACCAGTTAGTTTGCCGTTTAGTTCTGGAAGAACAACGCCTACAGCTTTAGCAGCACCAGTTGAAGATGGGATGATGTTTTGAGAAGCACCACGACCACCGCGCCAGTCTTTAGCAGAAGGACCGTCTACAGTTTTTTGAGTTGCTGTAGTAGCGTGAACTGTAGTCATAAGACCAGATTCGATACCGAACTTGTCGTTAAGAACTTTAGCGATAGGCGCTAGACAGTTAGTAGTACAAGAAGCGTTAGAAACGATGTCTTGACCAGCGTAAGTAGCGTGGTTAACGCCCATTACGAACATTGGAGTAGCGTCTTTTGAAGGACCAGTTAGAACAACTTTCTTCGCGCCAGCTTCGATGTGCTTACGTGCAGTCTCGTCAGTTAGGAAAAGACCAGTTGCTTCTGCAACAACGTCAACACCGATTTCGTCCCACTTAAGGTCCGCTGGGTTGCGCTCTGCAGTAACACGTACAGTTTTACCGTTAACGATTAGGTTACCGCCTTCAACTTCAACAGTACCGTTGAAACGGCCGTGAGTTGAGTCGTACTTAAGCATGTATGCCATGTAATCTACGTCGATAAGGTCGTTGATACCTACAACTTCGATGTCAGCACGCTCTTGCGCTGCACGGAATACGAAACGACCGATACGGCCAAAACCGTTAATACCTACTTTGATAGTCATTATAGTTGCTCCACAACTTAATTTCTGATTAAAGATAACTGGTAGTAAAATTACAGAATCCAGTAAACATCTGCAAGTGATAATCGGACTTAACTTGTTTAAAGTCAAAAAAAAGCGACGCTTTTTTTAACAATTCTTCGCAAATGTTCGTTTTTTAAACTTTTAACTGATTCTTCTGTAGTCCAGTTGGCGTAATATAACTGGTGAGATAAGTGCTCTTATCAAATTAATTACGCATGGTGTCCTGGTGAGAAAGTATGTGCTACAACTGTTAAGAGAAGCAAGTTTTTTGCTAAAAAAGTCAATACCAAAAACAGTAAAGAAGGAGCAGAAAGTCGTGGAACAAAACGGGAAAAAAGTGGCGAAGTCAGATGAGCAGTGGCGTGAGCAACTTTCTGAGGAAGAGTTTCGTGTCTGCCGAGAGCAAGGTACAGAACCGCCTTTCAGCGGTAAACTACTGCATAATAAAGAGACGGGTGTTTATGCTTGTACCTGTTGCAATGCCCCTCTCTTTGTCTCTGATAACAAGTATGACTCTGGCTGTGGTTGGCCAAGTTTTGATGCGCCCATCAATGATCAAGCGGTGCGCTATTTAGAAGATCTGAGTCACGGAATGGTACGTACAGAGATTCGTTGTGCCGCATGTGATAGCCATCTAGGACACGTTTTTGAAGATGGCCCACAGACCACGGGTGAGCGTTTTTGTGTTAATTCAGTGTCGTTAATTTTCAACAAATCAGAACAATAACGACAAAATTGTGCTCGATAGTGTTTTATCCTTTCAATACGATTTGTTGTAAGTAGAAAATAGAGTGTAGTTTGCCCAAAGAAAAACTCCCACCAATTGCGGGAGTTTTTTCGTTTATATCTCTTTGGGTATCATTGCTGGAGAGTAGTTCCCTCTCTCTATGGCTTTTGCCACCGATTCAGCTAATTCATCTAGCTGCTGATATTGCTCTGCATGACTAAAATTAAACATACGCTTGAGCTGCTTTTCATCAGCAAGCGGGACGTCGAATCTTTTTGCAACCATTGCCCACAGATACGCGCGCTTTTTTTCTCCAAGCCCTTGATGAATGCTTGCCATTGATTTGAGAATGATCGGATTAAGGTTGTCTTCATCCGATAAAGACAACGCTTTATTCAGCAGTATCAACGTTTTCTTAGCATCTCGATTAGTATAGAAAGTAGCTAATGCATATTGCATCTCAGCAGTATTTAACTTGGGTGAGCCTTCCATTTGTAAAAATGCGCGACGAGCTTGGATGTCACCCGTTTGAGACCACAAAAAATACAAAGTAGCGGGGTCTTCTGAGCCTTTTAACTCGTTTACGATGCGTTCTAGCTCATCAATACTGTGTACCAAAGCGTTAAAACGCTGTCTCTTGAGAGCACTTTGATCAATAGGTGTGATCTGAGAGGCGAGTTCTAAGCATTTCCTATATTCAGCGACCAGACCGTATTCGATAATTTGATTGGCTTCTGATGGATATTTCAGTTGCTCAAACCGATGCCATACTAAGTTTGTTCTGGGAACTCGACATTGCCCGTCATCCATATTGAGCTGTTCGCAGCGCAGCTCTGGTGTTTTTTGGCACAACTCTTCGGTTGTCACGTTACCTTCGAAACAGCCCGTTAGTGCGAGACTTGTGAGGCTGAGAAGTAACCAGTGTGTTCTTTTCATGGTTTTGCTTGTGATCCGTTACACCAATTCATTTTCGTATTCTTGACTCAGTTTCTTAACCCGTTATGTTCTGTAAATAGAATGTAATAAGAAGGTACATTATGGACGCAGAACAACTATTACAAGCGATGACTCCAGAAGTTTATGATCGCTTAGTCTATGCAGTAGAAACGGGAAGATGGCCAGAGGGTACAACACTTTCTAAAGAGCAGCGAGATTCGTGTATGCAAGCTGTGATGTTGTATCAATCAAAACATAATACTGATGCGCAGCATATGACGGTTGCGGCAGGTGGTGAAATCAGCTTTAAATCGAAGCAAGAACTTAAAAAACAATTTAGCGGAGAAGAGAGCGACATTGTTCGTGTCAATCCGAACATTGATTAAGTGTAACCTTTGATTTTACAGAGTGTCGTTTACTACTTTGACTTTAAAAGAAAAAAGCCCAATCTCTATTGGGCTTTTTAGATCGTAGTAAGCTTGAATTTATAGGCTCATCTCACCACGCAGTACTTGCTGCATTCTCTCTTTCACTTCTTCGTAAGAAAGGTTTTGGCTTAGAAGGTAATGCAGTTTTGCTAGTGCCGCTTCTGGCGTCATGTCAAAGCCGCTGATAACTCCAGAGTCTGCCAGTGCACAACCCGTGGCGTAGCCGCCCATATTCACTTTGCCTGCCAAACATTGAGTTAGGTTCACGACAATAACGCCACGCTCAGAGGCTTCTTTTAGGTGGCCCAGTAGCTCAGGGTTTTGAGGCGCGTTGCCGACACCAAAAGTCAGAAGAATCATCGCATTTACAGGCTGACGAAGCGTATTACGAATAACTTCATGTGATATACCAGGATACATGGTGATCACACCGATTGGTTGTGGCGTGATGTTGTGAACCTTAAACTCACCTTCTGGTTGTGCACCAACGGTTACGCTGTTGCTTACTTGAATATTGATCCCAGCTTCCAATAGTGGAGGAAGGTTTGGTGAAGTAAAGGCATTAAAACCGTCTGCATGAGATTTTGTGCTGCGGTTACCACGCATCAACTGATTATTGAAGAACAAAGTCACTTCGTTGATCGGGTAGTTTGCGGCAATATGCAGAGCATTCAATAGGTTTGCTTGACCGTCAGAACGCAGCTCCGCAAGAGGGATCTGTGAACCCGTAACAATCACTGGCTTGCCAAGGTTTTCAAGCATGAAAGACAATGCAGATGCTGTGTATGCCATGGTGTCAGTACCATGTAGGATGACGAAACCATCGTATTTGTCATAGTTGTCACGAATATCATCCGCAATCTGCTGCCAGTCGGCAGGCGTCATATCTGATGAGTCAATCAGAGGATCGTATTCGTGGATAGTGTAATCCGGCATTTCAGGACGGTGAAACTCTGGCATGCTTGCTAGTTGCTTTTCCATAAAGCCAGCAACAGGCACATAGCCGTGATCCGATTTTTGCATTCCGATGGTGCCACCGGTGTAAGCGATGTAGATGTGTTTTCTAGTCATCGTTTTTTTCTTTCATGTAGGGGAACAGAGGCGGGGATTATATACCTAAATAACCTTGAGATGCGAGGCTATGCGCACAGCATCAGAAAGTCATCTGAGGAGATGTTGAGCGTAATAAAAAGGGCACCTCAAGTAGAGATACCCTTTGTAATATTAATGAAAAAGCTACTGCACTTGGCAGTTCAAACAAAATGCGTATTGACCTTTAGGATCGTTAAAGCTTTGTAGCAAGCTTGCGTCTTGTTCGAACTGTTGAGCTACGGGTTGAAGACTTTTTGGTAGCAAGCTGGTTGCATCAATACCTAGAGAGACTTTCACCTGTTTCATGAACTCTTGTAAAAATAGTTCAGTGGGAGAAAGCGGTTCTTCTACCCAGTAAATGCCGTAATCAGTCACATTCGCCAGTTTTGCCGCTAGTTCTACGGCATCATCAAAGTCACCCATCTGGTCGACAAGACCAAAGGATAGTGCGTCTTGGCCAGTCCAAACTCGACCTTGAGCAACTTTGTCAACTTCCTCTAGAGACATATCGCGATTCTCGCCAACTAGAGAAATAAAGCGCTTGTAACCGTGCTCGATACCTAATTGGAATACTTGAGACGCGCCGTCAGAAAGGCCAGTGGTAATACCGTCACCAGAGAACGGCGATGTGCCAACGCCATCAGTATTAATGCCTAACTTACTAAAGCCTTTTTCAAACGTGGTGATGACACTAAAAATACCAATGGAACCCGTCAGGGTTGTTGGCTGAGCAACGATTTTGTCTGCGCTCATTGAAATCCAATAACCACCAGAAGCGGCCAAACTTGACATGGATACAACAACCGGCTTACCTGCTTGCTTCAGAGCTTCTACTTCGTTACGAATCACTTCAGAAGCAAAGGCACTGCCTCCTGGGCTATCTACTCGCAACACGACCGCTTTCACTTTTTCATCATTGCGTGCTTGACGCAGCAAGCTTGCGACCGTGTCACCACCAACAGTTCCGCGAGGTTGTTGACCGTCCATAATCGCGCCACTGGCTAGAACAACGGCGATGTCGTGCTTAGGTAGTGTGTAATCGGGACGAATCGTTGCAAGGTAGTCGTAGTAACCAATCGCGTTGTAGCTGTCTTTGCCGTCACTACCAAACTGTTTTGCAAATAGAGTGCGAATGTCTTGACGTGTCGCGAGTTCATCCACTAGCCCCAGTTTGACTGCGAGCTGAGCAATATCGCCATTTACAGACTTCATCTCGTTAATCAGCTCATCCATGGTTGGATTAAGCACTTTCGCATCAATGTTTCGGTTTGTTGTTACGTCATCAACAAAAGCACTCCACAATTGAGTAACCCAGCGTGTTGCTGACTCTTTCGCCGCATCGGACATGTCATCACGAATAAACGGTTCGATAGCGGATTTATAAGTACCTACGCGAAAAACATGAGTAGAAACGTCAAGCTTTTCAAGTAACGTTTTGTAGTACATTGAATAGGCACTGTAACCTTTAATCAATACACCACCATCAGGTGCCAGGTAAACTTTATCAGCGTAACTTGCCAAGTAATATTGGCTTTGGTTGTAGAAATCACCTACGGCGTAAACGGGTTTACCTGACGCTTTAAATTCGTTCAACGCTTTCGCGATGTAACGTAATTTCGTGAGATTTGTTTCTGGCATGTCTCGCAGTGCTAGCACTAATCCAGACACTTTAGGATCGTCTTTCGCGTAGCGAATAGTATCAACGATATCGAAAAGAACGTTTTCTTTCGGTAACTCATTGCCCAAAAGGGAACCAGCAAAAGAGTCCATTGGATTTACATAGCGTCTTTGTTCGACAATCGGACCTGAAAGGTTCATCACCAATGCCGACTCTTTTTCGACGACGGGTTGACCGTCTCCGGTATAAGTAAAAGCAAAGTAGAAAACGGCAATCATCAGCAAGAAGATCAGGTTTGCCAGTGCGAGTCTGATAAAGGTTATGCTCTTCCATATCCCTTTAAATATCAAACCAATAAATTTGAAGAGTTTTTTCATCTTGTCTCCATAACGAGATAGTTACGCCGAGTCTAACAAAGTATGGGTTCTTATCTCTAAGATCTCAAAAGATAACATTTTTTTAGCTTATCACGACCACTCAACAATTGGCATATTTTCACGCGAGATTGATCGGTGTTACAAAAATGTAAACGCTTGTTTGATTTTTTGGTTGAGCGGGCTTAATCTGGTCAGACCATGATAATAACAATGGATGTTAAGTGATGTCTGCCATGTACCCAAACCTATTAAAGCCACTGGATCTCGGTTTTACACAATTACGAAACCGAGTCCTGATGGGATCAATGCACACGGGCTTAGAAGAGCACAAAGAAGGATTACAGAAGCTCGCCGCTTTCTATGAAGAACGCGTGAAAGGCGGTGTTGGACTGATTGTAACCGGAGGTTTTTCTCCTAACTTACGCGGTCGTTTGCACCCATTGAGTGCTGAGTTCAGCAAGCCAAAGCATGCCAAGGCCCACAAAGTTGTGACAGAAGCGGTGCACAAGCACGGTGGCAAAATTGCCCTACAAATTCTCCATGCTGGGCGTTATGCCATGCATCCATTCTCGCAAAGTGCGTCTGGCATTAAAGCGCCAATTGCAAAGTTTGCTCCGAGTGAAATGAGCGACCGCCAGATTAAGAAAACCATTGATGCCTTTGCGAACAGCGCTGAGTTAGCCCAGCTTGCTGGTTATGATGGCGTCGAGTTAATGGGCTCGGAAGGTTACCTGATAAACCAATTCTTATGTAAGCGCACGAACATGCGTTACGACGAATGGGGTGGCAGTTACAAAAAACGTATGCGTTTTCCGCTAGAAATTGTCAAAGCGGTTCGTAAGGCGGTGGGTGACAAGTTCATCATCATTTTCCGTCTCTCTATGCTGGATCTTGTCGAGCAGGGCAGCACATTTGAAGACGTTATCGAATTGGCGAAAGCGCTTGAAGAGGCTGGCGTCACGATTATCAATACGGGTATCGGTTGGCACGAGGCTCGAATTCCTACCATTGCGACTCAAGTACCACGCGGTGCGTTTACGTGGGTTACGGAAAAAGTTAAGCCTCATGTTTCGGTTCCTATTATCACATGCAACCGTATAAATACGCCAGATGAAGCAGAACGCATTTTATCTTCAGGTCATGCTGACATGGTTTCGATGGCTCGCCCATTCTTGGCCGATCCTTACTTTGTTGCTAAAGCTGAGCAGGAAAAAGCGCAGCTCATTAATACATGTATTGGATGTAATCAGGCGTGTCTAGATAACGTGTTTAAAGGTAAGCGCGCCAGTTGCTTAGTGAACCCACTTGCGTGCTATGAAACCGAAATTGTTGTTGAACCAGCCTTTAAGAAGAAAAACATTGCCGTTGTGGGTGCAGGTCCGGCGGGCTTGGCTTGTGCGACCACACTGGCTGAACGTGGCCATAAGGTTGATTTGTTCGAAAAGAACGACCGCATCGGTGGTCAGTTCCGTCTTGCGATGCAGATCCCTGGTAAGGAGGAGTTTCGAGAGACGATACGATATTTCGCTAACCGTATTGATGAAACAGGCGTGAATCTGCACTTATCGACGGAAGCGAACTATGACTTACTCACAGAGTACGATGAGATAGTGATGGCATCGGGTGTTGAGCCACGTAAAGTCAATATTGATGGAATTGATAACCCAGAGAAAGTCGTCGACTATCAAACTCTCATTCGAGACAAAACGCCAGTCGGTGAGAAAGTGGCTATCGTTGGTGCAGGTGGTATTGGCGTAGATGTCGCGACCATGCTCACTGAGCCGGTTGGACAAACGTTGGATGACTGGTTGCATGAATGGGGAATAGACAAAGAGATGTCTCAACCGGGTGGTTTATACCCTTACCCTGATGCGGTCAGCGATAAAGAAGTCTGGGTGCTTCAGCGTCGTAAAGGTCGTGTAGGTAAAGGTCCGGGTAAAACGACAGGTTGGATCCATAAACGTACACTTGAAAAACGGGGCGTACATTTAGTCGGTGGCGTGTCTTACGATAAAATTGATGATCAAGGTTTGCACATTCATGTAGATGGAAAAGAACAATTATTGAACGCGGACAAAGTCGTCATTTGTGCGGGGCAAGAGTCTGTTCGTCCATTTGAAGATAAATGGTCTGAACTCGGAGAGAAGATTCATATCATTGGCGGAGCTGACCATGCGGGTGAACTTGATGCTGTGCGTGCGATTCGTCAAGGTGTTAAATTGGCGGTAAAACTCTAGCTTTTTAATGTGTGTTTACCATGAAAGCTGCGCTTTGAGCGCAGCTTTTTTTGTATAGAACTAGTCACTGATATCTGGCAGTTGTTTGGCCATTACTACGCCAGCAAGAGTAATAAAAGAGAACACTAACACCACTGCTGAAAGGCTCAAAAAGTTCGACATAACACCAAGAGAACTCATTAGAAGCAGCATTATTCCAACCACCGTGTTACTCACGGCTACATAGCTTGTCCGCTTGTCACCTTCTGCGATATCAACTAAGTAGGTTTTTCGTCCGACTCGTATTCCGTCGTGGGCAATACACACACAAAAGTAGAGCAGAGGAATCACGAATAAAAAGCTTGTGCTGGCGATTATCCAAGTATCGTAAACAAATAAAACAACGCCAAGTAGCGCGCTCATCGTTGCGCCGATGACCATAACACTGCGGCTAGAGCGATCGGACATTCTTCCCCAGAAAGGACCTGACACAAAGGAGGCCAAGCCACTCGCAAACATAAAGAGAGCTAGCACCCAGAGCTGTCCACCGAGAGATTGCTGTGCCAGCACAATGTAGTACGGTGCACTCAGCGCAGAACATAAAAATAGTGTCCGCGTGATAACGAATCGACGAAAGGTCACGTCTGTTTTAAGTAACGCGAGTTGTTTAAATGCCTCAAGGACGCCATTTCGACCACCGTCTACCTCACCGGCATACTCATTAACTCGTGCATAAACTAATGCCGCAATAAGCCATATGACGCCCGCTAACCCTAAACTCAGACTGTAAAAGCGCTCCGTCGGCTCTACGTCCCATAACCAGGCCAGTGCCAGAAGGCTAGCGAAAAGTAGTGTAACAAGGCCAGCAGCGCTTGAAGACCAGCCGTTGACTTGACCTCGTTGGTTTTTGGGGATGGTTTTGCCCAACACATCTTTTGATGCGACGGAATTTAAACCGCGTGAGAGGCTGAAGATCACAAGACATGCAATTACACCATAACCCGCAGCAGCTCCTGTCAGAGTTAATGCGACCACTCCGATTGCAAATATGGAAAGAGCCTGCAAGATGCTGCCAATTACCCAGACCCATTTTCTTACTGGGATGCGTCGGATGTAGTGCGCGATGCTAAGTTGTGGGATAAGTGAACCTGATTCACGAATAGGAACGAGCCAACCAATTAAGTAAACCGGTGCCCCGAGGCTTTGTAGTATCCACGGCAACGTGACTTTGGGGTTGATTAACGCATCGCCGACCTTCGTTAAAAACTGAGCAAGAATGATTTTAAGAAAGTTGCCGGGAACTTGATGACAAGCTGATTCAGGAATCGCCTTACAGGCACGGGCATCTTCGTCATTAACGATCTTTTCGTAAATGCTGTTTTGTTTATCCTTGTTCATCAACCTGCCTATGTTCAACTTATTCATTTCGCGAATAAATTAACATTAAATCCAGCTTGATGTTAAGTGAAGCACGTTATCAAGCCCACAGAAAACCGGTTGTTATTCGCAGGAGCAGATTGTGCTAAAGTAGCGTAAACAAAATAACAACGATATTCGATAAGGACTCTTTCATGGACGCTCTCGATCTTTTGCTCAATCGCCGATCTATCGCGAAGTTATCTGCGCCTGCACCAGAAGGTAAAGCGCTTGAGAACATCATTCGTGCAGGCCTTCGTGCGCCTGACCATGCGGGATTAACCCCTTGGCGTTTCGTTATCGCACAGGGCGATGGTTTGAAAAAACTGTCAGATATCTTGGTAAAAGCGGCAGAAGCTGAAAATAGTGATGGATCGGTGGTCGAAAAGGTGAAAAATGCGCCATTTCGTGCACCAATGGTGATCACGGTGATTGCTAAAGTAACGGAACATGAGAAAGTGCCTGCACTAGAGCAACACTTATCTGCTGGATGTGCAGTACAGTCCATGCAGATGGCAGCCGTAGCGCAAGGCTTTCAAGGATTTTGGCGCTCAGGTAAGTGGATGTTCCATCCAGAAGTTCATCAAGCGTTTGGTTTAGAAGGCGACGATGAGATTGTTGGTTTCTTGTACCTAGGTACGCCTGGTTGCACACCGATGAAAGTTCCTGAGCGTGACCTTTCTCAGTTTGTTGAGTTTCTATAACTGAGCATCTAGGCAAATTGACTGTTTATTTATACAGTTTTTCTTGATTTATTAGGGCTACATTCGTTAATGTGGCCCTAATTATATTTATTTCCAAAACGTTATGTCTCGTCTGTTTATTGCTGAAAAACCAAGCTTAGGCCGTGCGATTGCCGCTGCACTGCCAAACCCTCAAAAGAAAGATCAAGGATTCATCCGCTGTGGGAACGGGGATATCGTTACTTGGTGTATCGGCCATTTGCTCGAACAAGTCGAACCTGACGCTTACGATGAGCGTTATAAAAAGTGGAATATGGCAGATTTACCAGTTGTTCCGCAGCAATGGCAGCTCAGACCGAGGAAAAGCGCAAGTAAGCAATTAACAGTGATTCGTAAATTGCTCAAAGAAGCTAACGAAGTCATTCATGCAGGAGACCCAGACCGAGAGGGTCAGCTGTTAGTTGATGAAGTTCTCGACTATTGCAAGTTATCTAAAACCAAGAAGGAATCCACACAGCGCTTGCTGATTTCCGACTTGAACTTACCTGCGGTTAAACGTGCACTCAGTTCTATGCGCAGTAATCGCGAGTTTATCCCACTTTCAGTTTCTGCATTGGCTCGCTCTCGGGCTGATTGGTTGTATGGCATGAACATGTCTCGTGCTTATACCTTACTTGGTCAAAAAGCAGGGTATCAAGGTGTTCTCTCGGTAGGGCGAGTGCAAACGCCAGTTCTTGGCTTAGTGGTGCGTCGTGATGAGGAAATCGAAAACTTTGTACCGAAGGACTATTTTACCCTACATGCTCTGATTCCGTATCAAGATGCCAATGGTACATTTGATATTCGTGCTCGTTGGAAGCCGAGTGAGGCATGCAAGCCTTGGCAGGATGAAGAAGGGCGAGTGTTAAACCGTAAGTTAGTGGAAAACGTTGCAAACCGTATTGCAAATCAACCCGCTAAAGTGACGGAGTCGGAACAAAAGCAAACCAAGCAATCAGCACCATTACCTTATTCGTTATCTGCTTTACAGATCGATGCAGCGAAGCGCTATGGTATGAGTGCGCAACAAGTACTAGATACTTGTCAGGCATTGTATGAAAAGCACAAGCTGATCACTTACCCGCGTTCAGATTGTCGCTATTTACCGATGGAACACTACTCACAAGCGGGGACGGTGACAACAGCTATTGCGAATAACGCAAAAGAGCTGCAAGGTGCCGTTCAGGGAGCAGACTTAACATTAAAGTCCAAAGCCTGGAACGATAAAAAAGTGGATGCGCACCATGCGATTATCCCTACACCAAAACAAGCTAATGTGAATGCGCTTTCGGGCAATGAGATGAAAGTGTATCAATTGATTGCGCGCCAGTATCTCATGCAGTTTTATCCGGCGGCGGTTTACGCAGAAGCGAAATTGGTTTTCGATATCGCTGGTGGTACGTTTATCGCGAAAGGTCGTCAGTTAGTTTCACCGGGTTGGAAAGCGCTAATGGGCAAAACTGACAAGGAAGATGAAGGTATTGATGCCGTGCCACCGTTACCAGAAGGCACCGTGTTAACTTGTCGTGAAGGGGAAATAAAAGACCGAAAAACCGAGCCACCAAAGCACTTTACCGAAGCATCGCTGTTGCAAGCGATGACCGGGATCGCCCGTTACGTTGCGGATAAAGAACTGAAAAAAATCCTTCGTGATACTGATGGGCTAGGTACGGAAGCGACTCGCGCTGGTATTTTGGACACGCTGTTCAAACGCCAACTGCTCACGCGTCAAGGTAAATCAATTCTCAGCTCTCCTGCGGGAAGAGGTCTCATTCATGCCTTGCCAGAAGATTCAACGTACCCAGATATGACGGCTCATTGGGAGCACCAGTTACAAGGTATGGCAGAGAGAAATCAGGCATATCAGCCGTTTATGCAAGCACTAGAGCAACGCATTGATAGCTTGATGGCACAAGTAAAAGCAGGGCCGATCCCTGATTCATTGCGTCATCTACCCAAGGTGGAACGTCCTGCGTTTAAACGTAAAAAGCGTAGTTATTCAAAGAGTGGTAGTGCGACTAAATCCCGTGCAACCAAAGGTAAGCGGGCATAGGACAAGCGCGGCGTAATTAAACACCGCGCATGCTTGAAAATAGATTACTCGAACAGGTCGCCGTGGTTTTGGATCGCGCCTCTTACTTCACCTTGAGTTAACACGCGTTTGTCCAGTACCTCTTTCACCTGGTTGCCCAAGTCAACTAATGTATCTCGATTCGCTTGAGTTTGGCGTTTACCAGCACTTCTCAAGCAGTAATTTAGTTCGTGCTCTTCGCTAAAATTAACCAAATCCCTATCTGCTGCCATCGTGCTTTCTCCTTATTTGTTCTACTTTTTCCTAAGTCTGGATTGGATGTAGATAAATTCAAGTTAGATTGCGCGAATTATGCTGGTGGATCACTGATGAACATTATGTTTGCCAACCAAGTCACGATTATGAAGCCTGGCTTTGATGGTATTTGGTTTAGTGATGGTTGTGTCTTAATGCTGCTACCAAGGTAACTCAGTACCATCGTAGTTGATAAATCGACCTGAAAGTTGCGGTGTGCTCAGTTCTATCACGTTCGCGAGGCCCTGTGCGGAGGTTTGCGTATCTATCAATGCATTTGGTCCGCCCATTGCCGTTTTTACCCAACCAGGGTGAAGCGCTAAAACGGTAAATCCTTCAGGTGTTAAATCATTACTTAAGCTTTTCACAACCGAGTTAAGCGCCGCTTTCGATGAGCGATAAATATAACCGCCACCGGACGTATTTTCGGTCATGCTCCCCACTTTTGATGAGATACAAGCAATCTTTTTTATCTTGCCTTGTTGCAAGCGAGGGTAACAGTGCTCAACCAGTTTTAACGGTGCAATGGTGTTTACTTCGAAGACTTTACGCCATGCTTCTACGTCAGTGTTTCCAAAGCCATATCCCTTGGGGCCGTAATATCCCGCATTGTTAATGAGTAAGTCGATGGCGGGGAGTTTATCGGCAAGCTTAGCGACTTGTTCGTAGTGAGTGACATCCAGTTCGTGCAAAACCAGATTGCTGTAATGTGAGGCTAGAGTTTGTAGTTCTGAACTGTTCTCTAAGGAACGGCTAGTAGCATGTACTTGGTGGCCTTGCTTCAGGTACAGCTCAGTTAAGCTAAGGCCAATGCCGCGATTTGCTCCGGTAATAAAGACGGTTTGACTCATACAAACACCTATGTTTTTTTGATTTCAGTTGAAAGTCATTGTGTTAGCTAAGAACAATAAAATCAACCAACCACCACGCACCAACAACGAGAGATGAAAATAGGGACAGAGCACAAAGAGAGCCAAACAGTGCGCCGAGAATAGCAAAGAAAGTAGAATTCATATGTATATTAAATTTAATTGATATTGAAAATCATTATCAATTAAATTGCATTTTATTCAACCCTTGAAGTTGATACTATTTCGTTACCATTGTTATTAAGAATTTCTCATGCTGCCATTTATCTACCACCCGATTTATTCTCAACTTGAGTTGCCAGAGGGGCATCGTTACCCAATTATGAAATACCAGTACCTCTATGAATCGGTATTGGTGCATATGGAGAAAGATAACTGGAAAGAGCACGTGCAGTTTTTCCAGCCAGAAGCATTAACTGTTGAGGAAGTAAAACGTGTTCATGACCAGGAATACGTCGACTTACTTGTGAATGGAAACATGCCAGCTGCGAAGATGCGCCGAATAGGTTTTCCTTGGAGTGAGTCTCTCATTACCAGAACGCTAACTTCAGCAGCGGGCACGGCTTTGACCGCAAATAAAGCACTTGAGTATGGTGTTGCCATTCATTTGAGTGGCGGGTATCACCACGCACACAAAGAGTTTGGCAGTGGTTTTTGTTTATTTAATGACTTAGTGATCGCGGCCAGGCAAGCGCTCGAAGTCGAACATGTCGATAAAGTATTGATCATTGATAGTGATGTTCACCATGGGGATGGAACAGCAACTTTGTGTCACGATGAGCCAGATATCATCACGCTTTCTTTCCACTGTGACAAAAACTTTCCGGCTAGAAAGCCTCAGTCTGATCTAGATGTGCCTTTGGTGCGAGGAACAGGTGATGAGGATTTTTTAATGGCGTTTAAGGAAGTGGTCGATATGGCGCTTAATCTTCATCGTCCTGATTTGGTTATCTACGATGCTGGTGTTGATATACATCAAGACGATGAGCTTGGATATTTTGATGTGTCGACGCAAGGGATTTTAGAGCGTGATAGATTTTTAATGCAAACAATGAAATCGCGAGGTATCCCTGTCGCAGCTGTCGTCGGAGGTGGATATCGAACGAATCATTCAGACCTCGTCCCAATCCATTTACAGCTCATTAATGCCGCTAAAGAAGTTTTTGTTGGTAAGTAAATACAACTAGACGTGAGTATCAACCTGATTCATAACGGGACACTGGAACGAAAAGGGCGCTAATTTTCTAATGGGTTCTTTCTGAATGTGGCGATTGCTTGGCTTGTATTCAAGGAGGGATTTGTACAAATCTTTTCAAATCTGGATATACGAAAAAGCCCGCTAATTTCTTAGCGGGCTTTTTCTAAATGTGGCGGAGAGATAGGGATTTGAACCCTAGATACGCTATTAACGTATGCCGGTTTTCAAGACCGGTGCTTTCAACCACTCAGCCATCTCTCCGTTGTTAAGGCGCATAATATAAGGCTTTGAAAATGTTGTAAACCCCTAGTTGAACTGATTGGATGTTTACTGCGCAAATTTGTGGTTTGTGTTGTTTAAATAAACAAAAACTCCCCAAAAAGGGGAGTTTGAATAGTATCTGGATTGCTAGGTATTAATCGTTTTTAGAATAAAAACGCTGTAACTCAGTTAAACCTTGCATCAAAACTGGCAACTTCGGTGCATCATCTCGAAGTCGTTTGTAATTTTTGTCATACAACTTGTAGTTGCCAAACTTATCGATCACAGTGGTTTGCGAGCTAGTAATTAAGGCAAGCTCACGAGTGTCACCCGCTAGGATCCAACGGCGACGACTTTCGTCAAATAGGTTACGGCCACTACTGTAATCATATGGGTTGGAAGATACACCGAGCATATCCTGCAACAACGTGACCGAAAGGTCTAAGTGGCTTGTGCTGTGATTAAATTCACCAGCCAACATTCCTGGCCATTGGATTACCATAGGAACTTGTAACTGATAACGGCTGTAGTTGCTGTTTGCGCCCCAGCTGTTCGTATTGGTTTCGTTAAACTCACTACCGTGATTAGAAGTGATAATCACGATGGTGTTTGTCAATAGTCCATTTTTTTCAAGCTCATCAATAATGCTAGCGACGGTTTTATCCGCTGATTTCACCGCATATTCATAAGCTTTTTTGAAGCGATCACTTGCGGACATTTCTTCGTCATTATTTGAAGGGATCGATTCAAAATTATCAACGGTGGTGACTTCGATGTAACTAAACCATGGTTGACTCGCTTTCTCTGTTAACCATGTATTCCAGTTCGCGATAGATTGCTTATCGGTATGAGCTTGTGTGCCATCGAGGTCTTCCGCTAGTTTTAAGTCGCGGAAAATAATCTCTGAGTAGAGATCATCTTCAAACCCGCTGCCACTGAATAGGCCGAAGTTGTAACCCTGATCTTTCAGTACATCGAGTAACACTGGCGAAGCACCTTGCGCCTTGATGCTTGAGGCGTAACTGGTTGGTAAGCCGTAGAACAAACCAAAAGCCCCGTAAGTATCATTACTTGAACTGTAATGATTACGGAAGTTCTGATTGTTTTCGGCAAACTCATAGAGGTTAGGCATCTCTTCTGGATTCAGCGCGTCTGCACGCAGGTTATTTACGCTGATCATCAACACGTTGAGCTTATTGACTCGACGGTTAAACTCTAGCTTTTCTAGAGGGTAATTGACTAACTCTACGTTGCCTTCATTTTCCGCTAAGCGTTTTAGGTATTCCTCACGGTCAAGTAGACCATGTTTTTCCATAAAACTCTTCGCCGTCATCGGATAAGACAATGGGAAGTTTGAACGCTGACTGGTAATTGGATTGTAGAAGTATGCATCAGCCCAAATATAAACCAAATGGCTGGTCATAAAGCTGAGGAAAAATACAGCTGCTAGAGGACGTCCTACGTGTTTATGAGATAGTTTGCGCTGTTTTCGCCATACCCATTCGGATAGAGCGAGCTGAATAAGGAAGATCAGCGGCATTACAACAAACAGATGTTGTAGATCAGTGCTGAGTGCACTTTTATCTTCGCTGAATAGTAACTCCCAAACGACAGGAGTTAAGTGCAAATTGATCGACTGATACGCTTGGGTATCAATCAATAATATGGTTTGCCCAACGGTCGCGAAAATCACTGCCACCAAACGGAACAATTTCCGCGATGGCAGGATAAACGTTAACGGGAATAGAACGAGCAAGTAAAGCGCGAAAACTAGAAAGCCAAAGTGACCAACCCAAGAAACCGCCAGATAAAACTGACCAAGTAACGTCTCGGGCCAAGGAGACTGAACAATGTAGCGTGTGCCTATCAACATCGATGCGACGATATTGAAGAATGCAAACCAGTGACCCCAACCAACCAGTCGAGATACACGTTCGCCGTATGAGTTTCCGCTGTCTACCATGTATGTGTTCTATTGTCCGTTATTAGTGTGTTTTTGGTGTTTCTAAAGAAGACATCAGCGCCTGAGCAAATTTTTCAGCAATCGCTTTGCGTTGTGAAGCAGCAACACGTTGATTTAAGACATTGGTTGCGATATTTCCGGCAATCATTAGCGTCAACTCAGGAGAAGCAGCGTGTTTTTCAAGAACTGTTGCTACTTCAGCAAGAATTTTCTCTACTTGCTCGTCAGTATATTTAGATGTAATCGGCATAAAGACTCTAATAATGATAGTAAAAGCGGCTTATGATAACCTACAATGCCCATCAACTAAAACCTTGTAGCAAGATAAAATCACTATGAGCCTTCATCTTTCAAACGTTATTCTGCATCAACTGTGCAAAAACGATCAGGACGAGCTAGTTGTAAACTTTCGTCCAGCATCATTAGAGAACGATGCATCTACTGAAAACTTAGTCGCTGAGCTTCACCGAGTATTCCATTCTAAAGCTGGTAAAGGTTTTGGCTCTTTCCAGTCAGACAGCGAATTTCAATTTTGGCTTCAAGAAATGCGCAAAGGAGAGCGAGATTTTTACGACTTCTCACAAATTAGTGCAAATCGCTTGAAAGAAGAGTTGATTAAGTACCCATTTGCGGATGAAGGTATTTTGGTTTTCGCTGAGTATCAGAGTTTAGCAACGGACTACTTGTTCATCGGTATCTTACCAATGAACCAAAGTTTAAAAGTGACCGAAGGTTTGGACATCAGTGCGACGGATTACCTAGATATCACCAAAATGGATATTGCGGCACGAATTGACTTGTCGAGCTACGACACTGACAAGGAATCTAATCGTTACTTGCAATACATCAAAGGACGCGTCGGCCGTAAAGTAGCGGATTTCTTCCTAGATTTCCTGCAAGCGGACATCGGCTTAGATACTAAACAACAAAACTTAGTGTTAATGCAGGCGGTGGATGATTTTTGTGCTGATTCGAAGCTAGAAAAGCAAGAAGTGAACGAGTATAAAAAGCAAGTTTACGACTACTGTAATGAGCAAATTAAATCTGGTGATGAGGTTCAAATCTCAGAGCTTTCTGGAGAGCTTCCTCCAAGCCAAGATGGCACAAGCTTTATGGATTTTACCAAAGAGCAAGGGTACGAGCTTGAAGAATCTTTCCCTGGTGACCGTGCGACGGTTCGCAAACTGACTAAATTTGTTGGTGCTGGCGGTGGCTTGAATATTAGCTTTGATAGCCTATTGCTTGGCGAGCGTATTTTTTATGACCCAGAGACGGATACCTTAACGATTAAAGGTACGCCACCAAATCTAAAAGATCAGTTGAGTCGCAACTAAAACCGTATCGTCAAATTAAGAGAGCCAATGGCTCTCTTTTTTATGTGAATAAGAAACATCCATAGTATATGCTTGTAATTAATGGAGATATGCGAGGGGCGAGTGTTGCTGAAGCTAAAAGAAGGAATTAGGCGGTTTGTTTGGTTCTGGTTCGTTTTATGGTGTGTTTTAGCGCTAGGGATTTGGTTGCAAGCCAAACAAACGATTCAAACCATTTCAACAGTGAATGAGCTAGGAAGCAAAGTCGAAGAAGTCAGACATTTTTTTAACTTCGATCTGCCTTATCGTGTTAAGCACGTCGACCAAGTTTCACTAAAACTTCAGTTAGCCTATGCAGTTCGCTTACAGCTTGAAAGTGAGTTTTCTGAAGGAAAAATCACACCAGATATTACTCAATTGCTTTATGCGACCGATCGATTTTTAGAAAGTGCTCGAGCCTTTGTAGGAAGTGACAGTGAGCTAGTCTCATTAGCCGAGCAGTTGCGAAGGAGCCGTGCCCGAGCTGAGAACTCTGAGCAAATTCAATCAATGTACTATCGCTTAGGCGCACTTGTTTTGGAGTCTATTTTTAGTGACTCAGCAACGAATAGCGATACTTATCGTGATTTAGACCGACTCTTTATCGAGTCGGACACGCTTTCTCCTCAAGAGCGAAGTGCTTTTCAGCGTCAACTTGCCCAGACTTCAAGCGCGCTATCTGCCAAGGCGCAAGGCAGCTATCTAGTTAATCAACTGCTTAATCCTGATTTCCCGAACCAGTTAACTTCGATAAATGACCAGTTGGAACAAAAGTTGATGACCTTTGTTACTTGGTTGTCAGTAATCAGTGGTTTATTTCTTTCTCTTATTTCATGGGGGCTTTTCTCCCAAAAAACCGTTCAGCCGCTAATACCATCAAGAGCAGAGGATAAAGAGTCTGAGCAAGTTGGTGGGTCTTACGTTGTTTTTTCTGCTCAGTCCGAAAGCTCTCAAAGCAGCCAAGTTAACGAACAGAGCCCTAATGAGCCGAACACATCGCAAGTGGAAGTCGTGGAACGTGAGCCGTATATAGATATCAATAAGATGCTGGACTCGCTATCGGGAGATGAAAGCGCGGTGCGAATGTTACTTGAAGTCTTTATTCAGGATCACTCTGGCGATGGTTCAAAAATGCATCGGCTATTAGAAGAGGATAAAGAGCAAGCGCAAAGAGCGGCTCATAGTCTTAAAGGGGTCTCGGGAAGTTTAGGGGCAATGCCATTGCACTGCATTTCGAGTGATATTGAGCTGTTGATTAAACAAGGGCAACAAGTGCCGGAAGAGAAACTGACACGTTTAGATGATGTCCTAAAGCAAACCATACTTTTCGCTAACCACGTTCTCAATAGTGAAAAGATACAAGAAGCGCTAACAGATTGATATTGCTCTGACTTACAATCATCAGAGTTGGGGTATTAAAGGCCCGAACTATATGACTTAGTTCGCTTTATTCCTGTTCCATACAATTTGTTAAAGGTACTTTCATGTCCGTTCGTCGATTGTCTTCAATGATGTTGATAGGGTTGGTTGTGATGCTTTCAGGGTGCTCCCTGTTAGAAGTGAAAATCGAGAGTCAAACCGTCCCTCTTACCAAACAAGAGCTTAATATGCGTCTCCTGACTCGTGAGTATGCGCAACAGTTTTTTGCTCAGGTAGAGCAAGCTGCTGATGCATTGCACGATCAATATGAGCCGCATGATAAAGTCCATCAATCTTATATTTTGCTTTGGAAGATAAATGCTGAAGAAGGTCTTCAAGCAGCAGCATACCAAGTCTCGCCAATGGCAGCACTGATTGATACTTGGACTTTTACGCTACAGATGGATCAATTCTTTACGACTGGCCTTGGTCATGAACTGTTTGCGACAGAGGAGGCAAAGTTAGTTTCTGCTCACTTAGCGAAAGAGGTGGATAAACTGGCTCAATCTCTGTTGAAACAAGAAGCGTACATCAAGACACAAGCGTTTGTTGCAGAGTTCGTTAAGCAACATCCATTCGCGGACTTAAGTATGATCAGGACGCCAGCTTACCGTGGGTGGTTAGATGCGAATCAAATTAGCGAGGAAGAGGCAGTGACTACGCTAGGTACAATGCCAGAAGCATTAGGTGATGTCTCGGATCGTCTAAGCCTTGTATCAGAACAGACCCCCAAAATTATGACTTGGAAGGCGCAGTTATTAGCATTAAATAGCTCTGCCAGCATCGAAAAAGTTAATGCTGCGCTAAATAGCTTACAAGTTACGGCTGATTCGATGAAGGACTTTATTGATAACAATCCAGAGTACATGCGCTATTTGGCAGAGCAAATGGCGGTAGAGTTACAACCTTTGGTTGATGATATTGACCAAAAAACGCAAGCGCGTTTATCTCAATTGGGTGAGGAGCGCCAAGCTTTAGAGCTGATGGTAGCCAGAGAGCGCCAAGAAATCGCGCAGATCATTACCCATGAGCGTGAGCAGTTTGCTCAAGATATGGACCGAGTCTCGCAGGAAGTGGTCAGTTTAGCGATGACCAAGCTGATTGAGCTCGTTAAAAGTACCATTCTCTACTTCATCTTGTTCATTGCCGTTATATTCTTTGCACCACTTGGCTTGGGCTATTGGTTTGGTAAGCGTGCAGCAGTGAAAACGCAAGTCAAACAAAGTTAACGTTTGGTTGAGATATAAAAAAGAGCGCTCATGCGCTCTTTTTCTTTGTCTCTCACTCGGAAGAGAGATTCTCCCTATCTCTATGCGAACTTAAGCGGTTTGCTGCTTCAGTTCGGCTTCTGCTTGTTCAACTGCTTCCGCCGTTGGTTCGCATTTATCAACAAACCAACCCATGTAGGAGCTGATGATAGTCACAATGATACATACAAAGCTTAGCCACATGAACGGTGCATAAGATAGTGTCGCAACACCCAGAATACTTGCCATGTAGATACCGTTGTCACTCCAAGGAACCATACCTGAGGTTAATGTGCCGCCGAACTCTGCGTTACGAGACAAGTTCTTACGTTTGTAGCCTAGGCGATCGTAGTTCTTCGCACAGATTTTTGGTGTCAGGATAAGTGAAACGTACATCGCTGAACCAAATACGTTCCCCATAAAGGCTGTACCGATTGTACTTGTTGCCAGTGAACCTGCACTTTGAACACGTTTTTCAAACAGCTTAGCGATAGTTTCTAACACACCCACTTTATCTAGTAGACCACCAAAACCAAGGCCGAATACGATAACAGCAACCGAGCCAAGCATTGAAGACATGCCGCCACGGTTAAGAATTGAGTCAATGAAATCTACGCCTGAAGAAATCGCAAACGGAGCCCAAGCGGTGTTGAACGCGGTTAGGAAGTCCACATCTTGAATCATTACTGCCCAAATAATACCGAGCAGAGAACCAAAACTGATCACTGGGAATGAAGGCATACGCATTGCTAGAAGTGACAATACGATGATCACAGGAACAAATGAGTAAGGGGTGATGTAGAATTGCTGCTCCATCGCTTTAATTACAGAGTCTACCTGGCTCATGTCAACTTGACCTGCGTAGTGGAAACCAAATGCAGTAAACATAATGCCTGTAATAATGTAGCTAATGAGTGCGATCGGCAGCATGCCTTTAATATGTTCCATTACTTCAACGTTAGACATAGATGAAGCAAGGATGACGGAATCCGATAGAGGCGACATTTTGTCACCAAAGTAACAACCTGAAAGCACCGCACCAGCTGTAATTGGTGCAGGAACGCCAAGGCCTTGGCCAATACCCATCATCGCAATACCAGCAGTACCAGCAGCGCCCCAAGAGGTGCCAGTCGCTAGCGCAGTCAATGAACAGATGATCATGGTTGCGAGCAAAAAGATAGAAGGGTGAATTGCTTTAAGGCCATAGTAAATAATGGTTGGAACAATACCACCAGAGATCCACGTACCAACAAGCGCGCCAACGGCAAGAAGAATTAAGACGGCTCCAAGTCCATTGGAAATGCCATTTAGTGCAGCTTTTTCCAGATCTTTGTACTGATGACCAAGCTTAATGCCTAATATCATGATAATGAACCAACCGATGTACAGCGCTAGCTGGATCGGTAGGTCTAGCTTGGCAGTGAACGAAAATGCCAGCAGTAGAAATAAACCGAGCGAGATAAATACCTGTATCAAGCTTGGTAGGCGTGGTGTAACTTGCTTCATATGTGCCTCTGTCAATCTTGGAGCAATAGAGGAAGGCGCTCCTTGTTGTAATCGCGCATAACATACATTAACAAAAATTATATTTCGAATATTTGGTGTTTTATCTTGATGTTCGTCGGCAAAAACGTTTGCTTGTGAAATTAACTGTTAGTTTGTTTTAACTTTTTTGGTTTTAAATGTTGTGTAATGTGAAATTATTGTGCTTCATGTGTTATTTTATCACTGAGTGGTAAGACCAATTTGGAGTAACAGGGCTTTCCCTACTTGAAAAATGGCCGAAATCGCAAACCAAACACTAAAAAATCTCGTTTAACACGAATTTTCATAGGAAAAGGTTAAAAAATAGGCTTATTTACAAAATAGGGGTTGAGATTTTGATGCGAAAAATTAACTATGGGGTAGGTTTTTTAATACATGGAGAGTTAATACGATGAGAGTTGGTTTAGTTGGTTGGCGCGGTATGGTTGGTTCTGTCCTTATGCAGCGTATGGTTGAAGAGAAAGACTTCGACCTAATCGAACCAGTATTCTACAGTACTTCTCAAGTTGGTATTCCTGCTCCTAACTTAGGAAAAGACGCAGGCTTACTGCAAGACGCGTATGATATTGAAAGCTTAAAACAGCTTGATGCGGTAATTACATGTCAAGGTGGTAGCTACACAGAAAAAGTTTACCCAGCACTTCGTCAAGCCGGTTGGAAAGGCTACTGGATTGACGCAGCATCTACGTTACGTATGGCGGAAGATTCCATCATCACGCTTGATCCTGTGAACTTAAAGCAAATCCAACAAGGCATCCACGGTGGCACGAACACATTTGTTGGTGGTAACTGTACGGTTAGTTTAATGCTAATGGGTCTAGGTGGCTTATTCGAGAAAGGCCTTGTTGAGTGGACAAGCGCAATGACGTACCAAGCCGCTTCTGGTGCTGGCGCGCAAAACATGCGTGAACTGATCTCGCAAATGGGCGTTATCAATGACTCTGTAAGTTCCGAACTTGCAAACCCATCAAGCTCTATCCTAGATATTGATAAAAAAGTTGCAGACACAATGCGCAGCGGTTCTTTCCCTACCGATAAATTTGGTGTACCACTAGCTGGCTCGCTTATTCCGTGGATCGATGTGAAACGTGATAACGGTCAGAGTAAAGAAGAGTGGAAAGCGGGCGCAGAGGCAAACAAAATTTTGGGCTCACTAAGCTCGCCTGTACCAATTGATGGTACTTGTGTCCGTATTGGTGCGATGCGCTGTCACTCTCAAGCACTCACTATCAAGCTTAAGCAAAATGTCCCAATGGACGAAATCGAAGAAATCATCGCCACTCATAACGACTGGGTTAAAGTGATTCCTAACGATCGTGACATTACTGCGCAAGAACTTACACCTGCAAAAGTAACAGGCACTATGTCCGTACCAGTAGGTCGTCTACGTAAGATGGCAATGGGTGATGACTTCCTAAATGCTTTCACTGTTGGTGACCAACTACTTTGGGGCGCAGCAGAACCATTGCGTCGTACGTTACGCATTATTCTTTCTGAGAAAGCATAATCACATCAACCTTTGTTTGATGACAAAATAAAAGAGCTCCCTAGGGAGCTCTTTTTTACGCTTCGTCTTCTCCACGAACAACGCGTTTGTCAGGATCGGCCAGTTCACTACCACAGTGTTTACAGTAAGTCGCATCAGAGTCGTGCCCGGCGTGAGAACAGTTCGGACACTTCACTAATACTTTGTGCGATTGCATTTCTTGGTGAAGCTCTGCTGTGAAAATACCAGTAGGGACCGCCAAAATTGAATAACCCAACAACATGGTGAGTGAGGCAAGCCCTTTTCCGAGATCTGTTTGAGGTACCAAGTCACCATATCCAACCGTTGTGATGGTCACAATAGCCCAATAAATACTTTTCGGAATGCTAGTAAATCCGTTTTCAGGCCCCTCAATGACGAAAATCAGCGACCCAAAGATCGTGACCATAATGGCGACAGAGCTAAAGAAGATAAAAATCTTTCTGCGCGCCATCAGTAGAGAGCGTAAGAGGATGTTGGACTCTTGAAGATAGCGGACCAACTTGAGTATGCGGAATATTCGCATGACTCGCAGTGCTCTTATTACGCCCATAAAGGAGGCAGAAGGGAAAAACAGTGCTAAGTAAGTAGGTAAAATCGCGAGTAAATCAACGACGCCATAAAAGCTCTTCGCATAGGCCGCTGGTTTTGGAGAGCAGTAAAGTCGGAGAAAATACTCAATAGTGAATAAACCGGTAAAAGTGTACTCCAAGTATTTCAGCTCTTTTGCCCACTCGGCGCGCACGGATGGTATTGAGTCTAAGACCAGTACGATTAGAGAACTGATAATCGCGATAATGAGTGCAATATCGAAGGTTCGACCAGCTTTGGTATGAGTACCAAAAATGGTGACATATAGAGTATGTTTGAGAGAGTCAGTCGTCATGACAAAGCGATCCATTGTTGAATCGCTCTATCATACAATTTTATAGAAACTCAGGCTAATCCTGGAAATAAGTTGCGTAAACCATTGGCGATAAACTCAATACCCAATGCGCCTAATATCAAACCCATGATACGGGTAATGACGTTGATACCAGTTTGGCCCAAAAATCGCACGATCAGTGGGGCAGAGCGGAACAACAGCCACGAGCATAGACAGAACAAGCCAATTGTAATGCTGATGCCTACCGTATCAAACATGCTTGGGTAGCGTGCACCGTAAACAATAGTCGAACTGATTGCGCCTGGTCCTGCCATTAGCGGCATCGCAAGAGGAACAACACCGATCTGCTCGCGACTCACGTATTCTGATTTTTCCTGTTTGTTTTGTTTATCTTCCCCCAGTTTACCGCTCATCATAGAGAACGCGATGCTAAGTAGCAGTAGCCCACCTGCAACACGAAACGAATCCAGAGAAATGCTGAACATATCTAATAGTAACTGGCCAGCAAAGAGCGAAATGATCAGAATGATAGCAACAGCCACGTTCGCTGTGGTTGCCGTATTGCGCTTTTCGTCTGGTGTCATATGTCCGGTTAGTGACACAAACACAGGCATGATACCAACAGGGTTTACTGCGGCGACCAAACCAAGAAAAAACTGCAAGAAGATAGCAAGTTCAAAAGTTTGCATGTTGCGTACTCATTAAAGTTCACATTAGTGAAAAGGCGAAGGGGTAATTTGGGCGTAATGTAAGGCAAAAGTTGGGTTGGAAGAAATGAAAAAAACTAACGCATTTCCTACTGTTTTAGTGAGAAAAACTAATTCTTTAATAAACTGTATCTAATCTGGAAAAGAATTGTTGCGTATAAAGTTGCTGTCAAAGCGTGCTGTTTTACATAAACGTTAACATTCGCACACTTTTGATAAAAACTAAGGTGGTTTGTAGAGAGATGTATTCGGTTCGATATACTCTCAGTAGCACAAGGAATTGGGCCTACATGTAATTTTGTTGGCTAAAAATGAAACTTTTTTACAGGTTGTTGTAGTTTCTTTTATTTATTTGTCTATTTGCTTCTTTTTTGTTCAATAAAAATTGAAGGTTAATTTATTTGTTTATCAGTGAGTTATGTCGTTTTGGTGTGACGGGGCACCACTTTGGTGGTATTTAGGTCGTGAGAACTGATCCAAGTCAATTTTTTTCACACTCTGAAATATTATACTCAGTCCTGAAAGCAATTTACTAAGACGTTTGTTTTCTAAGTGACTGATAAACAGTAAAAACGATAAGTAATAGCCTTAGTAAAAAGTTTTTAATATTTGTTAATTTTAGGAGATTCCCTATGCCTGTAACTAATATGGCTGAACTAGATGCAATGATTGCTCGCGTTAAGAAAGCGCAAGAAGAGTTCGCTACTTACTCTCAAGAGCAAGTAGACAAAATCTTCCGTGCAGCATCGCTTGCAGCTAACCAAGCCCGTATCCCGCTAGCTCAACAAGCGGTTGAAGAATCTGGTATGGGTATTGTTGAAGATAAAGTAATCAAGAACCACTTCGCTTCTGAGTTTATCTACAACAAATACAAAGACGAACAAACGTGTGGCATCCTAGAAGAGGATGACAACCTAGGTACTATGACTATCGCTGAACCTGTAGGTATCATCTGCGGTATCGTACCAACGACTAACCCTACATCTACAGCGATCTTCAAATCTCTAATCTCTCTGAAGACTCGTAACGGTATCATCTTCTCACCACACCCACGTGCGAAAAACTCGACTAACGACGCAGCGAAACTGGTTCTAGACGCAGCAGTAGCAGCGGGTGCACCAAAAGACATCATCGGTTGGATCGACCAACCTTCTGTTGAGCTTTCTAACGCTCTTATGAAACACGATGACATTGCTCTTATCCTTGCAACTGGTGGCCCAGGCATGGTTAAAGCAGCTTACTCTTCTGGTAAACCAGCAATCGGTGTAGGTGCAGGTAACGTTCCTGTTGTTATCGACGAAACTGCTGACATCAAACGTGCAGTGGCTTCTATCCTGATGTCTAAGACTTTCGACAACGGCGTAGTATGTGCTTCTGAGCAGGCTGCAATCGTCGTTGATGAAGTGTACGACGAAGTAAAAGAGCGTTTTGCTTCTCACAAAGCTTACGTACTAAGCAAAGCAGAAGCAGAAAAAGTTCGTAAAGTTCTTCTTATCGATGGCGCGCTAAACGCGAAAATCGTAGGTCAGCCAGCAGCGGCAATCGCTGAAATGGCAGGCGTTAAAGTTCCAGCAGACACGAAAGTCCTTGTTGGTGAAGGTCTAGGTAAAGTGTCTCACGATGACGCATTCGCTCACGAGAAACTATCTCCAACACTAGGTCTATTCCGTGCTGACAACTTCGAAGACGCGGTTGCTCAAGCGGTAACTATGGTTGAGATTGGTGGTATCGGCCACACATCTGGTCTTTACACTAACCAAGATACTAACGCTGACCGTATCCGTTACTTCGGTGACAAGATGAAGACAGCTCGTATCCTAATCAACATCCCGACTACTCACGGTGGTATCGGTGACTTGTACAACTTCAACGTTGCGCCTTCTCTAACTCTAGGTTGTGGTTCATGGGGTGGTAACTCTATCTCTGAGAACGTAGGTCCTAAACACCTAATCAACAAGAAAACTGTAGCGAAGCGAGCTGAAAACATGTTGTGGCATAAACTACCTAAGTCAATCTACTTCCGTCGTGGTAGCCTTCCAATTGCTCTAGGCGACCTAGAAGGTAAGAAACGCGCATTCTTAGTAACTGACCGTTTCCTATTCAACAACGGTTACGCAGATGACGTAGTAAGCCTACTGAAAGCTCAAGGCATGGAAGTTCAAACATTCTTCGATGTTGAAGCTGACCCAACGCTTTCTGTAGTAGAGAAAGGTGCGGCTCAAATGGCTAGTTACCAACCAGACGTTATCCTAGCGCTAGGTGGTGGTTCACCAATGGATGCTGCGAAGATCATGTGGGTAATGTACGAGCACCCAGAAACTCACTTCGAAGAACTAGCAATGCGCTTTATGGACATCCGTAAACGTATTTACAAGTTCCCTAAAATGGGTCAAAAAGCTGAGCTTGTATGTATCACTACAACTTCAGGTACTGGTTCAGAAGTTACACCATTTGCGGTTGTTACTGACGACAAGACTGGTGCTAAATACCCACTAGCTGACTACGAAATCACGCCAAACATGGCTATCGTTGATGCTAACCTAGTGATGAACATGCCTAAGTCTCTAACAGCATTTGGTGGTTACGATGCAGTAACTCACGCTCTAGAAGCTTACGTATCTGTTCTTGCGAACGAATACTCAGATGGTCAGGCTCTACAAGCACTTAAGATGCTAAAAGAATACTTACCTTCAAGCTACGCGAACGGCGCTAACGACCCAATCGCTCGTGAGAAAGTACACAACGCAGCAACTATCGCTGGTGTGGCATTTGCTAACGCATTCCTAGGTGTTTGTCACTCAATGGCGCACAAACTAGGTGCTGAGTTCCACATTCCACATGGCCTAGCAAACGCATTACTTATCTCTAACGTTGTACGTTACAACGCGAACGATAACCCAACTAAACAAACTGCGTTCTCTCAATACGACCGCCCACAAGCACGTCGTCGTTACGCTGAAGTTGCTGACCACTTAGGTCTAAGCCAAGCTGGTGACCGTACTGCTCAGAAAATTGAACGTCTACTAGCATGGTTGGATGAGCTAAAAGTGAACCTAGACATCCCAATGTCTATCCAAGCGGCAGGCGTAGCTGAAGCAGACTTTATCGCGAAACTTGATGAGCTAGCAGTTGAAGCGTTCGATGACCAATGTACTGGTGCGAACCCTCGCTACCCACTAATTAGCGAACTTAAAGATGTGTTAATGGCTTCTTACTACGGTAAAGCATTCGTTGAAGGTGAAACTTTCGAAGGTACAACAGTTATCAAGAAGAAAGCAGACCAAGAAGCAGCGAAAGCGGCGCCTAAAGCAAAGAAAGAAAAAGCTGACGCGTAATTAAGAGTCGTGTGAGTAAGGTTTTCGCTAGCACGAAACCTTAACCGGGAAAAAGTAAAGCCCCAGTCATTTGACTGGGGCTTTTTTTGTTGAAAGAGTTGAGTAATAGCGATCCGTTTACGCAACAAACACGTTGTCCATTCATACTTCTGTAGCAACCACTCTGCCACTAAAATACTCATTTGATACGATATATGCGGTATTGCGAACCAATTCATCTTGGATCTCGGCCCAGTGTCTTTCGTTAAGTTCTTCTCTTGTATGGTTTACCGAAGGAATGACGCCACCCACCCGAATATTAAATGGAGTGAGCTCTTTTGCCCAACTGTGAGTAAAACCTGACACCAAAGCAGCCATGCTTTCGACTCCCGTTAAATCTTCATGGCTGTCATGGGAAATGACGTTAACAATTACCCCTTTCTTATTTCTAGCGCGAAATCGTTCGGCTCCCACCTGGCCATAGGTGTAGAGGAAACGTGCTGCAGAAGACAAGTGATCAATGTAAGTACTCATAGGTTCGGGAGCCATCAAGCCTGGCATGGGAGAGCTCGTCCAGCAATTGACTATCACGTCTGGTGTCGCACGCAGCTGCGATTCTATCTGATCAAACAGTAAGTTAATGGACGTTGTGTTATCACTGCACACATTCATCGCATAGACTTTATCTGTGAAGGCACTAATCTGCTCATAGCTCGATTTTAGAGCGCTAGAGTTTTGGTCACAAAGAATCAACGTCGCTCCAAGGTGAGCAAAGTGACTAGCACAAGTCCTTCCTATAACAGAACCTGCAGACGTGACGAGAATAATTGATTCTTTAATATCCATAACACCTTCACTGTATCCCTGTGTGAAAAAAATACACCAGTGGTTTGTGCTATTAGCATGGTTGAAATTAGAAAGGCTCAGTGTGAAAGACTTCAAACTAACGCTTTTGGATGAGGACTATTGTGCGGTAATTTGTAAGGCGTCACATTTCTGACTGTGGATACTGCAAGCTGTTGGTTGAACAATGCTCTCTATACTTGCAGTTGAATTTGATACTGACGTTGAGCCGTCACTAGTTGATCGTATAGCCCTGCATCTGGGATGAGGTTTTTGTTGCGCTCGCCCAATTTGCGTCGCTCATGACCGGATAGGTTGTGATAAACGTCTTCAGGAAGGTTAAACGTATCTTCCGGCAAGTAGGTCAGGGCGTCTGGTTTCAAGTAGTGACTCAGTTTCGCTGAGGGTAGACCTGCACCGTGGAATTGTTTTGCTTGTTGTGCTGCTAGCTCATAGCTGCTGCTATCAGAACGAAGAGCTTGAGGCGTTGACAATTCAAGTTGTTGGCGGAGTATATCATCGCTAGTGGCTACTTCTTTGATTTCCTCTACAGGTACAACGTCGCGTACATCGTTAGAAAACATCGACAAAATCAGTGCAAAATCGGCACGACGTCCTTCGTGGACAGCATGGTTGATACCATTGCCGAACTGAAGTTCGTTAATAATTGCCGCTTTGTCTAAAGTATGAATTTGCATGATGTTCCTCGCTCGATGCCATTTTAACGGCGTGTCTGAGAAGAACTTTAGGAAAAAGAAGAGATTAAATTGGAGTTTTTAAGCGAAAAATAAAAAGCTCGCTGGTTCAGCGAGCTTTTAAAATAAGACTAAATTGAACTTAGAGGGAAGTAAAATTACTTCGCTAGGTTCTCAGCTACGAAGTCCCAGTTTACAAGTGCCCAGAAGCCGTTCATGTAATCAGGACGTACGTTGCGGTAATCGATGTAGTATGCGTGTTCCCACAGGTCAACAGTTAGAAGTGGTGTTGTACCTTCTTCTGTTAGAGGAGTAGCAGCGTTAGAAGTGTTAACGATCTCTAGAGAGCCGTCAGCTTTCTTAACAAGCCAAGTCCATGAAGAACCGAAGTTGTTGATTGCTGAATCAGTAAACTTCGCTTTGAATTCTTCGAAAGAACCGAATGCTGCGTTGATTGCGTCAGCAACTGCGCCAGTTGGCTCGCCGCCTGCGTTTGGAGCAAGACAGTGCCAGTAGAACGTGTGGTTCCAGATTTGCGCTGCGTTGTTGAATACGCCACCAGTAGAAGTCTTGATGATCTCTTCTAGAGTTTTGCCTTCGAACTCAGTGCCAGGGATAAGACCATTTAGCTTAACAACGTAAGTGTTGTGGTGCTTACCGTGGTGGTAGTCTAGAGTCTCTGCTGAGATGTGTGGTTCTAGTGCGTCTTTCGCGTAAGGAAGAGCTGGTAGTTCAAATGCCATTACTCGATTCTCCATTGATTTGAAAGGATGACCTTTCGATTGCTTCCAGTGTTTTTTATAGCTATGTAGCCTTTAAGGCTGACTTGCTAAGTATTTTAGCAAGTTTTTACTTTATTAAAACCCCGATATGAAAATATTTTAAGGGGTTAGCGGCTGTGAAGTGCTGAATTGTTCGCCATCAAGCAACCTAAAGTTAAGCCTTATTAATTATATGGTTTTTATTCTGTCGTTATTGAGTAGAATGTGGCAAATAAACAAAGTTCAAACCCATGAATGAGGAAGCGATGGAAACTATCGACAAAATCAAACAGCAGATCTCTGAAAACTCAATCCTGCTGTACATGAAAGGATCACCGAAACTGCCAAGCTGTGGTTTCTCTTCTCAAGCGTCACAGGCTCTAATGGCATGTGGTGAGAAGTTCGCTTACGTAGACATTCTGCAAAACCCAGATATCCGTGCTGAGCTACCAAAGTACGCACAATGGCCAACATTCCCTCAACTATGGGTTGAAGGCGAGCTTATCGGCGGTTGCGACATCATTCTAGAAATGTTCCAAAAAGGTGAACTTCAGCCTCTAATCAAAGAAGCTGCAGCGCGCGCTGAAGATCAAGCTGAGTAATTCGTAAATACTCACATTTAGCGATAGAATACGAAGGAGCCGTACTGGCTCCTTTTTCTTTTTAGGTTAGTGGAATGAACATAAAGCTTTACTACGTGCATGACCCAATGTGCAGTTGGTGTTGGGGTTACAAACCGACGCTTGATAAATTGAAACAGCAACTGCCAGGCGTTATTCAGTTTGAGTATGTGGTGGGTGGTCTTGCGCCAGATACTAGTTTGCCGATGCCACCAGAGATGCAACAAAAACTCGAAGGTATTTGGAAGCAGATTGAGCGTCAGTTGGGCACCAAGTTTAACTACGATTTCTGGAAGCTTTGTACGCCAGTAAGAAGCACTTACCAATCTTGTCGCGCAGTTATCGCTGCGGGCTTTCAAGATTCTTATGAGCAGATGCTAGAAGCGATTCAACATGCGTATTATTTACGTGCGATGCCTCCTCATGAAGAAGCGACTCACTTGCAGCTAGCTAAAGAAATTGGTTTGAATGTTCAGCAGTTCAAGAACGATATGGACGGCTCTTTCTTAGAAGGTGTGTTCCAAGATCAACTGAGTCTTGCAAAGAGCCTAGGCGTGGATTCTTACCCTAGCTTGGTTCTTCAAATTAACGACGCTTATTTCCCGATTGCCGTGGATTATCTGTCAACAGAGCCTACCTTGAAACTGATACGTGAGCGTATTATTGACAATATGCCAGCGCAATAATCGCGATTTCAAATAACAAAAAGCCGCTCAATGAGCGGCTTTTTCGTAACTAAGAATATCCATCAAACAACGGTACTAAAGCACCATTGCAGCAATCCAACCAAAGATGATCAGTGGAATGTTGTAGTGGATAAAGGTTGGAACAACCGTTTCCCAAATGTGCTCATGCTGACCGTCGGCATTTAGACCAGATGTAGGGCCTAATGTAGAGTCAGAAGCAGGAGAGCCTGCATCACCCAAAGCGGCAGCAGTACCAACTAGCGCGATTGTTGCCATTGGCGAAAAACCAAATGCCAACGCGAGTGGAACGTAGATTGTCGCCAAGATTGGAATGGTTGAAAACGATGAACCAATGCCCATTGTTACTAGCAGGCCAACGATCAGCATCAGTAGTGCTGCAAGCGGCTTATTATCACCAATGCTGGTAGAGAGAGACTGTACTAATGTCTCAACGCCACCTGTTTGCTTCATTACCGCAGCAAAACCTGCGGCAGCGATCATGATGAAACCAATCATAGCCATCATATGCACGCCTTTTGTGAAGACATCGTGCGTTTCTTTCCAGGCAATCACACCGCCAAAAGTAAACACCATAAAGCCAGCTAGAGCACCAATAATCATTGAGCCAGTGTAAAGCTGAACACCCAATGCGGCGACAATACCAAGAGCGGCCACCAAGATGTGCTTTTTATTGATAGCATGATCTGTCTCGTGAACGACAGTCAACTCCGTTTCTTCGTAGATGCGTGGTTTACGGTAGCTAACAAAGATTGCCAGCAATAGACCAAACAACATACCAGCACCTGGCAGTAACATTGCAGTTGGAACTTGGCTTGCAACCACGTTTTCCAAACCGTTGTCATGTAGGTTCTTTAATAGAATGTTGTTTAAGAAAATACCGCCGAAACCAACAGGTAAGATCATGTAAGGTGTGATCAAACCAAAGGTAAGAACACACGCAACCAAACGTCGATCGAGCTTAAGTTTCGCAAATACGCCCAAAAGAGGTGGAATCAAAATTGGAATAAAGGCGATATGGACCGGAATTACGTTCTGAGATGACATAGTGACAAGAACGAGCGCGACTAACACCGCGTACTTTAACCCGGTCGTTGACGCCGAGTTTTCTTTACCATTTAAGCGCTTGATAACACTTTTTGCCAGTAGGTCCGTGATGCCAGATTTAGAGATAGCAACGGCGAAAGTACCTAACATTGCGTAGCTTAGAGCGATGGTCGCACCGCCACCTAAACCACTTTCGAACGCGGCAACTGTGTCTCCAAGGCTCATGCCTGCGACAAGGCCACCAACGATGGCACTAAACGTGAGGGCAACCACCACGTTTACGCGCATCAATGCTAACACGAGCATGACGCACACTGATATAACGACAGGATTCATACTTTTCCTAATATGTTGTGTTTACTTATTATTCTTCGTCAGCAAGCGGCCAACCGCCGAGGGCCTTCCATTTGTTGACAATGCCGCAGAATAATTCTGCTGTTTTTTGTGTATCGTAAAGCGCTGAGTGTGCTTCACGATTATCGAATTCCATCCCGGCCGTTTTGCATGCTTTCGCGAGAACCGTTTGACCATAAGCAAGGCCACTCAATGTTGCCGTGTCAAAAGTAGCAAAGGGATGAAAAGGGACTCTTTTTAGTTTACAGCGCTCATTGGCTGCATTTACAAAACCTAAGTCGAATGCTGCGTTATGGGCAACCATAATTGCGCGCGAGCAATCTGCGGCTTTTTGTTCTTTGCGAATAAGTTTATAAATCTCTTTTAACGCTTCTTGCTCAGAAACTGCACCACGAAGAGGGCTATATGGGTCACGAATACCATTGAATTCTAGCGCTTCTTTTTCTAAGTTAGCGCCCTCAAATGGCTCAACATGAAAATGAATGGTGGAGGCCGGATGCAACACGCCATCTTCGTCCATTTTTAACGTAACGGCGCAAATTTCTAAAAGTGCATCAGTTTGAGCATTGAAACCTGCGGTCTCAACGTCTACTACCACAGGGAAATAACCACGAAAGCGTTTTTTCAAGGTCAGAGCTTCATTTTCTATTGTCATGTCGGCTTATTTTTGTGTGACGAAGGCTGCATTATTGCAGATTATACCGACGAGAAAAACCGCAATTTAGGAGAAAAACGGAATTCTATTTTGCATCTCATCAATACGCTCGATCGCATTTCGGGTGATTGAGTTACCATGATTAACGTTAATCGTAATATCACGATATTTCGCACGTTGGCGAGGTTTTTGCATGCCAGGTGAAGTGGTTTTATTGATTCAAATTGACGGCAACAGACTGCCGTTTAAGAGACAGTACTTAGATGAAGAAATGGCTGATTACTAGTGGCGTTGTATTTTCGTTGTTTAGCACAAGCAGTTTTGCTGTGATGGGCAAACGTTATGTTGCCACTCCACAGCAATCTCAATGGGAAATGGTGGTCAACACACCGTTAGAATGCCAACTTGTTCACCCGATTCCAAGTTTTGGAGATGCGGTATTTTCATCTCGTGCGAATAAAAAAATCAATTTAGACTTTAAGTTAAAAATGCGCCGTCCGATGGGAGAAACACGTAACGTCAGTCTCATCTCTATGCCGCCACCTTGGCGACCAGGTGAACACGCCGATCGAATTACAAACCTAAAGTTTTTTAAACAGTTTGATGGTTATGTCGGAGGGCAAACAGCATGGGGCATTTTGTCTGAGCTGGAAAAAGGGCGTTATCCGACCTTTAGTTATCAGGATTGGCAGAGCCGAGATCAGAGAATTGAAGTCGCATTGTCATCCGTGCTGTTTCAAAATAAGTACAACGCGTTTAGCGACTGTATTTCCAATTTATTGAAATACAGTTTTGAAGACATTGCCTTTACGATTTTGCACTACGAAAGACAAGGCGATCAGTTAACCAAGGCTTCCAAAAAGCGTTTATCACAAATTGCAGATTATATCCGACATAATCAAGATATCGATCTCGTGCTGGTGGCGACGTACACCGATTCAACCGATGGCAAAAGTGCGAGCCAAAGTTTGTCTGAGCGACGTGCAGAGTCACTTCGTGATTATTTTCAGTCTCTAGGGCTACCGGAAGATCGAATTCAAGTGCAAGGGTACGGCAAGCGTCGTCCTATTGCAGATAATGGCTCACCAATAGGAAAAGACAAAAACCGCCGAGTCGTAATATCTCTAGGGCGAACCCAAGTCTAATGCATATAAAAACGCCGAAGCTCAAAGCTTCGGCGTTTTTGATTTACTGACGTTGTTAATAATATTTTAATGGGATTTTGCCAAGTACCTTTCGGTGATTCCGGCTGTATAATTTGGATGTTAGTTTAATCGGAATTTGGCAATGACTTCGCAATTGGTTGCGGTATCTATTTTTTCAACCTGTTTGGCAATAGCCGGATTAGGATGACGTTTCATGAAGTCTATTAATGCTTTAGTGCAACATCCTATTGAGTCGATAAAGCTTGCACATTCTTTATTTGGGCATTGTGGGATGAGTGTTAAGACTTTCTCTGAAGCCAGCTGAAGGTATTTGAGTTCATAGTCAGTGTCTCCGGCCCAACGCCAGAACTGAGCTAAGTTATGACAAGAAATCACAGAAATTAATAATCGCTCGTCTGCTTCAATTTCCACACATTCGCTAATATCTTCACTCAGGCTTAGGGCTTGCTGGTAATGAAGAATGCTGCGAACAGGGTCATCTAGTTGAAGTGCCGTATCGGCTAGAAGTGTGTGTTTTTCCCATTCACTGATCATTATCGTAATCCCGCATATCGAAGTTGCGAATAAATCTAAACGATAATTATTATCAAGTAAAGTGTTTTGTTTATAAAAGAACAGGCAGATCGCAGACCTGCCTGTAATCGATGTTCAACTTGCAGTACAAGTGATTATTAGAAGTGCCGCTTAGCCTTCAAGACCTGCTGAAGCTTGCTTGTTTTGGATAAGCTCAATCATATAACCATCTGGGTCTTTTACGAATGCAATGTGCGTGCTTCCGCCTTTTACTGGACCTGGTTCACGCGTCACATTACCACCCGCCGCTTTGATAGCGTCGCAAGTTGTGTAGATATCATCAACACCAATGGCGATATGACCAAAAGCAGTACCTAGGTCATATCCAGTTTTACCCCAGTTGTAAGTTAGCTCGATCACAGCACCTTGGGATTCGTCACCGTAGCCAAGAAACGCCAGTGTGTATTCGTACTCTTTATTCTCGTTCGTACGAAGCAACTGCATGCCCATAACTTCAGTGTAAAACTTGATGGATTTGTCTAGATCACCTACGCGAAGCATAGTGTGGAGAATTCGACCATTTGACATTTTTTGCTCCTAGCTTTGATTTTCAAATAGCGTTAGCTATCTGGATATACTTTCTCTTTATATTCGCACAAATCTTCAATAATGCAGCTACCGCAGCGAGGCTTTCTCGCCAAGCACGTGTAGCGGCCATGAAGAATGAGCCAGTGGTGCACATCGAGTTTGAACTCTTTTGGCACAACTTTTAATAGCTTTTGCTCGACATCATCAACCGTTTTGCCCATTGCAAACTTAGTACGATTCGACACGCGATAAATGTGCGTATCGACGGCAATGGTTGGCCAACCAAAAGCGGTGTTGAGCACGACGTTTGCGGTCTTGCGACCTACGCCTGGTAGCGCTTCTAACGCTGCACGATCTTCAGGAACTTCACCATTGTGTTTTTCCAACAAGATCTTACAAGTCTTGATAGTGTTTTCTGCTTTTGAGTTAAATAAACCGATGGTCTTTATGTATTCTTTTAAGCCATCAACTCCCAAATCGAGAATACTTTTCGGTGTATTAGCGACAGGGAAAAGCTTGTCGGTGGCTTTATTGACACTTACATCGGTTGCTTGCGCTGATAGTAATACCGCGATTAGCAGTTCAAAAGGGGAGCTCCAGTTAAGCTCAGTTTGAGGATTCGGATTGTTTTCTCGTAATCGCTCAAGAATTTCGATTCTTTTTATTTTGTTCATTGCTGACTTCCAATACCGTCTCTGCGGTTTATGAAAAAGGCTCCTATGACAGAGCCTTATTTTGTTATGCGTTGGTGACGCGAGCACGTTCTATGGTTGGTTTTTCTTCTTTTGGTTGACGTGCCTGGACTGAATTATCGATGACATTTTTAAGCGCTATCAACAGACCAACACCGATAAATGCACCGGGTGGAAGAAGCGCTAGCAGAAAGCTGTTGTCAAATTGGAAAATTTGAATGCGGAGAGCGGATGCCCAGTCTCCTAATAGCAGATCTGCCCCGTCGAATAGCGTGCCATTACCAATTAACTCACGCATGGCACCTAGCACGACCAAAACGCTTGTCATACCAAGCCCCATCCATAAACCGTCTAATGCTGCAGGCGCAACATCATTTTTTGAAGCATATGCTTCAGCTCGACCAATAATGATGCAGTTCGTTACAATCAGAGGAATAAAGATACCAAGAGACAGGTATAAACCATACGCATAGGCATTCATCAATAACTGAACACAGGTAACGAGAGAGGCAATGATCATCACGAACACAGGAATGCGGATCTCTTTTGGTACGTAATTACGAATAAGAGAAACCGTGACGTTGGAGCCGACCAGCACTAATAAGGTTGCAATACCAAGACCTAAGGCATTGGTGATCGTGGAAGAAACCGCTAACAGTGGACATAAGCCCAGCAGTTGTACGAGAGCAGGGTTATTGCTCCACATACCGTTTTTCATCAGCAATTTATTTTCACTCATTACTGCTCTCCTTCACAGCCCAAAGGCTGGCTAAGAATGTCTTCACGAGACTGGTTTACGTAGTTAACGGTATTTCGCACCACTTTTACGACGGCTCTAGGCGTGATCGTTGCACCAGTAAATTGATCGAAATCACCACCATCTTTACGAACTTTCCATGAGTTCCAGTTACTTTCCGTGACTTGTTTGCCCGTAAAGCTCAGGATCCAGTCGGTGACACGAAGATCAATTTTGTCGCCCAGGCCAGGTGTTTCTTGATGGCTTAAGACGCGTGTCCCCAAAATATTGCCCTGATTGTCAATCCCAGTAATAACTTTTATCTCACCATTGTAGCCATCTGGCGCGATGGATTCTATTGCGATTGCTGTCGGTTCACCATTCTTCGTGGCGAGGTAGGCTGGCATCGCACGCAATGTCCCCAGTTCTGGTGACGTGACCATAGTGCAGGCTTGCGTGAGTGCGTTGTCATGCATGTTTTCTGGAATGACTTGATTCAAAACAGAAAGCAATTGTTGTTGTTCTTGTATCTTGATTTGGTCTTTTGTTAGGTACTGAGTAAAGGCGACTAATCCGGTTGTTGCACAGGCAAAGATCGCAAGTGTCAGACCATTTTTTCTAATAGCGGTTAACATGTTTACCTCAGTGACCGTAAGTTCTAGGTTTGGTGTAGTAATCGATCAGTGGCACACACATATTTGCAAGTAACACTGCGAATGCAACACCATCAGGGAAGCCGCCCCAACTGCGAATGATAAAGACCAAAGCACCAATAAGCGCGCCAAAGATCAAACGTCCTTTAACGGTGGTAGACGCCGACACGGGATCGGTTGCAATAAAGAATGCGCCAAGCATGGTTGCACCTGATAACAAGTGGAAGATTGGCGACGCAGTTTCCCCTGGGGTCAGCAAGCTGAACACGACGCTAAATAGCGTCAGGCTCGCTAGGAAACCTACGGGGATATACCATTGGATGATGCGTTTTTTGATCATCACTAAACCACCAAGTAAGTAGGCAAGATTTACCCATTGCCAACCAATGCCAGCTAATCCATCGAATATTGGCTGCGACAGTACTTCGCTTGGGGTTGCACCTGTATGAATGCCGGTCTTAAATGCATCAAGTGGCGTCGCCATTGTCACACCGTCAACCCCCGTTCGAACTTGCTGAAGCGATAAGCCGTCGTAATCATAGCCCGTAAAAATTAAAGAGAGTGTATCTGCAAAATTTACGTGATCAGGTATGAGTGACGTCGGGGCACTCCAACTCGTCATTTGCACTGGGAATGAGATCAACAAGACCACATAAGCGACCATGGCAGGATTGAATAAGTTTTGACCAAGGCCACCATATAGGTGTTTAGCAATTACGATCGCGAAAATAAGTCCGATCACCATAATCCACCACGGAGACCATGGTGGAATAGCAACGGCTAATAACCAAGCAGTAACGATCGCACTGTTATCACGTAGTGCTCGCATCGGCGAACGTTTACGGAAGACCATAACTAAGGCTTCAAGTGATACAGCGACTGCGATGGCAAAAATCAGCTGAATAAGCGTTCCCCACCCAAAGAAGTAGGTCTGAGCCGCTAAACCTGGGAGAGCACAAAGTGCCACCCATTTCATTAAGTCAGGTGTACTACGACGGCTGTGGGTATGCGGTGAACTGGCAATAAAAAACGACACTACTCGTTCTCCTCAGTATTATTTTTATTAGCTTCTTGCTGCGCTTTGCGAGCTTTCGCGCGCGCAATAGCAGCAGCGACAGCCGCTTTTTTCGGATCTTCAGTTTGTTCAGCAGGCGTTTCAGCTTCTACCGTTTCGGCTTGTTCTTCTTGCTTAGCTTTACGCGCTTTGGCACGCGCAATAGCCGCAGCGACAGCCGCTTTTTTCGGATCTTCAGCTTGTTCAGCAGGCGTTTCAGCTTCTACCGTTTCGGCTGGTTCTTCTTGCTTAGCTTTACGCGCTTTGGCACGCGCAATGGCAGCAGCAACCGCGGCTTTTTTCGGGTCTGCAGCTTGCTCAGTAGGCGCTTCAGCTTCTTCGGTTTCAGTTGAGTCTGCTTGTTTCGCTTTTCGGGCCTTAGCGCGTGCAATGGCAGCAGCAACCGCGGCTTTCTTCGGATCTTCAGTTTGTTCATCAGGCGCTTCAGCTTCTACCGTTTCAGCTGAGTCTGCTTGTTTCGCTTTTCGGGCCTTAGCGCGTGCAATGGCAGCAGCAACCGCGGCTTTTTTCGGATCGTCGGTTTGCTCAGCGGGCGCTTCAGCTTCTTCGGTTTCAGTTGAGTCTGCTTGTTTCGCTTTTCGGGCCTTAGCGCGTGCAATGGCAGCAGCAACGGCGGCTTTCTTCGGATCGTCGGTTTTCTCAGTAGGCGTTTCAGCTTCTTCGGTTTCAGTTGAGTCTGCTTGTTTCGCTTTACGCGCTTTGGCACGCGCAATGGCAGCAGCAACGGCGGCTTTCTTCGGATCTTCGGTTTTCTCAGCAGATGCTTGAGCTTCTATTGTTTCGGTTGATTCTTCTTGTTGAGCTTTTTTCGCTTTAGCTCGGGCGATGGCTGCTGCAACTGCCGATTTCTTATCATCAGCGTTGTTGTCTGGCGTTTCGCCTTGTTCTTTTTGTGCTTTACGTTCGCGGGCTAGACGTTTGCGTTCTTCGCGCAGTTTTGCCATTTCTGAGTTATCAGGTTCACTAGAGCCTGCTTTAGCAGCTGCGGCTTGTTTTGCTTTCGCTTTGGCAATGGCTGCAGCGACGGCAGGTTTAACGGCTGGCTCTGCTTTTTCAGTTGTTTCTGTCTTCTGAGCTTTCACTCGTGCGATCGCTGCTGCAATCGCATCATCACCACCAGAAGATTTCATGTCTTTACGGCGCTGATCGGCTGCTTTCTTAAAGCGATTTTCACGTTCTGCTTTTTCGCGCTCCATACGCGCTTTCTTCTCTTCAAAACGCAGCTTCGCTCGCTCCGCAGCTTCCGCTTCTTGTGCTCTGGTGCGAATTTCCGCTTTTGCTTGGCGGTAGTACTGTACGAGAGGAATTTCACTTGGACACACAAACGCGCAAGCACCGCACTCGATACAATCCTTTAAGTTTAGTTCTTCGAGTTTGTCATACTCTTCAGCTTTTGCATGCCATTGCAGTTGCTGAGGTAGCAGTGAAGCAGGGCAAGCTTCAGCACATTGGCTACAGCGAATACATTCCATCTCATGTTGGTGTGGAGAGATCTCACGACGAGTCGGGGCAAGGATACAGTTTGCTGTCTTGGTAATCGGCACTTGAGAGTGGGGAAGGGTGAAGCCCATCATTGGTCCACCCATGATTAAACGTTGTAACTTCTTATCGGCTTTATAGCCAAACTCATCCAATAACGCCTGTACTGGTGTACCTAATAATGCCCAAACATTGCGTGGTTGTTTGAATGTTTTACCGGTGAGAGTCACCACGCGTTTTATCATCGGTTCACCATCGATGATTGCGCGTTTGATTGAGTAAAGAGAACCGACATTTTGAACCAAAATACCAATATCGGCTGGAATTGCGCCGCTTGGTACTTCTTTATTGGTCAAAATTTTGATCAGCTGTTTTTCACCACCAGAAGGGTATTTAGTCGGGATAACGCGAATGACGACATCTTTGTTTAGAGCCGCAGCTTCTAACGCTTTAATTGCCTCTGGTTTGTTATCTTCAATACCAATAATCGTGAGCTTTGGTGTCAGGATATGTTCGACAATCTCGATACCTTGGATGAGCTCTTCGGCATGCTCTTGCATGAGCTTGTCATCTGATGTGATGTATGGCTCACACTCAGCTGCGTTGACGATAAGAATCTCTGTGCGAGCAAAACCTGATTGGATTTTTTTTGCGGTAGGGAAACCTGCGCCACCCATACCTGAAATGCCTGCGAGACGAATAATATCGATCAGTGCGTCAGGTGTTTCTTGTTTGTAATCCGCGACGGGTTTTCTGTCACACCATGTATCGTTACCATCAGGGGTAATGACCGCACAGAGTTCACTCAGACCTGAAGGGTGAGCAACGGTTCTAGGCTCAATTGCGGTGATCGTACCCGATGTAGGAGCATGCACTGGAACGGTAAAACCAGTTTCGGATTGCGTTAATGGCTGACCTTTTAATACGTGGTCACCTTCGGCAACCAATAAGTTACCAGCCTTACCAATGTGCTGTTTTAGGGGTAATACAATTTCTGATGGGATAGCCGCGTGAACGAGCTCAGTTTTGTTGGACTGCTTTTTGTTTTCTGCCGGATGCACACCACCAGGGAAATCCCAAAGCGAGCCTGTACGAATTTGTTCAATCAAAGACAACATGCGAAACCTTACTTAATTGAATCTTTCACGTTCGCTGCATCGTCGGCAGCATCCGTAATGTTGAGTACTGGAATGGAGTTAAGTTGCCACTTCCAGCTTTCCGTGGTGGTTGCCACAGGAATCATTTCAATACAATCAGTTGGACATGGTGCAACACATAAGTCACACCCCGTACATTCGTCTTTAATTACGGTATGGACCGCTTTTGTACCGCCTACAATTGCATCCACTGGACACGCTTGAATACACTTAGTACAGCCAATGCACATATCTTCGTGGATAAATGCAACGGTTGGAATTTTGCTGTCGAGATCGTGCGCAGATTCTTCTGGCTCAACACCCATTAAGTCGGCGAGCTTTTCGATGGTTGCCTGACCGCCTGGCGGACATTTGTTGATGTGGTCGCCATTTGCAATCGCTTCAGCATAAGGGCGGCAACCAGGGTAGCCACATTGACCGCATTGAGTTTGAGGTAAGATTGCGTCGATTTGATCCACAATTGGGTCTGCCTCGACTTTGAAGCGAATAGAAGCAAAACCAAGTATCGCGCCGAAAATCGCAGCAAGAACCGCTAACGCGATGATCGCAATTAAAATCGTACTCATTGTTTACTTCACCAAACCTGTAAAGCCCATAAAGGCTAGTGACATTAAACCCGCTGTAATCATTGCAATCGATGCACCTTTAAAAGGCACTGGTACGTCGGCGGCAGCTATGCGCTCACGCATGGATGCAAAAAGTATCAACACCAATGAGAAACCAACAGCGGCGCCGAAGCCGTAGATAATCGATTCGATAAAGTTATGGTTCTCATTAATATTAAGAAGCGCGACGCCTAATACCGCGCAGTTTGTAGTGATCAACGGTAAGAAAATACCAAGCAAGCGATAAAGTGTTGGACTTGTTTTGTGCACAACCATTTCGGTGAACTGCACCACAACGGCTATCACCAAAATAAAACTCATGGTTCGAAGGTACTCAATACCCAGTGGACGAAGAATGTAGCTTTCCACTAAATACGCACACACTGACGCGAGCGTTAGCACAAAAGTTGTCGCTAAGCCCATACCTATTGCTGTTTCCAGTTTTTTGGACACACCCATAAAAGGACATAGGCCCAAAAACTTCACCAGTACAAAGTTGTTCACCAGCACAGTGCCGACCAACAACAAAACATATTCGGTCATAGTTATTACGTTCTTAAAATCCGATCTTGATATTATCGTGTTTTGTGACACCAATAACAACCAGTGAACGATGTGGTTTTACATACACGATGGAAAAATAGTCGTCTATGTGAGGTATTTTGATGAATCAATAAGAAATTGAACAGCTTGCTGAATGGATTTTACAAAGACGCTGGTGCTGTCTTTCCTCAAAGAATCTTTTGCTCAGAAGGTGGGAATTACACTTAGCGAGTAATTTTAAGTCGTCACTTGAGATATTGATGGTGAAAGAAATTTTTGATTTCAAAACGAAAAAAGCCGTGTCTTGCGACACGACTTTTCTGGAATTTGGCTCCTCCTGCTGGGCTCGAACCAGCGACCTGCGGATTAACAGTCCGTCGCTCTACCAACTGAGCTAAGGAGGAATTGCTTTGCTTGAAAGCGGAACGAATCTTACCGAGCAGCCAAACTACTGTCAACAGTAAAAAAATACATTTTTAGCAAAAAATATTGGGGGAAGGGCTTTACTTTTCTGTACTGCTTGTCAGTAAAGGGGTGAGGTTACTTATCCACTAATTTTGTGGATAACTATGTTGATGAGATCTGAGTAAAGATCTTTTATATGCAACCTGGTTTTTGTTTAGTGAATTTTTAATCAGGGTTATACAGAGAATATGCAATTAAAACATAGATTTATTGATATTAAGCAAAATGTATTCAAGGTGGATAAAAATCTAGCTTTTGGGGATAAAGACTGTTTAGGCCAATTTTTGGGGAAAAGTTGTGGAAACTGCAATGTGAAGAATGGGTGTGGCTCTTCAGCTAGGGCGAAGTACTATATCAGAGTAGGTTTTGTATGGCTATAGCATTCTAGACAAACAAGAAAATTTATTAACAATGGTGGGTAAATTTTCAATAGACGTAGATTTCATTGGCTAAGGTGTATATATATACAGCCAAAGCGCAGTAAAGTTGAGGAAGGGTATGAGTAAAGTCTATGAATTGGTCTCCGATTATCAGCCATCGGGTGACCAGCCGGGAGCGATCAAGCAGCTGCTTGAGGGGCTCGATGCTGGACTGGCACATCAAACACTATTGGGGGTAACGGGATCGGGTAAAACGTTCACACTAGCGAATGTTATCGCTCAAGCCCAGAGACCTGCAATATTACTTGCTCCAAACAAAACGCTCGCAGCGCAATTATATGGCGAGATGAAATCATTCTTTCCCAATAATGCGGTGGAATACTTTGTTTCCTACTACGATTACTACCAGCCTGAAGCTTATGTCCCGACGACGGATACTTTCATTGAAAAAGACGCATCAGTTAACGCTCACATAGAGCAAATGCGCCTTTCCGCAACGAAAGCACTATTGGAACGTAAAGACGCGATTATCGTTGCGTCTGTTTCTGCTATCTATGGTTTGGGTGACCCAGAATCTTACTTGCAAATGATGTTGCATTTACGTCGTGGTGACGTGATTGATCAACGGGACATGCTACGACGTTTGGCAGAGCTACAATATTCGAGAAATGACGTGGCATTTGAGCGAGGACAGTTTCGGGTTCGTGGCGAAGTGATTGATATCTTTCCAGCGGAATCTGACCAAGACGCAGTTCGTGTCGAAATGTTTGATGATGAAATTGACTGCATCAGTGTTTTTGATCCATTGACTGGTGTGGTGAAACAGCGAGATTTACCACGCTACACCATTTATCCTAAGACGCACTACGTGACACCAAGAGATCGTATTCTTGAAGCGATTGAAAATATTAAGGTTGAATTAGAAGTACGCAAAAAACAGCTTCTAGACAACAACAAGCTACTGGAAGAACAGCGTATTAGCCAGCGGACTCAATTCGATATCGAGATGATGAATGAGTTAGGTTTTTGCTCAGGTATCGAAAACTATTCTCGCTATCTCAGCGGACGCTCGGAAGGCGAGCCGCCACCGACATTGTTTGATTACTTGCCTCATGACGGTTTGTTGATCATCGATGAATCTCACGTGACGGTGCCGCAGATTGGTGCCATGTATAAAGGTGACCGCTCTCGTAAAGAAACGCTGGTGGAGTTTGGTTTTCGCTTACCTTCTGCGTTGGATAATCGTCCGCTCAAGTTTGAAGAGTTTGAAGCGTTAGCACCGCAGACGATTTTTGTCTCTGCGACGCCAGGAAATTATGAACTAGAAAAATCTTCAGGCGACGTGGCGGATCAAGTTGTTCGTCCAACAGGCTTGCTTGACCCAGAATTGGAAGTTCGCCCAGTGGCGACCCAAGTGGACGACTTGTTGTCTGAAATTCGCCTCCGTTCTGCTAAAGATGAGCGAGTTCTAGTGACAACATTGACCAAACGAATGGCCGAAGATCTCACCGAGTACTTGCACGAACATGATGTTAGGGTACGTTACTTACACTCAGATATTGATACCGTAGAACGTGTGGAGATCATCCGCGATCTTCGTCTTGGCGAGTTTGACGTGCTGGTGGGAATTAACTTGCTACGAGAAGGCTTGGACATGCCTGAAGTTTCGCTGGTTGCAATATTGGATGCAGATAAAGAGGGCTTCTTGCGCTCCGAGCGTTCACTGATTCAGACCATTGGTCGTGCTGCGCGAAATCTTGAAGGTAAGGCGATCTTGTATGCTGACCGAATCACCAACTCCATGAAAAAGGCGATGGATGAAACTAACCGCCGCCGCGAGAAGCAGAAAGCGTACAATGAAGAAATGGGCATTTCGCCGCAAGCGCTCAAACGAAATATCAAAGATATTATGGAATTGGGCGATATTACCAAGTCTAAACGTCAGCGTAATACTAAACAGGTACCGTTGTCGAAAGTGGCGGAGCCTTCGCAAATATACGAGGTCATGTCTCCTCAACAGTTGGAAAAAGAAATCAGTCGACTTGAGGCGGCAATGTATCAGCACGCGCAAGATTTAGAGTTTGAATTGGCGGCGCAAAAGCGTGACGAGATTGAAAAACTAAGAGCGCAGTTCATCGCAAATAGTTAAAAATAAGCTTAATGATCTAGCTTAGCCAAGAGTTTTAGATTGCTTGCAAAAAAAAAAAGAAGCCAATAGGCAGTCGGGTCTATTGGCTTGTTTTGTGAACATCTCGTTCACTAACAACGTCAGTTGGCTAGGTGACCCGAGGGGTCACTAAACTATCAGCATGGTTTATGCCATTTTTTAAATAATTGATATTATTTTTGAATCCTTTCTCTTACCCATAATTTAGCTAATGTTATTTGCAAAATGCAAAGCGTAATGCGATTATTGTTTAAAACACAACAAAATATTAGCTAGGTTATGCAACAAAAATCTGAAGGTCCTAAATCCCGTTACCTTTTAATGGTTGAGGATACCGCATCTGTTGCGGCACTGTACCGCTCATACCTGACACCGCTTGGTATAGATATCAATATTGTCGGTACAGGTAGGGATGCCATTGAAAGTCTCAACCATAGAATTCCAGATCTTATTCTGCTCGATCTTCGTCTGCCAGATATGACGGGGATGGACGTTTTACACGCTGTAAAAAAGAGTCATCCAGACGTACCTATTATTTTTATGACCGCTCACGGTTCTATCGATACCGCGGTAGAAGCAATGCGTCATGGCTCTCAAGACTTTTTGATCAAACCGTGTGAAGCAGACCGTTTACGTGTCACGGTTAACAATGCGATTCGTAAAGCGACTAAGTTAAAAAACGAGGCTGATAACCCGGGCAATCAAAGTTATCAAGGCTTTATTGGCAGCAGCCAAACTATGCAACAGGTTTACCGCACGATTGATTCAGCAGCGAGCAGTAAAGCGAGTATCTTCATCACTGGTGAAAGTGGTACGGGTAAAGAGGTATGTGCCGAGGCAATCCATGCGGCAAGCAAGCGTGGTGACAAGCCTTTTATTGCGATTAACTGTGCTGCAATTCCAAAAGATTTGATTGAGAGTGAACTGTTTGGTCACGTGAAAGGTGCTTTTACCGGTGCAGCAAATGATCGTCAGGGTGCAGCGGAATTAGCGGATGGTGGCACACTTTTCCTTGATGAATTGTGTGAGATGGATTTAGATTTGCAAACCAAATTGCTACGATTTATTCAAACCGGCACGTTCCAAAAAGTGGGCTCTTCAAAAATGAAGAGCGTGGATGTTCGCTTTGTTTGTGCAACTAACCGTGACCCATGGAAAGAGGTACAAGAAGGTCGATTCCGTGAAGATTTGTACTATCGTTTGTATGTCATTCCTTTGCATTTGCCACCTTTACGTGAACGAGGTGAAGATGTCATTGAAATTGCATACTCACTGTTAGGCTATATGTCGCACGAAGAAGGAAAAAGCTTCGTGCGTTTTGCGCCTGATGTAATCGACCGATTTAATAGCTATGAGTGGCCAGGCAACGTTCGTCAGTTACAAAACGTGCTGCGCAATATCGTTGTTCTAAACAACGGTAAAGAAATCACGTTGGATATGTTACCGCCACCGCTGAATCAACCGCTTGACCGTCCGTCTTCTGTGGCGAAATTCATTGAGCCGAAAGTGATGACTGCGTCTGAGATTATGCCGTTGTGGATGACAGAAAAAATGGCGATAGAGCAAGCGATTGAAGCGTGTGATGGCAATATCCCCCGAGCGGCGGGATACCTTGATGTCAGTCCGTCGACGATTTACCGCAAGTTACAGGCTTGGAATGGCAAGGAAGAGCGGCAAAAAGTATGAGTGTGAATGTATTAAATCAGCAAAAAATTGATGAACTGTCGATGGAGATTGGCAGTGATAATGTTCCTGTTTTACTCGATATTTTCTTAGGGGAGATGGATACCTACATCGAGAATTTATCTCAGTTTCAAGGGACAGAGCGATTGCGTTACCTAAAAGAAATCAGTCACGCGTTAAAAAGCAGTGCAGCGAGCTTTGGAGCAGACCGTCTTTGTCAATTGGCGATGTCGATAGATAAAAAAGCCAAAGCAGGTGAGTTAGCTGAAGAGTCAGACGAGTTAAAAACGATGTTCGATCTTTTGCACGAAACACGCGACGCTTATCGTGATTGGCAGCAGTAATGCATTGTTCTGATGAGGCTCTTACACAAAACCCTTCACGTACGTGAAGGGTTTTTTCATTGTTGACAGCGAGTAAACTTGAAGCTATCCCCTAGCTTTAGAGGGCGTTTTTTTAAATCGAAAGCCTTAGCTGGCTTTCAATAGCGAGCTTGAGTTTATCTCGGTCGTGACGCCAATCTCGGTTCGACGAAGCTAACGATTCCGTCACTACATTCCACTGGCTCAAGACTTCTTGCTCGGTTTCCTCTGCTAGAACCACGTCTATCTTCCTACCTTGGCAGGCACGCTCACTCCATTCTAATTTTTGTGCCATGGTCATTCGTCCGGCTGGGCCGTACTCCGGGCTCAAGTTGGCAACGAAAATGACTTTTGCTTTCTCATTGGCGGCAATGGCTTTGCCGAGCTCAGGCAACAGCAAAGGAGGCATGATGCTGGTTAAAAAGCTGCCAGGACCAAGAATAATAGCGTCTGCTTCTGCCAGTGCAGTCACTGCTTCTTTAGTTGCAGGAACTTCTGGTGATAGATCGAGACGACGTAAATCGGTGTCCATCTCGTCTACATTCGTTTCTCCCGTGACCCACTTTCCATCCACGGATAACGCGGAAAGATCGGAAGGGTGTTCAGACATTGGAAGAATGTTAACGTCGACTTTTAACATGTTTCGAATCAGATTGATGGCATCTAACGGTCTGACCGATAAGTTATCGAGCGCCGTAAGCATCAAGTTACCGAGGTTATGACCATCAAGCTCGCCAGTACCTTTGAAGCGATATTCAAACATCATTGAACTGATCGACGGTTCTGTGATCAGCTGATTAATGCAGTTCCGTGTGTCGCCCCAGGCGATTCCACCTTGGCAGTGACGAATTCTTCCTGTTGAGCCACCATTGTCTGTTGTGGCGACAATGCCAGTTGCATTGCCGCCAAAATCCCGTAGTGCGGCCAACATTCGACCTAAGCCATGACCACCGCCAACAGCGACCACTTTTTTATCCGTGTAGATATTCATTACGTTCTTCTAATAATCTTGTAAAAAACGGCTACAATTTATCTTAAGGAGTGCTCGAAAGGTACTCACTTAGCGGTAAATTGTGTCTCTAGAGAGTTTTTTATCACTCAAGTCTGGATTCCAGTACAAATATTAAGTATTTTACACCGCAAAGCTATCAGAGGTTTCATATCTCTGGTTGCCATAACTCCGAGCTCACTATTGCTAAGTCCGAGGATAAGCGTTTTGAGCCAGTGGCGTACTGTCACAAGGGCATGATTGGAAATGGCCATGCCTCCCGTGTTTGGAAAGGTGTTCCGTGGCGCAACAATTCGAAGACAAATTTCATCGTAAGTTCTATTACTTGCGTCTGTCTGTGACCGACGTATGTAATTTCAAATGTACCTATTGCCTTCCTGATGGCTATAAGCCTTCGGGCAATAAAAACTCGTCTTTTTTATCTCTTCCTGAAATCAAACGGGTCGTAAAAGCGTTTGCTGATTGTGGCACGTCAAAAGTGCGTATCACTGGCGGTGAACCAAGTTTACGCAAAGATTTTACCGACATTATCCACTCAGTGGCGACGACGCCTGGTATCCAAAAAGTTGCAACTACGACCAATGGTTACCGCATGGCAAAGCAAGTCGCAGACTGGCGTGAAGCGGGCTTAACTCACATCAACGTCAGCGTGGACAGCCTTGATCCGCGCATGTTCCATCAAATCACGGGTGAAAATAAGTTTACTGAAGTCATGAATGGTATCGAACGTGCGTTCGAGGTCGGTTATGAGCAAGTCAAAGTTAATGTGGTGTTGATGAAAGATCTGAACCATCACGAGCTGCCAGCGTTTCTTAACTGGATAAAAGATCGTCCAATCCAACTGCGCTTCATCGAATTGATGCAAACGGGTGAGATGGATGATTTATTCAATAAGCATCATGTGTCAGGCGTAGCAATTCGTAATCAGTTGATTGCAAACGGTTGGCTGCTTAAAGTGCGCTCTCATAATGACGGCCCCGCGCAAGTGTTTGTTCATCCAGATTACAAGGGTGAAATTGGCCTGATCATGCCTTATGAAAAAGACTTTTGTGAGAGCTGCAACCGACTACGCGTCTCTGCGATGGGTAAGCTGCATCTGTGTTTGTTTGGAGATCACGGTGTAGAACTGCGTGATCTACTGGAACGTGATGAGCAAGAAAGTGAGCTTATTGAACGCATCCAAGCGCAGTTACAAACTAAGTCGGTGAGCCACTTCTTGCATGATGGTAATACGGGTATGACGCCACATCTGGCGTCTATCGGCGGCTAAATCAACTCAAATTTTGTAGGGAAAGCTTATTTATAGGCTAGCTTTCCCTCGCTTTTCTAGAATCGATACCAAACGTATCAAAGTTAAAAGAGAATAGGTGAACACATGGGTCACGCTGAAAGCAAATTTCAACCTGCAAATATTGCCGTTCTAACGGTATCTGACACTCGTACCGAAGAAAACGATACCTCTGGTCGCTACCTTGTTGAACACGCTCAAGAAGCGGGTCACAATGTTGTCGATAAGCAAATTGTTATTGATGATATGTACAAAATTCGCGCAATTGTTTCTCAGTGGATTGCGGACGACAATGTTCAAGCGATCATGATTACTGGTGGTACAGGGTTCACGTCACGTGACAGCACGCCAGAAGCGCTGAAGCCTCTGTTTGATAAAGAAGTAGAAGGTTTTGGTGAATTATTCCGCATGGTGTCTTACGAAGAAATTGGTACGTCAACGATCCAATCGCGTGCAATTGCAGGTTTTGCTAACCATACAGTTATCTTCGCAATGCCTGGTTCAACTGGCGCGTGCCGCACTGGCTGGACGAAGATCATCAAGCAGCAGTTAGATGCAAGCCATCGCCCTTGTAACTTCATGCCGCACCTATCTGTATAACCTTTCCTAAAAGCGAAGGAAAAACAATGACTCAATTTACCCATATCAACGCGTCTGGCGAAGCCAACATGGTCGACGTGTCTGCAAAAGCAGAAACGGTTCGTGAAGCACGTGCAGAAGCATTTGTTCACATGGCCCCAGAAACCTTGCAACTGATTGTTTCCGGGCAGCATCATAAAGGTGATGTGTTCGCGACGGCTCGAATTGCTGGTATCCAAGCTGCAAAGAAAACGTGGGATTTGATTCCACTTTGTCATCCTCTGTTGCTTTCTAAAGTCGAAGTTCAGTTGGAGGCTATTGAGTCAGAAAACAAAGTTCGTATTGAATCTGTTTGTAAGCTTGCAGGTAAAACGGGCGTAGAAATGGAAGCGCTCACGGCGGCTTCTGTTGCTGCACTGACGATTTACGATATGTGTAAAGCGGTGCAAAAAGACATGGTTATCGGTCAAGTTCGTCTCCTAGAAAAGACGGGTGGAAAATCTGGACACTTCAAGGCGGAATCATGATTAAAGTACTTTTTTTTGCTCAGACTCGTGAGCTGATTGGTATCGACAGTGTCGAATTAGATGATCAATTTGAAACGGTTGAAGCGATTCGCGCACATCTCGTGGAAGAGGGCGCTGATAAAAATGGTAAGTGGGATTTGGCTTTAGAGCCAGGAAAGCTACTTGCTGCTGTTAATCAATCTATTGTCCCACTTGATACCGAAGTAAAAGCGGGGGATGAAGTTGCATTTTTCCCACCGGTAACCGGAGGTTAAGATGGACCCACGCGTCTCTGTACAAGTTGAAGACTTTTCCGTTGATCACGAATATCAACGTTTATCCGAAGGTACGGCTGCTGGTGCTGTCGTAACATTCATTGGTAAAGTTCGAGATATGAACCTTGGCGATAATGTTGTTGGTTTGCACTTGGAACACTACCCAGGCATGACTGAGAAGAGCTTGAGCGACATTTGCGATCAAGCTGAATCACGTTGGCCATTATTGGGCGTACGCGTGATTCATCGCGTTGGTGATATGGATAGCGGTGATCAAATCGTCTTTGTTGGTGTTTCAAGTGCACACCGCGGAGCAGCATTTGATGCTTGCGAGTTCATTATGGACTACTTGAAAACCAAAGCACCATTTTGGAAGAAAGAACGCACGACGAGTGAAGATCGTTGGATTGAGTCGCGCGATACTGATCACCAAGCTGCGCAGCGTTGGGAAAAATAGAACCCACTCCTCATTCTAGTGAAAAAAGCTAAGTGTCAATGGCACTTAGCTTTTTTTGTACTTATCTTCATAATTCTGCTCATTTGACTTCAACACAACCCGTACTCGCTCTGGTGATATTCTTCACAATAAAAGTTTTTAGCCCAATATATAAACAATTATTTGTTAGACTTCATTTGTCATAAATGTTAAATAATATGTAAATATCTAGCATAAGATGCTATCAAATGGTTTAAATGTAGATTAATCGAAAGTTTTGTCTGTGGAATGTCGCTTCTGGTCTCCATTTGGCTGGTGAATACTTTTTGATTAGAGTTTACTGCTAGATATGTGTGGTTTAGTCAGGATTATTGGTTTTTTTGCTACATTTTTATGGCAAATTACTTCAATGATTGCTAATGTGTGCCGCAGTCTTTGTAAGGTTTTAGGCTTTTGTGCTCAGAAAACGCACTAAAAAAATCTAAAACTCTGACCGTTCCAGGCCCTTACAAAGAAGTCATGGATGCTAACGAAAAAATTTGGAGTTTTACGCATGTATAAGAATAAAATCACGCGCGCTTTATTTATTGGTGCTGGTCTTTCTCTCGCTTTAGCTGGTTGTGGCGAAAAGCCTGCAGAGAAACAAGCTGCTGAGCCTGCTCCGGCTCCAGCCCCTGAAGCTAAATCTGATTCTAAAGAGCCAAAACTTGCTGCTGTTCAAGAATTGGTGCGTGGTAACGGTACAGAAGTTGCGACAATAGACCCTCATAAATCTCAAGGTGTTCCAGAATCCCACGTGATTCGCGATCTTCTTGAAGGCCTAGTAAACCAAGATGCGGACGGTAACACTATCCCTGGTGTTGCAAAATCTTGGGAAACTGAAGACAACAAAACGTACACTTTCCACCTACGTGAAGACGCAAAATGGTCTAACGGTGATCCTGTTACTGCAGGTGATTTTGTATACAGCTTCCAACGCGCAGTCGACCCAGCAACCGCTTCTCCATACGCTTGGTACATGGAATACACCAAGATGAAGAACGCAAAAGACATTGTTGCGGGTAAAAAAGACAAGAGTGAGTTGGGTGTTAAAGCGGTTGACGACCACACGTTAGTGGTTGAGCTAGACACTGCTGTACCATACTTTGTGATGATGATGGGCCACACAACAGTGAAGCCTGTTCACCAAGCAACCGTTGAAAAGTTCGGCGATCAATGGACGAAGCCTGAGAACTTTGTAGGTAACGGTGCTTATGTTGTTGACAACTGGGTTGTAAACGAGCGTTTAGTTCTAAAACGTAACGAACAATACTGGGACAACGAAAACACGACGCTTGATCAAGTTACTTTCCTACCAATCGAAAACCAAGTAGCGGAAATGAACCGCTTCCTAGCAGGTGAAATCGACTTCACGAATGAACTGCCTACAGAGCACTTCAAGCGTTTGAAGCAAGAGCATCCAGAAGACGTGTCTGTATCGGGTAACTTGTGTACTTACTACTACATCTTCAACACGAAGAAAAAGCCGTTTGATGATGTTCGCGTACGTAAAGCGATTTCTTATGCGATTGACCGTAATATCGTGACTGATGCGATCCTAGCACAGGGTCAAAAGCCAGCTTATTTCCTAACGCCTGAAATCACGGCGGGTTTCAACCCAGAAATCCCTGCATACGGCAAAATGACGCAAGAAGAGCGTAACGCTGAAGCGGCGCGTCTATTGGAAGAAGCGGGTTACGGCGCAGACAACCCTCTTGAATTTAACCTTCTATACAACACGTCAGAGAACCACAAGAAACTTGCGGTTGCACTGGGTTCAATGTGGAAGAAGACGCTTGGTCTAGACGTTACGCTAGAAAACCAAGAGTGGAAAACTTACCTATCTACCAAAGATTCTGGCAACTTTGAGGTTGCTCGTGCAGGTTGGTGTGGCGACTACAACGAAGCTTCATCTTTCCTAACGCTGATGATGAGTAATAACACTACTGGTGGTATTCACTACGACAGCAAAGAGTACGATGCAATCATGAACAAAGCATTTGCTTCAACTTCTGACGAAGAGCGTCAAGCGCTTTACCTAGAAGCAGAGAAGTTGATGGCAAAAGATATGCCAATCGCACCTATCTACCAGTACGTGAAATCACGTCTACTATCACCGAAAGTTGGTGGCTTCCCAGTCAATAACGCGGAAGACAAGATTTACTCTAAAGATCTCTACATCACAGAGTAATTCGTAACTCGATAGAACTATAAAAATGAGGCTCTACATGTGAGAAATTGCATGTAGCGCCTATCTTTAGTCCAAAAGAATTGGACGACTTCTTTAATTTAACTGTCACAGACTGAAAGAGTGAGTTTATGCTTAAATTCATCGCAAAAAGGATATTTGAGGCGATCCCAACAATGTTGGTTTTGATCACCGTATCTTTCTTTCTTATGCGCTTTGCACCGGGAAACCCTTTCTCGACAGAGCGTCCATTGCCACCCGAAGTAATGGCAAATATCGAAGCTAAATATGGCTTAGATAAACCTGTATTTGAACAATACACCACGTATTTGACCAATGTTATCCAAGGGGATTTCGGACCGTCATTTAAATACCTTGATTACTCGGTTAACGAGCTGATCGCGGTTGCCTTACCGGTTTCGGCTAAAGTGGGCTTCATCGCCTTTATCTTTACCCTGATTATGGGGGTTACCGTCGGTACCATTGCTGCGCTCAAGCAGAATACTTGGATTGATTACACCATCATGTCGACAGCGATGCTCGGCGTGGTAATGCCTTCTTTTGTATTGGCACCTGCGCTTATCTATCTATTCTCGCTTCACTGGAATATCTTCCCTGCGGGCGGTTGGCAAGATGGTAGCTGGCAGTATTTAGTGCTTCCTGTCATTGGTATGTCACTACTGTATGTTGCAACCTTCGCTCGTATTACACGTGGTTCGATGATCGAAACCCTAAACAGTAACTTTATTCGTACGGCTCGTGCTAAAGGTCTAAGCTACCGTTACATTATCATCAAGCACGCTCTTAAGCCGGCACTTCTCCCTGTTGTTTCTTACATGGGGCCTGCTTTCGTAGGTATCATCACCGGTTCTGTTGTTATCGAAACCATTTTTGGTCTACCAGGTATTGGTAAGCTATTCGTTAATGCTGCGTTTAACCGTGACTACTCGCTAGTAATGGGTGTAACCATCCTGATTGGTTTCCTATTCATTTTATTCAACGCGATTGTAGATATTCTACTTGCAATGATTGACCCGAAAATTCGCTACTAACAGGGACGTTTGGTTATGTTAACGAAAAAAGAAAACCTAGAAGCGATTGAGAAGTTCTCCGAAAACTTGGAGATTGAAGGTCGCAGTCTTTGGCAAGATGCTCGTATCCGTTTTATGCGCAACAAAGCGGCAATGGTGAGCTTATTCCTTCTTGTTCTAATGACGTTGGCGGTGATTATTCTGCCAATGATCGCACCGCACACCTTTGATGATACTGACTGGTACGCGATGCACGTTGCACCGAATGCTGACCATTGGTTTGGTACTGACAGCCTAGGCCGTGATTTATACGTGCGTACGCTAATTGGGGGTCGTATTTCGTTGATGGTGGGTGTTATGGGCGCATTTGTAGCGGTACTGATTGGTACGCTCTACGGCGCAGCATCTGGTTTCATCGGCGGTAAAGTTGACCGCGTAATGATGCGTATTCTAGAAATTTTATACGCGGTACCGTTTATGTTCCTGGTAATCGTACTGGTAACATTCTTCGGTCGTAACATCATGCTGATCTTCGTTGCGATTGGTGCTATCGCATGGCTAGATATGGCGCGTATCGTACGTGGTCAGACACTCAGCTTACGTAGCAAAGAGTTCATTGAAGCTGCACATGTGTGTGGTGTTAGCAACTGGAAAATTATCACTCGTCATATCGTGCCGAACGTACTGGGCATCGTAGCGGTTTACTCTACTCTGCTTATCCCGAGCATGATCCTGACGGAGTCATTCCTATCATTCCTTGGTCTTGGTGTTCAGGAACCGATGACAAGTTGGGGCGCGCTTCTACAAGAAGGTGCACAGACAATGGAAGTGGCAATCTGGCAGCTGGCATTCCCAGCCGTGTTCATGGTTGTGACGCTATTCTGCTTCAACTACGTTGGTGACGGCCTGCGCGATGCGCTGGATCCAAAAGACAGATAATTAAAAGATAAGATTAAGGAAGCAATGATGAGCTTATTAGATGTCAAAGATCTGCGCGTCGAATTCACCACGCAAGATGGTATCGTAACCGCAGTAAACGATTTGAACTTCTCTCTCAACCAAGGCGAAACCTTAGGTATCGTTGGAGAATCGGGATCAGGTAAATCTCAAACCGTATTCGCAATCATGGGCCTGTTGGCTAAGAACGGTATTATTTCTGGTAGCGCAAAGTTTGAAGGCAAAGAAATCCTAAACTTACCAGAAAAAGAACTGAACAAAGTTCGCGCTGAACAGATCGCAATGATCTTCCAAGACCCAATGACATCGCTGAACCCTTACATGAAGGTAAGTGACCAGTTGATGGAAGTGCTTATGCTGCATAAAGGCATGGGCAAAGCGGAAGCATTTGAAGAATCAGTACGCATGCTGGAAGCGGTGAAAATCCCTGAAGCGCGTAAGCGTATCACGATGTACCCGCATGAGTTTTCAGGCGGTATGCGTCAACGTGTAATGATCGCGATGGCGTTGTTATGTCGTCCTAAACTGCTTATTGCCGATGAGCCAACAACAGCACTTGATGTGACGGTTCAAGCACAGATCATGGACCTGCTTAATGAGCTTAAAGACGAGTTCAACACGGCGATCATCATGATCACGCACGACCTTGGTGTTGTTGCAGGTTCGTGTGACAAAGTGTTGGTGATGTATGCAGGTCGTACGATGGAGTACGGCAACGTAAACGAAATCTTCTATAATCCAAGCCACCCTTATGCAGAGGGTCTGTTGAAAGCGATCCCTCGCCTTGATACGGAAGGTGAAATTCTGCCAACCATTCCTGGTAATCCACCAAACTTGCTTCGTCTACCACCGGGCTGCCCTTATCAAGAGCGTTGTCACCGAGTGATGGATCGTTGTAAGCGTGAAGCGCCAATTCTGACTCCATTTGGTGATGGCCGTCAGCGCGCATGTTTTTCTGAATGGGAGGCTTGGAACAAATGAACGCAGTAGATAAAAAGCTAATTCTGGACATTTCAGAGCTGAAAGTTCACTTCAGCATTGCGTCAAAATCGGCATGGCCGTGGTCAAAGCCTTCAAGCCTAAAAGCGGTTGATGGGGTGAACGTTCGACTATACGAAGGGGAAACACTTGGTGTAGTAGGCGAGTCAGGTTGTGGTAAATCGACGTTTGCGCGCTCCATCATCGGTCTTGTTGAAGCGACGGATGGCGAAGTAGTTTGGTTGGGTCAAGATCTAACTAAGATGAAAGACGTCCAACGTCGTGAAACGCGTAAAGAAATCCAAATGATTTTCCAAGATCCTTTGGCTTCTCTTAACCCACGTATGACGGTTGGCGACATTATTGCTGAGCCTCTTGAAACGTTCTACCCAGAACTGTCTAAGCAGGAAGTGAAAGACCGCGTTAAAGAGATGATGGCGAAAGTGGGTCTACTACCAAATGTGATCAACCGTTATCCGCACGAGTTCTCGGGTGGTCAGTGCCAGCGTATCGGTATTGCGCGTGCGCTTATCCTTAAGCCTAAGATGATCATCTGTGATGAACCCGTATCGGCGCTTGATGTATCTATTCAAGCTCAGGTTGTTAACCTGCTTAAAGAGATTCAAAAAGAACTAGGCCTTTCTCTGGTATTCATTGCGCATGACTTGTCAGTGGTTAAACATATCTCAGATCGTGTTTTGGTCATGTACTTGGGTAATGCTGTCGAGCTCGGTGAGGCGGAGGCGCTGTTTGCTGATCCTAAGCACCCATATACACGCGCATTGATGTCAGCGGTTCCGATTCCGGACCCGAACATTGAACGCAGTAAGAAAATCCAAATGCTGGAAGGCGACCTTCCTTCGCCGATCAGCCCACCATCGGGTTGTGTGTTCCGCACTCGTTGCCCACAAGCAACCGAAGAGTGTGCGAAGACGAAGCCAACGATTCAAGGTAACGACGTTCACGCGGTATCTTGTTTGCACGTTAGTGTATAAATTCAGCCTGTGACGGGCTTAAGCGCGACACCTTCATCGGGTCGCGCTTTTTTTATGCATCTGATTTATACATTCGAATTTCTTGAACATGATGTCCTAAGTTCAGTGATTTTCTGTTTGATAGGAAACGCTAATATAGACATAAACAGAATGAGAGGAGTGCAATCATGGGTAAGTTGGTCGAAGGTGTTTGGCATGACGTCTGGTATGACACAAAATCAAATGGTGGCAAATTTGTGCGTGAAGATGCAGGATTCCGTAACTGGGTTAAAAACGAACCTGATGCGGAGTTTAAACCAGAGTCTGGTCGATACCATTTGTATGTCTCTCTTGCTTGTCCTTGGGCACACCGAACGCTCATCTTCCGCAAGCTGAAAGGCTTAGAACCCCATATTGATGTCACGGTTGTTTGCCCTGATATGTTAAGCCAAGGCTGGCAAATGGGGCTTCCTGAGCCACTATTTGGTCACACTCGTATGCACCAAATCTACACGCAGGCCAAACCAGATTACACAGGCCGTGTAACTGTGCCTGTGCTTTGGGATAAAAAGACCAATACGATCGTGTCGAATGAGTCGTCAGAAATTATTCGTATGTTTAACTCGGAGTTCAATGAGTTAACAGGAAACCACGATGACTATTATCCAGAACAGTTAAAGCATGTTATTGACGAGTGGAACGATTTTGTTTATCCAAACGTCAACAATGGAGTGTATCGCTGTGGTTTTGCGACCACGCAAGAGGCATATGAAGAAGCATTCGATTCTTTATTCGCTGCGCTAGATAAAATCGATTCGCACCTAGCGACGCATCGTTATTTAGCGGGGAATACTATTACTGAGGCTGATTGGCGTTTGTTTACGACTCTGATCCGTTTCGATGTCGTGTATGTGGGTCACTTCAAATGTAACAAGCAGCGCATCGCAGACTACGAAAATATTCAAGGATACTTAAAAGAGTTGTATCAAGTCGAAGGCGTCGAAGAAACCACGGATTTCTACCATATTAAACGTCACTATTATTTCAGCCACACTGGTATTAACCCGACGCAAGTCGTACCCAAAGGGCCTGATTTAGACTTAAACTCTCCTCATGGAAGAGAAATAATTAGCTAGTTTGCTGCCTCTATCAGAAATGAAAAAGTACTTAACGGTTAGCAATGTCGTTAAGTACTTTTATGCCAACTAAATACTAGGAGTAGGAGAGTGACTTTTAAGTGTGCGCTCGTCTTACTTAGCGCGCACGACGTCCATCACTAATTTTCCGTCGACTTTTACAGGGCCATCTTCTTTGGCTCCGAGTGTATATTCAAATACGCCAGTCTTCATTCCCCCTTTTTCTCCGTGGACCATTAGCATCAGCATGTCGCCAGACTCAACCGGTTCCATCAAAATTGCATTCACGTTCTCATTCTGTCCCATCTTTAGTGGGGCATAGCCGATCACGGGGCCAGGCTTTATTGATTCGTCTGTTCGGTGGACGACCATCCATCCGTTGTCGTCAGCATGAACCATTTTTGCGGTTACTGTTCCTCCGGTCATATCTTGATCAACGCCTTTAATGCTTGGGGCAGAAAAGCTGAATGAAGAAAAACTGAACAGAAATGCAGCTAAACCAAGCTTTAGCAGTGAGTTGTTGATGGAGTTGTTCATATGTATTCCTTACTTATGTGTGAGTTTGCTTAATAGCAGTCCATCTTCGTTACGTAGTTCTAGTAAGAAAGTTCAGTTGAAATGTAAATAATGCTGATAAATTGAACAGGGAGGCTCGCTTCGTTCTATTACGTTTTGGTGGCAGGTAAAAGAATAATGAAATTATAAGACGCAATGGTAAGCCGGGAACCGGGGCCATTTTCTGATTATCCTCTCATCGTCACAGCTTCTTACCCATATTCAAATAAACTAATGATATAACAACCGCTTTTTAACGGGGTGATGCATGGATATCAATGAGTTTGTCAGTGGCGAGCATCTAATTTGGAATCTGCTTATTGCTCTATTACTGGGGGCAATTGTTGGCACCCAACGTGGCTGGGTGATGCGCAATAGCGTAGAAGGCAGTCGTGTAGCAGGCATTCGTACTTTTTCTTTAGTCGGTTTACTCGGTGGTTTAGTTGGCATTCTCGCCAACATCTATACACCTTTACTCATTGGTTTTGCGCTTATCGCTTTAGTCATCCTCACTTGCATCGCTTTTGTTATACAGCAGAAAAAGAGCGGAGATGTGAGCATCACTGGCGTGGTTAGTATCATGGTGGTGTTTGTTCTGGGTAACCTTGCCGTGTCGGGTGAGGCTGTTTTAGCTGCAGCAGCGGCCGTCATAACCGCTGTGGTGCTCGATAACAAAAGAGAGCTACATCAAGCACTACAAAAACTGCAAGAGTATGAGTTAGACGCAGCACTGCGTTTATTACTTATCTCGATAGTCATGTTACCACTGTTACCAAATCAATCTTACGGCCCTTGGAATGCACTTAACCCGTATGAGATTTGGTGGATGGTTGTGCTGATCGCTAGTATCTCTTTTGTCGGTTATTTTGCGATAAAGATCGGCGGGGCGAAGCGAGGTATTTTGTTTACGTCTGTATTTGCGGGGCTTAGCTCTTCGACAGCATTAACATTGCAGTTTTCCCATCTTTCTCGTGAGCAAGCGAGCATCAGCCCGTTACTCGCTAGTGGTATTCTTTTGAGCTGCGGAACCATGTTCTCTCGTTTACTTATCGTACTGTCCGTTATCAATCCACAATTAGTGAAACTGCTTTGGCCAATTGTGATGGCGATGATGGTTGCGCTGTACATTCCGGCATGGTGGATTTGGCGCAGAAGTGAAGTTGAGCAGATTGAGCAATCAAATAAGCAAACGAACCCTCTTGCTTTGCAGTCGGCACTGTTCTTTGGCCTCGTGTTGGCGGTGATTATGCTGCTTGCTCATGCTTTGTCTGACTGGTTCGGCAACGCGGGTGTGTTGATCCTTTCTGCTTTATCAGGGATTACTGACGTTGATGCGATCTCGTTAACCCTCGGGCGTCAAAGTACGCAAACATTGAGCGTGACCACTGCTGCGTTAGGCATTTTGATTGCCGCTTCGGTTAATACCATTGTGAAAATGGGGATGGTCATCGCGATAGGGGATAAGAAGCTTTGGCGCCGAATCGCACCAGTGATGACAGGTTGTGTTGTGGTTGGGGCTGGGGTATTTATGGCGCTGTATTCGTAAGAGCGTATTAGTGCTATTGCTCATAGCCTCTTTGCTGTGTGGCCAACAATAGAAAAAGCCCTCGACGAATCGAGGGCTTTGGATAGTTGTCCAACTAGATGTCAGAAGCGATTATTTAGCTTCTTGGTCTGCTTGGATTGCTGTTAGAGCGATTGTGTACACGATATCGTCTACTAGCGCGCCACGAGACAAGTCGTTTACAGGCTTGCGCATACCTTGCAGCATTGGACCGATAGAAACTAGGTCAGCTGAACGTTGTACCGCTTTGTAAGTCGTGTTACCCGTGTTTAGGTCTGGGAATACGAATACTGTCGCTTTACCTGCTACTGGAGAGTTAGGCGCTTTAGACGCTGCCACGTTTTCCATGATAGCTGCGTCGTACTGTAGAGGACCGTCGATCACTAGATCAGGACGCTTCTCTTTCGCGATGCGAGTTGCCTCACGTACTTTATCAACGTCTGCACCCTTACCAGATTCACCAGTAGAGTAAGAGATCATAGCAACGCGAGGGTCGATACCGAATGCTGCTGCAGAGTCAGCAGATTGGATAGCGATTTCAGCAAGCTGTTCAGCGGTTGGATCTGGGTTGATCGCACAGTCACCGTAAACCAGTACTTGATCAGGCAGAAGCATGAAGAATACTGAAGATACGATAGACGCATTTGGTGCAGTCTTGATGATTTGGAACGGAGGAACGATAGTGTTCGCCGTAGTATGAACAGCACCAGAAACTAGGCCGTCAACTTCGTCGTTCTCAAGCATCATTGTGCCTAGGAATACTGAATCTTGTAGCTTCTCACGAGCCACAACTTCAGTCATGCCTTTCGCACCGCGCAGCTCAACTAGACGAGCAACGTAGTTTTCACGAACAGCATCGGCATCGATGATGGTTACGCCAGTACCTAGCTCAACGCCTTGTTGAGCTGCTACGCGACGGATTTCATCTGGGTTACCTAGAAGCACACAGTCTGCAATGCCGCGTTCAGCACAGATTGCTGCCGCTTTAACAGTACGTGGTTCGTCACCTTCTGGAAGAACGATACGCTTGCCTGCTTTACGAGCAAGTTCAGTTAGCTGGTAACGGAACGCTGGTGGGCTTAGACGGCGAGACTTCTGAGTGCCTTCAGTCATTGACTCGATCCAGTTACCGTCGATGTGACCAGCAACGTGCTCGTTGATGAACTCGATACGCTCTTTATCGTCTGCAGGTACTTCGATGCTGAAGCTCTGTAGGTTTAGAGATGTCTGCCAAGTGTTACCTTGTGCTTTGAAGATAGGTAGACCAGTGTCGAACGCTGGTTTACATAGACCTTCGATTTCGCGAGGGATGTCGTAACCGCCAGTTAGCAGTACAGCACCAATATCCACACCGTTCATTGCAGCAAGAGAAGCAGCAACGATAACATCAGGACGGTCTGCAGAAGTAACAAGTAGAGAGCCAGGTTTGAAATGCTCAATCATGTTTGGCAGAGAACGTGCACAGAAAGTGATGCTCTTGATGCGACGAGTGTTGATGTCACCTTCGTTGATGATATCTGCTTTCAGGTGCTTAGCCATGTCGATTGCACGAGTCGCAATCAGATCAATGCTCCATGGCACGCAACCTAGTACACGAATTGGAGAAGTGTTGAAGATTTCCATCACTTTCAATTCGTTTTGTTTTGCGCTATCTGCATCGTCAAAGATTTCAGATAGGTCAGGGCGAGTACGGCCAGCTTCATCAACAGGAGCGTTTAGCTTGTTGATGATAACGCCAGAGATGTTTTTGTTCTTAGTGCCGCCGAAGTTAGAACATGCTACTTCGATACGCTCTTTCAGTTGCGCAGGGTTATCAGTACCTGGAGTCGCAACTAGCACGATTTCTGCACCAAGTGTTGCCGCGATTTCCGCGTTTACTTGGTTTGCAAATGGGTGCTTACGAGTAGGTACAAGACCTTCGATTAGCGTAACGTCTGCGTCTTTGTTGATTTGGTTGTAACGTTCAACAACGGTTTCTAGCAGCTCGTCCATGTTGTCGTTACCGATTAGGCTTTCAGCAACAGACATCGCCATTGGTTCACCGATCTTCATATCGCTGTTGTGGCCAACGATAGTTGAAGTCAGATCTGGCTGATCACCACCTGAACGTGGCTGACAGATTGGCTTGTAGAAAGAAACTTTAACGCCTTTACGCTCCATAGCGCGAAGAACACCCATGCTAACGCTTGTTAGGCCAACGCCTGCGCTAGTAGGGATAAGCATAATAGTACGAGACATTCGTAGAGTACCTTTAGCTATTTGGGGGATAAAAGCTCAACTCTTATTCCATGAAGCTCGAAGAATAGGAGTTGAGCCCCTAAGAAATTCGTTTGAATGAAAATCTGGCTAGCCGAGTGGCTAGCCAGTAATTCAATTAAAGACCTGTCAGGCGTGCAGTGTCTTCAGCGATGACTAGCTCTTCGTTAGTAGAGATAACCATTGCAGGGATACGGCTGTTTTCAGTCGTGATAACGCCTTCGCCGCCGAAGCGAGCTTTAAGGTTAGCTTCGCTATCTACTTCGATACCGAAGATGCCAAGACGGTTTAGAACCATTTCACGGATAGGGCCAGAGTTCTCGCCGATACCGCCAGTGAAAGTGATTGCGTCTAGACGACCGTCCATTGAAGCAGTGTAGCCAGCTACGTACTTAGCTAGACGGTGGCAGAACACGTCCATTGCGCGTGTTGCTTCTTCTTTCTCACCGTAGTTGTCTTCAACGAAACGACAATCAGAAGTCACTTCAGTTAGACCTTGAAGACCAGACTCTTTAGTTAGCATCGTGTTGATTTGATCAACAGAGTAACCTAGAGCGTCGTGTAGGTGGAAGATGATCGCAGGGTCGATGTCGCCACAGCGAGTACCCATTACTAGACCTTCAAGTGGAGTAAGACCCATAGAAGTGTCTACAGATTGACCGTTCTTGATCGCACATACAGATGCGCCGTTACCTAGGTGACAGTTGATGATGTTTACTTCTTCAACTGGTTTGTTTAGTAGGCCAGCAACTTCACGAGTGATGAACAAGTGAGAAGTACCGTGCATGCCGTAACGACGGATACCGTGTTCTTTGTATAGGTTGTATGGAAGAGCGTATAGGTAAGACTCTTCAGGCATAGTTTGGTGGAACGCAGTGTCAAATACAGCAACGTTTTTCAGCTCTGGGAAGTTTTTCTTAGCCGCTTCGATACCGATGATGTGAGCAGGGTTGTGAAGAGGTGCAAATGTTGCAGCGTCTTGAATACCTTTTAGAACTTCATCAGTGATTAGTGCAGATTGAGTGAACTGCTCGCCGCCGTGAACGATACGGTGACCGATTGCGCCTAGGTTAGCTTTAAGCTCTGGCTTAGAAGCAAGAATAGTTTCTACCATAAACGCTAGTGCTTCTTCGTGAGCTGCACCATTGCCTAGTTGAGCTTCGTGCTTGCCATCAAGTTTCCACTTGATGCGAGCTTCAGGAAGGTGAAGACACTCAGCAAGACCTGATAAGTGCTCGTCGCCGTTCTCGGCATCAACAACGGCAAATTTAAGAGAAGAACTACCGCAGTTTAAAACTAAAACTAGCTTAGACATGTATGACTACCTGTTATTCGTCTGATAAAAAATCAGTTAAAGAATGAAAAATTAATCACAAGAATAGCCGATACCCAGAAGGCTGCGTACTAATCCTGGTCAAAAATTGTTCTAATTCCATATAAAGAAATAGTGATGAACCCATCCATCACTATGATGCGATCCGTGCAGATAGATATCTCGGAGTTGCTTAAATTGTAAATAACAGCAACAATGAGATTGAGGGTCTGCAAAGGATAGCGATAATAAGCAATGATAACAAAAAAAATTTGAAAGAATATTAACTTTCATCAATTTTTTGTACCTTCAGTTGAAATGTTCAACTATTTTTTAGTGAGAGAGCGGTATGAGTAATAAAGTCGGATTGATCCATAGCCTGAAAGATGGCCAGAATTACATGGAGATCTGGCCGGTTCGTAAAGAGCTAAGTGCCATATTTCCGGAACAGCGTATCATTAAGGCGACTCGCTTTGGCATTAAAGTCATGCCAGCCGTTGCTGCGATCAGCGTACTCACTCAAATGGCATTCAATAATTACCACGCGTTACCTCAATCCATTGTTGTTGCCTTGTTTGCGATTAGCTTGCCACTTCAAGGCATTTGGTGGCTTGGTGCTCGATCCAACACGAAATTGCCGCCTTCTCTGGCGTCTTGGTATCGGGAGCTACATCAAAAGATTGTGGAAACAGGTTTCGCACTAGAGCCTGTTAAAGCTCGCCCTCGTTATAAAGAGCTTGCGATAATACTGAATCGAGCGTTTCGTCAGCTTGATAAGTCCTCACTAGAGCGTTGGTTCTAATTTAAATTGTTTGAAATGGAGTGTGCACTAGCCGCTCCATTTTTGATCCTGCCTCTATTACCTACTTTGACGGTCGTTGATGAAGCGAGCGAAGCTTTGTTTACCAAAGATTCTTTCCGGATGAAGAAGTCCCCCGATCACAAATGTTGCTTTAGTGTTAAATCTTTCTTTTCTTTACTAAGACTTAGTAGTAATAATAAAAACAAGATGCGCAAGAAGTGCACAGTTATACGAACACAACATTACCCCCTTCAAACATTTGAATTCACGAGTCGATATTCATGTTGAATGCTCGCGAAACAAGGACGAAGTCACATCAAGGAGTTATGATGAAAACGAAACGTTTATTAGCCACTGCCGTTCTATCTGCTACTGCTATTTTCTCTTCTGCCAATGTACTGGCCGCCACTGCAACCGTTGCAGTTTCACAAATTGTCGAACACCCCGCGTTAGACGCGACGCGTCAAGGATTGCTTGATGGTTTAAAAGCGAAAGGCTACGAAGAAGGCAAAAATCTAGAATTTGATTATAAGACCGCACAGGGTAACCCTGCGATTGCAGTGCAAATTGCCCGTCAGTACGTCGGCGAAAATCCTGATGTGTTAGTGGGTATCGCGACGCCTTCGGCACAAGCCTTGGTGTCGGCTACTCGCTCTATTCCTGTTGTCTTTACTGCGGTAACAGATCCGGTTGGTGCGAAATTGGTTAAGTCGATGGAACAACCAGGCAAAAACGTAACTGGCCTGTCTGATCTTTCACCCGTTGCTCAGCATGTCGATCTCATCCAAGAAATTCTTCCTCAGGTGAAAAGCATCGGGGTTGTATTTAATCCCGGTGAAGCTAATGCCGTGACTTTAGTTGAATTACTAAAAGAAAGCGCAAAAGCAAAAGGCATACAAGTGGTTGAAGCGACCGCACTAAAAAGTGCTGATGTTCAGTCTGCGACTCAAGCGATTGCAGCGAAATCAGACATTCTTTACGCCCCAACAGACAATACAGTTGCAAGTGCGATTGAAGGGATGATTGTGGCAGCGAATCAAGCGAAGAAACCTGTCTTTGGTGGCGCTACGTCGTATGTCGAAAAGGGTGCAATTGCAGGCTTAGGTTTTGACTACTACCAGGTTGGTGTACAAACCGCGGATTACGTGGCGGCGATTCTTGATGGTCAAGAACCAGGCAAGCTGGATGTAAAAGTCGCGACGGGCTCTGACCTTGTAATTAATGAAAGCGCAGCATCTAAGCTCGGTATCAAGCTGCCAAGTTCTGTGGTTGAACGTGCGACAAGCATGCAATAAGTAACGCTTTTTGGGGTTAAGCCTGTCACGTTGGTTGGTAGAGGCTTGCCCCAAAATTGATACTCGCCGGACTTCTCGTGTAGAGCATTCTGCTAGAGAAGAATGGGAGTATACGTTAGAAGTCTTAAGTTCAGGTTGGTATTCGTCAGCCTGAACATGCAGAAAGGAGCAGTTATGTCTGCATTTGCTTTTTTTGGCGCACTCGAAATTGGCTTAATTTATGGCCTAGTTGCCTTGGGTGTGTATCTTACGTTTCGTGTTCTCGATTTCCCCGATTTGAGTGTGGATGGCAGCTTTCCAATGGGAGCTGCGGTGGCTGCAACGGCGATTGTCGCAGGTATTAATCCTTGGCTTGCGACAATAATGGCGATGATAGCCGGTAGTATGACGGGGTGGGTAACCGCTTTTTTGGCTGTTCGATGTGGTATTTTGCACCTGTTAGCTTCCATTCTTACCATGATCGCGGCATTTTCAATCAATATTCGTATTATGGGCAAACCTAATATGGCGTTGCTTGGAGAGGATACGATTCTCACTCCGTTTGAAGCATTGGGCGATGCGATGTTTATTCGCCCTCTGGTTGTTGGGGTCTTAGTTCTTCTGTCCGCTTTCTTTGTCATTCGCCTGCTGAACAGCGACTTTGGTCTTGGTTTACGAGCCACGGGCGTTAATGCGCGTATGGTTTCTGCGCAAGGGGCGAGCACTGGTTTTTATACCTACTTTGGCTTGGCTTTATCCAACGGGTTTGTCGGATTCGCAGGCGCGTTGTTTGCACAAACGAACAGCTTTGCAGATGTGACCTCTGGCGTGGGCACCATTGTGGTTGGTTTGGCTGCTGTGATTTTGGGCCAGACCCTTATTCCCGGGCGAAAAATTTGGGTTGCGGTATTTGCTGTCATCATCGGTTCGGTACTTTATCGTCTTGCAGTCGCTTTCGCTTTGAGCTCTGGCATGTTTGGTTTACAAGCATCAGACCTCAACCTTGTCACCGCAGTATTGGTGGCTGTCGCGCTTATTGCTCCAAAATTAAAACAGAGCATGAGAGCGAAACAACGCGTTACCGATGCTAAACAAGCGGCATCAAAAAATGGTTCGGGGGAGGCGTTATGATTGAACTTAATAACATTCAGGTCACGTTCAACCCAGGGACGATTTTAGAAAATCGTGCATTGAAAGGCGTCTCTTTAGAGGTTCCAGAGCATCAATTTCTTACCGTGATTGGTTCTAATGGCGCAGGAAAATCGACGTTGCTTGGTGCGGTGACAGGTGAGACGCCGATGATAGGTGGTCAGGTGATCATTGATGGCAAAGACGTCACCAAGCAGACGGTAGCCCAGCGTGCGACGCAATGCGCACGAGTGTTTCAAGATCCATTGGCCGGAACCTGTGGAGAGCTAACGATAGAAGAGAACATGGCTTTAGCGTACATGCGTGGTAAAAAACGCAGTTGGGGTTTGGCGCTTTCAGCTAAACGTCGCAAGCTGTTCCAAGAGCGAATTAGCATCCTAGGGCTTGGCTTAGAAGATCGTCTGGGCGATAGCATTGGCTTACTGTCCGGTGGACAACGACAAGCCGTTAGCCTTGTGATGGCGACGTTATCGGAGAGTAAGTTGTTACTGCTTGATGAACACACGGCTGCGCTTGATCCTCGTATGGCGGCGTTTGTTATCGACTTAACTAAACGTATTGTCGATGAGTTCGATTTAACCGTGATGATGGTGACGCATTCGATGAAAGACGCATTAGCATGTGGCGATAGGACCGTAATGCTTCACCAAGGTGAAATTGTGCTTGATGTGGCTGGAGATCAGCGCGCTAACATGCAAGTACCAGACTTGTTGGATATGTTCTCCAAAGTGCGTGGTGAAGAGCTGGCAGATGACAGTCTCTTGTTGAACTAAACGGTATCCGACAAGTCACTACGCCTACTAAGTGTGATCCTCCTTGGGAAAATTGGCTGATATGTCAACTCGCAAGGAGGATTTCTTGTCTCTAATTCTTCAATAACATAGTGGCATATCCGATGACGAGGAGTGCCCATAATGAACCTGCCATTTATTTTTCATAGTCAAACTATTGATGGTTTAGCTTTTAATCAAGAGCAAGTCACAGTCAGACTGAAAACCGAGACATTGGATTTTGATTCCGTATATGTGCGTCTTGAGCCGGACAATGAAGAATGTCTGGTCGACATGACTCAAGTAGGAACTGCTGGGGAATTGTTACTATGGGAAGCATCGTTCCGCCCAAATCGAGATCGAGATGTCACACATTATGTGTTTAAGCTTCTCAAAGATGGACAACAATACTGGCTCGATGCACGAGGCGTACAAAAACGTATTCCACCCAAAGAGTTCCACTTTAAGTTGAATGTAAATCATCAACCACCAAGCTGGGTCCAAGAGCAAGTGTTCTATCAAATCTTTCCTGACCGTTTTTCTGCTAGTAAAAGTGAATCTGACATTCGTAAAGCTTATGCTCAGCATGATTCAGAAGCGATCATTAAATCGTGGGGAGACGCGGTAGGCTCTCACCAAAATACCGGGGCAAGAGAGTTTTTTGGCGGCGATCTCAAAGGTGTGGCACAAAAGTTGGACTATCTTGAACAGCTCGGCGTAACAGCGCTTTACTTCAATCCGATTTTTTCTTCACCAAGTAACCACAAATACGACACTACTGATTACTTTACTGTTGATCCTATGCTCGGCACTAATGCTCAGTTTGCGGAACTGTGTGAGAAGATTCGTGGTAAGAATATGATGATTGTCTTAGACGCGGTGTTTAACCACACGTCAGTGCATCATCCTTGGTTTGATATCCAACAAAAAGGAGAAGGGGCGTATGGCAATCCGCAGTCAAAGTTCCGCGATTACTACTTTTTCGAAGGCGAAACCAACCACTACATTGGTTGGAAAGGCATTGGTAACTTACCGGTTCTGAACTTTGAAAATGAACATGTGCGCGACTATATCTACCAAAGTGAAGAGTCTGTCATCAAGTATTGGCTGAAGCCACCGTACTTGGTTGATGGCTGGCGGTTTGATGTTATCCATATGCTTGGCGAAGGAGAGGGAGCGAAAAACAATGCTCATTATGTTGAAGCGTTTCGCCATGCGACGAAGTCAGTCAATCCGAATGCCTATGTGCTAGGTGAGCACTTTTTTGAAGCAACGCAGTGGTTGCAAGGTGATCAAGAGGATGGGGCGATGAACTACTACGGTTTTGCTCATCCAGTTCGAGCTTTTATCGCGCAGCAAGATATTATGTATGAACCAATCAACATTGATGGTTTGGAGTTTAAAGCATGGTTGGACGAAGCCAGAGCAAAAATTCCATTTTCGAATCAGCTATCGCAGCTAAATCAACTCGATAGTCATGATACTGCTCGTTTTATCACACTGGTTGATGGTGATAAGCGTAAAATGAACATCGCACTTGCTCTTCTCATGACATACGTCGGTACACCTTGTATTTACTATGGGAGTGAAGTCGGACTAGAAGGAGGGCTGGACCCGGATAATCGTCGCTGTTTCCCTTGGAATGAAATCGAAAACTCAGCATGGCTGTTGATTTACAAGCAATGGATTTCGATACGTAAACAGTACAAGTCTTTACAGTCTGGTAGTATTCAATGGCTGCATTGCGATACCAACGAGCTGGCTTATGCGCGCGTACTTGGAAGTGAAGCGATCGTTGTTGTGATGAATCTAAGTGGCGATGAGTGTTCAATTGACTTGCCTCTGTGGCAACTTGGTTTGGAGGCTACCCATCTTTCGTCACTGCTTGATGGACGCGAACTTATTGATTATAAGGGTCATCTTTCTGTCAATATACCTGCACAGAGCTTCAAATTATGGCAACTGAAGTGACACTACATTCTATATTGATTAAACTTCTTTAATATATAAACAGTCTCCTACAATGCGCACACATTTGTTGGTTATCTGATTATCTGGCGATGCGCACTACGCATTGCCAGTTGATAAGACAGCGTAATCCCATTGTTGATAAGAGACGATCTACCTTTCACATACATGGTACTCAATGGTTAACCAAAGGCGATTTAGTCTCTCATTTGTCATCTTTTTTCCCCTCGCATTATTTGTCGTGGTTTTGCTTGTTACGACAAAAAACTACTACGATGCGGTCAATCGCTATATTGATTCTGAGTATGCACGTATTGATCGTGCCATGTCCCGTGGTATTAAAGTCCTCACCGCCTTAGATTATAGTTTTACTAACTATACGAATTACGCTAACCCATTGTCTGAAGAGCACAATTCTTTAGTCAAAAAGGGGCTTTGTTATATTTGGCCGATAGACGTCTTGTTGCTAGAGAGTGTCTACAGTGAGGGGTTACCTGCGGTTGATCTTGATTACATGATTGTGGGCGATGAAAGCTTATGTCAGCAAGGTTCAACGATTAACCAACTAGCTGAACAAAAGGCGGGTTTTGCACCGTCATTGTCTTTTCTGCACGATATTGAATCCCATATCGTTGGTATTCATTACATCGATAAGCGTGGTTACGTCATTTCGTCTCCTGACACGTACGCGAAAAACTTCACTAGAGAGCTTTGGTCAACGCTAAAAGCGCGCCCATTTTGGCAAAAAACCGCACAAGATAAAGTGAACATCACCTTGGCCGGACCTGGGCCGATGTTGGATTCGATGGAAGGTCAAATCATTAGTATGACGGTGCCTGTTTACGAAAAAGGGAGGCATCAAGGTGTGCTGTCCATTGATTTTGATGTCAATGCGTTGATGGCTTCGTCACTAGGTCTTGTTGGTAAGTTTCATTTGGTTTCCAATTTACAATCCATTCCTTCAAACAGTACACGTATCAAACCAGTCGAGTTAGAGCGATTGAGTGCGAATCACAGCATGTATTACGAGTACAACCTTTGGGATGAAGCTAAGAACCTAGCGGTGTTTGAAAAATACAGCCTTATTGTTGCGATCTCTATTTACGTTTTGAGCACAGTCGTATTGTTCTATGTGAATATGCATAGTGAGCGACGTTATTTTAAAGATCTCGCCGCCAGAGATCCGATGACGAGCTTGTTGAACCGTCGAGGAATGCAAACCGTGTGGCGCAATAAGATGACGAAAAAACAGGTTGCATTAGCAGTGTTCGATATTGATAACTTCAAGAAGATCAATGATACCTATGGTCATGATGTCGGCGATTCTGCGATTCAGCTAGTTGCAAAATGTATACGTGAAAATATTCGCCACACAGATGTCGCCTCAAGATTTGGTGGCGAAGAGTTCGTGTTGGCGATTTACGACGAAGACTCGGAAGGCATTAAGCTAATTTTAGAGCGGGTAAAAAAAGCCATAGACGAACGCTCGACACGTGTGACTAAAGAAGGTTTTACGATCTCTGGCGGTGTGGTGTTCAGTAAAGAGAACCGAGTGGAAAGCTTTGATGAGTTATTTAAAGCGGCAGATGAAAAGTTATATCAAGCCAAGAGTACAGGCAAAAATAAGATTTGCTACGAAGATCTAAGCGCTTAAAGGGCGAGCAGTTCGCCCTTTGCAATGCTCAGGTTTTATGCAACCTGAGAATTTAACTCATCACGATAACGTTGAATATGCTCAACAATCGGCGCGGCTTTGTTAAACGTTCGGATTTCTCTGAATAGATCTTTTGCTTCAGGATAGGCCTGACGTAAGTAAGAGAACCATTGTTTTACGCGGTTTGGATAGTACAAGCCTTTGTCGCCTTTCATCTCAAACTTGGAGTAGTAGATCAGTAGCTCAACCACCTCGGGCCATGACATTGGCTGGTGGTTGTGTTTTACCATGTTGCCCAAGTTAGGGATATTGAAAGCGCCGCGGCACACCATCAAAGAGTCAACGCCAGTCGTTTCAATGCAACGTTGACCGTCCTGGTAATTCCAAATTTCGCCATTCGCAATAAGCGGAATATCAAAACGTTCGTGAATTTGGTTGATGTAATCCCATTTTATCTCAGAAGCTTTGTAACCACCTTGTTTAGTACGTGCGTGTACTGTTAATTCATTTGCGCCAGCAGACTGAATGGCATCGACAATTTCAAAACAATCTTCAGGGTTCTCCCAGCCAAGACGAATTTTTGCGGTCACAGGAATGGTCTCAGGAACAGCTTCTCGACAAGCTTTAACCACACGGTGAATTAGCTCAGGATGCTGAAGTAGAGCAGCACCACCCTTACTTTTATTGACCATTTTGGCTGGGCAACCAAAATTTATATCGATGCCTCTAGCGCCAAGGCTTGCCGCTTTAATTGCGTTCTCAGCCATCCAGTTTGGTTCTTGTCCTAACAATTGCACATGTACTGGCACACCTGATGCGGTTTGAGAACCTTGCAACAGCTCCGGGCATAAACGGTGAAATACATGATCGGGCAATAACTGGTCGATGACTCGAACAAATTCCGTAACACATAGGTCATAGTCGTTTATCTCGGTCAGGATTTGGCGCATCAAATGGTCTAAAACGCCTTCCATTGGGCCTAGTACAACTCGCATAGTTTGCCTAATACAGTTTGGTGATAAAAAGGAGGGCGATTGTAGCGATGTCAGCTAAGTTTGTCATTAAAAGACTCAAAGCACTCAATACAGTCAAACTCGCAACTCCCGGTTACGTGCTTTTATGCTCTGAGGTATAATGCCGCCAAATTTATGGGAAACCAGATGTCATGCAATACACATTGATTGAGAAAGGCGAAATTCACATCGATGAATCTTGCCTATTTATCGAAGGCGCAGTGCTCGCTGCTAATCTGACGACAAAACCACTCGCTCCTGAAAAGTGGTTAGAGCCGCTATTAGGTGAAGGATTCAAAGCGATTCAACCAGCAGTAGAAGAGCAAATTCACAAGCAGCACAACCGAATTCAACGAAACGAATATTCCGTGCTAGAGCTAACAGGCAAAGAACCTGAACAACTTGCTGATTTTGCCGAAGGCTTTATGTCTGTTTGGCCAATGATTGAAGAACAATGGCAAGACGTTGAGCTCAATGATGGATTGCAACGTATGCTACAAGCATTACTGACCACTTTGATGCTGGCTATCGATGAGTCGGCAACGCAGCAACAGATGCGCGACGCCGGTATTGAAACGCCTCCAGCTCTTGCAGACTTGGTCGACCAGCTTGATTTGATGGTTGGTGAAGTGGCGTTAGGTGCGGATGAGTTGATGGTAGGCAATAAGGCTCAAAGCCTAAACCCATTCAAAGGTATCGGGCGCAATGATCCTTGTCCTTGTGAGAGCGGCAAAAAGTTCAAGCAGTGTTGTGGTCAATCACGTGGTTGAGTTAACGTGGTTAAGTTAAATAGCCGCGATGTTTACTCAGTAAAAAGCCGACCATCTGGTCGGCTTTTTTCGTTATCATTTCTCTGAAGGATTAACGAATCGGATTAGTGCGTCTTGCTGGGAAGAATTGTGCGATCACAATTAATGCTAAAGCAATTAAATTGCCCGCGAAAATAACTACTAACCATTGTGGCATTGATAAATCGAGGAATTGCCAAACAATCTTCGAGCAATCGCCGTATGCCTCGAACATCCAAGGAACCCACTGATTAAGCGGAGCCCAACTAGGGAATGTTACGAATAAATCACAAGTCGCGAATGGTGATGGGTTAAACTGATAATCAACGTGCTGCTGAGCAAGCAACAGTCCTTTGTAAGAGCTTAATCCCCAGCCAATCAAACCTAGCCAACGGAAAACTGGGTTATTTGGTGCCATAAGACCAACGATTGCAGCGACACCCACTCCCATCATCGCGACTCGTTCGTAGATACACATGACACATGGTGCAAGCATCATGACGTGCTGAAAATAGAGGGCACATGCTTCAAAGAAAACGACGAATAGCAGAAGCAGCAGCCACGATAAGCGTCCCTTCGAAAACTGGTTAAGTGAATTTAAAATAGTCACGTTTTTGTTCCTGTCTGAAATAGAAAAAGCTCTGAATACTCAGAGCTTTTTAACGTGGATAAGTTTCCTAATCAACTCAAATTTTAGTGACCGCCGGAGACTACGGGAGTCAGATCACCACTATGAGGTAAAATCCAGCCTGCATCATAGAAAGAAGCCGTTGCAGGCTCTAGGAAGAACATAATGCCCATTAGACCGACAATCGCAAGAACGATGGTGTAAGGCAGCGCCATGATAACCATTCGACCGTAAGACAGACGAATTAATGGAGCGAGAGCCGAGGTGAGTAGGAATAGGAATGCCGCTTGACCGTTTGGCGTAGCAACAGATGGTAGGTTAGTGCCAGTGTTGATAGCAACTGCCAGTAAGTCGAACTGCTCGCGAGTAATGAGACCTTCAATGAGTGCTGTTTTTACTTCATTGATGTAAACCGTACCGACGAATACGTTATCCGACACCATTGATAGTAAGCCATTCGCGACATAGAACAGAGCTAACTGAGTGCCTTTATCTTCAACGGCAAGCACCGCGTCGATAACTGGTTTAAACAACTCTTGGTCGATGATTACCGCAACGATCGAGAAAAATACCGCAAGTAGTGCAGTGAAAGGCAGAGCCTCTTCAAACGCTTTACCCATGGAATGCTCTTCAATGACGCCAGTGAAAGCCGTCGCTAAGATGATCACTGAAAGACCAATTAAGCCTACTGCCGCCAAGTGTAAGGCTAATGCCACGATCAACCAAACAGCAATAAGCCCTTGAACCCATAGCTTTGCAACGTCTTGATTGGTACGCGTTTTGCGCTCTTCATTGTCAAAGTCAACGAGGATTTGACGAACGTTGTTAGGAAGTTTTGCACCGTAGCCAAACACTTTAAGCTTTTCGACTAGAGCACAAGTGATGAGACCGCAGAAAAATACGGGTAGCGTCACTGGAGACATACGGATTAGGAATTCACCAAATAACCAACCCGCCTGGTCTGCAATAATTAAGTTTTGAGGTTCACCTACCATAGTGGTTACGCCACCTAGCGCAGTACCTACACCAGCGTGCATCAACAATGAGCGTAAAAAGGCGCGGTAATTTTCTAAGTCATCACGCGTTAGCTCAGTGATCGTGTCATCTTGTGTGTGGTCATGGTCACCAATCGGGTTACCTGACGCCACTTTGTGGTAGATAGAGTAGAAACCGATCGCAACACTGATAACAACGGCGATAACCGTCAAAGCATCCAAAAACGCAGATAAAAATGCAGCGGCAAAGCAAAACGCAAGTGATAGAAGGGTTTTGGAGCGAATACCAAGTAAAATTTTGGTAAAAATGAACAGCAATAAATGCTTCATGAAGTAGATGCCAGCAACCATAAATACCAGCAGCAGTAATACCTCAATATTTGCCACCAACTCGTGCTTAACTTGCGCAGGGCTAGTCATGCCGATAGCGATGGCTTCAATAGCAAGTAAACCACCAGGTTGTAATGGGTAGCATTTCAATGCCATTGCAAGCGTGAAAATAAATTCAGCAACCAGCAACCACCCAGCAACAAATGGGTTTATTAGGAAGAATACAATCGGGTTAATTATTAAGAAGGCTATAATGGCAACTTTGTACCAATCAGGCGCTTTACCAAGAAAGTTCTTGATAAAAGCGTTTCCGAGCGATATCGGCATGATAATTCTCTTTATAACAAAATTATGAATAGACACTACAATAGTGCTTAAGTATCTGTTTGTGAGACTTATTAACTAGTCTTTTAAAACAATAACTTAGTAAAACAACAATCCTTTGTTTATTGCAGTCTTGCCAAGTTACTTCCCCTGAACTCAAGCACCGCTCACTTTCGACCGCAAACTCTACACTCAGGCATTTATTAGTCAATAACAAAACGTGATGCTACCGACTAAAATGACTTTTTAAATGTAATAACGCGATCAAAACGGCGTTACTATATCATGAAAGGCTCAAAAAAATCCTCTTGGATTTTAAATGACGGTCAGTGACGAGAAAAGGCAAATTAAGAAAGAATATTAACTGTGATATACAAAGTAATTTTTCATATTTTGAATATAAAATTGTGACGCAGTAGTCTTTATTTCTCCGCAATTTGTGAGCTGTTTAATTAAACGAAAATTCAGATTTTACCGATTTCACTCGCACGTCAGACCATCCTAAATTGACACAACATATAGAGTATTAACTCTATATTGTAGAATCGTTTCAATTATTGATCGTAAATTTTCTCAAACCGTTAAGTAGTGGTATGATGAGTAGTATCGACCCTCAGAAATCAATATTGGATAAAAAGTAGAATGGTCATAAAGGCGAAAAGCCCTGCGGGATTCGCAGAAAAATATATTATCGAGAGCATTTGGAACGGCCGTTTTCCTCCTGGCTCTATTTTACCTGCTGAACGCGAGCTGTCTGAGCTAATTGGTGTTACTCGAACGACTTTACGAGAGGTTCTTCAACGACTAGCCCGTGATGGTTGGTTAACAATCCAACACGGTAAACCAACGAAGGTAAACCAATTTATGGAGACCTCTGGTCTGCATATTTTGGATACGTTGATGACGTTGGACGTAGATAACGCAACAAACATTGTAGAAGATTTGCTTGCAGCACGTACCAACATCAGCCCTATCTTTATGCGTTATGCATTTAAAGCAAATAAAGAGAACTCTGAGCGCACGATCAAGAATGTAATTGAATCTTGTGAAGCTTTAATGAATGCTGCTTCTTGGGACGATTTCATCGCTTCTTCACCTTATGCTGAGAAAGTCTTACAGAACGTGAAAGAAGACAACGAGAAAGATGAAGCGAAGCGTCAAGAAATCTTGATTGCTAAAACGTTCAACTTTTACGACTACATGTTGTTCCAACGCCTAGCATTCCATTCAGGGAATCAGATTTACGGTTTGATTTTTAATGGCTTGAAGAAGCTCTATGATCGCGTTGGTAGCTATTATTTCTCAAACCCAGCTTCTCGTGAGCTAGCGCTGAAGTTTTACCATCAGTTGCTAGAAACTTGTGAAAGTGGTCAGCGTGAACAACTGCCAGTTGTGATTCGTCACTATGGTATGGAAAGCGCGCTAATCTGGAACGAGATGAAAAAGCAATTACCAACGAACTTCACAGAAGATGACAGCTAAGCGCTGAGAAGTTAGATGAATGAAAAACCGCAGAACCTAAGGTCTGCGGTTTTTTTGTTTTTACCTATAGATACCAGTTACGTTCCTGTTGTGACAATTGGCACGGCATTGTATAGAGCTTATCTTGCTACAGAGAGTTTGGGCAACGGTAGATACAATGCTTCAACGATGTCTGAAAGGACGTGGTCGTAAGTATTGAAGATGGTCAACGATAAGTCTGATGTGACTCCATAAAGCTCTGCTTCTGTTAAATCGACATGACTTCCTGTCACATAGTTATTTAATGTCTGTATTGAGCGTGTGGAAGCAGGAGAAACGATACTAAGCGGAGCGATAACTGCTAATTGATTTAGCTTACGTGTCATAACCGATGCGTAATTTTTGAAACGCTCATTCCCCCCTTGCTCTCCCAAGTCTTGAATGCTAATTCTCAATTGAGTCAGGGTTTCTAAGCTATCCATGATGTTTTGCCAGTTCATGTGGTACTCATTATGTAGATCATCTCGTTGTTCTACCGCTAACCAAGCAATCGTGACTTCATCCATCAAGAACAAGCAATGACGAATTAACTTACCATGCTCCATCTGGTTCCTTGCAACACTGTGATCGTTCCATTGTTCAAGCAGTTTTCCTACTTTGATCTGGAGCACGCGATACATGGGTTTATTTTCAAAGCGTGAGGTTTCGACCAAAAGATGCAGTTTGTTGGTGAGATCGTTATGAAGGACTTCTAATTCTTGTTCGTTATTTTGTTGAAATTGAAGTGAGTAGTGCGTCGCGGCTCGATGGCGTCTCAGCAGATGAACAACATCTCTCAATAATGTTAACAGCTGATATTTACGCGCGTGTTGCTGCTCTCGTTTAGAAGATAAGTGATATATTCCGGCTAAAATAGCGATAGATAATAATGTGGAAATCAAAACAAACATAACCAACTCCTTGTTAGTGTTTGGACCTAGCAAGGAAGGTCTGCAGTTTTGATACCAAACAAAAATTAAATTAAAACAATTAGTTATATTAAATGTTCTTTTGGGACGGTCGTTATTGGTGCATGGATTCACCAAATTTGTGAATATGGTTGATTATTCGGTGTCGATGCTTGGTGTACGCGTTATTCTTTGTGAGTTACATATTGCTTACTTTTTGTAGTCTGATTCAAGTCACAATGTTTAGAAATTAAAATACTCGGACACTTCATATGATATAAGTTGTCTATTTTGTTGATTGTTCGAGGTAATTAATTTGTCTAATAAATTCGACCTATGCTTCAGTACTCACTCAAAGATAACGCTCCCTATCGATACAAATGATGAGGATAGGTACCTTCATTTTCGTAAGGACAACCCACATATATTTGGTAGTTTTATTCCCGCAGGTACTCCTTTCATACTGAACGAAGGCTCTGTGATCAACATAGCTAAGTTGCGTAGCGAGAGACCTGATATAGCTTGTGCTCTTGATACTGTAAAAAGTTGGTCACAAGAAACCAAAAGAAATGTAGCCAATCTAACAAGTGAGTTTGGCGATGAAAACTTACAAGCGGTAGCCCTCCTCTATGAAAAAGAGATTAAGCCTTTTTTAGATGCTACTAATCATACTATTGGGGGGAAAATCGATGAGTATACTGCAGTAGGTGCTGCCGCTACGGCGGTTAATGAAAAGTAAGTCAGATTGAGTAATTTCGGGAAAGCTTTGCTCAAATATCAAAACGCCTTACTAGATGTACGGACAGCGTCACGAAGTGGTGCGCAGAAAAAGGAGCTTGTGAAGCTTGGATATAGAGTTAAAGAAGCTCATAGTTCTTTGAATGCAAAATTTACAAAAGAGCTTGCCCATTATGCAGGGTGAATTAAAAGTAGCCGCGGTAACATTTGGAGCAACCCGAATAGGGCTGTCAATATCGCGCGAAGCGGTAGGGATATGACTTAGTTACATTTAACATCTATAGCTAACATCCGCTCAATTCGAGTTCTTGAACAAAGCTCTAGTATTGTAGGTAAAAAGATCATCATGATTGATGCTGGTGTTCGCTTTAACAATGTTCGAAATGCCAAGAATAACGGAGAAAATTGGAAAAAAAGAGCGGCAATGGAAGTTGCTGGGTTTGGTGCGAGCAACGCTGCTGGCGTTTGGACCACATCCAAAGTGATTGCATCTGGAATGGGAATCGCTTTAGCTGCTGGCCCATTTGGAGTAGTCGTATTAATAGGTGTTGGTTTAGGGGGCTGGTTATGCGGCTGCAAAAATGGGTGATTGGTTTGGGCAAGGTTTACAGAAAAAACCTATGAAACTAGCTCTAAAGTAAATTGGTTTTAAAGGAGTAATTGTGTTTTGTTTCGATCTTATAGTGATGATTGTTGGTTGGACATGGTTACTGAGCACATTGGTTTTTATTCGTGTATCAGCAAAGCGGATTGAGACAAAAATATTGCAGGATGGTCATGATCCAATTGGCTGGGACAGAAATGGGTGGGGTTTTAGATTTCCCATGTACGCCTCAGTGTTGATGCGAGGTAAACCTGCGAAAGTATCGCTGGTAGAAGACAAACTTATTCTAAAGTACGCGACAGTCTTTGACCGAGTGCTTGCGTATATTGTCACAATAAGCTTCGTGATGGCACTTGCTTTGGGAGCAGTAATGGGGTTGGGGCCTGAAGAGTACAGAGTGAAAACCAGTTAAGCGCAGGGCTCTGTAGAACGGTGAATACAAGTCTAGTTGAAAAGCCAAATCCTGATAAAGGGAGCAACGTGTCTTATTTTGATATTGCAAATATGATTATCGGATGTACTTGGTTAGTTAGTACTTTGCTTTTCATTCGTGTATCGGTAAAGCGGATTGAGAAAAAGATGTTGCGGGATGGTCATGACCCTATTGGTTGGGACAGAAATGGGTGGGGTTTTAGATTTCCCATGTACGCATCAGTATTGATACGAGGAAAGCCAGTCAAATTATCACTAGTGGATGACCAACTAATACTAAAATACGCAACAACGTTTGATAGAATACTTGCGTATGTTGTAAGCATCAGTTTTGTACTTTTCCTTGTGTGTGGCGCGACCATTACTTGGGGACCGGAAGAGTATAGGTTGCATTAAGTAATTTTATCTTGTTGTAAAAAAGGCTTAACTGAAATAGTTAAGCCTTTCTATTATGCGAAGAGCATTACATTACACGCATCCCTGGTTGAGCACCTTCGTGTGGCTCAAGGATCCATAGATCGCTACCACCAGGGCCCGCTGCTAGGATCATACCTTCAGACATACCAAACTTCATCTTACGAGGTTTTAGGTTTGCTACCATTACCGTTAGTTTGCCTTCTAGCTCTTCAGGTTTGTACGCTGACTTGATGCCAGAGAACACTTGACGAGTTTCACCACCGATGTCCAGTTGGAACTTAAGCAGTTTGTTTGCTTTTGGCACTTCTTCACAAGAGATGATACGAGCGATACGCATATCTACTGCTGCAAAAGCGTCGAACTCAATCTCTTCAGCGATTGGCTCTTTGTCTAGCTCAGTTTGGCTAGCCTTGTTCTTTTCCGCTTCTGCTTTCTCTTTCGCCGCCATTTCTGCCGCCGCATCTTCTTTAGATGCTTCGATCATCGCTTCAACATTCTTCGGATCGATACGGTTGAAGAGTGCTTTGAACTTAGTGATCTCGTGGCCTGTGAGTGGCGCAGCGATGTTTTCCCAAGTCAGCTCTTGGTTTAGGAATGCTTCAGTACGTGCAGCTAGCGCAGGCATTACTGGTTTCAGGTAAGTCATCAGTACACGGAACAGGTTGATACCGACAGAACAGATGTCTTGTAGCTCCTGATCTTTGCCTTCTTCTTTTGCTACAACCCACGGTGCTTTTTCATCAACGTATTGGTTAGCTTTGTCTGCCAATGCCGTGATTTCACGGATTGCACGACCAAACTCACGCGTTTCGTAAAGCTCAGCGATACGGTCAGCTGCAGCAACAAATTCGTTGTAAAGTTCAGGCTCTGCAAAGTTGTCAGACAGTTTGCCTTCAAAACGTTTTGCGATGAAACCTGCGTTACGAGATGCCAGGTTAACGATCTTGTTAACAACGTCAGCGTTTACACGCTGAGTGAAGTCTTCAAGGTTAAGATCTAGATCGTCGATACGGCTGTTTAGCTTCGCAGCGTAGTAGTAACGTAGACACTCAGGGTCTAGGTGCTCTAGGTAAGTGCTTGCTTTTACGAAAGTACCTTTAGACTTCGACATTTTCGCGCCGTTTACGGTTACGTAACCGTGTACGAATACGTTGTTAGGCTTGCGGAAGCCAGAACCTTCTAGCATTGCTGGCCAGAATAGGCTGTGGAAGTAAACGATGTCTTTACCGATGAAGTGGTACAGTTCTGCTGAGCTGTTTTTCTTCCAGTACTCATCGAAGTCTAGGTCGTCGCGCTTGTCACATAGGTTTTTGAAAGAACCCATGTAGCCGATAGGCGCGTCTAGCCATACGTAGAAGAACTTGTTCTTCTCACCTGGGATCTCGAAACCAAAGTAAGGCGCATCACGCGAGATGTCCCACTGTTGCAGACCAGATTCAAACCACTCTTGCATCTTGTTCGCGGTTTCAGCTTGTAGCGAGCCAGAGCGAGTCCACTCTTTTAGCATGCTTTCAAACTGAGGCAGGTCGAAGAAGAAGTGCTCAGAATCTTTCATTACTGGCGTCGCACCAGAAACCGCAGATTTAGGATTGATCAGTTCTGTTGGGCTGTAAGTCTCGCCACAGTTGTCACAGTTGTCACCGTACTGGTCTTCTGACTTACATTTTGGACACGTACCTTTTACGAAACGGTCCGGTAGGAACATCTCTTTTTCTGGGTCGAACAACTGAGAAATTGTGCGGCTAGAGATAAAGCCGTTTTTCTTCAGCTCAAGATAAATGTGTGACGCTAGCTCACGGTTCTCATCTGAGTGTGTGCTGTGGTAGTTATCAAAGCTGATATCAAAGCCAGCAAAGTCTTTCTGGTGCTCTTCGCTAACTGCGGCAATCATTTCTTCAGGAGTAATACCCATCTGTTGCGCTTTAAGCATGATTGGCGTGCCGTGAGCATCGTCAGCACAGATGAAGTTTACAGTGTTGCCGCGTAGGCGTTGGTAACGAACCCAAATGTCCGCTTGGATATGCTCAAGCATATGACCAAGGTGGATCGAACCGTTAGCGTACGGAAGGGCACAAGTTACCAGCATTTTCCTTGACGGAAAGTTTCTTGGATCGTTTGCCATACTTAATATTCGCTTTTCTTGATAGGTATAAATAAATTTTGATGGATAATACTACCCCATGAACTCACTAACTCCAAGGTGTCAAACTGCGGAATGCCTTAGTTTTTTTGGGGTTCTGGTTGAGGCAGGACGGTGTTAGCATGACATCTAAAAGGAGGACTTATGCATCAGTTCACTTCAAAACAAGACTTTTGTCACTGGTTTAACCAATTCCAGCATCCACAGTTGGTGGAAAATTGGGCAGATATTCATGGCGCAATTTCGATTACGGCACAAGGTTCTGTTGAGATAACGTTGCCATTCGCAAGTAATGAGCTTCAAACCATATTGCATGACTGGATTAAACAGCAACAAACCGCAGATAAAGTGGCTGAATTCCCATTCAATATTCGCCTTGGAGTTAAAGCATTAGAAACTCAAGTGGCCAATCCGGTTAAAGGTGTTAAGAACATCATTGCCGTTAGCTCTGCGAAAGGTGGGGTCGGTAAATCAACGACTGCGGTTAACTTAGCGTTGGCGATTGCTCAATCTGGGGCGAAAGTGGGATTGTTGGATGCGGATATTTATGGCCCGTCTGTACCTATGATGTTGGGGCAAGAAGATGCAAAACCAGAAGTTCGTGATGGCAAGTGGATGGAGCCCATTTTTGCTCACGGCATCTATACTCATTCTATCGGCTATCTAGTGGACAAATCAGAAGCGGCAATATGGCGCGGGCCAATGGCTTCAAAAGCGTTGTCGCAGTTATTAACGGAGACAGACTGGCCAGATTTAGATTATTTGGTGATTGATATGCCGCCAGGCACGGGTGATATACAGTTGACGTTGTCACAACAGATTCCGGTGACAGGTAGTGTGTTAGTCACTACACCGCAAGACCTAGCCCTTGCCGATGCAAGGAAGGGAGCGGCAATGTTTAACAAAGTCCATGTCCCGGTTATTGGTGTTGTGGAAAACATGAGTTATCACATTTGTAGCCAATGTGGCGCGAAAGAGCATATTTTTGGCATGGGTGGTGCAGAAAAAATGTCGCAAGAGTTTGGCTTGGCACTGCTAGGACAAATTCCGCTTCATATTTCTATGCGAGAAGATATTGACGCTGGCGTGCCAACAGTAGCAAGGCGCCCAGAAAGTGAGCATGCAGGGTATTACAAGCAGCTTGCCGATCGCGTATGTAGCACGATGTTTTGGCAAGGCAAAGCAAAACCAGATGCGATTAGCTTTACAATGGTGAACTAAGTTTACTATGCCTGTTGGTTGATAATTGCACATTTTAACGTTTGCTCGGAGGTTAATCCTCTGAGCAGGCAGAAACTTATGACTAAACCCTAATTCCAACTAGTAACTATGGGGTGAACTCCCTATAATCAGGCAGTTTATCTTTTTATGTGACTAGAAATCATCATCGGGTGCAAACTAATGTCTGATAATAATCAATGCGTCATCGTCGGTATTGCTGGCGCTTCTGCTTCTGGAAAAAGTCTGATCGCGAGCACTATTTATAATGAGCTTCGCGCGAAAGTAGGCGATCATCAAATCGGTGTCATCACGGAAGATTGCTACTACAACGACCAAAGCCACCTAAGCATGGAAGAGCGAGTAAAGACGAACTACGATCACCCGAGTGCGTTGGACCACGACCTACTGTGTGAGCACCTTGAAAAATTGGTACGTGGTGAAGCAGTAGAAGTACCTGAGTACAGCTACACTGAACACACAAGAACAAGTAACACGACCACAATGACGCCTAAAAAGGTGATCATTCTAGAAGGCATCCTTCTTCTTACTGACCCTCGTCTTCGTGATTTGATGCACGCGACAGTATTTATGGATACACCGTTAGATATTTGTTTGCTTCGTCGTGTTAAGCGTGACGTGGAAGAACGAGGCCGAACTATGGAATCTGTTCTCAAGCAGTATCAACAAACAGTACGTCCGATGTTCATGCAGTTTATCGAACCTTCTAAGCAATATGCGGACATTATTGTTCCTCGCGGTGGTAAAAACCGTATCGCAATCGATGTATTAAAAGCTCACATTGCAAGACTTTTGAAAGCTTAAGCCTTTAGACGGCTATATCGCTTTATTTTTAAGAGAAGAAGTGGCACCTTAAGTGCCACTTCTTTTTTTGTTTTTAAATTAGTCAGTTGCAGGTTAAAACCAGACATTTTTCACGCTTTTGTGGAACTGTCAGCGGTAAACGGAGTCTGCGCTTATAATTGTAAAAACACTCGAGCAAGGAAAAACAAATGAAGAAACTGCTCTTAATTCTAGCAATACCGATTGTGGTCATTTTGGTCGCAATTTTAGCGTTAACCATCTTCGTCAATCCTAACCAGTTTAAGCCCCTTATTGTTGAGCAAGCGCAAAAGCAAACCGGTTTAGAACTAGTGATTGAAGGAGATATCAGTTGGCAATTTTTCCCATCGATCGGCTTTGAGTTGGGACATACAGAATTGCGAAACCCACAAGGCTTTAGTAAACCCAATTTATTCAAAGTTGATACCGTTGGTGTAGATATCTCTGTCATGCCACTTTTTAGTCAACAGCTTGAAATTGGAAACGTCACGCTTGATGGGGCTGAGTTCTATATCGAAACCAAGAAAGATGGCAGCAAGAATATTGATGCATTGACGAAAGCCCAAACACAACAAGCAGAGCAAGCGAGCGATACTGCGCCTACGCAAAATGGTGAAACGCAGCCTGCTGGCTCTGATTGGAGCATTAATCTTGCTGGTGTTACGGTTTCTAATGGCTCATTAGAAATGCAGGATAAGCAAGCCGGTAGTTACACCAAACTTTATGATATCTCATTAAACCTTTCCGAATTCGCTTTTGACAACTGGACAACGGCTGATTTTGGCGTGAAGGGCGAAATGAATGACCAAAAGTTCACCGCGAAAGGTCAGGCCGACTTTAAGCTAGAAAAAGGTTTGGCAAACTACGCGCTAAAGAACATCAACTTTGATGCGACATACTCTGACCCTGCCAATAAGATTGAATCGGCAACGATCGGTTTAGATACGTTTGAATTCGATAAAGTAAATAACCTGACTTATGCCATGAAAGGCGACGCTGGTGGTATGAAGTTAGATATGCAGGGTGCTGGTCAACTTAGCGTGGACAAGGCTATCAGCAAAGTGCAGTTGGATAAGTTAACTCTTAAATCGACTTTTGAGGGGGATGCTTTACCTCAGTCACCGATGAAAGTCGACTTGGTGTCTGATCTGTCTTTCGACCTAACGAAAAACCACCTGAGTTTTGTCCTAGAGAAGTTAACAGCGAATGCTATCGCCTTAGATGGTAAGGCAGATGTGACACTTGGCGATATTCCTAAAGTACGATTTGCTCTCCACAGCCCACATATCGATCTTGATGAATTCTTAGGATTAGATCAGCAAGATTCCGAAGGTAATAAGCCTGCTTCTGGTGGCGAGAGTGCTCCAGCTGGGTCTGAGGTTGAGCCTGATTTGTCTGCGTTGAAAACGTTAGATGTAAAGGGTGACATTACCATCGACAAATTCAAAGCGGCAAATGCGAAGATGGAAGCGGTAAAAACGAGCTTCACTGTAAATCGTGGCGTATTTGAGCTTACTTCATTTAGTTCGAAGCTGTACCAAGGCACAATCTCAGCGACAGCGAAGTTAGATGCACGCAAGTCACCAGCGACTTACAGTGTGAAAAAGTCAATCAAAGGCGTGAAAGTTCAACCGTTACTTATTGATGTCGCTGATAACGACAAGCTTGAAGGGACGGGTAACATTGATGTGAATGTTACCGGTAAGAGTCTAACGCCTACCGGTATCAAGAAGAATCTTTCTGGCACGGTTGTTATCAATTTTGCAGACGGTGCGGTAAATGGCATCAACGTTGCTCAATTGATTCGTGAAAACTACGCGAAATTTAAAGGGCAAAAAGTCGAAGGCACCAATGAAGTTAAGAAAACAGATTTTAGTGCGATGACGGCGACATTGAAGCTCAATAAAGGTGTCGTATCAACGGATAATATGCAAGCTCAGTCTCCATTGCTCCGTGTTCGTGGTAAAGGCACCGCAAACTACATCAATGAAACTGTTAACTTTACTATCAGCACATCAGTCGTAGGTAGCCTAGAAGGCCAAGGCGGCAAAGATATAGATGAGCTGAAAGATATCACGATTCCAATCAATGTGTCTGGTAAGTGGGCGGATCCTAAATTCAAGCTCGTATTTGATGATGTTCTGAAGCAGAAAGCTCAGAAAGAAATCGATCGTGGCGTAGAGAAGCTAACGGACAAGATCAAAGACGAAAAAACCAAAGAAGCAGTCGATGGTTTGATAAAGAATCTATTCAATTAGATTCGAGCCAAAGCAAAAAGGGTTGGCATTAGCCAACCCTTTTTTAATTCTGCTGGTGAGCTTTACCAGTCGACACCTTTCAGCGCTTTGACGCCTGACTCAAATGCATGCTTTACATTCTTCACTTCAGAAACGGTATCAGCCATTTCAATCAGAGTGCGATGAGCGCCACGACCAGTAATGACAACCGACTGCATTTTAGGGCGGTTGTTCAGCGCTTCAACGACCTCGTCTAAATCAATGTAGCCGTAGCTCACCATGTACGTCAGCTCGTCAAAAAGAACCACATCGATAGATTCATCTTTGAGCATGCGCTTACATTCTTGCCATACGCCTTGCGCTGCTTCGGTATCAGCGGCTTTGTTTTGAGTTTCCCATGTAAAGCCGGTCGCCATTACTTGGAATTCAACGCCGAGTTTCTCAAGTAGGTTGCGCTCACCATTATCCCAAGTACCTTTAATAAACTGCGCGACAGCACAATTCAAACCATGACCCACTGCGCGTGCTATCGTACCGAATCCTGATGTCGATTTACCTTTACCATTTCCGGTAATGATCAGTAGCAGACCTTTTTCCTCTTGAGCAGCAGCAATTTTTGCGTCTACCTGTTCTTTGACTTTTTGTTGGCGAGCCTTATGGCGTGCTTCTTTATTTTCTTCGATAGACATAATACTTCCTCAATTCCTTTTTGTGCTTTGCCCAAGCTGATTTGGGTTCATTGATTTATCTCGCTATGATAGACCAACATATCGTGAAGAAAAACCACCGATAATTCAGGGAATAAAATGAAGAAAATACTTGTTGTTTGTATGGGAAACATTTGTCGGTCACCAACCGGAGAAGCAGTGTTAAGAGCGAAAGCTCAAAAGCTAGGCGTTGAAGTAGAGGTTGATTCGGCAGGTACAATTGGCTACCACGCAGGAAACCCACCGGATTCAAGAGCGATGGCAGCAGGAAAGCTGCGAGGTTATTCTTTTAAAGGAATGCAAGCGCGCCAAGTCACCATTGATGACTTTGACAAGTTTGACCTTATATTAGCCGCGGATAAAGCAAATTTGGCCGATTTATTGGATATTTGTCCGTTGAAGTATCGACACAAAGTATCGTTATTTTTAAGTCATTCTGGGTCAGGTTACGACGAAGTCCCTGATCCATATTATGGTGGAGAAGATGGCTTTGAACTGGTGCTTGATTTAATCGAAGAGGCATCAGACGCGATTTTGAAGAAGCTATAATCGCCGGGCTTGAAGACAATAGAAAAAGGGATGAGCTGAGCTCATCCCTTTTTATTCGTGTTAACCCGCGAGTATGTCGGTTGCGACTTTGTAGCTTGGGTCTTCCTTCACGTTAATTTCAACCAAGCTGCCAGCTTTGTCCAAAAGTTTACGACAATCTGGGCTTAGGTGACGAAGGTGCAGCGTTTTACCTTGAGCATTGTAACGCTCTGCTAGTGTTTCAATCGCTTCAATTGCAGAGTGATCAGTCACGCGAGAGTCTGCAAAATCGACAATCACATCTTTTGGATCTTCAGGCGCGTTAAACAACTCCAAGAAGTTAGCGGCAGAACCAAAGAAAATAGGACCGTGAATCTTGTACTCTTTTGAACCTTCCTCGTTTAAGCATGTGTCGGCATAGATGTGCTTAGCGTGTTGCCATGCAAACATTAATGCAGAAACAATAACACCAACCGCTACGGCAACGGCTAGGTCAGTAAGAACAGTAACAACGGTCACAAGAACAATAACGAAGAAGTCTTGCTTCGGTACGCGACGCGCTAGTTTAAATGTTGCCCATTCGAATGTACCAATTACAACCATGAACATCACACCAACCAGAGCAGCGAGTGGGATCATTTCAATTAACGAAGAAGCGAATAAGATAAACATCAATAGAGCGATAGCCGCAACGATACCAGATAGACGACCGCGACCACCTGAGTTTACGTTGATCATCGACTGGCCAATCATTGCACAACCACCCATAGCACCAAACACAGAACAGGTCATGTTTGCCATACCTTGACCGATACATTCGCGGTTAGATTGACCACGAGTGTTCGTCATCTCATCTAAAACTGTCAGCGTTAGCAGAGATTCAATTAGACCAATGGCCGCTAGAATGATCGCGTATGGAAGAATGATTTGTAGAGTTTCTAGCGTAAATGGCACCGCCGGAATAGAGAAGGTCGGCAGTGAACCTGCGAGTGTTGCCGCTTCATCACCAGACATTGTACGCAAGAAGTCAACAACAGTGCGAGTTTCCAGATCCAAACCAACCACTAAAGCAGTCACCGTTACGATTGCAACAAGTGAAGAGGGTACAGCCGTTGTGATTTTTGGTAGAAAGTGAATGATTGCCATAGTTAGCGCAACCAAACCAAGCATTAGCAGCATTTGGTCTTGTGGTAGCCAAGTAAGCATGCCGTTGATATCTGGCGCTTTAAACTGACCCAACTGAGCTAGGAAGATAACAATAGCCAGACCGTTCACAAAACCAATCATCACAGGGTGAGGCACGATACGGATGAACTTACCCAATTTAAACATACCAGCGGCAATTTGAAGTATACCAGCGAGCATGATGGCTGCGAATAGGTATTGGACACCGTGAGTCGCGACAAGCGAAACCATTACGACTGCCATGGCACCTGTTGCACCAGAGATCATGCCGGGACGACCACCGAAAATGGAAGTAATAAGACCAACGATGAATGCAGCGTAAAGACCGACCATCGGATCTACGCCTGCGACGAACGCAAATGCGACAGCTTCAGGAACCAATGCTAGCGCAACGGTTAAGCCTGATAGCACATCATTTTTTACGGAGTGCTTAGAAAATTGGGGAAATTCGAACATGTTTGTTTTTAAGTTCTCTTTGCAATGAGTTAAACCCGACACATATTCGTATTTGCACAAGCCACTGAGTGGTTGATTTCTAATCAAACATTGCAGTGTAAACCGTAGTATTAAAAGAGCAGCATCAGAATGGTGTCGAAAACTTGAGTCGGCGCATGCTACCGAAAAGTGTGATTAAGTTCAAGAATGATACGAATAATGGCGTACAAATGTGATCACGAATTGGTATTTATATGAACAATTTATTGGGCAGATATGAAGATAAAAAAGGCTACCAGATGGTAGCCTTTAATTTATTTATGCCGTTAAGCAGTTGAACGTAATGATTTAGCCTAGTTAAAGTTAGGCTTTGTCATCTCTGCCGATGCGCGGTTTTTAGCCACTTGGCTACCCGCACCTTTAGCTTGGTAACGTTCGGTTTTGAACGGTGCTGCTGCAACAGTGATTTCGCGTAGCTCTTGAGGGCCAGGTGCTTTCGTCATCGGTGCGCTAGCGTTTAGCTTAGCAGCAACTTTGATGGCTTCGACTTTAGGCTCTGGTTTAGCTACTGGCGCTTCGGCTGCAACCTCTTTTGCCGCTTCAACGACAGGCTCTTCAGCTGGCGCCGTTTCTACAATGGCATCAACCGGTTCAGCATGTTCAGTTGCAGGAGTTTCAACGATAGGCTCTACCGAAGCTGTTTCTACTACTGCCGATTCAGCTTTTTCTGCGATTACTGCTTCCACAACAGGTGCTTCTACTACTGGAGCTTCCACTTTCGCTTCAACTGTTTCTTGAACCTTTGATTCAACAACTGGCGCTTCTGTTACAACAGGTTGCTCGCGGCGAATAATCACTTTACCCATAGCCATCTCTGGACAAGCAAAGCCACCTTGCATTGTAGGTACTGCTGCTACTGCTTCTTCCTTAACTTGCTCTTCTTTCTTAGGTGCAGGTTTCGGAATGTAGCGTGGCATTACTTTACCCATAGCCATCTCAGGAGAAGCTACACCACCTTTACGCAGGCGGAACGGGTTAGGACGGCGATCGCGACCACGGCGACGGCGCTGGCCGCTTGCACGCAGGTGACGTGGCGAACGACGGTTACGACGTTGCTTAGACTCTGCTTGCTTGTTGTCTTGTTGTGCTTCTACCGCTGCTTCTGTTGGCTTCTCAACTTTGGTTTCAACCGTTTCTTGAGTCTTAACCGCCGTTTCTTCTGCTTTCTTCTCAACCGCTTCTTGGTCTTTAACGCGTACAGACTTGTTCAGTTTGCGACGTTGGCGACGCTCCTTCACTTTTTCTGCTTTCGCGTTTTGTTGCTTTGGTTTGCTCTCTTCTGGTTTTGTTTCAGTTCGAGCTTCCGCCGCTAGCTGCAGGCCTTTTTCCGCTACTTTTGCATTTGCTTTTTGCTCTTGGGCTTTGTCTGCTTGTTGAGCTTTAGGCTTACGCTTTTGGTTGCGGTTTTGCTGTTTATTGGTTTGTTGTTGAGCTTCGTTTTGCTCATTCGCTTGCTCATCACGAGGCTTACGACGACGTCGGTTATCACGGTTATCACGATTGTCGCGGTTCTCACGATTATCGCGTTGGTTGTTATTGCGACGACGATCATTGCGATCACGTTTGTTGCGTCGATTATCGCGATTTGGCTTTTTCTCTTCCTGAGGTTTCGGTTCTTCTTTTACTTCTTCAGAACCGCCGAATAGGAAACTACCAAGTGCTTTAAACAAACGGCTGAACAGTCCAGGTTTTTCTTCTTGTTCAACTTTCTGTTCTTTCTTCTTCGCCTCAGGGGCAGGTTTAGCTGCTGGTGCAGGTGCCGTTTGAGAAGGAGCCGCAAAGCCTTTAAGAACAGGCTCTTCGATTCGTTTAGGTTTTACGTCAACTTCCGCTGGCTCTTTACCTTCCGCTTCTTTCATTGCTTCCAGTTTTTTAGGAAGTAGGTAAGAAATCAGATCGAACTCTTCACCTTCACGAACACGGATAACTTCGAAGTGCGGCGTTTCCATGTCAGAGTTTGGAACAACCGTAATCTTCACTTCTTGAATGCGTTCGATATGGTTAACTGAACGACGTTTTTCGTTCAACAAGTAAGAAGCGATAGGCACAGGTACAACTGCGAGAACTTGCGCTGTATTGTCTTTCAGTGCTTCCTCTTCGATTAAACGAAGTACAGAAAGTGCTAGAGATTCGTTGTCGCGAACGACTCCAGTACCGCTACAGCGAGGACAGATGTGGTGGCTTGCTTCTGCTAGAGAAGGGCTTAAACGTTGACGTGACATCTCCAACAAACCAAAGCGAGAAATACGACCGATTTGTACACGAGCGCGATCAAGACGAACGGCTTCACGTAGACGGTTTTCTACTTCTCGTTGGTGGCGAACAGGTGTCATATCGATAAAGTCGATAACCACTAAGCCACCCAAGTCACGTAGACGTAACTGGCGAGCAATTTCGTCGGCTGCTTCTAGGTTCGTGTTTAGAGCTGTTTCTTCAATATCGCCGCCCTTGGTTGCACGAGCAGAGTTGATATCGATAGACGTTAGTGCTTCGGTTGGGTCAATAACAATAGAACCACCAGATGGCAGACGCACTTCACGTTGGAAAGCTGATTCAATTTGGCTTTCGATTTGGTAGTGGCTGAATAGTGGAACTTCGCCTTCATATTTCTTAACGCGGTTAAGGAAATCAGGGCGCACCAATTGAATGTGCTCTTTTGCACGTTCGTAGATGGTGTTGCTGTCAATTAAGATTTCGCCAATATCACGACGTAAATAGTCACGGATTGCACGAACGATAACGTTACTTTCTTGGTGGATTAAGAATGGAGCAGGGTTAGAGTCCGCTGCACCTTTGATTGCACCCCAGTGGTTAAGTAGTACATTCAAATCCCACTCAAGTTCTTCAGCACTCTTGCCAACGCCAGCAGTACGTACGATTAGGCCCATGCCCTGAGGCAGTTCCAAAGTACTTAATGCGGCTTTTAGTTGAGTACGCTCGTCACCTTCGATTCGGCGAGAAATACCGCCAGCACGAGGGTTGTTAGGCATAAGAACAAGGTAACTACCAGCAAGAGAAATGAAAGTAGTAAGAGCTGCGCCCTTGCTTCCACGTTCTTCTTTTTCCACTTGAACGATAACTTCTTGGCCTTCCGTTAGCACTTCTTTGATGCTTGGACGACCTTGGTAGGTGTAACCTTCAGGGAAATATTCGCGGGCAATTTCTTTGAGAGGGAGGAAACCGTGACGCTCGGCGCCGTAATCAACAAATGCGGCTTCTAAGCTTGGTTCGATACGTGTGATACGTCCTTTGTAGATATTCGCTTTTTTAGATTCATGACCTGGACTCTCGATATCAAGATCGAAAAGTCGCTGGCCATCAACCAGAGCGACACGCAACTCTTCTTTTTGAGTTGCGTTAATTAACATTCTTTTCATTGAAAATTCTCGTTGTCTTTTCTTTTATATCTTTCTTGTCGACTTGCCACTGTTTTTTCGCTCTTTCACGGTGCCTGATCCCATGGCTTGTATTTTGCAGCCTCCCGGCTGGAAGGGGATGCTCTCGGGCACTTCAGTCATCACAAGCCTCTTGTGGTTTCTGTTGGAAACGTAGACTTGTGACCCGCTATTTGGGCGGTAGGTACTCAACGTGAATATGCGAGGAGTAGGGTGGCAAGAGTGTTGAATTCGATGTGTCTCACGCCAATGCTGCACTCGACCTTCAACGATCTACTCACATTGCTTGAGGATAAATGATTGGTAATGAATAAAATGTAACCAAACCTTCCTTAGCAGCTGTGAACTATAGCAGTGCGCGTGGCTATCAGCAATCTGCTTTCACGCAAACGATAGAAAATTTGCCGCTAAACTCAAAATTTCTAATTTATAACTGGCTGTTTCATAAGCAATTGAGATGTGTAAACTGATCAAGACAGAAAACAAATCGAGAACTCGATCGAGAGTTTTAATAATTTAAACAAAAGCTTGGCGAAATTTAGACCAGTTCGTACTACCAAGTGTTTCTTTTACGACAAGAATAATGTGAAGTCGCGCGAAATTGAGTTTACAATACCGCCCATGAGCGAAATAAGAACAAAAGTCCAGTTCGTCGACATTGACGAAGATATGGCGGGTCAGCGCATTGATAATTTTTTGCGCAACCAATTAAAAGACATCCCTAAAAGCATGATTTACCGAATCGTGCGTAAGGGCGAAGTACGTGTAAATAAAAAGCGTATAAAAGCAGAGTACAAGTTAAAAGCAGGCGATCTCGTTCGTATTCCACCGGTGACAGTCGAGAAAAAAGATGACGATGTCGCGCCAAGTACGAAACTAAACAAAGTCGCAGAGTTGGAAGATATGATCATCTTCGAAGATGATCATATGTTGATTCTAAACAAACCATCTGGCACCGCTGTGCATGGTGGCAGTGGCTTAAAGTTTGGCGCGATTGAAGCGCTTAGAGCTCTTCGTCCTCAAGCTCGCTTTCTTGAACTTGTGCATCGTATTGACCGTGATACTTCAGGTATCTTATTGGTTGCTAAGAAGCGTTCTGCACTTCGTCACTTGCAAGCCCAGTTTCGTGAAAAGACAGTGAAGAAGTTTTACTTAGCTCTTGTCATGGGACAATGGAAAAGCAGTTGTAAGGTTGTGAACGCGCCACTGCTTAAAAACGAAGTGAACAGTATTGTTCGTGTTAACCCTAACGGTAAGCCGTCTGAAACGCGTTTTAAGATTTTGGAAAAGTTTGAACAAGCAACATTGATTCAAGCGAGTCCGATTACTGGTCGAACTCACCAAATCCGAGTTCATACACAATACACGGGCCACCCAATCGCTTGGGATGATCGCTACGGTGACCGCCGCTTTGATGCTTACACAGGTCAAGTTGGTTTAGATCGTTTGTTCCTACACGCGGCAAACATCAAGTTTCAGCACCCATCAAATGATGAGTGGATGGAAATCAACGCACCGATGGAACCGAAGTTAGAAAAAGTGTTGGCGGGTTTAAGAAACGCGTAACCATGTTTTCCTAGTGGACTATAAAAGGGAGCCTGTGGCTCCCTTTTATAGTCTTTGGATTAAATGACATCGAGTCCCTGAACATGCAACATATCAATCAAATCAATCAGTGGTAGCCCGACAAGTGTATTCGGATCTTTCCCCACTAATTTGTTAAACAAACAAATTCCCATTCCTTCGCTTTTAAAGCTGCCTGCGCAGTAAAAAGGTTCTTCCCTGTCGACGTAGCGTTCGATTTGTTCAAGCGTCAAATCTCTAAAGTGTACTTCGAAAGAATCAAAGCCGACTTCTGTATGGTTTGTGACGGTGTTATGTACCGCAAGACCAGTATAGAAAGTGATGACTTTTCCACTTTGAGCCAAAAGTTGATTTATTGCGTTGTCTCTATTTAAAGGTTTGCCAACGATTTCACCATTAATGACACAAACCTGGTCACTGCCGATAACTAAACTTGCTTTATCCGTCTGGCAAGATGTTGCTTTCTCTTGGGCCAATCTTTGCACCAGTTCAAGAGGCGTTTCCTGGTCAAACGGTGTTTCATCGCAATCAGGTGATAAACAAATGAACGGTAGTGAAAGCTTTTCAAGCAGTTGTTTACGAAAAGGGGAGGTTGAAGCTAAAACCAGTTGGTAATTTTTCATTTTGAATTACAATTCGTGGGAGCATTTCCGATAGGATAATCGATCAAAAATGATTCTGGCTAATGCTCTGTATGTTAAGCGTAAAAAAGTACAACTTTTTTGCCTTTTTCTTTGACTAATTTTGATTTGGAAGATAATATTCGCGCCCTATGCAAAAGGTAAAAATACCGCGAACGGTTGACCCAGCGAAAGCTGCACAGAAACGATTAGATTACGATGGAATCATCCAAGCTAGTCTTTTCAAGCGCTTAGCGGAGACAACTGAAGGCGTAAAACGCGACGCAGAAGTCTCATTGTCATTTGGGATGGATGAACAGCGACTCGTTGTTATCTCTGGTAAAGCTAACATCGAAGTCGATTTAGAGTGTCAGCGTTGTAATGAGGTATTCGCACATGAGTGCGAAGTTGAATTCCTTTCTACTCCTTACTACGGTGAGAAAACGGAACAGGAAGCACCAGAAATTTATGATTTGGTAGATCTAAATGAATATGGTGAATTAGACCTTATACAACTGGTTGAAGACGAGTTCATCTTAGCATTACCTCAAATTGCGATGCACGATGAAGCGGATTGTAGCGTTGATTCAAATAACATGGTTTTTGGTGAGATTCCTGAAGAAATTGAGGAAGAAAAACCGAATCCATTCGACGTTTTGAAAAGTCTGAAAAAGTAATAGGTGTGGTAACCGATTCTTCTTCAGGTTTTTAACCCAATAGTATAGGAGTAGGGTCAATGGCCGTACAGAAAAACCGTAAAACTCGTTCTAAGCGCGGTATGCGTCGTTCACACGATGCGCTAACTACAGCTGCTCTATCTGTAGACGCGACTTCTGGTGAAACTCACCTACGCCACAACGTAACTGCTGAAGGTTACTACCGTGGTCAAAAGGTTATCAACAAGTAAGGTTGAACCTTTGCAAAGTATTACCGTTGCACTTGATGCAATGGGCGGGGATTTCGGTCCACGCGTAACAGTGCCTGCCGCCGTGCAGGCACTGTCTCATTTCCCAGAGCTAAAAGTGATTCTTATAGGTGATCAATCTCTGATCACGTCTCAATTATCTCAACTCGGTACCTCGGCCAGTTCCCGCTTGACTATTCTTCATAGTGAGAAAGTTATCTCGAACTCAGAAAAACCTTCATTGGCACTACGTAATAGCCAAAATAGTTCCATGCGTATGGCTATCGATTTGGTTTCTGAGCAGAAGGCGGATGCTTGTGTTAGTGGTGGCAACACCGGTGCATTAATGGCACTATCGCGTTTCATTCTTAAGTTACTTCCTGGTATTGAACGTCCTGCTTTAGTTTCAGCTTTACCGACGATTACTGGAAAGCGTACTTGGATGCTAGATCTAGGTGCGAATGTATCGTGCGATGCTGATAGTTTGTTCCAATTTGCTGTAATGGGCAGTGCATTAGCAGAAGAACACTTAGGTTGTCCTCCTCGCGTTGCTGTACTCAATATTGGCGCAGAAGAGATTAAAGGTAACGATTTAGTCAAACGTTGCGCAGAAATGCTTTCTCAGACCGACGCGATTAACTTTGTTGGTTATATTGAAGGTAATCAAATTTTGCATGATGTTGCAGACGTCATTGTATGTGATGGGTTTGTCGGCAACGTATGCTTAAAAGCCAGTGAGGGAACAGCTCAACTTTTTATCGAAAAAATTAAAACCAGTATGATGGCGTCAACGATAAAGGGTTGGATTGCTAGAAAGTTGTTTTCTCGGCTATTTAATGAACTAAAAACACTGAACCCCGACCAGTATAACGGCGCAAGTTTGCTAGGATTGCGCGGCATTGTCATAAAAAGCCATGGAAGTGCGGATGTATCTGCGATTGTCAATGCACTTGGCGAGGCAGTACACGAGGTCAAACGACAAGTACCAAGCCGTATTAGCGATCGTTTGGAAGCGGTTTTACTCGAGAGGCATTATTAGTCTTCATGTATAGCAAAATTTTAGGTACTGGCAGCTACCTGCCATCTCAGGTGCGTACAAACGCAGATCTAGAGAAAATGGTAGATACAAGTGATGAGTGGATCGTTGCTCGCACGGGTATTAAAGAGCGTCGAATTGCTGCAGAAAATGAGACTGTAGCGGACATGGCATTCTACGCAGCTGAAAACGCTATCGATATGGCGGGTATTGATAAAAACGATATCGACCTGATTATCGTAGCCACAACGAGCAGTAGCCATACTTTCCCTTCATCTGCGTGTCAGGTGCAGGCAAAGCTTGGCATTAAAGGTTGTCCAGCTTTTGACTTAGCCGCTGCTTGTTCTGGTTTTGTGTACGCATTATCTGTTGCAGACCAACATATTAAATCGGGTATGTGTAAAAACGTACTTGTTATTGGTTCAGATGCTTTGTCTAAAACGTGTGATCCGACAGACCGTTCAACCATTATCCTATTTGGTGATGGTGCTGGAGCCGTTGTCGTAGGCGCTAGCCAAGAGCCAGGTATTATTTCTACCCACATATACTCGGATGGTCAATTCGGTGAGCTACTAAGCCTACCTGTACCTGAGCGTGGTCAAGATGCTGACAAATGGCTTCATATGGCAGGTAACGAAGTATTCAAAGTCGCTGTCACTCAGTTATCGAAACTAGTAAAAGATACGCTTGAAGCCAACAACATGCATAAGTCTGAACTAGACTGGCTAGTACCGCATCAAGCGAACTATCGAATTATTTCGGCAACAGCGAAAAAGCTTTCAATGTCTTTGGACCAAGTCGTAGTGACATTAGACCGACACGGGAACACTTCTGCGGCGACAGTACCGTCTGCGCTGGATGAAGCTGTGCGCGATGGTCGCATTAAACGCGGGCAGACTTTATTGCTAGAGGCGTTTGGTGGCGGTTTCACTTGGGGTTCTGCTCTGGTGAAGTTCTAAGTTTCACGAGAATTCAAAATTTAAGGTGCACTTGGTGCATCTTATTTCTTTTTACTTTGCTTAAAGGAAAACAACATGAGCAAGTTTGCTATCGTATTTCCAGGTCAAGGTTCTCAAGCTGTAGGTATGCTTGCAGAACTAGGCGAACAATATGACGTAGTAAAACAAACATTTGCAGAAGCATCTGACGCACTAGGTTACGATCTATGGGCGCTTGTTCAAAATGGACCTGCAGAAGATTTAAACGAGACTTTCCGCACTCAACCAGCTTTGCTAGCTTCATCTGTTGCAATCTGGCGTGTATGGCAGGAGCTCGGTTTAGAGCAACCAGCAAACCTAGCCGGTCACAGCCTAGGTGAATACTCAGCACTTGTATGTGCGGGTGTCATTGACTTTAAAGAAGCAATCAAGCTGGTTGAATTACGCGGTAAGCTAATGCAAGAGGCAGTACCAGCAGGTACTGGCGCTATGTACGCGATTATCGGTTTGGCTGATGATGCGATTGCAAAAGCGTGTGAAGACGCAGCGCAAGGTGAAGTGGTCTCTCCAGTAAACTTTAACTCGCCTGGTCAGGTAGTTATCGCGGGTAGCAAAGACGCAGTAGAGCGTGCGGGAGCGCTATGTAAAGAAGCTGGTGCGAAACGTGCGCTTCCTCTTCCTGTTTCAGTTCCATCACACTGTGCGCTTATGAAGCCAGCAGCGGAAAAACTTGCAGTAGCTCTTGAGTCTATCGAATTTAACTCACCACAGCTTCCAGTTATCAACAACGTTGATGTGGTCGCTGAGACAGATCCTGCAAAAATTAAAGATGCGCTTGTTCGTCAGCTACATAGCCCAGTTCGCTGGACTGAAACAGTCGAGCTTATGCACGAGCAAGGGGTAGAACAGCTTCTTGAGCTTGGTCCTGGTAAGGTTTTAACAGGTCTAACAAAACGTATCGTGAAAACGCTAACTGCAGCAGCAGTGAATGATGTTGCGTCGCTAGACGCGGCGAAGTAATCCATCAAGCGATAAAACTTGCGATAAGAAAAGGAAACACAACATGATGAATCTAGAAGGTAAGATCGCGCTAGTTACCGGCGCAAGCCGTGGTATTGGCCGCGCGATCGCGGAACTTCTTGTAGAGCGCGGTGCGACGGTTATCGGTACGGCTACTTCTGAAAGTGGCGCTGCTGCTATCAGCGAGTATCTTGGTGATAACGGTAAAGGTCTAGCTCTTAACGTGACCGATGTCGAGTCTATCGAAGCGACACTAAAAACGATCAACGAAGAATTTGGTGTGATCGATATTCTGGTGAATAACGCTGGTATTACTCGTGACAACCTATTGATGCGTATGAAAGATGATGAGTGGAACGACATCATCGATACCAACCTAACGCCTATCTACCGCATGTCTAAAGCGGTTTTACGCGGCATGATGAAAAAACGTGCGGGTCGTATCATCAACGTAGGCTCTGTTGTTGGTACCATGGGTAACGCAGGTCAAACTAACTACGCAGCAGCGAAAGCGGGCGTGATTGGTTTTACTAAATCAATGGCTCGTGAAGTTGCGTCTCGTGGTGTAACAGTGAACACTGTTGCCCCTGGTTTCATCGAAACTGACATGACGAAGGCACTAAATGATGAGCAACGTGCGGCAACGTTGTCGAACGTGCCAGCTGGTCGTTTAGGTGACCCACGTGAAATTGCATCAGCAGTAGTTTTCCTTGCTTCTCCTGAAGCAGCGTACATTACTGGTGAAACTTTGCATGTAAATGGTGGCATGTACATGGTTTAATGAGACAGTTTGTGCAAAATAAGCTATTTTACATTGTGAAAAATAGCCTATAGTTGCAGTTAACTGTCATGAACTTGTCATGCTTATGCGCAAGATTTGTGCATGATTTAAGTCAAAAATGTATTGAAATTCGGTTAAATTCGCTAATTTTGTGGTTTGACCAGCAAGGACCCCCTTGCAACTTTCAATAGTTCGAATAAACTACGGAATCATCGCATTAGGCGAAATCTGTAAAGGAAAAGAAAAATGAGCAACATCGAAGAACGCGTAAAGAAAATCATTGTTGAACAGCTAGGTGTAGACGAAGCAGAAGTTAAAAACGAAGCTTCTTTCGTTGACGATCTAGGTGCTGATTCTCTAGACACTGTAGAACTAGTTATGGCTCTAGAAGAGGAATTCGACACTGAGATTCCTGACGAAGAAGCTGAGAAGATCACTACTGTTCAAGCTGCAATCGACTACGTAAACAGCGCTCAGTAATTAGCTCTCCCAGGCGGTCTCCTAGACCGCCTGTGTTCTTTCTAACTTCTTCTATCCTCTCATAGAAATATTCAATTCCCGGAGAATTATATCGTGTCCAAGCGTCGTGTAGTTGTCACTGGCATGGGTATGTTGTCACCGGTAGGCAACACAGTAGAATCATCTTGGAAAGCCCTGCTAGAAGGTCAAAGTGGTATCGTGAATATCGAGCACTTTGATGCTACGAACTTCTCAACTCGTTTTGCAGGTCTTGTTAAAGATTTCGATTGCACAGAGTACATGTCTAAAAAAGATGCTCGTAAGATGGATCTTTTCATCCAGTACGGCATTGCAGCGGGTATTCAAGCTCTTGATAACTCTGGCTTACAAATTACCGAAGAAAATGCGGCTCGAGTTGGTGTTGCTATCGGCTCAGGCATTGGCGGTCTAGATCTGATTGAAACAGGTCACACTGCATTAGTAGAAAAAGGCCCTCGCAAAGTTAGCCCATTTTTTGTTCCTTCGACCATCGTAAATATGGTTGCAGGTAACCTATCTATCATGCGTGGTCTTCGTGGTCCAAATATCGCGATTTCTACAGCATGTACTACTGGCCTACATAACATCGGTCATGCTGCACGAATGATTGCGTACGGCGATGCAGATGCGATGGTTGCTGGTGGCGCAGAAAAAGCGTCTACGCCTCTTGGCATGGCTGGCTTCGGTGCAGCTAAAGCGCTATCTACTCGTAATGACGAACCTCAAAAAGCGTCTCGTCCATGGGATAAAGGCCGTGATGGCTTCGTTCTAGGCGATGGTGCTGGCATGATGGTGCTTGAAGAGTACGAACACGCGAAAGCACGTGGCGCGAAGATTTACGCAGAACTGGTTGGTTTTGGTATGTCTGGTGATGCTTACCACATGACTTCTCCAAGCGAAGATGGCTCTGGTGGTGCACTTGCGATGGAAGCGGCAATGCGTGACGCGAACATCACAGGCACCCAAGTAGGTTATGTGAATGCTCACGGTACATCTACTCCTGCTGGCGACGTTGCAGAAATCAAGGGCGTGAAACGTGCTCTTGGTGAAGAAGGTGCGAAGCAAGTACTTGTATCATCAACTAAGTCTATGACTGGTCACCTATTAGGTGCAGCAGGCTCTGTTGAAGCAATTATCACGGTTATGTCTTTGGTTGACCAAATCGTTCCACCAACGATTAACCTTGATGATCCAGAAGAAGGTCTAGACATCGACCTTGTGCCGCACACTGCGCGCAAAGTTGAAGGTATGGAATACGCTATCTGTAACTCGTTTGGCTTTGGTGGTACAAACGGTTCCTTGATCTTCAAAAAGTTCGCTGAGTAACACTATCTAACCTTATTTAGATAAGCGAAACTTGTATTCTAACGGCTCGATGCTTAGCATTGAGCCGTTTTGTTTTATTTGTTGTCTGCTAATTTGAAGGTACGCGAATGTTTTGGGTAAATGGAGTTCCACAAACGCATGTAGAACTGGGTGATCGCTCATTCCAATACGGTGATGGAGGTTTTACCACCATCCTGACCCAAAACGGAGAGTTGGTTTACTGGCAAGAACACATTGAGCGTATGAAGTCCTGCCTTGACGCATTGAAGATCTCTTCCCCTGACTGGCAAGTTGTGCATGCTTGGGCAAGCAAAGCGGCTTTATCTGATGCACAAGCTGGGGTGAAAATTCACGTTAGCCGTGGTATTGGTGGGCGAGGGTATAGTCCTAATGGGATTGAAGGCCCTATCGTGACTATCTCCAATTTTGCGTTTCCTTCTCATTACTCTTCTTGGCAAGAAAAAGGCGTGGATTTGGGCGTTTGTGAGACTCGTCTCGGGATTCAACCTTTACTTGCTGGACACAAGCACAACAACCGTTTAGAGCAGATTCTCGCCAAGGCTGAAATCGACGATACCGAGTTTGCAGATGCAATAACGTTAAATGTGCAAAACCATGTCATTGAAACTACAATGGCCAACCTTTTTTGGGTTAAAGGTAATAAAGTATTTACACCGGAGCTGACCTTATCTGGCGTTGCGGGCGTAATGCGTCGTAAGGTGCTTGAGTTACTAAAAGTAAGTCATATTGAAGTTATCGAGGGGCGTTTTATACTTCCAGATTTACTGAGCGCAGATGAGGCTTTCATGTGTAACTCAATATTAGGTGTCGCACCAATTCGCAGCATAGTGGCATCTAACTCTAAGACTATATTTCCGATAGGAAAATTGACTCAACGACTGCAAGGGAATTTAACTACGTGATTAAAAAACTGTTGGCTTTTGTTGTGCTGATCGCAGTGATAGGCGCAGCAGCTGTTTTTTATATAATTTCACAGGCTAAACAATACGTTGAAAAGCCTATTCTATTGGAACAACCTCAGCTGTTTACTGTAGAAAGTGGTACAAGCTTTCATCATGTCATGCGTGCCTTAGTTGAAGATGAGGTAATTGAAACGTCGGAGTACATCCGTTTAATACCTCACTTATATCCAGAACTGTTGCAAGTGCGAGCGGGTACTTATCAACTAGAGCCTGGTATGTCGCTTTCGCAAGCATTGGAGCACCTGAATACCGGAAAAGAATACCAGTTTGCGATCACTTTTGTTGAAGGCAGCCGCTTTTCTGAGTGGGTAGAGCAATTGAAAAGTGCTCCTTATTTAGAGCATGACTTAACCGATCTATCAGAAAAAGACATGGCAACAAAGTTGGGTATTGAGCGAGAAAAGCTTGAAGGACTGTTTTTAGCAGAAACCTACCATTACACGGCGGGTGCAAGTGAAAGCCAGTTATTAAAACGAGCGCATCGAAAACTCAATAAAATACTGGATGCTAGCTGGGAAGCTCGTCAAGAAAAGCTGCCATTGCAAGACAAATATGAAGCCTTGATTTTGGCGTCTATCATCGAGAAAGAGACGGCCATTGACTCTGAGCGTGAGCGCGTCGCTTCTGTGTTTATCAACCGATTGAACAAACGCATGCGTTTACAAACGGATCCGACGGTTATTTATGGTATGGGTGATGCTTACGACGGAAATATTCGTAAGAAAGATTTGCGCACGCCGACACCATATAACACCTATACCATCAATGGCTTACCTCCAACCCCAATCGCGATGGCAGGTGAAGCCTCTATTGAAGCGGCTTTGAATCCAGAAAGCAGCAACTATTTATATTTCGTAGCAAGTGGAAAGGGCGGACACGTATTTTCGAAGTCCCTTGCAGAGCACAATCGTGCTGTTCGAGCCTATTTAAGAGAACTAAGAAAGAACAAATGATGAAAGCAAACTTTATTGTCGTTGAAGGCCTAGAAGGCGCGGGTAAAAGCACTGCGATTAAAACCGTTTTAGATACGCTAAAAGCGGCAGGTATTGAAAATATCGTAAATACTCGTGAGCCAGGAGGCACGCCGCTAGCAGAAAAGATGCGCGCTCTGGTGAAAGAAGAGCATGAAGGCGAAGAACTTAAAGACATGACGGAGTTGCTTCTTCTATATGCTGCACGTGTCCAGTTGGTTGAGAACGTGATCAAACCAGCTTTGGCGAGCGGTCAGTGGGTGGTGGGTGACCGCCACGATATGTCGTCGCAGGCTTATCAAGGTGGTGGTCGTCAAATTGACGCGTCGCTAATGAAAAACCTTCGAGACACAACGCTTGGTGATTTTAAACCTGCTTTCACTCTCTATATGGATATCGATCCTCGCGTTGGGCTTGAGCGTGCGCGTGGACGTGGTGATCTCGATCGTATCGAGAAGATGGATATCAGCTTCTTTGAACGTACACGAGAGCGTTATTTGGAGATTGCTCATGCTGATCCTTCTATCATTATCATTAACGCTGAGCAGGCGATCGAAGACGTGTCGCGTGATATTCGGGACGCTCTTAACGAGTGGTTAGCTCGTCAATAATAAGTGAAACTTAAATTTAGGTGACTCATGTTAAATGATTATCCATGGTTGCAGCCAGTATGGGATAACCTCAAAGTAGGGCTAGAGTCGGACAGAATACCAGGTGCGCTTTTATTGCAAAGCGAGCAAGGCTTAGGCATCGAAAAACTTATCGAGTTTTTTAGCCAAGCACTTCTTTGCCAAAATTACGCCAGTGAAGCGTGCGGTTTTTGTCATAGCTGTCAATTAAATCAATCACAAAACCATCCAGATTTACACTGGATCAAACCAGAAAAAGAAGGAAAAGCGATAACGGTGGACCAAGTTCGAGCTTGCAACCGTCTTGCTCAGGAATCATCACAGCTTAATGGTTATCGCCTATTTGTTATAGAGCCAGCGGACTCTATGAATGAATCGGCATCGAATGCATTGTTAAAAACGCTAGAAGAGCCCGGGGCAAAGTGCTTGTTTTTGCTCGTTACCCACAATCAGGAGCGCCTGCTTCCAACTATTCGTAGCCGTTGCCAACACTGGGTTGTTGCGCCGCCGTCAACGGAACAAGCGATGCAATGGATGCGCGAACAAGGGGCGCAGCAAGTTCCTGCTTACGCCTTAAAACTGAATATGGGCTCTCCGATAAAAACATTGGATGCGTTAAATAATGGCGATCTCGATGCTTACTTGGCTTTTGAGCGCACTTTTATTAAGGCGATGTCTTCTCCTGCCTCAGACATTTCTGAGTGTGCTTCTTTAATGGCTAAACACTCGGAGCAATCACTAGACTGGGCGTGGTATTTACTGACAGACGCTCAGAAAGCGCAGTTTGGTGTATCAGAAGCACAAATGCTTCCTGGCGCTATAAAGTTTCAGCCGAACAACTACAACGGTTTGTACTCATCAGCGAAGGCGCTGATGGACCTCAAAGCTCAGGTGCAAGCCTTTCCTGGTCTAAACCTTGAGCTACTATCAATGAACTGGTTAATTGAATCACGAGAGGCATTATGTTCGTAGATTCTCATTGTCATTTAGACAAATTGAATTACGACGATCTCCACATCAATGTGGAAGACGTTATTAACAAAGCTAAACAAGCAAAGGTAACCGAGCTGCTTTCTGTGGGAGTTACGCTGGATTCTTTCCCTAAAATGATGGAAATGATTGAGCCTTATGAGAATGTTTATGCTTCGTGCGGTGTACACCCACTTGATGTTGAAAGCGACTTTTCGATGGACGTGCTACGTCACCACGCATCGAATGAAAAAGTCGTTGCCATTGGTGAAACAGGCTTGGATTATCATTATAAGCCAGAAACGGCAGCGTTACAGAAAGAGCGTTTTGAGCAACACGTTGATCTTGCGGTGGAGCTTAACAAACCTTTAATTATCCATACCAGAAACGCACGTGCGGATACTCTAGATATTTTGCGTAAGGGTGGAGCGGAGAAATGTAGTGGTGTTATCCACTGTTTTACAGAAGATCTTCCATTTGCTGAAGCTGCACTTGAGCTGGGGTTTTATATTTCTATCTCGGGGATTGTCACTTTCCGTCAAGCTACAGAGTTGAAAGAAGTGGTGAAGACTCTACCTCTAGAGAAGCTTCTCATTGAGACAGATTCTCCTTACTTGGCTCCAGTCCCTCACCGAGGTAAAGAGAATCAACCTGCTTATGTTGTCGAGGTGGCTTCTTATATTGCGCAACTCAAATCGTGCTCTCTTTCTGAAGTGGCACAAAAAACCACCGAAAATTTCCGAAATCTTTTTTTGCGATGAAAAATCAATAAGAGCATAAAAAAGGAGCGTATGCTCCTTTTTTGTTGATAAAAACAACAGATATACTCATGAGTTTAATGTTTACTAAAAATGTTGATTTAATAACATTCAAAAATCACAAATGTAATTTTGTTACTAAAAATAACATTGGGGCGTATTTTATTTACGCCTTAAAATTAATTATATAAATAATAAACTCTTTATAAAACAGTAATATAACTGCAATGCAAACCTTTTCATCAGCTGTTTTTGGGTGTGATCCAAGACTTGTTTTGAAACTAAATTTCGTAACTGTGTGGAAAGTTTGAGGGTCATCAATATATATTTAGAGCCGGAAAATATAATGCAGTTGTGGTTACATTTTCATTGGGTGCTAACCTTTAGGCTACGGGGGTGTGCCGTTAGTGCCCAAATAATACTTATAAATTTATCAGGAGCATAAACATGTTTAAGAACCTTTTTGCTAACCTGCAAAAAGTTGGTAAGGCGCTGATGCTTCCAGTATCAGTTTTACCAGTTGCAGGTATTTTATTAGGTGTGGGTGCTGCCCATCTAAGCTTTATTCCAGAGATCGTTTCTAATCTTATGGAACAAGCTGGTGGTTCAGTATTCGGCCAAATGGCACTTCTATTTGCAGTAGGTGTAGCTCTAGGCTTCACTAATAACGACGGTGTTGCTGGTCTTGCAGCAATCGTTGGTTACGGCATCATGACGGCAACGCTAGGTGTAATGGCGGGTGTTATGGGTGTTGAGAAAATCGATACAGGTGTACTAGGTGGTATCCTTGTCGGTGGTGTGGCTGCTTGGGCATTCAACCGTTTCTTCAAAATTCAACTTCCAGAGTATCTTGGCTTCTTCGCTGGTAAGCGTGCAGTGCCTATCATCACTGGTTTTGCAGCGATCATCCTTGGTGTTATCCTTTCTGTAATTTGGCCACCAATTGGCGGTGCAATCTCTGCATTCTCTGATTGGGCTGCGCACCAAAACCCACAACTAGCATTCGGTATCTACGGTGTTGTAGAGCGTTCTCTAATCCCATTCGGCCTACACCACGTATGGAACGTACCGTTCTTCTTCGAAGCTGGTTCTTGTGTTAACGCTGCTGGTGAAGCTCAAAACGGCGTACTAACTTGTTACCTAGTTGCTGATGAAGCATCTCGTGCTGCTGGTAATGGCTTCGGTCAGCTAGCGGGTGGTTACATGTTCAAGATGTTTGGTCTACCAGCTGCAGCAATCGCAATTGCTCACTGTGCTAAACCAGAAAACCGCGCAAAAGTAATGGGTATCATGGCGTCAGCTGCACTGACTTCATTCCTAACGGGTATTACTGAGCCTATCGAATTCTCATTCCTATTCGTTGCTCCACTACTATACGGTATCCACGCTCTACTAGCTGGTTCTGCATACATTGTTTCTAACACTCTAGGCTTTGTACACGGTACTTCTTTCTCTCACGGTCTGATCGACTTCCTAGTTCTATCTGGTAACGCTCAGAAGATGGGTCTAATGATTGCTGTTGGTCTAGTATACGCAGTGATTTACTACGTAGTGTTCCGTGGCGTAATCACAGCACTTGACCTAAAAACTCCTGGTCGTGAAGATGAAACAGAAAGTGCGGCAGCAACTTCTGGCTCTGACATGGGTGGTGAACTGGTTGCAGCGTTCGGTGGTAAAGCTAACATTACTGGTCTAGACGCATGTATCACTCGCCTACGTGTAGCGGTTGCAGATACAGCAGCTGTTGACCAAGACAAACTGAAACAACTTGGCGCTGCTGGTGTTGTAGTTGTTGCAGGTGGTGTTCAGGCTATCTTCGGTACTAAGTCTGACAACCTAAAAACTGAAATGGATGAGTGGATCCGTAACCACGGCTAATCACCGTCATTCATAACAATGAATAAAAGGAGGCTTCGGCCTCCTTTTTTATCATTGCTAAAAGTGCTTTCTGAGTGTGATCCTAAACTCATCTTTACTTTTGCCAGTCTTTTCATACATCGCGCTTACTCATCGTTGACATATTGAAACACCACTATGTTTGAATAACGCATGATGTTTTTTTAATAATTGATAACGTGTATGAAGAGCAAATTAATTTTATTAGCAGGACTAGTTTCTAGTACCGCAATGGCGGCAAATGAGCCAACAAACTTGTCTGTTGGTATGGCTGTCGATCAACAGTTGAGTGTTGTTGTTGAGTTAGATAATAAGTATCGCGGCATTATCGGTAACGATGGTATGGCGTTTGATTACATCGCTAAACGTGGAACATTCGATCAAAACATGCCTGTGACTTGGTATGTTGGCGTTGGTGGTTGGTATGAATGGGATGATGAGTTTGGCGTGCGTGTACCTCTCGGTGTGAACTGGGATTTATCACGCGGCTGGGATCTTTATGGTCAAATACACCCAGAGCTAGATCTTTACAAAGGTGCTGACTTACAACTTGGTGGTGCCGTGGGCATCAAATACAGTTTCTAGAATAAAAGAAACATAAAAAACGCCGGTAAATACCGGCGTTTTTTATGTTTGGAATGCAATACTGCTATTGTTTATCCATGGCTCGCTTGATACAAACGGCAGCGCCGCCCCAAGTGATACCTAAACCAATAACCATCATAATAATTGCGCTGATTGTCATTTCGCTGTCTCCTTGCGATTTACTGCGTTAATCACTAGACCAAAGATAAATAGTGCGGCGATAAGTGCCCAGCCTACAGTTAGATCATAACCACCGTAGCCTTCAGTAAATAAAGCATAAAGCTTAGTTGCTAAGATAATGGCGAGCATAATCGGTGTGACGAAGCGTAAACAGATCTCAAACCATTGACCAATAGAGAAATCAGAGCGCTCATTTACGTAATTACGCACTTCAGGCACGCGTTTCAATAGCCACGCCATCAATACAATCTCAACCAAGCCGCCTACCATAATGCCAACGTTGTTTGCGAAGTGGTCTACTAGGTCTAGCAGCAATAGACCGCCATTTGTTGCGAACGCCATAGAAACCACAAAACCAGTTCCGATTACAACGTTTGCAGCTTTTTTTCGGCTCCACTTTAGCTTATCGATGATGGCGGATGTTACGGCTTCCATGATAGAAATGTGCGAACTTAGACCAGCAACCACCAGTGCAAAGAAGAACAGAGGACCAAGAATATATGGTGCGGGTAATAAGTTAATTGCCGCAGGTAAAGTAACAAAAGCAAGGCCAACGCCTGCAGATACCACTTCTGTTAGCGGTTTACCTTGTTCTTGAGCCATGTAACCCAAGACAGAGAAGATCATAATACCAGCTAGGATGGAGAAGCCACAGTTGATCAACACGGTCATAAACGCGTTATTCGTGATGTCTGACTTTTCTGGCAGATAACTAGAGTAAGCCAGCATGATCGCGAAGCCGATGCTTAGGGTAAAGAAGATCTGACCGTACGCAGCTGCCCATACTTTCACATCCCAAATTTTGCTGAAATCGGGTTCAAACATGTAGTTAACGCCATCCAAAGCTCCTGGCAAGAAAACCATACGTCCGATTAAAAAAATCACCATCAAAAATAGTATTGGCATCATGATTTTAGATGCGCGCTCAATCCCTGATTTCACGCCTTTGGCAATGGCGGTGTAAGTAATAGCCCAAGCAATCACCATAGATAAGGCAATTTTCCATTGAATACTGCCTAAGTCTGTTGGTGAGTTATCACCTAACTTTAGGTACTCACTAAAGAAAAATGCGTTTGTATCGGTTCCCCAACCTTGAGTGAACGACAACCCAAAGTAAGAAATTGACCAACCGATAACTGCAACATAGTAAACGGCGATAACTGCTGCAACACCAACTTGGAACCAGCCAAGCCATTCAAATTTAGAATGAATTTTCGCTAGCGTTTTTGGTGCTGAGCCTCGGTACTTTTGTCCCATACTGAACTCAAGGATCATAAATGGAATACCGGCCGTGATCATGGCGAAAATGTAAGGAATAAAAAATGCGCCGCCACCGTTTTCATAGGCCATGTATGGAAAACGCCAAATGTTTCCCAAACCGATAGCAGACCCGACTGCTGCTAAGATGAATCCCGCTCGGGATCCCCATTGTTCTCGCTTCATATTTGACTCCTATACGACTCCCTGAGGAATGAAGCTCTCTCCGTAACACAGTAATATTTGCGCAAACCGTTGGAAGAAAGGACCGCTGTTATCCATCAGCTTTTCTATCCTTAATTCTAGCTTATTATAATTTTCTAGAGCTATATTCTGGTTACTGTGAGAGAAAGTAGATTATTAATCTTAAAGTTTTGATGTGTGTTTGATAAAACTGAAATATTTATCTGTTTTCACTAATCAGACTAACTTCTAATAATACTTAGCGCAATAGAATCTAAATGTTAACTCAGGTGCGTTGTCTGGTTTTAATCTTGTTAAATTTGAGTTTGATTATGGTTTTGTGTGGGGGATTGGTTGGTTGTATGGAACAAATGACTAGAATCCAATAATCGACTTGGTGTTTAAAACTATTTTGATGAACTAGGGCGTACGGCTATCTTTTGCGCACCCCGCTAGAGAATGCTTCGTTACTTTTCTAAGCGATGATGTTTAGATGATATTTTCTATCTGCTTTATGTAGGACTCGCCCAGCACTCTTTGTGGCGAGTCCTACGAAGTGAAGTGTACAAAAAATTAGAAACGGAAACTAAAACCAATATTTGATTGGAATTGGTTCATCCAATCGGTATCGAACTTAATGATGCAGTTTGAGCCGTCATTAGGTAGGGTGCAGGCTCCAGAGGTGTCGTTATCAACGACCGTTCCCAACCATCTCAATTGGGCTGTCAACGCAAAGTTCTTTGAAAACTCATATTCCAGCCCTGCAAAAGCGCTCGCCGAAAATCCGTATTTTTTGTCTACCCAATCAACATCGGTGTAAGAGGCTCCCAAGCCAACACCAATATAGGTTTGCCAGTTTTCTGCAACAGGGTAGTACATGCTGCTTTGAAATTGCAGGTAATGGATGTCTGCCGAATTTGATAACTTTTCAAGTTCTGTTGATTGGTTGGAGTAAAATAATCCAATTCTTCCTTTCTCAAAAGGCGTCTCGATTGAAAGTGCGTAGTTCACTGCGGGATCGAGGTCGTATGTATTGCCACTTTCGTCTTCTACTTGACCGCCACCTGTATAGCCTATGAATGGAGTAACGATAATATTGGCTTGTGCACTTACCGCGGTGCTGAGCAGTATGCTTCCTACCAGCCAGCTGAGTTTTTGGTTCATGTCCTATCTCCTTATTATGACTAAGCTAATTGTGATGGGTTAGTCAAAATTGCGCGACTAAATTAAGCAAATCTTGAACATATTTCACACTGGTGTTATTAATTTGTTACATATTAAGGAGGTGTTTATGGAACACGATCTAAAATCCGCGTTAATCATCGTGGTGACTGTTTTTGCAGTACTTTTGTCGTTTGGCATCATTGCGATTACAACGGCTTAAGATAACTACTTTTACTAAGTGTTTTAACAAAATGGCGTGAGCCTATGATACGTAACAGCGGTATAATCACAGAAAGCCACACTGAGCTTGATGTCAAAGTTTATGAGCATTTCAGGCATGGAAAAACTGCTTTAGTCACGCAAGGTGGCGGACAGAGAGGGATTTTTACCGCTGGCGTATTAGACGCATTTTTACTTTCCAACTTTGATCCTTTCGATGAATTCTACGGTACCTCTGCTGGGGCACTCAATTTATGTTCTTACTTATGTCGTCAACACGGTATGGGCAAAGCTTTTATTACCGAACTGACAACGTCTCCCGAATTTTTTAATCTGTTTCGTTATATTCGAAAGCAGCAGTACTTGGGTTTAGAGTGGGCGTTAGAGCGGATTCAAGATTTCCCTTACAAGCTCGATCTTGATTTAGGCCGCAGTGCACTAGGAGGACGAGGTGCGTTTGCAGCGGTAACAAATGTAGAGACGCTATCGGATCAATATTTACCAATCTTGGGTGACACGTGGTTTAACACCATGTTAGCAACATGCGCGATTCCTAAGTTGTACCACGGACCTGTCGACGTTAATGGCAATAAGTTTGTTGATGGTGGTGTGTCGGCTTCTATCCCTGTTCAAGAAGCGTGGCGTCAGAATGCTCGCAACATTATTGTCATCCGAACAGAACCGTTCTCGGAGATTGAAGCGAGAGCGCAAAGTGAAGTAGGGGATGTGCCTGTCGAGTGGTATCGAGAGTCTATTAATTCGGTGCAGCAATCATGGCAGCAAAAAGTGAATCGATGGAAGTTGGATTGGGCTTCGTTCTTCCAACAAAAAATTAATGCCGCCCATCAATCGAAGCTTGCCGGAAAAATGCTATTGAATGGAGGCCGTTGGTTGTTCGGTGCTGATAATTTGTATCGTTTAAGCCATTTAATCGGTGAGAATTTTGACTCAGGTTTAGCCGACATGCTGATGATTCACTATCAAACATTTGAGCTCACTCAGGCCTTTATATCTGCTCCACCTGACGATACTTTCATTTTACAAATCGCGCCTAAAGAGGGGCTTCGTTCTTCTTCTTTGTTAAGTGACCAAGAATCACTAGAGCATGATTATCAACTCGGACTTCAGGCGGGGTTTAATCTGGTTCAACTCTATGACCAACTGAATATTGAAATTGATGGCAGAGAGAGTGCATAACCTTTTGTATTAACGACATAAGCTAAATACAAAGTGAAGTGTAAATAAATGAGGCTCCGTTTTCGGAGCCTCATTCGTGTGCGTACCTAATCTCTGTGGTTAATAGGGTTAGGTATAAAGGTTATGCTTGCAGAATTCTCATGCAGTTGGTTGAACCAACGACATCCATTACATCGCCTTGAGTGATCATGACTAAATCACCCTTGTGCAAGAACCCTTGTTCTTTAAGGCTGGCAATCGCAGCTTGAGCTGTCGGTAAACCTGCATCACTTTTTGACTCGAAATATACCGGTGTCACGCCTCGGTATAGTGCAGCTCGATTGAGCGTTGATTCATTACGTGATAAGGCAAATATTGGTAAGCCAGAGCTTAAGCGAGACATCATCAACGCAGTCCTGCCAGATTCTGTTAACGAGATCATCGCTTTAATTCCTTCCATGTGGTTCGCAGAGTACATGGTTGCCATTGCGATGGTTTCTTCAGCGGTTTCGAAGGTGCGATCTAAGCGATAAGTGGATAGGCTTGCCTCAGACATTTTTTCTGCGCCCACACATACCTCGGCCATGGATTTGACCGTTTCTACAGGGTATTTACCTGCTGCGGTCTCTCCAGACAGCATCACGGCGTCAGTGCCGTCTAGAACCGCATTGGCCACGTCCATCACTTCAGCACGCGTCGGCATCGGGCTAGTAATCATGGACTCCATCATTTGTGTCGCAGTAATTACGATGCGGTTTAAACTGCGTGCGCGGCGAATCAGTTTTTTCTGGACGCCAATAAGTTCAGGATCGCCGATTTCTACACCCAGATCGCCACGCGCAACCATCACCACATCGGATGCGAGAATAATATCGTCAATAGACTCATTAGTCGCGACGGTTTCTGCTCGTTCGACTTTAGCCACCAACATGGCTTCGAGGCCTGCATCTCTGGCTAGGCGTCGAGCGTAATGCATGTCTTCGCCGTTACGCGGGAACGAAATAGCAAGGTAGTCCACTTGAATTTCTGCGGCGGTAAGAATGTCGGCTTTATCTTTCTCTGTGAGCGCATCGGCTGACAATCCGCCGCCTTTTTTGTTGATCCCTTTATTATTAGATAGTGGACCACCAACAATCACACGGGTATGAACTTTATTGCCTTCGACGCTGGTGACTTGCAGTTGAACGCGTCCATCATCGAGTAACAGAATGTCGTTTGGTGACACATCTTGCGGCAGTTCTTTATAATCTAGCCCTACGGACTCTTGGTTGCCTTCACCTTTTGGTAAATCACTGTCTAATGTGAATTTATCGCCCACATTTAACATGACTTGGCCGTCTTTAAAGGTCGATACGCGGATTTTAGGGCCTTGCAAGTCGCCGAGGATAGCAACTTGACGCCCAAGCTTTGCCGCAATAGTACGGACTTTTTTGGCGCGTTGAATGTGGTCTTCACTGGTTCCATGTGAGAAATTCATACGGACAACGTTTGCACCGGCTTTGATGATCTCCTCAAGTACATTGTCCTTATCCGTTGAAGGACCAAGCGTGGTGACAATTTTTGTTCGTCTTAGTTTGGAAGTCATAGATTCTCCGATGAATGTATGTGTAAAGGTAACTTGAACTCTATCCTTACTTTCCTCAATCGCTCTCAAAGTCTGCCTCGTTGCTGAGCCCACACCATAAAGCTGCTTGAGTATAAGTATATGCACAGAATGTTTACATTAAGAGTAATCCCGGTAAAACAGACAGATATTCCATAGGCTTCAGCCTCTATTGGAGAGAATGCGCTGTTGTAACAGGAGTTGCTTCATAATTTAGTGAATAAAAATAAGTTATTTTTCAAACAATTTAACAGGAGTAGATTCTTCGTTATTTGATTGAATACACAAACAAACAGGTTTATACGTGATGCTTGTCACGGGGATTTATTAATTCACTTCACAATTAGTTCGCAAAGTAAAAAAATTGTCTCGTTATAGAATTTCGGAGTGCAAGATGTACATGGCTCAACCGGGCCATATTGATCATATCAAACAGGTCAATGCTGGTCGTGTATATAAACTAATTGACCTAAAAGGTCCTATTTCTCGAATTGATTTGTCCAAGCAGAGTGAGCTTGCTCCTGCCAGTATCACCAAAATCACTCGAGAATTAATTGAAGCGCACTTGATTCATGAAACCACAGTACAAGAAGCGACGAGTCGTGGTCGACCTGCCGTCGGTTTGCAGGTCAACAACGAAGGGTGGCAATTTCTGTCAATGCGTTTGGGGCGAGGTTATTTAACTATTGCTCTGCATGAGCTAGGTGGCGATGTGTTGATCGATACTAAAATCGAGATACACGAACGTGACCAAGACGATGTGCTTGAGCGTCTGCTCTACGAAATTGATGAATTCTTCCAAACTTACGCGGATCAACTTGACCGTGTTACCAGTATTGCAATTACGCTGCCTGGCCTTGTGAATTCAGAGCAAGGTGTCGTGCTGCAAATGCCTCATTACAATGTCGAAAATCTTGCTCTTGGACCAGAGATATACAAAGCAACGGGCTTGCCAGTTTTCATTGCCAATGACACGCGAGCTTGGGCATTAGCAGAAAAGCTTTTCGGCCATTCTCAAGACAATGACAACTCTGTTCTTATCTCTATTCACCATGGTTTAGGTGCCGGCATCATTCTGGATGGGCGCGTTTTGCAAGGCCGTCACGGTAACATTGGTGAGCTTGGACATATTCAAATCGACCCAAATGGAAAACGTTGTCATTGTGGCAACATTGGTTGTTTGGAAACCGTTGCCAGTTCTCAAGCGATTCGTGAAGAAGTCGTAAGAAGAATTGCTGATGGCGAAGACTCTATTCTTGCTGAACAAGAAGAAATGAGTATTGAGAGCATTTGTGAAGCGGCAGCGAACGGTGATCCGTTGGCAGTTGATGTGATTGAAAAGCTTGGACGCTACTTAGGTTCCGCAATTGCTATTGTGATCAACTTATTTAACCCTGAGAAGATCTTGATCGGTGGTGTGATTAACCAAGCAAAAGATGTACTTTATCCTGCGGTGCGTCGCTGTATCGAAGAGCAGAGTTTACCGGTTTATCACCAAGATCTTGAGCTGGTGGAATCTCGTTTCTATAAGCAAGCAACAATGCCTGGTGCCGCGTTGATCAAGCAAGCGTTGTACGATGGTCAGTTATTGATGAAGGTTGTGGAAGGCTAATTGCTTCAAACATGATGAAGTGCTTAGGTGTCGAGCCTATACATTTTTAGATGATTTAGGGTGAGGCTTAACAGCTCACCCTTTTTGATCGCCTATTACTAGAAGGTGAATTTGAGTTGTGCTGCATTGCTATATCTGCGCCATTCATGTAATTTCCTAAAAAGCTCAAGTAAATAAACCCAAATGGCTTTCAATGTGTAGAGTGACTTTGTGTCTGATGCAAATAGAAGGGAAGTAATACGCTGAAACCGTTGTACTTTCAAGCCATGCTCGAAAAACAAATATCTTAAGGTTATTTGGGTTTAGAACCTTGATGTGTCTGTATTGATTTCGAGTAAAAATAAGAATTATCCATAATTTAGGTAGTAGTATGTCCGGAGTGTTAAATACGGTTGACCAGCGTACGAACTTGGTTGGTGAAAACCGACTAGAGCTTCTGCTGTTCACTTTAAATAGTCGCCAATTGTTTGCGATTAATGTGTTCAAAGTGAAAGAGGTCATCAAGTTGCCACCGTTAACCAAGCTTCCTGGCTCACACTACAACATTCGTGGGGTCGCTTCTTTACGAGGTGAAGCGGTGCCAGTGATTGATTTGCGTGGCGCAATAGGTTTCCCAGCTTTGCGTGGTGAAGCGGAAGAAGAAAATTTGATCGTGACAGAGTACAACCGTACGGTGCAGGGCTTCTTAGTCGGTCCGGTTAAAAATATTATTAATACGGCATGGACTGAAATTCAGCCGCCTCCTTCCACGTCTGGTCGCTCGAATTACCTCACAGCTATCACGCAAATCAAAGAGGGGGATGTCTCTCAAATTGTCGAAATTATTGACGTTGAAAAAGTTTTAGCAGAGATCGTGCATTACGATGTCACGATTTCAGCGGACATTCTGGATCAAGAACTTGCCCAAGCAATGGTCGGGCGTAATGTTCTGATTGTGGATGATTCATCTACAGCTCGTAATCAAGTTCGCGATACGCTTTCTCAATTGGGTATGAATATCATCGAGTGTCGTGACGGACTAGAAGCGCTAACAGTTTTAAAACGCTGGTGTGATGAAGGGAAAGACGTAGAAAAAGAGCTGTTGATGATGATTACGGATGCTGAAATGCCTGAAATGGACGGTTATAAACTGACTCATGAAGTGCGCCAAGATCCACGTATGTCTAAGTTGTTTATTACGTTGAACACTTCTCTGAGCGGCAGCTTTAATGAAGCCATGGTACAAAAAGTAGGTTGTGATCGTTTTATCTCTAAATTCCAACCAGATCTGTTGGTTGAAGTTGCTCAAGACCGATTACGCCAGATGCTTTCTAAAAGTGCATGATTAGATATAGTGAAATCAGAGGGGGAGCAGCTCTCCCTCTGATTTTTTAACGCCTCGCTTATTAATATCTCTGTACTAATGAAAGTCGCGAGATTTACTTTGTAGATTATTCAAATAGTGCGTGCAATCAATCAACTTGCCAGCAATAACGTGCGTGACTTCTCCCTCTCTTTCAAGAATGCCTTTCACCATTAATACTTTAGCGCCTAAATACGCTTGCTTTTGGGCTCGTGCTGTCGCTTGCCAAACGACCACATTAATGTTGCCTGTGTCATCTTCTAACGTAAAAAATGTCACGCCAGCGGCGGTGCCTGGAGATTGTCTTCCCGTTACCACGCCTACCACTGTGACCAATGACCTATGCGGTTTCTCTGCCAGTTGCCTCATGCGGGTAAAATGAGGGAGTTTGCCCGTTTCTTCTAATAATTTAATCGGGTGGCGGCTAAGAGATAGTCCCGTGCTCGCGTAATCCTCAATTAAATTTTCATATTCTGAGGGCTGAGTTTGGTAGCTAACACTGGGTTCTTCGACCTTGTGAAACAATGGTAGGTCAGATAAGGAATCCATTGCTGCCCAGCGTGCGTTATAACGATTCCCCGATAGGATCTGAAATGCATTGGCTGAAGCCAATAATTCAATGTCACTTCGGCTTCTTAATATCTGCTTTACTTCTTGAATCGAGCGGTAACCATTAAGTGGTTTGCGCTCAATAAGCCTTTGCGCACTTTCTGCGTTAAAGCCTTTCACCAAGCGAAAACCAAGTTGCACGCCTAGCCTGCCATTCGGGCGTGAGACGAGATGATGCTGATATTTTGAATGATTGACGCACACCGGCAATACTTCGACTCCATGTCGGCGGGCATCTTGTACTAATTGCGATGGGCTATAAAATCCCATTGGTTGGCTGTTCAACAGTGCAGTGTAAAATTCTGCTGGGTAATAATATTTTAACCACGCAGAACAATATGCCAGCACGGCGAAAGACGCTGAATGGCTTTCAGGGAAGCCGTACTCACCAAAGCCGCAAATCTGATCGAAAATGCGCTCAGCAAACGCTAAGTCATAACCTCTATCTTGCATACCATTGATCAGTTTTGGTCTGAATTTAGCGAGATCGCCATTCTTCTTCCATGATGCCATCGCTCTACGGAGTTGATCGGCCTCGCCACCGCTAAACCCAGCGGCTGCCATGGCTAACTTGATGACTTGCTCTTGGAAAATAGGGACGCCCATAGTCCGCTCAAGAACGCTTTTTACTTCTTCCGATGGATAACTGACTGGCTCTTTGTGATCACGCCGTTTTAAAAAAGGATGCACCATATCACCCTGAATAGGGCCTGGACGAACAATCGCAATTTGAATCACTAAGTCGTAATAACAAGCAGGCTTTAGGCGAGGAAGCATGCTCATTTGTGCACGAGATTCTATTTGGAATACGCCTATCGTGTCAGCTTTTTGGATCATGCGGTACACGTGTGGATCATCTTGTCGGCGAGTGATCTCGGAAATAGAGAGGGATCGCTGGTGATGTTTCTCGACTAGTTGAAAGCACTTTCTGATGGCGTTTAACATGCCGAGTGCGAGCACATCGACTTTTAGTAGCTTCAAGCTTTCTAAATCGTCTTTATCCCATTGAATGATAGTGCGATCTTCCATCGAGGCATTTTCAACTGGTACCAACTCATATAAAGGGCCAGATGAAATTACAAAGCCACCCACGTGCTGAGATAAGTGGCGTGGGAAGCCAATGATCTCGTTGACCAATTGGATAAACTGCTGCCCTTTGAGAGATTCTGGTTGTAGGCCAAGTTCAATAATTTGAGCTTGCCAGCCTTGGCTGCGATCTCGGCGATTAACGTTCTTAATGAAAAAATCTAATTGGGTCTCTTCAATCCCTAGCGCTTTACCGACTTCACGCACGGCACTTTTAAAGCGATAGCTGATCACTGTTGCAGCAAGTGCTGCACGCTCACGGCCATATTTTTTGTAAATATATTGGATAACCTCTTCACGGCGCTCGTGTTCAAAGTCCACATCAATATCCGGCGGTTCCTTACGTTCTTTACTGATAAATCGTTCGAATAAGACTGCGATTTGTCGAGGGTCAACGGCGGTAATTTCCAGGCAATAGCACACCACAGAGTTTGCGGCGGAACCTCGACCTTGGTAAAGAATGCCTTGTTGTTTCGCGAACATTACGATGTCGTGGATGGTAAGGAAGTAGTAGTGGTATTTCAGCTCTTGAATAAGCGCAAGTTCATTCTCGATGGTTTGATTGACTTCTGCTGGCACGCCTTCAGGAAAACGCAGCTTTTTACCACGCTCGACTAACATACGTAAGTAAGAGTCGGGTGTATAACCATCTGGGATCAGTTCGGTAGGATATTCGTATTTTAAATCGGAGAGCTTAAACTCGCATAAATCGGCGATGTAAGTACTTTCTTCCAGCCATTCTGGTTTGTAAACCCGAACCAGTTTTTTAAAAGGACGAAGTGCTCGTTCTGTATTCGAAATACGATCAAAACCGAGTTTATCGACGCTACACCCATGCTTTATAGCGGTAAGTACATGTTGTAATGGCAAGCGTTCAACATCATGCATGAGAACGCCTCCGCAGGCAGTTATAGGTAATTGAAATTCATGTGCTAACTGCTCGCAGTGCGCAATGTACTCAGTATCGTTGTTACTCAAATGGCGCTGAATCGCTACCCACAAACGATTAGCGTGGTGTTGATTGAGCCAGCGTCCCCAATAGTGGTCACTCTCTTGATGTGTGGGCAGCCACAATATCAAGCAATGTCGAATCGACATCAAATCCCATTCGAACAGTTGATAGTTGCCTTTTCCACTTCGTCTTCTTGCGTTTGTGATGATACGACACAACTCGGCATAAGCCTTGCGACAAGGGCAAAGCAGTACGATTTGGCATTCATCATTTAACCAAAACATACTTCCAACGATTTGTTTGATATCGAGTTTATGTTGTTCGATGGTCGCATGGGCTTTGACAACGCCCGCGACCGAACATTCATCCGTTATAGCTAGAGCTTGGTAGCGATAGAAAGCAGCTTGGAGTACAAGCTCTTCTGCATGAGAAGCCCCAGTCAAAAAAGAGAAGTTAGACTGACAAAATAGTTCCGCGTAACTCATAATGACCCAACAAAAATTACTGTCGATTTAACAAAAATAGCCATGAAGAAACCAGTGCTTGTGCTGATCGCGAAATATCCATAACCAGCGGCCTTGCTTGGTGTGTGCAATGTAGTAATCACGCATGATCTCATCACCATCCCACCACCCAGAAACTATTCGCTCAGGTCCGTGGACCAAAGAAACTTGCTCTTGCAATACAATGGGAGTCGGTAATTGCATTGCGGGGCGTAGTATGGATGGTATGGCGTGCCCCTTTTCATCTGGAGCATCAGCAGGGCGATATTGACTGGCCTTTTCTGGTCTAGGATCACAAGCGATGTTGGGTTTTAACACAGCACTTTTCCCCAATTTAGCTTGCAGTAAAGAGAGCAGTTCTAAAGCATTCATGTTCCCTTTTTGCCCAGCAAAGAGATCACGTGATGCACTAAGAGGCTCACCTTGACGGACGACTTTTAACGTTAGCCCTGTGACTGGGCCATTGAGCGAGAGTGACTCTAAGCTTAAACTCGCTAACTGCTGCCAACGCTGACATAGGTAATCACCTTGCGCAGAAGTGAGTTGAAGGTGTTGCTCTTGTTTCTCACGCTGGTGGAGTGTTAAACACAGTTCAAAAGCGACCTTATCTCTTAATTTAAGAAAGGTTTCGAGTTGACGAAGTAATTTGGCCAACGGCTTTTCAATCCACTGAACGTTTTCGATCTCAAACAACAGCTCTAAATAAACTTGGAAGGATTCGGTAGGGTGATAAAAGTCGACAGGGTGTTTAAATTGCCCAGTCAGTCGACCAACGTAGTTCACCAAATCGATATCAAAGCGTCGTGCGATGTCTTGCAATGGCAGTTCAAGCAGGTTTTGCAATGTGGTGACGCCTACACGTTGTAACTTCTCTACGGTAGCGATTGATAAATCTGTCAGTGTTAACGGTAGTGGTGATAAGGCTTTTTGTATGGCAGATTTGTCTTCGCTGATGACGTTCGCTCCTGATAATGCCATCAATTTGGCAGCAAAAGGCGAAAAACCACATCCGAATTGAAAACTCAGTTTCAGCTCCGATAAGTGATCTCTGACTTTGTTCCAATAGTTTTCAAACCCTTCATACAGAGCGAGCATTGGAGTAGCACGCAGCAAAATACCTTGGTTTGGCATCAATACAACGTCAGATGTGATCAAATACAACCACTGAGCCACCTCTTGTAATTTATTTAATTCGGTTTGTGGATGATAAGGATGCACTTGTAAATCTCGACACAAGGACGCAGCACTGCCTAAGCCCATACCAGGCTTAATACCTTGTTGTTCGGCAATCTCGTTGTATTGAATAATCTGGCAACGTTGGCTTTCGACAATCACCACGGGTTGTTCTTGGTTATCACCAAAGAGTGCGTCTAGCTGCAGGCGAGGGAAGTGCAAGTAAATCCACAGAGCCATATCACTAACCTTGGTTCGCCAGTGGGAAATTGACCACAGTCGAGTGCACAGTTTCAGATGATGGTTTCACCAGTTGCGGGTAATGGTGTTGGAAGCCGATACTAACGCTACCTCTATTCCAGCCTCCTTTCCTTTTCAGCACTTCAACATTAATCCCTTGCTCGTCGCCTTTCAGTTTTAAACTGAGTGACACAGGCAAAGACAAGCGGTTGATAGTCTCTGTTTTAAGCATAAAGAGAGGGCAAGTACCTTGTTCACTCGCTACCTGTAAGCGTTTCACTTGATGTATTTCAAGCTCTTCTTGCCATAACAAAACATTACTGCATACCCCACTTTTCAGACATTGCTCTGCAGCCCAAAGAGCATCTTTGGGATGAGTTGGAGTAACAACCCACACTTGGTTTATATCCAACCCTATGTAGTGCAAAAACAGAGAATTCACTAACGCAGGTGGTTGAATAAATGCGGTCACACCATTGGTCTGAGTGGCTTTTAAATAGGGAGCGAGCAAACGCAATTCACCAATACTACCAATAGATTCCATCTCCACCACGCCATGAGGTGGAAAGCCTCCGCCGAGCAAATCATCTAATTCAGAAAAACCGGAACTAGTCTGCAACTGCTGAGGATCTGTTTTCGTTAAATTTGCTTGCCAAACAAGGTGCTGGCTTTTTAAGTGCTGAATAATATCGTGCATAATAAATACCTGTATATATGTACAGTATATTTCTATAGCAGAAAGTCGCAAGATTTTTATGAAGAGAGAAATGAAAAAAGGCAGCGTTTGCTGCCTTTTCAATCGATTATGTGAGGTAACCTGAATTCGTTATTTACGCTTCGGTTGAGCGTCGATGCACTGACCATTCACATCGGTAACCGCTGGATCCATTAAGTGCAAATATAGCGGCATGAGATCCAATGGCGTTTTGAGAGTATTTGCATCTTCACCCGGGTATGCTTTTTCACGCATGCGAGTACGAGTTGCACCAGGGTTAATTGCGTTAACACGGATCGGCGTATCACTCAGCTCGTCAGCCAAAACTTGCATCATGCCTTCTACGGCAAATTTAGAGATAGCGTATGGCCCCCAGAAAGCGCGACCAGAGTGGCCGACGGTCGAAGAGGTAAAGATAATACGCCCAGCTTCTGATTTACGCATCACAGGCAGTAGTGCTTGAGTCATTAACACTTCTGCTTTCACGTTGATCTGCATGATATCGTCGAAATCTTCCTCTTTGATTTGATCAAATGGACACAGCGAACTCAAGACACCTGCGTTGTGTAATAGGCCATCCAAACGACCAAACTGTCCTTCGATTGTCTCTGCCATATCAATGTAATTTTGCTTAGTTGCGCCCTTGAGATCCAGAGGAATGATAGCAGCTTGTGGGTAGCCAGCTGCTTCAATCTCATCATAGATAGATTCAAGGTTTTGCACATTTCTACCCAAGAGAATAACAGTAGCACCGTGCTCGGCATAAGAAAGCGCGGCTTGACGGCCGATGCCATTACCAGCGCCAGTAACAAGAATGACTTTACCTTTTAGAGCATCAGCTGAAACGGAGTAGTTCACGGCGATAAATCCTTATTATTGTAAGAGGGTCCATGATAGTTAATTGACGCTAAAAAACGCCTGTTTCTCAATGGAAAATCTTGGTAATCGTGACAAGATGGTTACAATACACCAATTCATGTGTTATACCAATTCCAGAACTTTCGTTAGGTATGCTATCAATCAGAACAAGTGGTTACAAACCGCGCTGCCTTCTCGCTGATGTTTCTGCGTAACATACTAACGTCATCTGAAATGAGATAAAGGAGCTCTCGTTGGAATTTTTATTAGATTATGGTCTGTTTCTGGCCAAAATTATCACGGTGGTTGCTGCGATAATTGTTCTGCTCATTATTGCAAAATCGGCTGGTGGCAAATCGGGTGCGGCGAAAGGGGAGTTAGAGATTACCAACCTTTCAGAGCAACACAAACAATCTGTTGAACAGTTAGAGCATCATTTGCATGACGATGCTTTCATCAAGGCTCGAGATAAAGCCGTCAAAAAAGAAGAAAAAGAGAAGAACAAATCTCGCGAGAAAGAAATCAAACAAGCGAGCAAAGACGGTTCATTAGATAGCAAGCGTGAACCACACCTATTTGTTCTTGATTTTAACGGTAGCATAGATGCAAAAGAAGTCGCGTCTCTACGTGAAGAGATCACTGCTATTTTGGCTGTCGCACGTGAAGGTGATGAAGTATTACTTCGTTTAGAATCTGGCGGTGGTATGGTTCATGGCTACGGCCTTGCCTCTTCTCAACTGGACCGAATCAAAGCTGCGGGTCTTCCTCTGACTATCTCTGTTGACAAAGTTGCGGCAAGTGGCGGTTACATGATGGCATGTGTAGCAGATAAGATTGTTTCTGCACCATTTGCAATTGTGGGTTCTATTGGCGTTATCGCACAAATTCCTAACTTCAACAAACTGTTGAAGAAACATGACATTGAGTACGAACAACTAACCGCGGGTGAATATAAACGCACGCTAACGATGTTTGGTGAGAATACCGATAAAGCGCGCGATAAGTTTAAGCAAGAGCTTGAAGAAACACATGTCTTGTTTAAAGACTTTATTCGCGAGCGTCGTCCTAGTTTGGACCTAGACAAAGTAGCTACAGGTGAGCACTGGTTCGGTACACAAGCGAAAGAGCTTGGTTTGGTGGATGATATTAGTACATCTGATGATATCGTTGTTGCGGCATGCAAAGATAAAACCGTACTTTCTGTGCATTATGTGCAGAAGAAAAAACTGGCAGACAAGCTAGCAGGTGTCGCGGGCAAAATTGCTGACAGTGTGATCTTAAAGTTAGCTGAGCGTGGTCAAAAACCGATTGTTTAATCGAACCTAAGATCATGACATTTGAAACGGCGAGGGTGGAAGCTCTCGCCGTTTTTGTTGAACCTTATGTTTATTGATGAATCCAATTGCGCATTAGGTGTAATGCTTTACACGACATTTTTCCTCGCTCCAAAGGGCGATTACCCGTATAATGCGCGCCTCGAAAACCGAGCAAATTGCTGAAAAGAAACTATAGGTGGAGAAGAACATGTCCTCTCAAACTCCGGTTGTAACCGTAGATGGACCTAGTGGTGCAGGTAAAGGCACTTTATGTATGTTGCTGGCGAAAAAGTTGGGTTTCCAACTCTTAGATTCTGGCGCAATTTATCGTGTACTTGCACTCGCTGCGATTCACCACGGTGTCGACACAGAGTCAGAAGACGCACTTGTCCCACTGGCAACACACCTAGACGTTCAATTTATCGCAGAGGGTGACTTAGTTAAGGTCGTTCTAGAAGGCGAAGATGTGTCAGGGGAGCTTCGCAAAGAAGAAACGGGTATGGCAGCATCTAAAGTTGCGGCTCTGCCACGTGTTCGTGAAGCATTATTACGTCGTCAGCGTGCATTTGAGGCCGCTCCGGGCCTAGTGGCTGATGGTCGTGATATGGGCACAATTGTATTCCCAAGTGCACAAGCGAAAATCTTCCTTGATGCGAGCGCAGAAGAGCGTGCAAATCGACGCCTTAAACAGTTGCAAGAGAAAGGGTTAGATGTTAAATTTGCTGACCTTTTAAGCGAGATCCAAGAGCGTGACGACCGAGATCGTAACCGCCCAGTGGCGCCACTACGCCCTGCTGAGGATGCGCTTGTGCTAGATTCTACGTCGATGACTATCGACGAAGTAGTAGAAAAGGCACTACAATATATCGAATCGAAGCTAGCTGAGTAATGATACTCGGCTAGACTAAGAGCGTTGGTCGCAAGGATGATGACTGGCGAATTTAATAACCCCATGCGGTAGGATACCCGTGGACGTTTAATTTATTGAAGATTAACTAAATGACTGAATCTTTTGCTCAACTCTTTGAAGAGTTTCTAAACGAAACAGAATTCCAACAAGGCAGCATCGTTAAAGGTACTGTAGTAGCTATCGAGAACGGTTTCGTTCTTGTTGACGCTGGTCTTAAGTCTGAATCTGCTATCCCTGCTGAACAGTTCAAGAACGCTGCTGGCGAACTTGAAGTTGAAGTTGGCGCTGAAGTAGACGTAGCTCTAGACGCTGTTGAAGATGGTTTCGGTGAAACTCAACTTTCTCGTGAGAAAGCTAAGCGTCACGAAGCTTGGATCGTACTTGAGAAAGCTTACGAAGAAGCTGAAACTGTTGTTGGTATCATCAACGGTAAAGTTAAAGGCGGTTTCACTGTTGAACTAAACGGTATCCGTGCTTTCCTTCCTGGCTCTCTAGTAGACGTACGTCCAATCCGCGACACTGCTCACCTAGAAAACAAAGAGCTAGAGTTCAAAGTTATCAAACTTGACCAAAAACGTAACAACGTAGTTGTTTCACGTCGTGCTGTTATCGAATCTGAAAACAGCGTTGAGCGTGACGAGCTTCTAGAAACTCTACAAGAAGGTTCTGAAGTTAAAGGTATCGTTAAGAACCTTACTGACTACGGTGCGTTCGTTGACCTAGGTGGCGTTGACGGTCTTCTACATATCACTGATATGGCTTGGAAGCGCGTTAAGCACCCATCTGAAATCGTTAACGTTGGTGACGAGATCCAAGTTAAAGTTCTTAAGTTCGACCGTGAGCGTACTCGCGTATCACTAGGTCTTAAGCAACTAGGCGAAGATCCATGGGTAGCAATCGCTAAGCGTTACCCAGAAGGTCACAAACTAACTGGTCGCGTAACTAACCTAACTGACTACGGCTGCTTCGTTGAAATCGAAGAAGGCGTTGAAGGTCTAGTTCACGTTTCAGAAATGGATTGGACTAACAAGAACATCCACCCTTCTAAAGTTGTTAATGTTGGCGACGAAGTTGAGGTTATGGTTCTTGAAATCGACGAAGAACGTCGTCGTATCTCTCTAGGTCTGAAACAGTGTAAAGCTAACCCATGGCAGTCATTCGCTGAAGCACAAGCTAAAGGCGACAAAGTTACTGGTAAGATCAAGTCTATCACTGACTTCGGTATCTTCATCGGTCTAGAAGGCGGCATCGACGGTCTAGTTCACCTATCTGACATTTCTTGGAATGTTGCTGGCGAAGAAGCTGTACGTGAGTACAAGAAAGGCGACGAGATCTCTGCAGTTGTTCTAGCAGTAGACGCTGAGCGTGAGCGCATCTCTCTAGGCATCAAGCAAATGGAAAACGACCCATTCAATGCTTACGTTGCTGACAACAAGAAAGGTGTTCTAGTTAACGCTACTGTAACTGCTGTTGACGCTAAAGGCGCTACTGTTGAAATCGCAGAAGGCGTTGAAGGTTACATCCGTGCTTCTGAAGTATCTCGCGATCGCGTAGAAGATGCTTCTCTAATCCTAAGCGCTGGTGATGTTGTTGAAGCGAAGTTCACAGGTGTAGACCGTAAGAACCGCGTAATCAACCTATCTATCAAAGCTAAAGACGAAGCTGACGAGCAAGAAGCAATGGCATCTATCAATAAGCAAGATGACAATGCATTCGGTAACGCAATGGCTGACGCTTTCAAAGCTGCTAAAGGCGAATAATATACTCGCTTAAGCAAAAAAGGAGCCGCAAGGCTCCTTTTTTATATTTGAGCATATTTAAGTAGTAATACTAATGACGGTAAACTATCTTAATAAAAGGCATTTCTTCATTGCGCATTTTGCATAAAATTTGTCTAGAATTGTCAGCAAGTGTTTGTTGGAATTAGTATTACTTACTATAATAAGTGATAAAGATACTCAAAGAGGGCAACTATGACTAAGTCTGAACTGATTGAAAGACTCTGCGCTGAGCAAACACACTTATCAGCGAAAGAGGTAGAGGATGCTGTAAAAGATATTTTAGAGCACATGGCCTCTACGCTAGAGAGCGGTGACCGTATCGAGATCCGCGGCTTTGGTAGTTTTTCTCTTCATTACCGCGAGCCTCGCGTAGGTCGTAACCCTAAAACGGGCGATAAAGTGGAATTGGAAGGTAAATACGTTCCACATTTCAAACCAGGTAAAGAGCTTCGTGAGCGTGTAAATATTGGCTAACGCACTCTTATTAGTTTGAAAAAAGCGGCATACGTTTGTGTATGCCGCTTTTTTGTAATGTATCCAAGCAGTTTACGAAGCGAGCTGTTGATTCTGGCTGTTTTCTTTGCAGCTTTCTACACCCAAGTAACTTTAACTTCTAGGCGTGTCTACAAACTAAGCATCTTGAGGTTACTTGGGTATAGATTATTGCTAATATACGTAGTCTGAAGAAGCATTTTCCTGCATAATCTTACCGACTTACTCCTAGAAGGGTGATGTAAATGAAAATTATAAAAATCGTTGCTGTTTTAGCTCTCTTTTTAATTGCATTGGCGTTAGGTTCCCAAAACCAAGAGCTCGTGACTTTTAACTATCTTCTAGCCAAAGGAGAGTTCCACTTATCTACACTATTAGGTGTGGTATTTGTGGTTGGCTTTGCTTTAGCGTGGGTTATCTTTGGTAGTATCCAGCTGAAAACTCAGCTACAAGTTCGTCGTTTAAAGAAAAAACTGAAAAAGTACGAACCTGCAGATGCAAACAAGCCTGCTGATAAGCCAGCCATCGAAAAACAGGCATAAGGATAAGGCTTAACTTTAATGCTTGAACTACTCTTCTTGTTATTGCCTATAGCTGCTGCGTATGGCTGGTATATGGGGCATCGCAGCGCTCAGCAAGACAAGCAGAAGCAATCTCATCAAATCTCTCGTCAGTATATGACGGGTCTTAATCTGCTGCTCTCTGACCAATCAGATAAGGCTGTTGATCACTTTATTGAATTGCTCCAAGTTGATAACGAGACAATCGATACTCACCTTGCGTTGGGTAATTTGTTCCGGTCTCGTGGCGAAGTCGACCGCGCAATCCGAATTCACCAAAATCTCATTTCTCGCTCTGGCTTAACACTGGATCAAAAGAATCTTGCACTTCAACAGTTGGCGAAAGATTACATGGTCTCTGGTTTTCTCGATCGTGCAGAGAAAATCTTCGAACAGTTAGTCGAAGAGCCAGATTATAAAGAAGCGGCCCTTCAGCAATTGGTAACCATTTACCAACAAACGCGTGAATGGGAAAAAGCAATTTATTACGCCAATCAATTGGCTAAGTTGGGTAATAAACGCTCCAGAATGCGTGCGAATATTGCTCATTTTTGGTGTGAAATTGCCATGCTTGACCAGGCCGATGGTAATACTAATAAGGCTATACAGCACTTTAAAAAAGCCCTAGCAGAAGACCCAAAGTGTGTTCGAGCGAGTATTGCTTTGGGACGAATTTATCTAGAGTCTGAAGATTATAAACACACGATAAAATACCTGACGGGTGTGCTTGAGCAAGACAAAGACTTTATCAGCGATGTCTTACCAACCATTGCAGAGTGCTACCATCATCTGGGCCAGGAAGATGAACTTGTCGAGTTTCTGCGAGCTTGTATTGATAAGAAAGCAGGCGTATCAGCCGAGTTAATGTTGGCTCAGTTGGTTGCTCACCACGAGAACGTCGGGGCTGCACAAGAGCTGCTGACCAAACAGCTGCTGAAAAATCCAACCATGAAGGGTTTTTATCGATTAATTGACTACCATATTGCTGAAGCAGAAGACGGGCGCGCGAAGGACAGTCTATCGACGCTACAAGCGATGGTGGGTGAACAGTTAAAAGTGAAACCACACTACCGATGCCGGAAGTGTGGGTTTTCTACTCATTCCCTTTATTGGCACTGCCCATCCTGTAAAGGGTGGGGGACGATCAAGCCAATCCGCGGATTGGATGGTGAATAATTTTAATGCAGCTGACAGAGTTTCTGTCCGCTGCATTTTTTTAACTTTTTATTTAATAAGAACCAAAATAGTTAGGAGATGAAATGATCGACCAAAAAGTTATTGTCGCACTGGATTATGATAACCAAGCAGACGCACTAGCGTTTGTAGATAGAATTGATCCTGCGTCATGTCGCCTAAAAGTTGGCAAGGAAATGTTTACGCTATTTGGTCCTGATTTCGTACGTGAACTCCACAAACGTGGTTTCTCAGTCTTCCTGGATTTGAAATTTCACGATATTCCAAATACCTGTTCTAAGGCGGTCCGCGCAGCCGCGGAATTAGGGGTTTGGATGGTGAATGTGCATGCAAGCGGTGGTGAGCGCATGATGACGGCATCACGTGAAATTCTTGAGCCATACGGTAAAGATCGCCCACTTCTGATTGGAGTAACGGTACTAACCAGTATGGAACAAAGTGATTTAGCGGGTATTGGTTTGAACATTGCGCCTCAGGATCAAGTTATTCGTCTGGCGACATTGACCAAAAACGCTGGTTTAGATGGTGTCGTATGTTCAGCTCAAGAGTCTTCATTGCTTAAGAGCGAACTTGGTCAAGACTTTAAGTTAGTTACACCAGGAATCCGACCTGCTGGCTCTGAGCAAGGTGACCAGCGCCGTATCATGACACCAGTAGAGGCTATTCAGTCAGGCTCTGACTATCTTGTTATTGGGCGTCCAATTACTCAAGCTGTGGATCCTGCTGCAGTGTTAAAATCGATCAATGATAGCTTGTCTAGTATGTAAGCACAGTCTTGTATTGTATAAAGAAAGGTGAGGCTGTGATGCCTCACCTTTTTTGTATCTAATAAAAATACCAACCGTAGTAAGCAACTGCTCATTTTTACCAGTTATATCTGCTCGCTTACTTGCTTGCTTTAATTGGTGTAGGGGGGATCTTATTCGGATAAAGGTTCTACGGTTTATTATGAGGAAAGTAGGGCTTGGTACTATATCGATCACACTTTTGTAACATAACTCACTGTGATGCATAGAAAATGCGACCATGTATTATTGATGACTTGCGTTACAAAAGCCTAAAGAATACTATGGCGAAGATGCATTCACTGCGTTGTAAGGTCTAGGATGACCTAGTGAAACTCTTTGAAATTAATATAGAAGCTGGCAGGAAGTCACTTCATATTACGCTCCTATTATTTCCTATCTGCGTATTTTCTATTTGCAGCTTTCACACTCCGTCTTCCTTGCTACGACCTTAATCGCAAACACAACAAGGAAGAAACATGACTAAAAAACTGCCATTTTCAGTACTTGCAACACTGACCGCTGCCAGTTTTCAACTGAGTGCGGCAGAGCTACCTGCTGATATAGAATGGATTTCAAATAACAATGAACCTCTGTTCGCCTCTGAAGAAGCGGTACGAGGTGGTACTTATCGTACTTACATTCAGAGCTTTCCTCAGACATTACGAAGTGTTGGTCCAGATGCGAACTCCGGCTTGCGCCAATATTTAATGGATGGTTCACCAAAGCTTGCTCAGCGTCATCCAAATACTGGTAAATGGATCCCCCAACTTGCTAAGTCATGGGCATTTGGAGAGGACAACAAAACCGTATTCTTTAAGCTTGATGAAACGGCCGAGTGGTCAGATGGCGAAAAAATTACGGCAGATGATTACGTCTTTATGATGAAGTACTACACGTCAAAAGACATTATCGACCCGTGGTACAACGACTTCTTCACGAACAGCGTTGTTGGTGTTGAAAAAATTGACGACTACACGATCAAAGTCAACCTTGCTGTAGCTCAAAGTCATGATTCGCTCATGGTTATGATTAACATGCCGAGTAATGGTTTTCAGCCTCGTCCGGAACACTTCTTTGAAGGAGAAAAGGACGCAAATAACGATGGCATGCCTGATAACTTCGTCAGGAAGTTCAACTTTAAATCTGAGCCAACTGCGGCGCCTTACTACATTGATAAAGTGAAGAAAGGTAAGAGCGTGACATTCAAACACGTGGGCGAAGATTGGTGGGGGTATAACAACCGCTACTATAAAAACCGTTACAACGTAGAAAAAGTCCGCATTAAGGTGATTCGCGATCCTGATATTGCCATGAAGCACTTTGAGAAAGGCAACTTGGACTACTTTGAGATGGTGCTACCAAGCTTTTGGCATGACAAAACCGATAGTGATGTGTACAAAAAAGGCTATATCCAAAAGTACTGGGGCTTTAACGAAGCACCACAAGGCGCTGGTGGCCTTTGGATGAACACCGCGATGCCGATGTTGGATAACCTAGAAGTGCGCAAAGGCGTTATGGCAGCCACTGACTATGACGGCATGATTGAAAATATCATGCGTGGAGATTATTCACGTAAACCACATGGACTCGGCTTTGGTCATGGCGAATACGATGATCCTAACAATACACCGCCTAAGTTTGATGCCGATGCGGCGGTTAAACATTTCGAAAAAGCGGGCTTTGACAAAGTTGGCGCAGATGGTATTCGTGTCAATGACAAGGGCCAACGCTTGAGCTTTGCTATCACCTACGGATACAACTCTTGGACACCGCGTATTGCGTACTTAAAAGAGCAAGCGAAACTTGCAGGTCTTGAGTTCACGTTAAACTTGGTTGATGGTTCATCTGCGTTTAAATACATTCTTGAGAAAAAGCATCAGTTAGCGTTCTTGAATATGGGTTCTGGTGAGATTCCTGCGTATTGGGAATATCTACACTCGGATAATGCGAATCGACCACAAACGAATGCTCACACCAACTACAGCAGCCCTGAGTTGGACAAGTTGATTGAAGCTTATGACTCTGAGTTTGATCAGGAGAAGCGTTACGATTTATCGCATCAAATCCAAAACTATGTCAGCAAAGCGAATATCATCGTTCCTGGATACATGGTGCCTTATTCTCGAGTTGCACATTGGCGCTGGGTTAAAATTCCTAAAGATGGCATGACAAAAGCGACAGAATGGGTGCTTCATCCAATGGATATTGGTAATTTCTGGATCGATACCAAAGTAAAAGAAGAGACTGAGGAAGCGATGGAAGAGGGTAAAACCTTCCCAGAGACAACGGTTATTGATGATCGCTACAAGTTGTAACTCCACAACTTAGCGGCGATACAAATGAAAGCCCCGGTAATTAAGTTACAGGGGCTTTTCTATTTTTACTTAACTAAGTAAGACGCTTCTAAAAGGTAGGTTTTCACATCACCAAGCAAAGAGAAGGCCTTGTCGATGGTTTTAAATCGCTCATCAAGTGAGTCACTAGATATAAGTTGGCTGAACGTTTTTACCGAGAAAGCTTCGTTTGCTTTAAAGAACTGATGCACATTTTCAAGCTGAACTTTATGAATATGCTCCACCTTATTTAGGGCGGTGGTTAAATCGGAAATGTTAATCGACATTGCTACTCAAGAACCTTATCAACAAGACCTCTACATAAGGTCATAGGATGGGGCTTTATATTTTGCCGTAGAGTAGCACCAAAGAACGGATTGCAGTCTGACTAAGATCAATTTGTCTCGCTTGATTATCTACATCTATTTCGATCGAAAAACTTCTCGCAGTACAAAAAGGGAAGCAACTTGCTTCCCTGTAATTAACATCGATCTTAGATTTTTTTGGCAATGTCCGAAGTCAGTTCTTCCAACCCGACGGACAGTGCGTCGACAAGTGCTCCATAGCCTTCGTCCTGTAGAGGCTGAGAGATTTGTATTGGTGCACTGTTTTCTACCTTACCTTCAGCATTGATGAGTAACCATTCCCCCTCAATTTCGATATTGCCTTTGTAGCTACCATTAAATTTATTTAACGTAAGCTGTAGTTTGGCTTCACCATTTTGATCCAACAGGTTGTTCATTTCAGTCGGCCAGTAATGAGTCTGTTTGTGGCGTAGTTCTGTGACGACTCTCTGAGTGATTTGCTCGGAAATACTATGCGCCCATTGATTGTTTCTTGCCTGGATAACTTGAGTCTCAGAGGTTCGGTAAACGATACCACTGTCGTTTAAATAACTTGCCAGTTTTACTGGACGAACAACTAAAGTAGGGCGCTGTGAGATATCAGAAGAGCTCAGAGTCACTGGTTCCGCCTTAGGTAGAAGGTACAAAGCCCCTTTAGTTTCTGGAGCGCTACTGCAACCCGTTAGACCGACAAATAGCGCGATAGACAAAAAGAATACTCGTTTCATTAGTTTTGGCCTTTAACTGGGATTGGGTCACTGACTTCATCTTCTCCAAACACGAGAGAGTTTGGCTTTTCGTTTAGCTGTTTAAGTACGGGTTTAAACTCTGTCATCACGCTTTCTAGTTCTTTGAGCGTGGCTTCCATTTCATTGTACATGGTTGAGTTTGGTCCATAACCATCGAGTGTTTTTTGCAACTGCTGCAAGCTTTGGCGAATATCTGTTGGGATCTCTTGCGTCTCTTTTTGATTTAAAAGTTTATCAATACTGTCCGCGACACGTTCTGCTGACGCCAACGTCTTTTCCGACGTTTTTAACGTTGAATTGAGAGAGTTAAGCGTTTCTTCCATTGGTAAGCTATTAATCTTATTTAGGAAGTCATTGACTTGGCGCTGGACTTGGGCAAAACCACCACGCATGGTTGGGAAAACATCTAAACCTTCAAATTCACTTGGAACGTACTGATCATCATTAGGGTAAAAGTCTGCATCAATATAAAGCGCACCAGTTAACAAGTTACCAGTCTTTAAGGTGCCACGGAGACCGCGAGCAAACTCTTCCTTCAACTTTTCTTTGAACATTGATAAAGATTGGGATTCTAAATCTCCGTACACTCGACCGAGCTCAACGCGCACCAAAACAGGAATTTTTTTCGCAGAGAAGTTTTCTTCTGGTGTTGGTAAACGCATCGGTACTCTCGTTACGGTACCAATACGAAGACCGCGGTACTCAACAGGCGCATTCGCTTTTAAGCCACGTACCGATTCATCAAATAACATGACGAACTCAATGTAGTCATCGTACATGCCTTCTCTCAGCTGCTTAATATCATCGTATAAGCGGAAGTTAACCATGTCTTCTGTGAGTAGTTCGCCGGACTCAAGACCTGGAACGGTATCGAAGGTAACGCCACCCGTTAGCATGCTCTCTAGCGAGCCAAACTTAACTTCAAACCCTTCGGCATTGAGCTGTAAATCAACACCAGAATTTAGCCAAAACTTAGTACGAGTGCGCACTAAGCTGTCATAAGGTTTGAAAATAAAGAGTTGATACAGCGCCTTGCGAGTATCAACATCAAAGCTGGTTTTCTCTACACGACCAACGGTAAAGCCTTTATAAATAACCGGGTCCCCAACACCTAGTTTGCCAGCTTCGCGGTGTGTTAACACAAGACGTAAACCTTCTGCATCAGGAGAAGCGACTGGTGGTACATCTAATACTGTAAAGTGCTCCTTTTCTACTTTAGATTTACCCGGCTGAAGTTGGATATAAGCGCCAGAGAGCAAGGTCTCTAAACCTGAAACGCCATCACGGCCAATTCGAGGCTTCACCACCCAAAACATCGTGTCATCTCGCAGCATGCGCTCCGCGTCCTTATTCATCTGCGCCTTAGCGATGATGTGATCGTAGTTTTCACTGAGAGTAACTTCGGTAATCAGACCGACTTTAACATTCAGTGCTCGGATCTCGGTTTTACCAACCTCAATCCCATCTGCGGTTGGCAGTTGGAGAGTAATTTGTGGGCCTGTACTGTTGATGTATTGGAACAGCATCCACGCTCCCATGGCTAGCGCAAGGATCGGTACAATCCAGATCGCAGAAATCTGCTTTTGCGGTTTTATTTGAGCGGTTACGTTGTTCTCATCACTCATATTTGGCTTTCTCGTTTAAGTTGTCAGAAATCGGCTCCTGCACTTCGTTTTGTGGCAACTGCCACAACAAACGTGAGTCAAATATCATTGCAGAAAGCATAGTGAAAATGACCACTGCCGCGAAAGAGAGCGCAGCAGGGCCTGGATAAATCGCCATTAAGTTTTGCAACTGAACCAGTGCAACTAAGATGGCAACGACAAAGATATCGATCATGGACCAGCGACCAATAAACTCAGTTAAGCGGTATATCTTTAAGCGTGAAATACTTTCTTCAGGAGGAAGATATCGCGCTTTTTGCGCATTGTAATACAGCCACGCGAGTGCCAGCATTTTCGCCATTGGAATGAATACGCTAGCAAAGAAAATTACCATCGCAATAGGGTAAGAACCTAAATGCCAAAGCAGTATTACCCCTTCCATGATAGTCGAGCCTTCTGAATGTCCAAGGCTTACGGTATACATCATTGGATAAAGGTTCGCGGGGATATAGAAAATGATTGATGCAAACAAAAGCGCCCAAGCTTTTTGTAAATTATCTGCTGGGTTGTATTTATGAATAGGGCTTTTACAACGAATGCAGTATTGGTGCTTTTTCGCTTCAATTGGGTTGAGTTGGTGACACGTATGGCAACCAATATGGTTGTGGTTATGGTGCGTATCGCCCTCATTTACATCGGGCAGCACGATGGCTGGAATGAAGTGTCCCCAGAGCCAGCTTTTGTCAACCATAGAAATACATTTGACTACCAGTACGGTATAAACGCAGAACGCCCAGAATGAAGTCCCCATTCCAATGTCTGCCAGAGAAGCGATTTTAATTAAGCTGACTAATACGCCAATCAAGAATACATCGACCATCAGCCAGGGTTCGACTCGAAACAGAAGGCGACATAAAACTTTCGCCATTCGTTGCTGTTTTTTGGATGGCGTATGTTTACGCGCTTTTAATGCTTCGAGATGAAGAAAGAGAATGAGACCGACATAGATAGCAGGCAATACGACGACCGTTGCGAGAAGTAACATACCTAAAAGTACATTTTGAAATTCAGCCAGCATTTTGGCTGCATGCAGTAAGGTGATTTCTTGCGATAGCCCTTGCACACTGAACGACATAAAAGGGAAAGAAATGCTTAACACCAACATGATCAAACATGCCGATGAAATGGCGATCACGCTTTGATAGGGTTTAGCATTCACTTTTGTCAGAGAATGCGCGCATCGAGGACATTGAGCTTTTTGCCCTTGATCGATATCGGGAATACGAACAACAAGGCCGCATTCTTCGCAAGAAATTAACTGACGGGAATTAGGTTGAATACTCATCGGGTAGGTTTTGGATTCATTTGTCCTAAGAATACTCTTTTTTCATTAGACACGCTTGTTTTGATTCAGGAGTTTACGAGTTTCTTACTTTTGGCATCATAGTATATGGAAGCTCTAAGATATAAACAAAGTCGCGTTTGGCGCATTATTTTACTGCGAAGATTGGTATGTTGGAAGCCGGAAACTACTTAACGTTGCTGGTTTGGAGGGGGCAGTGATTGCTTCAGGAGAGTAAAACAACCCTGCCCAGAGAGCCTGAGCAGGGAGGTGGGAGCACTGGTATTTAAGACGAATGGTTGTCTTTTACTCGACGGTACCGCTCTTGAAAGCATTCGAGCCGACTTGCTTACCACTAATTGTTTTTCCGTAATAGCCTTGATGTTGGTGATATCTCTCTGCGTTTGCGGCCACGTTGCCTTTAAATCGTGGATCTTGTGGACGCTCGTGGCTATTGACGTATGCCGCGACATCCCACGCTTCTTGTTTGCTTAACTGGACACTTTTCCCAAGCGGCATGTTTTCGTAAATAAAATAGGCCGCGGTGTTAATACGGTGCATACCTGCACCCCAGTTATACGCATATTCGCCCCAAAGTGGTGGAATGTATGAATGGCCGTCGGTGCCTTTTATGCCTGAACCGTCGGCGCGATGGCAAGTTTCGCAGTTCTTTTCGTAGACTAATGCCCCTCGCTCTGGTGATGGTTCTTGCTCAGGGGCGGCGATTTTTGGGTAGCCACGTCCAGAGAGATTACCTCGTTCTTCAATTGGTAATGCTTGCGCGATGGCTTCTGGCAGCGGGAAGTCTTTTGCTTTTCCACCAACTTGCAACGCTTTTGCGTCTAGCTCCGGAATTGGTTCATCCGTCATACCATGTTTGTCGAGCAAGCCGCCCATCGCCAACCAGTAGGCGTAAGCACTAAGGGCAACAATTTCTGGCGAATCGTAAGCGGGGGCTTTGCCGTTCATGGAATATTCGAAGCAACCTTGAATACGGTCTGCGTAGCTGTTTACGCGATCGTTTTTCTTGCGATAAGCCGGGTAGGCCATGTACGCCGCCCACAGCGGTGCTGCATTGGCTTTTCGTCCTGCTTCCATATGGCAATTCACACAGTTTTGTTCGTTACCAACGTATTTTCCGCGCATTTGTTGCGAGTTAACAAATAGGGAATAACCACGTTTTACTTGCTCACCAAATGCGGTGTTTGGAATTGTGCTGAGATCACGCGGTTTTAAGTATTCACCGTGCTTTTCTTTTTCTATCGCAGGTAGCTCTTTCTGGCGGTCCGGTAATGGATCGTTAGCTAGTACGAGCGTAGAAATGAAAGGCAGTGCGAACAAAGAATAGAAACGTTTCATGTCTGCTCCTAGTAACGTAATGAGGCAAAGTAGTAGGAAAGGTTTTCAATCTCTTCGTCAGTGAGATTTTTCGCGATAGTACCCATCATATTGAGCGGGTCACCACTGCGAGTGCCGTTTTTCCATGCCATCAATTGCGTTTTTAAGTAATCAGCATGTTGGCTTGCGAGGCGAGGGAATTTGTCGACGCCCATTCCGCTGGCTCCATGACAAGTGGCGCAAGCTGGAATGTTTCTATCCCAATCACCTTGGAAGATCAATTTACGATACGGGTTACGAATGTCGGCTTGGTCGCCGCGTTGCTCTGGGTTAGTGAACTCGTAGCTTGGAAGGTTAGCAAAGTAATCCATGACTTCTTTACGAACGGCAGGATCGCTAAGCTCTTTCGCCATGCCTTGCATGACCACATTTTGGCGTTCACCACTAAGGAAGAGTTCTATTTGGGTGTTGAGATAATTCGCGTTCAGACCGGCAATCATAGGCGCAATGTTTGGTTGACCCATGCCATCTTGGCCGTGACAACCACTACACACGCTGGCTTTTTCCGGAATAGACGAGGCGCTTGCGCCCATTGTGGTTGCCAGCAAACAGGCCGTCACCACAGGTAGTATTTTTGACATGCTGACTCACTTTAATTGTTATTAATATCTCCAAGTGTCTACTGTGATAGTGACTTGGATGCTGTATTGTCGGCTTTGTCAATAAGGAAAGGTATTGTGGATTTCCACATATTTAGAGGATGTGAAGAGCTGCTAAATGGCAGCTCTTCAGGTTTGGTTGTCTACTAAGCTTTGCGGATTTTGGCTGGTAATGATTGGCGAGCCGCGGCTCCTACCACCCAATCTAACAAGACGCCTTTCCCTTCTCGGGTTGGGTCAATTAATCCGATGTCGTTAATGTTAACGCCATCTTGGCTGCGAGTTTTTACTGGTTGCTGTTTATCACCGATCCAGTGCGATCGTTGTCCTAGTTCGGTATGACCAAACCCATGTTCAAATCCGAGTGTGCCAGGGCGAATTCCGCTGACTATCATCGCAAGTGCTTTGGTGCTTGCTGATGGAGTCTCGATAACAAACTCATCACCCGTTTTAATGCCCGCACGCTCGGCATCGATTGGATGAATGTACACCGGGTTCACACCTTTAATCGAGTTCAACCTTGGTGATAGGTTGGACACCGCGCTGTGAATGTTGGATTTAAAGTTCGTCAGGCTGAAAGGCCATTCTGAGCTTGGGTACTGGTCTTCCATTGGTGTGCCATCGGCCAGCTTTTGTGGATGCCATGTTGGGCAACCCGTGTAGAAATCCCCCGTCATAGTGTTTCTTGCGCTGCCGACACGTTCATTCCATATCGCAACTGGTCGTGTCCATTTGTGCTTCATTTGCTCACCTTGATACGCTTCGGTTGCATTTTCAAAGCGTCCGCCGCGAGCAAAAATAAACGCCACTCGTTTCATCTCATCCGCTGTTAGCGTTCTTTGCATCGCTGGCATTAAACGCTCTAAGCCTGACCATGCAATGTCTTCTGCCGAAACTTCAGGCACGCCACCTTTCACATAAGCCAAGTTTGCCGCGGAACGTAAGTAGAAATCTTCAGCGCTGTGGAGAGCGTGCCAATTCCCTTGCGCATCTTGAATCGCGTTGTCACCAAAGCCGCCTAGTTGCATTTTCTTGGCGACATCAATCAAAAAGTTTTCTAAGCAAATCGAACGACCATCGGCGGTTTTCTCTGTTCGCGCTTCCACAATCGGCCAGCGAGCGGTGACGGTTTTCACCGGAACGTCGTGCCAAGGCGTTGCCATACCCCAGCTTTCGTAAGTAACGGTGTCTGGCACAATGTAATCCGACAATGCGGTGGTTTCGTTAATGAACGCATCAACAGATACAATCAAACCGAGTTGTTTTGGATCTTTAAGCTTATCTTCCAGCAGCGTTTTCAAACCGGGTACACCATACATTGGGTTCGCCATGTGGTTGATCCACGCTTTAACGCGGTATGGATACCCATCAATAGCCGCAGATAGGTGCTCTGTCAGCAGTGGCGCGGCAAACGGATACCAAGGGGCGCGAGTTGGGTAAGGGGATTCACCTGCCTCAACGCGACGTTTGTATTCGCTGGTTTTGTGGTAGGGGAATTTACTGCGCGACAGAAAGACGCCTTTCGGGCCGACTTTGCCAGCAAATTTGGTGAAGTCGTAACGAGGACCCGCAGCGGAAGTTGGGTAGCCACCCGCTTTGGCCATAGCGCCGCCTTTCATATTTATGTTACCAATCAACGCATTGAGCATCATGATGGTAAACGAGTTATAGAACCCATTGGTGTGCATGTTGCCACCGTGGGTATCGACCACCGCTTTTGTTCCGTGACTGGTGAAGCGCTTTGCTAGTTCAACAATTTGTTCGACAGGGATTTCACATTGTTGGCTGTAGAACTCAAGACTGTATTTAAACGCCTCTTCTTTGAGTCTTTGTAGGGAAGATTTTACGCGCACTTTGCCTGATGCAAGCGAAACCGTTTTATCGACAAACAGTGCCGCTTCTCCTGTCTGGGTATGCACACCAAATTCGCCGCTTTGATCATCCACGATGACGTACGGGTCGGAATCAGACAACGCTTCGCCCTCGAATGGCAGATTCAGATCCGACGCGCGTAAAAACGTGCCGTTTCTCGGGTGCTGCTCATCGCTTATCACGAGATGCGTAGCATTACACCAGTGCGCGGTGCCAGCTCGTTTCATTGCGTTCGCCCCCGGTTGGGCTAAGAAGGTTTTGTTGTAGCGTTGGTTTTCGATGATCCACTGGATCATGCCAAGCACGAGGGCAGAGTCGGTGCCTGGTTTGATTGGTACCCAGCGGTTGTTGTCACCGGCCGCCAAGCTCGATGACCCCGCAGGCAAACTTGGTGTGATGATGGTGTATTCCAAGTTACCTTCTGTTCGCGCATTGGCGAGTTGACGCGCCTGACGCTTAAAAGGGTTGCCAGCTTGAGCAGGCGACATACCAATAAAGATGATGTATTCGGCATTATCGAAGTCTGGTTTTAAATGGGCAAATTTATCCAAATCATTCATAAATGCACCGCTGCCAGCACGAAATGCGTAGCCGCAGTAAGAGCCATGATGCCCAAAGTTACGCGTACCATAGCTATTGAACGCGAAGCGTTTGAAAATGTCGTCTCGGCCTTCGTTACCGGCATTGGTCATTAGCAGTTGGTTGGCTCTCGGGCCATATTCTGGGCTTTCAGGATCAACAGGCGTTTTTAAATCGCGAATTGCGCGTAGGCCATCAACATGACCTTCACCAAATAAATCTCCGCCTTCTACGACTTCTTCTATCAGTTGTTCGTAACTGATCGGAATCCATTTTCCTTCGCCGCGTTTTCCAACACGTTTTAGCGGCTGAGTGATTCGGTACGGGCTGTTGCGAATTTCTAGCATCCCGTTTCCTCTTGCACAGGCGGTGGAACGACCTTCAAGGCCCGATTCTCCTGCCAAACTTAAATAAGCATCTTTGACTGGCGTTTCGAACGGAATGTGTTGCTGATGAGAGAGTGGGTGATATGGGTTGCCACTGATACGCAAAATCTCGTCATTACGGTTGTCAATGCGCACACGCAATCCGCACAGTGACCAACAACCAAAGCACATGGATGGCGCAACGCGCTGATTTGGATTAGGGATCAGGTTGCCTTTGTTGTTGACCGTGTACTCTGGTTCAAGCGAGTTACCGTGGTGAATATCACGCGTTTTTTCTCCTGCGGTGCCTTCAAGCGTACCTTCGACCATATGTTTGGTTGTGGTAGCGTAACCCGCAGCGAATGCGCCAAGCCCACCCACTGCAATGCCTGATTTCAAAAACTGACGGCGTTTGTTATCCATGATGAAATCCTCTTTGATTAGCGTTCAGTTAAGGTGAGTGATGATGCGTTTGCTTCGATATCTTGTTTTGGCTGAACCAGCTCTGAGCCGAGCAGTGCCAGAGCAAGCCATAATCCGAGCATGCCGATAATGCCTATCCAGCCATTTCCATCCATAGTGAGTTGGTATGGATACAGCCCTGCATCGAACTTGGCGATGGTTTGTACTTCCATGATGGTAAACCAGCGAATCAGCCATGCACTTGCCAGTGCGGCAGCAGACACAAAACTGAGCCCTATGACGTGACGAAATCTGGCTGATGCGGACTTTTTGGTATCGCGCAAGAAGATGAAAGCGAGCAAAACACAACCTAAAACGACAAAAGTGAGCAGGGCAATGTTGTGCATCCATTGTTCGCTAGAATAGAGCGAAAATGCGGAATTGTTGGATGCCCAAATCGGTAGCAGTATCAGCGTTAATACGCCGCTGGTAACCACTGATTTTTTCAGTAAATTAGTATCGCCAGATGTCAGCGTCTTTGACTGACTAGGCAGCAGTAACCAAATCAGCAGAGCGAAACCGACCGAGCCCATAAATGCAGTAACAAACCAAAGAATTGGTGACGCGGGTTGGTGCCATAAAGAGCGCGATTTAACGACCGCAATTTCAGCGCCTGTGTAGACTGCAATAGTTATGCCTGATAGTACCGTGATGGCGGACACCATAAGCATGGCTCTACGAGATAGCGCCCAGTCACCCAGTGACAGCTTTGAAATTAGAGGCAGTACTTTCCCTGGCTGATTACGTAAGTTGAACAGATCCTGGCGGAGATACAGCCATGCAGTCACTACCGCTAAACCTGAGAAAACAGGCAAGAAAAGCGATCCTAAAGACATCCATGACCACGGCGTGATGTGCGCGTAAAAATGCCATGCGCGTCCCGGTTGGTGTAAATCACCAGTTAACGCTAATGGCCCCACGATGGCGCCGATGGCCAGCGTCAGCACAAGCGCAGCGCGCAGTCTGTGGCTGGTGTGTTTTTCAAATAACAGGGCGATTAGGAATAAAATAGCAGCCGCATAAGCCGAACCGATGTAGAAGAAATACTGTACCGCCCACGGGAGCCAAGCCATCGCTTGAGGTTGGACTAACACTTCGGTGATGTTCATGCGTGCTCTCCTTGTGGGTCGTAAATAGCTGGCTGCCCGTCGATATGGCTGGTAAAGCGTTCATCCATGCCGATGTAAAACACGTGTGGCTTGGTCTCTTCATTGGGCTTTAGCACTTTGATGTCGTCTTGGTGCTTCGCAATTAAGCGGCGGACTTCACTTGATGGATCATTCAAATCACCAATCACACGCGCACCGCCAACACAGGTTTCCACGCAGGCAGGTAATAAGCCTTGTTCGAGTCGATGTGCACAGAAGGTGCATTTATCTGCGGTGAGGGTGTCCTCATTGATAAAACGAGCATCGTAAGGGCAAGCTTGTACGCAATACGCGCAGGCGACACAGCGACTGTTATCCACCATGACGATGCCATCTTCGCGCTGAAAGGTCGCTTGAACCGGACACACAGCCACGCAAGGTGGGTTTTCGCAGTGGTTACAAAGGCGAGGCAGCATAAAGGCCTTTGCTTCTCGCGTGGCTTTCGAACCGTCATCCAGTGTGACTTCGTATTGCTTTACGGTGGTCCGGAACTGGCCGATAGGCGCTTGGTTCTCAATGCTGCAACCCACGGTGCAAGCCTGGCAGCCGACGCACTTTCGCAAATCCACCACCATGGCATAACGTTTCCCCACTTGTCCTTTTCGATCGGCGGACTGGTTATTTCGAATAATGTTTCCCGCGGTTGCCGTGCCAATACCCGCGACTGGAATTAACGCGGCTCCAGCTGTGACCGCGCTGAGAAAGCGACGTTTGGTGGAATCCATAACTCACCTGCTTTTTTTGTTGTATTTGAATTGACTGATTCCATTGTGAGAAATGCACCGCGAGGCTTATATTGTGGATTTCCACATACCCAGACCAAACTTGATCTAAAACAAATGTGGTTTAGGGAAGGTAGCTGTTATTCTTGCTTCATTATTTTCGAAGGAACGATTCGACTAATCATGAACAAAACGCCACGGTTGCTTCAGTTTTGGATTCTTTGCTTGGTTGTCTTTGCATCTTTAGCTCAGGGCGCTGTTTCTGAACAAGCAGATCTGCAAGAGCAAAAGGCAGTGCAGCCAGAGGCCAAGCAGAAAGTCGAAGTGGGCGTGTTAGCGATACGTGGTCATCTTTATGCTGAGCAGAGATGGCAACCGACCATTGATTGGCTCAATCAGCAAATTTCTGATGTGCATTTTGTTCTTCATCCCCTTAACTTGGATGAAATGGGCGAAGCGGTGAAGTTTCAGACGATGGATTTCATCTTAACTAACCCAGGTCAGGCAGTGCGATTGGGTAGGCAATACGCGCTATCGTGGATGGCAACGCTAACCAGCCGAGCGCCGCAAAATTCGAACTACGGCATTGGTTCGGCGCTGGTGGTTCGAGCCGGTTCAAGCTATCAAACATTGCAAGATGTCTCAGGGCTTCCCGTTGCTGCTGTATCAGGAAAAGCCTTTGGCGGTTACTTAACGCTGCGTTACCAGATAGTCGAAATGGGTCTTAATCCTAACGATTTCTTTGCTGATGTCCGTTACCTCGGCTTTCCTATTGACGCCAACCTGTATCAATTGCGTGATGGTAATGTGGAAGCCGCTGTCATCCCTGCTTGTTTATTGGAACAGATGCAAAATGAAGGTCTGTTACAGCAAGGTGATTTTCGAGTCCTAAATCAACAGCCAAATGAACATTCTTCGTGCGCTGTTTCTACGCCGTTATATCCAAACTGGTCATTTGCCAAAACAGAGCGTGGCTCAGCTCAGCTCGCCAAACAGATTGCGCAAGTCTTGCTTGCTATGCCGCCAGATCACCCTGCGATTATTGCGGCAGGCGCGTCAGGTTGGACGTCACCCGTCAGCTTACTGAGCATCGACAAACTTTATCAGGCGCTAGACCTCCATCCGTTGCAGCAGCCTTGGTGGCAAGAAGCATTGCGCTGGCTGCGTAGTCATCAGGAATGGGCGTGGGCGCTGTTCATTTTTGTGATTGTATTGAACGCTTACCACTTTTGGCTTGAGTATCGATTTAGCAAGAGCAAGCAAGCGTTGGAGCAGACATCGTTACGTTTAAAAGAGAAAAGTGAACAGTTAGAGCATTCACAAAGAGTCGCGATTGTCGGTGAAATCGGCACCAGTCTTGCCCATGAGCTCAATCAGCCATTGGCGGCCATTCGCAATTACAGTGAAGGCGGTTTACTTCGCTTGGCCAAAAAACGCCCTCATGAAGATATTGTCCCTGTGCTTGAGAAAATACAGGGGCAAGTTGAACGAGCCGATGCAATTATTCAGCGCTTAAGAACGTTGATCCGCAAGCGCAGTGTCGACAAAGCGTCGTGCGATCTTCAAGTACTCATTGATGACACGATTGAGTTGCTCCATTTTCGAATGCAGAAGCAAAATATTTCGATTGTGACCAGTATAGAAGGGAACGTCCGTCCGGTACTTGTCGACGCTGTGGGCGTTCAACAGGTTTTAGTTAATGTGATCAGTAACGCGATTGATGCGTGCACTTTGTTCCAAGAGAAATATCACTCGTCAGGTTATCAAGGTAAAATTGCCCTGCATAGTGACTACCAAGTCAATCAACTTTCCATTCGAGTATTGGACAACGGCACAGGGTTGCAGCAAGAGAATCCAACTCAAGCGTTTGTGAGTAGCAAAGAAGAGGGGCTCGGGCTGGGGTTAGCCATTTGTCGTGATGTAATGGAAATGCATGGTGGCGAGTTTCTCATCAGCTCGACAGCGCCACATGGCTGTTTGGTTGAGCTCGTGCTTCCATATCAAAACTAATCTGAACTAGGCATAGGAGCATTCAATGAGCAGCGGTGAAAAGCAGCTACCTGTTTTTGTAGTCGATGATGATGAATCGGTGCGTGACTCGCTCGCTTTTATGTTGGAAGAACATGACTTCAATGTCACCACTTTTGCTGATGGGCAGTCTTTCCTTGATGAGGTGGACGTTCAGCAAGCGGGGTGTATCATTCTTGATAGTCGAATGCCAAATCTTCGTGGTCAGCAAGTCCATCAAGTTTTAAATCAAGCCAACAGTCCCTTGGCCGTTATTTACCTGACCGGACATGGTGATGTCCCGATGGCGGTCGATGCATTACAAGCTGGCGCGGTCAATTTTTTCCAAAAGCCAGTCAAAGGAGATGAGTTGGCACAAGCCATTTTGCAGGGGCAAGTGCAGTCGGCTGCAAACCTTGATATGGCGGCGGCAAAATCGGCGTATGAATCGCTCACTCCCAGAGAAAAAGACATTTTACGTTTGATCATTGCAGGCAAGCGGAACATTCGAATTGCTGACGAACTTTGCATTGCAATGCGCACGGTTGAAGTACACCGCGCCAACCTATTGAAAAAGTTTTCAGCGAAAACCGTCGCAGAGTTGGCATATATTTATGGCAAACTAGATTAGAGCTTAGTGAGTGAAGCTTCTTAATGTTATTTGTGGATACAACTTGAGCTTTATGACGACTCGCGTATTATCTTCTTCGTTCCTACTTTATCTGAATTCTTATGAGTTTATTGACTAAACGACATCACACACCACATAAACGGGTGAAATGGCTACTAGCGATTATTGGCTGGGTGGTTGTCGTGTGTCTGATGCAAAATTCAGGTTTTGCATCGTCATGCTCTATGAAGTACGAGACGGTATCGCCTGCTGTTTCACTTACTGATGAGGGTTCGAGCGTCAAGTCGATTGATGCTAAAGAAACCAGCAAATGCGAATTGTCTGAAAAGTTAATTCAATTTTCTCAACATCAGATCGATGCATTTATTGTTGTTCTGTTTGTCGGTCTTTTGGCGTCGGCTATTTGGATGTGCTGCGCTTATATCCGCGCACAACATTGGACGGAGCCGATAGGTCGTAAGTATCGAGTCCATCTGACTTTCTGTGTATTCCAAGAATAAAAACGTGCTTTCTGACCAATAACGTCAGCGGTTTAGCACATTTGTTTTTATTATTAGGAATTACTATGAATCAAATTACCAAACTGACTCAGTTCGCGTCTATGTTCTTTATGACGCTGGCTTTGAGTTTGTTCTCTCTGAATATTTCAGCACAAACTACCGATACCGGTTGGATGACCAACCCGCAACATCCTCCAGTGCAAACGCGCTTTGTACTAACGGGTCAACAAGATCCGCAAGCCAAAACACTTACAGGTTATTTGGATGTCAAGTTAACCGGAGACTGGAAAACTTACTGGCGATCGCCGGGCGAGGGTGGTGTCGCGCCATCGATAGATTGGCAAAACTCGCAAAACCTGAGCAAGGTTGATTGGCAATGGCCATATCCGCAAAAGTTCGAGTTATTGGGCATTGAGACTCTCGGTTACAAAGGCGACACTTTGTTCCCAATGACGCTGCATATCGACGATATGTCGAAACCCGTCACGATTGATGCAGTGCTCACGCTTTCTTCCTGTACTACGATTTGTGTGCTGACGGACTACCAAATTCAATTGACGTTCTTACCCTCTGAGCTGAAAGTGGACGAAGACGTGATGTTCAGTTACGCCCAAGCGGTGAGCAATGTTCCTCAATCTTCGCCTTTTGTTGAGGTCACGCAAACAAATTGGGATGCGACTCAATCCAAATTACAAATCAAACTAAAGAACACGCAAGGCTGGCAAAATCCTCAAGTGTTGGTGGATGGTGTTGGTGATGCGATTCGTGACTACAGCTTCAAGTTGGATGGACTTCAGCAAGAAGGTGATATCGTCACAGCAAATTACTCGGTTGATACCTGGCTGGGTGAGGTAGAGCTTAATGAACAATCGTTATATGTTTCTATCAAAGATGATAACTTGCTGGTCGAAGAGGTAACACAAGCACAAGCAGGAGCGGTTACATCGTCACTGCCAACTACCTCTTTAGCGAGTATTTTCTTATTTGCACTGTTAGGCGGTTTGATTTTGAACATCATGCCGTGTGTGCTGCCTGTATTGGGGATGAAGCTCAGCAGTATTGTGGCTGCGCATGGTGTAGAGCGCCGTCAAATTCGTACCCAGTTTATCGCTTCTTCTCTGGGGATTCTCACTTCGTTCTGGCTGATAGCTGGATTCATTTTGGTGTTGAAGCTTACAGGTAACGCGATCGGTTGGGGCGTGCAGTTCCAAAGCCCTTGGTTCCTAGGATTGATGGTACTAGTCACTGCTTTGTTCGGTGCCAATATGTTGGGGTTATTTGAAATCCGTCTGTCATCGGGTACCAATACATGGCTCGCATCGAAAGGTGATAACTCTCTAGTGGGTCACTACGTTCAAGGTATGTTCGCCACTTTGCTTGCGACACCTTGTTCCGCACCGTTTTTAGGCACTGCCGTTGCTTTTGCCTTGGGCGCGGACGTATTAACGTTATTTGCAACCTTTACAGCATTAGCATTGGGTATGGCACTGCCTTGGATCTTAGTCGCTGTGTTTCCAAGTATCGCGCTAAAACTACCAAAGCCCGGTCCATGGATGAATGTCGTTAAGATCGTGTTTGGCATAATGATGTTGGCAACCAGCGTTTGGCTACTTTCATTAATGGCAAATCATGTACCGATGTTATGGATTGCACTCATCGCTGTGGTTGCTTTTGTAGTAATGATGGCAAGAGTTAAGAAAGTGTATGGTGAGAAAGCACTTGCTGTATCGGGGACCGCATCGTTAGTGTTGATAGCTGGTGGCCTGTTACTTGGTAGTGTCACTGCCGACCAATGGGCGACACCGCTTCCTGAGGACTTAGCGTGGCAGAAGCTTTCTAATTCAGCGATTGAAGAGCACGTCAATAATGGGCGAGTGGTGTTTGTTGATGTGACTGCGGATTGGTGTGTCACGTGTAAAGCGAACAAGATCGGCGTGATCTGGCAAGATCCTGTCTACTCATTGCTGCAAAGCCCTAATGTGGCGACGTTAAAAGGGGATTGGACGCATCCGGACGGCTCGGTAACGGACTTTTTACGAGCTCATGGGCGTTACGGTGTGCCGTTTAATATCGTCTATGGCCCGGCGGCGCCACAAGGTATCCCGTTACCTGTGATTCTGACTGATGATGTTGTTTTAAGCGCGGTGAAACAAGCGAGTGGGGGATCCATTCAATGAGTTCGACAAAGCAGCGTAGAACAGTCCGATATTGGCTCGTTCAAATCGTACAGATGGTGCTCATTGTCACCGTTATTTCTATCGCGATGGATTGGTATCGCACCAAAGATATTCCCAAACAGGAGGCACCACCATTGAGCTCCGTATTGAGCGATGGTGAATACTTCGATGCAATCGCACAAAGTCATGAACAACCTGTCGTTGTTTATTTTTGGGCGACTTGGTGTCCCGCTTGTAAATTTGTAAGCCCAAGCGTGAGCTGGCTGAGTGATGACTATGCCGTAGTTGGCGTTTCTGGCTCATCGGGACCGAATGAGCGCGTGGCGCAGTTTATGCAGGCAAAAGAATATCGTTTTGAAAACATAAACGATCCTTCAAGCGATATTATGCGTGAATGGAAAATTAGCGTGACTCCAACCATTTATATTTTAAGAAATGGTGAAGTGACCTCTATTACGACAGGCATCACAACGCCGATAGGAATATTGGCGAGAATTTGGTTGGCTCGATAACGAAATAAAAATCCGATATTCAAAATACTGAATATCGGATTTTTTCTTTTTATTTTCTCGCTCCAACGGGAATCATAATGTGTGCGTATGGAGTGCCTTTCCACATCACGTATGGGCCACCATAACTTGGATCGGTTGGTAGAGAGTCGAGCAACGCTTGGTCTGGCGTAATAATCATCAAGTGTGGTCCTTCCACAATCCATTGATTATCGTCCGTCATCCCTTCTGCAAATGGGTCGGTGTTACTGGCACCGCCATCACCCGCTAACATGTAAGAAATACCTAATGCTTTGGCTTGGAAAGGTTTTTTGTTCATCCAAGCGTCTGCCCATTCCATCCAAGGACCATCCATACACATTGGCGCTGTGCCTTCCAATTGAGGTGGCGTTGGGAAGCAAGTGTATTGGCTAGAACCTTTTTGAAGAACGTTATTGTTCCAGTCCATCACCGTTACTTTATCGCGAATAGTCGGTGGTGCAGCACTCAGTGCATCTTCTAAAAGTGCTTTTGAATCATCGGCTGCGAATGCGCCAAAAGCGCAGCTGACCGAAACAACAGCAGTTAAATAAGGAGTTAGTTTCATAAATTAAACCTCAAGTTAATACAACATGAGAATTTGAGCACTTTAATTATAGAATGATATTAAAAATAAGAACCATTATTTAAATGGAAAATAATAAGCGATAGGTTTGTTATGTTAATTTAAGTGTTCTTTCATATACAGTTTATCGTCTACTAATACGTGTAGTTTAAAAACATCCGGCTGTTCTGCTTTGAAGCGTTACCAAAAGATGCTAGATAGGTGTTTTTAGTGATATGAGCTGAGTTTATTTGTAATCTATATTTTCAACACCTAATTTCCCTCGTATGGCTAATCGTATAAAAAATATTTCATCTTTATTGTTGCCACGCTAAGGCGTACTTTCTTAAGTATATGATTAGCTATAAAGGTAATGAGAATGGGACTAAAAATCCGTGGTTCTGTTGGTATAAATGGCACTAACTCTAAAAATGATGTTAAAGCAGTTCAACAATTTTTAAATGATAACCAAAAGAGAATAGGGTTTACCCGACTGTTGGTTGTTGATGGCTCGTTAGGGCGGAGCCCTCATTTATCGAAAACAGTAGAGGCAATAAAAGTGTGTCAGCGTAAGCTGCTTTATATGGTAAAGCCAGATGGTCGGATTGATGTAAATGGTAGAACTCATCGTAAGCTCAATGGATTACCAACCTATAGCTCAGTGAAAAATGATCCTCATGATGCTCAAAAACTAGTAACCAAAGTACCTTGGATGAAAACAGCGTTGGGAGAAATTGGACAAAAAGAAGTTTCAGGCACTAAGGCCAATCCAAGGATTTTAGAGTATTTTACAGCATCTAAGTTCTGGGGCACTGATGACTCTGGAGGTCAAAATGCTTGGTGTGGTTCGTTTGCCGCTTGGGTTTTTAAACAACACGGAATCACTCCAGTAAAAGAAGCTTATCGAGCAAAGGAGTGGAAGGGTTTTGGTAAAAACATCTCAGAACCTATACATGGAGCTCTAGGGATTAAATCGAGAAAAGGTGGTGGGCATGTTGCTTTTGTCGTGGGAAAGAGCCCTGATGGTAGGCATTTGTACATGTTAGGAGGAAACCAAAGCAACCAAGTCAATATAGCAAAGTACTCTATTGATGTCTGGGACAAGTTCGTAGTACCGAGTAACTACGATGAAACAAAAGGTACTTTACCTGTATATACAAAAGGCTCTGCCTTAGCAGGAACGGAAAGTTAAATATGAAGAAATTTATAAGTTTGCTAGGCTGTGTAAGCTTATCAGCTTGTGCTTCACAGGGAGTGTACTCTCAGAATGAGGTACTCAAAGATGCGATAGTTCAAACGCCCTATTCTGCAGTGGTGAAAATTACAGGTTTTGAAAAGTTTGCTGAACACGAGGAAGATGTTCTCTTTAAAGTTCAAGCAGAAGTGATTCAGAAACTTCGTGGAGACGTTGGGTCTGAGATTACTTTCAGTATGTATGGCGAGCTAGGAGATGAGCCCAATATACACAATGATCCTGTCATTCTCACACTATGTCGTGATAAAGATACATATTATTGGCCTGGAACAGGGGCTGAGTTTGGGGCTAATCAAGAGAATATATTAAACGCTCAAGAAACAGCTGCTCACTTGGATACAGAGCAGCGCCATTTTGCACATTGTTCAGAATGAAATGGATAGCGGTTGAAACGAGCGGTTACAGAGCTTGTTAGTCGCCATCGTAGACAGCGTCTTTGCTGAATGATTCGTCGAGGTTTTTTAGTCTTTGATTGTCAGAGGCGACTGACAAAACCATACCAACTGTGACAACCAAACCGCTATTAAAGCAGGATATTATTCCTTCAACTTTGTGTTTTAGGAGTAGTCATTAGACTACCCAATAATTGTTGGAATAAATAATGACGAAACGTTGGCTTGTCTCCGCTGTGAGCATCGCGCTGCTCGGCGGTGGTACGTATTTCTATCTCCAATCTGCTGCTCAACCAGAATTGCTGCCTACATTGATTGTGGAAAAAGGCACGATTGAAAAACAAGCGGTGGCTGTTGGTAAAATTGTCCCTGCACACTCTGTGTCTATTAAGTCACAAATCGACGGTATCGTCGGTGAAATTTACGCGAAAGTTGGTGAAAAGGTGAAGCAAGGCCAGCCGCTGATCAAAGTGCGTCCAAACCCACCCCCCCAAGCATTAACGGATGCATCGGCAGAACTCATGCGTAGCGAAGCCGATCTGGAATCCGCCAAACAAAAACTGTCCAACTTAGAAAGCTTGGTCAAGCAGGACATTATTCCAAGTAACTACGACGAATACGTAAGTGCGCGCTCGGCAGTCAAATCTGCGCAAGCGGACGTATTGCAAAAGCGCCAGAATCTCGAACTCATCCGCAGTGGTGAGGCGTCGATCGGCGATGCGCGTTTAACGTCGACGATCTACGCGCCAATTGATGGCACGGTACTCAACCAGAAAGTTGAGGTCGGAGAGCCGATCATCTCGACTCAATCAAGCCAAGCCGCGACTGAAATGATGTCATTGGCCGACATGAACAGTCTGATTTTTAAAGGTAGCGTCAGTGAGCATGATGCTGCGCAGTTGTCTCCGGGAATGCCCGTTATGTTGACGGTTGCGCCTTATCCTGATGGGGCGATTTCTGGTGTGCTAACCAAAGTGGCGATTCAATCTGAAAACCTTAACTCACCAGAAGGCAACGCTTCGGCAAAAAGTTTTGATAACGGTTTTGAGGTTGAAGTGGGAGAACTCAAGATCCCACAAGATGTGTTGCTTCGTTCTGGTTTTTCTTCGACGGCTCAAATCATTCTGAAGAAGTCTGAAAACGTGCTCACGCTACCGGAGCGCGCTCTGCAATTTGATGGTGACGCACCGAATGTTCTGATCCCCGATAGCTCAGAACAAGGGTTTCATAAACAACCGGTGAAACTCGGTCTGTCAGATGGCATCAATGTCGAAGTGCTTGACGGCGTGGAGCTTGATGAAGAGGTTATCGACAACAGCATGATGGGAGCGGCGCATGGTTAAACTGCAACGATCAAAAATCGCCTTTGTATTGTTGGTTGCCACACTCAGTTTGCCGACCTACGCAATTTCTATTGAACAAGCTTGGCAACAAGCAAAGCAGAACGATCCTAATTACGAAAAAGCGAAAATCGGCGTCCAGCTTGGCGAGGTTGGCGTACAGAGTAGCCGCAGTGCGTTATTGCCGGGTTTAAGTGCCAGTGCATCAGCGGATTGGAATGAGTCCTCAAGCCATTCGAACAGTTACGGCGCTACCTTATCTCAAACTATTTGGGATAGCAGTTTGTGGTCGGAACTGGATCAAGCGAATGCCAATTATCTCAAAGCACAGTTAGAGCTATCTCAATCGCATAACGAGCTTGCGCAGAAGCTGCTCACCGCTTACCTAGATGTGGCAAGCGCACAGGGCGACCTCAAATTGGCGCAGTCCAAGCTGGAGGAGGGGAAGGAACTTCTCAACATCATTGAGAAACGCTATCGAGCAGGCAAAGTGAAGTCGGTTGATGTTGAAGAGATGCGAGCGAATCAAGTCTCTGAGCAAGCAAGTATCCTCAATGCAAAAGCCGATCTCGAAGTGAAAAAAGCAGAGCTTGCGGCGTTAATCAATCAAATGCCGGAGAGTGTCGACCAAATTCGAACGGATTCTTTAATTCAGCCGCCGATGCAGGTGGACTCTCAGGAGCAATGGCTAAAGCTGGCGAAAGACAGCAGTCCAGAGCTGTTGGTGGCGGCGCAGATGGTGAAAGCGAGCGAGTTCGCGAAAGATTCAGCTAAAGGTGGATACTACCCGACCGTCAAAGGCAGTGTGGGCTACAGCGATGGTGACAATCGTTCAAACGGCGAGTTTAACGCTGGGATTAGTTTGAGTTTGCCGATTGACCTCAATGGTGCAGTGCGAGCGAAAGTGGACGAAGCATCGTTGAACATTTTAAGCGCCAAGCAAGATATGCGTAGAGTGGAAATTGATATTCAGAAACGAGTTATTCAGCAGTTTACGCAGGTCGATATCAATTGGAATCAAGTTTTAATAGCGAACGAGCTGGTTGAGTCGCGCGCCAGAGTGTTGCAAAGCAAAGAGAAACTTTACGACGCTGGTCTGCTTGAAGTGTCGGAAGTTATCAGCGCACACAACAGCTTGTTTGAGGCGAAAAACAGCCTGCAAACCAACTTGTACAGCTACTGGCGCAAGAGAATCGGCTTACTGCAAACCGCAGGGAAACTCGATGACGATACCATGGCGTTGATCTCTCGAGCTTTTCATTCATGAGCAGTCTATTGCAACAAACTTGGCAAACGTTGATGGCGCACCGCATGAAGAGCGTGCTGGCCATTATCGCGATTGCTTGGGGCGTGATCTCTGTGGTGGTGTTAATCGCACTTGGCGAAGGCTTTTATCGCCATCAGACCCAGTCGTTTTCATTTATGATCAACAATGTGCAAGTGGTGTTTCCGTCGAGTACCAGTAAACCGTGGCAAGGGTTAGCTTCAAGACGACAAATTGATATTCCACAAGAAAAAGTCGACATGATCAAACAGTCAGGCTTCGTGCAACAGGCGTCAAGCGTTTACGCCAAATGGGATGCGAATATCACCAATCTCAAAGGACAGAACTTATCGAGTACGGTCAGCGGTATTGATACGTCTTACTTTCCTTTAATACAACGCAAGCTGCAATCCGGTTCGAGAAACCTGTCACCAAGTGATATGAAAAACCACACTCGCGTGGCAGTGTTAGGCGATCAAATTGCGCAAATGGGCGGAATCCAAATCGGGGATAGGCTCAAAGTCGACGGCATTCCGTTTTTGGTGATTGGTGTCACCGTCGGTGAGGACGCTGGCATTTCATTCGGCGATAGCCGCACGGTTTTCATTCCTCAAACAACGTACCGCGATTTGTGGGATGCGAAACCTTGGATGGTATTGATGAAGCCGAGAGACGGGATGGATGCACCGTCGTTTCGACAAAATATCGTGAACTTTTTCGCCAAGCAGCTTCATTTTGACCCAAGTGATAAAGACTCGGTCGAATTACCCGATTTTAGTGAAGGTGCGGCGGTCATCAGTGGAATTTTGCGTGGCATTCAGATTTTTCTCGGAGCGAGCGGCGCGATGACCATGGCGGTCGGTGCGCTTGGCGTTGCCAACATCATGTTTTTATCCGTCACGGAGCGCACGCGTGAAATCGGTGTGCGTTTGGCGATCGGGGCGACTCAAAAATCCATACTCAGTCAGTTTATTCTTGAAGGGCTTATTTTGGTAGCCGTGGGCACGGCATTAGGTCTGATGTTTTCGTATGCAGTGGTATCTGTCTTAAGCAGCATGGCATTACCGGAATGGATTGGTTTACCTGTGATCACGCCAGATTCCATTGCTTGGTCTTTACTTGTGACGCTTATCTTGGCATTGATGGCGTCGTATTTCCCAGCAAGGCGCGCATCGCGTCTCACGCCAGTCATTGCTTTGAGTGCGAGGGCTTAGTCATGTTGTTACCGATGAGACAAATTTTCCAAGAAATGGCGGCAGAAAAGCTGAGATTGGGTTTGACCATTCTGGCTGTAGCGTGGGCGACCCTCTGTATCGCTGCTATGTTGGCGGTAGGTGAGGGTATTCGTCAGGGCGTATTGAAAACCGCACAAAATGGTAACGGCAACTTGATCTATTTGACCGGAGGGATGGCCACCGTCGACCATGGTGCTTTTCACCAAGGTAAATTTCTGACATTAAAAATGGACGATTCAGAGATCGTTCGAGCGTTACCCGATGTAAAAAGTGTTGCGCCAACTGCGAAGTGGAAAGAGCGTATCACCGTTGGTGACAGAAGCTCGTGGCAAGAGCCGTTAGCTGTCACGAGCGAGTTTCAATCCATGACCAATTTGGTGCCGATGGTGGGGGGACGATGGTTAAATCCACTCGATCAAAAAGAGACGCGCAAAGTCGTTGTACTGGGTTATGAACTGGCAGCCGACTTATTCAACCCGAATGAGGACTTTAGTTGGTTTGCGACAGTCACATTGCAAGTCAACCCTGTGGGGAAAAAGGTAAAAATCGGCAATGAGGAGTTCACCGTTGTGGGCGTATTGGAGAAAAACAGCGCCCAAATAGAACTGGGGGATCTTATCAACTATTCCAGCTTTGTGCCGTTAGCGACGTGGAAGCGATTTCATGTCAACGGTGAAATTGGTGGCATCAATGTGCAGCCAGAAGCGGATGTAGACCGAGAAGCCTTAGCAAAGACGATCAGGCAAGTGATTGCCCGTAAACACGGGGCAAGTGTCAGCGATGAGCAGATCGTCCAAGTCGATGATATGTTCCTTAAGCAAAAGAGTATGCAGCAGTTTCTGATAGGTTTGCAGAGTTTTCTTGGCATTATCGGCTTCGTCACGTTAGCTGTTGCTGGCGTCGGCATTGCCAATGTGATGTATGCCACCGTAAAGCGATCTACGCGTGATATCGGCGTGCGCATGGCAGTCGGTGCAACCCCAACGGCTATTCGTATGCACTATTTAGTACAGTCTTTATTGACAATGATGATGGGGGGCGCGCTTGGATTAGCCGTGACGTACGCGCTGGTGTCTGCCATCAGTTCCATTCCTTTAGAGGGCAATGCCTTTTATGAACAACTGGGTAAACCTGTCCCTGAGTTGTCGTGGGTCGTTGTCGCGATTGTCATCCTCACCTTAGTGATCATAGGTGTGGCATCTGCATGGTTACCTGCAAACCGAGCCGCAAAAGTCAGCCCGTTGGAGGCGCTACAAAGTGAATAACAATAATAACTCTGGAGAGAACATGTCGAACCAGCCGCTTGTTGAGCTGACCAACATCTGTAAATACTACTCAAGCGGGGAGGCGGAAGTTCGCGCGCTAGACGGCGTTGACTTAACTATTAATCAAGGCGAGTTTCTTTCGATTCTTGGCCCGTCCGGTTCGGGTAAGTCAACGTTGATGAACATGCTCGGCTGTTTAGATAAGCCCACCGATGGCGAGTACCAACTTGGCGGTCAAAACGTCGCAAGTTTAAGTGCGAATGACCTGGCTGGCATCCGTAACCAGAGGATCGGATTTGTCTTCCAAAGCTTTAACTTATTGGAATACGCGACGGCGCTCGATAACGTGGCACTGCCGTTGGTTTACTCTGGCATCAAAGCCAAAGAACGTCGACAGCGCGCTGCTAAATTGCTAGAGCAAGTCGGGCTAGGGGATCGTTTAGACCATAAACCAAACCAGCTTTCTGGTGGTCAAAAGCAGAGAGTTGCGATTGCAAGAGCCTTGGTCAACGATCCGCAAATCATCTTAGCGGATGAGCCAACGGGTGCATTGGATTCAAAATCCGGCGCAGAGATTGAAGCCTTGTTCAACCAACTTCACGCTGAAGGCAGAACCTTGATCATCGTGACGCACGATAACGCCCTCGCAGAACGCACCAAGCGCATCATCACTATCAAAGATGGCAAGGTGATTTCGGATAGGGATCCGGAGGGAAGATAAATGAATTTTTCTTGATTGAGACTGGAGTTATTTTAAGGAAGATAGCCATGGAATAGGAGACGCTATCTTCCTTTATTTTTATTCGCGATGTTCGCCTTGTCTCTCTTTTATCAAGTCATGCTTTTGTTCTTTAAGTAGAGTGATTGCGAGCTTAGTGTCCTCAATCAATTTACTGTTATCGTTGAGATCTTTGCTCTTCAAAGGCAAAACCAGATAATGAATGCTGCCATCCTCATTCTGTACTCCGGTAGCAATGATGACATCACCTTCAGACGCCGTACCAAAATACTCTGAAACCACTTTGGTTTCGCTGACACCGTAACTATCCAAATAGGATGATTCCGTGTTGTCAAACAAGATAGGAACCCCTTGCTTAGCTAATGTTCGCAATTGTTCTTGCTTTTGCTCGTCGAATGGATAGTCGGTTGTACTGATATAACTTACCTGTTCAGCTTCAATAAAATCGTACAGTTCATTGCTCAATTCATTTAATGGGGCAGATATCCAAGGTGTAGCTGGAATGACGTCGGAAGTGGCGTCATTGTCATTCTGTGGTGTTGGAACGGTAACCACCTCTTGAGCAGCATCGCTCTCAGGAGGCGTTACACTTTTTGTCTCAGTTTTCTCTGTCTTGATTTGCTCGTCAAAGCTTGCAACAGAATCGCTCTGGGAATTCTTGTTATTTGAATTAATTAGAAATATGGCGAGTACTGCACCAAGTGCTAGCGCCGATCTAGTCAAGAGTTTTTTATTACTTGTCATGTCTTACCGTTTATTTCATTAGTAAATACGGCGGCCACTTATTCACTCCGTGGCCGCAGGCTAATAAGTTAGTGGTAGAGCGCGTTATTCCAAGAGATAGTTACGGCTCGGCTAGTCTCTGTCCATTGACTGCTATCACGATTTTTCTTCCAGGTATTTTCTGGAGTGGTATACCAGCTACACCAGTCACGACCAAAGTAGTAATTGGTTTTTCGCCAACCTGCAACCAGCTTGACTTCTGACGTATCTAGGCCATCTTGAATATCATTTTTTCGATATACAACACCGACTTGCGGTTTAAAGTCAGAGCGCATCACGACAGGTAATTCGCTATAGTCAATTAGGTTGCCCATGTCACAGCTGGTCCAACGGTACAATAACCAGTCTTTAGGTGGAGTATTGTGGCGGATAGTCTGGTTTTCGATAAGCCAATTAATGCTCTCATTGGTCTGATCAAAATCAGCCACCGTCTGAAATTCTGGTTGATCGTAAGTTACGCGGTTACTCCAGGAGATACCACCGCTAATATTTGGAGAATCAGAAGCACTGAAGCCAAGATTAAAGTCCAAAGACTCACTGACAGATGCTGTTGCAATAGTGTTTTCTGGAGCATGGCTCATATGACGTAAAGGGGCACCATTTAAATAACTCAGTGCCAGTTTAAAGGCTGTTGGGATTGTGTAACGGTAGTCTCCACCGGTGGCAAAACCATAGATCTGCTCTTTATTCGGTACATTAGTCATGTCGAAACCAGAACCTCCGTTTAGAAGCAACTTGGCTTCCTTAGCTCCATTCGGCAGCAAAGATTGATTCCAGACATTTTCTAAGGAGTAAATTAAGCGGATTTTCTTCGAGCGTGCATCGCTATCATCGAGCTGTAGCAAGGTCGAAGTGTAAGCTTTTAATGTATCTTCAGCATGTGCTGGAGCTAGAGAACCAAGTAATGCGAGCGCGATAATACTCGCGGAAAGGTGCTGTTTTTCCATTGTTACTTCCTATTAGTCAGCCCATAAAGGTTATTATTGGGTTTTAACAATAACTCTATAGGTGTTTTATAATTATGGACAGGTTATTAATTTGTGCTCAATAATTGAGCGGTGAAATATTGCATCTTGTTTTTTAATAAAAAAAGGAAAAGTATAGATTCGTGGGATTAATGTCTCATGGTTTTTAAATTCATTAATCAACTGTAATAAATAAGAATGTGGTTATTAAGCCTTACCTTTTTAAGTTATTGCTTAATTTTTATTTTCTAATGTTATGTTTAAATTTCCTTATTGATAGAAGTGGAGTTTATAAGTGTTAACCATGTTATTGTTGAGGTTTTTGTTATGCCAAACTAAGTAAAGTTTCGTTATGTGGTCATTACGGCTTACTGAATTTAATTTAAATTAAAACAGTGGTTTATGTTTGTTTTGTTATTGGTTGTTTCGAGCTTAATGTAATAGTTGGGTGACAAAGTCCGTCAATGAATTTGTCATATTCGTGTATGAGGTTATATGTTCTTTTAAAACAGAAAAATGAAACTTTATGTTTGAGATGGTAAATATAGGAAAAGAAATAATTAAATAATCATGTTTCCGAGGATATAAAATGTAAGGTACTTTTAATTAAACGAATGCTTGAATAAATTATGGAGTGTGAAAAAGTGCTATTTAAGCTACGCTGTCCTATATTCCAGGTAGCGTCTTGTTTATACAATGCGTTTTCTAGGCTTAAAACTGGTTTACGTACTGTTAATCCCTTATCAGTTTCTTAATTACACATATTGGCAATATGCTCGCCAAGTTACGTGTATTGGTGTCAATGAAAAACAGTATCTACGATAGTTCCCTCTGGGTTGGAACTCCCACTATGAATTTCTTTCATGTTCAATGTGAAACAATACCAATATTACTCAACTCGTGAAGCAAGTATAAAAAAGGACTGCTCTGGTGTTAGGCACTGCGACCGTCATTTTTAGTACGAACTGTTCGTCGTAAGTGCTGTGCAACCTAACGATTGGGAAAACCAAAAAACAAAAATGTCCCCATGCACAGAGTTAGGAAAAGTCTGCTTTATCTAAGGAAATAGGATACCAACTCACGATGAATAACGATTTCACATTTGCTATCAAAAGCATTCGCTTTGATGAGAATTACCAACCATCAGACAACACGCGAATCACTACCAACTTTGCTAATCTGGCTCGCGGAAACTACCGCCGAGAGAATCTGCGCAATGCACTCCGAATGATCGACAATCGTTTTAATGCGTTGGCATATTGGGATAACGCGCAAGGTGACCGCTACTCTGTTGAGCTTGAAATCATCTCTGTTGATATGGATATCCAAGGCAGTGGCGAAGCCTTCCCATCAATTGAAGTGCTCAAAACTAACATTGTTGACCACAACACTAACGAGCGCATCGAAGGCATTGTGGGTAACAACTTCTCTTCATATGTGCGTGATTACGACTTTAGCGTTTTGCTGTTGGACCACAACAAAAACCAGCCACAGTTCAGCATCCCAGCGAACTTCGGTGATTTGCATGGCAAACTGTTTAAAGCTTTCGTTAATTCTGAGTCTTACAAACAGCATTTCAAAAAGCTGCCTGTGATTTGTTTGAGCGTATCGGACAACAAGGTATACCGACGCACCGAAAATCAACATCCTGTTTTGGGCTTTGAATATCAGCCGAACGAATCTTCGTTGACGGAGCAGTACTTCAAAAAGATGGGCTTACAGGTGCGTTACTTTATGCCACCAAACAGTGTCGCACCATTGGCATTCTACTTCTTCGGTGACTTGTTGAACGATTATTCAAACCTAGAGCTTATCAGTACGATTAGCACGATGGAGACATTCCAGAAGATTTACCGACCTGAGATTTACAATGCCAATGCGGTTGCCGGTAATTGCTACCAGCCAAACCTAAAAAACCTAGACCACTCGCTAACTCAAATCGTTTACGACCGAGAAGAGCGCAGCCAACTGGCGATTGAACAAGGGAAATTTGCCGAGGAGCATTTCATCAAACCTTATCAATCTGTGCTTGAACAATGGTCTGCAAACTACGCGTAACCGACAACGAGAATCTAGAAAGGAATGACGATGAAAACACTATTACCGACTTCAACGGCTGGCAGCTTGCCGAAACCTTCTTGGCTAGCGGAACCAGAAAAACTTTGGTCACCGTGGAAACTACAAGGTGAAGAACTGATTGATGGCAAACGCGATGCGCTACGTGTCGCTTTGCAAGAACAAGAACTGGCAGGCGTTGATATCGTCAGTGATGGCGAGCAAACTCGCCAACATTTTGTGACGACCTTTGTTGAGCATTTAAGCGGTGTAGATTTTGAAAACCGTAAAACGGTGACCATCCGCAACCGTTATGAAGCAAGTGTTCCGACTGTGGTTGGCCCAGTAAGCCGCACAAAGCCCGTGTTTGTTGAAGATGCTAAGTTCTTGCGTCAGCAAACTAAGCAACCGATCAAGTGGGCGCTACCAGGCCCTATGACGATGATCGACACGCTTTATGATGATCATTACGGTAGCCGTGAAAAGCTGGCTTGGGAATTTGCGAAGATCCTCAATCAAGAAGCGAAAGAGCTTGAAGCGGCAGGTGTCGACATCATTCAGTTTGATGAGCCTGCGTTCAATGTGTTTTTCGATGATGTGAACGAGTGGGGCATTGCATGTTTAGAGCGTGCGATTGAAGGGCTGAAATGTGAAACGGCGGTGCATATCTGCTATGGCTACGGCATCAAAGCGAACACGGATTGGAAGCAAACGCTAGGCACTGAATGGCGACAATACGAAGAAGTATTCCCTAAATTGCAGCAGTCGAATATCGATATTATCTCGCTTGAGTGTCATAACTCGCGAGTGCCTATTGAGTTGCTTGAGTTGATTCGCGGTAAGAAAGTGATGGTTGGTGCGATTGACGTTGCAACCAACGAAATTGAAACGCCAGAAGAAGTGGCGAACACACTGCGAGAGGCATTGAAATACGTTGATGCCGACAAGCTTTACCCATGTACCAACTGCGGTATGGCGCCTTTGTCTCGTGAAGTATCAACCGCTAAGCTCAATGCGCTAAGTGCGGGAGCGGAGATCATTCGTAAAGAGTTGGTGGGTTGATATTAAGACTTAGGCTCGACACCATAAACTAAAGTTAGGGTCATTCCAGCGAGTTTAAACGAGACTAGGAATCTGATTACAGCTCGCTAGGAAATGGCGATAACTTTCGCACTTCAAAGCACGTGGTTAGTAGATCCTGAATCACGCTCGTCCCTCGCTGTTCAGGATGACGGATGTTGGGAGATACGTTACTCATGTACACAACTATTTGGTTTGTATCCAAAGTTGGGTCATTCCAGCGAGTTTAAACGAGACTAGGAATCTGATTGCAGCTCGCTGGGAAATGGCGAGGCTTTCGCACTTCAAAGCACTCAGTGGGTAGATCCTGAATCACGCTCGTTCCTCGTTGTTCAGGATGACGGATGTTGGGAGATACGTTACTCACATACCCAATTATTTGGTTTGTATCCAAGACTGGGTCATTCCAGCGAGTCTAAACGAGACTAGGAATCTGATTACAACTCACTGGAAAATGGCGATAACCTTAGAACTTCACAGCACTCGGTGGGTAGATCCTGAATCACGCCCGTTCCTCGCTGTTCAGGATGACGGTTGTTGAGATATACGTTACTCATGTACACAACTATTTGGTTTGTATCCAAAGTTGGGTCATTCCAGCGAGTCTAGGAATCTAGTAACAACTCGACGGGAAATGGCGATAACCTCCAAGCTTTACAGCACTCGGTGGGTAGATCCTGAATCACGCTCGTTCCTCGATGTTCAGGATGACCGTTTTAAATAAAAATGCCGCTCGCAGTAAAGTGAGCGGCATAGTTTGTTTTCCGTTTTCCGTTTTCCGTTTTCAGCCTCGGCCAAGGCTTAATTCAACTCCACGTTCCTCATCTCAGGATGCTTTAGCAACATCACACGAATCCAGTGATGCACCACCCACATCACCATCGCGGTGAGCAAAACCGCAACGAAAATCGAGCTGAAACGGTACAAGATCGAAAAGAACGCGTCTTTTTGTTCTGGCACCAACGAGGTCGTCAGCGGAACCGATAGGGCAGACATGGCAGAAAACGCGATAGCTGCTTTAATTTGCCCCTTGGTGAGCCACAAGCAGAATGGCCCCATAGCAATGGTAAAGGCGAGCCAAAAGAGTAGCCCATGCCCATACCAACTGCCCAATATGAGCTGAACAGCCATCCCTGCGATGCAGCCTAGTGCGGTGCCGATGATGCGGATTTTTGCCATGGCGAGCGAGCCCGCTAAAGTCATTGGGGTTAGGATGATCAAAATGGAAGCTTGTGCGGATAGCGAGTCATATAAGTCCGCTACTTGGAATGAGATAAATGCCGCCATCGCCACTACCCAACCCATGGCAACTTGGCTGATGTAGTCAATATCGCTTTTCACTGGGGTCGACATCTCAATGTGCTCGGCGGGGGATTTTGGCTCCGGGAACAACCAATACGCGAATGCGCAAACAAAAATATTGCTGAACGCCATCACCCACATGTTGACGTTGAACTCTTCAATATCCATGAAGTTATAGCTGGCAAAGTTCAACACAATTGAACCCACCAACAACCCCATGTAACCAAACAAATAGGTTTTCTGGTTCATCATTGCAATGCACTTGAACAGCATCATAATTCCGACGGCAACGGTCATTAATGTTGGATGAAACTGCAAGTATTCCAGCAAAAATGTGGCTTGTATGGTTGTCCACACCGCAGAGAAAAACACGATCAATAAAGCCGAAAGATTAAAGTGGTCCATTCTGCCCAATATAAACAGCGGCATCATGATGGCAAAAAATCCGTAAGACCAACCGAAGGCCATGCTTAGCGCAAGCCCTAAAGAGCAGCCGAACCAAATTCGTAAGGTTTTCATTGTCGCCGCCTAGTAAATGAAGTGGAACCAGCTTGCGAGGTGAACCTGTGCTTGCGCCATCCACTGCCAGAAAATGTTGTTGTCTGGGTACAAAACAATGGTAGCGCGAGAGCCGACAAACAGTGCTGGTGGTAACTCTTCGCTGCTGGTTAGGTTCACTCGTGTACGCTGTGCATCACGTACCCAGCGGTTGTTCACTTCCACTTTGGTTAGTGCGCCATTAGGCGTTTGTTGTGCGGCTGCTACACCGTAATCGCGGCTAGCTAAATCAAAGTCGTACACCGAACCTGGGTTGGCATCAAATGTGACCAAGGCGTGGAAAGTCTTGTCTACGTTCGCGACGGATTTTTCACGAAAATCAGCGGCTACCCAGAGTGATCCTGTTGGTACAAATGTCAGCAATGGCATGTTGGTGTTTGCCATCGTGCCAACTTCTAGTTGCAGGTTGGTCACAACACCATCACTGGGAGCGAGTACCGCGGTATTTGCCAAATCAAGTTGCGCCTTTTCGATCCCGTTTTTGGCAATTCGAACGGCGGTGCTTTGACCTTTTTGATCGCCTAATTGCGCCTCAATGACTTTTAAGTTTTGTCTTTCCGCTTTAAGCGCTGCACGTGATACCTGATTTTGGGCAAAGGCATTATCGAGTGTCGATTGAGAGATGACTTTCTGCTTCGATAGCGTCAGTAAGCGGTTGTACTCGCGGTGTGCATTATCAAATGTCGCTTGGGCGCGGGCAATATTGGCAAGAGCGGCTTCGCGTTGAGAATACAGCGTTGCTTCTTTTTCATAAGCGGATTGCAGAGACAGCTCCGCCTGTTCAAGCGCTATCTTGTATTTACGATCATCAATCGTAAACAACACATCGCCTTTTTGAACGGACTGATTATTTTCGATGAGAACGTCGGTCACTTTGCCAGATACCTCGGGCGCGACTTGGACAACGTATCCTTGCACTCGTCCTTCGGTCGTTAAGGGGGCGTGGCGGTCAGCAATGATAATGTACAAAAATAGTACGATGAACAGGACAATCAAAGTTCGCATCCAGTGTTTGAATTTTTGGTCAGCCGTCATTACAAGTTCCGTTAAACATATTGGATAGCGGATTATAGAGAAGTCACTCACAATTCAGTAGAATGATAATACGAACATAAATGACCTAAAAATAGGACAATGAACGTTAGTTTTGATGATATTTACCTATTCACTCAGACGGTGGTTCACGGCGGTATAAGTGCAGCGGCAGAGGCGAATCAACTACAACGCTCAAAAGTGAGTCGTCGCCTGCAAGAATTAGAGAAATCGCTCGGGGTACAGCTTTTGATCCGCACAACACGCAGCATTGAGTTGACGGAGCACGGGAAACGCTTGTTTGAGTTGGTGGGGCAGCCTATTGACCATATTCAGCAAGGTTTAAATGCCATGCACGAATATCAACAAGAGCTGACGGGCAAGGTGCGTTTAGCCATTCCTTCCGCATTGATGAGCTCTGCCGCGTTTAACGCGATCATCACCGAGTACACAACGCGGTATCCGGAGATTTCGGTCGAGATTGAAAACCATCAAGAGAGTGTCGATCTCAAGCGTCAATCGTTTGATTTACAGCTTCTTCCGAGCGTGGTCAAAGTCACCGATGACAGCTATGTGCAGTTCAGTCTTTTGCCTTATCGTAGTCACTTTGTTGCGTCAAAAGCCTATCTAGAATCGCATCCGCCAGTAAAAACGGTGGAAGATCTTAAGCTGCATCGCCTTTTAACTAATCGTTACAATGCCGATTTGCTCGATTCAGATCTGCATATCGCGTTGCGTTCGGATGACCTCAACTTGCTGCGCTCGATGGCGATAGCAGGAAACGGCATCGCGTTTATTCCTCAAATTCATTCCAAGCCTGCACTGAGAGACGGTTTGTTGGTCGAGGTGCTGCCTCAATTTGCGCATCCGAAGCAGCATCTTACTCTGATTTATCCCTCGGCCTTATTTCTGCCTAATAAAGTCAAAGCCTTGATTGAACTAATTCGAGAGAAATTTAAATAGTCAGTTCAAACCACACTTAACTAAGGGCAAATGTGTGAGCGAAGGTCATCTTTCTAGGTTTTATTGCTCTAACATGAAAAGGTTCTGATACATTAACTGTTGCTCAACTTGTTGAGTATGGTTTGTGGTCGCACAAGATAGGAGATGGAAATGTTATCGAAAGGAAACACGGGCCTGATTGTGGTGGATGTTCAGGGCAAACTCGCTACATTAATGCATGAAAGCAACGCACTGATTGAAAATATCACGAAACTGGTAAAGGGTGCCAAAGCGCTAGATTTGCCTATTCTGTGGCTAGAACAGAATCCAGAAAGGTTGGGCTCAACCGCGGAGCCGATTCGTGAAGTGCTTGAAAGCACGCATTTACCTATTACCAAGTACACGTTTGATGGTTGCAAAGAGGCGACGTTTAAGGTCGCGGTGGAGAACGCGAAAGTTGATACCTGGTTGGTTTGCGGTATTGAATCCCACATTTGCGTCTATCAAACCGCGGTTTCTCTGCGCCAGTCCGGTTATCGCGTTGAATTAGTCACGGATTGTGTATCTTCCCGAACCGCTGCCAATAAAGCGCTCGCTCTTGCGAAGTTAACCGCTAACGGTGTGGTGCTCACTGGGCTAGAAATGTGTTTGTATGAAATGGTCGAAGATTGCCGAGCACCTGAATTCAAAGAAATTCTGGCGCTCATCAAATAGTGTAATCACTGGAATCAACAACAACTTTATCTGAACACGCTATTCAAATTCTCGTTGATATCTTGGCAACATCGACTCGTTGCCAAGTAACCCGCCTTGGTGAATGTAAATCACCGTTTTATCTGTGTTCTCTTCCAACCAAGGGGTGAGGCATTGCCACATATACGGGTCGTATAACAGGTCAAATTCGAGGTCGGTTTGCTCAAAGAGCGCTTTCCATGTGATGTAATCTTCTTCGTACAAGCGACCAAAATGGTGTTTGTTGCGCACGGTTAAAATGGTTGGGTGGCTGTTTTCACCAAGCTGGTTGAACTGCTCAGTTAAGTAATCTGCATTGCCTACGCAAGGGCAAGTTAGCACTTCTATGCCGTGTGGGCTTAAATGTTTATGAAGATATAAAGCGGTCGTGCCAGTGCCTGATGGCAGGGCGACGGTAAACTGTTCTTTACCTCTCAATCGCGTCCAATCAAGAATTTCTCGTGCTAACTGTTTGATGCCAGCTTCAGCGAGGTGGGAACGTCCACCCTCTGGAATAAGCAATGTCGACTCATCTAATCTTCGTACCTGGTGGACGTATTCACTAGGGTGGAGTTCGCTACCGATGTCTTGCATGGCGGTGATTTTCATACCCAAATCGAGAGCGCCGCGGTAGTTTCCGATGGGGGAGCTTTTTAGCCAAGATGGAATGTGATGAACATAAAACTCAAATGCCCAACCTTTAATCTGGGCGAGAGCCGCTAGCGAGTACATGGCATTAGATTGAGCGGAGCCAAAGCTTATTAACGTGGTGATGTCGGGATTTTGCTCTTCCATTAACGTCATAAACTTACGTGCTTTGTTCCCAGAAAAGTGGGAGTGGAGCATGTCGTCACGTTTAAGGAAAAATTTGCGCCCATTAAAGCTATGTTGGGTGATAGGACTTTCTGAGAGTTTCATGTCGATGCTGACGGAATAAACCGTGTCACCTTTGCCATTTAAAAAGGTGGCACAGTGTACCCGTTATTGAATGAAGATCAAAAGTATCGAGATCTTGTGTTCTACATTTCTTCGTCTTGCGACTCGCCATCAGTTACCTCGGTTGAAAGATCGATAGTAGCCACGCAGCCGTCATTTGGATGTGTATCAATAGTGAATTGCCAGCCATAGCGTCGGCATAAGTCGTCCACAATCATGAGTCCCAAACCATGGCCTTCGGCATCTGGCACGGAAGAGAAGCCTTCGCCTTCATCTCTCACCGACAGTGTGGTATCGGTCATGGTGATATGAATCGTTCCCGCTGACGTGGCTGCAATGCCGTTGCGAATTAAGTTACTCAACGTAATGTTAAGAACTGCAGTGGTCGCTTTGGTTTGCGGATGCCCCAATATTTGTACATTAAATTCCAGCGATTTTTCATCGGCTTGCGCTTGGCTAAGAGCAACGATGTTGTGAAGCTCTTGCTCTGATATGGTTCGAACGGGGCTGTCGTCTGTGTTGCGTTCATATCGCACCAAACCCAACAAAGCATCAACCATGGTCGACATCTGCAAAGTGGCATCTTGAATACGGCCAATCTGACGTTCTTGAAACGATGTACTTGGACTTCTGGCTAGCAAGCTGCTTGAGCCTTTCATCACTGTGAGCGGTGTTCTCAGTTCATGGCTGGCATATCGTGCAAAAGCTTGTTCACGTTTAATCACTTGATTGATTTGATGTCGATATTCATTAAGCTGATTTGCGAGCGTTTGGAATTCATTTGCAGAGCCTTCAGGGACAACAAATTTTTGTGTAGTGTCACCTTGATGGCGGTCCAGTTGTGTTTTTAGGGCACTGACAGGTTCAATGAGACGCAGAGAAAGTCTCGATAATAGGCTGCCAAAAATCAAAAGTAACCCGATGACAACCGCCAGCACCATAACGAGAACAAACATGAACTCGTTAGATGTAATTTCTATCTCATCAATCAGAGAGATCAGAATAATAGGATGTTCCTCTCCATCTTGCGTGTAGGTGCTCATGTAAATCATGCGAGTGTCTGGTTCGTCAGCAACTTCAGCGAGAAAGTACTTTTTATCTTGGATGAAGGGTTGATAGAGCTCAGGGACGAGATTGATGTCGTTGTATGCCGTTGTCAGTAAATCTAGTTTGATGATTCCGCTATCAGGATGGTTTCGAAAGTGCTCAATCGCCTCTTTTTTATCGATCATAATACGTCGTTCACCGACGCGATCTTCCGACCATAATAGCGCTCCGCTAACCAATGCGAAGCATAGCAAGCCAATCACAACCGACACTAGAAGGAAGAAGAGTTCAAGGCGTCCGGTTAAGCTTTGTGTATTGTTAAATAAGCGGCGAATCATGCCCCGGGCTCCAATCGGAAGCCGACTTTTGGAATAGTTTTCAAAACGTGCTCTTTGAATGGTTTGTCGAGCTGCCCACGCAATTGATAAATATGGCTACGCAACACATCGTTATTTGGCTCATCTTCTTGCCATAATCGGAAAGCAATCTCCTCACGTGTGACCACTTCTGGCGCGTTTTTCACCAGCATTTCTAGAATCGTGTACGTGGTTGGATTCAACGCCAACAGCTTATCTTGACGGTAGGCTTGATGTGTTTTTTGATCGATAGACACTTCGCCATACTGGAGTTTGGTTGATGCAACCGTACCGCGGTAGCGTTTAATCAATGCAGTCATGCGTGCTTCAAGAATATCGAGATCAAACGGTTTGGTGAGGTAGTCGTCGGCGCCGTGTTGGAAGCCTTTGAGCATGTCGTCTCGGCTATCAAGTGCTGTCAGCATCAACACCGGAGTGTTATTACCTGCATCGCGTAGCTTGTTGCACAGTGTTAGGCCATCCATGCGCGGCAGCATGAGGTCGAGCAAAATGATGTCAAACGCATTATCCATCGCCAGTTTTAAGCCTAGCTCACCGTTGTCGGCATAATCCAGCTGCATGCCAGCACACTCAAAATAATCAAACAACATTCCCGCTATTTCACGATTATCTTCTACCAAAAGTACACGCTTCATTTATTCTTATCCAATCTCGATAAATTCGAATGTTGATCTTAACGAACATTATTCACTATAGGTGTGAAAAAGTTGTCGACGATGATTTTCTCACCTTTGTGTCGGTTTTCAATGTCTAGCTTGAATACCGTCTTATTATCCAAGTAAATCTACGATCTTTTGTTCATATCTATCAATTTCTCTTGATGTATAAATGGGGTAGATTATTTGATTCAGTTAACTCTATATAAAACATGAAGATACTAAATTATTTATGTGACCTTGAGCACATTGTTAGTAATTACTGATTTTTACTGACTCACTCATAGAAAAAGTTCTTACTTCTCTTAAATCCCTTTTTTAATTATGGTTATTGCTTTTAAATACAAACGCTTAGATTCTCCTTTTTGAGACAATTCAATTAAATCAATGGCTTCATGTATAAGCGAAAATCTGCATTATTTTATTTTTATTAATAAAACTACATTTTCTGTTCTTGCTCTGTTCATAAATGAAAGCCTTCCATTAACTTTACTTGTTTAAAATCCATGATCCTTCCAATGCTTAATGCCAGATAAAAATCAATTTGTGAGGCGATCATGTTTAACAGTATACGCACTCGAATTGCTGTCAGTGCGGGTGGGGCAATGGCCTTCACTCTATTGATTGCAATGGGTATGACAACCAATGCGTTCACTCAAGTGAATGAACAAATCACTACAAAAGTAAAATCTCAACTGACCGAAGCTACCACGACCGACCTGAGTAATACGGCGATTCAGCAAGGGCTGAATATTTCCAACCAGTTAGAACCAGTGTTGGCGAACTTAAAGCAAGCGCGTTCAATTATCGAATTAAGCGCAGAGACGACCGCGACGCCAGACATTATTGTTAAACAGTTTATTGCGTCGCTAGAAGCTCAGAACAAAGCTGTGTTTGCTGGTTACATGGTATGGGAAAAGCCATCGTGGGTTGAGCCAACGATTCAAGACAAAAGCCTTGGCTTTAATAGCGAAGGCTACTTAGCGCCATTCTTTTCGCCAAATTCGCACAACAGTTTTGATGTCGTGGCGATGGATAGCTTTAGCAATACTGAATTAAACAACAACGGTGAGCGTAAAGACGATTGGCACTTGATGCCTTACGAAACGGGCAAAACGTTCGTGATGGAACCGTACATGTATCCGGTTCGCGGCAAACAAGAACTGATCACGACCATTAGCCAACCAATCAAGTTACGTGGCGAGATCATTGGTTCTCTCGGTTTTGATTTGTCATTGAACGAGTTACAAAGCCAAAGTGAAGATTACGCGAGCGACTTATTTGATGGACAAGGCCGTATTCTGATTTCTTCGTGGAAAGGCATCACGCTGGCGAACAGCAGCCAAGCGGATCAAGTGGGTAAGAAAGTCTCTCATGAGTTGGCGTCTCAATGGGCGCGTATTCAATCCATTGCGAAACAAAAAGGCGCAGGCCTTGTGACGTTTGGCGGGGATGAGTATGCGATTACTGCAATTGAAACCAGCGATGCGCCTTGGATCGTTATGGTGTCGGTTCCCAGTAGCTTCCTTAAAAAGAACGTGGATGACTACGAGCGATGGAGTGAAGAACAAAGTGCAGAAGCTCTTGAAAAGGGAGTGTGGGCAGGGATTATTGCGGCTCTGATTGGTATTGTTGCGATGACGATGATCGCGACCTCGTTGGGTAAAGTGTTAACTAACTTAGTGGAGCGTTTTAAAGACGCAGCGCAAGGCGAGGGCGACCTAACTTACCGCATTGAGGTGAAAGGTAAGGACGAAACTGCCCAACTGGCGCACTGGTTTAATACCTTCCTCGCTCGCATTCAGGAAATGCTTTTAACCGTAATGGCGACGGCAGACCAAGTTGATAAAAACGCAAGTGAAGGCCAAGCTCGCGCGGCGGCTTCGAGAGATCAACTGAACGTTCAAGTGAACGAAGTCAACTCGCTAGCAACGGCGATTAATGAGATGAGCGCAACCGCACAAGAAGTGGCAAATTCTGCGGTACAAGCAGCAGCGGCGGCAAGCCAAGTTCAAAGCAATAGCGCGAATGGCATGTCGCGTATGGACAATGCTGCAAGCGCAGTGGATAACCTCGCTTCGCAAGTGAATGATGCACAGCACCAGACGCAGAATTTGGTGGCTTCAAGCACGGCGATTCAGGGGATTCTGAGTGAGATTGGTGGCATTGCCGATCAAACCAACTTGTTGGCTCTGAACGCTGCGATTGAAGCTGCGCGTGCTGGTGAAGCGGGTCGTGGTTTTGCTGTGGTAGCCGATGAAGTCCGCAACCTTGCAACGCGGACACAAGGCTCGACAGAAGAAATTCGTGCAATGTTGGCTCGTTTGGAGCAAGAAACGCAATCAATCGTCGTGTTGATGGAGCAAAGCCAGAAGCAAGCGGTGGATACCAATGAAGAAACACAAGCAGCGCAGTTGGCGTTGGCCGAAATCAACCAAGCTATTGAAGTAATTAATGATATGAATAATCAGATCGCTTCAGCGGCAGAAGAGCAAAGTTCGGTGTCGGAAGAGATCAACCGTAATGTGGTTGTGATTAATGATACGGCGATGGAAGTGATGGATACCATGTCATCCTCTGTAGCGATCAGTAACGAACTGACAGTAAAAGCCAGTGATCTTCACTGCGAGTTGAGTAAGTTCAAGTTGTCTTAATCAAGTAAGTGAGTTCAAGCCAGCTCACTCGGTTCATTTCCGGCAAAACGATTGGCGAGAAATATCGAACAAAACAAAAGGGCTCCAGAGTTACCTCTGGAGCCCTTTCTAGTATTTAAGTGCTGAAGAATTAACGACGCTTTGGTTTACGTTGACCAGCTGGTTTGCCTTGTCCTTGTGGGCGACCTTGACCTTGTGGCTTGCTACCTGCTGGGCGGTTTGCACCGTTGCCGCTAGGACGTTGGCCGTTGCTTGCAGGGCGTTGACTACCTTTTGAACCGCCTTCAGAGCGTTTGTTCAAATGACCACCGAAGCCCGGTTGGTTTTTGGTATGTTTGGTTGCAAAGCGGTTTGCCCCGTGACGACCAGATTTACGACGTTGTGCAGGTGTTTGTGCTTCAATGTCTTCCGCAGGAACGAGACAGCCTTGTTTGTCACCAATCAAATGTTTTTTACCCATGCTGATTAGGGCTTCTCGGATCATTGGCCAGTTTGCTGGATCGTGGTAACGCAACAGCGCTTTATGTAGGCGACGTTGACGTTCACCTTTTGCTACAGGTACATCTTCACGTTTCTTATACTTCACTCGTTTCAGAGGGTTTGTCTCTGAGTAGTACATCGACGTTGCGTTACACATTGGCGAAGGGTAGAAGTTTTGTACTTGGTCACACTCGAAGTTGTTTTTCTTCAGCCACAGAGCAAGGTTCAGCATGTCTTCGTCTTCTGTGCCTGGGTGCGCAGAGATAAAGTAAGGGATTAAGTACTGCTTCTTACCCGCTTCTGCGCTGTACTTCTCGAACATCTCTTTAAAGCGATCGTACGTGCCCATACCCGGTTTCATCATCAGATCAAGAGGGCCTTTCTCTGTATGTTCCGGTGCAATTTTCAAGTAACCACCTACGTGGTGAGTCACGAGCTCTTTCACGTATTCTGGTGATTCAATCGCAAGGTCATAGCGTACGCCTGATGCGACCATCACTTTCTTCACGCCTTCTACTTTACGCGCTTCGCGGTATAGGTCGATGGTGTGTTTATGGTCTGTATTTAACTTGTTACAGATGCCCGGGAATACACAGGATGGACGACGACAGTTCGCTTCCGCTTTTGGATCTTTACAACCTAGGCGGTACATGTTTGCAGTTGGGCCACCAAGATCGGAAATTGTGCCTGTAAAGCCTGGGACTTTGTCGCGAATTTCTTCAATCTCGTTGATGATCGATTCTTTCGAGCGGTTTTGAATGATTCGACCTTCATGCTCGGTAATTGAACAGAAAGAACAGCCACCAAAACAACCACGCATGATGTTCACAGACGTTTTGATCATGTCATACGCTGGAATTTTTGCTTTGCCGTACATAGGATGAGGAACACGCGCGTAAGGCAGACCAAACACAAAGTCCATCTCTTCGGTCGTCAATGGGATTGGGGCTTGGTTTACCCAAAGTTCACGATCACCATGGCTTTGAAGTAACGCTCGACCTGAGTACGGGTTCGTTTCTAAATGCAATACACGACTTGCATGAGCATAAAGAATGCGATCGTTTCTTAGCTTTTCGAACGAAGGTAAGCGAACCGCAGTTGTCGCAGCATCGTGGCGTGATGGGCGAATCGTGATTGGTTGTGCAACTGGCTCATCTTTTTTAGTTTCACACTGAGTTTCTACTTCGTATGGGTTCTTTGGTACGAACGCTTCTTTACGAGGTTTTTCAATGCGAGAAGAATCGATAACCGTGTAGCCTTCTGGCGCGGCTGGCAAGTTCACGGCAGTACCACGAATATTGGTCATGGTGCTGATGTCTTCACCATTTGCGATGCGATGCGCCACTTCTACAAGTGCGCGTTCTGCGTTACCGAAAAGTAGGATGTCTGCTTTTGCATCAAACAGTACCGAACGGCGAACTTTGTCTGACCAGTAATCGTAGTGCGCAACACGGCGTAGGCTGGCTTCGATACCACCTAAAACAATAGGCACTTCTTTATAGGCTTCACGACAACGCTGAGAGTAAACCAAAGTCGCGCGGTCTGGGCGTTTGCCACCTTCGTTGTTTGGTGTGTACGCGTCATCGTGACGAAGTTTTTTATCCGCGGTGTAACGGTTGATCATGGAGTCCATGTTACCCGCAGTGATCCCGAAGAACAGATTTGGCTTACCTAGCTGCATGAACGCATCTTTGTTTTGCCATTCTGGTTGAGCAATGATACCGACACGGAAACCCTGCGCTTCTAGCAGACGGCCAATGATAGCCATACCAAAGCTCGGGTGATCTACGTAAGCGTCACCGGTTACGATGATAATGTCACAGCTATCCCATCCTAGGGCGTCCATTTCTTTGCGACTGGTCGGCAAGAAAGGTGCCGTACCAAAACACTCTGCCCAGTATTTTTTGTACTCATGAATAGGAGTGATGTTATTGGTCATATTTTGCTCTCTGTTCCAGGGAGCGCGAATTATAGCGATTTGAGGATCAGGTATCTATACCAAACTCATCTATTCAAGCTTAGTTCATCGAGTTTTATTTGGTTTGCAAAAATATCAAGGCTATATCGGCGATTTTATGTCTAATATCACCTTGAAAGCCTCATGGTTATAGGTCGAGTCGTGAAAAATGTCGCAATGTTAATACAAACAATAAGCAATGGTGTGCTTATTAAAAACAACGCCTATAATCAAATTAATGCATAGGAAAATGCAAAAAGCCGAACAAGCTCTGAAAAGGTTCTAAGTCGATTGGCTTACGTTGCCAGAATCTATTTTACAAGAGGATCAGCAGGTCCCAAATGGAATAAGGCACGTTGACTACGAACCCTGAGCATGAGGCTAATTAAAAAGGGGGCTAGGGAATGAGTGACTCAACAACAATAGCACATGAAAAAGTGCAACCGACATCCAATCCGACTCCAGTGATTGAATGGTCTTACAAGATTGATACTCGCGAATTCGAATGCGACCAGCAAGGAATGGCAAATGCTTTTGGGTTAAATACGCCAGTCACCTGCTTAGATGATTTGTTTGAGCATATGCTGATGGGGCAACAGGAAACACTAAGGCAACGAATTTTAGAAGTGGAGCTCCTAGGTGGGCAAGGTCGTTTTTCTTGTTGCATGATGCTTAATGAAGCTCGCCTAATACATGTCACAATTAGCTTTGAAAAGCTCAATGAGCGTATTGTTCAAGGCTCTATCATCCCGCAATTGACGATCACTGGCTGCGAAGAGTTAGCGAAAATTCTCGAAACGATTTTTGATTTACCGAATGTAGGGGTTTTAGTCGCGGACGAAGACACCCGAATCTTAGGTTGTAACCGTGCCTTTGAATTGCAAATGGGTTATCAAAACCGTGATTTGGTTGGACTTAAAACCTATATCTTTAGCACATCTCACCATAGTCAGGCGTTTTACGACCAACTCTGGCAGCATATTGATGATGAAGGATACTGGAGCGGTAATTTATTGAGTAGAACTGCAAATGGTAGTAATCAGGCGCATCATCTTTGTATCTATCGGCTAACATTTCATTCTGGACGGATTCTTTATCTCGGCTTCTCTACTGACATTTCGGCTTCCTTGTTGTGGATGAAAAGTCGCTGTGAACAACAACATGATTGGTCAGCTTTTTTGCCTTCTAGAGAAGAGTTCGAACTGCAATTAGCTAATTTGGCGAACGAAAGTGGGAGTAAAGAACTCAATATCGTCATGACTCTCAGACCAAATTTTTCTGAAAAATGCTTACTTGAACAGCAACTAGGCTTCGCCGATTTTATTATGCGAAGCCGCTACACCAGTATAGCGGGTCAACTTTCTAGGGATGTGTTTGTTGTCTGTTTACAAACTCCTCACTGTCAATGGCTAAGTCCTTTACGTTTGATTCAAATTGCAATGAAAGGGTTCTTCACTGAGCTTAGGAATGAAATGGGAACAAAAATGCATACCACTATCGTTGAGGGACAAACGGGAGTGTCAATCCTCGGCTATGATACAAACAGGCCAAAGCAAGCGTTAGCGCATGCAGCCCAGGCGATGTTGTCCTCACTTTCTGGAGAAGGTGGCTATTTTAATTTTTATAATAGTGAGCTTCATTCTGAGTTAGTAAAACGCCAGCATTTAGAGGCGTTTTTGGAAGCGCAAATCGACAGTGGGCTGGTGGATGTTCATTTTCAACCAATAATTGATAGCCGAACTGGTAAAGTCGTTAAGTTCGAGGCCTTAGCGCGCTTTTATCATGAAAGTGATGCCTATAGCACTCAAGAGATGATTACTGTTATTGAAGACTTAGAGTTGATTGCGGCTCTAGATGATGAGGTTTGTCAAGCCGCGCTCAAACACTTTCCGCGCTTGCAAGACATATATGGCGAGGAAATAGGGTTAACCATCAATCGCTCACTGAATACTAAATTGGATTCGCTCCAGGTTCTTCAGCGTTCGCATGACCTAATTAAAGCCAGTGGTGTCGATCCTAAACGAGTCACGATTGAGCTGACGGAAACAGCGTATTTTGAGCAAGACGAAGAGCATACGCAAGCGCTAGAGCAAGTGCGCAAAGAGGGCATTAAAATTGCGATTGATGACTTCGGTACAGGGTATTCTTCTTTTTCTTACCTAGAGAAAGGGCAGTTTGATTTACTGAAAATCGACCGAAAATTCGTTAAGAACATTCAGCACGGTAATACCAGTTATAACATTGTCAAAATGGTCACTGATCTTGCTCAGCAAATGAATGTAAAAGTGGTTGCCGAGGGCGTGGAGTCAGAACAGGAGCTTCAAACATTGGCTGAAATAGGTGTGGATTACATGCAAGGCTTTTTGTTCTCTCGTGCTCGGCCTGTCGATTTGATGGAGAAAGCGGAAAGTTACGAACATTTGTTTTCGGGTGTTGCTGTCAAACCAAAACAAGATGATGTATTGCAATCACTGAGCCATGAAGAGGTCAGGCACCTTGATCCCGGGGAGCCATTATCGTTGGCGGTGGAATATATGAATTTAAGTCCAAGTTCGCCGTTGGTTGTCATTAACGAAAAGCGCTGTGTTGGCTTAGTTACCAAAGAGCAAGTTAACTTACACCTAACGCCTTCCATGGGGACCGAATTAGAGACTGAGCGAGAAAATTGGATTTGGAAACGTCCGGTGAACCAGATAATGAGCACGGAGTTTGTGCTCGTCAATGCGCACTTATCTGTTGCTGCTATTCGAGAACTAATCAAAACAGGCATTCGCTTCCCGTGGGTTTTATGTGATGAAAAAGAAGAATACAGAGGCGTGTTAACTCAAGAAGATGCGTTGAAGTATCTCGCTTCTTGTTGAATAAAAAGTCTCGCTGTTCTAGTACATTTGGGGATAGACTTTCGGTGGTTTGACGATAGGTGATTTGCTATTATCGCCACCCCAAAATGACTTTTAAGCGTGCATTTAACATGATTCAACAATTGCTGGTTACTTTTCCTCCGATGCTATTTGGCGCGCAAGCGCTACTGACTTTGCTTCTCATCAAGGGCGATATTTGTCCGGGTCAGAGAGGCCGTCTTCATAAAATGTTGCCAGCAGTGGCGTTATTGTGGCTTGCGGTTGCTTCTCTTCGCATTGAAGCATTTATGATCGTGTTCGCTATTTTCTATTTCTACTCCCAGGTTCAAACCAAGAAAACGCGTGAAAAAGGCCCTCTTTGGGCGATGCATTTAGCGAATGGTTTGGCTTTTGCGTATGTAAGTATTCAAGCATTTGAACAGCCAAGCTGGCCTGCGTCTATTGCGATGGCAATAATGATATTTTTCCTTGGGGCGTCATTTTCTCAATTGCTTCTGACTATCGCTCGTAGCAGATTGCAGGCATTTCACCGCATTTTGCCAGTCACGGGCATTGTGTCTGGAATGCTGCTGGTAATCGCAACTCTATTTGCTTCTTACCAGTTAAATGAAGCGACATTGAGCGCCGCAACACAACCAATTTTGTTGTCTTTAGCCATGCTAATTTCTTCAATCATTGTTTGGTGTTGGCATATCTTCACACATAAAAAACCGGAAAAGGTTCAACTGAGCGTCGCCCTGTTGCTCGCGCTCGCGTCAATGACGAGCCTACAAGGTTTATTCTCTCTGGCGGCTTAATCTCGAGTCGAGAAACAGAGCAATACTGCTTGTACTCAAGTCCTTTCTAGGTTGCTTGAGTATAAGGCACTCACGTTTTGGATCGCGCTCACTTTAAATTCACGTGATTACGTCTACGCTTGTTTATATACCTTGTCGAAGAGGAGAGTCGCGATGGATTTAAGCAATGTAGGTAATTTGGATAGCATTATTTTGCTAGGTATCGTCAATGAAAAGCTACGTTTAGAGTGCGACAGTTTTGACGAGTTAGTATCGGTGTATGAAATGGATGTAGAGTCCGTAGTAGGCAAGCTTGATATGCTTGGTTATCAGTACGATCCATTGACCAACCAATTTAAAGCATATCAACGCTAAACCTTCTTAATCCATATCCCTAAGCCATCTTGATTCCGTCAAGGTGGCTTTTACATTGTAGCCTTGCGGTTGCGAAAAAGGCTTGTAAGTAACGTTTATCTTTCTCTGAGTGACGCGTTGCAGCAAATAAGCGACGCCATAAGCCTTGGCCAAAAGGTTTACTGGTAATAAGCCCTTGGCGAGAAAATTCAGAAATCGCCCAATTTGGCAGTGCTGCAACCCCTAATCCTGCGGAAACCATTTGCACTAACATCAGAGTATTGTCGGCTTGCTTCCATTTGGCTGGTTCTACCCCCGCTGGCTGCAAGAAGTGTTTTACGACGTCTAGCCTTTGTTTTTGAACCGGATAAGAGAGCATGGTTTGATCTGCGAGATCTTGCGGATCAATAACTTCTTTTTCCGCCAATGGGTGGTTGGTCGCGGTAATTAAGCGCATTTCAAAGTCGAATAAAGGTTCATAATGCACTTCAGAACGAGGTTGAATATCTGACGTGATAACGAGATCCAACTCGCCAGCTAACAGTGCAGGAAGTGGTTCAAAGCCAAAACCTGATGAAAAATCCAGTGTTACGCTAGGCCAGGCAAGTTGATATTCCCTAAGAGCAGGCATGAGCCATTGGAAGCATGAGTGACATTCAATTGCCATATGCAACCGACCATTGACGTCTTCTTTCAAGCTTGCCAAATCATTTTCTGCTCTTGCGAGTTTGGGAAGAATATCTTCTGCAAGACGCAATAGGATTTCTCCCTCTGAAGTGAACTTCACCGGACGAGTTTTTCTAAGGAATAATTGTCCCCCAATCCGCGACTCTAAATCTTTGATCTGGTGAGACAAGGCCGATTGAGTGAGATGCAACGCGGTCGCGGTCGCGGTTAGAGAGCCGGTGTCTCGAAGCGAAGTGAGTGTCCGCAAATGTTTTAGCTCTATCATGAATTCCTTTCATCCTTTGTTGCTCGCTATGAACAGAATAGCAATCGTATAAATAACTTAACGACAAAAAATGGATATGTAAACGTCTAGACGTCTATTTGTTGTGTTTATTTGCGAATCATGTCGCCTCATGATGAATTTTTTTAATAAACAAGTTGAATAAATGGACGTTGTTCAAACCGCAGATGAGAGCGATAGTTTGGCCATCCAGACATCTTTTATGACGAAAGATACTCTGACCCAAACAAATTGAACAAGATTGAAAAAGGAATAGGGACATGGCTACAACAACGCACGTACTAGGTTATCCACGCATCGGTGAAAAACGAGAATTAAAATTCGCTCAGGAAAAATACTGGCGCGGAGAAATTGATCAAGCAGAGCTTAAAAAGGTTGGAGCAGATCTGCGAGCTAAAAACTGGCAAACGCAAACAGATGCTGGCTTGAGTTTTACCACCGCTGGCGATTTTGCTTGGTACGATCATGTACTGACGACCACGTTGTTACTGGGTCACGTGCCAAAACGTCACGCAGACGGTTTCCCTGATTTGGATACGCTATTCAAAGTGGGTCGCGGTCAATCTCAAGCGGGTTGCGGCTGTGCGGGCGCTGCAGCATCGGATATGACTAAATGGTTCAACACAAACTACCACTACATCGTACCTGAATTTAGCAAGGACGATACATTTGAAGTGAGCTGGCCTCAACTGTTTGAAGAAGTCAACGAAGCAACCCAAGCTGGGCATAAAGTGAAGCCAGTTTTGCTTGGCCCAGTTAGTTATCTTTACTTAGGTAAAGAGGTAGAAGAAGGGTTCGATCGCCTGACGCTACTGCCACGATTGCTTACGGCTTACCAAGCTATTTTGGCAAAGCTCGCGAGTCAAGGTGTTGAGTGGGTTCAGATTGATGAGCCAATTTTGTCACTAGAGCTTGAAAGTCAGTGGGCTGATGCGTTCAAGCTAGCGTACCAAGTGATTCGAAGCGATGTAAAAGTGCTGCTAACGACGTACTTTGACTCTATAAGCGATACGCTAGACAAAATTGTAAAGCTACCAGTGGATGGTTTACATATCGATTTATCTGCCGCGCCTCAGCAGCTTGACGACGTGGTTGCCAAACTACCGGAGGGTTGGGTGCTGTCTGCTGGCGTGGTCAACGGTCGTAACGTGTGGCGCTCGGATTTGAGTGCGCAACTTGAACGCCTACAGCCAGTAAAAGAAAAACTGGGCGACAACCTTTGGGTGGCGAGCTCATGCTCTTTGCTACATAGCCCGGTTGATCTGGAACTGGAAACAGAACTCAGTGAGGAAGTGAAAAGCTGGTTTGCGTTCGCAAAACAAAAAGTAACAGAAGTCGCCTTGCTTGGCCGCGCACTCGATGGTGATCAAGATGCGATTCTCGCTTGTGATACCTACAGCCAGCCAATCAAAGCACGTAAAACGGCAACGCATGTGAATAAGCCAAAAGTTCAAGCACGTTTAAACCGTATTACTGCGTCACTTGCCGAGCGCAGCGCACCTTACGCGGAGCGTGCTGCGCATCAAGCTGAAGTATTGGGATTACCTCTGTTGCCAACCACGACAATCGGTTCTTTCCCTCAAACGGGTGAAATTCGTGTTCAGCGCAGCGCTTATCGCACTGGCCAGTTATCTGAGTCCGACTATATCCAAGCATTAAAAGGACATATTGCGGATGCCGTAAAACGCCAAGAAGCCCTCGACCTAGATGTGCTTGTGCATGGTGAAGCAGAACGTAACGACATGGTGGAATACTTCGCGGAGAACTTGGCGGGCTTCCAAACGACGAAATTTGGTTGGGTACAGAGTTATGGCTCTCGCTGTGTGAAACCAGCCATTGTAGTTGCTGACATTGAGCGTGAAAAGCCGATTACGGTGGAATGGTCGACGTACGCACAATCGCTAACCAGCAAGCAGATGAAAGGTATGCTGACGGGCCCGGTAACGATTTTATGTTGGACATTCCCGCGTGAAGACATTACTCGTCAAGAAATCGCCCAGCAACTGGCACTGGCACTGCGTGATGAGGTTTCTGATCTGCAAGATGCAGGCATCAATATCATTCAAATCGATGAGCCTGCGATTCGTGAAGGTCTGCCGTTGAAAAAGCGCGATCACAAAGCGTATTTAGAATGGGCGGTGGATGCATTTAAGATCTCGGCAGCGAGTGCAAAACCAGAGACTCAGATTCACACTCACATGTGTTACAGCGAGTTCAATGAAATCATTGATTCAGTCGCGGCGCTCGATGCGGATGTGATTACCATTGAAACGTCACGCTCAAATATGGAACTGCTTAAAGCGTTTGAAGAGTTCAATTACCCGAATGAAATCGGTCCAGGTGTTTATGACATTCACTCACCAAACATTCCGGCGGAAGAGTGGATTGAAGGCTTAATCAAGAAAGCGGCAGAAAAGATTCCGGTACAACGTTTGTGGGTGAACCCAGACTGTGGTCTGAAAACACGTAACTGGGCAGAGACAGAAGCGGCATTGGCGAACCTCGTGTCAGCGACGAAGAAACTTCGTGCTGAGCTGGCGTAAGGCAACTTTTTAGCAAATAAAAACGGAGACCGTTGTCTCCGTTTTTCTATTCTTAGCCGTTCATTTTCGTCGTTATACTATCCCGCAATAGCGGATGAATTGCTCGTATCGAAAACAACGCACTCACTGTGACTATTTCATTTGAGTACAAGTTTGCGCGGAAACCAACTCATCTGCCATCAACTGACCGCGAGAGTTACGCACTTTAATACGGTACATCAAGCCCATATCAATTTGCTTGCGAACTTCTGGGTTGCTGCAGTAGGTATAGATACTGGTATTCAGTACTTGATTTAACGGCTTTGCACCGAGTGCGTCATCGTTATAAATCATCATCATCTCAACAACATTTTTGTTGGATGAGACACGCATTATCTGCAGTGGACCGTATTCCAAAGGGAGACCTGCGGACAAGACTCCCGCTCGGTTTGATGCCAATAGCTCAAGCTGGCGTTGATTATCATCGGTAGATGAACAGCCCGCTAACGCACCAAATGCCAAGAAAAGACACAGTAATTTTTTCATAAATTAAAACACTTTTTTGAACGGTTTCACGATTACATTATCGTAAACACCAGCCGCTACGTAAGGATCGGCTTCTGCCCACGCTTTAGCGTCTTCTAGAGAGGCGAACTCAGCGATGACAGTCGAGCCCGTAAATCCAGCTTCTCCTGGGTTGTCAGAGTCTATCGCAGGCATAGGGCCAGCAGTAAGAAGGCGACCTTCGTCTTGAAGCTTTTGTAAGCGCTCCAAGTGTTGCGGGCGAACGCTCATGCGTTTTTCCAGCGAGTTCTCGACGTCCTGAGAAAAGATGACATACCACATAGCATAGTTCCTTAATTGGTAGGGTAAAGTGTTAATTTAACGCCTTTTTTGTGTCTCTCACAAGTGAACAACAGAAAATGTGAGATCCTTTCTAACAGTTAGCGCTGTAGGTTGACTAATTCTGAACCGGGCGTGGTTTGCCTTCACTGTCAATGGCTACGTAGTTGAAAGTCGCATCACAAACCATGAAGCGCTCGCCGACACCGTGTGCTTTTACCGGCTTGACCCATACTTCCAGATCGACACTCATTGAGGTGCGACCAATCTTAGTGCATTCGCCATAGCAGCAAACGACATCGCCAACACCTACAGGCTTCTTGAAGGTAATGCTGGACACTGAAACGGTAACAACGCGACCAGAAGAGATCTCTTTGGCCAGAATCGCACCTGCTAGGTCGAGCTGAGACATAATCCAACCACCAAAAATATCGCCATTGGCATTAGTATCGGCAGGCATTGCAAGGGTACGAAGCAGTAGTTGACCTTTCGGAGAGCTAATTTCTTGACTCATTGTGACATCCTAAATCTTAAAGGCGCTCAAACTAAGCGCCAACATAGTAAATACCTAGAACCAAAGGTCCTTAAAAAACCACAGACACCGGACCAGAGAAAGTTGGTTTACAGCAGCAAGAATGGTCTGATTCCGGTATGCCGTTTGATCGGTTTAGTGATACATGGAGCAAAACAGCGACCCGAAGGTCGCTGCGAAGTGCGCGGATTATAGCAAAACTGAGTTTTTAATCATCAGTCGACACATCGGATGAGTTATTTTTTTGTTCTTTTGGCATGTGTTTGTAAATGTAGAAGCCAGTCGCAATCATGTAGGCAAATGTCGCAATCAACATTCCGAATACTTTGAAGTTGACCCAAACATCCAGTGGTAGCTCGTAAGCGATATAAATGTTCAGACCAGCAAAGAATGAGAAGAAGCCGACCCAAGCCCAGTTGATCTTCGCCCAAATAGCATCAGGTAGTGAAATTTCTTTGCCCAACATGCCTTTAATGGCCGATTTCCCCATTGCGTGACTCGCTGCTAAACCGATAGCTAGAATCACATAAATGATGGTGACTTTCCATTTTATGAAATTGTCGTCGTGGAAGAAAAGGGTCATGCTGCCAAATATCGTCACGATAACGAACGTAATTAGCTGCATTTTCTCGACTTTTTTATACAGAGCATAGGTGACGACAAGCTGAATTGCCGTTGCAACGATCAGCGCTCCTGTTGCTGCGTAGATGTCGTACATCTTGTACAAAGCGAAGAAGACGATGAGTGGGATAAAATCTAGGATTTGCTTCATGGTGGCAAAATCTACCTAATTAGTGAATTGAAGACAGTCTAACGGAATCTGACAAGATGTGAATACCGTCAAGGTTAGAGGTAAGAGAAGTAATCCCCTGACTGAATGATACAACAAGCTACATTTCGCAAAGATGAAGTAGTAAATCGAAGGCATAAAAATTGCCGCGATAAAGCGGCAATTGAGTTGATAGAATTTAAGATTTAAGCAACACGTTGATATTGAGAAATAAGCGTTTTGACATCTTCTAAATAGCCTTCACGTAACAGGTTATCAACGGTTGCTTCAAGCTCTTCGAGAGACATCGTAAAGCAAGTGGATTTGCCGGTCATTAGGCTCAAATACTGATGGTATTCTTCTTCTGTATAGTGGCCTAAGCGATCGAGTAGTAGTGCTTTGATTCCATGATGAATCAAGCCGTAGTATGTGTGTCGATGAAGTAACATGGCGATCTCCTTATCAAGCTCATCCGCTAACCATTTGCAGCTTGCTTGACCCTCTGGATAATTCGATTTACTTCAGTAATGCACATCTAGTGCCAGTTTTATCTTCGCAAATTAGAAAGTGTTAGAAGTAGCAAAACTCTCATGTTGCAACCAGCGCTTGATGACGGTTTGGAGCGCATTTAACGTGGTTGGCTTTTCAAGTCTGTCATCCATGAGTTTCGCAATGAGCTCCAGCTCTTTGGCTCCAGACTCTCCAGATAGTGCGATGATCGGAACGGAAGACGCAATTTGCTTAATTCGTTGGCTTGCGTCAAATCCATTCATCACTGGCATCTGTACATCCATAAGCACCAAATCAATCTTGTGCGACTGAAATAGCTCCACCGCAGAAGCGCCATTATTTGCTTGTAAGCTGTTGACTCCCAGCCTTTTTAAGTACATTTGAACCAAAGTACGCTGCACCTCTTTGTCATCAACAATGAGCACTGTTGGTGCATCGTTACTTACTTGTACGTGTTGGGCTGTGCGAGGTTCAGAATGTGGTGCATTTACTTTCCAGCCATTGAAGTCCGGTGTTCTCAACGTCTCTGGTTTGGGTGCGTTTGGGACGACCGGGAAATACAAGTAGAACTCAGTAAATTCGCCCAATTCAGACTGGCACTCAATTCGTCCGCCAAAAGAGCGCATCACGCGTTGACAGTAGCCCAAACCAAGGCCGCTGCCGCCACTTTTTTGATACGAGAAGAAGTCGTCAAATATCTTGTGTAAGATACTGCTATCTATGCCAGGGCCACTATCTCGGAAGACCAGAATGTTTTCGTAGGCCCCCGTTTGGCTACGAATCTCAATTTGACTATCGGGATAAGAATCAAAATAGTAGATAGCATTGCGAATCAAATTGAAAATGACAAAGTTAAACAGAGTTTCGTTTAATTTCGCGACAAAATCGTGCTCTTGGGGCAGATTGATCCTTTCAATTATTTGATCGTTTTCAAAGCCATAACGGCTGACCGCTTGATCGACAGCTTTATGTATAGACGTAATAGTTAAGGGTTCGTGCTCAGGTGAGCTGTCGCTGACTTCTCGCAAAATAATGTCGATGAGTTGGCGACCACGCTGAATCGCTGCTTCTCCTTTATCAATCTCACTCTTTAACGTCTCAAGTGCAGCGTTTGATTCGATATGCTGTTTTAAAGCTTCAAATCGTAATTGAACTTGAGCGAGAGGGTTACGCATTTCATGCGCAATAGAGTTAGCGAGCGCACGGCTTTGGCGTACTTTTCTATCGGCCTCGATGGTGCTCTGGATGCGAACTAATAAGGTTTGCAATGCTGAAATTTCTTCATTAGAAAACAGCTTATTATCCATTTTGTGTGAAGAAATCAGTAAGTGCGTAACGGACTTTCCACGACCAAAAAGAGGCATTACGAGCGCCGTATTGCTGGATCGCATACGTTCGTAGAGCTTGCGCATTGAGCCTTTAGACGAGGAGGCATAATCAATTTCTTCAGACAGTTCATCAAGCACGAGAACAGACTTGCTTGACGGCAGATAATCTTCATAAAACGTTTCGGTGTAACTGCTGGTGACGAGCTGCAATTTATTATTTGGTATATTCAGTAACGCTGCTAACTGGCGCATAGCATCATCTATTGAGCGTTTAAACTCTTCTTCTAATCCAAGAATTTGTTGAACGGGTGTATGTCGTTTCCCATAAATAAAATAGGACGCGAAACGACTGACGCGTTTGTAAAGCAAGTGCCAAGTGATACCGATGAGTGCGCATAAAGGCACCGCTACAAGCCATTGGTTATCTTCCGAGATAGGAATAAATATTGCGCCCAGCGGGAGAACGAAAATGGCACAGACAAACAGTGCGCTAACGGTTAAGTATGTGAGGTATTTAGCGCTATAAAAGCGAGAGGTAAGCAGGGCATAGCCTACAAACAACATTTCACTAATTGAAAGTGCTGGTGGTAACCAGGTTAAGGAAAAGTCACCAAGGAAGTAAGTCATTCCAAGGTGTATCACTGCAGTTGATAACATGAAGACCAAAATGCCAGCGATCATATAGTTACTTTTTGCCAGCGTGAGTTTGCTGCTGTTCGCTCGCATGGTAATCAAGTTCAGCAGGGTTAATACCACAAATGTCAGCAAACTAATAAAGAAATATGAGGTGTGGGGACCAAACTCGATCACGAACTGGCTTGGACCGCTAATGGTGACATTTTCGACAGTAAGGTTTGGTACTAAGTTGATGTAAAGCGAGTACGTTGCTAGTGCCACAAAGACGATTTTTTGCCAGGCTTTGACCGCAGTTTTTTTGATATCAGCCGCTAGCTGGCAAGAAAAATAGAACGCGAATGCAAAGGCAAAGAATGACGCCAAGTTCGCCAACTTAGCCATAAAAATACCGCCAGCGGACCCCAACTCCGGCAATAAATCGGTATGGAAGTATGCGTTACTGCTGATCCAAACGATGATGCAACTAGAATAAGCAATGTACGGCGCATGATGCGAGCCTAAAATCGTTTCACTCTTCTGTTTTAGGCGATAGCAGTAATATAACAACCAAGCGAACACCACCAGTACAGTGGCGTATAGCGTCATTGCTTTTGGATAAAAAAGGCCGTGAAGATGAATATCAAGCATGTACATTCACCTTTTCATCAATTCTTTTTGTTCGTACGCGGTGTTTGTAGTCGCGAAACTGTATGTCTTGAAATGCTTCAACCATCATACCTAAATTCCAGAAACCGCGGTATGTCTTGGTACCGTCACCGTTAATGTCGCGGTATCCTGAGTGAAAGTAGGCCTCTAAATCAATAGATTGATAGAAATTTAACATAAATATTTGTTCAATAATGGTAAAGCTGAGCTTATAGCCTGCTTTATATAGCTCACTCATCAATGCTTTTTGTGCCAAATACAAAAAGTACAGTTTTTGTTGGATGTTGCCACCCACTGTCAGACGCAGCACTTCGCAAACCGCTTCAGTGTTTTTCAAGTGAGATTGGAACTGCGCATCAAATTCAATAAGAGTCCGTTGGCGAGTTAGATCGTTACCTCCCCAAAGGCCTAATTGATTAAGAGTAATGTAGCCATAATCAGGAAGGCAAAACTGCCATTGCTCACTACTAAATGGTGATGAATAGCTGAGCCAGGTATTTCTTTGGTGCCAGTTTTGCACCAAAGCGGAGGAGACCATGATTGGTGTAGATGACTGCTTGAACAATAGCACAAAGTGTTGACCTTTCTGCGAGAGTGATAATAGAGACAATATCTCAAACCATTGTTCAGTTTGGACGAAGAGCTCAAGATTGCTCAGTGTGATTGCTTCGGAAATCGGCATTAATGCAGCGTGATTTGGCAGTGTTACCTTTAGGTCGCATTCGGCAATATCTTCGATCAATATGCTTGAATAGTCGCGGTCGTCAAACGAGAGCTGAGTTGGTCTTGTCGCTTCATTTAAAGGGTGCTTTTGCTTGATCGCAGCAATCTCACATTCACACCAGAAAACCATCCAATGCGGGTAACAATCTGCGGCAATTTGTTCAATTAAGAGCGCCTCTTCGGAGAAAGGCGTTGGATACTGCTGTACTAAATCTCGATAATCTATTAATTCAAACAGTACGGACAGACTCTTAGATGCGTATTTAGGAAAGAGGGATTTAAGAAGCTTTATTCTATACAAAGCAACTTGTTGAAAAAGAGAAGACCTTCCTTGCGGTGTAAGAGTAAGAAGAACCGTGTCAACCAGCGCCTGTTGTTTTGACTCGATCGGCAAATCTGTACTGGCGAGGGGCTCCAAAGACAGCTTAAGACTCATGATATAACCTAGTTCTGACGTTTTTTATATTTTGTAATGGTTTATATCATTTTGATAAATTTATGCTATTGGTTTCTATTTATATAGTTACGTAATGCAAGAAAAGACAAAAAAAACCGCTCATAGTGAGCGGTTTTTAGTTCATTCGAGAAAGGACTAAGCTTCTTGCTTTTTAAGCTCAGCTTCTGCCGCTTCCTCTTCAATTAGCGCATCAACGATAACTGCACATGCTGCATCACCTGTGATGTTTAGTGCTGTACGAATCATATCGAAAATACGGTCAAGAGCGAATAGCAGTGGTAAACCTTCAATTGGAATGCCAGCGGCAAGAAGCACGGCAACCACTAGGAAAGAAGGACCAGGAACACCCGCTTGACCAACCGCACCCAATGTAGACGTTACGATAATTGCAATGTAAGCGCCCATACCTAGATCGATATTGAACAGTTGAGCAAAGAAGATAGCAACCAAGCCATAGTAAATCGCATTACCTGACATGTTGATCGTTGCGCCTAGAGGCAGAACAAATGACGCGGTTGAATTTTTTACGCCCAGTTCTTTTTCACAGGTGTCCATTGTGACAGGCAGTGTTGCCATAGAAGAGGCCGTTGAAAGCGCAACAGCTTGTGGTTTTTTCATTGAAGACAGGAACTTCTTCGCTGATGTCTTGGTGAAAATATGCACCATTGCTGGGTAAACAACGAAACCGAAGATTAGGATTGCGGCAACGTAAACAACGAACAGTTTGAATACCACCATTAGTGCGCCAAAACCGAATGTACCGACTGCTTCTGCCATCAGACCGAACACGCCGATAGGGGCAATGATCATCACTTTGTTGATCATCCAAACCATTGCGTCAACGATGCAGTTAACACCATTAATGATTGGCTCACGACGCTCTTTTGCTTGCTTAGAAATTGCAATACCAAAGAACATACAGAAAACGAGGATCTGTAGGATGTTTGCTTCATTTAGTGATTGGAAAACGTTGGTTGGGATCATACCAGTGATGGTTGCCCAGAAAGTAGGTAGTTCACCTTTTGAAGCGTATTCTGCTGAGAACATGCCTTCAACGCCAGAGACGTCGATCCCCATGCCTGGTTGGAATACTTCACCCATAAATAGTGCAAGCGCAACGGCTAGGGCGGATGTTAAACCAAAATAGCCTAGAGTGACGATGCCAACTTTGCCTGCTGACTGGCTGTTCCCAAGACCAGCTGCGCCAGAAATCAAGGCTACAGCGACCAAAGGAATAACCAACATTTTGATTAAGTTGATAAAGATAGCACCTAAAGGAGCGAACACTGTCGCATCATGACCCATCATGGCACCAACGGCTGTGCCCACGATCATGGCGATTACGACTTGTACGCCAATGTTGTTTAGCAAACTCTTTTCTTTTAACACTTCCATAACCTCTGTGCTAATAAAATGTAAAATCCTAAAATTACCCACTAACCATAAATGGTTTTATGGATAATTATCTCGCCTTGCTTTTTACACTTATCGTTTACAATTGGCAATATGCAGCAAGGTATTATTGATGGATTAATCGATATTTTATTGACGAACGATAAAGTTTTGTTCATAGCAAACGTTTGCTATTGATTTTTGTTATGCCTGTTAGCTGTGTAATTGTTTTTGTTTATTTCTTTTTCTTGTTTATTTTTTGTTAACTGAGATGAGTTTTGTGTTTGCGATCGTAGTCTGCGTCTTGCGTGACTTGGATTGATATTTATAACAATTAAGTTCTTTCAAGCTCACACTTTTACCAATTAGCTTTGTGAAATGTTAATTGTTTTACATTCTTAGTTTTGATTGCATTGTAAACATAATGTTAATCAGAAATGGGCGAGACAAATATTAAGTGCCAACATTTTAGTGTAGGGGAGTGCTCTCTCTGCTAATGCTCCCGAGCCGATAAAACGAAAATCAACAAGTAAGAGGTGAAGCGATTATGATGAATCTTGCTGCTGCATTACAAAGAAATGCTGCGAGTAAACCAGATAAGACGGCGTTGATATGTGGTGATGTCGAGATAACTTATGCGCAGTTTGATGCGATTACCGGAAAGATCGCGGCATCTTTAATCAACAAAGGGGTCGTTCCGGGCGATCGTATTGCGCTCTCATGCCCAAACATTCCTTTTTTCGCGTTTGTTTATTATGCGATACAAAAAGCTGGCGCGGTTGCTGTCCCATTAAATGTGCTTTTGAAAGCGCGAGAAATTAAGTATCACTTAGAAGATTCAAAAGCGAAGTTTTACTTCTGTTTTGAAGGGACAGCAGAACTGCCAATGGCAAAAGAGGGGGTTAAAGCGTTTGAGCAGGCTGATATATGTGAAAATATGGTCGTGATGACTCAATCTCAAAGTGAAAACGAATGGAATGGTGTGCCAACTCTCAATGCGTTTATAGCGGATGCAGAACCATTGTCAGATTATGTACCGCGTAATGCGGATGATACTTGTGTTATTTTGTATACATCAGGGACGACAGGCTTACCAAAAGGAGCTGAACTGACGCAGCAGAACATCATAATGAATGCTCTGGTGGCACAAAACATTATGGGCAGCCAGGCCGATGATATTCACTTAGTAACTTTGCCTTTATTTCATACCTTTGGTCAAACCGTCCACTTAAATGCCAGTGTTTTGGGCGGGGCAACCTTGGTGTTAGTGCCTAGGTTTGAGCCTAAACATGTTCTTGAGCTGATGGAAAAACACAAAGTGACGTTGTTTGCTGGAGTGCCAACGATGTATATCGGCTTGCTTCATGTCCAGCACCAATTTGATACATCCTCACTACGTGTTGCTATCAGCGGTGGAGCCCCGTTGCCAACCGAAATCTTTAGATCCTTTGAGGAACAATTTAATGTCCCAATTCTTGAAGGATACGGGTTATCAGAAACAAGTCCTATTGCATGTTTTAATCATTTAGATCAGGAACGTATACCAGGATCGGTAGGTCAAGCGATTCAAGGCGTTGAAGTAAAAGTTGTCGACATTGAAGGCAATGCGCTACCGATCGGTGAAGAAGGTGAGATTGTTGTGCGTGGGCATAATGTTATGAAGGGATACCTTGACCGCCCGGAAGTCACTGAATCCGCGCTACAAAATGGCTGGTTCCATACTGGTGATGTTGGCCGTTTTGACAGTTCAGGTAATCTATTTATCGTCGATAGAATGAAAGATCTGATCATTCGAGGTGGATTTAACGTTTACCCTAGAGAAATTGAAGAAGTGTTTATGACTCATCCTGCAATCTCAATGGTAGCGGTGATAGGGATTCCAAATGAAGAGTATGGCGAAGAGATAAAGGCTTACGTTGTGCTTAAACCGGGAGAGTACATTGACGCGGAAACATTACAAAAGTGGGGCAAAGAGCAGTTAGCCTCTTTTAAATATCCTCGTTATGTTGAAATTCGTGAGCATCTCCCGATGAGTGCGACAGGAAAGATTTTAAAGCGTGAATTGAAATCTGAATTGAATGTGGCTTAGTCAATTCAATGAACTTTGGGTTACAGCGCCACTTGTCTGGAGCGAGTGGTGTTGTGCACGTTACTCAAGAATAGAAGATGGCAATCTCTCGCTAGCGTGTACACATGAACTATCTGTTTACTCTATTGTTCGAGTTGTTTTATGTGCGCTTCTAAGCGTTTTGGATTGGTAATGGTCACTGAACCATATTTCAGTTCTAGCATCCCAATACTCTCTAAGTTTTTTAGTACTTTATGAACACTTTGACGAGTTAGCCCCATCATGTTGGCGATATGCTCTCTAGTCACTCTCACGACACACGGCTGAGTATTGATAGCTTGGTTGTGTTGGTATTCAGCAAGCAACAGCAACCTTCTTGCAATCCGCTCTTCGATTCCTCTAATCGCATCATCTTCGATAACAGAAATTGCAGACCATAAGCGGCGGCTAAGTAAGTCGAGAATCGTAGGGTAACTTTGAGGATATTTGGCGAGTAATTGGCGAAACTTATCACCAGGTAGTTCCAGTAAGGTCACGCCCGAATGCGCGGTTGCGCCAAAAATACGCGGCATGCCGGGAGAAAAAACATTGTCTCCAAACCAGCCTCCTGCCTCGAAAATCATTAATGTGACTTCTTTGCCTTTTGAACTCATCGAATTAATTCGTACGGCACCCTGTGCAATGACCATAAGAGAAGATTGAGGTTCCCCTTTATTGCAAATCAGTGCTTTTTCGTCGAAACAGCGAACTTTAGCTATTTGTGCTGCTTCACTAAGTCCTTTCTCGGGCAGCCCTGATAATACAGGACATTTGGCTAATAATGCTTTGACTTCTTCCATGTGCAACCTTACTGCATCCTGCTCTAGCTATTATTTGTGCTGGTTAAGTGGCAAAGTTTATCACTCTTTGATTGCTCTGCTTTAGATTGGTTTGGAAAGTGCGGGCGTTGAATAAAAAATGATATGGTATAAACGCCATACAAGAAAACGCCCGCTAAACAGAATGTTAAGCGGGCGCTATAGCGTTACATCAAATGGAAATTATTTCTGAGTGGCAGCTTTCATCGCTGACACAAAATCACCAAGTTTATCGAGCATAATTTGTGGCTGCTCGACATTCGCTTCAATGATTTTCACCACAGCTGAGCCGGAGATGGCCCCTGCTGCGCCAGACTCTATTGCTTGTTTCACCTGTGCTGGTTCAGAAATACCGAAGCCAAGCAGCGCTGGTGGTGCATCGAACTGGTTTAATCTATCTAACATGTGACCAACAGGCATATTTGCTTTTGTCTCTGCGCCTGTCACGCCAGCACGAGAGAGTAGATAAGTATATCCACCGCCAAGCTCTGATACTTGTTTAAGCGTTTCGTCACTGGCTGTAGGTGGCGCGATAAAGATTGGGTGAATACCAAACTTCTCTGCTGCTGCAACAAACTCTGCACTTTCATTGGTTGGTACGTCTGCAATCAAAACAGAATCGATGCCTGCTTTTGCACAGCGCTCGTAGAAGTTTTCGACACCGCGTGAGTAAACTAAGTTCGCGTACATCAGAAGGCCAATAGGTAGCTCTGGGTATTTAGCACGAATCTTACCAATTTGTTCAAAGCAGATATCTGGTGTAGCGCCTGAATCTAGCGCACGAATGTTCGCGCCTTGGATGGTTGGGCCATCTGCAAGTGGATCTGAAAATGGAATACCAAGTTCAAGGGCGTCTGCGCCAGACTCAACGAGGGTTTCCATGATCTTGTAAGATTGTTCTGCGTTTGGATCGCAAACCGTTACGAACGGTACAAATGCGCCTTGTTTTTTTTCGTTTAGGCGCGCAAACATCTTCTCATAACGGCTCATTAAATCACTCCTTTTTCTTCTAGGATGGCGTGTACGGTGAAGATGTCTTTGTCACCACGACCAGATAGGTTTACGACCAATAGTTGTTCTTTCTCAGGATTCTCACGAGCCATGCGCAATGCATGAGCTAGAGCGTGAGAAGACTCTAGAGCTGGGATGATCCCTTCGCTGCGAGCCAGTTCTTGGAATGCCTCGAGCGCTTCGTCGTCAGTTACGTTGTCGTATTCTGCACGGCCAATTGCGTTTAGGTGTGCGTGCTGTGGACCAACTGAAGGGAAATCAAGACCCGCAGATACAGAGTAAGACTCCTCAACTTGGCCGTTTAGATCTTGCATCAATGGCGCTTTCATACCAAAGAAGATGCCCGTTTTGCCATGTTTAAGTGGTGCACCGTGTTGGTCAGTATCGATACCTTTACCTGCTGGCTCAACACCAATGAGGCGAACGCTTTCTTCTTCGATGAAGTCAGCAAACATACCAATCGCGTTTGAACCGCCGCCCACACACGCGATAACTGCGTCAGGAAGACGACCTTCACGTGCCAAAATCTGATTCTTAGTTTCTTCACCGATCATGCGTTGGAAATCACGCACGATGGTTGGGAATGGGTGAGGACCAGCCGCTGTACCTAGTAGGTAGTGCGCGTCTTCATAAGTTGCAGACCAGTCGCGTAGCGCTTCGTTACATGCGTCTTTAAGTGTTGCTGAACCTGAGTGAACCGGAATTACTTCTGCACCCATGAGTTTCATACGGAATACGTTCGGGCTTTGGCGTTCAACGTCTTTTGCACCCATGTAAACACGACATTTCAGACCAAGTAGCGCACACGCTAGTGCAGTTGCTACGCCGTGTTGACCTGCGCCGGTTTCTGCGATGATTTCGTTTTTACCCATGCGTTTCGCAAGCAGAGCTTGACCTAACACTTGGTTGGTCTTGTGCGCGCCACCGTGAAGCAGATCTTCACGTTTTAGGTACAGTTTGGTTTTCGTACCTTTGGTTAGGTTACGAGTTAGAGTCAAAGCCGTTGGACGGCCCGCATACTCTTGAAGAAGCGTCATGAATTCGCTGCGGAATTCTGGATCTTCTTGCGCGTCGATAAACGCTTGCTCTAGTTGCTCCAGTGCTGGAACTAGAATTTGCGGAACGTACTGACCGCCGTATTCGCCAAAGTAGGCATTCAGTTTTGCCATCGTTATATTCCTTCTCGTATTTTTCGCTACGAATAGCTTTAAATTTTTTAGCTGAAATACAGCTTTAGTAGTTGCGAATGGCGGTGAAGGCCGCGAGCAACTTCAGTGAATCTTTTTTGCCTGGTGCGCTTTCTACACCAGAGTTTAAATCTAATCCCAAGCAACCTAGTGTCGCTGCTTGTTGAGCATTTTCTGGCGACAGTCCGCCTGCTAGCATAATTTGACTTGGGTCGCCGATCAGTGACCAGTCGAACACTTGACCAGTTCCGCCAGTTTGAGTGCCAACTTGCGCATCTAATAAATGGCGGTCAATGTTTTCTGCAAGTAGTTCTGGCTTGGCATCAGTCACGCCGTAAGCTTTCCAGATTTCAACACACGCTGGCAACTCTGCTTTTAGCTGGTTAACGTAAGCTTGGTGTTCTTGGCCGTGCAACTGCACCGCTTTCAAACCCAAAGAGGTCACGACAGAAGCAACAAAATCGATATCGTGGTTTTGGAACACGCCTACGTAGTTCAGTGGGGCACCGCTCATGGTTAAGCGAGCGCCTTCAAGATCAACGGCGCGCTTCGACTTCTCAACGAAAATCAGGCCACCAAATACCGCACCAGCTTGATATGCTTTCGCTGCATCATCTGGATGAGTGAGACCACAGACTTTGTTTTCGCCCAGCGTCACTTTGCGTACTGCCAGTTCAAGGTTGTCTTCTGCCATCAGCGAGCTACCAATCAAGAATCCGTCTGCGTATTCCGCTAAATCACGAACTTGTTGATGCGTATAAATGCCAGACTCTGAAATCACGGTAGCGTTTGGTGCTAATTCGCGAATTGTCGGTGCCAGTTCTTTAGTACGATTCAAATCGGTGCTTAGGTCGCGAAGGTTACGGTTATTGATGCCGATAACGCGAGCGCCTAGCTCAACGGCACGGTGAAGCTCTTCTTCGTTGCTGACTTCGGTCAGGATACCCATGTTCAGGCTGTGTGCTGCTTCTTCTAGGGCTTTGTATTCTTCGTCATTGAGGACAGACAGCATTAGCAAGACAGCATCAGCACTGTAATGACGCGCCAGGTAAACTTGGTAGGTGTCTACCATGAAGTCTTTGCACAGAACCGGTTGTTTGACTTGACCACGTACTTGAGGAAGAAAGTCAAAGTTACCTTGGAAGTACTTTTCGTCTGTTAGGACTGAAATTGCATCTGCGTGGTTGTTGTAAACCGATGCAATGTAATCCAAGTCGAAGTGATCACGAATCAGACCTTTAGAAGGAGATGCCTTCTTACATTCGGTGATGAATGCCGTCTTTTCGCCACTCAGAGTATCGTAGAAGCTGCGGTCCGATGGCAGCAAATCAGACTGAAATGTGCTTAGCGGTTGAGACACCTTACGGTCTGCTACCCACTGATATTTGTCGCGGACAATTTTCGCCAGTACTTCTGCCATTTCTGCTTCTTTCTTAGAAACGTGTTCAGACAGGTTGTTAGCTTGCTGAGTGTTGAAGTCAGTCATCTTCTTCAATTCCTTAAGCGTGTGCAGCAAGTTGTTGTACCAATTGGTACGCCTTGCCCGAATTCATTGCCTCAATCGCTTGTTGCGTGTTGGCTTTTAAATCTTCGTGGCCGAATAGACGCATTAGCAGAGCAACGTTCACCGCCACTGCGCCCAATTGTGCGTCTGTACCTTTACCCGTCAGGATATTGGTAATGATCGCTTTGTTTTCTTCAGGATCGCCACCTTTGATCGCTTCTAGCGGGTGCGCTTCTAGACCGAAGTCTGCAGGCGTTAGTTTGTACTCAGTGATCTTGCCGTCTTTGATTTCTGCAACCGTTGTTTCACCGTGAATCGCCACTTCATCCAAACCACTACCGTGTACTACTGCTGCGCGCTTCATACCCATTTGTAGCATGGTTTCTGCGATAGGACGAACCAGTTCTTCACTGTATACGCCCATCAATTCGATGTTTGGACGAGCAGGGTTAATCAGTGGGCCAAGAATGTTGAAGATGGTACGTGTTTTCATGGTTTGACGTACTGGCATCGCATGGCGCACACCACCGTGGTATTGAGGTGCAAATAGGAAAGCAACACCGATGTCGTCTACCGCTTTGCGCGTATCTTCTGCGCTCATAGCTAGGTTGATACCAAATGAATCAAGAAGGTCAGAAGAGCCCGATTTGCTTGAAACGCTGCGGTTACCGTGTTTCGCGACTTTTAGACCACAAGCAGCTGCAACAAACGCCGCAGTGGTTGAAATGTTGATGGTGTTGTGACCGTCACCGCCCGTACCTACGATATCTGCGAAATCGTAATCTGGGCGAGGGAATGGGTTTGCGTTTGCTAGCAGTGCTTTCGCCGCGCCCGCAATTTCATCTGGCGTTTCACCTTTGATTTTTAGTGCAGTCAGTGCTGATGCCATCAAAATTGGGTCTAATTCACCACGGATAATGATGTCGAATAGCTGTTGGCTCTCTTCCTGAGTAAGCGATTCTTGCTCGTACAGTTTGGTAATAATAGGGTTGATGATTGCTTCCATATTTCCTCTCCTAAATTTCTTATGTGCCAGTGCTTTTTAAGCAGTGAGTGGGTTCGCTGAAGTTTGTTCTTCAAGTGCCCATTCAATGGCATTGGCCAACAGTGTTGCTCCGTAGGTCGTCATAATAGATTCCGGGTGGAACTGGAACCCGCAAACTTTATCTTCTTCATGTACAACAGACATCACCAAGTCATCCACTTCTGCCGTGATGGTTAGACTCTCAGGAATCTTGGTCGCAACCAGCGAGTGGTAGCGTGCAATCGCAAGTGGTGATGGTAGGTTTTGGTAAATCGCATGGTTTTGGTGCTCCATCATAGAGACCTTACCGTGAATGATTTCACCCGCGCCAGCGACGGTGCCGCCGTACGCTTCAACAATCGCTTGGTGACCAAGACAAATACCGATCATCGGAACTTTGCCTTTCATGCGTAGGATAAGTTCTGGCATTGAGCCTGCCTCTGACGGTGCACCAGGGCCTGGCGATAGCAGAACCACTGGGTTTTCAAGCTCGTTTACCGCTTGTTCGATGGTTTCTGCTGGGATGTTGTTTCGGTAAATCTTGACTGAGTGACCTAGCGAGCGGAATTGATCCACAAGGTTGTAGGTGAACGAGTCAAAGTTATCGATGAATACGATGTTCGCCATGTCTGCTACTCCTTGTTCGTAGGTTGAGAATGCGCTGCTTGAATAGCAGAGATTACCGCTTGTGCTTTACCGCGCGTTTCGTCTGCTTCCGCTTGTGGATCAGAGTCGAACACAACGCCTGCGCCTGCTTGAACTTGAGCAATGCCGTTCTCAACGTAAGCTGAGCGAATTACGATACATGTGTCGAGTGTACCTTCGCCGGTAAGGTAACCCACAGCACCGCCGTAGCTACCGCGTCGTGTGCCTTCTACATCGCGAATCAACTGCATTGCACGAATCTTTGGTGCGCCAGTGAGCGTGCCCATGTTCATACAAGCTTGGTATGCGTGCAGGGCGTCTAGGTCTTCACGCAGTTGACCAACCACACGAGATACTAAGTGCATTACGTGGCTGTAGCGGTCGACTTTTAGTAGGTCTGCGACGTGGCGAGTGCCAGCTTGAGCAATACGAGCGACGTCGTTACGTGCTAAGTCAACCAACATCATGTGTTCTGCGTTTTCTTTCATGTCGGTGCGCAGTTCAAGTTCGATGCGGCTATCTAGGTCGAAATCAATCTCGCCGTTAGGGCGCTTACCGCGGCGACGAGTGCCTGCGATTGGGTAGATTTCAATTTGGTTAGTGTCGGTTTCGTACTTAAGCGCGCTTTCTGGTGATGCGCCAAACAAAGTGAACAGCTCATCTTGCATGTAGAACATGTAAGGGCTTGGGTTACTTTGTTTCAGTTCTTTGTAAGCAGCGAGTGGAGAAGGGCAAGGTAGAGTGAATCGGCGAGATGGTACAACTTGGAACACATCGCCTTTCACTACGAACTCTTTTAAGTCGCGAACAGTTTGGCAGAAGTCTGTATCAGATACGCTAGGTTCTACCGTGACGTCAGCGATTTTTTTTTGCGCTTGGCAGTAGTTTTGGCGCTGCACACTGAGCGCTGATTTCTGCAATACGAGTCTCTAACGCTGTTTTCTCTGAACCATCAACAAACAACGTCGCTTGAAGCTGGCAAGATTCCGTTTGATGGTCGACAACCAGCAGTGTTTCGGCGACGTAGAAAACGTAATCTGGACATTGATTGGTTGCTTCTGCATTACCAAGCGGCTCGAAGTTTGCGACTAAGTCGTAGGCAAACAGACCGCCAAGGAAAATAGCGTGTTTGTCTTGCTGTGAAATATCGAAGCTGTGTTGCACTAAACGTAGCGCGTCAAAAGAAGAAGCTTCACGTAGTCGAGAGTCCTCATCTAACGTGTCGCATGGCTGGCTAAACTCCAAAGTCAGCGTTTCGCCATCGAACTTACTTTCAACGTCACCACGGATGTTCTGGTTTAGGTGAGACAGTAGGTTTTTACCGTTGTTGGTTAACGCCTGCATGTTTACAGTGTGGCCGTAACAAACGATGCGAACCGCTGAATCTACGATTAAAAGTGATTTTAGATTCTGTTTCGAATCAATTTCAGCGGATTCGAGAAGCAAGCTATCTCTTTTGTTCTCACAAATGGTATGGAACAAACGTGTTGGGTCTTGAGTGTAAGGAACCGAAGTCTTTAATACTTCTAGGCATCCAAGTTTCTTGATTTCTATGGCCTTATTCACAAGACCTCCTTGTAGCTGTCTAAATCTTCCTGCCGTACATAGTCGCATAAAGCAAACGTTCTCCCAATCTAGAGTTAGCCATATTCGATTAATGTTTAGGCAGTTGAATGTGAAATGAGCAACAAAACAAAAAAGCCCGCTTAAGTAGCGGGCTTTACAACGTTTGGTTCTATAAACTAGAAGTATACGTTTGCCCACCAAGAACTAGTCCAAGTGCGCCACCAAGCAAGATCTGATGAGTTTGTCTTATTAAGACAAACCGCAACTTTCGCTTTTTGGTTTTGGTTAAATTCTTGTAACATGGTGAACCTTAAATTACGTACTTTGTATTTGTGTACTAGTTAACTAGTGCAAGAGTAAAAAGTCAACCCCAAAACAGCATTAAAACGATAAAAATATGAGAATTGATTTACATAGTCACACCACTGCATCGGACGGTCGGTTAGAGCCTAAAGATTTAGTGGAAAGGGCGCTGAGTTTTGATATCGAGGTTTTGGCGATCACTGATCACGATACGGTTGACGGTTTGGCGTTAGCCAAGCAACACGTTCAAGACAATAATTTACCGATCAAAATTATCAACGGCATTGAGATATCGACTGTCTGGCAAAACAAAGACATTCATATTGTCGGCTTGAATATCGATCCGGAAAATGAACAATTATCCGCCCTCATCGAGCAGCAGAAGCAGCATCGCATAACAAGGTCAGAGTTGATTGCAGAGCGACTACAAAAAGCAACTCGGGAAGGCGTGCTCGAAGAGGTAAGGCAGATCGCCGGTGATGCGCCTGTTACGAGAGCGCACTTCGCGAAATGGTTGGTGGATAATGGTTACGCAAAAACCATGCAAATGGTGTTTAAAAAATACCTAACGCGTAATAACCCAGGTTATGTACCACCGAATTGGTGCTCGATGAAAGATGCGGTTGACGCTATCCATGCGGCTGGTGGTTTGGCGGTATTAGCGCATCCTGGAAGATATAAGTTGACAGCGAAGTGGATTAAGCGTCTTCTAGCAGCGTTTGTAGAAGCAAACGGCGATGCGATGGAAGTTGCACAGCCACAGCAAGCGCAACAAGAAAGGCGCAACTTGGCTGATTATGCTATACAATACAAACTATTAGCGTCTCAAGGCAGTGATTTTCACTACCCATCCCCTTGGATGGAGCTAGGAAGGAACCTTTGGTTGCCCGCAGGCGTCGAACCAGTTTGGAAAGATTGGGGTATTGATCCTTCGTTGGATATATCAAAGTAACCTCAAAGCGTGGGTTTCAGCATCAAATAACTGGAAAGTGTATATTGGGTATTAATGTGGCTTTCCTTGTCGTTGGAACTGAACAACACTTTGAATCTTGAAGTCACTTGATAAAGCACAACAAGGCGGCATTCAAGCTCCACATAAGAATATAGAGCCGAGAGGCTCGATAATGAGGAATTACAATGAGCCAGTTTTTTTACGTTCACCCAGAAAACCCACAGGCTCGCTTGATTAATCAAGCAGTAGCAATCATTCGTAACGGCGGCGTTGTGGTGTACCCTACCGATTCAGGGTACGCACTTGGCTGTCAGTTAGAGAACAAACAGGCACTGGAACGAATCTGTCAGATCCGTCGTCTGGATGATAAGCATAACTTTACATTACTGTGTCGTGATTTGTCGGAACTTTCTCTATATGCGCGAGTGGATAACTCTGCATTCCGACTACTGAAAAACAACACACCAGGTCCTTACACCTTCATCTTCAAAGGCACGAAAGAAGTGCCGCGTCGTTTGATGAACGCGAAACGTAAGACCATCGGTATCCGTGTTCCAGACAATCAAATTGCCTTGGATTTGTTGGAAGCATTAGGTGAACCGATGATGTCTACGTCGTTGATCCTACCTGGCAGTGACGTAACAGAGTCTGATCCGGAAGATATTCGCGATAAACTAGAACATGCGGTTGATGTGATTCTTAATGGCGGTTACTTAGGTGAACAACCTACGACCGTCATTGACTTTAGCGAAGGTGAACCTGTTGTGGTGCGTTTGGGATCAGGTGACCCGGCACCATTCGAATAATTCGACTAATAGACGTACACCACCGTCAAACAAAATAGGAGGCATCGCGCCTCCTATTTTAGTTGTCATATCGAATATCTCATTGAACTTAACTGTTTGAGATTAAGCGAAATCGAAAATGTCGATACCATTTTGTTCAGCATAGTTGATGTATGCAGAGCTCACGCCGTTTAATGTTACTTCGACATTGTATTCATCACTAGAGAATACTGCCCAGCCACACTCATTATAAGATAAAGTCAGATCATCCGCTGAATCCAAGAACGTATCTCGAATACCATCATTGTCGGTGTCTCTGCCCATATCGAAGACAAGTTTGTCATGAAAAATATTAAAATCGACAATATCGGCTTTAATATCAATATCGTTGGAGGATACAGGTTGATCCGGTACACCAATAGCCAGGCGGTTTGTAAGCACGAAAGTGTCGTCTCCACAGCCGCCGCTCAGTACTGATTCACCATCGCCAACGACGAGCGTGTCGTTACCCCAACCCCCACTCAAGTAGTTGTTGCCTGAGTAATCAAAAATTGTATCATCGCCACAACCACCAAAGAGCTTGTCATTTCCTAATCCGCCCGATAGGAAGTCGTTGCCAAAGCCGCCAGAAACAAAGTCGTTTCCTCGGCCACCGAGCAAGGTATCGTCTCCCCAGCCCCCGAAGACGACATCATTGCCTCCGTATCCTACGAACTTATCATCACCACAGAAGCCGAAGAAAATATCGGTTGTTTCAGACCCTTTTGTACCGGTCATATCGTCATCTTGAGATGTCCCAAAAATCCAATTTAGGTCTAGATTTAGCATAGACATTGTTCTATTCCTTTTTGTCTGATTTATGCCAATCGTCGAAAATGCAGAGCCAATCTAGCTAGTTAAAATACACGATAACGTTAGTGTCATTTTTAATAGTAAATAGTGACTTACCGATGCTTCTTGTCTTGCTATGAGTGCTCATTTATCCACGATGATTGGTATTACTTAGCAGCAAACTGGGACTGTTTATTCTTCGTTGCTTTTAAAGCAACACGAACAGTAAACACACCCCAAGTGGTTATCGTTGTAACCCTGACAATTTTATCAGGTACTGCACGGTTAAAGTGGCTCGGGAAGACCGATATTAGTGGGATTCTCGCTGGGCAATATCAGTATTAAGTAGGAAAAAAGTTGCAGAATAGAGTAAATATTTTCGATGTTTTAAAGTGAATTTTGGGTGTGGAGAATGGCGCCGATTTAGCTTACATTAACTGAGAAAGTTACGTATAATGTCGGACCGAAAAATCCCACTGAAATGGGTAATTAGCAAAATACAGACCAATCCTGGTCTAGACGTCTGTGAAGACGACACATAGGTAGATAAATGAGCGAAAAGTTACAAAAAGTATTAGCACGTGCTGGTCACGGTTCTCGTCGTGAGATTGAATCGTTAATTAAATCTGGTCGCGTTAGCGTGAACGGTGTAGTCGCTAAGCTTGGTGAAAGACTTGAAGACGAGAGCAGCGTAGTTCGTATCGATGGTCACATTGTCTCTGCAAAGATTCAAGAAGAAGTGATTTGTCGTGTACTTGCGTACTACAAACCCGAGGGTGAACTGTGTACTCGTCACGATCCAGAAGGTCGTCGTACTGTTTTTGATCGTCTGCCAAAAATTCGTGGCTCTCGTTGGATTTCAGTTGGTCGTCTGGATGCGAACACTTCTGGTCTTCTGCTTTTCACAACGGATGGTGAACTGGCGAACCGCTTAATGCACCCAAGCCGCCAAGTTGAACGTGAATACCTAGTACGTGTGTTCGGTGAAGTAACTGAACAGAAAGTTCGTAATCTAGTAAAAGGTGTTGAACTGGAAGACGGTTTAGCTCGCTTCGAAGATGTTGTTTACGCGGGTGGTGAAGGCATGAACCACACGTTTTATGTTGTTATCAACGAAGGTCGTAACCGCGAAGTTCGTCGACTATGGGAATCGCAAGAGTGTACCGTTAGTCGTCTGAAACGTGTTCGTTACGGCGACATCTTCTTAGACAAGAAACTGCCTCGTGGCGGTTGGATGGAGCTTGACCTGAAAGAAGTAAACTACTTGCGTGAGCTTGTAGAGCTTCGCCCAGAGAAGGAAACCATGCTTGATCTGAACAAAGACAACACGTCACGCAAACGTGAGCGTGCACGCAGCCAAAAAATTCGTCGCGCAGTTAAGCGCCATGAAGAGCGTGTTAACACGCCAAAAGGTCGCAGCAACAACCCTTCTCGTCGTAAGCCGAAGAAGACTGCTGGTGACCAAGGCGCACGCAACAAGCATCGTTAATCGATAGCAAAACATCAGAAAGGCTTGCCAATTCGGCAAGCCTTTTTCTTATCTGTTACATAACAAAAGGATCTAAAGCCGATATAGAGCAGGGTGCTTTGGATAAACAAATATCTCAGCTAAACAAAAACAGCAGATAAAAAAATACCAGCACTAGGCTGGTATTTTTGTTCATGATGAAGAAACGTTAATCGCGTTTCCAAAGCATATGGCAGAACTTATGTTCAGGGTCTCGGCTGATTAGCATACGAGCAAATACGTCATCAAGAACGTCATTTTCCTCATTTACTAGGCCGATACGAACCTCTGCATATACTTCTTTGTCGATCTCGAAGCCAACATGTTCAACCCAGTCATCACCAGTTTCAACAAGTTCTGCGGCACCACGATCTTCAAATTGCGCAGTAAACAGAATCACGTCAGCTGGCTCTAGGTTATCTGGAGCCATTTCAAGGAAAATGTCGTACGCTGCGTCGATGACGTCGTCGTAAGAAATCAAATCAGACATGCTTATGCTCGGCTCATGTATTTACGTTCAGCTGTGTTAATGATAACACGGTCACCAGTTGCAATGTACTCAGGAACCTGGATGACAAGACCTGAAGCGAAGCGTGCTGGTTTAGTACGAGCAGATGCAGAAGCACCTTTGATTGAAGGGTCAGTTTCTTCAATCACTAGCTCAACAGAAGATGGTAGTTCAATACCCACAGCAGCACCGTTAACAAGGATAATGTGGATACCTTGTGTATCTTCGTTGATGAACAGCATGTCGTCTTCAACTTCATTGTGCTTGAATGTGTATTGTGAGTAGTCTTCGTTATCCATGAAGATGTGCTCATCGCCGTCAGCGTATGAGTACACAACTGCACGTTTGTTCATTTCTACCGTTTCAACAACGTCATCAGACTTGTAACGCTCATCTACACGTGCGCCCGTGTTTAGATCTGTGCAACGCATTTTGTAGATTTTAGCGCCGCCACGACCGCCAGGAGTCGTTACTTCGATGTCTTTAACTAGAAGAGTTTTACCATTAGACTCGATTGCGAAGCCTTTTTTGATTTCACTTGCCTTTGGCATTGTATATTCCTATTCATACTTATTAAGCAAAACTCGGTGATTATAGCGCTAAGTTAGCCGCCTAGCATTAAAATTCATTGCAGAAATTTGTTGTTACTCCCATGAGTAAACACCTGAATGGACTTGATTCAGTGAGTCGGCTAAGAGAACATATAGTCCAACTTCTTGAACCATCTGAGAACACGTTTTAAGTCATGTCTCTGCCTGTTATCGATCCTAAACAACCATTTCAACCAGAGTTTGCGTCTTTAATTAGGGAAGTCACCGCTTGTCTCAAAGGTGGATTGGGGCAAAAACTTACACAGCGTTTATGTATACGGTAGTGTTGCTCGTAAAACAGCGATCGCAGGAAGGTCGAACTTAGACCTGGTTGTCGTTACTCAATCATCCTTTGAGCACAATCGCGCGACTTTGCTCAACACAATTAAGTGGCGTGCGCAGCAGAGTTACCCTCACGTTAATGGTGTATCGGTCCGTACTGCCTTAGTGAGCGAAGTAGCTAATTTAGACAGTATTTTCACTTGGGGCTTTATGCTTAAGCATTGCTGTGTCTGTGTTTATGGTGATGATCTAGCAGACTGTTTTGGTGATTACGTCCCAAGTTGGGAAATTGCTAAGCACTGGAATATGGATGTGGCAGATTGGATTACGGTGTATCGCAAAAAAATCGTACAAGCGAAGACGATAGAAGAGCAGGTGGCCGCTCAACGCGTGATTGCTAAAAAGTTACTAAGAGCGTCATACTCTTTGGTGATGTATCGAGATAAACGTTGGTTTGATGACCCTATACAATGTGGCAAGGTATTCTTAACTTATCATCCTGAAAAGCAGCTTGAGATCGAGCGGCTAGAAATTTTACTTTCTGGCCGGGGTATTCCCAAGCGTTCTGTTATCGGGCTAATTGATGCGTTTGGTGATTGGTTAGTCAAACAGTACCAGAAAACAGAGTTTCGTATCGGTTAAAACAACCCCATTTGTGGTGCTGAAAGCCTGTCAAAATCCGTCCCAATGAAAGGGAGAATCGCATCTGCAACGGGTTTGAGTTGTTTATCAATGTAATGTTGATAATCAATCGGGCTATTGAGGTACTCATAAGGTTCAGGACCGTTCACGGTTATAATGTATTCAATTCGCCCTTTGTTTTGATACTGTAATGGGCGGCCAAGCTTGGCATTTATCTCATCCGCTAAACGAGCTGCACGCACTTGTGGCGGGACGTTCTTCTGATACTCATGCAGTTTTCTGCGCAGTCGCTTTTGATACACTAACTGTTCATCAAATTCACCGTTGTTAGTTTTCTCAACAATCTCTCGGACATAGTCGCTTGGATCTTCACCATGGAAAATCATGCTATAGAGTGTATTTTGAAATTTCTGTGCTAACGAGGTCCAGTCAGTACGGGCACTTTCTAACCCTTTAAATACAATCCGTTCTTGCTTTCCTTCACCGATTAAACCCGCATAGCGCTTTTTCGAGCCAGTTTCTGCGCCACGAATCGTTGGCATAAGGAATCTGCGATAATGGGTTTCATACTCGATTTCCAACATAGATGTTAGGTTGTACTCAGAACGCAGGTGTTCTTGCCACCAAGAGTTGATGTAATCAACTAATTGATTTCCAACAGCGTCAGCTTCTACTTGACTGTATGGTCGATTCAACGACACGAATGTGGAATCCGTATCGCCGTAAATCACTTGATATCCTTGCTCCTCAATCAGCACCTTAGTTTGCTTCATGATTTCATGTCCGCGCATGGTAATACTAGAAGCTAACCGAGTATCAAAGAAACGACATCCCGATGAGCCCAGTACGCCATAAAAGGAGTTCATGATGATTTTGATTGCCTGAGAAAAAGCTTTTTCATTGTTCTTTTTTGCGACATCACGTGCCGCCCAAAGCTTTTCAATCATTTCTGGCAAAAAGTGTTTCGTACGATGGAACTGACCACCGCGAAAGCCAGGTACTGCCTGATCATCTCCTTTACCAATATCGAGTAATAACCCCTCAACCAAACCCATAGGATCAATCAAGAAAGAGCGAATAATCGATGGGTATAGACTCTTAAAGTCCAACACTAAAACGGAATCATATAGGTTAGGGATGGAGTCCATCACGTAACCGCCGGGGCTCGCAATCCAATTTTCTGGGTGTAGGTTCGGGGCAACATAGCCTGCGCGGTGTATTTGCGGCATGTATAAGTTAGTGAATGCCGCTACCGAGCCACCGACACGATCCAGTTCTACACCAGTGAGGCGAGAGCGTTCAATTGCAAAGTCAAGCAGGTGAGTGTGATTGAAAATCTTGTTCACCCAACACGCAGTCTTGTAAGTTATATTTAGCCAGCGATGGTTTGTCGGAGCGGTACATACGATTGATCTCATCCATACGGTCATGAAACGTTGTGGATTTCTTTACCTTCCCCCAAGAGTTCTTGAGATACAGACTCTAATGACCAAGACCGAAAGTGATAAGTCGCCGTTTTTAACGTATCGATACCGTCCATTACAACTCGCCCGGGAATGGAAATAAACCCTTGTTGGCTTTGAGATGAGCTTCTGAAAAAACTGGCTTGGTCTGCTCTGCCAAGCATGAGTTTCATGTTGTGCCATTCTGCTCGTTTGTGTAACAGACGAAAGTCAAAATCAATGACATTCCAACCGACAATTGCATCGGGGTCGAATTTTTTAAACCAATCGATGAGTGCTTCTAGAAGCGCCTTTTCATCCTGGACCCATTGTATCGGTGTATCCGAAGGTTCTGGTTCTCCGATCATGATAACGCGGGAATCCATGACGCTGTCTAATCCGATGGAGTAAAGAATGCCTTTCTCAGAGCATTCTAGATCTAACGAGACAACGTTTAACTTCGGCTCATATTGCCCCGTACGGCATTTTGCGTTCTGGACGCGTTGGTAGCCATTGGTACGAGTCACATTGCCTGTAAACTCAATACTGCCTTTAATAAAACGCTCCATGAGGTAGCGATCGGCGAGGCGAATATCACTTTCGTAAGTGGTGATATCATTTTGAGCGAACGTGTCTTTAAGTGTGAGAGCGTCTCTGGTTACGTTGGTATAGCAGGCAGAAAGAGGCGTATGTTCAAACGTTTTGAGATCCAAAAGGCGGATGTCGACGGGTATGTTTTTTTCTCGCGCGAGTGTTTTTGCTTGCTCTGAGTGTTTCTGAGCGATGAAAAATACTGGCTTCTCACCATTAATAAGTAACTGAGTAGGACCTGCTTCTGTCGAAAGCCACAGCTCGATTTGAGTTTGACCTTTGATGTCTCGTGCCTGTCGAGTAAGCAGAAAGCCTTGTTGGATATTCAAATGTGAGAAACCTTAGAAAACTTGAAGAACGCTAGTTTAACATTAAGAACTGTAAAAATAACCAGTAAAGAAAACGGTTCAAATTTTTGCTGGAATTAGTGATTACAAGTTAACCTCTGGTGCAAGAGGGACAGTGTCACTTTAAATTATAGCGTGTTTCTCTGGGCAATATGAAACCTAGTTACTTGATTTATTGTACTTAATGTTGTTAATTGTCTTTTCTTAGATTTCGGTTCTGCTCATCACGCTCTAAAATAATAGAGTGGTTTATGAATAAGTTCTTGCTAAAGTTTGCGTTTCAGCACATATTCATAGAAAGCAATTTTTTGTCGATTACGTTAGTATATAGGCAGTCATACTGATATCCACATTTAACAAATAATGGTTATGTGGGTGCAGAACCAATACAAAGTGTGGAGATACAAGTTTGATAAATGTTTTCCTTGTAGATGATCACGAGCTGGTTCGCACAGGGATACGACGTATTATTGAAGACGTCCGTGGAATGAACGTAGCAGGAGAAGCTGACAGCGGTGAAGATGCAGTAAAATGGTGTCGCAGTAATCATGCTGACGTCGTTTTAATGGACATGAACATGCCAGGAATTGGTGGCTTGGAAGCCACTAAAAAAATTCTTCGCGTGAATCCTGATGTGAAAATCATCGTACTTACCGTTCATACAGAAAACCCGTTTCCAACCAAGGTGATGCAGGCAGGTGCGTCTGGTTATTTAACCAAAGGTGCTGGCCCTGATGAAATGGTGAATGCGATTCGTGTAGTTAATAGTGGGCAGCGTTACATCTCACCAGAGATTGCGCAGCAGATGGCATTGAGTCAATTTTCTCCAGCCTCTGAGAACCCTTTTAAAGACTTATCCGAACGTGAATTGCAGATCATGCTTATGATCACCAAAGGCCAAAAGGTAACGGATATTTCTGAGCAACTTAATTTAAGTCCAAAGACAGTCAACAGCTATCGCTACCGACTCTTTAGTAAATTGGACATTAATGGTGACGTTGAGTTAACTCACTTAGCGATTCGCCACGGAATGCTGGACACCGAGACCCTTTAGCGTGAATCCTCCCTTCGATTCGGCTTCCTTTCTCAAGACAGTAACTCATCAGCCCGGCGTTTACAGAATGTACAACGCCGAAGCTGTTGTAATCTACGTAGGTAAAGCCAAAGACCTAAAAAAGCGCCTTTCAAGCTACTTTCGAAAAAAAGTAGACAGTGAGAAAACTCGCGCGCTTGTCAGTAATATCGCCAAAATAGACGTCACAGTGACTCACACTGAGACAGAAGCACTGATCTTAGAGCATAACTACATCAAGCAGTATTTGCCGAAATACAATGTGTTGCTGCGAGATGATAAGTCTTACCCTTATATCTTTATTAGCGGTCATAAGCACCCACGGCTTTCTATCCACCGTGGCGCCAAGAAGCGCAAAGGTGAATATTTTGGCCCCTACCCAGATTCTGGTGCAGTGAGAGAAACATTGCATTTGCTGCAAAAGATATTTCCTGTGCGCCAGTGTGAAGACACTGTCTATTCCAACCGAACGCGCCCATGTTTGATGTACCAAATTGGCCGTTGTGCAGGGCCATGCGTTGATACCATCATTTCTGATGAAAGAATACGCAGAGTTGGTTGGCTTTGTGCGCATGTTTTTGCAAGGCAAAGACCAGCAAGTACTCAAACAACTGATCGAGAAAATGGAAGTTGCCAGTCAGCAATTGCGCTTTGAAGATGCCGCTAAATTTCGCGATCAAATCCAAGCGATTAGACGTGTTCAAGAGCAGCAGTACGTCTCAGAAGACAGCATGGATGATATGGATGTACTCGGGTTTGCTCAGGAGAATGGTATCGCGTGTATCCATATCCTGATGATACGCCAAGGCAAAGTGCTTGGTAGCCGTAGCCATTTTCCGAAAATCCCACAAAATACAAGCCAGCAGGAAGTGTTCGATAGTTTTCTGACTCAATACTATTTGAGCCATAACGAAGCACGCACGATTCCTTCTCGTATTATTTTGAATCAAGAGTTGGCAGAAGATATCGCGCCAATACAGAAAGCGTTAAGTGAAGTTGCTGGTCGTAAGGTTCATTTCCATACCTCGCCAACTGGCTCTAGAGCAAGGTATCTCAAGCTTTCGAACACGAATGCACTAACGGCGATTACCACCAAAATCAATCACAAGATGACGATTAATCAGCGTTTTCATGCGCTTCGCGAAACATTGAAGTTGGAGTCTATTGCTCGAATGGAGTGTTTTGATATCTCCCATACCATGGGGGAAAGTACGATTGCATCGTGTGTGGTGTTCAACAATGAAGGCCCCGTTAAGCAGGAGTATCGTCGCTATAACATCACTGGGATTACCGGTGGTGACGATTACGCTGCAATGGGACAAGCGTTGGAGCGCCGTTATTCGAAGCAATTGGACGTAGAGAAAATTCCCGACATCATCTTTATCGATGGTGGTAAAGGCCAGTTAAATCGTGCGCATGACATCATTTCGCAATATTGGGGAGATTGGCCAAAGCGTCCCATCATGATTGGTATTGCAAAAGGCGTTACTCGCAAACCAGGTTTAGAAACGCTGATTACAGTCGATGGGGACGAGTTTCATTTACCAAGCGATGCTCCAGCGCTGCACCTTATTCAACATATTCGTGATGAAAGCCATAACCATGCTATAGCGGGGCATCGTGCTAAGCGAGGTAAAACCAGACGTACTAGTGCACTTGAAGGGATTGAGGGAATCGGCCCTAAACGACGTCAGGCGTTACTCAAGTACATGGGTGGGTTACAAGAACTTAAACGTGCAAGTGTCGAAGAAATCGCCAAAGTACCGGGAATAAGTCACTCTTTAGCAGAAATTATTTTCCAAGCATTGAAACAATAAGGAAAATCGCGCAACATTAAGCCGCAATGTGTAAGAGAATAATAAAATGCGTTTGAATATCCCGAACATTCTGTCTCTTCTTAGACTGTTCCTAATCCCTGTTTTTGTGGTTGTCTTTTATCTACCTTATTCATGGGCACCGTTTGCAGCAGCAATGGTGTTTTGGGTAGCGGGTTTTACTGACTGGCTTGACGGTATGTTGGCCCGTAAACTTGGCCAAACTTCTCGTTTTGGTGCGTTTATTGATCCTGTTGCTGATAAAGTGCTAGTGGCAACGGCATTGATTTTAATCACGGAACATTACCATTCAATTTGGGTGACCATTCCTGCGGTAACGATGATCGCGCGAGAAATCATTATCTCAGCATTGCGAGAATGGATGGCTGAAATCGGTAAGCGAGCAAGTGTTGCGGTATCTTGGGTTGGCAAAGTAAAAACTGTTTCGCAAATGTTCGCCTTATGGGTGTTGATATGGCGTTACGATGAATGGATGGTTTGGCTAGGCTTTGCGGCCTTGTATGTGGCAACTTTCTTGACGTACTGGTCAATGATTCAATATTTAGCTGCTGCGAAAGATGATCTGTTGAATGAAGAGCATCATTAAATTCTGATATTAGAAAGCAGGCTTAATAGCCTGCTTTTTTGTATCTAAGATAATCTACAGCATTTCTTTGCTTCTCACGTTTTTTAATGCTTGCTAACGGCCATGCTTGAAATTTCTATCTGAGTTCCTGTTTCGATAGAATTCCATATGTGATCTAAGTCTTGTTTTTGCCCTTGGAGAGTCTCAGAGAAGCGAGTCTCCTGATTGTTAACGCTTCAATACACGTAACGCACGGCCAGCAGTGTAAGGCGTAGCCAAAGTTTTATGATAAACAAGTGTATTTAAGCGATTTTTAGTATTAAAACTAAGCAATCTACCGTCTTTCGCACAAATTCTAGTCAAACGATTTAAAAAAATAAAAATAGTGTTGACTCGATCGCTCGAATCCGTAGAATGCATCCCGTACCCAAGAGAGAACAGCTCAGTAGGGTGGTGAAAAAGCTTAGCTTTATTCACAAATGAGGCGCCTTGGCAGAGTGGCTATGCAGCGGATTGCAAATCCGTGGACCTCGGTTCGACTCCGGGAGGCGCCTCCATTATTCTTTTGATAGTGAATGGCTTTCGAGAATAAATGCGACACTAGCTCAGTTTGGTAGAGCGCAACCTTGCCAAGGTTGAGGTCACGAGTTCGAACCTCGTGTGTCGCTCCAAATTTTATTGATATGGCGTTAGCGGTATCAGATGGTGTTTTACTTTTCTGTAAAGGCATCACAAAGAATATTTGTGTGCCCTGGTGGTGGAATTGGTAGACACAAGGGATTTAAAATCCCTCGACGTTCGCGTTGTGCCGGTTCAAGTCCGGCCCGGGGCACCATCTCATATTAAATGCGACACTAGCTCAGTTGGTAGAGCGCAACCTTGCCAAGGTTGAGGTCACGAGTTCGAACCTCGTGTGTCGCTCCAGGTTTAAGGCCCAGCATCAAAATGCTGGGCCTTTTTTGTATTTCTTAAAATCTTAAATTTCTTCTTCGCGATGTATTTCTTTAAGCACTGAGCTCCTTCAGCTTACTAACTTAACTCCTTGTTAATTTTAGCCATAGCAACGTCACTTCATGGCCATATCTATCCGACTAGTTTAAGTTTGTTCTGTGAATAAAGACTCATCGATTTAGGCTGAGCAGTAACGTAAATACTAGCTCTGTTAAATGCCTTGGATACTGAAAATAATGTTCTACGATTAAAGAGTGGTATGTTCATAAACCGTTTTGGTTCATGGCGCTGATATTGTAAGGATATTTGTTTAAATAACAGGTATTTGAGAAAAGAAGAAAAGCGTTGTAGATGAGTATGAATGTACAAATATCACTAGGGGGAACTTTGTTGTGATTTGCGTCACTGTTACTAATATGAAAAATCGTTGCCAGAAGATTTTATTTTGTGATAAATTCGCGCGCAATCTCGGAGCGTAATTAACAACGTTTGATCTCTGGGGGATACGCGTAGTGACCATTCAAGCTGATTGTGACACTGCGTAGGGTAGGTATCGGCAAAGCCTTTTGTCGATAGACGGGATACTAATGCTGTAAAAGCGGCATATTAATGGGAAACCCAACATTGAAACCTTTGAATAAACACACACTAATCAGCTTCATACTGCCGAAATGTCCTGTTTTACAAAACGGGTGCATTACGGAACCTTGATTAATCCCTTTTACATATAAAGTCACGAATATCGTGGCAGATGATCTGTATTTGTCATTTTGCACTGACAAATGCGGAGGGGTATACACACCTCCTGTAACTTCATTCCAATGATTATTAATACAGGATATAGAATTATTATAATTCAAGGGATTATGTAGTATGAGCACTGCCTTTGAAGTCGATAGCAATATCGCAAACATTTTTTCGTCTCAGGTTCCTATCGTTGAGGGAACGTATGACTTAACGCCAGATCAAGTATTGATTGATCAGGCTGAGCATGAATCTGAAGTGCGTTCTTATCCACGTCGCTTGCCAATCGCAATCAAACAAGCTTTTGGTTGCTTGGTTGAAGATACACGTGGACAGATCTTTTTAGACTGCCTTGCGGGGGCGGGCACTCTAGCTTTGGGGTATAACCATCCTGAAATAAACCAAGCTCTGAAAGAGCAATTAGATTCGGGTCTGCCATATCAGACGCTAGATATTGCAACATCAGCAAAAACGACGTTTATTCAATCTGTTAAATCTTTTCTTCCTCAAGAGTTAAGTGAGAACAGCGTTATCCAATTTTGTGGTCCGTCTGGAGCCGATGCAGTTGAAGCCGCGATCAAACTCGCAAAGCAGACCACTGGTCGTAACACCATGTTTGCTTTTCGTGGCGCATATCATGGTATGACTAACGGCACAATGGGCATGATGGGCAACCTAGGTACGAAAGCGCGTCGAACTGGTTTAATGTCAGACGTGCACTTTATGCCTTTCCCATACAATTTGCGTTGTCCATTTGGACTTGGCGGTGATGAAGGTGCGAAAGCAAGCATTCGCTATATCGATCGTCTTTTAAACGATGATGAATCGGGCATTATGAAGCCTGCTGCGATCATCGTTGAGCCAGTGCAAGGTGAGGGTGGTGTTGTTCCTGCGCCAGCATTCTGGCTGCGAGAGTTACGTCGTATTTGTGATGAACACGGTATCTTACTGATCTTCGATGAGATCCAGTGTGGTGTTGGTAAAACTGGCTACAATTTCGCATTTGAAGAGTCGGGCATTGTTCCAGATATCCTGTGTTTATCAAAAGCTATTGGCGGTGGCTTACCAATGTCGCTATTGGTTATCAACAAGCAGCATGATACTTGGAAGCCGGGCGAACACACAGGTACGTTTCGTGGCAATCAGTTAGCCATGGTCTCTGGTGCGAAAGCATTAGAAATCATCCAGCGTGACAATCTGGTTGAGCATGCCAATATTGCGGGCCAGTATTTGCACTATGGTCTTGAAAGCATTCAAAAGCGCGTGAACTGTATCGCAGAAGTACGTGGCAAAGGCTTGATGCTTGGTGTGGAGATTAAAAATCCAAACGGTGAGCTCAATAAATTTGGCGAACCTCAAGCGGATAGTGAACTCACTCTTTCCATTCAACGCGCAGCACTTGAGCGTGGCTTGATCGTTGAGAAAGGCGGACGTGAAGGTGCAGTAATTCGCTTCCTTCCTCCTCTTATCATCTCGTTTGAGCAAATCGACTTTGCTTTACGTGTATTTGAAGACGCGATTTTAGCAGCAGGCGGTAGTCACATCGAAACTCAGCCACAAGATGAATGGAAGAAGCATTTCATCCACACTGGAGAGTTGGGCAGCAATGAGTTTGCTTCGGTGATGAATCACACTACGACAGCAATGAAATCAGTGTTTGAACAGGTTGCTGCACCATACTCAGGTATGGATCCAAAAGCATTGGAAGCAGCGATCCATGCTGTTGATCTTGACAATAAAAATGCGCCTCTCAAAACGGTTATTGATGATGCAGCCGAGTTGGTCGCGAAAAACGCGATTTTTACTCAACATCCAGATTGTATCGCTCACCTTCATACTCCACCGTTGATGCCTGCTATTGCCGCAGAGGCAATGATTGCGGCTTTGAACCAATCAATGGACTCATGGGATCAAGCTTCATCAGCGACTTATGTTGAACAGAAAGTTGTGAACTGGCTATGCGATAAATACGAGTTAGGTGAAAAAGCAGACGGTATCTTCACGAGCGGCGGCACGCAAAGTAATCAAATGGGTTTGATGCTTGCGCGTGATTGGATTGCTGACAAACTCAGTGCGCACTCAATTCAAAAGCTTGGCCTTCCTGAATACGCAGACAAGCTGCGTATTGTATGTTCGAAAAAATCCCACTTCACGGTTCAAAAATCAGCGTCTTGGATGGGATTGGGTGAAAAAGCGGTTATGACCGTCGATGCTAATGCCGATGGAACGATGGATGTCACTACGTTAGACGAAGTTCTAAATCAGGCAAAAGCAGAAGGTTTGATCCCATTTGCAATTGTCGGCACAGCGGGCACAACGGATCACGGTGCTATTGATGACCTAGACTTTATCGCCGATATGGCAGCGAAACATGACATGTGGATGCACGTCGACGGTGCATACGGTGGAGCTCTGATTCTAAGTAGCCAAAAAGCCCGTCTGAAAGGTTGTGAGCGTGCACACTCCATCAGCGTAGACTTCCACAAGTTGTTTTACCAAACCATCAGTTGTGGCGCGCTGTTGGTAAATGACAAGTCTAACTTTAAATTCCTGCTTCATCATGCAGACTACTTGAACCGCGAACACGACGAAACTACCGAACTTGGTGGATAAGTCTATTGCTACAACTAAGCGTTTTGATGCGCTAAAAGTGTTTATGACGATGCAAAGCGTGGGGCCAAAAGCCCTAGGCGATATGTACGATCATTTACTTGGTCAGACGCTTGAAGTTGCGGATATGATTCGAGATAACAAACACTTTGAGTTGTTGGCTGAACCATCACTATCTACGGTTCTATTCCGCGCGACACATGAATCAGCGGATCTTGACGAACTGAACAAAACGTTGCGCTTAGAAGCGTTAACACGCGGTATCGCGGTATTGGGTGAAACCATTGTTGACGATAAAACTGCATTGAAATTTACGATTTTGAACCCGTGTCTGACGACGGCGGACTTTGAATCTTTGCTCTCAAAAATCAATACGCTAGCGGCAGAGCTAGTTTAACAAAGGTAACGGAAAACTATGGCAATTCTACAGATTGGTGCAGGCGGCGTTGGCTGGGTAGTTGCACATAAAGCAGCACAAAACAACGACGTTCTGGGTGATATCACAATCGCATCACGTACCGTAGGTAAGTGTGAGAAAATCATCGAATCGATTCAGAAGAAAAACAATCTGAAAGATTCAACTAAGAAACTAGAAGCTCGTGCGGTAAACGCGGACGACGTAGATTCTTTAGTTGCTTTAATTAAAGAAGTGCAGCCTGACTTAGTGATCAACGCGGGTCCTCCTTGGGTGAACATGTCTATTATGGAAGCATGTTACCAAGCTAAAGTGTCATACCTTGATACATCTGTTGCGGTTGATTTGTGTTCTGAAGGCCAACAAGTACCTCAAGCTTACGATTGGCAGTGGGGCTACCGTGAGAAGTTTGAAGAGGCGGGTATCACAGGTATTCTTGGTGCCGGTTTCGATCCGGGCGTAGTATCGGTGTTTGCTGCATACGCGGTGAAACATCTGTTCGATGAAATCGATACTATCGACGTAATGGATGTAAACGCAGGTGACCACGGTAAGAAGTTCGCAACTAACTTTGACCCAGAAACGAACATGCTTGAGATTCAAGGTGATTCCTTCTACTGGGAAAACGGCGAGTGGAAACAAGTACCTTGTCACTCACGTATGCTTGAGTTTGAATTCCCGAACTGTGGTTCACATAAAGTGTACTCAATGGCGCACGACGAAGTTCGATCTATGCAAGAGTTCATCCCGGCGAAACGTATCGAATTCTGGATGGGCTTTGGTGACCGTTACCTAAATTACTTCAATGTAATGCGTGACATTGGTCTACTCAGCCCAGACCCACTGACGCTGCACGACGGCACGGTAGTCCAACCTCTACACGTATTGAAAGCGCTACTGCCGGACCCAACATCTCTCGCACCAGGTTACACAGGCTTAACGTGTATCGGTACTTGGGTACAAGGTAAGAAAGACGGTAAAGATCGCAGCGTATTTATCTACAACAACGCAGATCACGAAGTTGCATACGAAGATGTTGAACACCAAGCTATCTCATACACCACTGGCGTACCTGCGATCACCGCGGCTTTGCAGTTTTTCCGTGGTAAGTGGGCAGACAAAGGCGTGTTCAACATGGAGCAGCTAGATCCTGACCCATTCCTAGAAACCATGCCATCTATTGGTCTAGATTGGCATGTTCAAGAACTGGAGCCAGGACAACCTGTTATCCATAAATTGAAGTAAGAATTTAGCGACTCTTATTTGTACGTTTGAGCCGATGCACTTGCGTCGGCTTTGTTCGATTTTATAGTGCCTTTGCTAAGGCGAAGGGACGTAAGGTATCAAAATGCAACAAAACGAACTAAAAACGCCATACTTCATGATTAATGAAGACAAGCTGATTGAGAACCTAGAGAAAGCAAAACAGCTAAAAGACATCTCTGGTGTGAAGCTTGTATTAGCACTGAAGTGCTTCTCAACATGGGGTGTATTCGACATCATCAAGCCTTACCTAGACGGAACAACCAGCTCTGGCCCGTTTGAAGTGAAGCTTGGCTACGAAACGTTCGGTGGTGAGACACACGCATACAGTGTGGGTTACAGCGAAGATGACGTTCGCGATGTGGCGAACATCTGTGACAAGATGATCTTTAACTCTCAGTCACAGTTAGCGGCTTATCGTCATATTGTCGAAGGTAAAGCATCGATTGGCTTGCGCCTAAACCCTGGTGTGAGCTACGCAGGGCAAGACTTAGCAAACCCAGCTCGTCAATTCTCTCGTCTTGGTGTTCAGGCTGATCACATCAAACCGGAAATTTTTGATGGTATTGATGGCGTAATGTTCCACATGAACTGTGAGAACAAAGACGTGGATGCGTTTATCGGCTTACTCGATGCTATTTCAGAGCAGTTTGGCGAGTACCTAGATAAGCTGGACTGGGTAAGCATGGGTGGCGGCGTGTTCTTCACATGGCCGGGATACGACATCGAGAAGTTGGGTTTAGCGCTTAAAGCATTCTCAGAGAAACACGGCGTACAAATGTATCTAGAGCCGGGTGAAGCGATCATCACTAAGACAACCGATCTTGTTGTAACAGTGGTTGATATCGTGGAGAACGTGAAGAAGACGGCGATTGTCGATTCAGCAACAGAAGCCCACCGTTTGGATACACTTATCTACAACGAGCCAGCGTCCATTCTTGAAGCATCTGAAAACGGTGAACATGAATACGTGATTGGGTCGTGCTCTTGTTTAGCTGGTGACCAGTTTTGCGTGGCGAACTTCGAACAGCCTCTCGAGATCGGACAGCGTCTGCATATTCTAGATAGTGCAGGTTACACCATGGTGAAACTGAACTGGTTTAACGGTCTACGTATGCCTTCGGTTTACTGTGAACGCTCGAATGGTGACATTCAAAAACTGAATGAATTTGACTACTCTGATTTCAAACGTTCACTATCTCAGTGGTCGGTGAAATAAAACGTATTGAGTATTAGAACGACAAAGAGCAGCTGAATTGCTGCTCTTTTTTATTGGGGAAGCGTTAAAGGTGTGCAGTTAGCTTTCTACGATTACACGAGTGTCTTCACTCAGAGATTCTAACTCATTAGCCACGTCCTCTATTTCTAGCTCGCTAGGCAATTTAATCGCCATTTTTGCGCTGAATAAGCTGGAGCTTACCCCACCGCCGCCTGCAATGAATACGCGTTGGCAATCCATATCTAGAATTGAAATGCCTTGATTATCGAGAACGTGAGTAATTTCATTCACAATACCTGCTCTATCGTTGGCATCTAAGCGAAGCTGAAAGATGGTGTCTTCACGATGCGAGTGAGGATCCGAGTCAACGAACCTAACCACAAGAGTTTGACATGAAGAGAACGCCTCTTTAACGATGTCGGCATTTTCTCTTGGAAGCTCTACTTTGATGACACCTGCAACTTGATCTTCGATAAAGTTTACTTTGCTTATCAGCCATTTACCGCCATTTTCATGAGTAATTGCTGCGAGTTCTTTGATAGTTGCGGGTGACGCTTGTCCGACAAAATTAACAATAAATACGGTGTTCATAGTGTCCCCTCCTGGAATAAGGTTTGGACGCAGTACGAATAAACGTGCTACTTAAGTTATTGGAATAAATCCTTTTATTTAGTGTAGGTGCTAGGAGAGGGTTATGTTTGATGAAAGTCAATTTTTGACACTAATTCGTGAAGCAAATAATTAAAACGATGTTTAGGGCACAAAAAAGCAGCCATCATAAGGCTGCTTTTCTACCGAGTATCAACTCAAGTCAAGGCTAAAATGTTACTTTTAGTTCGACACCGTAAAATTGGCTATCGTAGTTGGCACCTGCGTCCATTGCGAATTTTGCGACGTCTTGATTACCAAACCAAGGTGATGAATTAAATTGTAGCTCTGCACTACCGCCCCACGCATCGGTTACCCAATAATGGATATGCCCAACAGGGTTTAGGAAGAAGAGTGATACATCACCGACGGTTTCAGAGCCCATGACTTCGCCGCCGTTTGCTACAATATCTTGCTCAGCAGTGAGCATCATTTCGCCAACCACAGCACCAAAGAATGGTGTGATAAAAATATCCTGCCAAGATGGCACTTCTGCAAATGCCTCTACTCCGTACTCCCAAAAGAACGTTGACATGGTTGCGGAGTACAAGAATGACTGAAACTCGTTATAGCCAGCGTGGCGTGCGGCTGTGTAGTAAACGCCGCCAAAATAAGGGTGCATGATGTAGTTGAGGACATGTTCATCACGATCCCAAACAGGCCCGTCAGAGACATTATCTTTCCATTTTTGACCCAGCTTACTCATGTCTCGGTCTTCTTCGTCCCACTTAGTGATACTTTCTGGAAGGAAAGTCATCATACCAACGGTTGCGATACTCAGGCCAAGAATGGTGTATGTTTGACCCATGAGGTAATCCCAGTCTTTATCTTGAGGGATTATGAGATGTTTAGGCTGAAGCCCTGCATCAAGATTTAATGAATCATCATTATTCTGTTCAAACATAAGACCGCGATTTTGAGACTCGAAGGTGTACAGAGTCGTCGTTTCGCAGTAACCTGACAAGCAATCAGGTGTGTAAGAAAACTCCGTATGACTGGTCATATCGTACTGACTTGCGTGCGCAAGCGCTGACGAAGTCAAGCAAAGGCCAGTTAGAGTTTTCTTGAACATGGATGATTTTGACACAAAGGTCTCCGAGTTGATGGTGTGATGATCGGGCTCGCAATTATCCCTCAAAACATCAACCATTTAAATACTTGATCCTTATTTAGTCCCAATATATCTCGTCGAGATTCGTCCAAATAAAAAGAAAAATAAGCACTATAACGAATAATAGGATCGTGCTTATGTTCAGGAGTCAGTTGTGAAAATAGCAATGCTTAGTACCGGTGAGGAAGTGCTCCACGGTGATATTGTTGATACTAATGCGGCATGGTTATCTAGCCTGTTTTATCAACATGGATTTGGCTTAACAAAGCGCTCAACGGTTGGTGATAGCCTGTCGAGCTTGGTTGAAGAGTTTTTAATGTTGAGCTTCAACAATGACGTGGTGATCGTGAATGGTGGTTTAGGGCCAACGACCGATGATATGAGTGCGGCCGCCGCAGCGAGAGCTGCTGAGTGTAAACTCGTGCTTTTCAAAGAGTGGTTGCAGCATCTAGAAAGTTTGTATGCTCGACGTGGCATCCCAATGCCAGACAGTAACTTAAAACAAGCCATGCTACCAGAAACGGCTGAGATTCTGGATAACCCGATAGGCACGGCCTGTGGTTTCAAGATGCTGATTAATGATGCCATTTTTTATTTTACGCCGGGTGTGCCAAGTGAATTTAAGCTTATGGCAGAGACGCAAATTTTGCCTGATCTGAGAAGAGCTTTTCCAGAGGTGCAAGGTTCATGTTGTAGTCGAATCTATACGTTCGGCCTTTCCGAATCCGGCATCTCGGACAAGCTTGATCAGCTAAAACTTCCTCAAGGGTATGAGCTTGGTTATCGCTCTTACTTACCTTTTATTGAAGTGAAACTCTTTGGCCCTTCTGACCAGCTTGAACAGCGTTTGAAGTTGGTACAGATGATCAATAAGCATCTTGAAAGCAATACCGTTAGTATTGATTTACCTATGGTTGAAAATGTCGGCCAGCTGTTGGTGGATAAAGAGTTAACCGTGTCGGTTTCCGAAAAAAGCAGTGGTGGATACTTAACTTATTGGTTAAATAGTGATGAAAACGCTGAAAGGCAACTTGGACATGGTTGGGTACTACCAAGCCAGACTCAAGCGATGAGCAACAGCGGAGACCCATTAGCAGAAACGTTTGCTCTGGCAGGAGCGACGCGAGAGAAGTGTGGGACGGATTTATCACTCGTCACTGGCGATATTGAAGAGGGTGTTTTTTCCGTCGCTTTATCGACACCGTCAGGCGAGTGGGGAGCATTATATAAACTCTCGAAAAAGTATCCGCGCAATGATCAAGTTAAAGTGATCAGCACGGCAGCACTAGACTTGTTGCGTCGTTACCTAGAACGTAAACCGATGTTTGCACATTATGCATTTTTAGAGAAAGTTAAAGAGATGCATCTCCCAGGTAGTGCTTTATAACCAGAGACCTATAACAGCCTGAGAGATAAAACACGTAGATACAAAAAAGCCAAGGTAATCACCTTGGCTTTTGCGTTTTATACCGTCGAGTCACGTTATGCGCGCTGCTTTTCTTTCATCGCGTAGTTAACGCCACTGAGTGACAAATCCGATTTTGCTTTACAGATACAAGGTAATATCTCATCACTTTGCGTGTAAGCCATGGCAAAACCAACATACTCCACTTCACCAGATTCCAACTTGCAGCGACAAGCGCCACAGTGCCCATCACGACAGTTGTATTCTGGTAATAAGCCAGCTTGCTCCATTGTTTCCAAAATTGTATTGGAAGGGTTGGATTCAATACTGATGAGTTTGTTGATTTTGAGTGTTGCCATTACAGCTCGAATCCTTCGAAGTCGTCTGCGCGAACTTCATTGTCAATTTGACCCACAAGGTAAGAAGAAATTTCCGCTTCTTGAGGTGCAACTTGAACGTTATCTGAAGACAACCAAGCGTTAATCCATGGGATTGGGTTGGTTGTTGCTTCTGGATAAGCTGCAGGTAGACCTACTGCTTGCATACGGATGTTGGTGATGTATTCAACATATTGGCTTAGGATGTCTTTGTTTAGACCGATCATAGAGCCATCTTTGAATAGATACTCTGCCCACTCTTTTTCTTGCTCAGCCGCTTCTTTGAATAGGTCAAAACAGTCTTGTTTTGCTTCTTCTGCGATTTGCATGAAAGTGAAATCATCCTGACCGTTACGTAGCAGGTTGATCATGTGTTGCGTACCGTTCAGGTGAAGCGCTTCATCACGTGCAATCAGTTTGATGATTTTCGCGTTACCTTCCATTAGTTCGCGTTCTGCGAAAGCGAAAGAACATGCGAAACTTACGTAAAAACGAATCGCTTCTAGAGCGTTCACAGACATCAGACAGATGTACAGTTTCTTCTTAAGGTCGTACAGACTAACCTTAACTGTTTCACCGTTAAGGACATGCTCACCTTCACCGTAGCGATGGTAATCATTCGTCGCTTGAATCAAATCGTCGTAGTAGTGCGCGATGTCTTTTGCACGCTTCAGGATGTGCTCGTTCTCAACGATATCATCAAATACCACAGCAGGGTCGTTCACGATGTTACGAATAATGTGCGTGTAAGAACGAGAGTGAATCGTTTCAGAGAAAGACCAAGTCTCAATCCAAGTCTCTAGTTCCGGCAGAGATACAAGCGGCAGCAGTGCCACGTTAGGGCTACGACCTTGGATAGAGTCTAGAAGCGTTTGGTACTTCAAGTTAGAGATGAAGATGTGCTTCTCGTGATCTGGCAGTTTGTTGTAATCGATACGGTCGCTAGATACGTCTACTTCTTCTGGACGCCAGAAGAAAGAAAGTTGTTTCTCGATAAGCTTTTCGAAAATCTCAAACTTTTGTTGGTCGTAGCGTGCAACGTTTACTGATTGACCTAGGAACATTGGTTCCTTCAACTGGTCATTCTTTTTTTGGTTAAAAGTACTGTAAGCCATAATGCCTCAATTCCTTTTAAACCTCCCCATAAGGGGAGGTTATCGATAGTCTGTCTTTACGGAGTGTTGGGTGCGGGTAGATTAAATCTTACAACCGCCGCCAGCACAATCGTCATCTTGTGGTTGAACAGCGTCTTTCTGTTCATCTTTTGCGCCATCACGAGTGTTATGGTAGTAAAGCGTTTTCACACCAAACTTGTACGCTGTTAGCAGGTCTTGAAGTAGTTTCTTCATTGGTACCTTGCCAGTCTCGTAGCGTGACGGATCGTAGTTAGTATTAGCAGAGATAGCTTGGTCAACAAACTTCTGCATAATACCCACAAGATGTAGGTAACCGTCGTTCGAACCGATGTTCCAAAGCAGTTCATAGTTGTCTTTAAGTTCAGTGAACTCAGGTACAACTTGCTTCAGAATACCGTCTTTCGAAGCTTTTACTGAAACATAACCACGTGGTGGCTCAATACCGTTAGTTGCGTTTGAAATCTGAGAAGAGGTCTCAGAAGGCATTAGCGCAGTCAGTGTTGAGTTACGTAGGCCGTGCTCCATAATTTCTTTACGTAGGCTGTCCCAGTCGTAGTGCAGCGCTTCGTCACAAATTAGGTCGATATCTTTCTTGTACGTATCAATCGGCAGTAAGCCTTTCGCGTAGTTCGTTTCGTCGAATGAAGGGCACTTGCCTTGCTCTTTCGCCAGTTCTACCGATGCTTTAAGTAGGTAGTACTGCATTGCTTCGAACGTACGGTGAGTCAGGCCGTTTGCGCTACCGTCAGAGTATTTCACGCCATGTTTCGCTAAGTAATAAGCGAAGTTGATCACACCAACACCTAGCGTACGACGGTTCATCGTCGATTTGTATGCCGCTGGTAGAGGGTAATCTTGATAATCAAGCAGTGCATCTAGCGCACGCACAACAAGATCAGATAGCTCTTCGAAATCATCTAGAGACTTGATAGCACCAAGGTTGAAGGCAGAAAGCGTACATAGTGCGATCTCGCCCGAGTCATCTTCAACGTTAGTTAATGGCTTCGTTGGCAGTGCGATTTCTAGACATAGGTTCGATTGACGAACTGGCGCTACTTCAGAATCGAATGGGCTGTGAGTATTACAGTGGTCCACGTTCTGAATGTAGATACGACCTGTTGATGCACGCTCTTGCATTAGCAGAGTGAACATTTCAATCGCTTTAATCGTTTCTTTCTTGATTGAAGGATCGTTCTCGTACTTCACGTATAGACGCTCAAACTCTTCTTGGTTTTCGAAGAATGCGTCGTATAGACCTGGTACGTCTGAAGGTGAGAATAGTGTGATGTTGCCACCCTCAACCAAACGTTGGTACATCAGTTTGTTCAGCTGTACACCGTAGTCCATGTGACGAACACGGTTCTCTTCAACACCACGGTTGTTTTTAAGCACCATTAGGGAGCGAGCTTCGCCGTGCCACATTGGGTAGAATACAGTCGCTGCGCCACCACGAACACCACCTTGCGAACAACATTTTACTGCGGTTTGGAAGTATTTGTAGAACGGGATACAGCCAGTGTGGAACGCTTCACCACCGCGAATCTCTGAGCCTAATGCACGGATACGACCAGCGTTGATACCAATACCAGCGCGCTGAGATACGTAACGAACAATCGAGCTTGCTGTTGCGTTGATAGAATCAAGACTGTCGCCACACTCGATCAGAACACATGAGCTGAACTGGCGAGTAGGGGTACGTACGCCAGACATAATTGGCGTAGGTAGAGAAATCTTAAATGTCGATGTCGCATCGTAGAAACGCTTGATGTAATCAAGACGCGTTGCTTTTGGATATTTCGCAAATAGGCACGCTGCTACAAGGATATATAAGAACTGAGCACTTTCGTAAATTTGGCCCGTTACACGGTTTTGTACGAAGTACTTGCCCTCTAGCTGCTTAACTGCCGCGTATGAGAAGTTTAGGTCGCGTTTATGGTCGATGTACGCATCAAGTTCGTCGAGTTCTGCTTTTGTGTAGTCTTCTAGAATATGTTGATCGTACTTACCCATATCGACGAGGCGAGACACGTGATCATAAAGCGTTGGTGGCTCGTATTGGCCATACGCTTTTTTACGCAGATGGAATACCGCTAGGCGAGCAGCTAGGTATTGGTAATCCGGAGTCTCTTCAGAGATCAGGTCTGCCGCAGACTTGATGATTGTCTCGTGAATATCTGTCGTTGTGATGCCGTCGTAAAACTGGATGTGAGCGCGAAGTTCTACTTGAGAAACCGAAACATTATCTAGACCTTCTGCAGCCCAAGTGATAACGCGGTGGATTTTATCCAGATCGATACTTTCTTTACGGCCATCACGCTTGGTGACGGTAAGTTGTTGGTTCATTCTGCTTTATTTCCCTAAGAAAACTGATAAAAGCCGTATTTTTGTTTGTTTATGTGCAATATGAGTAAAGCTTGCGGCGGCTTTGTGATCAAAGTCTATCTATATATTGTCGCTTAAACACAACATATAGGGGTTCATTTGTTTGCGGGTTACAAGATAGTGCTATTACACTGATTTATCAAGGTACAGATCGGGGATGACTTGTGGATAACTGACAAAATGAAAAAAATCAGTAAGTGAACACTAACCGATGAGAAAAGGGCAGACTTGAATGGTTAAAAGCACGGTTTTGAGATCGGTTTAGAAATAACCGCATGCAAAAATATTTTCCTTGATCTTTGGCCGTTTTTATCTACGAAAAATAGGTTGGTTAAAATGGAATCTAGAGCACGAATTTTAGGCATAAAAAGACAAAAAAAGCGGCAACTTTGTGCTACCGCTTTCGATTCATTTTCTACAAAAAATGTCAATCACAAAACGCATTTTTTAACATAACGGCGTTCAGTATTTTTTAGTATGAACGATGTAGTTTACATCTACATTACGGCCGAGTTTGTAACTGTCATTAAGAGGGTTGTAATGCAGGCCTGTAATGCCCATTTCTGTTAGGTCTGTTTGGTCTATCATCTTCATCATTTCGGCAGGCTTGATAAACTTCTCGTGCTCGTGAGTCCCCTCAGGAACAATCTTAAGAAGCTTCTCTGCACCGACAATAGCAAACAAGTATGACTTGATGTTTCTGTTCAAGGTTGAGAAAAACACGTGACCACCAGGTTTTACTAGCGCAGCACAAGAGCGGATAACGGAGAGAGGATCTGGAACGTGTTCAAGCATCTCCATACAAGTCACGACATCGTAAGTCCCTGCGTTTTCTATAGCGTGGTCTTCTATTGTGCTCTGAATGTAGGTCAGTTGAGTACCTGTTTCTAATGCATGTAGTCGCGCGACTTCTAAAGGTTCTTTGCCCATATCAAGTCCAGTCACAATAGCGCCTTCTTTCGCCATGCTTTCAGCAAGAATGCCACCACCACAGCCGACATCAAGTGCGCGCTTGCCAAACAAGCCATTTGCTTTTTCAAGTACATAGTTCAAACGAAGTGGGTTAATTTGATGAAGTGGCTTAAACTCGCCTTCTAAATCCCACCATCGAGAAGCCATGTCCTCGAATTTCTTAATTTCACTTGGGTCGACATTTTGTGCTTTAGTCATAATTGGTTTTATTGCATTCAATCTGAGTCCTTTAGAGGGCGTCAGTATACTCCAACGTTTTATAACCAAACAACCTCGACGTGCTTAGTGAAGGGACAATGACAGAGTTCACTGGTGCGGCAACAACAGGCTCCTGTAACTTTGAAAGGGCTTGCATGTTTTTGGTTCATCCTTGAACTAGTGCCAGTGACAATACTCTAAAACCGGCATTTTTGACGTTGTGTGGATATATTGGGATTAACGATTTCAACTAAGTTCCATACGTACAGAGTCCGATTTTGCTCAATATTGACCGAAATATAACCACTAATCAGAAAGATATGGGATGAGTGTGCAAATTCTCGACATTTGATTCATAACCAAGCTCACAACCTGATAAAAGGAGAGGGAAAGTGATGCCGAAGTGATGAATTGTGTGTTATATTTTTGCACCTTACACGTATCGTAATTACGATCAGATAATAGAGGGATAATGGCTCTATGAGCGATTTAGCTAAAGAGATCACGCCCGTAAACATTGAAGATGAGCTTAGAGGTTCATATCTAGACTATGCGATGTCAGTCATCGTGGGTCGTGCTCTTCCAGATGTGCGTGATGGCCTAAAACCAGTACACCGCCGCGTTTTATTCGCGATGAACGTACTAGGCAACGATTGGAACAAACCATATAAAAAATCAGCCCGTGTTGTCGGCGACGTAATCGGTAAATATCACCCACACGGTGATAGTGCTGTGTACGACACAATCGTACGTATGGCTCAACCGTTCTCGCTTCGTTACATGCTGGTCGATGGTCAAGGTAACTTTGGCTCTATCGATGGCGACTCTGCTGCGGCAATGCGTTACACCGAAGTTCGAATGGCAAAAATTGCCCACGAACTATTGGCTGACCTAGACAAAGAGACCGTAGACTACGTACCAAACTATGACGGTACTGAGCAGATCCCAGCGGTTCTTCCAACTAAAATTCCAAACCTATTGGTTAACGGTGCTTCTGGTATCGCAGTAGGTATGGCAACCAACATCCCGCCTCATAACCTTGGCGAAGTGATCGATGGCTGTCTTGCATACATCAATAATGAAGAAATCACTATTGATGAACTAATGGATTACATTCCTGGTCCTGATTTCCCAACGGCGGCGCTGATCAGCGGTCGTAAAGGCATTGTAGACGCGTATAAAACAGGTCGCGGCAAAATCTACATGCGTTCGAAAGCGGACATCGAAGTGGAGAAGAATGGTAAAGAAACCATCATCGTCACTGAGATCCCATACCAGGTAAACAAAGCTCGCTTGATCGAAAAGATCGCTGAGCTAGTTAAAGATAAGAAAGTTGAAGGCATCAGTGCACTACGCGACGAGTCAGATAAAGACGGTATGCGTATTGTTATTGAATGTAAGCGCGACGCAGTGGGCGAAGTGGTTCTAAACAACCTATACGCTCAGACTCAGTTGCAAACCACTTTCGGTATCAACATGGTGGCCTTAAACAATGGCCAGCCACAGCTATTCAACCTAAAAGATATGTTGAAGTGCTTCGTTGATCACCGTCGTGAAGTTGTGACTCGTCGTACTATTTTCGAACTACGTAAAGCGCGTGAACGTGCCCACATCCTTGAAGGTTTAGCGCTAGCGCTTGCCAACATTGATGAAATCATTGAGCTTATCCGTAAGGCGCCAACACCGGCTGAAGCAAAAGCGGGCCTTATTGCTCGTGGTTGGGATTTAGGCAACGTTTCAGCAATGCTAGAGCGTGCAGGTACTGATGCAGCACGCCCTGAGTGGCTAGAGCCTCAATATGGTATCCGCGATGGTCAGTACTTCCTGACTGAGCAACAAGCACAAGCTATCCTAGATCTTCGTCTACACAAACTAACAGGTCTAGAACACGAGAAGATTCTTGGCGAATACAAAACACTTCTAGAAGAAATCGCTGAACTCATGCATATCCTTGCAAGCACTGAGCGTTTGATGGAAGTGATCCGCGAAGAACTTGAAGCCGTTCGCGACGGCTTTGGTGACGCTCGTCGTACAGAAATCACAGCTGCGAGCCATGATATCGACATGGAAGAGCTGATCGCGCGTGAAGACGTTGTGGTTACTCTATCGCATGGTGGTTACGTTAAGTACCAAGTACTGAGCGACTACGAGTCACAGCGCCGTGGTGGTAAAGGTAAGAGTGCGACCAAGATGAAAGATGAAGACCACATTGAGCGTCTTCTAGTGGCGAATACCCACGATAACATCTTGTGTTTCTCTACTCGCGGTAAAACATACCGTCTGAAAGTTTACCAATTGCCTCTAGCGAGCCGCACTGCTCGTGGTAAGCCAATTGTGAACATCCTTCCACTAGAAGAAGGTGAGCGCATTACCGCGATTCTGCGTGTTGATGAATTCTCTGAAGACAAATTCATCTTCATGGCAACAGGTGACGGTACGGTTAAGAAAACGCCGTTGAACCAATTTGCAAATGTTCGTTCAAATGGCCTGATTGCAGTAAACCTACGTGAAGACGATTCGTTAATCGGTGTGGATATCACTAACGGCGAAAACGAAATCATGCTGTTCTCTAAAGCGGGTAAAGTGGTTCGCTTTAAAGAAGCAGAAGAAATTCCAGTACTTGACGAAAATGGTAAGCCAGTTCTTGATGAGAATGGTCAGCCAGAGATCAAGTTTAAAGGTGTTCGTCCTATGGGCCGTACCGCCTCTGGTGTGCGTGGTATGAAACTGGCTGAAAATGACCAGGTTGTATCACTTATCGTTCCTTCACACGAAGGCGACATCCTAACGGTTACAGAAAACGGTTATGGTAAACGTACAGCGCTGAGCGAGTACCCGACAAAAGGTCGTGGCACTCAAGGTGTAGTTTCTATCAAAGTTTCTGAGCGAAACGGCCCGGTAGTTGGTGCTATCCAGGTTGTTGAAGGTGATGAAATGATGATGATCACCGACGCTGGTACACTAGTACGTACTCGTGTAGGTGAAGTTAGCCAGGTTGGTCGTAACACGCAAGGTGTAACGCTTATCCGTACTGCGGAAGACGAATCTGTTGTTGGTTTGCAACGTATTGAAGAAGTTGATGAAGAAGAGCTGCCTGCTGGTGAAGAAGCAGAAGCGTTAGAGTCAACAGACGAAAATACGCAGCAAGATACTCCAGAAGCGCCAGCCGCTGATGATGCAGAGGAAGGTAACGAAGAGTAATCTTTCGTTACTATTCTAATGTAAAAAGCCGAGCCTCAGTTGCTCGGCTTTTTTGTACCTGTATCAACGCAATACAAGCATTAAACCAGTACACTAATACTCAGTTTGTCTAGGGAGCGCGTTATGTCTGTTTGGTTTTTCATTGCCATCACTTTGATGGGATTATTCGTCGTCGTATTATCGCTCAGCGCTTCAAGAGTAAGAGCGGCACAATGGTTCGGTTTTTGTGCTTTGGTACTAGTGTTAACCAGCGCTAGCTTCTTATTGTTGCGTCAATCTCCTCCACAACCTATTCAAGCTGAAGTCTCTCGAATGATGACTGCTCGCGATATCATGCAGGAAATTCAAGACCAATTACGTGAAGACCCAAACAATGCCGAATTGTGGTTTCAGTTAGGGCAGGGCTACCTGCTAGAGGGAGAACTGGATGGCGCACTGATTTGTTTTGATTACGCCATCCAACTAACTGAGCCAGTCGGTGCCACGCAACTTGCTGCGAAAGCAACGACCTTATACTACATTCACCAGCAATCAATGACGCAAGAAGTCAGTTTGCTTCTAGAACAAGCTTTGCAGATAGAACCGCATAATGAAGCGGCTTTGTCGTTGATTGCCAATGATCATTTTCTGTCATTCCGCTTTCAGGAAGCCATTGATACTTGGGTGCTATTACTCGACTCGAACGATCCAAGCTTAGATCGAGTACAAATTATTAACTCGATCAATAAAGCGAAAGAGCTGTTGTAGGCGTAGACTCTAATAAGTAATAGAAGAAAGGTGGGGGACGAATGAAGAATAAAGCGTTCGGAATATTGGTGGTGCTGTGCGGCGCTGTATTAGCGGGCTGTAGCTCTTCCGATCATTCTGGTTCTTCCTCTTCGGTTTATTATTCTTCAGATTATTACGACCCTTGGTGGTACGATCATGACGACTACTGGATTTATTACTATCCGGGTTGTTGCGACAACGACGATGAATACAAAGAGAAACTGGAAGAGTGGTGGAATGGTTTAGATGAAGACCAGCAGCTATCCATCAAAGACAAAGTCGAAGATTGGAAAGACGACGATATGTCCGCCAATATCGATAACATGAAGCGACAGCTTGACGATCATTGGCAATCGCTGCCTGACGAGCAAAAGCAGGAGATTCAAACCAAGTGGGAGAACCGCCCCGAGCGCATCGAGCCTACGGCTTTACAAGATAAAGCGGTGAAAGAAAAGGTTCAACAAAGAAAAGCATTGCCGGAAACGAAGATTCAGCGCCCAGTTACACGCCCAAATGTGCAGATGCCTAAAACACGTCCACATATTCAGCCTAGGCCGAGACTTCCTCGTCGCTAATCTGTTTTCCTCTGCCTTCTATCAAACAAAAAGGGCGCAACGTGCGCCCTTCGTTTTATCCATTTAACCTAGTGTAATCGATACTGATCAGTACGTTGCTTCGCGCTCAGCAGCTGCTTTATCCCATTCTGGTGCCACCGTTTCTAAGAAGTGCTTCTTATCTGCGTTCATCTTTTCCATATCCATACCTAGTGCTTGTTGCGCTTTTGCTTTGGTCGAGATATCTGGAATTTGAACTGGGTCAGTAATACCTTTTGTTGCCAGTAAACGAACTAACTTGGTACGGGCGTCAGCGGCGCGATCAACTGCGGTACCGAGTACTTCAAGTGCTACCTCAGGAGCATGCATGTGAACACCGTGAGAAGCAATCGCGTAGTCCCAGCGCCATTGGGCATGGCGAATATCTTGTAGGATGGGTTGCATCTCTTCTTCTGTTGCCCCTGCTTCCCATGCTGCACCAGCTTCAAAGTGCGCTGCCACAATTTGTTTCTCGGCGGTTAGCTTCATGTTCAGTACTTGCGCTTTGCGAGTCGAAACGATGCCTTGTAGTTGCTCTTTGGTTTGAGTATGGCATTGCGCACAGGTGTCTTCAAAACGATCAAACGGGTTACCCACTTTGTGGTCGGTGTATACCGTACCGTCTTCTTTGGTTACTTTAGGCATGTGACAGTCCACACACACCACTTTGTTTTTGCCATGAATACCCGCTCTCCAAGTTTCGAAACCTGGGTGTTGCGCCTTAAGCATTGGTGCTTTAGATACGGCGTGTGTCCAATCTTTAAAGTTCAACGCGTCGTAGTATTTCTCCATATCAGCGACGTTGGTCCCCATGTCCCATGGGAATTTGACTGCTTTAGTCGGACCTGTGAAGTAGTACTCGACATGACATTGAGCGCAGACTGACGCTTGTTTATCTAAGCGAGATTGTTGGTCAAAATTTTTGCCGATGGTGTCAAAAGCACGCTCGACGTATGGGCGAGTCAGTGCCAGTGCGGGTTCGCCTTTCTTGAAGGCTTCAGAACCCGTATTGTGACAGTCGGAACAACCGATAGGGTTGACGATTTCTGAGCCCAAGCGCGCCCATTTACCTTCAAAATAGCCGTCTTCACCGCGCTCTTCAATTACGCGGGCGACATCTGGGCTTTTACAACTCCAACAAGCCATCGGCATTGGCCCGGAGTTTTCGTCTGCTGGTGCGCCAGTTCTGAGGGTTTGCCTCACATCATCAAGCGCGTAAAAGTGACCGCGCGCTTTGTTGTAGTCTTTAGCAAAACCATAACCGGCCCACAAGATCACCATGTTTGGGTCTTCACTTAAGGCATCTTCAATATGCTCGCTTTCCGATGTGGCTTTCCAAGAGTGATATTGGTCAGGATGGTTTTGTTCAAAGGTATCATTGCGAGGCTCTATGAGACCAGTATCCTCTGCCGCCAAAGGAGCACCAACCAAAAATAATTGGCTGGCGAATAAGGTCGCAACCGCGATAGGTGCGCTCATCCAGTGTTTTATGCTCACGGTGTTATCTCCATATTCGTTTTTATTAGCAGCGTTGTGAGGAGCTATTCCAAATAAGAATCGGAGATCTATCGTTAATATTAATAGTGAATTGAATAGATGAAATAGTGACCGAAATTGGCCTTGTTTTAGATCAATTTATGCTAGTGATCTTAATCATGTTTAAGTTCATATACCCCTAAAGTGGTATGTTGTAATCCCCTTTAATCACAGCGTGTTATGGGTATAACCATTCTAAAAATAAGGTGATTAAGGTCGCTTTTTGAACATGTGATTCTACCTCTTAGGAATTATAGAGGTATTATAAATACAGGTTTAGCGTTGTGGCTTTCCAAAATAAGAATTGATGTCATTTGAAGGTGTAAAAATATCTTCAGAGGAAATTAATTGTTGCTCAAATAATAGTTGATAAGAGTTATCAATTATTATCGAGCTAAGGAAAGAAAAATATGGGCAATATAAAATTGACCATAGAGACAATGCTGAAATTTCTCTTCATCTTTGCCATCTATGGTTTTTTCACCGCCGCCCATGCGACTTCTTCAGAGCCAGTTGAAGGTGCTCAAGCTGAGCGTCATCAAGTCGAGTTGATCCGTGACCGAGACTATAAATGTCTTCAATGTCATAAGGATGCTAAAGATACTCTGAATCTATCGCATGATTCGCAAGCGTTATTGAGTCAAGGTAAGCAGCTCAATTGCACTAACTGTCACAGCAACATCGGCCCTGATCACCGTGAAGGTGCACCCGATGTGATTAAGTTTTCTGCTGCGCAATCGAAAGCGGTGCACGACAAAGTGTCCCTTGACCCAAGCTTGATTCTCAAAGCTAATAGCCAGTGTGTGGATTGTCACGCGCCACTTAAGTTAAGAGAAAAGCATTGGACGCACGATGTGCACGCCAAGAATCTCACTTGTTCAAACTGTCATGATGTTCATGCCGCAAAAACCAAAGCTTTGTCTTATGACAGAAAACAGCTGATTAAGCAGTGTGTGGATTGTCACTCTGAATTTGCCGTCGAACCTGAACTTGCCAAAGAAGAGGAGAGATAGCATGAAATGTTCGAGAAGAAACTTTTTAGCTAGCAGCGGTGCGTTGATTTTAACTACAGGCGTTGCGGGCACTTCCGTTGTTAGCTCCTCTCTTTATGCCAGCAACAGTGAACAAGCGAAGCGCATGGGTATGGTTCATGATGAAAATGCCTGCATTGGCTGTACCGCTTGTACCGATGCTTGTCGCGAAGTAAATAAAGTCCCTGAAGGCGTGACGCGACTTAAAATTCATCGCAGTGAACCGATTGGAGAATTCCCAGATGTGGAATACCAGTTTACTCGCGAATCCTGTCAGCACTGTGATAATCCACCATGTGTCTATGTGTGCCCAACAGGCGCAGCATACAAAGATGAAGCGACGGGCATTGTGGATGTACACAAAGAGAAATGTGTCGGATGTGGTTATTGCCTTGCTGCTTGTCCTTACCAAGTGCGCTTCTTTAATCCAGTCGATCATTCTGCGGATAAATGTAACTTCTGCCGCGATACCAACCTGGCGCAAGGTAAGCAGCCAGCTTGCGTGGAATCTTGCCCAACAAAAGCACTCATCTTTGGTGATTTAAATGACCCAGCTAGCGAGGTGAGCAAAGCCATTGAAAGCCATGTTGTCTATCGCGATAAATCGCATTTAGGTACGCAGCCTAAACTGTACAAAATTCCGCATAGCAAAGGGGAGGTGTCATCATGAACGGCTTCGAAAGTGCATTCCACTTTGACTCGTTAGTCTGGGATTGGATTATTGCAATTTACTTATTCCTTGCTGGGATGTCAGCAGGTGCGGTGATGATTTCTATCTATTTAAAACGCAAAGTGATTGAAGGTGATCCCGCAAACAATGGCATTATAAAAGCAATGGCTTGGCTCGCGCCATTTGGCATTATTTCTGGCTTAGTGATTTTGATTTTCCACTTAACTAAACCGCTTGAGTTTTGGAAGATCATGATTTACTACAACCCGACTTCCGTGATGTCGATGGGCGTTGTCTTGTTCCAAGTGTACATGCTAGTGCTGTTTGTTTGGATCGGCGTTATCTTCCGCCATCAAATCATCAGCTTTTGTGAAGGGAAGTTACCGAGCAAACTGTTGGATTTTGCCGATGGCATCTTGATTAAAGCAGGGAAAGCCAACAACGCGATTGAGTTGTTCTTGGGCTTTTTAGCGATCGTGCTTGCGGCATACACCGGCTTCTTATTGTCTGCATTGAAGACTTACCCAATGCTAAACAATCCAGTACTGCCAATCTTATTCCTATTCTCTAGTTTGTCATCTGGCGCAGCAGCATGTTTGATGTTCGGCATCTTGGTGTTTAAAGAGTCGACCAGCAGCCCTAGTGTGTCTTGGGTGCACGGATTTGAACGCCCAGTGGTATTGTTTGAGCTGTTTGTCTTAGTGACATTCTTTACTGGGCTTATCTTTAGTGGCGGGCAAAATGAAGCCGCGGCTTGGAATGCCATTTCGAGTGGATTCTGGGCTCAGTGGTTCTGGGTTGGGGTGGTGCTCATCGGAATGATCACACCGTTGACACTAAACTGGCTAACGCCTTCAGAAGTTCGTCATAGAGGAAGTTACGTTTTTGTGGTCACAACGTTGAGCTTGGTTGGTGTACTCATGCTACGTACTTTCATTCTCTATGCCGGTCAAATGACCATCGTGTAAGGAGGCAAAATGGAGGCTGAGCTCGGTTTCTTTTTGTTGATATTGGTGGCTGTCGCATCGACATGTGCGACGCTGCTGCATTGGGTTTGCTTTACGCTGAGTAAGAAGGGAGTGTTGCCACACCAAACCGCAACGTCTCATATTATCAGCTTAGCCTCCTTAGTTTGTTTGGCGCTTTTGATAGTCTGTTTTATTCAGGATGATTTTGCGCTTGAGTATGTGGTTACACACTCGAACAGCCAGTTACCTATCGCGTTTAAGATTGCAGCTGCTTGGGGCGGCCATCAAGGGTCTATGTTGTTTTGGGTCGTTACGTTGAGCTTATGGGCGTCTTTTATTGCTATCAAGTCGCCAGTCTGCACTCAATATACAGGCGATTGCTTGGGGATCATGAACTTACTTATTGCTATTTTCGCTTGGTTTACCCTCACCACGTCCAATCCTTTTGAGTATGCTCAGACACTAGCGTTGGAGGGACGAGATCTCAATCCGATGTTGCAAGATATCGGGCTTATTATTCATCCGCCGCTGTTGTATTTGGGTTACGTTGGTTATGCCGCGATACTGGCGTTCGCTTTAGCTGCGTTATTAGCGAAACGACCTATAAATGAATGGTATGGTATTGCCCGTAGTGCCACTTTCTTTGCTTGGGGTACGCTAACAATTGGAATTTTGATCGGTGCTTGGTGGGCATACAATGAATTAGGTTGGGGCGGGTGGTGGTTTTGGGACCCGGTAGAAAACGCGTCTTTGCTGCCTTGGTTAATGGGTACTGCATTACTGCATAGTGGTGTGTTGTCGAAGCGTAATAAAGGAGCAATTTGGAGCACCTACGCATTGGCTTTTGCGGCGTTCAGTTTGAGTATTCTCGGCACATTTGTGGTGAGATCAGGTGTATTAACCTCAGTACACGCGTTTGCGGTTGATCCAACCAAAGGTGTAGTACTTCTTGCTGTTCTCAGCGTTTTGGTGGTTGTCACTTTTGGTGTGCTCATTGTGCGAGGGCTACATATTCCTCGTTTTACGCTCGATTCGTTAATAAGTCGTGCCTACATGGTATACATCGCTATTGGACTTCTCGTTGTTTGTATGGCGATTGTTTTCCTCGGTACCTTTTACCCAATGCTTTATCAACTGCTTGGCTTGGGTAATATATCCGTTGGGGCACCTTACTTTAACAGCCTCGTTTTTCCCCTTACATTACTTGCTCTGACCTTTCTCGCCTTTATGCCCGTGTTGAAGTGGACGAAAGGAGCCAATCCTCATGCCGTTAAAACTATTGGGTTTGTCGGTATTCATGTTATTGCGGTTAGCGCTATTTTCGTTGTTGCTACTAAAGAGCTTCATATAACGACTTTGATTACTCTGGTATTAGCGACGTGGGTAGTGGTTTCTCATGTGCTATTGCTGTTTTGTGCAGAAAACAAGAGCAAATTAATGCCTATGTTTCTTGCTCATGTTGGCTTTGCGTTGGCTGCAAGCGGAGCAGTATTTAATAGTGACTATTCGTATGAATACAACTTACGGGCAGAGCCAGGTAGCTCGTATCAAAAAGCGGGTATCACCGTTGATTATCATGGAATTGAATGGTTAGTTGGGCCGAACTACACCGCAGAACAGGGAAGTGTTGATCTTTATTTGGAGAGCGGTAAGGCGTTGAACTTTCAACCCGAGAAACGGCATTACCCTGTACGCGTGATGAATATGACCGAGCCCGCTATTCGATCACTATGGCATGGAGACTACTACATCACTTTGGGTGACAAGCTCGACAACAGCGCCTACGCAATTAAAGTGCAATATCGCGCGGGCATATGGTGGATATGGTTTGGTGGCGCTTTAATCGTAATAAGTGCTTTGGGGAGTATGATGAATCTAAGGGGAAAAGGTAATGAGATCGAAAAATACGCTTAAACTGATCGTTCTCATATTGCTAGTTGCGATTTTTTTTGTCACCGCGACAATGGCATTATCCGATAGACCAAACGTAGAAATACAACAAAATCGTATGTTATCTATCCCAGATTTTACCGCTTACTCACTCATTTCAGGCAATCGAATCACCGATGCAGTACTAGAAAATCAAGGTTATGTGCTATTGAATGTTTGGGCGTCTTGGTGCGGGGTTTGTAAACAAGAACATGATGATTTGCTCAACTTAGCTCGACAAGGTGTGCCCATCGTTGGTCTTAACTATCGAGATAAAGAAAGCGCGGCTAAACGCTATTTGAGCTCTTCACACAATCCATATACCGAAGTTATATCCGATCCTAATGGGCAACTGGCGGTTGAACTTGGTGTAATAGGAACGCCGGAAACTTACTTAATTGATCAAAATGGCAATGTTTTGATCAAATATAGAGGTAAGTTAACAATAGACAAATGGAACTCGTTATTTTCGGGGTATTTTAATGTCTCACTTTAAATATGCTTACTTCATTATTGTTTTGTTTTCTTTGTGTTCTTCTTGGGTCAAAGCAGAGCAAATTACGCAGCATGTTGATCTGTTTGAATTTCATTCCGTTGAACTGCAACAAAGAGCAAATGCATTAGCTAAGGCTTTACGATGCCCGCAATGTCAAAACCAAAACCTTGTTGAATCTAATGCACAAGCCGCTAAAGATTTAAGATTGAAAGTGTACTCGATGGTAAACGAAGGAAGCACGGATCAAGAGGTAAAAGATTATTTGGTTCAGAGATATGGGAATATCGTTTTGTATCAGCCACCATTTAATTATTCGACAGCAGCGTTGTGGATCTTTCCTCTATTACTTTTGATCTTTTTTATCCTATTTTCGATCAAAATGATAAAGCGTCAATAATGTGACCACTATTCCACTATGGGAAATAAATCGTGCAGATAACAAACAGAATGTTATCATTTTTCCGAATTTATGAAGATTCCAGTATAAAGAAAATCAACGATTTGAGCTGGAGAAGTAATAAAAGAACTAAGTAGGTGCACGCAGTGGATTCAGTTATATTACAGTTAAAAAAAGACTTTTATTCGCAGATTCGTGCATTGCAAACCTCGAAACTGCCTCAAGTTACATCGTCTCTTGCCGTATTAACCGAAGAAGAAATTCAAGAACTCGAAGCGGTATGGATAGAGCTTACGGTTTGGAAACGTAGCCAAACACATTAAATCATCACCCCTACATACAACTCATTATCAACCCCAGACAAAATTTGTCTGGGGTTTTTTATTGTAGTTTTTCAAAATTGTTATACTATAACAATTCGTCAGCGCGGGGAGTTGTTCTCTTTGGCTGTCTTTAGGGGATAACTGCTCTCAATTGTGATCTCTATATTGAAAAATGCGGTATCAATCCCCATAGTTGAAGAGCAATGAGTGAATCCCATGAATGCAATAACGAAAACGCATCAAGCGCATCAAGCAATAAATCGAGTGAGTATAGATATGGCGGAAGTACGTGCCAGAGTAGATTTTAAAGTCGGGGCTAAAAGTAATATCGATGCTGAAATCCTGTCTTTTCGTGGCCTGAAGACAGATAAAGAGCATGTGGCAGTTATCTTTAGGCAAGCGGATCAAACGCAAGAAACGCCTTTGGTGCGTATGCATTCAGAATGTCTTACTGGTGATGTTTTTCACTCATCCCGCTGTGATTGCGGCGAGCAATTAGAAGAAACCATTCAACGCATGGGCGAATCTGGCGGTATTATTTTATACCTACGTCAGGAAGGTCGTGGTATTGGTCTATACAACAAGATTGATGCGTACCGTTTGCAAAGCCAAGGTATGAACACCTATGAAGCAAACAACCATTTGGGTTTTGATGATGACCTTCGTGATTTCACTGAAGCAGCGCAAATGCTCGAAGCATTAGGTGTAAGTAAAATTCGCCTTGTGACCAACAACCCTAAGAAAATCCGTGAATTAGCAGAATACGGCATCGAGATTGTTGAGGTTGTCAATACCTCTGCACATATTAAAGATGGTAATGAAAGCTACCTAAAAGCAAAAGTTTCTCATGGTAAGCACAATCTAAAATTCTGATTTTATTTATTAAATTATCAGTTTTGCATGTTAAAAGCCTCACAATGATGAGGCTTTTTTTGTATCTAGAGTTGAAAATAAATTGTAAATTTGTATTATCTCGTGACTAATAGTGCAAATAAGAATAATTAGCACTACGAATAAAACAAATAAATTGCTCAACAAGGATGCTTCAGATGAATGCAAAAACAGTTTTAGTCCAATCTATTGCTGCATCACTCCTCATTGCCAGTGGTTCTACCGTTGCTGCCCAAGTAACGAAACAACAAGTCGTTGAACATTATGCAGACGTTGCACATGCAGTCTTTGCTGACTCAGTGACAACGGCGAAAACGCTCGACGTAAAAATCGACGAATTCCTAAAATCGCCATCAGCGGATAAGCTTGAAGAAGTAAAACAAGCGTGGCTAGACTCTCGCGTTCCGTACCAACAATCTGAAGTATTCCGTTTTGGTAACGCGATTGTTGATGACTGGGAAGGGCAGTTAAATGCATGGCCACTTGATGAAGGCCTAATTGACTACGTAGCGACAGATTACCAATATGAACTCGGTAACGAAGGCGCTGCTGCAAACATCATCGCAAACACCAGTTTACAGATTGGTGCTTCTAAACTAGACGTTTCAAAAATTACTCCAGAATTGCTAGCGGATCTCAACGAAGTAGGTGGCTCTGAAGCAAACGTGGCCTCTGGTTACCATGCGATTGAATTCTTACTTTGGGGTCAAGACCTAAACGGCACAAACGCAGGCGCAGGTCAGCGCGCTTACACGGACTTCGTTGTCGGTTCTGAGTGTACGAATGGTCATTGTGACCGTCGTGGTGAGTACCTAAAAGCGGCAGCCGATCTACTGGTTCAAGATCTTGAGTGGATGGAAAAACAGTGGTCTGCGGAAGTGAAAGGCAACTACCGTGAAACGCTTCTTAATGATTCTGCGGATAATGGCCTACGTAAAATGTTGTTCGGTATGGGGTCATTGTCTTTAGGTGAGCTTGCTGGTGAGCGCATGAAGGTGGCGTTGGAAGCAAACTCGACAGAAGATGAGCACGATTGTTTCTCAGACAATACGCACAACTCTCATTACTACAACGAGCAGGGCATCTATAACGTTTACACAGGTCTTTACAAGCGTGAAGACGGCACATTGCTTTCTGGTCCGAGTATTGCTGATCTGGTGGCTCAAAAAGACAAACAAGCAGCTAAAGAGATCCAGAAGCAGTTTGATGTTACGCGTAATCAAGTTGGTAAATTGGTTACGTCTGCAGAGAAGAACAACCAACACTTCGACCAGTTAATTGCAGCGGGTAATGCACAAGGCAACACGTTAGTGAATGACACCATCATGTCATTGGTTGCTCAAACCGGTTCAATTGAACGTGCTGCGGGTATCATTGGCATTGATAGCCTAAGCCCTGATACTGCAGACCACGAGTTTTAATCAAAGTACAAAAAATAATTGAAAGGGCTCGTTTGAGCCCTTTACCGTTTTAACTCGCTGTTATCCCACCCCTCTTGTTGTGTTTTAGAGCAATGATATGAAGCCTTACTTAATTTCGGCCTTGGCCGTGATCTTTTCTTCTACTGCTATCGCGTATGATGTGAAATCTGGTGGACAAACGAGCGTCAAAAAAGAAGGCGCCAACGCGTATTCTCTTCCTGCCGCGAACCTTCCTATGAGTAAACGTCTTGATTTTAGCGTGGGCAATAGTTTTTTCCGCAACCCTTGGGTACAAGCGCCAGCGTCTACCGATGCCAGAGATGGTTTGGGACCTCTTTTCAATACAAATGGTTGTCAAAACTGCCACATCAAAGATGGTCGTGGTCATCCTCCAGAGCAAAATGATTTGCATGCGGTGTCCATGTTAGTGCGTTTGAGCATCTCTGCGATGACGTCAGAACAAAAAACAGCGTACATCAGAGACGGCGTTATACCTGAGCCGACTTATGGCGGCCAGCTCCAAGACTTTGCCCTGCAAGATCAAACGCCAGAAGGAAAAATCGAAATCACGTACACCGATGTGCCAGTGAAGTTTAAAGACGGTACGACGGTGACACTAAGAAAACCTCATTTGAATATTACCGATCTAGGTTACGGCGATATGCACCCTGATACGGAATTTTCAGCACGCGTGGCACCGCCAATGATCGGCCTTGGTTTGTTAGAGAGTATTCCTGACGAAACGCTACTGGCTTGGGCTGATGCACAAGATGCAAATAAAGACGGCATCTCAGGTAAAGTAAACAAGGTTTGGGAGATTGAGAAGGGCGACTTCTCAATTGGTCGTTTTGGCTGGAAAGCCGGGCAACCGACGTTAATGCAGCAAAATGCAGCAGCATTCAATGGTGATGTGGGTCTGACGAGCCATTTATTCCCCAATGAAAACTGTACCTCGAAACAAAGTATTTGTGACGACATGCCAAATGGCGGCAAACCAGAAGTGAGTGAAAATATTCTCGACTTCGTTGAGTTTTACAGCCAGCACTTAGCCGTACCTATTCGCCGAAATGTGAACGATCCTAGCGTGAAACTCGGTCAGAAAATCTTTGCTGCAGCTGGCTGTGAAAGCTGCCATAAGACCACTGTCAAAACGGCGAAGCGACCAGAGTTACCAGCGCTTTCTGAGCAGCTTATCCATCCATATACAGACATGCTTCTGCATGATATGGGTGAAGGTTTAGCCGATAACCGTCCTGAGTACTTAGCAAACGGCCGTGAATGGCGAACGGCACCCCTATGGGGTATTGGTTATACCGAAGAAGTAAACGGGCATACTTACTTCTTGCATGATGGCCGCGCCCGTAATCTGATGGAAGCGGTACTGTGGCACGGCGGTGAAGCGGAAACGGCGAAACAAAACGTCTTAGCACTGAATAAAAAAGAACGTGATGCATTGATTGCGTTTCTGAATTCTTTATAAGGAACCAACCATGAAAAAAACACTGTTAGTGAGTGCGGTTGCCGCAACGTTAAGTTTGGTTGGTTGCCAATCGACAGTCGGTTCTCGCTCTGCCAAGCCTGAGAGTACAAGTCATATTTCTCAAGCGGTCTACGAAGTTGAGTTTCAATCTGCGCAGACGTTTTTAGCGCAAACCACAGAACTTGAACAAAGCTTCGCGGATTACTGCACATCAGAGACGAAAGATGATGCGCAAGTAAAACAGCAATGGCACCAAACTATGCTGACGTGGATGGCATTACAAGGTCAAGAGCGTGGCCCTGCTACGGCGTTGGAGCAAAGTTGGAATGTCCAGTTTTGGCCAGATAAAAAGAACACCACTGGCCGAAAAATGTCTGTGCTGACGAAATCTGACCAAGTTTGGAGTGCGGAAAAGATCTCCACGCAAAGTGTTACTGTGCAAGGCCTAGGTGCACTAGAATGGCTGCTTTACGATAAAGCGTCGACCTTATCTAGCAACAGCAATACCTGTGCGACAGGTATTGCAATTGCTGAAAACCTGGAGAACAAAGCGCAGATCATCGCAGATTCTTGGGCACAAAATCCCTGGAAGTCGTTAGAGATGACGGAATGGAAATCCGAGTACATTTCGCTGCTTTCTAATCAGCTTGACTACAGTATGAAGAAGTTGAGTCGTCCATTAGCGAAGATTGGTAAGCCTCGTCCTTACTTTTCTGAATCTTGGCGTTCAGAGACGTCGCTTTCAAACTTAAAAGCAAACCTTGAAGCAATGGAAGCGCTGTATCTTGCCAACGGTAATGGTCTAGATGCACTACTAAGAGAGCAAGGCCATGTAGATCTCGCAGACCGTGTTGTTCACCAGTTTGAAATGGCGTTGGAAACATGGCCGGAAGATAAGAGTTTGTTCACGGCTTTACAAAGTAAAGAAGGCTACCGCATGGTACTCGCTCAATACAACAAGCTAGAGCAATTGAAGTACTTGATCCATGAAGAAGTGGCGATCGAGCTTGGCGTGGTTATAGGATTTAATGCAACCGATGGTGACTGATCAAACCCGCCGAACCTTACTGAAAGCCGCACTCTTTGGTGCGGCCGCACCTATGATGCCATTTGGTTGTGCTTCAACACGTTCACGTCAACCAGCGTTGATTGGCTGCTCAATCATCGGCCGAGATAAATACGCAGCGGTAGTGGCCGATGAGCATGGTATACCGCTATCTTCGTTGCCGATTCCTGAGCGTGGTCATGGTGTGGCGACCAACCCACAAGGTCACGCTGTGGTCTTTGGTCGTCGACCAGGAACTTTCTTCATGGTGTTTGATTATCGCTCTGAGCAGATGATCAAGCTGCAGCTAGCAAAACCGGATCGCCATTTCTATGGTCATGGTGTTTACTCCCGTGACGGCACGTTGCTATTTGCGACAGAAGGAGAAAGGGGCACAAGCCGTGGGATCATCGGTGTTTATGATGTGCAAAAGCAATATCAAAAGATCGATGAGTTAACGGGTTTTGGCCTTGGCCCTCATGAAGTGATCATGATGCCTGATGGCGCATTAGCGATTGGCGTCGGTGGCGTACACACCAACGGCCGTGAACCGCTCAATCTTGATAGCATGAGACCAAGCCTGAGTTACCTTTCACAAGAAGGTGAGCTGTTGGGTCAAGTCTCTTTACCAGATCATAAGTTGAGCATCCGTCATTTAGCGCATGATGGTGCAGAGACGGTACTGTGTGGTCAGCAATATCGTGGAGAGCCGGATGAATACCCAGCTTTACTTGCGATGCACACTCGTGGAGGCGTGATGCAATCTTTGCATGCGGAACCCGAAGAGTGGGCGAGATTTAATTACTATGTCGCGAGTATCGCGGCGACGGATGAATGGATCCTTGCGACTTCTCCTCCAGGCAGTTGTTATGGGATATGGTCTAAATCTACAGGGAAATTGGTAGAACTAAGTGCGTTACCAGACGCCTCTGGTGTTGTGGTCTATGGCGATGAGTTCCGAGTCAGCTCTGGTGCTGGCAAAGTGGTTGAGCAAAGGCCAACGACACATAAAAGCGCTTCTTTTAGTGGTGTTCAATGGGATAACCATTGGTCAAAGATTGTTTGAACCCAAATAGATAAAGAAACTTGATGTTAATTTCAACATCAGATTCTTAATTTTAAACCTGCAAGCTGTGAGATATTTGCCATACTTTTCATTATGGCAAGTAGCGCAAGGATCGTTTCAGTGTTTGCTAGGGTTTTAATCATGACGGCACTTATGGTGCCGTTTTTCAGCTTTTCTACCGTCGTTTCTCTCGAAGCTTCTGCACAAACAGAGCAAGAGGGAGCGGTACAAAAGCTGTCTGTCGAAAAAATGATCCATTATCCAGAGGTGATTGACCAGCTTTATCAAAGTACTAATTACCGTTTGAACTGGGAAAATGAAAGCGATATTGAGCAGTTTCTTTTTCAAGTAAACCTGGTTGCTCTTGCTGGCGTCACGGACGAATTCGAGAATCAACTCCATCGTATAAACCAAGTTCGATGGCAGGGAGATAACCTCGACTTTGATTTGGTAATGACAGATTCACTGTTGATGTATCTCAGCTATCTCGAGCAGCTCCCTGAAGAAGGTATCAATTGGTTATTTGCTAACAAAGCCCACGTGATTTTACCTGCTCCTAGCATCGATACTTTGTCCGTACTGAGTAACGAAATTACGGTAGGCAAACTTAGTCAATTCTTAGCAAGCCTTCGCTCTCCTTTACAAACGGACGAAGCTTTTTATTCCGCTTACTCCTCTTTATCCGAGCACGCTCAGTATCAATATCCAATCTATGAACAAACGGGACTTGCCCGTGTCGGTGACCAATTAGAAAATAAACCGCTTCTGATTGAGCGTATGGAAGTGGTTGGTGTGGATGTATCGTATTTAGATATCACGACCCAACAGTATGATGAAGAATTAGAGTTAGCTGTGAAAGAGTTTCAGCGTATTCATGGCTTGAAAGAGGATGGGGTGATTGGCCCGAATACCATTCGGTGGATCAACTTTTCTCCTCAAGAACGATTGCATCTATTGGCGCTGAACTCAGAACGTTCAAGGATTTGGTCCAAAGACAGAGATAATGTTGTCTTTGTAAATGTACCTGGATACGAAGTAACGTATTGGCACGATGGTCAACCGCTGTTCGAGTCTAAAGTTGTGGTTGGCAGAGCCTCAAGAAAAACACCAATCATGTCGGGAACTCTTGACTCCGTCATTCTCAACCCCACATGGAATGTGCCATGGACCATAATGGTGAAAGACATCATTCCTAAAGTGAAACGTAATCCGATGTATTTGATTAACCATAACATTCAAATCATCCGGTCTTGGACGTCAAACGAAATTATTGACCCTACAACCATCAATTGGGCGACGGTGAATCCGAGAACATTTCCTTATCGTATGCGACAGGCATCTGGCTTACACAATGCATTGGGATTGTATAAGTTTAATATGCCAAACCCCCAAGCTATCTATTTGCATGATACGCCAAGTAAAAACTTGTTCGAACGAGATAGACGTGCATTCAGTTCCGGGTGTGTCCGCGTTGAGCATGCTGACCAGCTGGCGGAGCTCTTATTCAAAACTCAGGGACTAGAAGAACGCCTAGCGAAAAAACGGGAAAGTACGCGTCGCTCTAACACGTCGGTTCCTTTAGGAGAACGCATCCAAGTGCACATTATTTATCAAACCGCATGGCTAGAAGAGGGAACACTTTACTACCGAGATGATATCTATAAATACGATCACCGTAGTTGAAATCTTTAAATAAAATTTACAAAACTAAGAATCTTCTGTTTGCTCAATAATTAAGCGTCAATCACCACATCTTAAAATTAGGGTGGAGCGATTTATGAATTTGACGTGACAAAGGTGTTTGGGTAATGTCCGCGACTTGTTTAGTTGTTGAGCATTGTTTTTTGAAATGGTAAGTCGTAATTTTTCCCGCCGAGATTTCCTTAAAATGACCGCTGGTGGCGTGGTTTTGGCATCTGCCTTGCCATCGATTTCATGGGCTTCATTCCCTGACGAGCCACGTGAGTTGGCGATGAACAACCTTAATACTGGAGAGCTCCTCGAAACATGCTATTTCGATGGTAGACGCTATCTTGATGATGAACTAAAAAAGCTGAATGAGTTTTGTCGTGATCACCGTCGAAACGAAGTTCATCCGATGGATCGACGCTTGTTCGATCAAATCAGCCAGATTCAAAAGCTGATCGGTACAGATGCAGAAGTCATTGTAATTTCTGGTTACCGTTCGCCTTTGACCAATGCGTCCCTGCGTAAAGGGGCTAGCGGAGTGGCGAAGAAAAGTCTTCACATGGAAGGTAAGGCCATAGACTTCCGTCTTGATGGAGTGAAATTGTCTACTGTACGCGATGCAGCAATTAGCTTGAAAGCTGGTGGTGTTGGGTATTATCCAAGTAGTAACTTTGTCCATATCGATACAGGTGCTGTGCGTTCTTGGTAAGTCAATAGCAAGCCTTGAAGTCGCATGGGGTTAGTGTCATAGTTGCGCCAGTTTTAACGTAAATTTGTTTGGTAATAGGTTTTCTATGGCTCTGAAATACCAAGTTGTCCCAGTGACATCTTTTTCTCAAAACTGTTCTATCGTGTGGTGTGATGAAACGATGAAAGGCATCGTTATTGACCCAGGCGGTGACGAAAAGCAACTTGCTATGCTCATTAAAGAGCTTGGTATCGAGATCGTCAACTTGGTGCTAACTCATGGTCACCTAGATCATGTTGGCGGAACAGAGCCGCTGGCTGCAATGCTTGGTGGTACTGAGATCATTGGTCCTCATAAAGCGGATAATTTTTGGCTACAAGGTCTAGAAGGGCAAAGCCAAATGTTTGGTTTCCCATTGACTGAAGCCTTTGAACCGCATAAATGGTTAAATGAGGGTGACACTGTCACATTTGGTAATCAAGTATTAAAGGTATTCCACACACCAGGTCATACCCCTGGTCACGTTGTTCTTTATAGTGAAGAAGCGCGATTGGCGTTTGTGGGCGACGTATTGTTTAACGGTAGCATTGGCCGAACTGACTTCCCACAAGGTGATTTCAATACCTTGATTAGCTCTATCAAAGAGAAATTGTGGCCTTTAGGCAATGATGTCACGTTTGTCCCTGGTCACGGCCCTCAATCGACTTTCGGTCACGAACGTAAAACTAACCCGTTTGTTGCTGACGAGATGCCGCTTTACTAAAAGCGCGTGTACTAAGCATTATTCTGGCTCGGCGGCAGCTAAGTATCGCCGAGTCAGTCCCACAAAATCCTCTGCTTCACGATCTAGGTCACTGGCTGATATAAACAGATCGTAGCCGTAAAATCCTCTTTGATATTTCATACGGTTGGCGAGCATCGCCAGCAAGCCTTTATACTCAACCCCGTTGCTGTTTATGTATGGCTTAGGATCAAGCACCATATCTTCAAACTTTTCTTCACACTGATTCTGCTTCGCACCTAAATAAAGTAGTGCGCGTTGGCTAAGGAGAATTTCTGTCGCTATACGAGGGCAGATCGAATCCAAATAAGGTGAGTAGTGTTTTAGACGAATACCAATCCAAGGTAGCGGCTGATGCCACCCTTCCTGCTGGTAGCTACAAATCCCTATTGACTCAATATTTCGCCATCGGACGACCCATCCGCCTTTAAAAAGATGTTGTTGGAAGTGAGAAGCTGTCAGCGTAAAAGTGACTTGGCTTTTTTTGATCATCAAGATGGCGAAACCAACAATTGCAGACATTAAAATGACCGACAACATGGCTTGCTTCCATCCCGGAGAAATGACAACCAAAAACAGGGTTATCAGTGCAACGAGCAACAAAAGTATTCTGTTGATAGGGGAGTCGGGTTTGAAATGTGAATTTGTTAGGTGCAGCGTTTCCATGCTTATAACCTCATCGAATACTTGATCAAAAATGCGTGATGACTAAATGTGCATTGACTTGCATTTGAAATAAAAGAAACCTCTGTTTTTATACCCAGTATTCAATAAATCCGTTCATAAAATATCTGATTAAATAGTAGACGTTCTATGCTTTGAGCGCATTTTTCATCGCGTTTCGCCGCTAAAACCTACAAATTGCTTGTGAATTTTGGTATAAAACGCGCTTCAAATTTTCATCCCTGCTGAGATGCAGTGAACTGGAGAAATATTCAATGAGACTTGCTCATAAGCGTAAAGTGCAGATGAAACTGCAAAAACGCATTAAAGCGACAGTAGCAAACTTAGCTGCAGCACCTAAAGCAGTGAAGCCTGTTGCCGAAAAAGCAGTAGCACCTTCTGTTGCTGAAAAAGCTGTTGCGGAGAAAGTAGTAGCTGAGAAAAAAGTAGCTGCAGTGAAAACAGTTGATGTTGCCCTTACTCCTAAGCAACAACAAGTATTAGACATCGTTGTAGCAAATGCTGAAGGTATCAACCCTAAAGGCATTGGTTTAGCTGCAGGTCAAGAAGATACTAAAGCGGCATCATGGGCTACTGGCGCACTGAAGAAGCTTCTTGAAGAAAACCTAGTTCAAAAAGAGCAGTTAGCAGGTAACAAAGTTATCTACAAAGCAGTTTAATTACCGCTACCGTGCTAGATTGAATACCTCGGCCAATGCCGGGGTATTTTTTTATCTTCGTATTGAAAATAATCCATTAGGTATTGATTTTAACGCTGCCAATAAGTGCTTTGTCACATTTTCTTAAATACTATGTAAATTTTTTGGCAGAGAAGTACGTACGTATCATTTTTCTTTTTGCATCGTTAAGGGAAAAGTAACTCATTAATTTTATTATGGTTAAACTTATTGCATAACGGCTGTCCTACGTAGTTATACGTAATACCTAAGGCTAATGTCTTATTGATGAATTACTCGCTTCCGTGTTCATGCCCATTTCGCATTCGACAACATTGTTACATCTTTTATACCGAATACAGCCAATCCTAATGAAATGGATGACAACAATAACCTTGGTGATAAAGGACGTGAACGATGAGTCTAATCCAAAAATCTTTAAAACGAGTGCTCAAAACAACCGCTGTCGTTGCCGCGATGACATTCGTTGTGACTTCTGCAAATGCTGCTGAAAAAGTCTATCGTTTAAAGCTTGCTGAAACTTGGGGACCTAACTTCCCTATTTTTGGTGATGCGACAAAAAACATGGCAAAAATGGCAGAGGAGATGTCCAACGGGCGTCTGCAAATCCGTATTGATTCCGCAAACAAGCACAAAGCGCCTTTTGGGGTGTTTGATATGGTTAAGTCTGGCCAATACGACATGGGCCACTCGGCGTCTTACTACTGGAAGGGCAAGGTTCCAAACACACTTTACTTCACTTCTATGCCTTTCGGTATGTTACCAACTGAGCAGTATGCGTGGTTTTACTACGGCGGTGGTATGGAGCTGATGGAGAAGGTGTACTCTCCACATAATTTGATGTCTTTCCCTGGAGGTAATACCGATACTCAGATGGGCGGGTGGTTCCAGAAAGAGATCAAGTCCGTCGAGGATTTGCAGGGTTTGAAAATGCGTATCCCAGGTTTTGCAGGTGAGATCTTGGCAGAGTTAGGTGCAAAACCAACGAATATCGCCCCTGGTGAGCTATATACCTCTCTAGAGCGTCGCACAATTGATGCCTTGGAGTGGGTTGGTCCATCATTGGACTTGCGCATGGGCTTCCACAAAATCGCGCCATACTACTACACAGGTTGGCATGAGCCAGCAACTGAGCTTCAGTTCCTTGTTAATAAGCGTACTTGGAACCGTCTACCTGATGATCTAAAAGCGATTTTACAAGTAGCAATGAAAACCGCCGCTTACGATATGTACACACAATCGAAACACGAAAGTGGCAAAAACTGGGCATCTATCAAATCTGAATACCCAAATGTTGAAGTCAAAGACTTCCCGCCTGAAGTAGTGGCTGCGTTGCGAGAAGCAAACGATCGTTTGTTGAAAGAGCACGCAGAAAAAGATGCTTTGGCGAAAGAGATTCAAGAGTCGCAAGCGAACTACATGAATCAAGTTCGACCTTGGTCAGACATTTCACACCGAGCTTACTTAAACAGTCAAGCTCAACAATAACGTTATGACGCAGGCGACGCCGAGAGGTTTAGCCTGCGAACGAAGCCCAAGAAAACTTCATAATGAATGCTCCGCACCATAGCGGAGCGTATCCAAACGTTCCACGGAGTTCGGAATGAGAAGTCTTATTTATATTGAGCGATTATTTAACCGCTTTAGCGATTTCCTCGGATGGTTGTCCAGCATCCTGTTTATTTTATTGTTGGTGAATGTGGTTTACGACGTTGTGATGCGATATGTATTCAACGATGTATCCATTGCATTCCAAGAAATGGAATGGCATCTATTCTCCGCTGTATTTCTGCTTGGTGTGCCTTACGCGATTAAGTCTGGTGGCCATGTTCGCGTTGACATTTTTTATGAACGCTTATCTTACAAAGCACAATCCATCATCGACATCATAGGCACGCTATTTTTCTTATTCCCTTTTTGCCTACTGGTGGCTTGGTTTGGTATCGATTTCGCCAAAGAAAGTTACGCGCTAGGCGAGACGTCTGGTGATCCAGGCGGATTGCCATATCGTTGGATCATCAAAGCGATGATTCCGCTGTCATTTTTCTTTATGGCAGTTAGTGGCATTGGACTGCTGCTGCATTCGATCAACAAGATTGTTAACCCTCATCTTATCTATGCCGGTAATAACGGTAAGTCGTAAAAGGAAGTCATTATGATCGGTATAGTGATGTTTTTTGTCGCGCTCTTTGCGCTTTTATTGGGATTCCCCGTTGCCTTTACTTTTGGCGGTATTGCACTGATTTTTGGTGTTTGGGCTGAAGGCATCGAGATGTTTGCTTTCATGCCATATCGTATTCAATCCATTATGGAAAATACGGTGCTAATGGCCGTACCATTGTTTGTCTTCATGGGACTAGTACTTCAGAAGACGAAGCTTGCAGAGCAACTGCTTGAGTCGATGGGACGTCTGTTTGGCGGCGTCCGTGGTGGTATTGCTATTTCGACAGTATTAGTTGGCGCATTACTTGCCGCGTCAACGGGCGTAGTCGGCGCATCGGTTGTTGCGATGGGGCTGATCTCACTCCCTGTGATGCTTAAATACAATTACGACAAAGGCTTGGCGTGCGGGACTATTTGTGCGTCTGGTACCTTGGGACAAATTATCCCGCCTTCTATCGTGTTGATCTTGTTAGGGGATGTACTCGGTGTTCCGGTCGGGGACTTATTCCAAGCTGCAATCTGGCCCGGTATCACGCTCGTCGGCGCCTATGTTATCTACATTCTTATTTATGCGAAGTTGAATCCTCAAGCGGCACAGGCGATAGAGCGCGATGAGTCGATTAGTCGAAAGCAAGAAGTGTTCACCGCGCTGAAAGCCGTTTTACCGCCACTAGCACTGATCATTGTGGTATTGGGCTCCATCTTTGCTGGGATTGCAACGCCAACAGAGTCAGCGGCTCTGGGCGGCGCTGGTGCGATAGTTCTGTCGTTACTGTATAAGCAGTTTAGTTGGTCGATGATTTATGATGCATCGAAAGAAACAGTTAAAGTAACCGCAATGGTCTTTGCTATTTTGCTAGGGGCAACCGCCTTTTCAATGGCATTTACCTACACTGGCGGTGATTATCTAGTCGAAGAGTGGATGTTAGAACTGCCGGGTGAAAAGTGGGGCTTCCTCATCATTACCATGGTGGTGATTCTGATTTTAGGCTTCTTTATCGACTTCGTTGAAATCTGCTTTATCATCGTGCCAATTATTGCGCCGGTCGCTGAGTTGATGGGCATCAATATGACGTGGTTTGCGATTCTTATCGCAATGAACTTACAGACATCATTCCTAACACCGCCATTTGGTTTTAGTTTGTTCTATCTAAAAGGCGTCGCACCAGCAGGTGTCACTACGCGAGATATTTACAAAGGTGTGATGCCGTTTATCGCGATTCAAATTGTCGTGTTGGCTTCTTTACTGTTTTTCCCAGGCTTTTATGGCATGAGTTGATCACTCGATAATAAAAGAGATTTTGTGAACTGAGAGTTTTTACCTTTTGAGACAAGTTGTTAAGCTGCTATTTATGTCTAGGCGGACGAAGTCGAGTTATTTGTGCTGCTAAGATAGTGAGCTGTAAAGCAGCGTTTCATGGAGGAAAGGGATGCCTCTCAAAGCAAAGTTAATTCTGCTGACATTGATACCCGTGGTATTGGTGTCAGCGAGTATCAGTTGGATTTCTATCTATCAAACCAAGACTCTTGGCAAAAGGGAGGTAGAGATCTTTCATCAAAACCTGATCCAATCAAAAGAGGCGGCGCTCAAAGACACGGTCGACGTCGCCTTTGACTCCATTTCTTATATCTACAACGATCCAACCTTAGAAGAGAGCGTTGCTAAAACACGCGTGAAAGCGATTCTAAACCGTTTAAGCTACGGAGCAGACGGCTACTTTTTTGCTTACGATAAATACGGCACCAACCTTGTACATCCTGTTCTTCCAGAGCTAGTAGGGGAAAACTTACTCTATCTTGAAGACGAAAATGGCGATCGTCTAATTGAAGCTTTGTTGTATCAAGCTCAATCAGGTGGAGGATTTCATCAGTACCTGTGGCAAAAGCCATCTACGGGTGAAGTCGTCCCAAAGCTTAGCTACGCCGCATGGCTCGATAAGTGGGAATGGATGATAGGGACAGGGCTCTATATTGAGGACGTCAGCCAAGAAGTTGCCAATATGCGTGCTGCGGTGAACAAAAATATCGAAACGACTTTTTTCTCGGTCGTCGTGATCTTAGCGGTGACCGTTGCTGTAATTATCGTTCTCACTTTAGCGATCAATCTGCATGAACACCGTCTTGCCGATAAAAACCTTAAAGAGTTGGCACATAAAACCGTCATGTTTCAAGAGGATGAGAAAAAGCATCTAGCGAGAGAGTTGCATGATGGAATCAACCAGTTGTTAGTTTCTAGTAAATGTCATTTGGATTTAATGAGTCATAGACTGGAAGACGAAAAACTCAAATCCCACTTAGATAAATCGCAACGCTCATTAGTCACCGCGATAAATGAAGTAAGGCATATTTCTCATCAACTTCGCCCTAGCGCCCTTGATGATATCGGCTTAGAGGCGGCACTGACCACTTTACTGCAAGACTTTCACTCTCACTCTGGGATTGATATCGAGAGTAATTTTGATACTCAGCAGTACAAACTGACGTCGGAAGTCGCGACGACCTTGTATCGTGTTGCTCAAGAGTCTTTGAACAATATCGAAAAACACGCAAGAGCGAAAAAAGTGACGGTTACTTTGCAAAAAATGGGCAATATGCTGCAATTACTCATACGTGACGACGGTGTTGGCTTTGTGGTTAACCAAGCAGTGCACCAACAAGGGATTGGGTTAAGGAACATGCAAGAGCGTGTAGAGTTCATTGGTGGTGAGTTTGAACTGATGAGTGAGCTTGGTTTAGGAACAGAGATTACCGTGCTGCTTAATTTGGATGAATTAGTTTATGGATAAACCGATTAGTGTGGTGATTGTGGATGATCATCAAGTGGTCTTAGATGGCTTCATGGCTCGCTTGGAGTTAGAGCCTGATATTGAAGTGGTCGGTACAGCAAGCAATGGGCTGGAAGCGATTGAAGTCGCAAAGCACCTTCAGCCTGATGTCATCTTGATGGACATTAGCATGCCGATAATGAACGGTATTGAAGCGACAGGGGTAATTAAAGAAGAGCGACCAGAAAGCAAAATACTTATGCTGACCATGCACGATAACCGTGAATACATCATGAAGGTCATGCAAGCTGGCGCAGTAGGGTACATGCTCAAGGAAATCTCGGCCGAGAAAATGGTGCAAGCAATAAAAACGGTGAATCAAGGTTCAACGTATTTCTGTGAGTCTGTCACACAAACGCTTTTTACCCAAGAGGTGGTGCCAGCCACTCAAAAAACGAATCCACTTAGCCGCAGGGAAGAAGCGGTGCTTAAATTAGTCGCTCAAGGAAACAGCAGTAAGAAAATCGCCACACTACTTAACATTAGCTACCGAACGGTAGAGACGCATCGCCACAACATTAAGCACAAGTTGGATTTACATTCGACGGCGGAGCTAGCGAAATATGCGTTTGAAACAGGGTTAACGGAGTAGGAGAGTAGTGCCCGCAAAAAGCGAGCACGTGAGAGCGAAATTAATCGACTTTTGTAATGCTGCCAAGCTCTAGCATTGGAGCGACATCGATATCCTCTGCATTCATCATTGTTGAGATGCGTTGAACGGAAGATAGCAGCAGAGACTGCTCCCATTCTTCCAATTTTTGGAATCGATTAATGAAGTGTTCCTGCAATGGCGTTGGTGCTTGCTTTAGGGCTTCTTGGCCTTTGCTCGTAAGTACAGCATGCACTTTACGCTTGTCTTGAACACTGCGTTGACGCTCAACAAACTGGCCTCGTTCTAGTCTATCTAGAATGGTCGTTGCGGTCGCTTGGCTCATGTTAGTGTGGCTAGACAACTGTTTAATCGTTACGTTATCTAACTCATTGATAGCACGCATCAAAATCAACTGTGGAGCGGTCAATCCAGACTCTTTGCTCAGCTTTTTAGAATGTAAATCAATAGCGCGGATGATCTGACGAATCGAGACCAATACTTCTTCGTACTTTTCCAATTTATTCATCCAGTCTGTAGGGAACATTTATCGAGGCGACACTAACTTAAATGCGCCCTTATTTAAAGGGGTGGAATCAAAAATTACCACTACAATTTTAAGTAGTGTCTCCAATTTCATTTTGTCGCGTCGTGTAGACAAAATAAGAAGACCTAAAATTATTATAGCAATAAATGTTTGTGGTCTAACTATTGCGCTAGTGGTTTATCCTTTTAAAGGCGGAAATTGCTGAGTGAAAAGTAAGTTATTGGATTTTTTCATAGCAAAAAGATAGACAAAAACGTGTCAAATGATAGGATCTTGCGCCTTCACGGAATGTAAAACGTATCGTGTTCGAAAGATTTTTTTGTTTGGTACGTAAAAACAGTACAAAAATAGAGAGGAACGATGACAAAGGGTATAGATAAGTACAGTATCGATAGTACCGACTATACGGTAGGTCAAGACAACGTTCAAAAATGGGGTTTTGATGTTCATAACCCAGTTTTTGGTATTAGTGCAGGTTTAATTGCGCTGTTTCTTGTCGCTGCATTAGTTCTAGATGCACATACCGCAAAGACGGCACTTGATGGGCTGAAATGGAAGATCATTGGTTCATTCGATTGGTTGTTCATTATTGCAGGTAATATTTTCGTTATTTTCTGTTTGGCACTTATCGTTTCGCCAATGGGTAAAATCCGCCTCGGTGGTAAAGACGCTGTTGCCGATTACTCGTTCATGTCATGGCTTGCAATGCTATTTGCGGCTGGTATGGGTATCGGTTTAATGTTCTGGAGTGTCGCAGAACCTGTCGCTTACTTCACTGGTTGGTATGAAACGCCACTCGGTGTTGAAGCAAATACACCAGAAGCAGCGAGATTGGCACTGGGTGCGACGATGTTCCATTGGGGTCTTCACCCATGGGCAATTTACGGTGTTGTAGCACTTTCTTTAGCATTCTTTGCCTACAACAAAGGATTACCGCTGTCTATGCGCTCGATCTTCTACCCGCTTCTGGGTGATCGCGCGTGGGGCTGGGCTGGTCATATCGTGGATATCTTGGCCGTTCTTGCGACCTTGTTTGGTCTTGCAACGTCACTGGGCTTAGGTGCACAACAAGCGGCAAGTGGTATTCATCACGTATTTGGTGTTGAGCCAGGCCTTGGCCTACAAATCGTCGTCATTACCGTTGTAACTTTGCTTGCTGTTGTTTCAGTCGTACGTGGTATTGATGGTGGCGTTAAAGTCATTAGTAACATCAACATGGTTGTGGCGTTCTTGCTACTGATTCTTGTTGGTCTTATCGGTTGGGCGGCGAGTTTAGGCTCGATTCCAACCACACTTATGGCATACGTAGAGAATATTATTCCGCTAAGTAACCCGTTTGGTCGTACAGATGAGGCATGGTTCCAAGGCTGGACAGTATTCTACTGGGCTTGGTGGATTTCATGGTCACCATTCGTAGGTATGTTCATTGCGCGTGTTTCTCGCGGTCGTACCGTTCGTGAATTCATTACAGCCGTTCTATTGGTTCCAACCGCTGTTACTGTTGTTTGGATGTCAGTATTTGGTGGTCTAGCGATCGAGCAAGTTGTTGATAAAGTAGGTGAGTTGGGCACGAATGGTTTGACTGACGTTTCACTTGCTATGTTCCAAATGTTCGATGTTCTTCCATTTGGTAGCATGCTTTCAATCATTGCTGTTGTGTTGGTACTTGTGTTCTTCATCACGTCTTCTGACTCTGGTTCACTTGTTATCGACAGCATCACAGCGGGCGGTAAAGTCGACGCTCCTGTACTTCAACGTGTTTTCTGGGCATTTATGGAAGGTGCAATTGCGGTTGCCCTACTGTGGATTGGTGGCTCAGAAGCAGTTCAAGCGCTTCAGGCAGGTGCAATTTCTACAGCACTACCGTTTACCTTCATTCTGCTTGCAATGTGTGTGAGCTTATTGATGGGTATGAGAACAGAACGTCAATAACTCAGGCATTTTATAAATCTGTCTGAGTAACAAGTAATCAAAAGGCCAGCATTTTGCTGGCTTTTTTTGTGCGGTTTTTATGACGGTGAGACAAAAAAATGACACATGAAAGTTCATATTTTACAAAGAGTTAATGTGCTATTTTGTTTTTTAAAAATTAGTGAATAGTCGTGAAAAAGTGTGTAATATTCACACACCTTAACTGTTCTCCCAACTCAAAAACTATAAATATGAAATTATCATTAAAACAAAAGCTTATTGGCGCAAGCCTTTCTGCTGTTGTTGTGATGGCAACAGCACTTACTTGGTTGTCGGCTGGTCAATTATTTGATCAGACTCGTTCAGGTGTCTATTCACGTGCGCAAAGTCTAAGTACTACTGCGTCAGAAGGAATTTCTGATTGGGTCAATATCCGTAAAGATATTGCTACCGCATTCAACGACTACTCGACAGAGCAAGACGTTGTCCCTTTCCTACAACAAGCTCGCAAGGCTGGTGGCTTTGATGACATCTTCCTTGGTACACCAAACGGTGATATGTATCGCTCTCACCCTGAGCGTAACCGTGCTGATTACGACCCTCGTACTCGTCCTTGGTACAAAGATGCTAACGCCGCAGGTAAGCAGATCATCACAGCTGCATATCAAGATGCAATCACTAACGCGCTGCTTGTAACCATTGCTGAGCCAGTAATGAAAAATGGTCAGTTTGTTGGTGTTGTTGGTGCAGATGTACTGATCGATCAGCTCATCAGCGACGTGATTAACCTAGATGCAGGTGAAAACGCGCATGCGATGTTAATCGATATGAACGAAGGTACGTTCCTAGCGCATCCAGATAAAAGTTTAACGCTTAAGCCTATCACCAGTGTTCTAAAAGACTTTTCAGAAGAGGCAATCGAGCGCGCTGCAGATGAAGGTCGTATCGAAGATACAGTAATCAAAGGCAAAGAGAAGCTTTACTACTTTAATAAAGTCCCTGGCACGCATTGGATGTTCGCGATTGAAATGGATCGCGCAACGGAAGAAGCAGGGCATGCGGTATTGCTACGTGACCTATTGATCACTGCAGTGATGATCACCATTGTGGTTATTCTTGCGGTATCTTGGTTGGTTGGTTTCTTGTTCCGTGACTTGAGCCGCGTATCAAATGCACTTGAGGAAATTGCATCTGGTGAAGGTGACTTAACGCAACGACTAGAACCACGCAGTGATGATGAAGTCGGTAAACTGGCTGAAAACTTCAACCGCTTTGTTGGCAACATGCACACGATGGTGACCAAGCTTAGCCACGTATCATCTGCGCTTTCAGAGCAAGCACGCACGACGGCACAGCAAGCTGAAGAGCGTAGTCAGCGTATCTCTTACCAGCAAGATGAGATCAACATGGTTGCGACGGCTGTGAACGAAATGGCAGCAGCGACACAAGAAATTGCAGGTAATGCAGATAGCACGGCAAGTAACTCAGAGGAAGCGGTTCAAGCTTGTTCACACGGTTCTAGCCAAGTGACTCAGACGCAAGGTTCTATCCAGAACTTGGCGCAAGAAGTTCAAGTCGCCACTGATGTGATTCAAGAGCTAGAAGCACACGGAAATAGCATCAATACGATTCTATCAACGATTCAAGGTATTGCTGAGCAAACTAACCTACTTGCACTTAACGCGGCAATTGAAGCAGCACGTGCAGGTGAACAAGGCCGTGGCTTTGCTGTGGTTGCGGATGAAGTTCGCGTATTGAGCCAACGCACTCATGCTTCAACGCAAGAGATTCAAGAAACTATCGAGATGCTACAGGGCACAACAGCGAAAGCGGTTGGCATCATGGGTGATAGCCGTCGTCTGGCTGACACCAGTGTTGATGATGCGAACGCGGCTGCAGCGAGCTTGACGCAAATCCATACTGCTGTTGAGCGCATCAGTGACATGGCAACGCAGATTGCATCGGCGGCAGAAGAGCAAGCATCGGTAACAACCGAGATCACGCGTAATACTGAAGGCATTCGTGACGTTTCTAACGAGCTGTCGGTAGAAGCTCATCAAGCAGCAGAACAAGCTGCCCACCTATCTGAGCTTTCACACGAATTAGAGCAAGAGATTCAACGCTTTAAGCTGTAATCGGATACCGACCTAAATAAAAGGGAGCCATTTGGCTCCTTTTTTGATCGCTTATTAAGCTAGAAAGACGTTATAGCCAGAACTCACTGATCGGTTGGTCTTCGCTATAATGATGGGCGATTTGCGCTTGTAGCAGTTCTGCCGTAGCAATTGCATCGGTTAATGCATGGTGAGGGGTATAGTCTGGCAGACCATAACGGCGTCGAGATTGCGCTAGCCGAACCGATTCTGGCTTTTTCCCTTTTAAACGCTCCCAGAGTGAGCCAGAGCGTTTCTGTTGAATGGTTTCTTCAAGATGCAGCGTATCTATCACTGGAAACTCAATTCCTTCACCTAAACGGCTTTTGAGTGCTTTATCCAGAAATTCTCTCTCGATACGACGATAATGCACAACAATAATTTTTCCGCTTAAGCATGGTAGTAGCTCGCTTAAGATGTCGCCCAAGTCAGGTGCATCGATCAATTCACTGTGAGTAATACCATGTATGATTACCGAGTCTTCATCGAGTGCTCGCTGCGGACGAACTTTCCAATGACGCGAATTGCGCAAAAAAATCCGTTTCAAGTTAAACGGCACTAAACCAATGGTAATGATGTCATGTTTTTCAGGGTTCAACCCCGTCGTTTCGAAATCTAGTGCCACGAACTCGACCTCAGACAGGGGGGTCTCTGGTGTAGGTGGTTTATTGCTATAAAACGCAATTAAATTCTCATCTTTAGCCATCTCCAACTTTTGTTCAAATTTCGTTGGCCACTGAATGGTTGGCTTCTGAAAGAGCTTTTTGATCATGTTCAACCTCACTTAAAGCTCTTATTCGCTTGGTAGCGGAACTTAAGGAAGTTCTGCCCATTGCTTAGGATTTGGAAAGCATCTTTTAGGTTGCGACGTTCAAATTCAGAGAGATTTTCTGGTTCGATATTGTTATCTGGGTCAATGCCTAATTCCACGTCCGTCGCTTGGTGACGAATACGCACCATGGAAATAAACTCTAGTGCGTCTTTTAAGTCTTGTGCACGACCTTTTGGCAAAATGCCAGCATCAATGATGTCGTCGAGACGCTCAAACGAATTCTGTGCGCGTGAGCCAACCGCCAGAGAGTGAACGCGAATTAAGTCGACCAGAGGAGCCGTACCACGACGTTTGAGGTTGATGGAGTTGTTGTGTCTGCCATCTTTCTCCATCACAAAGTCTTTAAAGAAGCCAAGTGGCGGCGTTCGGTTAAGTGCGTTGCGAGCCAGACAGGCTAAGAAGCGATTGTTTTTACGCGCACGACGAACAATAAAGCTGGTTAATTGTTCTGCCCATTTTAAGCGACCGTAAACGCCATCCAAATCGAAAAAGATGGACGCGTTGAGTAGCGCTTTCGGGTTCGGGTTATCAATCCAGTCAGCGAAGCACTCTTCCCACTCTGAACGAGTCATGCGCCATAATGGGTTGGTTGCCATAATATCGCCCGTACAATACTTGTAGCCACAGGCATCTAATCCATCACTGACGTATTTTGCTAAAGCTTCGAAGTACTTACCATGTTTCTCTTCTTGGTAGGTCTCATCTAGAATGATGGCGTTATCTTGGTCAGTCACCAACAGTTGCTCATCACGTCCCATTGAGCCAAGTGCAAGGAAACAATAAGGAATTGGTGGTGGGCCAAGCTCTTCTTCAGCCATTTCTAACAGACGCTGTTTGAAGCTTCGACCAATCACGGACATCGCACTGCCCACCATGTGTGAGTTGGCATCTTCGTTGACCAGGCGTACAAAGCTGCTTTTTACTTCCTCAGCAACAACTGCCAAATCTTCGATGGTCTGTTGTTGGAAAATGCTGCTCACCAATAAGAGCGAGTTTTGTGATTCATAACGAACAATGTCGGTTGTTTCGATAATACCAATAGGCAATTGGTTTTTAACCACAGGTAGATGATGCACGTTGTAACGCAGCATGGTTAACATTGCTTCATAGATGTAGGCATTGTGATCAAGAGACATGACTTCAGTGGTCATCACACTTGATACATCGTCCTGTGGAGACAAGCCTTCGGCTAACACACGGGTACACAAGTCACGGTCAGTAATAATACCAAGTACCGGAGACTGTGGGTCATCTTCGTCACGAACGAAATCTGGATCGACGATAAGCAGAGCAGATACGTTGTCATTCGCCATCTGCTGCGCGGCTTGCTGGATTGTCTGTCCTCGATCAATCGTATGAGCATCGCCAGTCAGCAAGGTTTTCACTTTCGATGTCGTCAGGTCATTGGCATCTTTGTTTTCTGAAATGGCTTGGCGTAAACGAGCACTATTTTCCACTTCGACAAAGTCTGCAAAGGAATCAAAGTTGTCGTATATTTCTTGGAAAACGTCACCAGGAATACAGTAGAGCAGAGTATCTTCAATGGCTTTTACCGGAAAGCGTACTTTGTTGTTGGTTAGCATTCCCATCTGGCCAAATAGGTCACCTTCATCAAGACGGTTATAAAGCTCTCCTTTGCGTCGATAAACTTCTACGACCCCGCTTCGCACCACGTAGAGATCTTGGATATAGTCTCCAAAATGGATGATTGGGGTATCTTCTCGGTAGTACGAGATCTCGACACTCTCTGTCACCTTGTTTAGTGTTTCTTCAGGGAGTTCATTGAACGGGGGGTACTTGGCGAGAAAGTTATAAATCTCGAGAAGTTCTGCATCCATCGAAGGTGCCTTTTAGTTCGCAAATAATAAAGTAATCTTAACTTAGTTTTAAAACAGAGTCTTATCTGAACCGTGATTTTCGTACTCAGTCATAAGATTCTGACATATCGCACGATAAGGAATCGGCATTTCTACTACTATATAGTCACTTAAAAGGTGAGCGGACGTGGTCGACATATTTTGGGCCAATGCTTGATTTAGAGGCATAGCAGATTTCAAATCGTTACCGCGTCTGTAAACTAAGTTATTCTTGTTGAACTAAGCCACTCAAGGTGATTTTGGGGCGGTGTTTAAATAATTCTCATGAAAGGAAGTCGAATGGTGAGAAGTTTATTGCTTGCGTCTTTAGCTGCTTTGCCAGCAGCAACTAGCGCGGCGGTCATGGACCAAGCAGAAAAATTTGGGTATGAACACATTCACCTGGATGTGGGTGCCGGAACCACAAATGAAGAGTGGTTAGATAATTCGAACGCGACCACAATTGGGCTCGGTGGTAATTACTTATTTACTGAGAACTGGTTGTTTAATGTCGATTACTCGGCGCAGTTTTTCCATCCGGACGACTTTACTCTTCGCATTGACCGTTTGTTGTTTGGTGGTGGTTATCGTTATGGGATTACGGATCAATTCGATATCTACGGTAAATATGGAATAGGTGCAATCAAAGCGAAAGCGACGGACGACAAAACGGATAATACGTTATCTTCAGATAGTGAACTGCTTCAAGCCGTCACCATTGGGGTGAGTTACTTATTCAGTGAAAAACTTATTGCGACGGCCGAGGTGGAAGTTAACCGCAGTGATATCGTCGATGAGAACAATTTTAAGATAGGTTTTAACTACCAATGGCATGATGTTATTGGTACTGGTCTTTTTTATCAGTTTAGAGATACCGATTACAGCGGTGAGAGTTCTGATTATGTCAATGAAGTGGGGCTGAGTTTGAAGTTTGTCTACTAGCGGACAGGTTCATTTATTGGCAATAAATAAAAAAGGTCAACTTATGCTGACCTTTCCTTTTAATAAAGTATGCGACTATCGATTATAAAACCGCTGCAATGCCTTTACATAGAGGACCCATATTTGACTTCGTCATACCAGCAACACTGATTCGGCCTGAACCGACGATGTAAATACCGAACTCTTCTTTCAAACGGTTTACTTGCTCTTTAGATAGGCCAGAGAAAGAGAACATACCATTTTGACGTTCGATGAAGCTAAAGTCTGCGTCCACACCTTCTGATTTTAGTGTCGCTACAAATAGTTCACGCATCTCTTGGATACGGTCACGCATTTCTGCTACTTCAGCTTCCCATTCCGCACGCATTTCGGCATTGCCAAGAATGTGAGTCACGACCGCGCTGCCGTGCGCTGGTGGGTTAGAGTAGATAGAGCGAATAATGGCTTTAACTTGCGAGAATGCGGTTGTTGCGACTTCTTCTGATTCCGCTACTAACGTGAAGGCACCAACGCGTTCGTTGTATAGGCCAAAGTTTTTCGAGAAAGAGCTCGCGACTAGGATTTCTTTGTTGTACTTAGCAAAAGTACGAAGACCCGCCGCATCCTCTTCCACACCTTTAGCAAAGCCTTGGTATGCGAAGTCAAATAGAGGAAGCAATTTCTTCTCTGCGACTAGTTTCGCCAATGTTTCCCATTCTTCAGCAGTTGGGTCGATACCTGTAGGGTTGTGGCAGCAGCCGTGTAGAAGCACGATGTCACCTTCAGATGCAGATTGCAGATCGTTTAGCATTGCATCGAAGTCTTTGTCTTTTGTTTCAGCGTTGTAGTAGCTGTATTGTGCCGTTTCGATACCAGCAGCAGTAAATACGCCGTTGTGGTTTGCCCAAGTAGGGTTGCTGATCCAGATTTTTACATCGCCAAGTTGGCGTTTAATGAACTCACCAGCAACACGTAATGCACCGGTACCACCTGGAGCTTGAGCTGTTTTAGCGCGTTTTTCGTTTACAATTTCTGCATCAGAGCCGAAAAGCAGTTTTTGTACTGCAATGCCGTACTCTGCTGTGCCTTCGATAGTTAGGTAAGACTTGGTTTTTTCAGTTTCAACAAGTGCTGCTTCAGCTTTCTTTACTGTTGCAAGAACGGGGGTTTCGCCTTGCTCGTTTTTGTAAATACCTACGCCAAGGTTAATTTTGTCTGCGCGAGTATCTTTTTTAAACTCTTCAGTAAGGCCAAGAATAGGGTCAGCCGGAGCGGCAACTACTTTTTCAAACATAATCTTCATCCATGTTAATCGAAGGGGTGTGCTAACATTTATACCTTTCAGCAATATTGGTTACAACCGTTACTGAAAAGAAAACCTAAAAAAGTTGCGATTTGAAACAGAATTCTAACATAACTAAAGTTTTTGCCATGAAAACGTTTGGTAGGCACAGAGTTTGAAGGGGATTTATACCATGGTTGATGAAGTTTTGTTCACGTACCAATCGTTTGACTTCAGTGCTTTGCGTTAGTGATTTACGTTGAGTGGCGGTTACTAGTTGAGACAAAAACGCCCCACTAAAGGTGGAGCGTTTGCTTGTAAGAAGTATAGATGTTGGCTGATGTTATTTCTTCAGATCGATTTCAGACTCAACCGCATTGGTTTCGATGTCTGGGTTAGAAGAAAGCTTCTCAGTCGCCCAGTCGTTCATATGCTTTAAGATTGCTTTTAACGCGTGCTTCTCTGTTGGGACTTCCGCTTTTTCGACTTCAAGCTTTTGTTTCGGGTGTGTGCCCGTCGCATCTTCCGCTACGTGTAGCCAATCTGGGTGCCAATAATAAGGTTGGCCGGAAGGTGAACTCCAAGAATGTACGCCGTTGGATTCACCTTTGTATTTAATGTCTTCTTCGTTGTATTTCGCCATTATTGTTTTCTCTCATAATCCATGAGTTGAGGTGTGCATCACCATTACTATCTAAATGTAACAGATGTAATGAAAATTAATGTGATAACTATCGACTTATTTTGTCATTCGATAGCTACAGACGATGCGTACTTCTCATTCAGAAGAATTTATTATTTGGCAGGTTTTGGCTTTATCTGCGTTTAAAGCATACGACGATGGATTCGCCTGCCTAACGCTATTCTTGAACGGTGATAGAGCCTAAACTACTCGTCATTCAAGTGTTTGAGAATCGCCGCTTTTGCATGCTCTTCTGTTGCGGCCTCTCCGTCAGGGACTTCAAGGTCAGCCTTTTTGTGTTCACCCAAAGCATCTTCAGCGATATGCAACCAATCAGGATGCCAGTAATAAGGGGTTGTGCCGCCAGGATGGTCCCAGCTATGTACACCTTTATGTTTCCCGCGATAAGAGAGATCGTCCATTGTAAATACTTTCATCGCTTCCTCCCGGCTTAAAAGATAGATGTCTAAGTGGATTTAACACTCTCAGCTCCGTGGAGTGCCTTGCTTTTCGGACAAGGCAAAGATTTAAGACCACTCGGACGTATCAGTAAAAGTATGGAACATAAATTCTCACTTCGTCGTCGAAATTGCTATTAACAAGCTTGATAAATTACGTTGCTAAATTGACTACTGCCATATCAGAATGCTGGCGCGAAGTATGCTATGGTGCAGCTGCAAGTGAAATGAGGGATACATGAATCGATACCGTCAATTGGCCGAATTGTTTAAGGCGCAAATTCAGCAAGATACTTGGAGAGCAGGGGAGAAGCTGCCTTCAATACGCGTCACCAGCCGCAATCATTCCGTAAGTGCAGGTACGGTATTACAAGCCTATCAATTGCTAGAGGCGCAAGGCTGGGTTATAGCAAAGCCTCAATCTGGTTACTATGTGACTGCCGAGCTTGAACGTCTCACCAATACGAATGGAATTAAAAGCAACAATACGCCATGCACTAAGTTGAATGATGAGTTGTATTCGTTTTTGAAGCACCAAGCAACATCGGATGTTGTTCATTTAGGCTCGGCGTTTCCGGATCCGTGTTTGTTTCCTTTAGAGTCGCTTAACCGTAATTTGGCCAGCTCGGGACGAAAAATGGGGCCGGATAAGTTGCTAGACAACCTACCTCCTGGTGCCGAGTCGTTAAGGCGACTCGTCGCTCAGAGGTATATTCATCATGGGATATCACTAACTCATGATGATGTGGTTATTACTTCCGGTGCGCTAGAAGCATTGAACTTGAGTTTGCAAGCGGTCACCCGACCAGGTGATACCGTCGTTGTCGAATCCCCAACGTTTTATGGCGCACTTCAAGCGGTAGAACGATTAGGGCTCAAGGCTATAGAAATTAGTGTCGATGATGAGAGTGGGCATTCGCTTGAACAAATCGAAGCAGCCTTTGCCAATGAAGACGTTCGGGCTTGTTGGTTAATGACGAACTTTCATAATCCAACCGGGGCTTCTTTGTCTGATGAACACAAACGATACATTGTTGAGTTAGCCAATCGATATGATGTGTATCTCATCGAAGACGATGTGTACTCTGAGCTGTATTTTTCTGACAAAAGGCCGAACTCATTAAAGAGCTTTGATGAGCAAGAGCGTGTCCTTCATTGTGGTTCTTTTTCTAAGAGTTTATGCCCTGGATATCGCTTGGGTTGGGTGGTGAATAAGCGTTTTAACGAGACTATTCAAAAGCTCCAGTTAATATCGACATTGTCTGGGAGTGCCCCTATTCAGCAGGGAGTTGCACACTACTTACAAAACGACAGTTACGACAACCACCTGAGAAAGCTGCGTAAGACACTGCAACACCGTCAAGCTGACTTCGTGGATTTACTCGCAAAGCACATACCTAAAGAGGTTACCTATCAACGTCCTGATGGTGGTTACTTTCTTTGGCTGAAATTGCCAGATGGAATATCAAGTAAAGCGGTATATCAAGCACTATTGTCTGAGCATGTTACCGTCGCTTATGGCAAACTCTTTTCGATAAGTGATCAATACGAAAACTATTTAAGACTGAATACATCGCTTCCTTTAGAAACGAGTTTGGAACGTGCTATCAAAAGGCTAGGTGATTTGCTTCGCGAATTACTCAGAATTGAAACTTATTAAACTGCTTAGTGTTTTTTTGCTCCAACTGTATCAGCGCCATTTTTGCAAATTGTGCTTCAATCATTATTCAGGTCGACAGACCTTGGACGATTAAGCAGGATTTAAGATGAAAAAGCAGTTGGTTAAACATGAGTTAAGGTTAATCGCCGTTGCTATTTTTAGTGCGTTTTTACTGGTATTTGCGCATCTCATTTTGGCGAAGTCTTTCTCTCATATGGCATGGACAGAGTACACCGCGGCCGTGATCCCTTTCGTAATGTTTGGCTTATGTATTGTGGGCGTAAAGTACGCTGAAAAAGCGGACAGAGATAAGGAAGAAGACTAACTCAAGCTTGAGTTGCTTGGCAGATAGTATTGACGGTTGAGCACAAAATAAAAGACCTCCACTAGGGAGGTCTTTTCTAATTCTGTCTCATCACTAAAAAGTGATTAGAAGTTCGCAGAGCGAGGCGTACGTGGGAATGGGATCACGTCACGAACGTTGCCCATGCCTGTTACGTAAGATACTAGACGCTCAAAGCCTAGACCAAAGCCTGCGTGTGGCACTGTGCCGTAACGACGCAAGTCGCGATACCAGCTCATGTGCTCAGGGTCGATACCCATTTCGCGCATACGTGCATCCAGTACGTCTAGACGCTCTTCACGCTGAGAACCACCGATGATTTCACCGATGCCAGGTGCTAGAACGTCCATTGCCGCTACCGTCTTACCATCATCGTTCATACGCATGTAGAATGCTTTGATGTCTTTCGGGTAGTTCTTAACGATTACCGGCGCTTTGAAGTGCTCTTCCGCTAGGAAACGCTCGTGCTCAGATGACATATCGATACCCCACTCAACTGGGAATTCGAACTCACGGCCAGAATCCAACAGGATTTGGATCGCGTCAGTGTAGTCAACTTGTGCGAAGTCAGAAGAAACAAAGTTCTCTAGACGGCTAACGGCTTCTTTGTCGATGCGCTGAGCAAAGAACTCAAGGTCATCGCGACGCTCTTCAAGTACTGCTTTGAATACGTACTTAAGCATGTCTTCAGCCAGTTTCGCAACGTCGTCTAGTTCTGCAAACGCAACTTCAGGCTCAACCATCCAGAACTCTGCTAGGTGGCGGCTTGTGTTTGAGTTTTCAGCACGGAAAGTAGGGCCGAAAGTGTAAACCTTGCTTAGTGCACAAGCGTAAGCTTCCGCGTTTAGCTGACCAGATACCGTAAGAAAAGTTTCTTTACCGAAGAAGTCTTCGTTGTAGTCTACTTTGCCAGCGTCTGTACGAGGCAGGTTTTCCATGTCTAGCGTAGAAACACGGAACATTTCACCAGCGCCTTCAGCATCTGAGGCAGTGATCAACGGCGCAGATACCCAGAAGTAACCTTGCTCGTGGTAGAAGCGGTGGATCGCTTGAGATAGGCAGTTACGTACACGTGCTACCGCACCGATTACGTTTGTGCGCGGACGTAGGTGCGCTACTTCACGTAGGTATTCGATAGAGTGACGAGTTTTTGCCATCGGGTAAGTTTCAGCGTCTTCAACCCAGCCAACCACTTTAACGCCAGTGGCAGCAAGTTCGAAGTCTTGGCCCTTTGCAGGAGATTCAACAATCTTACCAGTTACTTCAACAGAGCAGCCAGTCGTTAGCTTTAGTACTTCGTCTTCGTAATTATTAAGATTATTTGGGACCACGGCCTGAATCGGGTCGAAACAAGAGCCGTCATATATGGCAAGGAAAGAGATTCCAGCTTTGGAATCACGACGTGAACGGATCCAGCCACGAACAGTCACTTCGCTGTCTACTGCTAGCTGACCTTTCAATACGTCTGATACAGGCGCGTAAGTCATGTTTTCAATATTCTCCATTGAGGTAAAAATTCAACCCAACACTTATTAAAGTACTTGTCTAATAACATTTTTGTTCAAAAAACAAGCTAAGTGCTGAGTTGGGTAGCATTTTACAGATTCAACGAGACATATTACCTGTCAATTCGCTCGCATCAACCTTTATATTCATTTTGATGGGGAGAATCTCTCTATTTATTCACTCTTTGATGCTCTGAAAGTGTGAATTGGTTAAGTAATTGCTCTAAACGTTCGGATAGATGCTCTAAATCAACACTAATATCACGCGTGTGCGATGCTGATTGCGATGTGTCGTCAGCATGCAGTGTGATCACATCAATTTTGGATTGAATACGCTGACTGACGTCGGATGTGGTTTGCGTCTGGCTTTGAATGTTTTCCGCATGTTTCAGAACTTGATGCATTTCATCGACAACGTTATGCATCGTGACTGAAAGTGTCTCGACATCGACTGAACGTTGGTGAGCAAACTGGCAGACAGTATCCACAGAGGCTAAGGACTCTTCACTCCCTTGCTGGAATTGAGAAATGATATGCTCAATGTTGCCTGTGGCTTCGGCGGTCCGAGAAGCTAGGTTACGCACTTCCTCCGCGACGACGGCAAAACCGCGTCCTTGCTCTCCGGCTCGGGCGGCTTCAATTGCAGCATTCAACGCGAGTAGGTTCGTTTGTTCTGCAATGCCTTTAATGACCCCAAGAATGGATGATACTTCTTCGGTTCTTTGGTTTAACGAACTGATTTTTTCCCGTACGCCGTCAATATTGCTCACCAAGTGTTTGATGTCTTCGCTCACGCTGTGTGCTTGGCTTGCGCTGTGAGTGGCAACATCAACGGTGTGGTTGACTAGAGCTGTGGCGTTATTGGTCGAGTCTTCAACGGCGGTTTGTTGTTGCAACATGTCGGTGATGTTGCTTTGTACGTCACTGGTTTCCAATTGTTGATTATTGGCCGCTTTGTCTGTTGATTGTGCAACATCCGTTAACTGACTGGCTGAATTGGCAAGAGAGTGGGAGGTGTCTTGTACACGCTCTAAACTCTCGGATACCGTATCCATAAACGAATTAATCGCGGTAGAAAGTTGGCCTACCTCATCTTTTTGGTGATGAACAAGTCGTTGAGATAGATCTTTACTATGGCTCACATTCGCCATGAATTGCGACGTTTTTTGTATTGGGCGAACAATGATTTTACGAATCAAACTCATCGTTATAATAAAACCAACAAACGCGATAACGGCCATTATTCCCATCGCAAACATTGCCTGTTTATTGATCATTGAATTGACGTGGTTCATGTTGTATTCCAAACGAATCGCGCCCAATACTTCGCCTTCTGGTGCTACATGGCAAGAAACGCAGTTGGTGCCACGATAATTTTCGCTTGATTTCATTGGTAGCGCGACAACCAGTCCGTTCCCCCAATCGGCTGAAATTGGTTCAATGACCAGTTCGCCATTTAAAGCTCGTTGGTCAATATCATCGACCGGTTGTTGGTTTGCTTGTCCTGGTCCGTAAAGCTTGGTGACGGTATCGGCCCGCAACACGCGAACTTCTTCAATCCCTTCTTGAGCGAGTGCTTTTTTTCGCAAAGTTTCTTTTTGCGACATGGTGCCTGTTAGCATCATCATGTTTAGGCTATCGAAGTAATTACTGGCCTTATCATGAAGCTGTTCACTGAGAACATCATTGATTAAGGTTTTTTGTTGATGGTATTGATAAGCCGTAGAGGCAGCCAGAACACAGCTGAAGACGGCAATTAACGCGAGCAAGAGCTTAAAAGTGATAGTTGAGCGCATAAATTTATAAGTGTAATTGGAACGAACTGCACAATCTTAATGTGCACAAATGCGCACTGCGAACAACGAAATGAATGATTGTGACCCCACTCATGTTGGGGATATGTAATTGTGATGTGAGTGCTGTGTAATCAAATGTTTGGCGCATGACAGAAATACGACGATCAGGACAAAGGTTTAATTATTTTCGCTGAGAACAAACGGCGTTTTGCTACGCTTGTATTGAGTAGCACTTGTCTGTTGGCAGTGAATTCCTTAGTATTGCGTGTCTTTTTAAAGCCTGAGAATCAAGATGAAAACAGAATTGTACAAAGAGTTTATGTTCGAAGCGGCACATCACTTGCCACATGTACCTGAAGGCCATAAGTGTGGTCGTTTGCATGGACACTCTTTCTTAGTTCGTCTTTATGTAGAAGGTGAGGTAGACCCGCATACTGGTTGGGTAGTGGATTTCGCTGAAATCAAAGCGGCATTCAAACCAATTTACAATCGTTTAGACCATTATTACCTGAACGACATTGAAGGTTTGGAGAATCCGACGAGCGAAGTGCTAGCAAAATGGATTTGGCAACAGCTTAAGCCAAGTTTACCGTTGCTAAGTAAAGTTGAAATCAAAGAGACGTGCACAGCCGGTTGTATTTACAAAGGTGAATAAGTCACTTTTTATTGAGCATTGAAGACAAAGGCAAGCCATGAGCTTGCCTTTGTTGTATCTGGATATTCCCTAATTTTTTATACTTTTCTTGCTAGCTCAGTGGATGACGTAAAATCCACTCTTTTTCGTTCTCACCAAACGTTGTTTTCTCTGTATTGATGAATCCACACGCATCAAGAAAACTGATAGCGTATTGCTGACTCTGTGGCACAGTGACGCAAAGAGAGTTGCTTTCAGGGTCAATGGTATACGCGTAAACGAACAGTTTGCGTAACGCTTCACTCCCAACCCCTTGGCGTTGGAAACGTTGATCAACCATCAAGTACTTGAGCCCCAGTTCGTGCCTTTTGGCAAAGGGCGCATGTTGGGAGAAGCCTTTATCGATAACAAGATAGCCAACTAATAGATCGTCAGAATAAATCGTAAAGAACGCTTCAGACTTATTGCGTTTTTGATAAGCCACTTCAAACGGCGTAGAAAATCCTTTCTGCTCTTCCTGCACATCCAATTGCATCAAACTCGAAAAATCTTTCAGTTTGGTGGGTTTAATAGCAATCATCGTTCAACCACAAATTGGCGGCATATCCTCATGCCGCCACGAACTTTAATAGAGTATTCCCTCTAGTTTAAGTAACTCACGAGGTTAAGAAAAGCTAGAAATGCAGAGGATAATAATAACCTTGGTGAATATAGGCGCCTAATGTTGTGAGTAAGTGAGCACTGTCTGCCGTTTCTACGCCTTCAACAATGACGGTACACCGATACGTATTTCCCATGGCGATTAACTGACGCAACGTTTCCACTTTCTTATCGTCCGACTTTAAACCAATCACAAACTCCCGATCTATTTTCAAATAATCTGGATTGATTTTACTGATGAGCGACACGTTGTTGTTGCCAGTGCCAAAGTCATCGATACTGATTTTACAATCCAGTGCTTTTAGTTTCGCGACATTGCCATAAATCTCGGAGGTATAGTACATCGATGCATTTTCCGTGATTTCAATCGTCAGCAAACGACAATCTCGGTTAGATAGTTCTCTGTGTAGGATTGAAAAGTTGCGTCCTCGCAGCAAAGAAGGACAAACATTAATGCTGATAGGAATAGGCAAGGCTTTGTGCTTAGTATAGATGGACTCTATCACCAGTAAGGTATGAGTTAGGAGCAGCCCATTGCGGATCAGTGTCTCAATAAACCGTTGCGTATTTTTTACCTTAAACCGCGAGAGCGCTTCGTAATGCACAATCTTTTGCGCTGAAGTGTCATAAATCGGCTCCAGTTTGATTTTAAATTGTCGAATTGCGCACAAATAAGCCATAAAGGCTTGTAGAGAGCGATGGCGCAGTATTATGAGAAACAGCAAGCTTAATAAAATGATGCTTTGAAACGGGCCAGAGATGTAATACACCTCTTTATAGCCGCTGTTCTTCACGTGATAGTTGAAAAAGCGTTCATTGGTGTTACCAATTTCTAAAGAGGTCCCTGTATTGGTTGATAGCTTCATGCCGGAAAGAAAAAAACGCGAAATATGATTTTCAACGTTGTCGGATAAGTTAATGTTTTTGACACGAACCAAAACGGTTGCGTTATTCAAGTCAAATGATTGGGTCGTATAATTGCTATTATAACTCCACTCTTCAAATGCTTTTTTGCTGACAGGGACAACGGTTTCTGGAGTGACTAAACACCGGATATTGAAACGGTCCAGCATCATGCTCGATTCCACCAGCTTTACATTATCAAAGAGCGACTTCAATTCTCTTTCATCAGCAAAGCAGCTCTTTTGGGAAAGGTTTTCTGCAATTTCGAAGGCGTTATCCAGATAATTATGTTTCACAATGCTGTTTATCGCGTAATAACAGATGGCAAAGAAAATGATCGCTGTGATCAACACGACCCACAGCGTATCTGAATAGATCTTTTTATTACGCAGACAAATACGAAGGGCTTTGCCAAGGCTGTTTGTTGTGTACTGATTGATCTTGTGTTGATGGTCGATGCCATTCTGATGGTTGTTTTGCATAGTAAAAGGGATGAAGTATCCGGTCCGGTGAATATTTTCGATAATATTTTTTTTGTGGTTACGTGTTCTTCCGTGAGCTTGCGAAATTTCCTTCTTAGAGCGGCCACCGCGTTTTTAAAGCCATTTTCAGGCAGTGTCATTTTGTATTGTTGAGTGATTTTGCTTTCTATCAATCGCTGGCTAATTGGCGTATTTAAGCTGCCGTATTTGGCGATGGTTGACAGAATGGCGTACTCATTTGGGTTGACAGGAATGGAGTGGTGGAGTGATTGATTGAGCTCTAAAGATATTTCGTTTTCGGACAAGCAAACGCAGATTTGGTTTCCAATTTCAAACCTAATCATGTGTTGGTGTGCTCCAAGTTTAATTTTTGGCTACGTTATCAATAAAGCTAGGAGAGGGATGTGATTTTTTACGGGGATATCCATAATAATTGGATATATTCAAGGTTTTAGGTTTTTTTATGCTGGGCGTAGCAACCCATTATTCATAGTTAATGAGGTATAAAAAACCCGAGCAGCGGCTCGGGTTTCGTCGATATTCAGCAAGGCTTATTAACAGATAACTTTTACTGCTAGGCCGCCTTGAGAAGTCTCACGGTATTTCGCGTTCATGTCTTTACCTGTCTCTAGCATAGTTTCGATAACTTTATCTAGAGAAACAGTAGGAGCAGAAGAACGACGCAGTGCCATACGAGTTGAGTTGATTGCTTTTACAGCTGCAATACCATTACGCTCGATACATGGAACCTGAACCTGACCTGCAACCGGGTCACAAGTTAGACCTAGGTTGTGCTCCATCGCAATTTCAGCCGCCATACATACTTGCTCTGGGCTACCACCCATAAGCTCAGCAAGGCCCGCTGCTGCCATAGAACATGCCACGCCAACTTCGCCCTGACAGCCAACTTCTGCACCAGAGATAGACGCGTTACGCTTGTAAAGGCCGCCAATTGCACCAGAAGCTGCGAAGTAACGGATGTAGTCTTTCTCAGTTACGGTTTGAATAAACTTGTCATAGTAAGCCAGTACTGCAGGGATGATGCCACATGCACCGTTAGTCGGCGCAGTTACAACACGACCACCTGCTGCGTTCTCCTCGTTTACTGCAAAAGCAAACATGTTTACCCAGTCAACGACAGACATTGGATCGTTTGTTGTTTTTTCAGAAGTAAGCAGTTGCTGACGAAGTGCAGCTGCACGACGAGGTACGCGTAGTGGACCAGGCAGAATGCCTTCTTCGTTCATACCGCGATCCATACATTCGCGCATTGTGCGCCAGATGTTTGCGAAGTAAGTACGAGTTTCTTCGTCAGAATGAAGCGCATGTTCATTTTTCATGGTTAGCGCACTGATAGACAGGCCGCTTTCATGACATTGCTTTACAAGCTCTTCTGCCGTTGTAAACGGGTAAGGAACTTTTACTGGGTTCTCAACTTCTTTACCGAAGTTTTCTTCATCAACGATGAAACCACCGCCGATGGAGTAGTAAGTTTTTGAGTACGCTTTTTCGTCATCAATCCAAGCGTGGATTTGCATGCCGTTTTCGTGTAACTCAAGGTTTGTTTTGTGGAAGTTCATTCCACCTTCACGTGGGAACGATACTGTATGACAGTGCATGCCAACAGGAAGGCGTTCAGTTTCTTCTACGCGAGCGATAAAGCCCGGGATAGAATCGATATCAACTTTCTCAGGAGTGTTGCCTGCAAGACCCATGATGATAGCAATATCTGTGTGGTGACCTTTCCCTGTCAGTGATAGTGATCCATAAACGTCAACGGTGATTTTAGTGATGTCGCGCAGTTTTCCCATTGCACGAAGATCATCAATAAACTCTTTACCCGCTTTCATTGGGCCTACAGTGTGTGAGCTTGAAGGTCCAACACCGATTTTATAGATATCAAAAACACTAATCATATCGATTACCTCAGAAGAAAGCCTCCCAAGGGGAGTTGGGAGGCTTAATTTTATCGTTATATTTTTGGATTAATCATACCGTGCTAGGGCAGGGATGATTAAAGAGCGCCGTAGATTACAGAACTAATGGCAGCAAGACCACAGATTGCTGTGAAAATTTGCACAGGTGCTGAAGTTTTGTACTTAGCCATCGCTGGAACTTTTTGCATTGCGAAGATAGGCATCAAGAATAGGATTGCCGCAATCATCGGTGCGCCCATTGTTTCAATCATACCTAGGATGCTTGGGTTAACGATAGCAACGATCCAAGTTGTGATTACGATGAAGATAAGAGACATCTTCTCGATCTTGCTTACTGGCGATTTTGAACGAGATTTCACTAGACCAACTAGACCTTCATGCGCACCTAGGAAGTGGCCGAAGTAGCTAGAAGTGATAGCCGCGAAAGCAACCAGTGGACCTAAGTAAGAGATCAGTGGAGACTCATGAACGTTTGCTAGGTAAGAAAGAACAGAGATGTTTTGCTCTTGTGCTGTTGCTAGTTGCTCTGGAGACAGAGAAAGTACAACAGAGAAAACGAAGAACATTACAAAGCCCATTAGCATCATCGCTGCGCCACCAGTGATAGCGTCAGTTTTCTTAACTGCGTCATCACCGTATACACGACGTTGTTCTTTAGAGAACTGAGAAATGATTGGGCTGTGGTTGAAAGAGAACACGATAACAGGGATTGCTAGCCATACGATAGCTGGCATTGCACCCCAGTCAGGTGATACTTCCATCATTGAAGTGTTCCAACCAGGAATTAAGTACACAGACAGCGCTAGTAGGATGAACACTAGAGGGTAAACCATCGCTGAAGTTGCTTTCAGCATAAGCTCTTTACCGAACACTACGCCCGCTGTCATTGCAGCGATAAGTGCACCGGAAAGTAGCCAGCGAGGAATAGATTCCATACCCATTTGGTTAACTAGGAAAGAGTCAACCGTGTTTGTGATACCAACACCGTAGATAAGTACGATTGGGTAGATAGCGAAGAAGTAAGCGAACGTAATAAGGTTTGCGCCAGTCTTACCAAAGTGCTCTTCTACTGTGTCAGTGATGTCCGCTTCTGGGTTTTTCGCAGAAAGAACGAAGCGAGCCAAAGATTTGTGTGCGAACCAAGTCATTGGTGCTGCGATTAGGGCTAGGATTACTAATGGCCAAAAGCCACCTGCACCTGCTTTAATAGGAAGGAATAGTACACCGGCACCTACTGCCGTACCAAAAAGGGACAGACACCAGGTAAAGTCTTTGTAAGAAAACTTACTAGACGATTGTGCGGTAGAAACCGCAGAAGTAGTTGTATTCATTTTTTAGTTACTCATTTTGGGAACAGGAAATAAGTCGGGAGTAATTTTGCAAGATTTTACACTAGGAAAATTAGATCTAAATCATTTATTGCTTACGCTTATTGAATGATATGTCAAAAACCTGCTTTTTATCACGAAAATGATGTGCTACTCGTGATTTCTGCTAATGAGTAAAATTAGAAAAACTTATCGATAGGGCTGTTTGTATAAATTTATTTCACCGCAAGCGTTTGCGGTGAAAACGGCAAATTAATCTAATGTGAATGAATGTTTATGAAGCAACGTTTTATTAATATTGATGCGCATGATGATCGCATCCATAAAAATACCGATATCAGAAGTTTTTAATGTGAAATGATATGTTTTTGCATTGATTCGATGATTTGTGCGGTCATGCCCCAGATGAAATGCTGTCTATATGGGATAGCAAATACACGATGACTGCTGTTTTTTAGGTCAAACTTGGTGCTGTACAACTTTTTCGGATTCAGAATGTGGTTAGCAGGAACTTCAAAAACAGACTCCACCTCATTTGAGTCAATATGCGTTTTATACTCAGGAGAAATAAAGGCCAAAAACGGTGTCACATTAAACTGACTAATCGTTGGCAATGTTGGAAGCTGGCCAAATACATGAATATGTTCATCTTCTATGCCGATCTCTTCTTTGGTTTCTCTTAATGCCGTATTTATTAGATGATGATCTTCCTGCTCAAACTTACCGCCGGGGAAACTGATTTGTCCCGGATGATGACGCAAGTGCGCAGCTCGCTTTGTCAAAATGACCTGTAGCCCCTCCGGGCGTTCTACAAAACCAATTAAGACCGCTGCGTCTCGCAGTGATTTTCCTTTCATCCATTTCAGTCGCGCGAGGGACTCTTTGTGGTAACCCGTTGGAAGCCGAAATTGAAAGTTTTGCAGTAATTGAGTTTTGTCGATAACCAAACCAAATCCTTATTTATTGTGCCTAACCACTATTTATTATACTCAATGGCCGCAAGAGGCGTGGTGCTATCGCCGTTGGTACGGTATTAAAGTAGTAGTACGGCAATACCAAAGCATGTCCATTGGTTCTTTCCCTGCTTTGTGTCGTGTGTCTCACTCTGCTTGGGTATAATAATTTGAAACTTATAAGGTTATAAACCATTCTTTATTTTAAGACGTCACTATGGGGCAAGTATTGACTAATGAAAGGGATTATTTTCACCGAGTTCATGGAGTTAGTGGAAGAGAAGTTTGGTCTCGATGTGTTAGACCAAGTGCTCGACCTTTCTAATGACGAAGGGATTTATACTGCGGTTGGTAGTTACGATCATAAAGACTTGGTTAAATTGATTGTGAATCTCAGTAAAGTATCTGGCATTCCACCTGAACAACTGCAAGAAGTATTTGGAGAGTGCGTTTTTTTGAATTTACTTCGCTCGATTCCTAGTCACGCGAGTTTGCAGCAGTGTGAAACGACATTTCAATTTGTTCGCCATGTTGAAAATTTTATTCATGTCGAGGTCAAAAAGCTTTACCCAGATGCTAATCCTCCTCAGTTTGATTTTATCAGCGAGACTCAATCAAACATGGTGTTTGATTATCGAAGTGCGCGGTGCATGTCTCACGTATGTTTAGGTCTAATAAAAGGTTGCGCAGCGCACTTTGGTGAAGTTATTCATATCAAACACCAAAACCAGTCAGAAGATGGTAGCCAGGTTCGCTTTTGGTTAGAGGCACAATAAGAACGATATGACAGGAAGTTCCTCGCTAGAAAGGAAACTCAAACGAGAAATCGAATCAAGAAAAGCAGCTGAGCGGTTATTGGAGCAGAAGAGCTTCGAACTTTATGAATCTACTCAACAACTAAGTGTTGCTTTGAAAAAGCTTGAGTTAAAATCAAAAAAGGATTTACGCAAGTTTGAGTTCGAAGAGAAAGTTGACGCGACGCTGATTAAGTTTGGTCGAACTTTTCTGTCGAGCACGTTTGATGAAGCCATGATTGCCAGTTTTATTGAACAGCTCACTTCGAACTCAATCATTTCTGCGGCTTACTTACATCTTGATTCCACAAAACTCTCTTCTTTGCGCCGACATCATTTTGGTCATTTACAGCTTCGCCATGAGAATACGATTAAGACTGTCCCCAATTGGCAGGGGGAAAACTTGCATTTGCCTATCATCATTGACAAGCAAACAGTAGGGGAGTTGATCTTCTCTGTTCAGTTGGATCAAATCGATCAGTCGTTTATTTCCAAACAGATGGAGCTGGTATCGGATTTGGTTCATGGGGTCATTGGCCGTCATTTGAGTTTAGAGCGAGAAGTGGAGCTGCGAAAGCGGGCAGAGGAATCGGAAAAAGCGACGAAAGAGTTTGTCGCCATGATTAACCACGAGTTGCGTACACCTCTTAATGGCGTATTAGGTAGTGCTGAACTACTAAGTCGAACACAGTTAGGTGAAGAGCAACGCCATTACCTAAACAACTTGACTCAATCGGGAGACTTGTTGAGGGTCATCATTAACGATCTTCTCGACTTCAGCAAGATGAATGCCGGTATGATGGAAATCATCGATAAGGTCTTTGCTTGGGAAGAGCTTGAAAAAGCCATCATGGGCGTATTTTCAGCTAAAGCAGCAGAAAAGCGAATTCATTTCTCCATCGATAAAAAGCTCGGTATTCCCGAGTTTTTAGTTGGTGACTTAGAGCGAATTACACAGATCTTGGTCAACTTGGTGGGAAATGCTATTAAGTTTACTCATTTGGGTGGGGTGGTGCTGCGAGTGGAGTGGATAAACGGTATTGCACATTTTGAGGTTGAAGACACGGGTATTGGCATCCCGATAGAAGCACAGCCCTCATTATTTGACCCATTTGTGCAAGTAGATCGCTCGGCGAAGCGCAGTTTTGAAGGCTCAGGTTTGGGCCTTGCGATTTGTAAAAATCTAGTGGATTTGATGCAGGGCGAGATTAGCTTTGAAAGTGAAGAACGCAAAGGTACCACCTTTAAAGTCTCTATTCCTCTAAAGGAGGGGCAAGCCCAAGGCGCAGCAGAGGGGGAATTAGCTACCATAGAGCGAAGTGATTTGGCAGGACGCTCAATATTGGTGGTTGATGACATCAGAATGAACCAAGTGATAGTTACTCAAATGCTGAAAAAACTCGACATTACGCCTGATTTAAAAGCCAATGGGAAAGAAGCTTTAGAAGCGGTGAAAAACAAAGATTACGAACTAATATTTATGGATTGCCGAATGCCAGAAATGGATGGTTATGAGGCGACGATGTATCTGAGAGAGCGTGGCTTTACCCATCCTATTATCGCATTAACCGCTGGCACTACTATCGAAGAGCGTCAAAAGTGTATTGATTCAGGCATGGACGACATCCTCACTAAGCCGTACACCGCAACCGATATTGAACAGATCATGTGCAAGTGGCTTGAGCAGTAGACGTTGCCTCTTAAAAACGGATTCTTGTTAGCCAACGGCTAAAAGCCAAAGTACCTGTAAATAAAACACACAAAAAAACGCTCCACACCGGATAATGTCGATCGCTTAACGATGTTTTTTGTGTCATTCCAGCGAGCCTTGGCGAGACTAGGAATCTAATAGCAGCACTCTGAGCGGATATAATGAAACAAATTTGACCATAAAGTGCTCGGATAGAAGAGCCTGTATCACGCTCCTTCGTCGCGGTACAGGATGACGAGATACAGAAATATGCCACTCGCTGTTAAACGAGCGGCATTATCCGTAATGGAGGCGTTTTTGCTTGTTTTCGTTAGCAGGGTTCATAGACCGTTGCCATTGGGCGAAACCTACTATTGCAGCGCTGGCAAAATCTTTGAGAGCTTATCCAACGTTTCTTGATATTCAGAGGCGCAATCGCTATCTGCAACGACGCCGCCGCCAGCCCAAGCGTACAGTTTGTGATTCTCCGCTACGAGAGTACGGATGGTGATGCTGGTATCCATACGACCATGGCGAGAAATGTAGCCAATACTGCCGCAATACGCGCTGCGTCGATGCGGCTCCAATTCTTCAATGATCTGCATTGCGCGAACTTTAGGTGCACCCGTAATTGAACCGCCTGGAAAACACGCTCGCAGCAAATCTGCAGGAGAGTATTGCTCATCCAAATTCGCACGAATGGTGCTCACCAAATGATGCACTGCGGGGAAGCTTTCAATCTCAAACAGCTTTGGCACGTGAACGCTACCCGGTGACGCAACTCGACCAATGTCATTACGCAGCAAATCGACAATCATTAGGTTTTCTGCCTGATCTTTTTCCGCTGTCTGCAAGTCATGGGCATTAGCGTTATCTTGCCTTGGATCTTCGCTGCGTGGTCGAGTACCTTTGATTGGTTTAGTTTCAATGACGCGATCTTTGAGTTCTAAAAAGCGCTCTGGAGAGATACTCAAAATCGAAGACTCTGGCATACGGATAAAAGCGGAAAATGGCGCTTGGTTGGCGGACTCCAATTTCAGATACGCTTGCCACTCACTGCCTTGATACGGTGCGTTAAAGCGTTGCGCCAAATTGATCTGATAGCAGTCACCGCTCAACAAGTATTCTTGCACCTTGTCAAAGCGAGTAGCGTAGCTCTCTTTCGTCATGTTTGACTGCCAATCGCCCGACAGAGCGAAGTCTACGCTTTGCTCCGCTTCTTGTTTGTTTAACCATTGCCAAGCTTGCTCGATATTCTGACCGACTAGGCAGGCTTTTTTAAGCTTGTGGTCAACAACGACGGCCCATTCATAAAGACCTACCGCCATATCCGGCGTGTTGAGGTCCTTTTCGGCCAGTTCTGGCATCGTTTCTACGCGTCGACCTAAATCGTAACTGAAGTAACCGAGCGCTCCGCCGACAAAAGGCAAATCCAATTCTTTATTTAACTCAACGTGAGGAAGCCACTGTTCTTGCAACTGATGAAGCAGCGCGAATGGGTCATCTTGAGTTGAATAGGCATTCGATGGTGTTTCAACTTGTGTGCTTTCGGCAGTGGTTTCTAACGTTGCAATTGGGTTGGCAACCAACACATCAAAGCGACTATCGATATGCGTTTCTGATGCAGAACGCAGCAACATCGCCCAAGGCAGGTGTTGAATGCGAGAAAAGAGGTGAAGAGCAAACTCTGGTGCGTATTCCAGCGCTTTAAAATCAATGAATTGATTGTCCATGTTGTTCATTTGTGTAATTTGTGACAAAGAGATCGTTCACTGCATGGCATGTCATGGGCAGCAAGAGTATCATATTCCTCTGTATAGCCAAACTCCCTCTATTCATAGGGTTTTGAGATGGTTTACAAGTAGGCGACTTCAGCGTTTCGTGTGTCGATATCAGCCGTTCGACAATTGTTTATAAAAAACGAAGCTCAAAAGAGCAATAAGCTCAACAAACACGATTGAAGCCAAGCCAATAATGGAAGCATAACTATAACGAGGCATGTAATGACGGTAATACGCAAGCAGGATGTGATCAGCAGTGTCGCTGATGCGCTACAGTATATTTCTTACTACCACCCGCTAGACTTTGTTCAAGCTCTTGAAAAAGCCTATCACCGCGAAGAGAGCCAAGCCGCTAAAGACGCGATTGCTCAGATCCTAATTAACTCCCGAATGTCCGCAGAAGGTCACCGACCAATTTGTCAAGATACTGGTATCGTGACGTGTTTCGTCAACATCGGTATGGGCGTGCAATGGGACTCAACCGACATGACGGTTCAGCAGATGGTAGATGAAGGTGTTCGACAAGCGTATACGAACCCAGACAACCCGTTGCGTGCGTCAGTACTTATGGATCCTGCCGGTAAACGTATTAATACTAAAGACAACACGCCTGCTGTCGTACACATCAACATGGTTCCGGGCGATAAAGTTGAAATTCAGATCGCAGCGAAGGGCGGCGGTAGTGAAAACAAGACTAAGATGGTGATGCTAAACCCATCTGACGATATTGCTGAGTGGGTAGAGAAAACGCTACCAACAATGGGCGCGGGCTGGTGTCCTCCTGGCATGCTTGGCATTGGTATTGGCGGTACGGCTGAAAAAGCAGCGGTATTGGCAAAAGAATCTCTAATGGAACACATCGATATTCAAGAGCTTATTGACCGTGGCCCACAAAACGCAGAAGAAGAGCTTCGTCTTGATATCTTCAATCGCGTAAACAAACTTGGTATCGGCGCGCAAGGCCTTGGTGGTTTGACAACTGTTGTCGACGTTAAGATCAAAACGGCGCCAACGCACGCGGCTTCTAAGCCTGTTTGTTTGATCCCGAACTGTGCGGCGACTCGTCACGTACACTTCACGCTTGATGGCAGCGGCCCAGCAGAGCTCACGCCACCTAAACTAGAAGATTGGCCAGACATTACTTGGGAAGCGGGAGAAAACACGCGTCGCGTAAACTTAGACACGATTACTAAAGAAGAAGTACAAGAGTGGAAGACAGGCGAAACCGTTCTTCTATCAGGTAAAATTCTGACTGGCCGTGATGCTGCGCATAAACGTATTCAAGGCATGCTAGATAATGGCGAAGGTCTACCAGAAGGCGTAGATCTAAACGGTAAGTTCATTTACTACGTAGGCCCTGTCGATGCAGTTGGTGATGAAGTCGTTGGTCCTGCTGGCCCAACAACATCAACGCGTATGGATAAATTCACCGATATGATGCTAGAAAAAACAGGCATCATGGGCATGATCGGTAAAGCTGAGCGTGGCCCTGCAACGGTTGAATCTATCAAGAATCACAAAGCGGTTTACCTAATGGCTGTCGGCGGTGCTGCGTACCTTGTAGCGAAAGCGATCAAGAAAGCTCGCGTTGTCGCATTTGAAGATTTAGGTATGGAAGCGATTTACGAATTTGAAGTTGAAGATATGCCAGTAACAGTGGCTGTAGACTCAAATGGCGTTAACGCGCACCAAATCGGTCCTGACACTTGGAAAGTGAAAATCCAAGAGATGGAAGCGTAAGGCAAACGGTAATCTTACATTGTCTCAGTAGAGAGAATGTGACAAGGTGCTGATTTACCTAGCAAACATTTGACAAAAGTGCAGCGAAAACTGCACTTTTTGTCTATATAATGTAGATATAAACCTCAGGGCATAGCAATCAAACGTTATGCGAACAATAATTAGGAGACGGCATGCCTCGTTTTATTCAGATTCTACAAATTATTCTTGCTGTAGTGGTAGGTGGCTTTGTTGGCTACGACTTGATCCTTCACGGCATCAGCATCTTTGATGAGAAGTACGTGACCATCACGTGTGTATTGTGGCTGATTTTAGAAATCGCTCTATTTGTTATCTATAAATTAATCGAAGACGACTAGACTCAAAGAAAGCAGGTTTCTGTTCAACACAGTAATCAGCATAAATAGGGTCACTAATGCTTTAGTGTTGATTAAGTAAGCCTCTGAACCACTCAGGGGCTTTTCTTTTTTCATCCTGCTTTAAGCGAATGTTTTGTTCATCTTTTATTAAGGTATATAAAGTTAGACTCATAGAGTTCAGTATTGAAAGGTAAGTATTCATAGATTAATACCCGAAGTTGCTGATAACGTTGTTTTAGAGCGGAGCAAGATAAAGAAGCGCAATGAAAAGAATAAAGAAAGAAGTCACTGACTTTATCAACAGAGGTATGGACTCCAATGTTCGAATTGCCGTCACCGGGCTTTCTCGTGCCGGTAAGACGGCATTCATCACGTCATTAGTGAATCAGCTCCTCCATACCGCTACCCATGATAATTTGCCTCTTTTGACTGCAGCCAGAGATAAGCGTCTTATTGGAGCTAAGCGTGAACCTCAAGCGAATATGATGGTGCCACGTTTTGCTTACGACGAAGCGATGAGCCAGATCCATGCGACCCCACCTCAATGGCCAGTACCGACACGTGATGTGAGTGAGATTCGCTTAGCGCTCAAGTACAAACCAAATAAAACCACGAAAAAGCTGTTGAGTAAAACCGCAATTTTAAATGTTGATATTATCGACTATCCAGGAGAGTGGCTGCTCGACCTGCCGTTATTGGACATGGACTTTGCGACGTGGTCGCAAACTCAGTTTGATGCACTTAAAGGCCAGCGTGGCGATTTAGCCAAAGCTTGGCTGTCTGAATTAGAAAAGGTGGATCTTTCTGCTGAAGTGAACGAGAAACTACTCGAGAAAGTTGCGCATACATACACCGAGTACCTTCATGCCTGTAAAGACGCAGGTCTTCATTGGGTACAGCCTGGCCGCTTCGTATTACCTGGTGAGCTCGGAGGCGCGCCAGTGCTACAGTTTTTCCCGTGTCGTGCTGATTCGGAAAGCAAGGCGCTTAAGGGCAGCAACTTGGCGATGCTCGAAGCGCGTTTTCAGGAATACCAACAGAAAGTAGTGAAAGCGTTTTATAAGCATCATTTTGCGACCTTCGATCGCCAGATTGTACTTGTGGATTGCTTGCAGCCTCTCAATGCCGGCGATGAAGCGTTTTACGACATGCGCCAAGCGCTAGAGCAGATCATGCATAGCTTTCGTTATGGTCGCAGTAGCTTTTTACGTCGTTTGTTCTCGCCAAAAATAGACAAAGTGCTATTTGCTGCCACAAAAGCGGATCACATAACGCCCGATCAGCATCCCAATTTAGTGTCTTTGCTACAACAAATGGTGCATCCAGCGTGGCAAACCGCAGCCTACGAGAATATCGAGATGAGTTGCATGAGTATCGCTTCTATCCAATCAACCACGACGGGATTTATTTCTTCTGGAGATAAGACGATTCCGGCGTTACAGGGTACGACGTTGGATGGTGAGCCGATGACGATGTTCCCGGGAGAAGTGCCGAAAAAACTACCAAATGCGGCTTATTGGCAAAACAACGGGTTTGATTTTACGTCATTCCGTCCAATGCCCTCACAGAATGATGAGCCAGTGAAGCACATACGCTTAGACAAAGCACTGGATTACCTGATTGGAGATAAATTGAAATGAGTGAGTTGAAGCAAAAACAAGTTTTCTCTGAAAAGGCGATGGAAAAAGAGCAGCAATCGAATCAACCGGAGTTGACGGCGCAGCAAACATTCGGCGAAAAAGATACATTTGTACCTGTTGAAGTTAAAGAAGAGCGCCAGGAGACTGAACAGGAATTGCAACTCGAGCATGTCATTCGTCCAAAACCGGGCAGAAAATGGCTTGCGACTGGCGCATTTGTCACCTTTGCTGGTTTGGTTGGCTGGCAAGCGGTGGACTCGGTTATAACCGCAATTCAAACTTCTGATTGGCTGGCTTTAAGCTGGACGGGGTTTATTGCTGCGATCGCTTTGCTTGGTTTAGGGGCGATGGGTAAAGAGCTTTGGAAACTGCGCAAACTACGAAATCATTTTAGTGTTCAAGAAGAAGCCGAAGCACTTGTTAATAGTGAGAGTGTGGGGAAAGGGAAAGCCTTTTGCGAAACAGTGGCAGAACAAAGTGGTGTGATGGCAGAGAACCCGGGCTTTGATCGTTGGCAGAACAGCATTAACCCTGCTCATAGTGATGCTGAAATCCTTGATATGTATGACTCGATGGTTGTCAGCCAACAAGACAAATTGGCAACGAAAATCGTATCGCAGCACGCAACCGAGTGTGCGGCCCTAGTCGCTGTGAGCCCTCTGGCTGCCGCTGATATGTTGCTGGTGGCGTGGCGAAATTTCAAAATGATCGACAACCTCTCCAAGGTATATGGGGTAGAGCTAGGTTACGCCTCTCGCATCAAGCTACTAAAAGCGGTATTTGTCAATATGGCGGCGGCTGGTGCCAGTGAGCTAGCTATTGATGCCAGTATGGACTTGATGTCGATGGACCTTGCGGGCAAAGTCTCCGCTCGTGCGGGGCAGGGGCTAGGTGTTGGTATTCTAACGGCACGTTTGGGCTTGAAAGCGATGACCTTATTGCGTCCACTACCATGGTATCCTGACCGTCAGGTTAAATTGGGCACCATACGCAAGGCTGTGGCGGCGAAAGTTGCATCAATTACGATGAAACCGTAACGAATATCAACTTTGATGGATAGGATTGCTTGACGCCATTCCAAGCATGATAGAAACTACTGTCAACTTTTCCTGACAGTCGTGAATTGGGATATTTTCAGTGCGTCTTGAAGTCTTATGTGAAGATCGACTCGGCTTGACCCGAGAACTGCTCGATATTTTAGCGTCTAAAAGCATCGACTTGCGTGGTATCGAAATCGATATTAGCGGTATTATCTATTTGAATTGCCCAGATATTGATTTTGATACGTTTAGTGAGCTGATGGCTGAAATCCGCCGTATTCCGGGGGTGAAAGACGTACGTAAAATCCAGTTTATGCCGATGGAGCGCCACAATACGGAGTTGCTCTCGCTAGTTGATAACTTGCCCGATCCGGTTTTTGCCATCGACCTTAAAGGTGCCGTAGACATGGCAAACATGTCTGCACTTTCACTGCTTGGTCTTCACAAGCAAGAAGTAATTGGTACGCAGATCGGAGCTTTGCTGCCAAGTGTTCGTTTTTCTCGCTGGTCTGAAGGTGTGAATGGCAGAACGCGGGAAAACCTTGTGATTGATGGCTTGGACTATGTTCTTGAGTTGATGCCAGTTTATATCCGAGACGAAGCGCAAAACTCGACCTTAGCTAGTACACTGATGACGATTCGCTCTAGTCAGCAAGTCGCAAGAATAGAAGAAGCGCTACCACTGCATAATCCTCTGGGTTTTGAGCACTTTGTTGGTATATCGAACCGTCATAAAGCGCTAATGAACCAAGCTAAGAAGCTGTCTGTGCTTGACCAGCCACTGTTAATTGAGGGCGAAACAGGGACCGGTAAAGAAATGCTTGCTAAAGCTTGCCACAGCCGTTCTAGCCGTGCGAGCAAGCCATTCTTAGTTTTGAGTTGTGCTTCGATGCCTGACGATGTAGCAGAAACCGAACTTTTTGGTCATGCGCCGGGTTCATTTAATCATGAACAAGGTCACAAAGGCATCTTTGAGCAAGCAAATGGCGGGACAGTATTTCTTGATGAAATCGGTGAAATGAGTTCGCATCTTCAAATCAAGCTGTTACGTTTTCTACAAGATGGTAATTTCCGTCGTGTCGGTGCAGAAGATGAGATGCATGTCGATGTTCGTATCATCGCTTCAACAAAACATAACCTTGCCGAACTTTCTGAGGCAGGAATGTTCCGTGAAGATTTGTATTATCGTCTCAACGTACTTACGCTCAGCATTCCTCCGTTACGTAAGCGCTCAAATGACGTTGCGCCATTGCTTGAGTTATTTGTGGCGAAACATGCTCAACAGCTTGGGATTGATAAGCCAGAGTTTGATGATGGTCTAGTTGATGCCCTTGCAAATTATCAGTGGCCAGGAAACATGCGCCAACTCGATAACATGGTTCTTCGAGCGCTCACAGAAATGGATGGTGGTATACTAAACGCGGATCACTTCAATTTACCTCAGCCTCAATCAGTCGGTGCTGGTAGTGCGACTCTTAACATCGACGGTTCATTGGATGAGATCATGCGTGACTATGAATCTCAGGTTCTGGAGCGTTTGTATCAGTCATTCCCATCAAGCCGCAAGCTTGCTAAGCGCTTAAATGTATCGCATACCTCAATCGCTAATAAACTGCGTGATTACGGTATCCGCAAGAATTAATCGAATTGAACGAAAAGACGGAATTAATCATTTGTAATGGAAGATAACAGCTCATCTATCGCCGTTCATAAGTTGGACGGTGACTTGCTTCTGCGTACCGCTGAAATCGGTGACGCAGATATGATTGCCGAGTATTTTCAAGCGAACCGAGAATACCTGAAACCGTTTGAGCCGAAACGTGAAGAGGCTTTTTTCTCAGTTAACGGTTGGTTGCAAAAGCTTATCAAGCTCAATGAGCTGCATCGAATGGGGTTGGGGTATTATTGCCTCTTGGTCAGAGCCTCTTCGGGTGAAATGCTAGGTACGATATCCTTTAGTAATTTGAGTCGTTTCCCTTTTTATTCTTGTAACGTCGGATACTCTCTCGCTGAAAAAGCGCAAGGGCATGGTTATATGCGTCGTGGATTAACCATGGCTTGCGACTACATGTTTAATGTTCAGAAGTTGCATCGTATTCAAGCCGGCTACATGCCTCACAACAAACGTAGTGAATCTGTGCTAGAGCATGTAGGGTTCAATCGAGAAGGGTATGCAAAAGATTACCTTTTGATTAATGGTGAATGGCAAGACCACGTTCTAACGTCACTTATTAATCCGAATTGGCAACCAGAAGGGCGATAGTATGGAGAGATTGGAAAAGCAATTAGCACTTGTAATCGAGCTCGATAAACTCAAAAGTATTTTGCGCCGAACCCGAGTTAAAAGTGCTGAAGGGCGTCTCGAAAATAGTGGTGAGCATAGTTGGCATGTCACACTGATGGCAATATTGATGGAAGAGCATGCGAATGCACCAGTAGATATTTGCCGAGTGATGAAAATGTTATTGATACATGACGTAGTAGAGATCGACGCGGGAGATACCTTTGTTTATGATACTGCCGCGTCTCCAGAGCAGGCAGAAAAAGAAATTAGAGCGGCAGAACGCTTGTTTGGTATGTTACCCAGCGATCAGGAGCAAGAGTTATTGGCGCTTTGGCATGAATTTGAAGCCGCGCAGACCGATGATGCAAAGTATGCAAAAGCACTCGATCGGTTAATTCCAATGCTCTTGAACTACCATAATAATGGTCAGAGTTGGAAGGAGCATGGCGTCTCTCGTGAACAAGCACTTACCATTAATAAACGAATTGAATTTGGCTCTGTTACCTTATGGGACAAAGCGAAAGAGTTGATAGAAGAAGCCACAGAGAAAGGTTGGCTGAAATCGTAATAAAGGAGACTGAATGTCTTATTTGCCTTTGGATGAATACCAAAGAAAATGGATTTTTACGCATCAGTCGATGCCTGTGCCAAAAGAAGATTTGGCTTTTATTAAGCCGATGAGCCAAGCTCGTTCAGCACAATTTTGGAAAGAAAATATTAGTGCTCAAAGCCCTGATATGGATCGACTTAGCTCCCAAGATTGGCCAATGAATGAGGCGAACTGGTCTGAAGTCGTTGATTGGATGGCTGCGTGGGAGTTGGATGATCCGGACATGCCAGCGGAAGTAGAAGCACATATCGATTGGCAAGACGATGTGACCGTTTACTTTTGCTACGAGAAGTACAATGTCATCGAAACTAAGTGGTCGATTTTTAAAAAGCATTGGAAGAACTTTCTCTTTTATGATGATGGTCCAATATTGATTGGACGTCGCCGTTCACAAGCGCTTTGGTTTGATTCAAAAGGCAATGTGAAACTCGGTGTTCGTCAATAACGAGTTATACTGCAAAGCCACCTTTTCGAGGTGGCTTTGTTTTTCTAAAGGCTGGATAATGGACTCAACACGCCGCCAGCCCCGCGCTCGATAACGTGAGTATAAATCTGGGTGGTTTTTACATTCACTCTATAAGTGATTGTTTTTATTAGTAGCTATCACGTCCCGACTAAAGTGGGGCGCTGGTGGGACAACTCAGAATGCTTTATGGTTATACGTATTAAAGTTCGCTTGTGAAGATTTGAGCTTTAATTGTAGTAACTCATACTCAATCTTACACATCCGCTGATTAGTCACGACCAAGTCGTAATGTCGAACTGTTGGTATCGTAACTCACAATTGGATAAAATTTTGTCAGCGATTTTGCTAAATTAGTAATAAATGAATAACTAGAAGTATGCAAAATCGCTTACTTTTGTGTCCAGTTTTGATCGTGCACAACAATGATGCAGAAGAGTTCGAGAAGAACTATTTGCAGTAGTAATACCATGCTAAATTAAGCAAACCACCTTCTGTTTGAGCACCTGCCGCACTATATTCACTTTCATTCAACTTTGTAACTACTATATGATTTTGAAACTCTGGATAGTAAATAAGACCAGTATACGAGTGAGGGCTTTTTTTCTTGATCTCATAATTACTTGTATGTTTCGTGTGACTCTTTTCTACAGTAATTTCATCGCTAAAGAGATTCACCTCAATACTCATTCCGGTAGATGTAGTATAATCGCGGTCAAAGAAACAGTTTAAATTTAAATTTTCAGCTTGAGTGCTCGCAGGTATAACGAGAAGCAATAGTGCTAGACGCTTCACCAGTCCTCCTTTGGGTTAGATTTTTATGATGTAACCAACAGATTTTTAGCCTTTTCTTTGGAAGGTCACCTATAAGCTCAAATCTATTCATTTTCTAGTTTATTGATTGATGCTATAACTCCATCGAAAGAGCAAGGCTCGCAATTCGTCAAACGGCAATGATCTTGTAACTTCTAAAGTTGAAACTTCTCAGGGGAAATATCTAGTTCTAACATTAGCTTAGCTTAGCTTAGCTTAGCTACATCATGTTGATTGATCAGTTCACAGATAGTATTGTCTGATTTAACTTGGAGTATCTTAGTAAGTTTGCTCATCAATTGTTTGACGCTACTAGTAAGTGACTTTAAGTAAAACTTCTATACTGATGTGAGTTGCTTTTTCAGTCTATCATGCCGTTATTAATCATATTATTCAAATTATTATTAACGATTATTCTAGATAGAGCCAAACTAAACATTCCAACCTAGAATAAAATCATTCCCCTCCGTCGGATTAGTATTGCTAGAGAAGACGCTCATAACAGGGCATGTGTGACCGAGAAAAGGGGCAATTTCGTGTTAAGGCTTTTGCTCTTACCTCTCTTCTACCTATCAGAAAAAGCCTCTTGAAACTAGTTCACCTCCCCTTTCTCGATTACTCACTTTAACTCAACACCTATAAGTATTGTACGAGCACTACGGTTTTAAATCGTTAACTTACAGAGTTAGGAAAAACCTACAATTTTGTCCCCTGTTGGCAATGATTACCCCTCCAAGGGGAAAGGTATAGCCGTCTTATAAAGTTGAACCCAAGCAAACAGCAATAATTATACACATTGCACTGCCATTAGTGGCACAATAAATGCCTGTATATCAATGTTGTCCATAACCAATAGCAATGTCATGATTGTCAATTCGAACCCAACAGCCAAACTCACCCAGCGGTACCTGCACAGTGCAACCTCGTCACACGGCGACAGCATGAAGAAGCTGGCCTTAGGTAGCCGTATCAACAACGCCAAAGATGACGCGGCTGGCCTGCAAATATCTAACCGCCTACAGGTACAGCGTTCTGGCTTCGAAGTAGCTATCCGCAACGCCAGTGATGCAACCTCAATACTTCAGACGGCTGAAGGGGCAATGGCCGAGTACACGAATAACCTCATGAGCATGCGTGACCTAACATTGCAGTATGCTAATGGGGTCAATTCACCTGATGACCATGAAGCTATTCGTCAGGAGTTCAATGCATTAAAGGATGAGTTAAATCGGATAGCAGAGACCACCAGCTTCGGAGGCCAGAAGTTACTAAATGGTAAAAATAGAGAACGCTCTTTTCAGATTGGTGCTAATGCAGGTGAAGCGATCAATATTCAATTTCCTGTCTTATTTTCTCAAGAAGCTCAGGAAGTTGAAGATGTTATTAAGGAAATTAGATGGGGATTCTATACTCCTGGCTGGCGTTCATCTCCGGGTGATGCTCTAAGATTTGATGATCAGACGAATCGAACATCAGATACCGTTATTTTGGAGATCAAGCCGGGATCGTCTATGGAAGAGGTAGCAGATCAAATCAACGATAACTTAGGAGATAAAGTGAGAGCTTATACCGAAAGTTTTCATAGTTGGGATGGTTTGAGTGGTAGTTTCCACAGGCTTGCGTATTACTCTGTAGGTAACGATTCATGGTCCTATGTTAGAGGTACTTCAAATGGGGGACTGGGTGTATCGTGGATTGATTTAGCACATACTGACACGATTAATATTGAAGAGCCAACCTCAGAAATCCCATTATCCCTTCCTTCACTTGACGGCGAGGCAGATGCGGGGGGAGTTATTGATCGTCTGGATGAAATACTACAATTCGTTGATTCTGAACGAGCAAAACTCGGCGCAGCCCAAAACCGCCTGTCTCACGCCATTAACAACCTGTCCCAGACATCTGAAAATGTAGCTGTCAGTAACAGTCATATCAGAGACACCAATTTCGCACGGGAAACTAGCAGGCTGGCTAAGGAATCGATCCTCAAAGAAGCGAACACAGCTATGCTGGTTCAGGCTAGCAAGACGCCACAGGAAGCCCTTAACTTGCTCAAGTAGTAGGCCATCTAATCTCACTGTCGTTGGTTGACAAACCAAGTAACGAGTTATCATTGTAATGTATGCACCTCGTGCAATCATAGGGCGCATACGTTGCTTAGCTCGCTGTATCCACATTCATTAGCTTATCTATGTCAAAACAAGATGAACAGAAATTGTATGAGTTTTAGTTCTAACACGAGAAGGGGCAGATCTGAGCTAGCTACAATAGCTACCTCGTCCTTGAACAGAAACGAGTTTGGCTCTCTGGTTGAGATAGATAACTTTGGTATCGCAAAACGAATCCACCCACCGCTTTCTATAGTGCTTGAGACGCACGGTAAATGACATTAACTTCTACTTTTAACCATAGTTTTATGAACCACTTTATTCTGAGTGTTTTGCTAAACATGCAAAGCATGGTTAATCCCCTAAGGTTTCTAATCTAAAGAAATCTAGTTAGATTTTGGGTTGAAAAATTCCATAAGCATTTACCGTACTCTCCTAGAAAAGCTATTGATTGTGCAAGAAATTCACCCCAGCAAATGTAATTTTTAGAGCTCCATAAGTGATAAAAGCACAATATAATTTCATTTAATCAATCACTTACACTATATTATCTTCTCTCGTAATTTATTACTAATAATTACGTAAAAAATGTAATGAAAATATTGAGTTCTTTCTTTATTCTTTTAATAAATACTTAAGGAGAAAATCATGAGTAAAAAACGCGACACAATTTTATGGATTAATCACGCCATAAGTTATTTTAAGAATCAAGGCAAGGCGCAGAAAGATATGGCTGCTATTCTCGGTTTGGAAGAATCACGAGTCAGTGAGATGAAAACGGGGAAAAGCTTGTTATCAGAATCTCAAAAGCAAGCTATCATTGAGATCTGTGGATCACCACGGCGTGATCCTGGACGTTTTGAAGTAGCTCTTTGTTATAATAAGTTTGATGACTTTTTTTCATCATTTTGTGATTTGATGGAAAACCGCTACTTACGCAACCTCATTGCTTTTTTCCAAAATAAAGAGAATCAGACTAATCTACTAAGCCATTGTATTCCAGTGGAAGATATGGAGAGTAACTACAATGAAGCAATAACTTTATCGGATATTGATGCATTAGTTCGTCATGATGAGTCAAATGAAATATTCCAAAGATACCAAATGTGGTTACAAAATATTGACGGGGCAGAGCATCCTAATATGTCTTTACTCATTGATCGGATTTCAGTTGATGATAAAAATAGCTTTCATTTGCTCTATCAACTTTGGTTTACTATTCAGCGCTGCCCAACATTCGTACTATCTAATACCAAACAATTCAACCTCAGCCCTATAATACATACTGAAGAAATAATTCTTACAGGCAAAAAAATATTAATAATTGAAAATAATGGCAAATTAAACCCCATCAATCAACCTATAATTGAGCGTTTTGGTAGTCATGAAAAACTCCCAAGTAATGAATTAATTAAGCATGATTTTTGGCATTCGGTACATTGTGAATTATATCTAAGCGAAGATATGAACTATCACCTAACTATACAACTTTCAAATGATTACTGTATTGAGAGTTTTCCGTATGAAGATGATATTAGTAATACTAATTATCTTGATTTTGAAGTTAGTGTGGGAGAAAACGATTTACTTGTGGTAATAGAAAATATTAATTCTATGGAGTTATTTTTTACCATTGAAGATGTAAGGAAATGGTGTGCCCTCCCTATTGATAATCACTTTAAGTTAAAGAAAAATATTGCCAGATCAGGTGGATATGTTCCAGGTGTAAGGGTGTTGGTATAGACAGACTTTAGGTATGCTGTAAATCGGCCTACGCGAAGTAGGTCGATTCAATTCTTAATAATACTGCTGATTTAAAAAATACAATCTGGAAAAGTTATATGGCTAAAAAACGAAATGTAATATCAGAGTTGCAAGGTCAACGAGTTCTTTCCGCAAAATTGGTTTCTGATTCAAAACTTGAGATTAAAATATCTAACGGTGATATAGTTATTTTTGATGCGTACTCCAAAAATGGATACGATGGTGAATCCATGATTGCTCAAATGGATACAAAAAAGAACGCAAGAGAGAAGCGTAGTTCTAGTCTAATAAAATTAAAATGTCCCTGTGATATTGAATTATACATTGATGTTACTATTCAAAAATCGAACGAAAAACCTAAGGAATCATGTATCAACAAAATGGTATCATTTAAGGTGGGAGAAAATATATTTCATTACCTTAACAAAGATCCAAACATCGCATTGGAGAAGTTTAAATATCAGCTATCTGCAAGAATGAAGTTGAAACCATTCAAATTACCTGAGGTGGGTTTCTGTGTAATTACACATTTCAAGGATGATTTTGACATTGACTGGGCTGATATCGAAATGTATTACCATAATAGTTTTGGCTTGTTTACTGATTGAAACATAACCATATTTGATACGTTAGAATTTCAGAGATAAATAACGTTTGATTGAAAATAAAGCCAGATCATTTTCTGAGGTAACTGTAATTTATTAGGTCATCCTACCCATAAGTGAGCTGTGTTTTTCTGTTGATTTGCATAAAAATTCTGGCCAAAACTGAGCTCATTGGTACAATTTTTAATTGAAAGTGGGAGATTGCGAGCACAGCCCCTCAACCTCCAGCCATGAGGGAAAGTATGGAAACTTCAGTGACGCGATCTGCCACTGAGTAATTGCGTTAAATTAGAAAAGGACAATTCTGTTCCCCACATTGAAATGCACATCATAATCAGAATTGCCTTATTTATTTGAAGCCATGATTCCATTTAAGTATTCGACCTGCTCATGCGAGTGTGACTTCATGAATCTTCCGTAAACACGTTCCAACATCATTGTGCTCTTGTGTCCCATCTGCTCCGCGATAAATGACAGGTTTGCGCCTTTGGTGATCAACCAACAAGCGTAGGTATGTCGAGATTGATATGAACAGCGATGGCGGATGCTAGCTCTCTTAAGTGCGCGTGACCATAGTCGGTTATATGTTGTCGTTTTATAGGTCTCACTCGTTTCTTGACCATTACGACGTTCTGGAATAAATACGAATCGAACGCTTTCCTGACGAAACGTGTTTGAGCCTTTTACTTCCACTAAAATATCTCTAACTGGGCTAAACATAGTTAGCTCTCTTTGAGACTTAAGGGCAAGGAGAGCAGGTTCAAGTAAGTGAATAGTTCGCTCTGACTTCTTATTCTTCGGCGTTGTGAACTTTCGTTCAAGCGTGACGTTGCGAGTAACCTCGATCGTACCTTTCTCAAGATCGACGTCTTCCCATGCTAACGCACAGAGTTCACCAGTTCGCATGCCCGTGTAAATGGCTAAGGTGAACATATTCCGCTGCTGTAAGTTTGTCGTTGACTCTATTAGCTGGTGGAACTCTTCTAGTTCTAGTGGATCCGGCTCACCAGAGCCTCCATTCAGCAGCTCAACATGCAGAAATGGGTTGTCATCGATAAATTTTGATTTCACTGCTAAATCAAAGCATCGGCGCAATAGTTTGATCATATTATTGATCGTCTTTGCGCTTCGTGGTCTTCCATTGCGAGTAGGGGAGTCGACCATTAACTTTTGGCACTTTAGTGCATCCATAATCGTGATGGTGGAGATAGTACGTTCCTCTCCAACAAACAAGCAGCATGCTCTTGCGGTAGTACTCAATACATAGAGTGACTGCGAAGCCATAGTCGTTTTCTTCAATTGAATATAGTCATCAAACAATTCGCGAACGGTAAGGTTCTTACCACGCTGTTCTGGAGTTGCAAAGAGTTGCGCTTTCTTTGATGTTGGAAATCGAGATAAGTAATCAAATGTGCCTAATGAAATTTCAGAAAGTATAGAAGCGCGTAGATGACTTGCTTTTTTGAGATTGCCTTTAGTGACTTCCCATCCTTTTAGTGTCTCCCGACAACGCATCTCCCGGTAAGTAAAACTAATGCGGATAGACTTACCGCGGATCTCTACACCTTCTGGTGTGTTCATTACGCAACCCTTTCTCTTGCTGAAAACTCATCAATGGCAACACGGTCATACTTAAAACTTTTGCCACCACCACTACTCTTACCGGATGCTTTTTTGAAGTGAACGCCTTCAATCCAACGAAACTGACGATAGTCTTTGATTTCATTGGTAGACATGCCTGTTAAATCAATCAGAAGATCCTCTTTCACCCAACGGCTAGGCTCTAATTGAATCACCGTAAATGTTCTCATCGGTAAACTCCTATATAGTTGAATTGAGAGAAGAGCAGGGCAACCACCTTACTCTTCTTAATTTGGTGGTTGACGTGTTAATAGCAGCGAAGTAGTGACAGATAATGTAAGTTAATGAGGGCCATTACTTCACTCCACCAGGATATCGATTGAAGTTCAGGTTCTTACGACCACCTTTCGTTACGTCCTGATTACAAAAATAGAAAGCGGAACCTAACACGGGTTCATTTTCCATAATTGCTGCTAGTTCCTGCTCAAACTGCACATCATTCATTCGTTGTTTAACGGCTGAGTCCTTGGGTTGCTCTTTTGGTAAACGCGCATCAGTTGGGCGAAGTTCCATCACACCATCAACCGCTCTATTGATCTCTTCTTGTGTCATGCTCATCGCGAAATCCTTACATTACTTGTGCTGCATCTCTGGCGAACATGTTTAGAAATTGATTGGTGAGCGAGACATTAGAAGGACATTCTTTGCTGATGCCCCAGCCGTTACTCTCGTTCTCTGGTTTAATCAGAGTTAGGTTGATCACTTCACAACCTAGTTGGTGACTAAAGTAAGGGGCCGATGTCGTGACCTGCCCGAATTGAGTATCGATGGTTGCCGCCATAGATATTTCCTCGCAAGATACACCCCCTTTAAGAAGAGGGCGCCAATATTAGTTAAGAGCTAAACGAACCAATGAAGGTATCAATTTCGATCTCACCGTTTTTAAAGCACGCTTGAAGCTTGGTTTGGAACTCTTCGCCCATCTCTTCTTCGTGTTGTTCCAGCTTCTTGATACGAAGGACTAGAGTTTCATTACCTATCGTGCTCATGCGCAGTTCAAAGGTGCGTTCAGCCAAACCTAAGTAAGGCACACACGTGAACTTAAACACCGCAGGCATTGGGAACTCTTCCTTAGTGCGAACCGCAACAGACTCGTATTCAGATTGATGGTGGCTGAAGTCATCTACATTGGATTCACGCCCTGCTTTCGCTTCAAACTTCATGTTGCGAATAGCTGCAGACGCGACGGAGTTTTCGATAACTTCCCCAGTGGTGGAGAAGACCTGAACGAACTCGCTGTAGTCTTCTACCCACTCAGCCAGTTTCTTTTGACCAAGGCGTTCTTCGTCAATGTTTAGCATGGCGTTAAGTGCTGCAGTGCGGCGCAGAATCAAGTTTGCTTGGTGTTTGCAGTGCCCAGGGAAGTTATGAGTACCAAGGTCAAAAATAGTCACAGCAGCCATACGTTCCGCATTGATAAAGCACTGATTGCCTTCGGTTTGGTACTCTTCGTGGTAACGCACAAACTCGTCGATATTTGCCGTCTTCATTGTGCCGCGGAAATAATTGCGGTTTGGCATGAACTTCTCCAAGTCATGCAAATCGAAGGATTCAGGTAGGGCGGCAACAGGGAATCCCGCTTTCTCTAACTGTTTTAAAAACTGCGGAGCATTCGCTGATTCTTGGATCTGTTGGATTGCTGATTTATCCATTTATCTATTCTCTCTTTGAGTGAGTTGCTGGTGGAGTGGGTTAGCTGCGTACTTCTCGCAGCATGCCTTCTTCAATAACGGCTTGGCCGTGAATATCTTCTTTTGGTCGGTCGTAGGTAAGTTTGCCGCCTTTGCCCACGTACGCGATTGAGGTGTATTGGAAGTCTTCTGACTTGGTACCGAATCCGGCTTTTGGCTCTTTTACCGACATGTTGACGGTGATTTCGACCATCTCGTTGTTGGTGCCCATAGGCTTAAGCTTTAGATCCATCTTCACGTTTCCCTGCTTATCGCTGTAGGACACAGCTCGGGCAACGTTAGATAACGCCAAACCGACGACATTGGAGACAACGCCACCGTCCAGTTCCTGCATCAGTTTTGGAAAGTTAGTAGTTCGGTCCTCAAGACTGAGGTTTCCTGCTTCTTGGTTAGACATGTGATTTCCTCGCTTCAGTAGTTAGTTAACCAACTGGAATGAGAATAATATTACATAATGGAATTTAATGGTCAATTACAAAATGGAATTGTCGTGCGCAATTTACTCTAGGTGTAAAAAAACCGCCAGGATGGCGGTTTAGGAATTTGTCGATTTATATTATTTTAGTGCAGCTAGCTTTTACTTTCGTTTCGCCAACAACCAAACCGTATTTATTGGATACGAAATGAAGCGCTAGTATTAAAGGTAACCAGGTCAATAAGCAATGCTGGTAACAGTTTCATGTTAAAGTCCTTTTCAACATAGAGGATTTTATTCGTAGATTTTAATCTGATTGACGATTACTTCTGCTTGCTTCTAGCAGTTCTTCATGTCGTTGCTTTTCGAGCTTTTCCCTTTCCATTCTAGAAAGCATCATTGACATAACAATCGACATGCCTAGTGCCACGACAAATCCAGCTATACCAAATAGAAACGAGAGGATAGCTACAATTCCAAGCATCACGAATGCGAGAAGAATTTTTTACTACGTTCATTACTGCTCCTTAAAAGAGTTTGAGTTTAGCGTCGATCACAACACCGATAATCTTACAGTTGCCATTGATTGGCAGAATCGGAAACGCTGGATTAAGAGCCTTTAAATACTTCTGGCCACTATCGACAATGAATTTTTTGAAAGTAGCTTCGTTTACGTCAGTGAGTTTTGCAACCACCAGCTTACCGTTCTCTGCGTCGACTTCAGTGTCCACCAGCACCATAGTCCCCTCAGGGAAGCTCACTCCTGTTGGTGATGTCATTGAATCACCTTGAACAGTCAACCAGAAACATCGTTCACTGCAACGCTCTGTTGTAGGGTACCACTCGCTGATTTCTTCTATTGAATAGGGCTCGATGGCTTCGTGCCATTGCCCTGCTTGAACTGAACTAAGGACAGGGAAGGACTTTTGGTAGGTAGGTTGTATATCGAGCTTCGTTACATTTGCAATGCTGTCATCTGGGTAGTCAATAAAACCCTCCGAATCAAGCGTCATATGAGTTAAGCCAACACACTTCATAATGGCAGCAACGTTCTCGATACTTGGCTCTCTGTTTTTGCTGAGCCAATGAGCTATCGCACTCTGAGATACTCCCATCATTTCTGCAAGAGCGTTCTGAGTGATTCCAACTTCTTTCATCCTAGCTTTTACTAGGTCATTCCAATTCATTTTCATAGTTAAAGATTATTACTCATTGTAATAACTAGATGAATATCCATATCGTAATATTTGTTGTTTAAGTAAATTCCATAATGTAATATTTGTTCTTGTTAAGGGGGCATTATGTCGAATTTAAAAGCTATTCGTGGTGAGCTAGGAGTTACACAACAAGCTCTTGCAAAAAAGGTAGGCGTATCCCAAAGCGCTGTTAATCATTATGAAAATGGGAATAGAACGGTTGATACCGTCCTTGGTTGGCGAATTGTGAACGCTTTGAATTCATTGGGGGCTGATTGCAAGTTCGAAGATGTATTCCCTGATCCGCAAGAAGATTGTGGAGCAGAAGGGCAAGAAGTTAAACCACCAATCAAAGGAGCAAATGGTGAATAAGAAAGAGATGGTGAATAAAACCATTGCAGGCGTCACTGGTGGTAAAGAGGCGGTTGCTGCAGTTCTTGGTATGTCGATAGACAGTTTTAACAACCACTTATACGAGAAGAAGGGTTCTCGCTTTTTTAGTGTTGATGAGCTGGTGGAAATGGCAGAGCTAACCAACACCCCATACGTAGCAGAGTACTTTGCTAACCGTGTTAATTGCATGGTGGTAGAGCAACCTGATGTCGCAGAACTGGATACCGTGGATATGTTCGATTGCCATTTACACCTTAATGCAGTGAAAGGGCTTTTGGATAAAACCATTGAAGAAGCAAAAGCAGATGGTGTGTTTGATGCTCGCGAACGTGCGCTCATCGCTCAATTGAAAGCAGAATACCACGCGACTTTCGAAGCCTTCATGCTGAAGCTCGATGCGTTGTATGCGGAGGTTGTATGAAAACAGAAATATTTTGGCAAACCGTTTCACAGATGGCAGACATCACCTGCAGCTCGGCAAAGCTAATGGTGGCGCAAGGCCAATCGTCAGAAGTCTACGAACGTGAGCAAATTCAGTTATTGAAAGCAAAGTGCGAACGTCGATTACGAGTAATAGATGAGGAAGTGGCTTTAAACCGCGGCAACGGTTTAAAGCCGGGTTGTGATGATTCTTGCGAGGAACAATCACAGCTCACTCAGTCACCAGCAAAGATCACGGAGGAGTGATGGAAAGAATAACACTCAATTATTCATTGTGGTACCACCAAAACCAGTTTTACAAGGTGGAGAAGGGGCAGAGCATCATTCTCACCCATGATGAATTAGCAGACTTGTTTGAAGCAAAGCGCATTTACGTAACTGCTGTTTATAAGGGGAGGGCTATTTGATGCTAAAGGTTACGTTTTTTGACTATGACGGCCAAGAGCTAACAACAGGCTGCTTCTCCCTGCTCACTCGTTCTCTATATAAGGCTTTGCTGGACACTCAGACGATAACTGGCTTCGTGCTGATTTTATTTGCGAACAACTTTGTTGTGTTTGGAAAAGGTAAGGCGCGTTTGGTTGTAGGGAAGGTGGAAGTATGAAAGTCACCCCAATGATCTTCAATACTGAAATGGTGAAAGCGCTTCTTGATGGACGTAAGGCAGTTACACGTCGGCCTGTCAGCAAAGTAAGAGCGGGAACCATCGATTGTCGTACTTTTAATAAAACTATTGTATCTGAGCGTCAGAGGTTTGCTGTAAATCAGCAAAATCCAAATCAAGAATGGCTTGCATATCCGTTTGTTGTTGGTGATCTAATTTGGGTTCGCGAGACGTTTTGTACAGACCCAGATTGCGACCATGACTCATGGGACGACCATGAACTTAGCTTTTTTGAATGGAATAACTGTGGTTGTTCTGCAGCGCTCTTGCCTGATGCTCTAAAAACTAACGAACATTGCCTATTTAAAGCTGGAGGGCTTCCAGATCTTAAATGGACTCCATCAATCCATATGCCTCGATGGGCTAGCAGATTGACACTTCGAATAACCGACGTTCGTATCGAGCGAGTACAAGAAATTACGGAAGATCAGGCGAAACTCGAAGGTATTAGGTATCACTCATTGTATCAAGAATGGGGCGGTGTCGAGAGCCATCCTGATTCGAGACCGCACGCCCCACAATGGCGATGGTATGAAAAAGCGAACGATGCATTTAAGTATCTTTGGAACTCGATTTATCAGAATTGGAATGAAAACCCTTATGTCTGGGTAATTGAATTCGAAGTTATTCACCAGAACGTCGACAAAGTTGTATCTGAATTGGGGGATGTATGTCAGTAAAGGTAATGAGCTACGTTTGGGACATTCCGAGTTTTAAAGGTTCTGATAAGTTGGTGATGCTTTGCCTAGCTGACCATGCGGATGATAGCGGCCTTTGTTGGCCGTCTATCGATACCATTGCTCGTAAGTCTGGTGTTTCACCTACCACCGTTAAATCGACACTTAAGAAACTGGAAGCTGCCGGATGGTTATTCAAAAAGAACCAATTCAAAAAGGCGGATACAGGTCGCTTAGTTCGTTCGAATAATCAGTACCAGTTGCCTGTAATGCTTTTGAAGAAGAAAGCAGATGAACAGACAGATTTTGAACAGTCGAATTTCGTCTGTTCAAAAGTCGAACGTTCGAAACTCGAACAGACGAAACAACCTGAGGGGGTAGGTCAAATTCCGGCTGGGGGTAGGTCGGAATCCGGCTATAAACCACCAATAGATCCACCAATAGAACCATCAAGTAAAGATCTTGCTCCAAGCGAACCGCTCGAAGCCGAACCAGCACTGTTTGAAATTCCTTTGAACAGGAAAGGGCAGTTTCATGGAGTAACTCAACCAGACATCGACCGCTATTCGGATTTGTTTGGTGCAGTGAATGTTCGTGCTGAGCTGAAAAAAATGATCGCTTGGTGCGATGCCAATCCTCGTAAGCGGAAAACCAAGCAAGGTATCGAAAAGTTTATTCAAGGTTGGCTTGGCAGAGAGCAAGACAAGGGGCGTTACCTGCCACCACAGCAAGGTGATTCCTCAGTGGCTACTCAGGACGAAGTAATCGTGATTCAGCGCGAAGTCGCTTTGCTAGAGAGCTCTATCAACTCAGAAAATCAGCGCATGTTGTACTTGATTGACGCTAAGCGACCTCAGCATGAAGTGGAACCATCAAAGCGAAAGATCGCAGATTTGTCGGCTAAGCGCAGAGAGTTACTGGAGCGTGTTGCGAACCTAGAGGCGGTGTAGGGGGGCGAGAATGGCAAGTAAAAAGGATTTGGTTGATGTAATGAAATCTCGTCGTCGGCTTTGGTCTCCGAGCGAGCTGTGTGATGAATTAGGTATTCACGTTTGTGACTTAGTTAGATTGGTTAAGGCGGCTCGCTGTTCTGGTGTGGATGTCCGGCATGAGAGTAGTGAACTGACGGGGTTCTCGAGTAAATACTGGTTAGCGGAGGGAGTCGAATGTTAAGTATCAGCGCCCAAACAGAGATGACAATGAGTAGTCGAGAGATTGCGGAACTGACAGGTAAGCAACACTCGCACGTTAAACGAGATATTGAACGAATGGTGGCTGAGTTGAACCATCCAAATTTGGAGGGTTCCCAGTTTTGGCATAAAGGTAATCAGTACACTCAATATCACTTGAATCGCGAGCTCACGTTGACGTTGGTTTCTGGTTACAACATCAAGTTACGTCATTCCATTATCAAGCGGTGGGATGAGTTAGAAAGTGCAGGTAAACCATCTATACCGACAACGTATGCTGAAGCATTGCAGTTAGCTGCTAACCAAGCCAAGGAACTGGAAGAAAAGAACCAGGCATTAGCTATCGCGGCCCCAAAAGCCGAGTTTGCAGATGCTATCGCGGGCGCGGATAAAGGTGTGAAGCTCGGTCAGTTTGCTAAAACAGTAGGTTTGGGGCCTGTCACTATTTTCCGTGTACTGAGAGAGTTAAAGATCTTTATGAGCCGTGGAGACTCTTACAACTTGCCGTATCAGGAGTTTGTAGAACGTGGTTACTTTACGGTGAAACAGGGTACTTACGAAACTAACTCCCAAACTCGGATCAGCCACACGGCCTTGATTACTGGAAAGGGTGAAATCTGGCTGCGCAAAAAGCTGTTGGAAACAGGTCACCTTAAGGCGGTAGCAGCGTGAGTCAGTTAGAGAAGTTGTTATTGCAACATATAAGAGCATTGAAGTTGGAAGCACCCGTGTCTGAGTATCGATTTCACGAGACACGCAGATGGCGCTTTGATTTTGCCTATCCCGATCAGCAGCTGGCTATCGAAGTAGAAGGTGGGACTTGGAGTAATGGTCGCCATAATCGAGCGAAAGGTTTTGAAGCAGATTGTGAGAAATATAACACGGCAGCATTGAGAGGTTGGACGGTTTTGCGCTTTACCGGAGATATGATTAAAAAGGGGTTAGCAATACAGATGATTGAGGAGGCACTACGTGATTAAGGTAGATATCGATATTGTACCCACTCTTAACGCTGCAGTGATCGCACTGACACCGAATACTCAATCGTTAAAGTCATTGCTGGTGGACGGTAAGATTGGTTTAGTGTCACCAGCACAGCAATTGGTGCCGGAAGAGAGTCAAGCCTTAAAGCCGACTGATTCGAGTCTCGTGGCGTTTTTCTCACATGAGGAAGTGCAAAGCAGAATAGGACGAACGCATCAGTTTGTAGATTTCATTAACGAATGCCAGTTAAAGGACTCAGGTTATTGCGACCATAATTTAAAAACTCGTAAAACAGGTGAAGGTGCGGTAAGGCTTTGCTGGCATCATGATCTCCAGGGGGACAGTGATCCAAACCTTTACTTTCACATTGCTCGAATGAACAGTGTCGTCCACGGCCTCCAAGCGGTGTCTCGCCAGTTACATGGGTACCAAAAGCAGATTACAGATGTAGACCTATGCTGGTGGGCGGTACGAAATGGTGTGTATGAGCTGCTTCCTCAAGCAGTTATAGATCGCCAGTTTAAGCGAGAGGCTACGGCTAAGCGAGTAGGTGTTAAGGGCAACATTGATACTGATGCTAGGTATGTTGTTGAAAGTCAGCGTGAGCAACTAGAACGGTTAGCAAAGCCTGTTCTTAAACTGGTCATCGATGACGATCCACCAGCGATGTATCTGAGAAAGCCGAAGCCAATCCGTTGGGAGAGTGAGAAATACCTTTCATTCGTGCGAAAGTTACCCTGTCGCGTGTGTGGTAAGACTGCAGGTATCGCTCATCACCTAATCGGCCACGGAGAAGGGAAGATGGGAAGTAAGGCTTCGGACATGTTTACCTTCCCGTTATGTAATGAACACCATCAAGAACTGCACCGCGATATGAACACTTGGGAACACCAACACGGCGATCAACTGTGGCATGTGAAGGAAACGATTAATAGAGCGCTGATGGTTGGGGCTGTGGGGTAAGCTAAGAAAAATGAGTTAGAACTCAATCCGTCAGGCACTAAACAAGGATACGATTAAAGACGACTGTTGTACTAAATACGTTACATTACAGGAGAATAAAAGTTGATAAAACGTTGAAAAATCAGTGGGTAAAGATTCAAAGGAAAGGCTTTTTGATACATTGTCTCACTTATGGATTAGCGTGTATTATTCCAATCATATTAATTAATGCATTTGTCCAAAACGACTTCTATTTCGGCTTCTCTCCCACTGTCTCATATCGAGTTTATTTAATGACTGTCTTTTGGGCCGTGTTTATAGCTGGTTGGGACTGTTTTTTTTAAAGTAGGGGGTATAAAAACACAAAGAGAAGCTATCGCCAAAATGTCTCATAACAAATCGTTCAAGAGGGATTCAGCACGCGTGGCATTGTGTGCTTCGTCCTTAACAAGGCGTTAGGTAATAAGTTAGACCTTTTAGGTTGAAGCCCACAACCAGTTACTTCATTTCGTAACTGGTTGTGGGGGTTATTAAAAGTTTTCGTTAATCTTTTTTAAACATGGCTGAATCCGGATCAAACCAAGGGCGGTACGCATTTTCACCAAGACCATCCCATGAGCGTATAGTTCTAACTGTATCACCATCAGGATATATATCTTTATCTGGGTTTAATGAACTTAACCATGCCCAATCCTCATCCCATTTAAACTCAATTTCAAAATCACCATCAGGATGAACAATAAAGCGAGCTTTGTTCCAAGGCTTGCTCTGCTCTTTGCTAGACATTAAATCAAATAAGTCACTAAAGGCATCGTCAAGTTCAATGTTGTCAGAACTGTAGATGTCGAGATCCTTCACATCATCTGAGTTAGCATCTACCAAGTAACGATCTTGAAAATACACCGCTCTAGTAGAAAGGTTCATAGCAATATCAACCCAAGCTACACACCACTGTTCGGGAGCCACCTCCAAGATAGCTCCTCCAACATGGTTATAAATTTCTTCTGCTGTTGAAAACATAAATTTACCTTAATTCTTAAATACCAAACGATTGGTGGAACCACCATCTACAGTCCACATAGCAATAAGCCTAGAAGGCGTCGAACCCTTACTATATTTGATACGAATATCCACTTCTACGTCTTTTCCCTCATCTAGGTCTGCAGCCCATTCCCTTTCCATCTGCCGCCACTCACCATGCCGATTCTGCTCCTTCAGTTGAGGCACTAGATTCACTTTTTCAGCTGGTCCTTGGAATAGAGTGGCAATGAGGTGACCACCATCATAGTTTGGGTCATCCCCTCCATACTTTGATTGAGTAGATGAATTACGGTGTAGTTTATCACGCATAGCTTGACTTTTAATGGGAGACTTTTGCAGTTTCCCCGTTACTCGTATTGTTCTACCATGTGCATCGGTTTCGTAGGTGTACGTTACTGGGCTTCCTTCATGCGTTGAGGTTACCTCATATAAGGTATTTGGTGCAGGAGGTTCTAGTTCGCTCGCCCACGATCCTGGTTTTCCTTTTATGCCAGAAGCTTGTCCTGCACTAGCCTTAACAATCGGCTTCTCCTCACGGGGAATATTTCCCGCTGAATCATTAGTTAAACGGTTCTTTGAGTCAGTTTGTACCACAGAACCTGTAGCACTTTTAGGTTTTGGCGTAGAAACTTGACTGCCACTGTCTCCTATGAGCACTGTTGGGTTTCCAATCACTATTTTACCGCCGTGAGCCGTTCCGTCCCCCATACGAGCTGCGGGCTTTCCATTGATAAACACCGAACTAGAGCCTTGGCTTATGGAATCTGGTGGACCAACACAAACAAGACGGTCCCCTTTTCGAGCCGCAGGTAAGCCACCAATTTTAACATTGGGTGAGCCAACGACTACAGGGCCGCCCACATGCGGAACTTTAGCGGTGACTTTGGGGCAGATGTGCATTGATGTTATTGTTGCTGCGGGTTTTCCCATGACAACTCCTTATTGTGGATTGAGTTGCATATGTTATTCCTGATAAGGCATCTATATTCTGTGGCTAGTGTAATATTTGGAGTCAGATCACCTAACAAACTGTTTAATAGTGATTCGCAACACGTGGTATTGCGTTGCTCACACCTTAATGTTGCGTTACTTTTCCATGTTTCAGCCAATCAGTTATATCCTACTTTAGTAATATAACTGACAAGGTTCTGTCCAAAGACGTGCGGGTGCAGTGCTTCGCAAACACACCTTTGCCCCATTGTTAGATAGACCTTTTACTCATTCACATCCTGTTAATGGGGTTTGCCCTACTAGAAGTTATCCATTCTTCTAATGCTGTGCGTCGTTAATCCCCGTGTTGTATCACGGGGGTAAATTCCACCATGCCTCAAAGGTTTGATAAAGTAGCGCTCAGACTTAAGTAAGCAACCAAGCGCCCATGCAATTGATTTATGCCATTGAAATAACAAAGTTTATCGATTGAGATAAGCGTGGTAAAACGGCACAATGTGCTGATAAAATAAGGCAATCGCCATATAATAAGCGTTATGTGTTGTTCGAATGTTGCGTTCATAACCTAGAATAAATTTATTGTAAGGGTAGCAAATGGAATTAGATAAAAAACTGTATCATTACACGAGTGCAGATGGACTTCTTGGTATGATGGATGGGGAAATTTGGTCATCACAAATCCAGTATATGAATGATAATAAAGAATGGGAGCATGGATTTGATTTGGCTTGGCCAGCGATTAAAAAATTGCAAGCGTCAAGAGATCGGAAAATAGCTTCCATAGCTGATAACTTGATAATGAATGTTCGCCCAGAAAGTACTATGTCACGAACATTTGTGTTTTCTCTGACAGAAGCGCCAGACTTGCTAAGTCAATGGAGGGGGTATTGTCATGATGGTGGATTTTGTGTTGGGTTTGATAAATCTAAAATTGAATCAACAGACTCTTTTAGAGGATTTAAGTTAAAGCGATGTGTTTACTCAGACGTTGAAAAGAATGAAGTTATAAATTCGATTATTCAAAAGTATGTTGACAAGTACTATGATATTGAACTTGATGAAGTAAATAGAAAAAAGCTGATTGTGGAGTCAACTGCGGAGTTCAGGGAATTGGCTTGTTATTTTAAACACTCTAGTTTTTCTGAAGAAAAAGAGTGGCGATTGTTTGGGACTGTTTCTGTTAATGATAACAGGTCTGCTTGGCGAGCTAGAGGTAACCTACCAATGCCATTTGTGAAACACAAAATTGATTTCTTTTCTATGGTTGATGAAATAATTGTTGGACCAAAAGTTGACTATAGATTAGCTGAGCACTCGATTTATTTCAAAGCTTACGGACATAAAATAGATATTAAAAAGTCTCGTTCAACTTTAGTGTAAGTAGAAACATAACAAGAGACTATGGTTTCAAGATACTTTTTCATACCTGATCTTGATACAACTAAGTCATTTAAGCTAACAAGTTTCTGTCCAGAAACGAGTTTAGTGGTGCTGGGGTAGCTTGTACGATTAGGTCAAGATAAACAACCGAGAGTCAGATCTCCTTGGTTCATTCCTATTAAGTAGTGATATCGGCTGTGGTATTTGAAAGATACGGCTAATATTGCGCTGGTGGTAGGCGTGATTTGAACCCAAAGAAGTATCTTGACAACGGGAGGGTATACATCTACCAATATATAGAGATATACGAGTCGAGCCTGTAGCCGATTTGGGGCTTCTGCAGTTAACACTAACGGTTGGTATGTATCGGGTTTAATTACATGAACCGAATTTTGTAATGTCCGCTATAGTACTTTGCTCAATGTCATTGTAAGTAATGTATACCGCACGATCCCTTTCATTTTGAGCGGCGAGCTTAAGTTGGTAAAGCATAAGCTCGCCACCGTGAGTAGGAAGAATCACTATTTTAAAGGGCTAAGTTAGGAAACTTGAACTTTAATTCACAGCCAAACCACGTTGTTCTTAGTATCTTGGTCAGCGTTTTTGTCTAGGTAGTGTTTCACTTCACCATCATAAAGCAAGATGAAACACTTCCCGTTTAGGTAAGTCCCCACGAGGTAGTGGTTTCTCGGAATGGTATAAACGATTTTGTGACCGTCATCATCAGAACACAGCGCACACACATCCATTATCTTCAGGCGCCTTACACCTATAACGTTGCCCACTTCCATAAAACCGCCAAAAGGGATGGCTTTCCAGTCGCCATTAGTTATTAGCACCGATACGTTATCCTCAGTGCTATCGCAACCGCATGGACCATCAGGACCGATTCGGCAGATGTGATGTCCTACTAGGCGTTGAATCGTTTTGTACATACTTCAAATTAAGAGTTATACTGTATTTATGTACAGTATAACTCTATGTAATCATGTTTCCAAACTCGTACAGGGAATATTATGGGATTAGCGACAAACATTGAAACGTGGCCGATGCCAGCGGCAATTGGTATGGCTACGGAAGGAATCAAAGCAAAGTATAATGACGGTTCTGGTGGTGGTGGTGGTTTCGGGGCTGCTGACTACCAAATGGCATCTCTCATTGATGGTGCAAAAGTGCTTTTAACGATTGATAGAATGCAGAAGAAAGCAGCGCATTTGGCCGATTGGAGCCTGTACGCCTACGCCTCACCACTTTGGAACTCGAAAGAAAACAAGACGCGTCTGGTTGAAAGTGTGTTGAATGATTGGGTCGTTCATTCATCTGAGCAAGGCGTGATTGTTCAGAAGCGAACCTATCTGAAAGTTAAAGCTCTCATTAGTACTATCGCTGGTAATATTGCGCTTGAGCAATTGGCTGGGGCTCAGACTTACTTCGATCATGATGGTATTCAATATAGGCCCAGCGTTAGCCGTCAGTTCCTAATCAAAGCGCTGGTGGAAGTAGATTGTAAAGACAAGAATATTGAGTCCGATGCGTTCAGAAAGAAACGTACTCGCTACTACCAAAACCACTGGTCTGAATGGGAAAAGCACAGTGAAGTGATTCGTACCTTGCTGGTTAACTACGACAAGTCTGCGCGAAAATTATTCAAAAAAGAGCTTGAAAATAAAAACGGGGCAATTTAATGTATATATATCCATTATGGATAAGTACACAGTATTGAAAATGACCGCCACTTAGGCGGTTTTTTTGTGTCTATCATAAATTCTCGAAAACCTCGCCTTGGCGGGGTTTTTTCATTTTCATCCAAGCAAAAGGGCACTCCAGTAAGGGGGTGAATATGCGTATGAACGAAAAGATATCCAGCGCCCTATCTTATTTTTGGAATGGGGTAATAGGAGTGTTTGGATCTATATCTGCAGACGGTTATACGGTTCTGATTGCTTTGGCTGGCATGCTCATTACTGCCTGGATTAACAACTACTGGCAGAAAAAGCGTTTCGAAAAGGACTATGGCGATGAAGCACCTTAATTCTGCAGTCAAGATGTTAGCAGCCGCAGGAGCTTCGGCTCTTATTATGGCGACAGCAATGGTAAAGCCAATGGAAGGTGTTCGGTATACTCCTTACATCGATGTCGCTGGCGTTCAAACTGTTTGTTACGGACATACAGGAACAGACATCATTCCAGACAAAGTCTACTCACAAGCGGAGTGTGATGAATTGCTTGAGTCTGATCTGGCTGATGTTAAGCGAATGGTCGACCCAATGATTCACGTTGATATCCCTGAGACGACACGAGCTGCTCTCTACTCTTTCACGTTTAACGTTGGTATAGGCTCATTCTCACGCTCGACGTTACTAAAGCTACTCAACAAAGGTGAGTGGTATGCAGCATGTGATCAGCTTAAACGATGGGTATATGCAGCAGGCAAACCGTGGAAAGGATTGATGAACCGACGAGATATCGAGAGGGAAGTATGCCTAATGCAAAGCTGACAGCATGGGCGACAGCTATTGCGGTAGTAGTGGTTGCGACACTCTCGGCAGCATTGTTTGTGGAAAGCAGTCGGGCTGATATCGCTGAAAGCCAGCTAACCTTGGTAAAGAGCGAGATTCAGGGCTATATCGCAGCGTTACACCAGCAGCGAGTTCAAATTCAATCCTTCAACCAATTGGGAGAGAAGCATGCAGCAGAGTTATCCGCAGCAAAAGAAGAGATTGATCGTCTTAGCGATAGTCTCAGCAATGGCCCTGAGCGGGTGTATGTCCAGGCAGATTGTCCAGCAGTGTCCGAAGCCGCCAGCACCAGAAGCGTGGGCAATGCAAACACCCCAAGACTTGGAGCAGCAGCTGAGCGAGATTATCTACGTCTCAGACGAATGATGATTGAGAACGAGCAGCAGACAAAGTATTTGCAAGATTACATCAGGACTCAATGCCTAGCAGAAGATCAATCATGAGCGCGGGTCCTTTTGGGCACCCTGAGCGACCACGGGGGCTCGACCTCGCAGAAAAGCTCTCGTTAAAAATTTTTTTTATTTTGGAGGTTTCCGGTTTCCGGTCAAAAACCATGAATGAGCGAACTATTCAACCCGAGCAAAAAGTTCACGCAGTTGGACATAGCGACGCTCCTTGGCATTTCATCTAGACAGGTCCGAAACCTTGCGCAACAAGGGGTTCTGCCTGTCGCCAAAGGGCGAAATGGTATCGATCCTCTTGCGTGTATCCATGCTTACATTACCTATAAATCGCAATCAAAAGCCTCCGATTCAAAACCGGAAACCGAGCAAGAAGATGAGGAAGCGTTTGCGAAATTAGAACGCGATCTCAAGATAGAGGAACGGCGCGAAAAGTTGGCGATGCTAAAAGCCAAGCGCGTACTGTTTGAAAAGAGTTACGCACCAATAGACATCATCGTCGACACCTTAGAACAGGTATGCGCCAGAGTGGGCACACGCCTCGACACCCTCCTTCCGAAACTAAAGAACGCATGGCCCGACATGCCACCCGAAGCGGTGGAAGTTTTAGAGGCCGTGATTGCTGCCGTATTAAATGAGTGTGCCGATGTTCAACCAAACCTCTCCGATTACATTGACAGCGATCCAGACGAAAGTCCGTCGTGGCTTGATGGGGATGAGGAGAACAATCGCCATCAAGGGAGCGGAGTGGGCCAATAAGCATTTCCGGTTAGCGGCTGGTTCTTCTCAGGAAGAAGGCTTTTGGGAAACACTGCCTTTGCAGGTTGTGCCACTCAACATGATGTGTAACCGCGCTATATCCGAGCTGACCATGCAAAAGTCGGCTCGTGTTGGCTGGTCCAAGTTGGTCATAGCAGCAAACTCTTGTCTGCATGCTCAGTTCAAAACCAACACCGTGATTTACGTACCGACAGAGAACGACGCAAAAAACATCTCTGTCACCGAGATTGATGCTGCTTGGCAGGAAATGCCAATCATGCACCAAATCTTCCCAGCCTTATTCGCTAAGGACCACCGAAACACCGTTTCCTACAAACAGGGAACAGGATGGTCGCTGCATGTCCTCGGCACATCCACACCGCGAAACATGCGTGCTCTGACTAAAGGCGCGCTGTTTGGTGATGAGATTGACGGATGGGATTGGGAGGTCGGTAAAGAAGGTAACCCTATCGATCTTGCGCGAATGCGTTTGGAAGGTGCCGCTTTCCCGATGGCAAGATGGGGAACCACACCAACCAATACAGGCGAGTCGCACGTTGAACGCCTAATGGCAAAGATGGAGCTGACTTTCCGCTTTTATCTGCCATGCCCACACTGCGGAACCGAGCAGGTTTTAGAGTGGGGCAGTAAAGAAGATAAACACGGCTTCAAGTGGGACAACACTCAGCCAAGTATCGAGAAAAAATCAAAGACGGTTTATTACAGCTGCGTTCATTGTGACGACCCTATCTACTACAAGCATCTCTACAAGATGGAGCTTGCAGGTCGATGGATCGCCGAAGATGGCACATGGACACGCGATGGCCATGATTTCTTTGATATAGACGACACCCCAGCGCCTACGCCAAGCAGCGTCGGCATTCACATTTGGTCAGGATACAACACCAAATTGAGCGCAGGTTGGCGTGGCATAGTGCGTGACTTTCTCAACAAGAAAGACGACCCAAGTCAGCTAAAAACGTTCGTCAACCTAACGCTCGGTGAGCTTTGGGATGGTGAGAACGGAGAGAAGCTGGATTGGGAATATCTCAAGTCGCGCCGTGAAATTTGGTGGGCCGAGAGTCGTACCAGTAACCCAGTACCTGAGCGAGCGGTGGTTTTGACCGGAGGCATTGATACTCAGGATGACCGCATCGAACTCTTTGTTTGGGCGTGGGGGCCAGGTGAAGAATGTTGGCTTGTTGAGCACATCGTTCTTCTCGGGGACTTATCGAGCCAGGTATTAAAAGATGCCGCCGGAAAAGCGCTGTATCGGACCTACAAAAAGCGCAGTGGCCAAGTGATGGACGTTCAGCTTTGGTGTTGGGACGCCATGGGTCATAAAACCGATGACGTTTACCAGATGAGTCGAACGCACGGCGTGATGTGGGTGATCCCAATCCAAGGTGAGAATCAGTACGGCAAGCCGATACAAAACTTCCCTCGCAAGAAAAACAACAAAAAAGTCTACCTCACTAGGTTAGGTACCGACGGTATCAAGCAAAGGCTTTATAGCCGTTTAGGTTTAACCCCGAAAGGTGATGAACCTGTGCCTGGATGTGTTCACTTTCCATTGGACGATGACATAGCCGGTGATGAGTTTTTTAAGCAGCTCTGCTCAGCCAATAAAAAGTTGGAGCATGACAAGTCAGGGCGACAAGTTTGGCGATGGGTGAAGCAATACCACCCATTTGATGAGGCGTTAGACGGATGGGTGTATGCGTATGCGGCACTCAACATTCTCACTCAACGGTTCGGTCTCGAACTGGAAGAGCCGCAACCCCAACAACCTCAAGAACAACCACAAACATCCGGTCTTAGCATCGCTGAATTGGCCGCGAGATTGAAAGGTGGATCAAGATGACAAAACAAGAAATGTTGCAACAGGCCGAAGCCGCCTTTCATAGTTTGCAAACAGGAAAAATGGCGGTTTCCGTACAGAAAGGAGACCGCAAAGTTGAATTCAGTCGAGCCAACATCCATGAACTTCGCGCCTACATTGATGACTTGCGTGCTCAGTTAGGATTGAGCTCAGTTCGTCGTCGCGGCCCTGCAGGAGTTTCATTCTAATGACACACACCGGACTACTGGCTGCAGATGGTCAAACACCATTAAGAGATGCGGTGTATCGAGCTGGCGGTTCAGGGTTTGGTGGCCAGATGAGCGATTGGAACCCTCCGTCAAAATCGGTAGACGCTGCTTTCTTGCCTGTCATGAGACAGGCGAACGCCAGAACAGACGATGTCACGCGCAATAACGGTATTGCTGCAAACGGCATCCAACTGCACAAAGACCACATCATTGGCTCTGAGTTTCGCCTCAGTTACAAACCGAACTGGCTATTGCTCGGCATCGCTCCAGACAAAGGGTTCGTGCGTGAAGTGGAAGCCATTTTTCGTGACATCGCCGAAGACCCGAACTGTTTTATCGACGCAGAAGGTCGCCGCACGTTCACCATGATGATGCGAGAGGGCATTGAAACCCATGCTCACACGGGCGAAATCATGGCGAAGCCCGAATGGATAGACCGTCGGCATTCGCACTTTTCAACCTGCATTCGCATGGTCGCGCCACGCAAGGTTAACAACCCCAACTACATGATGGACAAACCCCATCAGCGTGGTGGGATGCGCTTCAATCGACATGGCGAAGCCATTTCCTACTTCATTGAAGAAGGAGCCGATAACTTTGGCTCGCCAAAGAAATGGCGTGAAGTACCGAAGCGTTTACGCTCGGGGCGCATGGGGTTCTTGCATATCTTTGAGCCATCGGAAGGTGGGCAATGTCGTGGCGTGAATAAGTTCTTATCGTGTTTAGAGCAATTGAAGATGCTCGACACCTTACAGAACACCACGTTACAGCGAGCGATTGTCAACGCCATGTACGCCGCCAGTATCGAGTCAGAGCTTGGAACGGACCAAGCGATGGAGTACTTGTTCGGTGCGCAGCAAAATGGCGCGGTCGAAAAGATGCTAATGACCTACGGCGATTACTACGCCAACAACGAAGTCAAGTTCAACGGCGTCAAACTGCCTCACCTCATGCCAGGCGACAAAATCAACCTGCACAGCGCAGGGAATGCTGATAACGGATTCGCGGCCTTGGAGCAATCCATCATCCGCTACGTTGCGGCTGGATTGGGCGTGGATTACGCGCAGCTGTCGCGCAATTACGCGCAAATGTCTTACAGCACCATTCGTGCTTCGCACAACGATTCATGGCGTTACTTCATGGGTCGACGAAAAATCATTGCTAACCGATTCGCCAGCCAAATCTTCGCACTCATGTTCGAAGAAATGATCTTGCGTGGCTACATCAAGCTGCCAAGCAAAGCGCGATTCAACTTCTACGAACGCCGCAACGCTTGGACCAAGTGTGATTGGATTGGCTCTGGCCGACTGGCCATTGATGGGTTGAAAGAAGTCAAAGAAGCCGTACTGCGTATCGACTCAGGTCTATCGACGTATGAGAAAGAGCTCGCGCTACTCGGTGAAGACTATCAAGAAATCTTTGATCAACAGTTGGCAGAGATGGAAGAGCGCAAAACGAAAGGCTTACCACCGCCAAGCTGGATGAAGCTACAAGCGTTAGCACCGGATAACCCAAGCGAGAGTTCAAATGAATAATTTACAACACCTAATCAGCAACACATTCAACAGGCCGCTCGCCTTAGAAGCTGGTTACGCTCGGGTATTCTTCTCGGCGCTCAGCCAACGTCTCGGCAATGTGGTCCAGATCACCGACACCGAAGGGCAAATCCTGCGCGAGAACGACATGAAAAAAGTCGCTTCTGGCTTCTCTCGGACTCGCAGCAGTAACCGCAGCTATCAAGTCTCTCAGGGTATTGCCATCATTCCGATTGATGGTTCGTTGGTTCATAAGTATGGCCACATCAAACCCTACTCGGGGATGACAGGGTACGACGGCATTATGCACCGCTTGCGAGAAGCGGTCGCAGACCCCGAAGTCAAAGCCATTTTGCTGGATATGAACACACCAGGCGGCATGGTCGCAGGTTGTTTTGACTTGGCCGACAAAATCGCAGAGATGCGCAAAATCAAGCCTATCTGGTCCCTCGGTTACGACATGCACTGCAGTGCAGGCCAAATGATTGCGAGTGCGTGTTCAAGGCGCCTCATAACTCAAACGGGCATCGCAGGCTCGGTGGGCGTGATTATGGCACACACCAACATCGAGAAGATGCTGGATCAGCAAGGCGTGGAAATCACCCTTGTGACGGCAGGTGACCATAAAGCCGATGGCAACCCTTACCAATCTCTGCCGAAAGAGGTGCGAGAGAAATGGAAATCCGAAGCAGAGAGCACACGTCAAATGTTCGCAGGTAAAGCCGCCGAGTACATGGGCGTCGACATTAAAACCATTCTATCGACTGAGGCGCAGGTCTACGAAGGCCAAGCCGCAGTGGATGTTGGCTTCGCAAACGAAGTCGTCAACGGTCTTGATGCCGTTCAGATAATGGCTGAACAGTTCAAGAAACAACAAACCACCTTTGATATGGGAGCCGCTATGACGGTGCAAGCAGAACAACAACCAGTCGCAACGGGTGAGCAAGGCAATCCACAACAAGCCGCCGCTTCAGCGACTCCGCAAAACCCAGCTGAAGAACAGCAATCCACTCCAGAAAAGCCACAAGCGAGCGCGCAAAGTGATGAGTCCACGGACCCAGCCAAACAAGAGCGTGAACGCTGCATGGGCATTATTGGCCTAGAAGAAGCCAAAGGGCGTGAAGCGCTCGCGCAGCAACTTGCCAGTAACCCAAAAATTAGCGTCGATGAAGCCAAGGCCTTGCTTGCTTCAGTACCTATTAGTGCCACTGCGCAAAACGAGTCGGCATTAATGGCACTGGCCTCAGAGCACGGTGAGCCTCTTGGTGATGATGTTGGTTCCGGTGATGTCACCGAAGAACAAAAGAACATCAAAGCGCTAGCGTCTTCATACACACGCATTTAACAAGGAAACTCGCATGTTAGAACAAACAGAATACACACCAGATGAGCTGTTTATTAGCGCACCAGTCACGGCGCGAGCAACCATCAAAACGGGCGTATCTTTTCCTGCTCGAACCCCATTAATGGTCGACGCGACTGACGCCGCCACTTTGGTGGAATGGGATGGTACACCAGGCAAAGCCATCGCTATCTCGGCTCGTGATGTGACGAATACAGGCAGCGACCAAGAATCGACAGTTTACCTACAGGGTGGCTTTCGTATCGGTTTTGTGAACTGGCCAGATACGGTCACAACCAACAAGCAAAAACGCGCTGCTTTCCTTGGCAGTCCAGTTTTCGTAGACGACGAATACTAATTCGTCGTTTTCTTTGAATTCAGAAAAAAAGAGCTTCTTATGCCTGATAATTACACCACTCGCGAACTGCTTGGAGCCATTCAAGAAGCAGGTATTCGTCGCGACAACTTCTTCATGCGCTTCTTCTTCCGTGAGATGTATACCTTCGATACGGAAAAAGTCGACCTCGACATGATCCCAAATAAAACCAAGATTGCAGCATTTTGCTCACCGATGATTGGTGCCGCAATAGACCGCAATCAAGGCTTTAAAACCTCAAGCTTTAAGCCTGCATACGTGAAGTCAAAACACGCAGTAACGGCAAACCAAAGCGTTAAGCGCCGACCAGGCGAGCCAATCACAGGCTCTATGTCGGCAGGTGATCGTCAAAACGCGATTGTGATGCAAAACCTCGATATCGAAGAGCAAGCGGTTCGTGACCGTGAAGAGCTGATGTGTGCCGAGATGGTCTACGACGGTAAAACCGTGATCGACAGTCCTTACATTGAAACGCCTTACGAAATTGATGCAGGCCGAAATGCGGACAACATGATCACGCTTCTTTCGGCAGCTCAGTGGGCGAATAAAGACTTTGCTACCTACGACATCGTTGGTGACATTGAAACTTGGGCGGCGATTTCTGAAGGCCTGACGAATGTCATCATAACCGATCCTAAAACGTGGGCGTTGATGCGCAAATTCGAGAAGTTCAATGACGCGCTGGAAACTCGCCGTGGCTCTAACTCTCAGCTTGAAACCGCGCTAAAAGACTTAGGTGCAACGGTTAGCGTTAAAGGCAATCTTGGCGATGTCACCATCATCGTGGTAGATGAAGAGTACATCGACCGTGACGGCACAACGAAGAAAGTCCAACGCGACTTCACGTTGATTCTGGCGCATACCGAACTGCGCGGTGCGCGTCTGTACGGTCAAATCCAAGACTTATCCGCTCAGCGTGAAGGCTTTGATGAAGCCGAACGCTACGTGAAAGATTGGACGGAAAATGGCGATCCAGAAGTTCGCTACACCAAAACGGAAGCCGCCCCTGCGATGTACCTCATTGACGTTAACAAAGTTGTTGTCGTCAAAGTCGGTTAATCCTGACCACCACTAACGAAAAGCAAAATGGGTCCACGGACCCATTTTTACTTTGGAGCCAATCATGAGCCGAAAAGAAAACCTGAAAAAACGTGTTGATGAGCTTTGCAAAGAGCTCGGTATTACTGAACCGCAATATTCAGACAAAACGACCGAAGCCCAGCTCAATAAAGTCATTGACGATTTGGAAGCCAAGTTACCAGACATGGACGAGTCCGATGATGAAGCACAGTCGCAAACGCAAGGAAATGACGCTAACCATACTGCCAGTGATCAAAGCGAACAAACCGAGATTCAAACCAGCGAAAAACCGGAAGTGCTTATCGGTGCTGCGGTCGAATTACCCGACGATGCCACGGTTCTAGACGATGGTGAGCCGCCAGAAGTCAACGCCGATGAGAAAGGCAATGTGCAAGTTCTCGTGGATAAGCCGTTTCAGTGCTTGCAAGGCCAAAAAACGATGCTACTCAAGCGTGGTGATAAGCCGTTTTTAGATGAAGAAACCGCGATGGAAGCGGTGGACGCAGGCTTGGCTTATTTCGTCGCTCAGTATTAACAATGAAAAATTAGAGCGAACACGTTTCGCTCTAAATTGGAATTTGAATATGGAATTTGACTCTTTATTTGATGAAGCAATGAAATGTGCAGACGTTGCAATAGAAGGGGCTATGGCATCTGAATTTCGTCTTTTACTAAGAAGCGGTTCAAGTTTGGATATCAAAGCTATCTTTGATTCCAAATTAATGCCGGAAGAAAATTCAAATGCACGCGTAGCTTTCATCGCGGAACACGGTGCCTTAACTGTTTTTAATATGCGAATAGAAAAGCAATTGGTAACGGGAGCTTCTGTTGATACACCATTAGGAACAAGGCATGTTTCTGATGTTTTACACCCAGATGAAACAACATCATTACTCATTCTTAGTATGAAGCCTAACGGGCAGAGGGTGAGCCCAAATGATAACTTCCTCTAACTTTACTCAGTCAGGTACTCACCAAAGACGGACTAACTCTGGCGTTCTTAGCTTTGATCTCTCAAACGATGCGGCATTAATTGCGGATGAGTTTGCTGGGATGGAGAAGCAGGTTGCTAAGGCGATAGAGCGAGCGCTCAAGAAAACAGGCAGATGGTTACGAACGTACACTCTGCGACACTTGAGTAAAGCGCTCGCCATCAAACAAGCGGCTTTAAAGAATCGTTTTATCTTGGCTTATGACAAAGACAAGAAGACGGTCAACTTATGGGTTGGCCTGTTAGCTATCTCGGCAGAAAACCTTGGTGGTGTCCGGCAAAACGCTGCGGGGACAAAGGCAGGCTCCCATCAATTTGATGGTGCGTTTTACACCAAGATTTATGGTGATGATGAACGAGTTTATATCCGAGCCAGCCGAAACCGAGTGATGCAGCATGATGTGGTTCGTCACAGTCGCAAGCCTGCCCCTTACAGACCTATTCGTGATCCAGACTTAATTGGTCGTTTCCCTGTTCAAGCTGTTGGCATTTCTATCGAAGATGAAGCGAGTCAGATATTGCTTCGCCTAGAGCAGCAGGTAAACAAGCGATTCGGTGAAATATTGAAACAAGAGCTCAACTATGCAATCAACGTTGAACAAACCAAGTGACTATTACATGGAAGTCGTTGAGGTGCTGAAGCAGCGCGTCAAAGGCGTTCCTGTTTATGAATATGTGCTTTACGGTGAGTACCAAGTGAAAGGGCTTGAATGTCATGTGGCCATAGATGAATACGGTGCATTATCGAAAGCCAACGATGGCAGGATAAAGCAGCCAGTTCGCGTGAAAGTGTATTGCTTAGTGAGCAGAGCTTACAGCGACACAGAAAACCGCAATGCTGATCTGATTGCTCAGGATTTGGCGAGTGCGGTTGGTCGCATTGCCTTTAACAACAACTTTGGTCTTGGTAAGACGGTCAGCTTTCCAGAGAAGATTGTCAGCCAGCAAGGCATGTTTAAATCTGGTACTGACGGTTATGAGTGCTGGGAAACCGAATGGTGGCAAAACATCTATTTAGGTGACTTGCCTGAAGAAGACCCAAAAGTGCTAGGGATCTTCTTAGCTATTAACCCTACGCATCCCGAAAAACCGGATGAATACAAGGAACTGGAGAATGCGAGCTTTAATCCAGCAAATCGTTCAAGCTGAGTTAGAAGAGTACGCTCAGCAGCTTTCCCAGCAAGAGAAAGACATCACAGAGCTGAATCGTCGTCTGAACAACATGATTCGAGTAGGAAAAGTCTCTGCTTGGCGCGATGACCATCAGCGAATCAAAGTCAAGTTTGGTGACAATGAAACGCCATGGGTTAAATGGTTTTCAGAGTGTGCAGGTGATGTGGCTGAATATCGTCTTCCTAGCATTGGAGAGCAGGCAGTATTGCTAAATGTCGGCGGTGGCGATAACTCCACGACCAGCATTGCTTTGATTGGCATTCCAAGTGATCAGTTCCCACTGCCTACTGACAACCCTGATGAGATCCTGCGTGTTTACCCTGATGGCACCCGGGTTTGTTATGACAAGAAAAAGCATAAGCTGGATGTCAGAGTCGCAGGTGATGCCAATATTCAGGTTGATAAAGACGCGAATGTGAATGTTGGTGGTAAGACCTCAGTGACGTCCGGTGGCAATGCGACCGTGGACGCACCGAAGATTTTATTAAACGGTGGCATGGGCGTGGTGACTGGTGCGCATAAGTGCATGGTGACAGGTTTGCCCCATGGTGATTGTTCAAAAGTGGTAATGGCAGGTGCTTAATGGCGTTAGATAAAGAGTCACTAGCTCAAGAGATAGAAGCGGCAATGACGAAAGCAGGCTTCAAACCATTGGCTGAAGATTGTGCTGGTCATGAGTGGTGGGTGGCATTTGCGGAAGGCATTGTTAATCACATACAGAAGAACGCTGAAGTAGCAGTAACAGGTGGTTCGTCAGCAGGAACATATAAGGTGACGTAATGGCAGGTATGGTTGGCATGTGTCGGAAAACCGGACGCACTATTACAGGCTGGGATCAATTTGTGAGCCGAGTTACTCAAGTGATGACGACTTATATTTCATCAAGAAACAAACTTCGAGGTTTTGGTAGCCAGCTGCCAGCAACGCTTTCACGCAATACCAGCAATGCCACTTTGGCATTAATACAAACTTACGCCATGGGTGCATTCATGAACCCTCTAAACGGCATTGATGATTTTGAGCCTTCAAGAGTCGTAGCTGAAAGAACACAAAGTGGAACAGCGGTGACGTTCTACGGAAAGTGGAATGGTCGCTTTGTCGAACCATTTACTATTGATTTACCAGTGGCAGCATAAATTATGACAAGACGTTTTCCTCATCAATCTCCATTACCTGTTCCTAAAATATTAACAACCCCTGGCTTTGAAAAGCTTTATCCCGAATTAAAAAGAGAATTGCTCTCAGCCCTGGAAAAAATAGCGCCAGACGATGTCAATGCCATTGCAGAAACACTAGAAAATAACGCAGAAATTCTGACGAAGTTTACTCAAGCATTTACGGTGGTATTGCAAAACCATTATCGCCGCTGGAACGACAAGTCGCTGCAAATGTTTGGCATGTATGCTTCGGAGGATGACATGGTCGATGTCATTGTCTCTGACATGGGCTTAGAACGCTTGACGCTAGAACCTGGTGACCCAAACGCTTTCCCACCAATCGAGCCAGTTGTTGAGTCCAATGAACAACTACTGACTCGATATTATTTGGCCATGTTTGCACTTGCTACGACAGGAACACGAAATGGCTATCGATTTCATGCAATGACATTAGGCGCTATGCCTGACATGAATATTGAATCCCCTGATGAAAACACGGTGGTTGTGACTTATCGCTTTCAATCTAATGAACTGAGGGGAAAAGCTAAAGATGCGAGCTTTGAGCAAGTTAGTAAAAATACAGGCCGAGTAAAAGGTTACATATTGTCTCATAGCGATGATGGTACCGCATCAGAGGAACTGCTGGCGGCAACATTAAAGTATATGAACCACCCCTCTGTAGCTCAGGCCACTGACGAGTTGAGCATTGCTTCAGCTCAAATACATCACTGGCAACTAGATGCAGTGGTATATATACCTCAAGGCCCAGATAGAGCTGTAGTCAAAGAAAGCGTAGAAGCTGCCGCTTGGTTGTATGGTAAAGAGCAGCATGTACTGGCTGGTAAAATAGATCGCAGCATGATTAATCATAAACTATTAGCTGCGACCAATAGCTCTGGTTTAAGAGTCGAAATCATTTCTCCAGCATCAAACATCAACTGTGATAATTCTGGAGCACCTTACCTTGAGTCAGTCAATATCCGAATCGAATACGAGTAATTACTCTTTGCTTGGTGATAATGCTTCGCCACTAGAAAGAGCGCTTGAAAGAGTATTATCAAATGCACTAAATGATATTTGCCCTCCTATTCCTGAATTAAGAAACGCAAACAAGACGCCAGAACATTTACTGCCATATCTTGCTTTGGATAAGCAAGTCCCCGAGTGGGAGTCTTCAGATAGTTTAGAGCAAAAGCGTAAGACGGTGAAAAATCAACGTCAAATCTTTAAAAAAGGAGGAACAACGTCAGGTATTGAGCTCGCCATAGAAGCTTTAGGTGGTATTACTGAATTTAAGAGATGGTATGAGTATGGGGGAGACCCATATGCAATGAAAATAATCTCTTGGGATATTTGCTCTCCATCCTTAAAAAATATTGAACGAGTAAAAAGTAGAATTGAGGACGCTAAGTCATTAAGAGACTCTTTTGACGTTGGGCAAGGTTTCTTGACATCAGGAAATTGCAGCGTCGCTGGTACTGTTCAGTTTGTGACAAAAATTTCCGTGAAAGAGCTTTAGAGGATACATATGACAGATTTAGTATCGCAAGGGGTGATCATTACCCATGTTGGTGAGCAGATTTTGGCTCGCTCTGGTTCAGAGCCAGTAACAACTAATTTAGCTAGCTTCGGCGTTGGTCGTGCTATTGATGGTTATGCTCCGACATTAGAAGAGCTGAAATCATTAACAACGGTGCCGGGTGAGTGGTTGAATACTGCCCTGTCATCAATGACCACATATGAGGATAGCAATCAGTGTGTAGTTGAGGGTGTTATTCCTGCGGATGTTGGTCTCGGTGAGTGGATGCGAATCTTTGGTTTATACACGGAAGCTGGCGAACTGATGTATGTCTTTTTGTACCCTGAATGGGAGCGACCATCGGATGGGGCATTAAGCGTTGAAATCCCATTTAAGGCGACTTTAAAATTTTCTGATAAGACGGACTTTAATGTTGTCATCAATCCATCACTAGTCTTTGCCACCCAAGCTTATGTGGAAATGCGTTTGGGGGACTATGCCCTTAAAAATCACAATCACGATGCGGATTATTATCTAAAGCACCAAGTTGACACACTAAACGCTGACATCAGGGAAGACACGTTCTATGCACAAGGTAAAACGAGTCTATATGTAGGTTTAGATGCTGTACCTTGGGATGTGAAGTCGGGTGTGTATCATGCCTCCGTGCCTGGCTCTCATGGTGAGCTAGTTCTTCACATGCTAGCAAAGGACACCTCAACGTCTGCAGCGCAGTTTCGTTTTAGGTTTCAAAATGGTGGAGCTTATTACCGTTCCTCACGAGATCAATATGGTTTTGAGGAGGGGTGGGTTCGCCTGGATAATCACGAACAGTTTTTGCATTTATGGAGCTCCCAAACAGAGCACACATTGACGCGGAATGGTTATAGCAAAGCCTATTTGCTAGTTCGGAAATATTCTGAAACCACGATAAGAATTGATGCGGATAGTTTTAAGAATGACGATGAAATTGTTATCTGCAACCAAATAGAAAACGCCGGAAAAGTTACGGTTGTTTTAGAGACAACACGAGGAGCAAAAATTTATGCCCCCGACAATACCGGACATGCGAGCGTTACGATAACAGGGCGATGCAAGGCAACATTTAGAGTCACCGGAAGTAATTTTTATATTTCCTCAGTTACCCAATAGGAGACGTTATGGAAGTCAGTGACTTTTTGACTGGTAATAATTATTTAAAACGGCTTGATCAGATTGGGTTTGACAGCACTCGGCTTCGACCTGAATCTGGGCATATTCAATATGACACTTGGACAACCGTACTCGAGTTAACTGGCTCTTATATTATTGACAATTTAGCGGTAGCCGGAGCAAATACGACGAGCCAATCTGAACATGTACAGATTAAGTGGTTCATCGATGGCGTAGAAATGGTTCCACGGAGTATTGATACTCAGGTTCTCACTCCAGTCATTGGTGCGAGTGGCGCTGCAAGTGAATCCCTGGCTAAGCCACAGTTGTTGGATGGGGCGCGTGAGTTTTGTAAATCGTCTTTCGTATGTCAGGTATATGTCCCTTCGGTCGCGAATTACGGTGTTCATGTTTTAGCGCGTTATAGCCGAGTAGAGAAGGCAAAATTATGACTTATGTAACTACTGACGAACCTGAAAAAAATGAGTATTTCCCACCAAGTGGTGCACTACCATCTAATCCAATTAAAGAAGACAAAACAGAGGTCTTTCGCGATGGCTCATGGATTGTAGCGGAGCCGCTACCGGGCGACAAAGTGAAGCAGATATACTCGTCTGGTCATGTGGCTGAGTTCATTTATCGCGAGCGAGTTGAGCCAATGTTGATGAAAATAATCATCAACAAGGTAGCTGGAGCACTTAAAACCAGCAGCGACTACACACGCATTACTTGTATGGAACTCACAGACATCATTGTGACGGGCACAGTGGATGTCGAAGACCAAAGCTTTTCAATGCCACTTAGGCGCGATGACGGTCGATTAACTTTATTTCCTGTTCAGGTCGTTAACGGTCAGTTTGAAGCCACTTTGAATTTTCCAACTAGTGGTCAATTCGTATACACCAACGATGAAGCTAATCACGATTTGCCTCAGCCCATGTTCAGTGTTAACCCTATCCGTATTGATGTATTAAGGGCTTCCATTTAACTGGGAGCATTTATTTCAACACTAATTTTATTAATAAGCCCTGCCTTTTGAGCAGGGCTTTTTTATTGGAGCAAATATGAATCAAGCCAAACCAACGTCTAAGGCGAAGCGCGAAACCTACATCGTAGAGCTTCCGTTCCCTTGGCATAAAGGTCATTGGACTACCAAAGACCAAGAGCTAAGCCTTCTTCCACAGGAGGCTAAAGCACTACTCATTAACGGTCGTATTTCAAAGAAAGCGACTGCCACCAAAACTACCGTAAAGAGCAAATAATTTATGGAAATCACTTCATTTGAGCACAATGGTATTTCCATTGTGAAGAAAGCTTTGCCTGCTCCAACGGGGCCCTTGGGTAAGCATGTCGTTTGTTGGGTTGGAACAGCGCCAGCCAAACATGCCGATGTTCCTTTCAATGTGCCATTTCGCGTCGCTAACACGACCGACGCCGCCAAGCTGGATACCACAGGCGAAGAAGAAGGTTGGTTGTGGTATGCGGTGACAGAAACCTTGAAGAAGGTTCAAGTTCCTCAGTATGTCATTGTGGTGCCAGAAGGTGTCGATGATACTGAAACGCTAAACAACGTGATCGGAGGTATCGACGAAGCCACGGGTCAGCGTACAGGTATTGCGGCTATTTCGCTATGTACGGAATCCCCGACCATTATTGCAGCACCAGGTTATACCCATCAAAAACCAGCCTCTGATGCGCTTGTTGCGGAAGCGTTGAAACTGATGGCGTTCCCTCACTTGGATGGTTTGTCAACCAGTACCAAAGCAGTCATTGATCATTCATTGACGTTGAGCACTCAAGATACGGGTTATGACATCGCGACCATGATTGACCCACAGCCAAGCATTTACTCGAAAGCAGCAGGTGCTAGCGTCTACGTACCACCTTCAGTGTTGTCGGTTGGCTGTCATGCTGGCGTGGCATTGCATGAATCTCCTGGCAATAAAGGCACCTACGCGCAAGGCGTCCAGCGTGACATTACCTATGACATTCTCGACGCCTCTACCGAGGGTGATCTCTTGAACCGTCACGGCATTTGCTACTTCGGTAAAACGGACTTGGGTGGCATTTCCCTGCTGGGTAACCGTACACTTTCAGGTCGCTTTATTAATCAGGTGTGCTTGGAGCAGGCTATTTGTCGCAAACTGAAAAAGTCTGCGCAAAAGGTGATGGCAGAAAACCTCGACAAATCGTTCATGGAACAAGAAATTTCCAAACTGAACGCATGGGGTGCTCAGCTTAAAGCGAATGAAGAAGTGATCGGTATGGAAGTGTCGCTTCACCCAGAGCTTAATACGGCTGAAACCTACCGCAACGGTACTTGGTACATCGCAATTCGTTACGCTGGATTCCCACCAAATGAGCACATGGTTTACCACCTCATTGAGGATATCGGCATTATCGACAACTTTATCTCGGAGATCTTGTAATGGCAGGTCAACGCACATTAGTAATGGCCGAAGTTGTGATCGAAGGTCACAAGTTCTTCGGTGAGTTAGAAGAACATACGCCACCAGTGGTAGAGCGTAAAACAGAAGATGCCAAAGGTGGGCGCTATGCGTCCACGAAGAAGCGTGTTGGCGTGGTGGTAGGTAATGCCACCCTTAAACTGAAAGGTGCCACGGTAGAAGCGCTGCAGGCGTATGGTGTGGAAGAAGACACACGCGTTCAGATTGACGTTAAAGCATCGTATCAAGATGAAGATGGCAATACATTTGCAGAGCATTGCTCATACACGGGCGACATTAATAAAGTGGATGATGGCTCGCGAGTATCGCAAGCGATCTCTGAAACCACGATTGAAATTTCGCCTCGTATCTACAAGCACACAGAAGATGGTAAGACTCGCTACAACATTAACCTTGATACTCAGGAAATTGATCTGGGTAAAGGTGACATCATGGCGAAACATCGTTCGAATCTTGGTCGCGGCTAATTGTGTCCGTGGACCCATTTCAAATTTCTAGCTAGTTGGCTCCCGAAGGGGAGCCTTTTTTTGGAGAAAATTCATGACTCTGCAAATTGAAAACAAAAAGAAAAAAGCACTAAATCTTACCCCAATTACGCACCACCTTCTTCACCCCATCACCGTTGATGATACTGAAATTACTGAGCTAACGTTTGAACCTTTGACGTTCAGCATTTATAGCGGTGTCGATGTTGAACAAGACGATCAGGACGTTGTGGTTGAAGCGTTCACGCTGGCGTTAACGGGTATTTCAGAAAAGGCTTTTGATACGCTATCCACACCAGATTTTAACTCGGTAGAAAAAATCATTTTCCGCTTGGTTACTAAGACATCATTAGATTGGTTACCAGGCATTGAAATTGGTAGTGAAAAAATTCAACTGGCCCTGCCAATCGTTGCGGATGATGGTCGCACGATTACTGAAATCGAATTGAAAGTGCCATCGGTGAAAACGCGCAAGATTTACAAGGCTCAGCCAACGGATAAGCAAAAACAGGCGTTTATTACTCATGCTTGTTCAGGTTTAAGCGAAACCGAAATAGGCAGATTGTTCATGCCGGATTGGAATCAATTGCAGGTTAACATTGATAATTTTTTAAACCAGCAGGCAGGCTTCTTTCAGACAAAGATATAGAAGCGCTCTGTGATTATCTGCCGCTCGTTTATCCCTACAACGATGAGCAAATAGGCGCATTACCAGCCGACGTGGCAGTGCGCCGTTTTTATTTGGCAATTGAAAGGTTGAAGCAACAATGAGTAATCAATCTAAGTATCAAGTTGCCATTGCAGCGATTGACCAATACTCCGCACCGCTCAAGGCGGCCAGTGCATCGTTTGACTCACTGACTGAGGATGTTAAAGCTCAGTCGGCAGAGATCAAAAAGCTCAATGCTAGTGCCGCCAGCCTTAACTCTTACGCGAGTATTAAGCGTGACTTAACCGAAACGTCAGCTCAAATGGCCTCGGCTAAAGTAAAAGCGGAACAGTTGGCTGTAGCCACGAAGGAGCTGGGGCTCCAAACGAAAGGCTACGAGTCAGCAGTTGCCAGTTCTCAAAGTAAGCTTCAAAACCTTGAAGCTCAAATGAGAGCCACGGAACATCCGAGTAAAGCTTTGCGAACAGCCATTAAGGAAGCGCGCAAAGAAGTCAAACTCAATACAGCCAATCTCAACGAACATCAGCAGCAGCTCAGTAAAACGCAGGCTGCTTATGATAAATCACGCTATGAAGTTTCCCAGCTCACCAAGCATTACGATGTTCAGAAAACGAAGCTTCATGGTCTGAAATCCAAGTTAAATGAGTCTGGCATTCAGGCACATAAGTTTGGTGAAGCACAACGTCAGATTAAGCGTGATATTACGGCTGCGAACGCTGCACTGGATAAGCAGAAAGCCAAGCTGAAATCGGTGCAGGCGGCATCTGCAAAGATTGAGTCAAATAAGATGGCTCGCTCCGAATTGGGAGGCGAGGCGTTAGATTTGGCAATGAAAGGGGCCGTTCTGGCAGTACCCATTAAGTTTGCTGTCGATTTTGAATCAGCGTTTGCTGATGTAAAAAAAGCGGTGAATGATGCCAGCGATGAAGAACTGGAGGTGATGAAGAAAAGGATCGTGATTGAGGCGCCTAAATTGGGTGTTACTCAAGAAGGTCTTTCTGCAATCATTGCCGAGGGTGCTCGTAACGGCATCAAAAAAGATGAGCTGTTTAACTTTGCTGAGTCCGCAGCAAAAATGTCGGTGGCCTTTGATATGACCGCCGATGAAGCTGGCGCGTCAATGATGAAATGGCGCACGACGATGAATCTTAGTCAGGACCAAGCGGTTAACCTGGCGAATGCGGTGAACTATGTTGGTGACAACATGGCAACCACGGCAAAAGATGTGACCGAAGTGCTCGTTCGTCAAGGGGCAGTGATCACCAACGCTGGTCTTGATGAGGTTCAAGCCGCCTCATTATCAGCAGCAGTGTTATCCGGTTCCGCAAGTACAGAAATCGCAGCGACCGCGACAAAGAACTTGCTATTAAGTTTAACGGCTGGCGACTCGGCCAGTGGTGCTCAAAAAAATGCGTTGATGACGTTGGGTTTTGAACCAGCAGACCTCGCGCGAGATATGCAGGAAAATGCACCTAAGACGGTAGAGCAGGTGCTCTTGGCTATTAAAGACCAAGATGCCGACGTTCAAACCGCCTTGATGAAAAACCTGTTCGGGTCCGAGTCTATCGGCTCAATCGCCCCTCTTCTGCAGAACTTGGATAACTTCCGTAAAGCGTTCAAGTTAGTAGAGCAGGACACCAACTTTGCTGGTTCAATGCAGAAAGAGTTTGAAGTTCAGTCAGCGACTGCTCAAAGGAAAATATCCGCCTTTACTGCTTCCATCACTGGACTGTTCACGGTGTTAGGCGAAAGCATGTTGCCTGTTGTAGGTGATGTGCTTGACACCGTCACGCCAGCAGTTACATGGTTAACAGAAGCCGCGCAATCGGCACCAGGTGCAACTGCAGCCTTAATGGCGATCCCTGCTGCCTTGGTCGCTGTAAAAGGTGCAGCCTTAGCCTTTAAAACTGGTAAATTATTACTCGGTCAGGGTAAGAACTATGCTGATTTAGGTAAGGCGAAGCTTGGTATTGGTTTAGATAGCACTGCTGAGTCAGCTCAGAAAGCGACATCACGCCTTTCTCGTTTAAATCAAACGTTGGATAACCTTGGTAACAATGGTGGCCTTGGTCGCAATCGCTATCAACGTGATGGGGCATCCACTGCCAGTCGACGCAAATCTCGTCCGAGAAGAGCAAGACTATCGCGTCGGCGTGGCAAATTTGGACGCCTGCTTGATCTTGGTAGTCGGCTAACTGATTTCCTTCCTATGGGTGGCATGGGGGCGCCTGCACCAGCCTTTGCTGCGTCTTCTAATGGTTCAGCAAAAGGGAAGTGGGGTAAGCGAGCTGCTGTTCTCGGTGGCGGTACGGCTTTATCACTACTTACATCAAGTGCTAATGCGGCTGATTTGGCTCTGATGGGGGCTGATGCGGCAACAGTAGCTGGTGATGTCGCTAGCTCTTTGCCATTAAAAGGCATGATGGCAGGTATTGCAGGCACCGCAGGGAAACTATTCAAACCACTCAATATCATGCTGCAGGGCGCGGCATTAACTTCCGCTATCAACAACGGTAGTGCAGAAGAAATCGGTGGTACTGCAGGTGATATGGCTGGCGGTTTGGGTGGTGCGGCATTAGGTGCAACGATTGGGACCGCGATTTTACCAGGTATAGGTACGGTCGTCGGTGGAGCACTTGGTGGCTTAGCCGGTGGTGAAGTTGGCGAGTGGCTAGGGACGAAAGTTGCTGGTCTGTTTTCGAGTGATGAAGAGGAAACTCTAACCGCGAAAGCTGCGACGCTGGACAAAGCAAAAGACGGATTAACTCAACCTACTAGACAGTTGCAAGATGATGCATTGCAGAATAGTCCTGATGGCGGCTCAAGCTTGGCAACGTTACCCGAGCCGACGAGTGTGCTGCCGTCACCGGATAGTATTGCGAAGTCGCTTTCTCAGACAAATCAAGATAACCGTAAGATCGAAATTAACTTAACTATCCCACCATCCTCAAGCAATCCTCAACAGGACGAGGATATGCTGAATCGTTTGGTCGCTAAGTTGAAAGATATGATGATGGCTGAAGGCATGATGGGGTCTGGTTCGTTATCGGTAGCGATGGACGGTTCTCTTTCAGATAGGAGTGATGTATGAGGCAGCAGCTAATTTTGTCTGTCCCATCCAAAAACATAGAAGCGTTTGTATTCGGTGTCGCAAGCGGCACCGAATACGAAACGCTTTCGACGACCAGCCAAGGTGGTTGGGTGAATTTGGATATTATGGACGGTAAAGCGGTGAGTCAAAACACGCATGAACCGTTAGATGGTAAAACAATTAAAGGGAAGTGGTTTGGAGCTGAAGGCCGAGCTTCTATTCGAAGACTGAAAGAAATTAAGCGTCTGCGAGCGCCGGTTCTGCTCACAGATGATTACGGGTACAACATGGGCTTATGGAAGATCATGTCACTCAACGACGATGAGAAAGATGTGATTGATGATGGTACGCCTATGATTGTGAGTTTCACCATTACGTTTGAGGAGTTTGCCAATTGAGCACTGTCGCATTAAGTGTGGTTGGTGATACGGTTGGTGATGTCCTGTATCGTTATTTTCAGGACGATGGTGATGATTTGGAGCGTCAGTTGTATGCTCTGAATCCTCACCTCAATCAGTTACCCGTTATTCTTCCCACTGGAACTCGAATCGAATTACCAACGGTCGAGGCTAAATCAGAGCCTGAGCCAGAGAGAGTGGTTACGATATGGGATTAGCAACTCGAGTTATTGCCCGTACAACCGGACAGGGCAGTAAAGTCATTAATCAATACCTTCAAACGTGGCAGCTCACTGACGTTTCCGGTGAGGAAACCGATCAAATTAAGCTGAAAGTGGCTGCGCCAGATATGGATTCGCTACCACCTGAAGGTGTCACTATAGGCTTTGATATTGGTATCGCGGATGATGAGCCTATCCAGTGGTTCAGTCGTGGTCAGTTCACCATTACTCGAATCACACCTCAGTTATTTCCGCATGCTTTTACTATTGTAGCCACGGCAGCACCTTTTCAGGTTAACGACCAAACGGAATTTAAACAGCGTCGTTCGCAAACGTACAGTGGCACATTAGGCGGTATTTTTCGTGAAGTTGTTAGTCGTCATGATTTGAGTCCGAGAGTCGACCCCGAGTTGGATGGAATAGGAGTCGAGCATGTAGACCAAACGGATGAGACCGATATGTCATTCTTAACTCGTTTGGCACGAAAGTATGATGCGGTGGCCAAGCCTGTTGAATCTTTTTATGTCCTTGCTCGTCGAGGTAAAGTAAAAAGCCTATCAGGTAAAACACTCGATCCTGTGTATATCGATTTGCCAGCCAATAACCAACCAACCGAGAAAGGCTTTACTAATGCCAGCTTAAATATGCCTAGCCGAAAGCAATTTAAAGGCATTAAAGCAGCTTGGTGGAATGATGGTACTGGTGAAGAAGTCATTGAAATGGTAGGCATGAAGCCATTCAAGAAGCTTACTCAAACGTATCAGAGCGCGGACCAAGCAAGGCAAGCTGCTCAGGATGAGCTGAGGAAGGTCGAACGAACCGGAACAGAGATTCGTCTCGACCTTCCTGCCAACCCTCGTTTCTATGCGGAGGGTATAGTCAAAACTTCAAATCAATTCCCACTTTACATGCAAGGGGAGTGGTCATTAGATAGAGTCGTCATGACTGGCGGAAAGCAAGGAGCTAGAGCTCAGCTTACTGCTACATTTGTACAGGGTTAGGGGATGTGTTCCCCTTACCAACTAATTCTTCTTTAGTTGCGTATATTTGCTTAATTCCGTTGGGGGGATCTGCCTTGTTGCAAAGGTCTGCCCAAATTATTATTAATGCACGTTTTCTATAGTAGCCATTGCTTCCTTTTTTGTTGTGATAAATGGGGCAAATTTGGGGCAAGAATGGGGCGAGTTAAGCATGCATTTTTGAATGTTTAGGGTTTATTTTGGTCATCTATGAAATGAGCAGGAGAACCTTTATGTAGAGTTGGCTGGTTTAATTGATTGATTTTTATTGATTTATTTTAAGTTCACCAATGGCCGTGCGCTTTTGTGGTTGACATGATGAAATGCAGTATAGATTTGGGTGGTTTTTACATCGGTGTGACCAAGCTGCTCTTGTACTGTTCTAATGTCAGCACCAGACTCCAATAAATGTGTGGCAAAGCTGTGCCTGAGTGTATGGCATGTTACTGTTTTCTCGATACACGCATCCGTTGCAGCGCGCTTTACCGCTCTTTGTATTGCACTTTCATTGATATGATGCCTTCTGAGCTCTCCGGTGTCCCGATCTGTACTTAACTTTGTTGATGGGAATAAAAAGTGCCAGTTAAAATCTAGCTCCGCTTTTGGGTATTTACGTCGTAAACCTTCAGAGATGTATACACCCGCATAACCAGGCATGTGTCTATCTTTAAAATAGTAATCTCTTGCTAAATTAACCTGAGCTTTAAGCGGCTCATGTAGCTCTTTTGCTAACGTTACGGTACGATTTTTACCTCCTTTTCCTTGCCAAACACGAACTGCGCCATAATCATAATCGATGTCCTGAACTCTTAAGCGCAAACACTCCATGACTCGAAGCCCTGAGCCATAAAGCAACTGAATATGGAGTTTATACCTCGGGTCGATATGTTGAACGAATCGTCGGATCTCCTCCCTAGTTAATACAACGGGAAGTTTCTTTTCGGTCAGGGATTTCTGAAATCTCATATCAAGTGATAGTGGAGTTTTGAAATAATCACGATATAAAAATGATATTGAGTTTAGTGCCAAAGCTTGCGTTTTTACCGCAACTTTTTCTTTTACTGCTAAGTAACTCAGGAACTGAACGACATCATCTTCTGCTAGTGTCGAAGGGTGTGCAAGCTGGTGGAAAGTGATAAAGCGTTTTATCCAAAATAGATAACTTTCGATGGTTTTATTCGCATAATGACGAGTAAGCATGTGCTCTTTTACACTAAGTAAAAACTGACTTTTCATGATAAAAAATGACCTGTTTATTTATACAGCTCCCTTAATCTATCACCTCTTTTGTAATTAGCGTGTATTGCGCCGTCTAATTGCGCGCGCGACCACACATATTCATACTGTTTTTCTATTTGTTTCATGCATATAGGTGCTACGATTTATAGCGCTTTTGATCAGAAAGAGGGCGGTAGCCTGCTAGAAAGGAGGCAAATTGCCGTATAGAAAGCGTTATAACTCAAGGGGAAATTGTGAAACTGAAGAATATCAAAGGTGTGGCTAAGAACTTTACGCTATCATTTTTTAGTGGCGAAAATTACATCGATGGTGGGTTTGTCCGTGATGATATCTTCAAACTAGCTAATCTTAAAGCGGGTGATTTAGTGAGAATTAGTTGGATTCCAACTAAAGATGAAGAGCTGTTTAAGCTAACGCCTAGAGTACGTAAGACGGTTCTCGCCTATCGCAAGTGGCTACCTAAGTTGTGCGCATCTCACAGTTTACCTATCGAATGCTTCGAAGAATTTTATATATCGGCTTATCGTGCTGATAACCATCAGGTGTACGTCGAAGCGGTAGTTGTGGATCTAAATGGAAAAATCTATCAGCTGCCAATTTGGGTTTGAGTTATAACAAACTGTTTAAGCAGATTCGGCACGCGTGGCATTTTTGGTTTGCAGTGAGTTTTGTGTTTACGGAGTAGTGCAGAAGCTTTTGTATAGCGTGCCTCACTACTTAACAGGGCGTTATACGAATGGAGTAATATATGCGTGATGAGTTTATGAAAATATGGAGCGAGTTTTGCGTTTTTCGCGATTCTCATATTAGTGATCTTCATTCGTACGATCAAAGGTCAAAGCTAATTTTAGCTCTTTGGGCACGTATTAACTCTTTATGTGAGGACACATTGGTGTTGATCGATAACAATCGCTCCGTATCGCTACAAATTTTAATGAGAAGTAGTCTAGAGTCATTTGTGGATTTGAGGTGTTTATTGGTTGATGACAATTTCGCTAAGTCTATTTATGCCTCTGAAGCAAACTCGGAATATAGACACCTTTCTCATTACGAACCTGAGAGCCCTTATTATAATCACACATCTCAGCCTTCTACTGAAAAAATAGAGGCACTTAGATCTGAAAAAAAGAAAGCTCTACCTATATATGATAGATTTCAAAAAGCAGGGTGTGCTGAACTTTATAGAACGGTATACAACAATTTGTGTCGTCATGCACATGGAAATGTTAGTGCCTTGGCATCTAAGAATTTCGAGAATGATAAAATTGTATTGAATACCAAAATAGGTCAAGAAGACCTATTATTTGTGCTGTCATCAACTATAAATATAGCACTATCATCAACAGTCGATGTTTTGGAGTTTTACAAAGTCAGCCAGCAAGAAAAAGACAAATGTTTAAGTATGCATAGTCAGGTAAAGGCCTTGTGCGAAAAATTCGTATAACAAGCAATTTAAGAGTGATTCAGCACGCTTGGCATTTTAGTTTGGGTTAAGTTCGGTGATTACGGTGGTTAAATTGAGTGTCGTGGTCGCGTGCTTCACACCTTAATTGGGCGTTATGTGCTAAAAGGTTCTAAAAGGATTTCGAATGAGTAAGTTATTAGAAGAGTTACTAAAACGCGGTTTTAAAGCAAAAATGCGTAACAAGAACATTTTTGTTAATCTTTCTCTATTCTCTTTTCCAGTATCAATAACTCACAACGCTGATCTAAATACTTACGAACTAAAAATGGAATACTGGCGATATATCGTAGTGATGGTAGGTCTTTCTATTAATGTGGTAATAGGTTTTGTCTACGGAAATATCGCTCTGAGCTTTTTCATGTTGGCTATTGTGTTATGCCAGCCAATAGGATTGTATATAGCAAAGTCTAGAGCCAAAGCATTAGCAGAATACCTTAGTTCAGTTAATGGTGAAGCACTCACATAACAAATTGTTCAAGAGGGATTCGCAACGCGTGGCATTTTTACTATGCGTTGGTTTATGTGTTTAAGGTGGTATGCGGCGGCTTCGGAATTGCGTTGCTCACCCCTTAACAAGGCGTTAGTTGCCAACGAGGAAAACGCAGCTTAAACAGAATGTTTAGAGTTAAAGTCAGTGTGTTTTTGGTGGGGTTTCGTACTTCAATTTTAAATCGTTCGGGTTTGCGACCAACGTTCTCAGGTTTCTTTTGTGGTTGGTTTTTCCGTTTCAGAAACCGATTTACTTGTTGAAAGTCAGCTTTGTAATATTGTCTTCTCAAAAGATCTTTTTGGTGTTGTTAATCCGTTTTCTACGGCATTTTGAGTTCCAAATGGTTTCAGTGACAGGCGCTTTGAAACTGCGCCTTATTTGAGTTTCTTAAAACACGTAAAGCTAGTGTTGGCAAAGCGGCAATCCACTTCAAATCAAAGCTTTAGGTCTGGCAACTAACAAAGCATTCAAGAGGGATTCACAACGCTTGGCAGTTTTGGTTTGAATTAACTTTAGTGTTTACGGCACAATGATTTAGGTAGGGTGGTTTGCGTTGTTCACCCCTTAATGCGGCGTTAGGAGGGATTATTTTGAAGCGATTTTTACTAGCAGCTTTATCCATAGTGTTTTTGACAAGTGATTCAAGTTCTTGCAAAAGCAGAAACGACCCTAGTAGTCCTATAAATATCGCAATTTATCAGATGATTGAGGGAAAAAGCAGCTCGTATGCTCAACGTTTGTTGAAGAAGGGAATGGACGTTAATACAGTCAATTCATGTGGAGCGTCACTATTACTCATGGCGTCATTTCTTGGTGACCATGAACTGGTAAAAACTTTACTATCAAGTGGTGCGCTCCCCAACATACAGAATTATGACGGGAATAGCCCAGTTTTTGCATCTGCTAACTTCTCCAATAACAAAATATTAAAGCTACTTCTTGATAATGGAGGTGATCCCAATTTACTTCTTACTCAAGAGTATGTTTACAACTCACCATTAATGATTGCTGCAATCAATGAGAATATTGAAGGTGTTAGGTTATTATTAGAGGCGGGAGCCGATTGTAATTACCGCAATCAATTGGGAAATTCAGCAAGAAAAATTGGTGAGGCTTCATTGAATTTAGAGCTGAAAGCATTGCTTATGGCGTGCGAAAATCCCACCTAACAAACTGTTCAAGAGGGATTCGCAACGCGTGGCATTTTTACTATGCGTTGGTCTTAGCGATTAAGGTGGTTTGCAGAGGCATCGGTATTGCGTTGCTCACCCCTTAACAGGGCGTTAGCTGAATAAAGAGAGTGGTAAGTTTGGAAGAATACATTAATTATTTAAAAGAAAGCGCAGAGCGAAATAAAGCACATGAGAATGAAATTCCTTTTATTGCTGAAAAATTTAAGGAGCTAGACTATATAGGTGGGGAGCTTCTAAGGGAAATTTTCTCCTCAAAACTTTGGGTAGTAAAGGCAATTCAATCATATGTTCTAGTGCGGAGTGTTAATGAAATCTTAGCGAGCCTAACATTTTCTGTTGCTCATAAGAAAACAGCATCCGTCGAAACGTCATTCCGTATAGCTTTAGAACATATAGTTAACCTTGTTTATATCTTGGAAGATGAAAGTATTGAGCGTTCAAGAAGTTATTTGAAACACTCGATAGCTGACATGGAAAGTAAGACACAGAAAGGTAATAGACGGGCTGTTAGAGAAGATGATCTCTTTGATAAACTAGGCATGCGACGTCGCATGGATTTTGTCGAGCAACTTAAAGAAAAAAATCCGAAACTTATGTCTGATACAAATCTAAAGTGGCCTAATATTTTTGAAAGATTTAAAGCTGTGGGTGCAGAAAAAACATACCGAAATATGTACGCAACCGCATCGGACTCTATACACACAATGTCTGAGGATGTTATCAATGCAATCATGGTTTATAACTGCCCGCCTGAAGTAAATCCTCAGATGGTTCAAGTTGTTGAAAGTTATAAGATTTCATTCAGTGTGTACTTGGCGCTTTTTTCTTTGAAATATTACTGTTGGATGCTTGGAACTCTTTCTAATCAAATTGATAGTCAATTAGGAAAGCAGATTTCAGAGATTGAAGAGCAGTTATTGGAGAAAATAATAGGTCACGAGTTAGAATCTTTAGACGAAACTTTAGAATATTTTGAACCTAAATAATTCAGCTAACAAAGCATTTAAGAGTGATTCCCAACGTATGGCATTTTTCATTCCATCGTTGGGTTTTGTGTTTACGGTGGCATGGTTGAGTTTCGTGGTAACGTTGCTCACACCTTAATGCGGCGTTATGTTCTCGGAGGTTTATGAAAAATTTCAAAATTAGCAGAATCCATACAAAGTCAGGTATTTTCAGGCTATCTGGGGTCTTTAATGATGAAGTTGCTCTTGAAAACATCAGATATCTTTCTGCCGAATACATGGGAACTGACGGCTGGTGCGAACTCGATTTACAGTCAGAACATACTCAAAGCTTGTTGCGAAGTATTCAAACTGAAGTGTTACAGCATCTAAGTTGAGGAAGTCTGTTCCATCTACCAGACGTAGTTTTTAAACGTCAGTAGTCTCAAATAGCCACAAACATAACAAGCAATTTAAGAGGGATTCTCAACGCTTGGCATTTTTGTTTCTACTTCATTTTTAGTGGTTACGGTACAATGCGTTAGGTCGGGTGGTAGCGTTGCTCACCCCTTAATTGGGCGTTATGAGTATATGTATGAAAATTGTAGAAATTGAAACAGTTGGACAATATGTCGAATATATTGATTCACTAGATAACAAAGCTAATTTATGGTTTCGAGGTGTTGCATCTGAAGAACAAAAACCATTGCCTGGTTTCGTATAAATCCTATTTTAATGACGGTAGTTTAACACCTTGGGATATCTTTGCGTTGATGCGACATCATGGTTTACCGACTCGTCTACTAGATTGGTCTGAGTCGGCGTTGGTAGCATTATTCTTTGCTTTGGATTCCGAACCGGACAGAGTTGGAGATAGAGCAATATGGGTTCTAAATCCTTATCAGCTCAACCTAAAATCATTTGGTGTGCAGTCGTTGTATTGCCCTGCTGTAATAAACAATCGTGTTATAAATTCTCCAACCGTTGGTGAGTTTAACCTTGACGCTTACTTGGGCCCAAATTTGAGACCTTCTGGTATTGCAGGCATTCCTGAAAAACCAATAGCTATCAATGCTACTCAGCATCTAAAGCGTGTCAGTACTCAAAAAGGGTGCTTTACGGTTCATGGCTATAATGCAGCAAGCATAGATTCATACTTTACAGAGCAAGATGACTTTCACATGATTAGGCTTAAAATCAAAGATAACATCCACCGGCTTCAGATGATTAATACATTGAGTAGCTTAGGTGTTGATGAGGAGTTCATCTACCAAGATTTGGATGCTTTGTGTGAAAAAATTAAGCGAAAGGTGGGTATATACTCATAACAAAGCATTTAAGAGTGATTCGCAACGCTTGGCGTTTTCGCTTCGCTCAAGTATAGCCAAGCGCTGCTCACACCTTAATGCGGCGTTATGAGCTAAAGGGTAAATAGGAGAATAGTTCTGTTGATCAGTGTGGCTGTTTTTTGTGTAATTGTGGGTTTCTACTTTTGGTATGGAGAAAGTGATACGTCGGTAAAGGAAGCCGGTATTGCCATGCTTGCGTATATTGCGTATACGATTTTGTATTTGTTTGTTCCGCCTTTCCCTTTGGGCACGTCATCACAAATGGGGCAATTATACGGTTTTGTGCCACTGTTCTCTTTTGGGGCCATTTTATTTCCTCATTTCAATACACAATCACCGGAAACAATAACACGAACAATCGGTTGGGTTGGCCTTATCACAGTTGCGCTTATCCTCGTTTGTTTCAAACTTTTTGTCTGGTAAGTGGGCAACGTAAGTACGCTCATAACAAACTGTTCAAGAGGGATTCAGCACGCGTGGCATTTCTGGTATGCGTTGATTTTAGTGGTTAAGGCGGCATGCGGCAGCATAGTTATTGCGTGCTTCACCCCTTAACAGGGCGTTAGGCACCAGCACAGTTACGCGTAGGATAATAGTTATATGAAGACACTCGAATTTGTAGCATCAATAATCGATTCCCTTGCATGGCCAGTAACAGTATTTCTTTGTATCCTGATCTTGAAAGAACCTATGGGTAAGTTACTTGGCCGCGTATCTAAGTTTAAGTATGGTGAAATAGAAGCTGAGTTCCAAGAGCGACTAGAAAAACTAGTCGCGTTTGAACAAAGTGAGGAAATTAAGGTAAATGCTGATACTGCTGAGGCTTCCGTGTTTCTTGAAGACTTGGCGGAAACATCGCCCAGAGCTGCGGTATTGGAAGCATGGTTGAAAGTACAAAAGGCAACTAGCGCCTTTTGTACTGCTAAAGGATTTCCTCAGAATGTTTCTCATCAAGGTCTATTTAAACTTGCTAGAGAAAGAAACTTAGATATCGACGCATTTAAAACAGTTCATCAAGAGCTTCGTTTATTGCGAAATAAGGCAGTGCATGCGAGTGATTCAGATATTACTCCTGCAACAGCTCGACAATATATAAAGAATGCTAACTTCTTAGCAGACGAGTTCACGATGAGGGCAAATGGTGCCTAACAAACTGTTTAAGAGTGATTCGCAACGCGTGGCATTTTTACTATGCGTTGCGTTCAGTGTTTAAGGTGGTATGCGGCGGTTTCGGTATTGCGTTGCTCACACCTTAACAGGGCGTTATACGAATAGAGGGAATTTATGTACAAAAGTACTGATTTTAGCTTGGATTCAAAAGAGTTCAGGTTTAAGAAAGACTCATATCCTTTGTCTAAGATAAACAATGCTAGGGTTAAAAAGTTAAGTTTTCTTGATAATTTAGGTCAAGTTTTATTCTGGGTGTGTGTTTTTTCAGGGGCAGTTTGGTTAGCCATTCCAAGCTTTGAAGAGGCACCGCAATGGCTACAAGTTTTAGTTCTTAGTTTGACGGCTGTAGGTTTTGTTTTTGCTCTTCTTCGTTGTTCTAAATATGCGCTTCAAGTCGAGTTTCGCCACATAGATGAAACGGGCGTTCAATGGGTTAATGTCGCTAAGTCATACTCAAAATCAGATTGTGAGTTATTTGAACAACAAGTGCTGGCACTGAAGGAGAAATTCGTATAACAAATTGTTCAAGAGTGATTCGGCACGCGTGGCATTTTTACTATGCGTTGGTTTTAGTGGTTACGGTGTTATGCGGAATCTTCGGTATTGCGTGCCTCACACCTTAACAAGGCGTTAGTTTTATGGAGGAAATATCGTGGAAATCTGGAAGTTATTGTTCTTTATACCTGCGTGTTTTGCGCTCAATATGACTCCCGGCCCAAACAACCTATTGTCTATGAACAATGCTCGTTGTTACGGTTTTAAATCTGCTTTCATTGCTGGCCTTGGTCGAATTGCTGCATTCGCTGTAATGATTGCTTTGGCTGCTTCAGGTTTAGCAGCTGTTCTCTATGCATCTGAGGCTCTGTTTCTGACCATTAAAGTTGTGGGTGCAGCTTACTTGCTGTGGATTGCTTATAACCTTTGGCGTTCGGAAGCAAGTCCTGTTTCTGAACTAGAAAAAACTCGCAACCGACTAGGTTTAGCTAAACAAGAATTTTTGTTAGCCGCCGGTAATCCAAAGACTATCTTAATCTTTACAGCCTTTCTGCCACAATTCGTTGATGTTTCGGCTAGCGTAAATGAGCAGTTCTTCACTTTAGGGGCTACGTTCTTAATTCTAGAAATGAGTGCAATATCGATTTATGCCATATTCGGAATGTATTTAAGGCAGTGGTTTACGAAGCCAAAAATGGCAAAGCGCTTCAATAGGGGGTGCGCAACCTTTTTGGCTATGTCTGGAGCAAGCTTGTTATTAAGTCGCCAGCAATAAAACTAACAAAGCGTTTAAGGCAGATTCGCAACGCGTGGCATTTTTGTTTTGGTTGAGTTTTGTGTTTACGTGCCATGGTTTAGGTTAGGGTGGTAGTGTTGCTCACTACTTAACGCGGCGTTATATTGCCCCGATAAATTCGGCTATTTAGAGCTTTAAAATGATAAGAAAGTACAACGAAAATGACATGGATTCAGTTCTTGAAATTTGGCTTAAAGCGTCAGTTAAAGCTCACGATTTCATTTCGGCTGAGTTCTGGGAATCTCAAGTAGAAAACATGCGTAGCATCTACATTCCAGCTTCAGAAACTTACGTTTACGAAGCTGAGTCGAAAGTAGTCGGCTTTTACGCACTGTATGAAAATAGTCTAGCAGCTATATTTGTCTCTCCTGAACTTCAAGGTAAAGGCATTGGTAAGCAACTATTGAGTCATGCTAAAACTCAGAGGGCGGTATTGAGTCTTTCTGTATACAAGGAAAATCAGGCTAGTTATCAATTCTATTTGTCTCAAGGCTTCAACGTCGTGAGTGAGCAATTGGATGAGCACACTGGACATTCCGAATACACAATGAGTTCGGGCATATAACAAACTGTTCAAGAGGGATTCGCAACGCGTGGCATTTTCACTATGCGTTGTTTTTAGTGTTTAAGGTGTTATGCGGCGGCATCGGTATTGCGTTGCTCACCCCTTAACAGGGCGTTAGCAGTCAAGGATGAATATGAAACAAGACTATCAAGTTCATGAAGACATGTATGTTGAAGCTCGCCAAGCTGGCTGGAAAGGTTGGGGTGGCAACGAGCGAATGTCTAAAGCAGTTTTAGTGGAGCGTTTTCTCGAGCTATTTAAACGACCCGTGCAAGGTAAATTGCTCGAATTAGGTTGCGGTGAAGGACATCATTGCAGAGCTTTCCAGAAGTTGGGCTTTGAGGTGACAGGTATAGATATTTCACCAACCGCAATTGAATGGGCAAAGGAAAAAGCCAGAGCGACAGGAGTCAAGGGTAATTATTATTCAGCTGACCTAACGGCAGAGTCTCTTGAACTTCCAGAACGTTATGATGTTGTCATTGACGGTAATTGCTTGCATTGCATTATCGGTGCAGATCGAGTCATATTTTTGAGTCATGTTTATCGTTCACTGTCTGAAAACGGGGTGTTTTTTGTCAGTAGCTTGTGTTCTAAAAATGAAAATAGCTATGAAACTTATAGGGATGGCAGTCCATATCGCCATGTTACCTCTGAAAGTGATCTTGTCGTTGAACTAGAGAAAGCAGGGTTCCAAGTGCTTCATATCAGTGTCTATGAGCGTGAAACTTCAAACCACATAACGGTGTATGCGATAAAAGCATAATTTGGTGTATAAAAAACTGCTAACAAACTGTTTAAGAGTGATTCGCAACGCGTGGCATTTTTACTATGCGTTGCGTTTAGTGTTTAAGGTGGTATGCGGTGACATCGGTATTGCGTTGCTCACACCTTAACAGGGCGTTAGTTGCCAAGGCGAAAAACGCGGCTAAAGCAGAATGTTTAGGGCTAATGTTCGTGCATTTCTGGCTCGGTTTTGTATTTCAAATTTTAGTCTTTCAGGATTGTGCAAATCAGGCTTTGTTTTTTGTGGTCGGACTTTCCGCTTCAGAAGCTAATTCACTTGTTGGGAGTCAGCTCTGTGATATTGTCTTTTCAAATGAGCTTTTTGGTGTTGTTAGGCTGTATTCAACGGTGCTGTTTGTTCTAAGTGGTTTCAGTAACAGGCGCTTTGAAACTGCGCCTGATTTGAGTTTCTCAATACACGTCAAGTTAGTGTTGGCAAAGCGGTAATCAACTTCAAATTAAAGCCTTAAGTTTGTCAACTAACAAAGCATTCAAGAGGGATTCACAACGCTTGGCGGTTTCGGTTTGAATTGGCTTTAGTGTTTACGGCACAATGGTTTAGGTTGGGTGGTAGCGTGGTTCACCCCTTAATGCGGCGTTAGGCGACATGAGATAAACGATAGAGTAGTGATAGTATCTTGGCGTGAATCTAGCTTCAGTTAATAGAAAAGGAGTGGATTAATGAATGGTAAAGCATTTGATAATTGGCAAAAATCGCGAAAGAAAGGCTGTTTAAATTGGCTTTTCAGAACAACTTTCGTCACAGCCATTTTGTACATAATTTTTAATGTTATTTTCCTATATCCGTCTTCTGATGCGGCAAGCATTACGATTTTCTTATCGGATAATGCTCTTAATTACTCAATTTACACGATCGGGATGTTTTTCGCATTTTGGGCTATTTGGCTATACAACGAATCTTCGTATGAGAAAGAAGTTAAACGTAGAAATGTAGCCTAACAAACTGTTCAAGAGGGATTCGCAACGCGTGGCATTTTTACTATGCGTTAGTTTTAGTGTTTAAGGTGGTATGCGGCGGCTTCGGTATTGCGTTGCTCACCCCTTAACAGGGCGTTATACGAATAGAGGGAAATTATGTACAAAAATACTGATTTTAACTTGGATTCAAAAGAGTTCAGGTTTAAGAAAGACTCATATCCTTTGTCTAAGATAAACAATGTTAGGGTTAAAAAGTTAAGTTTTCTTGATAATTTAGGTCAAGTTTTATTCTGGGTGTGTGTGTTTTCAGGGGCAGTTTGGTTAGTTATTCCAAGGTTGGAAGAGGTGCCACAATGGCTACTAGTTTTAGTTCTTAGTCTGACGGTTGTAGGTTTGGTTTTTGCTCTTTTTCGTTGTTCTAAATATGCACTTCAAGTCGAGTTTCGCCACATAGATGAAACGGGCGTTCAATGGGTTAATGTCGCTAAGTCATACTCAAAGTCAGATTGTGAGTTATTTGAACAGCAAGTGTTGGCACTGAAGAAATTCGTATAACAAATTGTTCAAGAGTGATTCGGCACGCGTGGCATTTTTACCATGCGTTGGTTTTAGTGGTTAAGGTGTTATGCGGAACCTTCGGTATTGCGTGCCTCACACCTTAACAAGGCGTTATGTGCTTATGCATCTAATTTGGGCTGTATCGCATAATCAGTACAGGTTTTAAGGAATGTTTCCAGTTATAGATTAGGGTTTTCGAGAGTGCAAATGGAGTTCTCGCTTATGAATACTTGGAAAAATAAAAGATTAAACAGGTGGAAACAAACTCGTAAAAAGGGGCGGGGTCATTACGTTTTAAAAACTACTTTAATTGCAGCTGGTTCAGTCTTGTTTGGAAAAACTGTTGGTTTCATCCTATTTGACAAAGTTCGCACGTGGTTAGAATTCTGGTTTGATTTTGGTTTGTCGACACTGATATTACTTGCTCTTGGGGTAGTTCTAGGTTTTGTAACGTGGAGTGTCTCAGAGTCTTGGTATAGGCGAGAAATTAATAAACAAGAACGCACATAACAAACTGTTCAAGAGTGATTCGCAACGCGTGGCATTTTCACTATGCGTTGGTGTTAGTGATTAAGGTGGTATGCGGCGGCTTCTGTATTGCGTTGCTCACACCTTAACAGGGCGTTAGCCCTCAAAGGTCAAATATGGATATTTACCCAGAAATAGAGTTATCTAAAGAGCAGCATAACTCAATTGAAGTCCTCAGAAACAAGTCGTTTCCTGAACATCAAGTAATTCGTTCTTACTATAAGCAACTCCCGCATATGAGAGCTTTAGAGTACAGAGATGATCAACTGGTTGGTTACATGGGACTGGACTACAGAGCTGTCAGCGTCGGCGATGAAATTTATAAAGTATTGGGCGTTAGTGACTTCTGTGTTGAACAATCATCTCAAAGAAATGGTATTGGCACTGCCATGTTGTCTCAACTCAGCGAGTATGCCGCAAGCAAAGACGTTGACTTTATTATTTTAATCTCCGATTTAGATGCTTTTTATACGGCTAATGGTTATCTTCGTCTTAGTTCTTTAAGCTCTTGGTTGCGAATACATGAACATAAGAATTACGGCGTTGCAGTTGATCAAGTTGATGATTTGTATGTTAAACCGATTAGCGGTAAAACTTGGGCAGTTGGTCATATAGACTGGTTAGGGTATATGTACTAGTCGGGTATCGGGCTAACAAATTGTTCAAGAGGGATTCAGCACGCGTGGCATTTTTACTATGCGTTGGTTTTGGTGATTAAGGCGGTATGCGGTAGTATCGGTGTTGCGTGCTTCACCCCTTAACAAGGCGTTATTTTGCTTATTTGAATTATGGAGGATAAGGGTAAGTGATATTCCCACAAGCTTTAAAAGTTGGTGACAAAATTGGCTTTTTCTCACCGTCATCACCAGCAACGGCTTTTGCGCCAAATCGCTTCAGGCGAGCAAAATCTTATCTGGAATCTCAAGGCTTTGAGCTAGTGGAGGGTCATCTCACTGGCTGTTCTGATTCATATCGCTCAGGCTCAATTCTAGAACGTGCAGAAGAGTTTAACCGATTACTCCGTGACCCTAATGTACGGTGTATCATGTCTACAATTGGTGGTAGCAACAGTAATTCTCTATTGCCCTACATCGACTATGAAGCACTCAGAAACGATCCTAAGATTATCATTGGCTATTCTGATGTAACGGCTTTGCTACTGGGTATCTATGCTCAAACAGGGCTTATTACTTTTTATGGTCCTGCACTGGTTGCATCATTTGGTGAGTTTCCGCCCTTAGTTGAAGAAACACTTAAGTCCTTTCTGGAAATCTTATGCTCGGAGTCTGACTCGTACCAGTACACAATGCCTTCGTCGTGGACCGATGTTAAGCACGACTGGGAAACTCAAGACTCTCCAAAATCTAGTTACGCAAATGAATGGCAATTTTTAGGTAATGGCCAAGTTAGTGGTCGTATAATTGGTGGTAATCTGAATACCATGGCAGGCATATGGGGTAGCCAATATATGCCTAAGATAGAGCCAGGCGATATCCTCCTGCTTGAAGACTCTCTCAAAGGTATAGAAACTGTCGAACGTTCTTTTGCCCATTTAATGGCTTGCGGTGTGTTTGAAAAGGTTGGTGCAATTGTATTAGGCAAGCATGAACTGTTTAATGACAAAGGGACGGGGCGCACGCCGCTTGACGTTTTGCTTGAAGTGTTAAATGGTAAAAACGTCCCTATACTTTATGGTTTCGACAGTTGTCATACGCATCCAATGTTGGTTACACCTCTGGGCGTTCAGGCTTCAATTGATTTTGACAGCCAAACTATTGGGCTTGAAAGTCAGTGGGTAACAGCAAAATAACAAGGCGTTCAAGAGGGACAGTCAACGCGTGGCGAGTTTGGCTCAAATCTTGGTATTTGTGTTTACGGCGGTAAATTGAGGTTTGGTGGTAGCGCGTTGCTGCCCCTTAACGCGGCGTTATGATTCAGGAGTAAATATGGAAGAATTACCTCAAAATAAAGAATGGAAAGACTACGGGCATGCGGGAGTAAAAGCTACACTGAGTGTTATCCCTTTAGCTGGCGGCGCTTTGGCTACGTTATTTGAAACGGTCTTTTCTGCACCAATAGATAAGCGCAAAGAAGATTGGTTGATCCTATTAGCCAATACCGTTGATGAGGTTTGTGAAAAAGTTGAAAATCTGACACCAGAAAAGCTATCTGAACACGATGCGTTTATATCTGCATATCTTCAAGCTTCAAATATCGCGGTCAGAACTCACCAAGAAGAAAAAATCAAAGCGTTAAATAATGCAGTAAAAAATACAGTATTAAATGAAGGTATAGATGAAACCTTAAAGTTAATGTTCATTCGGTTCATTGATGAAATGACGCCACTTCATTTTCGAATTCTACACTTCTTGTCAACCCCCGATCACTACATTCAGAAATTGAATACAAATCCTAATAGTTATACTCATTGGGGAGACTTACGTAATGTGTGGAAAAAAACCTATACAGATATTGGCTCAAATGATCCTATTATCGATTTGATTATCTCTGATTTAAACAGATTTGGTATGGTACGGATTAAACAGTTTCATGAAGCAAGCTTAGACTCTGTAGGTACTTCAATGGGTCAGAAATTCATCGATTTTATCGAGCTTGAATCATAACAAACTGTTTAAGAGTGATTCGCAACGCGTGGCATTTTTACTATGCGTTGCGTTTGGTGTTTAAGGTGGTTTGCAGCGGCTTTTGTATTGCGTTGCTCACACCTTAACAGGGCGTTATACCGCAAAGGAGAAATCAATGATAAAGCAAATAAGCGGCACAGATCAGGCGCTCTTATCACTATCAAAAACAAGCTTCTCCGAGCTACGAAAAATCTATCGTCCAACTTCCGAAGCTCAAAGAAACCAAGCTAGTTCAACAAATGAGTGGACTTGTTTGGGGTATTATTTAGATCACCAGCTAGTGGGTCTTATAAAGGTTAAGTTGTCCGGAAAGACGCTTAATTTAAGTACACTTGCTGTCATGCCTGAATGTCGTAAAAAAGGTGTAGCTCGAAGCTTAATTTTAGAAGCAGAGCGTATGTTCTCAAATGCAGGCTTGCTCTCAGTTTGGTGCGCTGAGCAAACTGGTAATGTAGAGATCTTTGAGGCACTAGGTTTCAAGGTTGCAGAGCGTATTGAGTCAGATATTTTTGAATTGGCTGACAGCTCAAACGTTAAAGCAATAGAAGTTCGTCTGGAGCGGCAGACAGCGGTATAACAAAGCGTTTAAGGCGGATTCACAACGCTTGGCGATTTCAGTTCAAGTTGAATTTAGTGTTTAAGGTTCAATGGGTTAGGTATGGTGGTTGGCGTTGTTCACCACTTAACGCGGCGTTATAACCACGGCATAAAATGGAGTATTTATGATAGCAAGAGAATGGAAAGCTACTTGCCCTAAAGAGTATGAAGAAGGGTTTATTGCATACCTGTATGAGACAGGGGTCAAAGATACATCTAGTACACAAGGTTTCCTCGGTGCTCAAATTTTAAATCGAGATTTAGGTGATATTGCTGAAATCACGTTGTTGACCTATTGGGAAGATCTTGAATGTATCAAAGCATTTTCTGGTGAACACATCAGTGTCGCCAAATTATATCCAGAGGATGAAAAGTACAAATTGAATCCAGATCGTCATGTTAGCCACTATGAAGTCCGTGAGAACATGTGGTTATAACAAATTGTTCAAGAGTGATTCGGCACGCGTGGCATTTTTACTATGCGTTGGTTTTAGTGTTTAAGGTGGTATGCGGAGGCTTCGGTATTGCGTGCCTCACACCTTAACAAGGCGTTATGCCAACCAGGTAAGTTCAGTACATAAGGTCAGTATATGAAGCAAAATATTGTCCATATTGCGTTAGTCGTAAGAGATTACGATGAAGCGATAGATTTTTACGTAAACAAACTTCAGTTTGAGCTTATTGAAGATACTTATCAACCTGAACAAGATAAGCGTTGGGTTGTAGTTGCTCCTCCAAATTCACATGGAGTGACTTTGTTACTAGCAAGAGCTTCAAAACCCGAGCAATTAGATTTCATTGGTAATCAAGCCGGTGGTAGAGTTTTTCTATTTTTGAACACCGATGATTTCTGGCGAGACTACGAGCGCATGAAGTCAATAGGAATCGAATTTGTTCGTCCCCCTAAAGAGCAGGATTACGGCACGGTAGCAGTATTCAAAGATTTATATGGCAACCTTTGGGATTTACTTCAGTTAAATCCAGAACATCCAATGGCGAAAAGGTAGGCATAACAAAGCGTTTAAGGCAGATTCGCAACGCGTGCCATTTTCAGTTCAAATTAAGTTCTGTGTTTACGGTGCAAAAATTTAGGTTAGGTGGTAGCGTTGCTCACTACTTAACGCGGCGTTAGTGCGCAAAGATAAAAATTATAATTAGCAGGATTTAAAATGAGTGGAATTGCTCGTTTCATATCTGGTAAAGCTCCAGATAAATTTGGTCGCAATGTAGAGCAGTTGTTGGCTTACAACCACTTCTGGCTGGAGCATGATCATAAGTATATTCAAGTTCTTTTCCCGATAGATGAGGGCACTAAGTTCAATCAATATGCTCCTTTGGTAACTCAAGCAGATCGGGATGCTTTTGCTAATTCAGAAGAATTGCGTGTTGCTCACTTAAAAGCTCTCGACCTCTTACTTGAGTTTTGGGGATTACAGCGAGATGGGTATGAAATTTCTTCATTACTGGCATTAAGTCCTGCTAACCATGTTTGGCTTAAAAGTCATGACCATAACCAACTTCGTCTGACCCGAGCAATTCGTAGTTTGTATTTACTCGGTAATGAACAGATAGCAACTAACTTGTGTGACTTTCTAGTGGCAGCAGCAAGAGAAACAGGCTTGGTTTCAGATAAAACGGTCGAGTATTGGCGTAACACGCTTAAAGGTTAGGGGGGCGCTGAAAAAGCGCACTAACAAACTGTTCAAGAGGGATTCGCAACGCGTGGCATTTTTACTATGCGTTGAATTTAGTGGTTAAGGTGGTATGCGGTGGCTTCGGTATTGCGTTGCTCACCCCTTAACAGGGCGTTAGTTTGTTCGGAAAAATCTAGAATTCAGTATTAAAGGAGAGTGCATATGGAAGAGTCAGTTTTGGCATTTTTTCGAATGTTAGGTTCCTTATTAAAGACAATTGTTCAGTTAATCATCATTGAGCGTATTGGTTACGGTGTAGGTTGGGTAGTATCGAAAGCGGTTACGTTCGGGCGTTTCCCATCTGCAGAGGTAACGGAATCAGAACGTGGAAAAGTCAGCTATATTGGGCTTGCTAGTATTGCTTTAGCTCTTCTAGGAATCGCTGTATTCAATGGCATGTAGCGCGAGTTTGGTTGCGCAACTAACAATAAATTTAAGAGTGATTCACAACGCTTGGCGCTTTCACTTCAAGCAAGTTTAGTGTTTATGGCACAATGCTTTAGCTAAGGTGTAAGCGTTGTTCACACCTTAATTTGGCGTTATGCCTTCCCCCAACTTTACGACTCAAGGATGATTTATGAATGATTCAAAAGTGGTTTTAATCACAGGTGGCGGCCGAGGTATCGGCGCAGCGACTTCCAAATTATTTGCGTCAAAGGGTTATGCGATTTGCATTAATTACAAGTCCAATTCAGCTTCGGCTGATGCGTTAGCTCAAGATATTAGAGCAGCAGGTGGCCGTTGTATTACAGTTCAAGCAGACGTCTCCGTTGAGAATGACGTATTTAGGCTGTTCGAACAAATTGACGATGAGCTAGGCTCATTATCTGTACTCGTGAACAATGCGGGAATTTTGCGTAAGCAGTCTCGTCTTGAGGATCTGACGGCCGACAGAATCAATACAATTTTGACTAACAATGTGACTAGCTACTTTCTTTGTTGCCGAGAGGCGGTTAAACGCATGTCTACTCGTCATGGTGGCAACGGAGGCGTCATCGTAAATGTTTCATCGGGAGCATCTCGCTCTGGTTCGCCCAATGAGTACATTGATTATGCGGCTTCAAAAGGAGCAATTGATACGCTAACAAAAGGCTTGTCACTAGAAGTTGCCTCAGAGGGCATTAGAGTGAATTGTGTCCGTCCGGGGCTAATACATACGGAAATGCATGCTGATGGTGGCGAACCTGAAAGGGTTGAGAGATTAAAGAATATTATTCCTCTTCAGCGTGGTGGTAAGCCAGAAGAAGTGGCAGAAGCTATTTATTGGCTCTCATCGGAAAAATCATCGTTCTCGACAGGAAATTACTTAGACCTGTGTGGTGGCTTATAAATGCATAACAAAGCGTTTAAGACGGATTCCCAACGCTTGGCATTTTTGGTTTTTAGTCAGCTTAAGTGTTTACGGTACAATGGTTTAAGTTGGGTGGTTGCGTTGTTCACCACTTAACGCGGCGTTATGTGATTGGAGCAACATGGAAAAATTAGCGCATGAAATATGGATATTTGATGGTGAACCCGTTCAGTTCTTAGGGTTGCCTTTTTCCACTCGAATGACGGTTGTTAGACTTTCTAGTGGAGATTTATGGGTTCATAGTCCAATCAAATTATCTGAGTCAATTGCAGAGCAAATTGACAGTTTAGGTTCTGTTAAATATTTAATTGCCCCCAATCATCTACACCACTTGTTCTTATCTGAATGGATTGCGGCCTTTCCAAACGCTGAAGTCTATGGGACAAACGAGGTGATAAAAAAGCGTAGCGATATTTCTTTTCATACATCTCTTAATAACCCGCAAAGTTATGCTTGGGAGCCTGACATTGAACAAGAATTGTTTTCTGGTTCTCCGCTAATGGAAGAATGTGTTTTACCATAGCAGTTCAAGTACGTTAATTGTTACTGACCTGGTTGAGAACTTTTCAGGTAAAGACTTTAACTACTGGCAACGGGTTGTGGCCAAAGGTGTTGGTATACTTGCCCCTAATGGGCAAATGCCTTTGGATTGGCGTTTAAGCTTCATGTTTGGTAAAGCGGACGCGCGGAAACACCTCAATAGGTTGTTGTCTTGGAACCCGCAAATATTGGTCATGGCTCACGGTGAAATCGTCACTGAAAATGCAGACAAATTCTTACAAAAGTCTTTCAAATGGTTAGTATGAGAAACCTTTGAGAAAATTACATAACAAAGCATTTAAGAGGGATTCTCAACGCTTGCCGGTCTTGGTTCAAAGTTCAGCTTCAATGTTTATGGCACAATGGTTTAGGTCGGGTGGTTTGCGTTGTTCACCCCTTAATGCGGCGTTAAATTGCAGGAGGAAGTATGGCATTTCAAAAAATGATGACCGACCGTATAAAAGTGATCAAAACAAATGGTGAAGAGCATTCGGACTTGAAAGCCAGTGTTCAAGATAAGGGCATTTACTTAATGCAGTCAAATGTGCTAATTGAACCAAATGATCTTATTCAAAGGATCATGTCTAACGGTGGCGAGGAAACGTTCAAGGTTATCGATCCTGGTTTCCACGAAAAGTTTCACAGTATACCTGCGCACTATCAAATGAAAGTTCAGAAATTAGGTATTCCAGAAGCTAAAAAAGCGGTACAAAGCATCACTTATAACTTCAACGGCGACAACGCTCGAGTAAACAACAACTCTGTAGATAACTCAACAAATATCGTTAATCGTAACTCGGAAGTTACAGAACATATTGAGTTACTTCGCAGCGAAATCGAAAGGCTAGTAAAAGATGCATCTGAAAAGCAAGAGGCACTTGAGGTTGTTGATGCAGTAGAAGCTCAATTCCAATCTGAAAAGCCTAGTAAAGCTGTAGTTAAGACGCTATTGGGAGCTTTGCCTCATGCGGGAAGTATCGCATCTGTTGCTTCTTTCTTACTTTCGGCTTTGGGTGGCTAGCAATTTAACAATCTGTTTAAGAGGGATTCGCAACGCGTGGCATTTTTATTATGCGTTGATTTTCGTGATTAAGGTGGTTTGCGGCAGCTTCGGTATTGCGTTGCTCACCCCTTAACAGGGCGTTATGGCGCATGGTGGAATTTGAGCTCTCTATATAACTGAAAAATGGATATTACGAATGTAAAAGGACTTATAATGAAAAATATTGCATTTATTCAACAGCATTTAGTCGAAAAAGGCGTCCCCAAAGATTTGACTAAACTAAATGCTAACCTTTGGTCAAAGCTCATTTTCTCAGAGACTAAACCTCTAGTTTTTCAATCTCCAGTTCAAGTTTTCTTTAAGCAAGGGATAGTTTTCGGATTAATATGGGGCTTATTTATGTGGCTGTTTCTTTGGCGTGTAGAGCCAGGTAATTGGCTCATTCAATTAGTTTCTACAATATGCTTCGGATGCATTATGGGTGGCGTATTATCATATCGTATCACTAAAGCGCATAAAAAATTGGGTAACACGAGTTGGGAAAATTGGTGTAGTGCCAACTATAAGTCTGCGCCATAACAAAGCATTTAAGAGTGATTCGCAACGCTTGGCAGTTTCGCTTCGCTCAAGTATAGCCTAGCGCTGCTCACACCTTAATGCGGCGTTATGCCACTATTACCCTCGCATTCCACCATAGGTACCAACTTTACTTTTGTTCTGAAATTTATTCACGAGAGCCTGTACTAGCTCATATTTAAACTTCACTCCGCTATGCTTTCCGCGGTAGAAGTCATCAATTGCATACTCTGTGTTTAGAGTTCTATATACGTTAGATGACGACTCTAGCTTTTCGATATAGTTATTGTTCAAAAGGTAAGAGTTTAGTTGTCTTACGGTATCAAACTCTTTTACTCCCTTTTTAAACAGTTCCTCTAATAAATCTTTTGCCGCAAGTCCATTTGAATTGAAGTAGATCTTATTAATACTGTCGATATCAATATTATTTATCGGTGCATCATTTTTAGCAGAAAAGACTCTAACTTTCTTATTATTTTTAAAAGCTCTAATTATATTTGAGTAAGATCCTTTGCTTTTCTCATCCCAAACTACATAGCTAATGCTTGAGTCAAGAGTCATCTTTTCATCTTTAAATGTTTGGCGCTGTCTGCCCCCGCGAATGCCATCTGGAACTTTGACATGTTTTACATCAAAGGCCGCTTCATGGTTTCGTGGTACTTCGCTAATCGTATATACAGTGACATCGGTCAAGCCGATTTTAGCGCAGTAGGCTTGTAAAAGAGAGTCGAATCCATTTGCGTCACCGACCAAAATTCGATATTTCCCTTCGCTTTTTATCGCATCAAGGCTTTGCTTGATTCGCTCAGGCAAAGTCTTGATACTGATCGACCCAGAAAAGAAAACGCTATCCATTATCTATGTACTCTTGTTTTAGTCAAAGTTACAACATATACGTTGTCTACATTGCCTTGATTGTACATTGTTTTGGTCAACTCATTAAGAGTAGAGCCTGAACGGAATAAGTCATCAATAATCAGAACCTTATCTGATGCGTAACGCGAGTCTACTTGAAATGCACCATTCAATATTTGCTGTCTTTCAGTTGCATCTTCAATGGATTTCAACTCAGCGGTGTCTTTTACTTTCTCGACATAATTTTGGTCATACTTGATTCCTAAAGTTTCAGCAACTGCTTGCGCAATTGCATAAACAGGTTGCAAGTCTCGTTGTTTTGAGGCAGGGGCTGGAACAATGACTTCGATATAGGGAGTTACCAGGCGAGTTCTTAAAAAGGCAACAAGCTCATCAACAAGATACTCGATGTTTTCTTCTTCCCCTGAGTACTTTAGGCGATTAAGTGCCTTACCAACATCAGAATATGTATTTTCAAATGAGCCATCATCAAGCCTGACACTACTTGTTGTGTGCAAATCTAATGCCCAACCTGCTTTCCAGTTTCCTTCAATGTTATAGCTCATGATTCATACCTTTTGAAATAGTGTTTTACTAAGTTACAAATGGTACAGTGTTCTAGTTTTTGTGTGTTGATGCATATCAATGACTATAAAAATAGTGGCATAACAAGCTGTTTAAGAGTGATTCGCAACGCGTGGCATTTTCACTATGCGTTGGTTTTAGTGTTTAAGGTGGTATGCGGCGGCATCGGTATTGCGTTGCTCACACCTTAACAGGGCGTTAGGGCACGGGGCGGAAATGGACAGAATCGTAGAATTAATCAAACAAGATCCAGTTAGAGTCAGAGCCTTAGAGTACGTCTCTAAATTGGGTTTGCCTCAATGCTATATTGCAGCAGGTTTCGTTCGTAATCTTGTTTGGGATGCACTGCATGGTTTTGATGTAGCGACACCATTGAATGATGCGGATGTTATTTACTTTGCTCCTGACGAGAACGACCCTAAAGCATATTTACAGTATGAATCTCAGCTCAAGCAGCTAATGCCAGAAATTAACTGGCAAGTTCGTAACCAAGCACTCATGCATACTCGAAATGGCGATTTACCTTACACAAGCTCCCTTGATGCTATGAGTTATTGGCCAGAACAAGAGACAGCTGTTGCCATTCGACAAGTTGCACCTGGTAGCTATGAATGTATTTCAGCTTTTGGCTACGAATCCTTATTTGGTTACTGTGTCACACATAATCCTAAAAGGTCACGAGAAACGTTTGAAAATCGTGTAAATTCAAAGGGCTGGTTAGTAAGGTGGCGGTCTTTGAGAACTGTGCCCTAACAAAGCATTTAAGAGTGATTCGCAACGCTTGGCAGTTTCGCTTCGCTCAAGTATAGCCAAGCGCCGCTCACACCTTAATGCGGCGTTATATGCCCAGGGTGGCGTGATGATTTTAGGAGTATATTTTTGAAAACATTGATCAATTCGTTGCAAGAAAATACTGTCAGTAGACTTAAAAATCCGTTGGTAGGAGCTTACGTGTTTTCATGGACAATATGGAATATTGCAGATGTAATGCTGTTTATTCTCAGCAGTAATGCTGAGAAGATAACGATGATCAATGAATCTACCTTTGAATTAGCTAATGACTTGCTATTTCCATTAGGTATATCTCTTGTTTATCTGCTAGTGGTGCCTATCTTAAATATGCTTTACGAGCGTATAGTGGATGGAGTAATTAATAAGTATCGTAACGCATTTAAGCAAAAAACTTTGCAAGAACATTATTATACCGTTAAAAGAACAACTATCGCCAAGCTGGATTCAGACGAAGAAGAAAACCGAAAACTGCGCGATAGACAGCTAGATACATGGGCTGACGAAAAGCAGCGAATGTCAGAAACTATCATCCAGTTTAGATCTGAGCATGCTGAAAAGATGGCTAAGATTGATAGCGAAATATCCAGTTATCGAGAAGAAATTCAGCGGCTAACATCTGAAGTATACGACCTCGGAACTAGAGAAGAGTCAATTAGACAAGAATTAACTCATATTGTACGTGACGTAGGTTTGGGGATCGAAAAACTCACATACCTAAAAAATCTGCCTGAGAGTGCATTATCTCTAACCAAGGATATCAGTGATACAACCAAGCGTGCTCATAAGGTTTTGAATCTGCCTTTGTTAATGCCGAATTCTCCTAATTCGTACAATGAACCTCCGATGGACTTCGACGATGACATTCCATTCTAGCGGGCATATAACAAAGCGTTTAAGAGTGATTCTCAACGCTTGGCATTTTTAGTTTGAATCAACTTTAGTGTCTACGGCACAATGGTTTAGGTTAGGTGGTAGCGTTGTTCACACCTTAACGCGGCGTTAGTTGCCAACGAGAAAAACGCAACTAAAGCAGAATGTTTAGGGTTAATGTTCGTGTGTTTTTGGCTCGGTTTTCGTATTTCAATTTCTAGTTATTTGGGTTTGTAAAATCGTGCGTTGGTTTCTTTTGTGGTTGTATTCTCTATTTCAGAAACCGATTTATATGTTGAAAGTTAGCTCTGTAACATTGTTTGTCCAAATGCGCTTTTTGGTGTTGTTAGCCCGTTTTCTACGGCGTTTCATGTTCCAAGTGGTTTCAGTGACAGGCGCTTGGAAACTGCGCCTGATTTGAGTTTTCGAAAACACGCAAAGACAGTGTTGGCAAAGCGGTAATTAACTTCAAATCAAAACGTTAGGTTTGGCAACTAACAAAGCATTCAAGAGGGATTCACAACGCTTGGCAGTTTTGGTTTGAATTGGCTTTAGTGTTTACGGCACAATGGTTTAGTTTGGGTGGAATGCGTTGTTCACCCCTTAATGCGGCGTTAAATGGAGGAGCTAATGAGCAGTATTCTAGAAAAGTGTCATACGTTCAAGTTTAGTGAATCATATGGTTTTGCAGATAAAGTCAGAAAAGCGATTTTTGAACGCGACTATGCAATTGATCCGTTAGAAGTAGCAGAAGATGTAGAGTTACAGGTGACTAAGCCACAAAAAAGAACTCTACTGCATGATTACATTGAGTATGTTGTGGTTGACCATCTCAATTTCTACTTTAGAGGTGGCGGCTGGGAATTTGAGGATGTTCTACCAGTACTTTCAATGCTTGAATCACATCAAATCGAATACCAAGAGTTAGACCACTACATTAAAGAGCTACTGCGAGACGATGACAGTGGAAAAACAGTCGAAATTACTGAAGAGCACATTGATGAGTATAAGTACCAATATGCGTGGGACTATATTGAACCTTTGGTACAGGCAAAGTTTGTCCCTGTATTAGTTACTGAAGTATTTTCGCTACTCTTCGCTGATCGCGAAGCTATGAAAGTTTTCAATATAAATGTTGCAGAGTCTATGGGCGAGCGAAGTAAGAGAAATACTTACTGGCCTAAATGGCTTGAGAGAGCATTGTTTTGTCGGGAAAAGGGGCTTTGTGCGCTTTGTAAAACGGACTTATCTTCTGTTTATCATACACATGGCAAGGTTGCTATAGATCATATCGTTCCAATTGCTAAAAATGGCGTAAATGATCCGACAAACCTCCAAATTCTTTGCCAATCATGCAATAGCAAAAAAAGTGGGACAGTCATTCAGACATCTAATGCAATGCCAGTTTTTTGGGAGATGTAATCCTCCATTTAACAAACTGTTTAAGAGTGATTCGCAACGCGTGGCATTTTTACTATGCGTTAGGTTTAGTGGTTAAGGTGGTATGCGGTGGCTTCGGTATTGCGTTGCTCACACCTTAACAGGGCGTTATGTGCCATCATCAGAATTAGTTTATGAATCAAGAAGAAATAAAACTGGCTGAAAAGTTGCTGGATAAAGGTAACTACAAAGATCTTACGAAATTTTTAGCTCCATTCGTTAAGTCTAAAGATCCAGATGCGATTAACTTAATTTCGTGTTTTAGCTCGCCTAACGAGTCCGAATCTGATTTTCTCAAACGGCACATTAGTCAAAAAGTAGAAGCATCCAGATTAGGTAGTGCAGATGCTTCGTATCGAATGGGGGTAAATTATTTGTATGGTGATGATGTAGAGCGCGACTTAAGCAAATCCTCTTACTACTTTGAGCGAGCAATAAATCAGGGTCACTCATATTCAAAGTTTACTTACGGGTTTAGCCTATATCATGGTACAGGTGGTAAAACTCGAGATGTAAGTCGAGGCTTGCGTCTAATGCAAGAGGCAGCTGAAGATGGTATTGAGTTAGCAGTGAAAGAGTTAGAAACCATTAAGCTAAAAGACACATAACAAAGCGTTTAAGGCAGATTCGCAACGCGTGGCATTTTTAGTTCAAATTGGCTTTTGTGTTTACGGTGCAATGGTTTAGGTTAGGTTGCGGCGTTGCTCACTACTTAACGCGGCGTTAGTTTGCAAGAGGAAAATCGCAGCTATATCGCAAGATCTAGTGGTAAAAGCTCAAAGTTGAAATTGTCGTATCGGCGTTCAATTTCAGTGTTAATTAACGTGGTAAAAATCCAAAATTGGCATCGTTTCAACGGTTGGTTTGTTCTTTGGTGCGGCGACTTTTGGGTTAATTGAGTCGTACTGTTTTGCTGAAACTCTGCTCTGTGAGTTTATTGGTACAAAAGCAGATTTACTCGCTGCGAGGACGTTTTCTCTGGTGTGGTAAGTTCACGTGGTTTCAGTGGGTTTGTTGAAAGTCCGCATTGTGAGATTGTCTTTCCAAAAGCAGTTTCTGGTGTTGTGCGTTCGCTTTCTGCGGCGTTGTTTGTTCCAAGTGGTTTCATTGACTAGCCGCTTTGAGACTACGCCTGACTTAATTGCATCAAAGTACATATTGCTTGTTGTTTGCAAAGTTTAAAATAACTTAAAATCAACCCTTTGGGTCTGCAAACTAACAAACTGCTCAAGAGGGATTCACAACGCGTGGCATTTTTACTATGCGTTGATTTTAGTGATTAAGGTGGTATGCAGCGGCTTTGGTATTGCGTTGTTCACCCCTTAGCAGGGCGTTAGCACTGGGGCGGCATCAAAGGCTAAAAGTTTCTGTTTTTATTGGTTTCTTTTCCTCGCTTTACACCTGTTCAAATGTGCCTTTCAGGTTCGCTCCGGTGGCACTAGATGTGAAGTTTTCGCTTTGAGTTTATCGTTTACGGTTTCTATCTTTCGGGCTATTTCTCTGGCGTGGTTTCTTTGATTCGGTTGGCTTCTTTCTTAAAATTTGGTTCTTTGTCATGGTTGTTCAAGTCCGATGATCGAATCCTTTGCTAATTTGAAAGCGGTGAAAAAGGGTAATTAAGCATGTTTTTCTTCTAACCAACTTACGTCTTGAGTTTAATTTTCAGTTCGGCAGTTGTCTGGTTGGTTTCAGTGTTTTAAGCCATAAGTTTCGTGCTATATTTCAGTAAGTTGGCGCATGCCAAAAGCTTAAAGGGCAGCGTGCTAACAAACAGTTCAAGTGGGATTCAGCACGCGTGGCATTTTTATTATGCGGTGATCTTGGTGTTGAAGTGCTATGCGGAGGCTTGGTCATTGCGTGCTTCACCCCTTAACTGGGCGTTATGTTTAAGAGGATAAAATGAGTTACGTAGAAGGCAAAGATAAAAATCAGATCCTAGGCGAGATGGTAGGCACGGCTCAAACTGGTAGCCAGGTGCATGAGCAGCAAAAGGCGGCAATTGTCGTTAGATGTACTGAAGACTTACAGGATTCAATTGATGAACTTAGTGATGAAATTTCACAGCTAAAAGGTGCTTTTGAAGAGTCTTCAAAAAGTTCTAGCAAAGTTGCTCTTGCAATGAACTGGCTAACTGGAGCATTGGTTATTGTAGGCTTGGCGCAGGTTGTTATTGCAATTTATAAATAAGCAATCTATTGACTATCTTGGGTTTTGCTTATACTATCTTTTTTCCACTCTATAAGAGTGATTAGGTTAACGGCTTTCGGCGGAGGTTCAAATCCTCCAGCGCTTGTTTTGTTCCTTGTTGTCCTGTTTGTGTTGATGGTTTTTGCTTACTTTAAGAATCGTATGTTAACAACAATGGACTCAGACCAATATTCTGAGAAGGAGGATAACAAAATGGGAAAAGTTAAATGTATGTTTGCTTCTGTACTTGATGTTTGTCAGGCAACGGGAACAAGTTTAGTGTCCTTTGGTGGGCCGTTAGCCTAAGCGCTTTTACCTCAATAATCCTTCCTTAATAAATTAAACATAACAATCTGTTTAAGAGTGATTCGCAACGCTTGGCATTTTTGCTATGCGTTGCGTTTAGTGTTTAAGGTGGTATGCGGAATCATCGGTATAGCGTTGCTCACACCTTAACAGGGCGTTATGTGCTTATGAGGAAAATTGACATGGAAGTGGTAGAGGCCAACCCTGATTTGGCGCCAATATTAGCGAGTTATGCGAAAGAATGCCTAGAATCGGGTATTCCAAAATATTCGGGTGTGGAGCAAGATCCTACAGCTTATTTGTCAGGTTTGGTCGAACGCTCAAAGGCAATCTCCGAGTTACCAAAGGGATATTTACCTAGCACAACTTACTACTGTGTATCGAACTCCGAAATTTTAGGTGCAATCCGAGTTCGCAAAGGTACTAACGCCAACGTAGAAAATGTCATTGGTCATATTGGCTACGAAACTAGACCGTCAGCTCGTGGTAAGGGTGTAGCCTCATTTCTGCTTGCTTGGGTGCGAGACCATGTTGTCACTGATTCAGTAATTGTTACTTGCTCAATTGACAATCCCGCATCTCAAAAGGTCATCGAAAACTGTGGTGGTGAATACCTCGGTAACTACACAGATGAGAGTGAGGGTACGGTAAGGCGCTACCGTTTAGCACGCACATAACAAAGCATTCAAGAGTGATTCGCAACGCTTGGCAGTTTCGCTTCGCTCAAGTATAGCCAAGCGAAGCTCACACCTTAATGCGGCGTTATACCGCAATCAATCATCTAACCTTTTCATAGCTTTACGGTAAACATCGCTACGTTCGCGTTTCCCGACAGCTAAGACGGTTACAATAATGACATCGTCTTCAACTTTGTAGACGAGACGGTAGCCCGATTGACGCAGCTTAATTTTATACATGTTGTCAGCTCCAGAAAGCTTTGAAGCCGGGACATGGGGGTTATCTAAGCGCTCGATTAGCTTTTTCTTAAATTGTTGTTGCAGAGTAGAGCCAAGCTTTTTCCACTCTTTGAGTGCGCTCTTTTTAAAGTCGAGTTTATAGGTCATCAATATTTACCGAAATGCTCTCTTCAGACTCACGCTCTTTAGCGATAGCTAGTAGTTCAAGATCTTCGAGTCTGTCCATCATCATTTCGTACGCTTCGGCAGGTACACAATAAAATGCTGGCTCATTTCGGTTTAGTACAGCAACAGGTTCGCCGTAAGCACTAGTTGCAACTTTCATAGGGTTAGCTTTCAACTCAGTAATGCTTGCAGCAACATCGGCTAAAATTCTAGTGGTCATATATTAGGTCTCTTAAGTGGTCTTTATGTTGGTCATTTTAGCCTCAACCAAGCGGTATAACAAGGCGTTTAAGACGGATTCCCAACGCTCGGCATTTTCGGTTTGCTTCATATTTGGTGTTTACGGCACAATACTTTAAATGTAGTGGTATGCGTTGCTCACCACTTAACGCGGCGTTAGTACGGGATTGGCATCAAAGCTAAACAGTTTTGGTGTTTATCGGTTTCGTTTCCTAGCTTTACACCTGAATGAGCGTGCCTTTCACGTTCTTTCCGGTGGCACTATATGCGGAGTTTCCGCTTTGGTTTCACCGCTTACGGTTTCTAACTTTTCGGCTATTTCGTTGGTGTGGTTTCTCTTGTGTTGTTGATTTTTTTAGCCTTCAATTCTGTACTTTGGTGTGGTTGTCAAAGTTCGGTGACTGAATCCTTTGCTAATTTGAAACTGGTCAAAATAGGTTAGTTTGGCGTGTTTTTCTTCTCGCCAACTTGCGTTTTGAGGTTGAGCTCTAGTTTCGCAGTTGTCCCTTTAGCTTCAGCGTTTTCAGCCAACAGTTTCGTGCTATATTTCAATATCTTGGTGCAAGTCAAAAGGTTCAAGAACAGCGTACTAACAAACAATTTAAGAGTGATTCGGCACGCGTGGCATTTTTACTATGCGTTGATTTTAGTGGTTAAGGTGGTATGCGGAAGCATCGTATTGCGTGCCTCACACCTTAATTGGACGTTATGTTCTTTTCCTCTTGATTGCAGTGAAACTGCCCCCATATAAGTGGCTATATCCATCTAAATATTGGGGTTTATAATGTGGGATAAACGCTTCAAACCAGCCATTGATAGTGGCTTTAAACGCAATGAATTTTCTCGAGATCGCGCAAGGATTATTCATTCGGCTTCATTTCGTCGTTTGCAGGGAAAGACGCAAGTTCTCGGGTTAGGGGAAAGCGACTTTTACCGCACCCGCCTAACTCACTCATTAGAAGTAGCTCAACTTGGTAGCGGTATTGCTGAGTTTCTAAAAACTAAATACCCAGAAAATGAAAATCCAGAAATCTTTGAGCTAATCCCAGAGCAAAACTTAATTGAGTCTATTGGTTTAGCACATGATATCGGTCATCCACCTTTTGGTCATGGTGGTGAAGTTGCACTGAATTACTCTATGCGCAATGACGCTGGTTTTGAAGGGAATGCTCAAACGCTTCGTATTTGTACGAAGCTCGGTGAATATTCTGAAGAAGAAGGGCTAAACCTAACCAGACGTACATTACTAGGTCTAATCAAGTATCCTGCATACCACAATGATGTCGTTAACAGGGAGCTTTATACTGAAAATGGTGGCATCAATTTAGATGGCTTTAAGCCGCCTAAATGTATTTATGACTGCGACAAAGACCAAGTGGATTGGATCTTGCAGCCTTTCACAAATGATCGTGCCAAATTTATGTCATCAGAGCCTAAAGTAGGCAAGCATGCTAAACCTAAATATAAGTCGTTCGATTCGAGTATCATGGAATTAGCTGATGACATCGCCTATGGTGTCCATGATTTGGAAGATGCGATAGCACTTCGGTTGGTTGATCAATCAATGTGGCGTAGAGAGGTTGTTGATAAACTTACCGACCCACTAAATACCTACCCATTGGCCAGCAAGATCGAAGAACTTACCCAATTATTGTTTTCTGGCGAAAACAAGACAAGGAAGCGCGCGGTTGGACAATTGGTAAACTATTTCATTAACAAGACAGAAGTAGTGGTGTTAGGCAAATTCACACATAAATTGTTTGATTATCAAGGTGAACTGGATAAAAAGGCTCGTGAAGAACTCGATATTTTCCAAGAGTTTGTTGTAAATAACGTAATTTTCACTCCTGAAGTACAAACACTTGAGTACAAAGGGCAACAAATGATAGTTCAGTTGTTTGAAGTAATTTCAAATAACCCTAAGCGATTGCTGCCTAAGAAATATTACGAAATGTATAAAGCTCAGAACGACAACCTAAGAGTTATTAGTGATTATATTGCTGGTACAACTGATGACTACGCAACTCGGTTGTATCACAAGATTTTTACGCCTTCTTCTGGTTCTATCTTTGATCGCCTCTAAACGAACATAACAATCTGTTTAAGAGTGATTCGCAACGCTTGGCATTTTTGCTATGCGTTGCGTTTTGTGTTTAAGGTGGTATACGGGAGCATCTGTATTGCGTTGCTCACACCTTAACAGGGCGTTAGGTTAATAATGTAGTTTAAAGGAATTAGATAATGTTTTTTTACTCAGATGAGTTTTTTCGGGCTAACTTTTCAACGGTTACTCCTCCAAAGGAGTTATACCATTACACTTCAATAGAAACACTTGCGTTGATACTGAAATATTGCAGCGTTAGGTTTAATCGTGCAGACAATGTGAATGATCCAATAGAAGCTGAGTCTTCTACTCTTGGTTCGTTCAAAAAAGGAACTTTTATCTCCTGCTGGACAACAAAAATAGAAGACACGATCCCAATGTGGAACTTGTATAGCAATAATATGAAAGGTGTACGAATTAAGTTACCAGCAAATATGTTTTTGGGGAGGGATAGAATATACTATTGGGGTGATGGTGGCTTTGCTGTTAACAGCGGGCAAAATATAAAAATGACTAGGAATAAGCCTGGTGTTAATGCAGCGGTCGGTATTATTGAGGGGCCTAACCCTATATTTTATACAGATGAACGTGATATTTTATACTCAAATTTACATTACCCGATAAATGGAACTGAACATAAAAATTATCAAACTTTTGGTGTTGCTCTGGCAAAGCCTAAAATTTGGGAGTATGAAGATGAGTGGCGTTTTAAAATACTAGCATGTAATCAGCAATTTATTGACCTACCGTTAGATTTTATTCGGGAAAAATATAACTTTGAAAAGCAACCATGTATTGAAGAGTATATAGATGTGAAGTTAGACTCGACAGTGTTTGATGAAATGGAAATTCTATTAGGCCCTAGAAGTACAGATTCAGAAATTACGATTGTGGAAAGCTTGTTGGAAAAATATGCACCTAAAGCTAGACTTACTATCTCCTCAATTAAGGTGGCAAATTAACCTAACAAAGCGTTTAAGACAGATTCTCAACGCTTGGCATTTTTAGTGCTATTGTTGGGTTTCGTGTTTAAGGTGGTAAGGTTAAGTTCAGTGGTAGCGTTGCTCACTACTTAACGCGGCGTTAGCACCCAGAGGAGAAAAATAATCATGGAAGAAATTAGGCTTGTTCCTATAGGAAAAGTTGAATCAACCAGAAGTGAGATGATTGACGATAATTGGGATAAAGAAAACGCCTCTATAGTTATTGATGCTGCGTTCGGGGCGGAAGCTCTTATCGGACTTTCTGATTTTTCTCATGTTGAAGTGACTTTTTATTTCAACAAAGTTGATAAGTCAAAGATCACAACGGGTGCAAGGCATCCAAGAAATAACACTGATTGGCCGAAAGTTGGTATTTTTGCCCAAAGAGGTAAAAACCGACCGAACCGTTTAGGTTCTACAATTTGTGAAGTTATTGCTGTTTGTGGGAATGTGCTACAAGTTAGAGGATTGGATGCAATAGACGGTACGCCAGTGGTAGACATTAAGCCAGTAATGGGTGAATTCTTACCAAGAACAATCGTCGAGCAGCCCGAGTGGTCAAAAGAAATTATGTCAAATTACTGGTAGTCAGAGTGCTAACAAACTGTTTAAGAGTGATTCGCAACGCACGGCATTTTTACTATGCGTTACTTTTAGTGTTTAAGGTGGCATGCAGCAGCTTTTGTATTGCGTTGCTCACACCTTAACAGGGCGTTATGTGCTTATGAGGAAAATTGACATGGAAGTGGTAGAGGCCAACCCTGATTTGGCCCCAATATTAGCGAGTTATGCGAAAGAATGCCTAGAATCGGGTATTCCAAAATATTCGGGTGTGGAGCAAGATCCGACAGCTTATTTGTCAGGTTTGATCGAACGTTCAAAAGCAATCTCCGAGTTACCAAAGGGATATTTACCTAGCACAACTTACTTCTGTGTATCGAACTCCGAAATTTTAGGTGCAATCCGAGTTCGCAAAGGTACTAATGCCAACGTAGAAAATGTCATTGGTCATGTTGGCTATGAAACTAGACCGTCAGCTCGTGGTAAGGGTGTAGCCTCATTTCTGCTTGCTTGGGTGCGAGACCATGTTGTCACTGATTCAGTTATTGTTACTTGCTCAATTGACAATCCCGCATCTCAAAAGGTCATCGAAAACTGTGGTGGTGAATACCTCGGTAACTACATAGATGAGAGTGAGGGTACGGTAAGGCGCTACCGTTTAGCACGCACATAACAAAGCATTCAAGAGTGATTCGCAACGCTTGGCAGTTTCGCTTCGCTCAAGTATAGCCAAGCGCCGCTCACACCTTAATGCGGCGTTAGCCCTCTTCTCCAATTTAAATTTATAAGGTATCAAGGTAAAGAATAAATATGAAAATTAGATCTTTTCCGGTTAAAAGCTTCAGTGACTATGTAGTAGCAATTAAAGAAATAAACTCATTAGTCACATGTCACGCTTCAGAAATTTGGTATAGAGGTGTTTCTGATGAAAGCTATGAGCTGTATTCTGGCGTGCAATGGAGGGGGATTCAAGAGCGTAAACATGAAGGTATGGTTGATGAATTTCTAACCAGTTGCGTTTTATATGATAATACTATTAAAACACTCAGCGCATTTGAGCAATATGCGTTAATGCAACATTATGGGCTCCCAACGAGATTGTTAGACTGGACTATTTCTCCACTTGTTGCCTTATATTTCGCGTTGGAAAAAGATGAAGTTAATGAAAAAAGAGTTGTTTGGTGTATGAATCACACGGAGCTTAATCAAATAACTACGGGTGAATGTCAAACCATCTATACGCATAATGTAACTGATGATGAGAAATTTGAACTTGATGGTTATTTACCTGCCTCACTATCAAGTAATAGCATAGAATTGAAAGACAAAGCTATTGCAATTAAGATTCAATTTACAAATAAGCGAATTTCATCTCAGCAAGGTACTTTTACACTTCATGGAAGTGAGAAGGTAAAAATTGAAGATTACTTTGTTAGTGGAAAAAACGCGGAAGTGTTCAAAATCGAGATTGATGGTAAGAAAGTACGAGAGGAACTGAAAGATACATTAATGCAACTAGGTATTACAGAGGATAGTATATACCAAGACCTAAATTCGTTATCAAAACGTCTTATGAGAGAGTTCTTCTAAATGGTAGGGAGCCTCAAGAGTGCTAACAAAGCATTTAAGAGTGATTCCCAACGCATGGCATTTTTCATTCAATCGTTGAGTTTTGTGTTTACGGTGGCTTGGTTAAGTTTCGTGGTAGCGTTGCTCACACCTTAATGCGGCGTTAGTCGCCAGAAAAAGCTTGAAGTCAAAATCATGTTTCTAAGCTCAAAATTTAGCAGCTGTTTACTTGGTACATCGATTAATCGTCGATCATCAGAGCTTAGTTCTAGCTGTTTTAAGTCCAAAGTTTTGCAAGTGTCCAAGCGGTTGTTTTGTTCTTTGATGCTGACAGAGCAGGGCAATCGAGAGTCTGTTTTTGGTTGCAAATCCGCTCGGTGAGTTTGTTGGGTACAAAAGCAGATTTACTCGCTGAAATGACGTTTTCTCTGGTGTGGTAAGTTCCACGTGGTTTCAGTGACTTTGTTGAAAGTCCGCACTGTGAGATTGGCTTTCCAAAAGCGCTTTTTGGTGTTGTCAGTCCGTTTTCTGCGGCGTTGGTTGTTCCAAGTGGTTTCATTGAGTAGCCGCTTTGAGACTACGCCTGACTTAAATGCATCAAAGCACATAAAGTTTGTTGTTCGCAAAGTTTAGTTCGGCTTAAAATTGTCGCTCGGTGCCTCGCGACTAACAAACTGCTCAAGAGGGATTCGCAACGCGTGGCATTTTCACTATGCGTTGAATTTAGTGATTAAGGTGGTTTGCGGCGGCTTCGGTATTGCGTTGCTCACCCCTTAGCAGGGCGTTAGGCTTTAAAGGTAAACTAAAGTTTGCTTACATCTTCAAAAAATAAACTTTCTAATTGTTGTAGTGTGTGTGGTGGCATATTGCTATAACTTTTAGGAGTGAACATGAACGAAGCTGAAATTCGAAGAGCAATTCAAAATAAGTTAATAGTAGAATTTACTTATAGTAACCGTCTGCGAGTCGTAGAACCTCATGTTTTAGGGGTGTGTAACGGAAGTAAGCAGATATTAGGCTATCAAGTTGCAGGGCAAAGTAGTTCCGGTGGCTTACCAGAGTGGCGTAGATTTGATCTTGCTCGCATGAGCAACTTTAGGGTTACTAATGAAACCTTCTCTGGTCGAAGACCGTTCCCGTCAGGTCAACATAGTCCGTGGGACCAAGAGTTAGAAATAGTACCAGCCTAACAAGCTGTTTAAGAGGGATTCGCAACGCGTGGCATTTTTGCTATGCGTTGCGTTTTGTGTTTATGGCGGTTTGCGGGAGCTTCGGCATTGCGTCGCTCACCCCTTAACAGGGCGTTAGCCCTATCAGAGGAAAATAATGAAATCTGCAGTATTAGTTATTGATGTTCAGTCGATTCTGTTCGACCCGGAACCTCAACCATTTGAATCGCAAATCGTACTCAACAAAATTAATGAGGTTACGAAATTTGCGCGCGCTAAGTCTGTCCCAGTTATCTTTGTCCAGCACGAGCAGCCTAAATCTGTTATTGAATACGAAAGCGCTGGTTGGGCATTGCAGTCGAGCTTAATTACACAAATTGGTGACCATTTCGTTCGCAAAACAACACCAGACTCGTTCTTGAATACTAATCTTCAACGTGTCTTGAATGAACTCGATGTAGATAGCTTAATTGTGTGTGGCTACGCCTCAGAGTTTTGCGTTGATACCACCATTCGTAGAGCAGCAGGTTTAGGTTATCCAGTAACTTTGGTTTCGGATGCTCATACAACTCATGATAAGGAACACGCCAGTGGGGCTCAAATTCGAGAGCACCACAATGCCACGTTACCTAATATTTCGAGTTTCGGTGTCAAAATCGAAGCGGTAGAGGCACGCAACCTTTGGGCATAGGGCTAACAAGCAATTTAAGAGTGATTCAGCACGCTTGGCATTTTTAGTTTGGGTTAAGTTCGGTGATTACGGTGGTTAAATTGAGTGTCGTGGTCGCGTGCTTCACACCTTAATTAGGCGTTATGCAACCAAGCCTTGAAATCAGTCAGATAGCCCATATTTAAAGTAGTGGTATATGAATATATGAGGGCAGTGCCATGAGAGACAGATATGCAAAAGTGAGACGAGCTTATGCTTTGTTCGTTGAACGACACGGTGATCATGTAACACTTGATGACATTATTAACGCAACGGGTTGGTCGGTAGCAAGTGTTCGTACTTATTATAACAAGAAATGGGCTGGCTATATTCTAGAACAGATAGAACCGGCAGTATTTGAAGTATGCATGCCCTTTGGTATGTCTGAGAGTGAATTTGTAAACCATCACTCTCAAGTAGATGATGAGATTAAGTTCTAATTAGTTTCGCTATCAAAAAATTGCATAACAATCTGTTTAAGAGTGATTCGCAACGCTTGGCATTTTTGCTATGCGTTGCGTTTTGTGTTTAAGGTGGTATGCGGCTGCACCGGTATTGCGTTGCTCACACCTTAACAGGGCGTTATAGCGCATAAACAAACAGATACAATGTGTCTGAAAAACAATATGAGAAAATAAAAATGAAAAAAATTATAGTGTTGTCTTTAGCTTCTCTTACACTAGTTGGTTGTGGGTCTCCCAGATATATGGGCACCCCTGTTCCTGAGACTAATATTAAGTCGGAAATAGTTGTTGTTAAAGATAATGAAACTCGCTCTGGGTTCCAAAATACAATTGAGTCTTGGCTACAAGAACATAACTATTCTTATGTTGTCGTACCTGATAATTCTAAGCACGACCTGAACAAATTGACTCTTGAATATGAAGGTCACTGGGGGTGGGATCTGGCGTTATATTTGAAAAACGCGGAGATAACAGCTTATCAAGGCGGGCAAAGAGTTGGGGAAGTGAAATTTAAAGTTCCTTATACCGCTAATCCTAATAAATTTGGTGATGCAAGTAAGAGAATTGGTTTTATGATGGACACGCTTTTTGGCCAAATGACACCAGAACAAGCAACTCAAGCAGCAAACGCGTCTTCATCAACTACGCCAAACTAGCGCTATAACAAACTGTTTAAGAGTGATTCGCAACGCGTGGCATTTTTACTATGCGTTGCGTTTAGTGATTAAGGTTGTATGCGGCGACTTCGGTATTGCGTTGCTCACACCTTAACAGGGCGTTAGCATGCGGGAGTAATATGAAGAAAATTCTCATCATCGGTAATTCTGGCTCAGGCAAGAGTTGGTTGTCGAAACAGTTATCCCGAAAACTTCAGTTGCAAGAAGTTAACTTGGACTCGATTGTATGGGAGCAAGGTGGCTTTAATCAAAAACGCTCCACCGGAGCAATCGAAAATGAAATTGCTAGTATAAAGTCTCAATGCAACTGGGTAGTTGAGGGAGTATTTGGTGCTTTAGCCGAACAGCTTATTTTTTCTGCTGACATGCTGTTGTTTTTGGATTTGGAATGGTCTGAATGTGAAAGTTCTCTTTATGCTCGTGGTTCGGAGAGCTCGAAGCAACTTAATGAGGAACAGGCGGAGAAGAATTTTCGTGAATTATTAAAATGGGCTTCTGAATACTCAGTTCGCGAATCCAAAAGTTCAAGGCAGTTCCATCTGCAATTGTTCAGAGATTTTTATGGTACTAAAGTACGTTTCACTACACGCTCTCAAGTGAATGAGTTTGTAGCGGAAGCAACATGCTAACAAACAGTTCAAGAGGGATTCAGCACGCGTGGCATTTTTGGTATGCGTTGGTTTCGGTGTTGAAGTGCAATGCGGTGGCTTGGTCATTGCGTGCTTCACCCCTTAACTGGGCGTTAGTACGGGTTTGACATCAAAGGTCATAAGTTTTGGTGTTTATCTGTTTTGGCGCTCGTCTTTACACCTTTCAGTTTGTACCTTTCACGTTCTTTCCGGTGGCACTATATGCGGAGTGTTCGCTTTGATTTCACCGTTTACGGCTTCTAACTCTTAGCCTATTTCTTTGGCGCTTTTTCATTTTCGTGGTGTTTTTTGAGAGAGCCTTGATTACTTTTGGTGTGGCTGTTGAAGTACGAGGAAAGAATCCTTTTTTAAGTTAAAGCCAGTGAAAGTAGGGCAGTTCAGTGCATTTTTCTTCTAGCCAACTTTCGTCTTTCAATCGGGGTAAAGTTTTGTAGCTGCCCGTCTCACTTCAGTGTTCAAAGCCTTTCATATCATGCCACTTTTCAATATCTTGGAACGTATAAATAGAAGTAGCGCATGTACTAACAAATTGCTTAAGAGTGATTCGTAACGCGTGGCATTTTTACTTTGCGGTGGCTTATGGTGATTAAAGCGCTGTGCGGTAGCTTTTGTATTGCGTTACTCACACCTTAGCAAGGCGTTATAAAATCAAGATTGAGATTCGTGTCTGAAAAGTGAATATAAATATGATTTTATTGTTATGTAATTTGTATCATATTCATTTTGGTGAAGGGGATAAGACATGAACGGCATACCTGTTCTGAATAAGTCAGCGGATAGAAAGTTAAGCATTATTGATGACACACCTGCAATATTTACTATCGCTGATAGCGAGAGCGCAGTTGGTAGAAAGCCATTGTATGAAATAGATAGCTTTAGTGAAGTTGGCAAGTGGTGCGGTTTAATAATTCAGCAGTCAAAAAAGCATGGCGTAGACCCGCGTCTAGTAGCAGCAATAATGTATATGGAAACCACTCATGGTTGGTATGATAAAGTTTATCCTTTGAGAAAAACAATATTGCCTATGAATCTACATTATTCATATTGGAAAGACATTGGTGTAACTAAAGAAGCGCTAGGTTGTCCTTACTACAATATTGAGTTCGGGATTATTCTATTATCTAGAATACAGGCACGTATCGAAAATCCGACAATAAGAAAAATAGCTACGATCTATAATTTCTTGGGGGCCGAAGTAGTTAGCGATTACGGTGCACGTGTAGCCAAGTTATATCTAGAGCAGCCATGGAGCCCAGCCAAATGCGCCGTTTAAAACTGCTTGTCGCGTCTATTGTTGTTTCTGGTATTCTTGCTTGCTTTCCCCTGTATGTTGCAGTCAAACATAACTCAATGGGAGAGTTTTGTACTGCCAAGTCTCTAGCTCTAAGCACTTGTAGATATGATTTGGGTTATATCTTTATGGTGTGGGGTAGCTGGTTTTTATTTGTCTTTGTTTGCTTAATTGTGCTCGCTTTTTTAATGCTAGTCGTCAAAAGACTCGTACAAAAACACTGGTAATGATTTATAACAAACTGTTTAAGAGTGATTCGCAACGCGTGGCATTTGTACTATGCGTTGCGTTTTGTGGTTAAGGTGGAATGCAGTGGCTTCGGTATTGCGTTGCTCACACCTTAACAGAGCGTTATGTTTCACACTGATTTATAAGAAATAAAAGGTTTTTGGCGGTTATTTCTTTGGCCCCTTTGGCAATTTGTTCGAGTTGTCTCAGCAATTCAATATTGTCTGCCCAAGTTCATGAATTTCGCAACCGCTTTTATGCTTCAAAGTTCGAGGGTTGCTTCAATTCGAAGTCATGCCTGCGCGTTGAAAATTGGGCTGGCTTAAAGTCGCTTCGGTTCTATTTCCCAATTCGCAAATAGGCAGCGGGGTTTTCGGCAATTCGAGTTTTGTTTTTCGCTGTTTTGAAAGGGATGCCATCACTCGCTAAAAGCTATCAAAGTTGCCTCAATTAAATTTCTGGGAATTACGCGCTTTGTGTTTATCGCTTTTGTCGGTTAATTCCACAATGCCGTGTGACGTGAGTTAAACAATTTCTTATGCAACTCAGTTCTTTGCCATGTGAGCAAGTCAGTTGTGGTAAAACATAACAAAGTGTTTAAGAGGGATTCGTCAACGCATGGCGCTTTCACTTCAAATCAGTTTAAGTGATTAAGGCGGTTATATCCGCTTTGGCGGTAGCGTTGTCTCACCCCTTAACACGGCGTTAGGGCTATCCAGAGATTGGAGTAAAAGATTGAAGACAAATTATATCCTTATTGATTTTGAAAATGTGCAGCCTAAAAACTTATCCTTGCTTGAAGGGCATCCTTTTAAGGTGATAGTTTTTGTTGGTGCAAATCAAACAAAGGTTCCCTTTGATGTTGCGACGGCCATGCAAAATTTAGGTTCTAGTGCTCAATACATCAAAATCGATGGAAATGGACCAAATGCTCTTGATTTCCACATTGCTTATTATATTGGCAGTATATCTGCCGTAGATAAGGATTGTTTCTTTCACATTGTTTCCAAAGATTCGGGTTTTGACCCATTAATCAAACATCTTAAGTCTAAAAAGGTGCTCGCTAATCGCGTAAAAGATGTTTCAGAGATACAAGTGTTGAAAATTTCAAATACTAAATCCGATTCAGAGAGAATAAGTGCAGTAACGGAGTACCTGATAAGCCGAGGTGTTTCGAAGCCGAGAGCAGTTAAAACTCTATCAAACTCAATTCGCCAGTTGTTTATGAAGCAGCTAGAAGAAAAAGAAGTAGACCATTTGGTAGAACTTTTAGTTGAGGCAAAAGTAGTTTCAGTCAATGGGACTAAAGTTAGCTACAACCTACCGAAATAGCCCTAACAAGCAATTTAAGAGTGATTCCCCACGCTTGGCATTTTTGGTTTGGGTTTAGTTTAGTGTTTCCGGTGCCCAAATTGAGTGTCGTGGTAGCGTGGCTCACACCTTAATTGGGCGTTATGTAACAGGAGATAAATTTGACGTTTGAAGAATTTGAAGGTGCTACACTCGAATTAGTGAAAGAAGTTCAAATGTTGTCTATGCATTGGACATTGCTGAAGAAAATGGATGCCGCAATAAGCCTCGAACCACATAAGTTTTCAAAAGGTAATCACTTTTGGGCTATGACATTTAATGCGCACTTAAACTCTGTCAGGGTTATACTATCAAGAATTTATGACACACATAAATCAGTATTATCACTTAAAAACTGGCTCGAAATGGTGGAGTTAACACTTAAAATAGCTAACTACGAAATTGAGCCTGATTGTGATCTAAATAGTTTTATAGAAACGGATAAAAGCGCCTGCTGTGTAAACCATAGTCCGTTGGTTAAGAAATTTATACAACAACTTCGAAATAATGCGATAGCTCACAACAACATGAAGAAAGCTATGGCTGGAGCTAATGTGTTTCAAGATTCGGGCTTACAGGAAAGTGATTACCAAACTCTGGTGACTAACGCACAGAGCATTCTAAATAACTATATTCCTTACATTTTTGGGTATCGTGTATCTTACAGTAGTACTAAAGAAGATGACTTGAACGAAATCCTTTGTGTACTTTAAAGTGTTACATAACAAAGCGTTCAAGAGGGACAGTCAACGCGTGGCGAGTTTAGCTCAAATTTTGGCATCGGTGGTTGCGGCGGTAAATTGAAGTTTGGTGGTAGCGCGTTGCTGCCCCTTAACGCGGCGTTAGGTTTTTCGGAGGTAAAATGCATAAGTTTGTATGGGATACATCAGCAATAGTAAATATTAAAGAATCGAATGATGATGGATATTCACCGGGTAGAAGCCTATTTAAAGATCTTTCTGACGGTTGGATTGATATTGACTATCAAAATATATTTCCAACTCTCGCTGTTTTCGAAGTAAATGCAACGGTCTCAAAGCTCGCTCGCAAAGGAAAACCGGTTCTTAGAGAGTTCTATCTTTTAGATGACCGAGCTCTTATGTACGATGTTGACCAAGAACTAATTCGAAAAGCTAATCAATTATTTACGTTGGATGGCTTTGATAAGTTGTATGGAGCAGATTTGGTTTTTGCATGCATCGCAAAGATTGAAGATGCGTACTTGGTTACAATGGATCGTAAACTTGCCATGCATGCTTCGAAGCATGTAAAAGTCATTGATTTGAATGAGAGTAAATCTTCGCCAGTTTATAGAGCACTCTTTGAGTAAAAACCTAACAAACTGTTCAAGAGGGATTCGCAACGCGTGGCATTTTCACTATGCGTTGGTTTTAGTGTTTAAGGCGGTATGCGGCGGCTTCGGTATTGCGTTGCTCACCCCTTAACAGGGCGTTATGTGCCATCATCAGAATTAGTTTATGAATCAAGAAGAAATAAAACTGGCTGAAAAGTTGCTGGATAAAGGTAACTACAAAGATCTTACGAAATTTTTAGCTCCATTCGTTAAGTCTAAAGATCCAGATGCGATTAACTTAATTTCGTGTTTTAGCTCGCCTAACGAGTCCGAATCTGATTTTCTCAAACGGCACATTAGTCAAAAAGTAGAAGCATCCAGATTAGGTAGTGCAGATGCTTCGTATCGAATGGGGGTAAATTATTTGTATGGTGATGATGTAGAGCGCGACTTAAGCAAATCCTCTTACTACTTTGAGCGAGCAATAAATCAGGGTCACTCATATTCAAAGTTTACTTACGGGTTTAGCCTATATCATGGTACAGGTGGTAAAACTCGAGATGTAAGTCGAGGCTTGCGTCTAATGCAAGAGGCAGCTGAAGATGGTATTGAGTTAGCAGTGAAAGAGTTAGAAACCATTAAGCTAAAAGACACATAACAAAGCGTTTAAGGCAGATTCGCAACGCGTGGCATTTTTAGTTCAAATTGGCTTTTGTGTTTACGGTGCAATGGTTTAGGTTAGGTTGCGGCGTTGCTCACTACTTAACGCGGCGTTAGCACTGGGGCGGCATCAAAGGCTAAAAGTTTCTGTTTTTATTGGTTTCTTTTCCTCGCTTTACACCTGTTCAAATGTGCCTTTCAGGTTCGCTCCGGTGGCACTAGATGTGAAGTTTTCGCTTTGAGTTTATCGTTTACGGTTTCTATCTTTCGGGCTATTTCTCTGGCGTGGTTTCTTTGATTCGGTTGGCTTCTTTCTTAAAATTTGGTTCTTTGTCATGGTTGTTCAAGTCCGATGATCGAATCCTTTGCTAATTTGAAAGCGGTGAAAAAGGGTAATTAAGCATGTTTTTCTTCTAACCAACTTACGTCTTGAGTTTAATTTTCAGTTCGGCAGTTGTCTGGTTGGTTTCAGTGTTTTAAGCCATAAGTTTCGTGCTATATTTCAGTAAGTTGGCGCATGCCAAAAGCTTAAAGGGCAGCGTGCTAACAAACAGTTCAAGTGGGATTCAGCACGCGTGGCATTTTTATTATGCGGTGATCTTGGTGTTGAAGTGCTATGCGGAGGCTTGGTCATTGCGTGCTTCACCCCTTAACTGGGCGTTAGGTGTAGCTAAACTGTGGAGTTAATTTGAAAGACGAGTTGTATAAAAGTCGGAATCATTCGTTGATTTCTTCAACCATAATTTTGCTTGGTTTGGTTTCTGGAGCTAAATTTGAGCATACTGTAAAAATTCAAGCTCTATCGATAGAGTTAACAAGACCTGAGTATTTGTGGTTTTTTATAGTACTGTTTTGGCTCTATTTTACTCATCGATTCTATGTGATTGCCAAAAAGGAATATGGTAGTGAAATCCGTAATTCTTTTTCTCAGGAAGTATCGTCATCAAACCTTGTCCTAGATGTCTTTCCTCCGGCTAATTACTACTCAACCAATGATGTGAAGTGGTTAACTAGAGCTTGGATAGACCAAGCTAATGTAGATTTAAAAGATGTAGGCGATAAGCACTGCAACTATATACGCTACAGGTTCGGTAGAGCATTCGAGTTTCAATACCTACACCCTGACGATGGGTATAAGCATTTTTTAGACAAACGTGATAATAGCTTTGGTGAAAATATATTGTCTGGGAATGTAGGTATACGTGATTTAGGTTACTTAAAGTGTTTGCTTTTTGAACTTCGATTTATAATAAAACAGTGGGGTGTAGAACCGATGATTTCTACATATTATCTGCCGTTATGGCTCGCGGGATTCTCTTGTATTGGGCTTGTAGTGCAAATAACCTCAGTTCTATTAAAAATCTACACCTAACAAACTGTTTAAGAGCGATTCGCAACGCGTGGCATTTTTACCATGCGTTGGTTTTAGTGTTTAAGGTAGTATGCGGGAGCTTCGGTATTGCGTCGCTCACACCTTAACAGGGCGTTAGCCAACTACGAGTTTAGCAATAGGAATACTAATGAAATTCATACGTTCAGGACGGAAACATTATTTGGAGTTTTTGCGAAATTTGACGCCGCAAGTTCTGTTGCTATCATTCGCATTAACAGTTGGCTCTCGACTCAATTTTGGAGTCTTTGACCTTAGTAATTGGCTTCCGACCGCTATCTTTTTTGTCTTGTTAATCGCTTTTCTATCAGCATTTTATGCCAATTGCTGTCAGTTTGTAGCTGGGGTATACGGAGACTTCGGGCGATGGTCAGATAAGATAGGTCGAGCAGCTGCATCAAATGGTAGAGCAGGCCGTAGGCGTATTATGTTTATTATTTGTGCTCTTTGGCGCTATAAGAAAATAGTGTTTTTAGAGGTTATTTTTATCGTGTTCTTTATTCAAATAGCGTTCTCTATAGTAACAGTATCAGCGATACTTGCTGCAACTCGGCAGCTCCAGTTATCTTAGTTAGCTGACATAGTGATTGCTTAGATTGAATGTATTTGGCTAACAAAGCGTTTAAGACAGATTCGCAACGCGTGGCATTTTCAGTTTGATTCAGCTTTAGTGTTTACGGCACAATAGGTTAGGTTCAGTGGTAGTGTTGCTCACTACTTAACGCGGCGTTAGGCAAATGGAGATAGGCGTGAGTTTAAGAATAATTGAAGTCGTAGATTTTCAGTCGTCGTGGGCTGATGATTTTAACCGAGAGAAAGCGCTAATCTGTAATGCGTTAAGTCAAGAAAATGTGGTGGGAGTTCACCATATCGGTAGCACTTCAGTTGAAGGTCTATGTGCGAAACCTATTATAGATATTCTACTTGAAGTTAAATGTCTCAGTGAGCTGGATGAGCAAAGTTGCTTGATGGAATCGCTAGGTTATCTTGCTAAAGGTGAGTTTGGTATCCCGGGTAGGCGCTACTTTCAAAAAGGTGGGGTTCAACGAACTCATCAAGTCCACGCCTTTCTAACAGGTTCACATGAAGCGCAAAGACACATCGCTTTTAAAGAGTATCTTATCGCTTTTCCTGAAGTGGCCGATGAGTATGGTGTGTTAAAGAAAACGGGAGCAGCAATCTGCAACAATGACATAGATGTATATTGCCGCCATAAAGACAGCTTTATTAAAGAGCATGAGGCTAAGGCTCTCAACTGGAAATTTGCCTAACAAAGCGTTCAAGAGGGACTTGGCACGCGTGGCATTTTCAATTTGCGTTGTGTTTAGTGGTTAAGGTGTTATGCGGTCACTTTTGTATTGCGTGCCTGCGCCCCTTAACGCGGCGTTATGAGGCGTCGCTATTTAGCTTAGAGATTTATGATGAAAAAAGGACTAATTAATCTATTACTTCTGCTTCTAGTTGGTTGCTCAGCAAAAGTTGATAAGCTGAGTTACTTGAAAATATGGGATGATAAATGGCAAGAATGTGACAAAATTGGTAAACAAACAGTATTAGATTTCCCTAAATCTGAATGGTTTGAAAGCTTGAGCATTGACGATAAGAGAAAAGTCTTCCTATACATTAATTTTCTTAAGGAATATGAGTGCACTCAAGCTGAAGCTAGTAATCTCAAAACTGTATTAGATGAGGCAGACATCACCACTTTAAATGGAATCTTAAAAGGCTTTGTCTATTTTGAAAAACCAAGTGATTCAAAAATTCAGCATTTAGACCTGCGGCAAGTTGAAGTTTTGTCTAGTGAAATTAGTGGCCCTTTTAATGTTTTAGCTACGGCGGAAAAAATGGGACTAGTTGAACATCAGTGAGAGCGCACCTCATAACAAACTGTTCAAGAGGGATTCGCAACGCGTGGCATTTTCACTATGCGTTGGTTTTAATATTTAAGGTGGTATGCAGCGGCTTAAGTATTGCGTTGCTCACCCCTTAACAGGGCGTTATGTGTTTTAGGTGAGATGGAGAATATTAATTGGTTAATCTTGTGCTAGGTGTATTGTTAGGTTTTTGTCTAACAATTTGGTACGTCGCGATCGATTTGAGATTTGGTTTTGACTCAAATGTTTCGATTAATGTCGTCATTGCAATTGCTACTGTTATAGCGACAGCGATTCACTTTGATTCCCAGCGTAAACAGAGAAAAGACCGTATATGGGACATGAACAAAAATGTTCTATTAGATCTTGCTCATGCTTTATCTGAAGTTATAGAGGCAACTGAAGATGAGATTCATAACATACACTGTCAACTAGAGGGTGATGAGCAGATAGAAGTAAAGCCTTATGTCTTTAAGAATATCAAAGAAAAAGTAGATTATGCTTTGTCCGTATATAAACCATTAATGGATTGCCGGTTGATTGAACTAATTCAACACTATAGTGAGCATGACAAAAAAATCACGTATCAAGTGAACTTTGAAGACTTAGAGCATTTAGACGCCTATGAATCAATGTTGGTAGAACATAAAAAATTATATGCAGAGCTCATCAGATTTATGGGTAAAGTTAGTGGTGTAAAAAACACATAACAAATTGTTCAAGAGTGATTCGGCACGCGTGGCATTTTTACTATGCGTTGGTTTTAGTGGTTAGGGTGGTATGCGGAAGCTTCGGTATTGCATGCCTCACACCTTAACAAGGCGTTAGCACTGGGTTGGCATCAAAGGTTAAAAGTTTCTGTGTTTATTGGTTTCTTTTCCTAGCTTTACACCTGATCAAATGTGCCTTTAAAGTTCGCTCCGGTGGCACTAGATGCGAAGTTTTCGTTTTGAGTTCATCGTTTACGGTTTCTAACTTTTGGGTTATTTCTCTGGTGTGGTTTCTTTAGCGCTGAGATATTTGGGCGAAAACTAAGCTTCTCAGAAGCTGCTGTTAAAGTCCCGAAGCTCGAATCCTTTGCTAATTTGAAAGCGGTGAAAAAGGGCAATTTGGCATATTTTTCTTCTATCCAACTTGCATCTTGAAGTTAGCTTTTGGTTTGGCAGCTGTCCGTTTGGTTTCAGTGTTTTTAGTCATAAGTTTCGTGCTATATTTCAATATCTTGGCGTGTGCCAAAGGCTTTAAGGGCAGCGTACTAACAAACAGTTCAAGTGGGATTCAGCACGCGTGGCATTTTTTGTATGCGGTTGGTTTAGTGTTGAAGTGCCATGCAGTAACATCGGTATTGCGTGCTTCACCCCTTAACTGGGCGTTATATGCCAATTCGCTTGGCGTATTCTGATTTACTAAACTAGACTTAATTAGTCTAATTTAGTTTTTTTTGGAGTCGTTATGTTAGAGCAACTTAAATCAGAACTCGAGGATATTGCTTTTATGCTCGGCGAAGATGCGCACAGGAAAGAAATACACTCTAAAGTGATCAAATGTTTGCTGTTGGTTGAGGGGATTAACGCAAATAGCGCAAATGAGGTGAGTGATGTTGATGAGATAAATAAAGTATCTCGCCGGTTGCGTATGTGGGCAAAGCCAGAAAGGCAGGCACAGTATAACTCTCAAATTCTAAATGCGTTCCTTGCATTATCTAGCTCTGGAGTTTCAGAAATAACTGAACAACACCTCAGTGATAAGCTAGGTAATCCTGAATGGTTTAGCTCTAACTATGTTCAAATGAAAGCTAAGTCAGATAAGAACCATGGTAAGGTTTTCGACACATCATCGGGCTACATCAGAATTTGGGAACCTGTTCGCTCTGCTGTCGATGAGTATGGTCGCAAAGTCTTCAACACAGGCATATAACAATCTGTTTAAGAGTGATTCGCAACGCTTGGCATTTTTGCTATGCGTTACGTTTAGTGTTTAAGGTGGTATGCGGGAGCTTTTGTATTGCGTTGCTCACACCTTAACAGGGCGTTAGGGCTCTCCATAACGTGAATGTTTGTCACACTTCAGTATTAATTCGCTATTTCAAGTATATGCATCTTGTATTATTGCCTTATCTTTGATTCCAATGAGTAGATGGTATGGAAAGCGCTGATAAGTTAGAGATGCATTACTATTTTAATGATGGCAGTCATTCAATGGATGCTGTCGTCAGAAACAAATGTGAGGCAGAAATACTAGCTATACTGCTTGAAGCTGCTGAGATACTCAAAATCGATATAGACGTTAACGCGGAAGTCTATCAAGAGGGGGGACTAAGAGACTTCTGGCGTGTCTTAGGTAGCAATAATAATCAAGTAACTATTCTTCTCATGATTGTAACGGTCGTGCTATCAAGGATTCCCGTCTCTGACCCAGAAATTGATGCTTTAGAAAAAGAAATTAAGCAACTAACAATCAAAGAAAAGAAACTCAACATAGAAAAATTAAAACTAGAGCTGAAAGAAAAGACGGTGCAACAAATCGGTGAAGAAACAATTGGCAAAGCTGCTCGTCACGTTGACAAGAGTCTAAAAATCGTCAAACGTCGTTCTAATTTATATACTCACTTATCTTCCTACCATAAAGTCACGCATGTTGGCATAAATGCAGTGTCTCCTAGCTTTGAATCTTTCGTTGATGAAAGAATCATCGAAAGGACTAGTTTTAAAAACTTCATTTTGTCCTCTAATAAGCTCAAGTCTGATATTGATGAAGAAGCTGTTATCGAAATTGTATCGCCAGTTTTACGAGAAGGACGGTACAAATGGAAAGGCATATACGAAGACAAACCGATCTCGTTTGATATGCATGATGCAGATTTTAAAGAAGAAGTATTACTTGAAAAAGTTGGTTTTAAGCATGGCTCTACGATTACGTGTGTATTGCGTATCGCGCGCGAACTGGATGAGGTTGGCGAAATTAAAACTACTGGATATTCTGTAGCTACAGTAATTGAAATAACAGAAGGTACAGAGACCAAAGCTACTAAGCAAGGTCACCGTTACTTACACGCTAAGAAAATGCGAGATTCTCAAGGCGATCTATTTGCGTCCTAGCCCTAACAAACTGTTTAAGAGTGATTCGCAACGCGTGGCATTTTTACTATGCGTTGGTTTTAGCGTTTAAGGTGGTATGCGGAAGCATCGGTATTGCGTTGCTCACACCTTAACAGGGCGTTAGAAATTACATGGAGAATTTATCATGGATGCAAGGTATGTGGATTATTTCCAAGCCTATGCAAGTACACTGTCTGAATCTCAACTTGCTGAGATTGGAGAGGTAGAAACTACTTACTTTTGTGACGATGAATACAATACAAATGAGTGCGCTCGGCTTGTCTCTATTGGTCAAAAACGTGCAACTTGCAGCGTCAAAGAAGCGTACCGAATTGAAGGTGAGGAGTTTCCTAAAGTAGGGCAGTACCAAATCGTGCTTGACTGGGAAAAGAACCCGGTTTGTATAGTAAAAATAACCAATGTGGACTTTTGTCCCTTTGGGCAGGTTAGTCGAGAGTTTGCTGAATCTGAGGGTGAAGGGGACGGTACCTATGAGTGGTGGTATAAAGCACATAACGACTTCTTCACTAGAGACTGTAAATCAGCTTATGGCATAGAATTCAACGACTTAACAGAGTTGGTTCTTGTAACGTTTGAGTTGGTGCACAAGTAATTTCTAACAAAGCATTCAAGAGGGATTCACAACGCTTGGCAGTTTTGGTTTGAATTGGCTTTAGTGTTTACGGCACAATGGTTTAGGTCAGGTGGTGGCGTTGTTCACCCCTTAATGCGGCGTTATATGCCATATGAAGAAAGCCTAAATATTCGGGTCAAAAACCTCAGTTTTCATCGTGGATTTTGTCTTTGTTGCGTCAGGTTCGTCTGGCTTCCATCCTAATTATTCTTGGTTCGTGGCTCACTCTCGGCCTGTCGTTTGTTGGTAGTTTTCTTCTTTAGTGCTGCTAATGCCAGGTCAATTTGGGCAGAATAAGTCGCTGAAATGCAGCTCTGTGATTTTGCCTTTCTAAAAGCAGATTTACTTGCTGAAAGGGCGCTTTCTCTAGTGTGGTGAGTTCATGTGGTTTCAGCGACTTTGTTGAAAGATCTCATTGTAAAATTGTCTTTCCAAAAGCGCTTTTTGGTGTTGCCTGTCCGCTTTCTGCGGCGCAGTTTGTTTCAAGTGATTTCAGTAGCAAGTCGCGGTAAGTCTAAGCCTGACTTGAATGCATCAAAGCACATAAGAATCATGGTTTCAAAATAGGGCGTGGGATAAAATCTTAGGCTTGAACGTTCATGCATATAACAAAGCGTTCAAGAGGGATTTGGCACGCGTGGCATTTTTAGTATGCGTTGGGTTCAGTGTTTACGGTGCTTTGCAGAGGCTTTTGTATTGCGTGCCGGCACCCCTTAACGCGGCGTTATGTGCTTGGAGGATAAATGGGTATTTCCTATGAACTTGTAACTCAGGAAGATCAGCAGTTAATTTTAGCTTTAGGCGAATCTGTTAACGAAGAGTTTGTTATTCCCTATCTGAGCTCCGACGGTCAGGAAGCTATGCGAAATGCTCGTAAAGGTGATATTGAACAGGCTACAAATACTGACATCTATACGTCACTTAAAGCTGTTAAAAACGGTGCAATAGTCGGTTATGTTGCTTGGAGACAAGGGAACTATATTGCACAGCTATATGTCAGTGCAAAGAATCAGAATCAAGGGATTGGTAGAGGCTTGATTAACCAAATGAAAAGACATAGTGGGGCTTCAAGCATTGAATTAAAAGCCTCAGTTAACGCAGTAGGCTTCTATAAGCGGCTAGGTTTTCAGTCCGTAGATACTGAGCAAGTTAAAAATGGCATTCGCTATGTGCCGATGGTCTTAAAGCTGTGACTGCGCACATAACAAACTGTTTAAGAGTGATTCGCAACGCGTGGCATTTTTACCATGCGTAGGTTTATGTGATTAAGGTGGTATGCGGTGGCATCGGTATTGCGTTGCTCACACCTTAACAGGGCGTTAGCATACTTTGATAGGAGTTCAGATGACTACGATAGTCGAACAAATTGTTAATCGTGAAATTGACTCGGTCATCGTTTACGAATCTGACCAAGTTATAGCTTTTGCGGACCATGACCCAATCAACTTTGGACACATTTTAATTTGTCCTAAGACTCAATACCGTACTTTCATTGACCTGCCTGAGTCTGTGTTTTTAGAGATCACCGACGTTGCAAGAGATTTATATAAACGTATAGAAGCTAAGTTCAATCCCGATGGTATCGGCTTTATGCAAAACAATGGAGAGGCCCCTCATTTCAACGAGCTCGACCACTACCATTTGCATATTTTCCCTAGATTCCATGGCGACCAGTACGGTTGGGTTAGTAGTGAACTTGGAATTCAAACTATGGATAAACTAAGAGAATCACTTAAAGAACTATGATCATTGAAAAAGTATGCTAACAAATTGTTCAAGAGTGATTCGGCACGCGTGGCATTTTTACTATGCGTCAAGTTTAGTGGTTAAGGTGGTATGCGGAGGCTTCGGCATTGCGTGCCTCACACCTTAACAAGGCGTTAGCCCTTTACAAGGAAAAGTATGAAGATCGTATACGAAATTGATGTAACGAAAGAACAGCATGAAGCTATAGAGTCTTTAAGAAACCAGTCGTTCCCAGATCACCAAGCTAATCGCTCCTACTACAAACAGCTACCTCATATGCGTGCTTTGCAATATGAAAACAACATACTCGTTGGTTATTTAGGGCTAGATTATCGCGCGATAAAAGTCGGTGATGAAGTATATAACGTCTTGGGTATCATTGATTTTTGCGTTGCCGAACAGTGGCGAGGTAAAGGTATTGGTTCACTGATGCTTTCTGAAGTCTCATCGTTTGCACAAGGAAAGGCGGTCGATTTCATCATGCTTATCTCAGAGTTGGATGAATTTTACAGAAAACAAGGTTATAGCAAAGTTGAGGGTATCCATTCTTGGCTAAGGCTTCATGAGCACACAAATTATGGTGTTGCGGTAGAGCACATTGATGAACTGTTTATAAAGTCCATAAGTGGTAAGCAATGGGCAAATGGGCATGTCGACTGGCTGGGTTATATGTACTAATTGGTCACAGGGCTAACAAAGCGTTCAAGAGGGATTCTCAACGCTTGGCGGTTTTGGTTCAAAGTTTAACTTTTGTGTTTATGGCACAATGGTTTAGTTAGGGTGGCAGCGTTGTTCACCCCTTAACGCGGCGTTAGTTGCCAACGAGAAAAATCCAGCTAAAACAGAGTGTTTAGGGCTATTGTCCGTGTATTTTTGGCTCGGTTTTGTAATTCAAATTTTAGTCTTTCAGGTTTGTGTAAATTAGGCTTTGTTTTTTGTGGTCGGACTTTCTGTTTCAGAGGCCGATTCACTTGTTGAGAGTCAGCTCTGTGATATTGTCTTTTTAAATGAGCTTTTTGGTGTTGTTAGGCTGTATTCTGCGGCGCTGTTTGTTCCAAGTGGTTTCAGTGACAGGCGCTTTGAAACTGCGCCTGATTTGAGTTTTTAATACACGTAAAGCTAGTGTTGACAAAGTGGCAATTAACTTCAAATAAAAACTTTAGGTTTGGCAACTAACAAAGCATTCAAGAGGGATTCACAACGCTTGGCAGTTTTGGTTTGAATTAACTTTAGTGTTTACGGCACAATGCTTTAGGTCGGGTGGTTTGCGTTGTTCACCCCTTAATGCGGCGTTAGTACTGGATTGGCATCAACGGTAAAATTTTCGGAGTTTATCGGTTTCTTTTCCTAGCTTTACACCTGGTCAAATGTGCCTTTCACGTTCTTTCCGGTGGCACTATATGAGTTGTGTTCGCGTTGATTTCACTGTTTACGGTTTCTAACTTTCGGGCTATTTCTCTGGTGCAGCTTCTTTGGTTCTGGGAAATTTTCGTCAAACACTGAGTTTCTTTGGCGCGGTTGTTTAATCCTGAAGACCGTATCCTTTGCTTATTTGAAAACGGTGAAAATAGGTCAGTTAAGCAAGTTTTTCTTCTAGCCAACTTGCGTTTTGAGATTGAGTTCTAGTTTGGCAGTTGTCCCTTTGTCTTCTGCGTTTTAAGCTTCAGCTATCGTGCTATATTTCAATATCTTGGTGTGTATCAAAGGCTTTAAGGGCAGCGTACTAACAAACAATTCAAGAGGGATTCGTAACGCGTGGCATTTTTGGTATGCGTTGGTTTTAGTGATTAAGGTGGTATGCAGGGGCTTTGGTTTTGCGTTACTCACCCCTTAATTGGGCGTTAGTTCTCAAAGTTGTTTTAACTATCAGTGGAGTAAGTATGTTTACAGGCATAGTTCAGGCGGTAGCCGAAATTGTTGATGTGACAGATCAAAGAGGGATTAGAACTTTTGTTATCGACTTCCCTAAAGGGTTTTGTACTGATCTAGAAATTGGGGCAAGTATTGCTATTGACGGTGTGTGTCTGACAGTCACTGAAATACAGTCAGATGTTCGTGTGAAGTTCGATGTAATGCTGCAAAGCCTCTTGATCACAACTCTGAGTAAGTACTGCTCATCCCAATTAGTTAACGCTGAGAGAGCCGCAAAAGATGGGGCAGAAATTGGCGGTCACCCGCTATCTGGTCATGTGGACTTTAATGTAGCTATCGTCGACATAAGACAAATTGAGGATAACTATTGTGTTCGCTTAGCACTCCCTGATACTTGGAAAAGATACGTTTTTCCTAAAGGTTATATAGCTCTAAATGGAGCGAGCTTGACTGTAGCTGACGTAAATAAGCATGAAGGTTGGTTTGAAGTTTGGCTTATTCCTGAGACTCGTAGAATGACGGTTTTCGAATCAAAAGCCAGTGGTGATTTTATCAATATAGAAATCGAGCGTGGTACCCAAGTAGTTGTTGATACGGTTCGTGACACGTTAAATGAAAACCTTGGACCACTATTACCATTGTTTGAAAGACTCCTTTTAGAGCAAGGTGTTGATTTGGATTCACTAGGCTATAAACCTCAGGCACTCAGTGGGTCAAAGAACTAACAAACTGTTTAAGAGTGATTCGCAACGCGTGGCATTTTCACTATGCGTTGCGTTTAGTGTTTAAGGTGGTATGCGGCGGCATCGGTATTGCGTTGCTCACACCTTAACAGGGCGTTATAAGCCAGAGTGCCCTAGGAAATCTATTTTCATTCGGTATAATTAGGCCTTTGGTTTCATCGAGGTTACATATGCAAAAAGTAAGGAGCGCGGCTGCTGATTGGCTTACTATCATAACTAGTTCCATGACTATATTCTCCCTGCTGTCCCCTAAGTCATTGGTGGCTGAAAATGATTTTAAAGAGCTCCCCGAAGCGGCTATATCGGATGTAAATATTCTCACGGCTTTCATCGTATCATTTGCCGCTTGCTGGTTTTTCTACGAGGTTTCTATAAGAGCTGCAAGATATTTTCTTAAACTAGAAAATAGGGTTACTTCTGAACTAGGGGTTTATACGTTTTGTAGCGTGATTAGCATGTTGTTATACATGTACTCCCAGTTTATGTTTCAGTATCGGGTGTTTGGAGAAGGGTATGCAATGCTCATCGTTATTCCGGCTGTACTTTGGATATTAAATTTGATGGGAATGATTGTACGTTGGGTAAATAAGCAAGGCTCATAACAAAGCATTTAAGAGTGATTCCCAACGCTTGGCATTTTCAGCGCTAATCGTTGGGTTTTGTGTTTACGGTGGTATGGTTAAGTTTCGTGGTAGCGTTGCTCACACCTTAATGCGGCGTTATGTGCAAGAGGTAATATGACAAGTTGGTATAATTATTTTCAAAGTCAGTGTTGGTATCGAAATACCTATTTAGTTAACAACCACTATGATGTTGTTGAAAAGAACAATATTTATAATTCTGGATGTCACTTTACTTGTCTTTCTATGATGTTAAATGTAAATGCTGCCGTACTATCAAGTGAGCTTTCAAAGCAATACTACTTTGAGAAAGGTGGAAGTGGTTTTGTCTGGGATAACAATAAACCAAATGAAGAAGGTATTTCAGTTTGTGTTCCATTTCTTGTTACTCAGAATGGTATTGTAGAAAATATTAAGATTACTTTGGTCAAAAAAGCACGAAACATAAGAGTAACTGAGGCTCCAAAATTCATTAAAGAGCATCATGCTCAAGGGCAGCATCTGATTTGTGGTAATTCTGAACATTCTTTACTCGTGGCAGGTGAAATAGATGGCAACTATTTTGTCTGGAATCCTGACACGAGTGGGAATAGCGATGAAAAAGTATTAATTAATAAAAACTTAAGTGGTGAGCATACTATTGACTGGCTATATAGTAACTATGGCGTTCGAAACCAAATTGAGTTTTGGGTCTATCAAGTTGAAAATTGCACATAACAAACAATTTAAGAGGGATTCGTAACGCGTGGCATTTTTGCCATGCGTTAATTATAGTGATTAAGGCGGTTTGCGGCGGCATCGGTGTTGAGTTACTCACCCCTTAATTGGGCGTTAGGCTTTCGGAGGTAATATGAACTCAAGTATGGTAGCTTTGCATTCACATTGGCTGAATGCTGATGCTGTAAATGTCGTAATCAACGCAAATTTACCAGTCGATGACAGTTATTCAAGTGAGTTGAAAAGTCTATCTCAGTTACACTCATCATTTCGTAGGATTTCAGTTTTTTACTCGTTGTTATACGTTGTAGTCGAAGGTTATCGCGAACTAGATATTACCGATGAAAGAGTGGACTCATTATTGGAGCAATACGATTTTGTAGATGCTTTGCGGCTTTTTAGGAACGCCACATTTCATTATCAAAAAGCCCCAATACCTGAAAAAGCGATGAAATTTCTTGAAACTGAAAATAGTGAAAATTGGATTCAAGATCTTCATGTTGCATTTCGTCAGTACTTTGAAAAGCAGTTGCCGATAAGGGAAACAATGGAGAAACTAAAAGCCTAACAAAGCGTTTAAGGCAGATTCCCAACGCTTGGCATTTTCAGTTCAAGTTTGGTTTAGTGTTTACGGTGCAATGGTTTAGATTAGGTGGTAGCGTTGCTCACTACTTAACGCGGCGTTATAACGATCGGTGGAAAATGAAGAATAAGAAAACCTCCAAAAGCTCTTTGGTAGTCGGCTTGACTCCTGAAGGTTACAAAGTTTCGGACCTAAGGATGACAAAACCAACGTTTCACTATGCCAAAGGTGGAAATGGATCCATGTTGGTGCAAGACATTGACACCATCAAACTTAATCGCTCGCGAAACATTAGCTATTTTGTTCCCAACAACATTGGGATGCTGATGAGTGTCAGTGCAAAAGCTTCACGTCGTGCGAAAGAAATTTATGATCGTAAGTTCAAAAGTCGAACCTATGAATTAGATGTGACAAAACTGACTGGAGACAAAAAAGAAGCTATCGGTGCTATCTCTTCAGACGTTTATGATTATGTGGAAGAAATACAATCAGCAATTGTTTTTGCCTATACAGCGTTAGAAGCTTTCGCTAATTTAAGCATTCCGCAGGATCATATTTATCAAGCCTCAAAAAACTCTAAAGGCATTACCGAGTCATACGATAAAGTTGCAATTGAACGCTGGCTTAGTCTGAAAACAAAAATTAAACATATACTTCCGAGTGTCTACAGTACAACAAACGTTGAAAAACAAAAATGGTGGGGACAGTTCGTAACCCTAGAAGAATATCGAAATGAGATTATCCATCAAAAATCTATTGGTGCTACAGAGTTCTACAAATCGTATTTCAAAGATTCAATCTTTAACATCATTAATTGTGTTGAAGCTGTAATTTCCTTTTTCTACGTGGCTCATCAGAATAACGGTAAAACCAACGAGGTTTGGCCATGGCTAAACGGACATGCTGATATTCCGTCAATAGAATTTGAACAGAGCCAATTTGAAGTTGTAGGCAATGTTCATCAAGGCTGGAAGAAATCGTTATAACAAAGCGTTTAAGACGGATTCCCAACGCTTGGCATTTTTGGTTTGATTCAGCTTTAGTGTTTACGGCACAATGATTTAGGTAAAGTGGTCTGCGTTGCTCACCACTTAACGCGGCGTTATGCCAACAAAATAGATAAGGAATAGGATGGAACATATCGAATGGAGTGATTTCCAAAAAATTGATATACGTGTTGGTACGATTATCGAAGTTGATGATTTTCCAGAAGCTCGTCGGCCAGCATATAAGTTAAAAGTGGATTTGGGGCCAGAGCTGGGCGTGAAGAAATCAAGTGCTCAAATTACAGCGCTGTACTCAAAAGATGATCTTATTGGGAAGCAGGTTTTAGCTGTTGTGAACTTTCCACCGAAGCAGATTGGTCCAATTATGTCAGAGTGCCTTGTCACTGGACTACATCGTCCGGATGGCTCTGTGGTTCTTTCTACAGTTGATATGAAATTACCAAATGGTGCTAAGTTAGCATAACAAAGCGTTTAAGAGCGATTCCTCACCGTTTGCCAGTTTTCGCTCCGCTCAAGATTTTGGCAAACGGTGCGTCACGCCTTAACGCGGCGTTATGTTGTCAAAGATTAAGTATGAAGATTTTAATATTATTTATAGCGGCATTATTGTCTGGCTGCGCTGGTTTACTTGAAAGTGCTAGTTCCCCAAATTATCGAGAACACAAAGCTCGGGACAGTGTATCGCCTAGGAGTCATAAAGGTTCAAGGAAAAACAAATTAGTCGGTACTGTTGTACTCACGTTTAATATTAATAGTCAGGGTGATGTGATTGACATAATGGTTACTGATTCTGTACCTAAAGGAGTATTCGATGCTGAAGCTGTGCGAATATTATCAAAACGGAAGTATGCGCCTTCCGCAAAAGGGGAAACTGGCCCTAAAAAAGCTAAGTTCGAGTTTAAAATTTGACACATAACAAACTGCTTAAGAGGGATTCGCAACGCGTGGCATTTTTGCTATGCGTTGATTTTAGTGCTTAAGGTGGTTTGCGGCGGCTTTTGTATTGCGTTGCTCACCCCTTAGCAGGGCGTTATACGCCCGAGTACCCCACGTTTAGTAGACACTTTACTAAGTTAGATCTAGGGTCTAATTGAGAGGTGATTTATGGCTAAACATCGTAATCCAGCGTACACCGAAGAGTTCCGCAAAGAAGCAGTCCGCTTGGCCAGTCTTCCTGGCCGAACAGCAGTTTCCGTTGCCAAGGAGCTGGGCATTAGTGCCCAGCAGATCCGGAACTGGAAGCGCCAGTTCACACGCCTATCTGATAAACAGTTTAACACCTTAGATGGTGTTGATTATTCGAAGAAAGAGTCCGAAGAGCTTCGAGCGTTAAGGCGCGAGAACAAACGACTCAAAGATGAAATGGAATTCCTAAAAAAGGTCTCGGCGTACTTCGCGAAGCAGCAAGAGTGAAGTACGAGTTCATCGAAAGCTATGTAGGTGAGTATTCCATTAGCTTAATGTGTCGTGCGTTAGAGGTGAGTCGGGGTGGTTATTACAAGTGGTGTCATCATACGCCAAGTGAGCGTTCAGAGCGGCGAAAGCGCTTTGAACAGCTCGTCATGTGTACCTTTGCTCAATACCGGGCACGTTACGGCTCAGTGCGAATAGCCGAAGAGCTCAACGAAGCAGGCTATGCCTGCTGTGTGAATTATGTGGCTGATATCATGAAGGAAAAAGGTATTAGGGCACGTAATGGCAAAGGGTTTAAATACAGCAAGGATGTGGCAGCGATGACGAATGTTGCTGACAACTTACTGCGTCGAGACTTTGTATCTGAGACACCGAATCAGAAATGGGTCACTGACATCACGTATATCTGGGTGAAGAGCCGTTGGCTCTTCTTGGCGACAGTGATGGACCTGCATTCAAGGCGCATCGTGGGTTGGTCGTTAGGGACAACGATGACCGTCGAGCTCATCACTAATGCGTTAAAAATGGCGTTTGAGTCACGTAAGCCGCCTAAGGGCGTCATTATCCACTCGGACCGTGGTGTACAATACAGAGCCTATAAATATCAAGACTTCATGCGCAAGCATGGAGGTGTACCGAGCATGAGTCGACAGGGTAACTGTTGGGATAATGCGGTGATGGAGTCGTTCTACAGTCGACTGAAAGTCGAACTGATATACGCAGAAGACTACCAAACTCTCGAAGAAGCCCGAATGGGCATCTTCGAATACATCGAGGTATTTTACAATCGTAGAAGAAGACACTCAGCGTTAGGGCATGTCAGTCCGGTTGAGTACGAAAGTATGTAGTTATGTACTGTCTACTTTTTGTGGGGTACACCAGCTCTTAGGAGGAAGTTGTGTTTCTTAGGGAAAAAGAGAAAGCTTTGAATAAAGGTGCAATTTTAATCGGCACTATAGGTATTATCTGTATTTCTATTGCTTCAGGAAGCTTATTTGTAGCGCTAGGTTTGAGCTCAATAGCCGCAATTAGCTTATTACTACAGCAAAAATTTCCGGATAAAAGTGGTCTTTACAGCATCGAGGTCCTAGGTGGGCGTATTACTCTTAAACTTGGCAACAGTACACTTTGGCATTTGAATGTATGTGATGTTGAATCTTCTGATATAAGTTACTCAAGGGACGGCACAGTGCTCAAAGAAATTACTTTAAACACAGCGAACGACAGTTATGTATTACCAAAACTTGAGTGCTTTGAAACTACCGAAGTTTCGCTGCTTGTAAGTTTTGTGCAAACCCTAAAAGAACGAGCATAACAAATTGTTCAAGAGTGATTCGGCACGCGTGGCATTTTTACTATGCGTTGGTTTTAGTGGTTAAGGTAGTATGCAGCGGCTTTTGTATTGCGTGCCTCACACCTTAACAAGGCGTTATGTGCTTATGAGGAAAATTGACATGGAAGTGATAGAGGCCAACCTTGATTTGGCCCCATTATTAGCGAGTTATGCGAAAGAATGCCTAGAGTCGGGTATTCCAAAATATTCGGGTGTGGAGCAAGATCCGACAGCTTATTTGTCAGGTTTGGTCGAACGTTCAAAGGCAATTTCCGAGTTACCAAAGGGATATTTACCTAGCACAACTTACTACTGTGTATCGAACTCCGAAATTTTAGGTGCAATCCGAGTTCGCAAAGGTACTAATGCCAACGTAGAAAATGTCATTGGTCATATTGGCTACGAAACTAGACCGTCAGCTCGTGGTAAGGGTGTAGCCTCATTTCTGCTTGCTTGGGTGCGAGACCATGTTGTCACTGATTCAGTTATTGTTACTTGCTCAATTGACAATCCCACATCTCAAAAGGTCATCGAAAACTGTGGTGGTGAATACCTCGGTAACTACACAGATGAGAGTGAGGGTACGGTAAGGCGCTACCGTTTAGCACGCACATAACAAAGCATTCAAGAGTGATTCGCAACGCTTGGCAGTTTCGCTTCGCTCAAGTATAGCCAAGCGCCGCTCACACCTTAATGCGGCGTTAGTTCCCCAGAGGAAGCAATCAATCCGTAGGGAATTTTTGTTTCTGGTGGAGTACACGCATAACTCGGATGATATCGCCCTCGACCCAGTAAGAGACAATCATCGAAATCTCAGGAATAATGAGTAATCGTCCGCGGATGCCATCTCGTTGTACACCCATTAAAGGTTGTTCAAGCAAGTTTTCTACTTTTGCTTCAATGAGGCTGTCAGTTTTTTCTGCCGCATCAGGGTTGAAGTCATAGAGAAATTCGAAGATCTTTTCACGATCATTAAGTGACTCTTCTTCCCATAAAATCATTGCTTACCTCGATTACGGATTCTGGCTTTACGCTCTTCCATTCGAGATTTAGCAGCTTGGTGCTCAACGAAAACGGATTTTCCTGAGTCAAACTTCTCAAATGCTAGGTTTACTTGTTCAGTTAACCATGCATCGTGAGATAATGTTTTTCTTTGTTGTTCAGCGAGTTGCTCAGTAAGTTCACGGCAAGCATCACTCAGTGTGCGCCCTTGGCTCTCAGCCATTTGTTGTGCTAGGCGTTTTGTTTCTTCATCAACACGAAATTGAATTCTAGTGTCCATGATGTATTCCTTTGTTGGTGTGTGTACAAATGTTAGCACTAGGCTTTGAGATGGGCAACTAACAAACTGTTTAAGAGTGATTCGCAACGCGTGGCATTTTTACTATGCGTTGCGTTTGGTGTTTAAGGTGGTATGCGGCAACATTGGTATTGCGTTGCTCACACCTTAACAGGGCGTTATACGAATAGAGGGAATTTATGTACAAGAGTGCTGATTTTAGCTTGGATTCAAAAGAGTTCAGGTTTAAGAAAGACTCATATCCTTTGTCTAAGATAAACAATGCTAGGGTTAAAAAGTTAAGTTTTCTTGATAATTTAGGTCAAGTGTTATTCTGGGTGTTTGTTTTTTCAGGGGCAGTTTGGTTAGCCATTCCAAGCTTTGAAGAGGCACCGCAATGGCTACAAGTTTTAGTTCTTAGTTTGACGGCTGTAGGTTTCGTTTTTGCTCTTCTTCGTTGTTCTAAATATGCACTTCAAGTCGAGTTTCGTCACATAGATGAAACGGGCGTTCAATGGGTTAATGTCGCTAAGTCATACTCAAAGTCAGATTGTGAGTTATTTGAACAACAAGTGTTGGCACTGAAGGAGAAATTCGTATAACAAATTGTTCAAGAGTGATTCGGCACGCGTGGCATTTTTACTATGCGTTGGTTTTAGTGGTTACGGTGTTATGCGGAATCTTCGGTATTGCGTGCCTCACACCTTAACAAGGCGTTATGCAATAGGAGTTAGTCTTGAATCCAAGTGAAGTCATAGAACTTAAGAAAAATCATCTACTACGCTTTGCTAATGAGAGTGGGGCTAAAGGTGAGATATTGTCAATTGAAGCTAATGAAGACTGGATTCCTCGCCCAAAAGGGGAGCGCCTTAAGAACCTTTTGAGTGCTCTCGAATTAACTGGACTGAATATCAAGCGCTCTAGTTTTGATGCACTTTCAATTCCAGCAGATATTGAAGTCGACTTTGGCAGCATAGAATCAATATTAGAAGCACTACCTAAAATAACATTCATCGAAATCAAAACCGCGAACCAAGAACGGGTGAAAGAGGATTTCTCAGGTTTCTTTTTCGCTTTGACTGAAAGTGAGATAAGTGCAGCAGAACAGCTTGGTGACCGCCATAAAGTAGCCTTGTTTAATAAGCGAACATCCAAAATGGTAATGACGACAGTATCGGACATTGTTGCAAAGTCTAGGTCAATGACTTGGCAAGTGTCAGTACAACTTTAGCTTATTGCATAACAAAGCGTTTAAGACGGATTCACAACGCTTGGCATTTTTAGTTCGAATCAGTTTTAGTGTTTATGGCACAATGGTTTAGGTTCAGTGGTCGCGTTGTTCACCACTTAACGCGGCGTTATGTTCTAGGAGGAAATTCATGATTAGGGAAATCACAAAAGCCGATTTTGAGTCGTTTTGGCCAACATTTTCTGCGGTAATCCAGGCACAAGAAACTTATGCCTTTGACCCAAATATGACGCTAGAACAAGCATTTGTTTTATGGTGTGAATCTCCCCTGAAAGCTTTTGTTTTCGTAGAAAATGACGTTGTACTGGGCTCTTACTACATCAAGCCAAATGCAATGGGGCCAAGTAGCCATATATGTAATTGTGGATACATGGTTTCTAGCAAAGCTAGAGGTAAGGGCATTGCACGCCTTATGTGTGAACATTCTCAGGAAACTGCTCTAGAACTTGGCTTTGATGCCATGCAATTTAACAGCGTGGTCTCTACCAATGAAGTTGCGGTGAAGCTTTGGGAGAAGCTAGGGTTTCAAATCATAGGTACAATTCCCAAGGCATATAAGCATGCTCATCTAGGGTTAGTTGATAGCCATGTCATGTACAAATGGCTACGAACATAACAAGCAATTTAAGAGGGATTCCCAACGCTTGGCATTTTGTCTTCTACTTCAATTTTAGTGGTTACGGTACAATGCGTTAGGTTGGGTGGCAGCGTTGCTCACCCCTTAATTGGGCGTTATGTGAATGGAGTCAACCTTGAAAATATCAGTTGTCAAAAGTGGTCAGATTGGGGCTTACGAAGCTGAACTTAATGCTCATCTAAACTCCGTTTTTGGCCAAGATTCCATGTTCATTTTCAATCGTGAGCTCGTCTGTGCAATTCTCATTGAAGACGATAATCAGATTATCGCTACTGGTTTTGCTTATAGTCGTTTAATGAAGCAGGGCTCAATAAGCTTCAAAGGGGGCATAATTGGTGGTATTGCCATTACACCAAGTAAGCGAGGTTTGGGCTTAGCTAAAGTCATCGTGAAAGAACTCGATCGATGCTTAGTGTCTTTTGGGGTAACTCATTCTTTTCTCTTCGCTTATGAGCCAGATGTTTATCGAAGCTCAGGGTATTCGGAGTTAGTTTTGCCTATCCATTACTTCGACGTGCAGCAGAAAAATTGGAATCAGTTTGTCTACCGTGGAGGTATGGTTAAGTCTTATAATGACAGTCATGCTTTAAGCGATCAAGTCATTGAATTTAATGGTTGTGTGTATTGAACACTCTGAAAAAATTCACATAACAAAGCGTTCAAGAGGGATTTGGCACGCGTGGCATTTTTAGTATGCGTTGAGTTCAGTGTTTATGGCGCAATGCGGTAGCTTTTGTATTGCGTGCCGGCACCCCTTAACGCGGCGTTATACGCAGGAGGTGATATGAAATCAAAATCGTTGGTTAAAGTTACTGAGCATCACGATGGTGGTTTTCATTTAACTTTCTTTCGACCTACTTTTTCACTTTTTTATGCTGGGATGAACTACGAACATACCATATCCGTTGCGAAAAGGTTTCTTAATGACCAAATTCGATATGAAGCTATTCCTCACATTGAGTCTTGCTCTTCACAAGATGGACACATAAATTGTCCAGAAGGCTGTATTAGCTTACCTGCTGATATTTGGAACTGTAAGTTAACGGATAGCATGTGTTCATTGCAGTCGTCGATAAACTTAAATGATAAAGAAGAATTTATAGAGCTTTGTCATGCTCCAAAGTTAAAAAAAGAGCAAATTTGGAACACTGTTGAACAGGGTAAATATAAGGGTTTTCACCATGTTCCTGGTAGACATTTATGTATTTGTTGCGAGTTCAAGGACAAGAAAAAAGAGTCTTTTCGGTATCATTACCCTTGGGAATTCGCTGAGCTAGATGTAGCTATTCTCTCTACGTATGAAGATACATATCGAAAACTTGAGGAAAAAGGTATTCCAGTTAACTACGTAATGTCACCTATTTGTTCCGAATGCTGTTATGGACTAGCTATAACACTTCGCCCAGAGCTAAAATCTTGCTTACAGGTAATTGAAGTTAATTTTGATCCGCGTAAGAAAAGCGTATAACAAAGCATTTAAGAGTGATTCGCAACGCTTGGCAGTTTCGCTTCGCTCAAGTATAGCCAAGCGTCGCTCACACCTTAATGCGGCGTTATGTTTATTGTCAGGTCTACCTCAATCATCTAATACGAAACAATATGCAACCAAATAGGTAAGTGTTAGAATCCGGCTAGTTTGTATGGCTCAGGCAGCTATATAAGTATAAAAAAGGAAAATAAAATGAGCGATATCGTACAGATTTTATCGTTTGATAAATATATAGCTCCTCTGGAGCATACGTCTGATGGTCGAATGGCAGCAACACACCTGGCTAGTGTTAAGTGGATAGATAACAAAGCTGGTCGTTTCTATGTAAAAGTTTATCCCAAATGTCATCCTCGTGGCTTAATCAACGAAATTACTGGTTACCTAGTGGCGCACGCCTCTGGTATACCGCAACCTAAGAAAGTCGCCGTCATACAAATCCCTAAAGAAGTGATAGAAAATAATTTCAAAGGTGACTTTGAATGTTCTGGTGACTACTATTGGGGATGGGCTAGCGAAGAGTCTGGGACGACTCCCAATACATATCTGAAGATGGAAAATATGTTGGCGTTTAATCAATGCTTAGAGCAGTAAAAAAAGTGGAAGTCATTCCCTAATATGCTTGCGTTCGATGATTGGGTTGCAAATCAAGATAGGAACACAGGAAATATAACAGTCAAAGGATACAATGACTTTTACGTCATTGATCATGGCAATGTGCCTGTTTCGGAAAAGTGGACTAAAGAGCATTTAGTGGTGGAAAGTGTGTATGAGAATAAGCTACTTGACGGATTGTACCAAGATAACAACTACCCACTGCCTTTATCTGCATCCTTAATTGAGTCGAGTAAAGAGCACCCAGAGGCTTTTAGAAAAGCTCACCAAGAATTAATTAAATGGTGTGATGCACTACTCGATGAAGATTGCTCATCACACCTTCAGCATTTCCTTGAAGCTCGTGCGCATCTTAGCGTATCGAGGATTAAGGATAAAACGGGGCTACTGGTGGCTTAAATGAACAATCTTGAAAAGCTATTAGGACAAAATACTGAGAAAAGCCTAGTAAAAGGTGAGTGGTTTAATATCAGGTGGACACCTGACTTAGCTACTGGCGAGAAACTTAATATTGGTGTTGGATTTGTCGAAAATGGGCGAGTCCATAGCAGGCTGTTGAGCTATTTCGAAAGAGTAAAGTGCCTGTATGGTGAACGTGGTATTTATCATGCAGAGTTGGTGACTTCAATAGTCGGTGAAAGTTTACGTCAAAATAAAAAGTCATCACCGATCCCACAAATTGCATACGATAACTCTGGTTATGCTCAAGGTTTCTCTGTTGATGAGGTTTTAACCAGTCTGTTTGAACAGACTGTTCCTTTGCAGAAAAAAATCCGTGTTCCCGGTAATACAAAGCGTTTTAACTCCGTTAACACAGATAAACTGTATACCTGCTTGGTTGATGAGTTAAAAATAAAAGCTGCATTACAATTTGAAGAGTTTGTACCTGCTGATAGTTCAATTTTCATCGAGGATGACTTGGGGTCACATGAACTTTTCGTACCGTTTCGAGATAACAAAAACCTTGTTGGAGGGCTCGCTTCGACAGTCTATTCTAACGTTCAAAGAATTGAACTTAATCTACTGAAAGCGGCTAGAGATGTTGAATCGGCGGTTAAGTTAGGCAAGGGAAATAAAGCGTCCGTCTTTATATTGATGCCTGGCGATGAAGTAGAAAAGTTAAACAAAGAACAAATAGTTTCAATTGAAAATACTCTTGATAAATTTGATTGGCATATGAATAAGCAAGGTATTTCCGTTGGTGGACACACCTCTGTTAGTGGCTTGGCGGACGAAATATGTTCTTGGGCTAACGTAGCATAAACATAACAATCTGTTTAAGAGTGATTCGCAACGCTTGGCATTTTTGCTATGCGTTGCGTTTTGTGTTTAAGGTGGTATGCGGCGGCTATTGTATTGCGTTGCTCACACCTTAACAGGGCGTTAGTACTGGATTGGCATCAACGGTAAAATTTTCGGAGTTTATCGGTTTCTTTTCCTTGTTTTACACTTGGTCAAATGTGCCTTTCACGTTCTTTCCGGTGGCACTATATGAGTTGTGTTTGTTTTGACTTCACCGTTTACGGTTTCTAACTTTTGGGCTATTTCTTTGGCGTGGTTTCTTTGATGCTGGGAAATGTTTGTCAAACACCGAGTTTCTTTGGCGCTGTCGTTTAGTTCTGAAGCCCGTATCCTTTGTTAATTTGAAAACGGTGAAAATAGGTCAGTTAAGCAAGTTTTTCTTCTAGCCAACTTGCGTTTTGAGATTGAGTTCTAGTTTGGCAGTTGTCCCTTTAGCTTCAGCGTTTCAAGCCAGAAGTTTAGTGCTATATTTCAATATCTTGGCATGTGCCAAAGGTTAACGGGCAGCGTACTAACAAACAATTCAAGAGGGATTCGTAACGCGTGGCATTTTTACTATGCGTTAATTTTAGTGATTAAGGTGGTTTGCAGCGGCATCGGTATTGCGTTACTCACCCCTTAATTGGGCGTTATGTTCAAGCGAGGAAAAGTAGCAAATGAATAAATCATCTGACATGTTGATCTTAAATGGGATCGACTTTCTCGAAAAATCGCTAAGTGAGTTTAAAGAACAGCCTAAATATTCAATTATTCACTTTGCAATTTCTGTAGAAATCCTGCTCAAAGCGAGATTAGCAATTGAGCATTGGTCTCTCATAGTCAATAAAGACCCGAACAAGAAAAAGTATGACCTAGGAGACTTTGTATCAGTCAATTTAGATGAAACAGTAAAACGGTTAAGAAATGTCGTTGGCGAAAACATTAGCGAAGCAGAATATAATTCCTTCAAGAAAATTGCAGCACATCGGAATCGAATTATTCATTTTTATCATAGTGAAGTCGACTCTTATAGTGGAAGCACTCAGAAGGAAGTCGAATCCATAATAAAAGAGCAATGTGAGTGTTGGTATTACATAAAGTCTCTTTTTCTAAATCGATGGAGCAAATTTTTTAGTGAGCATACCAAACGTTTTCATGATTTAGATTGGAAAATGAAAAGACATGCTGAATACCTATCAACCATCTATGAGCAAAAAACGGAAGAGTTAAGTAAACTCGAAAAAGCGGGTAGCGAAATAGTTTCTTGTAGTTATTGTAACTTCAAAGCAGTGCCTTTAAATGGTTCATTAGCTCAATTAAAGTACGGGGTTTGTAAAGTCTGTAACTTTAGTCATTCTCAACTAACGTTAGAGTGCGATAATTGCGATAAAAAAGTGACGTTTATCAACGAAGGATGGGGTGAGTGCCCAAGTTGCAAGAAAGTATATGAACATTCCGATGTATATCAATTGTTAGATTCATATGGTTATGATCTCTCTAGCTATCCTGACAATATCACTCCTGCTAATTGTGGCTCTTGCGAAGGTTATGAAACAGTAGCTGCAATAGAAGATAAGTATTTGTGCGTGTCGTGTTTTGATCTTTTTGACAATGTAGGTCAATGTGAATGGTGCCACACCACATGTACAGGAGATTTATCAAACAGTTATTGGGCGGGGTGTGCTGCCTGTGAAGGTCGCAGTGATTACGAGAAAGATTGAACATAACAAGCTGTTTAAGAGTGATTCGCAACGCGTGGCATTTTGACTATGCGTTGGTTTTAGTGTTTAAGGTGGTATGCGGCGGCTTCGGCATGGCGTTGCTCACACCTTAACAGGGCGTTAGCAATCAGGGAGAAATTGGAGTTGAGTGGTTATCAATCGAATTTAGAAAGTCAGCTGAACATGCTCAATGAGACTTGGGATTCATTAATAAGTAACGGAGTCACCAACGAAACAGAGTTAGTTCTAGAATTTAGCTACTTATGTCCAAATAAAGCATCAGCTATTCAACTAAACGACGCTCTCGAAAACTATGAGTCACTGATCAGAAGTGAGGGGTTTATTAACCGCTCATGGTTTGTTGAAGGATATTCTCACCCGACAACGGTAACCAAAGACATCCTTGCTCAATGGTTAGACTTTATGGTTACAAAAGGTTGGGAGTTTCAATGTACCTTTGATGGTTTTGGGGCTTCGTTTAGTTAAATTGCTAACAAACTGTTTAAGAGTGATTCGCAACGCGTGGCATTTTTACTATGCGTTGCGTTTAGTGTTTAAGGTGGTATGCGGTGACTTCGGCATTGCGTTGCTCACACCTTAACAGGGCGTTAGCACACACTCGGTGGAAACAAGGACATTAGATGAAATTTCGAAATGCAGGAATAGCCTCTCTAGTTCTCTTTTGTGCATCCTGTAGCGATGAAAGCGAGATAATGGAAGCAGATGTAGTTAATAGTATTCCTTTACTTGCCTTAGTCGAATCTACGGTTGATAGTAACGAACTAAAACTTGATTTTTCTTATCCCACTCGAGTTATTAAATACGATCAGTCGACAGACGAAGAATCGCACTTTGATACAGTTCGATTGCAGATCTTGCTGGAAGAACAATTGGTTTATTCGGTACTAGCAGACAGAACAAGCCTGACACGTGAAAAGTGTCTCGCTCTTTATCGAGGTTATTCTCAAGCGTTAACTGAAAAGTACAATTTTGTTGCTCAAACAAGAGAAGAGAAAGTGTTTGGCAAGCTCATGGAAGTAGATGATGGGCTGTTGTCAAAGGATAGCAAGCTGAGAGTTAGTATGGGATGCCAATTACTAGACACATCAAAGTTAGAAAAGTTCTCATTGAGAATCGACAGCGTTCAATTGTCAGCACTAGCAAATAGCAGACTTGAGAAATTGAAATAATTATCCCCCTACAAATGTGTGCTAACAAAGCGTTTAAGGCAGATTCCCAACGCTCGGCATTTTCGGTTTGCTTTGAATTTAGTGTTTACGGAACAATGCCTTAAGTCTGGTGGTTTGCGTTGCTCACTACTTAACGCGGCGTTATGTGCACAATCAAATTCAACTAAAATTTGCAGTATCGGGAATGGTGTAAAATTTAGAGTTTTCGAGTTCTAACATCGTCATAGCGCTTAAGCCAACATTCTCTCTATTTAAGTTTACCCATTTCAAAAAGTTTGTTTGTGGAACGAACTCAACAAATTTTTTCCGAAGCACTTCGCTTGAGATCGGAATGATTACACCAACACTTTTAAAAGCAGCTTTGATTATCTTAATGTCACACTTGTAAAGTTCTCGGGAGTAGTCTGCAGAGGTTTTATTTAGATAGTTAAGCTCAATATTAAAGCAATAGAGCTGACGAGATATGCTGACTTCATAGCTATGAGCAGTTTGTACGCCCACTTTGTAAGCGCAGTGAAATTCCCAATCCTTAACACCACCAATACCTACAGACTTCATGTTAGACAGTCTATGCCTAGGGTTCTTTGTAATCCCTATTTTAAAGACATCTATAGACGGGGAGTAAGCTACATAAATATGGTCACAGATGTATTTATTTCTACGATAAGGCGTATCTAATGCACCTTCAGGTATTTCGCTAGCCAAAGTAACCGCCATACTGTAATTTATTGCTCAAACAGTAGCATATTTGTTAACTACGAAAGTTGAGTTAAGTGGAAAAATGCACATAACAAAGCATTTAAGAGTGATTCCCAACGCTTGGCATTTTCAGCTCAAGGTTGGGTTTCATGTTTACGGTGGTATGGTTTAGGTCAGGTGGTAGCGTTGCTCACACCTTAATGCGGCGTTAGTTCCCCAGAGGAAGCAATCAATCCGTAGGGAATTTTTGTTTTTGGTGGAGTACACGCATAACTCGGATGATATCGCCCTCGACCCAGTAAGAGACAATCATCGAAATCTCAGGAATAATGAGCAATCGTCCGCGGATGCCATCTCGTTGTACACCCATTAAAGGTTGTTCAAGCAAGTTTTCTACTTTTGCTTCAATGAGGTTGTCAGTTTTCTCTGCCGCATCAGGGTTGAAGTCATAGAGAAACTCGAAGATTTTTTCACGATCATTAAGTGACTCTTCTTCCCATAAAATCATTGCTTACCTCGATTGCGGATTCTGGCTTTGCGCTCTTCCATTCGAGATTTAGCAGTTTGGTGCTCAACGAAAACGGACTTTCCTGAGTCAAACTTCTCAAATGCTAGGTTTACTTGTTCAGTTAGCCATGCATCGTGAGATAATGTTTTTCTTTGTTGTTCAGCAAGTTGCTCAGTAAGTTCACGGCATGCGTCACTCAGAGTGCGACCTTGGCTCTCAGCCATTTGTTGAGCTAGGCGTTTTGTTTCTTCATCAACACGAAATTGAATTCTAGTGTCCATGATGTATTCCTTTGTTTGTGTGTGTACAAATGTTAGCACTAGGTTTTGAGATGGGCAACTAACAAACAATTTAAGAGTGATTCGGCACGCGTGGCATTTTTACTATGCGTTGGTTTAAGTGATTAAGGTGGTATGCGGGAGCATCGTATTGCGTGCCTCACACCTTAATTGGGCGTTAGGCGCAGTAAGAAATTTCTTGGTCCAAATCTCTAATTTCTCTTTGGCTATCTGTTCTGGTTTTTCGGCAATCTGGCTTTACCTTCCTAAGTTCTTGAATCACTTAACCCGTAAAACATGTCAAAGTTTGCGGGTTGCCTCATTCGGTTTTCTGGTCTGTTTGTTGTTAGTTTCTTTGGCTCAAATCGCTTCAATTTTACCTGTCTTCGAAATGGGTCTATTGGCTGGAATTTCGCACTGAAAGTTAGTCTTTCCAAATTCCATATATATGCGCTGATTTGCCAATTTCTTTGGTTTTTTGGTTGCAGTGGGTTTCAGAAACTTAGCCGCTTTAGCATTTGGGTTTTAATCAAATTCAGTGGGTTACGTGGATTTATTTTAAAAAAGGTGTTTTTCCCAATCTCATTTTAACTATTTGCGTGAAGCGCCTAACAAAGCATTTAAGAGTGACTCACAACGCTTGGCGATCTCAGTTTAAACTTGGCTTTAGTGTTTAAGGTGCAATGGTTTGGGTTAGGTGTTTTGCGTTGTTCGCACCTTAATGCGGCGTTATGTGCAGGATGAAGTATGCAGGAAGAAATTAATCAATATCATGAATTAGCTAAAGATGCAGGAAATCGACTGAGAGCTTACATTTTATCGGTTTCATCAGGTGCAACAGGTGTTTTTTTCTTGGCTTTGACTAAAGATGGTCAAAAATACTCGGATTTAGAGCAAGTTTTACTTTCTGCCGCTTTAATTAGTTTTGTTATTACGGTTGTTCTATGCCTTTATGAGCTTCGTGTGGATGCGAAGCGATTCTTTGCACTTACACAAGAGTTGAAAAAATCGAAAGATAAACAGTGTTGGAAAGCCAATGAAAAATATAAGAAAAAACGGTATTTGCTAATTCACAGTTCGTACGTAACTCTTGGTATTGCTATGACGGCTACAAGTGCATTTTTGGTTCTGCGCATACTCTGCACATAACAAACTGTTCAAGAGGGATTCGCAACGCGTGGCATTCTCACGATGCGTTGGTTTAAGTGATTAAGGTGGTATGCGGCGGCTTCGGTATTGCGTTGCTCACCCCTTAACAGGGCGTTAGGCAAATGGAGATAGGCGTGAGTTTAAGAATAATTGAAGTCGTAGATTTTCAGTCGTCGTGGGCTGATGATTTTAACCGAGAGAAAGCGCTAATCTGTAATGCGTTAAGTCAAGAAAATGTGGTGGGAGTTCACCATATCGGTAGCACTTCAGTTGAAGGTCTATGTGCGAAACCAATTATAGATATTCTACTTGAAGTTAAATGTCTCAGTGAGCTGGATGAGCAAAGTTGCTTGATGGAATCGCTAGGTTATCTTGCTAAAGGTGAGTTTGGTATCCCGGGTAGGCGCTACTTTCAAAAAGGTGGGGTTCAACGAACTCATCAAGTCCACGCCTTTCTAACAGGTTCACATGAAGCGCAAAGACACATTGCTTTTAAAGAGTATCTTATCGCTTTTCCTGAAGTGGCCGATGAGTATGGTGTGTTAAAGAAAACTGGAGCAGCAATCTGCAACAATGACATAGATGTATATTGCCGCCATAAAGACAGCTTCATTAAAGAGCATGAGGCTAAAGCTCTCAACTGGAAATTTGCCTAACAAAGCGTTCAAGAGGGACTTGGCACGCGTGGCATTTTCAATTTGCGTTGTGTTTAGTGGTTAAGGTGTTATGCGGTCACTTTTGTATTGCGTGCCTGCGCCCCTTAACGCGGCGTTATGTGCCACTGTGTTTCAGCGCAAAATATATAAGGATTATGTATGTTTATAATCTCTTTGACTTATCAAGTGGCTCTAGAGAAAGTCGATGCTTTTATTCCTGAGCATGTGGATTATCTCAATGAGCAATATGCAAACGGTCATTTTGTTTTATCTGGGCGCAAGGAACCAAGAACTGGCGGAGTCATCATTTCCACTATTGGCGACCGAAGCAAGCTGAATGACGTAATCGCTCAAGATCCTTTTCACCGAGAAGGTTTAGCAAGCTATGAAGTGACAGAAATCGTCCCAACTAAGGCGTCAGAAAAGCTAGAGTTCCTAGTCTAGCATCTGGCACATAACAAGCAATTTAAGAGGGATTCGCAACGCTCAGCATTTTTGTTTCTACTTCAAATTTAGTGTTAATGGCACAATGCTTTAGGTTTGGGTGGAGGCGTTGTTCACCCCTTAATTGGGCGTTAGGTGCTAGGAGGTATAAACGTTGACTAATTTATACATTATCGGCAATGGATTTGATTTGTGGCATGGCTTGCCAACGAGTTATCACGAGTTTTATGAATTTGCTCAGGATACACTTGATGAGTTGGGAAACTATTACCTCTTTGATTTGAGTGTTCACGAGCCTTGGCATGATTTTGAAAATGCTCTAGGTGCTTTTGATGCGGACGGTTTTTTCGATTTTCACAACGAAGTTGATATTGCTTCGGATGATTTCAGACCTAGTTTCATATATGGTTTGGAAGATGAAATTACGGAGCAAACAGACATACACGTTTCATCAGTACGAGAAACTTTTACTGGTTGGGTTAACCAACTTGATGTGAGTGTTGCTGAACAGAAAATGACTTTTCCTGAAGATTCTCAGTTCATAACCTTCAACTATACATCAACTCTCCAAGCTGTGTACGGTATTGAAGATAATCATGTATTCCATATTCATGGTCGTGCTGAAACACATGATGAACTAATTTTTGGACATGGTGAAACTATAGTTGAGCCTGCTGAGTTTGACGAAGACGGTGAAAGCACCAGAGATATGTTCTCAGACGCTCAAAGCGGTGCTCGTTATCCTTTATATGCATTAAAAAAGCCAGTAGCTGACGTCATTGAGCAACATGAATGGTATTTTGAGCAACTCAGTAATATCGAAGAGGTTGTCATAATAGGACATTCTTTGAATACTATTGATCAGCCATATTTCGCGCGTATTGCTCAAATTGTTCCAGAAGCGACTTGGAAAGTTTGTTGTTACTCTGAGGACCAAGAAGATATTTTCACACAAAGCCTCATTGAGTACGGTGTTAATCGCGACAAAATAGAAACAATTGCATACAGCGACCTATAGCATCGTGGAAAACGCACCTAACAAACTGTTTAAGAGTGATTCGCAACGCGTGGCATTTTTGCTATGCGTTGCGTTTAGTGTTTAAGGTGGTATGCGGGAGCTTCGGTATTGCGTTGCTCACACCTTAACAGGGCGTTAGTCGCCAGAAAAAGCTAGCAGTCAAATTCATGTTTCTAAGCTCAAAACTTGGCTACTGGTTGTTTGATTCATAGTTCCATCTTCGACGGTCAAAGCTCAGTTTCATCGGTTCTAGATCAATGCATTGCTATTTACCAAGCGGTTGTTTCGTTCTTTGGTGGTGATAGAGCGGGGCGATCGAGAGTCTGTTTTTGGTTGCTACTTCGCTCGGTGAGTTTGTTGGTATAAAAGCCAATTTACTCGCTGAAATGACGTTTTCTCTGGTGTTGTAAGTTCCACGTGGTTTCAGTGACTTTGTTGAAAGTCCGCACTGTGAGATTGGCTTTCCAAAAGCGCTTTTTGGTGTTGTCAGTCCGTTTTCTGCGGCGTTGTTTGTCCCAAGTGGTTTCATTGAGTAGCCGCTTTGAGACTACGCCTGACTTAAATGCATCAAAGCACATAAAGTTTGTTGTTCGCAAAGTTTAGTTCGGCTTAAAATTGTCGCTCGGTGCCTCGCGACTAACAAACTGCTCAAGAGGGATTCGCAACGCGTGGCATTTTTACTATGCGTTGATTTTAGTGATTAAGGTGGTTTGCGGCGGCTTCGGTATTGCGTTGCTCACCCCTTAGCAGGGCGTTATGAGCCACCATAAAAAATGCAGAATAGAGTGGAATAGATGGAACGGAAAAAACAGGTTCAGTGGCTCAAGATTCAAAAGAGAGGCTTTCTAAGGCACTGTCTTACTCATGGATTAGCTTTCTGTGTACCATTTATATTTGGTACTGCATTTGTTCAAAACGATTTTTACTTGAACCTGTCGCCTTTTATTTCGTACCGGCTTTATTTAGTTACTGTCATTGGCGCGGTATTTCTCGCAGGCAGTGATTGGGTTTTTAAAAGTAGGCAGTATCAAAAGCACAGAAAGAATCTATTGCGAAAAAATGTCTCATAACAAATTGTTCAAGAGTGATTCGGCACGCGTGGCATTTTTACAATGCGTTGGTTTTAGTGGTTAAGGTGTTATGCGGAAGCTTCGGTATTGCGTGCCTCACACCTTAACAAGGCGTTATGTGCTTTGGTGGAAATGAATATGGAAATCACAATCAGGCGTATCGAAACAGAAAGCATTGAGGACAAAAGTATATTCGAGACTCTGTTCAAAGAGTATCTATCTGGATTCTCAGTTGAACTAGATCTCTCAGTAATTGCTCGGCTATTTACGTTACCTTATTTCCACGGGTTTATCAGTTTTGTCGACAATAAGCCTGCTGGCTTTGCGGTTTGCTTTGAATCATTCTCAACTTATCGTGCGCAAAGAGTGATGAATATCCATGACTTTATGGTGTCGGACAGCTTTCGTGGTAAAGGTGTTGGCAAGGCGCAATTGAATGGTATCGAACAGTATTGTCGTGATAATGATTACCTCAAAATCACACTAGAAGTCGGTGATGATAATGTTGCAGCTAAAAAGCTCTACAGTTCATTGGACTACAAAGATTACAGAGTAGTTTTGAAAGGTCAGCAACATTGGCAAAAGTACCTCAGTTAGCACGCACATAACAAACTGTTCAAGAGGGATTCGCAACGCGTGGCATTTTTACTGTGCGTTGGTTTAAGTGATTAAGGTGGTATACAGCGGCTTCGGTATTGCGTTGCTCACCCCTTAACAGGGCGTTATGCAGCGGCGCAAAGTCAGTGGAAATAATTTATGAAATTACTAAAAGTAGATAATAAGCATAAAATAGGACAAATTGGGGTCTCTATTTGTGAGCAAAATTTCCTAGAGCATGATGACTGGGTTTTTAGGGCTGGAGAAGTCTTTGATTATGGAGTTGATGCTCAAATTGAACTTGTACAAGGTGGTAATGCAACGGGAAGGGTTTTAGCGTTGCAGTTAAAAACGGGAACATCATTCTTCTCTGAAAAAAATGGCGACGGCTATATTTTTCGTAGTGATATGGAACACTACAATTATTGGCTAAATCATTCTCTACCCGTCTTGTTGGTTCTTTGCAACCCAGATACTAGAGATGTATTTTGGGTTGAGATAACACACTCGAATACGAAGGTGACAGGGAAAGGTTGGAAAGTCACAATCCCATTTGATAATTGCTTATCAAACCCTAAATCTTTTGATGATTTAAGGTATATAGCACTAAAAAACAAGTATAAAGAGCTTGTTGATAATTCGGTTTATCGGCTTGTATGTGAAAGGTTTAAGGGAATTTATTTACTTCAAGAGTTTGAAGTCCCTAGAGACTTGCATTGGTATCAATATGTAGGTGAACTTAGAAATGAAAAAATTCTAATTTCATATGTACATAATCCTATAACAGGCGTTGAAGAAGAATCTATCAAAGAGCATATTAGGCTCAAAGAATATAATAAAAAGTTAACAGGAGCACAAAAGGCAGTGATCTTTCTAATTGAGCCGTCTTTTTCAACGCTTGAGAATGCACAAAAATTGTCTGATAAGTATCACTCCGAAGATATAGAGTATGTAATTTGCGCATATGATGATGGCTTGTTGTCAGAATATGTTAATGGAAAACAAGTGTATTTTTATGACCATCATGATGGCGGTCAGCCTTTCCTAAATGGGTGAAAATGCTGCATAACAAAGCATTTAAGAGTGATTCCCAACGCTTGGCATTTTTCATTCCACCGTTGAGTCTTGTGTTTACGGTGGTATGGTTTAGTTTCGTGGTAGCGTTGCTCACACCTTAATGCGGCGTTAGCTTTTTTGGAGGTATAGTGAAAGTCTACTCATCTTTTCCAAATGTTATCAACTTCGAACGTTCCAGCGTCGATATATCTTCAATGTATAAACGTTATGCCATCATGTACGATCATGTTGTTTTCAATCGACACGGCTGTCCTATTGGTCGAGGCATATTCGAAAATTTGTCTCAGTACGTAGCTACATTAGCCATTGAACCGGAAAAACGAAGCATTGGTGATTTTCATAATATAATGGAGCTGGGCAATAATCCTAAGTTTAAAGAGTTATTTATTGACCTATGGGATCTAGTCGATGATCCCGAAAAGGCAGACAAAGAAGCGAGGCTTTGTTTGAAAGAAAGCCAATTAAATGAAATCCACAACTACGCTTGGAAGCGAAACATAATCGACAAGTCAATGGGCATTGATAATCATCATGCAGAATATAAAGCCGCAGGTATAGTAGCTGGAGATCTGTGTTCGGAACTTTATTACAACTTTTATCTTAAAAGTAAAATTCAGGACTTTAATATCAATTTTTCCCCAGTCGTAGGAGCCTTGGTTGAGCAAGTTCACAATGAAAACAACATTAATGATCTATTTACTTCAGAGCTAGTTATCCCCAATTTTTCTGAATTAAGTTGGGATCAGGTGCTTGAGTTGAGATCTGATAAATATATTAAAGACTTTCGTAAAAAAGTGTTCGAATGTGCTTCAATCGGTGAATGCATTGACACTACTATAGCAAAAGAACTTAGTTCATCACTTTGGGACTTAGCTGACTATTGTAAGCCAAATACCAAAAAATCAATGTTTGAGTTAGTGCTAAGCAATATACCTATGCCAACAGTACTCAATCCATTTAGTTTGTACTTTGGCGCAAGAGATTTAAAGAACGAAAATAAAGCAGCGGCTAACAATTCTTGGGTGTATTTTGTGCAAAACTTCAAGCAATAAAAAGCTAACAAAGCGTTTAAGACGGATTCACAACGCGTGGCATTCTCAGTTTGATTCTGCTTAAGTGTTTACGGCACAATGGTTTAGGTTTGGTGGTTGGCGTTGTTCACCACTTAACGCGGCGTTATATTTAATATGAGTAAGGAGTACTTGGTGTTTATTAAGCGAGCATGGAACGGCGAAATAGCAGTCTGGCAATCCGTCGTATTGGTAAGTATTGTTGGCTATATTCTTACGTTTGCAGTGGTTACAGCTATTAATATGGCTTTACTGCAAATGAAGTTAGTTGGTTGGATTGATAGCTACTATATAGTTTTCATGAAAATTTCAATGTCTATATTCTTCTTAACATTTGGTATTTTTGCCACTAGATCTTTATGGAGATCTGCGAATAACCCTAAAGCAAAAATCGGGCATGCAATAGCTCGATTTTGGGCGATTTGTTTAGGCTTGTATATCGCCGGACTCATAATGAGATGGTTATCGATTGTGTAATATTAAATATAACAAACTGTTTAAGAGTGATTCGCAACGCGTGGCATTTTTGCCATGCGTTGATTTTAGTGATTAAGGTGGTATGCGGCGGCATCGGTATTGCGTTGCTCACACCTTAACAGGGCGTTATATGCCATATGAAGAAAGCCTAAATATTCGGGTCAAAAACCTCAGCTTTCATCGTGGATTTGTCTTTATGGCGTCAGGTTCGTCTGGCTTCCATCCTAATTATTCTTGGTTCGTGGCTCACTCTCGGCCTGTCGAATGTTGGTAGTTTTCTTCTTTAGTGCTGATAATGCCAGGTCAATTTGGGCAGAATAAGTCGCTGAAATGCTGCCCTGTGATTTTGCCTTTCTAAAAGCAGATTTACTTGCTGAAAGGGCACTTTCTCTGGTGTGGTGAGTTCACGTGGTTTCAGTAAGTTTGTTGAAAGTCCTCATTGTGAAATTGTCTTTCCAAAAGCGCTTTTTGGTGTTGCCTGTCCGCTTTCTGCGGCGCGGTTTGTTTCAAGTGGTTTCTGGGGCAAGTCGCGGTAAGTCTAAGCCTGACTTAAGTGCATCAAAGCACATGAAAATCATGGTTTCAAAATAGGGCGTGGGATAAAATCTTAAGCTTGAACGTTCATGCATATAACAAAGCGTTCAAGAGGGATTTGGCACGCGTGGCATTTTTAGTATGCGTTGGGTTCAGTGTTTACGGCGCTTGGCAGAGGCTTTTGTATTGCGTGCCGGCACCCCTTAACGCGGCGTTAGTACGGGTTTGATATCAAAGGTTATAGGTTTTGGTGTTTATCTGTTTTGGCGCTCGTCTTTACACCTTTCAGTTTGTACCTTTCACGTTCTTTCCGGTGGCACTATATGCGGAGTGTTCGCTTTGATTTCACCGTTTACGGTTGCTAACTCTTAGCCTATTTCTTTATTGCTTCTTCTCTTTCGTGGTTTTTACTAAGTCAAAATTGTCTTTCTTTGGTGCTACCGTCGGAGTGCGAGGATCGAATCCTTTTCTAATTTGAAGCCAGTAAAAGTAGGGCTGTTCAGTGCATTTTTCTTCTAGCCAACTTTCGTCTTTCAATCGAGGTAAAGTTTTGTAGCTGCCTGTCTCACTTCAGTGTTCAAAGCCTTTCATATTATGCTACTTTTCAATATCTTGGAGCGCATAAATAGAAGTAGCGCATGTACTAACAAATTGCTTAAGAGTGATTCGTAACGCTTGGCATTTTTACTTTGCGGTGGCTTATGTGATTAAGGCGCTGTGCGGTAGCTTTTGTATTGCGTTACTCACACCTTAGCAAGGCGTTAAGTGCAATCAGCGAGAGTCACATCAAAAAAGTAGGGAAGTATGAGCATTAATATAAAATGGGATGGTGATTGTCGCTTTAAAGTGTCAACTGAAGGCGGTTTTACGTTTAATGTTGACGCTACAAGTGAGAAAGCCCCTTGTCCAACGGAAGTTCTATTGTCGGCTTTAGGTTCATGTAGTGCTACGGATGTCGTCTTGTTACTACAAGATCAAGGTTTTGAAGTTCAAGGTCTAGAAAATACGGTTACTTTTGCCCTAACGGAATCAGAACCTCGTTTATATAAATCGGCAAACTTACACTTTACAGTAAATGGCAGTGGTTTTAAGGAATCTGACATTTTGCGAGCAGCTCAAGAAGCGGTGGAAAAGCATTGTCATGTTTGTCTTATGTTGAGCCCTACGATCGATATCACTTGTTCAGCCGAAGTGGGTAAAAATTGCACTTAACAAAGCGTTTAAGAGGGATTTGGCACGCGTGGCATTTTTAACATGCGTTGAGTTTAGTGTTTAAGGTGCTTTGCAGAAGCTTTTGTATTGCGTGCCGGCACCCCTTAACGCGGCGTTATACGCCCGAGTACCCCACGTTTAGTAGACACTTTACTAAGTTAGATCTAGGGTCTAATTGAGAGGTGATTTATGGCTAAACATCGTAATCCAGCGTACACCGAAGAGTTCCGCAAAGAAGCAGTCCGCTTGGCCAGTCTTCCTGGCCGAACAGCAGTTTCCGTTGCCAAGGAGCTGGGCATTAGTGCCCAGCAGATCCGGAACTGGAAGCGCCAGTTCACACGCCTATCTGATAAACAGTTTAACACCTTAGATGGTGTTGATTATTCGAAGAAAGAGTCCGAAGAGCTTCGAGCGTTAAGGCGCGAGAACAAACGACTCAAAGATGAAATGGAATTCCTAAAAAAGGTCTCGGCGTACTTCGCGAAGCAGCAAGAGTGAAGTACGAGTTCATCGAAAGCTATGTAGGTGAGTATTCCATTAGCTTAATGTGTCGTGCGTTAGAGGTGAGTCGGGGTGGTTATTACAAGTGGTGTCATCATACGCCAAGTGAGCGTTCAGAGCGGCGAAAGCGCTTTGAACAGCTCGTCATGTGTACCTTTGCTCAATACCGGGCACGTTACGGCTCAGTGCGAATAGCCGAAGAGCTCAACGAAGCAGGCTATGCCTGCTGTGTGAATTATGTGGCTGATATCATGAAGGAAAAAGGTATTAGGGCACGTAATGGCAAAGGGTTTAAATACAGCAAGGATGTGGCAGCGATGACGAATGTTGCTGACAACTTACTGCGTCGAGACTTTGTATCTGAGACACCGAATCAGAAATGGGTCACTGACATCACGTATATCTGGGTGAAGAGCCGTTGGCTCTTCTTGGCGACAGTGATGGACCTGCATTCAAGGCGCATCGTGGGTTGGTCGTTAGGGACAACGATGACCGTCGAGCTCATCACTAATGCGTTAAAAATGGCGTTTGAGTCACGTAAGCCGCCTAAGGGCGTCATTATCCACTCGGACCGTGGTGTACAATACAGAGCCTATAAATATCAAGACTTCATGCGCAAGCATGGAGGTGTACCGAGCATGAGTCGACAGGGTAACTGTTGGGATAATGCGGTGATGGAGTCGTTCTACAGTCGACTGAAAGTCGAACTGATATACGCAGAAGACTACCAAACTCTCGAAGAAGCCCGAATGGGCATCTTCGAATACATCGAGGTATTTTACAATCGTAGAAGAAGACACTCAGCGTTAGGGCATGTCAGTCCGGTTGAGTACGAAAGTATGTAGTTATGTACTGTCTACTTTTTGTGGGGTACACCAGTTTTTAAGGGGTAGTAGTGAAATTTATAGGATACCTGTCAAAAGGTAACTCAGTTGGGTTGGAGCAGGATATTCAATCATACTGGGAAATTAACGATGAAGGGTACGTTTCCAGAAGCATAGAAATTAAACCAAATGGAGATGTGCTCAAATACTCTGAAAATCACTTGGCGGATTCTTATGGTCAGTTGCCTGAAGGGGTTATAAGTGATGGCAACTTATCTGACAATAGCTTTGGTTGTTGCATCGAAATGACTGAAAAGGAATTTGAGAAGATGTGGCAAAAAACAGCAACAAACAAAACATAACAAAGCGTTCAAGAGGGATTCGCAACGCTTGGCAATTTGGGTTCAAAGTTTAGCTTTTGTGTTTATGGCACAATGGTTTAAGTTGGGTGGCTTGCGTTGTTCACCCCTTAACGCGGCGTTAGAAGTTTTCAATCAGGTTAGCATTGAAGTTTATGTTAGAAATTAAAGAGTTTATGCCGTTTTTCCAGACTTTACTTGGTGGTGCTTTGACATTCCTTGGGGTGTACTTTGTCCAACGTAAATCTGATAGACGAGAAAACGATAAATTGTACAGAGAAACCGTACAGCAAACATTTGAAGCACTAAACAGGGTTGAAACCCTTTATACAAATGAAGCTATCGTTTTTTATAAAGCTATACGTGACTCAAATCTTGAGAAAATTAAAGAGTCAGTATTAGGAGAGCAAGCTTCAGAGTGCAGCGATAAAGTAGTTGCATTGTTAGAGTTGTATTTTCCATTTATGGAAGAATTTATCGAAGAGTTTTGTGAAATTGAAGCTAAATTAGTTAACTATCACAATGAAGTGATCGACTCATTCAATGAGGTGGATTTGGAAACTTATAACAAAGAGTCTGAGCGTCTAAGTGATGTTATGGCTGAAAAAATCGCTCAAATGAAATGCTTACTGTCTGATATGATGCATAAAAAAACAAACTTCTAACAAACTGTTTAAGAGTGATTCGCAACGCGTGGCATTTTTACTATGCGTTGCGTTTAGTGTTTAAGGTGGTATGCGGCGGCTTCGGTATTGCGTTGCTCACACCTTAACAGGGCGTTAGACAAATAAAAGGAAAACATATGACACTTGGGTGGTTAATTCTTCTTTCATTTCTACACATTGGAGTTTGTCTTTTTAGTCCTTTTGTGTTTTTCATTGTCGTATTTCAACTGCGTGAATTTGAACTTTCTAAACATCACTCAGATATCTGTATGGCTTTAGGTGGAGCATATGTCATTTCGACAATTGTGAGTGTAATTATAGTTTTTAATTACTACCTTGCTGATAGCCAGGAATCATACTATTGGTGGTTTGCAATGCCTTGGGCACTATTAGTCGCTATTATTGTGTACATATTGAAAGTAGCGAAGGTAAAATTTGCCTAACAAACTGTTTAAGAGTGATTCGCAACGCGTGGCATTTTTACTATGCGTAGCGTTTGGTGTTTAAGGTGGTATGCGGCGGCATCGGTATTGCGTTGCTCACACCTTAACAGGGCGTTAGTACGGGTTTGACATCAAAGGTCATAAGTTTTGGTGTTTATCTGTTTTGGCGCTCGTCTTTACACCTTTCAGTTTGTACCTTTCACGTTCTTTCCGGTGGCACTATATGCGGAGTGTTCGCTTTGATTTCACCGTTTACGGCTTCTAACTCTTAGCCTATTTCTTTGGCGCTTTTTCATTTTCGTGGTGTTTTTTGAGAGAGCCTTGATTACTTTTGGTGTGGCTGTTGAAGTACGAGGAAAGAATCCTTTTTTAAGTTAAAGCCAGTGAAAGTAGGGCAGTTCAGTGCATTTTTCTTCTAGCCAACTTTCGTCTTTCAATCGGGGTAAAGTTTTGTAGCTGCCCGTCTCACTTCAGTGTTCAAAGCCTTTCATATCATGCCACTTTTCAATATCTTGGAACGTATAAATAGAAGTAGCGCATGTACTAACAAATTGCTTAAGAGTGATTCGTAACGCGTGGCATTTTTACTTTGCGGTGGCTTATGGTGATTAAAGCGCTGTGCGGTAGCTTTTGTATTGCGTTACTCACACCTTAGCAAGGCGTTAGTACGGGATTGGCATCAAAGGTTAAAAATTCAGTGTTTATCGGCTTCGTTTCCTAGCTTTACACCTGAATGGGCGTGCCTTTCATGTTCTTTCCGGTGGCACTATATGCGGAGTTTTCGCTTAGACTTCAACATTTACGGCTTCTAACGTTTTGGTTATTTCATGGGCGCGGCTTCTCTTGTGTGGTTGGTTTTTGCCTTAAATTCGGTTCTTTGGTGTGGTTGTCAAAGTTCGGTGACCGAATCCTTTGCTAATTTTAAGCTAGTCAAAATAGGGTAGTTTGGCGTGTTTTTCTTCTAGCCAACTTACGTTTTGAGGTTGAGTTCTAGTTTGGCAGTTGTCCCTTCAGTTATAGCGTTTTAAGCCTCAAGTTTCGTGCTATATTTCAATATCTTGGTGCAAACCAAAAGGTTTTGGAACAGCGTACTAACAAACAATTCAAGAGTGATTCGGCACGCGTGGCATTTTTACTATGCGTTGGTTTAAGTGATTAGGGTGGTATGCGGTGGCATCGGTATTGCGTGCCTCACACCTTAATTGGGCGTTAACTGGCGCAGAAAATACGAAAGCACAATGATACAGTTTCTAGGTTCAGAGGTTTAGCGTGTTCGGTCGGTTTCCTTAGCTGAGCTAATGCGACTAATTTTAGTTTGATACTTAAGTTTACTGATGTGAAAGGCGGCACAAAGCCTTCTAATAATATAAGGCATTCGCGATTAGTTCAGCGTACTTACATCGCCTAAGTATGGTGTTGTGAGACGCATTTCAAACTAAAGGTAAACGGTAATTTTTAGGTTAAATACATATTTGAGTTAGCTTTGCTAATCATTAATTAGCAAAACAGCTTTGGCGAAAGTGGCTGAAAGATCGGCGAAAACTGAAAGGCGCTCAGTTAACAAACTGTTCAAGAGGGATTCGCAACGCGTGGCATTTTAACTGTGCGTTGGTTTTTAGTGTTTAAGGTGGTATGCGGCGGCTTCAGTATTGCGTTGCTCACCCCTTAACAGAGCGTTATGTTGTCACTAGATTTTTATACCTATACTTTTGTTGCATATATGGACTGCAATCGGAAAAAGATAGGAGCAAAAAATGACTAAAACTATTGCTGGTTACGAGATGGGTACACAGTATCCAGTTTACCTCATTCGTATTGATGACGAAAATGGCAATATCATCAAGTGCTTCGTCGAGTGTAGCTTGAGTAATTGGAGCTATAGCTTAGACCGTATAACTGAGCAAGAATATGCGGACTTAATCAATGACAAAGTACCTGAAGTTGATAAGCAGGATATCTACAAATCCTTCTTTGATTATGATGAAAATTCAAGTTTTGCAGTATGCTAGTTGTGCTCTTTCAAAAACAACATAACAAACTGTTTAAGAGTGATTCGCAACGCGTGGCATTTTTACTATGCGTTGCGTTTGGTGTTTAAGGTGGTATGCGGTGGCTTCGGTATTGCATTGCTCACACCTTAACAGGGCGTTATGTTTTGAGGAGGAAACTTGGAAATAGGTGTAACTATAAGCTTGGCTCAAATCCCTATCGTCAGAGGCGACTTATGTGGAAATATTGAAAATCACATTAGAATGATCGAGGAATCATCTTCTTACAAAGCTGATGTTGTCGTTTTTCCGGAATTATCATTGACGGGCTATGAGTTAGATTTAGTTGCTGAGCTAGCGTTTTCGCCTGAGCCGTCGAGTTTTAAAGAACTCTCTCAAGCGTCAGTTGAAAATGAGATTATAGTTATTGCAGGTTGTCCGCTAAAAGCTAACAATTCCTCAAAGCCAACAATAGGTGCGGTAGTTTGTTTTCCCGATGGCTCAGTCCAATTTTATTCAAAGCAATATCTGCATGAAGGCGAAGATAATTATTGTTCTTTTGGGGCGACGGATTACTTCTTTACTGTGAATGGGTATCAAATAGCATTGGCTATTTGTGCCGACTTTATAACGTCGGAACATTCTCTACGGGCTAAAAAGCTCGGTGCAGATGCTTATGTTGTAAGTGCTCTAATTTCTGGTAATGGTTTTACCCCTGATTCTAAAATCCTATCCGAAATTGCTTTAGAGCAACGAGTTCCAGTACTTCTAAGCAACCATATCTCAGAAACAGGTGGCTGGAAAACTTGTGGTAAAAGCTCAGTCTGGGATTCATTTGGGAAGCTCATTATTAGCTCTAGTGAAAAAGACAGTGGTTTGGTTTTGTGTACTATTGCTGGCAATGAGATCGAGGCTACTAAAACATAACAATCTGTTTAAGAGTGATTCGCAACGCGTGGCATTTTTACTATGCGTTGGTTTTAGTGTTTAAGGTGGTGTGCGGAGGCTTTTGTATTGCGTTGCTCACACCTTAACAGGGCGTTAGTTTGCAAGAGGAAAAACGCAGCTATATCGCAAGATCTAGTGGTAAAAGCTCAAAGTTGAAATTGTCGTATCGGCGTTCAATTTAGGTGTTAACTAGCGTGGTGAAAATTCAGAATTGGCATCGTTTCAACGGTTGATTTGTTTTTTGGTGCGGCGACTTTTGGGTTACCTGAGTCGAACTTTTTTGCTGAAACTCTGCTCGTTGAGTTTGTTGGTACAAAAGCCGATCTACTTGCTGAAATGTCGTTTTCTCTGGTGTGGTAAGTTCATGTGGTTTCAGTGGCTTTGTTGACAGTCCGCATTGTGAGATTGGTTTTCCAAAAGCGCTTTTTGGTGTTGTGAGTTCGTTTTCTGCGTCGTTGTTTGTTCCACGTGGTTTCATTGAGTAGCCGCTTTGAGACTACGCCTGACTTAAATGCATCAAAACACATAAGTTTTATTGTTTGCAAAGCTTAAAATAACGTAAAATCAACGCTTTGGGTTTGCAAACTAACAAACTGCTCAAGAGGGATTCGCAACGCATGGCATTTTTACTATGCGTTGGTTTAAGTGATTAAGGTGGTATGCGGCGGCTTCGGTATTGCGTTGCTCACCCCTTAGCAGGGCGTTATATTTTTTGGAGATTCCGTGGAAAATAAAGATATAGTTAATGCCATCTTGGAACTAACTAAGATAGTTAAAAGTAACCCTGACTCCGCTGTTCAAGCTGCAGATTTAACGGTTAAAGGCATGGTCGCAGTTGCTCTGATTACCGTGGTCGTACAGCTGATTGTTACGTTCGTTATCGTGCGTAATGAGCATCGAAAAAGTCATATACAAGCTAAGCTCGACAGAGCTAAAGAGTTAGATCTTCAATGGCATAAAAATGTACAAGAACACCTTTCCAATTTGGTGACTTTAGCTGATCCGGATATTGAGTCATCTAGTAAGCAAGAATTGCTGAAATCAGTTTATAGCCTTAATCTATTGCTGGATCGAAATGTTCAAGAACAAGAGCTTCTAAATCAGTCTATAAACAAATTAGCTGCTTGCTACGATGAAACGTACCAACCTAGCCAGCGTTATAAGTTACAGAGTGAAGTCATCGAAGCAGGGCAAAAAGTCCTATACAAATCAAAAATATAACAAAGCATTTAAGAGTGATTCGCAACGCTTGGCAGTTTCGCTTCGCTCAAGTATAGCCAAGCGCCGCTCACACCTTAATGCGGCGTTAGCCGTCATGGTGCTTGTTAAACTCAAAGTGATAGAATAGTATCACTATAGTATTCCTTTGGAGCAGCTCTCATGAAAGTAGAACTAGTTACATCACTTAAACGTCAAGCAACTAAGATCCTTGCCGATCTCCACGACACCAAAGAACCAGTGTTAATTACCGAGCATGGTAAGCCATCCGCGTATCTAGTTGATGTTGCTGATTACGAGTTTATGCAAAATCGTTTGGCTATTCTGGAGGGTATTGCACGAGGCGAACGCGCGCTAGCTGACGGTAAAGTGGTAAGTCATGATGAAGCCAAGGACAAAATGTCAAAATGGCTGAAATAATCTGGACTGAGCCAGCATTATCTGACCTCAACGATATCGCTGAATACATCGCAGTTGAAAACATTGTTGCGGCAAAGCAGTTAGTACAAACGATCTTCTCCAAAGTTGCACGCCTACAAACTTTCCCAGAGTCAGGTCGTATTCCACCCGAACTAGAACATTTAAGTTATCGTGAAGTTGTCGTTAATCCATGTCGTGTTTTCTATAAGCAAGACGGTGACAAAGTGTTTATTCTGTTTGTTATGCGTGCTGAGAGAGATTTACGCAAATTCCTGTTGAATAAGCAATAACCGTTGGGAATGAGCGGCTAACAAACTGTTTAAGAGTGATTCGCAACGCGTGGCATTTTTACTATGCGTTGTGTTTGGTGTTTAAGGTAGTATGCGGCGGCTTTGGTATTGCGTTGCTCACACCTTAACAGGGCGTTAGCTTTTTAGTAGCAAACTATCATAATTTACGATTTTAATTCCAGTGTATGATACTGTGATGTCTGTATTTTGGCTGCGTATAATGGAATTATTCTTATGATGCTTGTTAACTATTTGAACGAAAACTTCATTACTCTGGAAGAACTGGCGAGCGTAACGAAAATCGACCAACAAGAGATTAGATCTTATCAAACAAAGAAGCTGATGCCACTGGCATCATACAAGTTAGATGTTGCACTCAACTGTAGTTCATTTACTGGTGCTCACAGTGAGAATTATGTCATGGAGTACTATGCAAAAGGCTATATTTCTTGGTTAAGTACAGATCACACATTAAAAAGTGAAGAGCGCGTATTCGAGGAGTTCTCTAATCGTTATAGCAGGGCACTTTCTGTTTTAAAAGGTTCAAAATGTGAGGTTGCTACCCCAGGGTTGAACGAAATAATCATGGAAGACTGGGAGCATTTTCTACAAGGCACTTATGGGCTTTGCACTCAAACGGGGCTTCCGGAAGATATAGCAGCGAAAGGATTCGCGGTTGAAAAAATCAAAGCCCTGTTAGAACGTGATGTACTTGATAGTAACGAAATAAAGCGCCTCGAATACTTTGTTAACCTATTGGATAACGCTAGTTCACCTTTTGCCCCACATGAAAGGCTAAATAGTTCAAGGCATCGTTTAGTTAATGAAGTTCGACGAAAATATAAGCTTCAAAGCTAACAAAGCATTTAAGAGTGATTCCCAACGCTTGGCATTTTCAGTTCAAGGTTGGGTTTCGTGTCTATGGCGCAATGGTTTAGGTTTGGTGGCTGCGTTGCTCACACCTTAATGCGGCGTTAGTTGCCAACGAGGAAAACGCAGCTAAAACAGAGTGTTTAGGTCTAATCGTTCGTGTGCTTTGCTCTATTTTGCACTTCGAACTTCGAACTTCGGGTTCTTGGTTAGCGGAAATTGAGCCTCGATCTTTTCCTAGTTTGGTTTGCCGTTTCAGAAACCGATTTACTTGTTGAAAGTCAGCTTTGTGGCATTGTTTCTCCAAAAGATCTTTTTGGTGTTGTCAGTTCGCTTTCTACGGCGTTGCGTGTTCCAAGTGGTTTCAGTGACAGGCGCTTTGAAACTGCGTCTGATTTGAGTGTTTTAGGACACGAGAAATAGGTGTTGGCAAAGCGGTAATAAACCTTAAATAAAAGCCTTGGGTCTGGCAACTAACAAAGTATTCAAGAGGGATTCACAACGCTTGGCAGTTTTGGTTTGAATTGGCTTAAGTGTTTACGGCACAATAGGTTAAGTTAGGTGGTGGCGTTGTTCACCCCTTAATGCGGCGTTAGCCGCCTTTGCCCATTGAATGTACTCAGTCCGAGGTTTGAATAGCCAAATCCGCTTTTTCATAGCCGATGGTTATTATCGAGTATGGCCATCAAACCGGTCGCGTGAATTTGGTTGTTTTCTTCGCTACACGCACCGAAACACCCGTTGTTTGTGTCCAGTGTTTCAACTTTTACAGCATGATTTGAATTCCTAGCCAAGCTGTTGTTTCTTGGTTGTTGAAACAAGCAGACATTTCGAAATCCAGTGCGGCGGTTTGGTTCTAGAGCGGGGTGGCGGCAAGCCGCGAAAGGCCGGAGCCAACGGCTAACAAACGCTTTAAGACGGATTCGCAACGCGTGGCATTTGTGGTTTGCGGTAAATTTAATGATTTAGGTGGTGTGCGGAAACATCGCATTGCGTTGCTCACCACTTAAGCGGGCGTTATGGCGCTTTGCAGATCTGCGGAAAATAATCAGAAAGGAATTCGGAAAAAATGATACGTAATTTTTACACTTGCGATAAAGAAGTGGATGAAAACAGCCATGATGGAGAAGGCTCTATAGACATCTATCGTGCGTTCAGGCGTAAAGATTTCGATGGTGCATGGGATTTCGCTATTCGTGTCGTTATGCCACCGGGAAGCTCTATGGGCGAGCATACTCATGGAGACGATGAAGAAATGTATATCATTTTGAAAGGTGAAGGTACCATGACCATTGAAGGCAAGGAAAGAAAAGTGACTTCAGGAGATATGATAGTTAATAAACGCTTTGGCACACATGGTTTGGTTAACACATCGAACAATGAAATTGAGCTATTAATAATTCAAGCAAGTCTAAAGTAAATCGCCATAACAAAGCGTTCAAGAGGGACTTGGCACGCGTGGCATTTTCGGTTTGCGGTTGGTTTAGTGGTTAAGGTGTTATGCTGTCACTTTTGTAGTGCGTGCCCGCGCCCCTTAACGCGGCGTTATGAGCTAAAGGGTAATTAGGAGAATAGTTCTGTTGATCAGTGTGGCTGTTTTTTGTGTCATTGTGGGTTTCTACTTTTGGTATGGAGAAAGTGATACGTCGGTAAAGGAAGCCGGTATTGCAATGCTTGCCTATATTGCGTATACGATTTTGTATTTGTTTGTTCCGCCTTTCCCTTTGGGCACGTCATCACAAATGGGGCAATTATATGGTTTTGTGCCACTGTTATCTTTTGGGGCCATTTTATTTCCTCATTTCAATACACAATCACCGGAAACAATAACACGAACAATCGGTTGGGTTGGCCTTATCACAGTTGCGCTTATCCTCGTTTGTTTCAAACTTTTTGTCTGGTAAGTGGGCAACGTAAGTACGCTCATAACAAACTGTTTAAGAGGGATTCGCAACGCGTGGCATTTTCACTATGCGTTGGTTTTAGTGTTTAAGGCGGCATGCGGCGGCATCAGTATTGCGTTGCTCACCCCTTAACAGGGCGTTAGGGCACAGGGCGGAAATGGACAAAATCGTAGAATTAATCCAACAAGATCCAGTTAGAGTTAAAGCCTTAGAGTACGTCTCTAAATTGGGCTTGCCTCAATGCTATATTGCAGCTGGTTTCGTTCGTAATCTTGTTTGGGATGCACTGCATGGTTTTGATGCGGCGACACCATTGAACGATGCGGATGTTATTTACTTTGCTCCTGACGAGAGTGACCCTAAAGCATATTTACAGTATGAATCTCAGCTCAATCAGCTAATGCCAGAAATTAATTGGCAAGTTCGTAATCAAGCTCTCATGCATACTCGAAATGGCGATTTACCATACACTAGCTCCCTTGATGCTATGAGTTATTGGCCAGAACAAGAGACAGCTGTTGCCATTCGACAAGTCGCACCTGGTAGCTATGAATGTATTGCAGCCTTTGGGTACGAATCCTTATTTGGTTACTGTGTCACACATAATCCTAAAAGGTCACGAGAAACGTTTGAAAATCGTGTAAATTCAAAGGGCTGGTTAGTAAGGTGGCCATCTTTGAGAACTGTGCCCTAACAAAGCATTTAAGAGTGATTCGCAACGCTTGGCAGTTTCGCTTCGCTCAAGTATAGCCAAGCGCCGCTCACACCTTAATGCGGCGTTAGTCGCCAGAAAAAGCTAGCAGTCAAATTCATGTTTCTAAGCTCAAAACTTGGCTACTGGTTGTTTGATTCATAGTTCCATCTTCGACGGTCAAAGCTCAGTTTCATCGGTTCTAGATCAATGCATTGCTATTTACCAAGCGGTTGTTTCGTTCTTTGGTGGTGATAGAGCGGGGCGATCGAGAGTCTGTTTTTGGTTGCTACTTCGCTCGGTGAGTTTGTTGGTATAAAAGCCAATTTACTCGCTGAAATGACGTTTTCTCTGGTGTTGTAAGTTCCACGTGGTTTCAGTGACTTTGTTGAAAGTCCGCACTGTGAGATTGGCTTTCCAAAAGCGCTTTTTGGTGTTGTCAGTCCGTTTTCTGCGGCGTTGTTTGTCCCAAGTGGTTTCATTGAGTAGCCGCTTTGAGACTACGCCTGACTTAAATGCATCAAAGCACATAAAGTTTGTTGTTCGCAAAGTTTAGTTCGGCTTAAAATTGTCGCTCGGTGCCTCGCGACTAACAAACTGCTCAAGAGGGATTCGCAACGCGTGGCATTTTTACTATGCGTTGATTTTAGTGATTAAGGTGGTTTGCGGCGGCTTCGGTATTGCGTTGCTCACCCCTTAGCAGGGCGTTAGTTTGCAAGAGGAAAAACGCAGCTATATCGCAAGATCTAGTGGTAAAAGCTCAAAGTTTAAGTTGTCGTATTGGCTTTCAATTTTAGTGTTAACTAGCGTGATGAAAATCCAAAATTGGTATCGTTTCAACGGTTGATTTGTTCTTTGGTGCGGCGACTTTTGGGTTAACTGAGTTGAACTTTTTCGCTGAAACTCTGCTCGTTGAGTTTGTTGGTATAAAAGCCGATCTACTCGCTGAAATGACGCTTTCTTTGGTGTGGCAAGTTCCACGTGGTTTCAGTGACTTTGTTGAAAGTCCGCATTGTGAGATTGGTTTTCCAAAAGCGCTTTTTGGTGTTGTGAGTTCGTTTTCTGCGGCGTTGTTTGTTCCACGTGGTTTCATTGAGTAGCCGCTTTGAGACTACGCCTGACTTAAGTGCATCAAAACATATAAGGTTTATTGTTTGCAAAGTTTAAAATAACGTAAAATCAACGTGTTGGGTTTGCAAACTAACAAACTGCTCAAGAGGGATTCACAACGCGTGGCATTTTTACTGTGCGTTGAATTTAGTGATTAAGGTGGTTTGCGGCAACATCGGTATTGCGTTGCTCACCCCTTAGCAGGGCGTTATGTGCTTTCCGGAAAAAGGAGTATTTATGCCAGTTTTGAAGTCAAATGCGAGATTAATCGATTTTCAGAAATATGTAGCAGAGCTTGAAGTTGAGCGAGGATTTTCAGAACAACTTGTGAATGAGAAATGTCTGCTTCTTGGTGAAGAAGTAGGTGAATTATTTAAAGCGGTGCGTAAAGCAGAAGGCATCGCCATAGATCCAACATCTAAAGTTGGTGACATTAGCGATGAGTTAGCAGATATTTTCATCTACTTGTGTTCCATTGCTAATAGGTATGATATTGACCTTGAAAAAGCATTTTTGGAAAAAGAGCAGAAAAACAGTCAAAGAACCTGGTCATAAATAAATTGAGCTACGCACATAACAAATTGCTTAAGAGTGATTCGCAACGCGTGGCATTTTTAGCTTGCGTTGGGTTTAGTGATTTTGGCGCAATGCAGAGGCTTGGTCATTGCGTTGCTCACACCTTAGCAAGGCGTTATACGCTTAATGGAAAATGATACAAAAAGGACGTTATGAAGTTATCTGAGTTACAAAGTCATATAAAAGAATTCGATTATGCGCCAGAGCAATCTGAACACTATTTTTTAAAACTAATCGAAGAAGTTGGCGAATTATCAGAATCTATTCGCAAAGGTAAAAGTGGGCAACCAACGCTAGATGAATTAAAAGGTTCAATCGCAGAAGAGTTATATGACGTCTTGTATTATGTTTGTGCTTTAGCCAATATTCACGGTGTAAACCTTGAGAAAACGCATGAACTAAAAGAAGTTCTGAATAAGGTTAAGTACAACCGATAGGACGCGTATAACAAATTGTTCAAGAGGGATTCAGCACGCGTGGCATTTTTACTATGCGTTGGTTTAAGTGATTAGGGTGGTATGCGGTAGCATCGGTGTTGCGTGCTTCACCCCTTAACAAGGCGTTAGTTTCATAACATCTTCTATACACCACTAAGTGCATATATTATTCTTTTTTAGAATAAGTCCTAAAATTATACATGGATGAGTAATGAGTAACGTAATTTCAGTTAGCAGTTTACCGTATAATTTGCCAAGCAATGAGCAAGAACAATTAAGAATACTAGCTAAAATAATCGATTTTAAACCAGAACTACTTGTTGGGGCGGGAAAAGTAGAAGTAGATGCGATTTGTTCGATGATCTTGTATAGACATCTCAGTCAGAAGCAACGAGTGGATGCTATGAAATTGATACGAAGTGTTTCGAATAGAGCCTTAATGGGAAAACTAGTAACAGGAGCGTTAGACACTACTTTTGTTAACCCGCAATATGGCATGTAGTCAATGACTGAGAAAGAGTTACAGTCTGATAAAGATTTTCATAGCTTTTTAGACAATTTCGCTAGTTATATAGGTATTAGTGCTTCAAGCCTTGGAATCAAAGACCTATACAAGGAATCTAAAGCTAGAGGTAAACTTGGCAGAGGTGGTTTAGCTATGCTTGTCATTTGGGGAGCTGTTGCGTTTAATAAGTCTGAATTAAAAAAAGTAAATACAGAGTTAGAAAATCGAAGTGTGCGATTGGTTTCGGGGCTTCATCAATGATTTCAAATATTATTTCTTATGTGCTTGTCACTGTCTTCGCTATATGGTTGTGGAATGATGCTCCAGCTCAACACAGAGATAACCTGTTCTATGTGGCCGTAGTATGTTCTCAAATCGGTTTCTTTATTTATTCTCGAAAGTTAGAGAAACTAAAAAACAGGGTAGAAGACTTGGAAAATAAGCACTCTCTAGAAACAAAAAACTAACAAGGCATTTAAGAGTGATTCCCAACGCTTAGCATTTTTTATGTCATCGTTGGGTTTCGTGTTTAAGGCGTATAGGCTTAGTCTGGTGGTAGCGTTGCTCACACCTTAATGCGGCGTTAGCATTCAGAGGGTAGAGTATGAAAAATGTGTTCATTGGTGGTGGCGCGATAGCAGTGGCCTTATCAATCATAGGCGGGTTAGCTGATATTGGGAAAGCAACTCGCAACATAGACAGAGTTTCAACTATATCGGACAGCACTAGGGTAATTGATACAGTGAATGACACTGGAGAAATTAACTCTACAGCTAACAAAGCCCAACAAGTAATCGAGCCAATACAAAAAACCGCAGACGTGTATTCTACGGCTGATAATCTTAGTAAATTTGAAAATTCAAATTCGTGTAATAAAGATAGTAATCAGCAACCTACAAACCAAGAATGCTAACAATCTGTTTAAGAGTGATTCGCAACGCGTGGCACTTTTACTATGCGTTGGCGCCAGTGTTTAAGGTGGTATGCGGGAGCTTCGGTATTGCGTTGCTCACACCTTAACAGGGCGTTATAGCTCAGGGGTAACATGAAGTATAAGTTAATTAAATCAATGGCTCACAACTTCACTCACTCATTTGTTGGTGGGTGCAACTATGTTGATGACGCATTTATATTTGAAGACTTATATACTTTAGCTCGCCTGAACAAAGGTAAGCCAGTTCAGATTTCTTGGGTTCCAGCTCGTACTGAGGAGTTGTTTAGGCTTACTCCGAGAATTAGAAAATCAATAGGTTACTACCGAGAGTGGCTTCCAAAACATGCAGCTAGTCACAATGTTTCTTTAGAACGCCTTAAAGAGTTTTATCTTCAAGTCTACATGGCTAAAAATCACCAGGTATATGTTAAAGCTATTACAGTTGATGACCGGGGTAAGAGAGTTGAGCAATACGTTTACGCTTGAGCTATAACAAACTGTTCAAGAGGGATTCGCAACGCGTGGCATTTTCACTATGCGTTGGTTTTAGTGATTAAGGTGGTTTGCGGCGGCTTCTGTATTGCGTTGCTCACCCCTTAACAGGGCGTTAGGTTTTAATGGGAAAAAATGAGAAAAAATCTTGTTGTAGAATGGGCTGGTCTTTTAAGTTCTAAGCTGAATCGCAGTGCTGATGAAATTTCTGAGTCTGGTTTGATGTGTTATGACTTCTCACCAGATAATGTTGAAGTCATATTTGAAGATGAATCTTATTGTAAGTTCAATCATGCATTTGCTTTGGACAATCCAGATAAAGGTCAGGTGGCTATTTTCACTGAGCACTGTGGGTATCACGTGTTTTCTAATATTGGTGTCACTGTTATTGAATACTTTGGTTCAACGAAAACTGTTATTGTTCAGAGTGAATGGTAGGCTACAAACCTAACAAACAATTTAAGAGTGATTTAGCACGCGTGGCATTTTTGGCATGCGGTGGTTTTTGGTGTTGAAGTGAAATGCAGAGGCTTGGTCATTGCGTGCTTCACACCTTAATTGGGCGTTAGTACGGGTTTGACATCAAAGGTCATAAGTTTTGGTATTTATCTGTTTTAGCGCTCGTCTTTACACCTTTCAGTTTGTACCTTTCACGTTCTTTCCGGTGGCACTATATGCGGAGTGTTCGCTTCGATTTCACCGTTTACGGTTTCTAACTCTTAGCCTATTTCTTTGGTGCTTCTTCATTTTCGTGGTGGCTTTTGAGAGAACCTTGATGACATTTGGTGTGGCTGTTGAAGTACGAGGAAAGAATCCTTGTCTAATTTGAAGCCAGTGAAAGTAGGGTAGTTCAGTGCGTTTTTCTTCTAGCCAACTTTCGTTTTTCAATTGAGTTTAACTTTTGTAGCTGGCCGTCTCACTTCAGTGCTCAAAGCCTTTCATATCATGCTACTTTTCAATATCTTGGAGCGCACAAATAGAAGTAGCGCATGTACTAACAAATTGCTTAAGAGTGATTCGTAACGCGTGGCATTTTCACTATGTGTTGAATTTAGTGATTAAGGTGGTTTGCGGCGACTTCGGTATTGCGTTGCTCACCCCTTAACAGGGCGTTATAACGCAGGAGAGATCTGTGAGTAATTTAGACTTAGCGCAAATGGGCAGTTCGACGGTAAAATTAATTGAGTTCGGCGGTCAACACTGCATACAAAAAAGTGATGTTTCATCTGTTGAAAGGGAATTCTACGAAACAGTAGCCCCCCAAATCATCCAATCTGGTGTTCAAAGTCCTAAAGTACTTCACCTTTCTGGCTCTACTCTAGTCATAGAGTACATCCCTCAAACAGTTTCGATTTCTGAATTGTTCCAATCATTAGAAACATACGAACAGTTAGCAAACTTACACAGTTCTGTGATTGAAGAGCCTTTTCAAATTTGCCAACATCAGTGGTCTAAAGAAGCGACCTCTCACGCGTTAACGCACCTTAAGTTACCCGATGTTTCAATCGATGCACTTAATCATATTCAAAACTCAGAGCATTCAATATTTAATATGCAATCTTATATCTCAGGCGACACCAACAACGGTAACTGGGGACGCAGACTAAGCGGTGAATTGGTGTTATTTGATTGGGAGCGATTTGGTTTAGGGTGTCCAACAATAGATTTAGCCCCTTTAGTCATAGGTATGGGTTCAATAGATGCATTTGAATCAATTATCGAACAATATGGAAAAGTGGGTTCTAGTAACTTACCTCCAACTCCTCTGACTAATTTAATTGTCGCAAAAACATGGATAGCAATTGAAGTCATCAACATTCTGGTTGGTAGAGATAAACCCCAAAAATCCAAATACTTAGAGTGGTTTAACAATACGCTGCCAGATTGGTTGTATAAAATGGGCAATGCGTTATAACAAAGCATTTAAGAGTGATTCCCAACGCTTGGCATTTGCGGTTTACTTCAGCTTTAGTGTTTACGGTGGCATGGTTAAGTTTCGTGGTAGCGTTGCTCACACCTTAATGCGGCGTTATACGCTTTTTGGGATTTGGAGAATAAAATGAATATAGATTTTCTATCAGATTTGTCTGGAGAGTTACAACTAGCATTGAGAGAATCCGGATTAATCGTTCCATCTCCAGAACAATTACGTCAACAAGATAGGCGTTCTGAGGAGTTAAAAGAAAAAATCGAGCATTATGATCTACTTAATCTCTTGAACCATTTCTTTACCGTATACTCTAGGCGTGTGCCCGTACAGAAGTGGAATATCCACATATCAGATAAGCTATCGAACTCTAATAAAATTGTCGAGCTTGCCAGTAAACTGTCAAGAGGCGATGATGTAAATGCTCTACTCAGCAATCGAGTTCTGAAATTGAATCAATCCAAATTTGCAGACTTACTTTTGGCTGAATGGGGAATACATCACTTACATTTTGAAGAGAATAGAAGTGACGAATTACTTTTTATTTACTTTAGTGGCAGTGACGCTTATTTGATCGACATATTACAACATGAGAAAGCAGGTGGTTCGGTAGTCACTTGGACGAATACTGACTTAATTCAAGTCATGCATGACAACTGGCCGAATGTGTTACGACCATATATTTTTAAAACAAACTCTAATTCTCCAATTTTAACAACTGACGAAAGAAGAACGTTAAGGAAGAAAGCAACTACTACTACTGTAATTGTGAATGATGGTACGGAATATCTACCCATGGGAGGTGGCTACTCTTCAAGTAAACACCCTATTCATGCCATAACGCAGTCTGACTTTCTATATTTAACTGTCAAGCAGTTACAAATGGTCGTTGAAGATAACTATGCCGCTATTAAACAAGCCCTTTCTACATACACATCCTCTCCGAAGCTAGAACTCAAACTAGGTGATAATCTTGAGCCAATGGTTGTCGAAGTCGTTCATAATGTTCAACTAAATTTAATCCAAGGTACAGAAAGCGTATAACAAAGCGTTTAAGACGGATTCCCAACGCTTGGTATTTTCAGTTTGAATCGGCTTTAGTGTTTACGGCACAATAGCTTAGGTCTGGTGGTAGCGTTGCTCACCACTTAACGCGGCGTTATACGAATAGAGGGAAATTATGTACAAAAGTACTGATTTTAACTTGGATTCAAAAGAGTTCAGGTTTAAGAAAGACTCATATCCTTTGTCTAAGATAAACAATGTTAGGGTTAAAAAGTTAAGTTTTCTTGATAATTTAGGTCAAGTTTTATTCTGGGTGTGTGTTTTTTCAGGGGCAGTTTGGTTAGTTATTCCAAGGTTGGAAGAGGTACCACAATGGCTACTAGTTTTAGTTCTTAGTCTGACGGTCGTAGGTTTGGTTCTTGCTCTTCTTCGTTGCTCTAAATATGCACTTCAAGTCGAGTTTCGCCACATAGATGAAACGGGCGTTCAATGGGTTAATGTCGCCAAGTCATACTCAAAGTCAGATTGTGAGTTATTTGAGCAGCAAGTGTTGGCACTGAAGACATTCGTATAACAAATTGTTCAAGAGGGATTCGCAACGCGTGGCATTTTTACTATGCGTTGGTTTAGGTGATTAAGACGGTGTGCGGCGGCTTCGGGATTGCGTTGCTCACCCCTTAACAAGGCGTTATGTTCTAGGAGTAATAATGAAGTCAGAAGAGGTGAATCTAATTGAAAGCAAGATAGGGGTCATGCTTCCTAATTGTTATAAGCAGGCGCTTTTAAATTACCCCGAAACTTTGGCTGGCACTGAAGCAGAAGATTTCCATTTTCTTACTAATGCTGATGAAATAATCTCAGGAAATCTAGAGGTAAGAGAAAGTGGTTATTTTGGAGAAAAGTGGCCAGATCGATACTTTATAATTGGTCACAATGGTTGTGGTGATTATTACGTGATCAACCATACAAATACGGAATTTTCGGTTGGCTTTGCAGACCACGATAAAATGGAATGCAATCTATTTGCTAACAATTTGGGCGAGTTTGTCGAGAAGCTCTTGAGGGAGTTTGAAACAGAATAGAACGAACATAACAAGGCGTTTAAGGCGGATTCACAACGCTTGGCGGTTTTGGTTTGCTTCGGCTTAAGTGTTTACGGCACAATGGTTTAGTTGCGGTGGTCTGCGTTGCTCACCACTTAACGCGGCGTTATGTATCCGAGTTTCGAAAGAATGATCGCACTATTTAATATGAAACAGGTTTGATTATTTTGAGTGTGTTAGAGTACTTTTTTTGTTTCAGTGAGGTACGTACAGTGTCAGTAATTCAATTTGCCAAGTTATGGAAAAACCATCCATACCCAAAATCTCCTTGTGATAGGGCTCATTTTCCTAATCAGTGTGCTATTCGTATGGGGGTTGCTCTGGAGGAAATAGGTATCGACACTTCAACTTTTGACCAAAAATATCCTAATAGGCGCTGCTACCCTGGCTTTAAACATAGTCCGAGACACATTTTAGCAGCCCAAGAGTTAGCAAATTGGATCTCTGTTAACCCTAATATATTTGGAAATAAAGAGCTTATTAAAGATCAAAGAGAAAAATCATTAATTGGTCGGAGAGGGATTATCTTTATCAGGAATGGGTGGGGTAGTACCGATCACATTGACGTTTGGGATGGCGAGCATATGAAGGGAGGCGCCCCTGATTGGATTAATCTTGGTGATGAAGTTTGGTTTTGGGAGATAAAACAGTGAAACAAATAACTGCGCTACTTTTATCGTTTGTTAGTTTTTCTTCGTTAGCATTTAATCTGTCAGTTAACAATGGATCATCTTGTACTTTGTTTGAAGAGTCTACCATTTTTGAAACAAAACTAACTTCTCCATGTAATTGGGCAGTTAATGCTCAAGGTGATTTACAGACACTCAGTGTAAAAGGTAACAAAGTAGCCATTCTTCTAGGTCAACCTATATCTTCTAATCAAGCTGAAAAATGGGGGGTAAGTGTCGAACAGAACTGTTCTCTTGAATCTGTTGGTGTAATGATTGATGAGGTTTCAAAAGTAATCGCGGTCAGTAAGCCGCTTGAAGGGGCATTGTTGTGCCCGGTTCTTCCTATAGATCATGTGTTTTTCAAAAGCTACAATTGGTCTCTCTAGCCGCTATACATAACAAAGCATTTAAGAGTGATTCCCAACGCTTGGCATTTTCAGTTCAAGGTTGGGTTTCGTGTTTTTTGGCGCAATGGTTTAGGTTCGTAGTAGCGTTGCTCACACCTTAATGCGGCGTTATGCGCTTGCAGAAATGGAGATAATCAATCATGGAAGATTTAGCTAATTCATTAAGAAGCTCTGGCATAAAAGTTAAAATTAAAAAAGGAAAAATTGCAGTTAGGCTTGACGGACTTTCAAATCCGGTTTCGATAATAAAAGATATATCTGCTGATGAGTATAAAGTGAAAACGAATGATTCGATTTTATCGATAATTGCCAGTCTTTTACTATTTAGTGGTCTATCAGGTATTTATGAGTTTAGTGGTAATACCTTGATAAATATTGCACTTATCTCCGTTTCTATATTGTCTTTTGTTACAGTGTTACTTACAGAGTTTAAGTTGACTAGATTACGCGCTACCGTAGCTGCGTTCAATCGTGGAGAACGCGCATAACAAATTGTTCAAGAGTGATTCGGCACGCGTGGCATTTTAACTATGCGTTGATTTCAGTGGTTAAGGTGGTATGCGGAAGCTTAGGTATTGCGTGCCTCACACCTTAACAAGGCGTTAGTACGGGTTTGACATCAAAGGTCATAAGTTTTGGTGTTTATCTGTTTTGGTGCTCGTATTTACACCTTTCAGTTAGTGCCTTTCACGTTCTTTCCGGTGGCACTATATGCGGAGTGTCCGCTTTGATTTCACCGTTTACGGCTTCTAAGTCTTAGCCTATTTCTTTGGCGCTTCTTCATTTTCGTGGTGGCTTTTGAGAGAACCTTGGTTACTTTTGGTGTGGCTGTTGAAGTACGAGGAAAGAATCCTTTTCTAATTTGAAGCTAGTGAAAGTAGGGCAGTTTGGTGCGTTTTTCTTCTAGCCAACTTTCATCTCTCAATGCGGTAAAGTTTTGTAGCTGCCTGTCTCACTTTAGTGTTCAAAGCCTTTCATATTATGCTATTTTTCAATATCTTGGAGCGCACAAATAGAAGTAGCGCATGTACTAACAAATTGCTTAAGAGTGATTCGTAACGCGTGGCATTTTTACTTTGCGGTGGCTTATGGTGATTAAGGCGCTGTGCGGTAGCTTTTGTATTGCGTTACTCACACCTTAGCAAGGCGTTATGTGATATACCTAAATCGCGATATTGCTCGTATAAGTTTTCAATTAAATTGTATCTTAGTTTCATATGGTTAGGTTAGATAAGACCGACACCAAAGTGAAAGGAACAAGATGACAGAGTCTCAAAATAAATGGTTTAAAAACTGGGCAAATAAACGACAAAAAGGTGCTGCTTACTACATAACCACTCAAACTTTAATCATTAGCGGGGGACTCTTTCTCGGGAAGTTTGCTGGTTTTGCTCTTTTTACTAACCAAAACCGATGGGGAGAGTTTCTCACTGAGTTGCCTACGACGGTGATGTTGTTATTAGCAATTGGTATTCCGTTTAATGTTATCTCTTGGTTTCTAGGAGAGTGGCGGTATAGAAAACTATCAGATAAGCAAAATATCACATAACAAAGCGTTTAAGACAGATTCGCAACGCTCGGCATTTTCGGTTTGCTTTGAATTTTGTGTTTACGGCACAATACTTTAAGCTTGGTGGTCTGCGTTGCTCACTACTTAACGCGGCGTTATGTTCAAGGAACGTTAATAATGAAAAACGCAATTTTTATTGCATTAATATCAATGTTTGTTGCTGGGTGTGTTGGTTTCAATGATTCGCCAGAGGCTAGACTAGTTCACAATGCATCCTTGATGAAAGTGCGAATACAAGATGAATTGAATCAGCAAGATGAGTATCTAGGGTACGATGTCCGTGTAAACTTCAAACTTAATGATAAAGCTGAGGTTACCGAATTCTCGGTACTAAAAACTAGTGGGCTTCGCTCGTTTGATAACGCGGTCGAAAAAGCAGTAAAGAACAGCTCCCCATTCGAATTTTTATTGAGTCTAAGTCCGCAAGAGTTCGAGCAGTTTAAAGATATTAACCTTACCGTTGATTTAGAGTAGCCGTGAACATAACAAATTGTTCAAGAGTGATTCGGCACGCGTGGCATTTTTACTATGCGTTGGCTTCAGTGGTTAAGGTGTTATGCGGAAGCTTAGGTATTGCGTGCCTCACACCTTAACAAGGCGTTAAGCCTATAAGAGGAAATATGGATAGTAAATGGGAGTGCTTTGGGTGCGGGCATAGCAATGAACACTCATCATTGAAGTGTGAAAAGTGCGGGTCTTTAGGCAAAGAGCTTGCAAACAAGCAGATGGCAAACCACCTGTTAGGGAATGACAAAGTGAAATCGAAGTTTGAATACTGCTGTGATAAATGTGGTTCAGAGTCATATGAGGTTGGTGAGTTAAGAGCCAGTGGTGGATTTTGGAGTACATTTTTCAATTACAACAAACACCGTTTTTATTTCTTATCATGCAGTAGCTGCGGTCACACTGAGTTTTACAAACGAGGTCTAGGTACTGGACAAAAAATACTAGATTTTCTAGGTGGTTAGCATAGGCATAACAAACTGTTTAAGAGTGATTCGCAACGCGTGGCATTTTTACTATGCGTTGTGTTTGGGGTTTAAGGTGGTATGCGGAGGCATCGGCATTGCGTTGCTCACACCTTAACAGGGCGTTAGCTTAAATCATTAACAAGGATGTGTAATGAGAAGTAAAAAATGGATATTTGCAGGTATTTTACTCATTGGTGGACCTTCATTATTGCCATTTAGTTTGGAAGTTATCTCGATAATTGAGCTGTTTGGTCTTTTCGGATTGTGGACAATTTATTCATCTTACGCCGAATATTTGGTGAATCATCCTCGCTTTAAAAGAGGTCTGCGTTTAGCTACCAGTTGGGACTTCCAGCCTCAAATGTTGTTCTCGCTGAGAGAGCTTAGGGCATGTCCACAGTTAGTTTTTCATATGCTCCCTATCCAAAGTGTGATGGTCTGGACTTTGAATATTATGTTTTGGGGTGGTGTGGCTTGGTGCTACATAATTTAAGCTAACAAATTGTTCAAGAGGGATTCGCAACGCGTGGCATTTTTACTATGCGTTGGTTTTAGTGATTACGGCGGTATGCAGCGGCTTCAGTATTGCGTTGCTCACCCCTTAACAAGGCGTTAGTACGGGTTTAGCATCAAAGGTTATCAGTTTTGGTGTTTATCTGTGTTGGCGCTCGTCTTTACACCTTTCAGTTCGTACCTTTCACGTTCTTTCCGGTGGCACTATATGCGGAGTGTTTGCTTTGATTTCACCGTTTACGGTTTCTAACTCTTAGCCTATTTCTTTGGTGCTTCTTCATTTTTGTGGCGGCTTCTGAGTGAATCTTGGCTGGAATTGATGCTGTCGTCGGAGTACGAGGACCGAATCCTTTTCTAAGTTGAAGCCAGTAAAAGTAGGGGAGTTCAGTGCATTTTTCTTCTAGCCAACTTCCGTCTTTTAATCGGGGTAAAGTTTTGTAGCTGCCAGTCTCACTTCAGTGTTTAAAGCCTTTCATATTATGCCACTTTTCAATATCTTGGAGCGCACAAATAGAAGTAGCGCATGTACTAACAAATTGCTTAAGAGTGATTCGTAACGCGTGGCATTTTTACTTTGCGGTGGCTTATGGTGATTAAGGCGCTGTGCGGTAGCTTTTGTGTTGCGTTACTCACACCTTAGCAAGGCGTTATAGCACTAAGTGGAAAATGACAAATATATGTTTAAATATCAATATGTAAAAAGACATATTAAAGATGCTGTCGAATGCCTATGTATCGGGGAGGGCGACGCTCGCTCACGTCTAAAAGCAGTAAATGATGTTACTTGTAATTTGGTTGATCATCATTTCCCCGACGATTTGTTGCTGATATGGGAAGAGATTCAGAGTAAATTAACGAAGTATGGTCCTTACAAGGATTTTCAAGGAAATATTGTGGAGGGCTCTGTTTCGCATACATTGCGTAGGATTAAAAATTCTACAGCTAGCGAAATTGCGTCCCTGATTTTAAAGTTGCATTATTTGCTTGAAAAGGACTATTGACCCCGTGCTATAACAAAGCATTTAAGAGTGATTCTCAACGCTTGGCATTGTTCATTCCGTCGTTGAGTTCAGTGTTTTCGGTGGTAAGGTTAAGTTTCGTGGTCGCGTTGTTCACACCTTAATGCGGCGTTAGAGGCACAAGGGAAATTATGCAATATCAAGACTATTTCGGAATTCTTAATTCAATTCTTCTGGTATTTATTTTTCTATATCAGAAAAATAAGAATAAAGTCCTTTTGGACCGTATAACTCAACAAGAGAAAGTCATAAATGAAACGAAGGGAATTATCGAACAACAATCGACGGCTATTGATAGTCAAAGTAAGGTTGTTGACTCTGCTTTAAAATATACGGAGACGTTCTCACCTGAAAAAATTGAATCTGTCTTAAAACGAGAAATCGAGCTAGAACAAAAGGAACAAATCGACAAAATCAAAGAAGAATATGAAAATAAACACATTCCAAAGGAAGAGCTCGCTAATGTTTTAGAGTCATTGGTACCTAAATTATCAGAAAGATTATCTGAGGTAACCAGTGAGTTCACAGAGCCGTTCGTTAACGCTCTAGTTCGTGCAATTGCAAAGCTTTCAGAATCTGAACGTGAAGATGTTTTAAGTCATATACAAGATGTTCGACAAAGAGAAATGGTCAAAGAGATCTATAATCACTTCAAAGATGTCCTAGATTAATGTACCTCTAACAAACAATTTAAGAGTGATTCCTAACGCTTGGCATTTTTCATTCCATTGTTGAGTTCAGTGTTTACGGTGGTATGGTTGAGTTTCGTGGTCGCGTTACTCACACCTTAATTGGGCGTTAGCTGTTTTTATGAGGAAAATCTTTTGCGATTAGAGTCAGACCTTGAAAAGGTAATGAGTAAAATTGAATCTTTCGAATGGAATCTATGTGCTTATATATTCTATGAGCAGTCTATTTGCATGTCGTCACGGATTCTCATCATCGATGATGATCTAGAAGAAGAGCGTGATGACGATGATGAGCCAATTTATCCGTTCGAGAAAGGATATAAAAGTTTCCTTAGCGTAGCAGACCTTCAAAGTGTAAAAAGTAATCTACATGAACAGAAAACAGATTTTAGTTCTAGCGAGCTCCTAAGTGCAGTTAAGTATTACTATGAAAACGATGCATTTATACAAATCAACAGCTAACAAACTGTTTAAGAGGGATTCGCAACGCGTGGCATTTTTACTATGCGTTGAATTTAGTGATTAAGGTGGTTTTCGGCGGCTTCGGTATTGCGTTGCTCACCCCTTAACAGGGCGTTAGTTTGCAAGAGGAAAAACGTAGCTGTATCACAAGATCTAGTGGGAAAAGCTCAAAGTCGAAATTGTTGTATCGGCGTTCAATTTCAGTGTTAATTTGCGTGGTCAAAGTCCAAATCAGGCATAGATTGATTTATTCTTTGGTGCGGCGACTTTTGGGTTAAATGAGTTGAACTTTTTTGTTGAAACTCTGCTCGTTGAGTTTGTCTCGACAAAAGCCGATTTACTCGCTGAAGTGACGTTTTCTCTGATGTGGTAAGTTCCACGTGGTTTCAGTGGCTTTGTTGAAAGTCTGCACTGTGAGATTAGTTTTCCAAAAGAGTTTTTTGGTGTTGTGAGTTCGGTTTCTGCCACGTTGTTTGTTCCAAGTGGTTTCATTGACTAGCCGCTTTGAGACTAAGCCTGACTTAAGTGCATCAAAGCACATAAAGCTTATTGTTTTCAAAATTTAAAATAACGTAAAATCAACTCCTTGGGTTTGCAAACTAACAAACTGCTCAAGAGGGATTCGCAACGCGTGGCATTTTCACTATGCGTTGATTTTTGTGATTAAGGTGGTTTGCGGCGGCTTTTGTATTGCGTTGCTCACCCCTTAGCAGGGCGTTAGGCAATATCAGGAATTTTGCAGTTATGGAATGGAAAAAATTAGTAGAATTAGAAGATGAGAACTTGTGGCGGGGAACTGTGTTTAGATTTCCTGCTACTTATCCATTCGAATCTGTTGTCGACTTTATGCTGTTTTTAGACTCAGCTTCCGAAAGTGGTTTTTCTCTTGTTTGCACCACTGGTTATAAAAGTGGTCACCATGAAGGTGGACTGCCATTAGAGGCGCGTGCGAAAGGAAAAGTTCAAGCCATTAGCAAGAGCTGGCTTATTGAAAATTGGACTAATTGGGTTTATCCCGAAACATCAGTGTCTGAAGTACAAGTATCAGAGGGCTATACGCAGGAAATTGGATCTATTGCCTAACAAGCAATTTAAGAGGGATTCACAACGCTTGGCATTTTTGCTTCTACTTCAATTCTAGTGTCTATGGCACAATGCTTTAGGTTTGGGTGAGGCGTTGCTCACACCTTAATTGGGCGTTATACGATTAAGGAGAAAAATGAAGCCTGATTTACACGGAAGTAGAATTGTTTTGAGGTCAATTCAAACGAATGATTCTGATGATTTGTTTGAAATTTATGGTGACATTCAAACAATGGAATTTGCTTCAGACCCAGTTTTCACATCGGAAGATATGGTAGTTCAGATGCTAGAAAGCGTCGTCCGACTAGAGAAATCAGATGAATCGTTTGAATGGGCTGTTATGGAGCAAGCGACAAGCAAAGTTATTGGAACCTGCGGCTTACATAGCTTTAGTGATAGCGGTGATTCCTGTGAGGTCGGGTGCTTACTAAATTCATCGTACTGGCGACAAGGGTATATGTCGGAAGCTCTTAGTTTATTATTCTCTCATGCTAAATCTTTGGGCATTGAAAAATTGTCTGCCGATATTGATGAGGGTAACTTTAGGTCTCAAGCTTTGTTTAACAAACTGGGCTTCAAAGCTAAAAACGGTCAGTTTCAGCGCTTGCTGTGAGTCATCGTATAACAAACTGTTCAAGAGGGATTCGCAACGCGTGGCATTTTCACTATGCGTTAGTTTAAGTGATTAAGGTGGTATGCAGCAGCTTCGGTATTGCGTTGCTCACCCCTTAACAGGGCGTTATAGCTCATTACTTCTGGGCTCAATTTAGTGATTTAGCCTATAAGTTCAGTCAAGTTGACATGTGCTTAAAGCCTTAGAACTAAGATAGAATTGCCTAAGGTTTAAGACAACAGGTAAGGAATCATGGCTAAAGGCGAGTTTTGTAAAATTGAGAATTTAAAGCCATCACCAAGAACGATCGAATACATTGATCAAATGAATCACATTGTTGATATGTCGACTGTTCTAGATAAAATTTTGATGACAGTTCCTTTCTTCCAAATTTTTGCTGGCCGAGAATCCTACAAAGGTGTGGCTCTGGCATCAGCTTCTTATAATGCGACTACTTACGATTGGACTTTATATTATGAAGCAGTGGCATCTGTAGACAGCATTAAGCGTGGTAGACTGGAACAAATCGCTCTAAAAGCCTCACTGGAAACCCACGGTGAAGAGCGCAAGTTTTGGGAGTGTGTATACAATGCGTTGTAAGGGTGTTGTTGTTTTATCAGCAATATTATTTTCTAGTTTTTCGTGTGCTGATGAATCTTGGAACAGTTATCTTGCTAAGGAAATGGCAAGCAAATATGATTTACTAAATGAAAGAGTTGACTATTGTAAAGGTCAAAGAAAGCTCTTCAATTATCAAAAGCCTATTAATAGCGAATGGTTTAAGTCCTTATCAATTTCCCAACGTCAAAAGGTAATTCTGTTCTCTTTTGAGCATGCTTCTAATCAATGTTCGGCTAAAGAGCGTGGGGAGTATACTGAAAGCATGCTTCGCTATGTGGCAATTTCTGGAGACGAGACCCCCTATAAGGAGTGGAAGTCACTGTCCGTTCGATCAATTGACGAGATTCGAGACGTTAATAGCCTTGGGGTACAGCAACTAATTGAATTTTCAGACACATACTTCAATGCTCCTTTTGATGGACTTAAAATGCTCAAGGCTCTCGACCTATATTGAAAATGAGCTATAACAAAGCATTTAAGAGTGATTCCCAACGCTTGGCATTTTTCATTCCATCGTTGGGTTTTGTGTTTACGGTGGTATGATTGGGTTTTGTGGTAGCGTTGCTCACACCTTAATGCGGCGTTATAGCTCAGGTCAGATCTACCGCCCCAAAATCATAGCTACGTTAATCACGTATAGTTTTGCTATTTGTACGTTACTTGCGTATACTTTGAGTATGAAAAGTGTATTTGTCGAATCAACCATATTTGAAAAGTACCGCAATGAATATCTCAGCGATGATGAGTTTAGGCTTTTTCAAGCTGAGTTAATGTCTAACCCGAAGCAGGGTGACGTGATTCAAGGTACAGGTGGTTTGCGAAAGATTCGAGTTGCAAGTAAAGGTAAGGGCAAGCGTGGTGGCTCTCGCGTTATCTATTACTTCCTCGATGAAAAGCGCCGTTTCTACTTGCTGACGATTTACGGCAAGAATGAAATGGCCGACTTAACCGCAGACCAAAAGAAACAACTAAAGGCTTTTATGGAGGCGTGGCATAATGAGCAATCGTGATCTATTTGCAGAGTTAAGTTCAGCACTTGTTGAGGCTAAAGAGCATTCAGAGGGTAAGCTTACCCTTAAAACTCATCAAGTTAACGACATCAGTGAGTTAAATATCTCACCTGATGAAATCGTGAGTATTCGAGAACAGTTTAATATGTCTCGCGGTGTGTTTGCTCGTTTGCTGCACACATCATCTCGTACGCTAGAAAACTGGGAACAGGGGCGTAGCGCACCAAATGGACAAGCTGTAACCCTTCTAAAGTTGGTTCAGCGTCATCCAGAAACTCTGTCACACATAGCTGAGCTATAACAAACAATTTAAGAGTGATTCAGCACGCTTGGCATTTTCGGTTTGGGCCTAGTTTAGTGATTACGGCGTCCAGTTTGAGTGTTGTGGTCGCGTGCTTCACACCTTAATTGGGCGTTAGCTGTTTGAGGAAAAAATGAGAAAATTCGATAAGCCGCTATTCTGGCTGTATATAAAAACAAGAGACTCATTGTTGTCATCTTTTAAGGGCTTTCTGGGAATGCTTTTAGTGTTGATTGGAGCAGCAGTAGTTTTAGGTAATGAATCCCCTGAGAATGTCTGGATTTCGGTGGGAATCATTTTATTAGTATCTAGTCTTCCAGTCTCAATGGGCTTGATGATGGTAAAGTTCAAATTTAAGAGCTTTGCTGGATCAATACCTACAGCAGAACTAGCGTACTTCTTACAGCACGATGAAGGTGCAAACATAGATAAAGCTGTGAGAGGTTTATTTTCATTATACCTATCTTTTATGATTTACCTTTGGTTTACGATGGTAGCTATCGCAGCTCTTGGTATGTTGGGAGCAAAGATCGTGTTGTAAAACACAGCTAACAAACTGCTCAAGAGGGATTCGCAACGCGTGGCATTTTTACTATGCGTTGAATTTAGTGATTAAGGTGGTTTGCGGCGGCTTAGGTATTGCGTTGCTCACCCCTTAGCAGGGCGTTAGAATTTTCATTTAATAAAGGAGATAGAATTGGATGAGTTAATGAAATGGATATCTTTGATTTCCAACATCGTTACGATTGGAGCCTCTTCGATTGCGATTTATTTATTTCTTGCCAAAAAAGAGAGCTTCACTGCTGTATTCAGAATGTTAGTGAATTATACATATCAGTTATCTCTTTCCGAAGTTAAAGAGAAGTTGGAAAAGCTAAACGAATACAATGCTAAAGACGAAAATGAAAATGAAAAAATAGTCAATATTCTTAATGAGATCGTTGGTCAGATCAAAGGTAATGATAAGTTAAAGCAGCATTTTTCATCTTCTCTCTCTGATATTGATATGTATGCTTTAGGCAAAAAGCAGTTGTCTGAGCCTAAAAAGCGAGCACTAGTCAGTGAGTTGAGAGAACGTCTCAGACACCTTAACGTAAAAAATATTGATCATTTAGTCGGAGATACTAATGAGTAAAATTGTAACGGCGATTAACGCAATGATTTCAAATTCTGAGTCAATCACGAATGTTGTTCAAGGTGACATGGATTCGGAATGTTTTTTTGTTTATGACAACAAACACACGTGGTCAATTATAGAGAATAAAGAGGGTAAGTATTTTCTTCATTACTATCCAGGAAACCCTAGTGCAAATGAATTGGCGGGAATTCCAAGTGAGCATTGGCATGAAGCTGATATTCGCTCTGTAGTCTATACAAGTGAGGTCCTAGGAACAAAAGAAGCATTGGACTCATTGAAAGAACTCAACTCGATAGTCAGAGAAAAGCTGTACGGAATGGATTCTGTTTTGGAAGAAATCATCGGGACTGGAAAATTCTAACAAAGCATTTAAGAGTGATTCGCAACGCTTGGCAGTTTCGCTTCGCTCAAGTATAGCCAAGCGTCGCTCACACCTTAATGCGGCGTTATGCAAATGGCGGAAATTTTACTCTACAGCTCATTCCTGTTCGTTTCTGATGGTTCAAACAGACAACGATAAACGTGGGCAAAACTAGTAAGTTCTTGACGCCAATCTGGTAGACTTAGGTGGATTTTAAGTATTTCAGGAAACCCCTAAATGAGCCAAGAACAACCAAATAACCCATTACACGGTTTGACGCTAGAGAAAATTCTTGTCCGTCTACAGGAACACTATGGTTGGGAAGGCTTGGACGCAGAAATCCAAATCAATTGCTTTTACAACAACCCATCTATCAAGTCTTCGCTTAAGTTCTTGCGTCGCACTCAGTGGGCTAGAGACAAGGTAGAAGCACTGTATATTGAGACTTTTTGCAAGTGAGAAAATTTGCATAACAAAGCATTTAAGAGTGATTCGCAACGCTTGGCGTTTTCGCTTCGCTCAAGTATAGCCAAGCGTCGCTCACACCTTAATGCGGCGTTAGCTTACAGTCTGAAAAATCAAACGCATATAGCTAATCTTAGGTAGGGCATATCGTCAAAGTGAGCTATCTGATTGGCAAATATTTTAGCTGTATCCGCGGTAGTAAGTAACATTTTTTAAGCGGTCATTTTTGCCGTGTGCGGTCGTAAAGTTACTTGGTCTTGGTTTGTTGGTGGTAATTTCAGTACCGCCTCTGTTTCATTTATTGCAAGGTATTGCACTTGAAACTAGCAAATCCGATACGAGCCTTGGTGGATGAAGTTCCGTGAGTCTCCACACTCGGTGGTTTTGGCAAAGCTCAAGTTAATACTAAGTTCATCGCCTGAAGTTCTCGGCTATTATGTTTATAATTTCGGCTTCACGTTTAGTGCCAAAGTAAGTTATTGTTTTAGTTTGTAATGCTCGGAAAGTAATAAGCTAACAAAGCGTTTAAGTCAGATTCGCAACGCGTGGCATTTTTGTTTTGGTTGAGTTTTGTGTTTACGGTGACATGGTTTAAGTTGGGTGGTCGGGTTGCTCACTACTTAACGCGGCGTTAGGTGCTTGGAGAAAATCATGAACTCAAAGGAAGTCGTCCTAGCTTTTTGGGATGCGATGAAAACAAATGACTTTGCCAAAGCAAGCGAGTGGCTTAGCCGAGATTTCGAGGGTTTCTGGCCGCAGTCAGGTGAACTCATTATTGGCCGAGACAACTTCACAGCTATCAATTCCTATTACCCTGCGAATGGTATTTGGGAATTTACAATCCACTCTGTAGTTTGCGACGGTGAAACAGTTGTCACTGATGTATCAATTACAGATAGTGTCCAAAAAGCACGCGCTATAACATTTCATACCGTTGAAAATGGCCTGATAATTAAGCAAAAAGAGTTCTGGCCAGACCCAATGGAAGTACAGGCATGGCGGGCAAAATGGGTCAGATTAGTGCAAGATTAAGCTACGCACCTAACAAACAATTTAAGAGTGATTCGACACGCGTGGCATTTTTAGTATGCGTTGGTTTTAGTGGTTAAGGTGGTATGCGGCGGCATCGGTATTGCGTGCCTCACACCTTAATTGGGCGTTATGCATTCCTCCAATTTTACGATTCAAGGATGATTTATGAATGATTCTAAAGTGGTTTTAATCACAGGTGGTGGCCGAGGTATCGGCGCTGCGACTTCCAAATTATTTGCGTCAAAAGGTTATGCGGTTTGCATTAATTACAAGTCCAATTCGGCTTCGGCTGAAGCGCTAGCTCAAGATATTAGGTCTGCGAGTGGTCGTTGCATGACAGTTCAAGCAGATGTCTCCGTTGAAAATGATGTGTTGAGGCTGTTCGAACAAATTGACGAAGAGCTAGGCTCATTATCTGTACTTGTAAACAATGCAGGAATTTTGCGTAAACAGTCTCGTCTTGAGGAACTGACGGCCGACAGAATCAATACAATTTTGACAAACAATGTGACTAGCTACTTTCTTTGTTGCCGAGAGGCAGTTAAACGCATGTCTACTCGTCATGGTGGCCACGGAGGCGTCATTGTAAATGTTTCATCGGGAGCATCTCGCTCTGGCTCGCCAAATGAGTACATTGATTATGCGGCTTCAAAAGGGGCAATTGATACACTAACAAAAGGCTTGTCACTAGAAGTTGCCTCTGAGGGGATTAGAGTAAATTGTGTTCGTCCGGGGTTGATACATACGGAAATGCACGCTGATGGTGGCGAGCCTGAAAGGGTTGAGAGGTTGAAGAGTATTATCCCTCTTCAGCGTGGTGGTGAGCCAGAAGAAGTGGCAGAAGCCATTTATTGGCTCTCATCGGAAAAATCATCGTTCTCGACAGGAAATTACTTAGACCTGTGTGGAGGTTTATAAATGCATAACAAAGCGTTTAAGACGGATTCACAACGCTTGGTATTTTTAGTTTGAATCGGCTTTAGTGTTTACGGCACAATGGTTTAGGTTAAGTGGTTACGTTGTTCACCACTTAACGCGGCGTTAGCAGTACATAGGGATAAGATGAAAGATTTAGCTAATGAGATTTTGGTTTTTTTTAATGGTTTACTTGTTTCTTTAGACATGAAAGCCTCTGATTACTTAACACTGTTAGGCACTCTAGTTGCCATTATTGCACTTTTAGTAACTTATATTTGGCGTAAAAGAGATCGACGAAGAAAGTTGATAGAGGAGATAAGTAACAGTTGGAACTCCATTTTAGATGTTACTTATAAATTGAGAATGGATTGTCATACGTTACGTCAAAAGTATGAATATAGTGAAATAAAAGAGTTAGGTATGCAAACCACAATAGATGAATATGACAAACTCATATTCAAAAAAATTCATGATAGTGCGAAGTTAGCGTTTGAAGCATTTCAAATTGAAGCTCCAAAATTAACAATGCAAGAGCTGTCTGAGACTCAGAAGGTAGTTAATCATACTAAATTTCAACTATCAAATGACGCTAATAACTTTTATGAACGAATGTCTCTTGCCCACGAGCAGCTTGAAAAACATTGGAGGTCATTAAAAATGTCCAGCTAACAAACTGTTTAAGAGTGATTCGCAACGCGTGGCATTTTTACTATGCGTTAGTTTTAGTGTTTAAGGTGTTATGCGGTGGCTTTGGTATTGCGTTGCTCACACCTTAACAGGGCGTTAGCACAAAAATAATATAAGACGGAGTTACATGTGAGAAAACCAAGGTTATTTATAGCTTCCTCGGCAGAAAGCTTACCCATCGCTGAGGCTGTTAATGTGAATTTAGATCACGATTTTGAAGTGACTATATGGAAAAACGGCACATTTAAGCTTTCTTCGTCAACCATTGATGATTTGGTTGAGAAATCGTCAACTGTAGATTTTGCACTATTTATATTCGCTCCCGATGATATTACTTCAATCCGAAGTCGTAAGGAGCATGTAGTAAGAGATAATGTTATTTTTGAGATGGGTTTGTTTGTTGGTGCTATTGGGAAATCTCGTTCGTTTATCCTAAAGCCAAGAAATGTAGAAATGCATTTGCCAACAGATCTGTTAGGAGTTACTCCAGCGGATTATGAGGCAACACGTAGTGATAATGACTTGGTTTCAGCAACAAATCGTGCTTGCTCATTGATTAAATCCGAAGTTGAAAGGTTAGGGTTAATTAGCCATGTAGCTCTTTCTGAGAATAAGAGAATTGTTGCCAATCCAGCTAACTACGAGCTAAGGGATAAAGACTATCACTTTTTAGCAGAGTGCCTAAAAAGTCAAACTAACAATCCCGAGGGCATTTCGTTTTATAGTATCTACAATGGGTTAAAAGGTGTTAAAGAGTCTGTATTACAGGTTTCTTTAATCAAGTTAGAGAGAATGGGGTTAGTTAGTAAAAGCGTTGAATCTGATGAGCAAGGTTACGATTATTATGCTTACTCAATAACTGAACTTGGTGTAGATGAACTTCTAAAAAATGAAGACAAGCTCGAACCAAAAGTAATTTATAACGAACCGCCAATGGACTTTGACGACGATATCCCATTTTAGTGCTAACAAACTGTTCAAGAGGGATTCGCAACGCGTGGCATTTTCACTATGCGTTAGTTTTAGTGTTTAAGGTGGCATGCGGCGACTTTTGTATTGCGTTGCTCACCCCTTAACAGGGCGTTATGTGAATGGAGCGCATATTGAAAATATCAGTCGTCGAAAATGGTGAAATCGAGGTGCATGAAGCTGCACTTAATACACATCTAAACTCGGTTTTTGGCCAAGATTCTACGGTCAACTTTAATCACGAGTTCGTTTGTGCAGCTCTCATCGAAGACGAAAATCAGATTATCGCTACTGGTTTTGCTTACAGTCGTTTAATGTCACAAGGATCAAGAAGCTTCAAAGCGGGCATAGTTGGCGGCATCGCTGTTGCGCCAAATAAGCGTGGTCTGGGCTTAGCCAAAGTCATCGTAAAAGAACTGGATAAATACTTGGTGTCTTTTGGTGTAACTCATTCTTTTCTCTTTGCTTATGAGCCAGATGTATATCGAAGTTCAGGGTATTCAGAGTTAGTTTGTCCTATTCATTACTACGATATACAGCAGAAAAATTGGAACGAGTTTGTCTACCGTGGAGGCATGGTTAAGACTTACAATGTTGGTCACGCTCTAAGCAGTCAAGTCATTGAGTTTAATGGTTGTGTGTATTGAGTGCGCTGGAAAAATTCACATAACAAAGCATTTAAGAGTGATTCCCAACGCTTGGCGATTTCAGTTCAAGGTTGGGTTCCGGGTTTATGGCGTAATGGTTTAGGTTTGGTGGCAGCGTTGCTCACACCTTAATGCGGCGTTATAAGCTAGGAGGGCATCATGGAACAAACAAATATCGATAAGTATTTCATTACAGTTATCGAGGCTGTAGATTTATTACACAAAAACAAGTTCATGGGACAAGCATTAACAATTATTTACTCCACAATAGATGCATGTGGGCTGTTAGACGCTCCAGATTCCCAAGAAAAAGCGACAGGTAGTTAGTTTAAATCGTGGGTGAACAAATATATGCTTGAAGATGAATCACTAGAGTGTAATGCAGATGATCTTTGGGGAGCTAGATGTGCAGTGTTACATACTCACACCTCAACTTCTGACTTATCAAAAGCCAATAGAGTGAGAGAGATTCAGTACATTAGTGGTCCCCCTCAACATCCAGTTGTTGAAGCGTTTATGATCGCCTCAAAAGAAATTGGTGAGGGTAAAGTGGTAGGTATCAATGTTGATATTCTGGTAATAGACTTTTTAAAAGCTATCGCCAAGTTCTCTAATGAGTTTTCTGAAAGGGCAAAGCAATCTGAAGTGTGTCAGGAACGGGCTTCGAAAATTCTACTGCACTTCGCCTTGTAGTACGCTTATAACAAACAATTTAAGAGTGATTCAGCACGCTTGGCATTTTTGGTTTGGGTCGAGTTCAGTGATTATGGTGGTCAAATTAAGTGTTGTGGTCGCGTGCTTCACACCTTAATTGGGCGTTATACGTAATGAGAGTATGAAGATATTTTTAATAGTAGCCACACTGGTTCAATTGACTCTCCTGAGTTTCTCGAAATATTATCGTTCAATTGCGAATGATGTGCTTAGAAACGCGGTGGAAACGAAAGAGGCTGATCTTTTATCTTCACTTGATAAGTTTGATTATTACAGTGACTTAGATAATGATTTATTTCTTGCTGCTGTTACGGTCTGGGTTATGGTCTTGGTCGTAACAAAATTGAAAAGTATATCAAGCACTGATATGGCTAATTTAGCGATTTGTTTACCGCTGTTCTTTAATATGATTTTGATGTCGATTTAGGCACCATAGCCATGGAAGGGCAATTACGTATAACAAACAATTTAAGAGTGATTCAGCACGCGTGGCATTTTTGGCATGCGTTGGTTTTTGGTGTTGAAGTGCCATGCAGCGGCTTAGTCATTACGTGCTTCACACCTTAATTGGGCGTTATACGCTATATGAAGAAAGTCTAAAAGTGCAGGTCAAAAATCGCGATTTTCAGCGTTGAGTTCTGGTGTTTTGGCGTCGAGATAATCCGGTTTCAATCTTAATTTTCCTTGATTCGTGGCTCAGTTTTGGCCCGCCGTTTATCGGTGGCTTTTTTCTTTGGTGCTGATTGTTTGGGGTAGTCCAGGCTTCAGTTTTCGTTGAAATTAAGCACTGTGATTTTGCCTTTGTAAAAGCGTATTTACTCGCTGAAAGGGCGCTTTCTCTGGTGTGGTGAGTTCACGTGGTTCCAGTGAGTTTGTGGAAAGACCTCATTGTGAAATTGTCTTTCCAAAAGCGCATGTTGGTGTTGCCAGTCCGTTTTCTGCGACGCGGTTTGTTCCAAGTGGTTTCAGTGGCAAGTCGCTGTAAGTCTAAGCCTGACTTAATTGCATCAAAGCACATAAAGATCATAGTTTCAAAGTAGGGCTTGGCATAGAATTTTGGCTTAAATGATCGTGCGTATAACAAAGCGTTTAAGAGGGATTTGGCACGCGTGGCATTTTTAATATGCGTTGGGTTCAGTGTTTATGGCGCTGTGCGGTAGCTTTTGTATTGCGTGCCTTCACCCCTTAACGCGGCGTTAGTTGCCAACGAGGAAAAACGCAGCTAAAACAAAATGTTTAGGGCTAAGGTTCGGTGTTTTTGGTTCGGTTTTGTATTCCAAATTTTAGTCTTTTAGGTTTGAACAAATCAGGCTTTGGTTTTTTGTGGTCGGACTTTCTGTTTCAGAAGCCGATTCACTTGTTGAGAGTCAGCTCTGTGATATTGTCTTTTCAAATGAGCTTTTTGGTGTTGTCAGTTCGTTTTCTACGGCGTTTTGAGTTCCAGGTGGTTTCAGTGACAGGCGCTTTGAAACTGCGCCTGATTTGAGAATTTTAAAGTACATAAAGCTAGCGTTGGCAAAGCGGTAATTAACTTCAAATCAAAGCTTTAAGTTTGGCAACTAACAAAGCATTCAAGAGGGATTCACAACGCTTGGCAGTTTTGGTTTAAATTGGCTTTAGTGTTTACGGCACAATGGTTTAGGTTAGGTGGTGGCGTTGTTCACCCCTTAATGCGGCGTTATAAAGATTAGGAGACTTTCGCGATAAATGGACTTAGTTGTTGAGTTACTAAAAAGTGGCGATTACTGGATTGTGATTGTTGTAGTGATCGTAACTATTGCTATAAATGCTCCTAGAGTAACCGAGTACTACTTCTTACTTAGAAAAAATAGAATGGCTCAAATTTTATCTGCTTTACAAGAACCAAGTGTCTCGGAAGAACTAAAAACTCATTTAAAAAATGAGCTAGATATTGAGTGTTTTAAAGGTATTCATGGTACCCGTGTTAGCTTCCCAATGTTAAAAGCAGTTTATGTACTTAATGAAAGGGTTGGGGCGACGGTCTCTTTCAGACATGTTTTGAAAACAGTCCAACTTTTACCTGATATTTCTGATGTAGAACTTTTGTCGTACCGGATCAGATTAAATATCCTAGATAAGGTTATTGCTTCTTATAACTTGGTGTTTGGATTGCTCATAGCTGGCTTTGGGTTCATAACATTTTTACTATCGATTTACTCCATTGTTACTGGATTTGAGCCAAGCCTTCTTATTTCTGGTGTTATCTTCCTACCATTAGGCTCTTATATGCTCAATGATGGTAGTGCCTTGTTTTCTGTGTATCACATCAATAGAGCACTCAATGACTATGAAAAGGCAACTGAGAAAAAATCTTTATAACAAATTGTTCAAGAGTGATTCGGCACGCGTGGCATTTTTACTATGCGTTGGTTTTAGTGGTTAAGGTGTTATGCGGGAGCTTCGGTATTGCGTGCCTCACACCTTAACAAGGCGTTATGTGCTTGGAGGAAAATAATGAATTCAAAGGAAGTCGTCTTAGCTTTTTGGGGCGCAATGAAAACTAATGATTTCGCGAAAGCAAGTGAGTGGCTAAGCCCAGATTTTGAAGGGTTTTGGCCTCAATCGGGTGAGCTTATTGTTGGACGAGACAACTTCACAGCAATCAACTCTTACTATCCCGCAAATGGTACTTGGGAGTTCATCGTTCGTTCAATCGTCTGCGATGGCGAAACAGTAGTCACTGATGTTTCTATAACTGATGGCGTTCTAAAGGCGCGTGCTATTACTTTCCATACGGTAGAAAATGGGCTTATCCGTAAACAGAAAGAGTTCTGGCCAGACTCAATGGAAGCGCAGGAGTGGCGTTCCAAGTGGGTGAAGGTGGTGCAAGAGCAGGCTCGCACATAACAAAGCGTTTAAGGCAGATTCGCAACGCGTGGCATTTTCGGTTTGATTCAGTTTAAGTGTTTACGGCACAATAGTTTAGGTTGGGTGGTTAGCGTTGCTCACTACTTAACGCGGCGTTATGCGTCCGAGTACCCCACGTTTAGTAGACACTTTACTAAGTTAGATCTAGGGTCTAATTGAGAGGTGATTTATGGCTAAACATCGTAATCCAGCGTACACCGAAGAGTTCCGCAAAGAAGCAGTCCGCTTGGCCAGTCTTCCTGGCCGAACAGCAGTTTCCGTTGCCAAGGAGCTGGGCATTAGTGCCCAGCAGATCCGGAACTGGAAGCGCCAGTTCACACGCCTATCTGATAAACAGTTTAACACCTTAGATGGTGTTGATTATTCGAAGAAAGAGTCCGAAGAGCTTCGAGCGTTAAGGCGCGAGAACAAACGACTCAAAGATGAAATGGAATTCCTAAAAAAGGTCTCGGCGTACTTCGCGAAGCAGCAAGAGTGAAGTACGAGTTCATCGAAAGCTATGTAGGTGAGTATTCCATTAGCTTAATGTGTCGTGCGTTAGAGGTGAGTCGGGGTGGTTATTACAAGTGGTGTCATCATACGCCAAGTGAGCGTTCAGAGCGGCGAAAGCGCTTTGAACAGCTCGTCATGTGTACCTTTGCTCAATACCGGGCACGTTACGGCTCAGTGCGAATAGCCGAAGAGCTCAACGAAGCAGGCTATGCCTGCTGTGTGAATTATGTGGCTGATATCATGAAGGAAAAAGGTATTAGGGCACGTAATGGCAAAGGGTTTAAATACAGCAAGGATGTGGCAGCGATGACGAATGTTGCTGACAACTTACTGCGTCGAGACTTTGTATCTGAGACACCGAATCAGAAATGGGTCACTGACATCACGTATATCTGGGTGAAGAGCCGTTGGCTCTTCTTGGCGACAGTGATGGACCTGCATTCAAGGCGCATCGTGGGTTGGTCGTTAGGGACAACGATGACCGTCGAGCTCATCACTAATGCGTTAAAAATGGCGTTTGAGTCACGTAAGCCGCCTAAGGGCGTCATTATCCACTCGGACCGTGGTGTACAATACAGAGCCTATAAATATCAAGACTTCATGCGCAAGCATGGAGGTGTACCGAGCATGAGTCGACAGGGTAACTGTTGGGATAATGCGGTGATGGAGTCGTTCTACAGTCGACTGAAAGTCGAACTGATATACGCAGAAGACTACCAAACTCTCGAAGAAGCCCGAATGGGCATCTTCGAATACATCGAGGTATTTTACAATCGTAGAAGAAGACACTCAGCGTTAGGGCATGTCAGTCCGGTTGAGTACGAAAGTATGTAGTTATGTACTGTCTACTTTTTGTGGGGTACACCAAAAGCTCGAAGAAAAAGGAAATTTCGTGGAAATTCGAACAGGAAAACTTGAAGATGTTGCTGGTATCACCGACATCTTTAATTTTTATATTGAGCACACTAATGCACGCTTTGAGGAAGTTCCATTTACTCTGGAAAATCGTCAGAAATGGTTTTCTCAGTTTGCTAGCACTACCAAATATCAACTATATGTAGCCACAGAAAACGGCGTGTTGCTAGGTTTTGCATGTTCCCAACAGTACAGAGCAATTTCAGCTTTTGACGACACCGCAGAAGTGACCGTTTATCTGGCACAAGAAGCAAAGGGGAAAGGTTTAGGTTCTAAACTATATACTCAGTTGTTCTCATCAATTCGTGCCTATGGTGTCCATCGTGTATTGTCGGGTGTTGCATTACCAAACGATGCATCAGTTGCATTACATAAACGGTTTGGTTTCAGAGAAGTCGGAGTTTTCAATGAATATGCGAAGAAACATGGGCAGTACATAAGCTCAGTGTGGTTAGAAAAGGCGTTTAACGTAGAGTCCGCTTTATAACAAACAATTTAAGAGTGATTCGGCACGCGTGGCATTTTGGGTATGCGTTAGTTTTAGTGGTTAAGGTGGTATGCGGAAGCATCGGTATTGCGTGCCTCACACCTTAATTGGGCGTTAGCAATATTAATCGTAACAATAGATGATTTAAATTGAATGGATTTGGGTGGTAAATATAATTTCCGCCCTTTTTATTCAATAAGTCAAAAATGAAAAAACTAACAATTTGCTCTTTACTTATGGGCTCTTTATTTGTGTCAGGTTGTTCTACGATTACCAACGGTTCTAATGAGCAAATCTCATTTAGCTCTCGTGAAGAGGGGACTAAGTTATTTGTTGACGGTAAATACTATGGAAAGGATCACGCGAGTATTACAGTGCCGCGCGGTGATGCTCACACTGTAGTTGCTCAGAAACCTGGATGTGAACAGACGTCAGTTACTACAGACTATAGTTTTCAATGGGGTAAAAGTTTGTTCCTTAATGTTCTAATCGACTTTGGTATTATCTCAATCCCGACAGACTTGCTGACAGGCTCTGCATGGAAAACAGATTCTTCTCATTACGAAGTTACGCCAAACTGCCCAGTAGATCCTGCTAGCTAAGGTCATAAGCTGTAAGAATATTGCTAACAAACTGTTTAAGAGTGATTCGCAACGCGTGGCATTTTTGCTATGCGTTGCGTTTTGCGTTTAAGGTGGTATGCGGTAGCGTTGGTATTGCATTGCTCACCCCTTAACAGAGCGTTATGTTACTCAAGTGGAAAGGTAAATGATCGAGTATTTAAAGTTAGTTGTTGATCTTGTGGGACATTTGGCTTGGCCAATAGTCGTCGCAGGAGCATTGTTGTACTTCAAAAATGATGTTGCCAAGCTATTACAACGAGTAAAAAAAGCAAAGTATGGCGATATAGAAATTGATCTGGTTGAAGCTATCGATGAAGTCAAAGGTGATGCAATAGAATTAGGAATCACCATTGCTTATCCTAGCTCGTCTTTTAGTGCTAGTGATTTAGAATTAGTGCAGACAGCACCAGAATGGGCATTTTTACAATCTTGGCAAAATATAGAGAATATCCTTATCACTAAGGGATCTGACGGTAAGCGTCAGCCAATTACCAAGATTGTTCGGCAATTACAAAGTTCAGAGAAGATTGATAGTGGTTTAGCCGATCTAATTCTAAAAATGTATCGTTTGAGAAATGAAATTGTGCATGTGAGTGGAATTGATCTTACTAAGGCTGAAGCAATGGAATGGTTAGGTGTATCGAAGAGTATTTCAGATCGCTTAATCCAAAAATTAGCATAAAAATCAGACCGTAACATAACAATCTGTTTAAGAGTGATTCGCAACGCTTGGCATTTTTGCTATGCGTTGCGTTTAGTGTATAAGGTGGAGTGCGGAGGCATCGGTATTGCGTTGCTCACACCTTAACAGGGCGTTAGTACGGGATTGGCATCAACGGTAAAAATTTCGGTGTTTATCAGTTCCGTTGTCTAGCTTTTTACCGGATCAAATGTGCCTTTCACGTTCTTTCCGGTGGCACTATATGCGGAGTTTCCGCTTTTACTTCACCGTTTACGGCTTCTAACTTTTGGGCTATTTCGTGGGCACGGTTTCTCTTGTGTGGTGGTTTTTGCCTTAAATTCGGTTCTTTGGTGCGGTTGTCAAAGTTCGGTGACCGAATCCTTTGCTAATTTGAATCTGGTCAAAATAGGGTAGTTTGGCGTGTTTTTCTTCTAGCTAACTTGCGCTTTGAGGCTGAGTTCTAGTTTGGTAGTTGCCCCTTTAGCTTCAGCGTTTTAAGCCACAAGTTTCGTGCTATATTTCAATGTGTTGGTGCAAACCAAAAGGTTTTGGAGCAGCGTACTAACAAACAATTTAAGAGTGATTCGGCACGCGTGGCATTTTTACTATGCGTTGGTTTTAGTGGTTAAGGTGGTATGCGGAAGCACCATATTGCGTGCCTCACACCTTAATTGGGCGTTATGAGTTTGGTTTTATATGAAGCTCAGCTATAATAGTCAAACTCTGATTTTTGGTTATTATACATGGTTCATTACAATACTGTTTTTTGGGTGATTTTCTCAATACTAGTTGCTTTATACGCAAGTGGCAGAAAGGGGAGGTCTGGCTTAGTTTTCTTTCTAATTTCTATCTTCCTATCTCCAATTCTAGGTGGGATTATTGCACTTATTGTCTCGCCAAATGAGAAGGTATTAGAAGAGAAAGCCCTTAGTAGTGGGCACTACAAAAAATGCTTAAAGTGCTCTGAATTAGTAAAGCGAGAGGCTAGTGTTTGTAAGCATTGTGGTTCTGAATTAAATGGCTTTAACTTTGATGATCTTCCAGATATCCAAGTAGATCCACGAATAAAGAACGAGCAAGACTGGCAGCAAAACTCATAACAAAGCATTTAAGAGTGATTCGCAACGCTTGGCGTTTTCGCTTCGCTCAAGTATAGCCAAGCGTCGCTCACACCTTAATGCGGCGTTATGTTTGCCAATGTTGGTAACAGCGAAAATACAATATGATATATAATAGGGAAATTAAGAGTATGAAAGTTGTGGCTACACATAATAACTGGCTTTTATATAGTGATGGGGAAAGTTATATCCTAAATTCAAGATGTGATTATGGCATTGGAGAGGAAACAGCTACTTTTTTATTAAAGGATGATGAAGTTTCTCGTTATTTAAAACTTGGAGAGGAAGTAATTCACGAACTTTCTGATTCGGCACGTAGTTCATCAGGAAAGCATTATTATGAGAAACAGCGCCCTGTCAGCGATAAGCTAATGAAAGAATACCATAAAGCAAAGAGTGAATATATTGATAAGTATATCCGAAAAAATGGGCAATGATATCTTTCTACTTTTGAACGTTGATGGTACAAACATAACAAACTGTTTAAGAGGGATTCGCAACGCGTGGCATTTTTATTATGCGTTGAGTTTGGTGGTTATGGTGGTATGCGGATACTTTTGTATTGCGTTGCTCACCCCTTAACAGGGCGTTAGCTGTATAGTGAAGTAAGTCAACGACTTAGCATATGAAACGATGTACTATATTGGCAGTCGATATTATGCTTAAGAAAATATATGCAATACCAAGAAGTTAGTCAGCGTATTTATTACTCCAATAAAGAATACGTACCTGTCGGTGAAATCGCACGTTCGCTTATTGCTTTTGAAAGTTTGGTAAAACAAGCTCCAGAAGTACTTGAGGCTCTTTTCCCTGATGCTAAAGTAATTGATATTGAAGTTTTTATTAAAGAACTTCGGTCAGACAGCATTTGGGAAGACTTAGTCGTAAAACTGATTTTCGGAAATCAGCAAAGATTTGATGAATGCATCGATAACACAAGGCAAAAACTAGGCATCGAGAAAATCATGAATAATAACCCCAATTTCTTGTCAGCTGTGCTAGTGGCAATGATTCTTGCTGGCGGTGCTTACTACTTAGGTAAGTCATCTGCACCTTCAGATAAAGAAGCTAAAGCTACTGTGGAAGCAAACAATAATACTATTATTCAAATTGGTGCTGGAATGGTTGACATGACGGCAGAGGAATTTACGAATATCGTTATTTCTGCAATCAAGGACAAGGATAAACTCGCTGAAAACTCATTAAATGTAGTAAAGCCCGCCAAGCTTGACCCTAACGCTACCATTACGTTCAACGAAGATCCGAATATTCAAATTTCTAATGCTTCGGTTCGTGCATTGCCTGAATATAAATCTAAATCAGAAGTATCCGAAGACGTTGTCGAAGATTTTCATGACGTTAAACTTGAAATTCGTGCTATTGACTTGGACTCGGCAAAACGGGGTTGGGCAGTTGTAGCTCCTTCGTTGCACAAACGGCGTGTTAAGTTACAACTTGACCCTACAATTAAACCGATGGATCTCAAGAATAAGCTCTCAATTAATGGTCACATTACAGTTGTTTGGGGGGCTGATAACAAAGGTAGTCGCATACCAAAGCTTATATTCTTGCGTGAAATCCTAGATTGATAGTCTGTGAGTGAAATACAGCTAACAAACGCTTTAAGACGGGTTCGCAACGCGTGGCATTTTTACCATGCGTTCATTTTAGTGATTTAGGTGGTATGCGGAAACATTGGTATTGCGTTGCTCACCACTTAAGCGGGCGTTAACTGGATTGATGACGAGGTAAGTCCGATGAAAAGAATTGCGGTCATTGGTTCCGGCGGTTCGGGTAAATCCACATTTTCGGCACTATTAGGTAAAGAGTTGAACTTGCCTGTTCATCATCTCGATCAGCTACATTGGAAACCAAATTGGGTTAAGATTCCAAAAGATGACTGGATCAAAATTCAAAAAGGCCTTTGTGAAAGCGAGTGTTGGATTATCGATGGTAATTATCAGAGCACCCTTGATATAAGATTTGAAGCTTGTGACACAGTAATATTCTTAGATGTAAACCGATACACTTGTATCTATCGAGCACTAAAGAGAACATTATTAAGTAGTAAGCGTCCAGATCTAGCTGAAGGTTGCGGTGAAAGGTTTGATATCGAGTTCATCAAATTTTTATGGGACTATCCCAAAAAGTCGAAACCCCTAATAATGGACAAACTCAAGACGCTTACAAGAAATAAGCGTGTAATTATCGCAAAATCGGGAGAGCAAGCGCTCCGCCTTTGCAAATCCAGTTAACAAACTGTTCAAGAGTGATTCGCAACGCGTGGCATTTTTACTATGCGTAGCGTTTGGTGTTTAAGGTGGTATGCGGCGGCATCGGTATTGCGTTGCTCACACCTTAACAGGGCGTTAGGGCTTATCGAAATAGGTAGCTTTTTATGGATGAAATAACATATTTAGAAGTTCCATTTGAGGATAAAGAGAAAGTAAAGTCTTTGGGCGCTCGTTGGCACTCAGAGAGAAAGAAGTGGTTTGTTCCAAAAGGTTTAGATACGGGACCATTTGAAAATTGGCTACCGATTTATGATGAACATGCATCGCAAAAAGCTATCTCTCCATTTTATCTGCTTCAATCGACAGAGCTTTGCTGGAAGTGCGACAAACCATCTGAAGTCATTACCTTTGCTAGTCATGGCACAATCGACATTGAAAGTGATGAGCGCTCTGAAGGCTTAACCAAGTATTTATACGTCAGCTTTCTCCCAGAGAGGCTGAGAGTATACTTGGATCTACACTTCAAAAGTTATTACTTGGATTATTCCGCAACGACCGATTCATTTTACTACATGAATCATTGTCAACATTGCAAAGCTCCACTAGGTGACTTTTTTATGCATTCTGAACCGGAGGGCGCTTTTTTCCCTATCAGTGCAGAAATGTCAGCCGATATTTCTATTACTAGGCTGAAAGAAAGTGGATTTGTAAAAATCTCAGCATCTGAATCATATGGGGTTATTGAGCATATATTGGAAAATGGGCAAGTGAAAGAGTTTCAGCCCTAACAAACAATTTAAGAGGGATTCCCAACGCTTAGCATTTTTGCTTCTACTTCAATTTTAGTGGTTACGGTACAATGCCTTAGGTTGGGTGGAGGCGTTGCTCACCCCTTAATTGGGCGTTAGCTTTCAAGGAGGAAAATTGAGCTCAAGTGACTATATCAAAGAGGTTCGTTCTAAGATTGGAACAATGCCACTTCTTATCCCCGGCGTTGCGGGTGTCATTTTAAATGAAAACAAAGAGCTACTACTTCAGCAAAAATCAGATGGCACATGGAGCCTTCCAGCCGGAATGATTGAACCTCAAGAGTCGCCAGTGCAAGCATTGATTAGGGAAGTTCGCGAGGAAACAGGTTTGGCTGTAAAAGTAGATCGCCTACTTGGTGTATTCGGCGGTGAGGGTTTTGGTTTTACATACCCAAATGGTGATCAAGTTGAATACACAGTTATCATGTTCAAATGTGTAGTAGAAAGTTGTTCTCAATCCGCACTTGATGATGAAACGGTATGCCTTAAATGGTTTTCAAAAGGAAATATGCCAAGGCTTGAGCTGCCTTACCCGTTGGATTGTTTGTTTGCAGAAAATGATTCAGCGTACTTCGTTGGCTAGAAAGCTAACAAATTGTTCAAGAGTGATTCGGCACGCGTGGCATTTTTACTATGCGTTAGGTTCAGTGGTTAAGGTGGTATGCAGAAGCTTTGGTATTGCGTGCCTCACACCTTAACAAGGCGTTAGCATAACGGGGAGAGTTCAGTGAAATCGATATTATGTTTAACAGGTTTATTAGCAATTTGCTTCCCTGTATTTGGAAGTACTTTGTGTGATGCTGAAGATAAAGTCGTCTTCTCTTGTGAGATTGATAATAAAAATGTTTCGGCTTGCCTGACTCCTAACGCAGCTGTTAAATATTTATATGGGAATGAAGATAAAATTGAACTTAGCTTAAGCTCTCCTGTATTCAGCATTCGTGGGTGTTCAGGCGGCGCGATAAGTCGGTTAAGGTTCCAAAATGGTAATTACAGTTACATTGTTTACGACGTTCTGTGTAACGCAGAGAGAATTGGTGACGGTCAGTGGAACAAAACAGATTTTGCAGGGTTAATCGTCTTAAATCGAGACAAAGTAATCGTAAATAATGACTGTACCGACTTCAAAGATGGTGTGTTCGGTGTCAACTCAAGTCTTTTACCTCAACACGTCGAACGTGAAGACTTTAATTATGAGATACCGTAATGCTAACAAACTGTTTAAGAGTGATTCGCAACGCTTGGCATTTTTGCTATGCGTTGCGTTTTGTGTTTAAGGTGGTATGCGGGAGCTTCGGTATTGCGTTGCTCACACCTTAACAGGGCGTTAGGCATCAGGAGGCAAGTTTGGAATTCGAACAACTAGCAAAGCAGTCGCTAGACTCTAATTACTGGGATTATGGAAATAAAGTTTTATACGATCTTTGCCAAAGTGCTTTTGAACATAAAGAACCGGCTAAAGTAATTGCAAAAGTGTGGCTTATTGGAAGGTCATATGCTGCAGCTATCGAACGGAGAAAGGACAAGACCGAGTACGCAAATGAAGACTTCTATATTGATGTTGTAGCTCCTAAGATAGTTGCGTCAGACATTGATGAGTGGTTATGCGAACTAAAGCAATTTACACGTATTGACGACGATTCTCTATATAAGGTTCTCGAAGTTCATGAGAAGGTCACTCAACTTTTCAAAGATATCAGTGGTTTGGATAAGAGATCATTAGCTTCAAAATATTTGCACTTTCATTTACCTCACTTGTTTTATATCTATGATGCAAGGGCTGTCAAAGCGATTTCTTACTTTTCCCATATCACCGGGCGAGCGAAAGCGTCCAAGACTGGAGATAAAGAGTACAACAAACTTGTTCAGAAGTGCTCTTCATTGCAGAGGCATGCTTTATCCCAATGGCAGTTGGATTTAAGTCCAAGACAAATAGATAATGTTCTACTGATGGCGCACGCAAATGCCTAACAAAGCATTTAAGAGTGATTCCCAACGCATGGCATTTTTCATTCCACCGTTGGGTCTAGTGTTTACGGTGGTCTGGTCAAGTTTCGTGTTGGCGTTGCTCACACCTTAATGCGGCGTTATAACCACGGCATAAAATGGAGTATTTATGATAGCAAGGGAATGGAAAGCTACTTGCCCTAAAGAGTATGAAGAAGGGTTTATTGCATACCTGTATGAGACAGGAATCAAAAATACATCTAGTACACAGGGTTTCCTCGGTGCTCAGATTTTAAATCGAGATTTAGGCGAACTTGCTGAAATCACGTTGTTGACCTATTGGGAAGATCTTGAATGTATCAAAGCATTTTCCGGTGAAGACATCAGTGTCGCCAAATTGTATCCAGAGGATGAAAAGTACAAATTGAATCCAGATCGTCATGTTAGCCACTATGAAGTCCGTGAGAACATGTGGTTATAACAAGCAATTTAAGAGGGATTCACAACGCTTGGCATTTTTGTTTCTACTTCAAACTTAGTGTTTATGGCACAATGTTTTAGGTTGGGTGGAGGCGTTGTTCACCCCTTAATTGGGCGTTAAATTCTTGAGGGTTTATGAGAGCATTTCGAAATGTATCAAAAGGGGTGCAGGGTAGCCTCAAATCACTTTATTCCGCTCTAGACAATAAAACGAACGAGAGCATTGAAGATTGGCAATGTGTTGCAATCACTGTGTTCGATCATTGGTTAACACGAGAAGAGTTTGAGCAATATTTTACTAATCGTTCGTTAGACCAACAAGCCGATATCGACCTGCGTTGGCATTTGTTTCATCGTCTTCTAGCGGAGGACGTTTCGTGTTACCAGTACAAATATAGATCTGTTAGTCGGTTGATATTTAAGGAGCCAAGAAACAGTTCTTTGTTTGTCCGCCGTTTATCTAGGTTTTCAGTTACGGATGCTGATGCTTTGCAGCTCGTAATTCCAGAATATCGGGCTGTTTTCGTACAAGGTTATGACGATACATGTTCTCTTTACTTTGAGTGTCGAGAGTCTGTAAAGCCTCTACTCCATGAAATTAGAAAGTTGGGCATGTATACGTTAGAACGAATTTAACAAACTGTTTAAGAGTGATTCGCAACGCGTGGCATTTTTACTATGCGTTGTGTTTAGTGGTTAAGGTGGTTTGCGGAAGCATCGGTATTGCGTTGCTCACACCTTAACAGGGCGTTAGTACGGGTTTGACATCAAAGGTCATAAGTTTTGGTGTTTATCTGTTTTGGCGCTTGTCTTTACACCTGGTCAAATGTGCCTTTCACGTTCTTTCCGGTGGCACTATATGGGGAGTGTTTGCGTTGATTTCACCGTTTACGATCTCTAACTCTTAGCCTATTTCTTTGTTGCTTCTTCGTTTTCGTTGTATTTCCTAAGTTAATCTTGTCGTTCGTTGGGTGTTGCCATCAAAGTGCGAGGACCGAATCTTTTTCTAATTTGCAGTCAGTGAAAGCAGGGGAGTTAAGTGCGTTTTTCTTCTAGCCAACTTTCGTCTCTCAATGGCGGTAAAGTTTTGTAGTTGCCCGTCTCACTTCAGTGTTCAAAGCCTTTCATATTATCTCAGTTTTCAATATCTTGGAGCTCATAAATAGAAGTAGCGCATGTACTAACAAATTGCTTAAGAGTGATTCGTAACGCGTGGCATTTTTACTATGCGGTGGCTTATGGTGATTAAGGCGCTGTGCGGTAGCTTTTGTATTGCGTTACTCACACCTTAGCAAGGCGTTATGCGACAAGGCTAAATTTTAAGGTCTCGTTAATTTTCGTTGTCTTTAACCATTCATTTCTCTGTTTCGGCAAATCAGTATTTTCGGCTCAAATTCTTGAATTATTCAAACCGTAAAACATGTCAAAGTTCGTGAACTTGCCTCATTAAAAATCGCATTTGGGCGAGGGACTTTTTTCGGTCGCAAAGTGTGGAAAAGGCAAGTTTACGGAAAGCCGGTGCTTGCTGAAATTCCGGCTCGTTGAGTTTCGTGTAAGTAAAAGCCAAATCTTCGCGTTAAAGCTGCGTTCCGCGCCTGTGGCGGCCTTTTTACGAAATGTTGAATTCGTCGGTTCTTGAATCACAAAAAGTTATTCGCACGTTTGTAGTTTTTCGTGTTTAAGGTAATGTTTTCGTTGGCCAACTTGGCGTTGTCGAAAAATCGCATAACAAACAATTCAAGCAGATTCGCAACGCGTGGCAGTTTTGGTTTGCGGTGGTTTTGGGTGTTTACGGCGCAATGCGGTAGCTTTTGTAATGCGTTGCTCACTACTTAATTGGGCGTTATGTAGCCGCGAGAGGACGGTAAGTTAAAAGGATTTATATATGTTAAATATTCGGCAAGCTCGCATTGAAGATATCAGTGTTATCAAGAAACTACAGTTTCAGCTTAATGAGTATCATCAAGCAAATTTACCTGATGACTTTTTATCACCGGAAGAAATTGAACAAAAAATAGACCTACACAAGATAATCAAAAGTGAAAGCTCGATTTTTCTGGTAGCCGAAAGTAATGGGCAGTTAGTAGGTTTTGTTTTTGGTGAGCTATGGGTTCGTAAGTCTTGGACACTCAAACAGCGAAAGATCGCAAGCGTTGAACAGATTGTTGTGGATTCATGCTTTAGGAGTCAGGGTGTTGGACGGGCGCTAATAGAGGCATTTGAGGAAAGGGCTATTTCTAACGGCGGAGAAGAGCTGTGGTTAGAAGTATATTCTTTCAATGAATCTGCTCTAGCTTTGTATCGCAAAGCTGGTATTGCGCCCAAAATCCAAATTGGACAGAAAGCACTACCCTGAAAGTCGGCTACATAACAAATTGTTCAAGAGTGATTCGGCACGCGTGGTATTTTTACTATGCGTTGGTTTTAGTGGTTAAGGTGGTATGCGGAAGCTTCGGTATTGCGTGCCTCACACCTTAACAAGGCGTTAGTTGCCAACGAGGAAAAACGTACTTAAAGCAGAATGTTTAGGGCTAATGCCCGTGTGTTTTTGGCTGGTTTTTCGTATTTCAATTTCTAGCCATCTGGGTTTGTGAAAATCGTGCTTGGGTTTTCTGTTTCAGAAACCGATTTACTTGTTGCAAGTTAGCTCTGTGAATTTGTCTGTCCAAAAGTGATTTTTGGTGTTTTTAGCCCGTTTTCTGCGGCGTTGTTTGTTCCAAGTGGTTTCATTGAGTAGCCGCTTTGAGACTACGCCTGACTTAAATGCATCAAAGCACATAAAGTTTGTTGTTCGCAAAGTTTGGTTCGGCTTAAAATTGTCGCTCGGTGCCTCGCGACTAACAAACTGCTCAAGAGGGATTCGCAACGCGTGGCATTTTTACTATGCGTTGATTTTAGTGATTAAGGTGGTATGCAGCGGCATCGGTATTGCGTTGCTCACCCCTTAGCAGGGCGTTATTGGAATTTAGATTTAGATATTTAACTTTAATGGAGTAAAAATGAAAGAAAAATCAATGCCTAAGGCGAAAAAACAGGAAGGTTTCACCCCTCATTATGTTGCAATAAATAGAGTAAAAAGAAGCTTTGAGCGTGCTAAAAATAGGCAAAGTGAAAGTTCCACTGAATTTGTAGAAGTCAAATAAAAGAGGAACGGTTTAAACATGGACGTCAAAGTATACGTAACTAGGGCTCTCAGTGAGGAAAGAAAACTTAACAAAGACCTAGATTTATTAATTCATGACTTTAAGCGTCACAAGCAAGGTCATCGGGTATCATATTTTGGTAAAGAAGTCCCATATCATAGACCAGCTCCTGCAGCAGAAGATGCTGGGTTAATGCATATTCATATACTAGATAAAGTTAAAACGCTAAAACTTGGCCATAGTAATACAAGTGATAGTGTCTTAATTTATACTGAGGGTGCTACAAGCATCAATACTTACTTTATAATCGATTTCTTGGTGGATGGTGCTCATGCGCAGGCGAGAAGGTCCGAGTATATGAGTTGGTTAATTGATAAGGCGGAAGCATTTAGGAATCAGAAATAATGAGTAAAGTTAAGATCAAAGCTACATGGTTTGAGGGTACAGAGCCTAGCGAAATTGGTGTCTACTTAGTTGCATTAAGACATCTTAGTGGTTTTGGCTCGTATGACTACTTATACTGGGATGGTAAATGTTGGTTGAATAAAACGACTTCTGATGTTGTCGGCTGGTCGCCAGTATCTGACATGCTGGCACAACTAGATGCTGGTTGGCCTACTGGTGACTTAGAAACAGATATAGAGTTTGAAAAATACAGGAAACAACATGGCGGTAAGTTTGATGATGATGATTTCATCGAAGTAGAGTAGCCCATAATAAATTCAAATAACAAAGCATTTAAGAGTGATTCCCAACGCATGGCATTTTTCATTCCATCGTTGGGTTTTGTGTTTATGGTGGTCTGGTTAAGTTTCGTGGTAGCGTTGCTCACACCTTAATGCGGCGTTAGAGCGCAGGAGAAAGTAAGAAATGGAAGCTACAGAAACATATGAGTTCGTTAAGTCTTTAGTTCGAAAAGCAGAGTTAGACTTAGATACAGATACTCTTGTTAACACATTCAAGGAACTATATTGGCAAGTTAGTGGTGAATTCAATTATATGAGAATGGACGTTCAGAAAGTTGAATCTGATGGTAGCCGAGTTCGTCTATATTACAAGTCATATGACCCTTCGGGACCATTTCAAAACTTACCTGATGTGAGCAAAATTCAAGTTCAACTCATTCAAGATAATACAGTTATCGATGAATTAAATGTTAGGTTTGATGGTTAACTGTGAGTTGCGCTCTAACAAACTGTTCAAGAGGGATTCGCAACGCGTGGCATTTTCACTATGCGTTGGTTTTGGTGATTAAGGTGGTGTGCGGTGGCTTCGGCATAGCGTTGCTCACCCCTTAACAGAGCGTTATGTTTGCCGGCGGCATCGAAAAGCTAATGTAATTCAATGTTATATGATAATTAGAGATTTTGACTGAGCTCCAGAAGCCTACAACGGGCGTTATGATGAATATCACACTGAAATTACCCTTGTTGCATATTCGCTAACTAGGGACACAGAAATGCATACGCCCATCAAATTCTATATTTCTTTACCTTTTGACTTGTTCAGGCTCGGGCGCAAAATTAAGGCAAAGTTTGATTACATTCGAACGACTCCTCCACGAGATATGGAGGCTGTATGGGATTTAAAAATATACAATAAAAACGGAATTGAGTTCGTTGATTGTAAATCCGGAGGGCTGTCTCTCTTCAATTATCGAAACCCTCATTTTGGTACGTTGTGGTGGAAGATTCCACAACATACTAAAATGCCAAATGGTTTGCATGTTTCGTTGGACGAAGGTGGAAGTAAAGGGAAGCATCATTTCACAATTCGTCCGCTTCAAGATATGCCTCTTAGTTTATATTTGACAAAATTACAGCAGTTAGAATCTAGTGCCAGACCATGTTTTATTAATTCTCCAAACTCACAGGTAGGTTGAAATGTTCAATGAAAAAGAGCTCCGTTATATCAAGCTGTGCTTAAAAGAAAAACTAGAAAGAGAGCATGCTCTGTTATCCCAATTGGACGAAGACAGTGATGAGTATATGGAAAAAGCAAATGATCTTATGGTACTAGACTCTTTGATCGCCAAGCTTAGCCAATAGGCAAACATAACAAAGCATTTAAGAGTGATTCCCAACGCTTGGCATTTTTCATTCCATCGTTGGGTTTTGTGTTTACGGTGGTATGGTTAGGTTTCGTGGTAGCGTTGCTCACACCTTAATGCGGCGTTATATGCAAAAGGTGAAAATATCAATTTTATCAGTGGGGTATGCCTCTCAATGATTTAATAATCGTTTGTTTTAGTAATACGCGGGATTTAAAAATGTTTCCAATAAAGGAGGCGTTATGAAATCCACACACCTAGATGCTGAGTAGCGTTACTCGCAAGTTAGAATGAATACGATAAAAGCTGCTCAGATCAAACTTAATAAAACTAATGAATATAAAGACATTGAGCTGAAGAGCATTGATGGAAAGTCACTAAAGTTAGCTGGATGGTGGTCTAACTCTACAAAGCGTAAAGTTGACTGGGATTGGATTGAGGGTTACGCAGCTTTTAAGTTTAGATACCCAAAACGATTTGAACTCGCAATTTGGTCAAAAGGTGAACTTCTTAGTTTATCATTAGGTCGACCAACATATTATGGGAGCTCAATGAGGTTAGATTTTATTGAGGCAAATCCAGATATATCTGGCGCAAGAGTATTCCCCGCTACACTTTTTACTATGATTACATATGCAGAATTGCTGGGTGCAACAGAAGTGCGGGTAATGAAACCAATAAATGATGATGTTAAGAAGTACTATCAATCTTTTGGTTTAACATATGTTGTTAAGGGCGATTACTTATATATGAGGTTGTGATCATGAATGAAGATAAAAATAATGTAATACAACTTAAGAAACGTTCGCTCAAACAAAAAGCTAGCGAACGGTTTCTTGAGAGCATAGGTGATCAAGTAGAGCCAGAGGCATTGGCTTCAGGTGGTAAAATGGATGATGTTAGTTCTGAATGTGAGAGCAAAGATGACCAAGAAACAGAGTGATCAGATTAAAAAATCAAAGGAAAGAAAAGTGAAGGAAATGGACCCAAATAAAATGACTTCCCAACTAGCAATAGCAATCTATCGAGCTGCGAACCGATGCAAATTACCAGTCTAAAAATTTGCATATAACAAACTGTTTAAGAGTGATTCGCAACGCGTGGCATTTTTACTATGCGTTGGTTTTAGTGGTTAAGGTGGTATGCGGGAGCTTCGGTATTGCGTTGCTCACACCTTAACAGAGCGTTAGCTTTTCATGGCTATTACACACGAGTTTTAACTCCATCGTATATTTAATATCGACAATTAGGTCACTTGTTAGTTCGTAATTAATGTTCAGGTTTTGTTTCATCTGGAGTTAATTATGTTTCCGAAAGATTTTTACATCTTACCCGAAGAACTATTTAGGATAGGTAATAAGGAAACTCCCAAGCTATCGCATGTGAGAGCTAGGGATGTGGACACGATGCAGTTAAACGGTATAACGGTAATTATTGCTAATGGAAAGGGGATCAGTGTGTTTGACAAGACTGGGATTAACCAATCTAATATGACGGGTTGGGTTTGGAGGTTTCCACCCAACACGCGCCCTCCTCAGGGGCTAAAGCTTGTAAACGATAAGCCACATCATTACGGTATCGCACCTATCACAAATATGCCTTTAGATAAGTATAAGGGGTTACTGGAAGAGATGGCTTTGAAAGCAACAAGGGTGTTTAAAAAAGAGGGTAAAGTAGTTTGAGACGGATAACTTTAGATTTAGCATCTTCGGATATGAAATTAGTCCTAGAAGGTTTGGAGTCATTGGAAAAGCAATGGGCACATGTTTGTGAGAACTCTGACGATGAGGATGAAATATCAGACTACGGTAACGATCTGATTGAACTGAGGTTGCTCATTAAATCACTACGAAACGATGCTATAAGTGTATTTGGAGATAATGTGGTCAATTTTTCAAGAGACCTTCTCTAAAATAAAGCTAACAAACTGTTTAAGAGAGATTCGCAACGCGTGGCATTTTTACTATGCGTTGCGTTTATCGTTTAAGGTGGTATGCGGCGGCTTTGGTATTGCGTTGCTCACACCTTAACAGGGCGTTAGCAAATCAAAGGAGTTTCAGTGGAAGTTGTTGGAAAAATAGAAAGTAGCACTGAGCTACAAAGATAAATCGACTTTGCAAAATACGTAGATATGCTCGATACCAGTAACTTATTCCTTTCTCGAGTATCGTGTTTTGAAGATCAACTCGAGGGCGGTTTAACACCAAGCTACATAATGGTAAGTAATGGGATGGCTAATCTCCTCAGTCAAATTGTTTGCAGTATGCCGTCAGCAAGTAAGCCAACCCCTGAAGAAGTAGAAGAGCGAACAATTCAGAGACGAAAGCTAGAAGATGAGTATGAAAATCGTACTTACAATACAGTTTTTGGATCTTTCAAGCATGATGAAGTTGAGCATGAAACGGTATTTAAGCAGCATCGTCACTGGGTTGATGTTAGCTGTTGGCATGCTAACAAGTCTGAAAGTATGGCAATGTGGAAAATCTATGGTGGTTCCACAAACTCAGTTTGTGTGGTCACTGATGTCGAGCACTTGAAAAGTGCTGTGCTAAGTCCACCTGAATACAACCTTGTTCTTTCACCAGTCCATTATATTTCGCATGATGATGAACCTTTTAAGGAATACCATGGTCTAGCTCCTTTGATGCATAAGTCAGACTTTTATGCGTTTGAGAATGAAGTTCGCCTGATGGCTTACAAGCCTTCAGCGAAGCTACTTTCAACTCGTCCAGAAGGTGATCGCGGTACTACTGTGAAAGTGAACTTGAATACACTGATACAAGAGGTGCGTGTTGCGCATGATGCTCCTGAATGGTTTTTCCAACTTGTTGACTCAGTTACTAAAAAGTTCAGCGTAAGTGCGCCTGTCGTTAGATCAAAGATGCGTAAACTGCCAATGTTCTCGCTATAGATTAGCTAACAAACTGTTTAAGAGTGATTCGCAACGCGTGGCATTTTTACTATGCGTTGGTTTAAGTGATTAAGGTGGTATGCGGCAGCTTAGGTATTGCGTTGCTCACACCTTAACAGGGCGTTATATTTTTGGAGGCAGAATGTCCGATTTTGAGTGTATTGAAGACGATGCAATATACGAGCAGTTATGTTTAGAGAGAGCATGGGATGAGGCAAGTAAAGTATCAGCTTTAGAGCAGTGTATTTATTTGTTTGTAGAGGGAGAGAGCGAAGAAGTTGCTTTTAGAATCCTGTTAGAAGAGGGGCTAGGAATAGATTTCTCTGAGTATGGTGTCGTTATTGCTAATTATAATGGTATTGGTAATCTGAGGCATGTTATTAGAATTATGGCTCAAACGTTAAGCCATGATCGTCCTATGATTTTTACTTATGACGACGACGATCCTTCGAAAGTTCCACCATTGAATTCTCTACCTAGTAATATTCATCTATTTAAAGTTCCTTGTTTACCAACAGTTACGTTACCAAGTGGTCAGCAAGGTGGATCTTTTGAAGAGTCTTTTGATTGTAGAGATTTTATTGATGCATGTTTTGAAACCACATTTTTAAAGAATAATCCTAAGGTTTTAAAACAAGATTTCATTAGTGTGTTTGATTCAAGTAAACCTTTTTATGCTCAGATTGTGAACTTTTTAAAAACGCAAGGGGTAGCAACATATGTTTTACCTAAACCTGAGATTGCAGAGAACATGGCTGTAGCTTGTGAACCTATCCCTGATACTTATCAGAAACTTGCTGATTTAATTAAAAAAATAAGGGTTCAAACTCCCGTAAAAGTAAAAATATAACAAATTGTTCAAGAGTGATTCGGCACGCGTGGCATTTTTAATATGCGTTAGTTTTAGTGGTTAAGGTTGCATGCAGAGGCTTCGGTACTGCGCGCCTCACACCTTAACAAGGCGTTATGCCTCAATATGGTAAAAGGAATTACTATGTATCCAGATGTAATCTTGCTTAATGGAACTGGAAGCTCAGGAAAAACGAGTCTGGCAAAAGAGTTACAGGAACTGTTGGCAACGCAGTATTTGAACTTTAGTGTAGACAGCGTTCTCTATTCATTACCGCCTTCGGACCTAAAATGTATGATGGTTGGTAAACCTATTGACCGAGCCGGTTACGATTATGCGCAGTTGGTCGATGGCTATCATCGTTGTGTCAGAGCAATCTTAGAGTCGGGATGTAACGTTGTCATCGACAATGCCTGGGTAAACAAAGACGAAATAGACGCACTTTTTAAGCTTCTCGAAAATTTCAAAGTTGTTTGTGTGAAAGTGCAATGTAGCTTAGAGGTTTGTATGGCTCGCGAGATTGCTCGTGGTGATAGAGCAATTGGTTTGGCAGAGTGGGAGTATCCACTTGTACATAACCATATGACTTGTGATGTAACGGTAGATACGAGTAATGTTTCGCCAAAAGTGGCGGCAAGGGAATTAGCTCAGAAACTTGGTATTCTGGTAGTGCAAGAGGCATAACAAAGCGTTAAAGAGGGACTTGGCACGCGTGGAATTTTCAATTTGCGTTGGGTTTAGTGGTTAAGGCGTAATGCGGTCACTTTTGTATTGCGTGCCTGCGCCCCTTAACGCGGCGTTATACGTCCGAGTACCCCACGTTTAGTAGACACTTTACTAAGTTAGATCTAGGGTCTAATTGAGAGGTGATTTATGGCTAAACATCGTAATCCAGCGTACACCGAAGAGTTCCGCAAAGAAGCAGTCCGCTTGGCCAGTCTTCCTGGCCGAACAGCAGTTTCCGTTGCCAAGGAGCTGGGCATTAGTGCCCAGCAGATCCGGAACTGGAAGCGCCAGTTCACACGCCTATCTGATAAACAGTTTAACACCTTAGATGGTGTTGATTATTCGAAGAAAGAGTCCGAAGAGCTTCGAGCGTTAAGGCGCGAGAACAAACGACTCAAAGATGAAATGGAATTCCTAAAAAAGGTCTCGGCGTACTTCGCGAAGCAGCAAGAGTGAAGTACGAGTTCATCGAAAGCTATGTAGGTGAGTATTCCATTAGCTTAATGTGTCGTGCGTTAGAGGTGAGTCGGGGTGGTTATTACAAGTGGTGTCATCATACGCCAAGTGAGCGTTCAGAGCGGCGAAAGCGCTTTGAACAGCTCGTCATGTGTACCTTTGCTCAATACCGGGCACGTTACGGCTCAGTGCGAATAGCCGAAGAGCTCAACGAAGCAGGCTATGCCTGCTGTGTGAATTATGTGGCTGATATCATGAAGGAAAAAGGTATTAGGGCACGTAATGGCAAAGGGTTTAAATACAGCAAGGATGTGGCAGCGATGACGAATGTTGCTGACAACTTACTGCGTCGAGACTTTGTATCTGAGACACCGAATCAGAAATGGGTCACTGACATCACGTATATCTGGGTGAAGAGCCGTTGGCTCTTCTTGGCGACAGTGATGGACCTGCATTCAAGGCGCATCGTGGGTTGGTCGTTAGGGACAACGATGACCGTCGAGCTCATCACTAATGCGTTAAAAATGGCGTTTGAGTCACGTAAGCCGCCTAAGGGCGTCATTATCCACTCGGACCGTGGTGTACAATACAGAGCCTATAAATATCAAGACTTCATGCGCAAGCATGGAGGTGTACCGAGCATGAGTCGACAGGGTAACTGTTGGGATAATGCGGTGATGGAGTCGTTCTACAGTCGACTGAAAGTCGAACTGATATACGCAGAAGACTACCAAACTCTCGAAGAAGCCCGAATGGGCATCTTCGAATACATCGAGGTATTTTACAATCGTAGAAGAAGACACTCAGCGTTAGGGCATGTCAGTCCGGTTGAGTACGAAAGTATGTAGTTATGTACTGTCTACTTTTTGTGGGGTACACCAACGTACTAATTAACAAGGAAGAATTAAATTTGAAAGGAAACTGTTTGTGTGGAGAGGTTTCGTTTGAGTTGTCAGGCGAATTACCACCCATCTATCAATGCCATTGTTCTCTGTGTCGCAAGATATCGGGTTCTTCATCAAACTCAGCGTTGATTGTTAAAGCATCAAGTTTTAAGTGGCGTTCCGGCGAACATCAAATTAGGTCGTTCTCTACAAGCTCAGGTTTTAAATCTGAGTTTTGTTGTCAGTGTGGTTGCCCAGTACCAAATATTAGCTCAAGCGGTGATTCATATTGGGTGCCCGCAGGTCTATTGTCCGAGCCTGTGGAGACGAAAGTTTCTGCTCATGTTTATGTCGGTTCTCGCGCAAGTTGGGATGTTGGTTTCATAAATGACGGTATACCGCAGTTTGATACGATGCCAACTAAGAAAGATTGGTTAAAAATATGCGGGTAACGCACGCATAACAAGGCGTTCAAGAGGGATTCTCAACGCTTGGCAGTTTTGGTTCAAAGTTTGGCTTTTGTGTTTATGGCACAATGGTTTAAGTTGGGTGGTATAGCGTTGTTCACCCCTTAACGCGGCGTTATGTTTTTTCCCCAGGTTGAAGTTATGGATTTTGAAAGTAGCCTTCTAGATATTCATCACCTATACGGTAATCAGCTTTCTGATGAACTTATAGAGTTTTTTACTGCTTATGCCGATAGTGAATTATCCGAATTAGAAATTGAACTTACAGTCAATTACTATGGAAATATCACTCAGCCGGAATCCCTTGAAAAGATATGCAGTAGTCGCGAAATTATCGAGATTCATCAATATCTCGGTTTCTTGGAAGATTATGTGGTGCACTTTGAGATAAGCAAAGGTTTTGTAGAGACACAACATTTATGCCCAGTTGCTTTATCGTATGATTCTTTATACTTAATTTCCCTGTCGGGAGTACACAGCGGGAAAGTTTACCATGCAGACAATGGTGATTTCGGTATTGGACTGGTGTGCAATAGTCTTAAAGATTTTAAGAAATTAGTTGGATTGTCGTAAGTCATTTCTTAAAAACATAACAAAGCATTTAAGAGTGATTCCCAACGCTTGGCATTTTCAGTTCAAGGTAGGGTTTCGTGTTTACGGTGCAATGGTTTAGGTTAAGTGGCTGCGTTGCTCACACCTTAATGCGGCGTTATAACTCTTTTGTCAGTTTCATTGTTACACCTTTGATCTTGAAGAGCCTCAAGAACAATTAACTTGTTGTTAGTATGGTTGCTTATTTTGTGAGACCTTTTCGTTCAAACAATTGATGGGGCGGTTTTTAAGTGGCAGCACGTCCTAGCTTACTAAAAATGAAAGTGGCTTTTGCAAAGGTTAACCGAGATGTATCGGATGTTGGTACAATAATTGGTGGTAAAGTGAATCACAATATCAATGTGCTAACACCAGAGCAGGGCCGTTTTGAAAATGCATGTGCAATTCGGATGTCATATGTACTTAATTATGCTGGTTTTAAGGTTCCTTACATTAAAAATAAAACTGTATCTGGTGGACAGGGAAATTGGTATATCTACAGAGTCAGGGATTTGATCAGCTTCTTGCATCAAAAGTTTGGTGATCCTGAGGTTGTAATTGAAAATCCTAACGCGAATAAGTTGGCTGACTACAAAGGTATATTGATCGTTGATGTGGATACTTGGCTAGATGCATCAGGGCATGCAAGTATTTGGACTGGCTCAAGATGTACGGATAGTTGTTACTTCCCACAAGCAAAGAAGGCGTACTTATGGAAACTAGAAGAGTAGTCAGCACTATATTTGTTGCAACTTTTAGCGTGGGATTAAGCGCAAGTCCATTGAGCACTCAAAGTGATGAGCAGTTGTTTAAAAAATATGCGCTTTCTTCTTGTATTGCGACTTATTACAAGGGCTCCGATGTGGCCAAAGATGCGGTAACGGCAATGCAAGGCTACAGAGAGTTTTCTAATTTGCCTTTGGATGCATTTTTTGAGCTCAGTGAATTATTGAGCAATGAGAATATTGACTCTTATAAATCAAAAAGTGGTAGTGCAATAGAATTGGCATATTGTTTAGACTTCGCGAACTCAGAAGACGTTCATAAGCTATTGACTAAGGCAAAATCAGAGTTATAACAAACTGTTTAAGAGTGATTCGCAACGCATGGCATTTTTACTATGCGTTGCGTTTTGTGTTTAAGGTGGTATGCGGCGGCTTTAGTATAGCGTTGCTCACACCTTAACAGGGCGTTATGCGACAGGGCAAAATTTTTAGGTTTCTTCACTTTCGTTGTCTTTGGCCATTCGTTTTTCGGTGTCGGCAAATCAGCATTTTCGGTTCAAATTCTTGAATCACTTAAACCGTAAAGCATGCCAAAGTTCATGAAGTTGCCTCATTAAAAATCGCATTTGGGCGTTAGTTTTTGGAGGTTAAATGTCATCATTAATTTTTTATACAGACAGCACACAAGCACTGGTAGCTACAGATACTTTGGCAGTAGATAACGCGGGTGAACCATTTGCGTTTGTAACCAAAGCAGGTTACATCCCTCACTTGAGAACTATTGTTGCAGGGGCAGGTGCTAGCGGGTTTGCAAACAGATGGCTACTTGATGCTAGCACTCAGATGATTGTTAAAGGTATTAGAAATCTTGATTTTCATACACCAAACGCACTTCGAAAGTTATGGTGTGAGTATAAAGCTGAGCATTCGCTACCCGATGATTTCACTACAACAGTTTATCAATTTGGTGTTTGTGAAGAGAGTGGTCAAATTGTGTCATATGCATATCGCTCCACAAGTAATTTTGAATCTGAATTGTTGCAATATGGCACGGCTGTTAAACCTGAATGTAGTGTACCAACCGGTAATTTGATTGAACTGATCCCTCATATGATGGAAGAACAGCGTGAAATACAGAACACCAAGCCAGAAAATGAACGTGTTTACATTGGTGGTGAGGTTTTTGCTTATTATCTAACTCCTTCAGGGTGTAACTGTCTGAAACTTGCTGAGTTTGATAATTTTGAAGAACAACAACAGCAAATTTTCGACAATTACGTAAAAACCAAAAACTAACAAACTGTTTAAGAGTGATTCGCAACGCGTGGCATTTTCACTATTCGTTGCGTTTAGTGTTTAAGGTGGTATGCGGCGGCATCGGTATTGCGTTGCTCACACCTTAACAGGGCGTTATACGAATAGAGGGAATTTATGTACAAGAGTACTGATTTTAGCTTGGATTCAAAAGAGTTCAGGTTTAAGAAAGACTCATATCCTTTGTCTAAGATAAACAATGTTAGGGTTAAAAAGTTAAGTTTTCTTGATAATTTAGGTCAAGTTTTATTCTGGGTGTGTGTTTTTTTCAGGGGCAGTTTGGTTAGTTATTCCAAGGTTGGAAGAGGTACCACAATGGCTACTAGTTTTAGTTCTTAGTCTGACGGTCGTAGGTTTGGTCTTTGCTCTTCTTCGTTGCTCTAAATATGCACTTCAAGTCGAGTTTCGCCACATAGATGAAACGGGCGTTCAATGGGTTAATGTCGCCAAGTCATACTCAAAGTCAGATTGTGAGTTATTTGAACAGCAAGTGTTGGCACTGAAGAAATTCGTATAACAAATTGTTTAAGAGTGATTCGGCACGCGTGGCATTTTTACTATGCGTTAGGTTTGGTGGTTAAGGTGTTATGCGGCAGCATTGGTGTTGCGTGCCTCACACCTTAACAAGGCGTTAGGCGATTAGGAGAGTTCATTGTTCGAAGTTGGTAAAATTTATAACCGTCGGTCTGATATTCACGGCGTATACAAAGGGCAACAGTATGGTGGTATTGCTACACCAGCTAATCATCCTTATGTATTTATATTCACCAGCGATGCTGGTGAAGAGTTCGGCTATTCTGATGTTTTTGGCCCAGATGGTACGTTTAGGTATACAGGCGAAGGCCAAGAAGGTGATATGCAGATGGTCAAAGGTAATTTGGCAATCTTCGAGCACCAGAAAAATAAAAAAGAAATCTTGTTGTTTGAGTCGACGACAAAAGGTTTTGTGCGTTTCGTTGGAGTATGTAGTTACATTGAACACCACATCGAGCAGCGACCTGACAAAAATGGTCAGCTTCGAGATGCTTTCATTTTTCACTTGGACGTACTTCCACAGTCAAGGCGACCAGGCGTGGTAAATGGAAGGGCTCCTTACTTAACAAAACCAACCAAAAGTAAATCACTTAAGCAATTACGCGATATTGCTACCGCAGTGACCCCGAACGATGTGGACGTTAAAGAACAAGTTGTTCATGTCCGTTATCGCAGTGAGGCTATAAAGTTATATGCTAAAAAGCGCGCAAATGGGGTTTGTGAAGGTTGCAGAAGCAAGTCACCCTTTGAAACTAAGGATGGACCTTATTTAGAAGTCCATCATTTAACTAGGCTTGCTGACGGTGGTGCTGATTGCCCGGAAAATGTTATCGCTCTATGCCCTACGTATCACAGGAGAGCGCATTATTCAATCGACAACAAAGAGTTCAACGAAAAGTTGTTAAAAACAGCCCTTAGCATCGAAGAAAAAATCGCCTAACAAAGCATTTAAGACGGATTCCCAACGCTTGGTATTTTCGGTTTGCTTCAATTTCAGTGTTTACGGCACAATACTTTAAGTTCGGTGGTCTGCGTTGCTCACCACTTAATGCGGCGTTAGCAATATAAGGCAAAAGTTCAGGTCTTTTACTAATCTTTATCACGATAGATTGGCTAGGAGACAGATTAATGGAATGTGAATCTACAGCGTCAAAACAAGAGTTTATCAATGCGTTGATCAAGCTAAGAGATAAAAGTCGGTTTCGAGATACGACTAGTTATTTGGAAATGCTGCGGGCTCAGGCAAAGTCTGACAATCAGACAATAACAGCAACTAAGTTAGCCGAAGTTGTTGGTTTCCCAAATTACAATACTGCAAATTTAAAGTATGGAACTTTGGGGCATGAATTGGCAGAAGTGCTAAATTATGAACCACCAAAAAGAAACGATGGCAGCACAATGTGGTTCTGGACAATCTCAACTGGAAATCCGGCTTCTGAAGACACTCAAGATGGACACTATGAATTCGTAATGCGCCCAGAGTTGTATGAGGCTTTAGTAGAGATTAAGTGGGTGCGTTAGAGATATTGCTAACAATCTGTTTAAGAGTGATTCGCAACGCGTGGCATTTTTGCTATGCGTTGCGTTTAGTGTTTAAGGTGGTATGCGGGAGCTTCGGTACTGCGTTGCTCACACCTTAACAGGGCGTTAACTGGCGCAGAAAATATGAAAGCACATTGATACCGTTACGAGGTTTAGAGGTTTAGCGTGTTTGGTCGGTTTCCTTAATTAAGCTAATGCGACTAATTTCAATTTGGTACTTAAGTTTACTCATGAGAAAGGCGGCACAAAGCCTTCTAATAATATAAGGCATTCGCGATTAGCTCGGCGCACTTACATCGCCGAAGTATGGTGTTGTGAGACGTATTTCAAACTAAAGGTAAACGGTAATCTTTTAGTTAAATACATATTTGAGTTAGCTTTACTAATCATTAATTAGGAAAACTAGCCTTGGCTAAAGTGGCTGTAAGATCGGCGAAAACTGAAAGGCGCTCAGTTAACAAACTGTTCAAGAGGGATTCGCAACGCGTGGCGTTTTTACTATGCGCTGATTTTAGTGTTTAAGGTGGTATGCGGTGGCTTCGGTAATGCGTTGCTCACCCCTTAACAGAGCGTTATATGCTTCGGAGTTTGGCAGCATGGAAGAATTCAAAAAATTAGTGGAAATTACAGAGCTTGATGAGAAGCATCAGTTGCTTAGCCGAGTTACAGGTTATGTACCTGACCTCAAAAAAACTCATGAGGCTCTATCAGAAGTCACATTAAATGATGAAGTTCCTGAGGATCTTAGAGGTCAATTTAATGTGGCGAAAAATATGGGGCTTTACTACTATTTCTTTTACGCACTTGCTCCAGAAGTTCAGTTAAAAACGTACACAGTTATCGAATCAGCCTTGCGACTAAAAGCAGAACAGGTAGGTATTTATGGGCAGAAAAATCGACCTCTGATGCTTAGAAAATTGCTGACTCATGCTGTAGATAAAGGTTGGGTTACTGATGATGGCTTTAGGCATATTGATAATCCGAATTCAGCTAATGAATGGTGCCGAAGTATGATCAACGTTATTTCTAGTTTGCGTAACTCGCAAGCGCATGGTTCAAACTCTCTAGTTCCAGACTTTTACCATCACATTTGTGTGTGTGCAGACTTTTTAAATCAGTTGTATCCCAAACAAGTACGCATATAACAATCAATTTAAGAGGGATTCACAACGCTTGGCATTTTTGCTTCTACTTCAAATTTAGTGTTTATGGCACAATGCTTTAGGTTTAGGTGGAGGCATTGTTCACCCCTTAATTGGGCGTTAGCCGTCATGGTGCTTGCTATACTCAAAGTGATAGAATAGTATCACTATAGTATTCCTTTGGAGCAGCTCTCATGAAAGTAGAACTAGTTACATCACTTAAACGTCAAGCAACTAAGATCCTTGCCGATCTCCACGACACCAAAGAACCAGTGTTAATTACCGAGCATGGTAAGCCATCCGCGTATCTAGTTGATGTTGCTGATTACGAGTTTATGCAAAATCGTTTGGCTATTCTGGAGGGTATTGCACGAGGCGAACGCGCGCTAGCTGACGGTAAAGTGGTAAGTCATGATGAAGCCAAGGACAAAATGTCAAAATGGCTGAAATAATCTGGACTGAGCCAGCATTATCTGACCTCAACGATATCGCTGAATACATCGCAGTTGAAAACATTGTTGCGGCAAAGCAGTTAGTACAAACGATCTTCTCCAAAGTTGCACGCCTACAAACTTTCCCAGAGTCAGGTCGTATTCCACCCGAACTAGAACATTTAAGTTATCGTGAAGTTGTCGTTAATCCATGTCGTGTTTTCTATAAGCAAGACGGTGACAAAGTGTTTATTCTGTTTGTTATGCGTGCTGAGAGAGATTTACGCAAATTCCTGTTGAATAAGCAATAACCGTTGGGAATGAGCGGCTAACAAACTGTTTAAGAGTGATTCGCAACGCGTGGCATTTTTACTATGCGTTGTGTTTGGTGTTTAAGGTAGTATGCGGCGGCTTTGGTATTGCGTTGCTCACACCTTAACAGGGCGTTATGTAACTTCATGATTAGTCAGTTTCAAAACTATATAATTTCAATCATAAAGTTTTCTTCTCTTTTTTACATGAGGTCGAATCAGCGGCACATTATATATCCTAAGATACTTACTAAGGATTGAGGTGGAAATGAAATTGCCAACATGGGAAAACTTCGTGCCAATTACCCTGCTTTGCCAGCTAATGTGGTTTTTGAAAAAATTGGTGGTAAAGTAGGTTTGAACTACGAACTAGGTATATTTTCAAACGCTTGTGCTATTAGAGTTTCCAAAGCTCTTAATGGTAGCGGCGTAGAACACAAAATTCCTCGTTACAACGCGATTGGTCCGGAAGGAAAAATGAGTCTTCAAGTCTCTTCGGGACAAAATAAATTTTGGTATATTTTTCGAGTCAAAATTCTTATCAAATACCTATCAGAAAAATACTTTAGCCCTGAAGAGCTGACTCCCGAAGAGCATCTAGAGAAAATTAAAGGGCGTAAGGGCATAATTATCTATCAAGTTGACGGATGGAGTGATGCGACAGGGCATGCTGACCTATGGGATGGGAATAAATGTGTATACCAAGGGTATGCATCAGTCACTCACAAAGTTCTGTTCTGGGAGTGCACATGATCAAGGTTATGACTTTCATACTTTTACTGATGTCATTATCTGTAAAAGCTAATACTGGTCCCCAGTATAATATCGATGAACAATTAATGCAATTCGCGAGAGCGAATTGTTTATATCAGTACTTTCAACATAAAAACTATGACTTAGGTGATATTAGAAATATCTCTGCAGGTATAGTGCAAATGAGTTCTATATCACCAGACACTTTCGTTGAAGTATCTAAGCTAGTAAAAAAATATGAACCCGCAATTAATTATAAGAATGAGACGTCTCCTTTACTCGCGAAGTGTTTTACTTTGGAAAACGATCCTGTTTTTCTAGAAAATCTGAGCTTGTTGACTGAGGTTGAGTAAAGTTACATAACAAACTGTTTAAGAGTGATTCGCAACGCGTGGCATTTTTGCTATGCGTTGCGTTTAATGGTTAAGGTGTTGTGCGGAAGCGTCGATATTGCGTTGCTCACACCTTAACAGGGCGTTATGCGTACGAGCATGATTAGCTACTCTCTCTTATGGTAAAATTCGCATTTTGTTATAGGATCCCAAGATGAGCGATGAGCATTTTCAAGGCAAGTATGAGGTAGAGCTAAAGTACCGCCTTGAGTCGAAGACTAATTTCATGAATGTTTTGAAAAATATACCCCATGAAATAATGGTTGAGGACAATCTAGAATCCGATTGTTATTTTGATACTCCTGATAAATCATTGTATCAGCAGAATAAGAGTGTCTGTATTCGTACTATGAAGCCTTCGGGTATTAAGCTTTGGATTGTAAAAGGCCCTGAGGCAGACCGATGTGAAGCGACTAATATCACTGATGCAGAAAATGCTAGAAGTATGCTTGAAACTATGGGGTACGAAATTACGTTAAAGGCTACCAAAACTCGAAGTATCTATTTCGTTGGCAAGTTTCGTATCACGGTTGATTCATTAGATGGTATTGGCGACTTTGCTGAGTTCGCTATCATGACAGACGATGCATCAATGCTAATTGCTTATAGGTCGGAACTTGAAGCCCTAGCTAGCAAGTTTGGGTTGACAGGTTCAGCATTGCAGAATAAATCCTATAAACAGATGTTCGAGGAAAAGTACGCATAACAAAGCATTTAAGAGTGATTTGCAACGCTTGGCATTTTCGCTTCGCTCAAGTATAGCCAAACGTCGCTCACACCTTAATGCGGCGTTAGTACGGGTTTGACACCAAAGGTCATAAGTTTTGGTGTTTATCTGTTTTGGCGCTCGTCTTTACACCTTTCACGTTCTTTCCGGTGGCACTATATGGTGAGTGTTTGCTTTGGTTTCACCGTTTACGGTTTCTAACTCTTAGCCTATTTCTTTTGCGCTTCTTCATTTTCGTGGTGGCTTTTGAGAGAACCTTGATTACTTTTGGTGTGGCTGTTTAAGTACGAGGAAAGAATCCTTTTCTAATTTGAAGCCAGTGAAAGTAGGGCAGTTCAGTGAGTTTTTCTTCTAGCCAACTTTCGTATTTCAATCGGGGTAAAGTTTTGTAGCTGCCCTTCTCACTTCAATGTTCAAAGCCTTTCATATTATGCGACTTTTCAATATCTTGGAGCGCACAAATAGAAGTAGCGCATGTACTAACAAATTGCTTAAGCGTGATTCGTAACGCGTGGCATTTTTACTATGCGGTGGCTTATGTGATTAAGGCGCTGTGCGGTAGCTTTTGTATTGCGTTACTCACACCTTAGCAAGGCGTTAGAGCGCAGGAGAAAAAGGTGAATATGACGGACATAATTGAATACATTTCATATCTTATCGCAGGCATTATTATCGCTCCCTTCGGCTTTATGTTGTTTAAAGAGTTCATCGGTAAAGATCGCAAGACGGTCACAGATGAAGTCAAATCTACGGTAGGAGACGAATCGAGAAAGTTTTTGGGCGGTAGATATGGTGATGCGGTTGTAGGTCAGTTTGTCGAGTTTAAACTGATAATAGCGATAGGTTTGCCATTAGTTCTATTTCTAGGAATATCTTCTTTGGTAAATTCTCTTTTGAAAGTTCTGTTCAATCTGTGAGTTGCGCTCTAACAAACTGTTCAAGAGGGATTCGCAACGCGTGGCATTTTCACTATGCGTTGGTTTTAGTGTTTAAGGTGGTATGCGGCGGCTTAGGTATTGCGTTGCAATACGCAGGTGGTATGGGTGGTGCTGAAAGAGCATACTTACAAAGCCAAGATTACGGTTGTGAGCTTTCTTTGAGTTTCAGTTTACAACACTTGGGTAAATTAAACGTGGAGCTTGGTAACTATGAACTCGCTGAAAAGCAGTTTATTGAAGCATTGGCTATTCGAACGAAACTGAAGCGTACAGACTTAATAGATTCGACCAACCAAGCAATACAAGGGTTACAAAAGCTACGAACATAACAAACAGTTCAAGTGGGATTCAGCACGCGTGGTATTTTTGGTATGCGTTGGTTTCGGTGTTGAAGTGCCATGCAGCGGCTTGGTCATTGTGTGCTTCACCCCTTAACTGGGCGTTAGGCTTAATTGGAGGGATAGTGAAATATTCATGAGACAAGCTGTAGATTCAGATATCGACTTTCTTCTTAATCTGCGTGATATAACGATGGGTAAGTACCTTAAAGATTGTGGTATGCCTATAACGGAAGATGCGTATTTAAGTCGAATATTATACGAATTTGAACATGCGAAAATTATTGAAGTCGCTGGTTCTTCGGCTGGTTTGTTCAAAGCAAAATTTAACGAAGATTCTAACGAATGGTATCTTGTCCAAATTCAAATCCATCCAAACTACCAACATCAAAATATAGCAAGTTCTCTTATTTCAATGTTAATCGGTAAAGCCAACCTTACGGGCAGTTCGGTTGGGCTTAGTGTATTAAAAACAAATCCCGCTAAACACTTGTATTCAAGGTTAGGTTTTGTAATGGTTGGCGAAAATGAGCTGGTGTATCTCATGCAGCATAAGCCTAACAAAGCGTTTCAGAGGGACTCCTAACGCTTGGCGGTTCTAGCTCAAAGTTCAGCTTAAGTGTTTATGGCATAATGTTTAAGTTTAGGTGGTATCGCGTTCTCGCCCCTTAACGCGGCGTTAGTCGCCAGAAAAAGCTAGCAATCAAAATCATGTTTCTGAGCTTAAAATTTGGCAGCTGTTTGTTTGGTATAAAGATTCATCGTCGATGGTCAAAACTCAGTTTCAACTGTTTAAAGTCCACAGTTTTGCAAGTGTCCTAGCGGTTGTTTAGTTCTTTGGTTCTGACAGAGCAGGGCAATCGAGAATTTGTTTTTGGTTGCAACTCTGCTCGGTGAGTTTGTTGGTACAAAAGCTTATTTACTTGCTGAAAGGACGTTTTCTCTGTTGTTGTTAGTTCCACGTGGTTTCAGTGACTTTGTTGAAAGTCCGCACTGTGAGATTGGTTTTCCAAAAGCGCTTTTTGGTGTTGCCAGTCCGTTTTCTGCGGCGCTGTTTTTTCTAAGTGGTTTCATTAACTACCCGCTTTGAGACTACGCCTGACTTAAGTGCATCAAAGCATATAAAGTTTGTTGTTCGCAAAGCTTGGTTCGGCTTAAAATTGTCGAACGGTGCCTCGCGACTAACAAACTGCTCAAGAGGGATTCGCAACGCGTGGCATTTTCACTATGCGTTGATTTTAGTGATTAAGGTGGTTTGCAGCGGCTTTTGTATTGCGTTGCTCACCCCTTAGCAGGGCGTTATATGCGCTCGATAAATTTGAATATGGATGGTCATGGATAATATCGAAAAAGAGCTTTATCAAGCAGCAGTAGAACTAGTCAGTATGAGATATCCTTCGGGGTGGGGCGGTGCTGCGGCTGTTAGAACTGAGTCAGGGAAAATATTAACAAGTATTGCCCCTGATACTGAAAATGATGCTCTTTCATTGTGTATGGAAGTGGGAGCTTATTTAGAGGCTCACAAACTCAATGAGCGCGTGACCCACTCATTATGCCTATGTCGTGAAAATGAGAACGATGAGTTTCTAATCTTGTCACCATGCGGGGTTTGCCAAGAGCGCCTCGTTCACTGGGGTGGGGACGTCAAAGCAGCAATTACGACTCCAGATAATGCATTGGTTTTCAAAAACTATACGTGAATTAATGCCTCATCATTGGTCACTTGTAAACGGCAAAGCGCTATAACAAGGCGTTTAAGGCGGATTCACAACGCTTGGCGATTTCAGTTTAAGTTGAATTTTGTGTCTAAGGTACAATGGTTTAGGTTTCGTGGTTGGCGTTGTTCACCACTTAACGCGGCGTTAACTGGCGCAGAAAATACGAAAGCACAATGATACCGTTCCTAGGTTCAGAGATTTAGCGTGTTCGGTCGGTTTCCTTAGCTGAGCTAATGCGACTAATTTCAGTTTAATACTTAAGTTTACTGATGTGAAAGGCGGCACAAAGCCTTCTAATAATATAAGGCATTCGCGATTAGTTCGGCGCACTTACATCGCCGAAGTATGGTGTTGTGAGACGCATTTCCAACTAAAGATAAACGGTAATTTTTTGGTTAAATACATATTTGAGTTAGCTTTGCTAATCATTAATTAGCAAAACGAGCTTTGGCGAAAGTGGCTGAAAGATCGGCGAAAACTGAAAGGCGATCAGTTAACAAACTGTTCAAGAGGGATTCGCAACGCGTGGCATTTGCACTATGCGTTGGTTTTTTAGTGTTTAAGGTGGTATGCGGCGGCTTCAGTATTGCGTTGCTCACCCCTTAACAGAGCGTTAGGCGAGGGAAGTCATGTATAGAATATTATTCCTCTTTTTATTATTGCCATTATGGTTAGTTGCAGCTGTAGATTTACCATCTGATTATGTTGGAATTGAAATATATCAATCTACAATTGATGACGTGTCTAAAAAACTCGGTAAATCTCAACTTCAAAGTATCCCATATGGTGACCATGAAAATGGTTATTGTTATGTTTCTGATAATGGTATTTATGCGGTTTTTAGTTCAGGTCCAATGGGAGCCCAATCCATTATTACCAGAATGAGTATTCATTTGGACAATCCAGGATTGAAATGTAGCCCAAGCAAGCTAGAGTTACCTACTTGCATTGGTGAACTTTGTTTAGGTGTTTCAAAAAATGAATCTGAAAGCCTTTTAAGAGGAGTTTTAGATCTTACAAATGATGGCAGTAATAGTTACGTGAAAAGCTTCTGGTTGACAAGGGAATTGACTGAAGAGGAAAAACAGAAGTTGAATTTATCTGAAGAAATGACTGTTGCTGATATTACCAACAACATTTGGTTCAAATTCGTAAATGAAGAAGCAATAGAAATTGGTGTTATAAAGTTTGAAACGTACTGAGTCGCCTAACAAACAATTTAAGAGTGATTCAGCACGCGTGGCATTTTCACTATGCGTTGATTTCAGTGATTAAGGTGGTATGCAGCGGCTTCGGTATTGCGTTGCTCACCCCTTAACAGGGCGTTAGCCCTCAAGGAGAAAATAAAAAATTGTTTGAAAATCACTTAAAAAGAACAAAGTTCTTGCTGTGTTTACAGGGTATATCTGTTGCAGTTACTCTGTTTCTACTATTTACCTTGCTTGCCCAAGTTAATCAATTGAGCTCTTCGAGTCTTTTTCTCGCATTTGCAATCGTTTTAGTGATGCTAAGCTTGAACTTGTCTAGTTTTTACGGGTTGTTAAAAAAGAAGCTTTGGGTATTTAAGTTAATGATCGCTCTTTATTTTATCCAGATGATAGGCATAGAAACGCCTAACTTTTCCTTAGCCTTTTCTTCTGGAATTGAAGTACCGATAAGTGTGAATGTTAATGAAGTAACAGTTTCTCTAAACTTACTGGCAATCTTGGTGGTTTGGTTGTCGTATACAAGTCTTAACCTTTTGAAAAAGGGCTAACAAATTGTTAAAGAGTGATTCGGCACGCGTGGCATTTTTACTATGCGTTGGTTTTAGTGGTTAAGGTGGTATGCGGGAGCTTCGGTATTGCGTGCCTCACACCTTAACAAGGCGTTAGGTTTCATGGAGTATTATGCCAAAGCCAGAAACAGAAGAAGAGAATAGAGTACGTTGGTTGAAAGAACTGGAAGGCAAGAACATCAACCATTATTCTGTTATTTTAAGTGCTTACTTGAATAGTGGTAGTGAGACAAACAAAGCTATACTGGCTATATCTTCAGCCGCCCTAGGGCTTTTGATTGCCGCTTATCAAGATGTGAGTAACATTACTTGCAATAGCAAGTTAATTTTTACTATTGCCGTAGTTACTTTTTGTTTGGCGATTATATCGATACTCTTTATTTTCAATTTAAATCAAAAGTATTTTGAAGCTGTGATACGCGAAAAATCAGAGGATAAAGTTTTAAAGGATTTAAAGTCCTATCGATATTTTAACTATACGATGTTTGGTGTCGGTGTGTTTTTTGCTGCTTTATTGGCAATTGCTGGCGTCTGGATTTAAACCTAACAAAGTATTCAAGAGGGATTCACAACGCTTGGCAGTTTTGGTTTAAACTGGCTTTTGTGTTTACGGCACAATGTTTTAAGTTAGGTGGTGGCGTTGTTCACCCCTTAATGTGGCGTTAGCGCGCTAAGTCGACATAATATTTATAAACATTATTGAGATGAAAAGATGAGATTTAATATGTCTGTTAATGATAACTTTGCTTCATTCTTTGATGAAGGGAGTGAAATTTATATTTTCGTTGATAGTTTTGATAATGAAAACTTTGATGTGAGGCTAGGAAATATAAGTGAATCAGAGTTAATTGGCTCAATTTCTGCGAAAAGTGACTCTGAATTGAACTCGAAGCTTGAAGAGCTTTATCGTAGCTTTATGGAGGGTAAACATGATTTCACAAGCTCAAATAGCTGCGCTCGAAAGTTCAGTAAATGAGGTTTTACGTCGCCATAAAATGTCATTTAAGTTATCTAAGCACTTTGTTAAAGATAGAATGAATGAAACACGTAATAATCCATTGATAATGATTGCTGCTTAACTCTATATTTAACAGGTTAACAGCATTACATGTAGGGGCGCTTAAGAAGTTGAGTCACAATGACACTTTGATATTAGTTGTACGGTTTCGCATATAAATATGCCTTGTGCTGTTAATAAGATTCACGTGGATGGTGATGCGTATCAAGAAAATATAGTTATTACGGTAATGAGGAAAAAGGACTGGAAGTCAAAGGACCCCAAAGAATTTCTTGTTTAATTTAATAGCGCGCTAACAAAGCGTTTAAGAGGGATTTGGCACGAGTGGCATTTTCAGTTTGCGTTGGGTCTAGTGATTCCGGTGCTGTGCGGTAGCTTTTGTATTGCGTGCCTGTACCCCTTAACGCGGCGTTATGTTCCCGAGTACCCCACGTTTAGTAGACACTTTACTAAGTTAGATCTAGGGGCTAATTAAGAGTGATTTATGGCTAAACATCGTAATCCAGCGTACACCGAAGAGTTCCGCAAAGAAGCAGTTCACACGCCCATCTGATAAACAGTTTAACACCTTAGACGGTGTTGATTACTTGAAGAAAGAGTCCGAAGTGCTTCGAGCGCTAAGGCGCGAGAACAAGCGACTCAAAGATGAAATGGAATTTCTAAAAAAGGTCTCGGCGTACTTCGCGAAGCAGCAGAGTGAAGTACGAGTTCATTGAAAGCTATGCCTACTGCGTAAATTATGTGGCTGATATCATGAAGGAAAAAGGTATCAGGGCACGTAATGTTAAAGGGTTTAAATACAGCAAGGATGTGGCTGCTATGACGAATGTTGCCGACAATTTACTGCGTAGAGACTTTGAGTCTGAGAAGCCAAATTAGAAGTGGGTTACGGCCATCACGTATATCTGGGTGAAGAGCCGTTGGCTCTTCTTGGCGACAGTGATGGACCTGCATTCAAGGCGCATTGTGGGTTGATCGCTAAGGACAACGATGACCGTCGAGCTCATCACCAATGCCCTAAAAATGGCATTTGATTCACGTAAGCCGCCTAAGGGCGTCATTACCCGCTTACAATACAGAGCATATAAATATCAAGACTTCATGCGTAAGCATGGAGGTGTACCGAGCATGAACCGGCAGGGTAACTGTTGGGATAATGCGGTGATGGAGTCGTTCTACAGTCGACTAAAAGTCGAACAGATATACGCAGACGACTATCAAACACTCGAAGAAGCCCGAATGGGCATCTTCGAATACATCGAGGTATTTTACAATCGTAGAAGAAGACACTCAGCGTTGGGGCAGGTTAGCTCAGTTGAGTACGAAAGTATGTAGTTATGTACTATCTACTTTTTGTGGGGTTCACCAGTGAACAAAGAAGGAGTAATATGGAGTATATACCCAAACTATTAGCTAATAAATTTAAATGGGCTGCTACTTCTTCCATACTGAAGCTTTGGTTTATATGTGTCTGCTTTGCTTTTTTTGATGCCTTTATTGGTACCAATTCTCATGCGTATTAATGGTGATTTGGTATTATTAACGTTGAGTGTCTATTTAGTGTTTATATTAGACATATTTTCCGCTAAGTATTACATCTAGAACAGATGTGTTGTTAGGTACTCCGGTTCCTAAAAATAATAAGATGAATTTTGTATTCCTAGCGGTATTCTATTTTAAGTTAAGCTGTGCTGTTCTCTTGGCTGTTTCTCCACTATTTTTTGGTGATTAGGTTTTTGGGCAAGTCACATAACAAACTGTTTAAGAGTGATTCGCAACGCGTGGCATTTTCACAATGCGTTTGTTTTAGTGTTTAAGGTGGTATACGGAAGCTTTTGTATTGCGTTGCTCACCCCTTAAAAAGGCGTTATGAGGCGTCGTTATTTAGCTTAGAGATTTATGATGAAAAAAGGACTAATTTATCTATTACTTCTGCTTCTCGTTGGCTGCTCAGCAAAAGTTGATAAGCTGAGTTACTTGAAAATATGGGATGATAAATGGCAAGAATGTGACAAAATTGGTAAACAAACAGTATTAGATTTCCCTAAATCTGAATGGTTTGAAAGCTTGAGTATTGACGATAAGAGGGAAGTCTTCCTATACATTAATTTTCTTAAGGACTATGAGTGTACTCAAGCTGAAGCGAGTAATCTCAAGGCTGTATTAGATGAGGCAGACATCACCACTTTAAATGGAATCTTAAAAGGCTTTATCTATTTCGAAAAGCCAAGTGATTCAAAAATTCAGCATTTAGACCTGCGGCAAGTTGAAGTTTTGTCTGGTGAAATTAGCGGCCCTTTTAATGTTTTAGCTACGGCGGAAAAAATGGGACTAGTTGAACATCAGTGAGAGCGCACCTCATAACAAACTGTTTAAGAGGGATTCACAACGCGTGGCATTTTGGGTTTTATTCAGCTTAAGTATTTATAGCACAATAGGTTAGGTTCAGTGGTAGCGTTGCTCACTACTGGAAGTAGTAGAAGCGAGTCCAAATTTAGCTCCTATATTAGCGAGTTACGCGAAAGAATATTTGGAGTCGGGTATCCCTAAGCATTTCGGCGTTGAACAAGATCCTTAAGTTTACTTATCAGGCTTGGCTGAACGTTCTAGGGCAACTTCTGAATTACCAAACGGTTATTTATCCAGCACAACTTATTATTGCGTATCTGGCTTAATGCCAATGTAGAAAATGTCATTGGGCATGTTGGCTACGAAACTAGACCGTCAGCTCGTGGTAAAGGTGTAGCCTCATTTCTCCTCGCTTGGGTGCGAGGCCATATTGTCACTGACTCAGTTATTGTTACTTGTTCAAATGACAATCCTGCCTCCCAAAAGGTTATCGAAAACTGTGGCGGTGAGTATCTTGGCAACTACAAAAGTGAAACCGAGGGCACTGTAAGGGGCTACCGTTAAGCACGCACATAACAAAGCGTTTAAGGCGGATTTCTAACGATTGGCATTTTGTACGGCACAATAGATCAGGTCCAGTGGTGGCGTTGCTCACCCCTTACCGCGGCGTTATGTTTCTTAGTCGAGTATAGAAAACTATAGTTAATATTTAAATGCTTATTGTGGAAAAGGAGAGTTCATGGATGTGTATTAGTTACTAGCATTTGCGGCTTTTCTAGTGCTCATATCTTCAATGATAATGCTCCTTGGGAGTAGTATTTCCCTCGGGTTACAGATGGAAATACTAGACCCGAGTAGATATAAAACGATCTACGTTTGTTTGTTTCTTTTTCTAGTGTGCTTCTCTTTAATTACGTAAGAAGTAGCGAAAATATCTCGAAGTATCCTAAAGTAGTTCTTGGTTGTTTACTGTCATTCGATATTCTATGTTTTCACTCTTCATATCCTTTGTGTTTATGGGGTTTTCTGCTTTTTTTGCAGCAGGTAAAAGCTAAATTTGTGGCCCGCGAAATGGTTCGGCTCATTTACGGTAATGTACTGGCGGGGGATAATAAACATAACAAATTGTTCAATAGTGGTTCGGCACGCGTGGTATTTTTACTATGCGTTGGTTTTAGTGTTTACGGTGTAATGGTTGAGTGCTGTGGTAACGTTGCTCACCACTTAAGCGGGTGTTATCTGTCTACACTAAAGTTGGTGTAAAAAACGTAACACCCAATTTCATGTAAGTTAGCGATGCCTCCATTAATAATGAAACACACCTGTTGTAATAACACTGTTCTGTTAATTTCATTGATGTGATAGTAAGGTACAGAACAATGAAAAAGTTAGATGAAGCTAAATTAAATCTAAACTGTACAAAGCAAATGCGAGAGACAACTTTAGGTAAGTTGACTATCGAAGGAGTAAGTAAAAGTTGGTTTGTGCTTGAGTCCGCAGGACCAGAATCTATGACGGAGGGCTCTGACAAAAGAATCAAAGCAGGCACATACAAATTATTGTCTTATAGTTCATCTAGGTATCCTAATGTATATGAACTACAAAATGTTCCGGGTAGGTCATTCATTCTAATCCATGCCGGAAATTATCATCAAGACACTCTCGGCTGTTTGATGCCTGGTAAAACATGGGGAAAGTAGCCAAGTCACATTACTATGTAGGTAGTAGCAAATTGGCTTTGAAAGAAATATTTCTGAAATTGCGAACTATAAAAATCACCATAGATATATCTAACCAGTTGGAGCAGCAACAATGATAAGGAATATAATAATGCTTATGATGTCTGTTTTTTCTCACTGCCAATGTATGCTAAAAACCAAGAGGTGAATCTCTTACATAACTGGATGATAGAAAACTACCAATCTATAGAAACAAACCTTGAAAAAAAGAAGCTTTGGAAATGGTTCCTGCACTTTTTTCTTTGGTAGAAATTTGGAAGCGTAGAGGCGGAGCTATTTCTGGAGAAGTTTCGCCCTTATTGCTGGTTGCGTTAAAAATAGAGCCCCAGAATACTTTACTTTTACTACCTGAAAACCCTGAGTCCTTTAACAAATGGTTAAATGAGTTAGAAGGGATGGTGCTCACAGACCATACAGGTGATGAGAGCAATCAGTTAGAAAAGCTAAGAGTTGATGTATTAGCAACAATGAAATCTTACTCTAGAAAAAGCCAGATAAATTGAAGTCGATGGCTGACGCACTCATTGAAAGGTTGGAAGTCATAAGAGTGATATATTGAGCTAGTGCTAGCAGTCAGCTAACAAAGCATTTAAGAGTGATTCCCAACGCTTGGCATTTCAGTTCAAGGTTGGTTTTTTTTTGTTTACGGTGCAATGGCTTAGGCTTGGTGATAGCGTTGCTCACCCCTTAACGCGGCGTTATGTACTATTGCAGCTAAATAGCCATGGTGCAAATTTCATTATTCATTAGTAGTACCTCATTTTCTCCAGGTTTTCTGAGAAATCTAGTCTAAGCGCACTTATGCACTTATATATGATACTTCAACACCAACAGCTATCGGATAGAATTTTAATATATCTCCTGCAACTCGAAAGCTCGGGTTGTGAATGTTCATTGATCTAATAGAGCGAAGCATCTTTATCGGTTTGTATGGATACAGCCAATAATAAATATCGGCATCTTCAGGTAGTGGGGCTGCTTCATTAAGTAAAAACTCGGCTAACTCAGTGTACAGAGGATCGTGTGGCCTGTCTGAATACGCTAGTGGCTGCCAACAAATGATCAACGAAAGCTTTGGCTAACTTTAAGGTTTTATGCGGACGGTAGGTCGTTCTATTAAATGAGTACTCAAAAGTTAGGTTGCTAAGATGCTCAGCAATGTCGTTGCGGAAATCAATTAGCTCTCCGCCGTATTTGCTTCCAAGTAGGCTATTACATTTTCCACAAACAGTTCTAAAGTGAATACCGCCTTGAGAGGGGGTTCCTTTGGGTTTCTCAGAAGTTCCTAGGTACTCTGGTAACTTTAACGATTACTTTGTCTTCAACATTACCGCAACCTTGAGGTACAATATTTTCTCTGGTCAGTTTTCCGTGCTCTCGACAAATCGTACAGTAGTCATGCGTCTTGCCCTAAGTCATAACTCTTTTCTGTAATCGCTGTGAAAACTTTCCATAGTCTGCGCCTCATAATAGTTACTGAACGGAGTTTAATCTACATTAGCTTTAAATACAGTAAATTAGAACTCACATAACAAAGCATTTAAGAGTGATTCGCAATACTTAGCGTTTTTGGGTTTCTTCTGCTTTTGTGTTTACTGTGGTCGAATTAAGTTGTGTGCTAGTGTTACTCACCACTCTAGCGAGTGTTATAACTTTTTTGTCAGCTGAATCATGATTTCTTAGAAGCAAAGGGGGACGAACCTATGAAAACTAGTCAGCGTTATTTCTGTTGCTGTTTTTAGTTTTGGGCTCAGCGCAAGCCCTTTAGTCTTCCAAAGTGATGAGCAGTTGTTCAAAAATTTTGCTCTTTCTTCTCGTATTGCAACCAAATATTAGGAGTCCGAAGTCCAAGAATGGTTGCGTGATAGAGATAGCTTATTGTATAGATTTCTCTAATTTGGAAGTCGTGCATAAGCTATACTCAAAGGCAAAATCAGAGTTATAACAAACAGTCTCTTTTAAATGCAAAAGGTGCGTAGAAGGAATTTCTTCGCAGATGTCTACTTCAAGCGGAAGATTTGTGATGCTAGTTTTAATGCTAATAATAATATTATTATTATCGACGGTTCATTTTTCACATGTATTATTGATGCTCTATAGGTTATCTGAAGAAAAGTTATCGCCGAGCGTTACTTTTCTTCGTCCATTATCTGTGTGTGTTATGGCTGCATGTGCTCAGTACTATATTCTTTCAATGATAACTGGCTACAATTTGCCCGAGATTGCTGGACTGGCTCTAGTGGCTACGAATGCATTCTTCTTCGTTGGTTTTCATTCTGCGTACAGATCAAGGCTAAAAAGCTTAGAAAGTAAAAAGTAATCCTAAGCCTATGTTAAGCCAACAAAGCATTTAAGAGCGATTCCCAACGCTTAGCGTTTTCAGTGCATAGGTTAGGTGAAAGCGTTTTCTTACAACCTGCTTAGATACTTTGGCCCACGTCCACCTAAACTACAATCTCAGTGAGCTTTGGGGCGACCCAGAGTTTTGTGAGGAGGTTACTGAGTTTAAGCTGGTAGATATCATGGTGTATAGTGTAAGCGCGTAAATAATAAATTTTTTAAACCTGAGCCTCAACCCTTAAGTATTTTTTGCTCAAGGTTTATTTTATGCTCCATTCTTATAAGGTACCAAAAGGTTTTAACTATTGCCAAGTGGCGAACACGTGAAGACTGGGAGCGGTTTTGGGAGACTAGTAACCCAGAAAAAATGAAGAAGATGAGTGAAATTGCAGAGCGTATTTCAGTCGAACCATTCGATGAAATTGAAGATAGAACTAAGTAGGGCAATAGAAACGTTAAAGTGATGCCTAATGCACAGTTTGGCGGATAATATGAAAGACAATCTTAACCAAGGAACAGGGTTATGCAGATTTTAATTGTTGGAGGTAGTAAGGGTCTAGGAAGGTTCTTGGCTACGAACTTACAGGGTATAGAAACTTATACTATTTCTAGATCAAAGCTAGTTGAGGATGGAGTAGCTTCTGTTCGTATTGATGTTAGTCCGGAGAAAAAACCAGATTACACGTGCTTCAAAGGTGTAAAGTTTGACATCATAGTTTATTTGGCGTCGATGTGGGGAGAGTCTTCAAAATTGACAACAAACGAACTGATTGAGTTTATGAATGTTGGCCCGATTGGGTATCTTAATTTAGTCAATGAACTTAACGCTTTAGGTTCACTTAACGATAAATGCAATATTGTATCTATTGGATCTACAGCAGAGCTTTCAGAAAATAGTGAGTACCCTGCATTCAGCCTCAGTAAAAGATTACTCAAAGATATTTCTAGCCAGCTTCAAAACGTTTATCGTGATTACCGCTTTACTCACTTTACAATAGGTGGGATCGGGCATGCAGAAGAGGAACGTATTGAGTATTCGAGCGTTTTGGAAATTATAAATACGCTAACTAAGCTAGATCCAAACACATACCTTTCAAATATGCATATAAAGTCCAAGCTAGGAATGTAGCTCTCAAGCTGTATTACGTACCTGCTTCTATGATTTGGCATCATGTGCATTCTTTTTATTGAGCTATGGTTATAACTCCAATGAAAGGAGTTTACTTATGTCATACATTGATGGGTTTGTCGCTGCAGTACCGACAGCGAATAAAGAAAAGTATATCGCACACGCAAAAATAGCAGCAGAAATGTTCAGGGAGTTTGGGGCCTTAAAGGTTATTGAGACGTGGGGAAGTGAAGTACCAGATGGTGAGATCACATCATTTCCCATGGCAGTTAAAGCTGAAAGCAACGAAACCGTTGTGTTTTCATGGGTAGTCTGGCCTTCAAAAGAAGTGCGAGACTCAGGGTGGCAGCGGATCATGGGTGATCCTCGAATGAGTCCTGAGAATAACCCAATGCCCTTTGATGGAAAGCGTCTCATTTATGGTGGATTTGATGTTATTTTGGAGCAGTAAAATATTAGAGAATCCCCAGCTTGATTCGTGACACTTGGTGCTTTAATCAGGATTACGCTTCTGATGTACATTCAATAGAGTATTCCGCGATAAGCGTTGATAAAAATTCATGTGGAGGCTTAGAGTAAAAATGGAAGAGATAAATTATTCACTGATTGTCGTATCAGCTATCGCAGCCATCGCTAGCCCCGGCCCCGCGACTCTTACGATAGCAGGCACGTCAATGAGCCACGGTCGACGCTTTGGTAACCAACGGAAACCTAGACGTTGCATTACTCATAGTTCGATGAGATGTTATCCCGCAAGAAGTTAATCTGGAGAAAAGAATGGATTCAAACTCACTATTATTATTTGTTGTCGCTTGTCTCGCTATCAACATGATTCCTGGACCTGATGTAATTTATATTGTTTCCAATACAATGAAAGGTAAGTTCTCTGCTGGGCTAAAAGCGGCTTTGGGGCTTGGTGTTGGTTACTTTTTTCATACACTAGCGGCATGTTTAGGTTTGTCAGCAATAATTCTGAGTTCAGCTTTGGCTTTTAGCGTTGTTAAATGGTTAGGGGCTGCTTACCTAGTTTATTTAGGTGTTCAGTCGTTACTGTCCATGTGGCGTGGAGAAAGTAAAATCGTTGAAAACAAAAACGTTGATAATAATAAAAATGTGTTTGTTCAGGGTGTTATCGTCAGCGTCTTGAATCCAAAAGTAGCGTTATTCTTCCTGTCATTTCTGCCTCAATTTATTGATACGTCTGCAAGCTCAACATCAATGCAATTATTAGTACTTGGCTTGCTGTTCAGCGCACTTGCGACGACATGTAACGTTTTGTACGCATCTGTGGGTAATTGGGTATTTAGTCGTCCACACTCTCAGCGTTACTCAAGAACTCTTGAAGGTGTTTCGGGTATTCTGCTTATCAGTCTCGCGAGTAAAGTGGCATTCAGTGAGCGCTAGTGGGTGGAAATATTTGTATAAGAGAAAACCTCAACGCTTGAAATGAGCAATTCAACATTGGGTTGCGTTTTTATGGCCAACAGTTTTTACTTGGTTTTGTTATTGGTAATAAATAAGCGTAAATCAGCAGCAAGGATGTGTAATGAAAAATAAGATGTGGATCTTCGCAATTATCTTGCTCATTGGTGGGCCTTCACTATTGCCATTTAGTCTGGAAGTTATTTCTATCATCGAGTTATTTGGGCTGTTAGGGTTGTGGACGGTTTATTCATCCTATGCTGAGTATTTGATCAAGCATCCTCGGCTCAAAAGAGGCGCATCTTTAGCTACATGTTGGGATCTTCAACCTCAAATATTATTCTCACTTCGTGATATTAAAGTATTCCCACTGCTGATATTTCATATGTTTCCTGTTCAAAGTGTGTTGGTTTGGTCGTTAATTTTTACCTTTTCGGGCAGTGTTATTTGCCATTACGTAATTTGATCTAACCCATTGTTCAAAGCATTTCCTTATTAAGTTTAATTGCTTGTTTAAGCGGTTACGCGGGGATGAAACAGGTCATTAAATAACTTGGCGATCATCAAAATGAGCATGATGTTTACCAGCATGAGTAAAGGTGTTTCGATACGATACTCCGGGGTCAAGTTAAGTGCGCCTGAGGTTAATACCACCAATAAATTGACGCCTAAGACTCTATGGATCATCAGCTGTGGTGTAGAAAATACCTCCCAAATCAAAATAATATTGATGAAATAAAATAACCCTAGTTGCCAGAGCTCAGTCATCATGGGCATCAAGAAGATGTATTGCAGCAGTATCACTGAACCTGTTCCCAAAACGCCAAAGAAGGCATCTTTAACAACGCTAGGAGGCATTGTAGGTACTATTGATGAAAAGACACCGGCCAACATAGGGAATATAAACCCACCTGGTACAGGGAGATAAATCCAAACCAATAACGAGGTGATAAACATCGATATTCCTTGTAAAACCTTTCTGCGGTCTTCTTTCAAGTGCTGTATGAAAGTCCGGTGTTCACGATGCCAAGATGTTTTCTGGTTCACTTGTTCAGTCAATAAGGTACGACCAATTAGATGCGTGGTTGGCTGAGCGATATCAAATAGCGTCAGGTTTTGAGCCACAGGTTTCCAGTCAATATCATCACAGTGAGGCTTTTCCACTTGTTCAAGTAATCGTTCTTGAATACGTTTCATCTCTTCGAGGCGCTGATGCCACAGTTTTCGATGTTCTTTGAGGTGGTAACTGCCCGTGAGCGGTAATCCCAGTAGTTGGCACATCTTCTCAATGTTTGTTGTGTTGGTTTCAAGCGCATCAATATCAATGTCATTTGGTTTGTCCATAGCTTTAAGCAACACCTCACGGCTGCTCTCAAAGCGTTGAATGAAATTCTCTTCAGTATTCACTGGCCAAACCAAACGATAAACAACGGAGAAGGTAATGATGCCAAGAATAGTTTCCTGCATTCGAAGTACTGCGAAATGGAACGTCACTTGACTATCAAACCCTCCCATACAAGCGATGATAGAGCACACAGCAAAGCCTATGGAGAACACATAACCGTACTTTTCGTCGCTCGACATGAAAATGCATACACCTAAAAATAGGGTAAAAAAAGTCAGGAACAAGAAGCGATCTTGAGAAAATGCTGTGATGAGGAAAAAGGCATAGCCGATGCCCAGTAGGGTTCCCACTAGGCGATTATGACCTTTGTTTATCGAGTGAGCGAAGCTTTCATTTAATGCCATTACCGCGACGGCGATCGCTGCCCAATAGGGTTTCTCCCATTGAAACCATAAGGCGAGGCAGATTGCGATAACGATAGACAGTGCAGCTTTTATTGCTTCTTTGGTTGAGGCATTAAACATACATTTCACCGCATTTATTGTTTGATGATTTTGATGGATGCCGTCATACCGACACGTAGTTGAAAATCTTTTGGTAAGTTGTCTAATTTCACTTTAATTGGAATGCGTTGAGCTAAGCGTATCCACTGAAAGTTAGGGTTCACATTAGGCAGAAGGTCGTTACCTGTACTACCGTCTTGCTTCGCGATGCCGTAACCAATGCTCTTGATTTTGCCTTCTAGCACCATTTCGTCGTGCATCATTAAGGTTACGTATGCTTTATCTTGTGGATCAACACCAACTAAATCCGTTTCTTTGAAATAGCCTTCGATCCAAAAGCTGTCTTCATCAATTAATGCTACAACTGGTGAGTTTGCGACAACTTGGGAGCCGGTGCGCAGATTAAAATTGGTGATGTAACCATTTGTTGGAGCGTACACCTTGGTGTAATCAAGGTTCAGTTTTGCTTCTTCGACGTTTGCTTTCGCCAGCTCCACGTTTGCGATTGCTGTCTCTACGGCGTTGTTCAAATTGTTCAACGTCAGCACCGATACCGCGCCAGGTGTACGCTTTTCTAGTTCCAGTGCACGTTGTTCTTCATTTTTGGCTTTCGCTAATAACGCAATGGCTTGCTTTTGAGCCGCCTGGGCTTTGTGGTAAGACGCTTTATAAATGCTTGGGTCAATCTCAAACAGTAAGTCGCCCGCATTAACTTGGGAGTTGTCTTCAACATACACCTTGATGACTTGCCCGGTTACACGGGGCGTTATAGACACAATGTACGCGCTGACATGACCATCTCTAGTCCAAGGATTGTTTGAGTATGATTGGTAGTAACTGAAAATTACAGTGCCAGCGGAACACAGTAATAAAAATGTGATTAGATAACGTTTTATCACGGAATTTGCCTCAAAAGATGGTTATGAATCGACCAATAACGCCAGTAAAAATCACAATTAGGCTCAGCTCTGCAAGTGCTGGAAACGCAACGTATTTGTGTACCCCTAATTTTGTCGCAACGGTTCCAACCAAAATGGTGAGCATGTAAGCCAATGCAATAACCAGCAGCAAGGGTGGGAAGTAAACTTCACCCCACACAAGCTCATGTGGCATTGAGTTCATGGTGCTTTTCTCTATTTATTTGATGAATGCAAAGATAAGAGAAATCCTACAAATGTAATAATCGCTTTTGTAGGATCAAATCCATCAATGTATTTTTTAGAGAGTTCGTAATGAGTTACGTCTGATGTCGAACGTGCTTTAAGGAGAGTGTGAGTGCGATAAGTTTTCGCATTTACGTGCGGAATAACTACGTATCTAGTGATGAGGATAAAAGCCTCGGGTTAACCGTCGCTCTTTCGAGCTAGCATTCTCAATAACTTGTGATAGTTTAGCCATGTAGCCCTAAGATATAAGAAAACCTATGAATTTTAGTCTTGAACAACTATTGGCATTCGTTGCTGTTTACGAGGAGCTTTCGTTTAGCAAGGCTGCTGTAAAATTGAATAAGCACAGAACAACCATCGGGCAGGTTATTACGAATTTAGAAGATTTACTTGCTGTGAGCTTGTTTAATCGGGTTGGCCGTTCCGTAGAACCCACTGAAGATGCTCGCCTTCTTTACCACTATGCAAAGCAAACAATTGAACAAGCCCGTACGTTTGACAAAGTCGCATTGAGCCTTGCTCATGGTGGCTTAGAGAGTGTCAGCATTGCCTATTCTAGTGCCATCCCACATCGTTTGCTGGTGTTACTTCGTGTTCAATTAGCGGCAGATTTTCCGATGATGCGAGTTAACTTTTTTGTTCGTAACCGTAACGAGATCAAAGAGGGTTTAGCGACCGGTGAGTATCAGTTCGGTATTGTAAATGTACATGATAGCCGTGCAATACACAGTCTAGACTCGACGTTTTTAGGTCACTTTGAATTTGTTCCCTTTGTCCAGAAAGGTGGTGAACTGGCTTCTATGGCACCCGACCGAGTGTTAACTGCGTTGAGGAATAGCAAGCAATTTGTGTTGCGATCTTTCATTGAAGAAGGAATGGGTGAAAAAGTTATCGTCAGTTCGAATCATGAAGAAGTCGATCAGTTGGCTCTTGTTGTAAAAATGGTTGAAGCAGGACTAGGGTGGGCGATTCTTCCTAGAACGCTGGCTCATTCCGAATTTTCTAATAATGATATAGAGCCCGTTGAAGTCTGTGAATTACTAGAAGGCTTTAAGTTTGGTTTTGGCCTTTGGTGTCAACCCTCTAAGCAAATAGGGGATGTAAAAGACTCTATCATGAGGGTTATTACGGCGTATCGGGAGAAGCTAATCCGCGGTTTTAAAGCGACGCCATAACTGTATTCATCCAGACCACATTTATAAACAAGACTCAATTCGAGTCTTGTTTTTTTACTTGAAAAATTCTTCTCTTCTGATTGGACGTTAATGGTTATTGGGAGGGAGTAATCCTCTGTATGTGAGTATAAGATCGATGCTTTTTTTATTTATTCAAGCTTCGTTCAATGAGAAAGCTCATATCGCTCAGCCGCTGTTAGTTTAAGAAAGAGAGGCTGCAGTTATTTCACCTCTTGATCTGATCTAAATAAATTTAGAACCAGTACCCCTAGAACTATAGCGATAGAAATAGAGACGAATCGAGTCATTTGAGCAGAAAATGATTCGATGCCCGTATTGTTAATAATCTGGTAAGTCAGCACAGTGAAGTTAGTAAAAAGCAATTGATAGATGGTTAAGTGTGTCTGTCGACGTATTGCAAAACACGCTAGTTGCAGGCCACAAAAGATGGTAACGCCAAGTACAACGTAAGTAGGTGCACCTGTGGCTACTGCAAGCATGCATGGAATAGTAAACAAGATCCCTAGGCTTGTAGTGATAATTCGATACCGCCCAAAGGAATGGCTGTCTTGATTAACTGGGTGCTTAATCATGCTGCCAAATGTTATTGCGATCAATAGCGTTTGAGAGCTTCCAGATGATATTAGCGCGTACAAAACAACACACAATGCGGTTGCTTTAAAGACGATAAGCCCGATATGTTCGTTTGCACCATCAAGAGTGGTTTGGTCTGGTTGTATATCTTTTTCGTCCCCAGGGAATAACCAAAAGCTAATATATGTGGCAACCAACGCAACAATGAAGCTAGTAAATAAGACCCATGGCAACCCCTCAAGCGACAACCCCATTTGTTGGCTTGTGACCACGATAATCAATACAACAATCAAAGTGAGTGTCGAAACGATGTCTTTGGGATCGCGATGACTTCGGTAATAACTCCAACAGAGAAGTGACCAAGTAAACAGTAAGAAGCCACTAGGGGAGCTCATGAGCGCTCCTGCTAAAGTTACGATGCCAAAGCTGAGAAGTGAGAGTATTACCAGCAATTTCAACATCATGTTGAACGGGGGTTTAGATGGCATCAGAGTTAGAAAAATCACAACGAATATTGGCGCGATAAAGGGAGTAGGCGCACCTGAATACTGTAAGTAAAACAGTAAAAGAATCGGAGTGAAAACCAATCTAATGATTGGGTTTGCTGAACTATGAAACATAAGTCCAGATACTCAACACTCTCATCCAGAAAGAGGCCAGCCACTCTCCAAAGGAGCTTTGCTCAGTTAAAAAAGCGACCGTTGCTTTCGAACCATAACGTACGTTTTCGGGAATATCTCCGCCTTCAAAAACAATATTTACAGGATAGCGCTGTGCGTTTAAGGAATTATTGTCTGCAACCAAAAAGCCAGTTGTCGGATCGACGTCGTTACTGCCACCAGTACCCCAACCAATGCTTTCTACTCGCCCTTCAAACACTCTGCCAGGTAAAGCATCCAACACAATCTTTGTTTTTTGTCCCGCACGAACATGCTCGAGTGAGTTTTCGCGAACAAGCGCTGATACCCACACGCCTCTCGGATCAATGAAAGTGACAAGAGGTGAGCCAGTCGTCGCTTTTTGCCCAACAGTGAGTTGTAAGTTAGAAACGATCCCCTTTGATGGAGCAATCACTTTCGTTCGTTGTAAGTCGAGTTGCGCTTTTTCTAGATTTGCTATAGCTGCGAGAATCTGGGGATTATCTTGCCCTTCGGGACCAAGATTATGCTTGGCTTGAGCTAAGGACGCTTCTGCTGCCTCTAATGTGGCTTGAGCTCGTGCTTTAGCTTCGATGGCGTTGTCTAGCTCAGATTTACTCAATACCCCTTTGGCGGCGAGCTCGGTTACGCGAGCTGCTTGTTCTCTTGCGTTGTCACGAGCTGCGAGTGATTCAATGACCTTAGCTTGTGCCACTTCAACAGCCGCGGTGTTGGCTCCAATGTTTTGGCCAGCAATGGCTAAGTTTGCTTCGGCTGAACGCAGATTAATTTGATAATCTCTTGGATCAATTTCGAAAAGCACATCACCAGCATTGACGACTTGATTATTGCGAACATGGATTTCAGTTAGGTTCCCCGAAACCTCTGGAGTAATGCGGACAAGATAAGAATGAATCCGAGCGGTGCCAGTGATTGGTGTTACTCGATCAGCCCACAAGCTATATAGCCAAACCACAAAAACGAGGCCAATAACAATAAAGCTTAACTTTCTGGAAGATGATTCCGCTTTAGACATCCAATTCTCTCTTGTTACAATACGTTAGGTAAGCAATGTTACAACATGTGACATAAACAATGCTTCCAAAAAATCAACTATTTGTTATCGAGCGCATAGGGTTATTTGGTTATTCCACCTAGAGAAAAGGATTTCTATAGGGATTACGAACTATTTGAAATATGAAAGTAATGAGTCTAAACGAACTTAAGATGAAGCTGGTGGTAAGTGCTCAGGTCTTTGATAAAGGTGGTTTCGTAAGAAAGGACTCTACGGCAGAATGCTTGTTCTTTGCGATAGTAAACTGAACGAATAGTTCTTACTTCAGCAAATATAAGCCAGCAGAACTCTGCTGGCTCAGTAACGCAATCTATAGAGTGATTAATAAAATTACTTAACTTTATTCACTTCCTGTTTAAGCATTTCTAACTGCTGCATCTTTTCTTGCATCTGCAAAGAGTCGTAATTTAAAGAAGCAGGGTTCATGGTTGTACCGCGTTGCATTGGGTATTCAGGTAACGTTTTAAAGAAGTCGCCAACAACGTCTTGAATTGGTACAAACAACCACATGTTGTCTGCCATCCAACGTAGGTACATTTGTGACTCTCTAGGACCTTTTTCAAATGGGTCTGCACGTAAGTGAATGATTTTAGGCCAGTTTGGTACAGATCGCACGGCGTCGCTTAGGTTTCCTTCTAGAGTTGCAAAGTGAAGTTTCCAGTCATTCCAGCGTACTGCGTTTAGTTCACCATTTGAGGTGAAGTAGAGCAGAGACTCACGTGGTCCTTTCTCTTCTTTTCCCTCGAAGTATGGCATGAAGTTGTAGCCGTCTATATGGACACGCCAGTCTTTACCATTTGCTTTGTAACCTTCAGCAAGCTTTTCTTTCACGTCAGGAACGCCAGCTGCCGCCAACAATGTTGGCAACCAGTCTTGATGAGCCATCATTTCGTTGATTTTCGTTCCTGGCTTAATGACACCAGGCCAACGCACAAGTTGAGGCACACGCATACCGCCTTCCCAAGTCGTGCCTTTCTCACCGTGGAATGGGGTTGCGCCCCCATCAGGCCAAGTCATGGTCTCTGCGCCGTTATCTGTTGTATAAATAACGATGGTGTTGTCAGCAACGCCTAACTCATCGAGTTTGTCGAGCAATACGCCGACTTGATCGTCATGCTCTAACATGCCATCAGCGTAAATGCTAACACCGGATTTACCTCGGTACTTCTCTTGTAATCGGGTCCACACGTGCATGCGCGTAGAGTTATGCCAGATGAAGAAAGGCTTATCTGCTTTAACAGCTTTCTCCATAAACGATAAAGTGCTTTCGAGGAACTCTTCGTCCGCGTGTTCCATGCGTTTACGCGTCATTGGGCCAGTATCTTCAATCTTACCGTCGGCATAAGATTTAATTACACCACGAGGACCATAGTTTTTACGGAACTCTGGGTCTTTAGGGTAATAGTAGGTTTCGGGCTCTTCTTCTGCATTAAGGTGGTACAAGTTACCAAAGAATTCATCAAAACCATGATTGGTAGGTAGGTGCTTATCTTGATCGCCCAAGTGGTTTTTACCGAACTGAGCTGTCATATAACCTTGGTCTTTTAGTAAGTCAGCAATAGTTGGTGCCCAATCTGGAATCCCATGGTCGGAACCCGGCATACCAATCGTCAGCAAGCCAGTGCGAAATGGTTCTTCGCCAGTAATGAATGCTGCTCGACCGGCAGTACAAGATTGTTGGCCGTAATGGTCTGTAAACAAAGCCCCTTCGTTCGCGATACGATCGATGTTAGGGGTTTTGTAACGCATCATACCTTGGTTATATGCGCTGATGTTCCAGTAACCGACATCGTCACCGAAAATTGCAAGTATGTTGGGTTTGTCTGCCGCCATCGCTGCGCTGGACGTTGCTAACAGTCCGATGCCTACTGCGATTTTTCTCAATTGGTTTGCCATAAAAAACTCCAGGTGGTTGAGAGTAACGAGAAGCACAAGTAAACCTTGTGCTTAGGTGCTGCATAAGTTAATGATGTGTATAGAAAAATCCTCTTATACTCTTTATAACCATAAGTTATTGAGTGTATTTAACTATTTGTTTCTAAATAAAAATACTTGTCATTCTGATGATTTGGGGAGGTTTTAAAAATAGAGATGGGTCACTAATGAACACCAGTGCAGATTGCTGGTGAGACGAATAAAGTTTCAGCAAAAACACCGAGATACTCCCTAATCGGGGGACGAAGAATGGAGCACTCATTTTGAAGGCCTTTCACTTCTAATTATTTGTATAACCAAGGGGTTAGCGACTATATTGATTCAAGTTGCACCATCTAAATACTAAGGATAGTTATGAGTCAGTGGGCAGGTCGGTTTCGGTGTCTATTTTTGGGTATCGTCATGGTGAGTGGTTCGTTTTTTTCCCAGGCATCAGTGATAGAGAGTCCCCAAAATACTACGAAGCTTGGGTTGGAATATGTCGGCACGCAAACGTGCGCGGAATGTCACCAACAAGAGGTGGAGGCTTGGAAGGGCTCTCATCACGATATGGCAATGAAACATGCAAACTCAGAATCTGTTCAAGGTGATTTTGATAACCGCACAGTGACGCATGATGGGCAACCCAACCGTTTTTTTAGACAAGGCGAGGAGTATTGGGTCAATATTCAAGGCCCTGATGGTCAATGGCATGATTATAAAATTAGCTACACATTTGGCTGGGAACCGTTACAGCAATATATGGTGGAGTTTGAAGACGGTCGTGTACAGCTCATTCCTTTTGCGTGGGATTCAAGGACGAAATCGGAAGGTGGTCAGCGCTGGTTTTACCTCTATCCAGAGACAGCAACGACAGATGAGTTTTACTGGACTAACACTGGGCAAAATTGGAATTTCATGTGTGCAGACTGTCATTCGACCAATTTAAAGAAGAACTATGACGCAATCAAAAATACCTACAATACGTCTTGGTCCGAGATCAATGTTGGTTGTGAAGCGTGTCATGGCCCTGCAAGTGGACACATCGAGTTGGCGAAAAAGGTCGCATCTACAGGAGGCTTTTTCGATACAGATAGTCACTATGGTTTTGACCGAAATTTATCTAAAGCGGTAACCGAGTGGGTATTTGAGAAGGGCCACAGAACGTTACAACCAAAAGCAATCGCAGAAACAAATCAAGTTCAGACGTGCGCACAATGTCACAGCCGTCGAACGCAGTTAAATGAGACTGGTGAGCACATTCAAGGCTCATTTTTAGATAAATATCGGTTAAGCCTGATCACTCCAGAACTCTACTACCACGATGGCCAAATTTACGATGAAGACTATGTTTACGGTTCATTTCTTCAGTCTGAAATGGCTGAAAAAGGCGTAACATGCACCAATTGCCACGATCCTCATTCGGCAAAGCTAAACATCCCAGAAGAGGCGGTATGTTCACAATGTCATATTGCGTCAGAATATACCCCAGAAAACCATACCTTCCATGAAGCGGGATCCAAAGCGTCACAATGTACGACTTGTCACATGCCAGAAACGACTTATATGCAAGTCGATCCTCGTAGAGACCACAGTTGGCACGTACCTAGACCTGACTTGAGTAAACACATCGACACGCCTAATGTATGTACGTCTTGTCATGAGGATAAGAATAACCAGTGGGCGGATGCGCAGATAGCCGAATGGTTTCCTCACTCTCAATACCGCAATCAACAACACTTTGCTGTCGCGTTTTATGCCGATGCAATTGGGCACAAAGGGGCGGCGAATGCTCTGGCTTACTCTGCTCAGGATTCATCATTAAAAGACATCATACGAGCTTCTGCATTAGAGCGAATGGGCGGCAATACTGACCAAAATACGACTGTTTCGCTCGCACGGGCCGTTAAAAATGAGAATGAAATGATTAGACTCGGCGCAGTCGCGGGCTCGTCTGGTTATGAGTTTCATGATCGATGGCGAATTTTAGAACCACTGCTAGATGATCCCGTACTTTCAGTGAGGGCGGAGGCGGCTTCGGTATTAGTGACCAGCTATGCGCAAATGACGCCGTTACAAAAAGATAGGATTCAACCACCGCTTGAAGAGTACATGGACATTCAAAAGTTTAACGCCGATCGTGGTTTCGGCAGAACCAATTTGGCAAATGTATACCTCAGCTTAGGCGAAATCGATAAGGCAATTGCGTTATACCAAGAAGCGATAAGTATCGAGCCTTATTTCGAAAATAGTTACGTGAATTTATCGGACCTGTATAGACGCCTCGGGAAAGAAAAAGCTGCGCTCTGGGTGTTACAACAAGGGATGAAAGCTCAGCCTAAATCCAGCTCATTACCTTACAGTGCCGGTCTTTCTTTGTTACGCCAAGGCAAGGAAGATGAGGCCAAAGCTCTACTTAAACATGCCGCAGAACTAGGAAAGACTAACGCTCACTACTGGTATGTTTATGGTCTAGCTTTGGAAAAAAGTGAAGTTCTGGAAGCCAGTAAGGCATTGCAGACTGCGTTTAAAGTTGGTGGGAACCCTCAACATTTATATGCTCAATGCGAAGTTCTAGCGAGAAATCATAAAAAAGGTGCTGTCGCTTTTGCTTTCGATAGGTGTCTAAAAGAGCTGAGTAATTATGCTCCTAAGCAGGCTATTGATCAGCTGAAAGCATCTATTGCGAATCTGTAGAGATTAAACACCAATAGTAAAAAGTGGAGCCTTTATCGCGCCACTTTCTCTATTTAGTTTAGTCTACGTCTTTCGCTAGTCTAAGGCCCATGTCAGACATAATGACGGATTGGCTGGCAAAATCGCGGCGATAGTTTTCAGATTCGTCTGCGTCATAAGCAAAGCTGCCGCCACGTACAGACTTGTGTGCAAGGCTTTCTTTTTCCTCTTTTGCGTTTACCGGATTATCACTGGGCGCTGTTTTGTAATAACCTTCGTCAAAAGCATCAATCACAAACTCGCCTACGTTACCTGTCATATCGTACAACCCGAGCTCGTTTGGTTGCTTTTGACCTACCTTATGAGCCTTATTGTGCGAGTTATTCGCATACCAAGCCACATCGTCAATATTGTTTGATCCAGAAAAAGTGAAGCCTTTACTTAAAATTCCGCCTTTAGCGGCAAACTCCCATTCTGCTTCTGTTGGTAGACGGTAATGCTCTCCCGTTTTTTCATTCAATTTCTTAATGAAATAATTGGCTTGTTGCCAACTAATATTATTGACGGGTGTATTTGGATCTCGAAAGTAGCTCAGAGAGGAGCCAGTGACAGCTTCAAAGAGCGATTGAGTTACCTCGAATTTTGACAAATAGAATCCATCAACGTTAACAGTGCGAGCTGGGCGCTCTGACTTTTTGGCTGATGGATTATCTGCGCCCATCGTAAACTGCCCACCTTCGACAAGAACCATATCTTGATCGATTTTCTGAGCGAGAGAGTGTGGTGGGGTTGTTGCACAGCCATTAATTATCAGCGTGACCGACATGGTTGAGACAAAGGAAATAATCTTACTTTTGGGATGCTTCATTCGGCAACTCCGTCAACAACTTTGGTCTGAAAGTCTAGCAAGCAAAACCATAACAAACGGTTATACACACTATAACAAGCGCCGAGAATAATTGAACATTATCATCACCCTAGGCGATTAACTCGATGATTAGGTTTGACATCATTGGGGACAGGTTAGCAACTAAGAAGGTGATGAATGCACATAACTCAAGGGCCTCAGTTCAACGGAAAAGCATCTAAGCGTTTACATGTGATGGCAAAGCCCATTGGTGCTGCTTGCAACATCGATTGCACTTATTGTTATTACTTAAGCAAACAAGATTTGTTGGAATATAAGCAAGGGTGCTCGCCAATAATGGATGACGAAACCTTAGAGAGCTATATCCGCCAATACATCGAAGGGCAGAACACACCTGAAATTATCTTCTCTTGGCAAGGTGGAGAGCCAACCATGCTGGGGTTGGATTACTTCAAAAGAATTGTTGAATTACAAGATAAATACCGCCCTCATGGTATTACGCTCTCTAACGATCTTCAGACTAATGGCACGCTTCTTAATGATGAGTGGTGCGAGTTTCTAAAAGCGAACCACTTTCTCGTCGGTTTAAGCATCGATGGCCCTGAGATGATGCACAACGCCTACCGAACAAACCGAGCGGGAAGAGGTACATTTAAACAAGTGATGAACGCCGTTGAGCTATTGCATAAGCATGAAGTGAAGTTTGCAACGCTCACGTGTGTGAACAACTTGACCAGCCGTAACCCATTGGAAGTGTATCGCTTCTTACGAGATGAAGTACGTTCCCCTCAAATGCAGTTTATTCCGATTGTTGAGCAGCAAACTTTCAGAGCAACAGCGCCCCAAACTTGGAAGCCCAATGAGCAATTAATGCAAGGTGATAAACGTCTGATTCCCGGCCACAAGGATTCAGTTGTCGAGCCATTTTGTGTGGCGGATGAAGCATGGGGTAACTTCCTTATCGCGATATTCAATGAGTGGGTCGTGCATGATATTGGTAACGTTTTTGTACAGTATTTTGAAGCAAGTTTGGAAACATGGATGGGAAGCAAAAACCCACTATGCACGCTAGGTGAAATCTGTGGCAAAGGTTTAGCAATGGAACCAAACGGTGATGTCTTTGCGTGTGACCACTATGTTTACCCGGAATACAAGATCGGAAATATTCACCACGAAAAACTCGATACTCTCGCTTATAGCCCTGACCAGCAGAAATTCGGGTTTGCTAAAAGTCGTACACTGCCTCAGCAGTGTGTTAATTGCGATTATCAGTTTGCATGTTTTGGAGAATGCCCTAAAAACCGCTTTATTCGCACCAGAGAAGGTGAGCCTGGCCTTAACTATCTATGTGCAGGTTGGAAGAAGTTTTTTGCGCATGTCGACAAATCAATGGCGTACATTTTACGAGCGATGGGCAACCCTGTGGTACACGGTAAATACAGCGATAAGGTTTTACACCTGAAAGCGTCTAATCGACCTGTTTTTGACACTAAGTTCTAAGATTCAACTGGTCCAGTTTTATAAAAGTAAGGTCTCATCAATGCAAAAGATAACGCGTTTTACGAAGTCACTTTTAACTTTCACGCTGAGTGTAGCGTTAAGCCAAGGCGCTTGGGCTCAAGATAAACCTCCGCTCAATTCAGATAGAGTTTCACCCGTTGAGATAGCATCTCAAGAAGAACCAATGACGCTAGCACAGCAAGTCGAAAAATTGTCTTATGATGCACAAAACAAGAAGTTGTCTTCAGAAAAGCGTATTGATGCTTTACGTGAACTGGCCAACTACCCCAGCCAAAACGCTTTGGTTGCCGTCGCTCGTGGTTTGAAAGATGCAGATGCTGGAATTCGTGAAGCAGCAATTGTAGGAGCTCAACCCTATATGATAGATCATCGCTGGCGTCTGGTTTCCCCGTTGCTAAGTGATGACGATGCAATGGTTCGAATTACCGCAGCGATAAACTTGGTTCGAGATTACGCCAGTTTAAGTTCGGAGCAGCAACAGTCACTTGAAGGCGCGGTGACTGATTTAACATCCTACTTGTCGCAGAAAACTGACAACGTTTCTAGATTACTCCTTGCCGATGTATATCGTTGGCATCGAGAGTGGGACAAAGCGGCATTGATTTATCCAGAGCTAACCAAGCTGATGCCAAGTAACCCCCAAGTCTGGTTAAGCTATGCGGACAATTTTCGAGCGCAACAAAAAGATCGACAAGCTATCCAAGTACTTGATGAAGCAATCACACTTTTTCCTGATAACGCTGCTTTGCATTACTCGAAGTCATTGGCGCTAGTAAGACTTGGTGAGAAGCATGATGCCGCTAGCGAAATTGAAAAGGCCGCTAACATGGCAAAGAACAACAGTTATTTTTGGTACTTAAATGGTGTTCTGCAAGAAGAGTTAGATCTTAAAAAATCTGTGGACGCTTTTGAAAAAGCTTATTTGATCTCTGGCGCGCCGGAGCAGCTTTATGCAGTGTGTGATATCTACATTCGGTACGATAACCCCAAGTCTGAACAGTGTTTAGCGGAACTTAAGAAAGTGGCTCCGGATTACGTGATTGATGAGCTTAATCAGAAAAAGGGGCGTCAAAATACTTCAGAGCAGGTTGACGCCAGTTAACTCAACACTTTATCGGTAATCTTCTTTAATTGAAGTGTGTTTTTTATTACAGTGTCACGTTGTGGTGTTGTTGCATATGTTGCTCTGAATTGCGCTTGTTAATCGTGAACTATACTTTCATTTGGATTTGCATCCCGTACCTCAATATAAGGAATTAAAATGGCTATAAAGTTAAAGGTGATTGTCCTTGCGACAAGTTTTGCTCTGTCTAGCTATAGCATTGCTGCTGATATGCAAGATCCTCTGCCGTCATGGAACAACACCGGTGCTAAGCAAGCTATTATGGCGTTTGTTACTAAAACGACGACTCAAGGCTCGGACGCTTATGTTCCTGAAAGCCAAAGGATCGCTACGTTTGATAATGACGGGACGTTATGGGCAGAAAAACCCGTTTATCTACAGCTGTTTTTTGCGATCGATAAAGTGAAAGAGATGGCCTCTGAGCATCCTGATTGGAAAACAACAGAACCTTTTGCTTCGGCAATAAAAGGTGACTTGGAGGGGGTTGGTAAGCAAGGCCTTGAAGGTGTGATGCAGCTTGTTATGGCGACTCACTCTGGAATGTCGACTGATCAGTTCCATCAAGAAGTGAAGGAGTGGATGAAAACGGCCGTTCATCCTACGACGGGAAAGCCATACACTGAAATGGTTTATCAACCGATGCTTGAGTTACTCGACTACTTGAGAGCAAATGACTACCAGACCTATATAATTTCTGGAGGTGGCATTGATTTCATGCGTGTTTGGGCACCAGAAGTGTACGGGATCCCAACGCAAAATATCGTTGGGACGACATTAAAAGCGGAGTATCAGGTCGTTGATGGACAGCCAACGATTCAACGCTTGCCAGAAATTGATTTTGTGAATGATAAAGCGGTGAAGCCTGTCACGATCCAGAACTTCATTGGTAAGCGCCCGGTGATGGCATTTGGTAATTCTGACGGTGACTTACAAATGCTAGAGTGGACTAAAGCGGGGTCTGGCCCACGATTTTCAGCGGTTATCCATCACACGGATGACAAGCGTGAATGGGCGTATGATAAAGACTCTCACGTGGGGAAATTAGACAAATCATTTAAAGTGGGTGAAGAGCAAGGTTGGTTGTTTGTCGATATGAAACAAGATTGGAATCAAGTTTTTAAAGAAGCGATGAAAAAGTAGCGACCCAACCAACGTAAACATTACACCAAACATTTTGTGATAGGGGGTGATGAGCAAAACGCTCTTCATCTCCTCAACTTAACAATTCTGTTTGGTATCAGCATAAGCAAATATTGCGTGCGTCCGTATTGGTTATTTGATTGCTGTGTGGCATCATTGCTTAAAACCACTTAAGTGAATTTAAGTAATGACGCAAGAAGAGCGATTGATAGAGCTCAGAGCCAAGCTAGAGCTACAAAACAAAATAACGTTATCGGAAGTTTGCGAGTATTTTGGCATCTCGCGAGATTCAGCGCGTCGAGACTTAGTCAAGTTGAGCCAACTACCGGGATTACAAAGAATCCGAGGTGGCGTCATGCTTGCCCCGATATCTTCCTCTACAGAGGCGTACTCTAATCGACCAATTAGTGACACTAAGCATCGCCTCGCTCAAGCGGCCGCTAAGCTTTTGGATGAGCGTGACCACCTTGTTATTGATACCAGTACTATCTTATCTCTGCTCCCACTTTACGTAGAAAAAGCACGCTGTGAAGAAGATAAGCTCAACGTGGTCACCAACAGTATTGACGTACTAATCGCTGCTGAAAAAAGTGAATCAATGGACGTCCATTTCTTAGGTGGACACTTTGACCCCTACGCCAGAGCGATCTTGGGTGCACAAGCAGAACAGCAAATGAAGCAATATCATGTGAATAAGGCGTTTATTGGTGTGTGCGCGTTGTCATCCCGAGGGTTGACGACAAATAATGAGCTAGAAGCAACCATGAAACAAGCCATGATAGAGCAAGCTCAACAAGTCATTGTCGTTTGTGAATCCCGCAAAATTGGAAGCGATAATTTTCACCATGTATGTGATTTGTCAAAGATCGACATCGTTATTACCGATCATGCTCCTCAATCAGATTTTAAACAACTTCTCGACCACAATGATATTGAATGTATTGTTGTTTCACCGAAATAAGGAATCTTAGTATGGCTTACGATCCCGTAAAGACCGCCGTGATTGGTTACGGATATTCAGCAAAAACTTTCCACTTACCCTTCATTAAAGCACTGCCAAACTTGATGTTGAGCGCAATAAGTTCTCGTCAACAGGAAGCGGTCCAAAATGATTGGCCAGATGCTCAGTGGTTTGCTGATGCCAATACTTTACTCGATGACAGTGACGCTGAGCTTGTGATCATCACTGCGCCAAATGACGTGCACTACGAGCTCGCAAAGCGCGCGTTGAACAATGGGAAACATGTCATTGTCGAAAAGCCGTTTGTAACGCGCATAGAAGATGGGAATGAGTTGATCGCCTTAGCAGAAGAAAAAGGATTGGTTCTGAGCATTTTTCATAATAGGCGTTGGGACGGCGACTTTCTCACCGTTAAATCGCTTATCGAACAAGGTAAGTTAGGTGATGTGAGGCTGTTTGAGTCGCACTTTGATCGCTACCGTCCTGAAGTTCGTCAACGCTGGCGAGAGCAGGCTCAAGATGGCGGTGGTATTTTATTCGATCTTGCTCCCCATCTTCTCGATCAGGCCTTGGTGTTATTTGGTTTGCCAGATGCGATAGACGCACAGTGTCGAATGATGCGTCCGGGCGCGACGACGATTGATTACTACAACTTAGTGCTTCATTACCCAGACCATATTGTGCATTTACATTCAAACTTATACAGCCCAGAACCAAACCTGCGTTATAAAGTATTGGGTACTGAGGCTAAATATGAAAAATACGGATTAGATCCTCAAGAAGGTTACTTAAAAGAAGGCCGATTACCGGAGAACGATGCTTGGTCAGAAGAGGACGAGGCGTTATACGGTGTCCGCTACGACGAAGACGGAGCGCAAACTATCAAAACGGAGAGAGGTGCGTATCAAGCTTATTTTGTTGGTGTAGCAGATGCCATTCGTTTGGGTACTGATAACCCGGTTCCTGCCGTTCAAGCAGTACAGAATATCGCTCTGATTGAGATGGCATTGGAAAGCAGTAAAACGGGTAAAACTATTCAGGTGAAATCATGAGCTTAACGCTTGAGCTCGTCGCTCAACAAGAGCATGAGCTTCAATTGAAAGAGTTTAACCATCAAGTTGCGTGGTCTATTGGTTTAGCTTTAAAAGAAGCGGCGGAAGCCTGTGACGCGGCTGTGGCTATTGAGGTCTACGGTTTTGGACAAACGCTATTTCAATACGCGATGACAGGAACGTGCGCTGACCATTTGGATTGGGTTCGTAGAAAGCGAAACTCAGTATTGAGATATGGTCGCAGCTCTTACTACCTCTCGCTATACAATAAGCAAAAGCAGCGTGATTTTGAAAATCAGCCACATCTCGATGCGCGTGAGTATTGTGCTCATGGTGGCGCGTTCCCAATTCGAATCATGGGTTCTGGTTTAATTGGGGTTGTGACGGTATCGGGTTTACCGCAGTTAGATGATCATCAGCTTGTTGTCGATGTATTAAAGACAATGGTAATGACCAGCACAGAGCTTGCTTAAAGTTGTGCGATATTACAGTGGCACGGCATTTATTTTGTGTCACTGAATTCTCTTATTAGCTCATTTTGCGTTCTATTATGTGAGAAAATATTTAACACTGCTCCCAACTTCCTACCTGAAAATTAAATCAATTTCATATAACCTATACGCTCATTCATACAAAAAGCCATCGAAGCTGGCAGTTGGCAAATGTCCTTTAGAAGAAAAGAAAAACTTAATCTTAGAAACCTTATTGTAATCCTGTGTGTTTTCAGCGTGCTTGTCACTTTGATCAATGCGTTTTATTCGATCTATCGAGTGCAACGAGATCTCATCATCAATAACACGTTAGAGTCCAACCGCGTTTATGCGCAAAAAATGTCAGAAATGACGGACTCTTTCATAGAAAGCTCAATGTCGCAGTTAAAATACAGTGCGAACTTGCTAAAAGATAAGATGCACGATGCTCAGTTTCTTGACGAAGAGGCGGAGAGGCTGAGAAAGCAAACCAAATCATTCAACTCTGTGGTTGTCGTTAATGCGAAAGGCGTCATTATTTCTGTATCACCAGAGACACTTCAGGTGAAAGGTGTAAAGCTCGTTGGTGAAAGAAAACGTCAATCTTTAAATGCTCAAGCGCCCGTTGTCACTGAGCCATTCATCTCACCCGCAGGAAATTATCTGTTAACGATCTCATACCCTATATTTTCTCAGTCCAATGAATATTTAGGCTATATCGGCGGTACTATCTACTTAGAGAAGGATAATATTCTTGCGGAATTACTTAGCCAGCATGCTTACAAAGATGGCTCTTTCCTTTACGTTGTGGACGAAAGCAATACGCTGATCTACCACCCAGATAAATCGCGGGTTGGTGAAGTGATCAACGATAATATGGCAATTAACGCCGTGACAATGGGTCAGCGTGGTAACAAAGAAATTGTGAACTCTCGCGGTGTTGAAATGCTAGCAGGGTATGCACCAGTTGAATCATCAGGGTGGGGAATTGTCGCTCAGCGCCCGAAATCAATGACGTTAATGGTGCTAGATGAGCAGATGTGGAGTGTATTTTTCAAATCGATTCCAATTGGTTTATTAACTCTGCTGTTGATCTGGTTCTTCTCTCTACTTATTTCAAGACCATTATGGCAACTGGCTGGCGCTGTTCGAGGAGTGGAAGAACACTCTTCATCCATCGATGATTTGAAGCTGGTTAAGTCTTGGTATTTTGAGGCTTCACATTTGAAGCTCAGTTTCCTCAAAGCGTTTGGTCTCGTTTCAAAAACCATTGATAAGCTGCAACTGGATACGCTAACAGACGCGATGACTGGGTTGTTAAATCGACGCGGCTTAGACAAAGTTCTAGGCTTGTTTAAGCAAGAAAACACCGCTTTTTCTATTTTAGCTTTGGATATTGATCATTTTAAGAGCGTCAATGATAACTATGGTCATGATGTGGGTGACAATCTACTCAAAGAATTCGCTCAGTTGATGAAAGAGCAAGCCCGAGCGAATGATCATCTTTGCCGTTCCGGTGGGGAAGAGTTCATGATGTTCCTTGAAGCGACGGATGTTCATCACGCGGTTGATGTCGCAGAGCGGATTAGGCATAACGTAGAAAAACACGATTTCCTGGTCGTTGGTAAGGTAACGGTATCACTTGGAGTTTCTCACTGGAAAGGCAACGATATGCCAATTGAAGCGGTAATGAAAGACGCTGACAACGCTCTGTATAAAGCAAAACGCAACGGAAGAAACAGAACCGAGTTAGGTGAAGACGCACAATAGGTATAGTGCTATGCGCTGAACGTAAAACGCGCCAGTTACCAAGCTTTTGTTTTACTCGTTGGCGTAGCCACTACCAATTGCTCTAAATGGCAAGTCGAGTTCTAACTCCGGAATTTGCTTGCCCACCCAAGCCGGGAATGTATTGCTATTTGGTCCTGGAAACAACGTGTATTCTTCAGCCCAAGGGTATTGGTTGATAACGCTTTGTATTTTGGGGGTAAGTTTATCGGCTTTTTCACCTTGTATTGAGAGTATTTTTTCTGGCTTCGCACCATACCAGTAGCGATCTGGTGTGCCCGTTTGGTATTGATACAGAGCGGGTTGTCCACGATTCACGCGCCACCCGACCACTTCATACACGGTATATTCGTTCGCATTTTCAGGCTTTATCGCAAACCAAGTGTGCACCGCAAACCAGCCTCGCCAACCAAATGCATCTGCGGCATAAAACTCAATTACGGCATGTTTCACATTGGAAGGGTCAGGCGCGATACCGGCAGGTTCTCTGCTTGCGGTACGCCAATCTCCTTGAGTGCATCCACCCATCAAAGCTGCGATTGATATCAAGCCAACTTTTAATAGATGAGTAAAACTGAGAGAGTTTTTCATTGATCGCTCCTAGACCAACCGATGTTGGAAATGCTTTATTGATTTTAGCTATAAAATAGGTGCAAGCCTTATTGTTAAATCTTCCCTTCGTTAAAAAGAAGGGAAGGCTAGCGCCACAATATCGGATCATACGTAATAATGAGGTAAGCAGATTTGTAACATGCGGCATAGACAATATTGTCTCTCTCTATTAACTTGCTTAGTTGCGTATGAAAAAGTAAGAGCTTGTACGTATATTGCTTACATTGTTTATTACTTTTAAATTCAATAAAAACAATTGCTTGGGTGTTGTTGGTGGCGATTAAATAGGCTGGTTTATCCTCAGATGTATTGTGATTTCCCCATTTTTAGCGGAATTTTATCGTACATCCTTTTACTGTATTTAGAGACTTGCGTACACCTGTGGCACAATGGGCGATTACGGAAGGAGTGCTGTTTGGTAATGCAAATGGCAGAAAAATAACTAGAAATTGAATAACCAATGTTTAAATCAAAAAGTATACTTGCATTATGCACGTTCGCATTTGGCTGTTTTGCCAATCAAGATAGTGAACCAACGTCCGTTGTACTGAACTATGGTGACTCTTCACTCTGCGCTGATATTCAAGCAAATCGAAAATTTCATGTGGTTCAAGATAATGAAAGTGAACATGTGGAGTTTTCTGGAGGAGTCACGAAGGAATATTCCGATTACATTGTGAATATACATATCATCAGAAAAAGCAAAATACGCAGATCAAGTCGAGAGCTAAATACCACCGTATTGATGAACAGCGATCAGCTTGAAAAGCCTTTAGTGGTTGGTATTGAAAATGATGAATTCACCAGTATTACTTTGCGTTAATACTTGGTATTTATCGAATAGGAATGGTTGAACCGATGCTCTCAATACGTCGCTATCGTACAGAGGATGCTCCAATATTGTGGACACTTTTTTACCACACTGTACGAGTCATTAATCGTCGCGATTATACCGAATCACAAGTTTCAGCTTGGGCCCCATCAGATTTTGATCTCAATTCATGGCAACGCACAATGGATGCTATTCAACCCTATATCGCGGAAATAGAAGGGCAGGTCGTTGGCTATTGTGATTTGCAAAGTGACGGCCTGATTGACCATTTCTTTTGTCACCATGAATATCAAGGCCAAGGTATTGGTCGTGATTTGATGTCTTTTCTATTTTCACAGGCGAAAGTAAAGGGAATAGAGCGACTGTACTCTGAGGTGAGTATCACTGCACGACCTTTCTACGAGAAAATGGGGTTCAAAGTTAAGGTTCAGCAACGTGCTGAAGTTAGGGGAGAAACCTTAACTAACTTTATGATGGAAAAGTATATTTCACTGAAATCGTGAGCGTTTAGTGAGCTTGAACACAGATATAAAATGTTTTCCAATGTGAAAACAAGTTCATTGATCTCGCACCAAAGTTTTGTTTGAAAACAGTGTGCATAATCTTCTCTGGAACAAGCCATTACTGCATTTTTCGTCTCTGAAGGCTTAGTCAGAGCCTAAAAGCTTCGGTATTGCGGTGGGTAATGGCGTTCCAAACGCCAAACGTGTCTGGCTAACAATCTCAGGAAGAGAAGTAGTACTATGCGCCCTTATCTCAAATACATTATTCCAACATTGATACCATTGCTTATTTGGTTAATGCCCCTCTCTGCATTCCCATTTGATGGCATTACTATCGTCCAGCAGAGAGTGATCGCAATCTTCTTGCTTGCTGCACTCTGTTGGGTGTTTGAACCCATTCCAATCTACGCCACTTCGGTCGTTATCATTGTGCTCGAATTATTGCTTGTTTCGAATAAAAGCATCGTGCTTTTTCGCTTGCAAGAAGGGCAGCCACATTTTGGTGAGCTGTTGCAATATAACGAGATAATGGCGACTTTCGCTAGCCCGATTATTATGCTGTTCCTCGGTGGGTTCTTCTTAGCTATGGCGGCGACAAAGTACAGGCTGGATGTCAACTTAGCGCGCGTGTTGCTAAAACCATTTGGGCAAAACCCAAAGTTCGTTATGTTGGGTTTGATGTTGATCACCGCTGTCTTTTCCATGTTCATGTCAAACACCGCAACAACAGCGATGATGTTGTCGATTCTAACCCCTGTGATTGCGGTATTTGGGCCTAAAGATCCCGGTCGAATTGCGTTTGCCTTGTGTATTCCTGTTGCCGCCAACATTGGTGGTATTGGTACACCAATCGGCACGCCCCCGAATGCTATCGCGCTGAAATATTTGGTTGGTGACAACTTAATTACCTTTGGTGAATGGATGGTATTTGGCGTGCCATTCGTCATTGTAATGATGGCACTAGCGTGGTTTCTGATTGGCTTTTTGTATAAAGCCGAGCAAACCACCATCGATCTGAACATTAAGAGCAAGTTTTTGAAAACACCAAAAGCGATGATTGTCTATGTCACCTTCGCAGGTACGATTATTCTCTGGTTGATGGGGTCAGCACATGGGATGAACTCTTACACAGTGGCATTAATTCCGGTCGCGGTATTCTCATTGACGGGCATTATCAACAAGGAAGATTTGAAGAAAATTTCTTGGGACGTGCTTTGGTTGGTGTCAGGTGGTATCGCTCTGGGTCTTGCTCTGGATAAAACAGGGCTTGCGAAGCTGGTGGTACACAGTATTCCGTTTGATCAGTTCTCGCCATATGTGGTCTTGTTTGGTGCGGCGTTCTTGTGCTTGTTAATGGCAAACTTTATGTCGCATACGGCCACTGCAAACTTACTTATGCCGATTATGGCTGCGCTAGGTACCTCGATGACTTCGTTAACGCCATTGGGTGGAGAAGTGACGCTGATCTTAGTCGTGACATTTGCCGCGTCACTCGGTATGTCGTTACCAATCAGTACGCCACCAAACGCGTTAGCTCATGCTACTGGGCATGTCGAAAGCAGCCAAATGGCTCGTATCGGTGCAGTACTGGGCGTGATTGGTGTATTACTTAGTTTTGTTATGGTTTGGATTTTACATACCGTTGGGCATATTGGGTAACCCATGTACGAAACGAAACTAGATGCGTTAGTACAACGCTATTTTAACCATCTTGAACGCCGATTAACGGTTTTATCCGGATCGGTGCTGATCGAGCAAGCTGGCTACAACGATCGGTTGTACTACGTGCTTTCAGGAGAGTTGGCTGGCTATTATGCGGAAGACGACAAGAAGCCAATTCAGGTATTTTCTGCGTCTCAAGGTGCGTTTATTGGCGTACATAGTTTCTTTTCTGGTACATGGACGGCCTCTTCGACAGTTATTGCTCAAACCGACGTTGAACTGGCTTGGATACAGCGTGATACGCCCGCGGTGGAAGAGGTGACATACGGACCATTGACGACACAATTTATGCCTGTGATGGTGAACGAGTTATCTCGGCGTCAACGGCGTGCAATGCAAGAGGCCTTGGCTAAAGAAAAAGCGTTACAAAAGCTGCATACCGCAGAGCAAATGACAACGTTAGGACAGCTTGCTGCGGGTATTGCTCATGAGTTGAACAATGCTATTGGTGTGGTAAGCAGTAAATCAGAGCGACTCGAGTCGGTCATCATGGAATTGCTTGAAGAAGTTCATCCGGAAGCGAGTCAGTTTTTTGATTTTGGTTTGATGCAAGGACAGAAAGTCTCTTCCAGCGAAGCGAGAAAGCGGGGGCGTCACTTCGAAAAATATTACGGCTTACCCAAGGATCTCGCGCGTGATCTCGCACGTGCCGTTCCAAATAATTTCCTGTCGGAGCATTGGTTAAAAAGACCCGAAGAAGCGATACGTTTCTGGCAAATGGGGCGAGACCTTCATGATTTGCGTATTGCCTCTAAACATACTGTTGGCATTGTACGTTCAGTGAAACAATTGGGGCGTACGGATATCGATTTGGATGAAGCGTTTAATATTAATGACTCAATCAATCGAGCGCTGGCCCTATTGCAAAGTGACTTAAGACGCGTGAGCGTACGTTTTAGCCCAGCGGAGTTGCCGGACTTTGTTGGCTCTCAAACCGAACTCGTACAAGTGTGGGTCAATATTTTAAAGAATGCGTGTGATGCACTTGGTCAAACCGAAGACCCGGGGATCGAAATACATACTCGAGAGAGTAAGGGGAAAATTTTGGTCACGATTGCTAACAACGGACCAGAAATCGATGAAGCGACACGCAGAAAAATTTTCCGGCCAAACTTCACCACTAAAAAGGGTGGGTTGTCGTTTGGTTTAGGATTAGGGCTGTCGATTGTGAAACGCATTATCGCCGGATATAACGGCTCTATTGTGGTAAAGAGCGACAGTGAAAAAACAATTTTTAGAATCAAGTTACCAGTAGAGGGTGAACATGGAGAAGCTTAATGTAATTTGCGTTGATGATCAACGAGAGGTATTAAGCGCGGTTCTACAAGACTTAGAGCCGTTACATCAGTGGTTGAATATCGAAGACTGCGAATCCGCAGGTGAAGTTCTAGAACTGATGGATGAGCTTGATGCAGAAGGCGAGATGATCGCATTAATAATTTCCGATCATGTCATGCCAGGTAAAACAGGAGTGGAACTACTGACAGAGGTATCACAAGACAGTCGTTTTGTTCGCACACGTAAAGTGCTTCTGACGGGGCAGGCGACGCACACGGATACCATTAATGCGATTAACTCCGCAGGTATTGATCGCTACTTTGAGAAGCCATGGCAAGCGAGCCAATTGATTGAGTGCGTTAGAAACTTGGTGACTCAATATATCTTTGATATGGGCTTAGATTACACTCAATATCACGAACACTTAGATCAGAGTGTTGTTTTTGAGCGCCTACGTTAATCAAGGCTCTCTAAGGTTGTTTTCGTCACGGCCAGTTAGTGTCTGAAATTTACTGTGAGTAGTTCAGCATGCTTAACGTGGCCGTGCGGAATAGCGTTAATTCTGGGATTATTTCGCCGAAGAACGGTTTAGCTCAATGAATAGCGACTGGCACTGGCAACAGAGAGTGGTTTAGAGAACCAATAACCTTGCAAATAATCGACGCCCATCTCGGAAAAGAAGTCACACATTTTTGCGTCTTCGATGCCTTCTATCACCACTTCAATATTATTTTCCTGACACATAGTGATAAGAAACTTCAAATACTCTTGAGAAGAGCGATTGGTCAGTGTCTTCCATGCCATCGACTTATCAATTTTGATTTGTGTCATCGGCAAGTCGAAGAAGCTATTTAATGAACTGTAACCAGAGCCAAAGTCATCGAGCGAGAGTGCAAAACCTAACTCCCTGAGCGTGCTTAGGGGGGCAATAGCCGTCTGGTTATTATCCAAAATAAACGTTTCTGTCAGTTCCAAAACAATAGACTCGGGGTCAACGCCTGCTTCATCCGCCATGGCTTTAATTCGCGTAGGGAATTCGCTGTTCATCAACTGAAGTACAGAAACGTTCACGTTAACACGAACTTGGTTTTGGTAACGTTCACGGTAGTTTTTGATGAATTCACACGCTTTGGCAAATACTTGATATCCCAGTTCGACGATCAATCCTTTGTTCTCTGCTACAGGGATAAACTCGTCGGGATAAATTTCGCCAAACTCTTTGCTACGCCAGCGCACTAGTGATTCGAAGCTCACCACTTTTGAGCTTTTGGCGTCAATAATTGGCTGGAACTTAACACTTAATGTCTGTTTTTCTAGCGCACTTTTAAGACCTTGCTCAATAAAGAAGTAGCGATCAACGGCATGCTGCGTCTTCTCACTGTAGACCGCGACGCGGTCTCTATTTTGTTCGCTCGCGTACTGACAAGTTCTTGCCGCTTTACGTAAAATTTCCTCTGCGGAGTGACTAGGGTCAATACAAGGATACAAACCAATGCTAATGTTGCTACCTAGGTATTGGCCTTCTTCAATCACCGCTTCATGGTAGGTTTGTTTTAAACTTTCAGCGTAACTCTGTAGCGCTTCTATTGAGCACTCATCGTGAATCAAAATCGCAAAGTCATCATCATGCACGCGATACACCGAGCTGTTTGGAGAGGGCAAGTGGCTGAGAGTTTGTAGCAACTTCTCTACTAATCCATCGACCAGTTCGCTGCCATATTGATTCAAGTAAGATTTGATGTCTTCGATCTGAATATAACAAATAGACGCGCAAGAATCGGTGGTACGTACACTGTCTTCGATATCCAGCAAGAGATGGGCGCGGTTAGCCATGCCTGACGCGTTGTCATGAAATGCGACTTGATGGATGTAACTTTCCATCAGCTTACGCTCAGAAATATCGCGATGGCTGCCAACCATGTAATGGCCATGTTCTGTTTCTTTGGTCATGGCTACGCCTTCTATCCAGACGTATTGTCCATTGGGTTTACGAACTCGGTAAGTGGTTGTAACCCTCGTATTGTTGGTCGTGATGTGCGCATCGACCCTTGTGGACAGCCTTTCTCGATCAAGAGGATGAACAAGCTCTAACCACTGCTCTAAACTGATTCGGCCAGCGTTAATACCGAGCTGTTCATAGAAGCCTTTGTTGTAAAATACCATGGTACCAAACTCATCCATGTAGAAGAGGCCTTCGTTAAATACGTCGAAGATATGAATGAATCGTTCTTCAACGATTTTCAGGAACTCTCGGTCACTATCTGAGGCTTGTTGGTCAAATATGGTGGTCAAGATATTTGCTCCTCGAGCGTGTTAGCATCAGAGATGAGTGTGGGGGTTTGATAACATAGAGTTGATCTGTTGGCGTACATTACAATCACAAAAGTATCAGTTCAAATTGTTTGGCTATCATTTTATGCGCTACTAGGTTAATAACATACTAAGATTAGGCGGCTAATCATCGACATTTATAAAAAATAGTCAACAGTAAAAATCATTTATAAAATACAGTTATTGATGCTGTCCGCAATCTATAAATATTTATGAATAATTATCTTCAAGTTATTTTAAGACGTGTCGGTTAGAGGTTCTGCTCTTGAGTGTCATATCTGTATATTTGCTAGGCTAAAGACCATAATAACAAAAAGGGCTTAGTGATCGCGATGGGTTATTAATTGACAGGATGCTCATTAATAGTAATCAATTCTAATTTATTATCACGCCAATTAATCAAATCTCTTATAATACTGCCGTTAATATCGAGTAAGCTTTCTTTTTATGCAGTACGATCCAAAAAATTCAATCAAAATTGCGCTCGCTGATGTCGGCGTTGGTATGTTTGTTACCGCGATAGAGCACAACAAGCGCGTAAATTTAGCCAATGCAGGGCGGATATCTAGCCCAGAGGGCATTAAGAAGCTTACCGCGAGCGGCGTGAAGTATGTTTGGGTAGATCAAACATTATCTTCTCAGAAGTGTGTCTTTAAGCCTGTGGATGAATCCATTGTTGCCGTAGAAGAAGAGCGAGAGCCCAAGTCCTCTGACTTTTCGAAGGTTCAACGCGCTTATCGCTCGAGAGATGTTCAACATAAACGAGCCAAAAAGCTAATTGCGGAAGCAAAAGATCTGGCGCAGAAACTATTGAATCAAACTTTTGAAGGCAAAATCATTGAAGTTGATGAGGTAGAAGCTTGGGCAGATGATGTCATTGAAAGCGTTTTTATCGACTCAGATGCTTTGCAATGTGTTTCTGCACTCAGAAAAAAAGACTCCTACTTGTTGGAACACTCCGTCAATGTGGCTTGCCTTTTAGTATCATTTGGTAAGTACTTGGGGTTAGATAAGCAGACATTAAAGCAGCTCGCTATTGGTGGCATCATTCATGATGTAGGTAAAATTAAAGTTGATGACAAGATTTTGCATAAACCAGCAAAACTAACACCTGAAGAGTTTGAACACATGAAGCTACATCAAGTGTTCGCTGGTGAGATTATTCTCCATGTAAAGGGCCTTAGTGATGTGAGTCGCGATGTTTGTTTGATGCATCATGAGAAGTTAGATGGCAATGGCTACCCTAGAGGCTTGAAGGGCGATGAGATTCCGATTCACGGCCGCATGAGTTGTATTGTTGATATTTACGATGCATTGACGGCCGATCGTTGCTACAAAAAAGGCATGAGCTCAGCAGAAGCGTTTAAAATCTTGTTGAGTTTAACGCCATTTCATTTAGATGCAGACCTAGTCTACAAGTTCATTAATTGCGTTGGGATGTACCCAGTGGGCTCTATTGTTGAGTTGAGTGATGGGCGTGTTGGTATTGTTTGGTCCTCAAATGACTCTCAAGCTTTAAAGCCAGAAGTGAAGTGTTTCTACTCACGCAAATATCAGCGTTATATCGATGTGGCGATGGTCGATTTGAAAAATAGCCTACACAAAATAGAAAGAGCAGTCGCTCCGTCATCGTTAGAAATCGATCCCAAGCCTTTTTATGATTAAGAAAAATAAACATGCTTTACAACCTTGCATGCAGAGCGTATTTTGATTGCATAACTATCTATTAATGGTTTCTAAATTATGTAGGGACTAGGTGGTTATTAAAGAATCGAGTTTCATGGATGGAAACTGAGCTAGGAATATCTCAATAAAGATTGAGATATAACCCTCAACTTTTTGCGGGAAGGGATGCCAATGCAAATTGATACATGGATTTTTTACACCCTGGCCATTTTGGTGCTCACTGCATCGCCTGGGCCAAGCTCATTGCTGTGTTTAAGTAAAGGTGTGAGTAGTGGGTTTCGTATTGCCCTCATGACCGCGCTAGGCAGTTTATCAGCGATCACTATTATACTAACGCTTTCTTTTACCGGGTTAGGGGTTGTGATTGCCTCATCTGAGCTGGTCTTCAATATCATCAAATGGTGTGGTGCCGCTTATTTAATTTGGTTAGGCATTCAAGCGCTGCGCTCTTCTCAAACGGACTTTGACAAAACGGCAGCCGTCCAAAGCTCCTCGAATGGGATCAGCGCGTTCACTAGTGGTTTTATTGTTGGCGCTAGTAACCCGAAAGCGATTGTCTTTTTTACCGCTTTGTTTCCTCAGTTCATTGATCCCTCTGCGCCTTTGTTGGCTCAATACGCGATTTTTGCATCTACATTTGTGGTGTTTGAGCTAAGTTGGCTAACATTTTATGCATTATTAGGTGTAAAAGCTTCAGATTGGCTGTTTGTCGCTGGAAGAGCCAAGTTGTTCAATCGCCTGACTGGCGGAGTATTTATTAGCGCGGGCGTCATGTTGTCGACGGCCAATCGATGAGAAAGCGCGTGTTCGGTGCATGGTTGGATTATTTCAATTGCGTAAGTTGCAATAACCTAATTTAGCGTTAGCTTATTTCCATTATGGAAATAGACGTTTTGTTTATTTTCATTAGTGGCAACAGGTAAGCCGGAGTAAAATCACGTTACTCTTTAGGGGTAGAATCCATGTTTTATCTTGTGGGTTTGTGGTTACTTTTTCAGGGACATCTCAGATGAAAAGCCTTTCTGAACTACAACAACGTTTTCTAGACATTGCGACTGATGTTCGTCTTTCTCCAAAACAAAAGTCGAACTTTTTGGCCTTGGAGGCGGAAGCATGTATTCCTTACATGTCGATTTCCCCATCGCTAAGACAAGCAATGGATGAAGGAATCATCTGTGATATGTTTGAAGGCCATGCACCTTTCAAACCACGCTATGTGCTGCCTGATTACGCTAAGTTCCTATCGCAAGGCTCTGAGTATCTAGAGTTGCTTCCAGCTGACGATTTCGATGATGCGCTGAATATGCTCACCATCATTTACCATCATGTTCCATCGGTAACGAATATTCCGGTGTATTTAGGTCAGTTGGATGATGTCTTGCTGCCTTACATAGGCGACCTAACAGAGAATCAAATTTACAAAAAGTTAAAACATTTTTGGATCATGTTGGATCGCACATTGCCAGATGCGTTTATGCACGTGAATGTCGGACCGACAGACAACATTATTTGTCGCACTATTTTAAAAGTGGACGCCGAGCTCAAGCAGATTGCGCCAAATCTTACGTTCATGTACGACGAGTCGGTCACGCCTGATGATTTACTTCGTCAAGCGACGCAGAATATTTGCGAGTGTAGTAAGCCTCATATTGCCAATTACCCTGTGCACTCGAAAGCCTACAGCGGTTCACGTTTTGGTATTGTAAGTTGCTACAATTCACTGCCACTGGCTGGTGGTTCAAACACGCTGGTGCGAATGAACCTAAAAGAAGTCGCAGAACGAGCATCGGATTGTAACGACTTCTTAAACAGTGTTTTACCTCTATACCATCAATTAATGGTTGAGTTGATGGACGCTAGAAGTACGCACTTGCATGAAAAGTCCAATTTCTTTCAAGGATTTTTGACGCAAGAAGGATTGATTGAAGAGTCCCGTTTCGCACCAATGTATGGCATTTATGGTATGGCAGAAGCGGTGAACCTTCTGTTCGAAAAAGAAGGCCAAACGGGGCAGTACGGAAAAGATGAACGTGCGAATGCTTTTGCTCATGATGTTTCAGCCACACTGGCGAAACTAGTGGAGTCAACCCCAGTGAAATATGGTTTGGATGGCAAAGCGCTCTTACATGCTCAAGGTGGTATTAGCTTAGATCTTGGCGTTACGCCAGGTGTGCGTCTTCCTTATGGCACGGAGCCAGACCCTGTCACTTATGTACAAGCAACAGCTGAGCATCACCAGTATTATCGTGCAGGTATCAGCGATATTTTGACGATTGATGAAACGGTGAAATCAAACCCAGAAGCGATGTTCAATTTGTGCAAAGGGGCATTAAATGCAGGCTATCGTGAGTTTACCGCGAATGTGGCCTCAAATGATTTGATTCGCGTTACGGGATACATGGTTAAACTTTCTGATATCGCAAAATATGATGCAGAAGGTTCGAGAACCAATACGACGTTTCTGGGAGCAGAGGCGGCAAAAAATACTGGGATTTTAGATCGCTCACCACGTGTGGTGAGTCATGAAATGACACCGACCTACACGCAGGCGTAAAGGTCGGTTTAGGAAAGAACAAGATGTCTAGACGAAGTGGAAGCCTTTTGGCAAAAGTCACTCGTATCCTTCCTTTCTCTTGTGTTGATGGGCCAGGAAATCGTCTAGTCATCTTTCTACAGGGTTGTAACTATCAGTGTTTGAACTGTCATAACCCTCATACAATAAACCATTGTAATCACTGTGGTGATTGTGTGAGTAAATGTCCGGCAGACGCACTGAAGTTCGACGAAAACAACAACGTTGTTTGGCTTAAAGAGGAGTGCACCCACTGTGATCATTGTATAGAGATATGTCAGAACCAATCTAATCCAAAAATTACTGACTACTCTGTGGTAACAATGCTCGATTTGATACGCAAGCATCACTTTTTCATCAGTGGTGTTACAGTATCCGGTGGGGAATCTACCTTACAACTTCCGTTCATTATTGAGCTGTTTAAAGGGATCAAGCAAGATCCTGAGTTACAGCACCTTTCTTGTTTCATCGACAGCAATGGCTCTTTATCAGTGACAGGTTGGCAGCGTGTGCTTCCTTTTCTGGACGGTGCGATGATCGATTTGAAATCGTGGCAGACAGAGACGCACCAGTGGCTAACTGGGCGTGATAATCATCGTGTATTCAAAACGCTTCAGTACCTCGCAAAGCATGAAAAATTGTATGAAGTTCGGTTACTGCATATTCCAGGGAAAAGTGATTTAGATATAGAAATCGTAGCGATTGGGCGCTATTTAAGTACTTTACCTGAATCGGTGCTTATCCGTTTAAATGCATTTCAACATCACGGAGTCATGGGGGAGGCGCTAACTTGGGATGTCTGCTCGCGCCATGATATCGAACGCTTAAAATCAGAACTTTTACGTTACGTGAGTAACCCCATCGCAGTGCCGACTGTACTCACGTAATGCAGTTTTGATTCGTTATCTTACTCACGCATCTAGCATGGCACAGGCATCGAGCAATTGTTTTTGTAGCCATTTTAAAGCCGGATCGTTTAAGCTCGCTTTGTTCCAAACGAGGCTGTAGGCTACCTGTCCATAATCGAATGGAAGGGATTGTTCAACCAAGCCTTTTGCTTGCATGGCCGCCCTTGCCCAAAGCTTGGAACAGGTGAACAAGTAATCTGAGTGCTGACACATCACCGCAGCTGAACCAAAATCCGCTACACGCATAGCCAAATTTCGCTTCGAGTGCCTTTGTGTGAGGTTCTGCTCGAAATAAGGTTGTGAGAGATCTTTATCATGAATCCCAATGTGTCTTGCACAGAGGTAGCTTTCAACAGACAAAGGCTGTTTAGAGAGTGGATTTGATGGTCCCATTAAACAAACCATTTCGTCTTTCAGAATGGTTTGCCATACCAAGTCTTTGTTTTGCGTGGGCGGCTGGCTAAGATCGTGTGGAAGCAGCAAAAAGTCCACTTGGCCTCTTACCAACGCATCAAAACTCATTTCCTCTTTTGCATGCACATTCAAATGTGCGTGATTACCGAGTTGCTGAGATAAATGCTGTAGAACTGGGGCAAAAAGCTCAAACGAACTTTCGCGCATAGCTAATGAGAAACTGCCCTGATAGTAAGCTGGATTAAATGAGCCCTGATGTAATAATCCATTCATGCTAGAGAGTATGCCATGGATTGAGGGGCCAATGTGCAGCGCAAATGCCGTTGGTACCAAGCGAGTACCATCGCGATAGAAAAGGTCATCTTTCAGCGTTTCACGTAATTGCCCAAGTGTTTTACTGACGCTCGAAGGTGTCACACACAGGCGCTCTGCGGCAAGCGTAACACTGTGAGTGGTTAACAACATATGCAATACAGTGAGATGTTTTAGGCTAATGCGTGAAAGAGCAATGTAGTCCATAAATAGCATGGTTTCTTATGATTTTTGGCAGTATATCAGGATGAAACAAATTTTTACTATTGTTTATCTCGTAAATGAGCATCTTTCGCTTTGAGCTCAATGTATTTAACGTGTTGCGTAAAAATAATTTGAGCTTTGTAAGATTAAAGAACTCTCTTGGATTTGTTAGGTCTTTGGCGTTTTTCTTTCTTCAATTTTAGAATTTCTATTTTATTTATCTTTCTAGTGCGAGGGCTGAATAGTTTGTGTACGAATGAAAAGCCGTCATTACCTATTAAAAATAGCCATTGTGTTGTTGATTGTTTGGTGATTTACTCAAGATCCTTAAGTAACAGAGGTATAAATAATTAATGGACGACCCCTTTAGTCGACAGAACCCTTCACCGTATGTCTTCCCATCACTGGAGGCGTACTCATGTTAGAACTTTTCATGCAACCAGAGGCTTGGGCGATTTTTGCCACTTTGTTTGCGCTTGAAGTTGTCTTAGGCGTTGATAACGTCGTTTTTATCTCCGTCCTATGTGAAAGATTGCCACTGCATCAACGTAAACTGGCAAGAAACCTTGGCATCGGCCTTGCCGTTATTGCTCGTATTGCATTGGTTTTTTCTATCTCTTGGATTATGCAGTTGACTCAACCACTGTTTTCCGTCGTAAACCAAGCGTTTACTGGAAGAGACGTGATCATGATCGCGGGTGGTGCATTCTTATTGGCAAAAAGCCTGAAAGAGTTGTGGAGCTGGTTAAATCACAATGAATCTGGCCACTCGACTCATGCTCGTACTGGATTAGCGGTAGTGCTGCTGCAGATTGTTGCTGTGGATGCGGTATTCTCAATGGACTCGGTGATAACCGCCGTCGGTTTGACAAGTGATGTCCCGCTTATGGTCGCGGCGATTGTCTCGTCTGCAATCGTGATGGTAATGACTGCTGAAAAAATCAATAATCTGGTGACGCGCTATCCCGGCTTTAAAACGTTGGCATTGCTGTTCCTCGTTTTATTGGGTGGCTTATTGATGGCAGAAGGCTTCGCAATTCATATCAATAAAGGTTATGTGTACTTTGCGATGGCATTTGGTTTGATTCTGGAACTGTGTCATATCCAGCTAAAAAACAAACAGCGCCCTAGCATTAAGCGTCTTCGTCCGTTGCGAATTAGAGCAACGAGATTAGAAGCTCGTCAATAACAAACGACATTGCCGCTCACATGAGCGGCATTTTTGTATCTTGTATCGTCTATTTTAATTCTCGTTTTGCTCCGTTGTCGTCTCGATAAAAAATCGCATTTGTTGTTGTGTCGCAGATTTTTTATATAGAGCGCCCAACTAACACGAGTGAACGAAAATAATGAATAAAATGATCGATGCGTTAGCAACCAATGGCTACTACATCTGGGATGATTTTCTTTCTGAACAAGAGGTGGCTCAACTGCGAGATTGCATTCCAAGCAACTGGAAAAAAGCACGTATTGGTCGTAACGATGATGTGACTCGTATTGAATCTATTCGTAGTGACAAGATTCAATGGTTATCGCCAAATATGGGGCATGCTGTTACTTCTTACTTGGATAAAATGGAAGAGATCCGCCAAGAAGTGAACCGTCACTTGTTTCTCGGACTTTTTGAGTACGAAGCTCATTTTGCCAAGTACGAGAAAGGGGACTTCTACCAAAAACATTTAGATTGTTTCAAAGGTAACGAAAACCGTCGATTGACGACCGTTTTTTATATGAACGAATCCTGGACGGAAGAAGACGCGGGTGAATTAGTAGTATACGATTTGAATGACAATAAAATTGCAACCATTCCCCCACGCTCAGGGCGTTTGTTCGTATTCTTATCAGAGCAGTTCCCACATGAGGTGTTACCAACCAATGCCGAGCGTTTTAGTATCGCTGGTTGGTTCAGAATCAATGGTGTGCGAGATAATTTACTTGATATTGCTAGGTAGCTATTTATTATCTGCCTAGTCTTATCATCCTAAAAAAGGGGGGCGTGTGTTCGCCCCTGTTTTGATTAAACGTCGGTTGAGAGTTCGTAACATTCTGTCATGTTTTGTTCTAATACCGCATAAACGTCAGAGCAAAGCTCCTCTTTGGCTATTTGCTCACCCATAATGTCGGCGATCTGTGTTTGAGTCATTCGTCCTCGATAAGGGCGATCTTGAGACAGGGCTTGGAAGACATCCGCGACAGCAATAATACGCGATGGTACATCGAGCTCGTCGCCTGTTTTGTGATAGGGATAGCCCGAGCCGTCTAAACGCTCATGATGATTGGAAGCCCACTCCGCTATTTTCGCGTTAGGGAAGACCTTATGCAATGCGAGCTGAGTATCAATGGTATGGCGTTTAATGCGCGTGTACTCTTGTTTGTTCAGTGAGCCTTCTTTGTGAAGGATTTCATCTGGTGTTTTTAACTTTCCAATATCATGCACCAGCCCTGCAATATATAACATCTCTTGGTCGTGCTCGTTTAGCCCAAGCTTAATCGCGAGATACCGAGACAATTCCGCCACTTTTTGTGAATGTTGATAAGTGAATGGGCTCTTTGCATCAACAATTTGAGCGATAAACATTCCCAAACTGTTCATATCTTGGATGGTTAATTGTTTTTGAAGCCAATCAATGCTTTTAAAATTTAGGCCTATGGTTTCAATATTTTCCGACTCCATCGCGAACCAAAACGCGTCGGTCATGACGAGTTTAACCATTGCTTCGGCCATACTTGGATTAAACAAGGTTCCAACGTTTGCCATGATGCACTCAGCAATCAATTCTTCATGAAGCGTGACAATGTCACAGTGGCAGTTCATGACGTATTTTGAGCGCATAAAATCAAGGCGGTCCGATAAGTAGAGCAGGGCGGCCACCTCTTTTTCAAAAGGCGGTAAATCGAGCTCTTTTAGTTCGCTCCAATGTGTATGATGGTAGAGAACTGGTGTCGCAAATTGGCGCAACAAACGACACTGCTTGAGGCTTCGGTACCCTCTTAAGCAGTGTGTTTTCACGTCTTGTGGCACCAGCTCTCCAAGTAACATTTTATGTTCTTGTGTTTCGGAGACTCCACAGTCGTGGATCATACCTGCGAAGTAACAAAACTCCGCTTTTTCTGGCTCCCAACCCATGACGCGAGCACATTGGTAAGCGATATAAGCGACACGATGGCTGTGGTGAGTATCGTCAACACCGACATAATCAAGTGCTCGAGCAACCCAGATAAGTGCTTGTTTTAGATCGACTTCAAAGCCCGTGTCCGTATGGGAATGGCAAGAATGATTCATGATTTATACCGACATTGCTAATTAGCCCACGCGAAACCCAAATCAGAAGGTGATAGGAAAATTGGGTACGACAGCGAATAGACCCCAAAAAGGTGGGCGTTTAGACGTAGTTTTAATTATGGGGCGGATAATAATCCTAGTTGCATAACAATATCACCTGAAGCTCATGATTAAGAGTCAGTTATTTGAACTAAGTATTAGTTTTGAAAGATTATTGTTGCTTTTATTGACTTATTTGAAAACGACAATAAATCATGATGTAACGCATTCTTATTTGTATTTTTATAAGTGATGTTCGGATTAGATTACTGATATACCGTACCGTTATGTGATTAAGTAGAATCCATATTTTTGAGTTTGTATGAATGATAAGGCACCTTCAATAACCACTTTATGATCGGCAAAGCCGAAGAAGGGTGAGTTATTAAGGTAACGCTAATGGAAAATCATAAAAAATAATTTTCTCTACAGCTCATGTGGTGTGGGGAGATCAAGATAACGGTATTGCTCCCTCAGCGGCATTTATGTGTTGATGAAATGACTTAATTAAAAAATGTGTGATTGCAAAGTAAGCATAGGTGATAAAAGTAGCTAGAATGATAGCTCTAAATGAAAAGGATTTCGTATGTTGAAGCATCGCTTATATCGGACTTACACCGCAGGGCTAAAAATAGCAGCTCTTATCCTTCCTATGCCGAGACCAACCTTGTTTTCCGGCCCTGGTTCGATGAATGAGCTATTAGAATCGATGACCGAACTGGGATTTAAGCGCGTCTTATTAGTTACCGACGAAGGGTTAGTCCAAGTCGGTATTGTCGATAAGGTGCTCAAGGCGGCAGCACAACTCGATTTACAGTTAGATGTTTTCTCGAAAGTGCAGCCCGATCCTACCTATGATCAGGTAGAAAGCGGTCTAGAGGCTTACCATCGTTTTCATTGTGAGGGCATATTAGCTTTGGGTGGTGGCTCGGCAATGGACTGCGCAAAGGTCATTGCTGCGAAAGTTACCAATAAACGGCCAATAAAAAAGTTAGCTGGACTATTGAAAGTATGGCGAATGCCAGCGCCTCTGTTTGCTATTCCAACGACCGCAGGAACAGGAAGTGAGGTCACCATCGCCGCGGTCGTATCAGATCCCTCCTCACACATTAAAACCCCTTTGATGGATCCAAAGTTGGTGCCACTAATGGCAGCTTTAGATGCGAACTTAATGATTGGTTTACCTCCTAAGATCACGGCTGATACTGGCGTTGATGCATTAACTCACGCTATTGAGGCGTATGTGTCGAGAAATGCTACTCAAGAAACTAGGGCTTACTCTGTTGCCGCCATTAAGTTAATTTTTAAGCATCTTCCTCGGGTCGTAGCGCAAGGGGATGATGTTGAAGCTCGACATAAAATGGCCATGGCATCCTACTATGCAGGTTTAGCATTTACGAAAGCGAGTTTGGGTTATGTTCATGCGTTTGCTCACACATTCGGTGCGAAATATGGAATACCTCATGGCATGGCAAACGGACTAGCCTTATTACCTGTGCTGCGCTTTTCATTATCAGAGATAGAGCCTCAACTAAGAAAACTCGATGCGTTGACGGCCGAAGGGCAGTCAGGTGAGGCGAGTGCTCAACACTTTTTGACGCACGTGGAGTCTTTGTTTGCAAGCATTGATATTAAGCAGAAAAGTGCACTCATTAAGCGCGAAGATGCTGATGCGCTTGTAGATTTAATTCTGAAAGAGGCGCACTGGAATTACCCTGTCCCTAAGTTCATGAGCAGGGAAGAATGTACTCAGCTATTGTTGGATATTAGTACTGTGTAAGTTTTAATTTACACTTGTGGTTTTTTATCCTTACACTTTGCTTGATCTTCTGCTGAAGATCCTACAATATCGACAGCATTACAAATATGGTGTTGGTTTCGGTACGCCGTTGCCCGATCTAATACCGATAATTCCTAATAAAGTGTAAAGATAAATATACAATGAGTCGTTCTAAAGTATTCGGTAGTACTCTAATTATCGCGGGAACTACAATAGGTGCTGGCATGCTAGCCCTTCCACTTGCCTCTGCCGGCATTGGTTTTTCAACTTCAATCATCATCATGCTCAGTTTATGGGCTCTGATGGCTTTCACTGCCTTACTCATGCTAGAGCTTCATCAGCATGCAGAAAGTAGTGCAACTCTTCATACTTTAGCGAAACAGATCCTAGGCCAAAAAGGCAAGTGGGTGGCAAGTTTTGCGATGCTGTTTCTTTTCTACTCATTGTGTGCAGCATACATCGCTGGCGGTGGTGCTCAGTTCGGAGATCGCCTCGCACAATGGTTTGACCTTGATATTTCAGGGTCTACATCAACGATAATCTTTACCTTGATTGTGACTTTAGTTGTGACAGTGGGTACAGGTACGGTCGATAAAGTTAACCGCGTGTTGTTCGCGATGAAACTTGTTGCGATGGTTGCTGTGCTTTCTTTTCTTGCTCCAAACGTTACGGAATCTTACTTATTGAGTATGCCGATTGAGCAAGGTCTTATTGTAGCGGCGATTCCTGTTATCTTTACTTCGTTTGGTTTTCACGGAAGTATTCCGGCAATTGTGAATTACTTAGATGGCGATACTTCTTCTTTGCGCAAAGCCGTTATTATTGGCTCGACGATCCCGCTCGTGATTTACATCTTTTGGCAGATCGTGACATTGGGTGTGGTTAGCCAAAATACACTTATTGAAAACGGTGGATTGAGCGCGCTTATTGGTCAACTATCGCAGACGGTGCACCAATCAAACTTAGGCAACATTGTCGGTGTATTTGCTGATTTGGCACTGTTAACGTCATTTCTTGGTGTGAGTTTAGGTCTATTCGAGTTTTTGGGTGATACCATCAAAGGGAGCAACAATAAGCCTAATCGCTTGGTTGCGGCACTCGTGACGTTTACCCCACCGCTGGGCTTCGCACTTTTTTACCCTCAAGGCTTTATTATGGCTTTGGGCTATGCAGCGATTGCCTTAGCGATTTTAGCCATCTTTTTACCTCTGGTTATGGTGATCAAGGTTCGTAAATCGGATGATTTTACAGGAGAGTACCGAGTAGCTGGTGGCCAAGGCGCATTAGTGATAACGGGTATAGCTGGCACAGGTATTGTATTAGCTCAGCTGTTAATTACGCTGGGTGTGCTTCCTGCTCTGGGCTAGTTGTTTAGAACGTTCTCTGAATAACCTCTAGTTACTGAATCCATCGTAATCAATCAGTATTGTTAAGCCAACGAGTTTCGCTCGTTGGCTTTTTTAATCTGGATCAAATTACCGTAAGATATTCGGTGAAAGAATTGGTAGAAATGTGCTTTTATTTCGTACACTTAAGTTGTGGTATATCGATAATTTAAGTGGAGAAAACCGCTCAAAATACCATTGAATTTACAACACAATGAGCTTCTCTTGTTTCTCTGCTTGGGTGTGGAGGTGAAGTATGGCGCACCGGAGTTTTTACCCGTTTGCAAAACCGCTTAATGAGCAACTGCAAACGCTAAAGGGCAGGATGCAGGCGCACTTGCCGTGTATTGATAGGGTGTCATTTGCTAAATATCACCCAGACCAAGATGTGCTCAAATCATTTGCAGAAAGTGAGTTCGACACTTGGTGTTTAGCCCACCATGAGTCAGCATTCCGTAAGCTCCACCACCTCAATATTGCCTCCAAAAACGCGATTCCTCGTATCGTCGAAGACCTTCACGATATTAATCACTGTCCTCGGGTTCAAACCTTACTCAAACACGGATACCAGTCATCGGTTGCGATTCCTTGTTACGACAATAAAGCATTTACTGGCTTTGTGTTTTTAAATTCTACTCAGCCCAATGCGTTTAGCTTAGAAGCGTTGAATAGTCTCAAACCTTATTTCGAAATGATTCAATTTGCGGTTGAATCAGAAGACCACGTCGTTAGCGCGATAGAAACGTTGGCGAACCGAATGCAATGTATGATGCCAGGCTACTCCCCTGAGTTTTACGCGCATACCAAACGAATGAAGTACTACAGCCAAGTCATCGCAACGCAGTTAGCGGATCGTTATCACCTGAATGATGAAATGGTCGAAGATATTGGTATTTTTGCTCAATTCCATGCGCTCAGTGATATTCAGCTGCCAGTTGAAATTGCTAGTCGCCGAACAAATTATACTCAAGAACAAGAGGCGATATTGATGCAACATATTGAGCGTTGCATCGACTCGGCCGATGACATAGTGGCTCGTATCGGAAATCCGGTTCACCCGAGTGTGACTTTGTTTTTGCAGATGGTTACTTATCAATACGAAAACTTAAATGGTACTGGTTATCCGTATGGTTTAACCACTGACGATATACCAATCGCCGCGCAAATTACGGCTGTCGCGAATGCCTTTGATTTTATGACGACGCACCATCCGTACAGACAAGCGTGGTCCATCCCATACGCATTGTTAGAACTTGAAAAATGGGTATATCAGGGATGGTTATCTCGAGAATGTGTTAATGCTCTGCGAGAGCATCAAGGTTATATAAAGAAAATCATCCACAAATATCCGGAGCACTATACAGGCTTGGGGTTAATGTGAAGAGCAGTAACAAAGTTGAAATGTTGACGAGGAGGAATATTTAAACAATACTGTTTTTATATACAGTGATAAGTTTGGAGGTGAAGTATGTTGTGGGAAACCCTTGAAAGAGTAAACCGCTTACGCCAACAAGCACTTGCAAATCCTGAGTTTGTTGAGTCAGCAAAAGAGCACGAACAAGCACTTCAGGAGCAAGAATACCATTATCAAACGAAGAAAAAGCGTTCAGCCAAAGACAAACAAGGTAAAAAGTCGCTGGCCGATATCTATAAAGAAGTAGAGTTTGGCGCTGACGCTCGTCATTAATTTATTCACTGCGGCATTTCTCATTTCTTCATGCGCCGCAGTATTCATTTAAATTTATGCGAGGGCAGTGGTAGACCGCTGCTCTCGTTGACCTGCCGACAATCCACTAATGAAGTCATCCGCAACAAATAATCATTAACGCTTAGTAATTCTCTCAATGATCTTGCTGATGTAATGATAATGACAACGGTTTGCATTTGTATCTTTGTTGTTATATAAAACCTCCCTTATTAATCGTTCTGTTGAATAAGAACGGCAAACGTGATGAACGAATGAAAGCGATTGATTAGCTTTCATTTGTGAATGGCTATTAGGTGAAGTAGGGATGTTGGAAGCTAAAGCACTCCAGTTTGAGATTGAAGGCAAGTCATTGCTAAAAGCGTTTGATGTGACATTTGAACCCGGAAAAACATACGCTCTTGTTGGACACAATGGTTCAGGAAAATCCACATTGTTAAAGTTGCTGGCACAGCAACAGCCATACACCGCTGGTGACGTGGTTCTGCATGGAACGAGCATTAACGATCTCTCAGCGAAAAAATTCGCCCAACACATTGCCTACTTGCCTCAGCATCTTCCGGTGACCGACAGTATTTTAGGTCGAGATTTAGTCGGTTTTGGTCGTTACCCATGGCATGGTTTACTTGGTCGTTTGAGCAAGAAAGATCATGACATTGTTGAAGAATCAATGGCGATGACAGGAACACTAAAATACGCAGATCGCTTAGTTGATACGCTATCTGGAGGGGAGCGCCAACGAGTGTGGCTAGCCATGCTATTAGCGCAAAAAACCGAGTACTTGCTTCTTGATGAGCCTTTGTCTGCGTTAGATATTAGCCATCAAGTCGATATGTTGAAGCTCATCTCTAAACTCAGTAAAGAGTTGGGTTTGGGCGTTATTATCGTATTGCACGACATCAACTTAGCGGCGCGCTTTTGCGATCATATCGTTGCATTACATCAAGGAGATTTGATTGCACAAGGCAATGTTGAACAGGTGTTTACTGAACCTAAGCTAAGGGACATATACGGGATAGAGATGAAGATCTCTGACCACCCTGCGGGTTATCCGGTGGCGATGCCAAGCTAGAGGTTGAATAATGAGCAGTACAAACACTCGACTTAAGCATTTCTCTTTCGCTCTCTCACTTAGTGCGCTTTTGGTCAGTTCCTTTCAAGCAGTAGCTGAGGCGTCACCTCGGGTGATGTCGGTTGATTGGACACAAACTGAAACGATGTTGGCGTTAGGGGTCGTGCCCGTAGGCGTCGCTCAAGGGCAAGATTACGATGCTTGGGTAAAATCGCCACCGTTACCACCTCAAACTAAGGATGTAGGGTTAAGAACTCAACCCAATATAGAGCGTATTTACGAGCTCAGACCTGACCGTATTTTTATTGCCCCGTATTTCTCCTCAATGAAGCATCGCTTAGTCGATATTGCCCCCGTTACCACGATTGACTTATATGAAAGCGGGATTACAGATTGGTCGGTACTTACTCGTTTCACTCGGAGGTTTGGTGAAGAGCTAGGAAGAGAAGCGGAGGCTGAGGCACTTATCCAACAATATGAAGAACGTTTCTCTTTACTAAAACAGCGCATAAACAAAGGCCAGCCGCCGCTTTTAATGATTCAGTTTATGGATACGAAGCACGTTCGTGTTTTTGGTCAGAATAGCCTTTACTCTCAGGCTATCGAAAAGATTGGGCTGAGTAATGCGTGGAACGAAGAGACAAATAGCTGGGGCTTCAGCTTAGTCGGCATCGATAAGTTAGCAGGTATAAGAGCCCAAATTGTTATCGTTGAGCCATTGCCTCACGGTGGCGAAAAGCGGCTCTCTCAAGATCCGTTTTGGCAATACGTTGTTCAACAATCTGGTGAGAAGGTCATGCAAGTCGCGCCTGTTTGGAGTTTTGGTTCTATGCCTTCAGCGCTTCGGTTCGCGGAGTTAGTTACGGCGAGTAAGGTCGAGGAGTTAGAACAATGAAAACCATGCCTTTAAGCCTTGTGGTGTTACTTTCGGCATTTACCTTTTCTATTGGTGCTTTCCAATTGTATCAAGCAAGTTCATTCTCACTGGCTCTTAGCAGTTTATGGAAACCTAACTTTCAATCTATCGATTCCGTCTTACTTCACTTTAGCTGGTGGCCACGAGTCTTCACCACGATTATTTCTGGTGCCGGATTAGCGGTTGCTGGGGTATTAATGCAACAAGTTCTGCGCAATCCTCTTGCTTCGCCAACAACATTAGGTGTGGCGAGCGGTTCAAGTTTTGCTTTGATGTTAGCTACGCTATTTGCCCCTTGGATGTTGGATATAGCACCTAATTTGGTTGCTCTCATCGGCGGTGTGACATCGATGGGGTTGGTGATGCTGTTGTCATGGCGACGAGCGTTATCTCCAACGGTCGTCGTCGTTTCTGGGTTAGTGATAAACCTGTACTTTGCATCATTAAGTACGGTTATTCTGATGATGAATACCGAAAAGCTGAATGGATTAATGATATGGGGAGCGGGCTCGCTTGTTCAGAGCGGATGGGGTGATTTCTCGTATCTTGCACCTCGAATCGCACTTGCTACGGTTATCGCATTTGTGTTTGCAAAGCCGTTAAGTCTGTTAGAACTCTCCGAGCAAGGTGCCAAGAGTTTAGGTGTCTCGCTAGCCAAACTGCGCTTTGTCTGTCTTGGGCTTGCGGTGTTAATCACTTCTTGGGTCGTTTCTGCAGTAGGAATCATCGGTTTCATCGGATTAGCAGCGCCAGCGATTACTCGATTGATAGGTATCAATAAAATCCAGCATAAGCTTTGGGTATCGATGCTGATTGGTGCCATGTTATTGACTTTAACCGATTTGGTTATTCAGCAACTGCCAGGGCTAATGGCGAGTTTTATACCAACGGGAGCAGCAACCGCTGCACTGGGCGCTCCGCTACTGTTATGGCTGCTACCTCGCTTATCACAAAAGACGCAGGGTCATACTCAAACGGTGTTAACTCGACATCGTCAACATGTTTACAAGCTAAACCCTAAAGCGATCTCATTGGCGTTGATCGGCACATTAATTTCCGTTGTTCTTTTTGCCACGGTTGCTGTGCAAAATGAAGGGTGGACAAACTTGTTTGCTAGCCAAAATTGGATTTTTTTGGAATGGCGCGCACCTAGATTATTTGCAGCAGCAATTGCGGGGGCAATGTTGGCGATTGCTGGGACCATGATTCAACGCCTAAGTGGAAACCCAATGGCAAGTCCTGAAGTGATCGGTATCAGTTCAGGGACAGCGATGGGGTTGATTATCGCGATGTTTACTGGGTTTGGTTCGTCAATTTTCACTCTTTCTCTAGGCGGGCTCGTAGGCGCATTAGCGACGGTATTAGTCATTGTGTTGCTAAACCGTAAGTCAGGCTTTCAGCCGGAGCGCATTTTGTTGACTGGTATTGCTATTACCGCACTGATGAATGCAATACAGAGCTTTATTCTAGCCACTGGTGACCCAAGAAGTTATCAAGCATTGGCTTGGTTGTCTGGGTCTACCTACTATGTTTCGGTTGAAACGTTACTCCCATTGTCTTTATCTGCGCTTGTCTTTATAGGGTTGAGTTTTCTTTGCGTAAGATGGCTAGATATTCTTCCTGTTGGCGCCGCTTCCTCTAAAGCACTTGGGATTCGCGTTGATCGTTCGCGCGCGATACTGCTGCTTTTAGTTGCTTGTCTCACGGTCAGTGCGACATTGGTTGTTGGTCCTATTAGTTTTGTTGGGTTACTGGCTCCGCATTTAGCTCGCTTATTTGGCTTTAACAAAGCGTCACAACACATGTTATGCGCCGCGATATTGGGTTCCGGCGTGATGTTGTTGGCCGATTGGTTGGGACGACAAGTTCTTTACCCACAAGAAATACCAACAGGGCTGATGGCATCTCTCATTGGCGGTTTGTATCTGATGTGGGGATTACGCCGTTTGTAGATACGAGCTACGCCTCAACCAAGAAAGTAATTATACAAACAAGCTCTCGCAGTGGCATTCGCAACCTATGCGAGTGCTTTATGCAAAACCTCTGGTTTGTCTTTTATGGAAACAACTGGCGATGCCGTAACTCGCTTTTCTTTCAGCGATCGCTGAAGTCATGAAGGGTTGGTTTGGCTGCCGACAAAAAAGGAGAATAATATGACTCGGCAGTTTATGCTGACACCAACGTCAATGGCGGTTGTATTAGCGTTATCAACGCCAAATGTCTTGGCTCAGGAAGATGAAAATATAGTTGTGATTGGACAGCAGCAAGACAGTGCAGTTGGTCCTGATTTTAGTTATCTTGGAGCGAAGAGTCGGGCAGCGACGAAAACTGATATTGCCATCAATGAGACTCCAAGAGCGGTGTCTGTTGTTACGCGAGAACAAATGGATGATCGTGCCTCTATTAGCATTTCTGACGCACTACAGTACACACCAAGTATTCAAACTAATTATTTCGGCGAAGATAACAAGCAAGATTGGTTTATTATTCGTGGTTTTAAACAGGCGAACAGCGGGCTGTATCAAGATGGTACCCGTTTATATTCTTCTGGTTTTTATAGTTGGCAAATAGATCCGTTTGCTTTGGAAAGGGTTGAAGTTTTACGTGGTGCAGCGTCTGTTCTTTATGGGCAAAACCCTCCTGGTGGGGTCATCAATGTCGTCAGTAAGCGACCTCAATTTGATGGGGGCTCAGGGCTTGTATCTTTGGAGTACGGTTCTGAAGACCGTAAACAACTTTCTCTTGACGTAAACTCTGAGGTGAGTGAGCAGTTAGCTTTCCGCTTTCAAGGGTTAGCGAGAAAAAATGGGACGAGAATTAGTGGGGTAGAAGCAGAGCGCATTCTTCTCTCTCCATCAATGACGTACAAATTTAATGAGATGTCTGGAATTACCTTTCTAACGAGCTATCAAAAAGACGACTCAGATCCTTATCTGCAATTTTTGCCAGTTGAAGGAACGTTAACGCCAAACAAAAATGGAAAGATCAGTGATAGTTTAGCGATAGGTAACCCTAACTGGGAGACCTTTGAGCGTGAGCAGGTGTCTTTAGGCTATGAGTTTTCTCATGCGTTTAATGATACCACTTCATTTGTTCAAGCAGCTCGTTACAGCGAAATGGATGTTAAGCTAAGACAAATGTATTCGTACGTTTACTCGGCTGATGTGCCTGCGTTGGGGCCGGCTTTGGACCCATCAAATGAACGCAAAACCATACTTCGGGGCGCTTCAACAGAAGATGGGTCATCTGATGCTTTTAATATCGATAATCGTTTGATGCACCAAGTAAATTGGGGAAGCGTTGAGCATAACTTGATGTTGGGCATAGATTTTCAAATGATCAGTATCGATGGTAAAGATTTTGCCAATGACCCTATCGTTGCTGATGGTAATGCATTATTAAACACACCAATGGGAGCTTTGCCTGACCCTAGGTTTAATGTATTTAATCCTACTTATTCGGATAACATAATGTTACTCGATCCGAATACGCTACAACCATTGAGCGAAACCGATAAGCAAAGAACGAAAATCGATAATCGGCAGCTTGGCGTCTACTTTCAAGATCATATGCTGATCAACGATAAATGGACAATGTTATTGGGTGCTCGTTACGACGATACAAGTAACGAAGTACATAATGTTACCACGGGTGCTCGCACGAAAGTCGATAATGGAGAGTGGACGTTTAGCGTGGGAACGGCTTATATTTCTGATTCTGGCTTCACACCATACTTTAGTTACTCTCAGTACTTTGACCCAATAATTCAAGAAGATAGCAATGGTAAGCCAGCGAAACCGGAAAGCGGTGATCAAATTGAAATCGGTGTAAAATACCAACCGGATTCATTCGATGGCTATTTCAATATAGCAACGTATCGAGCAACAAAAGAAAACTTGGCTCGTATCTACTTGAGTGAATTGACGCAAATAGGAAAAATAGAAAATAACGGCGTTGAGTTTGAAGCTGTAGCCAATGTGACACCTTCTTTAACATTAATCGGAAACATAGCCTATGTTGACGCTGAGATAAAAGAAGACGTTAATAACGAATGGGTTGGCAAAACACCTTCCCAAGTGGCGAATACCGTATCATCAGCTTGGGCACATTATCGTTTCTTTGATGGACCTTTTGATGGCTTTGCGGTTGGCTTAGGTGCGCGCTATACAGGTGAGTCATACGGAGATAATGAAGAGAGACTAAAAGTACCAAGTTACTTTTTAATGGATGCGACGGTCAGCTATCGCATTGGAGATTACAAGCTACAAGTCGCAGCCAAAAATATCACTGATAAAGAGTACATAGCGACATGTGATGGTTTTTGTTGGTATGGTGATCGACAAAATGTTATTGCAAGTTTAACTTACGATTGGTGATTTAACGGATAAATAAACACCCCTAGTGTAGGGGTGTTTATTTAGAAATCGGCTTTGCGGACAAAATGTGGGTTTTTGTACTTTTTCTGCGGACCAAACGATGATACGACGAGCTTGTTCCATAACGTTTTGTCAAACACACCCTTTGGAATCGAAGGGTAGAGGGTTTCCTCTTCTTCTCTTGCAAAGTTCATGTACTGTTTCTTCTTAATTTGATTGTACTTTTTGGCGATCTGGTTATGTTTTCTTACCCACTCCAGTTTGTAATTGTGGAGCACTTTTTCACCTTCTTCCGCACTCATTCGAGATAGGAATAATCGCTTGTACGAGACCTTTCTGTCCAACATTGTGCGCATGACGGTTTGGATATATTTACCGTGGTGCGTGACAGTAATATCTTTTTCGTCAATAGGAGTGACGCACCAGCCTTTAGGTAAAAAGTCTGGCTTCTTAAACTGCTTATTACGCTCCATTAGCGCCTGATGTAAAATCAAATCAGAGGTACCGCGGAACGTTTTTTGCCATTTACCGATACGAATTTGAATCGAACCAGGCAAGCGATAGATGTTAGTAAACTTATCTTTGTCCATGGACTTGTGTCATGAGATTAATATGCATTATTAGAAAGTGAAAACAGTCTAGTGCAAAGGGCGCCAGACTGAAGTACCGTACGATTTTACAACGACCTTGCGTGATATAGCGAGGGGTTATGTCAATAATAGGTAAGAAATAGAAAATTAGTTCACATTATGAAGAAATTGGAAGCTAATCAGGCTAACTTTTGAAGTTGGGCCGATTATGCCCATGCCTACCAAATAAAAAGAAGGCATGGGTATAAACATCACACCGCTTCTTCGAGTTGCTTGGTTTCTTCTTCAATCTGCTGTAAATGTCGGTTTGCTTGCTGTAATTGATACATTTGGGCATAACGACCATTTTGTTTCAACAGTGTTTTGTGTGTGCCTTTCTCTACTAACTCCCCATGATGAAGAACAATGATTTGGTCCGCATCCAAAATAGTTGAAAGTCGATGAGCGATAACGACTAGTGTCATGTCTTGTCTGAGTACTGCCAAGCTCTTTTGTATTAAAGCTTCTGTTCCTGAGTCAATATTGGCCGTTGCTTCATCTAATATCAATATTTTAGGTTTTACCACAAGCACACGCGCTAACGCTAAGAGCTGTTTTTGTCCAGCAGATAGATTGGTTTCACCTTGACCTAACTGCGTGTCTAGCCCATTAGGATAACGGTGAATTTGCTCTGCCAAACCTACCTTGTCTAACGCATCCCATATTTGAGTATCGTCAACCGCTCGACCAAGAGAGATGTTTTCTCTGACTGAAGCAGGGAGAATGTGCGGATCTTGCTGAACCATTGCCACATCTTTGCGAAGGACGTCTTTCCCTAGTGTTTTAAGTGGACGGCCATCGATGAGCAGTTCACCACATTGCGTTGGATAAAAGCCCATTAACAGTGACGCTAATGTGCTTTTACCGCTTCCTGTATGCCCGACAAGCGCGATAAAGTCTTGGTGATTGGCCTTCAACGACATGTCTTTTAGGACGTCCTGTTTACCATCGTAGCTAAATGTGAGGTCTTTAAGTTCGATAGCACCTGACCTTAATGGCTGATGATCGTCCCCATAAGTTTGTTCTTTCGCATCAATCAATTCAAACACACGTTCGCTTGATACTAACGCTTGCTGAAGTAGAGCAAGCTGCTGAGTCATTTCAATTAATGGCTCAGTAACGCGTGCAAGATAACTGATAAACGCATACAGTACCCCCACACCAATCAACTCAATACCGTTAAAGCCAAAGATCGCAACCAAGCAAAGTAACGCGAGGCCAGCGAGCAAGTCCATCAATGGTCTTAGCAGATAGCCGTTTAGCCGAATCACTCGTTTAGATGCCACCAAATGCTCTGCGGTTAGCTCGTTGAACTGTTTATTAAAACGCTCTTCTTGTTGCATTAATTGAATGACACTCATCCCTTGAATGGATTCACTCAGATTCGCATTTATATCAGTCAATAGGTCACGCATCTTTCGGTAGCTTTCTGTACTTAGCTGCTTAAACAAGTACATAAAGCCGATGACGATCGGTAGCAATACAAGCACAACAAGTGTGAGTTTCCAGCTCATGAAAAACATAACGCCAAGCATCACCACAATCATGACCACGTTTTTCACCACGGTCGCGATCAAGAGCTCATAAAATTGCTGTAGAGATTCCGTATCGTTGGTGATTCGCGATACCAATTTCCCCGCAGGAGTGTAATCAAACGCAGATAACGGCTGCTTAATCACGCCAGAAAATACTTGCTTACGAATCGCTTTGATCGTGTTAGCCGCGACAATGCTAAATTGCAATGACTGAAAATACTGGAATGTTGCCGATACGATCTGAAGAGCGATATAACCTACTGCTAGCGAAATCAGAATATTTTGTGAATAGTCACCTTTAGCGATGTGCTCATCAATGAAATATTGAATTAACCAAGGGCCGCCGGCGCTGGCTAACGCTGCAATAAACAGCAAGGCGAGTCCTTTAATCATTGGCTTTGGTTGAGATAATGGGTAAGACATTAACCGTTTAAACGTACTGGTCTGCTTCATTCATTATTCCTCCATCGCCTGTTCTAGTTTTTGGTACTCGAACATTTCGGCGTACCAGCCTTTATGCGCTAATAAAGCGCTATGTTGGCCACGTTCAGTAATGTGTCCGTGATTCAATACAATGATCTCGTCTGCTGCTTCCAATGCGGTGAGGCGGTGCGCAATAACGATTAGGGCTTGATCACGGTAGTGCGTTTCCAAATTCTTAAGGATTTGATGTTCGGTCCGTCCATCAACAGCGGAAAGTGCATCGTCCAAAACCAACACTTGGGCATTCAACAGCATAGCGCGTGCTATCGCAATACGTTGTTTTTGCCCGCCGGAGAGTGTAATGCCTTTTTCACCGACTTCTGTTTGGTAGCCTTCAGGAAACTTCTCAATATCGTCATGTATACAGGCTAACTTTGCTGCTCTGTAGACTTCTTCCTTTCCCGCGTTAGGGTTGCCTAAGGCAATATTGTCAAAGATAGATTTTGAAAATAGAAACGGGCTTTGATTAACCACGGCAAAGCGGTTGCGCCACTGAGGAAGTAGGGCATCTTTAATCTCAACATCCCCGAATGTAATTGAACCGTTTGTTAGGTCGTGCTGACGCAAAAGCAGCGTTAGCAGGGTTGATTTTCCGCTTCCGACAGGGCCAGCTACTCCCAACATTTTACCGGGTTCAAGTTCGATTTTTATTTCGGCTAGAGCTGGTGGTAAATCACTGGACCAGTGGAAAGCATCGATATCAATTTTTAATGGCAGTGGTTTATCTTCTAATGGTTTATTTCCACTGACAATCTCTGGTGTTTCATCAAAGATCTCTTGTAGGCGATTCCATGCTGCGGAGCCTCGCTCTAAAATATTAAATAAGAAAGCGAAGGCCAGCATAGGCCATATCATTAACCCTAAATACATCGTAAAGGCTGTTAGATCACCAAGCGTGATCTCTCCCTTATCGACAAGGTAAGCACCAGCAGCGACACTGAGAAGGAAAGAGAGGCCGATGGTGAGTTGGATAGCTGGATCAAATCTCGCGTCGACTCTAGCGACGGCGATATTTTTCTGACCGGTATCATCGACTACATCGTCAAAGCGCTGTTGTTCTTGATTCTCTAACCCAAAAGCTCGCAACATTCGCACGCCGTTAAGTGACTCTTGCGTCATGTCTGACATGGTAGAAAAGGCTTCCTGAGCAATGCGGAAACGTTGATGCAGTATACGGACGATAAAAAAGATGATGATTGCAAGAAACGGCATTGGAAGAAGTGCCATAACGGTGAGCTTCCAGCTAACTTGCGTTACCATGATGATTAAAACTGCAATACCCGTGATCAAGGAATCGGCTGCCGTTAAAACCCCTTCGCCGGCTGTCATTACGATGTTACGTACATCATTAGTACCACGCGCCATCAGATCACCGGTCTTATAACGTTCGAAAAATCGGGGTGGTTGTGTCGATAAGTGCCTATAGAGACGATTACGTAGAATGGTTCCGAGTTCCCAGCTTGCGCCGAAAAGCCAAATTCGCCATAAGATACGGCATCCATAAATGGCAAAGATCAGTGCAGTGAGTCCCAAGAGCCACAGAATCAGCGTATTTGTATTTAACGTGTTATCTACGACCCCATCAACGATGATACCGACCGCTTTAGGAGGAACAAGTTGTAGAGTTGATATCACAGCGAAAAGCAAAATCGATCCGACATAATGCTTCCACTTTTGTTGGAAATACCAACGTAACTGCCAGAATATTCTCATCATGCCTCCCGCTTTAAATTATTGAATTTGTTATAGAACTATTATTGAGCGAAATGATGAGTTTACAAGCACAAATTATTGGCGGTCGGAAAAACGATAGATTGTTTCGATTACGGGCGCGTGCGGTCGCGAATTACTTGTTTTCTCGCTGCAAGCTAACTATGAAACAACATTATGTGAAATAGTTGTTAATAATGGATTTTGGGGCCAGTATTCTGCTAAAAGCGATGAAAGCACCAAAAGTGCAACTGTCACTTTCACTCACTAGGAGAACTAGCAGTCGTCAGTTTGTATTTTGTAGCTGACTTGGCCACCTGGAGTTTCTGGGTAGTAAACTTCGACATAACACATATGGTCTGGACCAACAGGTTTGTTTGCAAAGCCGATAAGGAAATAGGGTTCGTCCGGGCTGTCTACCCCGTACCAAGTATTGATAGTGAGTTGAGGGTCGAAACCTGCCAGCTCTTTTGCGGGAATGACATTCTTAATAAATCCAAAGTAACCAATTAGGTCGTTATTGCCGTCATTATCTAGATCAATGTTATATTGTTTGCCGCCATCTATCGTCTCTTGAGATTGAATAACGGCTTTAGTGTACACAAAGTTGTTTGCAGTCATGAGCGCTTCCCTCGCGCCATATAGTACTGCCACTCGGGCATCTTTTTGCAGACCAAGAAATTTAGGAAGGGCAATAACACTAACGACACCAAGGATAATGATGCACACAATGAGTTCAATGAGGGTAAATCCTTGAGAGCGATGCACTGCCTTTTCTCCATGAGTCATGAATAGTTTGGCCGCTATTTTGATATAAAAATGCGTAGGTCAAGTATTAAAAAAGGATGGGAAGGGGTGACCAAGCTTGCAGATCTTAAATATAAAACAAGTTGCTTATTTGTTGCATGCTGGTGGGAGGCGGCTATCGAATAAGGGGAGAGAGTTAAATTCGGGAGGATAAAATACCTCCCGAAATGAGCAATTAAGACTCATTTGCGACGGCTTGACCGCTACGCTTAAACACAAATCGCCAAATAAATAAGACAACGGCGATATAGGTTAGACCAACACCTAACGCTTGCCAGTGCATGCCGTTATACATTGCGATTGGCATAAGCGAGATGATGAAAATGTCCGTAATTGAGCCTGGAACATAAGCGATAGCATAGTCGTCTAACACTTTACTGCGCATTTTGGGGTCGACAATGCGTAATAACGCGATACCCATAGCGACTGTACCTGTTAACCATCCCCAAGAGAAAATGCCTTTCTCAAACCAGTCATCTCCCATGATGCGAGGTGCAACCCAAAAGATAAGCCATAGCGTGAACGCGATACCACCAATTGCGAGCACTACCATTGGCATTAAATACTGCGCTAGAACCGTGATCTTAATCGCTGAGATACCAAAGATGATCAGGTAATCCGTACTAATACCCGCTGCGTGTTTGAACGCGCCGTCACATAGGTAATGAGATGCCTTGGTTTGCTTAGCGATGATTCGAACTAACATACCGCCCAGAAAGCCAGTAACGAAAGTCGGAATTTGTACCTTATCGTGGAAAGAAGATAAGTAGTTGGCTGCTACATAAGAGAAAGCGGTTACCACTACAACCAGCGCCGCGTGAATCGCGAAAGAATCGACTGACAATGATGACATCGTATCTTTCATCACAGGTTCTTGATCGTCAGGTTTCACTAAGCCTTTGCGTTCGTGTTCGTCCATGCTGTCGAATGTCGTAAAGCTACGAATCCAGCCCATTTTCAACGCAAACTGAAGCATTAACATGCCCACCGAGATTGAAATAAAGATCCCAACCGTGGCGAACGTTAAACCAAGTGTAAAACCATCTTCCCAACCAAGTCCCGTGAAGATTTCACCGACTACAGATGCTGAACCATGTCCGCCCATGAATCCCGCGGACATGGTTACGCCAAATCCAGGATTAATGTCAGGCCAAAAGAAGGTGGTAAGTACTAAACCAAACATTGCTGCAAACAGCCATTGCGACACGGATGCAATTTGGTTAAACGCCCACAATGAGCCTGCTCGTTGAGCAACCACTTTTGGTGACGGGACATCTGTTGCTAAACCCAACGCAGAAAAAAGTGCAGCAGTTAAGAGGCTTGCGTTTGCGGTAAAGGTATCTGTCCAAGGTAATACGTTAAGCAGAGCTGGGCCAAAAATAAGACCAAATAACCCAGCCAATACAGCAGATGGAATGTACATGCGTTGTAGTAAAGGCATATGTACACGAATTACTTTTGCTGCAATTAATAGTAAGCCAGCGATGGCTAAGTCAGTCAGCATTAGACCTTTTGGCATTTCTTGTCCTCCAGTAAATGCGTTCAAGGGGCTCATCCTTTTAACCAGCCTTGATGTAATAAATAACTTCCAGCACAAAACCACGAAAATAGTCACTCATGTGACATCGCGTCATGGTTGTTCTAGTCAGCACTCTATTGCGCTGTCGAATTTGTATTAACGGATCTGTTGATCCTTAAATCTATAAAGTGAGTGCAATTGTTGTGAGTGCTCACGAAGTGTTGAGAAATTTGAATAAATTCCTCGATCAAGTTTCTGATAGTTCACTCAGGAAGGGCGTGTATCCTAGTCAGTTTGTCAGCGCAATGCAATTGAGCGTCATCAATATTTAGTGCCTTAAAACTGGGCACTTGTAATTAAATAATTGATAAATAAAAATATTGAACAAGAAAAATAATTTGTCGATATGATAACTTTTTGTGATTTGAAGGGGGATTTTGCCACTTTAAGGAGGGATTTTTTGGAGGAATCGAGAAAGTAGTAATATCAGTAAGAGCTAAAGTAGAGTGATTCGCGCAAATATCATGCGTTATAGGGGGGCCGGAATTTCGCCCCCCAGAGCTACAAAGTGCTTGTTTAAATTCGGTTGTCACCAGTACTAAACGCGATAATTTGACTGATTTCGGTCAAGCTTCTTCCACTTTCTTGCTGCCACTGAATAAAGGCTTTATTAGCAGAGTCCAAGGACTTTTTCGTGTCTTTGCCACCTTCAATGATCTTGCAATTGTGCAGGTAAGCCTCTACGTCGCTAGACAAGATAAAGGTATCAACGCCCATTTGGCGTAAAGTGTAAGGGCCTGTATTTCCACCCAGACGACTACCATGCTTCTTCAAGTAGCCCCATAGATCCGTGATCTTTTCCCGAGGCCATTCAGCAATCATGTTACTGAACGAGCCATATTCGATTCTTGCTTCATGGATCATGCGAGCGTTGGCCGGAATCGACATGACTTTTGTGAGGTGGCGAATAATGCGTTTGTCCGTTGCTTTGGTTTCCCATTGTTCGTCAGACAGCATCAATAGCGGCTCAATCTTAAATCCGAAGAACACTTCTTCGAAGTTCGGCCACTTGTTGCGAACCACGCTCCACGAAATCCCACTTTGGAACACCTTCATCGAAAAAGCGGCGAGCCAACGGTCATCGGGAATCGCTGCTAATTCCTCTTTACTTAATGGGTGAGACAATAGCGCTTCAAGCTGATCTTCTCCGCCTTTTCGCTCAGCAGCACGTTGATAAATCGCGTCAAATTTTTCGATATTCATAAAAGAAGTTAGTCCTAGTTTATGTCGATATTTGCGAAACATACTACGCTTAAGTGGCTGAATCGTAAATTGATGGAGTGTCACAAATGAAGAAGGTCACACTAACGTTTGTCGGGGAAGGTTCGGAGCGTATCGCGGATAAATTTTATACTTGGCTGGCTGATGGCGGATTAGAAGACAGCTTAATTGAGACTCTATCGGACAGAGAAGTGTCGGTGGTCGGTATTAGCGATATGGATAACGAAACGCGCGATGTAGTAATTACGACAGAAATGAATTAGCGCGTTGTACACGACCAAAACCAAAAGAATGCGATACAACAAAGCCCTTCGTCGGAAGGGCTTTGTACGTCTAACTCGTCTTCTTGTGTAGAGTGGGTTTAATGATGAACCAGCGTTAAACCGCTTGGTAGAGCATCACCGAAGACGCGTTTTGATTCGCTTTCTGAAAGCTCTTTCACTTCTTTAACTAGTGATACCCAAGATTCGGGCACTTTACTTTGTTTCAGCTTCGTTAGAACTTGCTCTCGGTAATCGTCAGAAATATCAAACAGGCGGTCACCCGTCTTACGACAAATCATTACGGCTGCGAACGCGATCATTGGCTCTTTCTGCCAGTTCTGCTCTAACAGCTTAGGCAACCACTGTTCTGCTTGTTCACGAGGAATGACGTTGTGCTGGCTGCCATAAAGTGGTGTGCGAGAAGCCAAACGTCCCATCGCCCACCAGTGCGCTTGTTCAAACTGGTTTTGGTTGATCGCTTTACTCAAGAACCACGTTGCCAATAGAACTTTATCTTCCACTTCTAGATGCTCTAGAGAGGCTGAAAGACGCACCATGGATTCGTAACCCATGTCTTGTGCCGCTTTGGCGGATTGTGGGTTTTTCATCGCGCCGGGATGCAGATATTTTGCGATGTCTGCCAAAATGGTTTCTTGTTGTTCTTGGCTTAGACCGCCCGCGATACGTCGCCAGAATACCCACCAGTCTGTCCAGCCTTGATGGTTTTTGAACTGAATATTTTGTTGATACAGTCCCCAAACTTGCTCAATACGCCAAGAGTCTGTTGGATCGCCAAAGCCCGGACGCAGTGCAAAGCCCGCCAAACGAAGCCAGTTTTTCTCGTGCTGTTCAGAACGACGGCGACGTTTACGACCTTGTGCAAAGGTATCAAACAGTTGACGTAGGGTAGTGAAATCCCACTCGTCACGTTTGCCGAGCTTCTTCTCAAGATCTTTGGCTAAGGTTTTGATCTCTTTGCCTTCTGCGCTTTTTTTGTTACCGCTGTATAGGCGAGCGATCAGCTCCTTACATTCGTTCAGTTTAGGGTGAAGCTTAACTTGTTCACTGTCGTCGGTTTGCTTGTTACGGACTTCGAATTCCAGCTCCCAACGTTTGTTGTCGTCTTCTGCACTGACACACTCCATCTTAAGAGTGCCAACTTCTGTTAGTTGACAAGCCAATTGCACTTCGACACGTTCTTTCTGGTTAGCTTGTAACTCTGCGCCTTCACCTTCAAGTGTCGTGATGTAAGGCGGTAGCGGAGCAAACAAGTCTGGGTCAACATCAACCATCACGCCATTTTGAATGGCGGTGTTATTGGTTAAGGTATCGTGGGTAGAAGTCAGCAGGTTAAAGCGGACTGGCTCTCCAAGAGTGAGCGAGAAACGACGACCGCTTAAACGGATCTCATGGCCTTCTTCTGTTCCTTTTGCAAGTAAACAGAGGGCTTTACCCATTTTGTTTTTTTCTTGAAGATGCAAGAAGTAAGAACGCGCTGCACCACCACCAATTTTCAGTTGTGCGCCACGACGCGCTTTACCAAATGCTACAGCACCTAATGCAACAGACCAATCTGGATGTGGGTTATCTAATACCGTAACTGGTGCGCCGCGCCAGTCAGAAAGTAGGGCGGTGACACGTTCAGTCACCAGATCACTGTTAAACACGCCTCCGTTCAACAACACGCCAACTGGAATCGCGTTTTGTTTATCGTCTTCAATGCCAAGAGCGGCACGAGCGACTTGCTGGTGCTGAGTTAAGAACTCGGCAACGTGCTTGCTCACCGCTGGGTCAGCAACGTATGGAAGGCCAAACTCGACAACCGCGCTACGACGTTTGTCTGGTACGTCACTGAAATCAGAAAGCGGGAAGAAGCCATCTAATGCGATTTGGTGCACTTCTTGTTTGCTTAGAGCAATACTCTTTGTGCCCCCAAGTAGCTTAGAGCCGCTACCTAACATGGTGATCTTCACTTCGTCAGGTGCGCTCGCTGAAAGCAGGTTTTCTTTCGCCTTGCGAGTTTGCTGAATCAGTTTAGTCAGGCTTGCTGCAGTGAGCTTCTTACTTTGATTGAAGCGGCTTTCCGCAAGGTGTGCTAATGCTAAGTCGAGGTTATCACCACCCAGCATTAAGTGTTCGCCAACGCCAATACGATCAAGGGCTAGCTCATCTTGAGAAGAGAAACTTGCTTCAATCAAGCTTAAGTCGGTGGTACCACCGCCCACATCGCACACCAGAATCAGCGGTAACTCTTTGAGCTCATCAGCTGCGGTTTTCTGATGGCGTGCGTACCAGTCGTAACATACGGCTTGTGGCTCTTCGAGCAGGACGATTTTCTTTAAACCTGCCAACTCTGCGGCTTCAAGCGTGAGCTTACGAGCGGTTTCATCGAACGACGCTGGAACGGTCACAACCACATCTTGGTCTTCTAGCTTGTTACTAGGATGTCGGTAGTTCCATGCTTGGCGAATGTGGTTAAGGTAGCTTGCGCTGGCAATGACGGGCGAGACTTTATCTACGTCTTGCGCGCCAGCCCAAGGGAGAATGTCTGAGCTACGATCTACCGCTTGGTGCGATAGCCAGCTTTTTGCACTGGATACCTGACGTCCTTCCACCTTCGCGCCTAATTCGCGAGCCCATTCACCAACGATGACATTGTTAATGTCGCCAGCAACAGGTTCGTTGTCCCAAGGAAGAGTGAGGTCAGAATGGGAGATTTGACCTACAGCTGGATGATAGCGGAAAGAGGGCAGAAGTGGTTTACGAACGACTTCGCCCGGACCAATCAGTTGGTCGATGTCAAATAGGGATACTTCGGATTGTTCAAGGTTGTCGGTGATTTCACAGTAGGCCACCACAGTGTTTGTGGTGCCGAGGTCAATACCAACAAGGAAACGAGGAGATGCCATACAAAACCAAACCTTCGTGTATTTAAAAACGGCACCCGATTGGATGCCGTTTGACTTCTAATTATTGTTCTTCGTTTGAGTCACTTTTCGCGTCTTCGCGCACATCGAACTCAACATGCCATTTTTGCCCGTTATCAGCGGCAATGGCTTCTAAGTAAAGCGTACCAAGCTCTGTTACGCGAGAAGCTAGGGTAACTGGAACCACTTCACCTTCACGACGACCTTCAGATACAGGCAGCGTTACTTGGATTTCTGGTAGCTCTTCAAGCTCTTCTGGTGCCCAGTAGTCAAGGTGAGTACCTGCTAGGTCGTCACGACGAACGGTTGAGCCGAAGAATTGGAAGTTAACTGGCTGGCCGATGATCAAACCAAACTCTTGACTTGGTACGTCAACGCTTGAGCCTTCTTCCATACCAAATGGTGCTACACACAGTGCTTCCATTGGAGGCGCCATGCCCGGAATCGCAGGCATCGCACTTTCGATACCCACGTAGTACGCCGAAGCAATACCGCCGCGGATACGAACGCCTTGACCACGACGCACAGAGCCGTAGTAAGCCGCACCGCTAGCAACTGCAAGGTCTAGATCCACACCTGTTAGGCGTTTCGCCATTTCTGCGTCTGCTTCAATTAGCCATTCGTTGATCGTGTCTTCTAGACGAGTGGCTAGAAGTTTTGATTTCAGCACACCACCGTTGAATAGGATTGCCGTTGGTTTGATGAAGTCAGCCGATTGCGCTGCATCCGCCCCTGGCATACCTGGCATGTTTGCAAATGGGTTGAAATCTTGAGCTTGCGCTGATTCAACACCGCTTTGCGCGTGTGCTTGCTTAGACAAGAATGCTGCAATGTGGCGAGTAATACCCGCATCTTGTGCGTAAGGCAGGCCCATTTGCGTTAGTGCACCACGGTTACGTTGAACAGGGTGGTCCGTAATCGCAACTTGAGGGAAGAAGCCGTCAACCAATGTTTGTTGTACTTCTTCTTGAGTTAGTTCTGTTTTCAGTGTTGCGCCAAGCAGTTTAGAACCGCGGCTTGGTACTACGATTGGCACTGACTGAAGTTCGCTGTCGTTCAAGAGCGCTTCTTTCGCATCGCGACATGCGTGCGTCATCGCCTGAACTTGCCATGGCTGTAGCTCTTTGCCTTCTTGCGCTAGCTTCATCTTCAAGCGGTACGCAAGTGCAAGGTCCATGTTGTCACCGCCAAGTAGGATGTGTTCACCTACCGCGATGCGGTTCAAAGTTAGGTTGCCGTCGTCTTCAGTTACTTCAACCAAAGAAAGGTCAGTTGTACCACCACCGATATCGACCACAAGCACGATGTCGCCAACTTCAACTTCGTCGCGCCATTTGTCGTTGCTGTTATCAATCCAGTTGTAAAGTGCAGCTTGTGGCTCTTCTAGAAGCGTTAGGTGCACAAAACCAACGTTGCGTGCTGCTTCTGCAGTTAGATCACGAGCAGCAGGATCGAAAGAAGCCGGAACCGTAATGGTAACGTCTTGATCGGCAAGATTGTGATTTGGGTTTGCGTGATTCCAAGCATCTTTTAAGTGCTCAAGGTATAGCTCGGTTGCGCGAAGAGGGGATACTTTTTCCACTTCTTCTGGGCTACCCGCTGGTAGGAATGCGTCACGACGGTTTACACCACCGTGGCAAAGCCAAGATTTCGCACTTGCAACAAGACGAATTGGTGTTTTTGAACCTAGGTTACGCGCGATAGCACCAACCAGAGCTTTTGGCTCGCTCGACCACGGAAGAACGCGTGATTGCGGGTTCATTTCGTGTTCGTGTGGTTGGTATAGGAAAGAGCCTAATTGGCTACGAGTCTCTACCGTGCCTGGTGCAGTCAGCTGCGGGATAGGCATCACTTCTACGTGAGCGTCTTCGTCGTGTGTATCAACAAAAGACATGACACAGTGTGTTGTACCTAAGTCGATACCGACGCTGAATTTAGGCGTCTGTTGTTCTTGAGCAAACGCTTGGTTATTCGTTTCTTGAGAATGATTTTCTTGGTTCATGTGTTCCATTACAGCTCAACCTCGGCTGGAGCAATCACAGATGCATCGTAGTTTTCAGCCAGCTTAGGAAGGTTCATCGATGTTGCCTTCCAGCCTTTGTGCACTAACGTGCCTTGGAATGGCGCGCTGCCTGTCACGTTGCCAGTAAGGCGGATTTCTTGTGGGTTGAAGCCTTCTTCAACCGTAATACGAGTTTCTTCATCTTCGTTGCGAACGTGCGCAAGTGTTACGTAATCGTTCAATACTTTCTGGCCACCAGTATGAATTACGCGAGCTGCTGCGCCGACTTCTTCATCAGAGAATGACGTTAGGTCTTCTTGTAGGAAGTCGATCAGACGAGCTTCTTGCTGCATGATAGAAAGCAGCTGCATTGCAGAGTCCGTTGATGCTGTTGCAAGTTTCGATTCAACTTCAACCACTTTTTCAACGACTTTCTCAACTTCAACGACTTTTTCTACTTCGACGATCTTCTCAACTGGCTTCTCAACTTCGACGATTTTCTCGACCGGTTTTTCTACGACTTTCTCAACCACTTTTGATTTGCGAGAGACCGCGACTAAAAGAAGCAAAACGCTCGATGCGGTTAGGCCAGCGTGAAGCATATCGAACGTTTGAGGAATTAGGTTCAAATCAATGTTCATGACGTTTTTTCTCTTTCTATTGATTATTGGTGCTCAGTATTGGCTCATATGTGTTCACTAAAACGATCGTCTTTGCGATCTTGCACCAAGTTTAGACATTAAAATGATGACGGATGGTAGCATATTCAAGGCTTAAGGCTGTAATAATTCGTGACTATACCGTACGAACAGCGTGAAAAATCGACGATCGGACTGCCCAGCATAGGTTGTTGCTTGATGTTTGTGCGTTGCTAACGCAGTATTTCAATAGATCCCGAAGTTTAACTTACGGAAGTATCAAAATTACGATATGACACAAAGCACCGCTCACAAGAGCGTTATCAAACGACATTCAGATTCTATTCTAGCTTTTGCAGCGACGTTGTGTGTCACTGCTGGTGTGGTCGGTGCTGCTTATACGATGCAGCAACGGTATACGCAGACGACGTTTGATACTTTAGCTGACCGACAAGCAGAATCACTGAAAGCAAACGTCGAAAATGATTTAAAGTTCATTGGTGCAGGTGCAAACTTTTTTCATTCGATTGAACGCACCTATTGGTCTTCGTTCCCAATGTATGCGGAACAAGTAATCAATAGCTCGCGAAGTCTAATTGGACTTCAATGGATGCAAAAGGTCGAATTCGACGACCTTGATGAGCATATTTTAAAGACCCGTCAAACATTTCCTGATTTCCAACCGTTTACCGTTCCTAAAGATGGCCCTAAAACCTACGGATACATTTTTGAACACAAAGAGCCAATTTTTATCGCATCGGATATTTATCCAAGAACACCAGAAAACCTTTCTCTATTAGGTTTCTATTTTTCACGTAAACGCTTCGATCTCATCTTGGATGATATATCCACAAATGGGCGAGCGAATGTCTCGGATAAAGTTCGCTTACTGCAAGATGGGTATGACAAGTCCATCCCTAAAACTGGGCTGCTAGTGTTCCATCCAGTGTTTGACTTCGAGGATAAACATTTATTAGGTGTAGTGACAGGGGTGATTCGAAGTACGGTTTACTTTGAGGATTTGATCACGAAAACCGCGACCGAGCTAGATATGTCGGTGCGCGTAGAAGATTTAGGCTTTGACGCAGCAGATGACCCCGTTCTCTTCCAAAGTTCAAACTGGGATAACATTCGAGGAACGGTTATAAGCCGTACCATTCAGCTGCCCAATCGTGAGTGGCGGATTGATTTTAAACTTTCTGATGCCGTCTCTGCTTGGGAGCGTTCTATTTTAGCGGGCACGACATTAGCCGGGTTGGTAATCGCCTTTTTGATTAGTTGGATTGTGAATTTACAGTCACGAGAAAAAGAGCGCTTGGCGGTCATGTTAGAGCTTAAAACCGTCGAATTGAAAAGGATGGCTGAGCGTGACCCTCTAACTCAGTTACTCAATCGCCGAGCGTTTAACGATCATTTGCTTAGCCAGATAAACAAAGGTGTTAGCTTCGCATTGGTTGGTTTTGATATCGACCACTTCAAAATTATCAATGACAAGCACGGTCATTTAGGGGGAGATGAAGCATTGCAGCATGTGACTAAGCTAGTCAGTGCGAATCTAAAGCCTGGAGACCGATTTTATCGTGCTGGTGGTGATGAGTTCTGTATTATTTCTAAAGTCATTGATAAAGAAGCACTGGAAGCTTATCTGGAAAAGTTGCGGAGCATCGTGGCAAGTACGGCTTTTGACTATGGCGATGCTTCAATCATTTGCACGTTAAGTATCGGCGCGGCTGTCCATAAAGATGAAGATCCTGAAAGCCTGTATCACAAAATGGATAATCAACTTTATTTGAGTAAAAAAAACGGTCGTAATAATGTGTCGATTGGCGATTAAATGGGCGCGCAAATTCGAGTTTTCCACCGTGTTACGGTAGAATCGCACGCTTTAAAATTTTATGTTAGGAATCAAGACAAACTATGAACCATAACCGTATTGTATGCTTCGATTTAGAAATGTGTTGCTGGAACGAAAATGGTGTCGGCAGCACGGGTGAAATTATCGAAGTTGGGTTGGCTGAAATAGATTTGTCTAGAGGCGAGATAGTCAAGCGAGCTCAATACTACGTAAAACCTGAACATGATGAAGTTTCGCTGTTTTGTGCCGAGCTAACAGGTATTACGCCACGTAAAATTGAAAAACAAGGACGCCCATTAGAAGAAGTGCTTAAATCCATGGTTAAGAACTTCGGTGGTCGTAACAAGATTTATGCATCATGGGGCCGAGATGACCTCATCCTGCTTGAAGAGTGTAAGCAAAAAGGTATTGAAGCGCCATTTACGGAGTTCATCAACTTAGCGACGCTTTATCGCATTCAAAATCGTCTTAAGGATAAGCGTATTGGTCACCGAGCCGCTCAAGAAGCAAAAGGCATTGATTGGGAAGGGCGCCAACATTCTGGTTATGTGGATGCGTACAATTTAGCGAAGCTTGCTCTGACTATGCTTTAATGGTCCGATATAGATCGGCAAACTTGTAATCAAATCGTCATTCAACCATTGTTGTTTTGTCATGGAATCTGTTTAGTGTAGAGCTCGTCAAACATATTCATATCTTGACCAGTATTTTAATAACAATGTCGTTGGCTTATCGAAAAAACGCGCGTAATGCGCGTTTTTTATGGCTATAGAACTCAATCTTCGCCATCATTTCACGGTAGACTTGAAATAGCTTGCGCGACTTACATGTTTACCTTGTTTCCTTACTGAGATTGCAACTTTGCTCGAATGAACTCACTGTGATCAACGTAGAGTAGTTCTGCTGTTTTGCGGATCACTGCATCTTCTAGTGGATCAATTTCGCCATCGGCATACGCCACTTCCCACATGCTTTTGATTAAGTTGTAGCGTGTTTCTTGAGTCAATTCTCTCAGTTGAGAAGTAAAATCGTACAGAGACGCGGAGTCTTTTATTTTCTGTTGCGCTTGCTCTAACAAAGCATTTGATTCTTCTTCATTTAATGACAGAAGCTTCATCAATAATGAACGCTTTGTTTCTTGCTCTTTATCATCGACGTTATGGTCTGCGCCAGATACTTCACACAGCAAGCACGCGATAGCCATATTCGGAGAGAGTGTGTTGGTTTGGCTTAAATCAGAGCCTTCAATGAGCTGTTTAAATAATGAGGTAAGAGAGTTAAACATATTGAACACCGAGCTATTGTTTATTTGGTTAACATGGTCATAAATACGGTAGATCTCAAGGTGTGGTATCAAATTTAGCACGCCGTTGACAGTCAAGAGCTTTGCTCATCTACCCAAATCCCTCGTACTTTTTAGTTCAGTCAAAAATGACTTGTCTTCAAGAAAGGGCAAGTCATTTTGGGAGCGAGATTTAGCCTTCTGCACGAGTTGGTGGAAAATGTACCTCTTCGCCATCGCTCGTTAGAATGCTAATTTGGCTCGGCTTTCCTTCGTCATCAAGACGCAGCTCACCAATGGCGCTGTGGTTAACTAAGCGATAAAAATTGTGCGAACTTGGTGCGCGTTTGTAGATCTTTAGCCGCTTACGTTTTGTGAACCAGTTTAAAGGCGAACGAGGGCTATATAGAAGCCTATCTAGACCATCACAAATATTGAGCAATTGGGTTGGGAACTGATTTTTAATCCCGCTACAGGTGATTTGATAGATATTCGGACTATTTTTTCGGTAGCGAAGTTTAATGTCGTATGCAAAAGAGTAGTGCACGTCGCCAGAGAGAATAACGAAATTGGTCGGCGTCTTAGTATGTGTAAAAATACTAATAAGCGTATTCGCACTTCCGGGGTGCGCCATCCAGTTTTCAGCATCGACCATTAATGGTTTACCAAGCATCGTTACTACTCGCTGCAGTGCTTCGATAAATTTCACTCCGAACATTGGCGCGGCAGAAACAATGATAACTTTGTCTTGATGAACAAGTTCTTGGTGGAACTCAATCATTGCTTCCCAGTCCATTAACCCAGAGGGCTTGTTCATTTTAGACTCAGAACGCCAGCGTCTGGTTCGCGTATCTAGCACGACAACTTTTGGCGTCGTCGGAATGGTGTAATGCCAATTCTCAAAGCGATACAAATATTGAATAAATGCATCTTGAGTTTGTGAGGAACGCTCGTTGAAAAAGCGTTGAGCGGTACTCATAAACTCATCATTGAATTTTTCTGGCGCGTTTCCCCAGCCTTGGCAAAGCCAGTAGGCAATCAGGCTGTTCCCGATAATACGTTTCGCAAAGGCGTTGCTGTACGCGGCTTGTTCCCAGCCTATGGTAAGGTTCCAATCGTCGGTGACATCGTGATCATCAAAGATCATGTAGGTTGGAATGTGAGCAAGTAGGCGTTGAACATTATCTAGACCTGAGACGAATTTATCTATTTGAGCTTTTTCTTCTCGCCATTGCTGTTGCCATTTGGGGTCGAGAGTTGCTCCGCCGACAGTAAACTCATTTTCTAATAAGCGATCTGTCCGAATAAGCTTCCATAAGGTCGGAGACCAAACCAATAAGTACATTGCAAAGCATTCGGCAAAGCTTATTAGATGGTTTTCACACTCTTTGGCGCTGAATATTGGCGTCCCTCTGTGCGGGAAAAACGTACTCAGTAAACTGCCATCATTCACATAATGAGGCAACAATTTGTCCCGACCATAATAACAAGCTGAGTGCTGGTAGAGGGCATTGGTATTTTTTATCGGCGCTTGCTCGAATTCTTCGTCCGGTAAACCGAGTAGGGCAATGACTTGTTCGATGGCGTCCAGAGTAGGGCCTGCAACATGGTCTGCGTAGATTTGGTCACCACTCATGATGAGCATATCTGGTCTTTCTTCGATGGTTTGAGATGCGATTTTATGATCCGCAGCGACCAATGTATCTTTACTGAAGTGGTGGGGATTCCGGCACGAGCCATGCAGAACATAATCTGCTTTTTCGCTGATTAGGAACTCAACGCCCAAATTTGGACAGTTATCTCGTTCATAAGTCAGATGAGGAAGCAGTTCCGTTACTGAGCCGTGTTGCGTTTGTATTTGATAGCGTAACGTTTGATGGGTCGGAAACTCGCCCTTTAATTGCAACAAACAGCACCACGCATTGAGACCGATTTGAAGCTGTTCTTTTTGCTCACTTAAGGGGGCTTGATGAATGACGGAGGCGTTTTCATCCGTAATTTGCACCATACCCTCCAAGCGTTGGGTGGTGACTAGCCAAATATTGATTTCAGTTGCGGTCACTTTGCGCAAAATCGGACCTGCAACGATAAGAGGAAGTGAAGATGTTTCAGTCGTGTTCATCAATGCTGGCAAAACGGCTCCTTATGTGTCAGCTTCTTCTTCTAATATTTCGATAACTTGTGAACTGCTAAGTTCATGTCCCATAAGGAATAAACCTAGCATGGCATCGGCTTTTGACGCGTTATCACTGTCTTCATCCAAAATCTGCTGAAGTCGCGTTCTGATTAGATCTATTTCGTGCTCGACGAAGCCGCGTCCCTCCTCGTCTCCCTGACCATCTTCTGGAGCATTATCAAAGTGCAAAAATAACATGTCCCCATCAAGTTGAGTCCCTATCAACCTTTCAGGCAGCCATGCTTCTCCCATCACAATGTCTGGGTCCGTGTCTGCGGGTATATGATTCAAGGTAGAGATAAGTTCTGATGCTTTCACTTTTTACTTCATTATGTTTGATTTGGAACTAAGCTAGAGTTTTAAGAGCTTGTTACGATAGTAAAAATATTCACAAATAAGCTCATCTAGTCGTGCAATATTAATATAATCTTGGGACTCAAACTGTCACGAGGATGACAACATTTGTCATTGTAACGGCTATCATCAGAAGAACATAAGCTTTAAATGGCAAATCATTGATGTTTGCCTGCTTCTCAACCAACATTTTTCGAACTCATGAAGAGATTAATTCTAACAACACTCACTTTGCCTTTAGCTGCGATGGCTTCTTCTGCGTATGGTGTAGAAGAGCAAACGTGGGGAATTGCAGCGATGTATCGCACCGCATCGATTCCGTTTTATACCGCCGATAATGACTCGACGGTGAGTACATTTGTACCAATGATGTTCTTTGAAAACGAGCATTTGTATATCAATGGCATTGAAGGCGGCGTTTTTCTGTATGACGAGAGTGATTCTGACTGGCGCGCGAGTGCGATCATGCGATTGAGATTTGTTGATATTCCCATGTCGCTACAAAATGCCAATGAAGGGGACAGAGTCGACTTTGGTGGTCAAGTTCGTTATAGCATTAACGACAACTGGCGCGCGGAAGTAGAACTAATGACGGACGATGAACTCCAGTTTCACTCTAATTATCGCCTTGCCGCTAATTATGCGTTTGGTGATTGGGAGTTAGAGCCATCTATCACGATTCGATACAAAGACGCTGACTTCAACAGTGAATATTATGCGTTTAAAGATGTTACTGGGGAAAGAATTGGAGCAGGACTTGACGCCAACCTCGGCATCAAAGCGCGTTATCATGTGACTTCCAACTTGTATTTATTGGGGGAGACGAGTGTCACTCGCTTAGATGATAATGCCTACAACAGCCAGCTTGTAGAAGACCGATATCAAGGTGAAGTGTTTGTCGGTTTTGGCTTTTTCAACGATAAAGGCAAAGCTCCGAAATCAACACTGAGTAATAAACCATATCTACGTATCGCGCATGGTTGGGCGACACCTTCAAATATTGGTGAAATATTTAGCTTTGAGAGAGAAAAAGACCCATACGACAATCAACTTACTTCATTGTTTTATGGGCACCCGCTAACGGACGAGTTGTTTGGCTTTCCTCTTGATATTTATTTAACGCCAGGTTTGGTTCATCACTGGTCGTCCAGTGTTCAGTCCGCGAGCACAGAATACGTGATGGCGATTAAGGCTTATTATACCGTTAATTGGCCAACGACTTGGCGATTTGGTGTTGCGGAAGGTATGTCATACGTCGACAACATTACCTACATCGAAGGAACCGAAATGGAAGACAAGGGTTATACACCAAGTAAGCTACTGAACTACTTAGACTTCTCGTTTGATGTAAATATAGGTGACTTATTCAACCAAAAAAACTGGGAAAATATGTGGGTGGGTTATTCATTGCATCACCGCTCAGCAATTTTCGAAAGTGCGTCCCAGTTTGGGCGCATTAAAGGCGGGAGCAACTACAATACCATTTACTTCCAGTTCGAGTTTTAGAGTATCGTAAGATGCATATAGGTCGGATTTGCAACTGACTTCTTTATCGCCCATTATGAGTAATGATGAATAATACAATGCTGCTTTCAACGCGAACCTTCGTGTATCGTGCCAAAGTTAAGGCTGTTTGTGATGCATCTGATGAATCGGATGGCATGAGCACCATGAGTATCGACTCCTCATTCAATATTCAAATTGAGGCGATAAACTGTACCAACGATGAATTTGCCAAGCGCTTTTTTGTCGTCCACGGGGAAGGACATTTAGAGGGTGACGAATGGTTAGTGTTGTACGTCAATTCTCTTGAGGTTGACGTTGGAGACGATCTCGAAATTCCGAGTGATGTCGCGTTTGATGCGATGATTGAGAATATGATAAACGAAGCTGAGCAGTCTTTGGAAAAGCTCTATCACGAAGCGCTACACAACTTAGAGAAAGTGAATCGCTCTGGGAGAAATAAGATAACTTCTAAACACGATTAGGGTATTTTGATCGACAAGGGATTGGCGCGAACCAATCCCTTGTTATTTGTATTCTACTTGTTCTTGAACTTAGGCCAATTTACGCTATCGCTGCAAGTTGGCTCTGCGCTTCAGAAATGCCTTTCGCAGCGAAATCTTCACCCATGTTTAGCGCTTCCGCATAAACAAATTCCACATCAGTGATACCAACGAAACCTAGCACGGTACGCAGGTATGGTGTGACGTTGTCAGTTGGTGAATCTTTATGGATACCACCGCGAGTCGTGATGACAATCGCTTTCTTACCTTCGATCAGGCCTTGAACGCCGTTTTCAGTGTATTTGAATGTCACGCCAGCACGAGCAATCAAATCAATCCAGTTTTTAAGCTGAGTTGGAATTGTAAAGTTATACATTGGTGCGGCAATAACCAAAGTGTCTGCGGCTTTTACTTCTTCAATAAGGGTATCCGACAGTTCGACAACCTCTTGTTGTTCTTGTGAAAGATCTTCCGTTGCGCGAAGTGCAGTGGCAACGGCGAAGTCCAAAACTGGTAATGGGTTGGCAGCCAAATCACGAACAGTTAGCTTGTCTTGGTCTACATTTTTGATGAAGTCTTCAACCAGTTTGTTTGATTGAGAGTAATCGCCAAGGATGCTTGATTTTAGAGCTAGTACACGAGACATAATGGTTATTCCTTAAATAAGTGCTTTTGACTATGGGAGCCATTATAAGCGAGGCACGTTGGTTAAAAAGTATAGGGATTCGCTGAACATGTTCGAAAAATTTGAATGTGGTTTCGGTTATCTTGTTGCAGATCTTGTGTGATACAATCCGCGCAGTTTTTGTAATGAAAAGAATAGGAAACGCTTTGACTTCGTCACAGCCCCCAAAAAAGAATCCCGCTGAAGAGCAAGCGACACCGTCAAATGGTGTGCAAAAGGCGACAGCGAAACAAGATAAAGCACCTCAGGCTCAAGTGAATAGCGCGGCGTCTCTACGCAAAGCGTTAAGCCAGTGCATGATGCGTGACCGCTTCCGTTTAAGTAAACGCATTTCTGGTGCGAGCAAAATTAAGAAAGATGCAGCACGTAATGCTGTGTTTGATGAAATTGCACTCGACATTGCTAAATCGATGATGGTTGCGGAACAACGCAGCAACTACAAACCAACGATTGAATACCCAGAAATTCTGCCCGTCAGCCAAAAGCGCGACGACATCGCTAAAGCGATTGAAGAAAACCAAGTGGTTATCGTCGCGGGTGAAACCGGTTCTGGTAAAACCACTCAGCTGCCAAAAATCTGTGCTGAGCTTGGTCGCGGTAAGTACGGTTTGATTGGCCATACTCAGCCTCGTCGTCTTGCGGCGCGTTCGGTTGCGAACCGTATTGCCGAAGAGATGGAAACTAAGTTGGGTGAGTTTGTTGGTTACAAGGTTCGATTCAACGATCAGATCTCTGAAAATACCCAAATCAAATTGATGACGGACGGTATCTTGCTGGCTGAAATTCAGCATGACCGTTTCTTGAATCAATACGACACCATTATTATCGATGAAGCGCACGAGCGCAGCCTTAACATCGATTTCATCTTAGGTTACTTGAAAGAGTTGCTACCACGTCGTCCTGATTTGAAAGTGATCATCACGTCGGCAACCATTGACCCAGAGCGCTTCTCAAAACACTTCAATAATGCACCAATTATTGAAGTGTCAGGTCGTACTTACCCAGTAGAAACTCGTTACCGCCCATTAAGCGGTGATGACGACAATGATCGTGACCAACTTGAAGGCATCTTCGAAGCGGTCGACGAATTGTGCGATGAAGGTTTAGGTGACATCCTGATCTTCATGAACGGTGAGCGTGAAATTCGTGATACCGCAGATGCACTGTCTAAACGCAATCTGAAGAGCACCGAAATTGTGCCGCTTTACGCGCGTTTGTCGGCGGGCGAGCAGAACAAGATTTTCCAACCTCATGCTGGTCGCCGAATTGTACTGGCAACCAACGTGGCAGAAACCTCGCTAACCGTTCCGGGCATCAAGTATGTTATCGACCCGGGCACGGCGCGCATTAGCCGCTACAGTTACCGAACTAAGGTTCAGCGTCTTCCAATTGAGCCGGTTTCTCAGGCGAGTGCGAACCAACGTAAAGGTCGTTGTGGTCGTGTGGAAGAGGGTATCTGTATCCGTCTGTACTCAGAGGAAGATTTTGAGTCGCGCCCAGAGTTTACCGATCCCGAGATCCTGCGTACCAACCTAGCATCGGTTATCTTACAGATGACGGCACTTGGCTTGGGCGACATTCAAGCCTTCCCATTTGTAGAAGCGCCGGACAAACGTAACATCCAAGATGGTGTTCGTTTGCTGGAAGAGCTTGGCGCGATTAATTCTGAGGTAAAAGACCCGAAAAAACGCCTAACTTCCATTGGTCGCCAATTAGCGCGTTTGCCAATCGATCCACGCTTGGCGCGTATGGTTTTGGAAGCGTCAAAATATGGTGCGCTTAAAGAAGTGATGATCATTGCAGCGGCCTTGTCGATTCAAGATCCACGCGAGCGTCCTTCAGACAAACAACAATCATCAGATGATAAGCACCGTCGTTTCTTCCATGAAGAGTCGGACTTCCTGACGTTTGTAAATTTGTGGGAATACATCCAAAAGCAGCAAAAAGCGTTGTCTAGCAACCAGTTCCGCAAGCAATGTAAGCAAGACTATTTGAACTACTTGCGCGTGCGTGAGTGGCAAGATGTGTACTTCCAAATTCACCAGTCGATGCGTGAAATGGAATTCAAACTGAACGATGAGCCTGCGTCTTACCATGGCGTACACAGTGCGATCTTGGTTGGTTTGTTGTCGCACATCGGTATGAAAGACCAAGAAAAGAATGAATATCAAGGCGCGCGCAACGCTCGTTTCCATATCTTCCCTGCATCGGGTCTATTTAAGAAACAACCTAAGTGGATAATGTCAGCCGAGTTGGTGGAAACCTCGAAACTTTGGGGCCGTATCATTGCCAAGATTCAGCCGGAATGGATTGAGCCATTAGCCAAACATCTTATCAAGCGCAGTTACAGCGAACCGCATTGGTCGAAGAAACGCGCGGCGGTGATGGCGCATGAAAAAGTCATGCTTTACGGCGTACCAATCGTACCGAAGCGTTTGGTCAACTACGGCAGTATCGATCCGACCGTTAGCCGCGAAATCTTTATTCGTAGTGCATTGGTTGAAGGTGAGTGGGAAACCAAACACGCGTTCTTTAAGCAAAACCGTAAGCTTCTGCAAGAAGTGGAAGAGCTTGAACACAAATCTCGTCGTCGTGACATCTTGGTGGATGATGATGAGCTGTTTGAGTTCTATGACCAACGTATTGGTACCGAAGTGGTGTCTGGTAAACATTTCGATACGTGGTGGAAAAAAGCATCGAAAGAAGATCCTGAACTGCTGAACTTTGAAAAAGAGATGCTGTTCAAGGGCGATGCTAGTCATGTCACCGACTTGGATTACCCGAACTTCTGGCATCAAAATGGTTTGAAGCTCAAGTTGAGTTACCAATTTGAACCAGGCGATGATAGTGACGGTGTCACAGTGCATTTGCCGTTGCCGATTTTAAACCAAGTTGAACCAGCGGGCTTTGATTGGCAGATCCCAGGTTTACGTCATGAGCTTGTGGTTAGCTTGATTAAATCGCTGCCGAAGACGATTCGTAAGAACTTTGTGCCTGCGCCAAACTATGCCGATGCATTCTTAGCTCGCGTCACGCCAATGGAAGCGCCGCTGCTAGATTCATTGGAGAAAGAGTTGCGCCGCATGACGGGTGTAGAAGTGTTGCGTGAAGACTGGAACTTGGAACAGGTGCCTGAGCACTTGAAAGTCACGTTCCGCGCGGTTGATCATCGAAATCGCAAACTGAAGGAACATAAAGACCTTCACGAATTGAAAGAGAGCTTGAAAGACAAAGTTCAAGAAACGCTTTCTAAAGTGGCGGATGACGATATTGAACAGCAAGGTCTGCATACGTGGAGCTTCGGTGAATTGCCGAAAGTGTATCAACAAAAACGTGGTGGCTACGATGTAAAAGCGTATCCAGCACTTGTTGATAGTAAAGACAGCGTTGAAATCAAACTCTACGAAACGGAGTACGAGCAGATAACGGCAATGCGTGCTGGTCAGCGTCGTTTGATTTTGTTGAATGTGCCGTCTCCAATTAAATACTTGCACGCTAACTTACCGAACAAATCGAAGTTGGGTTTGTATTTTAACCCTTACGGCAAAGTGCTTGATCTGATCGATGACTGTATCGCCTGTGGTGTCGATAAGCTTATTGAAGAGCAGGGTGGCTTAGTTTGGGAGCCAGAGAAGTTCGAAGCGTTGAAAGAACACGTTCGTGCTGAACTGGGTGATACCGTCGTAGAGATCGCTCAACAGGTTGAGACTATTCTGACCACGGCGTTTAGCATCAATAAGAAGCTAAAAGGCAAAATCGACTTCACAATGGCATTTGCTCTGTCAGATATCAAAGCACAAATTGAAGGCTTGATCTTCAAAGGCTTTGCGACGGAATGTGGCTGGAAGCGCTTGCCGGATATTCTTCGCTACATGCGTGCGATAGAGCGTCGTATGGAGAAGTTGCCAATCGATCCAAACAAAGATCGTTTACATATGCTGAAGATTGAATCTGTGACTCAAGACTATAAAGAGTTGCTGAATAAGATCCCGAAAGGCGTGGCCATTCCTGAAAACGTAAAAGAAGTGCGTTGGATGATTGAAGAGCTTCGCGTGAGTTACTTTGCTCAACAATTAGGCACTCCTTATCCTGTTTCTGATAAACGAGTCAAAAACGCGATTGATGCTTGCTAATCAACCAGTAAAATAGCGTCAGATTTGCAATTATCGCGTATGAGGTTACTGGTACACTAATTGCTAGTAACTCAATAAGCGTTATTTTTTAGTTCTGGGAGGCAATGGTTCGCCTCCCTTTATTTGTAGTACCAACGACTGAGTTATGCAGACGTGGGAATAATAAAGAGTAAAGGTAGATGATGAAAAAAACTCTATTAGCAGTGGCGCTACTTGGCGCATCTTCTGCGGCAATGGCAGATTCTTGGATTTACGGTGGTGCAACAGTAGGTCAGTCTGACTACAAAGGTGAGACGGATACATCATACTCTGTTCACGTTGGTACAGGCATCCTACCTATCATTGGTATTGAAGCAGGTGTGACGCAACACGGTGAATTTAACGTAAATGGTCAAGACACTAAGCTAACGTCTTACTACGCAGCACTTAAGCCAAGCATCGACTTTGGTCCACTGCATGTGTATGCAAAAGGTGGCTTCCACCAGTGGGACAAAGAAGTGAAAGGCGGCAAAGACGATGACGATTTGGATCTAATGTACGGTGTAGGTGCTGAGTACTTCATTTTTGGTCCGATGTCTGTTGGTGCTAGCTACATGAACTACACGGCGGGTAAAGACGATATCGGCACGTTCTCTGTTAACGCAACACTGCATTTCCTATAAGCGTCTAGCTTTCTAACACCCATATGAAAAACACCGACTTTATGTCGGTGTTTTTTTGTCTGGAAGTCACAAAACAAAAGTTGAACATAAATTATTCACTTTTGGATCTTAAAATGCTCATGCTTTCCAATATATAGTGGCGATTAAATGCGCATATTTGCGTAATGTTTCGCTTAGGAATCGCTCAGGAAGGGATAGTATGAAAAAAACACTCTCGTTATTAGCTCTAACGTTGTGCTCAACATCAGCAATGGCAGACTCATGGATTTACGCTGGCGGTCAAATCGGTCAATCTGATATCGATAGCGAAAACGATACAACCTACGGTATTCATGTAGGTACTGGTATTTTGCCATTCATTGGCATTGAGGCAGGTTACTTTAACCACGGCAAGGTGGATTTATCACTGAGTGGCAGCAGGGGTAGTGCTGATTTTGATTCATTCTATTTAGCAGCGAAACCAAGCATCGACTTTGGGCCGCTTCATGTCTATGCCAAAGGTGGCATCAATGCATTCAATGTTGATTATGACGGCGGACTGAGAAATTTAGATAAAGATGATGGTGTCTCCTACATGTATGGTGTCGGTGCCGAATACTTCTTGCTCGATAATGTTTCTATTGGGGCAAGCTATCAAGCGTTTGGCGTGGATATTGACAGCGATAGTGACACCGTGAGCAGTGTGACGGGGAATATTACCTTCCATTTCCTATAATACTCAATCTATATGAAAACTTTACTGACATGGTTTCATCGCTAGCTTTGAAACCAAGTCAGTGTTACTTATCTCAATTTACGCGTCCATCAATGATAAAGCCACAGAGCGCAAGTATTTCCAGTGCTTTTCGAACGATCAAATTACGATAAAATCAATCGTTAGACCTCATAATTTTTGTGTTGATATTACTTTGTTCTCATCTGCCTTTAACTGAGCCAAAAATGCAATAAATGGCGATTTTTTGCAAAAATATGTGATTACTGCTAAACTTCGCCCCGCTTTAAAACTTTAGAGTTCAAATTAATGGAGGGCGGTATTGGAGTTCTTCTCACCTGAGGGGCGTTTCAAATTCACGTTAAATTTGTATTTATGGATAATGCATTTAAAAAATATAGTATCGACACAACAGACTATCAGGTTGGACAGGACAACGTTCAAAAGTGGGGATTCGACATACATAACCCCGTTTTTGGCATCAGTGCGGGTCTCGTTGTTTTCTGTCTAATTTCACTTCTTCTTGTTGAGCCAACCACTGCTCGTGATGTATTAAACGGTCTGAAAAACGGAATTATCGAACAGTTTGATGCGTTCTTTATGTGGTCGACAAACTTCTTCTTATTATTCGCTGTTGCTCTTCTTTTTTCTCCGTTGGGTAAAATCCGCTTAGGTGGCAAAGAAGCAACGCCGGATCACTCAACCGTTTCTTGGTTGTCGATGCTCTTTGCAGCTGGTATGGGTATTGGTCTTCTGTTCTGGAGTGTGGCGGAGCCGACCGCGTACTTCACTGATTGGTGGGGAATGCCACTGAACGCAGTGCCATACACAGAAGAAGCGAAATCTCTAGCGATGGGTGCCACCATGTTCCACTGGGGTGTGCATGGTTGGAGTATTTACGCACTCGTTGCACTAGCACTTGCGTTTTTTGCTTTTAACAAGGGTTTACCGCTTTCATTGCGCGCGGCGTTTTATCCAATTTTTGGTGACCGAGCATGGGGTTGGTTAGGACATGTTATCGACATTCTTGCCGTTTTATCCACGCTGTTTGGTCTTGCAACGTCGCTGGGTCTCGGTGCTCAGCAGGCGACCAGTGGTATTAACCATGTCTTTGGTCTAGAAGGCGGCATTGGTACACAAATGATTGTGATCACCTTTGTTACCTTTATCGCGGTGCTATCAGTAATTCGTGGTATTGATGGTGGTGTTAAGCTACTGAGTAACGTCAATATGGTGGTTGCGTTTGCCCTGCTTATTTTCATTACCTTTATCACGTTTGATACGGCGTGGGGTTCGCTACGCGACACAACAATGGCTTACATTGAAAATATTATCCCGTTGAGCAACCCTCACGGTCGTGAAGATGAAACTTGGATGCACGGCTGGACGGTATTCTACTGGGCTTGGTGGGTATCTTGGTCACCGTTTGTTGGTATGTTTATCGCGCGTGTGTCTAAAGGTCGTACGGTTCGAGAATTCCTGTTCGCAGTGATCGTTATTCCTACTGTCGTTACCTTGATTTGGATGTCTGTATTCGGTGGTATCGCGCTTGACCAAGTGGTGAATAAAGTTGGTGAGCTAGGTGCAAATGGTCTAACTGATATTTCACTGACTCTGTTCCATGTTTACGATGCGCTTCCGTATAGCTCAGTGATTTCAGTGCTTTCTATCGTGCTGATTCTGGTGTTCTTTATTACATCATCAGACTCTGGCTCACTGGTTATCGATAGTATCACTGCGGGTGGTAAGATTGATGCACCAATTCCACAGCGTATTTTCTGGGCTTGTATTGAAGGTGCAATTGCAGCCGTTATGCTTTGGGTTGGTGGCAAAGAAGCCTTGCAAGCATTGCAGTCCGGTGTGGTTGCAACGGGATTACCGTTTACCTTTGTTCTGTTGTTGATGTGTGTAAGCTTGGTTAAAGGGTTAAGAACCGAACTGTCAGCTTACAAATAAACACTATCCACTATTGAATTTAAATGCCGAGCCTAATGCGTTCGGCATTTTTTATTTCTACTTTTCTTTTTCAATAATTCCGTTACAGTTTGGGCTTATTCCCACCTCATTTAACAGCATTATGTCACTGGCTAAACTCATTCTTATTCGTGGACTTCCAGGTTCAGGTAAAACAACCTTAGCAAAGCAATTGGCGATAGAGCTTGGTGCTAAGCATTTTGAAGCTGACATGTATTTTGAAAATGATGAAGGTGATTATCACTTTAACCCAACTGAGTTACCCCAAGCGCATGAATGGTGTTTTCAGCAAACTCGAAAGTGGTTGAACAAAGGGAAAGTCGTGATTGTGAGTAATACGTTTGTTCGGCACTGGGAGATGAAGCGTTACTTGGACTACTGCGTGAAGATGCGCATTGAGGTGGAAGTTAAGGTGTGTCGCGGAACGTATCAAAGCATTCATGATGTGCCACCAGCGACCATCGAAAAGATGCGACGCCAGTGGCAAGAGTGATCGTTACCAGAATCGAGAAACTACTGGCCTCGTCCATCAATCATTACAACGAATGTTTTACTCATGATTGAAAGGTCCATTGAAATCCAAGAGTAGAACGAACCTAAGCTTAGTGCGTAACTGTGGTCAAAACCAACTTTACGTCTTACATCTTCAATGCATGCATCATAGCCTTGGTTAACTTGCGCTAGGCCTGTAATTCCTGGTAATACGCCATATGTGCGTTCTACAAAATAAGGGATTTCATCTTCCAACTTTTGGTAGAAAGCAGGGCGCTCTGGACGTGGCCCGATCATAGACATTTCACCTCTCAACACATTAAACAGCTGTGGTAACTCATCTAAACGCGTCTTACGTAAAAAACGTCCTACTGGTGTGATTCGAGGATCATTTTCGGTTGCCCAAACTGCACCGGAGCGTTGCTCCGCATCAATATACATGGTGCGAAACTTCATAATTTGAAAAAGATCCATTTTTTCTGGTGTACAGCGCCCAACACGCAGTTGACGATAGATCACTGGGCCTTTTGATGTGATTTTTATAGCTAGCGCGATAAATGGGAATAGTGGTGCAGTGACGAGCAAAATAAACATTGCAACCAGTACATCAAACGTTCTTTTCGCGTGGCATACATTTGAATCGTAGCGTGAGTTTTTCATGATGCTTTCCTTATTGGTTGACGCGTGTCCAACGTCCATTTTCCATTCCTAGCAAATACTTCATACCGCCGATGAAATTGGCGAGATGACCAATGACGATGTAGCTAATCAGTTTAAAAGGCTTGACTGTGTTAAGTGCAGGCACCAAGTAAGTGACAAGTGCGATACCATAAACACAGGCTTGAGCGAGCAGCATTATTTGAAACAGCGGGTTGTGTGCCAGTAGTAGTGAACAAACCAAGCAAACAATCATCAAATAGGGTGTTGCTAAGCGCAGAACCTTTCCCGATAGAAATGCAAAGGCAGTGCCACGATAGCGAGGTAGCAGTAATTTCTTTAATTGCATGAGCTGCTGCATGTTACCCGCTGAAATTCTTAGGCGTCGCTTGAAGTCTGCGTCGTCTGAGCTTTGTTCGAGTTCAAGAGCTAGCATGTTAGGTTCGTAGATAGCGTTATAGCCTCGCAAAACGATTCTCATAGGGAGAATAAAATCGTCATTGATGGTGCTGACTTCAAGTGGTTCAAATAGGTGGGTTCTGAATGTATAAAACGCACCGTGAGAACCAATCGTTGAACCCAGCAAGGATTCTTGGTGCTTCACTCGAGACTGGTATTGCCAGTACGCTGCTTCACCTTGGTTATCGGTACTCATTATTTGATATGTCGCGTTAACCACTCCAACCTTCTCATTTTGATAATGCTGACTAGCTAGCAACAGAGAATCGCAAGAAATCAATGCCGATGTATCACTCAGTGCGGTAATGTCCGAGTTAACATGACCCATTTCTTCGTTGAGTAGGGCAACTTTACCGCGATTGACTTGGTGGTCATTAATGATGAACAGTGTATCGGAGCAGATCGCTTCTTGAATCGTAGCTTGAGCAATCTCGGCTGTGTTATCTGTGCAGCCATCACATGCGATCACCACTTTCAATTTATCTCTTGGGTAATCTAAGCTCGCAAGGTTGCGGATCTTTTCTGCTATCCATTGTTCTTCATTGTAGGCGGGCACGATGACAGTAACAGATGGTAACTGACTGTCTGTTTGAGAGGCTTTGTAAGCTCGCTCTACAAATGGTGCTGTGGTTTTTTGCTGTTTTAAAGGAAGCCATTTAAGTAGCAATGGATAACCAACATGATGATAGACAATCAAAAATGCGGATAAACCAAAACCTGTAATCCAAAGTAAATCATTCATAGCTAGCCTCCTTGGCCAAACGTGAGTAGCGACCCACCATGTCTCTGATATCAAAATGTTTGAGAATAAAAGTTCGAGGAGAACCATGGGTTGATTTCAATTGCAGCGACAAAGCTTCCGCCAAAGAGAACACACGGTTGGCTTCAACCAATGTGCTGTTAATCGGGCAGAGCGTCTCTTTCACGCCACCAACATCGGTTGCGACACAAGGAACGTCACATGCTTGAGCTTCTAGTGTTGAGAGGGGGAAACCCTCTTGAAGCGACGGTAAACAAAATAAATCGAGGCTTTGGTAAAAGCTGGGCATATCGTCGACCAAGCCTAAAAAGGTAACGCGATCCTCAAGTTTTAACGTTCTAACTTGTGCTTCCAATTGAGCTCTCTGAGAACCATCTCCAGCAATGGCTAGGTGTGTGTTTGGCGTAAGATGAGAGAAGGCTTCGATAAGCACTTTATGGCCTTTAACTGCTTCTAAACGTCCAGCTACTCCAATTACGGTTTTGTTGGCTGGAAGCCCAAACAAGTTTCTCTTGGTTGCTTGATTACCGCTTTGAAATTTCTGGCAATCGATTCCATTATGTATGGTGCAAACTTTGCGGTAATTCAGTTTTTTCTGGATTTGTTCGGCGACAAAGTTCGCATCGGCAACCACATGTGGACGAATCATTTTTAGCAGTAGGGACTGCAGTCGAGCTGACTTTCTGCTATTCAGATGCCAGGCGTCGTGCTCAGTATGGATAATTACTGGCACCTGCGCTAAGCGTGCCGCAATCCCACCATATAAGAGTGGTCCGATATGGTGAGTGTGGACCACATCAGGCTTAAGTCCTTTGAGCATGGAAGTCAGCGTACTGATGGTTTTTCCGCTGAATCCAGGTTTCTTATTGAGAAAGTGCAGCTGGCCTTGGTAGGCCGAGAGTTTTGACCAGCATTGCAGTGTTTGCTCTTTGCTTCCCTCTAAACTTACGACAAAGACGGAATGATTCGGTTGCGCAAAACGAAGCATCTCTAATACGAGCGTTTCCAAACCGCCAGGAGCTAAGTGCTGCACGACGTGTAATATCACTTTTTTATTGCGTTGACTGCTATTTTGTTTTTGTCTGAATTCCATTCTCAAACCCTCGTTGAGTTCTTTGTTTATTAAGGAATAGCAGACTGCGTGCCAATAAATTAAGCCTTTAAAAACAATAATCTAATGGCGATACATATGAAGAGCGATGTTTATTCTCAATTTGAGATTCATATTAGTGGAAACCTTATGCGGAGTTAGAATAAGCACAAAAAGAAAAGCACTCGCTGAACGAGTGCTTGTAATGGAGTGTTAACGGCTGTTAGCTTCCGTATACCACTTTAGGTAGGGTGGTGATCACAGGAACGCCAAGGTGCTTTTCTAATGCTCTTTTAGAGCGGATAGAGTTATCTGCTAACTCAAGTATCGTCGCTAATCCAATGCCCAAACCCGCGCCACCGATAAACCCTAAAATGACAAACACAACACTAGGTAAGTTAGACGGAATGGTTGGTGTGAAAGGTTCATCAATGATTTTCACGCGTTTATTCTCTTCAAATACGCCAAGTGAACCAGTTAATTGAGCCATTTCATAACGCTCCACAAGGTCATCATACATTTCTCTTTTTACCGCGACATCACGAGCTAGGCGGTTGATTTCTGTTGCTGTGCTACCAAATCGATGCGCATTACTTTCTAACTCTTGAATCATTGTTCGTAAGCTATTTGTTTCTTCTGTGAGGGCTTCAAAGCGTCCGCGCATAATTTGCAGTTGGTGAAGCTGAGAGACCAGAAGAGGCTGAGCTTCTCCAAGACTGTTTACGGTGGTATTGCTTGCGATATCCCAAAGTTGGGCGCTGTTTAATTCCGGTTGTTTAGAGTTCAATAGTACTGAGCGCTCTTGCTCCAAGCGGTTTAACTCTCGTAGCTTGCCTTGAACCATGCTATGCGCCTCAGTGTACTTGGCGCGAAGCAAAGTGAGCTCACTACGAATGTCGATGATTTGTTCTTCAAGCTTACCGATAACCGGGTTGGTTTTAGAAAGTTGTTGGTCCAAACTACCTAGGCTTCGGGTAACACCAGCAAGCTCCGCTTCTTTTTCTGCCAAGGTTTGTTTAAGGCTTGCCAGACGAGTCAGGCTTTGTGCTTGCATTTCAGGCGTCGCGTGAGAGTAAGTATTCTTGTATTCCGCGAACGCTTGCTCTGCTTTATCCAGCTCTTCTCTGCGTTTATTAATATGGATGGTTAAAAAGTGACTTGAATCTTTAATTGAAGATCGTTCAGGAGCTAAAAGCTGTTCGACAAAATGTTCGCTGACGGAGAGTAACATCGACTCCATGCCATTCGGTTTGCCACTTCGTAGTTGGATTTGAATGAAGTCCTTACCAAGCTGCTGAACAGACAAACGCGACGCGAGATCTTTAATGATGAACTCTTGCTCTTTAGCACTCATGTCGTCACTAATCAGCGCTTGTTCTTTGGCAACTGAGTACAAAACATGTCGGCTTTTTAGCAAGGTACTGAGTGCGCTCAATCGGTCTTTCAGCATGGTTGAGACGGCAAGATCTTGAAGGAATGGGTTCATTTTCGCTGTCTCTTGGATAAGCATACTTGTATGAGCGACATAAGTCGTCGGAACCAGTTTACTTACGATGAAACCCAGCACAGGCAATACAAGCATAGGAATAACGATCATGTAGCGACGTCTCCAAGCTCCATGTAACAGTACACTGAGGTTTTCTCTTAAATCGTTCATAGCGCCCTCACTAATTTATCAACTTGGTTGGCTCTTGCTTCCCAGCTTTGCTGTTGAACAAATGACTTTGAATCTGTCGGTGGCGGTAGGAGGTGATCGAGACTGGCACGCACGTCTTCGACATCTTGAACCACATGGAGCATATGTTTGTAGGGCATTAATGCGGGAAAGGGTGTGCTGATAACAGGGGTTCCTGTTGCCAAGTACTCAAGAAGTTTAAGCGGATTACATGCCTTGATTTGAGCGTTATCAACAAAGGGCAACCAACTGGCATCCCAGTGTTGAGAGTAACGTGGCAGAGTGTGATGCGCTCTCGGGCCCAGGTAGTATATGTTGCTTCTTTGTGGAAGTGGATTATCACTGAACTCGTTGGGGCCGATGAACACGAGATCCCAGTCAGGCGCTTGGTCTGCGACTTGGGCAATTAAGTCGTAGTCTAACCATTCAGACAAACTGCCATAAAAGCCCAGCACTTTGCGACCATTATTAGGTAAATCTTCAGCCTTAGGTGCTGGCTCAGAAAACAGCCTAAAGTCGACACCGTGAAGTAAAGTGACGGTTTTACCAGATGGAAATTGAGTGGCGAGTTTGTCACTTGCTGTAAAAATCACATCAGCCGCGTTAACCAGTGTACGTTCATGCTTGGCAACCGTGTCGTGGTCAACACCAGCTAAAGCGCTAAAGTCATCGCCACAATAGTAAATTAGCCCACGTGAATTCATTTCCGCACAAACATCTGCGGCCGTCGGGAGCGATGTCCAAAATATAGGCTTATCAAAACCAAGAGCGTGTAACTGTTTATTGAGCTGGTATTTCATCATCTTAGCCGCTACTTTTCTTACCAGCGCAGAACTTGGAGCAGGAATAGTGAGTAGGTTAATGGTGTGAATATTTGGGTTTATTTCAGACTCTAACGTTGGCTTATGCGATCCAGCGTTATTAAATACACGAGTGAGCTTGTTTAACGCACGTTGCATGTCTTTAGCGGTCAGCCTAGGTTGACGCAGACCGATTGAGTTAACCCAAAGGATGCGGTGGCTCGTTGCTAGTCGTTTGACAATGTGTTGAGTGGAGGAGGGTAACCCACCAAAATCTTCTCCAAATACTACGATGTCTGTCATGTGGCTCTCCTTGAGTCTTCGTTATTTGATTACTAATCAAGAGAGTAATCACAATACGTGCCAAGGATTTATTTGTTATAAAACAGGTAATTGGACTTTCTATTGGTATTTGAAATTAGGATTTCTCATTTTGACAATCACTTTGAACGATTCGGCTAACGACAACCGTTAATGCTGCCAGAATGTAAATTGGCCAAGTGAAACCTTGAGTGAGGAAAGTGCCTGATACGATGGTCCCGATCAGCCCACTTAAGACTGCGTTTGCTCCAACAGAGAGGGTGTAATCCGATGTTGGCGTCAGTAGTGAAATAGAATGCAAAGAGGTTCGAATCAATGACACAATCAATGTAATGAACACAGCTAGTCCAACAAACCCTGTTTCTGCTAATACGCCAAACCAAGTACTGTGTACGGCGTGATTGATGCCATCCCAGTGAGGGCTATAGAAATAGTAATTGAAGTAGAAATTATCAAGCCCAACCCCAGTTAACGGATGGTGGAGAGCCATTTTAAATGCGGCTTCCCACGCGTAAAGTCGTCCCATCGCAGAGGCATCTATACCATCCTCGGCTGCGCCACCCGATTCTCGCCCTGAGATACCAGCAAATGCGTAGAGTACGATGGCTGCGACGGCGCCTAGTACTAAGACTAACGTTTTGCTTTTGATGTGCTTAAAGGCAAAGTACGCAAATACCGATAGAGAGCCTAACAAGCCCCCGCGGCTTTGTGTCTCAATAATCGCAAAAAACAACACCAAACAGGTAACAAGTGCGAAGAGTCGGAGATGCTTAGGTGAACGTTTCTCCATTAACTGACTAACGGTAAAGGCGAGGGGAAACATTAATACCAGCGCCAAGTCGTTCGGATCGCCGAGTACTGAACCTATGGAGCGTCCAATCGATACGCGCGTCCCTTCGACTAAATCAATGCCATTCGCTGCGTTTTGTAATGCGACTAAACCAATCAACAATCCGGCGAAAATTATTGCTTTCGACATTTGTGCTAACTGAGCCGGTTTGGTAATAAGCCAGGTGATCGCCAATGTCATAATGATGATTTTCCAATAGGTATTTTTGAAAACCGTAATGGCAATGTCACGACTGGAGGCAAAGACGATGCCGATGATCACCAGCCCCCAAAATATGCACAGCCATTTTAATGAAGGGTGCCAAAAAGCAGTGAGCTGGCGACTTATTAAAAGGTGGAAAGCAAGTGCGGCCAGAGCCCCCAATGATAGTAGCAATGGGATCTTAAAGTTATAGATAACGGGAAACGCTTCATGAATACGGAAGAATGAAAAAATAACGAACAGCGTGACAAGCCAAAACGTTTGGTTGAGAACGAACAGTAAAGCCAGCGGGGCGAAACATAGTGCGACAATCAAAATAGGGTGAGGCATAACAATCCAAAGCAGGCCGATACAGACGGTAATCGTCAGCGCTGCGATGGACTGCTTTCTTCTCACCTTGGTTTCAGTCATAACGAGTATCTCTTCACCTGTCCACGCCACTTCACCATGTATCGAGTGAGCGCATTTAGCGTCTCTTTACTCATATAGCGAGTGGCTATCCCTGCCAGCAAAGTGCATGTCAAAATGCAAATTGCGATGGCGATTCCTATTGATTGTGAAGAGTGAAGCAGGAACAGTGCCACACCGGAGATAATCTGCAATAAAACCATCAGGCTTAGGTGAAAAGGCAACGGCATGCATTGTTGGCCTACCACATAAGTAAGGCCAAGCTTACACAGTTGAGCGTAATAAAGCGCAATGAAAACCCCATAGATACCCAGGGACGATAGGCCAAACAGCAAAGCAATTGCAACGCATGCTGAGACGACATTAATACCCAGTAACCAGCGAGTACGACGCTTGTACAAAATGGAAATATTAATGAGTTCGCTCCACTCTTTTAGCATGGCGATAGGCAGTAAGAACAAGCTGAACAGTACCGCCTCATGATAGGTTTCTGGTAACAGGTAAGTGATCATCACCATTGCTAATGTGCCGACTGCAACACTTAAACCTGTAATGTAAATCATGCCTAGATGAGTGATGCGCACAGCTTCTGTACTCCTACGCGCTTCTAGGTAATTAAATCGACGTGGCATCCACCACATGCCAAATGGCTGAACTAAAATACACATGCCAACCGCAAATTTTACGGCTATCGCGTAAATCCCCAATGTCGCAAGTGATGCGTTCGCACCGATGAACCAGCGTTCAGCGCCATTGAGGCAGAACGCAACCAATCCAGCCATCATCATGGGCAGACAGTAATTTAGGTATTGTTTCGCCACTGTCAGATTTGGCAGAGTCATGCTGTAGCGGTTAATGATGTGCAGCCAGACAAACTGAGTAATAGCAGCCAACAAGCCACCCCATAAAACAGAAATAACATGTGGGTGAACAGACAGCGCCGTGATGATGAAAATAACCTGAAAAACAGTGGTAGTCACCATGACGTTAAGTAGGGTTCTTGCTTTGTCGTCCTGTGTTCTCAACCAAGCTGTGCCGATTGCGATACTGCCTTCTAGAACGATAGCAAACATAACAATAGCAAACTCGACTCGCGTAAAAGGTGCAGGAATAGGCGCGAGCATAATGATAGCGAGTAGGCATAAAGCCACGATACCAGCGATGAACAAAGCAAGTGAGTACAGCTGGTTTAGAAGGCTTGTGCGCGTATTATGATCCTTTTCAACCCCGACGAATCGATACAGCGCTTCATGCAAAGCGAAACTGACGAATAAGGTTGTGACAACGCCAAAGGTGGTAAGCAGTTCAAGCTTGCCCATTTGTTCTGGTGAGAGAAAGTGGGGCAATACAGGCAGCATGATTAAGCTGATGCTTTTGTTTATCACTAACGCGATAGCGAACAGCGACATGTTGGTCATTGCTTTAGACATGGTCATATCCTTTGATGTATCGCGGTGTTTTGAGTTTACAATCGCCATTCGGTGCGGATTCTGCTGCAAGGTGCTGAGCGATTGGCAGATAACAACGTTCGGCCGTATAAAGTTGAGAAACGTTGAGTGCTTCGATACCCATTGTCACTTTCATCCATGGAGACTCATTCAAAAGGCGAATTGCGTTATGTAACGACGCCACATTGTTTGGTGTGTACTTGATGCAATTGCGGCCGTGCGTTAATACGCGATCCCAGTAGCTATCATCATGTGGGATGACGATGCACATGCCTGCTGCGAGAGCTTCTAAAATGGATAACCCAAAAGGTTCGTTAACACTGGTGGAAACAAACACACCACACTGAGAGCGTAGGTCATCGAGGTTATCTGGGCATTCATGCCATTCAACACCTTTTGTGGTGAAGTCTGGTGTTGAATATTCCACACCTGCCACATTTGGTTTGATGTAACACACGGTAGATTTGATCTCTTGTGTCTTATCAAGTGTTAAAGCATCAAGAAAAAGATCGATGTTCTTCCATTTTAGTAAGCTAGCTGCCCAGAAGACGCGGTTTGAAATCGGATTTGCTTGTTTTGGCCAGCGGTCTCTCGATAGTCCGTTAACAAACGTAGAAGCATTCAAACCACACCAATAGCGTTCAGTGGCCGGCTTCTCGGTTTTGAGGTAAACCTGTAAGGCCTCTAGCATCGATTCTCGGGTGTTTGCCAAGTAATAAATTGCGGATGCTTTTACCAAGCAGTAGCCGGACGATCTTGAACGACCAATTGGACCATGAACCATTTGTACCACAGGCTTTTTGCTGATTAATCTTAGTAAGTACAAAGGCATATCATTACTTGGGCAAGATAGACCTAAAAAGCTATCTATCTTTGGTAGTTTCATGCACGCAAAAATCAGTTGGATAAAGTAATACGCGTTCATTAACCAGTAAGTGAGGCCATGAGTGGAGCTCAGTGGTGATGGTTTGATTTTGATAATCTGCACACGAGGCGTATCGCTAAGTAGTGACTCCCAATGCTCTGGATTCGTGGTCAGCAGATAACCAATTACGTTCAGTTTATCGCACTGTTTGAGGAGCTCTGCATTCGCAATTTTAGAACCACCTTGCATTGGGATTGCGTCGAACATTAATACACGTTTCATGACTGGCCTCCTCAATTGATGCTCAACCAGCGTGAAAGAGGCTTCATGCAGTGAGTCATTGGCATTGGTGTAATACTGTTGTTCTCAAGCTCACCTTCATAAATACGTTCAATGGCGCTTATGGATGCTGCAGTCGTGAGGTTTTGGCTAGCATGAAGATAGGCGTTTTCAGCTAGCTTGTTTCTTAGAGCTACATCTTGCATGACTTGTTGGATAGCGTTTAATAAGCCTGCCATTCCGCGATTCTGGTACAGTAGCGCAGAGTTATTATGCTCGAACAACTCAGGAATACCTCCCGTTTTAGGAGCCACGATAGGTAATTGGGCTAAAGCCGCTTCCCCGAGCACGAGACCAAAGGCCTCTTCATAGGCGCCGCTAATAAAAGCGTCTGCATTCCCAGACATCCATGCACCAGCATTGCTTTTTTCCCCGACAAAGTGGACTCTGTCTTGGATACCGAGATCCGAAGCAAGTTGTTGCAATGTTTCTCTTTCCTCGCCATCGCCAACGATAACAAGATGAGGATTATCGTGATGGTAATTGTGCATGCGCATAGCGCGAATAAGGCGGTCGAATCCTTTTCTTTTAATCAATGAACCTACCGAGAGAAAGGTAAACGCTTGTGGAGGTATTCCGAGGTGAGCCTTGATATCAATGGGCGTATCAGAGTCCAGAAGCGATACACCGTTGTGCACAACATAAAGTTGGTCTTCTGGGTAACCGTCCTGAATAATTTCACGACCGACATCTTTACTAACGCAAATCAATTTTGGGGAGAGGTGTAGCCCAAGAGAGAAGCGATCTCGCAATGTATAGTGACAATGAAGTTGGGTGACAAGTGGGATGTGATTCATACGTGCAGCCAAACACATCCATTGACAAGGACCACCGCTATTAACGTGTACCAAGTCGATATTGTGTTTTTCGATCAGTGCTGAGCCCTGTTTGATAAGGCTGTTCCATCCGCTAATATCCCAGCGAGGTGCACTCCAGCCACCAACGAGATTGAAAACAGAATGTTCCGCTTCAATTCCGAGCGATTGACACTTATCGATTAGTGGCTGGCAGTTTGACCACACGAATGGCTCAAACTTATCACGGTCAATCCCTGAGATGAGATCCAGAAGTACCACTTCACTGCCGCGAATCCAGTTATCACCATAATGAACATATAGAATGCGTTTTGGAGTAGTCATAAGTCACCTCTGTCTCATCATTAACTTGTGTTAACTGCTGAGTTGCAACAGAGATGCCAAAATATGCCATTAGTTTATGTGTTTGAATATTATTAGATATTTGTGCTTGGACTTAAGGGGAGAGGCAATATTCTCATATTGAGAACCAATATGGCTTATTGCTCCGTTTCAATTTGATATTTTCGTAGCAATACAGGAATAACGCTTTGCGCCGAGAAATCATCAATAATGGTCTGCCGAGCGTTTTGACGAATGAGAGATTGCTGCGCTTCATCGAGAGACATCCAATGTTTAAGGCATTGAGCGAGAGATGGGACGTCATCGACAATAAAGCCATTTTCGCCAGTTTGGATAATATCGGGCAAGCGACCCACGCGTAGGCTCATCACGACTATTCCTCTAGCCATTGCTTCAAGCGCCGCCATAGGCAGGCCTTCATAGCGAGAAGAAATTACCAGCACGCCAATGTTTTTCCAAACGGTCTCCATTTCAGTTTGATGACCGAAAAATGTCACATTTGAAGGGGCAATGTGGGGGAGTGATTCTCTTTCTGGTCCATCACCGTAAACACTAAAATGCAGTGTTGGGCAGAGCTTAGCTATTTCGATAAATTGGTCAGCCCCTTTTTCTTGGCTCAATCGGCCGACGAAAGCGATTTCTTGATAGTTGAGATTACGATCGGGAATCGACACAAAGTTATTCAGCAGTTCCGAAGGGAAAATGACTTTACGCTGAATGCTTGGGCTGACGGAAAAGCAGTGGTTAGAGAGGTAGCCTGAACTTCTATCAAGCCAATCATAGAGCCACAGTTTGCCCGAGGATGATTCTCCTGCATGATAAGTTGAAATCAAGCGAGGAAATGTGCGCGTGAGTAGCTTGGCACAGCGCGCTAAGATTGACGCTTTGTAACCGTGGGAGTGAATGACCGATGGTTGGTGATTGGCGACCGCGCTTGTTAGGTGTTTGATCTTTAATGCCTTATGTGGCTCAGCAGACAAATGGTTCAAGTAACTCACAGGGATGGTGGATTCTTCTGCTTTCTCTACAATCTGTGCTGGTGGCGAGTACTCAGTCGTTAAGACAACACGTGCTTTGTGCCCAAATGTCATTAATCCACGAGCAAGCTCTATGACGTGACTTTCGATACCGCCAAACAGGCGGCTATCAAGAAAAATCCAAATTTCACCAACGTCAGGTTTCTTAAGATTGTTCGAGATTAATTTCATCCGCTTCCCACGCTTGCTTTTTTCGGTAAACCGTAGATGGGCTTAGCTCCAGCATTACGGCGGCATTGAGAACGTTGCCATCACAGTATGCGATTGCGTTTTGAATCGCCTCACGTTCCACTTGCCACATAGGGCGAATGGTTCCATCAGAGTTAAAGTACGGCGAGGCAGCCGCTGAGGATTGTATGTTAGGTTCCGGTGTCGGTATTGACGGTTCTCTAGCGGGGGCCGACTGTTCCTCAACATACACAGGTTGGGATGTTATTGTTGTAGGGTTTGCTGGCTCTTGAGTTACATGTGCGGGAGTGGATGTTCTCACCGTTTTAGACTTTCTAGTCAGTTGAGCGGGTAGGTGATTCACCGTGACTTTCTCGTCATTATTAAGCACCACAATGTTACGTATGATGTTTTGTAATTGCCTTACATTACCCGGCCATTCGTAGTGCTTGATGATATGTTGAGCTTCGCTGTCGATTGTTGAGAATTTCTTTTTGTCCTGTTTGGCATAAGTGGTCAAAAAGTGCTTGGCTAGCGTGACGATGTCACTTCCTCGCTCGCGCAGAGGGGGCATATCGATAGGTATTACGTGTACGCGGTAATACAAATCTTCACGAAAACGACCTTCTTCCACTTCTGTTAATGGATCTCGGTTGGTGGCACAAATGATTCGAACATCCACCTTCATCTCTCGAGTGCCACCAAGCGGTGTGTAGGTTCCTGTTTGAAGAAAACGGAGCAACTTCTTTTGCATCTCAAGTTCCATTTCACACAGTTCATCGAGAAAAAGCGTACCACCGTGAGCCAGCGTCGCAGCACCTTTTCGGTCTGTTGTGGCTCCGGTAAATGCGCCTTTAACGTGGCCAAAGATCTCACTTTCCATTAAATCTCGTGGGATAGCCCCGCAGTTAATAGCAATAAAAGGCTTGTCTTTACGATCGCTCTGACGGTGCACGGCTTCAGCACAGACTTCTTTACCTGTGCCGCTTTCACCCACAATAAAGACACTGGCAGATGTTGGAGCAACGGCATCAATGGTTTTATATACCGCCTGCATTGGGAGACTTGAACCGATAAATCCGTGATAGTTATGGCGATCAAACTTGGACTGAATGTTTTCTACTAAATCTTCCAATTTGGCGCGTTTGAGGTGTAATGCAACAGAAGTTTTTAGGCGATCGGCGTTAATAGGTTTTTCTAAGAAATCTTCCGCACCTTTTTGAATTAGGTTAACGGCTAAGTCTACGCTGCCGTGCGCTGTAGCAATAATAACTGAGGTAGGAATGTCATTCTGGTTGATCCAATCCAATACGTCTTCACCAGACATATCGGGCAGTTTCAAATCGAGAATGATGAGCTGAGGTTTGCTTCTTTCAATAAATTGAATTGCTTCGCGACCTGTTTCGACATGAAAAATGTCATAAGGTTCGTCTTTGACATACTGCTTATAAAGTATGGCTAGTGAAGTAGAGTCTTCTACCAGTAACACCCTTGGTCTCATAGTCCTATCCCAACGTAGTTCGTTTCACTTTTATGATTTTTGTCAGCACTATTATTTGTATTTGGCGTGATGAGCGAGTTATATGGCTTAGTGCTCTCTAGTGCTGAATATTCTCAATTTGAGAAAAGCGTTATCTAAGTATTAGCACAAGGTGGGAAATTTGCGAAAAATCCATACTTTTTAATTGATTAAGTTAAATTGTAAATGTCTTAGATGATATCGGCATCGCACTTTAATAAGTGCGATGATTGATAAGATAATTTGTCCTTGAAACCGCTACTCGAACCCTTGATCTTTTCGCTTTTCTAGCGCGTCAAACGATTCATTGGCCAGCTGGGAAAGAGACTCACAGAGAGCCAATGCTTCTAGTGTTTTTCCTTCCACACAATATTTCTCAATCATTCTTGCTTGTCTGGAAAGCGTTCGGTTACCTAAAGCAAGGGCAGAGCTGCCGAGTGTATGAACTTCGAACTCTAATGTTTGGAGGTCTTTCGCGCTTAATGCTTGCTCTATTTTCTCCATGCGCTCTCGTGACTCTTCAATATAGTGTTCAATCAGCGTAGGGATGATTTCGGCGCACGTATCTTTGATCATTTGCTGGAGAATGGGTTCATCCACCAATTCTTTTTCGATAGTCGGTGTGTTATTTGCAGTCATATTGGCGCTCCCTATAACATAAACAGTTCACTTTTCTTAATTTGTTGAGATATCTTTTCTTTCCACTTTTTGGGTAAAAAGCGTAGCTTGGAAACTTGGCGGATCAACTCATCTTTCAGGCTAGGTGTATGCTTCATATTCAGCACGGAACCAATCAAATTCGCATCGCTAGCATCAAGTAGTTTTTTGGCTTGTTCGAGTTGGGTTGCCGTCGTAGAGCCATAATGTGCGACTAATAAGGTGGCATCACATACGCCCGCAATCACTTGAGGGGCAATATTGCTTCGGTTGACACTCAGAAGTGGAGATGTGTCTATCACGACGCGCTCGTACTGCGTTAACCACTCTGCAATATTGCGCTTCAGCATCGTCGGGTCTCGGTACGCCAATTGAGTGCTGGCGAGAGATGGAGCAGGGAGACCGACTAAGGTTTGATGCGTATTTTCTCTTGTGATCAGGTGGCCAACTTTTTCTGTATCATCAAACTCGTGAATGGTGCGATACGCGGGCTTGAACAGGTTAAGATCCACATACAAAGTATTGTGTCCAGCTAAAACCAGACGCTCAGCTAGAGATGAAGCCACGGAAGTGACGCCGTCTTCAGACTTACAACCCACAACACAAATCGTTTTGTGGCCTTTCTGTTCACTCTGAAGATAAATTTGCTCAATCTCAGCGTGAGTGGCAGGAATAGTCATTACAACGCTCCTATTAACACGATGGTTGTGGTGATTTGTAAAATATCTCTTAATCCGGCTCTTGCTTTTTCAGCAAAGCTTTCGTCTTTATGTGGAATGTAAATAGTGTCACCTGCACGAATGACTGGTAAATCATAAATGTTGGCGGTTTTGCTAAAGTTCACCAAATCAAATGTTCGAGCTTGGCCCTGACAGCAAGACATGTTGACCACACTGATTTTTTCAAGATACGCATTGTTAGTCGGGCCTCCGGCTTCGGCCAGCAGGTCAAGTACCGTCATGTTGTCATTAAATACATAGCGCCCAGGGTCTCTTACTTCACCTAATACGCGCACGGTGGATTCTTTGGAGCGATCCAACCAGTTTTTGTTTTTTTCCGGAATGTAAATGGTATCGCCGGGACGAACGTGGGGCAGAATAGACTCATCGCCCGTTTCAAAGTACATCGACAAATTCAATTTACTCACTTTGGCATAGCCTAGGCCACGGTGCGTCACACGAATATTGTGAATATCGGCATCCATTGTTGGTCCATCGGCGGCAGATAAAATATCCAGAAAGTGCATCTCTTCGGTAAAGCGATAGCGGCCAGGGGCATTGATTTGACCGAAAACATATATCGACGCATCAGAGCTCTGGCTTACCCATTGCGATTTGTTGTCTGATGGATCGTCAGGTAATGCATGGACTCTTACTACCGTGCCAGCAGAAACTCGGGGCAGATTCGATGTTGGTGAGCCATCTAAAATGTATTGATCTAAATCGAACTGTGTCATTTGACCATTATTGGCGACTTCAATTTTGGTTGTGTCAGCTCTACGTGTTGGGCCGCCAACATGCGCAAGCAGATCAATTAAATCCATTTCGTCTGACCATTCAATACGTCCTGGGCGCACGACTTCTCCCATCACAGCGACCGCTCGACTTGGCGCCACTTTTAGCCATGACTTCTCGTTGAAATCGGTTTTCTCAGGGACGAAAATCGCGTCTCCAGGTCCGACATTCGGCGGTCTAACCGAAGACAGCCCCTCGGTATGCGCGGTTAGGTCGAATTTGATGACCTTACCATCGGCTTTTATGACACGAATTTGGCGAGATTCTGCATAGCGAGTAGGCCCGCCTGCATTGGCGAGAATATCCATGAAGCTAGCGTCTTGCTTTCCTTCATACGCGCCAGGGTGGGCAACTTCACCCATGACATAAACCACATTTGCACCCGCTTTGATTTCTTCTTCCTGTTTTGGAACAAAAATGGTGGCACCCGGTAGGATTTCTGGTAGTAAGCTTTGATCACCCGTATCCAGATACTTTTTCAGATTAAACATGGTTGGGTTGTTATTTGTGATCACGCGAATTTGCTCAACACTGGCATATCGTGTTACGCCGCCAGCTCTCATCACGACATCAACGAGCGTGGTGTTCGGTTTGTAAGAGAATGAGCCGGGTGCATTCACTTCACCAAAGACTTTGATAGCACGAGCGGAGTCTGCGCTGTCGCCTGAGTTCGCGAGTTTTGCTGCATCAAATTCTTGCTCAATATTTCCAACGAGTGGAGATGCTGGAACAAACAGTACGTCCAGCGATTCCAATTTCGGGAGCTGGCTATTATCACCAGTATCAAGGAAACGTTTGTAGTCAAACTCGATGTTTTTGTCGCCGCGTTTAACGATCATTTTATCGAGCTGAGCACCAGCGCGAAGGCCGCCAGCTTCGTATACAAACATTTGAATGTTGGAACCTGAAGGTAAGGTATATTCCCCGGGTTTGACCACGTAGCCTTGGACCGACACTAATAACTGTTGTTGTTTGATAAAGACTCGAGCGTTGTTTACGTCACGATACACGGTTTTTAGCGTTTCGATAATCACGTCTTGGAGCTGTTGCTCATTATATCCAGCAACAAATACAGGGCCGACTTCTGGTAAGTTAATACGCCCACGGCGATCGACTTGAAACCCTTTATTTAAAGAAGCTTCTCCAGGTAGGTTAATCTGAATTAAATCGCCGACCTTAACAGTATTGTTTTCATCAGCTGACGAAGTAGGTACCCAAGCAACCAAGCACAAAAGAACTAAGGTGATAAATGGTTTCATCGTGTTCATAGCGCACCTCCTACAGATAGATTGCGATTTACTGAGGTATCGCTATCTGAATTAGGGCTAATAACCTCGATGCTTACGCGGCGATTGGTTAAACGCACGGCAGGTGTTTCACCCTCGTAAAGCGGCAGGCTATCTCCCACAGATTTGGTGGTTACGCGTTCTGAAGTGATGCCAAATACAGTCAGGTAACGCTTCACTTGTTCTGCACGCGCTTGAGCGAGTTTCTGGTTGTAATCTGGTGAGCCAGTGACATCGGCATGCCCAGTCACCACAAGAGTTAGGTTAGGGTGGTCACGCAAAATGTAGGCAGCTTCTGCCAAATGTCCCATGTACTTTGGATTAATTTCTGCTGAATCGACAGCAAATTGATTATCAATATTGAGGAGTGCATAAATTTCAGCGACGACGTTCAAATCGCTACGCAATGCTTCAATATCATCGGGTGGCGTACAAGTGGTTTGGCTTAATACATAGTCGAGTTGCTGTTCAAGTTGGTTTAAACGTCGACGTTGAATCACCAGATCGTTAGCAGCATCGAGTAGAAGTCCGCCTTCTAGCTCACGTGCGATTCTGTTTTGCTTCTCAAGCGCTTGCACTACTGCTGCAGGAAAGCACCAGCGTGCGCCTTCTTGAATCAACGCGTCTAGGTGTAGCTTGGTGAGTTGCCAATCAAACCTCAACCCATGCTCTGGACCTAACGGCTCATCGGGCATGACTGGGGAAAACTGATAATTTTCAATTGATATATCTTGATAGTTTTCCGCCAAGCCACCTTTTCCGTGGTCTGGGTAGTCAAACGACGAACAACCAAACATGCCGACAACAAGACCGCTTACTACATATCGTCGTATAAGATTTACCATGCCAACCTCCGTTTAAACCGGTATTTTTAGTGTCCTTTTGAGTTAATGGGAATAGCATGGTTAATACGAAGCAAGCTCATGATTTCTAAAGGTTGGCCTGATACGTTTTCAATACTCATGCTTCTTTCACGTTCAACTAGACGCTTATATAAGTAAACAATGGCACCAATCCCTGAAGAATCAAGAAATTGGACGTGCTGTAGGTTAATTTCGACTTCTTTGTGATGATTGTCGTGAATTACTTCATCAATGTGATGTTGTGCTTGTCGACAGCCACTTGCGTCTAAGTCACCAAAAAACTCAATGGCTAATTTGTTTTGATTAATTTCTAGTTTGCGTAATTCCATGACTCTATCTCCGTTTGTTTTCTCTACTTGGATATAGAGCAGGTAACGTGCCAGATTTAAATGCGTATAAAATCAGATGGTTATGATTTTTTGGTGGTGTCATTCAAATTGAGAAGGAATAGGTTCTCAATTTGAGAATCAAAAACGCATAGACAAACGGCTTGTTCAGGAGAGATGTCGAATTAATATCGAGCGCTAAAGCAAGAGTCTCACCGAGATTAGGTTGTGACTTGATTTGAGATTCACCCATCTTATTGTGAACAATGTGTAAATATTAAACGCAAAATCTGTCTAAAGTTTATGATTATCCTTGCAAATCATTACTTAAGTTGATTGTTCTGAGTCGAAGAATGACTAGTAACAAATAGGTCATCGAGAGGAGTTACGGTTCAATAAAGGCGCTTTTTTGTACAAGGTCTTCTTATGCCATTAAAAATGACATTAATCGCGCTGGCTGTTATGACAGCGTCTTCACAGCTTCAAGCTGATACTTCTCTCACGCCTCCAGTTTCTCTTGCGCAAAGCTATCAAGATGGTATCGATGTATCTGAATATTGGTATAGCGAAAAACTCGACGGCATTCGCGCCTATTGGACCGGACAACATCTTGTGACGAGAAATGGTAACCGAATCTACGCTCCAGATTGGTTTATCGATTCACTACCTGACTATCCGTTAGATGGTGAGCTATGGGCGGGACGAGGCAATTTTCATCTCGTACAACAAACGGTTTTGGATAAAACGCCTGTGGAGTCAGCTTGGCGAAACATTGATTTTATGATCTTTGATATGCCGTATTCTGCTGGTGATTACCGGAAGCGTTATTACAACATCAAAGACTTAGTGCTCGAAGTAGACCAACCTCATATCAAATATGTCGAACACCGAGCGATCCAAAATGAAGCTCACCTGTTTGCGCAATTGGATAAGATTTCAATATCCGATGGTGAAGGGGTGATGCTACGTAAGGTATCAAGCCGTTATCAAGCTGGACGTGGTAGTGATTTACTTAAACTGAAACGATACGCGGATGATGAAGCGCTAGTCGTGGGCTATAAGCCAGGCACGGGGCGTTTATTGGGTATGATGGGGGCGATGTTAGTTCGCTTACCAGATGGTACAGAGTTTTACATTGGTAGTGGGTTTACCGATGAAGTGCGTCGTCAGCCTCCGAAAATAGGTTCAACCGTCACGTTCAGGTACAACGGTTTTACTCATACCGGTAAGCCACGTTTTGCCCGATTCTTGCGTGAGAGGCTGAAGGAATAGAACGCTCTGCACTTACTCGTTGCCAACGGTTACGCCGCACCGCTTGAAGAGACCCTGCCAAAACTGAACGTGGTTTAGGGTTTCTTGTCTAAAGGTTTTGTGTGCCTCTTTTATACCATATTGATGACCATGAAGTTGCATACGCTTTTCTATCAAGATGGCACCGTCTTGAAGTTGCTGATAGGTACTGTCTAAATAGGCTAAGTAAGGTTGCACTTCTTCAACGTAAATAGATTGGAAGACATTTCTTAGGTAGCGGAACTGGGTCACGTCTCGGTTTGGCCCGCACAACACATTATTCTGATGTTGTTCAAGTAACTGAGTCGTAGCTTTGAGCCAGTGAGAAGCGTTTATCATCGAATAGTAAAGTCGTCCGATTAAACGAGATTTCTCTAGCTCTTCTTGATACTGCACAATCTCAATATCGGGCAGACGTGAAATGGCGCGATGAGGTAAGCCGTACATTTCACTGAAAAGGCGATAGACGTCGTTAATACGTGCAACATCATTTGGTGTTTCTTGAGGTAGCCAATCCGACGCCGTTAGCTGCTTTTGCATTGCATCACTCGCGAGTAGCAAGTTGTCAAGATGAGTACCTAAATGCTGCCACTTAGTCGAATAAAGCTTTGTTAATGTAGTACGTTCTTCATCGCTGAGCTGAAATTCGGATAGACATCGATTCATGACTCTTAAAAGGGCAGTTTGATAATCAAAATCATGAAATGCATCCTGCACCTTACCAAGTTGCGAGTTTTTCTCGGCAAGTAGATTGAATAATCCACACTGGCGTAATTGGTAGCTTTCTAGTAAACCAATCGATAGCCTTGGCAATGGCTCGAATAAGTCACGTTTTGCAGGTATGGTCACCGTAGATTGCGATTCGATTGGAAGAGTAGGAGCGTCCAACACATTGGCGACACGTTGGTGATACTTGTCAAACATGGCGTTTTCTGGGTTGAACCAGCTATCGCAACCGTTAAGAAACAAGACTAAGAACAATAAAATAGACCGCACAAATATCCTTTTCATAACTTCGTATTCGTCACCCAGAGAGCAGACTCTACTGACTCACAAGCTTGCTATAAGTATACTCAACAGCATTATTATTCGATCAAAAAAGCCAGCGTGTGCTGGCTTTTTCTTATTATCACTGAACTGAAAAGTTCAATTGCACCTCTGGTTCTTGGCGGTGCATCCAGCGCATTCTTACCCCTAACATAAGTGCGGCAGAAGAAAGGCCGATGATAAAGCCTAGCCAGAAACCTTGCGCTCCCATTGGCTCGACGATCCAGTCTGTGCGGCCAAGGACGTAACCCATTGGTAAACCAAGAATCCAGTAGGCGATAAAAGTACGATTGAAGATGGCTCGCATATCTTTATAGCCACGCAGTGCACCTGCCGCGATTACCTGAACTGCGTCCGTACATTGATAAACAGCAGCAAATACGAGCAGTTGCATCGCTAGAGTGATGACTTCTGGGTTGCTAGTGTAAAGTTCGGCAATCCATTCACGAGACAATACGGTTAATATCGCTGTAAGAACAGATAAACCTAGACCAACCATGATGCCCACTCGTGAAGCAACGCGAGCGCCATCAACGTTTTCTTCGCCAAGTCGGTGTCCAACACGAATACTCACTGCCGCACCGATACTCATTGGAAGCATAAATACTAGCGACGAGAAGTTAATCGCAACCTGATGCGCAGCAACGATGATTGGTCCTAATGGTGATACCAATAATGCAACGACAGCAAATAGTGTCACTTCAAAGAACAGCGCTGCTGCAACAGGAAAGCCGAGCTTGAACAGACGAACTTGCGCTTTCCATTGTGGTCGATGCCATTCACCAAATAAGTTGATGCTTTTAAGTCGATCTGATGTCATTACATAAAGTAATAGTAGGGCAAACATGACCCAGTAAACAATCGTGGTTGCAACACCACAGCCAACACCGCCTAATTCAGGTGCACCAAACTTGCCATACACGAAAATCCAGTTTAGAGGAATGTTGAGCAGTAAACCGATAAAGCCAATGACCATTGCTGGTTTCGTCAATGACATACCATCCGTAAAGCTTCTAAGCGTTTGAAAAAGCAAGAAGGCAGGGACTGCTAAGATAACAGCATGAATGTACCCCACTGTTTTTTCTGCCATCAGCGTTTCAACATCCATAAATCCGAGAATAAATTGGGTTTGAAGCAGCACTGCAATAATCGGCACACTGATCAACAATGCCAAAACGACGCCTTGTTGAATTTCAAACGGGATTTTTACTCGACGACCAGAGCCATTTAACTGTGCGACAACAGGGACTAACGCCATTAACAAACCCACACCAAATAAAATGGATGGAAGCCAAATACTTGAAGCGACAGAAACCGCAGCCATGTCGGTGGCACTAACGCCTCCGGCCATAACGGTATCAACAAACCCCATACCAGTTTGAGCAACAGATGCGATCAATACCGGGGTCGCCAATTTGATGAGACTTGATGCTTCTTCTTTATAGCGATGCACGAAAAATACTCCAGAGCGGAACAATAAGTTGAAAGAATGAGAGCGCTCGAGGACAAAAGATGTGGTGAACTGATCTGATGGTTGATTTTAGTCACGATAAGGTGAAAAAATGCCTCGGAGAAACTCCGCGCAAATGATAAACAATTGTATGTTTATATTCCATAGTTAGGTTGCGAATAGTGGATAACACTAACTTAATGCTCGCTAAGCTCAGGATACGCTAATACTGAGAGCTGTAATAAATCATGTTAATGTTAGAAGCATGTATGAGAACAAGGCTCCATTTTTCAATAGGTCGTTGCTCTATAATCTACAGGTTTTATCTCGATACACAGTGCTGTGCTTAAGGCTCTGTCATCGATTGCAGCTTGTATGAAATCAATAGGTAAAAAGAATGTTTACAGGAATAGTTCAGGGTACGGCGAAGGTCGTTAAAATTGATAAAAAAGAACGCTTTCAAACGCATGTTGTCGAGTTAAGCGAAGAGCTTAGTAAAGGATTAGAAATAGGGGCATCTGTCGCTCACAATGGCTGCTGCCTGACCGTGACCAAAATTAATGGCAACCTTATCAGCTTTGATTTAATGCAAGCGACATTGGCTCTCACCAACTTAGGCGAGCTAGTTGAAGGTGACAGCGTAAACATTGAGCGAGCTGCCAAGTTTGGTGATGAAATTGGCGGACACAGCATGTCTGGCCATATTAGTTTGATGGCTGATATTGTCGAGATCATCGATACGCCTAATAACCGCACTATTTGGTTCCAACTGCCGCAAGAATCAATGAAATATGTGTTAGCGAAAGGCTATATCGGCTTGGATGGTTGTTCTTTGACGATTGGTGAGGTTGAAGCGTGTCGTTTTTCAGTACATCTAATTCCAGAAACCTTGCAACGAACACTCTTTGGAGTAAGACAAGTAGGGGACCGCGTTAATATCGAGTTTGACCCTCAGACTCAGGCCATAGTTGATACTGTTGAGCGAGTTCTCGCAGCAAAACAGCTTTAGAATGATAAAAAGGAGCCAAGCGCTCCTTTTTAATTCAAGTGACTTTGTGTTTCCAACGCTTACATGCTCGAGTTGTTATTCGTAATTGTCATCGATAAACAGTTCGACTTTATCTTGCAGCTCATCTACTCGCATATTTAAGTGAATGGCATGGCAACAAGCTGGACAATCATCATAAAACTCTTGGTCACCATTACTTGCATCTAGTGTAATGCCGATTGAATGTCCACAATGGGGGCATTTGACATGCCTTTCGGTATAATTTTTCATACAACAACTCCTAATATCGCAGGGCTTTTAAACACTCTATTCTTTAAGGAAGTACAGCCCTTCACTTACTTTGCCTACAAGGAAAATAGGCACAATCCAAAGTTAAGTCTCCTTTGATATTAGGTGGAGTTGTTGCTAATTGAGTCGAAATAAGTATAAAACTTGACCCCAAACTCAACCTTGAGCTTAGGGTCATTTTCTGTAGTGATGTGCCTCGAGGTTTTACATCTTGAAATATGCAGTGGCTTCCAAATTAATAAGAAATGATTTTATTAATAACTTGTTGAGCCTGCTCCAAGTAATGGCCGCCAAATAAATTGCAATGGTTGAGAACATGGTAAAGGTTATAGATATCTTTACGCTCTTGATAACCAGCAGAAAGTGGCATAACAGATTCATAACCTTGATAAAATTCCGGTTGAAATCCACCAAAAAGCTCAGTCATCGCAATATCACACTCCCTGTCACCCCAGTAGCAGGCGGGATCGTAACAGATAGGGCCACATGCCGTGAGAGCCGCATTCCCGTTCCATAAATCGCCATGCAGCAAGGAGGGCTCTGGAGCATGGTTTGCTAGCAGTTGTTTTACGACATCTATAAAGTCGTCGATATCAACTAAAGTGACGCCTTTTTCTTTAAGGAGCTGTAATTGCCATCCTATGCGTTGTTCAGCAAAGAAGACACACCACTTCTTGTGCCACTTATTGGGTTGTAGAGTGGACCCGAGATAGTTATCCGTATCAAAACCAAATTCCTTTTGCTCGCCCCATTGATGAAGGTGAGCTAATTGCTGTCCTAATTTAAAGCTGTTTGGGCCATCTTCTAATGGCTTTGTTGGAAGGTAGTTAAGAATTAGGAATGAGGCATTTTTGGTTTTACCAACCAACACAACCTCTGGAACAAATAGGGTAGATGTCTCGCGCAAAAGATGCAGACTTTCTGCCTCAACTTCAAACTTAGACAAAAACTCGCGATCGTTAATTTTCACGAAATAGCGCTGTTCGCCGTCATTAATCATGTAGCTTTCACTGATATCCCCGCCAGACAGTCTTACTTTTTCCGTGATCTGGTACTCGAATAATAAAGTATCAGAAAGCTGTTGCGATATTGCTTGCCACATACAAAACCTCGCGAATCTATTTGACCACCAACAGTTTAGGATAAAAAGCAAGGTGTTGGCGCTACGTTGAGCATACTTCGTAAAGAAACCTTCCTCTCAGTGTAGTCAATTTGTATAAATGTGAATCAAATCGCTTATAAGCCTCTGATTTGTCGGCATAGCATATGGAGATGAACGTATACAACAGGTATTATTATTTTTTTGACGTTAGTTCCATTGGTGACATGAAAATACTGATATGTGATGACTCAGCGGTTGCAAGAAAGCTCATTGCGCGCTCCATCGTACAAGATACATCATTGCACCTGATCGAAGCTCAAGATGGGTATGAGGCGCTAAATATTCTTGCGGAGCAAAATATCGATATTTTGTTTCTCGATTTAACGATGCCGATCATGGACGGTTTTGAAGTCCTCGAGTCATTACCTGTTAGTCACTACCAGACTAAAATCGTCATTATTTCTGGAGATGTTCAACAAGAGGCAAAACAGCGCTGCATAGAGCTAGGTGCTCAAGCTTTTATCGCTAAGCCTCTGACAGAAGAGCAGGTGATACCGCTCTATGAACAATTGGGGCTGCACTATGCGTTCAAGCCTAGCCATTCGATTGATCCTAAAAGCCAGATTTGCGAGGAGTTCTCCTCATTAGCCAAATTCCGCGAGATTGCAAACATTGCACTTGGTAAAGGGGCTGCGATTATGGCAGACCACTTACACGAGTTCATCCAACTTCCTGTTCCACATGTTGGTCCGTTATCCTATGGCGAACTTCATATGACGCTTGTCGACGTTGTTGGGCGTGATGGCTCCGTCGCGGTTGCGCAGAGGTTTGTTGGTGGCGGTATTCATGGTGAAGCTCTGGTGTGTCTACGAGGTAGAGACATCAATCAAATTGGCGAGAAGTTAGGCTATCTGCTTGAGTTTACACCTCATAATGAAATCATTTTGAATATCTCGAACTTACTGGTTTCGTCATTTCTCACATCGTTAGGGGATCAGCTCGACAAGCAATTCTCACTTCGTCAGCCAGGCATTGTGGATACGTTAACGCCTTACTGTGAAGAGCAGGGTGAATTAGGTGAGCTGTTTACTATCGAATACACCTACATGGCAGAAGCGCTCGATTTTGAGTGTGAGGTACTGTTTTTAATTGATAAACCATCCGTAGAAATTATTTATGAAATCATGGAGCTAATCTAATGTCCGATATTACGCTGGACATAGCAGACTTTCATTGGGTCACACAAATTCTCGATACGATGGACTCAGGGCTTATCGTGTTGGATCAAGAGTATAAGGTCTGTGTGTGGAACAGTTTTATGCAGTCATACAGTGGCGTTCTGTCACAAGAAATCCTTGGCCAATGTTTATTTGATCATTTTGAAGAGCTGCCAAAAACTTGGCTAGAAACCAAGATAAAAACCGCCGCCGATCTGGAAACTCGTTCCTTCTCTAGCTGGGAAAACCGACCGTACCTTTTTAAATTCAACAATTTTTCTCCGGTTTCAAACAGCAGTGATTTCATGTATCAAGACATCGTAATCACCCCGTTAATCGGGCTCTCAGGAGAGGTCAGCCACATTGCTATTCAAGTGAATGATGTCTCTGAAACGGCAAGAAATCGCATTCATTTGAAAGAAACAAATCAACATTTGTCTGAAATCAGTCGCAAAGATGGTTTAACAGGTTTATTTAATCGTGCTTATTGGGAGCAATCGCTGAAAGAAGAGTTTGCTCACCTAAAAGTTATCGACGGACCATGCTCATTAGTAATATTTGATATCGACCACTTTAAAAAAGTGAATGATACCTATGGTCACCCGACGGGAGATGAAGTCATTCGTCGTACTTCTTCGTTATTAAGAAAGACAGCAAGAAGCAGTGATGTGTGCGGTCGTTTTGGCGGAGAAGAGTTTACGGTATTGCTTCCTCATACGAATCAAGAACAAGCTTGCTATTTCGCGGAGCGTTTACGTAAAAGAATTGAGCAAGAGATCGTGAAAGTGGAAGATTTTTTGATTAATTACACGATAAGTATTGGTGTTTGCGAGTATAAACCTTATTTTGAAACTCACACTCAATGGTTAAAGAGTGCCGATGCTGCGTTGTATCGTGCAAAAGAAAACGGTCGTAACCAAACTTGTTTGCATGAAAATGACTGAAATACAAAAAGGTTTGAAGAAACCCTGTATCCGAACGCAGTGAGGCAAAGCGCAATTGTTTGAAAAACATCCAGTTGGTTCGTGAATGTTTGTTAATATGAAATAAGTTAATGAAATTTTCTCGGCATGTCTTACTATTGAAACTATTCCGCTTTCAGCTTCGAAGGCTTGCAATAAACGGAGAAAAACAGTGGTTTTAGAAACCGATGGATATCTCGCTCTTATCGAGCACTTGTCGCTAAATCTAGATATTTTCACGACTGAAATTGGCGACACTGGATCCGAAAGCATCGAAGATGTCGTCACCGATATGGTGGCTTCAAACATCATGGCGATCTTTGAGCAAAACCCAGAGCTTCACTCAAGCGTACGCTTCAAATTACTAAAAGAAGCGGATGCGGTTGTTGAAGATCTTGGTGAGATATTGGCTGGTGTATGGCATAAAAAAGCGACTAATGAACAGATCACGTTCCTTGATGAATACATCGCTTTGGTTAAAAACCTATTCGATACTGCCGTTGCTACTTACGATTGATATTGTTTGATACCAGTCATCTCCAATTCTAAAAGTAAGAAGAGTTACATTGTAACTCTTCTTACTTGCCAAAACTTAGATGCCCAGTATGGGTTGTCGATTCTTGAAATGATCACACCTTTAGACGTTGACGCATGCATGAACTGCTTGTTACCCAAGTAAATCCCTACATGATAGGTCGTCCGTCTTGTCTTAAAAAACACCAAATCTCCTTGTTTGGCGTCCGTCCAATTTAATTCCACACCTTGTTTCGATTGTTGTCTCGTTGTCCTGGGTAACGATAGCTGATAAGCCTCGACAAAGGCTTTTTGCACAAATGCCGAGCAATCAATACCAGATTTTTGTGTGCCGCCTAAGCGATAAGGTGTGCCATGCCATTCTGTATAAAACTGGAACAAGTCAGGGTTATTGTCCAATAACTGATTTGTAGGTGTTGTCACTTGCACTTGCTCGCTAGGTTCAGGCCCAGAAGAGCAGGCGCTTAGTAGCACACAGATTATCAAAGGAAAATATACTCGACGCAAATCACCACCTGTCATCTCTACGACTCACAACTGAAATATTAGTGTCATAACCAATCCATAGTATGGGCTGCAAATCACGGTTTTGTCTCACAAATGTGACGGAATCACTACAAAACCGATTCAACCTTAAGAAAGAATAAAAATTGATTATGGCAAAGCGAAAACGCTCACGCACATCACTTTCACTGATTCAGGCTGTTAGTGCAACATTTTTAACTATCATAGCTCTTGTTATAGCCCTTTCTGTCTCAAGTTTCAAAGGAATGGAACAGGTAGGAGAGCAATTTGAAGACTTGTCGCAAAAAGCGTTACCAATCGCGATGGCGAACGCAAAGTTAACCAGGAATGTATTGGAGATGGTTAAGCTACTCAACCATGGTATGCAAATTACTGAGCCAAAAGAGTTGCCTCTAATAAAAGAGCAAATCGATTCACTTGCGACTCAAAGTAAAAGTTTGGTTGGAGAAGCTTCTGGTGTTGCTGAGCAACTCTCTGAGGAGTTAGATACAAATTTAGCGCGTTTACATAACATCACGCAGTCCATTTTACTGAAGCAATCTTCAGTGATAAAAATTCAAATGGATATTGATGCAGGAGTTGGCGGGTTCCGCTATGGACTCAGCTCTATCGGCCCGGAAATGAATCGAATTAGCTCGTTTCTTAGTGCCGAAAATCCTGAATCGAGTGATGCCGCCAACCGATTTATTGCCTCAGCGAGCTCAATGGAAAGCACGTTCTTAGTAATGATGATGCATTCTGAGCTGAGCAAAGCCGAAAAAGAATACCGAGAAATGCGTAACCGTATTGCAGGTATTAATCTCGCCTATGAAGATTTCCAGTCTTTACATCCAGAAGTAAGCGAATACGCAAGCCTAACGGCACCGTACGAGATGGTGAAGCAAGGCTTTAGTGAAAAGGGCGTGCTGCGTTTGATCCTCGCCAAACTAGAACAAGGGGAACTGCAACGTTCAGAGTTTAAACAGGCTTCGATTCTTGCGGATGAAACCATGCGGTTGCTTGATCAAATATCACAAGCTGCTGGTGAGTTGATTGCGGATAAAGAGAGTGTGGTCAATGACACTATTCAGTCAGTGAGTGTTATGATCGTTTTTGCAGCGTGTGTGATTTCTTTCATTATTCTGATCACTTGGTTCAGTCTGAAGTCATGGACAAACCGAGGGTTAAGGAATGTACTAACGCGTCTTTCTGCACTTACCGAGCATGACTTCCGTGACAATGCACAAGAGGTTGGTCCTTATGAACTAAAAGAAGTGGCACGAAAACTAAACCAAGTGATTGATTCAACAAACAACTCTATCCAAACAGTTACACGTAACTGTGAGACGCTTTATCAGACAGCCGAAGTAAGCCACAGTGCAGCTGAACAAACGAGCGATGGGTTGACGACACAAAATGAAGCGTTGGCGAGCATGATCACGACCATTACGCAACTTGAAGCCTCCATTCGTGAAATAGCAACAGTGACAAATGCCTCGTCACAGGACTCGATGCTTGCTACCAAGCACACTGAAAAAGGCGTTCAAGTTGTGGAACAAAACCGTGAACGTTTGGAATCACTTGAACTCTCTTTGGATATGAATGAGCAATCTATGTTAGAGCTAGACCAACGTGTTAAGCAGATTCGTGAAATGGTCGACATGATCAGTGGTATTGCTGACAACACAAACTTGCTTGCTCTCAACGCAGCAATAGAAGCCGCTCGAGCTGGTGAACAAGGGCGTGGGTTTGCAGTTGTCGCGGATGAAGTCCGCAAACTAGCAAGTGATACTTCTCAACAAACAACGAATATCCGAGCAATGATGAGTGAGCTTATTACCGCAGCAGAGCGTTCTCGCCAAGCGGTAAGTGATTCAAGAGAAGAAATGGCCCATGCGCTGCATTCCAGCAATGAAGTGAAATCGACATTCTCTGATATCAACCTTGCGGTTAAACACATTCAAGAGCGTGTTGAGCAAATCTCAGTTGCTACAGAAGAACAAGAACGTGCGACGGCGGACGTGTCTCAATCCATCAATAATATTTCCGAGCTTGGAGAGCGTACAAAGTTACAACTTGAATCCATGGTAGAGAGCTCTGAACAAGTGGCAGAAATTGCAGGGCATCAACAAGCGATGTTGCATAAATACGAGCTACATCAGTCCGCATAAGTGACATGTTTTCATCTTCTAAAAGCAGAACTTCGGTTCTGCTTTTTGTTGCTTCTACGCACCCTCTGATTGCTATTCAAATCGCAAAAGTGAGTTATATCGCATCTTGCTCATTTCTTAAGGGCTGAGTTATCACTACGTGGTGTTAATGCTATCTCGTTGAAACAAGATGGCTAGAATGTTGTCCGAATTCAAAGGAATGAATCATGCAATTATTACAAAGAGCTAGCCTTATACTGGTTAATCATCAGCAAGAACTTTTGCTTATCCAGCGTTTTCAAAACGATAGACACTATTGGGTTTTCCCCGGCGGTAGTGTTGAAGTTGGAGAGCAGCCTGTTGAAGCTGCGAAAAGAGAAGCGCTGGAAGAAACCTCATTGGAACTCAATCGGATCCAAAAGGTTTTTGAGCTCGAAAACCAAGGTCGCTTAGAAACCTATTTTCTTTCATATGTAGGGAACTCAAAAGTGAAAATGGGGGCTGGGCCAGAGCAAATCAGAAAATCAGATGTTAATCAGTACCATTTAAAGTGGGTGCGTTTAGATCAACTTCATACGATTCCTTTATATCCAGAGCAAGCCAAAGTTTTCTGTTTAGACAACGAGGAGTGGTTTTATGATCGATAAAGTCTGTCCCATCGTTCTGCGTGAGCAAAACCAAGAGCTCCTACTTTTTCAGCATCCCTTAGCGGGTATTCAACTAGTCAAGGGAACGGTTGAGACGTTTGATGAAAGTTACATCACGGCTGCAAAACGGGAGCTGGCTGAAGAATCTGGGATTACGTACGTTATCTCCGCTCGGTATTTATGCTCATGGGACAGTGGCTTTCAAAATCAAGCATGGCATTTTGTTTTGTGTGAGTGTGCGGACCTAGCGGATTCATGGACGTTTCATACGCAAGACGATGGCGGACATGATTTTGCGTTTTTTTGGCACGATATAGGGAGCGATATTTCCTCACAGGCGCATACTGTTTTTCAGCACGCACTGGAAAAAGTTCGAAAACTGATAGACCAAGGAGTGGTGTAAGTGAAGTTGCAAGTTGGAGGTTTAACAAAGAAGAACTTGTTAAAGCACTTGAGTCAAAAAGGTGTTCAATTGAATGCCTTCGCCCAACAACTATTCGATGATGACAAAGTCGAGTGCTCAGATGACATTCAATCGATCTTTTTAACGATAAAAACACCGTTTGACTTCGGACTTTATTTTGGCGCGACCCTTGGAGAAATGATTGAAGTGGCGTCGACACAAAATCTATCACCTTGTCCTTTAGCTGTTGCGCCATACCTCCGCTTACAAGAAATTGACTTGGCGAAGGGAGAGTACCTTACTGTGGTGTCTTCCCCGCTTTCGAATGACAAAGCTTATCCACGTGGTTTGTATCTACGGGATCTCGACGACGGATTCTGGCTACGAGGCTTTAGATGCTCGGAAGATTGTATCTTTCCGCCGTCGAAAAAATTTGTTTTTGTGTCTGAGATCGCGAAGGAGTGTTGAGTGTGACATATCTTTATCATCGCGAGCCCGACAACCTTTCTCACCTAATCTCGAGGTAAAACTAGCGGATTTGAGCGAAGTGCCAAAGCAAACACTATGCTTCTATCAGAAGCGAATAGATAAGGAAGAGCATCCGTTACTCTTCTTTCGCACGCCTCGTGTACGGTTTAAAGGTACTGTCGATCTCAAAAATCGCTATGAGATTACAAATGTTTAACTGACTTCTATATGCTTTGCGCATTCATTCAGATAAGGAAACGATAATGGATAAATTCGTCGTGTTTCTCTTATGCCTTTTTATGACAGTTGGCGGTGTGGTTCATCTTTATGACAACATTGCTAACGGTTTTTTGCCTTATGATTTTGCGCCACGCTGGTTGAATATTTATTGGAGCTCGTTGGGGCTGTTAGACTTACTAGCGGTGTATCTGTTGGTGAAGCACCGTCGTTCCGGATTAGTACTTATGCTATTGATTCTGACGACCAATGTTATTTTTAGCTCGCACGCTCACTATACATTAGAAATATTGGACAACAATGCCGCACTTCAAATGAAAACACTCTTTTTAGGTTTTTCATTCGGCGTATCTATCTGGTTATGGAACGCGCGTAAACATCGACAATCACGCCAGATATTTCGTTAACTTTCACTTTTCATCACTCAATTAAGGATAGTAAGCAGGGATTCGTTATGAACGATTTTAAAGACTTGGCCAGTTTCGCTGGTTTCAGCGTACTGACAGGTTTAAGCTTTGGTACCACTTTCTTCAGTCTGGCTTTTCTATACAGCTCAATAGAAGCACAACAAGCAATGAATACTAATGCTTTGGTGTGCACGGTGCTTGGTGTGGTTGGTTTATTTGTTGGTATTACTCAGTTAAACAAAAAACGTCAACTAACGGAGAGTGAATCCATTAGCTAGCATCGTAAGGATGAAGTGGTGTTTAACTGGTTGGTGTTTAGGTTTAGTCTATTCGCTTTGTTTACGCACTTCATCCACAAAAACTTTTCTTCAACTGTTGCGTCTTCTTCGGTTATAGCGAAAAGGTTGCGTTAACAGCTTGTCTAATCGTTGTTCTGCTTCATTCCTAATTTCCGGTATACCAATTACGACATCATCATGGCCAAGCTCAGGTTGAGCTCGATATGTCCCAAAAAGTCGATCCCAAACAGAAAGGAAGAAACCGAAATTCGAGTTGGTTTCTTTTGCTATCACGGAATGATGAACGCGATGCATGTCTGGCGTCACTATGACGTTTCGCAGTTTCTGATCCGCTGATAAAGCCAGTTTTGCATTACTGTGATTAAACATCGCACTGGCATTGAGCACTATTTCGAATACCACGATAGCGATAGGAGAAACGCCTAAGATAAATACAGTGGCAATTTTGACACCCATCGAGATGATGATTTCGATGGGATGAAAACGTGCGCCAGTAGTGACATCAATGTCGAGATCGGCATGGTGCATTCGATGAAGCTTCCACAGTGGCTTTACATAGTGAAAGACCACATGCTGAACGTAAATGACGAAATCAAGCAGAATAACCGCTAGAAGCACGTTTAACCAAGCGGGCAGGGAGAGCAAATTAAATAGTCCCCATTGTTGCTCCTGAGCGATAATTGCAGCTTGAAAGGCGGCGATAGGCATGACTAACGCAACAATCAAGCTATTCACAGCAACCAGTGATAAGTTATTGACCCAGCGAAACCCACGTGAAGCGGTAAGTGTTTTTCTCGGCAGTTTGTTTTCCCAAAGGGCACAAAGTAATAATACGCCGAGAAAAAAGCCTAATCTTATCCACGAGGGATCTTGAAACGTCGTTTCTGTCACTGTCATTTCCTTATTTATTACTTTATCTATGACCGAGGTAAGGGTGAAATTATTTCAACAAACAGTAAGGTGCGTTGAAGGGCTTATCTTGAGGCGAAACCATAATGTCAGTAGAATCGCGCTCTACTTTTTACTTGGCATTACTTACCATGAGAATTCACGCTTTCCACCGTTTATATCAGTACCGACAATCTATCTCAACCAAGCCTTTCAACGCGCGTGGATGTAAAGTGGTTCGTTGCCAATATTGCCAGGTTTCTGAGCAACACTGTTTGTGCGATCTTCAGCCAAACATCAAGACTAATATTGCATGTATGTTGATTGTTTCTGAAAACGAAGTATTTAAACCAAGTAATACCGGTCGCCTAATTGCTGATACGATTCAAGAGACTTACGTGTATCAATGGAATCGAACAGAACCGTCTGAGGATATGCTGGAGCTATTACAGGATGACAACTACCAACCAGTGATTGTATTTCCTGCAGACTATGTGGATGACCCATCTCGTTTAATTGAAGATCTGGAGCCTGTGCGATTAATAAACGAAGAGGCTCAGAACAAAAAATGGTTGCTGATCTTTATTGATGGTAGCTGGCGTGAGGCACGAAAGATATTCCGTCGTTCTGATTTTCTTAAATCTTTGCCTGTGCTTTCTATCGAGCCAGAATCTCTGTCTGAATACATCATGCGCCGTTCTGAGAATGAGCAGCATCTTTCAACCGCCGAAGTCGCGACGTTAGTTTTGAAACAAGCCGGTGAGAATAAAGCATCGGAATGCCTTCAGTTGTGGTTTGAAGCCTTTAGAGAAACCTACATGTTGACCAAGACCCGAGTCAAAAACGATCCCAACCGACCGCATTTAAAACGTTTCAAAGAGTGGGTGAAAACCGAGAGCTGACTCTAAGGAATGAACTTTTGTTGATGGCATGTTGTTCAACTGGCTGCGGTGAGGGGATAAATCTGCATTCGGTCACGGTTTGCAGGCGTACAGATATGGATAATGCCACTAGTTTATACTTTTGACTCCAGCCATTTTTGGAGTCGTTTAAGCATTTTTTAGGAGAGAAATACATGTATTACGGCTTTGATGTCGGTGGCACTAAAATTGAATTTGGTGCATTTAACGAGAAGCTTGAGCGTGTAGCGACGGAACGTGTACCTACACCAACAGACAACTACGAGCTGCTGGTTGATACCATTGCGGAATTGGTTAACAAATACGATGCAGAGTTTGGTTGCGAAGGTACCATTGGTATTGGTCTACCAGGTATGGAAGACGCCGATGATGCAACGGTATTAACGGTTAACGTTCCTGCGGCGAAAGGCAAACCACTGCGCGCGGACCTTGAAGCGAAAATCGGTCGCAGCGTAAAGATTGAGAACGATGCGAACTGTTTTGCGCTATCAGAAGCATGGGACGAAGAGCTTCAAGATGAGCCTTCTGTTCTTGGTTTGATCCTAGGTACTGGCTTTGGTGGCGGTTTTATCTACGATGGTAAAGTTTTCTCTGGCCGTAACCACGTAGCAGGTGAGGTGGGCCATACTCGTTTACCTATCGATGCTTGGTTCCACTTAGGCGAAAACGCACCTCTGTTGGGCTGTGGTTGTGACAAAAAGGGGTGTTTAGACAGTTACCTTTCTGGTCGAGGCTTCGAGCTTCTGTATGCCCATTACTACGGTGAAGAGAAGAAAGCGATCGACATTATTAAAGCGCACGCAGAAGGTGAAGCGAAAGCCGTCGAGCACGTTGAGCGTTTTATGGAGTTGCTGGCTATCTGTTTTGCAAACATCTTTACAGCGACTGACCCACATGTTGTTGTGCTGGGTGGTGGTCTTTCAAACTTCGAATTGATTTATGAAGAGATGCCAAAACGCATCCCTAAACACTTATTGTCTGTGGCTAAGTGTCCTAAGATCATCAAAGCAAAACACGGTGATTCAGGTGGTGTACGTGGCGCTGCGTTCCTAAACATCAAGTAGTGACTGAAAGCAACCTTACTCGATATAAAGTAAGAAGAAATTTAAAGCCCCGTTTAGACCATCAAGGTAAAATGGGGCTTTTTACTTATATATCGAAGTAACTCATATACCTAAGTAATTTCGGTATGCTCGGGTATAGAGCACGAACAAAAATAGCATGTATAAAAAAACTCGCGACGAATCGCGAGTTTTCTGTTTGTAGCTAAGCTTATTTATTCTTTTTACCTACGCCTAGGTTTTCTTTTTGAGCTAGGGTAATTTTGCTAAAGCCTAATTTTCTGAAGTAGTTGTCGCGGTAGTTGCGCACTGCTTTAGTGTCAGACACTGCTTCGATTTGTTGCTCCATCTTTAGGAACTCAGTGATATCGATACCTTCTGCTTCTGCAACCGCTTCTTGAATGTTGCGGTGCTGCTGGTATGAGAACGTCAGTTCTTTGTCTTGGTTTTTGTAAGTGTAAAGAATGGTGCGAGCCATAGCTGTCTCTCTGAAAAGGTTTCTGTATTAAACAAAAAGGCCAGACTCGCTGACCTTTGAATTTCTAGTTTGGGCTAGATTCTGCCTTGAAGTGGGATAATTGTCACGCTTTCTCCGGCTTTTACTGTATCAATAGCTGGGGAGATTTCGATCAAACAGTTTGCCTCACTCATTGAGCGCAAAATACCAGAGCCTTGCTTGCCTGTTGTACGAACGGTTAAACGGCCAGTGTTATCCAGTTCATAGATTCCTCGACTAAACTCGGTACGACCTTGTCGAGAGCGAAGATTCTCAGTCGCGATGGCATTCACTTTCAGAGGCTTCCAGCCTTGTTCGCCTTGCATCTTACGCAGTGCAGGCTCGACAAAGTTAATGAAAGAGACCATCACGGCAACAGGGTTGCCCGGCAGACCAAAGAACGGCTTGTTGTTGATTTGACCAAACGCTAGTGGCCGTCCCGGACGCATGTTGATTCGCCAAAAATCGATTTGACCAAGTTTATCCAAGGCAAGTTTGATGTAATCCGCATCACCAACGGATACGCCACCAGAAGTCATAACCACGTCCGCTTGCGCCGATGCGTTTTCCAACGCTTCAATCATTAACTGTTCGTTGTCTTCCAGAATACCGAAATCCAAGATCTCGCAGCCGAGCTTTTCAAGCATGCCCATGATGGTAAAACGGTTGGAATCGTAGATAGAATTCGCTTTTTGCTCTGTTCCCGGCGCTTGTACTTCGTCACCAGTGGAGAACACGGCAACTTTCAATTTGCGGAACACATTCGCTTCACTAAAACCGAGAGAAGCGATCATGCCCATTTCTGGAGAGGCTAGGCGAGTGCCTGCGGTAAAGACGTCACTGCCGATAGCGAGATCTTCACCTGCTTGACGAACGTTTTGGCCTGCTTTGATATTCGAACCGTTAAAGGTGACCTTGTCACCTTCTTGAGAGGCTCGCTCACGCATGACCACTGTGTCGCCGTTAAGTGGTGTTGGTGCGCCGGTCATGATCTTCACCGCTTGACCAACTTCTAGAGGCTGATCGTAAGCATGGCCCGCCATCACTTCAGCAACCACTTGGTAGCTATCGCGGTCAACATCATCACTGCGGATGGCGTAACCGTCCATCGCGGAGTTGGTGTATTGCGGCACATTTACTGGTGAAATGATATGTTCCGCGAGAACGCGGCCATAGGCGTTTTCAATCTTGCATGCTTCTATTTCCGAAACCGTGTTCACCAAAGAAAGGATTTTTTCTTGGCCTTGAACCACTGAAAGGAAAGCCGGAGAAAGAGTGTCGCAACATGCGGCGTCTTTCTCTTTAGATTTTGGTGCTTTTGCATCTTGAACGTATTGAAGAACAAATTGAGCGATGGCATCTAAATCATTGATGTTCATTTGTGGCAGTTCAGAGTCCAACTCCGCACTGTCGGAAGCGATAGCAATGATGTTTTCATCGTGAGGGTAAAGCCAAGGCTTACCCACTTCTTCACGGTGCAATTCAATTTTAGGAAACGCGATGTTTTTACAGCCTTCGACCAAAACTACATCGAGGTTGTCTTCATCAAAACGTGTTAATAGGTATTCAAACTCTGCTTCGGCTTCTGGCGTTTCTGTCATTAACGCAAAACGGTTGCGAGAAGCAATCAGCATTTGAGAGGCGCCAGCTTTGCGTAAACGGTAGCTGTCTTTACCCGGCTTATCGACATCGAAGTTGTGGTGCGCATGTTTTAGCATGCCAATGCGTAAACCTGCTTCAGTCAGCTTTGGCAATAGGGCTTCAAGTAGCGTGGTTTTGCCTGTGCCTGAATAAGCCGCAAAACCAAGAATAGGAATGTTTAGCGTGTGTTTCATGATTCTAATTGTCCAAATTGCGCCAGTTCTTCCGGAGTGTTCAAGTTGACGAAACAGTTTGGTGAGTCGCTAAAGTCAACGTAACTGGTGTTGCACTCTTTGTAGAGCAGAATGATTTTGCGGTCGCCACGTTCTAAAAATGCGGTGAGTTTTGGCAGTACGCGCTTGTGGTAGAGCGTAAAAACAGGTTGCTGATGGTCACCATCATGAGCGACCAAAATATCACTGTCTTCTTTGGCGGCTTGGCAGAAACGCTCGACAAGGTCGGTGTTAATTTGTGGGCTATCGCAAGGTACAAATCCAACCCAGTCAGTTTCAGCATGCATCAAACCCGCGTGAATACCGCCCATAGGCCCAGGGAAATCTTTGAATTGATCACTAAATACGAAACCAAATTTGCTGTACGCATCTTGGTTTCGGTTGGCATTAATTAAAATGCGTGGTGTTTGTGGAGATAAACGTTCAATAACGTGTTCGATGAGTGGCTTCTGATTTAATTCAATCAGACCTTTATCTTTTCCACCCATACGGCTGGCTTGGCCACCAGCCAAAATGACCCAACTAGTTTGTGTTGGTTGAAGCATATGCATTCTCTTGGGATGTTTCTTTTGGTATGACATACAACAGAGGAGACTCTATCAAAGTCTTGTCTTTAATCCACCACTGTTTTTTACATAAGTCGGTCAGTGCGTTGGTTTGATGGCTTGTCACCACAATACTGGAACCACGATCCAAAAGATCTTTCGCCATCACCACCAATCGTTCAATGGATTCTTGGTCTAAAGACGCACTTGGCTCATCCATCAATAAAATCGACGGTTTTAAGATCCAAGCCCTTGCCATGGCAACGCGCTGTTTTTCACCGCCGGACAACACGGAAATATGTTCGTCCGCTAAGGTTTCTAAACCTACCATGCGTAGTGCGTGAATAACTTGAGCTCGCTTATCTTTTGGTGTGTCTTGTTGATATTTCACGCCATAGACTACGTTCTCATAAACAGTGCCGTCAAAAAGGTAAGGAGATTGATGAAGATAAATCACATCGACACGACCATTGCGACGCGTCAGTCTTTTCAGCCACGTATCTTTTGGCGCAACAACATCGCCAGTAGAAGGTTTGAGCAAGCCGGCAAGGATTTTGAGTAGGGTAGTTTTGCCCACACCATTGTCCCCCTTGAGATAAATGGCATCATTTGGGCCGATGGCTAACTCAGGGATGTGGAAAAGCACACGCTCTTTAAAGCGCATGGATAACTGCTCGGCGGTGATTTTTATAGTCATAATGCGCCTCTACATGGGGTTAATGGTGAGTCGTTTGTTTGCTTCATGTTCTATGTTCTGAGGTAGCCTTTGCCTCTCATGCTTGATAAGAAGAAGTTTAGTGCCAACGCTAAAGATAGTAATACAATTCCTAATGCAACTCCTTGCGCAAAAGCACCTTTGCTGCTTTCCATTGCGATAGCGGTCGGAATATTGCGCGTTACGCCCATAATGTTTCCGCCTACCATCATTGAGCAGCCCACCTCGGTTACGATACGTGAGAACCCTGCAATGATAGCTGCGAGTAGAGGAAAGCGGGTTTCCCAAATCATCGTAGCGGCCACGCGCGGAATGGAGACGCCTAGCGTGATGGCAGTTTCCACAGCGCGACGGTCGCTAGATTGCAATGCACCATGCATCATCGATACCAAAACAGGGAAACAGATCACCATTTGGCCGAAAATCATCGCCTTCTGAGTGAACAGCATTTGCCAGTCTCCCCAAGGGCCAGCGCGCGACAGCAACATGTACAGCAACAGGCCAATCACGACGGTAGGGACCGCTTGCAGCGTATTCACGATCGACAACAAAAACCATTTGCCGCGAAAGTCGGTATACGCCAGTACAAAGGACATCAAAATAGCCGGCAATACCACTAAGGATATTGCCGTGATAGAAACACTAAAGGAGACCGCAACGATCTCCCATAGGTCTGCATCAAAATTCACCAGTAAGCGAAGCGCTTCCAGTGTTGTATCAGCAAGATTCATATTGCGTTATTTGCTCTCAGCATTCGCAACAAACAGTTGTTTACCGTTCAGGCGGAAACCATTGATAAGTTCCTGACCGCGAGGGTTCACCAACCAATCACTGAAAGCTTTCGCGCCTTGGTAGTTGATTGTTGGGTAACGCTCAGGGTTAACAAGAATAACTTGGTACGGGTTAAACAGTTTTTCATCGCCTTGGAACAGAATTTCTAGATCCAACTTGTTTTGGTAAGCCAACCATGTACCGCGGTCTGACATTGTGTAGCCTTGCATTTCAGACGCCATGTTCAGAGTTGGGCCCATACCTTGACCTACGCTGCGGTAACCGCCAAAGTTTGGTTCGATTTTAGTTTGAGCCCAGAAGCCCATTTCTTTTTTGTGCGTACCAGAATCATCGCCGCGAGAGATGAACGTTGCGTTTTTGTTTGCGATCTCTTTGAATACATCTAACACGCCTTCGTCATTTTTGATTTTTGCTGGGTCAGCTTTCGGGCCAACAATTACAAAGTCGTTATACATCAGTTTACGAGGTAGAACGCCGTAGCCTTTCTCAACGAATGTGCCTTCGGCTTTTGGTGCGTGTGTCATCACCAAATCTACGTCACCGTTTTCGCCCATTTTTAAGGCCTTGCCAGTACCCGCAGCGATAACATCGACTTTGTAGCCCGTGTCTTTCTCAAATTGTGGAAGCAGGTAATCAAGTAACCCTGAATGGTAAGTACTGGTAGTGGTTGCTAGGCGAACGTGCTCGCCATCTTGAGCGGAAAACGCAGAGTAACTTACAAGCGTGATTGACGTCGCAGCCAGAGTTAGCGCAATTTTTTTCATTTTTATGTGTTCCTTTCCAATGATTCTTTGGCTTTTCTCCCGATGCATTGGGAGAGGCCTCTTGGGCGAGAGCGATTAGTTCAAAGTGCAAGTTGTCTTAGGGTGTTGGAATAACAAACACCAACATCCTGAGATCACTTGAATACGCCCTGTAGCCACCTTATAGCAAACAAGATGCCAACCTTTTACAAGCGAAAAGTGCTCGATTTATGCACTAAATCATGGGGTTATTTGCACAAAAGTTTGCGTTGGTACAAAATGTCGCACTTTTTGTAGGGTATCTCTGTTTAAACTTGGTACACTCTGTCCCATCCGAAGCCATCTGGGGTAAATATGTCTACTCAATCCCATATTAGTACAAACCAACAATATAACGCCTTTTCCGTACTGGTCGTTGATGATGAATTGGGCATGCAAGCCATTTTGAAAAAGGCATTGGGGAAGCTTTTCTCACATGTCGACACTGCTGGCAGCATCGAAGAAGCAGAGCAACTGCGTAATTCTCGACATTATGATCTGATTTTACTGGATATTAATCTGCCGGGGCGCTCTGGGATTGAGTGGGAAGAAGCGTTTGAAGATGACGACAAACGTGCCGATGTGATCTTCATGACGGGCTATGCGGATTTAGAGATTGCTATTCGCGCACTTCAACTTGGTGCTTCTGACTTTATCCTCAAGCCCTTCAACCTTGAGCAGATGCTAAAAGCGGTCAGCCGCTGTATGGATCGCCGTTTGAACGAGCGCATGCAGTACGCCATGAAGCGCGATTACCAACGTCACAATACCTCCGAGATCATCGGTGGTTCAGAAAAAACGCGTCAGCTTAAGCAGCTTATTAACCAGTTTGCACCGTCGCGTGCTTCTGTTTTGGTCGAAGGTGAGTCGGGTACGGGTAAAGAGCTGGTTGCGCGAGGTATTCACCAAGCGAGTGGGCGAACGGGCCCATTTGTGCCAATCAACTGTGGCGCCATTGCGCCAGAACTACTTGAAAGTGAGTTATTTGGTCATACATCGGGGGCGTTTACCGGTGCGAAAAAATCTCGTGAAGGTTTGTTCCGTGTTGCGAACGGTGGCACCTTGTTCCTCGATGAAATCGGGGAAATGCCACTTGCAATGCAAGCGTCGCTGTTACGCGTTTTGGAGCAGCGTACTATCCGTCCTGTTGGTTCAGAAAAAGAAATCAGCATTGATGTCCGTATTGTTGCAGCAACCAACCGAAACCTTCAAGAAGAGGTCAATCAAGGCAACTTCCGCAGTGACCTGTATTACCGTTTGAATGTGCTCAAAATCGAAGTGTGTCCGCTGCGAGAGCGCAAAACCGACTTATTTGAGTTAGTGCCATTTTTCAGCAACATGCTGACGCGGGAGCTTGGTATGCCTGCGCCAAAATGGGCGCACGAGGACATGGAAGCCATGAGTGAGTACGATTGGCCGGGAAACATTCGTGAGCTTAAAAACTTGATTGAGCGATGCATTTTGCTTGGCAAACCGCCTGCGCATTATTGGCGGGAGCTAAATGGTGGACACTCATTGCCTAATGTGTCGATTACTGTTTCTCACTCTGCTGAACTACCGACATTTAAAGAAGGTAGAGAGTTCACCGGTGAGGGGTATCCAAACAACTGGACTCTGAAAGAAGTCGAAAAAGCGCATATAAAACAGGTCGTTAATTTGCACGAAGGCAACAAGTCAGCCGCTGCTCGTGACTTAGGCGTTGCGCGTAAGACCTTAGAACGTAAGTATAAAGAATGGGATTCTGAGGATGAGGAATATGCCGACTAACGGCCCGCAGCACAAAGGATTGTCGAAATGGACGCACCGTTTTAAAACCATGGTGCGTTATCGCTTATTATTTTTAACCTCCGCACCTATCTTTCTGACTTTGATAGCCCTGATCGGGATTACCATTTATTGGTCCATCCATTATACGTGGCAAAATGCACTGCTTGATGTTTCTGAGCGTCTTGGTGTTGCGAATAACAGCGTAACGTTGTTACAACAAAAGCAATCGAATTACGTACGTGCGTTTGCTGACTCATACGATTTTCGTATTCGCATCAATCAAGGGATACCACAAGATGAGCTGCAAAAGTGGGTCACTGAGCAGAAGAAAAGATATGCTTTAGATTTTCTCTCTTTCCAACGCGTCAACTCGATGGAAAACAAATTCCGCTTTATGGATCTCACTAAGCGAGAATCGTTTTTTGATGTACTCAATAAAGAAGAACTCGAACGCCTCGATCCTGAACTCGCCAAACGAGCAGAAGTGCCTATTCTTGCTGATGGAGACAGGGAGGCGCGTGGGTTAGTCAGTCGAACCGTGATTCCTGTGTATAGCCAAACGAATGATTTGATCGGCTTTCTTGATGGTGGTTTGCTTCTCAATAACAGCACCGTATTGGTAGATCAAATTCGCGACTTAATCTATCTCAGCGATAATGATCGCCTTCGTCCGGTTGGCACATTGACCGTATTTCTTGATGATTTGCGTGTAAGCACCAACGTCCCTCTAGACAGCGAGCATAGGTTAGGGCGCGCCATAGGCACTCGCGTGAGCGCAGAAGTGTATAACCAAGTACTTTCAAAAGGTGAGCAGTGGGTTGACCGAGCCTATGTGTATGACGCTTGGTATATTACGGCGTATCAACCGATCAAAGACCAATACGACAATGTTATTGGTATGCTTTATACGGGTTACCTAATGTGGCCATTCGTTAAAGCCTACATGACCAACATTGCCGAAATTAGCTTGATTACGGTTATGTTATTGCTGGTTTCCGGCGTGATGGTATATCGCGGTTCTTATGATCTGTTTCGACCGATCGAACGCATCCATAAAGTGGTGAAGCAGGTCCAACAAGGTAAAGAAAAACGGATTGGTCCGTTGGGATTGGATGCCGATCATGAACTTGCGCAGTTAGCCAGACAGTTTGATGATATGTTAGACGCGCTAGAAGAGCGCAAAATCGAACTGAAGAACTCCGCAGCACAACTTGAATGCAAAGTTCAAGAGCGCACAGCAAGCCTTAGAGAAAAAACCCAAGATTTAGAGCTGCATATTCAATTGCTTAACCAAACCCGCGACAAACTCGTTGTTCATGAAAAACTGGCAGCACTGGGAGAACTCACCGCGGGGATTGCTCACGAAATTAATAACCCAACCGCCGTGATCCTTGGCAACGTGGAGTTGATCCACTTTGAGTTGGGTGACGATGCAAGTCGAGTACAAGAAGAGATTGATGCGATTCACGCGCAAATCGACCGTATTCGCAATATCACGCGCAGTTTATTGCAATACAGTCGCCAAGGTGGTGTTCAAGATGAAATCACTTGGCAACATGTCAATCCTATCATTGATGAAAGCATCACCTTGGTTAAAACGGGCACCAAGAAACGCGACGTCGAGTTTGTGACTGATCTACAAGCGCATACGTCCGTTGAGATAAACCGTCACCACTTGCTACAAATCTTAGTTAATTTGCAAATGAATGCCATTCACGCAATGAACGGCAAAGGCACGTTAACCGTAGTCAGTGAAGACTGGATTGACGAGGGCGAAGTGAAAGGAGCCGCGATTCATGTTATTGACGAGGGTTGCGGTATTAAGCCAGAAAACTTGAATCGAATCTTCTCACCATTTTACACGACGAAGCGAGAGGGTACTGGATTGGGACTGTCGGTCTCTCAAAGTATCCTCAGCCAAACGGGTGGTGAGCTAAAAGCCGAGTCGGAATGGGGAAAGGGCAGTAAATTCAGTATTTATTTACCTAAAAAAGCCGAGCTGATCCTAGAGGTGACGAATATCGCTTAGTCACTTGTTGTAAGCATTACGGAAGAAAGAGCCAGTTATAATACTGGCTCTTTTTTGTATTCAATGACGCATTTGTGCTTGAGCTTTTTGCTTTGAAGAAGCACTGCGATGGTTTCACTAGCGATGAATTAATAAAAACAACACTTGCAGTATGTAGCATGAACAAGTACCGTTGCCCGGTTTTTCTAAATACACCCCAATTGCTAAGGTAAAGGTTTTGATCTCCACAGCGAATATTACTCAACAATTCGGCGCTAAGCCGCTATTCGAAAACATTTCAGTTAAGTTCGGCGAAGGTAATCGCTACGGCTTAATTGGAGCTAACGGTTGTGGTAAATCAACCTTTATGAAGATCCTCAGCGGCGAGCTTGAGCAAACCAGCGGTAACGTGAGTTACGATCCAAACGAGCGCGTTGCAAAACTAAACCAGGACCAGTTCGCTTACGAAGAATTTACGGTAATCGATACCGTTATCATGGGTCATAAAGAGCTATGGGAAGTGAAGAAAGAGCGTGACCGTATCTACTCACTTGCTGAAATGAGTGAAGAAGACGGCATGAAAGTGGCTGACCTAGAAGTTCAGTTTGCGGAAATGGACGGCTACATGGCAGAAGCCAAAGCGGGCGAGCTTCTTCTTGCGGTGGGTATTCCAATGGAGCAGCACTTCGGCCTAATGAGCGAAGTGGCGCCGGGCTGGAAACTTCGTGTGCTTCTAGCGCAAGTTCTATTCGCAGACCCAGACGTTATGCTGCTTGACGAACCTACCAACAACTTGGACATGGATACTATCCGTTGGTTGGAAGACACGCTAAATGCGCGTAACTGCACCATGATCATCATCTCGCACGACCGCCACTTCCTAAACTCAGTATGTACGCACATGGCGGACTTGGATTACGGTGAACTGCGCATTTACCCAGGTAACTATGATGAGTACATGACAGCAGCTTCGCAAGCTCGTGAACGTCTATTAAACGACAACGCGAAGAAGAAAGCACAAATTGCTGAGCTACAAACGTTCGTTGCACGTTTCTCAGCAAACGCATCGAAAGCAAAACAAGCGACATCTCGTGCTAAGCAAATCGACAAGATCAAACTGGATGAAGTTAAAGCGTCTAGCCGTCAAAACCCATTCATTCGTTTCGAACAGTCGAAAGAGCTGTTCCGTAACGCTCTGATTGTTGAAAACCTAAGCCAAGGATTCGAAGAGGACTTGTTCTCAGACTTCAATGCAATTTTTGAAGTGGGTGAGCGCGTTGCGATCATCGGTGAGAACGGTGTGGGTAAAACAACACTTCTAAACACGCTTGCTGGTGTGCTTGAACCGCGTGCGGGTGAGTACAAATGGTCTGAAAACTCAAACATCGGTTACTACGCGCAAGACCACGCGCATGACTTTGCAGAAGACATGAACCTAACGGATTGGATGGGTCAATGGCGTCAAGAAGGTGATGACGAGCAAGTCGTTCGTGGTTTCCTTGGTCGTATGCTGTTTGGTCAAGACGACATTAAAAAGTCAGTAAAAGTACTGTCTGGTGGTGAGCAAGGTCGTATGCTGCTTGGTAAGCTGATGATGCACAAGCCAAACATGCTGCTAATGGACGAACCTACCAACCACATGGATATGGAATCGATTGAATCTTTGAACACCGCGCTTGAGCAATACAAAGGCACGTTGTTCTTCGTATCTCACGACCGTGTATTCGTAGACTCGCTAGCAACGCGTATTATCGAAATCCGCGATGGCAAGATCACGGACTTCAAAGGCACGTACTCTGAGTTCCTAAAATCTCGTGGCGTTGACGCGTAATTACTCGCAAAGCGTTTAAAAAGCAAAAGCCTCGCTATTTAGCGAGGCTTTTTATATTGGTCTTAATCCTTAAACTGACCGGTTATATACGCATATATGCCGACGACACCAAATGTAATGATCATTGAGAGCATGATGCCACTGGGCGTGAGCAAAAAATTCCACAGTTGGTCATTGTCCATAGTTCACATCCTTTGTGAATGAGCTGTAGTTAGCATCAATTAAAGCAAGCGTTGTTATTGCTACAACACATGTTGCTATTTCTGACTTATATCGTTTAATTAAGCCTTCATAACGTGATGATTTACTTATCCCAATTGTTATAAGTTTACACGAATCGACGGTTTTGTATTATTTTCTCGTTAACGAGATGCACTTTCGCCTTTCACATCAAACTCAATCTTGTCGGCTCCGGTAAATACTTGGAAGCGTAAACCTTTTGCTCGCGCAATCGTCGTAATGCCAAATTGTTTCGCAAGATCTAACCCCATTTGAGTAACGCCAGAGCGAGAAAGTAGAACAGGAATGCCCATTTGGGCCACTTTAATCACCATCTCTGAAGTAAGGCGACCAGTTGTGTAGAAAATTTTATCTTCACCTGTTTCTTCTTTGAGCCACATCTCACCTGCAAGCGTATCCACAGCATTGTGGCGGCCGACATCTTCCACAAATGACAACACCTCATTCCCTTTGCAAACCGCACAGCCGTGTACTGCGCCCGCTTTTTTGTAGGTGTCGTTGTAATGAGTTAACGCTTCCAGCGCAGAATAAATTTCTGATTGTTTAAGCGGAACTTGAGGCACTTGGTAGTTCTCAAGTTGTTTCATCACATTGCCATACATGGTGCCTTGACCACAGCCAGATGTGACGGTTTTCTTTTTCAGAGCGCCTTCTAAATGTTCGGTATTTTCTTTAGTAATCACCGCTGCGGAATGCGTTTCCCAGTCAATAATGACGGATTCAATCGCTGCTGGATCAGACAGGAAGCTTTGGTTTTTTAAATAACCCAGTACCAGCGCTTCAGGACGCGAACCTAGCGTCATGAGCGTGACCACTTCTTTCCAGTTCAGCATGACCGTAAGAGGGCGCTCGCACGCGATTTGCTTTGTCAGTTTTTCGCCGTACTCGTCGTACACGTCGACTTCAATGGTTTGCAGGGGATTTTCACTGGTTTTAATAATATTTGGTTTCAGCACAGTCGTGTCCTAGTGATTAAGAGCGTTAGGTTGCTACGCATTTAGCTTGCTAAGTGGTTAGCAAAGCAAATCTCGTTCCAAAATAGCGGTTCCCACAAAAATTGCGAGGTTTTATGTCAACAATGCATTAAAACTGCGAGTTCGCAGTAATGACACATCAGTACATTTGAGTTTCGGCTAGTTTGGTACTTATAGCCAGAGGACATGAATAGGCTAAGCTTTATCAGCGTGGCTCGTTTATTGCTTATAAGTCAATAAAATGGTCGAAAGTAAGGTCAAAGTGTCCTGATTGCTTTCAGACCAAAATAGAAAAACTGGGTGAGTTATGTCGGATAAGAAAGATTTCGAGAACAATTACGAGAAGACCGAAGACGCATGGCCAATTGGCGTAGAGCTTGTTGAGCATGAGATCAGTACAGGGATTTGGGTAACAACCCAATGGCAGTTGACGGGGTTTGCGCTAAATCCGACGGAAGAGACTCCCGATGTTTGTCTGCTGCAATTGCACAAAGACGAACGTACAGACTACCGCTTTAACTTAAGCTCTCAGCAACCTAAACTTTTTTTAGTGATGGATAACGTCGAGTCTGGTGAAAAACCAGCGATACAGTTACTAACGGCTTCACAATCTGTCGCGGCGCAATATATGGATGGCGACAACCTTGTACTATCCAACGATATGCCGTTAGCCGTTCAGGCTTGGATGGAAGCCTTTATTGGTCGCCACGGTGAGTTGTTAGAAGTAAGACGTAAGAAACGCAAAGGAGCGGGCAGAGCAAATGGCAACTAGTTTTTTAAGCCGTTGGTCGAAACGTAAATTAGAAGAATCTTCCCAATATGATGAAGAGATAACGCCGATAGCAGAGACGGAGCAATCCGAAGATAGTGTCACAGCGCTTTCAAACGCTGACGAAAGCTCAGACGCTTTGAACGTCAATGAGGTTAGTCAGGCTCCAGACATTACCGCGAGTGTAGAGACTGAAAAGCCCGAAGAAATGTCTGTGGCGCAACTGCTGGTTTCTGAAGCTTCAGAAAGCGTTAAGAAAGCCGCGCTGCGCAAAATGTTCTTGTCCGAAGAATTTAACGTGCGTGATGGCCTAGACGATTACGATGACGATTACAGTAACTTAAAGTCACTTTCTAAAGACGTCGCAGAGACGCTGCGTGATTGGGTTAAAGAAAAAGTGGAAGAAGAACCAGACGCTGAAACGACGCAAGGATCTGAACTTAACGCTGACGATATCGCATATGAGGTGGTTGAAGACTCAGAACTAAACGCCGAAAAAAGTGCCGGAATTACCCAAGATGAAAACGAACTGTATATAAACACAGTGCCTGGTGAAAGTGATACTTTTTCTGAGGAATCACCTCCTAACGAGGTGAGACAAAATATACCACACAAAGAATAGGTACATTTTGACTAAATACTCAATGAACCGGCTGGGACAAAATGTCTCAACCGGTTTTTTTATCCCTACTATTTGTCGGTAAAATATCTAAGCTGTTGAATTTTAATTGATATTTTATTGGCATGACATTTGCTATTTGTTGCTCAATACCAATCTGGTTGAAGTTAGTCCGGGCCCACTGCGTAGTATTCATCGCCTATAGACGGCGGAACAATAATGCTCATTGATAAGTTAATCAGCAGAATCTCCGGCGCTAACTACACTAAGAGATGGAAAAGACTATCCATGTTCATAAATGGAATTGAGCAATGCTGAAGCAATTATTAGAACAAGCAACTTCCAATAACGGTAAAGCGAGGCTGTACGCTTTCGAAAATACCGTAGAGTTGACCAATCTTATTCCACCAACCGTAAGCTATGAAAGCGGCGGTAACACTTTGATTGTGGGTCCAACGGCAATCATCGAAAGTGCGGCAGCGCAATTGTCGCAAATGAACAGCCTAACGCTGCTTTCTACCGATGGCGAAAAGGGAACAAATCCCGAGCTTTACTACGCCAATTCGGTTCAGGTTTCAGGGTTCTTAGGTACGTTTGAAGTTCTCATTGAAAATCATGGTTCGACCAACAATCTTGCCAAGGTCGCGATCAATAGCGATTGTTTCGATATCGTACTCGATCTTTGCCTAAACAGCTGCATGTCGGAAGAAGTACCAGTACCGGGCTACTACCCAGTTGGTCGTGGCTATCCGAAACTGGCTGAGGCGTTGGAAGAAATTCCAACCTTGATGGGGACATTCGATAAACCGAAATTCTTCCGTTTAGATACCGATCTATGTGCACATAGCTCTCGTGGCGTAAAAGGTTGCGAACGTTGTGTGGATGCTTGTCCGGCAGGGGCGCTATCGAGTGAAGGCAGCGACAAAACGGGCCATCGCATCGAGATCAATCCATACCTATGTCAAGGCGTGGGTACTTGTGCTACAGCGTGTCCGACAGAAGCTATTCATTACGCATTGCCAAACCCCGAAGATACGCAAAAGTTTATTGAACGTACGCTAGCCAACTATGAGCAAGCGGGTGGTTTAGATCCTATCGTATTGATTTGTAGTTCTCGCCACGAGAGCTACAACGTGATGGCACTAAAAGCACTGCCAGATAACGTGATTCCAATTGTGGTGGAAGAACTGCCTTCGGTTGGTATTGATACTTGGTTCGGCGCGCTTGTGAACGGTGCCACTCAGGTGCTGTTTGCGGCTTCGCGTTTTATGCCTCAAACCATTATTCGTGTACTTAATAGCGAAGTAGGTATTGCTCAAGAACTGCTCGACCAACTTGGTATCGCCAAAGAAACCATCGACATTCTGTATCTAGAATCACTACGTGAAGGTGCTCCGACACTTTGTACCGAGTCTTTTGATTTGGCATTAGGTGATTTGCAAGGTAACAAACGTCAGCGTCTATTTACGGCGTTGGATGCGTTGTCAGCATCGCGTATTCCAGTTGAGAACATTGTTGAACTGCCAGCGAACGCACCTTACGGCACGGTTTCTTGTGAAAGCAAAGATTGTACGTTGTGCATGAGCTGTGTGGCGGTGTGTCCAACACGTGCATTGCATACGGACGGCCAATCTCCGTCGCTTAAATTCGTCGAGCAAGACTGCATTCAATGTGGGCTGTGCGAGAAAGCGTGTCCAGAGAAAGTGCTGACGCTTACTCCTCGTATGAACTGGGTGAAAGAAGAACGCCAGAAAGCGGTTGTGATTCATGAAGAAAAGGCAGCCGAGTGCATTCGCTGTCACAAGCCTTTTGCTCCGCAATCGATGATCGACATGCTGCAAAACAAGCTTCGTGGTCATTCTCATTTCTCTGATGAAGCTGCCATTAATCGCATCGCCATGTGTGAAGACTGTCGTGTGATCGACATGTTTGAGTCGATGGCTGCTGATCCAATGAATCAATTGAAATACTAGGAGCTCGCAGTGGATACACAACAAGAACAAACACTGAGAACGGACATTTATCTCGTTCTATCCGCACTTTTTCGTAGTGCGCCAAGTGATGAAATGCTGGCGTTCCTGAAATCGCTAGAAATTGAACCGTCTGAGAGCGCGATGCAAAAAGCTTGGCTCGCACTGCAACAAGCCGCGGACGAAGCGCAACGAGAAGCGTTAGACGAAGAATATCAAGATCTGTTTATTGGCATCGGCCGTGGTGAAGTCGTGCCATTCGGATCTTGGCATCGTACGGGCTCGATGATGGAAAAACCATTAGCGGAAATTCGTCGCGATTTGGAACTTTTAGGCATCGAACGAGAAGAGAACGTGAAAGAGCCTGAAGACCATATTTCTGCACTGTGCGAAGTGATGGCAATGCTGACGGGTGAAGAGGAAGAACTTCAACAAGCGGTGTTTAACAAACACATCGCCCCTTGGTTCCAATCTTTTACGCGCCAACTAGAGAACGCAGAAAGCGTGAACTTCTACAAGCCGGCTGCACAGCTTTGCGATGCATTTTTAACGTTAGAGCAAGTGCGCTTTAGCGTGAACACCAAAAGCAGTAAGAACAAATTAAAAATTGATGTGAAAAACGTCACTGATTACGAGTAATCGAGCAGTACTTGGTCATATCGATAGAGAGGCATGAGTCTCCAAAGATCTACCGTAAGGTAAGGAAGCAATGATGAAAGATAATAAAGAAATAAACACAAGCCGTAGGGATCTCCTAAAAGGCTTCACAACCGCTGCCGTTGCTGGTGCTGTTGTTGCGGGAACCACAAAAGTGGCCGTTGCTTCAGAAACGGTTGAGCCTTCTGAAAAAGACGTGAAGAAGAAAGGGTATCGTGAAACTCAACACATTCGCGATTACTACGACACACTTTAGGAGATAACGGATGAAACTTGTCAAACGCTCCGACAGTGTGAGCAAAGAAACGAACCAGCTTGGCGTATCTCGTCGTGCATTCATGAAAAACACTTCGCTTGCCGCTGGTGGCGCAGTGGTTGGTGCTAGTCTATTCGCACCGGGAATGATGAAAAAAGCGCAAGCAAAATCAGTCGATCCAGAAGCGAAAACAGAAGTAAAACGTACTATCTGTTCTCACTGTTCAGTGGGTTGTGGTATTTACGCAGAAGTTCAAAATGGTGTTTGGACGGGTCAAGAGCCTGCATTCGACCACCCATTTAACGCCGGTGGTCACTGTGCAAAAGGCGCAGCACTGCGTGAACATGGTCACGGTGAGCGCCGTCTTAAATACCCAATGAAGCTTGAAAACGGTAAGTGGAAAAAGCTTTCTTGGGATCAAGCGATCGAAGAAATCGGTAACAAGGTGATGGACATCCGCAAAGAGTCTGGCCCTGATTCGGTTTACTTCTTGGGAAGCGCAAAGCACAGCAACGAACAAGCGTACTTGTTCCGCAAAATGGCATCACTTTGGGGCACTAACAACGTTGACCACCAAGCGCGTATTTGTCACTCAACAACCGTGGCGGGTGTAGCAAACACTTGGGGTTACGGTGCGATGACCAACTCTTTCAATGACATGCACAACTGTAAGTCGATGCTGTTCATTGGTTCAAACCCAGCTGAAGCACACCCAGTAGCGATGCAACACATTCTGATCGCAAAAGAGAAGAACAACTGTAAGATCGTCGTAGCGGATCCTCGTCGTACACGTACGGCAGCAAAATCGGATCACTATGTATCACTTCGTCCTGGTTCTGACGTAGCATTCATTTGGGGTGTGTTGTGGCACATCTTCGAAAACCAATGGGAAGATAAAGAGTTCATCCGTCAACGTGTATTCGGTATGGATGAAATCCGTGCTGAAGTGGCGAAGTGGACGCCAGCAGAAGTTGAGCGTGTAACAGGCGTAAGCGAAGAAGACGTTTACCAAACAGCAAAACTGCTTTCTGAAAATCGCCCGGGCTGTATTGTTTGGTGTATGGGTGGTACTCAGCATACTACTGGTAACAACAACACACGTGCTTACTGTGTGCTTGAGCTAGCGCTTGGTAACATTGGTAAATCAGGCGGCGGCGCAAACATCTTCCGTGGTCACGATAACGTACAAGGCGCAACCGACCTTGGCGTACTTTCTGACACGCTACCGGGCTACTACGGCCTTTCTGAAGGTGCTTGGCGTCATTGGTCAAAAGTGTGGGAAATCGATTACGAATGGATTAAAGGTCGTTTCGATGACAACGCTTACGGTGGTCAAAAACCAATGCACAGTGCAGGTATTCCTGTATCTCGTTGGGTGGATGGCGTACTGGAAAACAAAGACAACATTCGTCAACGCGAAAACATCCGTGCAATGTTCTACTGGGGTCACGCAGTGAATTCTCAAACACGTGGTGTTGAGATGAAAAAAGCGATGCAGAAGTTGGACATGATGGTGATTGTGGACCCATACCCAACTGTTGCTGCGGTAATGAACGACCGTACCGACGGCGTTTACCTGCTTCCTGCAACAACACAGTTTGAAACATACGGCAGTGTTACCGCTTCTAACCGCTCTCTACAATGGCGTGATCAGGTGATTGAACCTTTGTTCGAATCAAAACCTGACCATGAAATCATGTACCTGCTTTCGAAGAAACTGGGCTATTCAGATCTTCTGTTCAAAAATATCCGTGTTGAAAACAACCAGCCGGTGATTGAAGACCTAACGCGTGAATTCAACAAAGGCATGTGGACGATTGGTTATACAGGCCAAAGCCCAGAGCGTTTGAAAGCGCACCAACAAAACTGGCATACGTTCCACAAAACCACATTGGAAGCGGAAGGTGGCCCTGTAAACGGTGAAACCTACGGTCTACCTTGGCCATGTTGGGGTACACCGGAAATGAAACACCCAGGCACACACATTCTGTACGATACGTCTAAGACGGTTGCAGAAGGTGGCGGTAACTTCCGTACGCGCTTTGGTGTGGAATTCGAAGGCAAGAGCCTTCTTGCAGAAGACAGTTACTCGAAAGGCTGTGAAATCAAAGATGGTTACCCAGAGTTCACTGACAAGTTATTGAAACAACTTGGTTGGTGGGACGATCTAACTGCTGAAGAGAAAGCGGCAGCAGAGGGTAAAAACTGGAAGACTGACCTTTCTGGCGGTATTCAGCGTGTCGCGATCAAGCACGGCTGTATTCCATTTGGTAACGCGAAAGCGCGTGCGATTGTTTGGACGTTCCCAGACCGCGTACCACTGCATCGTGAACCACTATACACACCACGCCGTGACCTTGTAACGGATTACCCAACTTGGGACGACAAAGATGCCATCTTCCGTGTTCCTACGTTGTATAAATCCATTCAAGAGCAGGACAAATCGGGCGAGTACCCAATCGTTCTGACTTCTGGCCGTCTGGTTGAATACGAAGGTGGTGGTGAAGAGACGCGTTCAAACCCTTGGCTTGCCGAGCTTCAACAAGAAATGTTTGTTGAAGTGAACCCGAAAGACGCGAACGATCTTGGCTTCAGAGATGGTGATGATGTTTGGGTTGAAGGTGCAGAGAAGGGACGAATCAAGGTGAAAGCGATGGTAACACGTCGTGTGAAACCTGGCTTGGCGTTCATTCCGTTCCACTTTGGCGGTAAGTTCGAAGGTGAAGACCTGCGTCCTAAATACCCAGAAGGTACACAGCCTTACGTTGTTGGCGAATCGGCCAACACGGCAACCACTTACGGTTACGACCCGGTTACCTTGATGCAGGAAACCAAAGTAACCCTATGTAACATTCGTAAAGCGTAAGGAGTCTGACAATGGCACGAATGAAATTTCTATGTGACACCAAACGCTGTATCGAGTGTAACGGCTGTGTTACTGCATGTAAGAACGAAAACGACGATGCTCTTGAATGGGGCATTCAACGTCGCCGCGTGGTAACACTGAACGACGGTGAAGCTGGTGAAAACTCCATCTCTGTTGCTTGTATGCACTGTACCGATGCGCCTTGTATGGCAGTTTGTCCAGCAGACTGTTTTGAACATACCGAAGACGGGATCGTTCTTCACAATAAAGATCTGTGCATCGGTTGTGGTTACTGTTTGTTTGCTTGTCCGTTTGGCGCACCTCAGTTCCCTAAACAAGAAGCGTTTGGTGAACGTGGCAAAATGGATAAATGTACTTTCTGCGCGGGCGGCCCAGAAACAGAGCCAGGCTCTGAGGAAGAACGTCAAAAATACGGTGCGAACCGTATCGCAGAAGGCAAGTTACCGATGTGTGCATCGCTTTGTTCAACCAAAGCGCTGCTTGCGGGTGACGCGGAGAAAGTCTCTGATATTTTCCGTCAACGTGTGGTAGAGCGCGGCGCGAAAAACGCAGGTTGGACAGACGGAAACGATCTTTCTTACGATGCGACGAAAAGCTAAGTAAGGAGAGGCACATGTTAAACACGCTTAAACGGGCGTCTCTAGCAATGCTGTCAATGATGACGGCATTGCTGCTGACTTTCGCAATGCCTGCTTCAGCAGAGGAACAATCTTCTAAAGTTATTCAGCAGGAGATCACGCAACTCGCTGGGGCAGACTATTGGCGCGAAGTCAGAGAGGGGCAAGAGGGCTATACCACGTCTCAATCGCCAGAACATGGCGTATTGATCAGTAAACCTGGAGAGACTTGGTACATTCTAAAAGAGAAATGGATGTCTCCAGCTGGTGCTGTCGCGATTTTCGGCAGTATCGCAATGGTAATCATGGCTTACGTACTCGTTGGCCCTTTAATGCTTAGCAAGCCGCGTACTGGCAGAAAGATGAAACGTTGGTCTCGTTTAGACCGCGCGCTTCACTGGAGTATGGCGTTTACATTCTTAACGTTGGCATTCAGTGGTTTGATGCTGGTTTACGGTAAGCACTTCTTAAAACCGTATGTTCCTACCGAGTTTTGGGGCTTTATCGTCATGTTGGCGAAGCAGTACCACAATTACATGGGACCATTGTTCTTCATTTTACTGATGCTCGTGCTCTTTAAATGGTGGCGCAAGTCGATTCCAAACATGACAGATGTTCGTTGGTTTATGAAAATGGGCGGCATGGTTGGTAAACACAAAGGCACACATCCGTCAGCTGGTTTCTCAAACGGTGGCGAGAAGGCAATCTATTGGTTATTGATCTTCTTTGGTGCTATCGCGGCAGTGAGTGGCTTAGTTCTAGATTTTCCTATCTTTGGCCAAACTCGCCGTGACATGGAGCTTTCTAACTTAGTTCACGCGATTTCGGCACTGATTCTAATCTGTGGCTTTATCTTCCACATCTATATTGGTCTATTCGGTATGGAAGGTGCGCTAGAAGGCATGGTGACAGGTGAAGTTGATGAAACATGGGCGAAAGAGCATCACGATCTTTGGTATGAAGAAGTGAAATCCAAAGAAGCGATGGGCGAAACAGATACGGCACAAACGGAATCAAAAGGAGCGAAAGCGAATGAACAAACCTCATAACGGGATTTGGGTTGCGTACATCCTGAGCTGTCTGACCCCGTTTACCTTTCTGATCTCAGGCGTTATCGCAATTATCTATGCGGGTTATCGATTAGATAAGGGAGAAGACAGCGACGTAGTGATTTCTCATTACTACGGTTTAATTCGCACCTTTTTCCTCTACCTGACGTTTTTTGTTGTGTTGATCGTCACCGTCGCGACTTCTAATGGTGTACTCGTTGGCGTGAGTGATTATTGGTTGCATAGTACTTTGCTTGAAACCATCGCTTACTTTATTCCTTGGGTAGGGATGGTGTTTGCTGCATTAGCCATCTTGGTGTGGTTTATGCGAATGTTTCAAGGGATGCAGCAACTGCGGAATAACCAACCACACAGACCATCGACAGGTCCAAACCTTTAATCAGTATTCTTTAAGCAAAACCGCCGTAATAGGCGGTTTTTTTGTTGCTGTCATGTCTCAAATATGAAGCGCTGAGTCCCACAGGTGATACTTGATGCAACTTATTGAGTGAATTTACGTAACTGGGCAGAAAATCATAGTTAAGTAAGAAACATGTAAAAAAATCGCGTCGCGATGAGACATTAGTCTCACTCACGCTATTGTTCATTTACTCAGGATTCATCGTCCCGTTAAAGTACGCTGCGCTCAGAAATTCAAAGAGTTGCATACGTGAAAATTGCCATCAATACATTCAGTCTACGCATATAGATGAATCTCTATCGGAGGGTGTTTGATTAAGGCATCTTGCTCTCACAAATAAAAAGAGCGAAACGAGCATTAAATGATGCGGCAAGGTAAGAAAAGGACAAACACGTTACGGCTATGATCCCTCAATTCGTCATTCCTATCACGAATCGCTTTGGCGAAAGTTATCACTTCTCTGGTCAGTTACTTACTAGCGGCGAACCTAAAACATTCGTGACCAAACAAGAGGCAATAGAGTTTCTTGAGAGCTTTGGTGAGCTTGACCTTCGCTCTGTCGAAGACTTGTTCTATTTGATTGGTCAATTCAAGCCAAACATACCTGACGGTGAGCTTACTTCCCAACACTATAATTCAACGTTTGCCAATGCTTTGGTGAACGGTGACTTGCATGTTGCTCGAATTGTACCGACCGGAGAAAACTACGCACTCTCCTCTGCGGTTACGCCTCCACCGACTCAAAATACCGTCAATGCAAAACCATCGAAGGGAAAGGGGAAGTCGAATAAAAAGAGTGGAAGAAGTGCCGCATCTGCTAAGCCTCAACAACAAAGTAGCGAAAAACATGAGAAAGCCGGTGATCCTGTATCACTTGTGACGGGTGAAGAAATTCTCGAACTCTATGATATCGAGCTACAACAAGGTACTACTTGGCAGCGTACTTACCGCTCATCGCAGTCGGATGTAAATCATGGAATGGGCTTTGGTTGGCGACATGCATTTCAGTTTGAATTGCACGAGAAGACCGACGAGAAAGACAATGTTATCGCTTGGAAGTTTGTTGACGATAAGGCAGATATCACAGAATTTGAGCCAGTAGATATTGGAGCGACAAGTTACCAGATATACGCTGGTGCGAGCTGTTATTTCCTAAATTCAGCAACTCGGATCGTGACGCTCGCTAATGGGCATCAATATCGATTTGAACAGAAAGATGATCGTTGGCTTGTTAAACAAGTCAGAAATGGCACGTTTTCAACGTTTCAACTGCAGTATTCTCGAAACCATCGATTGATCGAGATTGCATATAACAAGCGTCCGGTTCTTGAATGTCAATATGATAAGCAAGGACGCCTTGTAGAGCTGCTTAATGCAAAGTCCCAAAAAGTTCTGACAACTTATACCTATGATGAGCACGATGATTTGGTCAGTGCAACCAATCATTTGGGCTTGAAGGAACAGTACCAATACCGCGGCCATTTAATTGTTAAGCGTGTACGACCAACTGGCTTTACTCATTATTTTGAATGGGATGGCGAAGGTGCTAACGCGAAATGCATCAGGAACGTTGGGGACGCAGGAATTTATGACTATCGCTTCCATTATCAGGGAAATCATTCTTCTTATTCTGACTCGTTAGATCATCAATGGTCTTTCTTGCATGACGAGCAGGGTAACTTGCTCGAGAAAATAAGCCCCACAGGTAAAACTTGGCGATGGCAATATGATGAATTAGGACGAAAAGCACAAGCTATCTATCCTGATCAGTCAACGGTCAATTATCAATATAATCAGCATGGTCAATTAGTTTCTAAGTTTCATTCCTCTGGCAAAGAAGTTCAATATGGTTATGACGGCTTAGGTAAGTTAGTTAAAACGGTTTCACCTGACGGGGATATCGAGAAGGCTTACTACAATAGCCTCGGTCAAAGAGTTTGGGATACCGATCAGTTCGGCTGTGTCACGGAATATGATTACGATAAACACGGTCAAGTCGTCAAAAAAGAGTCTGAAGATGGTAAGAAAAGTCAGTGGTGGTGGGATGAACAACAAAGACTTATCGCGAATGAAATAGACGGTACATTACTTCGTTACAGCTACAACGAAGAAGATCTAGTGAATGGCGTCGCTTATCCCGACGGGTGTATTGCTCAACTCGCTTATGATCAATTTGGCAGGCGTACATCAGTTCGTTATTTTAACGACGAAGACAAAGTCGGTTATAGCGAAGAATATTCTTACGATGAGCACAGCCGTGTTGCTCAGATTCGAACGCCAGCAGGCATTACTTCGTATCAGTGGGGAGCACTCGCGCAACAAGAAGCTGTCATCTTCCCCGATGGAAGCCATATTTCTTATGAATACGATCAACAACGTAACCTGACTAAATTAGTCCGGAGTGACGGCTTAGAATTCGAATTTCTGTATGACGATGAAGGCCAGCTGTCAGGAACTATTGGGTTTGATAATCTACACAGCCAATTTGATTATGACGATATGGGGCGGATCCATCGTAAGCAAGTCGCCGATAGGACGGTGCTGTACCGCTATGACTCTGCGGGTTATCTCAAGCACGTCAAAGCAGGAAATGGTAGCAGTATTGTAGAGAACCACTTCAATTATACGTTTGGTGGGCGACTTACTTTCGCATCCAATCGCCATCAAACATTGCAATACCAATACTCTTCATTCGGGCATTTAACAAAGCGCATTCAAGGCCAGTTTGAGATAGCGCAGGAGTTTAACAGAGTTGGCCAACGCGTATCTCAGGTACTGCCAGATAATACGGAGTTGAACTTCTCTTATGATCGATATGGGCGTTTTTCAGCGATTCGGTTTGGAAACCTAGATTTACCTCAAATCAAATTTCATTACGATGAAATGGGACGAGTTTCCCAAATTGAAACGGCACATTTTGATGAGCGCATCATTTATGATGGTGTTGGTCGTTTGGTTGAACAACATTGGCCAGATAGAGAGAAAAAGTACGTTTACAATGCGCAAAACCGTATTTCATCAATCATTGATAATACGGCAGGAGCCACGCACTATCAGTACGATACCTTAGGGCAACTGAAACGAGTCAATGTTTCCGGAGAAGTGACTAAGTTTGAATACGATAGTTTTGGCAATCCTACTTTGCCAACTTCAGAGGTATTCGCTGATCGTATTGAAGTACACGATGGTGTCCGGTTCAAATATGACGCGCAAGGAAACCAGACAAAACGTGAGGGGCAAGGACACGTTCAGACTCGCGTATTTGATGCGTTAAATCAGCTCATTGAAGTTCACACCGACGATGGCATCAGTCAATATGAATATGATGCATTAGGGCGCAGAACGAAGAAAATTACACAACAAGGCGTTACGGAGTTCCTGTGGGAAGGTGAACGTTTAATTGGTGAACGCTCTTCAGGTGCTTTCCGCTGGTACCTATATCAACCAGAAACCTACACGCCAGTGGCACTGTTAGAGAATGACGTTATTTATTGGTACCAGTGCGATCAAATTGGTAAGCCAGAGCGACTAATCGATTGCGAACGGAATGTTGTATGGAGTGCAAGTTACGATGCTCACGGTTTTGCTCATGTACATATTGAAAAAGTAGTAAATCCACTGCGTTTTCAAGGGCAGTACTTCGATCAAGAAACCGACTTACACTACAACCTCGCTCGGTATTACGATCCTAAGCTAGGACGCTTTATCCAACAAGATCCGATATCTATTGCTGGTGGCATTAACCATTACCAATATGCAGTCAACCCTATCCAGTGGATTGATCCAACAGGCTTCTTGTGTGAAGAAGGGCTAAAACGCTTGGGTCAAATGTTGGCAGCGTATCAGGCGCAAAGCGGTGTCCCCCAAGAGGTTTGCGATCAGATTTTAGAAGCAGCAAAAGAGTCATCTGTCGGAGAAGGTGGCGTTCGCTCGCAAGTCAAAATCCGAAAACCCAATGGTAAAAACAATATTCGATATGAATACGATTTAGACCATATTGATTGCGAGAAGAACGAGATTACTTTTTATCGCCACATTAATCATTCTGACGGAAGCAAACATGAAGTGCAGTACGTAGTCGGGATAGAAGAGTTTGTTAATGCTCACGTGTTTGATTCAGAGAAGGTCGGTGGCGATAAGACCTGCACCATCTTCACCGAGGACCTAGTGCTGAATAAAGCGGATTACAAGGATAACTCAGAATTCGAATTCAATAATAAGGATGAGGATGAGAAATACAAACTTTCTGAAGAATGCAAACAAAAGGTTGATGAGTGTTTAGCAGAACGTCAAAAGGCAATGGATGCGCGTAGCGGCGAAGAAGGGCATAACGCCCAAATTGCTAAAATTAACCAGCAGTCAGCAAAAATTGGTGAGTTGGTCGCGGATGACTTTGTTCGGAATATACGCCCTAATGCTAAGTTGATCCATCCCAAAGACCTTGCAACTTCGGGATCGAAACCAGGTGATTTCGATATGGTGTACCTCTCAGATGATCCTGAAGAAATCATCATCGTCGAGGCTAAGGGTGGCAGCAGCCCGCTCGGCAGTCGTAAAATTGGAAATATGGCATATCAGCAAGGGACAACTGAATATACAGCAGCAATTATTGGTGAGATGTCTAAGCAAGAACAAGGTACAACGGAAAAGATTGCTGCAAATCACATCAAATCCGCTATCAAAGATGATATTCCGATTCGTTATATTCATACACAAGCAGAAATATCTTCAGATGGTAAAGTCTCGAAAATTAAAGCGAAAGAATTTGATATAGACATGGGAGAATTTGGAAATGTTTGATGCCAAGGAATTAAAAAAGATTGAGCGATTGGCTCATATTAGTCTAACTCAAGCGGCAATAGATGCTTACAGAGAAGAAGTAAAAGAGAACTTAGATAAACGAAAAAGGCGCATTGCGATAAAAAGAGAAAACTTGGTTTATTTGAGTGATGATGTGTCTGAGCAAATTCGCCTGTATACATGGTTACCTCCATTAAATGATGATGAGAGAACCGGCACACTATGTCTATATGAAGCATCATTAATGCGTGCATTTTATCATCAGCTCGCCATGAGACCTGACGAGCCTCAAAGTATTCAATTACCTGGATACCCGGAAGTAACCTGGAAAGGTGAAGGTATTTTAAAAACGGGGTGTTTACACCCTAACCGATGGCTTGATGCTTATTTTACTTCGGTGATCGTGCGTGACAGGCCAAGTATGGACGTATTGGCGAGCTTTCCGATTTCTCTGATGAAACAAAGTTCTACGAAGGCTGGTGAGCTTTCTTACATGCTGGTGGATGTGATTCAGTCATTCCACAACCGCACATCGGATTACCCCGATAAGCTAGTCGCAGCAATGGACGCTGCAGTTGCTCAGGGTGATGACTGGGCATTAGAAATCGCCATGGGCATTTTAGAAACCTTTGCCGCCCTGACAACCGATATTGATTATGACTTTGAAGAGGTACTCATTAAGAACCTGCAGTTCCAGGAGCAATATCAAATGCGCTTGGATGCTCCTAAAAAATTGATTTCAATCGAAACCTTCATCTCTTTCCCTCTGCTTGGCATGGCTTGTATGTGGTACGACAAAGGTAACCGTCTATCTGTTGAAACCGGTTGGCTTCCTCCTTATCTCGTTGAAGGGCGTTGGCTAGAAGATGTAAAAGTAGGGAAGATCACACGATAAATTATCATTTATATAGAAATTCAGTATATAAGCCACCTTTCACGAGGTGGCTTATATGTTTACCGATATTCAATCAACCCCATCCAGTGGATTGACCCAACAGGTTTTCTTTGTGAAGAAGGGCTAAAACGCTTGCAGAAAATGCTGGCTGAGTATCAGGCGCAAAACAACGTTCCCCAAGAGGTTTGCGATCAGATTTTAGAAGCAGCAAAAGAGTCATCTGTCGGAGAAGATGGCGTTCGTTCGCAAGTCAAAATCCGAAAACCCAAAGGTAAAAACAATATTCGATATGAATACGATTTAGACCATATTGATTGTGAGAGAAACGAGATTACTTTTTATCGTCATATCAATCATTCAGATGGCAGCAGACACGAAGTGCAGTATGTTGTTGGGATTGAGGAATTTGTCAATGCGCATGTTTTTGACTCAGAGAAAGTTGGCGAGGAAGAAGGTTGCACGATCTTCACTGAAGATCTTGTGCTGAACAAAGCAAAGTATAAAGAAAACTCTGAACTCAATACGAGTGGTTATGAGCTAACAGAAAGAAACAAAGCAAAAATTGATGAATGTTTGAAAGAGCGTCAAAAGGCTATGGGCGCTCGAACTGGCGAAGCGGGATATAACGCTCAAATTGGTAATATTAACCAACAGTCTGCAAAAATAGGTGAGTTGGCCGCGGATGATTTTGTCCGGAGTAAACGTCCTAATGCTAAGCTGCTTCATCCTAAAGATATTGGAACCTCAATTTCGAAGCCGGGCGATTTTGATATGGTTTATGAGGTGGAAGAGCCACCACCAGGTGAAATTATCATTGTTGAGGCCAAAGGTGGCAGCAGTCCGCTGGGTAGCCGCAAGATCGGAAATATGGCATATCAGCAAGGGACAACGGAATACACTGCAGAAATCACCAAGCTAATGTCGAAAAATAAAGAAGGAACGACTGAAAAAATAACAGCAAGAAAAATTCAACATGCAGCTTCGTTCGGCATACCTATTCGATATATACATACTCAAACAAGCATCCCTGAAAGTGGAAATGCCTCAGACGTAATAGTAGATGCGGCAGAGTTTAAAATTGATTCCAAAGGACTAATTTAAAATGCAAAGTAAAGTTGTAGAACGCAAAGCAAATCCTGAGTTGAGTGAAAGTGGAGTTTCTTCTGAGAAAGAATTTATCAATAAGATATTAGATCAGCGCAAAGAAGGTCTTAAAATCAGGCGAGAAAACTTGGTTAGTTTTGGTGATTTTGCCATTGACCAGGTTCGCTGGTATACATGGTTTCAAACTTCACATGAAGACGAACAAATTTGTACATTACGTCTTTACGAAACTTCATTAATGGGGGCTTGTTATCATAGACTTGCTATGAATCCCAATGATGAACTAACTATAAAGATTCTCGACTATCCTGAAGTAAAGTGGGACGGGGAAGGTATTTTAAAAACGGGGTGCATAAATCCTAATAGATGGATTGATATGTATTTCATATCGACAATTGTGCGTGATAGACCAAGTTTAGACGCATTGGCGAACTTTCCAATTTCTTTGATGAGGCAGAGCTCTACCAAAGCGGGTGAGCTGTCTTATATGTTAGTAGACGTCATTCAGTCGTTCCATCACCGTACAGCAGACTACCCTGATAAACTGGTGGCCGCGATGGACGCGGCAGTTGCTCAAGGTGATGATTGGGCGTTAGAAATCGCCATGGGTATTTTGGAAACTTTTGCTGCCCTGACAACTGACATCGGTTATGACTTTGAAGAAGTACTCATTAAGAACCTTCAGTTCCAAGAGAAATACCAAATGAGGCTCGATAAGCCAGAGGACTTGATTTCTATAGAAACTTTCATCTCTTTCCCTTTGCTTGGTATGGCTTGTATGTGGTACGACAAAGGCAATCGTTTATCTATTGAAACCGGTTGGCTTCCTCCTTATCTCGTCGAGGGGCGCTGGTTAGAGGATGTAAAAGCAGGGAAGATCACTCGATAAATTATCATTTAGTTAGAAATTCAGTATATAAGCCACCTTTCACGAGGTGGCTTATATGTTTACCGATATTCAATCAACCCCACCTAGTGGATTGACCCAACAGGTTTCCTCTGTGAAGAAGGGTTAAAATGCTTACAGCAAATGCTGGCAGAGTATCAGGCGCAAATAACGTTCCCCAAAAGGTAAAAATCATATCCGATATGAATACGATTTAGACCATATCGATTGCGAGAGAAACGAGATTACTTTTTATCGTCATATTAATCATTCAGATGGCACCAGACACGAAGTGCAGTATGTTGTTGGGATTGAGGAGTTTGTCAATGCGCATGTTTTTGACTCAGAGAAAGTCGGTGGAGATGAAAGTTGTACTATCTTAACCGAGGAGCTAGTGCTTAATGAAGCGGATTACAAAGAGAACTCAAAATTCAACGATAATGATAAATACAAACTCTCTGAAGAGTGTAAAGAGAAGATTGAAGAGTGTTTAGTGGAACGTCAAAAGGCAATGGACGCTCGGACTGGTCAAGATGGATATAACGCGCAAATAGGTAAAATCAATAAACAATCGGCAAAAATTGGTGAATTGGCGGCGGATGATTTTGTTCGGAGTAAATGTCCTAATGCTAAGCTGCTTCATCCCAAAGATATTGGAACTTCAATTTCGAAGCCGGGCGACTTTGATATGGTTTACAAGGTGGAAGAGCCACCACCTGGTGAAATTATAATTGTTGAGGCTAAAGGTGGCAGCAGTTCGCTGGGTAGCCGTAAGATCGGAAATATGGCATATCAGCAAGGGACCACTGAATATGCGACAGAAATAGTATCTTTGATGGACAGTAAGAAATATGGGACTACAGAAAAGGCAGCTGCTAATAGCATTAACTCTGCTATTCAAGATGGTATACCAATGCGTTATGTACATACGCAAGCAGAAATATCTTCTAGTGGTAAGGTTTCCAAGTTCATAGCAAAAGAGTTTGATATAGATATAGGAGAGTTCAGAAATGGTTGATAACTCAAAGGTAAAAAAGGTTGAACGAGTAGCTCATGTTGAACTAAGTGATTTTGAAAGAGAAGCTTATCGAGAAGAGATAAAAGAGAGCTTAGACAAAAGGAAAAGGCGCATATCTATAAAACGAGAAAACTTGGTTTACTTGAGCGATGGTATTTCTTATCAACTCCGTTTGTATACATGGTTACCTCCATTAGATGATGATGAGAGAATCGGCACACTATGTCTATATGAAGCATCATTAATGCGTGCCTTTTATCATCAGCTCGCCATGAGACCAGACGAGCCTCAAAGTATTCAATTACCTGGATTCCCGGAAGTAATCTGGAAAGGTGAAGGTATTTTAAAAACGGGGTGTTTACACCCTAACCGATGGCTTGATGCTTATTTCACTTCGGTGATTGTGCGTGACAAACCCAGTATGGACCTGTTGGCGAACTTTCCGATTTCTCTAATGAAGCAAAGCGCCACTAAGGCAGGTGAGCTTTCTTACATGTTAGTGGATGTAATTCAGTCATTCCACAACCGCACATCGGATTACCCTGATAAGCTGGTTGCAGCAATGGACGCAGCGGTAGCTCAAGGGGATAACTGGGCGTTGGAAATTGCGATGGGGATCCTAGAAACCTTCGCAGCGCTCACTACTAATATTGGTTATGATTTTGAGGAAGTGCTCGTTAAAAACCTACAGTTTCAAGAGAAATATCATCTTAGAGAATTAGGACCAGATAGGATAGGCATCCGAACTTTTATTAACTTCCCTCTGCTTGGCATGGCGTGTATGTGGTACGACAAAGGCAACCATTTATCTATTGAAACCGGTTGGCTTCCTCCTTATCTCGTCGAGGGGCGTTGGCTAGAAGAAGTAAAAGCAGGGAAGATCACTCGATAAATTATCATTTAGTTAGAAATTCAGTATATAAGCCACCTTTCACGAGGTGGCTTATATGTTTACCGATATTCAATCAACCCCATCTAGTGGATTGACCCAACAGGTTTCCTCTGTGAAGAAGGGTTAAAATGCTTACAGCAAATGCTGGCAGAGTATCAGGCGCAAATAACGTTCCCCAAAAGGTAAAAATCATATCCGATATGAATACGATTTAGACCATATCGATTGCGAGAGAAACGAGATTACTTTTTATCGTCATATTAATCATTCAGATGGCACCAGACACGAAGTGCAGTATGTTGTTGGGATTGAGGAGTTTGTCAATGCGCATGTTTTTGACTCAGAGAAAGTTGGTGGGGAGAAAGGTTGCACGATCTTCACTGAAGATCTTGTGCTGAATAAAGCAGAGTATAAAGAAAACTCAGAACTCAATATGAGTGATTATGAGCTAACAGAAAAAAACAAAGCAAAAATTGATGAATGCTTGAAAGAGCGTCAAGAGGCAATGGACGCTCGAACTGGCGAAGAGGGATATAACGCTCAAATTGGCAATATTAACCAACAGTCTGCAAAAATTGGTGAGTTAGCCGCGGATGACTTTGTCCGGAGTAAACGTCCTAATGCTAAGCTGCTTCATCCCAAAGATATTGGAACCTCAATTTCGAAGCCGGGCGACTTTGATATGGTTTACGAGGTGGAAGAGCCACCACCAGGTGAAATTATCATTGTTGAGGCCAAAGGGGGGAGCAGTCCTTTGGGTAGTAGAAAAATAGGAAACGAAGCATGTCAGCAAGGAACGGCTAAATATGCAGCGGCAATAGTTGGTAAGATGTCTAGGAATGGGCGAAATACAACAGAGTGGGAAGCAGCTAAATCAATAAGAAACGCTTCGAGGAGTGGACGCCCAATCAGATATATACATACTAAAACCCCAATCTCTGAATCAGGGAAAGTTTCAAAGGTTAAAGTAAAAGAATTTAATGTAGATTTAGGGAAGTTTTAAAATGTCTGACAAAATTAAAATAGAAAGAAATGCTGATCCAAAGCTGACCTCGGAGTTAATCAAAGGCTATAGTTCTGATATTGATGAAGACCTTGATACGCGCAAAGAGGTAATCAGTATTCGTAGAGAAAACTTAGTTGCTTTAAGTGATGAATCGTTTTATCTAGTGAGATGGTACTCGTGGTTCCCACACTCCATAGAAAATGAACAAATCGGAACACTTTGCCTGTATGAAGCGTCATTAATGCGCGCGTTTTATCATCAGTTAGCGATGAGGCCTGACGAACCTCAAAGTATTCAATTACCTAGATACCCAGAAGTGACCTGGAAAGGCGAAGGTATTTTAAAAACAGGCTTCATTTGTCCTTCAGTGTGGCTAGATGCCTATTTTACCTCTGTCATCGTCCGTGACAAAGCTAGCATGGATGTGTTGGCGAACTTTCCGATTTCTTTGATGAGACAGAGCTCTACCAAAGCGGGTGAGCTGTCTTATATGTTAGTAGACGTCATACAGTCGTTCCATAACCGCACATCGGATTACCCTGATAAACTGGTGGCCGCGATGGACGCGGCAGTTGCTCAGGGTGATGATTGGGCGTTAGAAATCGCCATGGGTATTTTGGAAACTTTTGCTGCCCTGACAACTGACATCGGTTATGACTTTGAAGAAGTACTCATTAAGAACCTTCAGTTCCAAGAGAAATACCAAATGAGGCTCGATAAGCCAGAGGACTTGATTTCTATAGAAACTTTCATCTCTTTCTCTTTGCTTGGTATGGCTTGTATGTGGTACGACAAAGGCAACCGTTTATCTATTGAAACCGGTTGGCTTCCTCCTTATCTCGTCGAGGGGCGCTGGTTAGAGGATGTAAAAGCAGGGAAGATCACTCGATAAACTCCTTTAGTTAGCAATTCAGTATAAAAGCCACCTCTCATGAGGTGGCTTATATGTTTACCGATATTCAATCAACCCCATCTAGTGGATTGACCCAACAGGTTTCCTCTGTGAAGAAGGGTTAAAATGCTTACAGCAAATGCTGGCAGAGTATCAGGCGCCAAATAGCGTTCCCCAAAAGGTAAAAATCATATCCGATATGAATACGATTTAGACCATATTGATTGCGAGAGAAACGAGATTACTTTTTATCGTCATATTAATCACTCAGATGGCAGTAGACACGAAGTGCAGTATGTTGTTGGGATTGAGGAATTTGTCAATGCGCATGTTTTTGACTCAGAGAAAGTTGGCGGGGAAGAAGGTTGCACGATCTTCACTGAAGATCTTGTGTTGAATAAAGCAGAGTATAAAGAAAACTCTGAACTCAATACGAGTGGTTATGAGCTAACAGCCAAAATTGATGAATGTTTGAAAGAGCGTCAAAAGGCTATGGACGCTCGAACTGGCGAAGCGGGATATAACGCTCAAATCGGCAATATTAATCAACAGTCTGCAAAAATTGGTGAGTTGGCCGCGGATGATTTTGTCCGGAGTAAGCGTCCTAATGCTAAGCTGCTTCATCCCAAAGATATTGGAACCTCAATTTCGAAGCCGGGCGACTTTGATATGGTTTACGAGGTGGAAGAGCCACCACCAGGTGAAATTATCATTGTTGAGGCCAAAGGGGGGAGCAGCCCGCTAGGCAGTCGTAAGATTGGAGACGAAGCGTATCAGCAAGGTACAAGTAAGTATGCAAGTGCAATTACGGATTTGATGGCTCAAGAGGGCAAAGATACTACCGAATGGAAAGCGGCCAGAAGTATAAATAAAGCATTGAGAAAGAAAATTCCCGTTAGATATATTCATACTCAAACCGCTATTTCTGATGCTGGAGATGTTTCTTCAGTTAATGTAAAAGAATTTAACGTAGGATTAGGAGTGAAATAAATGCCTGAAAAAAATAAGAAAAATCACGTAGAGAGAAAGGCGGAACCTCATCTAACACTAAATGATGTCGCTGACTACCAAATGTATATCAATGAGGATTTAGACGAGCGCAAAGAGCTAATTGTAATCCGTAGAGAGAATTTAGTTGCTCTTAGCGACGATGCTTCAGAACAAGTGAGGTGGTATACTTGCTTTCCATCTGCAATAGAAACTGAAAAAATAGGAACACTCTGCCTTTATGAAGCATCATTAATGCGTGCCTTCTATCATCAACTTGCCATCAAACCAAGCGAGCCCCAACGTATTCAACTACCTGATTATCCAGAAGTAACCTGGAAAGGTGAAGGTATTTTAAAAACAGGCTTCATTTGTCCCTCAATGTGGCTAGATGCTTATTTTACCTCTGTCATCGTCCGTGACAAACCCAGCATGGATGTGTTGGCGAACTTTCCGATTTCTTTGATGAGACAGAGCTCTACTAAAGCGGGTGAATTGTCTTACATGTTAGTAGATGTCATCCAGTCGTTTCATAATCGCACATCGGACTATCCTGATAAACTCGTCGCAGCAATGGACGCAGCGGTAGCCCAAGGGGATAACTGGGCGTTGGAAATTGCGATGGGGATCCTAGAAACCTTCGCAGCGCTCACTACTAACATTGGTTATGATTTTGAGGAAGTGCTCGTTAAAAACCTACAGTTTCAAGAGAAATATCATCTTCGAGAATTAGGACCCGACAGGATAGGCATCCGAACTTTTATTAACTTCCCTCTTCTTGGCATGGCCTGTATGTGGTACGACAAAGGCAACCGTTTATCTATTGAAACCGGTTGGCTTCCTCCTTATCTCGTCGAGGGGCGTTGGCTAGAAGAAGTAAAAGCAGGGAAGATCACTCGATAAACTCCTTTAGTTAGCCATTCAGTATATAAGCCACCTCTCATGAGGTGGCTTATATGTTTGAGGTGGGGAGCTTGTTGTTTGTTGAACGCTCCATCATTGGTGGCATTACCAATATGCAATCCACCATATCCAGTGGATTGACCCAACAGGTTTGGGGCTGCCAATGCTGGCATAGTATAAAAAACTCTGAACTCAATACGAGTAATTATGAGCTAACAGAAAAAAACAAAGCAAAAATTGATGAATGCTTGAAAGAGCGTCAAGAGGCAATGGACGCTCGATATGGCGAAGAGGGATAAAACGCTCAAATTGGTAATATTAACCAACAGTCTGCAAAGATAGGTGAGTTGGCCGCGGATGACTTTGTCCGGAGTAAACGTTCTAATGCTAAGCTGCTTCATCCCAAAGATATTGGAACCTCAATTTCGAAGCCGGGCGAGTTTGATATGGTTTACGATGTGGAAGAGTCTCCACCAGGTGAAATTATAATTGTTGAGGCCAAAGGGGGTAGCAGCCCGCTGGGTAGCAGAAAAATTGGAAATATGGCATATCAGCAAGGGACAACGGAATACACTGCAGAAATCACCAACCTAATGTCTGAAAAAAGGAAGGGACGACTGAAAAATAACAGCAAGACAAATCCAAGATGCAGCTTTATCCGGCATACCTATTCGATATATACATACTCAAGCAAGCATTCAAGAGAACGGGGATGCATCGGATGTAAAACTAAAAGTGGCAGAGTTTAAAATTAATTCTAAAGGGCTAATTTAAAATGCAAAGTAAAGTTGTAGAACGCAAAGCAACCCCTGAGTTGAGTCAAAGTGGGGTTTCTTCTGAGAAAGAATTTATCAATAAAATATTAGATAAAAGAAAAGAAGGCCTTAAAATCCGGCGGGAAAACCTGGTCAGTCTTGGTGATTTCGCCATTGACCAGGTTCGCTGGTATACCTGGTTTCAAACCTCGCATGAAGACGAACAAATTTGTACATTACGTCTTTACGAAACTTCTCTAATGGGCGCTTGTTATCATCGACTTGCTAGGAATCCCAATGATGAATTAACTATAAAGATTCTCGACTATCCTGAAGTAAAGTGGGACGGGGAAGGTATTTTAAAAACGGGGTGCATAAATCCTAATAGATGGATTGATATGTATTTTATATCGGCAATTGTGCGTGACAGGCCAAGTTTAGACGCATTGGCGAACTTTCCGATTTCTTTGATGAGACAGAGCTCTACTAAAGCGGGTGAGCTGTCTTACATGTTAGTAGATGTCATCCAGTCGTTTCATAATCGCACATCGGACTATCCTGATAAACTCGTCGCAGCAATGGACGCAGCGGTAGCTCAAGGGAATAACTGGGCGTTGGAAATTGCGATGGGGATCCTAGAAACCTTCGCAGCGCTCACTACTAACATTGGTTATGATTTTGAGGAAGTGCTCGTTAAAAACCTACAGTTTCAAGAGAAATATCATCTTCGAGAATTAGGACCAGATAGAATAGGGATCCGCACGTTTATTAATTTCCCTCTGCTTGGCATGGCTTGCATGTGGTACGACAAAGGCAACCGTCTATCTGTTGAAACTGGTTGGCTTCCTCACTATCTCGTCGAAGGGTGTTGGTTAGAGGATGTAAAAGCCGGAAATATAATTCGCTAAGATTCAAAAGGAACTAGGCGATCATTTCTGACGTTTTGTTGTGTTACACTTGGCATTATGTGTCCTTTTTAAAGATACCTAGGCTCTTTTACTCGAATAGCTTGAAGCCCTCAGACGTAGTAGTAGAAGTAGCAGAGTTTAAAATTGATTCAAAAGGATTAAGTCAAAATGCAAAGTAAAGAATCGGTCAAATTTTTAGAGCGAAAAGCAAATCCTGAACTTGACACACAAGCCATTGTGAATCGGAAAAAATTTATAAACAGGGTTTTAGATAACAGAAAAGAAGGCCTTAAAGTCAGGCGAGAAAACTTGGTTAGTCTTGGTGATTTTGCCATTGACCAGGTTCGCTGGTATACCTGGTTTCAAGCCTCTCATGAAGACGAACAAATTTGTACATTACGCCTTTATGAAACTTCTTTAATGGGAGCCTGTTATCATCAACTTGCTATGAATCCCAATGAAGAATTAACTATCAAGATTCTCGACTATCCTGAAGTAAAGTGGGATGGTGAAGGCATTTTAAAAACGGGGTGCATAAATCCTAATAGATGGATTGATATGTATTTTATATCGACAGTTGTGCGTGACAGGCCAAGTTTAGACGCATTGGCGAACTTTCCGATTTCTTTGATGAGACAGAGCTCTACTAAAGCGGGTGAGCTGTCTTACATGTTAGTAGATGTCATCCAGTCGTTTCATAATCGCACATCGGACTATCCTGATAAACTCGTCGCAGCAATGGACGCAGCGGTAGCTCAAGGGAATAACTGGGCGTTGGAAATTGCGATGGGGATCCTAGAAACCTTCGCAGCGCTCACTACTAACATTGGTTATGATTTTGAGGAAGTGCTCGTTAAAAACCTACAGTTTCAAGAGAAATATCATCTTCGAGAATTAGGACCAGATAGAATAGGGATCCGCACGTTTATTAATTTCCCTCTGCTTGGCATGGCTTGCATGTGGTACGACAAAGGCAACCGTCTATCTGTTGAAACTGGTTGGCTTCCTCACTATCTCGTCGAAGGACGTTGGTTAGAAGAAGTAAAAGCAGGGAAGATCATTCGATAAACTCCTTTAGCAAATCAATATATAAGCCATCTCTCATGGGGTGGCTTTTACGTTTGAGGTGGGGAGCTTGTTGTTTGTTGAACGCTCCATCATTGGTGGCATTACCAATATGCAGTCAATCCTATCCAACGGATTGACCCAACAGGCTTCTTGTGTGAAGAAGGGCTAAAACGCTTGCAGCAAATGCTGGCTGAGTATCAGGCGTCAAACAATGTTCCCCAAGAGGTTTGCGACCAGATTTTAGAGGCAGCAAAAGAGTCATCTGTCGGAGAAGATGGCGTTCGCTCGCAAGTCAAAATCCGAAAACCCAAAGGTAAAAATCATATTCGATATGAATACGATTTAGACCATATTGATTGCGAGAGAAACGAGATTACTTTTTATCGTCATATTAATCACTCAGATGGCAGCAGACACGAAGTGCAGTATGTTGTTGGGATTGAGAAATTTATCAATGCGCATGTTTTTAACTCAGAGAAAGTTGGTGGAGAGGAAGGTTGCACGATCTTTACTGAAGATCTTGTGCTGAATAAAGCGAAGTATAAAGAAAACTCAGAACTCAATATGAGTGATTATGAGCTAACAGAAAAAAACAAAGCAAAAATTGATGAATGCTTGAAAGAGCGTCAAAAGGCAATGGACGCTCGAACTGGCGAAGCGGGATGTAACGCTCAAATCGCCAAGATTAACCAACAGTCTGCAAAAATTGGTGAGATGTCTAAGAATGAGAGAGGTACAACAGAGTGGGAAGCGGCAACGGAAATAAAACTAGCGTTAAAGAGAGGGCGACCTATTAGGTACATTCATACTCAAACGGCAATCTATGACGCGGGACAGGTTTCAAAGGTTAAAGGCAAAGAATTTAAAATAGATTTAGGGGAGTTATAAATGTCTAGAAAAGTTAGAATTGAGCGAAATGCTAATCCGAAACTGACCCCAGAGTTAGTCCAAGGTTACAGCTCTGATATTAATCGAGACCTTGATATGCGTAAAGACGTAATCAATGTTCGCAGAGAGAACTTAGTTGCTTTAAGCGATGAAGCGTTTGAGCAGGTGAGGTGGTATACATGGCTTCCACATTCAATCGAAAACGAACGAACCGGCACACTATGTCTATATGAAGCATCATTAATGCGTGCCTTTTATCATCAGCTCGCCATGAGACCTGACGAGCCTCAAAGTATTCAATTACCTGGATACCCGGAAGTAATCTGGAAAGGTGAAGGTATTTTAAAAACGGGGTGTTTACACCCTAACCGATGGCTTGATGCTTATTTCACTTCGGTGATTGTGCGTGACAAACCCAGTATGGACCTGTTGGCGAACTTTCCGATTTCTCTAATGAAGCAAAGCGCCACTAAGGCAGGTGAGCTTTCTTACATGTTAGTGGATGTAATTCAGTCATTCCACAACCGCACATCGGATTACCCTGATAAGCTAGTCGCAGCAATGGACGCTGCAATTGCTCAGGGTGATGACTGGGCATTAGAAATCGCCATGGGCATTTTAGAAACCTTTGCCGCCCTGACAACTGATATTGGTTATGACTTTGAAGAGGTACTCATTAAGAACCTGCAGTTCCAGGAGCAATATCAAATGCGCTTGGATGCTCCTAAAAAATTGATTTCAATCGAAACCTTCATCTCTTTCCCTCTGCTTGGCATGGCTTGTATGTGGTACGACAAAGGTAACCGTCTATCTGTTGAAACTGGTTGGCTTCCTCACTATCTCGTCGAAGGGTGTTGGTTAGAGGATGTAAAAGCCGGAAATATAATTCGCTAAGATTCAAAAGGAACTAGGCGATCATTTCTGACGTTTTGTTGTGTTACACTTGGCATTATGTGTCCTTTTTAAAGATACCTAGGCTCTTTTACTCGAATAGCTTGAAGCCCTCAGACGTAGTAGTAGAAGTAGCAGAGTTTAAAATTGATTCAAAAGGATTAAGTCAAAATGCAAAGTAAAGAATCGGTCAAATTTTTAGAGCGAAAAGCAAATCCTGAACTTGACACACAAGCCATTGTGAATCGGAAAAAATTTATAAACAGGGTTTTAGATAACAGAAAAGAAGGCCTTAAAGTCAGGCGAGAAAACTTGGTTAGTCTTGGTGATTTCGCCATTGACCAGGTTCGCTGGTATACCTGGTTTCAAACCTCGCATGAAGACGAACAAATTTGTACATTACGTCTTTACGAAACTTCTCTAATGGGCGCTTGTTATCATCGACTTGCTAGGAATCCCAATGATGAATTAACTATAAAGATTCTCGACTATCCTGAAGTAAAGTGGGACGGGGAAGGTATTTTAAAAACGGGGTGCATAAATCCTAATAGATGGATTGATATGTATTTTATATCGGCAATTGTGCGTGACAGGCCAAGTTTAGACGCATTGGCGAACTTTCCGATTTCTTTGATGAGACAGAGCTCTACTAAAGCGGGTGAGCTGTCTTACATGTTAGTAGATGTCATCCAGTCGTTTCATAATCGCACATCGGACTATCCTGATAAACTCGTCGCAGCAATGGACGCAGCGGTAGCTCAAGGGAATAACTGGGCGTTGGAAATTGCGATGGGGATCCTAGAAACCTTCGCAGCGCTCACTACTAACATTGGTTATGACTTTGAAGAGGTATTAGTTAAGAACCTACAGTTCCAAGAGCAATACCAAATGAGGCTTGATAAACCAGAGGACTTGATTTCTATAGAAACTTTCATATCTTTCCCTCTTCTTGGCATGGCCTGTATGTGGTACGACAAAGGCAACCGTTTATCTATTAAAACCGGTTGGCTTCCTCCTTATCTCGTCGAGGGGCGTTGGCTAGAAGATGTAAAAGCAGGGAAGATCACTCGATAAACTCCTTTAGCAAATCAATATATAAGCCATCTCTTATGGGGTGGCTTTTATGTTTGAGGTGGGGAGCTTGTTGTTTGTTGAACGCTCCATCATTGGTGGCATTACCAATATGTAGTCCACCATATCCAGTGGATTGACCCAACAGGTTTGGGGTAGCCAATGCTGGCATAGTATAAAAAAGTCTGAACTCAATACGAGTGATTATGAGCTAACAGAAAGAAACAAAGCAAAAATTGGTGAGTTGGTCGCGGATGACTTTATTCGGAATATACGCCCTAATGCTAAGTTGAGCCATCCCAAAGACCTTGCAACTTAGGGATCGAAACCAGGTGATTTCAATATGGTGTACCTCTCAGATGATACTGAAGAAATCATCATCGTCGAGGCTAAGGGTGGCAGCAGGCCGCTCGGCAGTCGTAAAATTGGCAATGAAGAATATCAGCAAGGGACAAGCAAATATGCGGCGGAAATCGTTAAATTAATGTCTGAACAAAAAGCTGGTACAACAGAAAGAGCTGCTGCAGACGAAATTACATCAGCAGTGCAAGATGATATTCTAGACAGGTGTTTACATACCCTAGCAGAAATTGATGCTTCAGATGGCGTATCTAAAGTGAATGTAAAAGAGTTTGATATTAGCCTCGAAGAATTAGGTTAAGGGAAGTAAAGTTAGTATGAAAAAGATAAATAGAAAAGCAGCCTACGAGTTGAATACTGAGGAACTTAATTACTATACAAAACAAATAGAAAAAAACTTAGAGAAAAGAAAACATCGTATCACAATAAAGCGCGAAAACTTGATATATCTAACAGACGGGGTTTGGGAGCAAGTTAGGTTATATACTTTGTTTCCAGTGTCTGAACTAAATGACCGAATAGGAACGCTGCGTCTATTTGAAGCCTCGATAATGCAAGCTAGCTATCATCGACTAGCTCAAAAACCTGAAAGCCCTTTGACGGTTAAGGTACCTGATCATCCTGAAATAACTTGGAAAGGCGAAGGTATTTTAAAAACAGGTTTCATTTGTCCTTCAATGTGGCTAGATGCGTATTTTACCTCTGTCATCGTTCGTGATAAACCTAGCTTGGACGTATTGGCGAACTTTCCGATTTCTTTGATGAGACAGAGCTCTACCAAAGCGGGTGAGCTGTCTTATATGCTAGTAGACGTCATTCAGTCGTTCCACAATCGCACATCGGGTTATCCTGACAAGCTGGTTGCAGCAATGGACGCAGCGGTAACTCAAGGGGATAACTGGGCGTCGGAAATTGCGATGGGGATCCTAGAAACCTTCGCAGCGCTCACTACTAACATTGGTTATGACTTTGAGGAAGTGCTAGTCAAAAACCTACAATTCCAAGAAAAATATCATCTTCGAGAATTAGGACCAGATAGGATAGGCATCCGCACTTTTATTAACTTCCCTCTGCTTGGCATGGCTTGTATGTGGTACGACAAAGGCAACCGTTTATCTATTGAAACTGGTTGGCTTCCTCCCTATCTCGTCGAAGGGTGTTGGTTAGAGGATGTAAAAGCCGGAAATATAATTCGCTAAGCTTCAAAGGGAACTAGGTCATCATTTCTGACGTTTTGTTGCGTTACACTTGGCATTATGTGTCCTTTTTAAAGATACATAAGCCCTTTTACTCGAATAGCTTGAAGCCCTCAGACTTAAGAGTAGAAGTAGCAGAGTTTAAAATTGATTCCAAAGGACTACGTTAAAATGCAAAGTAAAGGAACAATCAAAATTGTAGAACGCAAAGCAGATCCTGAGCTGAGTGAAAGTGGAGTTTATTCTGAGAAAGAATTCATCAATAAGATATTAGAACAGCGAAAAGAAGGTCTTAAAATCAGGCGAGAAAACTTGGTTAGTTTTGGTGATTTTGCCATTGACCAGGTTCGCTGGTATACATGGTTTCAAACCTCACATGAAGACGAACAAATTTGTACATTACGTCTTTATGAAACTTCATTAATGGGGGCTTGTTATCATCGGCTGGCTATGTTTCCTAATGATCCATTAACTGTTCAGATACTCGGTTATCCAGAAGTTACATGGGATGGTGAAGGTATCTTAGAAATGGGCTTCATTTGTCCTTCAATGTGGCTGGATACTTATTTTATATCGGCAATTGTGCGTGACAGGCCAAGTATGGACGTATTGGCTAACTTTCCGATTTCTCTGATGAGACAGAGCTCTACCAAAGTGGGTGAGCTGTCTTATATGTTAGTAGATGTCATTCAGTCGTTCCATAACCGCACATCGGACTACCCTTATAAACTGGTGGCCGCGATGGACGCGGCAGTTGCTCAGGGTAATGACTGGGCGTTAGAAATCGCCATGGGTATTTTGGAAACTTTTGCTGCCCTGACAACTGACATCGGTTATGACTTTGAAGAAGTAGTAGTTAAAAACCTACAGTTCCAAGAGCAATACCAAATGAGGCTCGATAAGCCAGAGGACTTAATTTCTATAGAAACCTTCATCTCTTTCCCTCTGCTTGGCATGGCTTGTATGTGGTACGACAAAGGCAACCGTTTATCTATTGAAACTGGTTGGCTTCCTCCCTATCTCGTCGAAGGACGTTGGTTAGAAGAAGTAAAAGCAGGGAAGATCACACGATAAAACCCTTTAGTTAGCAATTCAGTATAATAACGTTCAAATCGCCAAGATTAATCAGCAATCTGCAAAAATTTGTGAGTTAGCCGCGGATGACTTTGTTCGGAGTAAACGTCCTAATGCTGAGCTGCTTCATCCCAAAGATATTGGAACCTCAATTTCGAAGCCGGGCGATTTTGATATGGTTTACGAGGTGGAAGAGCCGCCACCAGGTGAAATTATAATTGTTGAGGCCAAAGGGGGGTAGCTGTCCGATGGGCAGCCGTAAGATTGGAAACGAAGCGTATCAGCAAGGGTCTAGCAAATATGCTGAAGAAATCACTAAGCTAATGTCTGAAAACGAAGATGAAACGACAGAAAAAATAGCTGCGAAAAAAATCAGAGATGCATCAGATATAAAAGTAGGAATAGCTGAGTTTAAAATTGATTAAGAAGGGTTAGTTCAACAATGCAAGGTAAAAAGCCAGCCAAAATTATAGAGCGTACAGCAAGGCCCAGGTTAGATGATAATAGCATTGCTTCTGAGAAAGATTATATCAATCGAATCTTAGATAAAAGAAAAGAAGGGCTCAAAATTAGGCGAGAGAACTTGATTAGCTTTGGAGATTATGCATTCGAGCAAGTGCGCTGGTTTACGTGGTATCAAGCTTCATGTGAAGACGAAAAAATTTGTACATTACGCCTTTATGAAACTTCGTTGATGAGTGCTTGTTATCATAGCCTTGCAATACATCCCAATGATAAATTAACCATAAAGATCCTCGACTATCCTGAAGTAACATGGAAAGGCGAAGGTATTTTAAAAACAGGCTTCATTTGTCCTTCAATGTGGTTAGATGCCTATTTTACCTCTGTCATCGTTCGTGATAAACCTAGCATGGACGTATTGGCGAACTTTCCTATTTCTTTGATGAGACAGAGCTCTACCAAAGCGGGTGAGCTGTCTTATATGCTAGTAGACGTCATTCAGTCGTTCCACAACCGCACATCGGATTATCCTGATAAGCTGGTTGCAGCAATGGACGCAGCGGTAGCTCAAGGGAATAACTGGGCGTTGGAAATTGCGATGGGGCTCCTAGAAACCTTCGCAGCGCTCACTACTAACATTGGTTATGATTTTGAGGAAGTGCTCGTTAAAAACCTACAGTTTCAAGAGAAATATCATCTTAGAGAATTAGGACCAGATAGGATAGGCATCAGAACTTTTATCAACTTCCCTCTGCTTGGCATGGCATGTATGTGGTACGACAAAGGCAACCGTTTATCTATTGAAACTGGTTGGCTTCCTCCTTATCTCGTCGAGGGGCGTTGGCTAGAAGATGTAAAAGCAGGGAAGATCATTCGATAAACTCCTTTAGTTAGTAATTCAGTATAATAACGTTCAAATCGCCAAAATTAACCAGCAGTCTGCAAAAATTGGTGAATTGGTCGCGGATGACTTTATTCGGAATATACGCCCTAATGCTAAGTTGCTCCATCCCAAAGACCTTGCAGCTTAGGGATCGAAACCAGGTGATTTCAATATGGTGTACCTCTCAGATGATACTGAAGAAATCATCATCGTCGAGGCTAAGGGTGGCAGCAGGCCGCTCGGCAGTCGTAAAATTGGCAATGAAGCATATCAGCAAGGGACAAGTAAATATGCGGCGGAAATAGTTAAGTTAATGTCAGAGAATAAAGGAGGAACAACTTAAAAATTAGCTGCCGACGAAATCCAATATGCCGCTTTATCCGGTAGACCTATTCGATATATACATACTCAGCATCCCAGAAAGTGGAAAAGCCTCGGACGTAAAACTAGAAGTGTCAGAGTTTAAAATTGATTCAAAAGGATTAAGTCAAAAATGCAAAGTAAAAAATCGGTCAAATTTTTAGAGCGAAAAGCAAATCCTGAACTTGACACACAAGCCATTGTGAATCGGAAAAAATTTATAAACCGGGTTTTAGATAACAGAAAAGAAGGCCTTAAAATCAGGCGGGAAAATCTGGTCAGTCTTGGTGATTTTGCCATTGACCAGGTTCGCTGGTATACCTGGTTTCAAGCCTCACATGAAGATGAGCAAATATGTACCTTGCGTCTTTATGAAACTTCGCTAATGGGCGCTTGTTATCATCGGCTCGCTATGTATCCGAAGGAACCATTAAGTATCCAGATACTCGGCTATCCAGAAGTAACATGGGATGGTGAAAGTATTTTAAAAACAGGCTTCATTTGTCCTTCAATGTGGCTAGATGCGTATTTTACTTCGGTGATTGTGCGTGATAAACCTAGCATGGATGTATTGGCGAACTTTCCGATTTCTTTGATGAGACAGAGCTCTACTAAAGCGGGTGAGCTGTCTTATATGCTAGTAGACGTAATTCAGTCGTTCCACAACCGCACACCGGATTATCCTGACAAGCTGGTTGCAGCAATGGACGCAGCGGTAGCTCAAGGGGATAACTGGGCGTTGGAAATTGCGATGGGGATCCTAGAAACCTTCGCAGCGCTCACTACTGACATTGGTTATGATTTTGAGGAAGTGCTCGTTAAAAACCTACAGTTTCAAGAGAAATATCATCTTAGAGAATTAGGACCAGATAGGATAGGCATCCGCACGTTCATTAATTTCCCTCTGCTTGGCATGGCTAGTATGTGGTACGACAAAGGCAACCGTTTATCTGTCGAAACTGGTTGGCTTCCTCCCTATCTCGTCGAAGGGTGTTGGTTAGAGGATGTAAAAGCCGGAAATATAATTCGCTAAGATTCAAAGGGAGCTAGGTCATCATTTCTGATGTTTTGTTGCGTTACACTTGGCATTATGTGTCCTTTTTAAAGATACCTAAGCCCTTTTACTCGAATAGCTTGAAGCCCTCAGACGTAGTAGTAGAGTTTAAAATTGATTCAAAAGGATTAAGTCAAAATGCAAAGTAAAGAATCGATCAAGATTGTAGAGCGCAAAGCAAATCCTGAACTTGACACACAAGCCATTGTGAGTAAAAAAAATTTTATAAACCGGGTTTTAGATAACAGAAAAGAAGGTCTTAAGGTCAGGCGAGAAAACTTGGTTAGTCTTGGTGATTTTGCCATCGACCAGGTTCGCTGGTATACCTGGTTTCAAACTACGCATGAAGACGAACAAATTTGTACATTACGTCTTTACGAAACTTCTTTAATGGGAGCCTGTTATCATCAACTTGCTATGAATCCCAATGAAGAATTAAGTATCCAGATACTTGGCTATCCAGAAGTGACATGGGATGGTGAAGGTATTTTTAAAACAGGCTTTATTTGTCCTTCAATGTGGCTTGATGCTTATTTTACTTCGGTGATTGTGCGTGATAAACCTAGCATGGATGTATTGGCGAACTTTCCGATTTCTTTGATGAGACAGAGCTCTACCAAAGCGGGTGAGCTGTCTTATATGCTAGTAGATGTCATTCAGTCGTTCCATAACCGCACGTCGGACTACCCTGATAAACTGGTGGCCGCGATGGACGCGGCAGTTTCTCAGGGTGATGATTGGGCATTAGAAATCGCCATGGGTATTTTGGAAACTTTTGCGGCCCTGACAACTGACATCGGTTATGACTTTGAAGAAGTACTCATTAAGAACCTACAGTTCCAAGAGCAATACCAAATGAGGCTCGATAAGCCAGAGGGCTTAATTTCTATAGAAACCTTCATATCTTTCCCTCTGCTTGGTATGGCATGTATGTGGTATGACAAAGGCAACCGTCTATCTATTGAAACCAGTTGGCTTCCTCCTTATCTCGTCGAAGGACATTGGTTAGAAGATGTAAAAGCAGGGAAGATCACTCGATAACACCCTTTAGTTAGCAATTCAGTCTATAAGCCATCTTTCTCTTGAGATGGCTTTATGTTTATGGTGGGGAGTTTGTTGTTTGCTGAACGAGCCATCATTCGTGGCATTATCAGAAAACCCAAAGTTAAAAATTATATTCGATATGAATACGATTTAGACCATATTGATTGCGAGAAGAACGAAGTTACCTTTCATCGTTATATCAATCATTCAGATGGTAGTAAACGCAAAGTTCAATATGTTGTAGGTATAGAGGAAATTGTCCAAATCATCCCCTTAAATAAAACTCAAAGGGGGGAGTGTTGCGAATTATTATGGCGGTTCTTTAAGCAGAGGTTATGGGCTCAAGTTAAATAACGAAATAGTTGGCGGGTTACCTGAAAACCATGCTGGAAATCACCAAATTAGTATCAATATTGCTCAGGAATATCCGGTCATGCATAGAGCTACCGAACTTGATTACAACATTAACAGAGGTGCAAATGGGATTGCACTTCCAACTAATATTAAAACATCTGTCGAAATAGGCCTTCCCTTACACGTGGGTAGACATCTAAGTGCAAGGCACCAAGGTTCTCAGATGCTTTAGTTCGACGAGAAATGAGAGCGTTGTAAACTAAGTATGGTCGTGGTTTGATCGATGATATGATTTTTGTAGATGAAATTGGAAAAACAGAAAGTAACATTAGGAATGCTCTGGAAAAGAATGAAGCTCGATCGCAATTGGATGATCCGCAATGGAAAAGTAGGAAGTAGTAATGACACTTAAAATTTGGACCAACAAGGTAGATAGAGATTCCGATCTTACTCAAGGCAAAGTAACGCAGTCTAGTGTATTAATAGGATTGAATCTGACGGGAGGCGTTGCCCTAGGAGACAAATGGCCAAAAGTTACTATTGATGTCATATCAGATGACAAGCCTGCGGATAGTTTTCTTAGTGGTCCTTTATTAATCGTGAGTCGACGGTTATCTGATTTAATTTCTAAGCACACACAAACGAGTGAAGTTGAATTCCTACCGATTGAGGTTAATTACCAAGGTAAAAGTTTTGGTGAATACTATTTTTTAAATGTTCTTGCGATTTGCGATTTACTGGATAGAAATCATTCAATATTTAGTGAGTTTGATGGAGAGGTTGATTCAATTGATCGAGTTGTCCTTAAGAAAGATATTGAAATGCAGAAAACTATATTTCAACTGGATGCTATCGAGTGGTTATTATGTGTCGATGAAAAACTGGCTGAATTAATCGAGAACAAAGATTTTTCAGGAGTGGTATTTAAGTCAGAAAGTGAATGGCGTCCTTTTTAGAGCTCCTTGGGTATTTTTTAGCCATCTCTTACGAGGTGGCTTATAAGTTTATGGTGAGGGGTTCGTTGTTACGCGATTACAAAAGGGGCAGCGAAGCGTTTTACTTCAAAGCAATTGTTCAAAATGATTAAATCAGGAAGACTTCTCGACGGATTTAATCATTCACCATAAGACCTCTTTTATTTCGGAGAGGGGATAACTCGTTCAATAACTTCAGGGTAATGAATTCCAAGCCTCATCAGAAGTACAATAAGCGATTGCACTGGTACGATGAAGGCAAAAACATATATCAAAAATAGAGTTTTAAATATGAGAAACTTAGACGTAATGCTCGATCAATTCACCGAAAAAGAAGGGTTTGAGTGCTTTGGAGAGTTGAATGACGTATCAATTCATGAAATGGAAAATCAGCTAGGATTATCCTTTCCGGAGCCATATAAAGTTTTTCTAAGAAAATATGGTTACGTTGAGTGGTTTGGTCATACGATTTATGGATACTCTGAAGATGAGGACTATCTTGCAGTTGAGCGCACTCTTGAACTTCGCGAGGATGAGATACCGAGTGATTTTGAGAAAATACCACAAAGCGGTTGCGTATTAGAGCGCTATGCCGGAGGTGGCTACTACTTTTTATTTTCAAATGAATCAGAAAGGTCGGGGCAAGTAGCCCTTTTCATAGATGAATTGTTTGGTAAAGAAGCCCAATCATGGACAACATTTGAGGCATTTTTGGAATATATGCTCAGCCTTTGAACTGTTGTTACAAAGAGCCTCAATTTCGAAGCCAGGCGACTTTGATATGATTTACGAGGCACCAACTGAAATTTTACATACACAAGCAGAAATATCCTCTAGCGGTAAGGTTTCCAAGTTCAAAGCAAAAGAGTTTGATATAGATATAGGAGAGTTCAGAAGTGGTTGATAACTCAAAGGTAAAAAAGGTTGAACGAGTAGCTCATGTTGAACTAAGTGATTTTGAAATAGAAGCTTATCGAGAAGAAATAAAAGAGAATTTAGACAAAAGGAAAAGGCGCATATCTATAAAAAGAGAAAACTTGGTTTACTTGAGCGATGGTATTTCTTATCAGCTCCGTCTGTATACATGGTTACCTCCATTAGACGATGATGAGAGAATCGGCACGCTATGTCTATATGAATCATCATTGATGCGTGCTTTTTACCATCAACTGGCCATCAAACCAAGCGAGCCTCAAAGCATTAAATTACCTGATTATCCAGAAGTGACATGGAAAGGCGAAGGTATTTTAAAAACAGGCTTCATTTGCCCCTCAATGTGGCTAGATGCGTATTTTACCTCTGTCATCGTTCGTGACAAAGCTAGCATGGATGTGTTAGCGAACTTTTCGATTTCTTTGATGAGACAGAGCTCTACCAAAGCGGGTGAGCTGTCTTACATGTTAGTAGATGTCATTCAGTCGTTCCATAACCGCACATCAGATTATCCTGATAAGCTGGTTGCAGCAATGGACGCAGCGGTAGCTCAAGGGGATAATTGGGCGTTGGAAATTGCGATGGGGATCCTAGAAACCTTCGCAGCGCTTACCACCGACATTGGTTATGATTTTGAGGAGGTGCTCGTTAAAAACCTACAGTTCCAAGAGAAATATCATCTTAGAGAATTAGGACCAGATAGAATAGGGATCCGCACGTTCATTAATTTCCCTCTGCTTGGCATGGCATGTATGTCGTACGACAAAGGCAACCGTTTCTCTGTTGAAACTGGTTGGCTTCCTCCCTATCTCGTCGAAGGACGTTGGTTAGGAGATGTAAAAGCCGGGAAGATCTCTCGATAAACTCCTTTAGTTAGCAATTCAGCATATAAGCCATCTCTATCTTGAGGTGGCTTTTACGTTTAAGGTGGGGAGGTTGTTGTTTGTTGAACGACCTATCATTGGTGGCATTATCTGCAACCCAAAGTTAAAAATCATATTCGATATGTGCACGATTTAAACCATATTGATTGCGAGAAGAACAAAATTATTTTTATCGCTATATCAATTGTTCAGAGGATAGTAGGCCTAAGTCCATTATGTCTTCAAGATAGAGGATTTTGTTAACGCACACGCTATCGCAGAAAATCAAGGACGAAAACATCTTTGGAGCAAAGTGACAGTTTGCGAATTTTACAAGGATTGTTATTGGAGACGAAGAACTCTGATGAAACCTTTGATTTTGGAGCATATTTAAGGTCTGTCGTGGGGCCTCGTCCTAAAGACATGCCGGATCCACATACTCTTTAAGAAGGGCTTGGGGCTGAGCAACAAGCTCTCGTTACTGAGGGCCAAATTCTTTTGAGGAAATATGGCATTGATCCAATATTTGACCACGAGAACTTAGTGTGGGCTCCAAATCGGATTGAAGGTCAGTATGATATTTATGCGTTGCGGCAGGTTGTTGATATTCTTAAAGTGACAGATAAATGTTGGGTAAACGCGGTGATATAGTTAATGCTTTAAAATTACTGGTTAAAACCGCAGCTGAGGAGATAAAGATGGCCTGTGAATACAGCGCAAAAGATGTAATGGCCGCGATTAGATCCGGTGACGTGAGTGAGGTTGAAAGAATTCTCTCAGGAGATGACAAATTACTTCATCTAATTACGCCTCTGGGTTCTTGGTTGCATATTGCAACGGAGCAAGGGCAAGATAAAATTGTAGAGCTTCTGGTGAATCTAGGTATTGATGTAAATATCAAGGGGGGGCCTTCAGGTGTAACTCCCTTAAATACAGCTGCATATGAAGGTCATTTAGACTTACTTACCTATTTTCTAGAAAGAAATGCAGTGATGGATATATCTGAACCAGACCGCAACCCATTGTTTGCTGCGATCCATGCTGGTCATAAAAATATTGTGGAGTTATTACTAAAAGCTGGTATAGATACAACGGTTAAATATACTGGTAAATCTATGAAAGACATGGATGCTATAGCGTTTGCTTATGAGTGGGGACGCAAGGAAATCGCAGAAATGATTAAAGAGCACAATAGGCACGCTTAGTAGAAGTTAATATGGTACGACAAAGGCAACCGTCTATCTGTTGAAACTGGTTGACTTCCTCCCTATCTTGTCGAAGGACGTTGGTTAGAAGATGTAAAAGCAGGGAAGATCACTCGATAAACCCCTTTAGTTAGCAATTCCGTATATAAGCCACCTCTCATGGGGTGGCTTTTACGTTTATCGTAGAAAGTTTGCTGTTTGTTGAGTTATATGGTGCGCTTTATGTTGGTGCACTAAAACCATATTGGTGCACTTATTAGCGTGTTAAGCGCCATTTTAAGAATGCCTAATTTTATTAAAGTTCATACAAAACAATAAATTAAATCGTAAGTGTTAGAAATATAAATTATGGAATGAGAATTGCTCTGTTAGACGCTCTATAAATCAAGTTCACCAAATTGGTGATGAGCCTAACTTAGATGCACAGGATAAGTGCGCTACAGATCAACGGAGACAATTATAATGAGTGTAACTGCCAATCAGGTACACGGCGCTGTACAAACTCTCACGCAAAGTTCCGACACACTTTTCTTACTACTTGGCGCAATCATGGTTTTTTTGATGCATGCTGGTTTTGCTTTTCTTGAAGTAGGAACCGTGCGCCAAAAGAACCAAGTTAATGCTTTAGTTAAAATCTTGGCCGATTTCGGTATTTCCGCCATTGCGTATTTTTTCATTGGATACTGGGTCGCTTATGGCGGCACCTTCTTTGCTGATGCAGAGACATTATCTCAAGGCAATGGTTACGAGTTGGTGAAGTTCTTTTTCTTGCTGACCTTCGCTGCAGCGATTCCCGCTATTGTTTCAGGTGGTATCGCAGAACGAGCTCGTTTTTATCCGATTCTAATCGCAACATTTTTTACTGTCGGCATCGTATACCCGTTATTTGAGGGAATAATCTGGAACGGAAACTTTGGTGTTCAAGCTTGGTTTGAAAGTACCTTTGGTTATGGCTTTCACGACTTTGCAGGTTCAGTCGTTGTACATGGTGTTGGCGGCTGGATAGCGTTGGTTGCCGTTGTGTTTTTGGGCATGAGAAAAGGCAGAGTTCGAGCAGGAAAGCATACCAACTTTGCACCTTCGAATATTCCGTTTTTGGCTTTGGGAGCTTGGATCTTATGTGTGGGGTGGTTTGGCTTCAACGTCATGTCAGCTCAAACCGTGTCAGGCATAAGTGGCTTGGTGGCTATGAACTCATTGATGGCAATGGTCGGAGGCATTGTCGCGTCATTGTTGGCTGGTAAGAATGACCCCGGCTTTATTCATAACGGCCCACTAGCTGGCTTGGTTGCTGTATGTGCGGGCTCAGACTTAATGCATCCTATCGGTGCTTTAGTGACAGGTGCGATTGCTGGCGTTCTATTTGTTTATCTTTTTACCTACCTACAAAACAAAACCAAGATTGATGATGTGTTGGGTGTCTGGCCTTTACACGGTTTATGTGGCGCTTGGGGTGGTATTGCTGCGGGGATCTTTGGTCAAAGCGCGTTGGGTGGGCTAGGTGGCGTGAGCATTATCGTTCAGCTTCTAGGAACGCTTTTGGGCATTTCTATCGCAGTGATTGGGGCGCTTGCAGTCTACGGCGCGATCAATGCCAGTATGGGACTAAGGCTTTCGGAAGAAGACGAATTCAATGGCGCTGACCTAGCCATTCATAAAATATCTTCTACCAACGAGGATTGAGGCCAATGTGGGAGCGGCGTAAAGCCGCTCTTTTAGCAATTGCCTTTTTTTGCTTGGCCAGGGGGACAGAAATCTCCATTACCACGATGGTTATCGTCATTGGTGCTGACTCTTACTTTTACGTCGTCCACTTCGCCTTCAACATTGGTTAGTTGGCAACCTGCTAAAGTCGTAAGTAATATAAGCGCTAGAGATACTTGTCTCATTGCTGTTCCTCTTAAATTGTAATTCTAATAGTGACCATTACGACCATGGTCTAATCCATATTACTACTGTTGCTATTCTTTCAGTGTTAAGCTAATGAAAAAACAGCAAGGATGAGTTATGAATTTCCCTTATAGAAATATTGTAGTACTTACTGGTGCAGGTATCTCGGCCGAATCTGGTATTCAAACATTTCGTGCGCAAGATGGCCTTTGGGAGAATCACCGTATTGAAGATGTAGCAACACCTGAAGGGTTTGCTCGCGATCCGGACCTTGTTCAAGATTTTTACAACCAACGCCGCAAGAAACTTCAAGACAATGCTATACAGCCTAATGCAGCGCATGAAGCATTGGGTCGTCTAGAAGCTGAGTTAGAAGGTAAAGTGACCGTCATCACTCAAAATATAGACAACCTTCACGAAAGAGGCGGCAGCCATAACGTCATTCACATGCACGGTGAGCTTTTAAAAGCGAGATGCAGTGAATCAAACCAGGTTATAGAACATAGTGAGGACATTAAGACTGGTGAGCTTTGTCACTGCTGTCAGATCCCTTCACAAATGCGACCACATATTGTTTGGTTTGGTGAAATGCCACTGCGAATGGGGGATATCTACGCGGCTTTAGAAGAAGCAGATTTATTTATTTCTATCGGAACTTCTGGCGTCGTATATCCCGCAGCAGGTTTTGTTCATGATGCAAAAATGCATGGCGCACATACCATTGAAATTAACCTTGAGCCTAGTGCGGTAGAAAGTGAATTTGAGGAAAAACGCTACGGAAAAGCAAGCGTCGAGGTTCCAAAATTAGTTGACGAGATACTGGCTCTAGAAGGAAAAGAAAGAGCGTAATAATTCTCACAGAGGAGAGCTTTTGTCTTGTCATTAAGAACAAAAAAAGCGGCTCATGAGCCGCTTTTTCATATCTTTAAAACTAACGAATTAGTTGTTCACTTTTAGTTTTTGGAAGTACTCATCGTACATTACGCTCGCTTCGCCAACTTCATCTTGCCAAGTACCGCTGTCCATCACTTCTTGTGGTGGGAAAATGCTTGGATCGTTAGCAAATTCTTTCGGTAGCAGTTCGTGTGCCGTTTTTACTGGAGTAGGGTAACCAATCTCTAGTGCGATCTTAGCTGCGTTTTCTGGGCGCAGTAAGAAGTCAATCATCTTATGAGCCGCATCAACGTTCTTCGCGCCAGTTGGAATTGCCAGGCTGTCCATCCAGAAGATCGTTCCTTTTTCTGGCCAGATGATGTCGATGTTCGCGCCTTCTTGACGAGCCATGTAAGCAGAACCGTTCCAAAGCATACCAAGTGAAACTTCACCCGCTAGGTAAGGGTTTGCAGGAAAGTCTGAGTTAAATACTAATACGTTTGGCATTAGTTTCTTCAACTCTTCATAAGCCGCTTTGATTTCATCTGGGTTAGTGGTGTTCGGTGAGTAACCAAGTTTAGTCAATGCAATGTGGAATACTTCGCGAGAATCATCCATTAGCATTAGTTGACCTTCCCACTTGCTATCCCAAAAATCATCCCACTTAGTAACAGACGATTTGTCTAGCATGTCAGCATTGATACCAATACCAGTCGCACCCCAAATGTAAGGGATAGAGTAGTTGTTGTTCGGATCGAACGGTTTGTTAAGGAAGTTAGTATCAAGATCGGCAAAATGAGACAATTTCTCTTTGTCGATCTGTTGCAGCATGCTTTCTTTACGCATTTTTGAGACGAAATAGGTAGACGGTACTACCAAGTCGTAACCAGAACCTTGGGTTTTAAGTTTTGCGTACATACTCTCGTTAGATTCATATGTAGAGTAAATAACTTTGATTCCAGTTTCTTTTGTAAAGTCTTCAAGAACTTCGTTTGGAATGTATTCCGACCAGTTATAGAAATACAGTTCTTGATCAGCAGCCATTGCAGGGGTAGCGATGAGCGTCGCTGCACATAGAGCGCTTGCGTAGAATTTACTTTTCATTTGTTTTCCGTTTTGTTTCGCGATTGGACAAGTCAATACTAGCTGGAGTTATCAAGTTGAGCCAAATCGCAGTAAGCACAAATCTGTTTATTTAGCTCGAGGGCTGTATCTCCGCTTTGTGAGAAGATAAAACTAGACATCGAGCCAGATAAACCTAGCAACGCATAATTATATCAGTCAATTACAAAAATAGGCAGCGTATTGCTGCCTATTTTCTTTTAGTCGATGACTTGTTACACAAGCTCGATTACTGTCCCGCTTTCAGCTTTAGGAAGTAATCTTCGTACTTAACGGTTAGATCACCAACCGCATCTTGCCATTCCACTCGATCAAGATCTTCTTGAGAAGGAAATAGCGGTGCAACATCTTTAAACTTAGCGTTCGATTCCTCTACCGCTGTTAAGTAACCAGTATCACGTGAGATTTGCTCTGCGATTTCTGGACGTAGTAGGAAGTCGATCATCTTGTGAGCTGCTTCTACGTTCTTCGCACCGGAAGAGATAGCGAAGTTATCAACCCAACCGATACCGCCTTCTTTAGGAAATACGAGTTTAAGGTTTAGGCCTTCATTTTGAGCAGCTGCAGCGCTGCCGTTCCAAAGCATACCAACGCCAACTTCACCAGACATGTAAGGTGCGCCTGGGTTGTCAGAGTTGAAAACTAGAACGTTTGGCATCAACTTTTGTAGCTCAGCGTACGCTTCATCGATTTGTTTAGGGTCTTTTGAGTTACCTGAATAGCCAAGTTTACGCAGAGCGATATGGAAGACTTCACGAGTGTCGTCCATCAGCATTACTTGACCTTCAAGCTCAGGCTTCCATAGGTCTGCCCAGCTTTGGAAGTCGTTTGGATCGTACATGTCTGCGTTAACCGCTAGACCTGTAATCGCAACAACGTGTGGAATAGAGTAGTCGTTATTTGGATCGTAAGGCTTGTCTAGATAGTTCTTATCTAGGTTGCCGAAGTTTTTCAGTTTAGTCTTATCGATCTTTTGTAGCATACCTTCATCGCGCATTTTTGCTACGAAGTACGTTGAAGGTACCACTAGGTCATAACCTTGGTTATGAGTTTTTAGCTTTGCGTACAAAGTTTCGTTCGACTCGTAAGTCGAGTAGATCACTTTGATACCAGTTTCTTTGGTAAATTGCTCTAGGATATTACTGTTGATGTAAGGCCCCCAGTTCATAAATACCAATTCTTTATCGTCCGCTGCCGCTGAACCTGAGAACAGAGAAAGCGCACATGCACTACCAGCTAATAGAGTAGCCCATTTTTTCATTGACGTTAGCTCCAAACCAAACGTTGTCCAAATCATTTTGGACGGTAGATAGAAAAACAGAATGGCATGTAACCATTCTGTTTCGTGATGTTAACGGATGTGGATTTTACTTTACTTTTTCTCTTGCGAGCAACTGAGAAATTACGACAAGAATTAAAGAAACTACCAACATGACCGTTGCAAGAGCATTCACTTCCGGTGAAATACCCACCTTAACCATCGAGTAAATTTTCAATGGTAGGATTTCATACGTTGGACCTGTTACGAACGAACTGATAATTACGTCGTCCAGAGACAGGGTAAAGCTAAGCAGCCAGCCTGCCGCAACTGCTGGTTTTGCAAGAGGAAGGATGATCTGCTTTAAGATAACCCATTCACTTGCGCCAAGATCTTTTGCTGCTTCCAACATCTTCACATCGAAGCCATTTAAGCGGCTGTATACGGTTACCACCACAAATGGCAAACAGAAGGTGATGTGGGCAATCAATAGAGTAAAGAAGCCCAGCTGTGCGCCTAATACTAGGAACAGAGCAAGTAATGAAATCGCCATGACAATATCTGGAGACATCATTACGACAAACAACATGCCGTTTACAGCACCTTTGCCTTTGAACGAGTATCGGAATAGGGCAACAGCTGTTAAGCTACCAATAATAGTAGCCGCTGTCGCAGAAAATACCGCCACGTTCAATGAGTGCCATGCAGCCTGCATTAGGCTGTCGTTGTTGACTAGGGTTTCATACCATTTCGTGGTGAAACCACCCCATTTCATACCAAATTTATTGGCGTTAAATGAGTTTACGATTAGTACAACGATTGGCAGATACAAAAATGCATAAACCAACGCCATAAAGCTAAATCTAACTGTGCGTCCCATTAGTCTAGCTCCACTTTCTTATTCAATAATTTGCCTGCTCGGTAGTAAGCGTAAAGCATTACCGCCATTGCGAAGGTGAGGGCGATACTGGTCGCAGCACCAAATGGCCAATCACGAGCGTTCAATACTTGGCTCTTAATTACGTTACCAATCAGTAGGTTCTTCGCACCGCCTAGAAGATCTGAGATGTAGAACATACCCAGAGCAGGCAGTAGAACCAACAAACAGCCACCGATAATGCCAGGCATTGTCAGAGGTAGAATTACTTTAGTAATGGTTTGGAGCTTGTTCGCACCGAGGTCTTTTGCTGCCTCGATGTAAGTGTTGTCCAACTTCTCGATTGCCGAGTAAAGCGGCAGAATCATGAAAGGAAGTAGGATGTATACAAGACCAATCATTACAGCCGTTTCGGTATACATAATACGCAACGGCTTGTCGATGATTTCCATTGCCATCAGCGACTTGTTCAAAATGCCCTGTGTACCGAGAACAATCTTCAGTCCGTAAGTTCGAATCAAAGAGTTCGTCCAAAATGGTACGATCACCAAAAACAGCATAAACGGACGCCATTTTTCAGGCATTTTCGCTACGATATAAGCAAACGGGTATCCAATGACTAAACACAACAACGTTGCCACAATTGCCATGTAGAACGAGTGCATCAGCACTTTCGCATACAGTGGATCCAGCAGACGCAAGTAGTTGTCGAAAGTGAATGTCATTTCGATTAAGTTTGCTTCATCACGCGTTAAGAAACTGGTACCAATAATCATCACGTTTGGTACCAACACAAACAGTGTTAGCCAGCCTACGATTAAGGCAATGATCGCGTTCTGAAGATTAATCTTCTTGCTTATCATTGAGTACTACCTCCCAGCTCTCAACCCAAGTGATAGCGACTTTCTGGCCAAGTGAGTGGTCCACATCAGGATCATCTTCGTTAAAGAATTCGCTTACCATTACACGCATACCTGAATCCAATTGGATAACAGAATCTAACGTCATACCTTTATAAGTACGCTCAGTTACGTGACCAACAATGCCTTTTTCTTCAGACTCTTTGATTTCTTCGATACGTAAGTCTTCAGGGCGAAGTAGTACTTGTAGTTTGTCGCCTTTCTGTGCTTCCTTATCGTAGTAAACGACGGATTCAACACCTTCAATTTCTGCGCGGATGCGTTTGTCATCGATGCGCTCTAGCATGGTTGCATTGAATACGTTGATCTCACCAATAAAGCGAGCAACAAACAGGTTCTTAGGCTCTTCGTAAATCTCACGCGGAGAGCCATCTTGTTCGATAACGCCATCACGCATCACGATAATGCGGTCTGACATCGATAGGGCTTCTTCCTGGTCGTGTGTTACAAAGATAAAGGTAATACCAAGTTGACGCTGAAGCTGCTTCAACTCGATCTGCATTTGTTTACGCAACTTGTAGTCCAGCGCCGATAGCGATTCATCGAGCAGAAGTACTTTTGGTTTATTAACAACTGCACGAGCAATTGCGATACGCTGTTGCTGGCCACCAGAAAGTTGGTGCGGTTTACGCTGTGCCATTTTTTCTAGACGAACCATGCGTAATGCTTCCATTACTCTTGGTTCAATCTCTGCTGCAGGCGTTTTTTGCATACGAAGACCAAAAGCGACATTCTCATATACGGTCATGTGTGGAAACAGTGCGTAACTTTGAAATACCGTGTTGACGTGTCTCTGCTCAGCAGGAACCTGTGTTACATCTTGGTCATCCAAAATGATTTGACCGTTATCCGCCGCTTCAAAACCAGCGATCATTCGTAAAACTGTCGTTTTACCACAACCAGAAGGCCCAAGAATCGTCAGAAACTCACCATGATTAACATCCAGATTTAAATTACCGATGATTTCCTTACCATCGAAACTTTTACTAATACCAGATAAACGAATAACTGGCTTTCCTGCTTGCGGTTTTGCGTTCAACGTCTGTATTTCCCCCACGTTCAAGCTGGGATAATCCCAGCTGATGTGACACTAGCCATTCACTTTTGAGGCGCGCATCATAATCACCAAAATTGTGAAATTAAAGCATTTTCTTATCTTGAAACAGAAAAAATTTTGCAGGCAAAAGTCATCATTCCTTACCATACTGTTTTTATAAGATTAATTGGCATTCAAACACAGTTTGATAGCACTAAGCTCTGTACAATAATTGTTTTCAATTTCATAACCTTGTGAGTGGTTAATTATCAACCATACAGTTGAGATTGCAAGGATAGTACGTGAGTTGTGATGTTAGATGTGGAAAGATTTCTTTATAATAACGGCCACATTAATTGACTGGAATTCCAGTGAAAATTTTACAAGTTAATCTTGGATAAACTATGAACGACGATTTTGAGAAAGATTTCAATCTTGGGGGGAGTGTAGAGCGAGCTTTGTCTGGCAACTACGAGCTTAAAGCTGGGGCTGTTTTCAATGAAGCTTGGCGAGCAACCATCCAGCACTTTTTATCCTTTTCTCCTGCTATTATTGTATTGCTTTTTGTCCAGTTAGGTATTTTCTATATCGCATTACAACTGCAGTTGGGTGATCTGACCGTTATTCTTGATGCATTTGAGAATCCAGAATCATTCACTAACGATATTGTGTCTTCTATTTATGTCGCGAACTTTAGTTATGAGGTGATCAGCGCCCCAATTTATGCAGGGATCAGCTTGATGGCCATGAGCCATATCGCGGGCTTAAAGACTAAATTGCGCCATGTAGGTAAAGGGCTGCAGTTTACTATTCCCGTGATCCTAGCAACGCTGATGAGCCTAATGCTGCAAGGCGTAGTTGGTATGATCTTCCCTCTACTGTCCCTGTATCTTTCTTTAGCGTTTAGTCACTCTATCTTGTTGATTTGTGAAAAAAGAGTGCCACCAATGCAGGCGCTATTGTTATCACTTCGCGCTATTAACAAGAAGATTTTTGTCGTCGCAGGGCTTTACTTAGGCGTGATGTTGATGTTTATTATCGCTGCGATGTTCTACGGTATTGGCTTGATTTTTGTGTTGCCATTCTTCTTTCATTTGAAAGGCATACTCTACCGCGAAATGTTTGGAATTAAGCTCAAGATCGTTGCAACACAGAAAAACGACAATGATCACGATGGTAACTCACAGGTGTTTGATGCCTAATTCTTTAAAATCAATAAGTTTACGAGTGGCGGCTACCTGTATAGCCGCCACTTTCATTTCTATTGGACCGTATTTACACTACGAGCAACAGTTTAAATATGTTGAGAATCCTGATGTGCTGTCCGGGACAATTAAGCATGTCGATTTGTCTCATTTGCCACACATTGGTGATATCCCTGACTTCAACGCAATAAAAGACACCAAAGAGAAAAAAGCGGCGTTTTTTGATTTTTTAAGGCCTAAAATAGCACTTGAGAATCAACGAATTCGCCATGAACGAGCGTTTCTTACTTCTTTAAAGGTGGGACAAATCACTCAAGAGCAAGAAGAGTACGCTCAGCGACTAGCGGCTCTGTATTCTTTGCCTTTGAGCGACAACAAAGTCGATCACGCGTGGTTGGGTGAAATGCTTGTGCGAGTGAATGTCTTACCAGAAGCGCTGGTTCTAACTCAAGCAGCAAATGAATCTGCGTGGGGCACTTCTCGTTTTGCCACTCAAGCTAACAACTTGTTCGGCCAATGGTGTTATAAAAAGGGTTGTGGAATTGTTCCTGCGCAACGTGGCGCAGGCAAAGCTCATGAAGTTGAAAAATTCGATTCTGTACAGCAGTCGGTTCATGGCTACTTTATGAATGTTAATCGAAACCCAGCGTATGCTGAACTACGTGAAATCAGAGCTTCTCTAGCCGAAAAGAACAAAGACCTGTTATCGGTCGCAACGGCGTCAGAGTTAACTCATGGATTGCTAGCATATTCTGAACGTGGCATTGCTTATGTACACGATCTTCGCGCTATGATTCGTCATAATAACGCCTACTGGACACAATAAAATAACGGATAAAATGAAAAAGTTAAGCCTAAGTCTATTGGGAAGTGCGGCGCTAATTCTTGTATCGCCAATAACCCAAGCTCAAGAGTACATGTTCACGTACTCGAAGTTATACACCCAACTCAAAAACAACAATAAAGAAGGGCATGACGACGTGAAAGTTGGTGTCTTCTTTGTGGATGCGAAAACTAAGCAAATTTGTACAATAGAAAAAGCTTGGATGGAAAAAGAAGAGCACTATGAAGAGTTTGTTATCCCTGCTTCACAAGAGTTGCCTCTGCCAGTCGATAAAAACTTAAAGTCAGCGAATCCGTTGGTTTTTGTCGATACTCCAAAAGATACTCGCTGCGATTACTCACTTGTCGTGATGGCCAAAGAACCATTACAGGGTAACGTTTCTTACGAGCAACTTAAGCCTCTTCTACCTCAAATGCAGACGATGCTGGAAGATTTAGGCGGTATGTTTGCGGGTTGGTTTACACCTGAAGTTCAAGGTGTGACGATGGAGTTTGCAAATCAACTGAATGATAAAGTGATTTTCTCAAACGGAACCGAAAAGCCAATTGTCAATGGCAAGATACAAGTCGCACTAAGTGAAATAGGGCAAGGTGGCACAATGACACTACCGGAACCGACGATGCGAGTGCTACCTTATCTGCCTAACGCAAAGAAGTGAACACTGAGAGTTTAGAAAGGGCTGCAATTGCGGCTCTTTTTTCATTTGTGACCGTAACTAAAGTATCTTTCACACTCTTTTCTTAAAGACTCAATAAGACAAGCATTTAATCCTGCGTAAAAAGCTCGTATAATCCACGCCCCAAAGAAACCCATGTTAGGAAGTCCTAGTCGATTTATCGGCGATGTGAGAGCCCGCAATGAACCAAATAGATACAAGAAAAGAAACCCTAGAATTCAACAAGCTTCAGAAACGCCTGAGAAGACATGTTGGAAATGCCATTACTGATTACAACATGATCGAAGAAGGCGATGTTGTGATGGCATGTATTAGCGGTGGTAAAGATTCATTCGCGATGCTTGATATCCTGCTGAATCTTCAAAAAGCCGCACCGATCAAATTTGAAGTGGTTGCGGTAAACCTAGACCAAAAACAACCGGGCTTCCCTGAGCACATTCTGCCAGAGTATTTCGAAACACTGAATATCCCTTACTATATTGTCGATAAGGACACTTATTCCGTCGTAAAAGAGAAGGTGCCAGAAGGCAAAACCACTTGTGGTCTGTGTTCGCGCCTGCGACGTGGTACGCTGTACTCATTTGCAGAGAAGATTGGTGCAACTAAGCTTGCGCTAGGTCATCACATGGATGACATTGTCGAAACAATGTTCTTGAATATGTTCCACGGCTCTCGCCTTAAAGCGATGCCACCAAAACTACGCTCTGATGATGGTCGTAACGTGGTAATTCGTCCATTAACTTACTGTCGTGAAAAAGATCTGATCAAATACGCTGAACACAAGGATTTCCCAATTATTCCGTGTAACCTTTGTGGCTCTCAAGAGAACCTTCAGCGTCAATCTATAAAAGCAATGTTGATTGAATGGGATAAGAAGACGCCAGGGCGTGTGGAAGCGATTTTTAAATCAATTCAAAACGTAAGTCCAAGCCAACTAGCAGACCGCGAATTGTTCGACTTTGTTAACTTACCGCTAGATCGCGAAGGTAACCGCGAAGAGTATGAATTTAATGAGGCTGTCGTTTCTTCGACGAATATTGATGAATCAATGTTCATCGATGTTACGAACATCTAACTCGTAAAAAGGAGGTCAATTAGACCTCCTTTTTTGTGCCTAACGCTCTAACTGCTCCAAACAAAAATCCCCCTGTATTGGGGGGGATTTATTAGCGTCTGTTTGAAAGCGCTCAATATAGCAATGTTACAAAGAGGTTAGGTTGCTGTGTTTGGATCAAGAGGGCTAATGTAGCCTTTTGGTTTTAGAGCCAATACATCGCAATTTATTTTATCGATCACGTGCTCAGCTGTATTACCAATAAAGACAGCAGAAAGCCCGGTTCGCCCTGTGGTGCCTAAAATAACCATTGCAGCATTCAAGCGCTCTGCTGCTGCTGGAATGACATCTTCAGGTAAGCCTTGCTCAACAATCGTTTGCTCTTCATCAAGGCCGTGTTTTTGGCGTAATGCTTTCATCGCAGTTAAGTGATGACCTCGAACGGCATCGGTATAAGTCGTTGGATCAAACTCAGGAAGTTCAATGGTAATGTTCGCCGGTGTAACGGGATACGCATTAACAAGGTATGGTTTGGCATCCAGTCGGGTGGTGACTTCTTTTAGTCGCTCGACCATGGCATCGTTGAGATCAATATGAGTTGGATTTTCAGAGCCTACGTGCACCGAGGCAAGAATGGTTGCTTGTTCTGGCCAATCTGCATTTTTAATCAGAAGTACTGGGATAGGGCATTTACGTAACAAGTGCCAATCGGTCGGAGTGAAAATCACAGATTCTAACACGTCGTGCTTACGTGTGCCTTTAATGACTAGGTCATGGCTGCCTGCATAGACCTCAGCGATAATTGCTTCGTAAGGACGGTTGTGCCAGACGACACATACATCAAAGTCGAAGCCATCGTTTAGATAAGGTTGAGCAATTTTACGCATCCACTGCTCACGTTGATGGATAACACCTCGACGCATAGCATCTCTTTCATCCACTGATAGCATTGACGTCATGTCATAAGAGAAATCGTAAATGGATAAAAAGAAAGTGATTCGGCTTCTAGATACACTTTTTTGAGCTAATTGAACAGCTCTTGCAAGTGCGGGCTGCTCATCATTATTGATGTCAGCTACAACAAGGATCTTACTGTATATACTCATAACTAAGCCCACTTCTATTGCAAAACCAGATACTGAATATAAATTAAATCAGTATTTTGGAGTACTTACCGTACATTTTTACTGTAGCTTAGTTTGGGTAACTTTTTGAGGACTTTCGAAAGGAATTTATGAGAAATATGATGTAGCTCATTTTCGAGCTACATCAATAATTGGGGTGTATTATTCTTTAGTTACACCAGCAAGTTCCATCAATGCATCGTGGTCTAAGATAGTGATATATTTACCTTTTACACTTAGGATCTCGGATTTCTGGAAACGACCCAACAAGCGACTGATTGTTTCCACTGTAAGACCAAGATAGTTACCAATATCACCACGAGTCATCGTTAAACGAAACTCTCTAGGGCTGAAGCCACGTTGAGAAAAACGAGTTGATAGGTTGTATAGGAAAGCCGCTAGACGTTCTTCTGCATTCTTTTTAGAAAGAAGCAAAATCATTTCCTGATCACCTTTAATTTCGTTACTCATCAAACGCATAATTTGCTGGCGAAGCTTAGGCATTTTACCTGATAGGTCGTCTAAAATTTCGTATGGGATTTCACATACCATCGACGTTTCAAGCGCTTGAGCAAAGCTAGGGTGGGAGTCACCTGTAATGGCATCGAAACCAACTAGGTCTCCGGCCAAGTGAAACGCTGTGATTTGCTCATCACCTTGCTCTGTGATCGTATAGCTCTTGATGGTACCAGAGCGGATAGCGTACAGAGATTTTAGCTCGTCACCAGCCTTAAAAAGCTCTTGTCCTTTTTGGATAGGCTTCTTACGTTCGATGATTTGGTCAAGCTGATCAAGTTCTGCCTCATTCAGAGTGAACGGGATACACAGCTGACTAATGCTACAATCTTGGCAATGAATGGCGCAACCGCCTGATTGGATACGCTTTGTTGCAGGTTTTTCAGAAATCATAACAACCTTTCACTATTTGATATACATCAATATTTTAGCATCGCTTAATCCTAAAGGGTAGCAAAAATGTCACCTCAATAGAGTTTAACGTTATATGAAACCGAGTAACTCCATGGCTCCTACAGCAGTGTACGAACCATACCCAATAAGGATTAATGCTGAAATATTTCTAAATATTAACGATTTTTGTAATTTCTGAAAATGGTTGGCACCATATCCAATAATCAGCATTGTCGGAAGTGTTCCGAGGCCAAACGCGAGCATAATAAGACCACCGTTTATTGCGCTGCCTGAAACCGCCGACCAAGTTAGCGCAGAATAAACCAAGCCGCATGGTAACCAGCCCCAAATGAAGCCAAATGGTAAAGCATGAAGAGGGTGCTTTAATGGCAACAAACGCTTACCAGCAGGTGAGATAAAGCGCCAAATGTGCTGTCCTAACTTTTCTATTAACAGTAAACCTTGCCACCATTTAGCAATATAAAGCGCAACCAGAATCATGAACAGTGCGGCAATCAGCCTTAACCAAGCAAGAGAATGCGTTAATCCACTTAGCTCAGATAAACCTGATATTGCTCCGCCTACTAATGCACCGATTACGGCATAGCTGCTCAATCGCCCTAGGTTGTAGAAGAGTGGAATAAGGGGGGAGCTTTTACTTGTAGAAGAGCCCATGGTAAGCAGAGACGCGATACCACCACACATTCCCATGCAATGACCGGCCCCGACGAGGCCGATCATCAAAGCACCAATAAAGTCAGGAGTCATAAAGGTTGCTATTTTTTATCACTATTAGATTTGTCTTCTTCATCAAGAAGAATGTTATGTCCTTGTCGTTCTAGATCTTCAAACTGATCACTTCTTACTGCCCAAAGAAAAACGGCAACAGCAACACAAACGAGAACGATAGCGATGGGAATCAATATATAAAGACTTTCCATGTTTGCTTTCTCTACTTATTTCTCTTTGAGCAGGCGCAAAGAGTTAGATACAACGATAATTGAGCTTGCAGACATGCCAACTACTGCAATGTAGGGAGCCACTAAACCAGCGACAGCTAAAGGCAAAATTAACAGGTTGTAACCCAAAGACCAAGCCAAGTTTTCTCGAATAATCTTTCTTGTACGCAGTGCAAGCAAACGTGCCTCTAGTAGCTTTTCGAGATTATCCCCAAGTAACGTCATATCTGCAGATGCTTTAGCGACATCCGTACCACCGCCCATTGCAACAGAAAGATGAGCTCCGGCGAGAGTAGGTGCGTCATTGATGCCATCGCCAACCATCATTGTGATACTGTCTTCATCAAGACTCTTAAGGTACGCGAGTTTGTCTTCTGGTTTTGCTGACGCAACGACGTGATCGATACCAATTTCATTCGCTACAGGTCGAGCGTTTGAGAGAGAGTCACCTGTTAGCAGCGTTGTCTTAATTCCAGCGTCAGCAAAACGTTGAACAAAGGCTTTGCTTTCTTTTCGGATAGGGTCGCGGTAGTAAAAGCTAGCGACATGCTCGCCATCAACTGAAAGATAGACCGCATGGCTTTCATCGCTTTCCTTGCCTTGAACAAAAACCGCACTGCCTATCTTAACGATTTTGCCATTCCAGATCCCCTCAATCCCTGAACCAATCACGTTTTGCACTTCATACACAACAAAGTCGTCATTGGCGTAACTTGCAAAAGAGCGAGCGATAGGATGGTTTGCATGAGCTTCTAATGCTGCGGCTAGAGAGAGACAATCTTCTTTTGGAAGATCACTCAACACTTTTGTATCACAGATCTCAATATCGCCTTTCGTCAGAGTACCTGTTTTATCTACAACTAAGTGGTTGATCTTACATAGCGTCTCGAACACATGACCTTTACGAAGCAAAATGCCAAAGTTTCCCATACGAGAGGTAGCACAAGTTAGAGCAGTTGGAGTCGCAAGAGATAGGGCACATGGACAGGTGGCTACCAATACGGATAGCATGATCCAAAACGCATCATCTGGTTTTGTTTGATGCCAGTAAAACCAAGTACCAGCAGAAATAATAAGAATTGCTCCAACAAAGTAACGAGCAACAACGTCTGCAATTTCTGCGATTTTAGGTTTGGAGTGTTGAGCTTCATCTTGTAAACGCACGATATTGGAAATCATTGAGTCGGCTTTGGAACTCATGACCTCTAGCTCAAATGACTCATCACCGTTTAGTGTTCCTGCATAAACCGCATCGCCTTCTCGTTTCACAACATGCACGGATTCACCCGTTAGCATGGATTCATCAATATGAATACGACCCGAAATAACTTTGCCGTCAGCTGGGATATGTTCACCAGGAAGGACGCGAATACGATCACCAACTTTTAGAGTTTTCACTGGTATTTGCTCGCCATCCAGCGTCGTGGCGATCGCTGGGATCAACTTTAATAGGTTACCACTCGCCGCTGCGGCTTTGCGACGCGCTCGCATCTCTAAAAATCGTCCAACCAATAGGAAGAAAGTGAACATTGAAATCGATTCGAAGAAGACTTCGCCCTGTTCTGTAACGGTTGCTATTAAGCTGGCTACATAGGCAAAAATAAGTGCAATCGAGACAGGCACATCCATACCGAGGGTTCGGCCTTTGATGCTTCGCCACGCATTTAAGTAAAACGGAAGAGCAGAGTAGAGTAGGACTGGCGTAGCAAAGATCAAACTTACCCAACGAAAGTAATTTTTAAACTCCGGTTCTAGGTCACCAAAAACTTCTAGATACAATGCGACGGCTAGCATCATAACTTGCATGGTAGCTAAACCAGCAATACCTAATCTGTATAAGTATTGCTTCATCATTCGATGATAAGAGGCTTCTTGCTTATCAGCTTCAAATGGTGCGGCTTTATAACCCAATTTATGAATGACAGATAGGAGCTCACTTAATCGCACCTGAGTCTTATCCCAGGCTAGTAATGCGCGGTTAGTGGTTGTATTCACGCGGATAGACACTAACCCGGCCGTATTAGAGACTTGCTTTTCGATTAACCACGCACAAGCTGCACATGAAACGCCTTCTAAAGAAAGAGTTACTTCAGAGACATTTTCACGATTTCGCACAAATTCTGATTGTACATCTTCATTATCATAATGAATTAAAGCTTGGAGTTGCTCTGGTACTAAATCTGCTTTTTCCGCAGGCGCAGTTCTATATTGATAGTAGGATACTAAGCCGCTGTCTACGATGGTTTGAGCAACCGTCTCGCAGCCAGGACAACACATCTTTCGGGATTCACCGAGTATATCAACTTTAAAATCCGTGTTGGCTGGTACATCTTCACCACAGTGATAACAGGATTCACACATATGCTTACTTCATTAACGGTGTTGACGAGGCAGGAAATTCAACTTTACCTTGGATCATCCATTGTTGGTCATGTGGTTGTAGTTCGACAAACCAAGGACCTTGAATAGATTCTTCTGCCGTTAGGCGGTAATTACCAGATGCATCCGCCGTAACGAGCTTTGTAAAGTCACGGTCAGGAAGAGTACGATGAGTGAAAGTGGCCGTTAGAGCAGGGTAATGAGATAGCTTCCCTTTAGCGAAAACAATCACAACATTGTTATTTTTAGAGGAAATCTCAGCGTTAAGACCTAGGTCACGAGCGACATTCATTTTACTAATGTCGATGTTAATGCCTTTGCCTTTTTTATAGTAATCCTCGGCGACTAAAGAAACAGAGTTGTTCGAGAAAACGACCACAGTAATCACAGTCCAGACTACGACAGTAAGAGGAAGGATGATTAGGAACCACGGCCAAAATTGTTTATACCAAGGCTTTACCATAAAAAAGTTCTCAACAGCTAAATGAAAAAATGTAAGGCGTTAAATTTAAAGGAAAGACAGCCCCTATGAAAGGGGCTGTTATTGCTATGTTACTTAATATCTCAGTTACTTACTCTCTGAGTTACTTAAGCTCCAGACATAAGAGGCAACGAGCTGAACTTTATCTTCACCCAAAATGTCTTTCCACGCGGGCATTACACCTGAGCGGCCGTTCATTACGGTTTCGGTTACAGCTGCACGAGAGTCGCCAAATAGCCAATCTTGGTCTGTAAGATCAGGTGCACCGACTGCAGGGTTACCCTTACCATCAGTACCGTGACAAGCTGCACACACGACGAAACGTGCTTTACCTGCCGCTGCTTCACGAGCATTCACTTTACGACCAGATAGGCTAAGTGTGTAGCTTACAACTTCTTGCACACCTTGCTCACCAAGCGCATCTTTCCATGCTGGCATTTGACCAATACGGCCATGCATGATGGTTGTTACGATTGCAGCTGGTTCACCGCCGTATAGCCATGCATCATCAGTTAGGTTAGGAAAACCTTTCTGACCACGAGCATCAGAACCGTGACATTGAGAACAGTTTTGCAAAAACAAACGTTGGCCAACTTTCAATGCTTCAGGATCTTGCGCAATTTCAGGTATTGGGCGTAAACCACTATCATTGTGCGCAAGTTTACGGAATGCTTCGCCGAAGTATGCATCTGCGTCATCCAGTTCTTTTGCGTATTGGTTTAGTTGCTTGTTCTCTTGTGCTTTAGCGATGGCTTCTTTTGACTCTTCCAGTGAACGTACTGTTTGAGCAGAACTCTGCCAGTTTAAAAAGCCCTTGAAGCTACCTAGACCTGGGAATAGGGCAAGGTAAACTGCTGCAAACACAAATGTACTTACAAACAGATAAGTCCACCACTTTGGTAGAGGGTTGTTTAGCTCGCGAATACCATCGTACTCGTGGCCCATGTCTTCCCCTTCCTCGACGCCCATTTTATCTTTAGCGCACCAAGTTAGGAGAATCGCACAGCCTACCAGCGTACCGACAGTAATCACGATAATCCAGAGACTCCAGAATGTAGTCATTACTTCTTCACTCCTTGGTTATTTGGGGTCGTTTGTTCTTCGTCAGCAAACACCAAGTTGGCATCTTCTTCAAAGCGTGCTTTACGCTTTTTACTAAATGCCCACCATACGATGCCGATAAAACTAGCGAAGAGTACAACGGTATAAATACTATGAATTGTACCGAAATCCATATGATCCCCTTACTTCATTGCATGACCAAGAGACTGAAGGTAAGCGATGATTGCATCCATCTCTGTTTTACCTTCTACTTCTTTAGCCGAATTCGCGATCTCTTCATCAGTGTATGGAACACCGAACTGATCACGAAATAGCTCAAGTTTCTTCTGAGTTAGCTTACCGTCTAAAACGTTTTCAGCTAACCACGGGAAACCTGGCATGTTTGACTCAGGCACAAGCTCACGAGGATCTAGTAGGTGAACGCGGTGCCATTCATCAGAATAACGACCACCAACACGAGCTAAATCCGGACCTGTACGCTTAGAGCCCCAAAGGAATGGGTGTTCCCAAACACTCTCACCGGCGACAGAGTAGTGACCGTAACGTTCAGTCTCTGAGCGGAAAGGGCGAACCATCTGGCTGTGACAAACGTTACAACCTTCACGGATGTAGATGTCACGACCTTCCATCTCCAGAGGAGTGTAAGCACGCAGATTCTCTACAGGTTCAGTCGTTTGCTTTTGGAAAATCAGAGGAGTGATCTCTACAAGAGCACCCCAGCTGATAGCAAACACGATAAAAATAGCCAACAAACCGACATTACGTTCTAAGATTTCGTGGCGATTATTAGAATTATTACTCATTCTTAAATCTCCTTATGCCGGATGTGGGATAGCTTTTAGGCTTTCTTTTGGTGCACTTACCGTTTTGTACGTGTTGTATGCCATTAGGAACATACCAGATAGGAAGATAAATCCACCTAGGAAACGTACAAAGTAGAACGGATAAGACGCTTCTACAGACTCAACAAAGCTGTAGGTTAGCGTACCGTCAGAGTTAACCGCGCGCCACATCAGACCTTGCATTACACCAGAGATCCACATCGCAACGATGTAAAGAACGGTACCGATTGTTGCTAGCCAGAAATGCACATTCACTAGACCAACAGAGTACATACGCTCTTGGCCAAATAGGCGAGGTACCAAGTGATATACAGAGCCGATAGAAACCATCGCAACCCAACCTAACGCACCAGAGTGAACGTGACCAATGGTCCAGTCTGTGTAGTGAGAAAGTGCGTTAACCGTCTTAATCGACATCATCGGGCCTTCAAAGGTAGACATACCGTAGAACGACAGTGAAACGATTAGGAAACGTAGGATAGGGTCATAACGAAGCTTATGCCATGCACCAGATAACGTCATAATACCGTTGATCATACCACCCCAAGAAGGAGCAAATAGAACCAGCGACATCACCATACCTAGAGACTGAGTCCAGTCCGGTAGCGCTGTATAGTGAAGGTGGTGAGGGCCTGCCCAAATATATAGAGAAATAAGCGCCCAGAAGTGAACGATAGATAGACGGTAAGAATAAACAGGACGTTCAGCTTGTTTAGGAACGAAGTAGTACATCATGCCTAGGAAACCAGCGGTGAGTAGGAAACCTACCGCATTGTGTCCATACCACCACTGAACCATCGCATCCACTGCGCCCGAGTAAATCGAGTAAGATTTACCGAGTGACACAGGAATAGCCATGCTGTTCACGATGTGAAGTACTGCTACTGTGATAATAAAGGCACCGAAGAACCAGTTTGCCACATATATGTGTGACGTGTTTCGTTTCACCAGTGTGCCGAAGAACACCACCGCATATGATACCCATACTAGCGCAATTGCGATATCAATAGGCCATTCTAGCTCAGCATACTCTTTACCCGATGTTAAACCGAGAGGCAAAGTAATGGCTGCTGCCAGGATGATTGCTTGCCAACCCCAAAAGGTGAAGGCAACGAGTGGGCCACCAAAAAGACGAGTTTGACATGTGCGCTGTACAACATAATAAGACGTTGCGAACAGAGCACTGGTACCAAACGCAAAAATTACCGCATTAGTATGCAGTGGACGTAAGCGACTGTACGTCAACCACGGCGTATCAAAGTTTAGCTGTGGCCAAACTAATTGAGCGGCAATCAAAACACCAACAGCCATACCAACTATGCCCCATAAAATGGTCACAAGGGTAAATTGGCGAACGACTGTATAGTTGTAGTTTTGTTCAAGCTGCTTTACTTGGCTCATTTGCATGCTTCCAATTTCTAATTAACTACACTTTTACTTCCAACACGACTTGCGTCGTAACACCACCCAAGTAAACTCTAGAATTCAAGTGTTATCATCACCTTATTTCCATTGCTGACTTTAATAAAAAGTGGCATTTTCAGCGTGACACTATACTTGAATTAACAATTCAATGACAGGGTAGTAACCTTACTGGCCCCCTGGAAATCATTTTTTATTTAAAAAGTTTGAAGTTTGTAACAAGGATATTAGTAATTATGCCTGCACAAAAGTTAACAAAGGCGCGACTTGCACAAATCTTAATCATGCTCAGTGTGTTAATAGGCGCATTTTTCTGGCGTACCTTTACACACGAGAGCGTTACTAGCATTGACTGTTCACAAAAAGAACGATGCGATGTAACAATTGAAGGTGAAATAATCACAATTAATCGTGACTCAACGGGAATTTCGCTCGAAACGATAAAAAGTAGCACTCTAAAAATTGATCCAAATCAATCTGGCGAATTTATCAATCTCGATCGAGAGCATAAGAAAATAGAATGGGACACAATGCCTGAATCAAAAAAAATCACCTTTAAAAAAGGCGAAAACATTGTTGTAGTTCAATTATAAATACGATCTGTCACGAGATAATCGCAACTTCTTAATGAAATTTTCACCTTCTTACCTAGAGAAAATTGGTTGGAATGGTATAACAGCAGAGTGATACCCAATTATAAAATCGTATGCATTGCCAATCAGTTTTTACTCATATTAAAGATGAAGACTCAGCGATAGAAACGCTTAGGTCCGAACTGACACAACAGAACTTGTCTTACGTGATGTGCTACTACACGGAAGAGTACGACTTCGAGTTAATTCGAGAAGCGTTTCTTGAGCATTTTCCCGGTGTGCCTTTTCATGGCGCCAGTTCATGCCAAGCAGTAATGACAGACCAGGGGTTTCATACGGGCCCAGTGATTGCGGCGCTCGCAATTTATGACTCAGGCCCTCATGCTTATGGCACTGGTATTTCTAACTATGATTCAGGTGACAGTGTAACTAGAGCCTTAGATATGGCTCTTGAGAACGCTAACCGCGTAGGAGAAGTGCCAAACTTAATACTGCTTCATGCAACTCCAGGGCAAGAGGAATCAATCATTGCATCTATAGATGAAAGGTTTGGTACGCTGATCCCAATTATTGGTGGTTCAGCCGCTGATAATCATATCGCGGGAAAATGGTCTGTTATTACCGCCCAAGGATCTCAAACTGCAGGTTTAAGTCTGACATTATTTTACTCCTCACAGCCTGTTGATATTGCTTTTAGTGCTGGGCACACTCCAACCAATATCAAAGGGGTTGCAACCAAAACTAACGATAGGTGCTTGCTAGAAATTGATGACGAACCGGCCCTCAATGTTTATAGAAAGTGGACAAACCATCAAGATAACCAAGTAGGTAAAAACAACCTGCTATTTACAAACTCGAGTGCTTATCCACTAGGGCGTGTCGCTGGCCACCTCTATGAGCGTCCATATTACAAATTGTCCCATCCAATTCGTGAGACGCGAGATGGAGGAATTGAGCTATTTACACGAATAGAAGAGGGTGATGAACTCACTTTAATGAAAGGAAGCAGAGAACACCTCGTTGCACGCGCCGCTAAAGTTGTAAATGCAGCCTTTAATCAAAAATTAGAAGAATCTCGAAAAATTGGGGTGATAAACATCTTTTGCGCAGGTCCTATGTTGCACTTAATGCAAGACATGAATAGCGTTTGTGAACAAATTAACCAAGAACTAGAACAGTTACCTTTTATTTGCCCTTTTACTTTTGGTGAGCAAGGTAGATTTATTGGTGGTGAGAATGGACATGGAAACCTGATGATTTCATCAGCGATATTCCATAAACCTTATGAAAGATAAATACTTAGACATATACCAACAGGAAGCGCTGCAAGAAGCGTTAGTCGAACTAAAACAGGCTAGGCAAAGAGAACGACTGCTCGCCGATGAGAATAAAGCTATTCTTTCAGCGATATCCGCGATGAGTGAAGCAAAAAACCGGCACGAGATATTTACGGGATTAAATAATGTCCTTAAGAAGTACATCAACTTTGATGATTTTATCGTTCTAACTCGTGATGATGAGAGGTACCCCTTCAAAACGTTGATATCGACAAATAGTGTATTTGATAACATATCTTGGTTACACGGTAACGCATCTGAGAGGGCGCTGAATGGCGAATGTATTCTGCTGTTCGAACCAGATAGGCTTGCGGAGTTTATTAACCTGAACAGCTTTATAAAAAGCCATGTAAACTCGGTAGTCCTAACGGGCATACGTTCAGAAGTAACACAAACGGTCATCTTACTTATTGGTGCTAAGAAAGGGCACTTTAGCATAGAAAATAAGGAAACCTTAAGACGCTTTCGGCCTTTAATTGAGAGGGCTGTCATCGATATTGAGACCAAAGAGAAGTTACAACGTATTGTTGAAGTGCGAACAACTCAGCTTGCTAAAGCAAGAGAAGAAGCAGAGCTTGCAAATCGCTCAAAGTCAGAATTCTTAGCGATGATGAGTCATGAAATTAGAACCCCTCTAAATTCCGTCCTTGGAATGCTCGATATTCTGAAACAATCCACCTTATCAGAAGAGCAAATCGATGCCCTGAGCCAAATGGAATGCTCAGCGGAGTTGCTTCTCGCGATTATCAGCGACATCCTTGACCTCTCAAAAATTGAATCAGGTCGCTTTCAACTCAATGAGCAGTGGGTTAATTTAAGAGACACTGTCACTTTTGTTATTTCTCAACAAAAACAAATAGCTAAGAAGAAGAGCCTTCAATTTAAACTCAATTGCATGGTAACTACCGACAAACAGTTTTGGATTGACTCTACGCGATTATCTCAAATCCTGTTTAATCTTATTGGGAATGCAATAAAGTTTACTGATGAAGGAGAAGTAAAAGTTTCAGTATCTGAGCAAGACTCCGAGCTTGTAATTTCAATATCAGACACCGGAATTGGTATATCTAAAGCCAAGCAAGAACATCTATTTACGGCATTTCATCAAGGTGATCGTTCCATCACGAGACGCTTTGGTGGTACAGGACTAGGGCTAGCAATAACCAAGCATTTAGTTGAAATGATGCGCGGCAAGATTATCGTTAAAAGTGACGAGCATGTCGGCTCAACATTTACTATTAAGATTCCCGTTTTAACTCGGTGCAATCAAAATCGTCCAGTTAAAATAGAAAACAACCAACCAATAAAAGCGATGGATCTTCTCGTAGTCGAAGATACCGAGTCGAATCAGTTTGTAATAAAGCTTATTTTAAATAAGCTTGGTCATAATGTTCATATCGCAAGTCATGGAGCAGAAGCATTAACGTTCTTAGAGGAAAATGAGGATTTAATCGACCTGATTCTTATGGATGTCTCGATGCCAGTGATGGATGGGATTACTGCAACAAGGCTTCTCCGAGATAAAGGCTTCAAGACTCCAATCATCGCATTAACCGCTCATGCGCTAGAAAGTGATAGAGATAAATGCCTTGACGCAGGTATGGATGGATTCATTTCCAAACCAGTTCGAAGACAAGATATCTTTGAAGCTATACAGCCATTTCTGTAAGTAGAAAAAGCATTAATATAGATCTTAACAATCGATAGATTATTAAGATCTATATTAAGTATTTTATGGTAAATAGCCATTATGTTTAATGGTTATGATGGGGACCTTAAATTTCAAATCCACAGGGGAATAGGAGTGCTCATTGGCAACATTTGGCGTACGAACACATTCAATTTAACATAACACATATAATGCGCACTGTAATAGTGGTTCCTGTGGACTTGCAATCACTAAAGCCAATCCGGCACAAACCATTGAAATGCTTGATAATCCAAGTCCGTTAAACTTTTTGCTCTTGTACGTAACTTTGAGCCTTTTTGTAGGCATCTAATAGCTTGTTCTGATACATACCGCTTCCTCCGTTTCCGTCAGTTTAGATTATCAATCACCAAAATTGGTGTCTTGCGCTAACCAATTTTGGTGATTACGCTACTAACCAAATTTGGTTATTCAATGAGTATTATACAGACTTAGCTCTGGGCGTTTGCCCTTGACGCTTTCGCGCTTGGCTTTTTGTGATGGGAAACGGTAAGGTAACTGCAATGATTGATGCAAAATTACAAATGTTCGAATTTGGTATAGGTATTAATGATGCAATTAATGGTGTTTGGTTACCTAGATCCAGTGCTTACAAAGATCACTACACTACTCCAAAGCTTCACCTCACTCACGAATACATGGTGCAAATTATCAGAACTGGATTGGCACGCTAGGAAGAATTAGGCATAGTGAGAATGTATTTAAGTCCACACTGCTGAAAATGAAAAAGCAAATACAAGACGGCTCTCATCCTGAGAAAATTCTTGAGAAGAAAGATGCTAACTGGAAACCGACTGTATGACTGTATGACTATATGACTGTATACAAATTAAAAAATAAGCCCCGAGAATTTAAAGTTTTAGAGCATGACCCTTATAAGCGAGCTCTCGATTCAGATGACCTTAAATTGTTAAGGCGACTTAGAAGAGATCCTGTTGACTCAACAGGCTTGAGAGATGTTTGGGTAAATGAGAATACAACATTTACTCAACACTTTAAATCTGCTGAAGCAATTCCAGACATATCTAAATGGAGAACATTCCTTGTCTTGAGAGAAAATGCATATCAGGTAGTACGAGATGTAATTGACTCTGACGGTGAGTTCTTACCGATTACAATCGATGATGAAAGTTTTACCATGTTCAACGTGATGTCTTTTGGAGAAGAAGATAAGCAGAAAATCAAATGTGAAGACATTGACGGAGAACAAGGATTATTAGAGAAACTAGTATTTATAGAAAGCGATCTTTCAAATAAATATGTCTTTAAATCAAAAGATGAAGGTTGTATGTCAATTTATTGTGATGACAAACTCATATCGTTATGTGGAGAGCACAGTCTAAAAGGACTTTCGTTCGATACAAATCTACTCGATGTATTTGAAGATTGATTCATCAGAATTATTAGTTAGACATTTACACGCAAAAGGCTCCTTTGGAGCCTTTTGCGTCATATGAAATAATGCTTGCATATGTAAACTTATGGTTCTATTTTTTATGTTTGCATAATGATTACTTACATATCCTCTAACAATTAAGGATACAAAATTCAATGGGAAACCCATTAGAATGCTTGGATTTTGTGTTAAAGAAAATGATGTAGATTACGCGTATATCTATTTAACCCCTGAAACTGAACGAGGGAAAAGATATGTGACTAATTCATTCATCAAAAGCAATAGCGTCTTAGTCGAATCCGATAATGCCGAAGGATTTGATAAAATTACTGTTACAGCTCTGGGGTTTTCTAAATATTGGAATAGTGTCAATATAGAGCCGTTATAAGCCTTACTACACACCTAGCTTGGCTCCTATTGGAGCCTTTTATTACATCATCTTTCTAAGCGCTCTAGCATATTTCAGCACTTTCCCTGCAGCTTCCAAATCAGTTAACGCTCCTATCTCTAACAAAGCAATTCCGGTCAAAACCTGTTGAGCACAACTAGCTGCCCTGTCGGAAGTTCCAATCTGTCATAGTGCATTCTAAAAGCATCCCATTGTTCTGAAGAACTCAGTTCCCTTCCTTTGTCACTCTCATGAGTCGTTTACACTCAGGAGGAATGGTTTTCCCCTTATCCCATTCTTTGACCGTTCTCACAGTTTTCAAACAAAGTTCAGCAGCTTGTTCGACGGATAAACCACATTCAAATTCACGAAAAATATAGTTTTTAGTCATTTCGTGATACTTCATTGAATAGTCCCTCAAAAGAGAGACATTTTATAGGACTGGCATATGCAATCGCATTCAACATAAGCAGATATAATGCGCACTGCAATAGTGGTTCCTGTGGACTTGCAATCACTAAAGCCAATCCGGCGCAAACCATTGAAATGCTTGATAATCCAAGTCCGTTATACTTTTTTGCTATTCCTTCCCATACTGCTTTTATCTGCGGATTATTATTGCGATCTGCATTCCCAACCAATTACACGAGAGCCACTTCATTTTCATCTAGTTCATCGAGTCTGAAAGCTTTGCGCTCTTGCTGCCCGATGCTTCTAATCAACATTGAAATCACGAACCTGTGGCTATATGAAGCCGAATATACTTTTCTGGATATTTATAACGATAGCGTTTTCCTTTCCTCAAGTTGGATTTCACATACCGACAAACTTTTTTGTCACCACTACTGGTTACTCTTTTTATTACTGCTTTTTTACCTTTGTGTTCCATCTCTATCATGACATCACAATAACCTTGGTAGTCATCAAATTTATTGTCTGCTTTCCTTTGAATCTTAGTTTTAATCTTTTTAGCCAATGGATTCGTTTCCGAGTCGTCAGACAAAGCTGAAGCACTTACAAAGAGAAAGACCATTAAAGTTACAACGTATCGCATAGTTTAAGTCCGTTTATCTTATTGATTAATCAATGATAAATAATTTTTCTATAGATACGAAAATGGGACGCTATATTGCGTCCCATTTAACACGATTAAGTAACTGATATGTAATTAAGCTCGCTTCTTGCCTTTGCTCGCTTTGAAACCTTGATGCGGAAAAACGTTGCGAATCCGCTGTTGGATTTTTTTGGGAACGTCCTTGGAAAAGCTCAAACGCATGCCAGTTCGTTGGCTATATACCTTCATTTCACCACTAAACGGATTATGTTCACTAATATCTTGTAAGTTATGTTTGAAAGAAGGTGGTAGATGCCCTTTTACGTTACTGATATGGCCGTTATCAAACTTTACTTTTAGCACTGGTCTATCAACTGCGATCAACCAAAAGATTACGATGGCAGCAATTAAGATTACATATAACATTTGGCACTCCCTATCCTAGCTAGATAGCAATTTACTCAAATCCTCTTTGATCGAGGTAACTTTTTGACTCGCTTTTTCACTTCTCGATGCTTCAGAAAGTAGATATTCAATTGCGTCAGATAATGTACAACCGAGCTCGGTTGCTCTGCTAGAAAGCTTTTCCCAAACTCGATAATCTAAGTCAATGGACTTTTTCTTTGTATGGACTTGCTCTGCATTGAAATGACGCTTCCTTTTCGCTCGGATAGCCTGCTTGAGTTTGTTGTCCAACTCTTCTGACATGTGGTTTTCTATCCAAGCTAATACAAGCGTAGGTTCGTGTTCAAGGCGTTTTAGCTCTGCAACCGCGGCATCTGCTTCACTTGTATCAATATGTCGGGTAATCGCTTCACCATCTTTCCATTTCTTGATGAGATACTTCCATTTCCACCCACACTCTAGATTCTCAAGCTGCTGATATTTCATTTATTCCGACCCATAAACATAACCTAGTGACAGCGTAACCCAGATAATTTACTTGGGCAAATAAAACTCTTAGAAGTATCGATGTTGATCACTCATTTGTCTAAGTATTGTTCATTGAGTGTTGAATGCCGTGAGCGAACCAAATTGGTGCTAGGGTGTTATAGTCCATTTCGTTATAATGTCGGCAAGATTGAATTACGATGAATTTTAATGAACCAACTTAATTGGCAAGACGTAACACCTTCACTTGAGCAGTACGAAGCACTTTTAAAGTCTGCACCTTCGTTACCAAAGAAGTCTTTTACTGATCTTCAACCGAGGATGTCGGCAACGATATCTCGCTTTTCCAAAATGTCGGGATTGACACGCGTGCTACTCATTAACTGCGTCGATAATTCTGTCTATAGAGAGTTCATCAGTAAAGCTCTTCAGAGTCATTCTAACGCTGCGATTGTTTTGTCGGAATCACTTGATGCCAAACGTTTATTTGACCGTTACAGTGTTGATGTAAGTGGTGATATTGCCTTCCAACCTGGCTTGATTTCACAAGCTGACGACGGTTATTTGATTGTACCTGCTAATCTCATTCTGGCTAACCCGGGACTTTGGCCGAATATAAAGTCTGCAATTCAACAAAACCTTATCGAGCCACTGAACCTAAGCCCTACTCGCTTACCTACTTCAGTACCGCCATCTAAAGCTTATGATGTAAAACTGATTGTAACTGGGGAAAGAAGTCAGTTAGCAGAGCTAGAATATATCGACGAGGACTTTTGTTCAGGCTTTGCCATGTATACCGAAGTTGAAGAAGATATTCATTTGTCAGAGCAGAATTTGACAGATTACTTTGGTTTGGTGAACTGGATATGTTCTCAATATCAGCTGCCTCACTTAACGGAATGTGGCTTTAGAAGACTGTTGCTAGCTGGTATGAGATTTACTGAAGATCAACATTATTTGCCGTTAGGTGTAATGTGGCATTCTCAACTTCTAACACTTGCCAGCCAGTTCAGTGATTGCCAAACATTAGATTACGAGTCATTAGATAAAGCGATTGACGACAAGTATTATCGCGAATCCTATCTTCCTCAGCGTGCCGTGTACGATATTTTAGATGGACAAGTCATTATTGAGACAACTGGGGAACAAGTTGGTCAAATCAATGGCCTAACCGTCATCGATATGGCTGGACACCCTGTCAGCTATGGTGAGCCTGCCAGAATATCGTGTGTAATTCACTTTGGTGATGGCGATGTTTCCGATGTTGAGCGCAAAGCTGAGCTTGGAGGCAATCTACATGCGAAAGGCATGATGATTATGCAAGCTTTCTTAAGCTCTGCTCTAAAACTGGATGAACCACTGCCTTACTCTGCCTCGATCGTATTTGAACAGTCTTATAGCGAAGTTGACGGTGACAGCGCATCTCTCGCAGAACTTTGTTGCTTGGTGAGTGCGTTATCTGAATCTCCAATTAATCAACAAGTTGCGGTTACAGGAGCCGTCGATCAGTTTGGTCGAGTGCAAGCAGTCGGTGGCTTGAACGAGAAAATTGAAGGTTTTTATCAGGTTTGTAAACATCAGGGGTTTACGGGAAATCAAGGCGTTGTCATGCCGAAATCAAACCTTAAACACCTTGCATTACATAAAGATGTAATAGAAAGCATTAAAAATGGTGAGTTCCATATTTGGTCCGTCTCTACGGTAGATGAAGCTATTCCGATTGTTATGAATAAACCTTTTAGAGGCGAAGACGATAGCATTATTGGCAAAATAGCGGAACGTATTGAAAACTTTGAAAGACATGAGCATCCAGAAGGAATTGTGCAGCGCATCAAAAACTGGTTTGTCTAGTACTGATCGGAGTTGTTTAGCGTACACGTGTTCACTAAGATGCAGCTATCAAAAATTGGAGTAATTGATAATGCAAAACAAACGTGATTCTTATAACCGTGACGATCTACTTGCTTCTAGCCAAGGGGAACTGTTTGGGCCTGGTTACCCTCAGCTTCCTGCGCCAAACATGCTAATGATGGATCGTATTACTAAAATGTCTGAGACAGAGGGCGATTTTGGTAAAGGTTTGATCTTGGCAGAATTGGATATTACTCCAGATTTGTGGTTCTTTGACTGCCACTTCCCTGGTGACCCGGTAATGCCTGGCTGTCTTGGCCTTGACGCGATGTGGCAACTTGTTGGCTTCTTCCTTGGCTGGGTTGGCGGTAAAGGTAAAGGTCGCGCTCTAGGTGTTGGTGAAGTGAAGTTTACAGGCCAAATCCTACCGACGGCGAAAAAAGTAACCTACGAAATCCACATGAAACGCGTCGTAAACCGTAAACTGGTAATGGGTTTGGCTGACGGTCGTGTATGCGTAGATGGCAAAGAAATCTACGTTGCGAAAGATTTGAAAGTTGGTTTGTTCCAAGACACTTCAAACTTCTAATCACGACTTTAATCGATTTATAAAGGCTCCTATTTAGGGGCCTTTTTGTTTGCCTAGTCTATAAATGTAGAAAAGGCTCCGTAGAGCCCTTTCGAATCCTTCTTTTTGTATGTGGAGAGTTTATTTGTAGAGACCAGATTGTCTTTCATCTCTGGCATCACGCCAACCACCTAACCAATACGACCGAGCATCAACTTGTTGATATGGGCAAGCCTCTTGAGACCTTCCATTCAACCCAGCTTTATAGCCTTGAGATTGAGCTCGTTCTAGGCGATCACGCTTTTGTCTCTTCATAGTTAATTCCTCATACAGGTCCATTTACTAACGTACAGCTGTTATTGTGAAACTTTGATGGAGTTTTTATGACTCCACTTATAAGAATCGATCAAGTTGAGTGATTTCTCAAGGCATAAAAAAAGCAGAGGCTCAAATGTGTGAGCCTCTGCTTGATTTAAAAATTACTGACGATTTTTGACTATTTTCTACGGAACCCAAACAATCCAAGCATGGTCAAAGCTAACCAACCAAGGCCTGCACCTTGACGCTCTGTTGTCGTTGAGTCAACGCTTCGAGACACAATGTCCTTCTCAGTCGCACCTGCAATAGGCACCAATTTTACAGCTACGATTTGTTCATCAGAACTACATGTCGCATTGTTTGCTGTTGTACTGTAACCGCCAGCACATTTCATCGCGGTACCAGAAATCACACCTGCATCGTTGATATCGGTTGCATCGATAATACGGAACTGGTTGTTTTGTTCAGTGTAGTCACCGCCATTAGTCAAACTATCTAGGAACCAAGCTTTTCCATTAAATAGTGTTGAAGCACGTTCACTAGTCTCACCACCTACACTATATGGGTAGATAAAACCGCGCTTACGACGTGGCTTGCCATCGTCTTCACGAGTCGTTTCCGCATCAAGTTGTCCGACAATTTCATTGTAAGAGTTGATCCCGCCCATCTTACCGCCCGCACCGCTGAAGAAAATTCCGGTACTTGGGTAAAAAGCGTTAATAGAATCCTTACGAACATCATCTACGATAAAGAGACGATTCGGAGCAGAGCCCGTTGGCATTAAGTATCCGCCTGAACGTTTTGCTTCACCAATAGCAACAAAATTTGAGTTAACATCGGTTAATCGTGAGTTTGTATGAACCGTATCATCGCCCTCACGCTGTCTAGCTCCTACAACAACTTTGTTTTTCCAAGTTGCGTTTTCAACGCTACCTTCTGCCTCTAGGGTTCCGACAAAAACAGTAGCATTCAGATAGTTATCATCACTGTATGTGTTGTAACCCACGCCGTAAACCGTTGTTCCATCTGTGACAAGGTCACGCATGCTTCCTTGAGCCAGTCTTTCTCCATCTTTAGATGTGCCACTTGGCCAAGCCAACTCACTGACGGTTCCACTTTGATCCCAAATAGCTGCTTTCGATGTGTGGTGAGCGCCATTGGTATTGCTTGCCGTTCGAGATACACTACCAACGGTAAAAGTGCCATCGGTTTTCCAAGCGTGGCTTTGCACAACGCTTGCGTCGTTATCACCTGTAACAAAATTTGGTTCAATAGGTGCTACGACTGTATTTCTTGTTTCCAGTGTCGACTGGTTTTCACTGCTGACTTTACTTTGATTACCGACAGCGGCACCATCTTCGGTAAGCTGATTGATAACATTGTTATATTCATTTTTATAAGCAGCAGAATCGCCTTCTACAAATGCTAACGCATTAGAAGTAAAGTCTTTACTACGCTCTTTGTTCCATGGGGTCCAGTTTACAGAAGCCCAAGAGTCACAAGTAGAATAGCGAAGCTGGTTATAACAGTAACGTTCAAAATCTTTGAGTTCTTGGATGTAATAAAAGCCCGCGTCCAATCCAAATGGAATTTCCTCACGATAGCTGTTCCCATCCACGGCTTGTGTCGCTGAAATCGGTGTTGTGCGAGTTTCCATCGCAAGCTTAAATTGGTCTGGTGTACAGTTTGCTGCTGCATCAAAACAGCCCAAAGCGAAAGGGGAACCTGTTGAAGGATCTGTACCCGCATCACCTTGCTGAATTGCAACGCCGTAAGCCGTTTGGTAGTCACCGTTTGAACCATGATCCTGAGGTGAAACCTCAACCACTTGATACAATGCCGCCTGTGCGTTCATTGTGGTACCAACCATCATCGCAATGGCGGTCAATTTGAATTTATTACTACAATTCATTGAATTCTTAACTATCCTGTTGCATTGCTTCGAGTTCTTCCCATCTCTCGAATGCGTTTTCCAACTCCTGCTCTAGCGCAGCAAGCTGTTCCAATACCGGCTGAGTTTGCTCTACAGGTTTAGCAAAGAACTCTGGATCGTTCACTTGCTCCTGAAGGCCCTCGATATCCGACTCTAATTGTTCTAGTTTAGCTGGTAGAGCTTCTAATTCTCTTTGCAGCTTATACGATAACTTCTTCGAGTTGTTCTTAGGTTGAGTTGTTTTGGGAGTTTCCTCAACCACTTTTTCTCTTTTCGCTGGCTTTTCAACCGCTTGACGAACCGCCAATACCTGTTCACGCTGCTGTCTTGCATCGTGATAACCACCAACAAACTCTTCAATCACTCCGTTTCCTTCGAAGATCCAGCTTGTGGTAACGGTATTATCAACAAACTCTCGGTCGTGGCTAACTAAAAGCAATGTGCCTTGATAGTTGGCAAGCATTTCTTCTAAAAGTTCCAACGTTTCGATATCCAAATCGTTGGTTGGTTCATCAAGAATAAGTAAGTTGTTTGGTTTCAACAAGATACGAGCTAGCAGTAATCGGTTTTTCTCACCACCAGAGAGCGCCTTAACCGGGGTTCTTGCGCGCTTAGGTGCGAATAAGAAGTCTTGAAGATAACTCAGCGCATGACGCTGACGTCCCCCAACCATTACTTCTTGTTTCCCATCCGCTAAGTTATCGATCACTGTCTTTTCTGGATCCAAAATCTCTCGGTACTGATCAAAGTACGCGACTTCTAATTTTGTTCCGCAGTGTAAACGACCAGACTGCGCTTCCAATTGCCCTAATAGCAATTTAAGTACCGTACTCTTACCGCAGCCATTTGGTCCGATAAGTGCAATACGGTCACCGCGCATAATGTTAAAGCTAAAGTTGTCGACGATTGTCTTGCCTTCGTAAGCAAAAGATATGTTTTCTGCTTCAAATACAATTTTCCCTGAACGTGAAGCATCATCGATATTAAGGTTAACTTTGCCTTGGACATCCCGGCGATCGCGACGCTCTTCACGAAGTTTCTTCAATGCGCGTACACGACCTTCATTTCGAGTTCGGCGTGCTTTAATGCCCTGCCGAATCCAAACTTCCTCTTGAGCAAGCTTTTTGTCGAATTCAGCATTCTGCATTTCCTCAACGCGGAGCATCTCTTCTTTTTCTTCTAGGTAGTTGTCGTAATCACCAGGGAAAGAAGCTAATTGCCCGCGATCTAAATCAACAATGCGTGTTGCCATTGATTTGATGAACGCACGGTCGTGAGAAATAAAGATGATCGAGCCTTTGAAGTCTTTTAAGAAGTTCTCTAACCATTCGATAGTTGTTACATCAAGATGGTTTGTTGGCTCATCAAGAAGTAATACATCAGGGTCACAAACCAGCGCGCGAGCTAAAGCGGCTTTACGTTGCCAACCACCGGATAAATCGGTCAGTTTAGTTTCTGGACTTAGTTTTAAAGCACCAAGTACGTTCTTAACACGGTCATCAAAACGCCAAGCATTAGAATGGTCAAGCTGCTCTTGAACCTTGGCTAAACGGTTGATGTTTTTCTCACTCGGATCTTGAGCAACAAGATCGAGAAGATCGTGATAGATCTTCAGTTGTTCGCCGATTTCAGCCAAACCGCCAGATACGTATTCGTAAACCGTACCCTCTTGATTACGCGGTGGATCTTGTTCAAGTCGAGAAACAACGACGTCTTGAGTGATTTGAATCTTGCCGTCGTCCAACAAAATGTCGCCGGCAAGCACTTTCATTAACGTGGACTTACCTGCTCCGTTGCGACCCACTAAACAAACGCGTTCGTTTTCTTGAAGAGCGAACTCCGCTTTGTCCAGCAATGGGTGGTCACCAAATGCAAGTTGTGCGTTATGAATGGTAAGTAATGCCATTATTATCCAACCAATGTGTGAGTTGTTCTAAGTCAAACGGCCAGTTCAACTCAGAATCTTGATACTTTAATACGGGTATTGTGACGCCGTAACGAGAAAACAGTGCATCATCGAACGCAATATCAATGATATCTGTTTGCTCGGCCAAACCAATTTGGTCTACTAGAGCAAATGCCATCTCACAAAGATGGCATCCCTCCGTGCTATACAATATCAGCACGTATTAATCCTTTTGTTTATACTACGCGTGCGTTACTAGCCAACAGTTATGAATCTGTTTATTACGCGCAAAATCTAATGGTAACGTTTGAGAAGAAATATTCTGAGCCTTCAAACCAAGTTCGGCCAGCGACTCTTCATCCATCTTGAAGTGGCGCTTGTTATTAGAGAATACGATAGTGCCTCCACTTCTTAGTAAACGTTTAAGATTCTTCATCAGTTTAATGTGGTCACGTTGTACATCGAATGATGTTTCCATACGCTTAGAATTAGAGAACGTAGGTGGATCAATAAAGATCAAGTCGTACTCACCTTTCGCGTTTTCTAGCCATTGCAAACAGTCTGCTTGTTCATAGCGATGCTGACGTCCTACACAACCGTTAAGCTGCATATTGTCTTTCGCCCAGTTCAAGTAGGTATTTGACATATCAATAGTCGTTGTGGAACGAGCGCCACCAACCGCTGCGTGAACCGTCGCACTCCCAGTATATGCAAACAAGTTTAAGAAATCTTTACCTTGCGCCATTTCACCTAAGCGACGACGAGTGATCTTATGATCCAAGAACAAGCCAGTGTCTAGGTAGTCATGAAGGTTTACGATCAGCTTCACACCGTACTCGTTTACTTCAAGCGTCTCTGATACCTGACCTAATTTTTGGTATTGGTTGCGACCCTTCTGCTTTTCACGAACTTTAAGTACAACTTTGTTCGCCTCTACACCTGTCACCTGAATCGTTGCACGAATGATATCCGTTAGGCGACGTTTTGCTTTTTCTTCTGGAATGTTTTTTGGCGCAGCATACTCTTGAATTACGATTTGATCGCCGTATACGTCTATCGCCACATTGTATTCAGGAAGATCAGCGTCATAGATTCGGTAGCAATCTAATTTCTCTTTACGAGCCCACTTGCCAATCTTGCCAATATTTTTCTTTAAACGGTTTGAAAAGTCTGGTGCGATTTGAACATTAGTATCAGCCCCCTTCACTTCATCAGCACTGCGCTCTGCAATACTGTAGTTCTTTTGGTGACAAGGTAACGCACCATTATTCAATTTAAACTGTTTATCAGCACGCATACGAAGACAGCTCAGAAGCTCGTCTGAACTCGAGAAGATAGAGGCTTTACATCCACCAAACTCAGATTTTAGCTGTCCACCAAATGCGGTGTAGAGCGCAATTAGCCCCGGCTCAGTTCCCAGACGTTCACCGTAAGGTGGGTTTGAAACGATAACACCGTGTTCAAATCCTGCAGGACGAGTTATGGTTGCAGCATCACCTTGTGCGAACTCAATCAATTCTTCAACACCTGCTCTGCGCGCGTTTTCTTGAGCAACTTTTAATACTTTAGGGTCGTTATCGAAGCCAAAAAACTTAGCGTCAACTTTCTTGACACCTCGTCTAGCTTGAACATTAGCCTCTGATTTAATCTCTGCCCAAGTCTCTGGTTCAAAGTCTTCCAACACTTCGAAACCCCATTGCTTTCGCTTAACGCCAGGAGCCATGTTGGCAGCCATCATCGCAGCTTCAATAAGCAAAGTACCAGAACCGCACATTGGATCGAGTAATGGTTGATGCCCATCCCAGCCACAACGCATGATAATCGCAGAAGCAAGCGTTTCACGTAACGGGGCACGACCCGATTCTGGTCGGTAGCCACGTTGATGCAAACCACTGCCTACCATATCTATCCCAAGCAACGCTTTATCTTTATGCAAACGAACGTGAATACGAACATCTGGGCGTTCTTTACTGATGTTGGGACGCGGCAATCCTTTATTTTCAAAGCAATCTACGATGCCATCTTTGACTTTCATCGCACCGTATTGGCTATTTCTGATCTCACGGTTTGTGCCGTTAAAGTCCACAACAAAACGTTTAGAGCTATGAAATTGGTTAACCCAGTTAATAGCAGATGTAGATAAATACAAGTCCATGTCGTTGTTACACGTGAACTCAGATAAAACACGTACAAATCGAGACGCTAAACGGCTCCACAAACAACAGCGATAAACCTGTTCGTTTGTCGCTTTAAATTTTACGCCTGCCTGTACTGGTTTCGCATTTTCAATGCCTAGTTTAGTCAGTTCTTCAACAAGCAAATTTTCCATGCCATTTGAAGTTACCGCGAGATATTGATTCATAGTGTTCTTTCGCTGATAAAAAATGGCTTCAATTATACCTGACTTTACGATCAATGCCTCGTTTTTAAAGGAATTTCCCCACCTGTTAGTTCAAATCATCACCAACAAAATGATCTGAAACTTTCAACATCTTTAATTTGAGTGTTTTTTATTCACGAACGAAATTTTGTTCCCTTGGCAAGAAGTGAATACTTATTTACATTAATTTTGGTATATACCAGGCAATGATTATTGATGTAAGTTACTTACATTTTTGCCTTATAGGGGAATAAATGGGCTAATTTTAAGCGCTAGGTTGCCTAGTTAAGGGAGTCATCAGATTGAAATAAGTAAAATAAAAGTGACCAGCTTCATGTTTGCATGCATAGAAAACATACAGTTTCATGGCTGATGGGGCTCTAGTATCAAAGGAAAGGACAAAAAAAATCGACCTAACGAGGTCGACTAATGCAAACAAAGGAACGAAATAAAGAAAAAATTAAACAGGTTTACCCCACCATTGCCATAGGGGTTATTGCAAAGAGGTGATTTGCACAAGCCATGCGGTCATGCATTACTTTAATCGGCTGCCCAAACTGAAGCGCCTTATTGCCATCAAGCACAAACGCTTCTTGGTTAACATAAGCACATAAGCTCGACGTCTCGCCTGGTTCTAACACGATGAACATGCCATCAGAATATTGGTTTGTTAGAAAGACCATGTCCCCTTCTTCAGGCTCGTAACCTGAGGACTGTGCGTCAAAGAACCAGCTTTTAGGCTGTACAGGTTTATGAAAGCGCTTTGCCGCAACACAATACAGTGTTAACTCAGCTTGGCGGTATTCACTGATGTCGAGGCATCGAATACGTTCATTAAACGTTTGGAATGCACTGGCGTCATCAACGGTAAATTCATTGTTTGAGAAGGCACAGTTAACCAACAATTTTCGGGATAAATTGGTTTGGAAAATCATTTCCTCCCCCAGATCCAGCATTAAGCAAGCTTTTTGCTCGTCAAAATACCAATTCCATTTGTCGCTGGGTTTAAGCATTATTCCGTTCTCTCTTGACTAGTTAAATCAGTGGTAAAGAGGTAAGACGCTTAATTACCTACTCGTGATTTTTAAATTTTACAAACGAACGGATAAAAAAAAAGAGGAAACAGAGTCCTCTTTTTTATGTAATAGCTACTGATTTTTCAGTGGTTTTTGATGTGTATGTTAAAGATTCTTAACAATATCACGTACTAGGCCTGGGCCGTGGTAAATAAAGCCGGTGTAGACTTGAACAAGTTTAGCGCCTGCCATCAGCTTTTCTTTGGCTGCAACATAGGAATCCACACCACCAACACCGATAATTGGAAGTTTGTCTCCTAGCTCTTCATGAAGCTTACGTACGACTTCCGTAGAGCGTGATTGCACAGGGCGACCACTTAAACCACCTGCCTCATTGGCGTGTTTCATTCCTTCTACGATCGTGCGATCCAGAGTTGTGTTAGTCGCGATCACACCATCTATATTGTTTTTCAATAAAGAATCGCAGATTTGGCAGATTTCTTCGTCACTCAAATCAGGCGCAATTTTTAATGCTAGCGGGACGTATTTGTTGTATTTCTCTGAAAGTTCCGCTTGTTTCGCTTTTAATTCAGAAAGTAGTTCATCAAGCGCTTCACCATATTGAAGTGAACGAAGACCCGGAGTGTTTGGTGATGAGATATTAACCGCAATGTAGCCTGCGTACTCATACACTTTCTCCATACAAATCAGGTAGTCCTCTGCCCCTTTCTCAATTGGTGTGTCTTTGTTTTTACCAATATTAATTCCGAGAACACAGTTGAATTTTGCTTGCTTTACATTCTCGACCAAATTATCAACGCCTAGGTTATTAAAGCCCATGCGATTGATGATCCCTTCAGCTTCGACTAAGCGAAATAAGCGTGGTTTATCATTCCCTGGTTGCGGACGAGGTGTTACTGTGCCAACTTCAACAAAGCCAAAGCCCATGGCATCAAATGCTTCAATGCATTCACCGTTTTTATCTAAGCCAGCCGCAAGACCTACTGGGTTACGGAATGTTAGTCCCATACACTCAACTGGACGAGTTGGTAATTGTTGGCGGTAAAAGAGATCAAGTGGTGTGCCGTTAAAGCGTTGGAAGTTCTTGATTGCAAGATCGTGTGCCTTCTCGGCATCGAGTTGGAAAAAGCCAGTTCTGGCTAGACGGTAAAGCATTGTGCCTCCGAAAGAAAAAAGCCCCGTATAAACGGGACAATATTATTTACTGTTTTTCATCGTAATTCAATGAAAATGAATGTATTAAGTAAAAACCTATATCTTTCTAATATTTTCAAATATAAAACAAACAATTAGAGTAAGATTTCAACAATAAAATTTATAACTAACCACCCTAAAGCAATCGATTTCAGCCTATTTTAACTTCCCCGTACCGTTACGCTGTAACTCACTCGGCGCTATAATAGAAACGATGAGCAACAAAAAAGCCTCGCTAAATAACGAGGCTTTTACTTACAATTTGACTAACTCATCTACTCTTTCGACGAACAGTTGAGATTCAAGAGTACTAATTCTCGAAGTGCTACAGAAAACTTAGCAAATTCGTGGACAGAGCCAACTTTGAACTCATTCAAGATGCTTTCCCAACGGTGCAGTGATTGCTCGTTAGTTTCCATCCAATCTTCTAACGCTTTCATCACGTCTAGCTCTTCCGTTGCACAGCCGCAATTTAATACCTGAGCCGTAAGTTGACGTTGTTGCCAGTCCAGATCTTCTCGGAATGCAGCTCTTGCTAGTGCCTGCCAGTTATTATCAACGGCTTGGCTGTTAATTTGCTTCAAGAACCAGTGTAACGACAAACGGTCACCTAAGTTAAAGTAGAGCTTCGATGCTTGCTCAACCGTTTTACCTGTTTCACTCGCCACTGATGAGATATCCAGTGCAGATTGTAAGCTGGATAAACGAGCGACTTGATGTGCAAGTTTCTCTTCTACCCCTTTCTCAATCCACCCTTGAGCAAGTTCATTGTGTTCTTCTACTTCAGACTCAACCAGCATAGTGTCTAAGGTTTCAGTGATAACATTGACATCTTGCTTGTAGATAGCAATCAGCTCACCAACTGTGCATTTACCACTGCGGTTGCGAAGCAACCAACGTGCAATTCGACGTAGTGATCGACGAACATAAAACATGATTTCGTACTGAGCTTGAGCTGTGGCGATATTATCGAGTTCACGAGTCTGCTTAAGAATTGCTTCTAGATCGAAAATTTCACGAGCCGCACTGTATGCGTTAGCAACATCGACAACACTTGCACCGGTTTCTTCTTGCAAACGAGTGACGAAATTACAGCCCATTTCATTAACCATCTGGTTAGCCAATGCTGTAGCGATAATTTCAGCTCGCAGTGGGTGATTAACCATTTGATCTTTATAGTTACGTCGTAACGCACTTGGGAAATATTCAACAAGCTGTTTCGCATGGAATTCATCATTCGCGATTTCATCCGTAACAAGTTGCTGTTTAAGTACCATTTTACCGTAGGCAACTAACACTGATAGCTCAGGGCGAGTGAGACCTAGTCCCTGTTTTTCACGCTCGATTAGCGTTTCATCATCAGGGATGTATTCGAGAGCACGATCCAAGTACCCTGCTTTTTCCATGGTATGGATGAATCGAATTTGTTCCTTAACAATGCCAACACCTTGCTGTTCAGTCACGGAGATCGACTCCGACTGACGGTAAGCATCATCTAATACAATTTCACCCACTTCGTCTTCCATAGACTCTAGAATTTGGTTACGTTGCTTAACCGTAAGATCGCCATTTGAAACCAGTCCATTAAGGAAGATCTTGATGTTGACTTCATTATCCGAACAGTCAACGCCACCCACGTTATCAACGAAGTCTGTGTTCACTCGGCCGCCAGTCAGTGCGTATTCAATACGACCAAGCTGAGTCATACCCAAGTTACCGCCTTCGCCAACTACTTTTGCTCTTAAGTCACGGCCGTCAATGCGCAGCATGTCGTTAGCGCGGTCACCAACATCCGTATGAGTTTCTGTCGAGGCTTTAACGTAAGTGCCGATACCACCATTCCAAAGCAGATCGACTTTCATTTTCAAGATCATCTTAATCAGATCATTAGGCGCTAAAGATGCTTTCTTAGTACCTAACATTTTCTGAATTTCTGGTGTCAACTGGATCGATTTTGATCGACGAGAGAAGATGCCACCACCTTGAGAGATCAAATCTTTATTGTAATCTTCCCAGCTTGATCTTGGCAGATTAAACAAGCGGTTACGCTCTTCCCAGCTGGTGGCTGAATCTGGATTTGGATCAATAAAGATGTGCATGTGGTTAAAGGCAGCTTGCAATCGAATGTGCTTCGATAACAGCATACCGTTACCGAACACGTCACCTGCCATATCACCTACACCGATTGCGGTAAAGTCAGTGGTCTGGCAGTTGATGCCCATTTCACGGAAGTGACGCTTAACAGATTCCCAACCACCTTTTGCAGTGATACCCATCGCTTTGTGGTCGTAACCATTTGAACCACCTGAAGCAAATGCGTCACCTAACCAGAAGTTGTACTCTGCAGAAACAGAGTTCGCTAGATCTGAGAATGTTGCTGTGCCTTTATCTGCAGCCACTACTAGGTATGGGTCATCTTCGTCATGGCGCACAACGTTTTGTGGTGGCACGACTTCACCTTCAATGATGTTATCTGATACATCAAGTAGCGCACGAATAAATCGTTTGTAACAACGTTGGCCTTCAGCAAAGATCTCATCACGGGTTGTGAGAGATGGCTGGCGTTTACAAACAAAGCCGCCTTTTGCACCCACAGGTACGATAACGGTGTTCTTAACTTGCTGAGCTTTTACGAGACCAAGAATCTCTGTACGGAAATCTTCTTGACGATCTGACCAACGTAAACCACCACGAGCCACTTTTCCGCCACGAAGGTGAACACCCTCAATATCTGGTGCGTACACAAAGATCTCGAACGCGGGTACAGGCTGCGGAATCTCTGGAATATCGCTCGGTTTCATTTTCAAAGATAACCAAGGCTTAGGTTGCTTGCTTTCGTCTAATTGATAGTAGTTAGTACGAAGTGTCGCCATGATCATGTCGATGTAACGACGAATAATACGATCATCATCCAAGCTCTCTACACGATCCAACTGCTCTGTTAGCTTTTTAATCAGATCGTTTTGGCCTTTTTCACTGCCTTTGTGTTTCGGATCGAATCGCTTGGTGAACAGCTTGACTAGACCTGTTGCTAAGTCTGGGTAGTGGCTTAGCGTGTCTTCGATGTATTGTTGACTGAATGGGAAACCGACTTGGCGCATGTATCGAGCATAAGCACGAAGAATGGAAATCTCACGCCCAGATAGCGACGCACCTAGTACCAATCGGTTAAAACCATCACTTTCAAGGTTGCCCGCCCAAATTGCGGCAAATGCTTGTTGGAAACGATCACGAGCCTCACGAAGATCAACCGTTTTCTCGCTCTTATGCAGCATAGAGAAATCAAGGATCCAGAATGTCTGTCCGTTATTTTTCTCGATCTCATACGGTGATTCACCGATCACTCGTAAGCCAAGGTTTTCAAGCATTGGCATTACGTCAGAAAGATGGATTGGCTCATCGCGGTGGTATAACTTCAAGCGAACAGCTTTTGAATCCGCCCCCTCTTCTTGAGGTCGGTAGAACAACATGCCAAGTTTATTATCATCACTTAACGCTTCTAAGCGTTCAATATCTGCAACCGCAGAACCTGGCATCATGTCCTCTTTATATGAGCGAGGGAACGCACTCATGTATTCTTTTGAAAGAGGAAGGCCTTTGCTTTCACCAAAGTTAGCAATGATGGATTCTTTTAGTCTGTCATCCCAAGAGGTAGAAACTTCCATTAGGTTTTGCTCGATCTTTTTCACGTCTACGTCAATGTTGTTATTGTCTACACGAACAATGTAATGTGTTCTCGCTAGTGGGCTTTCTGAGAAGAACGTTGTAAATTCAACCTCTTGCTCGCAACCAAAGTACTGCTTAAGAATGCGTTGAGTTTGACGACGTAACTCTGTGTTGTAACGATCTTTAGTGACATAAACCATGCAGCTAAAGAAACGACCAAATGGGTCCTTACGAACAAATAAACGCAGTAGGTCACGATCTTGCATTTGTACAACACCCATACCCACCTCAAGCAGCTCTTCTTCATTTGCTTGAAGTAGTTCATCGCGTGGGTAGTTTTCTAAGATATTGTGCAATGCTTTGTATGAATACGATCCGTGACGATATCCGCTCGCTTCAAGGATACGGTCCACTTTTTCACGGATCAGAGGGATGCTTTGTACCGCTTGGTTATACACGGCAGAGGTATATAGACCAGTAAAGCGATGCTCACCTATTACTTTACCGTTTTCATCAAACTTCTTAACACCGATGTAATCAGTATATGCTGGTCGGTGAATACGAGATGCTTTGTTACCTTTTGTGATAATCAGAGCGTATGGCTTTTTCGCTTCTAACCGCGCAGAATCTGAAAGCTCAGATAGCTTGACGCTACGCACGCGCTTGTCATCAGCAAATAGACCAAGTCCTTTTTCTTTAGCAGGAACAAGCTCGGTATCACCATTGACTTCTTCTAAGTCATAATCTTTGTAACCCATAAAGGTAAAATTATGATCTTCTAGCCAACGAAGAAATGCGATCGTTTCGTCCATACGATCCGTTTGGATAGAAACACGATCTTTATTTTTCTCAAGTTCATCAGTCACAAGCTTAAGCTTATCAACCATTTGCTTCCAGTCATCAACGACTAAACGAGTGTCAGATAGAATTTTTAACAGCTCTTCTTTAAGCGCTTGCATCTCTTCTTTACTAGTAAGGCGGTCTACCTCGATATGGAACAGTGATTGAAGAACACCACCCTCACCGTTTACGTCGGTAACTTGGCCTTTTTTATCACGCTGTATCTGTGTTGGGTTGTTTAACATTAGGTGGCAAACAAGGTCCAAACGCGCTAAAGCCATTTTGACTGAGTCCACTAAGAATGGACTATCTGGAACAACAATTTCTACGATTGTGTGTGTGGATTGCCAGCCTTGACGACTTACGGTCGGGTTAAATACTCGTACCGAAATCTCTTCTGGTTTTTTTTCATTGATATGGTGCCAAAGGCTGACGACAGCACCATAAAGATCGGATTCGTTTCGCTGAATCAGGTCATCATCAGCAATGTTACTGAATAAGTGTTGAGCAAGTTTAGTTACAAGCGTTTGGTGAGAAAGCTCGAGTTTGTCTTGAATCAGTTGGTAAACTTTTTCAAGCAGAACCGGCACTACATTTTCACGCGCGGTCATATTCACACTCCACATTAGAATTGTTGTTTTGTAGGGGGACTTAGTAGCTAGGTTGTTACCTTAGAAACTAAGCATAGGTAATGCATGTGCCCATTGTAAAAGCATAATTACAAATGTTTAACAACTAATCGTGGTGGTAAGAGGTGAAATGTCCGATTCTGTGACTAAGATTCCTATTTAACTCTCTGCAAATACAATACATCACAGAGTTTCTAACTTAAGAAACTTATTATTTTGGTCAGTTGTTAGTCTAAACTGGCCTTTAATGCCTAATTGACTAAGAAATGGTCTGAATCGTGCGGCGGGTAACTGCAAACGTAAACCGTTATGTGTGACGACTTGAACAACACTTGCCGCGCCAGAATAATGGGATAAAAACGTTTGATATGAAATGTTGAGGTTGAAGTAGTAATAGTTCATGAAGTAAAAACTAAGTGACATAAACAATAAGGTGGCCTTAATGACCACCCTATTGTGTTGTTTACTATTCGTCTAGTGCTTTAGTAACTTTTTCGAATAAGTCTTTAGCAAGATTATCCATTGCTTTGAGCTTTTCAAGTTCTGCTTTGATCAAAGCTTGGCGACCTTCATCGTATTTACGGAACTTAAGCAAAGGATCAATCATTCTAGATGCAACTTGTGGGTTCGAATCATTAAGTTGGCGAAGGATTTCTCCTGCAAATTGGTAACCTGCACCGGATTTATCATGAAAACGCACAGGGTTGGCACTTAAGAACGAACCAATCAAACTGCGCGTACGGTTCGGGTTCTTCAAACTAAATGCTTCGTGGTTCATGGTGGCTTTCACTTTTTCAAGTGCATCCTCTGCAGGATTGCTACCTTGAAGTGCAAACCACTTGTCCATAACCAAACCATCGTGCTTCCATTTATCGCTATAGTCTGCCATAAGAATTTCACGACACTCAAGCTGAGCACTATTTGCAGCACTCATCGCTGCAATCGTATCTGTCATGTTATTTGCAGATGCGTATTGTGCTTTCACTAAATCATTACCTTTTTCCGTATGTGCTAGGTATTGCAGACAACGGTTACGTAATGCACGCTTGCCAATCGCAGCATGATCGATCGTGTACTCTGTTTGCTTCAGTGTATGATAAGTTGCACTTAGCTCATCTTCTAACTCTTGAGAAAGTGACACTGTAATGCTATTTAGCACTTTGTCTACGGCATCGATGTCAATTTGCTGGTACCAGCCAGTAATCTCATTAATTGAAGGCAAAGAGAAAACTTGAGCAATGAAAGCTGGCTCAAGCGTCTCATCCAATAGCACACCACGGAACGCATCTATCACGCCTTCAGAAAGCGACACGTCTTGTCCGGCTTGAACGTTTTTCACGTTCTGACGAATGTACTTAGCCAATAGCATTTGGCTTGCATCCCAACGAGCGAAGTCATTCGTCGCGTGCTTCATCAAGAAGACTAATTCATCATCACTGTAGTCGTATTCTAGTTTTACTGGTGCCGAGAATTCACGCAACAAAGATGGCACTGGCTGTTCTTCGACATTTTCAAATACGAACGTTTGCTTATCTTGTTTAATATCTAGCACGTTATGAACCGATTCACCGTTAATCATCAACGGGATAACTTGACCTTTCGAATCGTACAGCTCGATATCAAACGGAATGTGCAGCGCTTGCTTCTCAGCCTGGTCTTGCGTTGGCTCCGTAAATTGCTCTACCGTTAGTGCGTAAGTTTTTGCATTGGCATTGTATTCGCTATTTACGCGCAGCGTCGGTGTACCAGACTGGCTGTACCATAGACGGAATTGTTTTAAATCGACACCGGTGGCATCTTCCATCGCAGAAACAAAGTCTTCACATGTGGCAGCAGTACCATCGTGACGTTCAAAGTAAAGTTTCATCCCTTTTTGGAAGCCCTCTTCGCCAAGGAGTGTATGGTACATGCGAATAACTTCGCTGCCCTTTTCATACACTGTTAGCGTGTAGAAGTTATTCATCTCAATGACTTTGTCAGGACGAATCGGGTGAGACATTGGGCTTGCATCTTCTGCAAACTGAGGGCCACGGATGATACGTACGTTATCGATGCGGTTATCTGCACGAGAGCCTAAGTCAGAAGAGAATTCTTGGTCACGGAATACGGTTAAGCCTTCTTTTAGACTTAGTTGGAACCAGTCACGACAAGTGACACGGTTGCCTGTCCAGTTGTGGAAGTACTCATGACCGATAACAGCTTCGATACCTAAGTAGTCACGATCCGTCGCCGTTTGGTCATTCGCCAAAACATACTTTGAGTTAAAGATGTTTAGGCCTTTGTTTTCCATTGCGCCCATATTGAAGAAATCAACGGCAACGATCATGTAAATATCCAGATCGTATTCAAGGCCAAAGCGTTCTTCATCCCACTTCATCGAGTTGATCAGCGATGTCATCGCATGACCTGCACGATCTAAGTTACCTTTATCAACAAAGATTTCTAAATCAACACTGCGACCTGACATCGTTGTGTATTTGTCACGCAGTACGTCAAAGTCCCCTGCGACAAGAGCAAACAAGTAAGCTGGCTTTGGATGCGGGTCCTGCCATTGAACCCAATGACGACCGTTCTCTGCATCGCCTTCTGCAATTCGGTTACCATTGCTCAGCAAATATGGATAAGCGGCTTTATCTGCGATCACTTTTGTCGTGTATTTTGCCAGAACATCAGGACGATCTAAGTAATAAGTAATACGACGGAAGCCCTCGGCCTCACACTGAGTACAAAATGCGCCGCCTGATTTGTACAAACCTTCGAGTGCTGTATTCGCTTCAGGATCAATTTTGGTGACGATTTCAAGTTCAAACTCGGATGGAAGATCGGTCAGTACAAGCGATGATTCTTTCACTTCGTGATGAGCCCAATCCTCACCGTTTACTTTTACAGCGCGCAGCTCAAGCCCCTCGCCATCGAGTTCTAGCGTTGTTGTATCGCCTTTTTGAGCAACCTTTGATATCGCCGTAACGATGGTGTCATTGTCATAAAGATCAAACGTAAGATCGATATCGGTAATCGCGTGAGATGGCTCTTGATAATCTTTACGATATTTGGCCTGGGGAGCTTGGGACATGAGCATAAATCCTTGTATGTCGAACAACAAAAATACCAGACTGCATGATCAAAAATGCAGTTCTGGTATCACTATATAAGCTATTTGTAGGGGTTGTGGTATCAGAATACAAGTCTTTCCATCAAAAAACGGAGCTTTTAGTGCTCTAGCTCCGTTTTTTGATTAACATTTAAACAACATTGACAATTTGCCGTATGCTCGCGTATTTTGTCGTAGCAAGATAAGCTATCAAGGCGTTACCCGATTAAGTACCGCGTACATATCGCCATTTGAATCTTCGATCGTTAATTCATTTTTGTTGAGCTTATAGGTGGTCCCGTGCTCGCCATTTTCATAGAGCAAGACTAAATATTCATCTTCTGTGTAGAAAACACCTTGCTTGATTGACTCATCCCCTTCTTCGTTGGATACCCGAAACATAAACACGAAGTCAGGTTGAAGTATCAGATCCATATGGTTGATGTTGTTTGCCACAAGGCCATCTCCGGATACATAAGAGCTAGACCATATGCCCGCTAGCGAGTTAGACAACCCTTTAGTAAAAGTCACACCATTAAGATCAAGTGTATTGTGATTATTGCGATAGGCATAAATTTGAGGCTCATCTGTGTTTAAGCCAAGAACGATGGTGTCTTCATTGGCGTTATACAATCCTTCCCAATGATCGACAGAATAATCTTTCTTTTGAATATCAATAGAAAAGCTGTAGTCGGAACCCAGTGACAGTTTTATCGCACGAAAATTTTCAGCCGACTCTTCGGGGTTTGGGTTCATTAAATACCAGTCTCCGATGAGAAACGGCGTGTCAAAGTGACTTAATTCATCTTCTCTGGTGTTTTCTCCGCTAAACACACTAAAGCAGCAAAAGCTAAGTAAAATAAAGAACCATTTCATATCGGCATCCTTATCGTTTTCTTTTAGCTTAGGCAGTAGTCCTCACTTTCGCGAAATTTTAGATGTAGATCACGTAAATTATTGGGAAAAAATAAGCGAATATCTTACTTGATACTCAATACAAACAAAGATGAAAAGACATAAAAAAAGAGTGAGCCTGAAAGACTCACTCTTTTTGCTTTGAATTGCCAGTTATTATGACTGATTTTTCTGCTTGAGCAGATCAACCATAATCGCGACAGACTCATCTAAATAAACATCAGGCGCTTCATAATCTTTAGGTATATCATCCAATGTTTTGAATGCTTCCTTACCTAAAGCAGCTTGACGCTCATTGATGCGTTGCAAACGAAGTGCTTCCGCTTTATCCGATTCAGCCTTACGAACTTTCTCGTTCAAAGACAACATATTATCGTCTTTTTCTTTACGATACTTCTCTATGTCTTCATTGATGAAACGGAATTCCATCTCATCAGAAATACGCTTGTTATGAAGAGCGGTGAGTTTTTCAACTAGTGCTTCGTTGCTTGGGAAGGTTTGATATTTTGCTTTATCAATCTGATCCCAAGGTAGTGCATTGTCTTCTACACTTTCACCCGTTTCAGAAGCTTCAATTGGTGTTGGGTACGAAATATCGGGTGCAACACCACGATTTTGCGTACTTCCACCGTCAATACGGTAGAACTTCTGAATCGTGTACTGAACGTAGCCTAGCTCTTTATCGAAAAGATCGTAGATATGATTCAGTGAACGATGCTGTTGAACCGTACCTTTACCGAAAGAATTTTCACCTAAAATAATTGCACGATTATAATCTTGCATTGCTGCTGCAAAAATTTCAGACGCTGAAGCACTGTAGCGGTTAATCAACACCGTCAGCGGACCATCGTAGCTCACTTTTCCGTCAGTATCGGCGTTCACCTTAATACGACCATAGCTGTCACGAACTTGAACAACAGGACCTTCTTTAATGAATAACCCTGTTAATGCTGTCGCTTCCGTTAATGCACCACCACCGTTGTTACGTAGATCAACGATTACGCCGTCAACGTTTTTGGTTTTTAACTCAGCAAGCAGTTTATCGGTATCTTTCGACAAACCGACGTAGAAACTTGGCACTTCTAAAATACCAATCTTCTTACCATCTTTTTCGATGATCTCCGACTTAACTGCGCGATCTTCTAGGCGAACTTTGTCACGAACAATTGTGACAATGTAACTCTTCGCATCGTTACCTTCTGGCAAGATCTGTAGATTAACCTTTGTGCCTTTTGGGCCTTTGATTAATTGAACTACATCATCCAGACGCCAACCGATCACGTCGACAATCTCTTCACCGTCTTGTCCAACACCGATGATTCGATCCCCTTCGCCAAGCTGCTTGCTCTTCGACGCAGGGCCACCAACAACAAGTGAACGAATTACTGTGTAATCGTCAGTCATTTGTAAAACAGCACCAATGCCTTCCAGAGATAGGTTCATTTCCGATTGGAATTGCTCAGCATTACGTGGAGAAAGGTAGCTAGTATGAGGGTCGACTTGTCGGGCGAAGGCATTCATATATAACTGGAATGCATCTTCGTTATTAGTCTGTGTGATCCGCTTCATCGCGTTGTTATAACGCTTCTCTAAAACTTCTTTAATCTCTGGCCATTCTTTGCCAGTCAGTTTCAGATTTAACGCGTCATATTTCACGCGCTTACGCCATAACTCGTTGAGCTCCACTTCGTCTTTTGGCCATGCAGCTTCAGAACGGTCTAACTCTATCTCGTCATCAGTATCAAACTTGATCTCTTCGTCGAGTAGCGTTAACGCATAAGCAAAGCGCTCGAAACGCTTTTGCATTGAGAGGTTATAAACATCAAAAGCAATTTGGTTGTTACCAGCTTTTAGCTGATCATCAAGCTCAATTGACCAGTCTTTAAAAGAGTCGATGTCCGCTTGAGTAAAAATATTTCTATTATAATCAAGCAATTCTACATAGCGTTCAAAGATCGCTTTGGAGAAATCATCATTGAGGCTGAAATGCTTATAATGAGAGCGGGTAAATCGAGAGGTGACTCGTTTGCTAGCTGTTTCGTGCTGAACTTCAGGAGCGAGAACCGGCAAGTCATCTTTATGTAGTTTGGCTTCGAGAGCCTGAGCTGATGCTGCTAGCCATAAGCTAGCAGCAATCAGTGTCACTTTTGAACGGCAATTCATGCGTAGGAGTATCTCCTTTATGCGCGCAAGTGCTCCGCTTTCACAACCATTTGTAGGCCGTTAGCAAGTTGAACACGTACATCATCCTTATTGATCTCAACAATGGTCGCTGCCATGTTTCCTTTGCCCATGTTCACGTTAACTGCGTTACCTACTGTGATTTCGTCAGCATTTAGAGCGCGCGTTTCTACAGGCTTAGTTGTTTTTTGTACTTTTGGTTTGTTAGTACGACGAGGCTGTTGAGGCTTTTTAGCCGCTGGTTTCGCTTTCGCCTTACCCTCTTCACGAGCTTTTTGTGCTTGTTCTTTACGACGAGCTTGAACTTTTGCCTTGCTTTCTGCAAGTGTCGCTTTCGCGTGTTCAACGTGCTCTTCTTCTAGCTCACCACAAGGGTTGCCGTCTAGGTCTACACGTACTGCACCTGGTTTTACACCATGTAGGTAACGCCATGATGAAGTGTACTGTCTTAACGCTGCACGAAGCTGTGTTTTGCTTACTTTTTCGTCTTCACTTAGACGTTCCGCAAGATCTTGAAAAATACCAATTTTCAGAGGTTTTGCTTCACCTTCTAAAGTAAAGCACTTAGGGAAACATTCAGCAATATATGCAATAACTTCTTTGCTGTTTTTTAACTTTTCAGTCATGAGGGGTCCTGATTTGAGCGGATTTCCGCGAGCATTAAGAAAAAATATTCTCGTATTATAGTGACATGCCAAGGAAAAACCACACTCGAAGGCTAATTTATGCGTCGTTCGCGTGTGAATTAAGCAGCTTTTCTACTTCAGCCATGAAATGAGTGAGACCTTCTTCGTCTGTTTCATTGAATCGACCAATACTTGGGCTGTCAATATCAAGGACACCAACCACCTTTCCATTAATAGAAAATGGAATCACAATTTCTGAATTGCTCGCTGCATCGCACGCTATATGTCCCTCAAATTCATGAACGTCGTATACTCTTTGTATGGTGTTAGTTTTTGCAGCAGTACCACAGACACCGCGACCCATAGGAATGCGGACACAAGCTGGTTTTCCTTGGAACGGACCAAGAACGAGCTCTTCACCTTTTGCTAGGTAAAAGCCAGCCCAGTTAAGATCGTCCAATTCCATGAAAAGCAGTGAGCTCAAGTTTGCTAGGTTAGCAATAAAGTCTGGCTCAGACTCAATTAGAGCAACGGCTTGTTTGGTTAGTCTATGGTATTGTTCTATGTTCATATTAACTTCCTACTTACTATAAAAGCTTCCATTCTCACTGTATGGCGCTAAAATGCAGCCCTACTTTATAATAGGACTTATTCTCAATTACAATGCTTCTGAAAAATGACACTATTAGCCGTTCTTGGTTGATAACACAAGTAAAAAAGCACAAGTCCAAGCTGATCATAGCGAACTTGATAGCGGTGCTTGCAACCTTGATTAGTGTTCCAATCCCCCTTCTCATGCCGTTGATGGTTGATGAGGTTTTATTGGACCAACCAGCAAAAGGCTTAGCTGCTATGAATGCCATTCTCCCTGAAGCGTGGCACACTCCGACGGGTTATATATTTTTCACCCTTTTCTTGGTCGTCCTGATGCGAGCTGCAAGTCAGGGGTTAAATATCCTTCAAAGCCGACAATTTACACTTGTTTCTAAAACGATCACGTTTGAGATGCGCAGTAAAATGATCGACAAGCTTGGTCGTATCAGCATCCGCCAATACGAAACCAAAGGCAGCGGAGGCATCAACGCCCACCTTATCACTGACATTGAGACCATTGATAAATTTATTGGTTCTACGTTAGCAAAATTCGTTATCAGTTTTTTAACGGTCATTGGTACTGCCATCGTTCTGCTTTGGCTCGACTGGCGACTTGGTCTATTTATTCTGCTAGTTAACCCTATTGTCATTTACTTCTCACGTAAACTAGGAAGTATGGTTAAGCATCTGAAACGGAAGGAAAATCATTCTTTTGAAATTTTCCAAAATCGTTTAGTTGAAACATTAGATGGCATTTACCAGCTGCGCGCAGCCAATAAAGAGCGAGAATTTCTCCAGCAACTCAAAGACAGTGCGAACCAAGTGCGTGTGGATGCAGACAAGTATGCGTGGCAATCAGAGGCAGCAGGTCGCGTCTCTTTCCTACTCTTCTTAATCGGTTTTGAGTTATTCAGAGCCGTCGCCATGCTGATGGTCATGTTTAGTGACCTCACTATTGGTCAAATCTTTGCTGTTTTTGGTTACCTATGGTTTATGTTGTCTCCTGTTCAAGAGCTGCTCGGCATTCAGTTTTCTTGGTACAGCGCGAAAGCTGCGTTAAAACGCATCAACGACTTATTAGTATTAGAAGAAGAACAAAGACCAGTACCTAAGGTAAATCCTTTCAAAGAAGACAGAGAAGTCGATGTTAAAGTAGAAAACGTAGACTTCTCTTATAATAATGAAAACAAAGTCCTAGATAACCTTTCTTTACATATACCGGCAGGAAAGAAAGTGGCGCTAGTTGGTGCGAGCGGAGGCGGTAAGTCGACCTTAATACAACTACTTATTGGGGTTTATCGTCAAAACTCCGGTAGCATTCGCTTTAATGATGAATTAACAGAAGATATTGGTTTTGAAGTAATTCGTGACAAAATTGCCGTGGTATTACAGCAACCTATACTATTTAACGACACCTTGAGGCATAATCTAACACTCGGTGGGAATTTTGACGAAATGTCACTTTGGCGAGCTCTTGAAGTAGCTCAGCTGCAAGATGTTATTTCTCAACTGAACCACGGTTTGGATACTCAAGTCGGCCGTAACGGCATTCGTTTGTCAGGTGGTCAACGACAACGCCTTGCCATCGCAAGAATGGTGCTGAGTGATCCTCAATTTGTTATTTTAGATGAAGCCACGTCTGCGCTTGATACCGCTACTGAAGCGGCATTGCACAAAGCATTGACTGAATTCTTACGTGGTAGAACAACATTAATCGTTGCGCACCGTCTATCAGCCGTAAAACAAGCCGATTTGATCTACGTGCTTGAAGATGGAAAAGTGACGCAAACAGGTACTCATGGTGAGTTAGTTGAGCAAGAAGGCTTATATCAAACCTTATATGGGGGCATACAGTCCCACGCTTAAATCGTTCAAGTTAGAGAGGTCGTTATGACCTCTCTGTCTAAGCACGCCATGCAGCCAAATAATGTGCGCTTGTGCCAAGGTTGCGAATTGCCTGTCGATATCGTCGACTTACCCAATGGAAAAAATGCACACTGTCCTCGTTGTGGCACACAGTTGTATCGAGGCGGTAGCCCTAGCCTCTCAGGTAATTTAGCCGTCGCGATAACCTGTATCCTGCTATTTATTCCATCACACTTTTTTAACTTTATTAGTATCCGACTTTTTGGTGTGATGATTCCGGCAACCCTACCTTCGGGGATGATCACATTGATGGAAGAAGGCTTTGTTCTTCTTTCACTGCTTATTCTATTTTGTAGCTCTCTAGCGCCTCTGACGGTTTGTGTTTCAGTGGTTACGGCACATATCTCGCTGCATCAACGGTGGTTTCGAGGGCTTCGTATTTCACTGTGGCTAATTCAACATTTGAAACATTGGGTAATGCTGGATGTGTTCTTAGTTAGCATCGCCATTTCCTGCTTCAAACTCCAAGATTATTCCGACATTTTTGTAGGCCCAGGGTTAATTGGTCTGGTTCTTTTGCAGATATTTACCGTTTTGTTAGTTTCTCGAATCAGTGTGCGTCGTTACTGGGAAGCCTGGAAACCAGAAAGCCTTTATTCCTTTGAACACAAAGACGTGCATTGCCATGAGTGCCACCTGTCTCAACCTGAAGGTGACCATTGTCGGCGTTGTCACCACGAGTTATATCATCGCAAGCCCAACTCCATTCAGAAGACGTGGGCTTACCTCATTGCGGCAACGATAGCGATTTTCCCAGCCAACTTGATTCCTATTTCCATCTTGCTGACCAATGGCAAACGTTTGGAAGATACTATTTTCTCAGGCGTAGCTGGGTTGGTAAAAAGCGGTATGTATGGCATCGCAGTGATCATTTTTGTGGCCAGTATTGTTGTGCCAGTTGTAAAAATACTTGGCCTTGCCTACATCATGCTTTGCATTCAATTCAAACGTTCGGTGTTTAAGAGACAACGAATGATGGTTTACTTTGTTGTTAAATGGATCGGTAAATGGTCTGTGATGGACTTGTTTGTTATTTCTATCATGATGACCTTAGTCGATCGTGGTCAGATACTTGATTTCACACCAGGATATGGCGCCGTGGCCTTTGGTGTTGTCGTGGTATTGACCATGCTTGCAGCGGAAAGTATTGATCCAAGGCTAATCTGGGACCAAACAGGCCCAACACAATCAGAAAAAGAGTCAATGAATGAGTGATCAGAACAGTTCTCAAACGTCATACGTACCAGATGTAAAGCGGAGCAAAGGCATATCTCCTCTTTGGCTTTTGCCAATTTTGACCATGGTCTTAGCTGGCTGGCTTGTGGTGAAGTCGATACACGATGCAGGACAACGGGTGCAAATCTATTTTTCTGACGCTGCTGGCTTGGTTGCCGGGCGAACCACTATCCGTTACCAAGGGCTAGAAGTCGGTATGGTGAGAGACATTAACCTCACTGAAGATCTCGGCAGTATTTATGTTGATGCCGATATCTACCCTGAAGCGGCAAAATTGCTGAACGATAAAACTCGCTTTTGGCTGGTAAAACCAACAGCAAGCCTAACAGGAGTTTCTGGGCTCGATGCGCTCGTGTCGGGTAATTACATTTCGATTCAACCTGGAGATGGTCAAGAGTTTGAAACAACGTTCCATGCGTTAGACTCTACACCAACAGATTTGCGCGTTTCACAAGGTTTGAACATTAAACTCAAAAGCCGCGATTTAGGTGGTGTGTCGATTGGATCTCAAATTGTTTATAAGAAAATTCCAATCGGTGAAGTCTACAGCTACCAGCTGGATGAAGACGCAAAATCTATCACGATTCAAGCCAACATTCAGGATCAATACCGACATATCATTAACAACCGCAGTCGGTTCTGGAACGTAAGTGGAATCGGTGCCAGCATCGGTTTTGAAGGCGTCGATGTAAGGCTAGAAAGTATGAGTGCTCTACTCGGAGGCGCGATCGCCGTCGACTCTCCGGATGACGGTGAGCCTGTAGAAGAGAATACTGAATTCCGTCTGTATAAAGATTTGAAAACCGCAGGTCGAGGTATCGCTGTTAAAATCGTCCTCCCTGATGACAGTAAAATCAGTGGCGAAGGCGCACCCATTATGTATCGCGGAATCGAGATTGGCCAAGTTACAGACTTAAGCCTATCCGAAGGGCGAGAAGTGATATTAGCGTCAGCGGCAATTCAACCAGCTTTCAGTGACATGCTGACGACAGGTACCCGATTCGTCTTAGAAGAAGCAAAAGTGTCCCTCTCTGGTGTTGAAAACATTGCCAATCTCGTGAGAGGAAACTTCTTAACCATTGTGCCAGGTGCTGGTGATCGCTCTCGCCGCTTTACTGCCATTCGTAAAAACGTTTTTAACCAACAGCAAGAAAAGTCCATCGCTATTCGTTTAGTGTCTGACAACTCGTTTGGCCTAGATAGCGGTGCCAACGTGCTTTACAAAGGCATCGTTGTCGGTTCAATTATCAACGTAGGCTTAGTTGAAGAAGGTAAAAAATCGCAACATGAAGTATTTATGGATGTATTGATTGATCATGAATACAAACACCTGATCAAATCAAACAACCGTTTTTATGTAACCGGAAGTGCCTCTGCAGAATTAACGGAATCGGGCCTCAGCGTTACCGTTCCTCCGGCAAAACAGTTGTTAACTGGGTCCATTAGCTTTGTAAGCGAAGGCAAGCAAGATATTCAAAAAGAGTATCAACTGTTCCAAAACGAATCATTGGCAGAATTAGCACAGTACAACCAAAGTGGCTCTAGAGCACTCACACTGTTTGCTTCTGAATTGCCGCCGATTTCCAAAGGCAGCCCTCTGCTCTATCGTAATCTTCCTGTTGGTAACGTCTCCGATTTCCAATTGGTTGATGGCGGTGTGTTAATTAAAGCAACCATCGAAAACCGCTTTGCTTACCTCGTAACACCGCAAACCGTCTTTTGGAACCGTTCAGGGATCGAGATAGATGCATCGCTAGCCGGTGTGAGTGTGAAAGCTCACCCTTTAAAATCGTTAATCGAAGGTGGCATCGCTTTTGACTCTGTTCCTGGCGTTGAAAACAAAATTGGAGACAACTGGAAGTTATATACAGATCAAAAAACCGCACGCAAATTTGGACGCGTTATTGCGTTAGAAACAGACGGCTCACAAGAAATTGCCAAAGGAATGCCGATAGAGTATCAAGGCGTCAAAGTTGGTGAAGTCACACTGGTTGTACCAAATTTTCGTCGCAATATGGTTGAAATTACCGCAAGAATCCTACCTGAATACGTAGAAAACATTGCGGTTGAAGGCTCACATTTTTGGCTAACTGAGCCAGAGATTGGCTTAGGGGGCGTGAAAAACCTTGGCGCATTGGTGTCGAAATCCATCAGTGTTGAGCCAGGTAAAGGTAAAGCTAAATTTGATTTTCAGTTGGAAAACGGTTCAGAACGTGTTAAGGGCATAATGTTTACTTTACAAAGTGAACAACGAGGCTCAGTACAAGTCGGAACGCCTATTCTTTACCGCCAGATGGAAGTCGGCCAAGTAACCGACGTGAGCCTAGGAGAGTTTGCAGATCGCGTCGTCACGACCATCAAGATACAGCCTGAATATGCTTACCTCGTTCGTCAAAACAGTGTGTTTTGGAATGTTTCAGGAGTAGATGTCTCCATCGGAATTACTGGTGCGAACATCAAAGCGGGCACATTTGATAGTTTAGTTCGCGGAGGAATTGCGTTTTCAACGCCAGAGCAATCGACTATTCCACCAGCGGCAAAAAGTGGGCAATCTTTCTTTTTATATCCACAAGCTGAAGAAGGCTGGACTCAATGGCGTACTGCGATTCCTAAGCCGTAGAATAAAGCTCAATTCACATACAATTGAAGTTTGATTACCTTAAAAGAGCAGCAATCGCTGCTCTTTTTTATTGCTCGGCCCTTGTCACTATTCGTTTCTGCTTCGCTTTCGTATATTATTTGCCACAAATTCTGCAAACGAGATCCCACATTGCATCCTAATGTTTACATCCCAGACGCGTTTCTGGAAAAAATCCAAACTATCCTTCCTGCTCACCTCAACATGGAAGACTTTATCGCATCGTGCCAAAAGCCACTGCGCAAAAGTATTCGTGTTAATACGTTGAAGATCAGTGTTGAAGCGTTTCTAGAACGTGCAGACGCAAAAGGCTGGAAGCTTTCTCCTGTGCCTTGGTGTGACACGGGGTTTTGGATTGAAGCGGACGAGTCAGTTGTACCATTAGGCAACACTGCAGAGCACATGTCAGGCTTATTCTACATTCAAGAAGCCAGTTCAATGATGCCAGTATCTGCGCTGTTTATGAATGACGAATCTTACGATGCCGTGTTAGATACAGCAGCTGCACCAGGATCAAAGACCACTCAAATCGCGGCTTTAATGAACAATGAAGGCGTTCTCGTGGCTAATGAATACGCCGCAAGTCGTGTAAAAGTGCTGCATGCCAACGTGGAACGTTGTGGTGTACGTAACGCCGCACTAAGTAACTTCGATGGGCGCGTTTTTGGCGGTTGGCTACCAGAACAATTTGATGCGGTTCTGCTCGACGCGCCCTGCTCCGGCGAAGGCACCGTTCGCAAAGACGAAGATGCAATGAAAAACTGGACGCAAGCTTCCGTGCTCGACATCGCTGACACACAGAAAGATCTTATTGAAAGCGCCTTCCATGCACTAAAGCCCGGTGGTGTGATGGTTTACTCAACGTGCACACTCAGTACCGAAGAAAACCAACAAGTTTGTCATCACTTGAAAGAAACCTTTGGTGATGCCGTTGAGTTTGAAAGCCTTGAGACCTTGTTTGAAAACGCAAATGCTGCTCTAACTGAAGAAGGTTTTTTGCATATCTTTCCACAGGTCTACGACTGCGAAGGGTTCTTTGTTGCAAGAATTCGTAAACTGGCTGCTGTTGAACCACCAAAGGTCAAAAAGCGCATGGGCAAGTTCCCGTTTACCAAAGCATCGAAAAAAGAATCGGTTGAAATTGCCCAACAGCTGCAAAGTGCGTTAGGTATTGAACTTCCGAATGACAGTTCTGTATGGCTTCGCGATAAAGATGTCTGGTTGTTCCCTAATTCTTTAGAGCCAATGATCGGCGAATTACGCTTCTCCCGTATGGGTATCAAGATCGCGGAAGCCCATAAAAATGGCTACCGTTGGCAGCATCAGGTGGCAACGGCATTAGCGACAGGCTCTGAGGCAAACGCCATTGAACTCAGTATTGAAGAAGCGCGCGAATGGTACATGGGACGTGATGTTCGCCCACAAACGATTCCTGAGGGAATGAAAACAGGTAAAGGCGAAGTACTTGTCACCTATCAAGGCGCAGTCATTGGCCTTGGAAAGTGGGTAAGCAACAGAATAAAGAATGGTCTTCCTCGCGAATTAGTACGAGATAAGAACTTATTTTAAAGAAGTAACGAATCATAAATAAATGAAAAGCCATCGTATTTGCGATGGCTTTTTAATTCGTAAGTATGAAAGCAACTGGGCTCGCTAGCGATCCGGATACGCTGTACTAAACTAGTTGTATCAAAGTAATGCTTTGATATGGCATTTCTCTCTATGTTCACCAACAAGATTATTGTTGGAAAAAGTTTAGCGCAGGCTCTGCGGAGCCGTTTCCCCTAGGCCCAAAAAAAGGAAAGGTTTGGGCCGTTTTTTTGGCTGCCGATCCGCTATACGTGAGTTTGGGCTACGCCAGACGAATACCGTCTTTCTCGATAACAATCTTGCCCTGCTTGTACAATCCACCAATGGTCTTTTTGTAAGTACCTTTACTTGTACGGAAAGCATCAAAAATCGCTTCAGGAGAAGACTTATCGTTCAAAGGTAAAAAGCCGCCTTTCTTCTCTAACAGATCAAGAATCTTGCTAGAAAGATCGTCCATTTTTGCCACGCCGACTTTTTGTAACGCGAGATCGATTTTACCATCTTCACGAATTTGCTTAATAAAGCCTTTCAGTTTCTTACCGATGTAAAGCTTACCAAACACATCTGATGGGAAAATCATGCCCCAATGCTTACCGTTAACAATCGCTTTGTAGCCAAGTTGACTGCGCTCTGCGATGATCAAATCAACTTGTTCGTTAACTTCATAATTCGCCGGAGTTTTGTCTAACCATTTGTTGAACTTAGTCGTACCAACAATGCGGCCCGACGCTTTGTCAGTATATACATAGACAAGAATAGTTTGTCCCGCAGAGAAGCGAGTGCGTTGCTCACTAAAAGGAATAAGTAAATCCTTCTCTTTGATGCCCCAATTTACAAAAGCACCTGTCGCGTTGACGCCCTCAATCTTCATTAAGCCCCATTCACCCACTTGGGCAATAGGTCTTTCAATGGTCGCAGCAAGCTGGCTTTCTGAATCGAAGTACAAAAATACGTCTACATGATCACCAATTTCAGTACCTTCTGGTACATACTTATTAGGCAGTAGAACAGAACCGTAATCATCACCATCCAGAAATACGCCAAAATCAGCCTTTTTAATGACTTCTAAGCTGTTAATTTGACCAATTTTAATCATTGATTTTGTCTCTTTTTAAATTTACGTGGAATTATACCTAAACTAACAAGAAAATCAGAGAGAAAAGCATAGTGCTCTGTTATGCTGTTGTCGTTCAGCTATATGCCCCAGTCACTCTTTTAGCACTTTTATGCTTACCTGCTCAACAGTACGCATAAGTTAAGAATGCTTTAACAAAGTCAGGAGCTTTCTTTGGTCACCGTCGATAAACAAGACTCAATAACATTAAAAATCAGTCATGCACTCGCAAAGAGCAAAAGTGTCGACCTAGATATTTACTTTTTTATACCTGGTGAGCTTGGTTTAAACGCCGATATCATCAGTGAATCCGAATTTTATTACACTTCAATCACACAGCAACGCTCTTATTACAGTACTGAAATCCTTCTACCGCTAGTACACAGTCGACTTGCCAAACGAGGACGCCTGTCGAATCAACAATACCGAGTAAGTTTGAGTTTGTTCGCGTACCAATACGTTATCGCGCTAGACAAAGCGGTAGCAAGTTTAAACAAGCATCAGAACAACTCCGTAACGGAAGATGAAGTTGACGAAGTTATCGAGCTCACGCTTGAGATTTTAAAGCGCTTGCGACGTTCTATTCCTTATGAAGAGAACTTAAAACGGTACTATGTTAACATCGATAACTACCTGTCTTGGTATACCGAACAAAAGTTTTTGTCTTTAGTGGCTCATCTCCCCCGTGAAGGCGATTATGGCACGATTAAGAAACGCTTGATCACGCTCTGTGAAAAAGAGCAAGCCCATCGAAAACTCAACAAGTACAACTCTCCAAGAGTCGTTGAAGACGTGACTCGCCTATCTAACAAAATGCGCTTGCTAAGACGCTTGATTGAACACCCTATCGTGCTTCGTGAAGAAACCATATCAATGGGTAACAACATCAAGCGTGCTATCAAAGGTATTGCTACTGGCTTGGTGATGGTTGTCGTGACCTCAACCGTGATTCTCGCTCGCGATTATCTTGGGGAAATTTCCGCGTCCTTCATTATCGCGATGTCATTTATTTATGCTCTACGAGAAATCTTTAAAGATGATTTGCGCGACGCGATGTGGCGATGGATCCGTAAAGGCAAGCCAAAGTGGCGTAAGAAGTATGTTGATCCAACAACGAAAAAAGTGGTCGGCAGAAAATTAGAGTGGCTCGATTATCGTACGTTAAGTAGCTTGCCAGATAAGATTCAAAGAATACGTAAGAAGCGCGTCGTGCAGCGCGAAGAGCAGATACTTCATTATCACGAGAAAACCGAAATGGCGACCTCTCTATTCTTGAGTGGTTATGAGCAAACAAGAGAAACACTGAACATCAGTTTGCGCCCTATCATCCGCTTGATGGATAAAAGCTCAAACCGAGTTTACCGTTTAAATGAAGGGCAAGTGACCAAAGAGTCGGTAGAGAAACGTCATTTGCTCAATGTGATTGTCAAAGAGGACAACCACACCGATGAGCCTGTTTATTACCGTTGGAAAGTGGTCTTAAACCGCTCCAAAATCGTCTCGATTGAGCAGATTGAACTCAATTAAAGCGATATTCTTTAAAAACAGCAAACCACTAAGCAGCCTCTTTTCTTCGTTGGGCTGCTTTTTTAATCGAAAGAGTCAACGAGAATTCTGCCATAGGTTCGTCACCATGTAAGCTAGGGCACAACGCGACGATTTTTACATCGCGATTCACTCGTTCACCCGTTGCCAACGTATGATCGAGCATCTCATCAATGACATGACCATCGTTACACACAAAGTGTACATCCGCTTCCGGACGTTTTAAAAACTCGGCTTTGACGCCTTTAAATGCTAAAGAGATCGCTTCTCCTTTTTCTTGCGCCTTGCTCATAGCAAGAAAACCACCAGCTACATCCGCCCCAACAGCTAAAGCGCCGAAATACATGCTATTCAAATGGTTCTTTGTTCTTCTTCGCAAAGGAATTCGAACCTCAACGTGCTCGCTATCTATCGCAATGATCTTAGGATGACAAAGCCAAATCAGAGGCACTTTAGAAAAGCCAAATAGATTTAGGTACAAATTTGCACGACGTACAGCTGATAACATTTTGGTCTCCTTACCAATCTAGTCAGACCAGTTAATCAACGAAAGAAATAGATGTCAAAGAAATGTTAACAAAAGCTCGATCTCACGAGTTATTTAGCCACTAATTTAGTGACATTGTCACACAGATAAACATGAGGTTTGCCGCAGTTATCTTGATTGCCTAACGGTGAGATAGATGAAATGGTTATAAATTCAAATGTATATATATTGATTTAATGATCAAGTTTTGTCATTTATACATAAGTCATTTAAATGAATACCTACACCTTTGTATACAATTCGGTATTTCCTGGCGAAGATTCCCGTGAAACGGTTTATTCCTGCCTGTAATTCCGTTATCTTTACCCCTTCGCAATAGAGAATAAAGCTATAACATGCCTATAAAAACAGATGAATTGAGAACCCAACCTTTGGGTCCAATGCCTACCCCAGCAGAGCTAGGTAGTGTACATCCTATTACGGATGACGTTGCAGACCGTATCGCTCAATCTCGTCGTCAGATTGAAAACATTTTATCGGGTGAAGACGATCGCCTTCTTGCGATTGTAGGTCCGTGTTCTGTTCACGACACTGAAGCTGCCATTGATTACGCCACTCGCCTGAGTGAAATCCAAGACAAGTACAAAGACGAACTGTTTATCGTGATGCGTACTTACTTTGAAAAGCCTCGTACAGTAGTTGGTTGGAAAGGTTTAATTACCGACCCTAACCTAGATGGCTCTTACGCGCTTGAAGCTGGTCTCCATAAAGCACGTAAACTACTACTGGATATCAACAAGCTTGGTCTTGCGACTGCTACTGAGTTTCTTGATATGATTACTGGTCAATACATAGCGGATTTGATCACGTGGGGCGCGATCGGTGCTCGTACAACAGAATCGCAAATTCACCGTGAAATGGCATCGGCGCTGTCTTGCCCAGTTGGTTTCAAAAATGGCACAAATGGCAACGTAAAAATTGCAATTGATGCAATTCGCGCATCGAAAGCCTCGCATTACTTCTACTCTCCTGATAAGAATGGCCGCATGACGGTTTACCGTACAAGTGGTAACCCATATGGTCATATTATTTTACGCGGCGGAGAGAAAGGCCCTAACTTTGATGAAGCGTCAGTAAAACAAGCGTGTGATGCTCTAGCCGAGTTTGGCTTGCCACAACGTTTGGTTGTGGATTTCAGCCACGCAAACTGTCAGAAGCAGCACAGAAAACAAATCGACGTTGCTCAAGACATTTGTAACCAAATTAAGTCAGGCAGTACTCGTATTGCGGGTATCATGGCTGAAAGCTTTATTCTTGAAGGCAATCAGCCAATGACTGACATCAACAACCTAACGTATGGTCAATCTATTACAGACCCATGCCTAGGCTGGGAAGATACTGCTACAATGCTAGATATGCTGGCAAACGCCGTTAAATCCCGAAAGTCCCTATAACAAAATAATCAAGGAATCTTCATGCCATCGTTTGATATTGTTTCTGAAATCGATACGGTTGAACTACGTAACGCCGTTGATAATGCTAACCGTGAATTGTCTACTCGTTTCGATTTCCGCAACGTTAATGCGAGCTTTGAGCTAGTAGAAGAAAACGTAAAAATGTCTGCGGAAGGTGACTTCCAACTTAAGCAAATGCGCGATATTTTACGTGGCCACTTGGCAAAGCGTAATATTGATGCAAACGCAATGGATGCACAGGACCCAGATGTAACTGGTAAGAACTGGCACCAAACTCTGCTTTTCCGCCAAGGTATCGATACACCAACAGCCAAAAAAGTAGTGAAACTTATCAAAGACGCAAAGTTAAAAGTACAAGCCTCTATTCAAGGCGACAAGGTACGTGTTACTGGTAAGAAACGTGATGACCTGCAAGCGACAATGGCAGCGATTCGTGAAGCAGAGATGGGCATACCATTCCAGTTTAACAACTTCCGTGATTAATCTGTCTGAGAAGTAACTTAGTTTAAAAACGCCAGCGCATAGTTCGCTGGCGTTTTTGTTGGCCTTTTAATCGAGCAAGCCAAGTGCCCACTTTTTAACGTGGTTATATCACCAAGTCCTGCCCTTGCAGCAATAAGAACTCGCTCGTCCCTTTAGGGATAAACACGCAAACTCGAAGCTTTTCAGATTTAGCCTTGGTCAACATATCAGAGAGTTCAGCTGCGCTGGAGAAAGCTTCTCGCTCTGCATCTCTTCGTATTAGCTCTAGCACGTTCGCTTCGCATCGAGTTGAGTAAAGTGCTAGCTCGGCTTGTTGCATGTAGCGCACGGCCTTAATTGGCAACATCTCAACGTCTTTCCCTACCTGTATCCAAGTACAACTTCCCTTTTCATCCAAAGGTGTTGCCATGGTCGCTTGGTAAATCGTTTCTAACTCTCTATTATCTCGCGCGTTTTCAACCTCAGGATTCGAGAAGAATTGCTCCCAAAACTTACGACGTAAATCGACGCTAGGTAGTGCTTCTTTAATCGAATTACGCTTTGAGTTAGCAAAGTCCGCCATCAACCCCATGTTTTGTGGCAGTATCGATTCAAGCTTTTCACGGATGTTTCGAATTAAAACTGGTGAGGCGCCGCCACTAGAAATAGCAATTTGTATGCGGCCACGATTGATCATAGAGGGCGTAATGAAGTCACAATAAGGCTTATCATCCACAACGTTCACTAGGATGCCTAATTCTTTCGCATCTTTATACACTTGGTGATTTAGCTCAGGATTATCTGTCGTGGCCCACACTTGAACAAAGCTTTTAGTGACAATGTCACTTGAATAGAAACGTTGCACCCAGCGCACTTGATGCTCTGCAGCAAGCTTAGACAGAAAATCGACCAACGTTGGAGAAACGATAGTGACATCCGCCCCTGCCTTTAGCAACGCTTCCACCTTTCTGCTTGCCACTTCACCGCCGCCCACGACAAGAACGGGTTTATTGATTAAATCTAAGAACAGAGGAAAATATCGCATTTCAATCCATGATTACTCTAATTAGCTGTTGCAGACCATGCTACCAAAAATGGGGCAAGCTCATCACCCTGTTTCGGTATCACAAATAATTTTTGTTCGAATTTTTACTGAACTTCACCAAGCTCAGCTAATGACAGTTTTAATAACAACTTTTTATTCTCTTGTATTGTTCACTCTTCTATTGATTGTTCTGATGCACCAAATTGTCCATGATTTGCACTATTTACAAACAATTAACATTTCGTCATTCTAAATCTCAAGGCGCTTTGTAAGTTCTCTCAAAACTTCATTTAAATTATATATTTGAGAATTAACAGATCCTTTCCTACGCTTATAACTGGTTGATCTATCGAATACCGTTTCTTCGAAAATCAATCACGTAGGACGATAACTCTAACGAATTGGACACGTTATTTCAGGTCACTCCTGATTAAACATGGATCATACAGGAAGGATACAAATGGCAAATAAACTCACAGTTCTTGCTTCCGTCGTAGCGGCTTCTACTGCGATGATGGCAACATCAGCTCAAGCAGCAGACACTACTCTGGACAAAGTCACAAAACAAGGTTTTCTTACTTGTGGCGTAAGTACCGGTCTACCTGGTTTCTCTAACCCTAACTCAAAAGGTGAATGGGAAGGTATCGACGTAGAATATTGCCAAGCACTGGCTGCAGCCGTTCTTGGGGATAAAACGAAAGTTAAATATGTACCCCTAACCGCGAAAGAACGTTTCACTGCGCTTCAATCAGGTGAGATTGATGTGCTTTCTCGTAACACCACCTGGACACTGCATCGTGATACTGCACTTGGCCTCAACTTCGTAGGGGTAAACTACTACGATGGTCAAGGCTTCATGGTGAAGAAAGATCTTGGCATCTCAAGCGCAAAAGAGCTTGATGGTGCATCAGTTTGCGTACAGTCCGGTACAACAACTGAGCTGAACCTTGCTGACTACTTCCGTAACAGCGGTATGTCATACAAGCCGGTCGTATTTGATACGGCAGCCCAAACGTCAAAAGGTTTCGATGCAGGACGTTGTGATGTGTTAACGACTGACCAATCTGGTCTTTATGCATTGCGCCTGAACCTGAAAGATCCCTCTTCTGCAGCCGTTCTTCCGGAAATCATTTCTAAAGAACCACTAGGTCCCGTCGTTCGTCAAGGTGATGACCAATGGTTCAACATTGCGAAGTGGACATTATCAGCAATGATTAACGCCGAAGAGTATGGTATTAGTTCGAAAAATGCGGATGAAATGCTGAAATCGAAAGATCCAAACATCAAACGTATTCTTGGTGTTGACGGTCCGAAAGGCAAAGGTTTGGGTATTCGTGATGATTGGGGCTACCAAGTTATCAAGCAAGTCGGTAACTATGGTGAAAGCTTCGAACGCACAGTCGGTACTGGTTCGCCGTTAGAAATTTCTCGTGGCGTTAATGCGCTATGGAATGCAGGCGGCTTTATGTACGCGCCACCAATCCGATAGAACGAGTTAATCAGGGCGGTTCATGCCGCCCTTTTTCTTGATTTTATCCATCTGTATGAGTAAGGACCGCTCATTGAATGGCAAGAAGTATTCGCTTAGATAGGCTATTTCAACTCGAATATCGCCGTTTAGCTCTGGTGAAAACATGCTTCGACCAGCAAGGACGTGACTATTTATACAGGCAGATATCTATAACTAAGGTTTGAGGTTATCGCTGTATGAAACCGACAAAAGATGCATCGCCAAGTACGATGTCCAAACCGAGCGGAAGCAAGAGCTTGATTTATAATCCCGCCTTTCGTTCTGCTATTTTCCAGATCATTGCCATAGCTGCACTGGTATTTTTCTTTTACACGATTATTAACAACGCACTGAATAACTTAGATGCTCGTGGGATCGCTACAGGTTTCGGTTTTTTAAATCAAGAAGCCGGGTTTGGTATCGGGCTGACGCTAATTGAATACGATGAAACGTACTCTTACGGCAGAACGTTTATTATTGGCCTTCTAAATACGGCGCTGGTCTCCGTATTAGGTATTATTCTGGCTACCGTGATTGGTTTTACCATGGGGGTCGCTCGCCTTTCTTCTAACTGGTTAGTGAGTCGCTTGGCTGCTGTTTATATCGAAACGTTCCGAAATATCCCACTTCTTCTACAAATATTTTTCTGGTATTTCGCTGTTCTTCAAGCATTACCCTCACCTCGTCAAAGCTTGAGCCTTGGCGAAGCCATCTTCTTGAATGTTCGTGGTTTATATTTTCCAGCACCAGAAATGGAGCCAGGCAGTGGCTTTGTTATTGCTGCATTAATCTTCGGGGTGATCGCCAGCTTGCTGATCAATGTATGGGCGAATAACAAGCAACGCCTAACTGGGCAACAAACGCCAATGGGAAGAATAGCTTTAGGCTTAGTCGTTGGCCTTCCGCTGATTGTCTACTTCCTTGCTGGTATGCCAATTTCACTAAATTATCCTGAACTGAAAGGGTTTAACTTCCAAGGTGGTATTAGCATTATTCCTGAACTTGCTGCACTACTTTTGGCACTGAGCGTTTATACCGCCTCCTTCATTGCCGAAATTGTACGTTCTGGTATTAATGCGGTTAGCCATGGTCAAACGGAAGCGGCGATGTCGCTGGGCTTACCACGCGCGAAAACTTTAAAGCTTGTTGTCATTCCGCAAGCGTTACGAATTATTATTCCACCTTTAACCAGTCAATATCTCAACCTCACCAAAAACTCATCGTTAGCGATGGCGATTGGTTACCCAGATCTTGTCTCTGTCTTTGCTGGTACTACCCTGAACCAAACTGGGCAAGCGATTGAGATCATTGCGATGACGATGGGCGTGTACTTAACCTTAAGTTTGATTACGTCTGCATTAATGAACTTGTATAACCGTAAAGTCGCGCTGGTGGAGAGATAATATGAGTACTCATCAATTTCAACCGGATCTCCCGCCACCAGCCAATACCGTCGGCTTCGTTGGTTGGATGCGGAAAAACCTATTTAATGGACCTGTCAACTCCATTGTTACCGTAATTCTTGCTTATCTTGTCTTTAGTGCAGTTTGGCATATCGTTGATTGGGCGTTTATCAACGCAGACTGGATTGGTTCGACGCGTGACGACTGCAGCCGAGAAGGTGCTTGCTGGGTATTTATCAGCGTGCGCTGGGAGCAGTTCATGTACGGTTTCTATCCTGAGTCTGAACTGTGGCGCCCTCGCCTTTTCTACATCACATTGGCTATATTTACTGTGTTGCTAGCGTATGAAAAGACACCGAAACGGATTTGGATTTGGCTTTTCTTCGTAAACATCTACCCATTCATTATCGCTGGGCTGTTATACGGTGGGATATTTGGGCTAGAAGTGGTCGATACACACAAATGGGGCGGATTACTCGTTACGCTCATCATTGCGCTAGTCGGTATTGTCGTTTCATTACCGATTGGTGTGGTACTCGCGCTCGGTAGACGTTCAGAGATGCCCATCATTCGCAGTATTTGTACCGTCTATATTGAAGTTTGGCGTGGTGTGCCACTGATTACCGTTCTGTTCATGGCTTCCGTTATGCTGCCTTTGTTTATGTCCGAAGGGTCCGAGACAGACAAACTTATTCGCGCGCTTATTGGTGTGGTGATGTTTGCCTCGGCTTATATGGCAGAAGTGGTACGGGGCGGCTTGCAAGCGATTCCAAAAGGCCAATATGAGGCTGCCGACGCACTTGGGTTAAGTTACTGGAAAAAAACAGGGCTTATTATCTTGCCGCAAGCGCTGAAGATTACGATCCCTTCTATCGTGAACACGTTTATCGGATTGTTTAAAGACACCAGTTTGGTTCTTATCATTGGTATGTTTGACGTACTAGGTATAGGACAAGCAGCAAACACCGACCCTGACTGGCTAGGCTTTGCTACTGAAAGTTATGTATTTGTCGCGTTAGTGTTTTGGGTATTTTGTTTTGGCATGTCGCGTTATTCGATATGGCTTGAAAACAAACTTCATACCGGTCACAAACGATAACTCATCAAGCTCAAGGACGTATTATGACGCAACAACAAGACTATATGATCCAATTGAAGGACATGAATAAATGGTATGGTGAGTTTCACGTACTAAAGAATATTAACCTCGATGTTAAGCGCGGGGAAAAAATCGTAATCTGTGGCCCATCAGGGTCAGGAAAATCAACGATGATTCGCTGTATTAACCGCCTCGAAGAGCACCAAGCTGGTAGCATCTATGTTTCCGGTACGGAGTTAACTGAAGATTTAAAAAATATTGAAGCTGTGCGCCGTGAAGTGGGCATGTGCTTTCAGCACTTTAATCTCTTCCCTCATTTAACCGTACTGGAAAACTGTACGCTCGCGCCTATTTGGGTGAAGAAGATGCCTAAAGATGAGGCAGAAGCGGTCGCGATGAAATATCTGGAACGCGTTAAAATTCCGGACCAAGCAGAGAAATATCCTGGCCAGTTGTCTGGTGGTCAGCAACAACGCGTGGCGATTGCCCGTTCTTTGTGTATGAACCCTAAAGTCATGCTTTTTGATGAACCAACATCAGCACTTGATCCGGAGATGGTTCGCGAAGTGTTGGATGTAATGGTCGAACTCGCCGAGGAAGGCATGACCATGCTCTGTGTGACACATGAAATGGGGTTTGCGAAAGAGGTTGCCGATCGCGTGATATTTATGGACGCAGGAGAGATTATCGAAGAGAACAACCCCGTTGATTTCTTTGAAAACCCTCAGTCAGATCGAACTCAAAATTTCCTAGCGCAAATCTTACATCACTAAGATCTTTTGCAATTGGCATAATAAAAGCACTGATTTCAATGAAGTCAGTGCTTTTTGTTAGTAAATTCAAAATTCTGTGTGACAATCACTATGACTTTGCTCTGCAGTAATATTGTGTTACAAGTTGTCAAATACATAACATCTTATTTCTATTATTATTTTATCTAAGTTACGCATGGTTAGGGCTTGATTTTTTGAACTTTCAGCCCCATAAATGTACCAATAGTAAACTCCCTTACTGAGGATAATTATGAACAGTCCAATGTTTACTCGTTCAACAAGTGTTCCTAACACACTTGAAACTAACAAAGTACTGAAAAACACTTACTTCCTACTGTCGATGACACTGATGACCAGTGCGATCGCAGCAGTAGCAACAATGGCAATGCAAATTTCACCAATCATGGCGATCGTGATGCAAATTGCAGCGATTGGTATTTTGTTCTTTGTCATGCCAAAAGCAATCAACTCATCATCTGGTATCGTTTGGACATTTGTTTTCACAACTCTAATGGGTGGTGCTTTAGGTCCAATGCTTAACTACTACGCATCGATTCCAAACGGTCCAACGATCATTGCTCAAGCTCTAGGGTTGACTGGCATGGTGTTTCTAGGCCTATCGGCTTACACCATTTCGAGCAAGAAAGATTTCTCTTTCATGCGTAACTTCCTGATGGCAGGTTTGATCATTGTTATCGTGGCGATGTTGATTAACATTTTCGTTGGTTCAACAATGGCCCAACTAGTAATAAGCAGCGTCTCTGCACTAGTGTTCTCTGGTTTCATCTTGTTTGATACAAGCCGTATCGTTCGCGGCGAAGAAACTAACTACATTAGTGCGACAATTTCGATGTACCTAAACATCCTTAACTTGTTCACTAGCCTACTAAGCATTCTAGGTATTATGAACGACGATTAATCGTTCGCTCTAAGGTGAATACTAAAAGCCCGAAGGTAATTCCTTCGGGCTTTTTCTTTGTCAGTGGTTACGTACATTACGCCTGTTCGACTGCTAACTCGATAACTTCATCAGCCTCAGGGTTTTCTCTAAAACGTCTCACTTTAATCGTATCTTCACCCAACATGATTTGCTTGGCGATTCGATGCATACCATCAAAAACGCGGTAATCATTGGTTAAAATTACGGGATACGACAAATCGGCATTGTTGATGCGTTGGCAATGCTTCGCGATCTCACGACAGGTTGGCTGTGGTCCATCATCACTAAACCAGGTCACTTCATTAGGGCCTTTGATATCATCAATAGCAATTTCCTCTACAGGTAGGGACTCCGCGAGCTCCCAAATACGCTCAATAGACCAGATGGATTTGACGTTGTCATTTATTTCAATGTAACGTTGTTTCGACATGACTAACTCCTTGTCATCGTTATTGTTTACAACCAGAATGTAGGTTGCTTATCAACCAAGAGAATATCGGTCTATAAGAACAAACACAACGTCGTAAGCTATTCACTCGCATATAAAATTGCACTTATTAGACATCTAATTCAAACAAATTCTTCGATAAAACCGTACTGCTCTGCCATTTATATCCAGTTAGTAAGCCCAACTGGCAATTTTGTATTTAGGTGTTTTATTTAAGGAATACTGATCTTAAGCTCGTAGTCGCTCATCAACTGATAACAAAATGCAAAATACTCCAAACGCAACCCACCAGTAACTGAACATCTTGAGCGCAGGTAACCAGACGAGTGATTCCTCAGCGACACTAAATAGCCTATATGCTGATATTGCTGGCGTCAGTAGCATGGCTCCCCAACTCACAAAAAGGAGTGGTCCGTAAAAGTAACGCAGCCAAGCATATTTCTTTTTTGAAGGTTTATGTTGTACAGCTCCCATCAAACAGAGAAAAGAGAATATCGTAAAGCTGGCTTGCAACAACGCCCATCCAATTGAAACTAAAAGATCCGACCATTCCATATCCAGTTTAATAGCTCCCAGTCATTATTAAACCCTCAAAAACATAACGATTCTTTAAAATTTATTCTCTTGATTTTAACCTTGTTTACGCTCGTTGTGATTGACCTATCTAAAACGGCCAATTTAACTGACAAACCAATCATAAATTGAGACGTTTGTGTATATCTATGCAAACTCCCGAGTACTCACCCCGAAAAATTTCTAACAAACTGAATAGTTTCCTATATATTTGAATAAAAGAGCATTTGTATCAAAGCACCTGGCTCAGTCAAAAAGCACTCATCATTTTGTACGCTTTTGCTTCGCTCGGCACTACTTCGAGATTCTTTTGTTGAGAACATCCTCACCTGTCGCTAATCTATAAACATCCATGTTCACTTAGCGGATGAAACGTTATGTTCGTTTACAACGGCAAAGAAATTGAAACTGATGCTCAAGGCTACTTACTGGATCATACTCAATGGGAAGAAGGTATGATTGAGCTTTTAGCAAAAGAAGAAGACATCGAGCTTACGGATGCTCATTTGGAAGTTGTGCACTTTGTGCGAGATTTTTATGAAGAGTTTAATACTTCCCCTGCTGTGCGTATGCTTGTCAAAGCAATGGAAAAAGCGCACGGCCCAGAAAAAGGTAACAGTAAGTATCTATTCAAGCTGTTTAAAAAGGGGCCAGCCAAACAAGCGACTAAATTAGCCGGCCTACCAAAGCCAGCTAAATGCTTGTAGAATTTACAAAATCTTAAAACCGCGCAACGGCTTATATGACGCAGACTCCTGTATCACACTCTCTACTGTTGCCGTTCGCGGGCCTTCTTTCAACCACTCGGAAAACGCAGCTATTTGTGCGTCTGTTCCACACGCCATCACTTCAACATCACCATCGTTTAGGTTCTTCGCGTAACCCGTCAAACCCAGTTTCAATCCTTGATGGGAAGTATGGTAACGAAAGCCGACGCCTTGAACGTGACCTTTTACTATAAATCTCTCACACTTTACGTTCATCTTTGTACCGCTTCTTTTTACTGAGTGATATATTCTTTTCGTCTATTCACCCCACTAAGGATAGTGGGTTTTTGCACGGTTATTATAATTATGAAAGAAATTCCATTCCGCTGGATTGATAAGTATCTCATTCACTTAAAGATTCAAGAAAAGTTCTATTTGCTCTTCGTTCTCCCTCTTCTTGCTTTAGTCATTCTCACTCTCGTCCTTAATAGCGCGGCTAATACGTTGATCTCAAGTATGTACCAAGAAGAGCTCATGCTTATGAAAGGTCTGATAGAGGCAGGCAACCTTTCTCAATCTCAAGTAGCAAGCCTCATAGCTGGTTCAGAAACCGTTTCTATTGGCTCAGGGCCGCAATCCGTGTCTGTTCTAAATGGTGCGTACAGCTTGGTTGCAAACCATGAACTTTCTTTATGGACTGCCCTATCAACGACTCAAGTGAGCATCATCTGTGTGAGCTTGTTTATTCTCGCGCTTGGCGTTTACTACATCATGACGTTTATCGGCGGCGCAATGTTCACGATGAATAAAGCATTAAACACCCTTGCGGGAGGTGACCTCACAGCGAGAATGAACTTCTTCCCAGTTCGCGACGAGTTTAGTGAAATTGCTATTACGATAGACAAAGTTGCAGAACGAGAGCAACAAATGGTGCTGTCGATTCAAGAGTCTGTGGCGTTAATGCAACAAATTAGCTCAGACCTGAATCAATCAATTCATCACAGTTCAGATATTTCTGCGACGCAACAAGAGCACCTCAACTCTCTTGCGAGTGCAACGGAACAGATGGCATCAACGATTCGAGAAGTCGCGACATTAGCTCACGATTCAAGCGCACAAACCGATGATGCGCGCAGCGTGGCTCAGTCTGGACAAGTAAAAGTAGAGAATACGCTTCACTCGATTTCGAACCTCTCTAATGAGATTCAATCTGCGTCTCAGGCAGTAGCGGAGTTAGATGCCAATGCCGCACAAATTGATGAAGTCGTGACAACCATTAATGGGATTTCCGAGCAAACTAACCTACTTGCATTGAACGCAGCCATTGAAGCAGCACGCGCTGGTGAGCAAGGTCGTGGATTTGCGGTCGTTGCGGATGAGGTTCGCGCTCTTGCGGGACGCACTCAGCAAGCGACGGTTGAAATCCAAGCGATGATCGAATCATTACAGCGTAACAGTCAATCACTTACTAAACTGATGGAAGTGACTGTGAACAATGCAAATGAGGGACAAAACCTCATGACGGAAGTGAATCACGAAATCGGCTCTTTGGCAGATAAAAATCAAACTATATCCGACAGTAGCATTCAAATTGCAACAGCGGCTGAAGAACAAGGTGTAGTCGCGGACAATATCGCCTCAAGCGTTGAAGAGATTCGAGTTCAAGCAGATAACGTGTGCAATATGATCAGCACGACTTCACAAAACGTGGATCAACTGCGTAAGCAAAGCGACACCATGGAGTCGCTCCTTACTGGACTTAAAGCGTAGCAACGTAATCTGTTACGACCAGTTCAAATAAAAGGGTTACTTTAGTGACCCTTTTTTGTATTTAAAAGTCACTACAATGTACTGGATTGCCGAGGGATATTGCTTTTACCATTCACATCCCGGACAATACGCCCCTTTCAAAATTCAACAAGAGCTAATGAAATGACAGCTGCTATCTATTTGGTAAAAGGTCGTGAGAAATCGGTCAAGCGCAAGCACCCTTGGATCTTCTCTCGAGGCATCAACAAAGTTGAGGGCGAACCCGCTCTTGGCGAAACGGTTGATGTATTCACTCACGACGGTAAATGGCTAGCTAAAGCGGCATATTCGCCAGCTTCACAAATTCGTGCTCGTATTTGGAGTTTTGATAAAGAAGAAATCGACACCGCGTTTTTCGTAAAACGATTAAAAGACGCACAACTTCTTCGTGAAGACATTATCGAACGTGATGGCCTTACGGGTTACCGCCTTATCGCGGCAGAGTCTGATGGTATGCCAGGCGTTACGATTGACCGTTACCAAAACTTCTTTGTGTGTCAACTTCTCAGTGCTGGCGCAGAACACAATAAACAGGCCATTGTTGATGCTCTAGTTGAGTGCTTCCCTGATTGTAATGTGTACGAGCGTTCTGACGTCGCGGTACGTAAGAAAGAGGGTTTGAAAGAAACCACGGGCGTCTTGCACGGCGAAGAGCCACCTAAATCGGTCGTCATCGAAGAAAATGGCGTAAAGATTAGTGTAGATATCGTTGGCGGTCATAAAACAGGTTTCTACCTAGATCAACGTGATAGTCGCCAGCAAGCGATGAAATATGTGAAAGGCAAGGAAGTTCTTAACTGCTTCTCTTACACAGGTGGCTTCGGACTTTACGCACTGAAAGGTGATGCAAAGCGTGTGATAAACGCTGACGTATCACAACCTGCTCTAGACACTGCGAAGTTCAACGCAGAACTGAATGAATTTGATATCTCGAAGAAGCGCGCCGTGTTCCTAAACGCAGACGTGTTTAAACTGCTTCGTGAGTATCGTGACCAAGGAACTCAGTTCGATGTAGTTATCATGGATCCACCTAAGTTTGCAGACAGTAAAGCCCAACTAAACGGCGCATGTCGTGGTTACAAAGACATCAACATGCTAGCAATGCAAATCCTAAAACCTGGCGGTACGCTACTGACCTATTCGTGCTCTGGCTTAATGGATCAAGTTTTGTTCCAGAAAATCATTGCTGACGCAGCCTTAGATGCTAACCGCCAAGTAAAGTTTGTGGAGCGCTTTGAACAAGCTGCTGACCACCCAACCGATACAGCATACCCGGAAGGTTTCTACCTGAAAGGTTTTGCATGTAAAGTTCTGTAATCACAGTGTTAGTTTACCGTATTATTAAATAAAAAAACGGAGCGAAAAAACGCTCCGTTTTTTATCTTTGGCCATCTATTCTCGTAATTGATCGAGATTAGAAATCAGACTATTGGCAATATCGGCTGCAGAGGCACCATCAAAGTTAACCTCTAGCTGTTGTCCATCTTTGTTGATGGTCAACGTCGAGTTACCTCCACTTTCAGTCACTTCAACGGAAATGTCATCCACACTGCCGCGATAGTCACCCGAACCAAGATCATCAAGCAAGGCGGAGATATCCGTACCACTCATATCGTCAAATACATCGGTAAAATCAAGCTGATCCCCGTCACTGAAATCTGTCACGGTATCAGTTGCGGATTGCATTTCTGTCCATTTGAATACGTCATCACCTTCACCGCCAGTCAAGATATCATTACCTAAACCACCGATGATCAGGTCATTGCCTTCAGTACCAACCAGAATATCATCGCCATCTGTCCCCATAACCAGATTCAGATCCGAATTTAAGGCCATGGTTTGATAACCAAGCGCCGTAACAGCGTCTACCGTGACGTTCTCGAAATCAACCGCTACCGTAGCTTCGTTACTTACCACACCATCAGTGTCAATAGCTTGGTAGGTAAAGTCATCGTTCACGTCAGTAAAACTGGTGATTTCAGTTCCAACCAAGGTAAAACCCGCTTTATCACTCGCGCTATCGGTTTCTGGAGTAAGTCGAATTTCATCAAAGCTGCCATTTGCTAACGCAACGGTAATAGAGCCTTCGTGGTTGCTTGTATAAGTAATATCCGTTGAGTAAAACTGCTGAACATCAACAAGTGCACCATTTAGGAAGATGTATGCCGTTAACCATGCACCACCACTGTTGAAGCGGTCATTCAGACTGGCTAAGTTCAGTTTCGCTTCGTTAGCTGATAAATCCTCATCCAGTTCTAACGTAATATATTCACCAGTACTGATTTCATCACCCTGACCCGTTTCATTTGGCGAAACGACAACCAATCCGACCTGTTGATTCGCAAAATCGACTGAAATCTGAGCATCGGAATCAAAGATGATGCTGTTGCCAATGGTGATGATCTGTCCTCCAGTGAACGTTAAGTTCGAGTTAGGAGGAGTGTAGGATCCCACCAAGATATCTTTCCCTTGTTCTTCAAGAAGGTCGGCTGAGTCAAAGCTCTGCTCCTCAAAGAAATCTTCAGTCAGACGATACTTAACCTCTGTGTTTTCAGGGAACTGTGTGGTTTCGTCTATAATGACTTCCTGTCCATTTCCATCCACATAATACAGTTCACCGTGTTCAGGAAGGCTAACAACCTGAATTAAAATATCATCATCATTTGCAGTAACTGCGTCATCTTCGAGATCTTCAACACGCTGTTCCCCAGACGTCGTTAATCCATCAAACTCAACATCCTGAACCGGGAAAATACCATTTTGAACATCGAGCGAAATGATGAAATCACGGGCTGTAGGTGGTGAGTTATCCACGATGGTCGCCAGACCAGTATCGCTGCCCTGAACTGCTCCCAAGCCAGTTACTGTAACGCTGAAATCTTCAGGGCCTTCGTACACACCGTCATCAATTGATTCGATGCGTAGATCAAATTCCGTCATACCTGCCGGCACCGTCACGATGCCACTTACAGGTACACTTACCCAACCTGAACCGGTGTTGTACTCTAGAGTGCCAAGGTCACCTACTTCTGTTTCATCCAGATTCAGCGTTAACTGAACCTGGAGCGCTACCTCTGAGGCATTACTCAATGACACGGTAAATGTAGCGAAATTACCTTCATCAATGGTACCCGCATCCGAGATAGACACAGTTGGTCGATCGTCGTCCGTTTTAGTGCCATCATCCACAATGGTCGCCAAACCAGTATCGGTGCCCTGAACTGCGCCCAAACCAGTCACGGTCACGCTGAAGTCTTCCGGACCTTCATAAACTTCATCATCAATGGTCGCAATGCGCACATCAAATTCGGTAAGCATTGCTGGCACTGTTACGATGCCATCGACAGGCACAGCAACCCAACCTGCTCCGGTGTTATATTCTAGCGAGCCAAGATCATCCACTTCTGTTTCGTCTGGGTTTAAGGTCAACTGCACCTGGACTGTACCTTCCGAAGCATTACTCAATGACACGGTAAACGTCGCGATATCACCCTCATCTACGATACCCGCATCTGAGATAGATACGGTCGGGCGATCATCATCCGGGTCAGGACCAGGGCCGTTACCGCCGTCGTAAATAATGCCCAACGCAGTGTCAGTACCAAGTACTCCAGTTGCACCTTGCACTGCAACCGTGAAGGTTTCATCTCCTTCATACACATCGTCGTCCGTGGTTGGGACAAACAGTTTGAGATCGGTTTCACCTGCTGGGATAGTATACGTGCCATCACTGTTGGCGGTCACGACAGTTACTCCATCAGATAATGTCAGCTTAATAGCACCAATGTCGCCAGGCTCTGCCGTATTAGTTCCTCCTGTTGATGTGCTCAACCTTACCGTCACGTCAATATCGGCAGCCTCCGACAACCGGACGGTATACACAACCTCAGTACCTTCATTCACGCCCACGCTATCTTCGACAATATAGACACTTGGACGGTCATCGTCTGGATCGGGACCAGGGCCGTTACCACCGTCGTAAATAATGCCCAGCGCACTGTCACTGCCTAGGACGCCCGTGTCACCTTGTACCGCCACAGTGAAGGTTTCATCCCCTTCGTAGACGCCATCATCTGTGGTTGGCACAGTGACTTTCAGCTCGTTCTCACCGGCGGGAATGGTATACGTACCGTCACTGTTGGCATTCACCACTGTCACACCATCAGCAAGGGTCACCACAAAGCTACCTATATCGTCCGCTTCCGCCGTGTTGCTGCCGTCGGTTGAGGTGTTCAACCTGACGGTCACATCGATATCGGCCGCCGCCGATAATCTAACGGTATACACAGCCTCAGTACCTTCATTCACGCCAACGCTATCTTCGACAATATAGACACTTGGACGGTCATCATCTGGATCGGGACCTGGACCACTGCCGTCATCCACAATCGTCGCCGTGCCCGTATCACTGCCTTGTACTGCGCCAATGCCCGTTACCGTAACGCTGAAATCTTCCGGACCTTCGTACACCGCATCATCAATGGAAGCGATACGCACATCAAACTCAGTCTGCCCGGCAGGCACCGTCACCACGCCATCGTTTGGTACTGTGACCCAGCCACTTCCCGTGTTGTATTCCAAGGAGCCTAAGTCTCCGGCTTCGGTATCGCCTAAGTTGAGGCCGAGTTCAACTTGAACAGTTGACTCTGAGGCGTTCGATAAGGTGACTTTAAAGTTAGCCGTATCACCTTCATTAATGGTGCCAGCGTCGGTAATAGTCACACTTGGACGGTCATCATCCGGATCAGGCCCCGGGCCACTGCCGTCATCCACTATCGTTGCCGTCCCCGTATCACTGCCTTGTACTGCGCCAATGCCCGTTACCGTAACGCCGAAATCCTCTGGGCCTTCATAAACGGCGTCATCAATAGAAGCAATGCGCACATCAAATTCGGTCTGTCCGGCAGGCACCGTCACCACACCATCGTTTGGTACTGTGACCCAGCCACTTCCCGTGTTGTATTCCAAGGTGCCTAAGTCACCGACTTCGGTATCACTCAAGTTGAGGCCTAGCTCGACTTGAACAGTGGACTCGGAGGCATTCGACAGCGTCACTTTGAAGTTCGCCGTATCACCTTCATTAATAATGCCAGCATCGGTAATAGTCACACTTGGGCGGTCATCATCGGGATCAGGTCCAGGGCCACTGCCGTCATCCACAATCGTTGCTGTACCCGTATCGCTGCCTTGCACCGCACCAATGCCGGTTACCGTGACACTGAAATCTTCAGGGCCCTCATAAACGGCGTCATCAACAGAAGCAATGCGCACATCAAATTCGGTCTGTCCGGCAGGCACGGTCACCACGCCATCATTTGGCACCGTAACCCAACCGGAGCCCGTGTTGTATTCTAAGGTGCCTAAGTCACCCGCTTCGGTATCGCCTAAGTTGAGGCCAAGTTCAACTTGAACACTCGATTCGGAGGCATTCGATAAGGTGACTTTGAAGTTCGCAGTCTCACCCTCATTAATGGTGCCAGCGTCGGTAATAGCCACGCTTGGACGGTCATCGTCTGGATCGGGACCTGGGCCACTGCTGTCATCCACAATCGTTGCCGTGCCCGTATCGCTGCCTTGCACCGCACCAATGCCCGTTACCGTAACACTGAAATCTTCAGGGCCCTCATAAACGGCGTCATCAACAGAAGCAATGCGCACATCAAATTCGGTCTGTCCGGCAGGCACGGTCACCACGCCATCATTTGGCACCGTAACCCAACCGGAGCCCGTGTTGTATTCTAAGGTGCCTAAGTCACCCGCTTCGGTATCGCCTAAGTTGAGGCCAAGTTCAACTTGAACACTCGACTCGGAGGCATTCGATAAGGTGACTTCGAAGTTCGCAGTCTCACCCTCATTAATGGTGCCAGCGTCGGTAATAGCCACACTCGGACGGTCATCGTCTGGATCGGGACCTGGGCCACTGCTGTCATCCACAATCGTTGCCGTGCCCGTATCGCTGCCTTGCACCGCACCAATGCCCGTTACCGTAACACTGAAATCTTCTGTACCTTCGTACACCGCGTCATCAATAGAAGCAATGCGTACATCAAACTCAGTCTGCCCGGCAGGCACCGTCACCACACCATCGTTTGGCACCGTGACCCAACCACTTCCCGTGTTGTATTCCAAGGTGCCTAAGTCGCCGGCTTCTGTATCACCTAGGTTGAGACTTAGTTCGACCTCAACATCTGTAGCTGATGGATTAGATAACGACACTTTAAAGCTGGCTAACTCACCTTCATTAATCGTCCCTGCATTGCTCATCGTTACCGTTGGACGATCATCATCAGGACTTAAACCAGGCCCACTACCATCATCAACAATGGTTGCAATCCCAGTTGCAGGTGTACTTTGTTCTTCTGTGTTGCCTGAAAGCGTAAATGTTTCTGGACCTTCGAATATAGAGTCATTTATAGAGTCGAGAGAAACAGTAAAACCATTTTCCCCTAACGGGACCGACACAGTAAAAATACCGTTGTCATCGACTGAGATTTCTTCTGTTGTGCCATCGGAAAATGTTATGAGAACACTCTCGTTGACGTAGTCACTTCCGCTCTCGTCAGTAGATCCACCAGTCGCAGTCTGATCGAACAGAGAAAAAGTGATATTTATATTGTCTTCTGTTGGTTGGTTAAGTGTGACGTCGAAGGAAACCAGATCGCCCTCATTGACAGTTGGGCTAGAAATCTCTTGAACAATTACTGTTGCAGGAACTGATATTGCTGTTGGTTCTGGTGGTTGTATTTGGAAAATATCGAGTAGCGTCTCTACCTGAGTACTTGAAAATCCTGTTCCGTCAGTTCCCACTGTCTCAAAATTGGTACTGGCGAGTAATTCAGCACCTGTGCGATCTATAGCCCCCGTATTTTGTGGGCTAGACCCGTTTCCTTCACCTGCAGCAGGATCAAACTCTTCACCCAGCTCAGTCGGGTCTTCCCCACTAGCAATTGCTTCAATTAACGCTGTGATATCATCAGTTACGTTTATCGAACTTCCTTGTGGTGTCACCTGCTCGATCACAAGCTCAGAAGTATCTGATACCTCATCAATTATTAACTCTCCTGGTTGAGGTAGTTGTCCCTCTTCTAGGGTCCTAATTTCCCCATCCAGCCCGATAACCACGATGTTGCCCATCAATGAGCTCAAAGTTACTCGATCCATATCTACCTCGCCCCACTTCAAACCAAGTCAAAAGTTTGTCACCCCTACATTTACGTCTATAGTTTAGTCAAAATCATCATTTTTTCGTTGTATGCGCAGCTCGTGGGATGCTTGGTAACTCAAGGGGCGGAGTTATTCAAAAAGTATAGAGTTACGCTAGCTGCGAAACGCTATGATATTAAGAATTCAAGCTTTTCTCTGGCCTAAACATGCTGTGTTGCTGAGCAACATTTGCCATATGTGCTAAGGTTTAAAAAGGCGAAATTCTGGAATTTTTAAACAAAAGCCTAGTTTTAACAGTAGGTTGATAAATCCCTTACTCAAGCACTGTTATTTATGATGTTTCGTCTCAGTTATGAGATGAAATAGCAAAAAGCAACACGAATTTTTAGGAGAAATACCGTGAAATGGAACCGACTAAATATTGCTTGCTGCTGTAGTTTAATAGTGTCTTTACCCGTTTTCGGTCAAACTTTAGAGCAAGCCGTGGCATTGACGTTAAAAAACAATCCTGACATTAAGAGCGCATTTAACGAGTTCACCAGTCGAAAATACGTAAATGAAGCCTCTTCGGGCGCCTACTTACCTTCTATTGATTTAGATGCGGGCATTGGTTACGAGGGATTAGACCCTTCTGACGAGGTGGGACGCGGGGATACAGATTACACTCGAAAGGAAGCTTCGGTAACACTAACTCAGCTCATATGGGATGGCAGTGCAACCTTAAATGATATCGATCGTACCGCAGCCGATGCAGAGTCAGTTAGATTTCAACTTTTGGCCGATGCATCAGATAAAGCGCTTGAAGTCACCAAAGTGTATTTAGACGCAGTAAAAGCTTACGAAATACTCAAGCTTTCTGAAAATAACCTGGCTGTTCACAAAGATATTTACGAAGACATTAAAAAACGAGTCAACTCAGGTATCGGCTCTACCGCTGACTTAACACAGGTAGAAGCACGTTTGGCAAAAGCGCACGGTAATTTGGCAGCTGCTCAAAATAATTTGTACGACTCTCACACTATGTTCACTCGTTTAGTGGGTCAAACCCCGCAAGGGTTGATCTTTCCAAGAGCGGATCAGAATTTCATTCCATACACCATTGATGAAGCGGTAGGTTTGGCATTTGAACTACACCCTGTCATTCAAGTCGCGCTCGCAGACGTAGACTCTGCTAAGTTTCAATACAAACAATCTAAAGGTGTTAATTACCCAACCATTTCCATTGAAGCTTCACAAACATGGCGTGACGACGCTGATGGCTTAAAAGGCCGCAGTGATGAGACACTTGCCATGCTACGTCTACGCTACAACCTATTTAATGGCGGCAGTGACGCTGCAAACTCAGAAAACTTCGCCTATCAGTTAAATAAAGCGAAAGACTTACGTGAAGGTGCTTATCGCAATGTTGAAGAAGGGTTAAGGCTTTCATGGAGCGCGCTGGATTTGACCCTACAGCAAAAAGAGTTCCTGTCAGATCATGTAGACTCGGCATCTGAAACCGTTATTGCGTATGAAAAACAATATCGCATTGGTAAGCGAACGCTGCTTGATCTATTGAATACTGAAAACGAACTCTTTGAGGCACGTAAAGACTACTTAGATTCTAAATACGCAGAGCAGTACGCCAAATATCGAGTGATGAACGCAACAGGTCAACTGTTGAGTGCATTAAGGGTTGAAATGCCTAAAGAATGGCTAGAAGAAGTGGAGTATTAATTATGAAATACATAACTCTTATTGCACTTTCATTGATGATTTCGGCATGCAGTTCATCCGATAAAGGCGATGAATATGATTATATTGATACGCCAATTGCCGATCAGTGGGCAGATCATCTTGATGATGATTCTGATGGAGTCATTAATGAGCGCGATTTATGTCCGGGGACTCCTTTAGGTGCCGAGATTGATAACGATGGCTGCGGTTCGTATGTCGACTCCTCGCAAGAAATGCAAATTCGAGTTCTGTTCGCGAATGATTCCGATGTGATCAATCCTATCTTTACGGAGCAAATTCGAGAACTATCCGACTTCTTGAAGGAGTATCCAAATACATCGATAGAGATTCAGGGCTATGCCAGTCGTACTGGTACTGCAGAACACAATCTTGACTTATCTAAACGCCGCGCTGAGAACGTTAGAAAAGAACTCATGATGAATGGTATTAGTGGAGATAGAGTCACCATTGTCGGCTATGGAGACACGGTACTTGCAACACAAGGCACCGACCAAGTGAGTCATGCGTTGAACCGTCGAGTCACCGCAACGGTGATTGGCCACAAAGGTGAGGTGAAGAAAGAGTGGACCGTTTTCACGACACTTCCTAAGAGCTAACATCGCAATGAACTGAGTTTAAAAGTAAAAGGTCTAGCAAAATGCTAGACCTTTTTTGATTTTCAATTTCACCTGTGGCTAGACATGCTACATGTCTTTGTATTGCGCTTCTAAACTTGCAATCAGACTTTGAGTCACATCATCGACACTTGCACCATCAAAATGGATGTCCAATGTCGAGCCACCTTTCGTAATACTCAAGTTCGCTTCCGAGCCGCCATCTGGTGCCACTTCTACGTGATACTCTCCGACATCACCAGTATGATCACCGGACTGAAGATCAGTAAGAAGCTCACCAACTTCATCTTTTGATAAGTCATCAAACAGATCGGAGAAGTCTAAAGTATCCTCATCTTTGTTGAAATCAGTAACCGTATCAACCTCGTTGGTCACTTCACTCCACTTAAAGATGTCAGAGCCCTCATCTCCCGTTAAGATATCATTACCTAAACCACCAATCAGAATGTCATCACCTTCACCGCCAACGAGTATGTCGTTACCACCCTGACCAAACAGTAAATCGTTGCCAGCACCACCAGATAAGTTATCCGACTTATCACCTTGGTGAGATTGGTTGAATTCTTCTAAGTTATTTTTAACGTATTCATGGATGTCTTCACCATCAATGGTAGAAACATCTTGACCCGTTTGCTGTGCCACATGTGATTGAATCGCACTCAAACCTTGCTCATTACCGCCAAATTCAATTAAATCACCCAGCAAGATATCGTCACCTTCTCCACCCTGAATAGTGTCTGAGCCTTGTTTTAGGGGCACATCTTGACCCAATATCGTTTCAGCAAGTTTAGTAACATCGATATCTGACTCTACCACACCATCAGTGTCATACTGCTTAAGTGTCTGTTCATCAACACCACTACCAAGACCTATCGACTCTACTGAAGACAATGCTGCTAATACTTGATACATATGTTGAGCTTGTGTTGAGCTGCCACGTTCATCATCATAACGGATAGAACCATAATATCTGTCGATATCCCCTAGAATTCTGCCTGTTAGCGGTGAATATACCTGACCGTAACTATCTATAACGACATCACCTTTGTAGATAACCGTCTGTCCGTATGAATAATTATTGCTACTAACTATATCTTGCAGGGTAACAAGCTTGCCAGAATCATCGACATCCAAAATCACTTTCGAGAATTCATTCTGCGCTAAATGGTAGAGATGCGTTGCTCTATTTGGTTGACCATCAGTAACAAAGTACGTGATATTTTGGCCATTAGGGTTAGGTTGACTGCTAAACCATTCAACAGCTGACTGTAAACCCGCCTCATAGTTTGTGCCGCCGTCACCCTCATCACCTATAGCACTATTCAGTTCTTTTACAAACTCATCTCTTGCTGTTGGAGAACTCAAGTCAACGGAAATAACTGCTGACGCACTTGAAGCAAACTCACTGAGGTGAATATTCACTGTTCCAGGCTTCTCACCCTGATTTGCAGCGCTTAACAGTTCATCAAACACATCTAGCACTTCTTGCTTCGCAGTTCCTACCCAGCTACCCATGCTCCCTGAAGTATCCAAAACAAAGGCGATGTTGTAGTCCTGACCCGCAATAATCTCCAATCCTTGTACATCGCCAACAATAATATCGTGATCGTCACTGCCCGTTATCTGATCGTTCCCATGTGAACCCGACTCTAGAACATAGTCACGAGCTGTAAGCTCAACAGACTCTGTTGTTGAAGCGGCATCATTATTTGCTTCTTCAACCGACGTCGCGGTAACGCTTAGTGGGAACTCTAGGCTACCTTCATAATCAAACGGTACTCTGATATCTAAAGAGACCTTACCGTTAGCATCCAGGGTGACAAGATAATTACCGTTTGCGTCCTGATTAACGGCATGTCCATCGATATACAGCTCTACACCATCCGGCAAACCTTCCACAAAAACAGTTTGCGCCAAGCTTTCACTTCCATCGACATCAACCAAATCAACGTTAATATCAACGGGAATCCAACGCTCTTGAAGCACTTCATAGGTGCCGTCGGGCTTCAATTCAACGACTTTGTCTGCAAAAATAATTCGTTCAATTTCATATAAGTGATCACCACGATCATCACTACCTGTGTGGTCGTTTACCGAATCGATAGAACGATTATCTAGCAAAATCCAATATGGGACTTGACCTCCATGATCGTCTTTGAAGGTCATTTTGTAGTCACTGAAGTTTCCTGTTAAGTAAACCGTATCTTGGCCATCATAATCTGTAATAGTGGACGCATCATCACCATAGAAAGAGTCGTTATTACCACCGCCAATAAATACGTCATCACCGCCGCCACCATAGAAGGTGTCATTGTAATCAGTCCCAACGAATAAGCTATCGGTATCACTTCTGTCGTTGTTGTCTCCTAGCATCACTCCGGCGTATGAGTGATTTTTTTGCACGACATCATCCAAACCAAGATCAGCAGCGACGAGTTCATTCTCTGTAGGCGTTTTATCTATCGCAGAAGTAGCTAAGTTGTGATTAGGATCAACAGCATCTCTTTTTACTAACTCTCCCACATTAATCGTGATCGCAGGGGCATCTGCAACTGCGACAACGTTGATATCAAGCGTATTTGTTGCGCCAGTATTTGTGGTGTAACTAATTAACGGAACATCACCTGACCAGTGCTCGGTAGGTTCAAATACGTAACTACCATCTTGGTTTACTAATAAAGTGCCACTGGTCAAAGATACGTTTTGACCTACCGCATAGTCAGTACCATTAATAGTAATGTGATCAACCATCAGGGTGTTGTTGTCATCAAAGTCATTACGCAATACGTTACCCTGTAGCGAATTATCTTCGTTGGTCTTCCCAATATCACTTTCCGTTTCCGTCGGTAAGTTCTCATGTACTACAACATTGATCGCTAAGTTAGACTCTGCTGAATCACCATTCGCGCGTTCTGTACTCGTTGCCGTCAAATTGATTGTGAAGTCATCATGGGAGCCAGCTGGTGGAGTCACAGTAAGTGTATCTAATGCCCAACTTGTCACGTCCAGTTCTTCATCAATGGTTGCTACAGTAATAGAACTGTTTCCATCTGAAAGGATCGCACCTACAGGTAAGCCAGTTAGCGTGACTTTAAGTGATTCAGAGCCATCTGTATCGTTTAAGCTTGCTTTAATTTCAGAGAGCGGTATCGCTGTATCTTGTAACCCTTCGTTCAGCTGATATGTTTCGTAAAACGCAACACCATTAACTTCTTGTAGTTCAGACGTTCTGATATCAGTTGCTTCTAGTGCACTTTCATCACTAACTACGTAAAGACTACTATTGCTCAGATTGACAGGCGCTTGTCCATTAATGGATACATCCACATTAAAGTTACCCGGACCACTTTGGTTATGGTGATAGATTTCAATTGGATAAAAGCCAGATACCGAAGGGGTAAAGCTAGCACCCTTAATATCACCACTGTCGCTACCCCAACGAGCTTGATCAAGTAACGTACCACCCAACTTGATAGCAAGGCTATCATCTGCTTGGCCAACAAAGTCGTAACTTGAACCAGCTTCCAGATAAACAAGAGATGTAACGAGAACGGCCTCATTTGCTAAGGTCGCATTAGTACCTAAATCTTCTACATTTGCCCAACTCAATCGAGTACCATCGGCTTCATCAAGAACGTTGATCGCTGAGATTAGAGTCTCTCCATTGACCCCCATACCATCACTAGAACCAACTTGAACATTACTCCATGTCGTAACGTTAAACTCTTGTTGGGGTAATGAGTTCTCGTGCGTCACTGCGATTAAGTTCGGTTTATCAGCGATAGGGTTTACGTCTATTGTTAGTGTTGACTCTTGACCGGTACTCTGTCCATCTGTTGGTTTAAAGCCAATTTGAGCGTAACTAGACTCCTGGTCTCCGACTTGATTTCCGCCGAAACTGTCACTGCCAGACTCATTTAATTCAGGTACAAAACGAACACTGTTTTCATCAAAGAGCGATTTATCAAGCACTTGATGGATTTGGACAGACTGCCAATCGCCTTGCGAATCTTTATACTCTAATGACCCATCGCTAGGAAGCGTTGTGATTTGGACGGAGAGCTCTGATACGTTAGAGTCCACATCGCTAATACCGAATGATGACCAATCAAGCATCACTTGGGTATCTTCACTCATCTCAACCGCGGAAGGCGAAGATTCAGGTGCATCATTCACATTTACCAGAGAAACATTGACCTCGGCAGTATCAATCCCGCCAGTTCCATCGATAACCTCAACCTGAAGCGTATAATCGCCCAAGTCAACATCATCGATTGTCTTGTTCAATGAAATCTCTCCGCTTGTCGGGTCGATATCAAAAATACCATTAGTGGTCGAGCCATCTGCAAAGCGGTATACAAGCACGTCATTATCGTGATCTTCAGCAACGACCGTACCAATAACGGACCCACTCACCGTGTTTTCGTTAACTGACCCGAAGTCGTAAACATCATCATTTGGTTTGTCACCAGCACTATCGCCGCCAGAAATAAACTCTGGAGCGTGCTGAGCATCTATAATAGAGACTGTTGCTTCATTCGAGTCACTTGCAAGCGTCGAATCTGCACCAACCGTACCAATTAGAGTCACAGTTAGGTTTTCAAGATCTTCGTAAATACCATCATCGAGAGTTTTTATATCAATCGGCGCCGACGTTTTACCCGCTGGAATCGCGACTGTGTACGTACTTGGAGCAATATAATCTTTGTCATCAACATTCCCGCCGATTGTGAATGTTACCAGTACATCTTCATCTGCTTTTTGGTCAATGTTGACGATAAATTTTGCATCACTACCTTCATCAACTGAGGATTGATCTGAGCTAATAGTCACTTTCGGTGCACTTTGGGCATCAACGATCACAACACTTGCGCTGTTATTTGAAGCAATGCTCGCATCAGCGCCATCCACCTCTTTAATGGTTACTGTGAAAGATTCTGCGCCCTCATAAATACCATCGGTGAGCGTCAGTAAGTCAAGAGCAGCTGAAGATTGACCCGCAGGAACTTCAACACTAAGAACGCCAACAAAATCTTTTCCATCTTGGGCCACGCCACTATATTCGACATGAACCGTAACGCTCTCATCTGCAACTTTATCAAGTGTCAGCGTAAAGCCTGCCGTTTCACCTTCATTTACGCTGTTTTGATCGGCACTAATACTAACTAAAGGTGCAGGATCAGAATCCACAATATTTGCGTTACCAGTTGCAATACCATTACTGGTGACACTACCGATTTCCGTAACCGTCAGACCAAAGCTCTCATCACCTTCATGGACATTATCTAGTTTGGTCGAGACTGCGACTTTAATTTCAGCGACACCTGGAGGTATAGTAACGTCTCCATTAGGCGCGATATCTAATGTTTGAGTTTGACCATGAGTATCCACATAGGTCACTACCATAGTGCCTAGATCAACATCTTCCGCAGTATAGCTATCATTTGTTGTTGACTTCAGATTGACGACAACGGCCTCTTGAACAGGGTTAGAGAGTAAAACGGTAAATATTGCGTCAGTTCCTTCAATGACATCGCCGGCATCTACTACGCTAAGTTCTGAACTATCATTATCAAGAACTGTTGCCGTCCCCGTTTCACCGCCGAGCTCAAGAACGATCGTTTCGCTGCTTTCCACAACCAAGTCATCAATAGTCGGAATCGATATTTCGAAGCTACTTATACCTGCAGGAACAATCAAGTAACCACCTAAGAAAACAACACCATTTGTGTAGGTTGCATTTGATAGATTTACGTCATTCTTATCAACTGAAGAACCTTGAGCAAGCATATCAACTTGGTACTTAACAGCAGTACTGGTGACTTCATCTAGAACAACCGAAAAAGTGACATTGTCACCCTCAGTCACGCTATCACCGACCACAGACAGACTTGGCCCATTTTCAGCAACATTACCATCTAGCATTTCATTAACGATATTGACTGTAGATGGATCGCTAACGCCACTTTCAGAGTCGACGGCCACATATCCAAAGCTGTCCTCTGCAGGAACACCTTCTACATAACGTAACTCCCAGTTACCTTCATTTTTCGTAGAAAAATCTAACTGAGTAATGACCGAACCTTCAGGAAGAGCTAGATCTTTCCCATAACCAACGCTTGTTTCTTGGAATAGCATGAAGTTGCCTTCAGGCTTCAAAAACTCGAACGTTTGAGTCTGTTGGACATTATTTGAATCTAAGTATGTAACCGTAATAAGCGCTGCGTTGTCATCACCGTAATCAAACAATCCACCTAGTCCATCTAGTCCAAGGTTTACGCTGCCCACAGGGTTATTAGACAAATCGATCGTAATCGTTTCACCCTTCTCAATACCCTGCCCATCATTGTCAGCGATACCATTGCCGATATGTGACACCTGGCGGTTGTACTGTGCAAGCTCACCGCTATCAGAAGAAATGGTGATAGAGGCTCCATTTGCTAAATGCTCAGTACGTGAATTTGATGGACCACCATCCTCACTTAATCCCCAGTTATTGAAATCTGTTGTAGATTCCGAGCCATTAGGCGTATTTGGACGATCTTTGATACCTAATAAGAAGCCAACATTATCAGCTTCATAGTAAAGACTGTCTTTGTCATAAAGCGTATCGCTTACTTCTTTAATTTCGTGCAACTCACCATCACTATCTTTAAAGAACAACGTACCTGAGGTTGGCAGTTCAGTAATTCGGACATGTAGATCGTTGCCTTTTAAGTCGTCTTCAACATCCGCGATATGATCTTGAGAGTCACCGCTACCCAGAGGTTTCGTATCGGTATCAAACACAACGTGCGTAAGCTGATCATCGGCCACATGCGTAAAGTCTTCACTGTCAGGTTTGTCGTTTACTGGCGTGACATCGACGTTAACAATGGTGGATTCACTGACACCACCGGAGGTGACGATATAGGTGAAACTGTCTGCCCCGTGGTAGTTGTCGTTCGGCGTGTAGGTCACGGTGCCATCAGGGTTGACCGATACAGTACCGTTAGCTGGGCCTTTATTGGTATCAAGCGACACTACTTTATCGTCGCCGTCAAACGTGTCGTTACCTAAGACCTTAATGATGGTTGGCGTGTCTTCCACGACTGTCGCGCGGTCAGATTCAATATCCGCCACAGGTGCAACCGTGAAGCTCACCGTTTGGCTAACGCTTTCACCACTTGAGTCTTTAGCTGTGAACGTAATTGCCTCTTTGCCATTCCAATCCGCAGTCGGAGTAATGGTAGCAACGCCATTCACAATAGAGACTTGGATGTTGTTATTGCCAGAGACGGAGAATTCTAGCGAGGAATCGGAATCTTTGAATACTTCATTCAAGTCGATCGTGTATGCATCGAAATCTTCCGATAACACTTGATCTGTAATGGCATTATCAACTGTTGGCGCATCGTTAACACGATTCACAACCAAGCTATCACTGTCGCTAGCCGTTGGATTAACACCATCCGACACTGACGCGCTGATAGTAAGGTCTTTAAGGTTGAGTTCATCGTTGTTAACCGCGTCAACACCCGCTTGAGTTAGCTTGACTTCATTGCCAACCAACACGAAGTAGCCGTTTGAGTTGTTTTCTAGAGAAATGGTTAATTGGTCTTCTGGCGTATCAGTATCACGAACCGTTAAGGTTGCGACTACCGTATCAGTGCTCACTGCATCTTCAGTGATGCTTTCTACGGCATCAACTTTGATAGTTGGCGCATCGTTTACTGGATTTACTGTAACGGTCACCTTCGCTTCGTCGGTCAATTCACCGTCCGTAACGATGTAGGTGATTTCAGCGTCGCCATTGAAGTTTTCTGCCGGAGTGAAGACCAATTTGCCATTAACCACTTCAACCGTGCCCTGCTCTTTCGGCACAGACGCAGAGTCGATGCTTAACACATCGCCATCCACGTCGGTGTCGTTTGGCAGTACATCAATCGTCACTGCGGTGTCTTCTTGTGTCGTAGCGGTGTCATCTTTTGACACTGGCGCATCGTTCACTGGCGTCACATTGACTTCAACGGTAGTGGATTCAGACACACCGCCTGATGTCACGACATAAGTGAACGTATCTTTGCCGACGTAGTTATCATCTGGTATGTAGGTCACAGTTCCGTCAGGGTTGACCGAGACCGCGCCGTTAGCTGGGCCGTTATTGGTATCGAGCGACACCACTTTATCGTCGCCTTCGAACGTGTCGTTACCTAAGACCTTGATGATAGTTGGCGTGTCTTCAACAACCGTCGTTTTGTCTGCCACGATGTCTGCCACAGGCGCTACCGTGAAGTTCACCGTTTGACTGACGCTCTCGCCACTTGAGTCTTTAGCTGTGAACGTAATTGCCTCTTTGCCATTCCAATCCGCAGTCGGAGTAATGGTAGCAACGCCATTCACAATAGAGACTTGGATGTTGTTATTGCCAGAGACGGAGAATTCTAGCGAGGAATCGGAATCTTTGAATACTTCATTCAAGTCGATCGTGTATGCATCGAAATCTTCCGATAACACTTGATCTGTAATGGCATTATCAACTGTTGGCGCATCGTTAACACGATTCACAACCAAGCTATCACTGTCGCTAGCCGTTGGATTAACACCATCCGACACTGACGCGCTGATAGTAAGGTCTTTAAGGTTGAGTTCATCGTTGTTAACCGCGTCAACACCCGCTTGAGTTAGCTTGACTTCATTGCCAACCAACACGAAGTAGCCGTTTGAGTTGTTTTCTAGAGAAATGGTTAATTGGTCTTCTGGCGTATCAGTATCACGAACCGTTAAGGTTGCGACTACCGTATCAGTGCTCACTGCATCTTCAGTGATGCTTTCTACGGCATCAACTTTGATAGTTGGCGCATCGTTTACTGGGTTAACGGTAACTACCACTTTCGCTTCGTCGGTCAATTGACCATCCGTTACGATGTAGGTAATTTCAGCGTCGCCATTGAAGTTTTCTGCAGGAGTGAAAACGAGTTTTCCATCCACCACTTCAACCGTACCCTGCTCTTTAGGTACAGAGGCTGATTCAATACTCAGCTTATCGTCATCCACATCAGTGTCGTTTGGCAGGACATCAATTGTCACTGGTGTGTCTTCGTCAGTAATCGCCGTGTCATTGGTCGCCACTGGCGCGTCATTCACTGGCGTGACATCGACGTTCACCGTGGTGGACTCACTGACGCCACCGGAGGTGACGATGTAGGTGAAGCTGTCTGTACCGTGGTAGCTGTCGTTTGGCGTGTAAGTGATGCTGCCGTCCGGGTTGACCGAGACCGTGCCGTTAACTGGTCCGTTGTTGGTATCCAGCGACACCACTTTGTCGTCGCCTTCGAACGTGTCGTTATCTAAAACCTTGATGGTGGTCGCCGTGTCTTCCACAACCGTCGCTTTGTCTGCCACGATGTCCGCCACAGGCGCAACCGTGAAGTTCACCGTTTGGCTAACGCTTTCACCGCTTGGATCAGTGGCAGTAAACGTTAGGATTTCTGAGCCGTTCCAGTCTGCGGTTGGAGTGAACGTAGCAATGCCATTGACGATCGCCACTTGGATGTTGCTGTTGCCAGAGACGCTAAACGTTAACTCGCCATCAACGTTATCCACATCGCTGAAAGCGGTATTTAGATCGACGGTGTATGGCGTAAAGTCTTCCGCCAAGGTTTGGTCTGCGATGTTGCTTTCAACTACAGGCGTGTCGTTCACCGCATTCACGGTGACGTTAACCGTCGCTTGGTCAGTCAGTGAACCATCGGTGACGGTGTAAGTGATTTCAGCATCGCCATGGAAGTTCTCTGCCGGTGTGAACACCAGTTTTCCATCAATAATTTCGACTGTACCTTGTGTTTCAGGTACAGACGCTGATTGGATAGACAGCGTATCGCCATCCACATCGGTGTCGTTTGGCAGGACATCAATCGTCACTGGAGTATCTTCGTCAGTAACAGCGGTATCATCTTTTGCCACTGGCGCATCGTTGACTGGCGTCACATCGACGTTCACCGTGGTGGATTCACTGACGCCCCCGGAGGTAACGATGTAGGTGAAACTGTCTGTACCGTGGTAGTTGTCGTTTGGCGTGTAGGTTACGCTGCCATCCGAGTTGACCGAGACCGTGCCGTTAGCTGGACCATTGTTGGTATCCAGCGACACCACTTTATCGTCGCCTTCGAACGTGTCGTTACCTAAAACCTTGATGATGGTTGGCGTGTCTTCCACAACCGTCGCTTTGTCTGCCACGATGTCCGCCACAGGGGTAACCGTGAAGTTCACCGTTTGGCTGACGCTTTCACCGCTTGGATCGGTAGCCGTAAAGGTTAGGATTTCTGAGCCGTTCCAGTCTGCGGTTGGGCTAATGGTCGCGATGCCATTTTCAATCGACACCAACACGTTGTTGTTGCCAGAAACGCTGAAGCTCAGCTCGCCATCCACGTTATCCACATCGCTGAAAGCGGTATTCAGATTGATGCTGTATGGCGTAAAGTCTTCCGCCAAGGTTTGGTCTGCAATGTTGCTCTCAACCTCTGGCGTGTCGTTCACCGCATTCACGGTGACGTTGACCATCGCTTGGTCGGTCAGTGTACCATCGGTAACGGTATAAGTGATTTCGGCGTCGCCATTGAAGTTCTCTGCCGGTGTGAAGACCAATTTGCCATCAACAATCTCGACTGTACCTTGGTCACTCGGCACAGATGCCGAGTCAATCGACAGCTTATCGCCATCAATATCGGTGTCGTTTGGCAGGACATCAATCGTCACTGGTGTATCTTCGTCAGTAACGGCATTGTCATTGGTCGCCACTGGCGCATCGTTCACTGGTGTGACATCGACGTTCACCGTGGTGGACTCACTGACCCCACCGGAGGTAACGATGTACGTGAAGCTGTCTGCCCCGTGGTAGTTGTCGTTTGGCGTGTAAGTCACGCTGCCGTCCGGGTTGACCGAGACCGTGCCGTTGGCTGGACCGTTGTTGGTATCCAGCGACACCACTTTGTCGTCGCCTTCGAACGTGTCGTTACCTAAAACTTTAATGATGGTTGGCGTGTCTTCCACAACCGTCGCTTTATCAGCCTCAATGTCCGCCACAGGCGCTACTGTGAAGTTCACCGTTTGGCTGACGCTTTCACCGCTTGGATCGGTGGCAGTAAAGGTTAGGATTTCTGAGCCGTTCCAGTCTGCCGTTGGTGAGATGGTCGCGATGCCGTTCTCTATTGAGACATTGACATTGCTATTACCAGAGACGCTAAACGTTAACTCGCCATCCACGTTATCCACATCGCTGAAGGCGGTATTTAGATCGATGGTGTATGGCGTAAAGTCTTCTGCCAAGGTTTGGTCTGCGAGGTTGCTTTCAACCGCAGGCGTGTCGTTCACCGCATTCACCGTGACATTGACCGTCGCTTGGTCAGTCAGTGCACCATCAGTGATGGTGTAAGTGATTTCGGTGTCGCCATTGAAGTTCTCAGCCGGTGTGAAGACCAGTTTTCCGTCAACAATTTCAACCTTACCTTGTGCTTCAGGTACAGACGCAGATTGGATCGACAACTTATCGCCATCCACATCAGTATCGTTTGGCAGGACATCGATCGTCACTGGTGTGTCTTCGTCAGTAATCGCCGTGTCATCTTTTGCCACTGGCGCGTCGTTGACCGGCGTCACATTGACTTCAACGGTAGTGGATTCAGACACACCGCCTGATGTCACGACATAAGTGAACGTATCTTTGCCGACGTAGTTATCATCTGGTATGTAGGTCACGGCGCCATCAGGGTTGACCGAGACCGTGCCGTTAGCTGGGCCTTTATTGGTATCAAGCGACACTACTTTATCGTCGCCGTCAAACGTGTCGTTACCTAAGACCTTGATGACGGTCGCCGTGTCTTCCACAACCGTCGCTTTGTCTGCCACGATGTCCGCCACAGGCGCAACCGTAAAGTTCACCGTTTGGCTAATACTCTCGCCGCTTGGATCGGTGGCAGTAAAGGTTAGGATTTCTGAGCCGTTCCAGTCTGCAGTCGGAGTGATATTGGCAACGCCATTCACAATAGAGACTTGGATGTTGTTATTGCCAGAGACGGAGAATTCTAGCGAGGAATCGGAATCTTTAAATACTTCATTCAAGTCGATCGTGTATGCATCGAAATCTTCCGATAAAACTTGGTCTGCAATCGCATTTTCAACAGTCGGTGCATCGTTAACACGATTCACAATCAAACTATCACTGTCGTTAGCCGTTGGATTAACACCATCCGATACTGACGCGCTGATAGTCAGATCTTTAAGGTTGAGTTCATCGTTGTTAACTGCATCAACGCCTGCTTGAGTTAGCTTGACTTCATCGCCAACTAACACGAAGTAACCGTTTGAGTTGTTTTCTAAAGAAACGGTTAATTGGTCTTCTGGCGTGTCAGTATCACGAACCGTTAAGGTTGCGACTACCGTATCAGTGCTCACTGCGTCTTCAGTGATGCTTTCTACGGCATCAACCTTGATGGTTGGCGCATCGTTCACTGGATTAACGGTAACGGTCACCTTCGCTTCATCGGTCAATTGACCGTCCGTTACGATATAGGTGATTTCAGCGTCACCATTGAAGTTTTCTGCCGGAGTGAAGACGAGTTTTCCATCCACCACTTCAACCGTGCCCTGCTCTTTAGGTACAGAGGCTGATTCAATACTCAGCTTCTCGCCATCAATATCGGTGTCGTTTGGCAGGACATCAATCGTCACTGGCGTGTCTTCGTCAGTAATCGCCGTGTCATCTTTTGCCACTGGTGCATCATTCACTGGCGTCACATCAACGCTCACCGTGGTGGATTCCGATACCCCGCCTGACGTGACAATGTAGGTGAAGCTGTCTGTACCGTGGTAGTTGTCGTTTGGCGTGTAAGTTACGCTGCCATCAGGATTGACCGAGACCGTGCCGTTAGCTGGACCGTTATTGGTATCGAGCGACACCACTTTGTCGTCGCCTTCGAACGTGTCGTTACCTAAGATCTTGATGATGGTCGCCGTGTCTTCCACAACCGTCGCTTTGTCTGCCACGATATCTGCCACAGGAGTAACTGTGAAGTTCACCGTTTGACTGACGCTTTCGCCGCTTGGATCGGTAGCCGTAAAGGTTAGGATTTCAGAGCCATTCCAGTCTGCCGTTGGAGTGATCGTGGCAATGCCGTTGACGATCGCCACTTGAATGTTGCTGTTGCCAGAAACGCTGAAGCTCAGCTCGCCATCAACGTTATCCACATCGCTGAAGGCCGTATTCAGATCGATCGTGTATGGCGTGAAATCTTCCGCCAAGGTTTGGTCTGCAATGCTACTCTCAACCACAGGCGTATCGTTCACAGCATTCACCGTAACTTTGACCGTCGCTTCGTCAGTCAGCGCACCATCGGTGACGGTGTAAGTGATCTCAGCGTCGCCATTGAAGTTCTCAGTTGGCGTAAATACAAGCTTGCCGTCAATAATCTCGACTTGACCTTGGTCACTCGGCACAGACGCCGATTCAATGCTTAACGTATCACCATCGATGTCAGTGTCGTTTGGCAACACATCAATCGTTACTGAGGTATCTTCCTCTGTAATTGTTGCGTCATTAAAGGCAATAGGCGCATCGTTAACTGAGTTTACTGTTACCGAGACTTGAGCTTCATCCTCTAGCTCACCATCTGAGATAGTGTAGCTAATAGTTGCATTACCATTGAAGTTTTCAGCCGGAGTGAAAACAAGCTTACCATCGACAATCTCAACGATACCTTGCTCTTCTGATACAGAAGCAGAAGTAATGGTTAAATCGTCACCTTCAATGTCACTGTCGTTAGCGAGCACATCAATTACAACCTGGGAATCTTCGTCAGTTTGAATCGCATCGTTAGTCGCTATTGGCGCGTCATTAACAGGCTTAATATCTAAATTAGCAGTGCCATTAATAACACCCCCATCGTCATCAATGATGTCATAGGAGAATGACACTTCAGTATCATCATCAGCTTCTGGGATATAAGTCCAAGATCCATCGTTGTTATCAATTAAAGTGCCATTCCCACTCTCAATAGTGACGTTTGTAACGATAAGAGTATCAGCATCGTCAATATCGACATTCGATAGTAATTCTTCGGTAGTTATCGTGATGGGATCGCTATCTTCTTCGATAGCGCTTAATGTCACTGGAGAATTAGTAAGTGGTTTATTTGAGCCATCTCCACTGGTTTCTATATTTGTTGCGAAAAAGTCATTTAAGGTCAACGCTTGTGTTTCAGATAAACCGAGGGATTCCAAGCCAATAGTTTCAAAATTTGTTGAGGCCAGTACTTCAGTGCCATCCCGTGCAATCGTGGCACTATTTTGTAAACTTGAACCACTGTTTTCACCCGCAGCTGGCGCGAGTTCTTCATCAACTATAGAAGGGTCTTGACCTTGCTCAATAGCACCAATAATTCGTGCCACATCATCAGAAATATCTTTTGAGCCTTGCTCTTCAGTTAGTTGAATGTTCAAATTTAGAGGTGCAGCATCTGTCGTTGCCACTACTACTTCACCTGGTAGGGGCTGTTGTCCTTCTGTTAGGACTCTCAGCTCCCCATCTAAACCTATTACGACGACTTGATTACCGAGTGACACTAACGCTGTACGATCCATATAAATCTTAACCCTAAATAACTGTCAAGTTTTTGACTAACAATACTAATTTGCTATATATTGCCTGATTATATAGTGCAATAACAGCAATTTGATGCTCAATTAAGTAATTATGCGTCATACATCAATAGGAATCTATGTGCATATTTGTCTTGTTTTAATAAAAGCCACTCAACTCTTGTTAAACATCAATTTCACTTTAAAACCGGGATCTTTATTCAAAATTTAGACCCACCAAATGAATTGATTTATCAAGAATGAAACAAATGAACAATGAATCAACAGGTTACTTCATCGTGTATTAATGTTATTGTGCGCTAAATTATTGACGCCCTTATAGGTATCCCACTTATAAGCCCTCTCACCTCGAGAAATTTTATTATTATCTAGGAGAATCACAGTGAAGTGGACTCGTGCCAACGCCTTTTGCATTGGTGTGTTCGCAGCTAGTCATGCTTTTGGGCAAACACTAGAGCAAGCGGTTGAAAACACATTAAAAACCAATCCTGACATCAAAAGTGCGTTCAATGAATTCGTTAGCAAGCAGTATGTGAATGAAGCATCTGGCGGTGCTTACCTCCCATCCGTAGATTTAGACGCCGGTATCGGTTATGAAGGCATTAACCCAGCAGAAGCAGGGCGAGATTCAACGGATCTGACAAGAAAAGAAGCGACCGTGACACTAACCCAGTTGATATGGGACGGTTCTGCGACACTTAACGATATGGATCGAACAGCAGCTGACGCAGAATCAGTTCGTTATCAACTGCTCGCTGATGCTCAAGACACGGCACTCGAAGTGGCAAAGGTTTACTTAGATTCAGTAAAAGCTTATGAAATTCTTACACTTTCAGAAAACAACTTGAAGGTTCATAAGAAGATCTACGAAGACATTAAAAAGCGAGTTAACTCAGGACTTGGGTCTACCGCTGACCTAACTCAAGTAGAAGCTCGTTTAGCAAAAGCTCACGGTAACTTGGTGGCGGCTCAGAACAACTTATATGACAGCCACACCACGTTTACACGCCTTGTCGGACAGTCCCCACAAGGATTGATTTTTCCGCGAGCGGACCAGAACTTTATTCCCTACACCATAGATGAAGCAATTGACTTGGCATTTGAATCGCATCCAGTAATCAAAATTTCGATGGCAGATGTAGACTCAGCTAAGTTCCAATATAAGCAATCTAAGGGAACTTACTATCCAACGATATCTGTAGAAGCGGCTCAAACGTGGCGTGATGATGCAAGCGGTATCGAAGGAAGTAGTGATGAAACGACAGCGATGCTGCGTATGCGTTATAACCTCTTTAATGGTGGTAGTGATGTCGCCAATGCTGAAAACTTTGCCTATCAACTAAACAAAGCCAAAGATTTACGAGAACGCGCATACCGCAGCGTTGAAGAAGGGCTTCGTCTATCATGGAGCGCGTTAGATTTAACGCTTCAGCAAAAAGAGTTTCTGGCGGATCACGTAGATTCGGCATCTGAAACTGTTATCGCCTACGAGAAACAGTATCGCATCGGTAAACGAACCCTTTTGGATTTGTTAAATACTGAAAACGAGTTATTTGAAGCGAGAAAAAACTACTTGGATGCTCGATATTCAGAGCAATACGCGAAATACCGTGTAATGAATGCGACCGGCCAATTGTTAAATGCCTTGCGAGTCGATGTGCCTACGGAATGGAATGAAAAGGTGGAGTACTGATCATGAAACCAATGAAAATTCTATTTGTATTAAGTCTTCTCGCCGTTACTCAACAGGTTGCTGCTGAAGACGAGTATGACTATCGACCTGTACCAAGTGCAGAGCAAATTGCTGACCTTCAAGATGAAGATAACGATGGCGTCATCAACGCTCGAGATATGTGCCCTGGCACACCGGAAGGCTCAGAAGTCGATAATGACGGTTGCGGCGAATACATTAAAGCATCAGATAACATGCAAGTAAGAATACTTTTTGCCAATGATTCTGATGAAATCAATCCCGTGTTCAGAAGACAAGTACGTGAACTGTCCGATTTTTTAAAAGAATACCCTACTACGTCGATCGAACTGCACGGCTACGCGAGTAAAGTTGGTGGCTCTCAACACAACCAAGATCTATCAGAGAGACGAGCACGCAATGTCCGTGAGGCGCTATTGAGCTACAACATCGAACCGAGCAGAGTTCGTATTGTTGGCTTTGGAGATACTCACCTAGCGCAACAAGGTACCGATGAAGTCAGCCACGCTTTAAACCGCCGAGTAACTGCTTCTGTCGTTGGTTATAAAGGCGAGATTAAAAAAGAGTGGACAATATTCACTACCCTCCCTGAAAGGTAAAAATATCTGTATTAATGTTTGTTCAAACAAGCATTAATAAACCTAGAATGACATAAGAAAAGGAGCTTCGGCTCCTTTATTTTTACTCATTGCAATAACCGTATTATGCTTTAGGAATCGGCACTTTAGTGTTACCCTAGCGGCGTCATAACAACGAGAGTTTTGAAATGAGCAAACTTACATCAGATATCCAAGCAAACCTTGACCTTTTTGTTGCAGAAACAAAAGAAAACCAACTGGTTTGGGGTTTACGCAATGAAGAAGGTTGGCTATCTTGCGATTCAACTGAATTCGAAAACAGTGAAGTCATGCCTTTCTGGTCTTCTAAAGAAGATGCAGAAGCGCACAATGTTGAAGAATGGGCTGACTTCACTGTACTAGAAATCCCACTAGATATCTTTGTTGAAGATTGGCTTTTAACTCTTGCAGAAGATGGTGTTCTTGTTGGTACTAACTGGAACGATCAGCTAGAAGGCAAAGAAATGGAGCCTCAAGATCTAGCTAAGCTTTACATTGCATAACGACTTCTAGACCTCAACTTTATGTTGGGGTCTTTCTTTTTATGCTCTTTTTTGATATGTCGACCAAGTGCATAGTTTTCCTATTCTTTTTCTTCGTACACCCAACTCAATCACAACGCTGATCAATTAATAGCGTTATGATTCTCCAATTCCAAAGCAACAAAAGAACATAAGGCACGTTTAAATATGCGCACGCTCTATCCTTTGCTTGCGTCACTCTTACTCGCCCCGGTATATGCTAGTGACACTCAAGATATTGAGCCAGAACAAAATATCACGCAGTGGCACGCCGTTTATCAAACCACATTGAGAAGTAATCCTGACTCAGCATTAAGCATGCTTCAAGATCGATACCACACCGCGAAATCGCACAGCGAAAAACTCTACGTCAGCGGGCTGATTTATGAATACATGTCGAACATAAAGCAGCCGTACTATGGAAGCAGCCAAGTTCTCAACAATAACTTTGCTCAGTTAGAGTCAGAGTACATTCTTGCCTTAAATGAACGTAAGCATGGTGGTTATGACGCCTCAGTAAATAGCTTTTCTTCATTGCGACAAAAAATGAAGCAGACTTCAGATTCTGAAGGCAAAGCTTTGATGAACTATCAGCTCTGTTATACGTTGAATCAACAAGGTCGTTATCACAAAGCAAACTTTTATTGCTCGTCGTTAGAAAGCCATCTAAGTCAACAACACCAAGAAAACTTCCCTATTGATCTCGCGTTACGTGTGGTAGCGAATAACTATAACTATCGTGGTGACTATGAAAAAGCGCTGAGCCTTTATAGAAAGCTGCTGGCGAACATGTCTGCTCAAAGCGATCCTTCTGGCATTTACAATGACGTCGGAAATTTACTTGCAGAGCTTGGGCAGTTTGAACAATCAGAACAATATCTCATCCAAGCCCTACTCGCTCGTCAAGATGAAGGGACACCACTCAAAGTCGCCCAAGTCGAACATAGCCTTGGGGCAATGTATAAGAAATCCAAAGAATTCGATAAAGCCATCAATCATTATCAAAATGCATTAACAATACTCAACCAGCTCCAATACCCATATGGTCAAGGGTTAAGCTACTTAGGGCTGTCTGCGGTTTTAGCCGAAAGTGGGCAACTGGATACCGCAGTAGATTACATTAGAAAAGCTTTAGACATTGCTGAAACGTATGAAAATACGCACCTCGAAACGGAAGGGCATTTAGCTGCTGGGTTCGCGTATTTGAAAAACCATGCTACTGAAAAATCGATTGCACATGGCAAAGTCGCGTTAACACTAGCGATCAATAACTCTAGACCATTATTACAGGCACAAGCTCAATTACTCCTTTCCAAAGCATACCAAGCCCAAGGTGATTATAAACTGGCATTAGAGCACCACGAAGCCTATTCAACCATTGAATTGGCCAACCGAGACGCTAGCAATATTAAAGCATTAGAGGCATTAGACCTCACAAAGAAAGAGTACGAATATGATCTTCAAGTCGCTCGGTTGAATAATGAAAAAAGCTTAAATCAGCATCAATTTGAGAAGCTTACCGATCAAAAGCGCACTTATAATTTTGTGGTTTCCTGTTTGTTGGTCTTGCTCATTCTGGCATTGATACTTCAGCGACAAACACGACAAAAAGCCAAAATAGATAGTCTAACATGTGCGTTGAATAGAGCGGCAATTATAGAGACCATCAAAGGCCAAACCTCCAAAGCGGACGAAGACTTCCGCTATGTTATAGCATTAATCGACCTTGACGACTTTAAGACGATAAATGATCAATACGGTCATCCGACTGGCGACTTGGTGTTACAGCAAGTTTGCCAAGTGCTTAAAGCTAAGCTCAATAAGGGAGAGTATATCGGCCGTTTGGGTGGAGAAGAGTTTATCTTATTATTGAAAAACGTCGATGAAATTGACGTTCCTTTCCGGGTGCAAAGCCTACACAAAACGATTTCAGAGAAGCGCGTACGCACGGTAAATAATAGTGATCTGAGTGTAACTGCTAGCTTGGCCTATCTATCAACATCAATGCCGCTTACCAACTTTGATGAACTTTATTCGATACTAGACCAAGCTTTATACCAGGCTAAAAAGCAGGGAAAAAACATCATTATAGACGCATACGATGAGCCAATTAGCCTAGGTTCTGACTATGTTAGCCAGTAAAGCAAGGCACGACTAAACGTCAGCAGCCTGCTTGTTCACAAGAGACTGCATTACGGTCTCTTTATTGTTTAGGTAATCATCTAAGCCAGCTTTGCGCAAATCGCACGATGGGCAATCACCGCAACCATCACCAATGACCCCGTTGTAGCAGGTCAACGTATTTTCACGAACCAGTTGCAACGCGTCATATTGATCAGCTAACGCCCACGTTTCTGCTTTATTTAGCCACATTAACGGTGTTTTGATCGTCAGGTTACGGTCCATCCCTTGCACCAAAGCCGTGTTCATTGCTTTCACAAAATCGTCACGACAATCTGGATAACCACTAAAGTCGGTTTCACACACGCCAGTAATTACGGTTTCAGCCCCAATTTGGTAGGCGTAGATTCCTGCGAGCGTTAAAAATAGGATGTTCCGGCCAGGAACAAAAGAGTTTGGTAGGCCGTTTTCTTGCAATTCGTGTGAGACAGGGATGTCATCACGCGTGAGAGAGCTAATCGCAAGTTCGTTTAAAAGGCCAACATCCATCACTTTATGCGCTTTGACGCCAAGATCCTTTGCGATCTTTTGTGCCACTTCTATCTCTAACTTGTGGCGCTGACCATAATCAAAAGTAATGGCATGAACTTCATCAAACTCTTTAAGTGCTTGAACCAGACAAGTCGTGGAATCCTGACCACCACTAAAAACAACAACGGCTTTTTTCATTTCTCTCTCCGCTCTTAAGCAATACTTAGGTATTTATGAGTTTGAACAGACAAACGCCAATTGCGAGCGATGCACGTTTCAATACACAATTGCGTTGCACGAGGCTTTTGGCTAATAGGCTGCAATGCAATGACAGTCTCAACCGTGACATTCGCATTTGCCAATAGCTCATCAAGATGGTCGATGTCTTTTTGCGTACCAACTGGGTGCTTAATCTCATTCGCACGCTCTAACGCGCTATTGAGAACTGGAAGTTTACCCTTCATCGCCACTTTTGGTGACACGGTCACCCATGTATTTTTTGACGTGATGACTTCTGATGTGCCACTGGTTTCAATCTGGCATTGGCAACCCATATCCTCAAACGCCTTTGTTAAAGGGCGTAGATCATAAATACAAGGCTCACCACCAGTAATCACGATATGTTTAGCATTAAAGCCTTGCAGTTGATATTGCTCTACGATGTTCTCGGCAGATGCGACGCACCATGTCGGAGAATCTTCCGTCTTCACCAAAATATCACCAATTTGACGTTGGTCATTTTCATCTGCATACCACGTTTGTTTGGTATCGCACCATGAGCAACCAACCGGACACTCTTGGAGGCGAACAAAAACAGCAGGTACTCCAGTGAAAACCCCTTCCCCTTGGATGGTTTCAAACATCTCATTTAGCTTATACAACGTAGAACTCACTCAACTCATAATACTTCGAGGCGAAGACCTTAATGGACACACGTGTCTAGGTCAATTTAAACCAAAAATTAATTGTTAAAATAGACCATTTTGTAGTTTCATAGTCGCGGTGAGCGTAGGTTTCTGGTTCGCGTTATACCAAACCTTATTCACTTACAGTTCCCAAAAACTTTAAGGTAAGAAATGATGTATAAACTGATCGCATTAGATATGGATGGCACACTGCTCAATAGTGATAAAGCAATCTCTGAAGAAAACAAACAAGCGATCGCAAAGGCTCGAGAAGCAGGCGTTACTGTCGTTCTCGCTTCTGGTCGCCCATTAGAAGGAATGCAAGGCAAGCTCGACGAACTGAATATCCATTCCGATAAAGATTTTGTCCTTTTCTACAATGGCTCTATGGTTAAGAACGTAGGAACAAATGAAATCATCCACCAGCAAATCATTGATGGTAAGGCAGCAAAATTAGTCGCTCGCAAAGCGAAAGAATTAGGCGCTTATGTGCACGCATTCAGCCAAGCACATGGCTTGATCACCAATGAGAAAAACCCATACACTGACATCGAAGCCAACATTAATGGCTTAAATGTAACAGAGATTAATTTTGAATCGCTAGAAGATGATCATCCAATCATCAAAGCAATGATGGTTGCCGAGCCAAGTAAGTTAACTGAGGTCATCGCAGCGCTTCCGTCTGAAATGCGTGAAGAGTTTACGGTGGTTCAAAGCGCTCCGTTCTTCCTGGAATTTCTTAACCCAGCGAGCAACAAAGGTATTGGTGTTGCTGCAATTGCTGAGTATCTAGGTATTCAACCGGAAGAAGTGATCTGTATGGGTGATGCTGAAAATGACCACCACATGCTGAAGTACGCTGGCCTTGGTATCGCGATGGGAAATGCGATGGAAGAGACCAAACAAATCGCTGATTACATTACGGTAAGTAATGATGAACACGGTGTCGCTAAAGCGATTGAAAAATTCGTCCTTAACGCTTAATTCTCTCCGCCGCTATTGCGTCAACGTTATTACCTTTAACTCAGCCATGGCGTCAGATATACGCAAAGCCACATTGTTGAGCTACTCAACGTACAAAAAAGCCTTGCTGTAAAGCAAGGCTTTCTTTTTACTCGTATGCCTGAGAAAGAAAGCATACAACCATCAATCTAGCACTGTTTCTCTCTGTTGTTTTTCATGAATCAGCTTTCTTGCAAGCAAGATAAACAGCAACATCAACAATGGATAATGCAACGTCGACAATACCAATGACCACAAACCACTAAACGAGACAACAGAGCTTGAGTACAAATAAAGTTGCTCAACGAATACCAACGCAAGCGTTACAAAAATCATCTGACGAGAATCCAAATGCACTTTTGACTCTCTAAACGTCATAACCAACGCTGATGCCGTAATTAAAATAGCTAACCAGCGGCCAAACACAGGTAATGGCCAGATAACAGAGATGACCGCCGTTACCGCAGTCATAATGAACCAGACGCCTTTTGAGCTCAGCACTTGATCAACATTCACGTCTTGATTTGTTTCCAATCGCAGAACATGCCAGGCTACCAAGCTTCCTAACAGCGCACCAAACAACATATCTAAGAAAAAGGCGCTACCAAGGAAAAACTTACATAACATAATAGTAAGCGTGATGAGCATCATAACAGCGGTCGTACCATTCAAACCGAAATAATGTGTTCTCTGAAATAAAAAGGTTAAAACACAAAACCAAACGGCAATAGGCAAACTTGGAAAACTAAATCCAAAGCTGTGTGTTAACTCCATCATTGGTATATAGACATGCGGGCGAGGAAGCGCAAAGCCCTGTTGAGCTACAAGTACCATCAGGGACGTCGCGCTAATAGCGAAAAAGAGTCGGAATACAAATCGACTGCCAAAACGTATCATTACTAACGGAAATAGAAAAAGCAGTATCGTAGGTTCTGTCAGTTCTATAACAAGATTTGAGATCTGATTCGCTACCTCGAAACTCGTTTCGGATAAAGCCCCTACCCAACTTTGTAAGTCTTTCATCCACCTCAATTCAATCTGACGAAATGAAGGTGCGGATTCGATCAGCTGAGTCACATAAGATGCGGACTGCTGAGTAGCTTGTTCAAAAAACTGAATGGCTTGTGGCCATTGAGCGGGATAGCGGTACAAAAATGATGGCAGCTCGGATGGTCCAAGTAACATTGCAGATGCGATTTCTACCCCGTAGTGAGGAGCAAACCAAATAGGTAACTCATTCCCACCTAAGGAATTGTTCATCGAAAAAGCAATAATCTCAGAATCTGATATGCAATCGTAATAAACCGCGGTGTCTGTTCTGCCAAGTTCCTCCCCAACCGTGACCACTAAACCCGTTTCTTCCCACGTTTCTCTTTGCGCAGCAACTTTGGGGGATTCTCCATCAATAATTGTCCCACCAGGTAGAGAAATCTTATCCGTCAATATTTCATGAACTAGCACTAACTTGTCGTCAGCACGAACAACGCAGAGTGCCCCTTTAACTTCGCTCGCGGCAGCTTTAGCCGTAGAGATTGGTGAAACAGGTAACAAAATAAAACAAAGGATGAGTAATAACAGCTGTCTCAACACAAAATATGACCTTAAGTAAACATTATGATAACCAATGAATAATGGCAGTTAATCTTATCTTTTTCGATAAAAATTAAGTAACGAGTTATGCCAAACAACGTTGATCGAATAAAGCATGATCTTGAAGCTCATTGGAGAGTAATTTAATGCAAACCTGACAAAAATCAGACAAAACATGAAATGTTGATCGCAATTCTGCCAGTTATATGAAGGTAGCGTCAGGATAAAGTCATACACATTTTATGGGTTCTCAAAGTTGGAACAATAAAAAAGGGCTTATTATTCGAAAACAATAAACCCTGCTTATGATAATTATGCGCTGTTCGTTGAAACCAAGAATGAATTCTACCTCAAGTCACCAACGAATCAGCTTTTGAATGCTTGATGGTTAGTTAGACTTGCAATGTGCGTCGCGAACTTCTTGCCAAACACCCCAAGGTCCAGAGTCTGCTGGGTTATCGCCTTGAGTCCACCACTGCGCCTGCCACACTTTGCCATTCCAAGTAACGTTATCCCCTTTGAGATACACCGTACTCGCTTGCCATTCTGCTGTGCAGTTATCTGTTGGAGGCGTTGTCACTGTTTTGGCTTGAGCCGACACTAGCGCCTGATATTGTGTACTGGTCTTATCAACGTTGAAGTTCAAAGCAACTCTTGCTTCTCCCGCCTGAGCTGCTCCAAATTCGACATCGACACGACAACTTGCATTCATTGCTAACGTCGCCTGAGAACACTGATCATTTGCAATAACGGCAGCATCAGCAACGCCAGAAGCAAACGCGCGAACGTTTTCTACAGTGAACGTCGTGTTACCTGAATTTTTGATAACAAAACTATGTTGCTGCAACTCGCCAACATTAAATGATGCCAATGTCTGTTCGGTGGTATACCCAACAGAAACATTCTCTTTAGGAGGTGTAGTCGTGCCAATGACACCATTAACAAAATTACGCATGGCGGCGATATCGCTATAAACACCATACATACCCGGACGAGCACAACCTATCCCCCAACTGACCACACCAAGTTGAGTAATTACGCCACCACGATTAATAACGATTGGGCCACCGCTATCTCCCTGACAGGAATCTATCCCACCTTGAGGAATTCCCGCACAGAATGACACTTCTCCAACGGTTGTGTAATTGCCACCGGCTTGACGACAAGTCGTGTCCGACACGAGCGGAACGTCAACCTCTTGCAATCGAGATGGGGAGCTTCCTCCTTCAGAGGTTCTCCCTAAACCTGCGACTGTAAGCCAATCTCCGATACTGGCGTATTGCGTTAGACTGCCATCGGCAATTTCAACCGCGGCAACACCTTGAGGTACAGAGTCTAACTTTAAGACTGCGAGATCGTGAGAAAGCGTTGCTCGGCGATATGCCGGGTGCATGTGGATTTCACTCACGTTAGCTCGAACACCGTCAGTGCCATTGTAAACGACGCCACCAATTTTAACCGCAATCTGATTCGGTGAATCACCCTCGACACAGTGGGCCGCAGTCAGGACGTAGCCATTTCCAATATAACTGGCACCACAATATGATCGGTTACCATAACGGCCCACAATTTGGGTGTAGAATCTCCACTCACTAGGATCAGCAGTGATGCCGCCTACGATCTGGGGTTGTATAGTGTGATTTTGTGTCTGTGACAAATCATCAGCACTTGCGAACATTGGCAAAACAGCCAACGCAAGTAACGATTTTGTTAGTTTCAAAATATTGTCCTCTTGTTTTTGTAAGCACGATCCTCGTGCTACTAATAAACAAGCAGACAAAAACGCCAATACCAATGTGGGCGCATATTAATTTACTAACATTGCGAGCAACTTATAGAGAAAAGTCTATTGACGAACTGAATGATTTCAATTCGCTAGAATGTGTATCACAATATTAAAATTAAGCATGGCCATTAGCTCAACGGCTTTCTTAGATAGTGAATATGGTGTGCAAACCCTTGTTTTTCATACAAAGAGATTGCACCCTGGTTAAAGTGCCATACTTCAACAAACATCTGTTTTGCACCGTAATCAGAGAACGTTGACTCAATTTTGTTAATCAATGCCTGAGCTGTGCCTTGTTTCCGAAACTCAGGTAACACATAGAGCTCATCCACACTTCCCATCATAACCGGCTGACTGACGGTAGAAACAAGTTCACAGAAATGACCAGAGATAAAACCAATAATTTCATCTCCTTGTTTTGCTACATAAACAAGACATTCAGGATCATCAATGTATCGAGCAATACTTTTTTCTTGCTCTATCTCCTCTGCAGTTTTGAACAGCTCAGGAGATTGAAGATGATGCTCATCATGCAGCTCAAACATAAGGTCGTTGAGCGACTCAAGGTCGCTAAAACACGCAGATTTAATTACAAACGTGGTCATACAAAGGGTCACTAAAAATTGAATGGCTGTAGTTTGTGAGGAAAATGCCGTATTGGCAAGTCACAAAATTGCCTGCACGAGACGTTTACGCGATCTACAAACAAAAAAGCCCCTGCACTTAATAAGCGTACAGAGGCAGAACCAACCTACAGAGTTCGAGGATCAGGGGTTAGTTAGAATTGAGTTTTAATTAGCGTCTTAACACTCGTTCAATTTCGTTCAAACTACTTGGGTCATCAATCGTTGACGGAACGGTGTATTTTTCACCATCGGCTATTTGACGTATGGTTCGGCGCAGAATTTTACCCGAACGTGTTTTCGGTAAGCGATCCACAACCAGTGCATGCTTAAAGCAGGCAACCGCACCGATCTCACTACGTACCTTGCCAACAAGCTCACCTTCAAGATCAAGCTCGTCCACTTTGACACCATCTTTAAGCACAACAAAACCAAGTGGTAACTGCCCTTTTAACTCATCGTGGATACCCACGACTGCACATTCCGCAATCGCTGGGTGGCCACCGACAATTTCTTCCATTTCGCCTGTCGATAAACGATGCCCCGCGACATTAATCACGTCATCAATACGTCCCATAATGAACAGGTAACCGTCTTCATCCAAATAGCCACCATCACCTGACACATAGTAGCCAGGGAATTGGCTGAGGTAACCGGTTTCAAAACGGTCATGGTTACGCCAAACCGTTGGCAGACAACTCGGTGGCAGCGGACGTTTTAATGCGACAAAGCCTTGTTGGTTAGGCCCGACCGACTCTCCAAGTTCATTCAGAATCTCGACCTGATAACCCGGAATTGGCTTCGTCGAAGAACCCGCTTTAACTGGCATCATTTCAACACCTGTTGGGTTGCCCGCGATAGCCCAACCCGTTTCCGTTTGCCACCAGTGGTCAATAACGGGTTTGTCTGCTTTGCTCTGAACCCATTCCAGTGTTGGAGGGTCAAGGCGTTCTCCGGCCATAAAGATGGTTTTCAATTTAGAGAGATCATACTGTTTTAAAAACTCACCTTCTGGGTCTTCTTTCTTGATCGCACGGAACGCTGTCGGGGCAGAGAACAACGCATCTACTTTGTATTCGTCACACACTCGCCAGAACGCGCCAGGATCCGGTGTTCGGACGGGCTTGCCTTCGAATAGGATTGTTGTGCAACCGTGAATCAGTGGCGCGTAAACAATGTAAGAGTGCCCTACTACCCAACCAACATCAGATGCCGCCCAAAATACGCCATCTTGAGGAATGTTGTAGATTGCGCTCATAGAGTACTTCATCGCGACGGCATGGCCACCGTTGTCACGCACAACGCCTTTTGGCTTACCTGTCGTACCCGAAGTATAAAGAATGTAGAGTGGATCGGTTGCCAACACCGGAACACAACCGTGTGGCAACGCTTGGTTGTACTCTTGCTGCCAATCCAGATCTCTTTCTTGGTTTAGATCGGCTTCGCACTCAGGACGCTGGAATATAAATACTTTTTCAGGCTTCCATCGGCTGTCCATAATGGCCTTGTCTACCATTGGCTTATATGGAATAACTTTGTTGATCTCAATCCCACATGACGCCGTCATGATGACTTTCGGCTCTGCATCTTCAATTCGTACAGCAAGCTCATTAGGTGCAAAACCACCGAATACAACGGAGTGAATCGCCCCCAAACGCGCGCAGGCTAGCATCGCCATTGCGGCTTCTGGAATCATCGGCATGTAAATAACGACTCGGTCGCCTTTTTCAACGCCTTGGGCAGACAGCATGCCGGCAATTTTTGCCACTTGGTCACGCAGGTTACTATAGGTATACGTGGTTTTATTGCCGGTTACTGGCGAGTCATAAATGAGTGCCGTATTATCACCGCGTCCTTGCTCGCAATGGTAATCCAATGCTAACCAGCACGTATTCATTACTCCATCTGGGAACCAACGTTCGATGCCGTTCTCATCAGATTTCAAGATGGTTTTAGGAGATTCGAACCAATCGATATTCTCCGCTTGAGCGCGCCAAAAACTCTCCGGTTCATTCTTCGCCCATAAGTATTCTTTTTCGTATGAAGACATATTGCTTCCTCCAGTATGTCCTGACATTGCTCTCGTTCTATTCAAAGACCGTTCTTTTCACTCAAAGACATCAGAGGGTACACGCACAAATCCCTCCATTAGTATTCTCGCACTTCGGCTCATGATGGCTTTTTGTACCACCCAGCCCTGTTCAGCTTGCTTCGCTTGTGCTCCAACTTTTAACGTTCCTGAGGGGTGGCCAAAAGTCACTGACTCTTTTTCACCGCCACCAGCAGCCAAGTTAACCAACGTACCCGGTACACACGACGCTGAAGCGATAGCAACGGCTGCGGTTCCCATCATTGCATGGTGAAGTTTGCCCATCGACAGCGCGCGAACGAGCACATCAATATCCAACTCATTAACGGCTTTACCACTTGAAGACAGGTAACTTTTCGGTTTAGAAACAAACGCTATTTTCGGCGTATGTTGACGTGTTTGAGCTTCTTCTAAATCAGAAATCAGGCCCATTTTTAACGCGCCATGTGCACGGATGGATTCGAACATCGCTAATGCGGCATCATCGTTGTTGATATCGTCTTGCAGCTCGGTGCCCTGATATCCTATCGATTCAGCATCAATAAAAATGGTTGGAATGCCCGCATTTATAAATGTGGCGTTAAACGTACCTACGTCCGGTACCACTAAATCATCGACTAAGTTGCCTGTTGGGAACATGCTGCCTTCGCCATCAGAAGGGTCAACGAAATCGACTTGAATCTCGGCGGCCGGAAACGTCACGCCATCGAGCTCAAACTCGCCGGTTTCTTGGACGAAACCATTAACAATTGGAACGTGAATCAAGATGGTTTTGCTGATGTTCACCTGCCAAACACGCACCGTCACAATGCCATTTTCTGGAATGCGATCTTGTGGAATCAGCCCAGCATGAATGGCGAAGGGACCAACTGCCGCAGACAAGTTGCCGCAGTTACCACTCCAATCGACGAATGGTTTGTCGATCGACACTTGTCCAAACAAGTAGTCAACATCGTGATCTGCTCGGCTACTGCGAGAAACAATCACTGTTTTACTGGTGCTGGAGGTCGCACCACCCATGCCATCAATTTGCTTCGCGTAAGGATCCGGGCTGCCGATAACACGTAACAACAGCTTGTCACGCGCGGCTCCAGCCACTTGCGCTTCTTGAGGCAAATCCTCTAGGTTGAAAAAGACACCTTTACTTGTACCGCCACGCATGTACGTCGCCGGCACTTTGATTTGGCTCATTTGATTCGGAGTTTTGCTTTCCATACCCACTCCTTATTGCGCCAAGAAATCTTGCGCAAAACGCTGCAGAACACCGCCCGCGTTGTACACATGAACTTCGTCAGCGGTATCTAGGCGACACGTAACAGGAACGTCGACTTTCTCACCGTTGCTACGTGTAATAACCAAGGCTAAATCTGCACCCGGCTTGATTTCACCAACCACGTCATACAGTTCAGTACCATCCAGTTCTAGCGTATTGCGGTTTACACCTGGCTTAAATTGCAGTGGTAGTACACCCATGCCAACCAAGTTAGTACGGTGAATACGCTCAAAGCCTTCAGCAACAATGGCTTCTACGCCTGCCAAACGAACACCTTTTGCTGCCCAGTCACGAGATGAACCCTGACCATAATCAGCACCCGCGACAACAATCAGTGGCTGTTTGCGGTTCATGTAGGTTTCAATCGCTTCCCACATGCGTACAACCTGGCCTTCTGGTTCGATTCGCGCCAGAGAACCCTGAACCACTTCACCGTTCTCTTTCACCATTTCGTTAAATAGTTTCGGGTTAGCAAAGGTCGCACGTTGCGCCGTTAAGTGATCGCCACGGTGAGTCGCATAAGAGTTGAAGTCCTCTTCCGGAACGCCCATTTTGGCAAGGTATTCACCCGCAGCACTGCTCGCCATGATCGCGTTGGATGGTGACAGGTGGTCAGTCGTGATGTTGTCGCCCAGAATCGCTAATGGACGCATGCCAGACAGTGTTCTTTCACCCGCCAGCGCACCTTCCCAGTAAGGTGGACGGCGAATGTAGGTACTCATCGGACGCCAGTCGTAAAGCGGACTAGAGCTTTTCTCTGCGTCATCGAGCTTAAACATCTGGATGTAAACTTGGTTAAACTGCTCTGGCTTAACGTGTTTGCCGACCACAACATCGATCTCTTCGTCGCTTGGCCACAAATCATTTAAGTAAATTGGTTTACCATTTTGGTCAGTACCCAGAGCATCGCGCTCGATATCAAAACGAATGGTTCCTGCTAGCGCATAAGCGACAACTAACGGTGGAGATGCTAAGAAGGCTTGTTTCGCATAAGGGTGAATTCGGCCATCGAAGTTACGGTTACCAGACAGAACGGCTGTCGCATATAAATCACGGTCGATGATCTCTTGTTGGATTTTTGGATCCAACGCACCACTCATACCGTTACAAGTGGTACATGCGTAACCGACGATACCAAAGCCAAGCTTCTCTAACTCAGGTAATAAGCCCGCTTCTTCCAAGTACAGGCGTGCAACTTTAGAACCCGGAGCAAAAGACGATTTCACCCAAGGTTTACGTACAAGGCCGAGCTCATTGGCTTTCTTCGCGACAAGGCCAGCAGCGACGACGTTTCTTGGGTTACTAGTATTAGTACACGATGTGATAGCAGCGATGATCACTGCGCCATCTGGCAACTCACCTTCTTTCTCTTCCCACGCACCAGAAATGCCACGCTGCGCCAACTCCGATGTTGGTAAACGGCGGTGAGGGTTTGACGGGCCGGCCATGTTACGACTTACTGATGATAAATCGAACTCAAGTACTCGCTCATAAACGGCAGTATCTAGATCGTCAGCCCAAAGACCGGTTTGTTTTGCGTATTTTTCTACTAGAGCAACTTGCTCTTCATTTCGACCAGTTAGTTTCAAGTAATTGATGGTCTGCTCATCAATATAAAACATGCCAGCTGTCGCGCCGTATTCTGGTGTCATATTTGAAATAGTTGCGCGGTCTCCGATCGTTAGATCGCGTGCACCTTCACCAAAGAATTCAAGATATGAAGAGACCACACGCTCGTTACGTAGGAACTCAGTAATCGCGAGGACAATATCCGTTGCGGTAATGCCCGGTTGACGTTTACCCGTCAGTTTGACACCGACAATATCTGGTAGACGCATCATTGATGGTCGGCCAAGCATGACGGTTTCTGCTTCCAGACCACCGACACCTATCGCAATAACACCAAGAGCGTCTACGTGAGGCGTGTGACTGTCCGTACCCACACAGGTGTCTGGGTAGGCAATGCCCTGCTTTGCTTGTACCACAGGAGACATTTTTTCCAAGTTGATTTGGTGCATGATGCCATTCCCAGCTGGAATCACGCTGACGTTTTCAAACGCTGTTTTACACCACTCGATAAAGTGGAATCGGTCTTCATTACGGCGCTCTTCAATCGCGCGGTTTTTGTCGAAGGCATCAGGTTCAAAGCCCGCATGCTCAACCGCTAAAGAATGGTCAACGATCAATTGAGTCTCAACCACAGGGTTCACTTTTGCAGGATCGCCACCCTGATCCGAAATAGCATCGCGCAGACCCGCTAAATCGACTAGAGCAGTCTGACCAAGAATGTCATGACAAACCACGCGTGCTGGATACCAAGGAAAATCAAGATCACGTTTACGTTCAATTAACTGTTTTAGGCTATCCGTCAATGTGTTCGGTTCACAGCGACGGACCAGTTGCTCAGCTAGCACGCGGGAGGTGTAAGGGAGTTTTTCATAGGCTCCAGGAGAAATGGCATTGACGGCTTCGCGTGCATCAAAGTAATCCAGTTGAGTTCCCGGAAGCGGCTTACGATATTGGGTATTAATATTTGTGTTCATGGTTTGCTTCCATTCAGTCTGTACATCTTGCCTTCATCAACGTTTTTCCATTGCTCCAGAAACATCGTGATGAGAGGGGCTCCTTCCTCTGTCAGAGAGAGGTACAAAGGAAGGAGGTGGTCAATCAAAGCATATGTGCCCTGATTGACCTTCGCGCTAGCGATTCTCGATAGGTACCCATTCTTGATGGTCTGGGCCCGTGTAATCAGCACTTGGGCGAATGATGCGGTTATTGGCACGTTGCTCATAAACGTGTGCCGCCCAGCCCGTTAAACGACTCATCACAAAAATTGGTGTGAACAGCTTGGTTGGAATGTCCATGAAGTGGTAAGCCGATGCATGGAAGAAGTCCGCATTACAGAACAGACCTTTCTCTCGCTTCATCACTGATTCCACACGCTCAGAAACAGCATATAGATGTGTATCACCGACTTGCTGTGACAGCTCTTTCGACCAGCGTTTAATCAACGCGTTGCGAGGATCACTTTCGCGATAGATGGCATGGCCAAAGCCCATGATCTTGTCTTTGTTGGCCAGCATTTTCATGATGTTCGCTTCCGCCTCGTCTGGCGTTTGCCAATCTTCAATCATTTCCATCGCTGCTTCGTTTGCGCCGCCATGAAGTGGCCCGCGAAGCGTACCGATTGCTGCCGTAATACAAGAATGAATGTCTGACAACGTTGATGCACAAACACGCGCTGCAAAAGTTGATGCGTTGAATTCATGCTCAGCGTAAAGGATTAAGGAACAGTGCATCACTTGCTTGTGTAGCGCTGATGGCTCTTTATCTGTAAGCAATCGCAAGAAGTAACCGCCGATGCAGTCTTCGGTTTGATCTTCTGTATCGATACGAACGCCATCGTGACTAAAACGATACCAGTAACAGATGATCGCTGGGAAAAGCGCTAGCATACGTTCCGTCGAATGTAATTGCTCATCGAAGCTCATTTCTTGCTCTAGGTTTCCTAACACAGAACAACCAGTGCGCATCACATCCATTGGATGAGCAGTAGCAGGAATAAGCTCTAACGCTTGCTTAAGCTCAGTTGGTAAGCCGCGAAGGTTTAAGAGATGTGTCTTGTACGCATCCAGTTCTTTCTGAGTTGGTAAGTGACCGCGTAACAGAAGATGTGCAACTTCTTCAAATTGAGCATTATTGGCAAGGTCAGTAATATCGTAACCGCGATAAGTCAGACCGGTCCCCGTTTTTCCGACAGTACATAAAGCTGTGCTTCCAGCGCTTTGACCGCGTAGGCCTGCACCACCTAACTCTGCTTTCTTTTCTGCAGTTTGAGACATTGTTTGAACTCCTTTTCTGTCTGGCTTTGCCCTCTTTGGAGCGTTTTTTAGCCAGACGAATTTCACGTTATTGAATTAGATAAATTCCGATTATCTTTTCTTGGGCTTCCGTCTATCTTTTCTTTTCCCGCTATTTTCCTTCAGAGAATAGCTGGTCAAGTTTGTCTTCGTAATCGTGGTAGTTCAGGTGCTGATACAACTCTTTGCGTGTTTGCATTGAATCAACCAAAGCTTCCTGATTGCCCACTTCTAGCAAATGCTTGTAAACCGTTTCAGCGGCTTTGTTCATGGCACGGAACGCACTTAATGGGTAAAGCACCATATCGACTTTCGCTTTTGCAAGCTCATCGCAGCCGTACAGTGGCGTTGCGCCGAACTCGGTAATGTTCGCCAGAATAGGAACGTGCTTTCCAGTTGCTTGCTCAAGTGCGTTTGAGAACTGAAGGTACTGATCCAGCTTGGTCATCGCTTCAGGGAAAATCATATCCGCGCCAGCTTCCACACACGCAATCGCACGCTCAATTGCACTGTCCATACCTTCAACAGCTAGCGCGTCAGTACGAGCCATAATCACAAAGCTTTCATCATTTCGTGCGTCAACCGCGGCTTTTACGCGATCAACCATCTCTTGCTGGCTCACAATTGCTTTGTTCGGACGATGCCCACAACGTTTCTGTACGACTTGGTCTTCCATATGAACCGCAGCAGCACCCGCCTTTTCCATTGCTTTGATCGTGCGAGCAATATTAAATGCGCCTCCAAAACCGGTGTCGATGTCGACCAATAGCGGTAAATCACACGCGTTAGTGATGCGGTCAACATCGACCAGTACGTCGTTCAATGTTGTAATACCGAGATCCGGCAATCCGTATGACGCGTTTGCAATACCGCCGCCAGACAAATAAATCGCTTGATGCCCCAAGTTTTTCGCCATCATGGCGCAGTAAGGGTTAATGGTGCCGACAATTTGCAGCGGATTGTTTTGTTCAATGGCGAGTCTGAACTTCGCTCCCGGTGTTAAGCTCATGACGAATTCCTTCTAGTCTTTGTCTAAACTTTCTGTATGTATAATTTGCGATTGGATGAGCTTTCGACTTCCTGAGATGTGTCTTCTCATCAGCATTTCTGCAAGCTCTTCATCGCGATTGCGAATGGCTTCCAGAATGAATTTGTGTTCAGTCAGCGCTTCATTTGGACGAGATTGCGCGCGCGGTGACTGATAGCGGTACATGCGTAGCAAGTGGTAAAGCTCGTCGCACAGCAGAGAAATCAGCTTGCTGTTTCGGCTTGCTTGGATGATGCGATAGTGAAAATCAAAATCTCCATGCTGATGGAAGTAAGAGGCTCCCTCCACTTGATCGATGTGCTTAGAATGTGTCGACAATAGCATTTCCAAGCTCAAGAGCTCTTCTTGCGTAATATGTCGTGCTGCTAACCTTGCCGCCATACCTTCTAGCGCTTCGCGAACCGCATAGAGTTCTATCAGCTTTTCTGGAGAAAAAGTGGTCACTCTAGCCCCGACATGAGGAATACGTTCAATGAGCCCTAGCCCCTCTAAACGCATTAATGCTTCACGCAAAGGACCCCGGCTGACTTGATATTTCTTCGCCAGTTCAGGCTCCGAGATTTTATGACCAGGCTTAACATCGCCATTCACAATGACTTCAATCAGTGTTTCTGTCAGTGTTTCTGACTTGGTGTGTTCTTTCTCAGAACCCAGTACTTTATAACGAGTTTTCAACTCAGAGTTCATACTCAGATACTCACGTTACCGACATCAAAATGTCTACAATTTCTTAACCTGAATATAAAGTAGTCGATCAAAGTGTCGACAATCAAGTAAATTGTCGACAATTTAGACTAAGGTCGTAATTTAAATCGACGAAAATCATCTATTACGAGCTAAATTGAGGGGTAATTGCGAAGGAAAAAGCAAATTGTCGACAACTAAACGCATCTTAACATTATGATATAAAAGAAAAATAATTAAGCCGTCGAACAATTAAGGATACAAAAGGCTATTCTTTAGGTGAAAATTGCTCAAAAACTTGCTGCGATGTCATCTTTTGTGAGGTGGGATTGAGGTCATAATACGCGGGCTTTTCATCGGTAAAGATCTCTAATGAGAGTTTGAAATCTGGATTGTCGAACAAACCAGCGGAGAGAATGTACTCGCCTGTCGGTAACAAATGATAGAAAAGGTTTGTACCGCATTCGCCACAAAAACCTCTCACCGCCCAGTCAGACGATTGATAGCGCTTTGGCTCGGCCCCCTTAAACGTTACGTTAGAACCACAATGCACAGCATGGAGTGCTCCACTCGACCATTTTCGACACATCGAGCAGTGGCATAGACTCACTTCATTCTTAGCATCTGCGATCACTTCAATAGCACCGCACAAACATGTCCCTTTCATTCTCTGTTTCCTTATTCGTTTGATGTCATTCCATTATGACGCAATTGTTAGCACGCACGCGTGATGTGCAACCAATTTTTCAGCGTGAACTTTATGAACAAAATACCCGTTATGCTCAATATTCTCTTTATCGACGTTTTAAAGACATCGATTTAACACTTGATTAACCTTTGATACATCAGCATCCAGTTCGAGTTAAAGGCTGAAACAAAAATAAGACTCATCAAAAAATAGAGTCACCAACATAAGGAACGTGAACATGTTAAAGGTAATCAAACCAACGCTCGCCGCATCTATCATCGCAGCTTCATTTTCATTTAACGCTTTTGCTGCTGATGTAGAAAAAATGCATTTCTTGATCCCTGGAGGTGCCGGTGGCGGCTGGGACATGACCGCACGAGGTACAGGTGATGTGCTACTCAAATCAGACATCGTTGAGACGGTATCTTTTCAAAACCTTTCTGGTGGCGGCGGCGGTAAAGCCATTGCGCACTTGATTGAAACGGCAGATCGTCAAGAAGATACACTGATGGTGAATTCAACGCCGATCGTCGTTCGCTCTCTAACAGGTATTTTCCCTCAATCCTTTAGAGATCTCACTCCCGTTGCAGCCACCATTGCGGATTACGGTGCCATCGTAGCCTCTGTTGATTCGCCATACAATTCTTGGGAAGACGTAGTAAAAGCATTTGAATCTAACCCTCGCAAAGTGAAAATCGCGGGTGGCTCTGCTCGTGGTTCTATGGACCACCTCGTCGTTGCCGCCGCATTTAAAGGCGAAGGATTTGATGCGCGTAAAGTGCGTTACATCGCTTACGATGCGGGCGGTAAAGCCATGGCAGCCCTTCTTTCAGGCGAAACTCAACTGCTCTCTACGGGCCTAGGTGAAGTACTGGAGATGTCAAAATCTGGTCAAGTCAAAGTGCTAGCGGTAACTGCACCAAAACGCCTAGAAGCCGCACCAAACATCCCTACGCTAACAGAATATGGTAACGAAACGGTCTTCGCTAACTGGCGTGGATTCTTTGCTGCACCAGGTACTAGCCAAGAAAAGCTGGATGAATGGAATGCAGCATTTACCAAAATGTACAACACTGACGAATGGCAAGTCGTCCGTGACCGCAATGGTTGGATAGACAACTACAAGGCGGACAAAGCGTTCTTCGCGTTCCTTGAAGAGCAAGAGCAGCAAATGGGTGACTTAATGCGCGAGTTAGGCTTCCTAAAGTAACAGTCGAACTGGGTTCCTTAGATTCCAACCTCACCCAATAACGTGGGGTTGGTATTTCCCCAACTGTATTTGCACTCTAAGTTTCACCGTATATGGATATTGTCGACAATCGGCATGCACACTCCTTTGTTTATATACCCAAAGCAGCTCGACTAGCAGCGAAATGCTTAATTGTTAATGGTTTAGTTTATTCATTAACGTCCATATGCGGTCTTTTTTATTTTTGTTAGGAGTTGAATATGCCTCGTTCAACCAACTTTTTCACCAAAGAATATTTGCTCTGTCGTGACCGTGTCGGCGCAATGATCTTTCTACTCTTCTGTCTTTGCTACGGTTATCAAACCTCGCAAATTCCATTGTTCCCTGGTGATGAATACGAACCGTTCACCGCACGTACTTTGCCAACCATCCTGACTTACGTTGGTGCTGGCCTTTCTCTGTTGTTACTGGCAACAGGACAACCAGATAAACAAAGTGGCGCGGTGCTGACCTTTAATTGGAAGTTACTGATCGCTTTCTTGGTTTTGATGGCGCTTTACGGCGTGGGCCTGACTTACCTAGGTTTTGTTATAGCTACTGGCTTCTTTTTATTGGCTGGCTTTTATCTGCTGGGGGAAAGACGTAAACCCGTTCTGTTCGGCGCGTCGTTTCCATTCGTGATCGCGTTCTATTTATTACTCACTCAAGGTTTAGACATCTACCTCGAACCGGGTTTGATTTTCACCATCTGGTAGTCAAAGAAAGGACTGAATTATGTTAGATGGAATTCTACAAGGTTTATCCACTGCAGTAATGCCAATGAACATCATGATGGTGATCGTTGGTTGTTTCGTCGGTACATTTATCGGCATGTTACCTGGGCTTGGGCCGATCTCAGCCATTGCTTTGATGATCCCAATTACTTATGGCCTAGAGCCCTCTTCTGGCCTTATTTTGATGGCGGGTGTTTATTACGGTGCGGTATTTGGTGGTTCTACATCGTCGATTTTAATTAACGCGCCGGGTTGTTCTTCAACCGTGGTGACAGCATTCGACGGCTACCCGATGGCTCAAAAAGGCCAAGCAGGTAAAGCATTAGCTTTGGCAGCTTATTCTTCTTTCACTGGCGGTACGCTATCTGCCATTATGTTGCTTGTCGCAGCACCAGCATTGGCTAGCGTTTCACTTAGCTTCCAATCGTCAGACTATTTTGCGTTGATGCTGCTTGGGTTATCAGCAGTCGCGGCTTTTGCGGGGAAAGGTCAGGTAATCAAAGCGTGGATGATGACCATTCTTGGTTTGATGCTATCTACAGTTGGTATCGATAAAGGCGTAGGCGTTGAACGCTTTACCTTCGGTTTGACGGATTTAATGGATGGCTTTAGCTTCTTGTTGCTTGCAATGGCGACATTCGCACTGGGTGAAACATTGATGGGCATTCTTAAACCATCAAAAGACACCAGCGATGAAGAACAGGAAAAGCTGAGTAACATTGGTTCAATGAAAGTGACGAAGGAAGAAATCAAAGACGTTGCGCCTGTTTCAATTCGCTCTTCAATATTAGGTTTCTTCACTGGCGTTCTTCCTGGCGCAGGAGCAACCATTGCTGCTTTTTTAAGCTATGGCATGGAGCGCAACCTCGCACCTAAAGAGAAAAAGGAAGAGTTCGGTAAAGGCAGTATCCGTGGTTTGGTCGCGCCAGAATCAGCGAACAATGCAGCCTCTAGTGGTTCATTTGTACCGCTGCTAACGCTTGGCATTCCGGGTTCTGGTACAACAGCAATAATGCTCGGTGCGCTGATCGCTTATGGTATTCAACCTGGTCCTCGCCTGTTTGTTGAGCACCCAGACGTGTTCTGGTCGGTGATCATTTCCATGTACTTCGGCAACATCGTACTCGTGATCCTGAACTTACCGTTGATTCCGTACATCTCAAAGCTTTTGGCGGTGCCTAGAACGGTACTTCTGCCGATGATTTTATTCTTCTCAATCACCGGAGTTTATTTGGTCTCATTCAATACCATGGATGTGTTCGTGATGCTGATTGTCGCTATGGCTGCCATTGCACTTCGACTCGCTAACTTCCCACTTGCGCCTTTATTGCTGGGTTTCATCCTTGGGGGATTAATGGAAGAGAACTTACACCGCGCATTAATGATTTCAGACGGCGAATTGAGTTTCCTATGGGAGCGCCCTATTACCCTTACCTTTACTGTTTTAGCCGTATTGGTACTGGCAAGTCCACTAATCGTAAAGCTGATTCAAAAGTTTAAAGCACAGCCAGTGAGCGTTGAGCAGTAATAGCTGTCTCTTTCAACCTAGACAAAGCCATCCATCGCGATGGCTTTTCTTTCTCCTATCAAATCGTTCACTTATTAAGCAAAACAATATTGACAAGTCATCGCCTATATATAAGAGTAGTTGCATGAATACACACTTAGCGCAACTTAACCAACGAATTATCATCATTCCATAGGAATGGTGGGATATTTGATGCGCTCAATATTTATCGAACCCACCCATAGCGGTGGGTTTTCTGTCTCTACCGTATGGGAAATACTCTCTTGGAGGCGGTCACATGCAAAAAGTAGCGGTTTTTGGTAAGCCCGGCAGCGGAAAATCGACGATAAGTAAAGTAATCGCGTCTGCTACCGATCTCCCTCTTCATCAATTAGATTCCATAGTCTATAAACCAAACGGTGAGCCCGTTGAGCGTAACGTTTTTGATGAAGCACATAGCAATATACTTCACTCAGATCGTTGGATCATAGATGGTCTGGGGCCTATCAGCTCCTTTAATGCTCGTTTAGATGCAGCCGATACTCTCGTTTATATTGATCTACCATACTCCGTAAGCTATTGGTTTGTGACGAAACGTCTCCTTAAAGGACTATTCATTAAACCCGAAGGTTGGCCTGATGGCAGTTCGGTATTGAAAGGGACATTACAAAGCTACAAAGTTCTTCAGCAATGCCCTGCATTCTGGAATGATGACTTTATGTCTCGTCTCGAAGGGTACTCTCAAAGTAAAACCGTTCATGTCATCAAAAACGTCACAGAACTGAACAATTTTGTTTTAGAGCGGGTAAAGTAAACTTCATATCAGAACACTAGAGCATGTGAGATGGGACATCTAAAGCTCTAACAATGAAAAAGAACATAACAAGGATTGTTTATGCTTTTAGAACTGGCGCTTTTATTCGTTGCCGGCGTAGTTGGTGGGATCATTAACTCCATTGCGGGAGGCGGAAGCTTTATTACTTTTCCGGCCCTATTGGCGGTTGGTGTGCCTCCAATTATGGCCAATGCAACAAATACTTATGCTTCATGTGCGGGGTACATTAGCGGAGCCGTTGGCTTCAGAGAAGAGATCATGAAGAACAAGCAAGAACTGTTGTTCACAGTCTCATTCAGTTTAGTAGGTGGCGCTGTCGGAGCATATCTGCTGCTCAACACACCAGAATCGCTATTTTTGGAAGCCATTCCTTGGCTGCTCTTGTTTGCCACCGTGCTTTTCCTGACTGGTTCTCGTTTAACAATGCTTATCAAAACTGTCGCGAAAGAGCACAAACACGCAGGAACACTCGGAGCAATCGCTTTGGGTCTATTACTTGTTGGTGTCTCTGCTTACGGTGGTTTTTTCAACGCAGGTTTAGGGGTTATTGTTCTGAGTTATCTGGTAGTAGCAGGTCACCAAGACATTAATTTAATGAACGGTTTGAAATTGCTGGTATCTACGTGTGTTTCACTCATTGCTATCGTGATTTTTGTTGCGAATGGTTCCATTGACTGGCGCACAGGTAGCGTTGTTTTGGTCGGTACGTTGGTGGGGGGTTATCTTGCAGCTCGTGTATCTCGTCAACTTAATCCCAATCATGTTAAAGGGTTTGTTGCTCTTTCTTCTATTCTGATCACTATCTACTTTTTCATTGATGTTTATGCTTAAACAAAGCTTGCACAAGTAGATAACACCCCTACAAAAAACGCCATCGCGAAAGATTAATGCAGATCGCTTAACGATGTTTTTGTGTCATGCCAGCAAGCCTTGGCGTGACTAGGAATCTAATAGCAGTATGCTGATGAGCGACTAATGAAACTATTTTGACCATAAAGGGCTCGGATAGAAGATCCTGTATCACGCTCCTCCGTCGCTGTACAGGATGACGAGAGATAGAAATATGCCACTCGCTGTTAAACGAGTGGCATTAATCGAGAAAGATGGCGTTTTACATCAATAAGAAGAGAAAGTAACGGTTACTTAATCAGCCCTACTTCTTTGTAGTATTTGAGCGCACCTGGGTGAAGAGGCGCAGATAAACCGTCTTTTACCATTTCCTCTTTCTTCAAGTTCGCAAACGCTGGGTGGAGACGGCGGAAATCATCGAAGTTTTCAAATACCGCTTTAACCACGTTATAAACCACATCTTCTGGTACCGCAGTAGAGGAAACAAACGTCGCACCCACACCAAAGGTTTGAACATCACTATCTGTGCCACGATACATACCACCCGGTACATTTGCGACACGGTAGAAGCTATTGTCTGCAACCAATTTTTCTACATTAGGTCCAGCTACCGTTACGATATTACTATCACACGACGTAGTGGCTTCTTTAATCGCTCCACTTGGGTGACCAACGGTATAAATCATCGCATCAATTTTGTTATCACAAAGTGCTTTTGATTGCTCTGCTGCTTTTAACTCAGACACAAGCTTAAAGTCATCGTTACTCCAGCCATACTGGCTCATTAACACTTCCATGGTGCCTCGTTGACCTGAGCCAGGGTTACCAATGTTGACGCGCTTACCTTTCAAATCATCAAAAGTTTTGATGTTCGCGTCTTTACGTGCAACGACAGTGAACGGTTCTGGATGAACGGAGAATACGGCGCGTAGTTCTTTAAAAGGCCCGCTTTCCTTAAACTTACTGGTTCCTTTGTAAGCATGATACTGCCAGTCTGATTGAGCGATACCGAGATCCAATTCACCAGCACGAATAGTGTTGATGTTATAAATCGATCCCCCAGTACTTTCTACCGAACAACGGATACCGTGATCTTCTCGCGATTTGTTAACCAAGCGACAAATTGCTCCACCAGTCGGATAATAAACCCCTGTTACGCCACCAGTACCAATCGTGACAAACGTTTCTTCCGCAGACGCAGAAAAGCCTGTTGTGAGTGCCGCTAAAGAAGCAGCAAGTGCGATTTGCTTAAACTTAAACATTGAACATCCTTTTTACCTGTGTTGATGACCGTTTAAGTATAGCAACCGTTAACAATTTGATAACGTTTGAGTTCTCATCCTTGCAGATTGGCTTAGCAATCACCATTTTTATCAGCATATTCTGCCATCATACAAGGCTCTATATAAGATGTAAGCGCAACCCGTATCGCATAGAAAATTAAATCTTTTTAAAATTTTTCATTTATGAAATGTTTAGACAGACATATCTATTCGAAATTATCTATTAAATAGAAACAATCAGGTCAATTACAATAATCTTGTTAAACAACCTTTATTCTATATAAATATGATGAATTATAACTCCAGACAAAAGACATGAGGCACTTGAAATAAACAAGACGAAAGAGAGAACAAATAATCGTTTAATATGCTTTGGAACTTTATCTCTCTTCTCTAGCATTTTATACCGTTTCGCATGAAACTTGCTCAGAAAGACAGTGCCATATTGTAGGACACCTTGACCTGATAAGAACATATTCAGAGTGTAGTATCGGACTCCATTATCAAGAGTATCTTCAAGATACTTCAACCAGTTGGATTTCAAATAAATAACAAACAAAACCCAAGTGAATATACCTAAAATTCCAACCGTAGTCAGATAAATAACTAAATCTGATGCTAAACTGATATCTTCCATCTTCGACTACTTATTAAGTTGAGTTTTATATAATTCTGTTCCCAAATACTCACCAGTCGAACCGCCATATTTTCCTTTTAAGTACTCCCACTACAAAAAACACTTTTTGTGAGTAATAATGACACTCTAACTCAATCTTATGCAACAAAGCCACTATGGAGTGATAACTTTGAGCTGAGTTCAACAAAAACAACAACTTCTATGCAAGATAAATCTCTTTTAGCATGATGATCAGATCATTGATGATTACTAAGGAAGCGGGATAGAGTAAATGTTTAACTACGTTATATTGTGTTACAAACCAATTCCTCAGTAAGTATCAATATCTAGTTGTTAGCTTAGATAACTGAAACAAAAAAAGCGTTGTATAAACAACGCTTTGTAGTTAATGAGATGGACGGTTACACCGTTGGGACTGACGCTCGCCACGCTTGGTTCTGACTATCTGAGATAGAACGGAACAAGTCACGTAGCTCTTTCAATAAACCTTCTTGGAAACCAATGTTTTCATCGGCTTTCTGTTTGGCTGCTTGTGCGCGAGTCGCTTGTACTTCATCATCTTTGCTGCGCGCTTGCGCTTTGGTTTGCTCTACATTCGATGCTGAGTTTGCCATCTGGCCCAAAGCTTGAAGAATAGCGTTCTTCGCTTGGTTTGAGCTCATCAACTTATCGAACTTACGGCCACCACTTGTCAGCTGCGCTGTCGTGTCTGCGATATTGTCTTTCGCTAGTGAGTGCGCACGCTTAACCTGATCTTGCTGAGTTTTAGACAAGCTATTGTTATTCAATAACTCTTCTGCTTGATCGAAGCCAGCTTTTTGCGTTTTCAGTACATTATTGCTCGCCATTTCATTCTTGATTTCTTTCCCTGCTTTGAAAGAACCAAGGGCACCAATAATTGCGGTAGCACCCGCTAATACACCCGAAACGACTGCCATCGCGATCATCGCACTTGCCGAGTTGTTTAGTTCTGCCGCTTGGCTTTCTAAACTTGCGACGTTTGCTTCAACAGCAATTTCACGTTGTAGCACTTGCTGCTCACGGCTCAGCTTTGATACTTGATACAACAATGTTAATAGCGTCAACGATTGTGATACCGCATCTGATGGTGACTTGATCACCTCCTCACCGTTAAGCGCTTTCATCGTTGTGCTCATTAATGAGCTCACCGTCGGTGCAAGAGCGCTCATTAGGTTTGCAACAACTTGAGCTTGGTTACTCACTGTAGGAGCTTTAGGCGTCTCTAACTGGTAGCGTGCTGCACCAGAAACACCTGACTCACTTTGGCTTTTAACGGCGCCTGCTTCAAGCTTTGTTTCCGGCGCTTTTTCTGCTTTGTTGGTTTTAATGGTATCGCCTAAACCATACAGTTCGCCGCGTCCCGTTCCGCCTACTTTATCTAGCATAATAAACTCCTTATACCGTTGCAGGACGGCTTAACACCGTTTGCATGGTTTCACTTTTCGCTTGGATCATTTGCATGATGACGCTCATCAGCTCTTGGAAATCTTCCATCAACTTGCCAATTTCTTCTTTAAGCTTGTCGATGACGGCCTGGCTTAAGGTCATTTTGGCGCGAAGGTCCGTGATATCTGCCTGAATCTCAGTTACGTGAGCATTGTTAGCGGCATGAACACTGTCCGTAGCGCCTTTACCTACGTTGACGGCAATATCGACAGTTTCTGCTCCGTAACGAATCGCTTTTGCGGTCGTTGTCGCGGCTTTTGAGCCCATGTCCGCCACTTTCGCCATATTTGCAGCTGTTTTCGTAGCGATTTCTGTGACCTTTTGAGCTATCTTGCCAGCACCTTTTGCTGCAAGTTTCGCGATACCGCCAGCTGCTGCACCACCAAACGTCACAACAGCTCCGATAACCGCGACTGCGATTTCTAATGCCATTACGACTTTGTTTAGCACATCGACATTTACGCCCGCTTCTTTTAGCGCATCTTGAACGGCTGGCTCTTGCAGCGCCATGCTCACTGCTCCCATGACGCCACCAGCGATCATAAGAGCACCAGCTGCTGCACCAACACCCGTTGCCACCATTACGGCACCAACAACAATAGAAACCACCGCACTGATCCAACCAAAGATCTTCGCTGCTAAGCCTGATTTTTGGGCTTCTTTTGCAGCGGCTTCCGATTCTTTGATTTTGTCTTGGTTTTCCACCATCTCTTTTTCGTGCTTAGCTTTTGCGACCTTCACTTCCTGAATTTTCAGCTCGTTTTGAGCACTTTTCAGTTTATCCGTGATAGCAGCAAGCTCTACTTCAAAATCATCAGCAGAACCTGCGATGATTTTGACTGCAATCGAACCTGTTTGATCTGCAACTGCATGGAGAGATTTTGCAATGGTATCGACGATCTTTTGCAGCTGTGCCATGGCTTTTAGCGTCAAATCATTCACTTTGTCGCTAACAGCTGCGTTAGGTGCATCTAACTGAACTTTTACTTTTCCGGTGTTCAGTACATCTGCATCTTTACTCTTCACGTTTTCTACCGTCACAGAAGGCGTCGCTGTAGACGCCGTTTTCTGCACGTTATCTAACGTGGCTTGGCCAGATTCAGGGCTATAAACCTGTGTCTGGATGCGGTCAAGTGCAATAGAACTCATAGTCTAATTACTCCTTTTTATTTCTCACCGCTTCTAACATGATGCCTGCACGCTCATGCAAATCTGCATATTGTGATTTTCCGGCAGACATCTCCTTCGCGCTGTAAAACCCACTCTCTGCTTCAGTCAGTTGTTCCAGTTTCAGGTGACATTCAGCAGAGTGAAAAGGTGGACGTGGATCATTTACGTCCACTAGCGCTGCGTAGCTGTAGGCGTCTATTGCCTGCAGATACTCACCCAACTCCTGACGAGCCGCGCCAAGGCCAATGAAAAATCGCGCCTGATAATGATCAAGCATGCTAAGTAATTGAAATACTTTCGCTGCTTGCTCAATCTTTCCCGACTGGAAAAAGTTGTAACCTACGGCATAAATGTGTTCGATGGTGTCCTGAGACACATCGTGCAACATTTTTAGCGTGCCTCCCTCTTCCAAAAAAGACAGCAGTTCTTCTGCTTGCATTTGAGATGGATCGGTCGCGTTTTGTTTAGTCATGGTTGTTATCCTTAAATGGCTCGTAGGATTTCTTGTAAAATACTGTGGTACTTCTGAACAAATTTGTTCATTGCTTCAACGGTCGAGTTGTATTGGGAACTGGTGTCGTTCAGCTCAGTGGTTTTGATTTGCACTTCATCGTTAAGCAACTTGGATTTAGCACTGACAGAACTAGAAAAATTAGACAGTTTTTTCGACTTCTCTTCGTCTTGGTACGACGCACCATCACCGATAGTAATACCTTGTTTTTGAAGGAAGTCTCGATGGTTTGTTATCTTATTATCCGTCAAATACTTGTACTCAGGTGAAGCTTCGAAATCCGTTTGATTGCTGTAGTTAAAGTCACTCGCTTTGAAGTTACTTTCTGGATCTCCCGGTTTATAAACTCCATCAACACTTTGCGTAGAGTGAATTTTCGACTGAACAACACCAAAGATTTTTAGTTGCACGGTTAAATCTTGCAGTGCTTCCTTTTGCTCGTTACGTTTTTCTAGGCGATTTACGCGACGCTCATTTAGTGCAAGCAGCACTTGCTCATCAAAACGATCTCCAATGCTAGACTCAACAACGGCCAACAAATCACGAGCCGTTAGAGAGTGCTCTGCTCTCACCTCGCGATCCGCTTTCTCTTTGTCGGTGATATTGAGTAGACGCTCTTTCAATGCCCCTAAGTTCTTGCGCAATGCCTCGTATCGCTCAGTAAATGAAGCCCCGGTAGATTCACCTTTTACTATTTTTTCAAACTGTAATCGGATGTCTCGTTCGGTGTTTTCTTTGATTAAATTAACTTGAGCTGCCGTTATTTGTGTCTTTTGGACATCGGCTATCGCGCTATCTTGGTAAAAGTTGTCGATTTCTATCTTTGTTAAACTCACGGCGAAGTTGGCGAACAAGCCAGAAAGCGTCAAAGGTTCGGTTCCACCAATGACGGTGTTAAGTGCTGCTTTTAGGTTGTTTGTTCCAGCCGCCTCCCCATAAGCTGCGCTATATTGGCCTTTCACTTGAGCGGCCATTTCATCTAACGCTTCTTTAAGCTGCTGTTTAGAAATACCAGGAGTCCATGTAATTCTGTTAGCTAGCGCACTTGCGTCATCGGTGCTTAAAGTAATACCGATACCTTGAAAACTACTTTTTAATTGAGCTGAGACTTGAAGAGCGAAACTCTCTTTAGTCAACAGGAAGTCCGAGCTCTTCAGTTGCGCGAGATTAAGGGAACCTAAGCTACTAAAGGCATTGCGAAGAAAAGAAATAGAAGCATCTCTCACTTCACGGGAGCTCATTTGATTAGCAAGCTCTGCAACAAAAAGAGAAATTTCTTTGGTGGCATTAGCCAGACCTGTCTCGGAGAGGTTGGCGATCTGCTCCGCTTGGTTACTCTGAGTGCCCAAATTAAATTGACTAACAAACTCAGTAGATAACGAGCTATCTACGTTTTCCGTCAGTAACTTACTAAACCAAGACTGAAACTGATTTGATAGCGTTTGGTTTGTTTGAGCATTGAACTCGGCTGCGGTTAATTCGCCATCTGAATTAGCACTTTGTAGCGACTTTATCCAAACAGATGCGGTGTCGGTCAATGATATACCAGCAAACGCGTTATTTTTCGCTTTTAGGTTTTCAAGTGTATCAACATAAAGCGCGATGCTTTGTGATTCCGTTTGTCCCGAGATAGTTGGCAATGAAGAGATTAGAGAGGCAAGTTGCTGAGTCTCTGCTTCACCCAGTACAGGTGTAAATGCCTCTATCAAGTTTTGTTGGAAAGTGGGTAATGGTGCACTACTCGCAGCTGTGTCTGTTGCTCCTGTCGTAGAGCCAGTCTTTGTCGTATTCGTCATTTCCAAACCTCTAAATCATCATGCCGCGCATCACTGTGGGACGCTTTCTGCGTTTACCTGACGTACCTTGTAGCTGATTTTGTTGTTGCCGGCGGCGCTGGACTTCGTCTATTAGCTCTTGCTCTGCACGTTTCATGGTATCTACTGGCGCTTTTATGCCGCCAAGTAAAACATCACCAGCAACAGGACCAACACCTAAGCCTTCCAATAGCTCGTTAAAAATATCGGTTCTGTCTTCAGCTTTTCTAATGGCAAGCTCAGCGTTCTCAATCGCATCGGTAAACGGTTGCTTCATCTTGATTCCTATCTTAAAGCGGGTCATCTCATCGGTGCTGTCAGTAACAGTCGTGAGTTTTTACTTTTTCAACTTTTTCAAAGGTCTATAATCTGCTAGGCGTAAACAGTACCAGTCGTCTAGCTCATCATGGCTTGCACCGCATGCTTTTAGATAGAACTGTGCTAATCGCTGGCTGCTCATGTTGCTACCACGTAATACATCAACGTTTCCGCGAATGACCCAATCGGAGGGATAAAGTTGAATAGCATGCTCAGCTAAGAGAAATAAGCCGGCAAAGGGGTTACTCAACCCTAGGTTTGGATGCACACGTTTCAAAAGAACGATGATGATTTCTCCGTCCTCCACACGAAAAACGAGCTCTAAACCCTCAACTTCAATTCGATAACCAAGTTGAATTTCACTTTGTTGCCAAAAGTATGGCGTCACTTCGATCCCCGCTTGCGCAAGCGAGAGCATTAGTTTTGTTTTCATTACATCCCCACCCTTCCAAGTGGCTGAATATTGATTTGCTGGGTTAGTTCTTGAAATGACAAAACGGGCAGATCGTAGTATTCCGATTCAATAAGCTTTCGCACATATCGGCGTACATCCATAGACACAACTAACACAGGCTTATTCGGCATACGGCTTAAGTCACCAACGGTCTGTTTCACATCACTGACAAATTGTTGCGTTACTGACGGGTCTAACGCCAAGTAACTGCCTGCTGAGGTTTGACGAATACCGCTGCGTATTGTGTCTTCGAGGCTTTGATCCAATAAGTAAGCGGGCAACATGTTTTGTCCGCTCGCGTATTTGTAGCAAATGTAACGTTTTAAGCTGGAACGAATGTACTCCGTCAGCTGTACAACATCTTTCTCTTTTTGGCCCCACTCAACCATCGCTTCCAAGATCACGCGAAGGTTTCGGATAGAAATGTCTTCAGAAACCAAGCGTTGCAAGATTTCCGTCATTTTTTGCAACGGAACAATACGCTGGGCCTCTTTAACGAGCTCCGAATAACTGCCTTCCATCTGCTCCAACAGATAACGCGTCTCCTGAATACCAATAAAGTCTTGTGCGTACTCCTTGAGAACATGAGACAAGTGGTACGTTAAAATTCTGTCGGGTGTGAGAAAGCCGACATGGCTAGTGGTGAGTTTTTGCTCGTAACTTTGTGCCACCCAAATGCTAGAAATACCGGGTAGAAAATCTTCATCTTGCTCATAAGGCACGCCTAATAAGTCGATCTGCTCATTCCCTTCTGTCACCAAGAGTTGGTCTTTTACAATTCGTCCTCGTGCAACCGGAACTTCTTGTAACTGAATTAAATATTCGCCATTTTGCATCCCCTCGTTAAAACGCAGGTGGATACCCGGGAAAGGCACGCCGAGATCGAGATATAGTGCGCGCCTCACCCTTGCTAGCTCTTCATTCAATGCGACCGCTTCCAAGCTTTCCTGAAGGCTCGCGTCAAGATCGATCAAGAGTGGGACCGTCATAGCGAACTCTTCTTGCTCACCTAATTTTCCTTTACTGTTTCTAGATGGGGTTGGTTTGCTTGGCTTCGCTGCTGGTGAACCCGCCCCTTGCGAAACAAAGCTTGATAAGTCGGTACTATCTGATTCCGCCTGTTTTTTCTGTTGATAGAAAAGGAAGAAACCACCACCACCAACCACTGTGGCCAAGACCAGAAAAGTAATTTTTGGAAAACCAGGAATCAGTGCGAAGAGCACCAAAAGCACACCGCCAATGAGGAGTGCACGCGGCTGAGCAATAACCTGACCACCAATGTCCGAGCCGAGATCAGAAGAATCTTCATGAGAAACACGCGTCACGATAATACCGGCCGTAATCGCGATAAACAGCGCCGGAATTTGCGATACCAAACCATCGCCAACGGTCAAAATAGCAAACAGCTCAAGCGCTTCAGAAGCACTCATGCCTTTTTGCGTTACCCCGATAGTAACGCCACCTAAGATGTTGACCACAATGATGACCAAACCAGCAATGGAGTCGCCTTTAACGAACTTCATCGCGCCATCCATCGAGCCATACATTTGGCTTTCTTTTTCAATCAGTGATCGTCGGTGCCGTGCTTCGTGTACGTCAATCACCCCAGCGCGCATGTCACCGTCAATACTCATCTGCTTACCAGGCATCGCATCAAGTGAGAATCGCGCACTAACTTCTGCAACCCTCTCCGAGCCTTTGGTGATCACCATAAACTGGACAATAGTAATGATCAGGAAAACAACAATACCGACCACTAAGTTACCGCCCACGACAAAGTTACCGAAGGTATAAACGATTTGACCAGCATCGCCTTGCAGCAAGATCAAACGGGTTGTCGTGATAGATAAAGACAGACGAAACAATGTCGTGATCAGTAGCACCGCGGGAAACGCAGAGAACTCAAGCGGCGTAGTGATGTAAATCGCTAACATAAGCAGCACCACCGCAATACTCATGTTGGTGCCAATCAGCACATCCACCAGCGCGGTAGGCAGTGGCAATATCATCATAAAGACGATCGCGAGCAACATCACAGCAAGCATAATGTCTTTACGTTGCCCTACCTTGTTTAAAATATCGATCAACTTATTCATGTGATTCACTATTTAAAGATTGCAGATAGCGTCGGTGCGCTTGGCGTGCCCCATCGACGTCATTTTGTTTCCAACGAGCTTGGCTTAAGCAAAACCAGAGTCCTGCCGAATCAGGTTTAAGGTCGGATTTTAATAAGTGCTCACATACCTCAACAGCACGGGCATATCGACCACTTTGTAAACACGCCACTGCGAGCGTTTGCATCGCCTCTTTGTGTTGCGGGTCTATCTCTAAAACCGCGTCGAGAATAGAGATGGCATGCTCTGGCTTTTGGTATTGAACTTGTAGTGCAGCGTGAACAAGCAACAGTTCAATTTCTTTGGATCTCAACATGTTGGTTAGACCTGGATAAGGAGATTGAGCGCCATAGTGAGGTAACGCTGATCAAGTTGCGTACTTTGTAGCGTTTCGGATGCTTTGATAAAAGAAGCGGAGCCTGAATCCTGTGCAAGAACTTGCAACTGAGCCAACGTTTCATCGAACTGTTGGCGGTACTTTTCTGGACGCAACAATTCTGAGTGCAACAATTTTGGCTTGGTTAACGCGATTAGGTATTGGTCTGAAGGCCTGAGGTCATAGAGCTTCTCTAAATGCGTAGCGACCGCCTGTCCATCAGGAAGTAATTGAAACCGTTCAGGGAAATCGGCCTTAACCTCACTATGAGTAACATGCGTGAAGGCTTCTATGCCTACGTTTAAAGTGCTTACTCGAGTCATGAGGTTGCCACATCGTTATGTAGACGAACCAAAAGCGTAAACGCTTGTTCTAAAGTCGGAAGCGTGACCTCTTCTCCGTTTAACCTCGCGGAAAAAACCAAAGTTTGCTCATCTAACAAACCAGTTTTAATTTCGAAAGGCCAGCCTTGATCGGCATGACACAAACTGAGTGCGCTTTGAATGATGTCACTGGTTTGATGCCAAGATAACGCTTGAGACAACATCAAGAATAGCTGTTCTCCGTGTCGCTCAATATGTAGTGTACCGCTTTGCTCAAAATCCAGCTGCACCCGTCCAGCTGATGAGAAATCGACGGCATCGAGCCCCATTCCTCGGCAAAATTCATTGACGGATGCATCAATCCAACTCATCTTCCCACGCTTCCTCTTCTTCTATATCAATGGCTTCGTCTAGCGCCTTTTGTACCGCTTGTATTAAATTCTGTCGTTGTTCTTCATCGGCGAATACGTCAATTGGGATTGCGCGGACTAACTTGTGGAACTCTCGAAAAAAATCGATTTTTTGTTGTACCGCCGTCAATTCCATTGCGTTAGCGACTTTCCAAATCTCATCACTGCTTACCCATCGCTGCTCTACCAACGCAATCACATCAGCCATCAAATTAGAAACTTGATAAGCCATAACTCGTCCTTTCCGGTTTAAACATTTGGAACAACTGACTCACGCGATCTTGCAACGTATTCAGAGTTTTGAGTTTTTGCATATCGGACATCAACCACTGCAACTTAACCGAGTCGATACTGCTGCCTTGAACACTAAGATCTGCACTCATGCCTTGCAGCATAAAGTCAACAGCGGTCGATACCTCCTGCTCACCAAAGCGCGCCACTACGTCTTGATAAGCGGCTCCGAGCCCTTGATAACTATGAACGGTATCGCGATAGAAACCGCGCAGCTGGTGTAATGAGCTAAACTCTTGCTCTTGGCTGTACTCATCAGCAAAATTTGAGACGCGAATTTCCGTATCAATTTGAGCCCAAGAATCTGGGTTTTGCTCGATTCTCAGAATCGCTTGGTCAATCAGCGCTAGTAGATGTTTACTTTCTGGGCTCGCACTCAAAAACTTTTTAACGGCTTTTAACGCAAGGTATTGATGGCTTTTCTCCTCTGAAAATCCATTCAAATAAGCTTGCAATTGAGCGATGGTCGAGATATTTCCTCCCGCCATTTTTGCAGCCAGATCTTTGATCTTTTGGTTCTTTTCAAGATCAGGGACTTTTCGCAGATAGTCAGAAACGAGTTCGTGCGCTTCATTAACTCGAACGCCACTGTCTTTCACTTTACGCTTGGTCAAATCTTTTTCTGCTTTTTCGGAACCGAGTGAAGTGAGCTCTTCCATCGCATCAAAAAGTGATTGTGTGGCATTGTGAACACGGACCGTTTCACCGCGGTAATTGCCTTTTCGTGAAGCGTCGGTACGAGACGATTCCAACCCGTTTTGGATAGACGCATCAAACTTTGGGTTTGTTGCGATATGATTGTTGATAATACTCATTCACTTGCACTCCTTCCGTACAATACAGGCGAATTATAGGAAGTGCGCTTTCTCGAAGCTGTCAAAATCAGACGTGTTTTTTTAGTGCGTTTTCAGTTTTCTAAAAACTCCCGACTGATATTCACTATAAATACCCCCTCATCCTTTCTATCCTCCCAACATCAATCATTGCGCATATTTTTACCTTGAACGATTTCTCATACATCACTGATATCCAACAATCTGCGATCAGGCAAACTCGTCTGATCCAAATTCGCGGGCGCGTTACGCAAGTAACCGGCACCATCATCAAGGCCGTTGTCCCCGGCGTTCGTGTTGGTGAGCTGTGTGAGTTGCGTAATCCTGATCAAACTCTGTCTTTATTAGCGGAAGTCGTTGGCTTTCAACAGCATCACGCTCTGCTCACACCGTTAGGAAATATGTTTGGGATTTCCTCAAATACAGAAGTTAGCCCAATGGGAAAAATGCATGAGGTCGGCGTTGGCGATCACCTATTAGGTACAACGCTTGACGGGCTTGGGCGTCCTTTCGATGGTACGCAAAGTCAGGAACCAAGTGCTTGGTATCCGGTTTATCGCGATGCACCGCCACCAATGCAACGTAAACTGATTAAAAAGCCAATCTCTCTTGGGGTTCGATCCATTGATGGACTACTGACCTGTGGTGAAGGTCAGCGCATGGGCATTTTTGCAGCGGCGGGCGGTGGTAAAAGTACCCTACTGGCAAAACTGATTCGATCCGCAGACGTCGACGTGACCGTTCTCGCCTTGATTGGTGAACGCGGACGCGAAGTACGAGAGTTTATTGAGCATGACTTGGGCGAAGAAGGAATGGCCAAATCGGTTTTAGTGGTCGCGACATCCGATCGCCCGGCCATGGAACGTGCCAAAGCCGCTTTTGTTGCCACTTCTATTGCGGAATATTTTCGTGACCAAGGTAAACGCGTGTTACTGCTGATGGATTCTGTAACGCGTTTCGCCCGCGCACAGAGAGAAATTGGCCTAGCCGCAGGTGAGCCACCAACACGACGCGGCTATCCGCCTTCCGTTTTTGCCGCTTTGCCAAAGCTGATGGAACGAGCCGGCCAATCTGACAAAGGGTCAATTACAGCGCTGTACACCGTGTTGGTTGAAGGCGACGACATGACAGAACCTGTCGCCGATGAAACTCGCTCCATTTTAGATGGGCACATCATTCTCTCGCGCAAACTTGCGGCAATGAACCATTATCCCGCCATTGATGTACTCCGATCAGCAAGCCGCGTGATGAATCAAATCGTTGAACCTGATCATCAGGCGTCTGCTGCTCACCTTCGCGAAATGTTAGCCAAGTACGAAGAAGTTGAGCTACTGATAAAAATTGGCGAGTACCAGCATGGGGCAGATAGCCGAGCAGATATGGCGATTGCACAAAGTGATGATATACGCGCCTTTTTACGTCAAGGAACGCATGAGCCAAGTGATCTTGATGGTGCTATCGCTCAACTAAAAGGGATGGCGAACCAATGATCGAACGGTTATTAGAAATCAAACAAATTCGAGCTGAACGTGCGGATAAAGCCGTTAAGCGCCAAGAATACCGAGTATCAAATTCGGCAGCACAGGTTCAAAAGGCCGAACGTTCCGTCGAGGACTATCACGTTTGGCGTCAGGAAGAAGAAGAACGACGTTTTGCCAAAGCAAAGCAACAAACACTCGTTCTCAAAGAGTTGGAAACATTGAGACAAGAAATCGCGTTGTTGAGAGAGCGAGAAGCCGAGCTTAAACAGCGCGTTGCCGAAGCAAAAAAAGCGCTTGAGCACGAACGCTCGGTACTTAAAGAAAAACAAAAAGAGGCACGGCAAGCCCATAAAACCAAAGAAAAATTCGTTCAGTTGCAACAACAAGAACTCGCGGAACAGTCGCGAGAAAGACAATACCAAGAAGAACTCGAACAAGAAGAGTTTCGCACTGTCGATATTATCTAAAGGTTCATTATGCGCATTACTCCAACAGAAGAAACACCGAATACGCTGTACAAATCAACGCCAGAAAAAAAGCCCCTGGAACGAGAGGTTGAGCTTCAATCACAGTTCGAGCGTGCAATGACGGAGAAACCTAGCAAGGAAGAAGAATCTACCGTTGCGAGCAAAAAAGACACTCAGAGCAGAGGCGAGAGCCTTCCGTTAAGACATGAAGCATCTCAAAGCCTAGACAAACAATCGAAACTTTCTAACCAAGAAGCCAGCACTTATAGAAATACCGCTACATTAAAAGGCAAAAGTGACGTCGTCACAAAGGAAGGCGTAGAGAAACCACAAGACGACGCAACAAATAGCGAAGAACGCCTGATTGAAAACAGTAAATTGCATGAGAAAGATAAAAAACTTGAGAGCGATCAGCCTCCAAGCTCATCCTCACTTGAGCGCGTTGGCCCCCATTCTCAAGCACAAGCTTCTCTCGACGGTTCTCTCCCTAAAAAGGCCGTAGGAAAATCGCTCGCTCAAGATGCAATTAACAATGCCAACTTCACGACGAAACAAACCGAAACGACACACAATAAGCGTGCAACGCAGCGACTACAAGACACAGGCAAACTAACAGATAAAACCGATAGTCGTTCTGAAACTAAATCGCTTGAGAAAGTCGAGACGAAAAGCGCACTAGTGGCCGTTAAAGCGGATGACGAAAAAGCAGAACCTCAACACCTTGCGAGCGCGGCAACACAAGGCGATGTCATTTTAAAGAGTGTTGCTTCACAGGCTCAGCCTGCCCCTGTACGAGAAGTAAACACGTTACTCCAACAATTGGTGGACAAAATCTATGTTTCGCTGCCAACCGCATCGGACAACAAAGAGGTTCGGCTGTTTCTAAGTGAAGGACAATTAAAAGGTGGTGAAATCCACATCAAGTTGGACGCGCAAGGTTATAGCGTGACGATTCGACAAGAGCATGCCCTTTCCATTATTAGCCAACAAGCTAGACAAGATCTTGCCGAACGCCTAAATCGATTTGGCGGTGATCAGCCTCTTCGTCTAGCGATCAGCGAACAAACTCAACAGCTCGATCAACAACAACATGAACAACAACACTCACGCCAGAAACGTAGCGTGTATGAAGAATGGCAAGCGGAGAATGACCTATGACGCCGTTAACGATACCCAAAGTCGATTCAGACAGTATTGCGCTCAGTAATCAACTTTGTGCAAAGCAATGCCATTTCCAAGGGGCTGATGGTCAGAGCGTATCGATTACTGTTTCTCAAATCCCTTCATTTGAAGGATTCCGTTTAACCACGTTGATTGGAGGGCAAACGATCCAAGTGGATTTTTGTCGTGCGCAACTCCAGAAATGGCTTGAGTCTACTCTGAATGCCACTGCATTCGAGTCACTGCCCAACTCGCTCCAGTTAGCACTTTTGAGTTCTCAGATTGAACCGCATAGTGAGGCATTCAAAGCACTATTTGGTCAGTTGCCCATTCTTAGCCAGTTACAACCGTTAGAGTCGAGCCAAGTTCAAGAGCATACCTTGATGTTAACCCTCAATAAACCTAACGGCTCTCTTTGTTTGTGGGTTAGCGAAGGAGCAAACGTGCTGTTGGATGCACTACCAAACAGCGCTGCTCTTCAGGCGCGACATCTCGCTTTACCTGTGTGGTTAAGCCTTGGAAAGACCCATTTAATGTTAAGCGAATTTAATTCGCTCGAACTGGGAGATGTGATCTTTTTTGACGATTGTTATATCGCCCAACAACAAGCCATTTTTCAAGTATCTAACCAGAATCTCTGGCGCTGCCAACTGGATGACCAAATTCTTCACATTATTGAAAAAGAAACCAATATGAATGACGTAAACACTTCAGAAATGTTAACCGACCACCAGCAACTGCCCGTGGAACTCACGTTTGATATCGGCCATCAAACCATCACTCTAGAACAGCTTAACCAGCTTCAGCCTGGGTACGTATTCGAGCTAAACCAACCTGTATCTAAGCCGGTAACATTGCGTGCCAACGGCAAAATCGTCGGTGAGTGTGAACTGGTTAATGTTAATGAGCATTTAGGTGTGCGCGTACTGGAACTGTTTGGTGGCACGCAGGAGCCAGCATGATCCAGTTACCTGACGAGCTCAATCTCATTGTCAGCTTAGCACTGCTGGCACTGATCCCATTTATCGCGATGATGGCGACGTCGTTTGTAAAACTCGCCGTTGTATTCTCACTGCTGCGTAACGCTCTCGGTGTACAGCAAATTCCACCGAACATGGCGCTGTACGGATTGGCGATCATTTTGTCTATTTTCATCATGGCTCCCGTCGGTTTTGAAACCTACGACTACGTAAAGCAGCATGATATCTCCCTCGAAGATTCTGCAAGTGTAGAAGGCCTCATTGAAAGCGGTTTACAGCCTTATCGAGAGTTTTTGAAAAAACATATTCGGGAAACCGAAGCCATATTCTTTACCGATGCTGCGCGCACATTATGGCCTCAAAAGTACGTGGACCGTTTAGAGTCAGATAGCTTGTTGCTGTTGCTGCCAGCGTTTACGGTCAGTGAGCTTACCCGTGCTTTTGAAATTGGCTTTCTATTGTACTTACCGTTCATCGCTATCGACCTAATTGTATCGAATATCTTGCTCGCCATGGGCATGATGATGGTATCGCCAATGACGATTTCCCTCCCCTTCAAATTGTTACTCTTTGTCTTGCTTGACGGCTGGACGAAACTCACTCACGGCTTAGTGCTGAGTTACGGTTAATCACGGAGAAAGTATGCATTCTGCAGAAATCATTCATTTCACGACTCAAGCATTAACCCTAGTTTTGTACTTGTCGTTACCGCCGATTTTAGTCGCAGCGTTGGTTGGTACATTGGTGTCGCTTATTCAGGCGTTAACTCAGGTCCAAGAACAAACGTTAGGCTTTGTGGTCAAGCTTATCGCGGTCATTATTACGCTGTTCGTCACAACGCAGTGGCTAGGGGCAGAGCTCCACGCCTTCGCCTCGCTTGCCATGGATAAAATTCCTCAAATACGATGAGTTATCACGACTTACACCAGGCTTTATTTTTGTATAGCCTGACGTTACCTCGGTTAATGGCATGCTTCATCTTTTTGCCTATTTTGAGCAAGCAAATGCTAGGCGGCACCATGGTGAGAAATGGTGTGCTTTGCTCACTCGCACTGTTTATATTTCCGATGATTAATCAGCAAAGCTTGCCCGCAGAAACCGACGGTATTTGGCTGATAGTGATTTTGGGTAAAGAGGTATTAATTGGACTATTGATCGGGTTTGTTGCTGCTATCCCCTTTTGGGCAATAGAAGCGGCTGGCTTTCTGGTCGACAACCAACGTGGTGCTGCCATGGCAAGTATGTTTAATCCAACGCTAGGCTCGCAATCGACGCCAACCGCAGTGTTGCTAACCCAAACGTTGATTACCCTGTTCTTCTCTGGCGGGGGCTTTGTCACTTTTATCTACGCGTTATTCAAAAGCTACACATCTTGGCCGATCGTGGACTTTTTCCCAACCGTTAGCGATGCATGGGTAAGCTTCTTCTACGCGCAATTTGAACAGCTTATGTGGCTTGGTGTGTTGATGTCCGCTCCATTAGTGTTGGCAATGTTTCTTGCTGAGTTTGGTCTGGCGCTTATCAGTCGTTTTGCACCGCAATTGAATGTTTTTTTCCTTGCCATGCCAATAAAAAGTGCCATCGCGAGTGTTTTACTGATCGTGTATCTCGGGTTAATGATGGATCACTTTGAAGTACAGTTTTACGGCATTACCCGATTCGCAGAACAACTCAATACCATTTGGCAATAACGCTTAGGATTCTTTATGAGCGCAGAAAAAACAGAGCAACCCACCGCAAAAAAGTTACGCGATGCCAGGCAGAAAGGTCAGGTAGCCAAAAGCCAAGAAATCGTATCGTCTGCATTAATTTTGGCGCTCATAATTGTACTGTTTGCGTTCGCCGATTATTACATGTCGCACATCTCAGCGCTTATTCTCCTACCAAGTAAACTTGCTTATCAGGGCTTCCAAGATGCGCTAGTCGATGTCGCTATTGCCATCGCAAAAGAAATTGCCTATCTACTCGCCCCGATTATTCTGGTTGCTGCACTCGTCGCCATCTTTTCCAATATGGGGCAGTTCGGCTTTCTATTTAGTGGTGAATCCGTTAAACCCGACATCAAAAAGATCAATCCCGTCGAAGGTGCCAAACGCATTTTTTCGCTTAAGAGTGTGATTGAGTTTATCAAGTCGATCCTTAAAGTCTCTCTTCTTTCCTGCATTATCTGGGTGACCTTACGCGGTAACATCAACGCTTTGATGCAAATTCCAACTTGCGGGCTAGAATGTGTCCCGACCATTACTGGCGTCATGATTAAACAATTAATGATTATCTCTTCGGTAGGTTTCATCGTCATCGCTGCAGCTGATTTTGCGTACCAAAAATTTGACCACACGAAGAAACTCAAAATGAGCAAGGACGAAGTGAAACGCGAATACAAAGAAATGGAAGGCAGCCCTGAAATCAAAAGTAAACGTCGTCAGTTGCACCAAGAGCTACAAGCCTCCAATCAACGCGAAAACGTTAAACGTTCTAATGTATTGGTTACAAACCCAACACATATAGCAGTTGGTCTTTATTACAAGAAAGGCGAAACGCCCCTGCCCGTCATCACCTTGATGGAAACCGATGCGGTAGCCAAACGTATGATCGCAATCGCCAAAGAGGAAGGTGTGCCTGTGATGCAAAAAGTCCCTCTTGCTCGCGCACTATACGCGGACGGCAACGTCGACCAGTACATCCCAAGTGATCTTATTGAAGCAACCGCCGAAGTGCTTCGTTGGTTGGCATCATTGGAGTCGGATAAGGCGCTGAACTAACATGATTTCGAGAGTAAAGGCTATCGTACGAAGAACGGTTATCACTTTTCTATACGTAATGAGATTTTTAAATATGTCATCCTTCGCTATAGGTTTCAGCATATCGAATTTGCCTACTTTTGCTTGTTTCAATGAAGCACTTGGTTCATGAAAAGTCGTGTTTACTAACTTCAATAGTGGTACTGTACTGGACAGTTTTACTTTCATCTCTAAACCACCTAGAGCTCGGTAAGAAACCACGCCAGCCACAACAAAGGTGGATTCTTGCTTGGGTTGATTTATTTATGCGCATATCTACCGAAAAGAAACGAACTCGAATCATCAAAGTTGCCACTGACCTTTTTATAAAACAAGGTTACAAAGACACATCACTCGATCAAATCGTCGCGATTTGTGGAGGCTCAAAGCAGACGTTATATCGCTATTTTTCGAACAAAGAAGGGTTATTTGTTGAAGTTTTAGCATACAATACCAAAACCAGCTTAGAGTCCGTCTTCCAGCTTGCCGACAAACAATCGGAGCCTTTACAAGAAACATTGAATGACTTCGCCAAGAAGTACCTAAAAGGTGTATGCTCCAATCCTATGCTATCACTTTATCGGATCGTTTCGGCTGACTTCAACAAACATGATTCCGTACCAAATCAATTCTGGCAGACAGGGCCGCATCGCATTCATCAATACCTCATCGACTTTTTAAAGAGTGAAACTGTCAGCTCACAACTCAATGTTGAAAATGCCGACCTCGCTTGTGAGCAACTACTTGCATTAATTAAACTTGATTACCAGAACATGGCACTAATTGGCTTCGACTTTCCGACAGATGAAGAGTTAGATGCACATACGAAAAAAGCGGTCACCGCCTTCCTGAATCTATACCAAAGATAAACTCACTGAATATAAAAGGGAGCATCATCGCTCCCTTCTTGTTTCTATGGCTTAGTGAATCTCTCGCTTCGCCGCCAGTTTTTTACCGATTATTAAGATTGGCGCGAGAGCAAAGACCGAGATAATAAACATCAATAATGAATTACTCAGTGCGAGAGAGGTCGCCTGCTCTTTGACAACAGAACTAATTTGGCTCATTCCTAATGCCGAATTTGGCAAGTGTCCATGAGTCAGAATCGTACTGCTCAACGCATTTTTATAAACACCAAAAGCATGATTCACATCATCTAGCGTTCGGCCAATCTCTCCAGCAGCTTGTGCACTATGGCTTTGCATTACCCGTGAGAACACGGCACCAGCGATCACACCACCAATGGTACGAAAGAGGTAGAAATTGGCGATGCCTTCTAAACGCCGCCCGACCTGGAAGTACATCAAGACTGCAATGGTCACAGACACATTTAATAAGCCGACACCAAACCCACGCAACATCATCGGAACGGACAAAGATTCCGTACCAGCAAAGCTAGGTAACTGACTAAACTTATGTACCGAAAGTATAATCATCACCACACCAAACGGGACGACTGCATCCGCTAATGGACGGCGGAAGTAATACACCAGCACGCTGACTAACATACCACCTAGCATGGCATAAAATGCCGGTAGTTGGGCATATCCAGCATTAAGGTTGTTGTACTGCAACGCCATTTTCAAAAAGCTAGTAAACAACACATTGCTCGCCATAACAGCAAAACCTGCCAAAAAAGCGTTGTACATAAAAACATTAGTTTTCAACTTACTATGCAGCTGTATTGATGCTGTATTTAAAGGACTGGCTTTCACAAAGTAATACACCACTAATAAAGTCAGAGCTGCGGCAATCGAAGAGGCTTTAACAAACCATTCCGAGTCAAACCAGTTGTAATAACTGCCTCTCATCAATAGAAATACAACGAGGCTTATTGTCAGGGCAAAAACTAAATAAAACCAACAGCCAGATTTGGGTTCGGCCTCGATTTGAATCGACTTAGGATTGTAGATGCATGCAATTACCAAGGCAGAGAAGTACAGCCAAGCCGACACGACACACAACAGTGACCAATCAAAGATTTCGACAATATTAGCCACTACCCAAGGATAAGCGCCGATCGGTAGCAAGGTTGAGAATACTAACGTTAAAGCGATAATGGCAGGTAGCCAACGCTGCTCAAAGAAGTGGAGCAGGTAAAGGTTTAATACCACCATTGACATGCTCATAAAAAAGCCACTCGAGAGCCAAGTCAGAGTGAACACCAGTTCTTGCTGTCCGCCCCAGTAAAGTACAAGATTGCTCGCTAGACCTACCAATAAAATGGCATGTAAGAGAATTAACGTACCCAATCTACGCACCAATATTGGTGTGAATATAAAACCTAATACCTGGGTAATCATAAAGCCGACTTTAACCAGAGCAACCTCATCGACAGATAAGCCTGACGTTGCCGCCATCTCATACGATAACTCGGTAAACATCACGGAGTTAATACCAAAAGCAGCAATCGCAAAAAGCGTCAAAATCAGCAGCGGTGAACGTTTTTCCATTGCAGTTAACCTTGTGCCGCGGTCTCGATCGATACTTCTGCAGACAACCCCGGATAGACTCGTTGACTCAACTCTTGAGGGATCTCTAGCTCGATACGTACTGGTACACGTTGTACTACTTTTACGAAATTGCCTGTCGCATTTTGGGGTGGCAATAAACTAAACTGTGCACCAGTCGCCGGGGTTATCGAAGAAACACGGCCATGCAATGGATGGTTTGGAAACATATCCAATACCACTTCAACCTCTTGCCCAGGCACAACGTTCTCAAGTTGTGTTTCTTTAAAGTTTGCCTCTATCCAAACATAATCTGGCACCATCACGATGAGCCCCATTCCTGGTTGTACAAACTTGCCGACTTGCACTTGTCTATCTGCCACATAGCCATCAAATGGTGCACGCACCGTGGTTCTTTCCAGTGAAATATTAGCCAGTCGTAAGCTTGCTTCTGCTTTTTTACGCTGTGCTGTCAGTTGCAACTTCTCAGTCATCAATGTGTCGAGCTGCTTTTGCTCAGCAGCTAAGCCCAATTTAGCGGTTTCAAGATTACTGCTTGCTTCAATAGATCGCGTTTTTTGTGCTTCAAACTGATTTTTGCTCACAGATTGCTTTTGCACCAAACGAGAAAGACGTTGAAACTCCGCCGCTTGGTGTTCGGCATTTGCACTCGCGCGGCGAATACCTTGCTTCGCCTGCTCAATTTTCATTAACTGCATATCCGTTTTAATTTGATTTGCAGTAAGCTCAGATTTCGCAACATCTAGTGCTGCTCGAGCAATTTCTTGGTTGGCAACAAAGTCTTCATCATCAATGACAAACAAAGGAGTTCCTTCTCTTACCCACTGGTTATCTTTGACAAAGATTTCGCTTACTTGCCCCCCAACCTCAGGTGAAATGGCCGTAACGTCTGAATGAACATATGCGTTATCCGTCATTACAGTATTCGGCTGGTATAAGGCACAGCCAGCAGAAAATAACGAACCAACAACAAGCGACAAGGCGATAACTTTCTTCTTCATGTTTGAAACCCATTTTATGATTTTCACAAACTGTACTGTACCGTACAGTTTTAGTAAAGATACATTTGATCATTGCCAATTAAAAAGATCAATCTCATTGATTTATCATGAACTTCTTGAGAAAAGTGTTTCGAATGAAAAGAATGAAAAGAATGAAAATCTAACCATTTGTAATGTAAATAAAAAAACACATTTAAACTGAATAAATAAAGAGAGGACTGCAACTCCCCTACCTTTATTGAAGCCTGCTCCCCAACTCGGCGCATCAATCGCAAACAACTTGACTGGCCAAAGTTTTCGAAGCTACCTCACCAATTTTCATTAGCATCTCAATCTGACACATCAACCCAACGATAAGCACAAGCTAGTAGCATTTTCTTCAAACGAATTTGACATCGCCCAATATAGTTGTGTATACAACCATATTGTTCGTTCATGTTATTTGGTGAAATTTTCCATGTCCCAATACAACCATCATCAGTCTCTCGGTCACCTTACGGGGCTTGCTAGTCGCCTGTTTAACCGATTACTCACTACCCGTTTCAAAGATGCTGGTATTGATATGACAGCAGAACAATGGGGTGTCGTGTTGCTGTTACGAAACAACGGTGCTCTTTCTCAAAGTCAGATTTGTGAACTGTTGTACTTAGAAAAATCGAGCGTCAGTCGATCAATTGATGGGCTTGAAAAGCGCGGTTGGACAGAGAGGAAACCTTCGCCAACGGATAGTCGAAGTAAGTTAGTCGTGCTAACAGAAAAATCTTTAGACACCGTTGATACATGTGCAAATATCGCTTCGCTAGTACTGCAAGAAGCCCAACAGAACCTTGCTGAGGCCGACCTAGACAACAGCAAACAGCAACTTTCTAGCGTGGTAGCGAACTTACGCAAGCTTAACGGACAAATTTAACTTATCAGCGTACGTTGCGACAGAAGCTGGTTTAACAGTCAGGCTCAACCTTGGAGAAATACGATGACAAAACGCAATGCTTTAATTACAGGTGGCGCTCGTGGAATTGGTGCAGCAACAGCAAAAGCACTCGCTGCAGATGGTTACCGAGTTTTTATCAACTACGTAAATAGTACTGCGGTCGCGGAAGCGTTAGCTCAGGAAATTCAAAACGCCGGTGGTGAGGCGTACACTTTAAAAGCTGACGTTCGAGATGACGCACAAATACAAGGAATGTTCGACAGCATCGCAAATGAACATGGTGGCGTTGATGTTCTTGTCTCAAACGCAAACATGAGCTTTACCGCTAAACCTTTCACTGAGCAGTCGTGGGAAGAGTTTGCACAAAAGCTCAATGACGAAATGCACGCTGCATATCAAACGGCAAAATTGGCGGTAGAAAACATGAAAGCCAACCAGTTTGGTCGCTTAATTTTTATCTCTAGCACCTTATCAGAAGCCCCTGCACCAAGCTTTATTGCTCATGGTAGTGCAAAAGGTGCACTTGATAGCTTTAGTAAATACCTCGCTCAAGAACTTGGTCCTTTCGGGATTACGTCTAATGTCGTTGCTCCGGGCCTTGTAGAAACAGACGCAACAAAAGGTGCTCCTGAAGAGTTTAAAGAAACCATTCGAATGTTCACACCAACGCAGAAAATTGCCACACCTGAAGACGTAGCAAACACCGTGAGCTACTTGGCAAGTGAAAAAAGCGGACATATCACGGGCACATACAATCCAGTATGTGGCGGCGCCTACCTACCATAGTGCCATTTGTGCCTCGCACACATACAAAGGCATGTACGCATGCCTTTGTATCTTTAGGTATTGCTTTGCAACGCGCAAGCTTCCTTCATGGGCGGTTTTGTCTGAAGAAAAATAGAAAGTCCTATCTATTTCTTATAATCGGTGTATAGTGAGCTCAGCTCCTAACCGTGAGCTATTGATGAAATATTTAGTTCGAGTCTCTTCTTAGTTTTCTTTCGAGTCATTTCGTTACTCAACTCCTGTAGCAACTTATTCTTTATCTTCCATTAAATAGCCTCAGTTTTGATTTAAATACGAACGAGAGTTAGCTCTCTTAGCATGGTTATCACAACGCGCTGTCTTTACATCGATAGGTTTATAAGGAATTTAACCTTATAAAAACAATCATTAAGCGTCAAAATAAGACATAACGCTGCATAGCCACTTCGTGTATATATCATCACTATTTAGGAATAGTCATTAGCGGTGAAATATATTAATCAGCGCGATGACAATGGAATATTTAGACTTAATTTAAACCATTTTGACTTCGTTATTCCTATAAAAGTAGAGGTTAATTAGATTAACCTTTAATAAACACGCTCTAGAGGAATAAAAATGAGAAAAAAACGAGATAGCTTTCAAAAAAAGAATAAAAAAAGCAATTATGAAGATAAGTTTGAGTTGATGGTAAAAGAATACCACAGCGCAAAAGAAGTATTAGACGCAATGCCAGAAGGTTCGGCTGACTACGACAAGCAGAAAAAGCACTGTGAATCTCTATTTGCTAATGCCGAGCGCTTTTTTAAGCGAAATCAGTAGGCCAATTTAACGCCTAGATAAACATCCAGCAAAACACCATATACGGTAAGGGAGCAGATGCTCCCTTACTTTCAATTAAACCCAACCTTCCGCTAAGTACATCAGTCGCAATTGACTTGGTGAGCCCAGTTTATCTAATGCATCCAACTGAGCGTCACTCAGGTTTGGGCATTTATCAAGGTATACTCGTCCATTTTCTGCATCAAGTGGCAGTTTGTAAGTCAGCTTTTCATTGATTTGACTCGCCTCACCTTTATCGATCGCTCGAACTGCAGGCATGAGCCAATCCCAATCTTCGCCCAATAGCTTTTTAAACGCACTATGAGCAGTTGCCTCAGTTTTACTTGGCGCATCTTCTGGACTTAGCTTCAAGATAGAATCAACGTCAGGGACTAAGTGTTCACCTGGCTCTGAGCCCAACATCTTTTTCAACGTTAAGCGAGCAGCTTCCATCTCTTGTGCTTCTTTAGGCGCTTGAGGTGATGTCATCGCCGTGTTCTCTTTAGGGCCAAGGTACGCCATCAATGCGCGTACAGAAGCTGGATCTTGCATGCTGAAGGTAAAGTCTCCTTTGGCATTAGAAACTTCAAGCCTTGGTAAAACACCAGACATCTCACCTTGCATGAGTTGTTCTTTGACTTCTGTATTTAGTCCGTATGCTCCAGCTTGGTTCGCAACAAAACCACCACCACTGATGATGCCAGTCGTGGCAGCCGAACCAATGGCTTCTTTTGCTATCGGCGTAACACCCGCTGTCGCTACGGAGCTCACACCAAAAGTACCCAAGCTCCCTGTCGCCATGCCCAATGTTGCCCCAACTGCACCTTCAGCTGATAACATTGCATGACCTTGAGCCAATGTTTGTTGCATCGGCATAGAGAGACGTTGGTCTCGCCCTGGAAGCTGCGAAATTTGCTCCAGCTGATGGTGGTAAGCTTCAGCATCGCCATTGACTGCCGCTTTGTGCAGCTCACGTCCTGTTGAAATTAATAGCCCTACGCCAGGCAAAGCTAGGTTGATGACTGCATTAACGCCAGAACCTTTCAGTTTTTCTTTGCCCATCTGTAACAGTTCGGCACCAAAACCATCCATTTTCCCCGGGTACTGAGCCTCTAAACTCACCTGCATACGCGGATCTTTGCTGATCGCGTCAAACGTATTTTTAAGCTGCTGGTACGTATCGCTGCTCACCTTGACTTCATCCAACAAGCTGACAACTTCTAAGATTTTGCGCTCAGTAAGCGGCTCACCGCGATAACCAGAAGGACTCACTAGGGAGTAAGCCAACAGCGCAACCTCAGGTTTTTCTTGCTTAAGTAACGCCTGCTTTAAATCAAGGTGAGTTTTGATGTTTTCTTGGAAAAACTTAGTGTATTTGCTTCTCAACACGCCTTCGTGGATAGAAGCAAACTTGTGACCTTTGTGGAACGTTGAAGGTTCTTTTACCTCACCTCTTTTACTGATCACTCGGTCATCTTTTTGCGCAGCGACTGCACGAAACTGTTCTAGATCAGGTACTGGGCTTTGGCTGATTTTTTGCGTTGTATTGACCATTTTTCTCTCCTACACACGAAGTGATTGAACATGAGCTTGTTCATGATTAGGGGTGGTTGGAATCGCTTGATCCAACATTGCAAAACGCGCTTGCCACAATTCAGTCTGTTCAATAACCTCATGAAACCAAGCAGTAAGATTCGTCGTGTTTAGGTGCTCAACGGGTTTACGTCCCGCTAAGACAAGCTGTCGACCATTTGGGGCTAAAGCAAGTGCAAGGCTGCCACTACCGATGCCCTGATAATTAGCATGAGCAAGAAGCTCTAAACCTTTGAGTCTTTGTTCGCCCGACTTTTCTAATCCTCCGAAAGTCACGGACAACATTAAATCATCCGTATCTGTCGCGATGAAATACAGCATGTAGCGATCATCGACCAGTAGCTGACAACGTTCATTGTCTTCAAAACTCAGTTCGGGTAACTCATTGAGTTGGCAAAACTCCAAGAGCAGTTGTTGAATCGTGTTCATAACTTTTTCCTTTTGTTTCAATAACTCTATTGAACAACGATTGCAGATTGAACGATGTCGGTAATGGCTTTATTTTTATCACTTTCTCGTCTTCATTGTGAGGTTTTCCGCAGAAATCTCGCTGTGAAAATGAGTTGCCAGAGTAATAAAAAAGAGCAGCTCAGGGCTGCTCTTTCAATAAAGGTTAGAAGATTAGTATTATGTGTTTGCTCACTTCTTTTGCAGAGTGACTAACCCAGTTTATGGCTATCAAAAATGACTTCTGTTGGCGGGAACATATTCGAAACAGGTGGTCGTTGCGCATCTCCAAACATTGGTGCACCGAATGCGGATGTGGCCCAAGGGTCAACAATTTTCACATCCTTACTCCATGTTGATGGATCTTTGATATCACTCCCCTCTTGTCGACCAACCAGTACATAAAGGTGTGTACCTGAATGACCCTTTTTAAACGCAACCACTTCGACTTTAGGCTCACCTTCAGGTGTGCCTGACATGCCTTGAATCATCTCAGCAGCGGCAGCAAAGGCAAATGTAGTACAGCAGCCGGCTTTCGCGTTTTGTACTGCCTTAGCAATGTTTTGTAGGGTGCTTAATTGCGGTGCGGTTCCTCTTTGTGCTGCAGCTTGAACTCCGTTTGCGGACATAGTCGCTCGTTGATCTTGCATGATTCGCGCTTGATTCGCGTGAAGCGCTTCTAGTCTAGGCTTTCCTTTGGTTTCATAAAACTGCGAACCTTTTACACCAAATGTATTTAAGTCTGTACAGGCAAAATCACCAAGCTTTTGAAGGTTAGCTTTATGTTCGTTGATCAGCGCTACACTCGATGAGGTTTTATTCGCTTTAGAAGAAGAGACCGCCGTTTGTGCGGCTGGCCAATGTGAGCTCGGACCAGACGACAATCTCTCAAGATTTTTCAGGCTACCAAGCGTTAACTTGTTTTCACCGTTCAACACATTTTGCAGCATCAGCTTCGCAACGTCTTTAGGAATGCCCTGCTTCGTGAGCAGATTCACCACAATGTCTTTCGCTTTATTCTGGTGGCTAATACGCGCACTGACGCTTTTATTTTTAGGCGCCCCTTCTTTAACAAAAATATCTTTGCCATTATGCGCTCGAACCTCTTTATCGTCAGCTTGATTTTGTGTCGCCAAATGGGACGTTAACTGACTCAACGAATGCATGTGTGATGTATTAATATTGACCATGTTTGATGCCTTAAACCTGAATAAATGCGTGTACGTCTGTTTGGCTAAAATCTACGACCGTATTGTTCTGAAATAACTGAGCCCAAGTATCCACTAGCTCATTCAGTTGAATCATCAAGTTAGCAATGTTGGTGAGTTCACTTTCGGCCGCGATGGCAACCTGAAGAACCACATCTTTAGTGGTTGGATTCACGCAAAACTGCACACCGCCGGTTTCTCGATATAAGAAGTTGTATTCAAGTAAAACTTGAAGTTTGTCTAACGTAATATCCTCTTGTTCTATGTGCAGGTTTTTAGAAATCAACAACTCGCCTTTTTCCTCCACAAGCAGAACATCGACACTGTTATTTTCAGCAAAATGCAGTGACCACATTTGATCGTCATACGCTGTCACGCGCTCAAGGTTCAGCACTTCTCCCAGTTCAGAGAGAAGCATATTAATCTTTCCTGTATCCATGTTGTGTCCTGTCTAATTTAATATACCTAAGTAGCCTCGAAATATCTGATGCAGCGAGACGACTTGGGTATAACGGCTTATTTAAATAAGCTCATAAGGATAAGAGCGATTTTATTGCGTGATAGACACAAGAGCTTTATTTAAACGTCTCAATTTTATTGCTATTAGCCGTTTTAGCGAGGTTGAAAAATGAAGAGTAAGTTGGATAAAGAAATAAGAAAAGAGCGGCAATCGCCGCTCTAAAATTGGAATAGAAGAGAAAAATTACTTGATGCCGTGAAGGCTGTTCTCTGCGTTCATAGCCAAAGGATTGAATGAGTCGTTACGAAGTTCTGCTATCGCGTATAGCATGCGTCCCATGCGACCGTTTCCATCGGTGAACCCGTGATATCCAATGACTCCTGCAAACAAGTGTTTACCCAGATCTTTATCCGCCACTGGGTTTTCTTTCAAAAATCCTTCAATGTGCTGCTTTAGCATCCCCTCACCGCCAATACTTGAAGGCAAAGTACCACCCGAAATATTTGGCCCTCGGTAGTCACGTTCAACATCAGGTACCAATCGAGCGTGTAGCTCTTTTAAATTGTCCATATTCAATAAGTCTTTACCATTAGACGCGTACTCTTTAAGTAAAGACGTAATGTTTTCGGCATCGTTTCCTTTAGAGTTAGAAGCATTAATGATCCACGCCGCAGCTCGTTCGACATTATCGGTGACGCCACTTTTGTTAAACGCGTCCTCTGCCATTCCTTCAGCGTATACACCTTGGCTTAGATCGGTGCTTGCTAGACCTTCGATATGGCGTTGCGCCGATTTAAGATGCATCACCTCCATATCAAACACCGCTTGCATTTGAGTGATGCTACCTGCTGGATTTTTTTGCGCTGCAGACACACCACCGCCATAGTCTTTTACTACACGTCCAGCAAGTGACTTCGCTGCACTTTCGCCAATCAGTGATGTGAGGTTTTTACCAGAATCGGTTTCTAGCATTGATTCTGTCATTGCTCGCTCCGCTAACTGGTTTAGCTCAGCAGAGTGCGATTGGACCGTTTTGCTATCCAATTTTGCGAATGCATTTAATACATCTGATGCGGTTTTTATGTTTCCATCTTTGAAGAACATTTGTCCATGCTCAACAGAAGAAGCAGCTCGTAAACGCTGAGCTTGGCCTTGCTCATTATCAAATACGGCTTTTGTTAGGGCTTTCGCAACCGATTGTGGGCTGCCTTCGCGAAACAGTTTTCCTGTCGCTTCAAAAAATCGTGCTACCGCACCATTAGTAGGATTGGTACGAGTAAATTCTTGGGTCGCTGCGTTGATTTGGTATTCTTTGCCACCAATACTCAGCTTGCCTTCGTTTAGTATCTCGTTGCGAGCTTGCGGCATGGCAGCCTGCAATGCGCTAACACTTCCAAAACTGATCATGTTTTAAACCCTTAATGTGGAAAAATGAGTAGTACTCGTTACCGGCACTTCGGTTGTTTTATTGATTACTTTTTGCGTGTTCGCACTTTTTAGCCATTCGATGAAATTCGCTAATGATTCATCAAGAAAAGAAGCAGTTAACAGTTGCTGGTGCAGGTGTGTGAAACCGATGTATCCCGTTTCTGCCTCCCAGAATACCGCTGGAGAGCCTTGCGTTAAGGCATCTTTCATATGTTGACGCAAAACATCATCACTCGGCTTATCGCCTGAAATCAGCCCAATAAGTGTCAGGCGATCTTCTTGTGCGCGAATTGTGATTGCTGTGTTTTGGTCAATGAGTAGATGACAACAATCATCCTCATCAAAAACCAGCGACTCCAGTTGGCAGCGGCTGGCAAAATCTGTCAGTAAAGAAGTTATAAATCCATTAGCCATTCGACTAAATAATCCTATTTTTGTTGTTTTAGAGGCGCTGCTTGGTTGCAACACTTATCAACTAAGCAGCTTTCTTAGGTGTATTCTTAAGGATTTATGGCGGTGAATATTTTAGAAATGGTCGGATTTTTTTTGTTTAAAGGCATTAAAATGAAAAAACTCAGCAAGTGCTGAGTTTTTAAGATTTATTCATGAATCGTAATTTTACGCTCACTGAGCTGCTTCACCATCGCTTGCTTTAATGCATGCAACTGTCCATCAATACTGGCGTCGATGATCCCAACTTCAGTTTCCAGAATGCAGCCTCCATTTTTCAAGCGAGCGTCTGCTACCACGTCAACGTAACCGACTTCAGGGTAATCACTCAATACACCAGCCACCTTTTCCCTCACATCAACAAACTGCTCTGGATGGACATGTAAAATGACCTGCTTTTGGTTGCTCACCAATTGCAACGCTTCTCGCACGACGCTCACCGTGGTATCGACATCATCAAAGGTATCGATGATCTTACGTACCGCTTCTAACACCACGCCTGTCATTTTTTCTTCGACTTGCTGATAGTAATCATTACAACGCGCTAGGGTTTCAACCATCGTTTGCGCATTTTCAATCTTGGCTTGTGCGAGACCATCTTGATAACCACGTTGTTTTTCAGTTTCGTAGGCTTGTTGGGCATTAGCAATTATGCTTTCAGCTTTGGAGTTCGCGGCTTCAACTAAGTGTTGCGAATCAAGATAACTGGCATAATCTTTCGCTTTCAGCACCTTTAAGCCAGGTGCCAGCTGCAAGTTGTCTGTTTTTATTTCAACAAATGAAACCATTGGGGAATAACCTGTTTTGCAATTTTTTTTGTGAGTCGATACGCCAGATCTCGCTGATCTTTTGCCAACCAGCTAGCCATTTCCGTACTCTCGCTGAGCTGCTGTTCTAGTTTGAATTGCCAACGCAGAACAATGTCTTCTGGCGAGTTAACTAAAACAAACCTTATCCAGGAGTACCCAAGCGCTTGCATTTTTGCTTCAACAGACCGCTCATCCAATGATTCAGGCAACGGATGTTGCCAACCTTGCGGCCAACTGGATAACAACATCGGCCCGTTTTGAATCAAGAACCGAGCACCTTCCAATCCAAAGACGTTGTTCAGAACCTGTTTCGGATGTTTTAAAACAACACCTCGCATTGCCACACAATGTAAAGCTCCGCCCACCATCAATACGAGTTGATTCAACGCATCCGCTGGAAGCAACGCCAAGCTATGGCAAGGTTTGTTAAAAGCCGTCTCTGGAACTGGAGATAACGCCCACTCATTTATGCACCATTGGTTAAACATGGGGTTATCTCTCCAACCTTCAATATTTAATAACCAAGGCTGTTTCTGTTCTATCCAACTTTTATGGATGTATTGGCAAGGCGCGTAGTTAAATTGATGTTGTACCTGCGCGAGTGGTGTTTCTGGTTTAACCACGCTTTGTGTTCCTGCGGCACCAAGTAAAAGTAGCGATATTTGAACCGATAAGCGCAGCTACCAAGAACACCAGGATGGCGACAAAATTATTCGCCGTCTCTTTGGTGACCTGAACCGACAAAATGCTTTTAAATTGATTGTTTTGAGTAGCAACTCGTACCTCTGATGAGGGTACCATCACTACGCTGATTCGATCGTAATTCAACCCCTCAATACTGTTGTTCACCAATAATTTGATCTGCGGAACATACGAGTCAAGCGCAATATCCGCCGCATGTTTAATAAACACAGAGGCAGATGCAGGCGTTGGACGCTCTCCTGGACGTAGATCTTGATCTTCCAAAACAACATGAACACGTGCCACCAGCACGCCATCAATTTGAGATAAGGTTGAAGAAAGTTCTTGAGATTTCGCGTACACCAAACGTGCTCGTTCTGCTAATGGCGACGAGATCAAATCGTCTTTAGGAAACACCTCTTTCAATGTAGAAAACTGCTCTCTTGGATACCCTTTTCGCTTCAGCGCGTCTACAGCGAAGGCGATTTGAGAACTGTCTACCATTAACTTGACGGTGTTGTCTTTGTCAGGTTCTTTTGTTGCAACGACACCTTCGGATAATAAGATCGACAACATCTCATTCCCCTCTTTCTGAGTTACGTTGGTGTACAGCTCGGTCTGACAACCCACCAGAAACAACGTGAGCATGATGAAAGCCGCTCTCATTTTATTCATCATCACTATTGTGCCTTCAATAAGGTTTCTACGTTTTGTGTGGTTTTACCCACGGTTTTTGCGATCAGCTCTTCTTGAAAAGTAATGCGCGTCAGTGCCCACTGCATTTGCAGTAATTGGGCCGGATCATCACCCACCATCTTCATGTTGTCTTGCAGGTTACTTTTCGCGTTATCGATAGTATTTTTTAACTCGCTGATGTTTTCGAGCAAACCGCCCTCCAGGCCATTATTCGCCTCGGGAACCGACATGGCTTGCTCGAAACGTTCACTTAAACCGTCCTCGACTTGTGCATCCTGCAACTTATCAATGTTGGTTTGCATCACCTCGGTGTACTGCGTGTTTATCATATGTACTCCTAAGACAAATCTAACTTGTGACTATGAGTCACGATGTTTTTCACCATCGCATTTTTTTGAATCATGAAGCTAAGCTCATCACGAACCATGTCCAGTGTTGATGCCATATCAGGTAACGACTTCAACTCAGCCCAGCAGTGCCACAAGGCTTGTTCTTTCTGGGCACCAAGTGGAAAATGCTGCGCCAACATTTCTTTAAGTGCTGCTTTATCGACAGGTGGCTCGGCAATAAGCTGTCCCGAAAAATTCCCTAGTAACTCCTGCTTCAATACCTTTAATAAATCGGCTTGCGGGTGTTCGGTGCCCTTTGCACTCTTCGCCTCATAAAAGGCGTACCACATTGCCTCTCGTTTAACTTGAGGATCGGAGAACGCTTCATTCAACGACGATATGACGCTTTGTTTACTGACAACATCTGCGTCTTTTAGTGATTCATGCCACACTTTGATGTCCGCCAGTTTCGCTTCTGTTTTCTCTAACGTCTCTTTTGGAGAGGCGTGTGAAGCTTCCGCTTGTTTGGCATTACGCTCCATGAGCACACTCATCTTATCTTCATCGCTCCGCTCATAATGGCGCGACTCCGATTGGCGCAGAGGTTGAGGCTGAAGAGTTAGATTACTTGAATCAACGATCATCCAAGGTTCCTAATGTCCTGAGAAAAGCTTGCAGCAAATGCTTGGCTTTCTTCGCTTCCCTGTGATGCGAGTTCTACCCAACTTTCCGCTTTGCTCAATAAACCAGCTTTGGCGGAAGCAAGGGCTGCTAAACTGATCAGATCTGGATAGGCGTTGCAAAGTGGTTCGAGCAATTGATGAGCCTCTTCGTACAAGCCTTTATTCATAAGGCTCATTGCACGAATCATCACCACGGTCTCTTCAGAACCAGAGCTTGCTTCAAGGCCGTCCGCTATCGTATTAGCTTCTTGATGACGATGCATACCGGTTGCCATCAGCGCGATTTCAGCCAGCAATTGGCGCATTTCTCGTTCCATGCTTTATACCTTCTGGAGAATCGACTGCATCACATCTTTAATCGCACGAGTGGTGGTCGCATTGATGTTGTAAACAACAGACCATTTGTTGATCGCGTGCTGAAGTTCAGCCAGCTTAGATGGATCATCGGCGTTTGTTTCTAGGTTCTTGATGGCAGTCGTCACTTCTGTGTTGGCATCTTTCGCTTGTTTTTCTAACTTAGCTTTAACATCATCAAGGTTTACACTGTTACTAGCATCGTAAAATGACATAAGACTTCCTCGTATTTTTAGTTCGCTTCGTATGATTCAACGACCGCATGTGCGGCGGTGTAAGCTTCATACTGTTTGAGTAGCAATTGGTACTGCTGTGGTGAGCACCCTAAATCCAACTGACGTTTCACCACCGCTTGTGCTTCTAAGAGCTTGCTCTTAATCTTGTGCACTTCCGCACCGTTTTTGTCGTTATTTAAAATTTGTTCAAGATTTGTCATTGTTCGTCTCGCCCTCGTATCCGAGTTCTATTGTTATCACCCGCCCGCCTTTGACCAGCTCAATGCCAGCAGGCGTAACACTGGATATGCGGTAGCCTTGAGGCGTTCTTGCACCAACCATGTAACGAACGTTATCGGTCAGAATCACATATGGAACCTGACCAAAGTTAACGCTACGAAACGGGAAATCGATGTTGGTGCCTTTACTCACCTTAGGTATGGATTTCAAAACTAAATATGGTTTTTCACCATATTGTTCTCGGAAGTCTCGAGTCACACCGTAAAATCGAGTCGTTTCGATATCATCAAGTTCCCCACGTACTTCGATGCGATCACCGCTGGTAACCAACTGGACTTTTTTCAGTAGCTCTGCATCCGTCAATAAGGCTTTTAGCGTATCCATGTAGGCACCCGCTCTTTGCAGTTCAACCTTCCACGCTACTAGGCCCGGTACGTCTCGCTCTAAAATTTGCTCAACTTGGTTCCAGCGGCTGGCATCATCGATATAACCCGTCAGTAACAGTGTGCCCGTCTCATCCCCATTTTCGACTTTCACCTGGTGATAGCCGAGGTTTCGCAAAATAAATCGAACCCCGCGACGGATTTCTTCCATCGTTCTTAAGTCACTTTTGTAATTGATACCTAGTACATCAATTCGACCAAGCAGATCGAGTTTCTGAGTTCGATCTTCAACATAGCCTTCCAAAACCGCTTGGCGTGCGGCGGCATTCCATTCCACACGAACGTCGCTAAGTTTGAGCTCGCCTAAGATGTTGCGCACCAAAACAATGGGTTCTGCTTCTGTGACAGTCTCATTATTGTTTCCGTTAGCTTGGCTGTACCACATACCAGCAAAAATGACACTCGGGACAAAACTACAAAGCAAGGCGATGAGCGTTGTTTTTTTCCAGCTAGAGCGTTGTACAGCAACAACAGGTGTATCCTGTTCGCTAGATTCGTCGCTGACGTTACTCACGATTAACGCATCTTCTGCGTACCCCAGTGCGAACTTCACAACGCCTACAGAGACAACGGCATGGCGTGACAGCTCGATCCCATCACCTTCAACAGAGATGTTTTCACCGTTAATATTTGCCTCTTTGCAGGCTCGTAAAATGACCGAGTCTTGCTGGCAAACCAACGTGAAATGGTTAGCTTCGACCCCAGCATCAGACAGCACGAGATCTGCGATAAAGTCGTCACTGCCAAGCACAAGAGCGCCCTCAGGTAAGGTGACTTCAACTCCGGAATGCACGCCTGATAAAATACGAATTTTCCATTGCTGCATCGCGGTTAAGGCTCCTCTGATGGACGCACACACTCACTTTGTGAGTCATCGCATTCCAATACTTTTACACGCCAACCCTTTTGCCCTGTCGGCAATTGGCACTGCGTCAATTGAGACGACTGTTGCTGTGACAATAAGTCTTGCTGATAGCGCTCTGCTTGAGTCTTTGATGTGCAGCTATACACTTCGACGACCGATTTAAATTCAGCACTGTTGTTGGAAATATTGTTGAGCTTGCCAATGCTTGGTCGCAGATCGTACTCATTACCAATCAACACACTATCGCCAATACCATCCACAACGATTCGCGGTTCTAGAATAAACATGCGCACCGTGCGGCGTTTAGTGTTGGTATTACTTCTAAACAATGCACCTAAATATGGGATGTCTCCTAGCAATGGCACTTTACGTAACTGATGGCTCACTTCATCTCGGTACACACCACCGATAAGTAAGCTTTGCCCTTGTTTCACCGTCGCTAATGTGCTGATTTCAGTTTTACGCACGGAAGGAAGGTCGTCGACACCACCATCGGTAATCTTTGCCCCGTCTTCGAGATGAAGGCTCAGATTGATTTCTGGTCGGGCAGCAAACCTGTCACCAACGATACGCGGGACAATTCTCAGTAACGTGCCATACGTGACCTCTTCCAGTGCTGCGGTCTCTTTACCAACCAGCTTGACGTAAAACGTGCTGCTGTTGTTTAGTACCGCTTCGACATTTTCTTGGGTTAGCAGTGTTGGTCTTGAAACCACTTGAGCACTGCCTTGAGATTCCAATAATCGGATTTGAGCCAACAGGTAATTCAGATTGGTTGAATCAAGCAAAGACTTAAAATTTTGTCCGCTGCCGAGAGTCACATCACCCGAACTCACATCCCCTGTTGTTTTGATATCAACAATTCGATTATTTCCGACAGACACTCCCGCTCGCCAATCCACGCCTAACTGACTTAAATCGTTGGCACTGATGTCGACAATCGATAACGCAACTTCAATTCTTGATTGCGGTTGGTCCAATTGAGCGACCAGTTTGCGATAGAGCGGTAATCGCGCTTGAGTATCACGAACAATAATCGCATTAAGGCCCGGCTCTGCTTCAACCGTTGCTCCGCCATGAACTGAGGCGGTTTTATTGCTTTTTACAGGCTTATCTGAACTGGTAACTTCTTTACTCGACGCGCTCGTGACTTGAGTTTGAACACCAGACACGACTCGCTTTAAAACCGAGGCGATACCCGGAACCGTAATGGTCTGATCTCGATATGCAATTTCTCTATCCGTTGCAGAAGCGTACTTCAAAGGAATTATTTCAACGAATAACTCGTCGGTTGAATTCGATTTCTGCAGCAGGCGCGTTTCTAATGCTTCGGCCGTTTGTACAACTAAGTCGACATAACGTGGAGGACCTGCAAGATAAACCAACCCTTTACTTTCAGCGGCTCTCCACCCATAGCGCGAATCCCACACTCCAGTGGAAATTAACGTGCTTCGTAGCTCTCTGGCGGTCAATAATTCTAATTGGAGTAAACGTGAGCGCGTTTCTGTCGCCTTATAGACATGTAAGACGGCACCATCGAAATACCACATCAAGTTATAGACTTGCGATAAGTAGTCGAGGAACTCAGCCGGATCATCAGGAGTAAAACGTCCACTCACTCGATCATTAACTTTGTCACTCACCGAAACCGAAACGCGATAGTTTGCGCCAAAGTTATTCAACAACTCTTTTAATGAGTCGTTATCTGCATAGTATCGGAATGGTTGTTCGGGCCAGTGTAAGTCTGTTGCTTGTGCGAATCCCAACGGAGCAAAGCTCACAGCACACAACAGTATCTTTGTGGCAGTACGTCTGATGTTCGGAAAGACTTTTCGCATCATGGCAACCACACATTATGATTAATCGTGTGGTTCACGCGCTCTTGCTCCAATAATGCCATATAACGCTCACATAGATTAACGTGCTTAGAAAGCAAAGAAGAGAACAGCTCAATCGAACAGTCCTCGATCCTCACTTTGCTTTGTAAAATCAGCTGCTGATCATCATTCGCTGTTAGTACGCAGCCATCTTCACGGATTGTTTTTAATGAGAGCTGCATGCAACGTTGTAACGCTTGTTCTTGTTGATAATCTAGATGCTCTTTAAACTGGAAGGGTAAAGCTGCTTCCCATAAAAACCATGATGCGTGTTGTTTGATGGTCAGTGACAACTGATCAACCTCGATGTTGTAAGAGCCATTTTCTGAGGCAATAAAATCCCCTACCTTTAGCGTTTCCGCTAAAGATTTCATCATCTTATCTAACATTTAACGCCCTATTTAAATCTGGCTGAGGTGATTGCAAGCCTGGCCGCACTGGCCGCTTTGAGTGTCAAAATAGTAGTGATCAATGTCGCCAACAATTTGCATTCTCTTGAACCACTGCCATACTTTCGCAACCGCATTTTGGTCGTTGTAAACCACATCACATGCATCCCAGACTTCGTTCAGCTCAGGAGCTTCAAGTCGAACTTCCGAACACCACTTTTTCCACTCAGAGATAAACTGAGCAGTCGTAGAAGTGTACTCTGCGAACCCTTTAAGCTCGTCTAGGGACGGTTGCCACTTCTCAATTAACGAACGATGACATTCAATCACTTGCATCTGTTGTTCGCTCAACGTCCCGAGTTGATCTTTCAACTGGTGCTGTTGGCGCTCAATTAAATCGAGTTGCTGTTGTACAAACACCGCACTGGTGTCCTCTCCCGATAGTTTCGACCAATATTCCTTTTGAATATCGAGCTGATTGATAAGCTGTTCCACTTTAATGGAGGCATGCAAAGCGCTTTGATCAACTTGACGGTTAATCCACTCGTTTAGAGATAAATGAAAACAAAGCATCAACGTTTTTGGTGCCGCTAAATTGAAGCGAAAACCAAGACGCGCGTTGATGTATTCCAGTCTTTGTTCAAAGGTCACGAGTGTGCGGCTATCACTGAGCTGCGACCCAATTTCCAAAAATAAACGCATGGCGAATCGGTCAAGCGACGCACCGAGCTTTTGATACGTTTTCACCAACTGGCTTGCGCACAGGCTATCGACGACGCTTCTATCCAACAAGCGCTGAAGTAAAGATAACTGTTCATAATTAATGACGCCTTCACTCAACAATTGTCGGTGATTGACGTGCACAACATTGAAATCCTGCGTTGATCTAGAAGCACTTTCATATCGAGCTCCTCTCTGCAAAACAGTCACTTTCCGTTGTGTCACAATGCTGTCTGGAAAAAGCGAACGGCGTCGCCAATGCTGCTTTTTCATTTATGTTCGTCTCCGCACCCCTCTCGAACGATCCAGAAAGAAAGAGGTGTAATAATTTTTAATCGTTCGTTGTTACATGGCGCATAATAGAATTTACGCTGATGAGTGACTTTCAAAATTAGTCAGAAAATTTTAGTCCCAAGTCATTTCATTTCGCGATAGCTACTTGATCGTCTCCCGAACGTACACGGCTTGGCGTCGTTCCAAAACGACGGCGGTAACTCTGCGTAAAGTAAGACTGACTAGAAAACCCAGCCTCCATCGCCACATCCACGATGCTCATCTTGCTCGTCAACAGGAGTTTATGAGCGTGCAACAATCGGCGCTCACTGATCCAAGCTCTTGGAGAAATGCCATAGTGCTCATTAAATAGCTCTTTAAAAGTCGTTAAGCTAGCACCAAACTCTTGCGCATAGTCAGTCAACTTCCACTCTTTGAGGTAGTGTTGTTCCATAAATCGACGTAACCGTTCCGATGTTCGGTTAGTTTGTTGTGACAGCAACGCATAGAGTGATTCGCCCCCTTTGCCGTGCAGCAAAAGAATGAGTAACTCTTCATATTTTAGGCACATGATCGCATCTGGATACGCCTGTTGCTCAAGCGTCTGCATGCTGGAAAGCACTTGCTCTACGAGTATGTTCAAACCAAAAGTAAACAAGCCAGAACAAACTTTATCTACCTTGGGCAGCATCATCAAAAGATCACTGTGCTTTTGTAATAACTGGCTAACGAGTTCGTTGTCGTAGGTTATAATCGACGCTTTGTATGCCCCGTCTAAGGGCGAGTACTCGAATAAGTAATCCCCTTGGGATAGAAACACCCCGTTTTCTGCCGCAACATCGATTGTGCAATCACCTGTTTGAACTCGAAGCTGACCATTGTGAACGACAACAATGTGAGATTGGTCTGAGTGAAATACTTCGTCAGATTTTTCATAGCGGGAAAAACTACGAATTTTTCGCGAGCTCGAGCCGACCTTTTCTGTGTTTAGTTGGCCTGACACATCCATTTTCTACCCTTCATTATTTTGAGTTTCTCAGTACGAGTGTTGAGAAACTTTCAAAGCAATACTTTGATTGTTGTTATTTCTAAGTACTGCTATATCAATTAAAGAAGCAAAGAAAAGAGCATAGAAGTTCATATCACTTACCATACCCCCCGAATAATTAGCGAATATCCTAAGCATTACCCTTACCTAAAGGTAAAAGTTTATCTTAGTAAACTCTGCTGTCCGTCTTTATTATTTTTATCAGATAGCGTTTATTATTAGCCAAAACTTAAATATCCTTTCGTTATTAAAGTTTAGGATTTTTGTTATACATTAGAATAAAATTAAATAGATTATGGTATCGTTTATCGAACAAACTGAAATTTCCAAAATCTTAAAATTGTATATTTTATAGCCTAAAACGCCAAGCCAACGTGTTCAAGGAGCGAGATATAATCATAAAGAATGCTATTTTTGCAACAAGTATAAGTCTAAAAAACAACTGACCCGATGACTTAAACCATGTGATTAATGTTTGTAAAAAACAACAAAACTTTCACAACAGGAAAGTGCAAATCTTTATTTTTAATAATTTAGTAAGGTCTAATTAAATGTAACCGATTACTTTTCATCTGGTTTTTTTTTTGGCACGAGCATCAAATTTTCCTGCTTTCCCTCCACTGAAAATAAATAGTTCTTTTCTTTTTCCGCTACAAGTTCCCCATTCGAGTATAGCTTTCCAATTATCTTCATGTTTCCGTCACCAGCTTGAATCGGTGCAATTAAAAATGAATACTGTACGGGTAATTGAACGCCTTGGTAGTGCTGCGATGCAGACCTAAGGCACTGATTTTCAATCACTTTGCATATCTCCACATCAAGAGACGTAATCGAAGGTGGAAAGTATCCATCGACAGAAACCCAACCATAGAGTGCCGCCTGACTCTTTGTGTCAAAGCTACCTTCCCTTACAATCGGCACAGATTGACTACACCCACTTAGTAGGAATAGTCCGACAAAACCAGCCCACATAGAATTGTTCATTATGACACCATAAACTTATTTTATAGACTTAGTTCATTTTAATTTCACACAATTCTTTATGTAAAAATATAAAAGATCAACTTATATTTATACTACAAGCGGACAATAAATCGCATTCTTCAACAACACATATTTAACATTAGATTTAATTTAACTCATCGTGACTGCACCTTAATACACTTTCAATTAGGCGGGTATATTAGAGAACAAAGATATTTAAATATCTAAGAAGCACCACAATATGCATCAGAGCACATTTGTTATCGCTGTTCTATTTAGCTCACCGAAATTAAAAACCAAAATATAATAACAACCGACCAATATTGATAAACACGAAGAGATACATCTAATATTTTCCTTGATAAAATTTCAAAAGGGACTATTCCTATGTCAGCACGCCAAACTATCGATGAGATTTTGCTAAAGTTTGCTCATCAAATAGGCTTGCCTGCACTGCATCTAACGGAAAATGAAGTAAGCTTAGCGTTTGATGATAATCTAAGAGTGCATATCATCTTTCATCCTGAATCGACAACCCTCCAGCTCGAAGCTGAGATTGTTGGTCTTCAAATCGTTAATTCCGATCTCTATCGTTCTTTCCTAGCCTTTAATTATCACTGGCCTGAGCATCAATTATTCTTTAGTTTAGATAATCATCGACATGTACTCTGTTTAAACCGACTCATTAACATTAAGCGACTGGATTATGAGTATTTTGAAACTGCTTTGGCGGAATTGTTGACGCAAAGTGAGTCGTGGGAGTCGTTATTGTCTGCTCATGTCGCCACTGCTGAGGTAGCTCCGATGCCACAAACTTTAGACTTAAGAGTTTAGGTGTCTCTATGTCCAACGACATCCAATCTAAATACACTAACTTACCGGTTCATGAAGTAAAGCAAGCGCAGCAAAGTGATGCTCTGCCACAAGGAACGTTTCATGGCCGCAAAGTGACCCTACTCTCTTCATCAGAAAGCAGTTTGGCTCGAATGAGCTCTAAAAGAGAACTTAGCGAGTGTTTAAACCAGTTTGCGAGTCTTGAGTCTTGTAATCGCGTCTTGGATTTTGATCAGCAGTTTAGTCTTGAAAAGCAAAACACCGCGGTCGAAAAACTACTTGAACGAAAAGTGACCGTAATTCAACGTTCCTGAGCACGCAATATAAATGGGTTCAAAATATAAATTTCACGGATATACATCCTCCCAGCCGCAAGCCCATGCAATAAAAAACCCCGAAGGCTCGGGGTTTTGGTTAGTACTGCTTTTTCTTTGTTAACTACTTTATTTAGAAGAAGCCTAGTGGATCAACACTGTAGCTAATCAATAGGTTTTTCGTATTTTGGTAGTGATCCAGCATCATCTTATGTGTTTCACGTCCAATACCTGACTTTTTATAGCCACCGAACGCAGCGTGTGCAGGGTAAGCATGGTAACAGTTAATCCAGATTCGACCAGCTTCGATATTACGGCCCATACGATATGCGACGTTCGCATCACGCGTCCAAACGCCTGCGCCTAAGCCATATTCGGTGTCGTTCGCGATTTCTAATGCTTCCGCTTCATCTTTAAACTTAGTGATAGCAATCACTGGGCCAAAGATCTCTTCTTGGAAAATACGCATCTTATTGTGGCCTTCCAACATCGTTGGCTGAATGTAGTAACCCTGATTGATTGACTCTGGCTGTTCAGATACGCCACCACCAAAGACCACTTTTGCGCCTTCTTCACGACCGATTTCGAGGTAACTTAAAATCTTATCAAACTGTTCTTGAGAAGCCTGAGCACCAACTTGAGTATCGGTATCGAGCGGATTACCTTGCTTGATTAACTGCGCACGTTCCGTCAATTTCTCTACGAACTTATCGTAAATCGCTTCATGAACCAGCACGCGAGATGGACAGGTACAAACTTCGCCTTGGTTGAAGAAGCCAAGTAGCGTACCTTCGATACACTTGTCGAGGTACTCATCTTCGTAATCGAAAACATCTGAGAAGTAGATGTTTGGAGATTTACCACCCAACTCAACAGTCGAAGGGATCAAGTTGTCCGCCGCACATTTTAGAATGTGATTGCCAACTTGTGTTGAGCCCGTAAATGCGAGTTTCGCAATGCGGTTGCTGGTTGCTAACGCTTGGCCTGCTTCTGAACCAAAACCATTAACAACGTTGATGACGCCCGGTGGCAGTAGATCACCGATCTTTTCCATAAGAACCAGAATCGACGTTGGCGTTTGTTCTGCTGGCTTCAATACCACGCAACAACCTGCCGCAAGTGCCGGTGCCAGTTTCCAAGCCGCCATCAACATTGGGAAGTTCCATGGAATAATTTGACCAACAACGCCAATCGGCTCCGGGAAGTGGTAGCTTGCGGTGTGCTCATCCAGCTCCGCCGCACTGCCTTCTTGTGCGCGAATACAGCCAGCAAAGTAACGGAAATGATCCACGACCAGCGGTAAGTCTGCAGCTAAGGTTTCGCGAACTGGTTTGCCGTTTTCCCAAGTTTCGGCAACTGCCAACTCTTCTAAATGCTGCTCAATACGATCAGCAATTTTCAGCAAGATGTTCGAGCGTTCAGTCACACTGGTTTTTGCCCATTTAGTTCTGATGTTGTGTGCCGCATCCAATGCTAAGTTGATATCCGCCTCGCCAGAACGAGCAACTTTACAATACGCTTGTCCGTTGATTGGTGAGATATTGTCAAAGTACTCACCGCCCGTTGGTTTTACCCATTCCCCACCGATAAAGTTATCGTAATGCGATTTAAAGTTAACAATGGCATTTTCACTACCTGGCTGTGCATAGATCATAACTCTTCCTTTTGTTTCTCGTTCAATGTGTTATTGCAGTGTCGTATCGCACTGTTCACAAAGAGCATTACGCAAGTCACACGCCAACTACACCACACTTGTTGTTAATTAAATGTAAAACTATGATTACCAAGCGATAACAAACCAAGTGAGCGATGTTTGAGCGGATGTATGGTGTGAACACCAATGTTCAAGTGTTCCAAAATGGCACACCCTCACTGTGACAAAATGGTACAGTCATGGAACTTCAACACATTAGCGATAACAATTGGCTTTCAACTTCATGGATCCGAAGTGAACAGGCGGGTTTAAAACAGCGTCGACGCCCTGAAGATATTCGAGTGACACCAGCGACACTTCAAGATAGGCGTCACCAACTCAACTTCTTATTGGAAACCGTCACCCAGTTTGCTCTCCCGCTGTTTAATCAGCTTTTTGCTCATAGTGACAGCCGCTTAATTCTGACGGATGCCGACGGCGTCATCATCGGCAGTTGGGGACAACCTAAGTTCCGCGAGAAGTTGACCGAAATTGCGCTAAGCTCTGGTGCGTGCTGGCAAGAAAAGATCAAAGGCACCAACGCGATTGGGACTGCGATAGTTGAAGCAAAACCGGTCTCAGTCATCGGCGATCAACACTTCATCCAACATCATCGTTTTATTAGCTGCTCGGCCAATCCTATTTTCGATCATCTTGGTCATTTGATTGGTGTGCTAGATATCACCAGCGAACAAAAGAAACATGATTTCTCAACGCAAGTTCTGGTACAAAACATGGTTCAGCAAGTTGAAAATCAATTGCTTAACTTGATTCCACAAGGGCATATTCGTGTGGATTTGGCGTGTGAAAAAGGCTTACTAAACAGTGGATGGCAAGGCATTATCATCGCTAATGAAGATGGACAGATTCTTGCGCACAACCAAGTTGCTTCTCAGCTCCTCGCGCAACAAAACGTCATCGGGCAATCGCTCGACGACATTCTTTCTATCCAAAGTGCCGACCATCCTTTCGTGTTCAAAACAAAGCCGCTGACCGACAAAAAAGTGAAGTCTCGTTCCGTTACCGCTTCCAATGATCTGCATTATGGTGATTCCACTGTCGAGCATTGCTGGCAACAAGCTAATCGTGTTATCGATAAAGACATCAGCTTACTGATTCTCGGAGAAACTGGGGTTGGTAAAAATGAGTTTGTGAAAGCGCTACATAAAAACAGCCAGAGAAAAACGGGGCCGTTGGTTTCCGTCAACTGTGGCGCACTACCGAAAGATTTGGTTGAGTCCGAATTGTTTGGCTACGTGGCTGGTGCATTTACTGGCGCAAACAGCAAAGGCTATCAGGGAAAAATTCGCCAAGCACACAAAGGGATTTTGTTTCTGGATGAAATCGCAGATTTACCCTTGGAAGCTCAAAGCCGTTTACTGCATGTATTGCAAGATAAAACCGTGCTTCCTGTGGGTTCAAACCAAAGTGTTCAAGTCGATACGCAAATCATTGCGGCCACACATAAAGATCTCGAGAACTTGGTTAGCGAAGGATTGTTCCGTCAAGACTTATACTATCGCCTCAATGGTTTGATCATCGAATTGCCTCGCTTCGAAGAGCGAGATGATAAGCAACAACTGATCGAGAATATTCATCGACGTCACGCTGAATCTGAACAACAACTCTGTCCTCACCTACTTTCTCTGCTGCTTTCTTACTCTTGGCCAGGAAACTTGCGTGAACTCGATAGTTTAATCAAAGTATCCGCGTTAATGGCGCAAGGTGAAGAAACGTTAGAGTTCGCTCACGTACCGACTCACCTGAGCAAGAAGCTCAGCCAGGCTCAAGACATAACAACCACTGCCGAACCCACGTTAGAACTGCGTGCAACCGTCGAAGACAAACTGCTCAAAACATATCAAGCCAATCAGGGGAACATCAGCAAAACATCTCGTATGCTTGGCGTCAGTCGAAATACAATTTATAGAAAGCTGAAAAGCCTCGGCATATTGGGTTAATCCATAACCTCAGATACAAAAAGAGCACCTTTGCGGTGCTCTTTCTATTTGAAACCTAGCTTACAGGCCGCCTTGTTGTTGCGCCTGTTTTACTAATGCCTGACGTTGAGTTTCCTTCTCAGAGATCACTTGGTTGTCCTTGTGTATTTCCTGATCCAATTCTGCCGGAATGAAAACAAAGTACTTGTTAAGAATCATCTTAGAACCTCAATTTGTTGTGTTAATCACCTTCTTGGTCAACGTAAACAACACCAGAAAAACACGTTTTACTGGATCCTTGTTGCTGGTTTCAAAAAATAGAGGATGTTCATTTATTAAACATCCTCCATGTGGGCGATAATTATAGGCGTAGTTCAAAGGCTTACCTAGCACTCTTTTTCGCCTTTCTTGCAACCTTAGTTTCATTCTCAAAACTGATGCAATCACGCATATTTAATAAAGTATTGTTAAACAAAGAAAAGTGATTTTCATCGTGACTGATAATGAGGATGAGCTTCCCGGAATTATTGACTTGAAATTACGCCTAGTAAACTCGAAGGCTGCAATAATAGCGTTAAAAGGCCTTAATCTGCACAGCAAAAACTTTGAAGTGATAGACAAATGCATTCATATATTTGTAAATCCGTTTATGGATTTGTCTACCAGTTCAATATTTCACCTTTTTTGAGAAATCTTTAGCCGCTTTTTTGTGTGAAACGCCAAAAAAGAACAGACAATCAAAGCGTGGTATATGACCACACTTGTCTATCCCCACTCAGCTTTGGGAGGCGTTTATGAAAAGTAGCAAACTTGGCCATGTGATGTCTTTCAGCAGAATGTTTTCCTTCATTGCGTTTTTGACGGCTACATTCGCATGGATTCTCAGCATGTATGCCCTGTTTACTGTTTCTGTAGTGGCTCTTGTGGTCAGCGCAATTCTCTACCTCAAAGACAGGTTTTATCAAAACAAGAAAACGACCACTGAAAAGAGCGCCTAGGCGCTCTTTTCTATTGAATGTAATTTTCCTGTGACTTGATATAGTTATCAATCCGTTCGAGTTCGTGAAAATAGCCATACACCGCAATGCGATTAATCTCAGCATCCAAGCAAAGCCTCTCATCTTTCACCATAGCTTCAATCGACATCCCACTGGACGCGATTGTGAAAGGTGGGCACGCTGAGTAACCATTATTTTCTGCAATATACTTCAATCGCCCAAATTCCAAAATTTGAACTGGAATAGCAACGATAAGGGACAAGACAACTGTTATGGTTATCACTTTAATCGGCACTTTGACTAACTGTGTCGTTCGATCAAATAAAATATAAACCAATAATGTAGGACACAAGAGTAAGCTTGCGATACTTAAAACATATGACGCATCAATGTAGACCACTTGAAAGCCACTACTGAGCTGAAGCGGTAGAGATTCGAAAGCGAAATGATGATAAAGGCGATAAATGGAGTAAATGATCAGTAATATGAAAATAAGCAACACGAAAGCTGTGTAAAATGGGGCCTTCTGTTGTGTCATTTCTATTACCTTGACCTTGTAGTTGAGGAGATGCAAGAGAGCGGCTTAGCTTCATCTTCGAAAAAAATATTAAACTGCTAGCAAAAGCATGCTTTCCCATTTCTGAGAAGTGCGTAACGAGTCAAGGTTTGATGTAACTTTCAAATCTACCAATATCTCAATATCTTACGGACACAAAAAAGGATGCCACTTGGGCACCCTTTTGCTTTTATCCGTTTACTGACTGCGGATTACACGTCGTAAGTTGTAGACGCTGTGTCGCCGCCTGTACCAGTCCAGTTCGTGTGGAAGAATTCACCACGCTCACGGTCGATACGCTCGTAAGTGTGAGCACCGAAGTAGTCACGTTGAGCTTGCAGTAGGTTCGCAGGTAGACGAGCTGTTGTGTAACCGTCTAGGAACGTTAGTGCAGAAGTCGTACATGGCATTGGGATGCCTGCTTCTAGAGACTTAGCCGCCACTTTACGCCATGCTACTAGGCTGTTTTGTAGGATACCTTTGAAGTAATCATCAGAGCCTAGGAATGCTAGTTCTGGATTCGCTTCGTATGCATCACGGATGTTGCCTAGGAACGCGCTGCGGATGATACAACCACCACGCCACATAAGAGCAACGTTACCGTAGTTTAGGTCCCAGCCATTCTCGTTTGATGCTTCGCGCATTAGCATAAAGCCTTGAGCGTAAGAGATGATCTTAGACGCTAGAAGCGCTTGACGTAGTGCGTCAACCCACTCTTGCTTGTCACCTTCTACTGGCGTGATTGTCTTACCGAACAGTTTCTCAGCTTCAACACGTTGATCTTTTAGTGCAGATAGACAGCGAGAGAATACGGACTCAGAGATTAGCGTTAGAGGAATACCTAGGTCTAGAGCGTTGATACCCGTCCATTTACCTGTACCTTTTTGGCCAGCAGTGTCTAGGATTTTCTCAACTAGAGGCTCACCGTCTTCGTCTTTGTAGCCAAGGATGTCAGCCGTAATTTCAACAAGGTAGCTGTTTAGCTCAGTGTTGTTCCACTCAGCGAATACCGCTTGCATCTCGTCTGCAGACATACCAAGACCGTCTTTCATGAACTGGTAAGCTTCTGTGATCAGCTGCATGTCGCCGTATTCGATGCCGTTGTGAACCATCTTAACGAAGTGGCCCGCACCGTCGTTACCAACCCAATCACAACAAGGCTCGCCTGCATCAGTTTTCGCAGAAATACCTTGGAAGATAGGCTTAACCGCTTCCCAAGCTTCTGGAGCGCCGCCAGGCATGATAGATGGACCGAAGCGCGCACCTTCTTCACCACCAGATACACCAGTACCGATGAAGTGGATACCTTTTTCACGTAGTGCAGCAACGCGACGGTTTGTATCTGGGTAGTTCGTGTTACCACCGTCGATGATGATGTCGCCTTTGTCTAGTAGAGGGACTAGAGCGTCGATGAACTTGTCTACCACGTCACCCGCGCGAACCATTAGCATCACTTTACGTGGCGTTTCTAGCTTCTCTACTAGTTCTTCTAGAGAGTATGCACCGATGATGTTCGTGCCTTTTGCTGGACCTTCCAGGAACTCGTCTACTTTAGCAGCAGTACGGTTGTGAGCGACCACTTTGAAGCCGTGATCGTTCATGTTTAGGATAAGGTTTTGACCCATTACCGCTAGGCCAATTACACCGATATCACCTTTCATTGTTTCTCTCCAATTTTGTTTCATTGACGAGCAGCGTTTAAGCAATTTTTGCTGCTGCGTCCAAATCTAAATACCATTCCGTCAGACCAGATTTCGCTTGAATCTTAGCCGCTGGGTATGGCAGTGCGTGTGCAGGTGAACTGTTGATCTCTTCAACGATGTCCGCTTTTCCTGCACCAAGCACTAAGTAACTGATGCGTTTTGCTGCTTCTAAAACGCGTGCCGTTTTTGACACACGAAGCTGGCCCGACTCAGGATGAGACGCCACAAGAGATAGGTTCGCATCATCATAATTCGTTTGGCCAGGGAACAGAGAAGCTGTGTGACCATCTGCACCAACACCTAATAAGATCCAGTCAAACACAGGGGTTCCGTTTTCAGTCGGAATCACCTCTGACATCTCTTTCGCAAAGCGTTCCGCTTCCACTTTAGGGTCATCTTCACCGCGTATACGGTGGATGTTTTCTGTTGGAATGTTTACTTGGCTAAACAGTAGCGCGTTCGCTTCTCCGTAGTTGCTTTCCGCATCGTCAGGTGCGACACAACGTTCGTCACCCCACCAGAAGTGGAGATTTTGCCACTGAATAGAGGTTGCGTAAGCCTCTGAAGCCAACAGTTTGAACAGCATTTTAGGAGTGCTGCCGCCAGAAAGAGAGATGTGAACAGGTCGGCCCATTTCGCTGAACGCTTTCATGTCGTTAGCTAGGCTTTCAACTACCTGCTCTGCTGTTTGGTAGATCTTATGGTTGATCATAGTTCACAGTAATCCGTATCTGTTAAGTTTTTACATGGGAAGCGCCAAGCGCGACCATCACGCTGTAGCAGGTCGTCTGACTCTTTAGGACCCCATGTGCCGCATGCGTACCCGAAGAGGGATTGTGGATCTTGTTTAAAATCTAAAATTGGCTGTACGTACTGCCAACACGCTTCCACCGCATCACTACGTGCAAATAGCGTAGCATCACCATTCAAAGCATCAAGTAGAAGACGCTCATACGCAGTTAGCATTTGCGTTTCTTGTAGGTCAGCGTAATGGAAGTTCATTTTCACTTCTTTCGCTTCAAAACCTGCGCCTGGCTCTTTCAAGCCAAAGCTCATTTGAATGCCTTCGTCTGGCTGAATGCGAATGATCAGCTTGTTTTCTGGTGCGTTTTGACCAAACACTGGGTGCGGTGTTTGTTTAAAGTGGATAACCACTTCAGTCACGCGTGTTGGAAGACGCTTACCAGTACGCACGTAGAATGGCACGCCATTCCAACGCCAGTTGTTAATGTATGCTTTCAAACCGATGTACGTTTCGGTACGAGAATCATCTGCAACCCCCGGCTCTTCACGGTAGCCACGTAGACTTTTTCCACGAACTTCAGAAGCGGTGTATTGACCTAATACTAGATCGTTACGCAGAGCGTTTTCGTCCAAAGGTTTTAAACACTGGAGTACTTTAACGACTTCATCACGCATCGAATCTGCATTGATCTGTGCAGGTGGCTCCATACCAACCATCGCCAATACTTGTAGCAGGTGGTTTTGGAACATATCGCGCACGGCACCCGAGTTGTCGTAGTAACCACCACGCTCCTCTACGCCGAGGAATTCTGCTCCCGTGATTTCAACATAATCAATGAAGTTACGGTTCCAAAGCGGCTCAAACATCGCGTTTGAAAAACGAAGTACAAGAAGGTTTTGTACCGTCTCTTTACCTAAGTAATGGTCAATTCGGTAAATTTGATGCTCTTGGAAGTGCTCGTGAATTTCTTTATCCAGAATACGCGCTGATTCAAGGTCATAACCGAATGGTTTCTCAATAATCAGGCGTTTCCAACCATCTTCTTCTTTGTTTAGGCCGTGTGCTGCAAGACTTGCAGGAATCACACTGTATAAACTTGGTGGGGTTGCTAAGTAGAAAAGCGTATTGCGCTGATCGAAACGATATTCGTCAGCAAGTTGGTCTAAACGAGAAGATAGCTTACTGTAATCTTGTGTGTCAGAAGTATTGATAGCTTGGTAGTGCAGATGGTTAATAAATGCATCAAGCGTTTCTGGCTCAGTCTTTTCCATTTCCTGAAGCGATTTTTTCAGCTTCGCGCGGTAAGACTCATCACTGTATTCAGTGCGACTTACACCCAGAATAGCAAAATTTTCTGGAAGCTGCTTGTTCGCATAGAGGTGGTATAAAGCAGGAATGAGCTTACGGTATGTAAGGTCACCTGAAGCACCAAAAATAACGATGCTGCTGTTTTCTGGTATTACCATCATCTTTCCCTTAAAAACGAGGTACTTATTGTGTGCCCGGATACGGCTAAAGGATGAGCCAACCCTATCAATGGCACCTCAAAATAGAAAATTGGTCTTACCTATTACGTTGATAGGTAAAGTCTATAGGCCCAAAGAACCTCAAGAAGTAGCACTCCCAAATCTGTTGGAAACACGACGTATTAAGGTCATTTAGATCACTTATGTCTCAAAAGTACACACTGTACTCGCTGGAGGAGAGTCCGACACGGTGCAGTATTGTCTACGACTATTTGATTTACATCAACACTTGCCAGTGCAAACGTTTAAATAAGTTGCACAAAACATCATAAATATTTGTATTTTATGGATAAAAAAAGTTGCACTAACGTAAGACAAAAATTAAGCAAAAACTCTAATATGGACAATCCTTACCCACCCTTGCAATCCATTACAATTTTATTGTGATCTATGTAGCCTGAATTTTATCCTCTCACCCTATTGATAATGATACTCAATTAAAGATAATGAGGATACTATTAATGCGAAAGTAGAATGTCATGAAACCAAGCACAAAGAATCTGCACCCGATAAACCGAATACACTCTGTGCTTGATTACATTCACAACAATCTAGATATCGCACTTAGTTTGGATGAAATCTCGAAAGCAAGCTGCTGGTCACGTTGGCAACTGCAACGCGTTTTCCAGCAACACACTGGCGTGTCCGTCGCTCACTATATTAGAGAGCTTAAACTAAGCCTTGCAGCTGAACGCTTAATCCATACATCAGATCGCTCGTTAGATATTGCGATAGAAATGGGGTTTGCTTCTGAACATGCATTCAGTCGAGCGTTCAAAAATATGTTTTCAAAGAGTCCTCGGGATTATCGTAAAGCTCAGCAACTAACGGGCTTGAGGCAACCTTTAACATTGCGCGATACACCAGAAGACGAAAATAGACATAAGTGCTTTATCGAAGTTCGAATAGAAACAAAACCTGCTTTTGTGCTTGCTGGTTATCATGAACCTATTTATGGATTGTTTTCCGCAACGCCCAACTTCCAATCCAAGGTGCCCTCGCTGTGGTCACAGCTCTATTCATCAGAAAACCATACTCATCTGGAAAGAAACTATCTTGGTGTGATTGACGTAACAAAAGCGTATTCAAGCAACCAGCAACTCGAGTATTGGGCCGGTTATGAGTACAACTCAGCGTCAAGAACTTCAATATCCAAAGGCTCTACGCAAGAACCTAATCTTCTGGTTGTTCCTAAGCAAACCTACGCAGTGATTACGCACATAGGTAAAGCATCAAATCTAGCGGCGACGCTTGAGTGGTTCATTTTGCACTGGCTCCCCTATTCCAATTATCACGGTATTGATGGCTACGAGTTAGAAGTTTATCCAGAAGACTATGATGTTGAGAGCGAGAATGCCCAAATGCATTACTGGATACCTGTCAAACCGAACGAAGCCACTCCCATTAGATAGAAGCCTAAGCACTTAGGTTCTGGCTTTGCACCAAATTGTTAACTTTTCCTATTTCTTTCGCTATAGAATGCAAACAACAATCATTATCAACAAATAAAAAGTAGTGGAATTAATAATTATGGAAAGTCCGAATCGATTTCATCGTTCTGCGGTTGCAGTCGTGGTATCCGCGCTTATTGCTGGTCACGCCAGTGCCACTGAGAGCACTTCTCAGCACGAAACTATCACAGTACTTGGCGAAACATACCGAAACACCGCAACTAAAACCGTTTTAGAACCGGAAGAAACGCCGCAAGCGATCACGGTAATCACTAAAGATGACATGGACCTGCGCGGCGTAAACTCGGTGAGCGAAGCATTGCGTTACGCGCCTGGCGTAAATACAGAGCTGCGTGGCGGTGCCGTTTCCCGACTTGACCTATTCAATATTCGTGGTTTTATTAACTACACCAACTTTTATGATGGTCTTCCTTTGCTGTACAACGGCTGGAACCTTCAACCTCAGGTCGATTCCGTTGCCCTTGAACAAATCGAGGTTTTTAAAGGGCCAACGTCTGTTCTTTACGGCAATATTCCACCAGGAGGCATGGTCAATATTATCGCCAAGGCGCCTCAGTCAACACCTTCGCACTCTGTCTCGATTAGTACTGGGACTAACAGCCTAAAAGAACTGACGTTCGACACCACAGGACAAATTGGTGATTCTAATGTTGATTACCGTATTATCGGCCTCGCAAAACAGCGAGATGGTCAAGCCGATACGTCTGAAGACGAACGTTATGTCCTCGCTCCATCTTTCAATTGGCAAGCGACAGAAAGCACCTTAGTCAACGTGAATGTTTACTATCAAAATGATCCATCAGCAGGTATCTACACTACCGTGCCAGCGTCTGGCTCAGTGATTGACAACCCACTTGGCTCGATGTCACCAAGCACTTATTTGGGGGATGAGGACTGGAACACTTACGAACGCGAAGTTCTGATGATGGGTTACAAAGTCCAACACGACTTTAACAACAATTGGCAATTTCTACAGAATGCCCGCTACATGACCGCCGATGCCTATCAGGAAAACACATATAACGGTGCACTTGAAGCGGATAACCGTACCGTTGGTCGAAATGCCTATTTAACCGATGAAAAGTCCAAATCCTTTGTGATTGACAACCAACTATCTGGCTACGTTAAAACGGGAGACTTTGAACATAACTTATTGTTCGGACTTGATTATCAGTATCTAGATTCGGATGTAAAATACAAAGATACGCTTGGGTATTCGCTAACTCAGGACATCTTTAATCCTGACCACAACAGCATTGATCGTAATGCACTGAATTTCCAATACAAACAAAACTTAGATATCAAAACGAAGCAAATTGGCGTTTATTTGCAAGATCAAGTTCGTTACGACCAACTTGTAATGATTGCAGGTATTCGTTGGGATAAATACGATTCAAATACAGACGCCGTGAGCGATTATCTAGGAACAATATCCAACAGCAAGGAAGAGTTAGACGACACCAACGTATCTTTCCGAGTCGGTGGTTTGTATGAGCTAGACTTTGGTCTCTCGCCATATCTTACTTACTCGGAAAGTTTTGAGCCAATTGCGGGTGCCGACTCTTCTGGTAAAGCGTTTGAGCCATCAACCGGTCATCAATGGGAGTTAGGCTTTAAATACGCACCATTATCTAGTGATATCTCAGGTAACTTAGCACTCTTCCATATTACGAAGAAAAACGCGATCTCGACCGATCCGAATAATCCTTATGCACCGAACTATCAAGCTGGCGAAGTGGTATCACAGGGTGTTGAACTAGAAGCAAAGTGGCAAGCCACAGCACAAGCTGATTTCACTCTAGGCTACACGTATACCGATATGGAGATTACAGAGGACAGTTATTACAACCAAGAAGGTAAAACGCCGGTTTGGGTACCTGAGCAAACGGCCTCTTTATGGGCCAACTACTTCTTTGAAGGAAATCTTTCAGGCCTTCGTACCAGTGCTGGCGTTCGCTATGTCGGAGAAGCACAAATTGATGCTCAAAACAGCGAAAAAGTGCCTGACTACACCTTGTTTGATTTAGCAGCAAGTTACGATTTCTCAACAGTATCTGAATCAATGAAAGGGGCTAGCGTCACCCTTTCAGCAAGCAATCTATTCGATAAAGAATACTATTCTTGTTACGACAAAAATAACTGTTGGTTTGGCGCTGAGCGCTCTATTGAAGCGAAATTAGAATATAATTTCTAACTCCTTAGCGCGAAAAAGCGATGGTTTGTTTAAAACAAGCCATCGCTTTCATTTCGTATTTAGCATCAAAACCTACGTTACCGTATCACTTTCTTATAGCACCTTTCAGGCCTACCTACCGACCCATAGTTTAAATCAGCCTCTAGTTCACCAGTGCTGATCAGATACTCCAAATAGCGCCTTGCCGTTGTTCGGCTAGCACCGATCTTTTCGCCTGCCTCATCAGCGGTAAGCACACTACCATTTGGGAACAACTCTCTGATCTTATCTAAGGTTACACCATCAATCCCTTTCGGTAATCGGTTCGGCAAGTTGTCTTGATTGGCGTGAGACTGCAGCATTTTATCAACGAGGTTCTGATCCAAACTCTCTGCGATGTCTAGTTGTTGGCGTTGGGACACATACTTTTTCAGTGCGGCATCTAAGCGTGGAAACATCACTGGTTTGAGTAGGTAATCAACGACTCCCCCTCTCATTGCCTGTTGTAGCGTATCGACATCCCTTGCCGCGGTAATCAAAATGACATCACACGTTTGGTTGTTCGCACGTAATGTATTGAGTATCTCAAGCCCTGTTCCATCAGGAAGGTATACATCCATCAACAAGAGGTCTGGCTTAAGAATATCGAGTTGCATTTCCGCTTCCATTCTCGTGGTCGCAATGCCGACCACTTCCAAACCTGCCAATTGGCTTAAGTATTTGTGGTGCAGCTCAGCAATAGCCAGATCATCTTCAATGATCATTACGCGAGTCGCCATACTCATAATTGTTCTTCCTTGGGTAAATACACCGTTATTCTTGTTCCATAATTTGTGTTGGGCATCATCTCAACATGGCCGTGATATCGAGTAGCCAACTGGTTGACAAGATGCAATCCTACCCCCCGATTTTGACGAGATTTCGTCGACACCCCTTTTTTAAATAGCACCTGCGGCTCTATATCGCTTGGTAAACCACAACCTTGATCTATCACCTCAAGTATCACTTCATTTCCGTAATCACTCACTGACACATCGATATTTCTGCGCTCCGATGCGACATTCGATTCATCACGAATCGAGGTTAACGTTGCGTCGAAAGCGTTATCAATTAAGTTGCCCAGAATGGTGACAAGGTCTTCCGAATTTAGCCACTCAGGCAGAGGCTCCAAACGACTGCCTTCTTCAACCACCAGCTGTAAGCCTAACTCGCGAGCACGTTCAGTTTTTCCAAGCAACATACCAGCAATTAACGGGTCTTTAACGGTGTCTCTTAAAAATTCGATCATCGCTTGATAGTGTGCGGTTTCTTGCCCAATTAACTTTTGCACCGCATCCAGCTCACCCATCTGAACTAACCCGCTAATGGTGTTTAGCTTATTTCGATGCTCATGGGTTTGCGAACGTAATAAATCTGCATATTCTTTGGTTTGTGATAACTGCTCGGTTAGGTCGTTGATTTCATCCCTTAAACGGAAACTCGATACTGCCCCCACTATTTTTCCATCCACATAAATTGGCGAACGGTTTGCGATCAGACGTTTATGATTAAGGAATATCTCAATATCATGATCTTCCTGTCCGGTTTCTAGCACCGTATATAAGTCACTATCGCGTAACGTCTCAGTCAACGGTTTATTAAGAGCTGCCTCTCTATCAATACCGAGAATCTGACAGGCGCTACGATTGATCGAGCGAAGTATCCCTTGGGCATCAATACTTAACACGCCCTCTTTAATGGTACTCATCGTCACTTCTAATTCGCCGTACAACCGCCCTATCTCTTCAGGCTCGAACCCCAAAATGGCGCGCTGAAACTTTCTCGACGCATAATTGGATACAATGGCATTAGCGACAACAACTACGATGACCATGAAGATCAAAAAGGCCAAAAATGGCTCGATGCGGTCTTGCAGCCGGTCGAGCAAATAGCCAACCGAAACCACACCAATGATGTTCCCTTGCTCGTCAAAAATCGCAGCTTTACCACGAACTGAATAACCTAACGAGCCCTGTGCCGTCGAAACATAAGACAATCCCTGCTCTAGCGCTCGACGATTGTCGCCACCTCTCATTGGTTTACCCAATCGCTCATCAACGGGGTGAATTAATCGCACTCCCTCATGGTCGCCAATAACGATGAATGCAGCACCGATGGCTTCGGTTAATTCTCGGAAACGAAGTTGGTATGGCTGGGGATTTTGGGTTACGACCATTTCGCGAACAACGGCGGAGTCTGCTAAAAAACGGGCAACACTCAGTGCTTTTTCTCCCATTTCTTGCTCTTGATTGATTTTGAGATAAGTGAATCCTGCAGCGACAAGCAATAGAAGCTCTATCAACCCCGACAGCGTCATAATAATGAGCATTCGCTTACGAAAGCTGATCGTTTTCCAACTCATTGATACATCCTTATGATTCACTCCCAAGCGATTACGTTAACACTCAGTTAACAGCATGGCTTTGTTGCGGTGATAAATCTGTGAGGAAGGCAAGCAAACCGCAGAGTTTACGGTTAATTAATCGACGAGCTGAAACATAAAATTACAACCGTTCACCAAATTTAGCATTCCTCTCTGATACTCAATTCCATACATAAATTGCCCTTTAAAACATGATCGTGATCACATCGATTTTAGCGGTTTTTGAGGCGTTTTTAGACTTTCCAACGTATAATTTTTAATCAACGAAACCATTAAGAGTTTCGGTTAGAAAGCAGTGAAGCTGGAAGTCTATTAAAAGCTCAACATTGATGTCAGTGATTTGGACACAAATAAAACAAAACACAAATACTGACTATATGACAAACACTTAGACACCATCTGAAAACTGGAAAACTATAAACAGAGGTGCATTTATAGTTAGAAGGAACACCAAACATGGAACGCGATACCTTTGGAATATGCCTGAATAAGGCGATGCTGTCAGAGAATATGTATTCAACGTTTACACACGTCAGGGCTTATGAAAAAAACGGAGGCGGTACTTCTGATCTCAAGGTCCTGTTATCGTTCCCTCAAATGAGTGGAAAAGACCTATTGAATACGATGCGAGGTTCTCGTCAGCTTGAGTGGAGAGCAGAGTTTCACTGTCCATATACGAAGTAAACTTGTAACATCTCCCGCGCCCAGCACAAACATAACTGGGCGCATACTACTACCCAATTTCCCCTCCTACTTAACACCAAGTTACGAATCCTTTATATTAGAGCTTATACTCTACGACAAAGCAGCCATTATGAAAAAAACAGGAAAGTTTTGGATACTGGGCTTACTTAGCAGCTCGATTTCCCTTGCCTGTCATGCGGCACCGATCACTTTTGATACCGCATGGCAGTTATTGCTAGAAAACAACTATTCTCTTAAAGCTCAACGCTCAAACGTCGAGAATTACCAATACCAAGAGAGTGCCACCAGCAATCTCAACTTACCTCAGGTTACCATTGGCGCGAATTACACGCGTTTAGATACCGATATCACGCTGTCGGGAAAACAGATCCTAGACAGCACAGGAACACACATTAACGTACCTCCTGCTTTTCAACCTATTTTTGGAGCCTTAGCTAATACCACTTCGACCATAACCGAACGCGATATTTTCTCTTCGTCTATTCGTGCCATTTGGCCAATTTTTACTGGTGGTCGTATTTCTGCTGCTCAATCAGCAGCAGAAGGCAAAACAGATGAGGCGAAAAGCCAGCTTCTAATGGAACAACAAGCGCGCTTTGAAGATTTGTCGAAGTACTACTTTTCTGTCGTGCTGGCAAAGGAAGTACTCGCAACGCGGCAAGCGGTTGAAGCTGGGCTAAAAAAGCATCGAGATTTTGCCATTAAGCTTGAAGAGCAAGGACAAATCGCGCACGTTGAGCGCCTGCAAGCCGAGGCTTCTTTAGATAAAGCATCTGTAGAAACACGTAAAGCTGCCAGCGATTTGAGTATCGCTCAGGCTGCATTAGGTAAATTACTCGCGCAAGATGATGCCGTAGAGCCCGCTGAATCTTTGTTTATCAACGACAGTCTTCCCCCTCTAACCGCTTTTGTCGATCAAACGTTGCTTACCTATCCGGGGTTAGACCTTCTGAGCGCTAAACACAAACAAGCCTCTAGCTTAATCAAAGCAGAAAAAGGGAAATACTATCCTGAAGTTTATCTTTACGGCGACTACAGCTTGTATGAAGACGATTCTCTCGCAAGCCAAATGAAGCCTGACTGGTTAATTGGTGTTGGTGTCAGCATTCCACTGATTGAATCATCAGGGCGAAGCGAAAAAGTCAAAGCAGCTCAAAGCGTCGTCTCACAGGTCGATTCATTAAAGTCCCAAGCAAAACAAGACTTATCGCTGTTAGTCCAAAAGACATACTTGGAGGCTCAGCAAGCCATTGATGAAGTACAAGGGCTCGCATCTAGCATTGAACTCGCGAACGAAAACCTGCGCTTGCGTGAAAAAGCATTTACTCAGGGTCTGTCGTCTTCTCTGGATGTTGTGGATGCACAACTTTATGTCGCGAGTATAGAAACACAACGTTCAGCGGCGCGTTTCCGCTATTTAATATCTTTAACCAAACTACTCGCATTGAGCAGTGAAATGAACAGCTTCGAACAATATCAAAATACCGCTTATATCCCTGCTTCAACATCCAAAGAGGTGAAATAAATCATGGCAGCTAAATCACTAAAACCCGTTTTACTCTCACTTTGTGCTTTGGGTGTTGTCTCTTGGGTTGGCTATCAATTTTACCAAGCCTATCGACCTGAACCGATCCGCTTACAGGGATTAATTGAAGCCCAGCAATACAGCATTTCCTCAAAAGTTCCAGGGCGTATTGATGAGGTCATGGTCCGTAAAGGCGACGATGTAGAGAAAGGCCAGCTTATTTTTACCCTTCATAGTCCTGAAATTGAAGCGAAGTTAGAACAAGCAAAAGCAGGTGAAAAAGCGGCGGACGCCTTAGCTCAAGAAGCTGAGAAAGGCGCACGTGAGCAACAAATCCAAGCAGCAAAAGATCAGTGGATGAAAGCCAAAGCCGCTGCGAATTTAATGGAAAAAACCTACAATCGTGTGAATAACCTTTATAACGATGGCGTGGTTGCAGAACAAAAGCGCGATGAAGCTTTAACGCAATGGCAAGCAGCGAAATACACCGAAAGTGCCGCGTTTCAAATGTACGAAATGGCAAAAGAAGGCGCGAGAAGTGAAACCAAAGTGGCAGCGGCGGAAAAAGCGCGCATGGCATCAGGTGCCGTAGCCGAAGTAGAAGCGTATGCGAAAGATACTCAGATCTACAGCTGGTTTGACGGCGAAGTCTCTCAAGTTCTACTTCAAAGTGGTGAATTAGCACCTCAGGGCTTCCCGGTTGTTACTGTGATAGATACAGAAGATGCCTGGGCGACACTTAATGTGCGTGAAGATTACCTTCAACACTTTAAAAAAGGAGCAACCTTTGATGCCTATTTGCCTGCCTTAAATAAAAATGTTGAGTTCAAAGTAACGCATGTTGCCGTTATGGGTGACTTTGCAACGTGGAGAGCAACCGATGCTTCTCAAGGTTTTGATCTTCGTACCTTTGAAGTAGAAGCTCGTCCAGCTCAACCCGAACCTGAACTGCGTATGGGAATGAGTGTTGTCGTTGAACTTTAATCACAACCACTAGGTTAATGCTATGACGATTAAGATTTCACAGCGGCATATCTTACGACGAGATAAGTGGTTGCTTTCGTGCCTTACTTGGATACCGATTTTGCTCGCAATGATGATTTGGGGAGTGTTCTCTGCGGGCATTGCCCGGGATCTGCCAATCGGTGTGGTTGATCTACAACATTCCCAACTTTCTCGAAAGCTCATTCAATCTTTGGATGCGTCGTCGAGTCTGGCTGTTAATTATCACTACACCAGTGCAAGCGAAGCAAAAAATGCGATGATTGAAGGCGATATCTACGCTTACGCGGTCATCCCATCTAAGTTCGATCAAGATATTCTCCAGCACCGCCAACCTCAACTCTCTGTCTTTTACAACAGTCAGTACATTTTGGTAGCGAAATTGATCAACTCTGCCGTTGCGCAAGCACAAGGCTATTTCGATGCTCAGGTTGAAGTAATGAGCAACTTGGCTAAAGGTAACACCACAACGTTAGCGGCGGCTGGACAGGCTGTACCCGTGTCGACACAAATAACCGCATTATTTAACCGTAACAATAACTACGCACAATTTTTGGTAACGGCTATCGTGCCAGCCATTTGGCAAATATGTATTGTAGTAAGCACTATTTTGATTCTTACCGCGCACTTTCGCATTTATGGTGGAAAGAATGGCTTTGCATTTTTGGGCAAAAAGCCATACGCCAAGCTCACTTCCCTATTAAGTCAGTACATTCCGGTCTTTATGGCGCAAGGTGCGTTGTTCTTGTATTGGTTTTATTCCGTGCTTGATTGGCCAATGGAAGGCAGTTTTGTGGTTATGCTACTAGCACAATTGGTGACGGTTATCGCCTGTATCATTATGGGAGCGTTGTTCTTCTTCTTGTCGATGGACCCTGCACGTGCGATGAGTTTTGCTGGCGCGTTTACGGCTCCAAGTTTCGCGTTCATGGGAATTACATTCCCAGTTTCTGACATGAACACGCTCGCTTATGCATGGCGTTCATTATTGCCGATTACCCATTACATTGAAGTACAAGTGAGTCAAGCAAGCTATGGAGCATCGACCGCACAATCTTTAAGCTCGCTATGGCCTATGATTGGTTACGTTGTGCCCCTGCTCATTACCGCAGCCTTGATGGGTAAACATCGAACAGCTTCATCAACACGCCAAGCGAAGGAGGCGGTATGACATTGTGGCAACTGATTAAAGCGGAACTTAAGGCCGTTCTAACCAATCCAGTCGTTACGTTGACCGTGTTTGGTGGTGTCGTATTTTACTCGTTTTTATACCCTTTGCCTTATGCACAACAAACGCCTCGTGAACAACCAATCGCGATTGTTAATTTAGATGGTAGTCAGACGAGTTTAAAGCTGGAGCGTATGGTTGATGCCACTCCACAAGTCAACGTAGTTACTCGACTTCATACGATTGCCGATGCAAAACAAGCATTTTTACAACGAGAGATCACCGGTTTTTTAGTCATACCAGAACACTTTTACAAAGACCTAATGCTAGGTAAAAGCCCGACTCTGGCCTACGCTGCGGACGCCTCGTATTTTCTCGTGTACGGAACCGTGGTAGAGGGATTGGCCCAAGCGGGAGGCACATTAGGGGCCCAAGTGAAAGTCAGTAAAATGGTGATAGATGGTGTGCCCATGAGTATGGCTAGCGATAATTACTCTGCTATTAAGCTTAATATGAAACCGACGTTCAACCCAACCATGGGTTACATCGAATACGTAGTGCCAGCAGTATTTGTTCTGATTTTACAGCAAACGTTGATCATGGCGGTTGGATTACAAACGGGAACACAGCGTCATGGTCGTGGCTACTGGTCTCAAGTATCAACGGGATCGCTGCTGCTTGTGAGAACGTTAGTATTTGTGGCAATTTATTATTTACTCGGCGCCTATTATTTTGGTTTTAGCTTCGAACGTTTAAGCGTAAACCATATCGCCAACGCGGGCGAACTACTGGCCATGTTGTTCCCGTTCTTTTTAGGTTGCTGCGGACTAGGCTTCTGGCTGGGTTACTTATTACCTCGGCGTGAACTGGTTACCTTAGTCGTCCTCGTGAGCTCTATGCCTCTCATTTTCTTGGCGGGTTTTATTTGGCCGATTGAAGCCATTCCTGCTCCCCTACTATGGATTGCAGATTTAAGTCCAAGTACATGGGCGATCAAAGCTTTCTTAGCGCTAAACCAAATGGGGGCAACCTGGCAACAAGTCGCTCCACATTGGACGGCACTTTGGGCACTCACCGTGCTTTGGGGTAGCGTTGCGTACTGGATTGCTAAGCGCAATAACAAGCCAGTTGTAACAGAAAGTCTAAGTTGATTTCTCTCTACAGCTCAAAGAGATAATCACAAATCAAAAACCTGATGGACGAGCTGAGGGGCGAAATGTCGCCCCTTTTTTGTATTTGAGCACCTCACAATCTCAGATTGAAATTAACTTTAATCAAGGATTCAGCCGATAAATAACTCTAAGCGCCCGTAACAAGTTTGCAGCAGATTTATAACCAATAATCACAAAAGCCCGCACCAGCTTAACGTGCAAAAATCAACCACCTTTATTAACATCGTTTTTTGCAGTTTATCGAATAATACCTTTCCTATACCGTAATTTTCGAGCGTACCAATAGCTGTTTTATCAGCGTTTTCATAAGAAGTACGACGCTCTAGTGAAAGTCGAAAATCGCGTCAAAGGAAGTTATTATGAAAAGTCTTATCTCAGTGAGTGTTTTATCTATATTGTCTTTCGGTGCCCATGCTAAGCGTCAATACAGTGAACCCATCAAGGTCATCGAACCCATTACTGAGATCGACTGTAAAAATATTGAATTGGGTAAAACGCTATGGTTTGAGCCTTGGCTGTCGACGTCGAACATCATTTCTTGTGACTCTTGCCATAACATCGCGCAAGGTAGTGTTGATAACTTATCAAGCTCAATTGGTTACCAATGAACCATTGGCCCGATTAACTCACCTACGGTGTTTAATTCAGATTTGAATTTCGTGCAGTTTTGGAATGGACGAGCAAAAGATCCGCAATAGGGCCTGCGGCTTGCTGGTCGACACTCTTCAATCTATCCCTCAATATCGCGAGTGGTTTCAGCAAATCCATGGAAGCGACAACATAACCATTAATAACGTAACCGATGCTATCGCGGCATTTGTACGCCAAACGCGCCATTTGATTTATGGTTGAAAGAGAACACACGGTGCGCTCACCAAAGCACAGGTTGAAGGCTATCAACTGTTTAAACCGCTTGTCATAGCAGACCATTAGCTAGTGGAAAAATGTATCAAAAAATAGGGTTAGTGAAGCCATTTGCCACAGACCCCCCAAATGTTGACCGCAAAGCCATTAGTTCGTATTCAAAGTCCCATCCTTACGTAACGTAGAATTCACCTACCCGTACTTCCATGATGGCTCAGTTTGTAATCTTCAGGAGGCGGTAGAAATGCTAGCCGATCTGCAACTTGGTCAAAAGCTAACGAAAGAATAGTCCACCAAAATCACTGAATTCTCACGTTCTCTAACAGGTGAGCAACCACGAATCACTTTACCCCACTTACCACCATCCACCCATGAAACTGCAAGGCCGAATATTTAAGATTTGCTCTATCTAATTGAAACTAATGGCATTCAGTAGGCAACATTTAAACGCTTTGTCTAACCAATATATGGAAAGGTACTGGTTCTTGGGGAATCTACAATCACCATCATCAAAGCATGTCCCTAATAGTAGAAAGACCTTCTAGAGCCGCAGAATGGATTTATTGCAAACCTATCACTTTCTTGCTCTTTTTTAGTGGCAACTAGCCATGAAGAGGGAAGCCCCCTTCATGGCTAGACAAAAAATAAACTAAGCCACATTAACCGATTTAGTTAAACTATTGCTCTGAAAGAACTCATCATGCAACGCACAAATCGCACGCTGATATTCTTTATCACCCACTACGAACTGAACGTTTACATTTCTCATTGATGAGTGAAGTGCAACTGGCGTTACGCCATTGTTCATCAAAGAAAGTACACCTTTCGCTAGTGTCTTGTTAGTGTCAATTTGAGAACCGATGGCTGAAATCAGCGCGACCATACGGCCTTTAATCGACGCATTCGGATAGCGTTTTTCAGCTTTATACAATACTTTGTTCAAGCTATCAGTACTGCCACCTAGATAGTAAGTAATAGAGTTCGCGTTCATCTCTTTACCAACTAAACTTACGCGAGCATCAGAGATAATTTCCATTAATTCGTAGCTAACGTTATCAGCTTTTCCCACCATCGCTTGGTCAAACAAATGCAGTGCGAACACCTTTTCTTTACCTGCGATAATTTCGACTTTGTCTTCTTCTGGGCGGTAGCTTGAAGAGATCAAAGTGCCTTCGTGTTCAGGTTCAAATGTATTTTTAATCTGTAGCTCAATACCACTCTCACGTAAACCTGCGGCTGCATTTGGGTGAATCGCTTCCATGCCAAGGTTAGCAAGTTGGTCTGCTACATCATAGTTTGTACTACCAATTGGCAAAACTTTTTCAGGACCAACAACACGCGGGTCTGCAGAGCTCAAGTGATATTCTTTGTGAATTACCGCTAAATCCGCTTTTGTTATCGCTGCAATTCGGCTAAATGTCATTTCACTATAACCTCGGTCATAAGTGTGCATTAGGCCTTCCTTACAGTAAGCATAACCTGTAACGATTGGCAGTTCTTTTGACACATCGATATCAGCAAACGCATCACTGATCGATTCATCAAGGCTTCTTGGCGCTTGATTGTCCCAACCGGACAGGTCAACGAACTTAGCGTTAATACCCATATTTTTTAGTTTCAGTGCCGTGTTGTAAGCACTGTGCGCCTCACCTATAGACGACAGAAACTCTCGAATTTGAGGCAAATACTGACGTAGCGAAAACTGACCGTACTGACACGTTTCTAAAATGTTCGCAATACAGTTTTTTGCTTCAGCAATACGTGAGCGAATGAATTTATCTGCACGGATACGATTCATTGGGTCCGCGAAAATATTTTCATTTGTGAGCAGCATACGGCTTTCTACATATGCTAGCGCTTCTTCCCATTTGTCATCACGTTTCGCGATAAGCTGATAAACACCTGGCTTACTGGTTTTTTTACATTCGAGTAGCGCGTCGGTCATACCGCCGTATGCAGAGACGACAAAGATACGATTGTATGGCGATTTAGGACGAAGAATAATGTTGTCGAGAACAGCATCAAATGCTGTCATTGATGTACCGCCGATTTTTTCTACGGTAAATGTCATGATAAGCCTTTTTTGATTGGTAACTTTAAAAGAAAAAAGAAGAGATAGTTGATCGTGGGGCGACAAGCACCCCACCTCTATCTTTTAGTCAACGAGAGGATAAACACCATTTTCATCGTGCACTTCAGCGCCGGTAATTGGTGGGTTGAATACACACGCCATTACCATTTCTTTGTTCTTATAAGCTCTCAAGTAGTGCTCATCGTGTTTATCAAGGATGTATAACGTACCCGGTTTAATCGGGTAAGTTTCTCCACCAACGACTTCAATTTCACCTTCACCGCTCATACAAAAAACCGATTCTAGGTGATTTTGATAGTGAATGTGTGTTTCAGTACCTTCATAAATCGTAGTAATGTGGAAAGAAAAACCCATGTTGTCATCTTTCAACAACATACGGACACTTTCCCAGTTATCTGAAACCACACGTCGCTCACTGTTGCGACACTCATCGAGTGTTCTGACGATCATAATTAATAATCCTTATTAAGATGCTTGTTTGAAATGTTTCGCAGCAATGGTTTCCACTGCACTTTCAAAGATGCTTAGTCCTTGGTCTAGTTCTGACTCGCTAATCGTAAGTGGGCAGAAGAACTTAACGACTTCGTCGTCAGGGCCAGCTGTCTCAATTACCATTCCGTTTTCGAAACAGTTTTTCGCGATTTCAGATGCCATATCACCGTTGATACACTCAATACCAACCATCATGCCGCGACCTTTTTTCTGTACAAACATTTGTGGGAAGCGACGAACGCAGCGATCAATAACAGCACTTACTTTGTCTGAACACTGCTTGATGTGTGTTTCAAAATCATCATTTGCCCAATAAATTTCTAATGCTTTCGCCGCGGTAATAAATGCATGGTTGTTGCCACGGAACGTGCCGTTATGCTCACCTGGCTTCCACTGGTCTAGCTCTGGTTTGAGTAGCACGACGGCCATTGGTAAACCGTAACCACCGATCGATTTCGATAGCGTCACGATATCTGGTTGAATACCTGACGGCTCAAAGCTAAAGAAAGTACCTGTACGTCCGCAGCCAGCTTGAATGTCATCGACAATCACAAGAATGTCGTTGGCTTTACAGATTTTGCTCAAACGTTGTAACCACTCGTTTGAAGCAGCATTTAAACCACCCTCGCCCTGCACAGTTTCAAGAAGTACAGCGGCTGGTTTATCCAGACCTGCAGAGTTGTCGTTTAGCATGGTTTCGAACAATGCTAGACCATCAACGCCAGCGTAACCTTCAAATGGAATACGAGTGACGTTACTTAAGCTAGAACCGTTACCTTGTCTGTGATGCTGGTTACCCGTTGCAGCCAGTGCGCCAGCTGTACAACCGTGGAAACCGTTGGTAAATGCAACAACGCTGTCGCGACCTTTTACTTTTTTCGCTAACTTAAGTGCTGCCTCAACGGCGTTAGTACCGGTTGGGCCAGTAAACTGAACTTTGTAGTCCAAGTTTCTTGGTTTAAGGATGTAAGTATCCAACGCTTCAAGAAACGATGCTTTCGCTTCTGAGTGCATATCCAAACCGTGAGTAATACCGTCCATCTCAATGTACTCAAGCAGTGCTTGCTTAAGTACTGGGTTGTTATGGCCGTAATTTAGAGATCCCGCTCCAGCAAGGAAGTCTAAGTATCGTTCACCTTGTTCTGTTTCCAGCCAGCAGCCTTTCGCTTTACGAAAAACCACTGGGAAATTGTTTGAATATGAGCGTACGTTGGATTCCTGCTTTTTGAAAATATCCATGATGAGACCGTTTTTAATTCCTATTGTTTGAGGATTATTTGAGAGGAATGCGATACAAATATTCTGTATCGTGTTTGCCTTTAAAGTGGGCTTCTTCATCCAAAAATGTGCTTACTTGGCCAGAGTTGCCATTCATCGCATCTAACTTTTTGAACAATGCCCAAGAGGCTTTATTATCTTCCGTGATGGTAGTTTCTACCGATTTAACACCGCCCAATTCCTCTCGGGTGAGAAGTTCTTTCAACATGCGGAATGCTAAACCATGACCTCTGAAGCGAGGTGAGACTGCAACTTGCCAGACAAATAAAACGTCTTGCTCGTCTGGTTTCTGATAACCGGAAATGAAACCTGCGATTTCGCCTTTTTGCTCAACCAAAATACTGGTTTTGCTGAAATGCGTAGACTGTAGGAAATTGCAATAAGATGAGTTCATGTCCAATGGAGGACAGTCTGCAATTAAGCTGTAAATGTCGTCACCATCAGAGATTTTAGGCTCACGAAAAATCCATTTTTTACTTGAGTCTTCTCCAATCTCTGGATAAAGAACCCAAGGTGCTGATGTGATCATGTGGAAATACATATCCTTTGAGGTCTAATTAAATTTCCTTTTTATTATGGGCATTCCTCGCGACTAAAAATCAAATAATCCGCCTTTTTATCGATATTTTTGTGACATAAATCACAACAATATGCCATTTAACCAAATCTTAAAATAGTTCGAGGTCTAATTTATTAAAAAATCACTTAAAGAATAAGTATAAAAAACGAACAGAAAAAACAGTCCTCCATGGTCTTCATTTCTCAGCAAAAATTCAAAAATAAAAAAAAGCGGCATGCTTTCGCATGCCGCTTTATTCAAATATTTAACTGCTGATGTTGGTTATTTCGATTTCTTCTTAGAAACCGCTTTTGGACGAGGTTCATCCATCAGGCCTTTTACTAGGGAAACCGTTGCAACAAGCAGAACAATCGTAAATGGTAGGCCTGTGGTCACGGCCATTGCTTGAGCTGCCGCTAGGCCACCACCAAGCATCAATGCAATCGCAACTAAGCCTTCAAACGTACACCAGAACACGCGTTGAGGCGTTGGCGCATCGACCTTACCGCCCGCAGCAATAGTATCAATAACCAGTGAACCAGAGTCTGAAGAGGTAATGAAGAATACCACCACCAAAATAATACCGACGAAAGATGTAATTTCAGCTAGCGGCATCACATCTAACATGGCAAATAGTTTTAACGGTAATTCCGCGTTGAACACGGCTTCATAACCATCGCTCACGTATTGGCTTATAGCGTTACCACCAAAAGCGGTCATCCATAACACACAAACAGAAGAAGGGATAAGGATAACGCAAATAATGAACTCACGAACGGAACGACCACGAGATACACGCGCAATGAACATACCGACAAATGGTGACCAAGAAATCCACCAAGCCCAGTAGAATGCTGTCCAACCTTGAGAATAGTTTACGTCTTCTCGTCCAAATGGCATTGATAGGGCAGGAATATTAGCCACATATGACACTATATTTTCGAAGAAGCCCGTTAAAATCGCGATCGTCGGGCCGACAACAATAACGAAAAGCAGTAAAAGCGCAGCGAGACCCATGTTGATCTCAGATAAGATTTTCACGCCTTTGTCTAGTCCCGCAACAACTGAGATTAAAGCGAGTGCGGTGATGCCAATAATCAATAGTACCTGCGTAGTATTCGTCATTGGAACATCAAATAGGAAGTTCAAACCCGTTGCGGCTTGAGACGCACCGTAACCTAGGGACGTTGCCAGACCAAAAACTGTCGCTACAACCGCAAGAATGTCGATAATGTGACCAGTCCAACCCCATACACGCTCACCAAACAGTGGGTAAAAAATGGATCGCATGGTAAGTGGTAAGCCTTTGTTAAACGAGAAAATCGCCAAACCAAGGGCCAATAGCGCATAGATTGACCACGGATGAAGCGCCCAGTGGTAAATCGTCGCCGCCATGCCTAGTGCAGATGCAGCACTTGCATCGCCTTCTGCACCACCTAGAGGGGCCCAGTCAGTACGAACACCATTCTCAACGTTCACGCCACCAATAGCAGAACTAAAATGAGACATAGGTTCTGATACACCAAAGAACACCAGACCGATACCCATACCTGCTGCAAAGAGCATTGCCAGCCAACCCGCATATGAATAATCTGGCGTCGCTTCTGTACCGCCGATTCGTACACGACCTAGCGGTGTAAAAATCAACCCAACACAGACAATGACAAAAATATTACCAGATGCGAGAAAGAACCAATCCAAATGGTGTAACAAACCCGCTCTTAGATCTGCGAAAAACGGCTCTACCTGTTCTCGAAATAATAGTGTTACTACAACAAATAGGATGATTGCTAAACCAGAAATTGCAAAAACACGGTTATGAATATCAAGGCCAAACGGGCCTACTTTTAACGCGACGTTATCCTGACCAATTTGATAGTCAGTGTCTATCGCGTTTACCTTTCCATCGGGGCGTTGAATGCCACCGTTATTATCGGTGCTCACGGATAATCTCCTTAAAAATACGTGACCAAATTTAAATTACTTTCGTCGGAGTTTGAGTGATGAAACCTCCCATCACTACCAAGCACATGTTCAAAAAACATAGTTCTTATAAGCGGTTACTCAGTCCGCCATCATAATCGCAAAGCCCCCTACCTTTCATTGCATTTTATTGTCTTCATCATAAACAACGCTTATTGCCAAATCGAAGAGATTGGCATGCTTCGATTAAAATGATATTGCAACTGTGCTTGAAACAGTTCAGCAGTTGCCAGCGCATCGGTCAAAGCATGATGAGGTTGATAAGCAGGAAGGTGATACCTTTCACGAGCATGCCCCAGCCTGACAGAGCCTGGCTTCTTACCTTTTAACTTATTGAATAGGCCACTGCATTCACGGCGCTGTATCGCGTGTTCAATGTCTAGCGTATCGACAACGGGAAACTGTATCCCCTCCCCAATGCTTTTTAGCAACGCGTTATTAAAAAACTGCCTTTCGATATTTTTATAATGAACAAGCACAACTTTGCCTGACAGCGCATCCAATATTTCCCCTAAAATGTGGGTTAATTGGGGCGCGTTTTTGACTTCAGAATCAGTGATGCCATGAATCACGACTGACTCTTCGTTTAACTCACGATTAGGGTTAACAACCCAATGCGCAGAGCCACTACATTGAACACGATCAATGGTAAACGGCACAAGTCCAATCGTGAGAATTGCATCCTCTTCCGCATTCAAACCTGTCGTTTCAAAATCTACCGAGACAAATGGCACTTCCTCAATTGGTGTTTCCCCATTAGCCATCGGTGTCGAGTAATAACGTTTGAGCCTCTCGTCTCTTGCTTCTTTCGCGAGCTGTTTGAATAACGTTGACCACTCTGGCGTCCGAGACGTATCCAACAACGGCTGATCTTTTGCTGCCTTTTTTGAGAACCACATTATTTGCTACTTCTCTGGTATCGGAACTTGATGAAGTTCTGTGCATTACTAAGGATTTGGAAAGCAGCTTTTAAGTTTCGGCGCTCAAACTCTGACATGTTCTCTGGCTCAATGTTGTTATCTGGTTCATCTCCATTTTCGATATCGAGTGCTTGATGACGAATTCGAACCATGTAAATCAATTCCATTGCATCCCTCAAGTCCATTCCTCGACCTTTAGGTAAAATGCCCGCATCATTGATATCGTCTAAACGGTCAAACGAGTTTTGCGAACGGGAACCAATTGCCAATGAATGCACTCGAATCAAATCTGCCAATGGCGCAGTACCTCTTCTTTTCAAGTTAATAGAATTGCGGTGACGACCATCTTTCTCCATAACAAAATCTTTGAAGAAGCCCAATGGCGGTGTACGACGTATCGCGTTGTAAGCCATACATGCAAGGAAGCGGTTGTTTCTTTTCGCGCGCCTAACAATAAAGCTGCTTAATTGTTCCGCCCACTTCACTCGCCCATGAACACCTAATAAATCAAAAAAGATATTACTGTTTAACAACCTTTCAGGAGTTGGGTTATCTATCCAGTTGCCAAAGCACTCCTCCCACTCCGCTCGGGTTTTTCGCCACTCTGGATTGGTTGCCATAATGTCGCCAGTACAGTAAGCATAGCCGCATGCTGCTAAACCATCACAAACAAATTTGGCAAACTTTTCAAAGTACTCCCCGTGCATCTCAACATCATAACTGTTGTCGAGAATAAGGGCGTTGTCTTGGTCCGTTACAATTAACTGCTCATCCCTGGCCATCGATCCCATAGCGACCAAACAATACGGAATTGGCGCAGGGCCAAGCTCTTGCTCTGCTAATTCAGCCAAACGCTGTTTAAAGCTACTACCAATGACCGACATGGCTCGACCAATCATATGAGCGTTGGCATCTTCATTCACCATTCGCACAAAACAGTCTTTCACTTGTTCAGAAACTTGCTTGAGATCTTCAACGCTGGTTTGTTGGAAGATAGAGCTAACGAGCAGCAAGCTGTTTTGAGATTCATAACGGACAATATCCGTCATGCCAATAATTCCTATCGGCTTTTTATCTTTTAAAATAGGGAGATGGTGCACGTTGTAGCGCAACATGGTTAACATGGCTTCAAAGACATAAGCGTTGTAATCCAGAGACACCACGTCATAACTCATGACCTCACTCACTGGGATATTGGTATCAATGCCCTGAGCTAATACGCGAATACATAGATCGCGATCAGTCAATATTCCAAGTAGTTGTTCATCGTCTTCTTCTGTGAGTTCTTCTGCTGGGCGAACAATAAGCAAAGAGGTGACATTTTCCTCCGCCATCAGTATCGCGGCTTCTTGAATCGATGCCGTCGCCTCCAACGTTACCGGATCTCTCGCTAAGATCTTACGTGCTTTGGCAGTGGTAAAGTCATTACTTTCTGAGCGGCTGGATATTGCGCTTCGCAAGCGCGCGCTGTCTTCCAGTTCCATATAGTCAGCAAAGTTTTCAAACTCATCACAAAGCTCGTTGAAAATATCCTCCGGAATACAGTAAACCAAGGTGTCTTCTATCGCTTTGGCAGGCATACGCACACGGTTGTTCATTAACAACCCCATCTGTCCAAACAGTCCACCAGCGTCAATCCTGTTATAGAGTTCGCCTTTACGTCGGTAGATCTCCACAGCGCCGCTTCTCACCATATATAAGTCGCGGATCGTGTCTCCAAAATTGAGTATCTCTGTGCCTTGCCGAAAGTATGCAACCTCGGCATTTAGAGCGATCTTTTTTAACTGCTCTTCGGGTAGATCATCGAAAGGTGGGTACTGGCTAATGAAGTTGAGCACTTCTAACTGTTCGGCTTCCATCTTTTATTCCATACGTTGCCTAAACTACAGCGATAAATATCACCAAGATTGAAATCAATCAATGAATAAATCTAAGAATAACAACACCTAACCTAGTTCGCAGAATAAAACTCCAACCAAACATTAGAGCTCTAATGTTTTTAAATATAGACCTCTAATCTATTTCTCCTTATAGCTATGCAGATGGGCTGAGTTGAAATGTACTAAAAACTTCAAAATAAATTCAAACCAATGTCATGGAAAAGTTAAGCGAAGACAAAACCAACCATAAATGTCTATTTTTGTTAATAAAAACACTATTTAACCACACCACCTTCATTGTTTATTGTATGCACATAAAATCCTGTTAACCGAACTCCATTCGTTGAAAGTTGAACTAAAATTAATTAGAGTACAAATCGTTAAACAGTTATAAACACACAAAAAAGGACAGATAACATGGATCCCATACTGGAAGTTAAGGGACTGTATAAAGTGTTTGGAGAAGACCCAGAAAGAGCCTTCTCGCTTATCGAAAAAGGTATCGATAAGGACGGTATTTTTGAACAGACAGGTTTAACAGTCGGCGTAAACGATGTATCTCTCACCATTAACGAAGGTGAAATTTTCGTGATCATGGGGCTTTCTGGTTCGGGAAAATCTACTCTCGTTCGACTCCTAAACCGACTCATTGAGCCAACGAAAGGCAGTGTTTATCTAAAAGGGAAAGATATTGCCCATATCTCTGAAGACGAACTTCGAGAAGTTCGTCGCAACAATATCTCAATGGTGTTTCAAAGTTTCGCACTTATGCCTCACATGACGGTGATCGAAAACGCTGCATTCGGTTTAGAACTTGCTGGCATTGATGTTAATGAACGTCAGAAAAGTGCCCTTTCCGCCTTGGAAAGAGTTGGCTTAGACCCTTATGCAGAATCTTTCCCTGACGAGTTATCCGGTGGTATGAAACAGCGCGTGGGTCTAGCAAGGGCATTGGCTTGTGACCCAGACATTCTATTAATGGACGAGGCGTTTTCCGCTTTAGACCCATTAATCCGTTCTGAGATGCAGGATGAGCTTATTCGTCTACAAAACGATGACAAACGCACAATTGTCTTCATATCTCATGATTTGGATGAAGCAATGCGTATTGGTGATCGTATCGCCATCATGCAAAACGGTGAGGTTGTTCAGGTTGGCACACCTGATGAAATATTGCACAGTCCAGCAAATGATTATGTCGAAGCGTTTTTCCGCGGCGTAAACATCGCAAGTGTCTTGACAGCAAAAGATATCGCTCGCAAGAAGCCAGCCGCCGTCTTTAAGAAATCGGAAAATGATGGCCCAGGCTCAGCGATGCAGATTCTGATGGATCATGACCGTGATTACGGCATTGTCGTCGATAAATCTAGCCGATATTCCGGCATCGTGTCTCTTGACTCACTACGTTTGGCTCACAAAGAAAACCGCTCTCTAGCCAGTGCTCAATTGACGGATGAAGTCACTCTTCAGCCAGAGCAGTCAATCAATGACATTTTGGGGCTAGTTGCAGGCGTTCCTTATGCCGTACCTGTCGTTGATGAGCAAGGTACTTACTTTGGTGTCGTGACTAAATCACGTCTTCTACAAACACTAGATAAGGATTAACACGATGTCTTCAGAGCAAACTAACAATGATCCCTGGTCGAATACCGCTCCTGCACAAGATGATCCTTGGTCACAAGGTGCAGGTGCTGACGCTGCCCCAAGTAATGACTGGTTAAGCTCAGAAACTGTAGAGCAAGCGCCATTCGACATTATGAACCCATTCCAAGATGCGGTTCTACCACTTGATAGCTGGGTAGAATCGGGATTGAACTGGTTGGTGGAACATGGTCGCCCTGTTTTCCAAGCAATTCGAGTTCCAATCGACTTTATTCTTACCTCGTTTGAAACTGCTTTGGTGTCTACACCTGCGCCTATCATGGTGCTCATTTTATTTTTGCTGGCGTGGCAGTTTTCCAATGTAAAACTCGGTTTTTCAACACTTGTATCCCTTGTTTTTATCGGCCTAATTGGTGCGTGGTCACACGCGATGACAACGCTCGCACTGGTTTTAACCGCCGTCTTCTTCTGTTTGCTTATCGGGCTACCGATGGGGATATGGTTGGCGAGAAGCCAAACCGCAGCCAAATTTGTTAGACCAATACTCGATGCAATGCAAACGACCCCCGCGTTCGTTTATCTAGTGCCAATCGTTATGCTATTCGGTATTGGTAACGTTCCTGGCGTTGTAGTAACCATCATTTTCGCACTGCCTCCCGTTGTGCGCCTGACTATTTTAGGGATTCAGCAAGTACCTGAAGAGCTAATCGAAGCGGGCCACTCTTTCGGGGCAAACAAAAAACAGATGCTTTACCGCATCCAATTGCCATTGGCGTTACCAACGATTATGGCAGGGGTAAACCAAACCTTGATGCTTTCACTTTCTATGGTTGTGATCGCTTCAATGATTGCGGTTGGCGGCTTGGGCCAAATGGTACTTCGTGGTATCGGCCGACTTGATATGGGTCTTGCTGCTGTCGGTGGCTTAGGCATCGTAATTCTTGCCATTTTATTAGACCGTATTACCCAAGTATTAGGGGTTAATGCGGGTAACACCAAGCTTCGCTGGTATCACACAGGTCCTGTTTCATACCTATTAAAACTGAAAACAAAGACGAACCAAGACGATCTAAAACTTAGGAGAAACATCAATGAATAATTCATGGAAGAAAGCGCTCTCTGTTGGAGCTCTAAGTACTATCGCATTTTCAACTTATGGTGTGGCAAGCGAACTACCGGGTGAAGGTGTGACTGTTCAGCCAGTTCAATCAACCGTTGCAGAGGAAACGTTTCAAACATTGATCGTAAACCGTGCACTTGAAGAGCTTGGTTACGATGTAAAACCAACTAAAGAAGTGGATTACAACGTAGGCTATACCTCTATTGCTAAAGGCGACGCCACTTTCTTAGCAGTAGGTTGGTTCCCTCTTCACGCCGATAAGTACACAATGTCTGGCGGTGATGATAAGTTTTTCCGCAAAGGTCAATATGTAAGTGGTGCTGCTCAAGGTTACTTGATCGATAAAAAAACCGCTGAAAAATATGGCATCACAAATATTGGTCAATTAAAAGATCCAAAACTGGCCAAGCTTTTCGATGCCAACGGTGACGGTAAAGCGGACTTAACAGGTTGTAACCCAGGTTGGGGTTGTGAAATGGTCGTTGAGCATCAGTTGGATGCGTTCAAGCTTCGTGACACAGTAACGCACAACCAAGGTAACTACGCTGCGATTATCGCTGACACGATTTCTCGTTACAAAAAAGGCGATCCGATTCTTTACTACACTTGGACACCTTACTGGGTAAGTGGCGTCTTAGTTCCGGGTAAAGATGTTGTTTGGTTAGAAGTGCCATTCTCTTCACTTCCTGGTGAGCGTAAGGACATCGACACAACACTAGAGAACGGTAAGAACTACGGCTTTGAGATGAACTCTATGCGCATCGTTGCGAACAAAGAGTTTACTGAAAAGAACCCAGCAGCAGCGAAGCTGTTTGAAATCATCAAGCTAAACATCAATGATGTTAGTGCGCAGAATATGATGATGAGCCAAGGTAAGAACAGCTCAGCAGACATCGAGTCTCATGTAAATGGCTGGATCAAAGCGAACCAGAAAAAGTTCGACGCATGGGTAGACGAAGCTAAAAAAGCAGCCATGTAACCGACACGACCATTAAAATACGTGACACCTAACTTTAGAGCCAACCGATCACATCGGTTGGCTCTAATTTTATTCACCGTAGTAAAAAGGGTTACAACAATATTGAGCCCTGATCCTAAGTATTTTCTTAAAGTTTCTACTTAATTTCATTCCTTAAGAGTTTCTTAAGTTTCGCGTTTTATTTTGTTGATAACCAATCAAACAAAGGAAGCGCTCATGAAACACCATGCAAAAATTTCTGTAGATGGCTTTACTTTAGACATCGTCTATCCAATGCATCCGCTTTGGAGCCAAGTTATCGAGCATGTTTCTCAGCGTTATCAAGAAGCATTCTTTGCCGAGCTCAAACAGTTTATGCCGGCGTATTTAACCCTCATTGACGGCGGTCAAATTATTTCCGTATGCGGCTTTCGCATCGCCGAAGATGAACCTTTGTTCCTTGAACAGTATTTAGAAGACGACGCCCAAAAGCTGGTTTCTAACGTATTTAACTGCGACGTAAAACGTTCGAACTTAGTGGAGTTTGGTCACTTGGCATCTTTCGCTAAGGGCATGTCATCTCTGCACTTCTACCTGATCGCAGAAATGCTGGTCAATCTCGGTTTTGAATGGTGCATCTTCACCGCAACAGACCCTCTTCACGCCATGATGGCGCGCCTAGGATTGGAGCCTCATATCATCGCGCAGGCCGATCAAAATAAAGTCCCCGATGCCGAGTCCACTTGGGGGGCGTACTACGAGCATCAACCGCGTGTGTTAGCTGGCAATTTGCAAAAAGGACTCGAACGCCTTCGATTAGTCCAAGAAAAAAAACGTAAACAAGCCTAGATAGAAAAGTAAACGTCGTTAAAACCGCAAACACAACCAGAACAACTTGGTTAAAAACCACGCCAGAATATAGGTGACGTATGAATATTCTCCTCGATGCCATTACAAAATGGGCAAAAACGACACCAGGCCGAGTAGCACTTGTCGGCTACGAAGCAAATCAAACCGTTGAACTGACTTACTCTGAATTGTTAAACAAGATCGAACTCGTTGCCGCCGAACTTATTGCACAGAACATCAAAGCACTCGCGCTACGCGCAGAAAACAGCATCAATTGGGCCATTGTTGATTTGGCGGCGATGGCGGCAGACATAGTCGTCGTACCTATTCCGACTTTTTTCTCTGATGCACAGGTTGAACATACGTTAGAGCAATCACGCGTCGATGCTTTAGTCGGCGATTGGCAAGCATGGTTGGCTTCTAACCCTAAGCAAAGCTTTAATCAGCAAGACCATCCGTTTTCCATTACCAATTTGCCTTTGCTGCGTCGTAACCAGTTGGGAGATGAAGATACACAGGCAGCTTATCTACCAGAAACCGGAAAAATCACATTTACGTCTGGCTCGACTGGTCAGCCTAAAGGCGTGTGTTTAAGCAATGATCATTTGTGTTTGGTGGCGAAATCGCTCGCCGATGCAGTAAACGGCACGGCGCACTCGCACTTAGTGCTGCTTCCGTTATCGACACTTCTCGAGAACATAACCGGCGTTTATGTTCCACTCATGTTGGGCGTGACGTCATATATTTTACCCGGAGCACAAACCGGCCTACTCGGTTCAAGCCAATTCGAACCGCGTCTGTTTGCACAAGCATTAGCGACCATCAAACCAGAAAGCTTAGTGCTAACACCGGCTTTATTGCTTGCGCTCATTCAGATCGCGAAACAGCAGCCCTCTCTTGTGGATTCTCTAAAATTTGTCGCCGTTGGCGGCGCAAGAGTGTCGTCTCAACTGATTAACGCCGCGCATGCACTGAACATCCCTGCGTTTGAAGGTTATGGCTTGTCTGAATGTGGCTCTGTTGTTTGTTTGAATACACCAGCCGCATTTAAAGCAGGAACGTGTGGCAAACCGCTTCCCCACGCTCAGATTCGTATCGCGGAAGATGGTGAACTGCTCGTCAAAGGCAACGTTGCTCTTGGTTATTTGAATGAACCGTTTACTCAAGAATGGTTAGCGACTGGCGACTTAGCCCAAATTGACGCACAAGGCTTTGTCTCTCTCTCGGGACGTAAGAAGAACCTTATCGTCACCGCGTATGGCAGAAATGTCTCACCGGAATGGATTGAATCAGAAGCGTTGGCGTTTTTGCCGATGACGCCACTGATCGTTACGGGCGATAGCCAACAAACATTATGCGCTGTCATTGCCAATAGCGAAGACGTCGAAGCAAAGGTTCATACATTGAACCAAACCCTACCCGATTACGCTCAAATCCGAACCTTGTTGCTACTTGACAACCCACCAGCCATCTCTGGTTGGTACACGGATAACGGCAAGCTCAAACGAAATCAAATCGAACATGATGTGGCTCAGTTATTAGCGAGCACAACGCCTGAATTAACGCTGCAAGCGCAAAAGATCCAACGCATCGATTTGCCCTTCCAGCAACACATTACGTCTTTCCAAACTGCATCTTAGTTAACGGCTTCTTAAGGAGAAGGTTATGACTTTATTTTTCGAACAACTCAAACAAAGCACTGCCGCTGCTCAACAAGCAATGTTAACTGCGCCAGTCATCGCAGACGTTCAACAAGGCAACATTTCCAAAGATATGTATATCGCCTTTCTAACCCAAGCTTACCATCACGTTAAGCACACTGTTCCCTTGCTGATGGCGTGTGGAGGCCGACTACCTGGCGAATACGAATGGGTACGAGATGCCATTGCCGAGTACATCGAGGAAGAGAAAGGCCATCAAGAATGGATTTTAAATGACATCAAAGCGTGCGGCGGCGATGCCGAAGCAGTGCGCAACAACAAAGATGTAGGTCAAGTAGGAGCACCGATTGAACTGATGGTTTCCTACCTTTACCACAACATTGACCGCCACAACCCACTCGCGCTGTTTGGCATGGTGTGGGTATTAGAAGGCACCAGCGTCGGCATTGGTGGCCAAATAGCTGAAAAAATCCAGTCAACGCTAAGCCTACCGCCTTCGGCAATGACTTACCTAGTTTCACACAGCGTGTTAGACCAAGATCATCTGCAATTTTTTGAATCACTGATGAACAAAATCACCAAAGTGGAAGATCAACAAGTCATCATCGACTCCGCAAAAATGGTGTTCGCATTGTACGGACAAATGCTGCGTTCTTTGCCTTCTTTCTCAACCCAACAAGCGGCGTGAGGTGAAGCATGATCATTAACAACAGCACCATTCTCTTGACAGGCGCAACGGGCGGAATTGGGCAAGCCATCGCGCAAGAGTTAGCAAAACGCGGTGCCAGCCTCATTCTTGTTGGGCGAAACGAAGAGAGCTTGCAAACACTACAGCGTGAACTGTCGAATCCAGAGCGCCATAACCTAGTCGTTGCAGACATCACCTCATCAGAAGGATTAACTGCGATTAAAGCTCGAGCGCGCCGACATCAAAGAGTGGACGCACTGATTAACAATGCGGGCAGCAACGATTTCTCGTTGTTAAGCCACAAACGATCAACGCAGATTACAGACGAAATCCAACTCAATCTCGTTGCGCCGATGCTGCTGTGTCAATCGGCGTTAACGTGGTTAAAGCAGCCTGGGGTGATTCTCAATATAGGTTCCACATTCGGCTCAATTGGCTACCCAGGCTATACCTCCTATTGCGCGGCAAAAGCGGGGTTGCACCGTTTTACCGAATCGCTCGACAGAGAGCTGTTCGCAACCGGAATCCGTGCGCTGTATTTGGCACCAAGAGCGACAGAAACCTCGCTCAATAGCGATGCCGTCAATGAAATGAATCGACAACTGGGTAACAAAACGGACTCGCCGCAAGTTGTAGCCGATCACGTTGTCACCATGTTGGAAAAAGAAATTTCCGCGAAATGGATTGGTTGGCCAGAAAAGCTTTTTGCGCGCATCAATCAACTGCTTCCAAGCGTGGTTTCTTCTGCGATTCGTAAGCAGCAAGAAACCATTCACCAATACGTAAACCGAGTCAGTCACTGAAGAGGACATAGACGATGAATACCAAACAACTATTTTGCGCTTTGACGGTTTGTTCAACGTTAGCTTCGACCGCTGCGTTGGCAAGTAATACTCCACTGCAACAGGTTCAAAAGAAATGGGCGGAATGTCAGTACAGCACACCCGATGGAGACGAAAAGGAACAATGCTTCCATCGCGCGATTGCCAAAACCAGTATTTATCTCGACAGAGAACCGGGCAATCCCGAACTCACTGTTTGGCTGGCAATCAATAAAGCATCGCTGGCTGGTGCTCAAGGTGGCTTGGGTGCACTATCACTCGCCAAAGAAGCCAAATCTTTACTCGAAGGAGTAATCGCAACTTCACCGCAAGCGCTTGATGGATCTGCATACACCAGTTTAGGTTCTTTGTATTACAAAGTTCCGGGGTGGCCAATTGGCTTTGGTGATGACGATAAAGCCGAAGAAATGTTGAAAAAAGCGTTAGAGATCAATCCAAAAGGCATCGATCCGAACTATTTTTATGGAGACTTCCTTGCAGAAGAAGGTCGAGACAAGGAAGCGAAAGTGTATTTGACTCGCGCAATGCAGGCGTCACCTCGCCCTGACCGACCTTTGGCGGATAAAGGTCGAAAACTGGAAATTAAAGCGACTCTTGGGAGTTTGAAATAATCCATGCGCTTATTACTCGTAGAAGATGACAAACTACTCGGTCAATCCATGGTGACTTCATTAAGTCGCCATGGGTACACCGTGGATTGGGTGGAAAAAGGCTCTGGCGTGACTAGCGCACTCAAAACAGAAGCGTTCACTGCAGTAATTTTGGATCTCACTCTCCCCGATATCGATGGATTGGAAGTTCTGCGTAATATTCGCAAAGGCGGATTTAAGCTCCCAGTGATGATACTTACCGCACGAGACGACATTCGCGATCGCGTTCAAGGCCTCGACGGCGGCGCAGATGACTACCTCGGAAAACCGTTTGCACTCGAAGAGTTGCTCGCTCGCTTGCGTGTGTTGATTCGCCGTCAATCCGGTAGTGCAGAAGAAATCATTCAAGTTGGACAGTTATCTTTATCCTTATCGGAACAAAGCATTCGCTACGATGACGAGCCGCTTAAACTCACACGCAATGAATTTAAAATCCTCACCAGTTTGATGACGAACGCCGGACGCGTGCAAAGTAAGGAGCAATTGCAACAATCACTGCACGGCTGGGATGAAGGTTCAAGCGACAACGCTATCGAAGTTCATATTCACAATTTGCGTAAAAAAGCGCCCAAAGTGGTCATTAAAAATATTCGCGGTGTGGGGTACATTCTTGAAAGATAAGAAATCGTACTCGATCAAACGTCAGTTAACTCTATCAGTAGGCGTGTTGGTAAGTGTTCTCTTACTCATCTCACTTTATTTCAGTTTCCAATCTGCGAAGCACGAGGTCGAAGAAGTTTATGACGCTAGGCTTGGACAATCCGCAAAATTAATGTTGCTGACGCTCTCAATTTCAACGGAAGAGAGGACTCTCGCTAACCATCGAGAATTATTTAATGAGTGGATGGAAAACATTGAGTCAATGTCAAAGTCTGACGATGATAATGTCACAACGTTCGGCCACCCTTATGAACAAAACTTGGTTTTTCAATTCTATCGAGACAACACACTGCTCTGGAGCTCTGATCAAACCTTGCACGCACTCTCTACGTCCTTTGATAATAACGGCTACGCTGATATCGTAAAAGACGGTACACAATGGCGTACATTTCAGATTTCACTGCCACAAACAAAACATGATAATGAATACGTCGTGGTTGCAGAAAAATACAAGATACGTAAAGAGATCATCCACGAAATTGCCCTATCCACATCAATAGAACAATTGCTGATACTACCAGCTTTGTTGCTTTTGCTGTTTTGGTTGATCGATAAACATTTCCGACCGATTAACGACCTGCGCACCGCCATCACACAAAGAAACGTACACCGATTAGATCGCATTCATGTAAAAGACAACACCGTTGAACTCGCACCACTTGTCGATTCGCTCAACTCTCTCCTCTCTGAACTAGAGTTAGCCTGGCAAAGAGAGAAACGCTTTACACGTGCTGCAGCGCATGAACTAAAAACCCCACTAACAATCCTTCGTCTTAACGTAGAAAATGCACTTGAAAGTAATGATCCGGAGCAACTGAGAGGAGATTTACACAACATTCTGCAAGGCATTGAACGCACTGACCGCCTTATCCATCAGCTACTGACTTTAGCTAAAGTAGATAGCTTATCAGAACGTGTATTCGACACCGTTGAGCTAACCCCTTTGTTGCAAACCGTTGTTGCTGATTTGGCACCGTTAGCATTGAAGCATAAGCAAGACATCAGTTTATCATCTTCCAACATCGCTATATCCGGTGATCGAATGTTGTTAGAGGTGTTATTTCGTAACCTCGTAGATAATGCGATTCGTTACTCCGGCGAGCACAGTGACATACAAGTCAGCGTCACAGAGAACAATAATACAATCAAAGTCTTAATTTCCGATACTGGTCCAGAAATCCCGAAAGAAACTCGTGAAAGAATCTTCGAACAGTTTTATCGGGGTCATTCCGAACATGGCGACGGTGCGGGTTTAGGGATGTCAATTTGCAAAGACATTACAGCACTACACCGTGCAACACTTGAGCTCATTCCCAGAGAAAATAGTAGGAATACGTTTGTCATCACTTTCCCAAAGTGCTAACAAAAGCGATACAGACCATAACCTGTTTAATTTATGTTCCAGCCGAACATGAGTTTCATTCCACACTTACATAGACATACCAACACTTACACTACTCGACCATAAACCCACATTATAATTCACGTTTATTTCACGCTTGCTTTGTTAAAAACAACACAACATAACAATTAAACTATTCGAATAAATATGAAAAACTTATCTAAGGGCTCTGTGTGGGGGCCTTTGCAGCCAATTGCTGCTTTTTCTTTGTTTTCACTTATATTTTTGTCTATCTCACGCGTTTTGCTCGCCTTTTGGCAACTTGATCGAATTGACTCTTTCAACGACTTAATTTACATCCTAGGCCAAGGCCTACGCGTAGACATTGCAACACTGTGCTGGTTATTCATCCTCCCTGCACTGCTTTCAGCCCTAATGCCATTAAACGGCAAGATTGGGCATTTCTGGAAATGGATATTGCGCATATGGATGGTTGTAGGGCTTTGGATTCTCGTGTACATGGAACTGGCAACGGCACCATTCATTCAAGAATATGACCTACGCCCAAACCGTCTGTTTGTGGAATACCTTATCTATCCGAAAGAGGTCATGGGCATGCTTTGGACTGGCTATAAGCTAGAGCTGTTTATTGGCGCGTTAGGCACGGCATTAACTCTAGTTTTGGGTTGGAAGTGGAGCAAAAAACTGACCGACAATGCACAGCAGATCAAATGGAAGTGGCGCCCACTATTAGCCATTTTTGTTGTGCTTCTTGGTGTTGCAGGCGCACGCTCGTCTTTAGGCCACCGCCCACTAAACCCTGCCATGGTGGCATTTTCTAACGATCCACTGCTTAACGACTTAGCATTAAACTCATCTTACTCACTGCTGTTTGCTGTCAACAGCATGAAGTCAGAAAAAAGCGCAGAGCAGTTCTACGGCAAGATGGATAATCAAAAGATGCTGGATCTCGTTCGCGCTTCGTCAAAAAAGTCCGACTTTGATCCAACATTACTTCCAACCATGAACAGTAACCCCGCGACTTACCATGGTAAACGTAAGAACTTAGTGATCTTGCTACAAGAGAGCTTAGGAGCGCAATTTGTGGGTTCTTTGGGTGGTCTGCCTCTTACGCCAAACCTAGATGAACTCATGGCTGAAGGTTGGCAGTTCACGCAAATGTACGCAACGGGTACTCGTTCTGTTCGTGGTATCGAAGCCGTAACCACGGGTTTTCCACCATCCCCTTCTCGCGCAGTGGTGAAACTAAGCAAAAGCCAAACAGGCTTCTTTACCATCGCAGACTTACTCAAAGCACAAGGCTATCACACGCAATTTATTTATGGCGGTGAAGCAAACTTCGATAATATGAAAACCTTCTTCTTCGGTAATGGTTTTGATCAAATCGTCGAAGAAGATGATTACAATAACCCAAGCTTTGTTGGCTCTTGGGGGGTCAGTGATGAAGATTTATACAACAAAGCAGACGAAGAGTTTGAACGTCTTTCAAAAAGCGACAAACCTTTTTTCAGCTTAGTTTTTACGTCAAGCAATCACAGCCCTTATGAGTATCCGAAAGGTAAAATTGAGCCATACGATTCCGAACACATGACGCGTAATAACGCGGTAAAATATTCAGATTACGCTTTGGGTACGTTCTTTGACAAAGCGAAAAACTCATCCTACTGGGATGATACTATTTTCATTGTCATTGCAGACCACGATGCCCGCGTGTCTGGCGCTAACTTGGTTCCAGTTAAGCACTTCCACATTCCTGCATTGATCATTGGTAAAGACATTCAACCACGTAAAGATGACCGTATCGCAAACAACATAGATATGCCGCCTACGCTGTTGTCTCTTATTGGCGTAGACGCCAAAACGCCGATGATTGGTCGTGACTTAACGAAACCACTGGCTCGCGAAGATGAACGCGCAATGATGCAATACGACAAAAACTTTGGTTATTTAACGCGTGACAACCTAGTTGTGCTTTCTCCTGGTGAAAAAGTATCGACCCTGGCGTACGACTTTGAAAGCCAAACCATGAAACCGCTAGAAGTCGATGAATCCGTTATTGAACGCGCAAAAGCAAACGCATTGTTTGCATCTAAGGCGTATCAAAACAACTGGTACGCTTCGAAACGTACCAACTAATATCCGCTGATTCAGTTAAAAGGGAGCCAACTGGCTCCTTTTCTTTATTCTGTAAGACTCTTCACTCTTAGAGTACATGGAGGAACGCACACTTTGTATCTAGAAAATCATAGTCATATGTAGAGCATGAACTTTTCAGGATTGTGTTCGATGACTAAGGCCAACACGTAAACAACGAGGCTTGTTGATATCAAGCCAAACAGAAAACTGACCCGAAATACCATCGTTGTTATCGTGATAAAACCATAGGCAAATACACCACTATTAATCATAGCGTACAAATTATCCAGACCAAAACTTGGTAAGGGTGCGCTAATAAATAGGAGTGAAAACATCATAATATTTGAAAATTTTTTAACCCAACTTGGTTTTTGTAGATAAAAACCCGAAATAGAAAAGGACAACAACAGCAATGGCACTAACCCATAATAAGTAAATTTGTAATATGGCGTAATCCAATCTGAACTCTGGTTTAAGAATAGTATTATGCAAGTAACAATGGTCGATGATAGCGCTAAAGAAAAACACTTTGTTCCTTTGTAACGTTTGTCTTCAAAGTTAAATAACTTAAAAATTCCCACTGCAATACCAAGAACAACCCATGCAAATGTCACTAGCTGTAAAAATGCGATCTCTTCGCGGATGGCAAAAAAGCCAAAGTAAATAGCATGATAAAAAGACCAAACCATACCAATTGGTAAACCCAAGGAGAGTTTTTCTAGGAGAATTTCTGACTGCTCTTCGTAATGAATAGTCCACCATACTAGTGCGACATAAGCGAGCAACACACCAAAAATGACAACATATTGCGCTTCTGAGATACTGATAATCATTGGAACTAAGGCTAGGGTTAAGCCAATGATAACAAATAGAATCTGGTAACAAATCGCGGGTAATGTGCAAATAAGTCGCCAAAATACCCTACCGATATCTCGAAGAAGTTCGTAGGTTTGAGCGATAAAATAAGCAACAGCAGCGATAAGAAGCAACACTCCACATAGTTTCATCAGGTTAACTAAGTTAAATAGTTTCACCCAGTCACTGCTTTCTTCGGCTTGCTTCAGCTCTTTTTGAGCGTCATCAATGTGAGCGAGTTTCAATAAGGCATTTTTTCTGTCTTCATTTTCGAGAAAGTGTCCAAACTCTTGGTTTGCTTCACTCTCCGTTATCACTCCATTTTTGTAAAGAAGATAGATAGTTGAAAGGCTCACTCTTTCTATTTCTGTAAGATCACGAATTTTTTCTTTATTATTAATTTCATTGATAGTTAAAATTTGACTTTCTTTCTTTTCTATATTTTTTGCTGAAATACTTAATGAACATGTAACACAAAAAATAATAATTAACAGTGAACTAATCGTTTTACACATATGAACGGGATTGCTTTTGACAAGGAAATGTCGAGAAGATAAATGGAATCAAATACAAAGCAAACGATATGTTCATATGCTCGATCCTGAGCCAATAAAATTGAAAGTGATACTTCTCACTATTTCAAACAAGGTACTTTAACTTGGTCTACTGACAGAGCCTGTCTTACCCTTCCGTTAGATTCAACCTCATACTTCTAGTAAATTGAGAAACAGACCATGCTAACTATCAATTCATTCGTCCTCTATGTTGAGGACATCCACGTAAGCCAAGCTTTTTACTCGAAACTATTTGATTGTGAGGTCACGTTTTTGTCTCCAACATTTGCTTCTATGCCACTCGCAAATGGCTTAAAACTGACACTCAAGCAAAGTGATGTTCTTTCGCCTTCCAGCGACATCAAAGGTGGTGGCACCGAGTTATCATTTGCAGTGCGCAACCGCCATACGTTAGAGCACGTTTACAACAGTTGGAAAAACATGGGCGTTGAGTTTGCTCAACCACCAATGACTTCGGTGTATGGCTTAAATTTTGTGGCTACCGATCCGGATAAACATCGCATTCGCGTTTTTATTAGTGAATAAAAATGCGTTAAAAATGCTTTTTACCCATTCCCAATGTGACTTCAATAAATTAGACTCAGGGAAACATCAAAAGCTGCGTAGTATATAAGAAGGAATGCCCATGAGCTCAAGTATGATCCTTAGCGAATCTCTAATCGAGAGTGGAAGAGATATCCCCCTCAAAGAACTGCTTTATGCAAAGCGCGTGCTGGATAACTACATGGCGGTAGCAAAAGAGAGCAGCCCACTTGAGCTGTTGACAGAGATGAAATCGGCAGCAAAGCAAGTGGAATACTTTACCACTACGAGTAACCCGTGTGAGGCTCGTAATGTCATCAGTCAGATGATTGAAAAAATCGACACCGCGGAATCTTTTGAGTCGTTCAAGGCTTTAGCAGGCAAGCCCTCACTAGCTCTCAATGAACTGATTGAAGATCGCGCCCAACTGATTAAACATGAGCGAGAATTGCTGCTTGCTTCAGGCTATGACGCCTCGCGTATCTAAGAATAAACGCTAGCTCCCGAGTTTAAAGCTAGCAACGAAAAAGGAGCTCTTAAAGAGCTCCTTTTACTTTCCAAAATCAGGTATAAAAGATCTAGAGGCCGATATCTTCAGTTATTGCTTTGATTTGCTTGAGATCCATTTTATAAACTTCAATCATTTGATCGACCTGACTTAGTCGTGAATTGGCTTCATCGTGTTTATCACACGCGTCCGATTTCACGTCCCAAGATTTACCTTCCAAAAATACATCACACTCTTTTTTGAGTTTCTCGATCTTAGGCAATAATTTCGCCCTTTCTTTCTCTAGAGACTCCAATTCTTGCGAAATTTTCAGCTCTTTTTGAAACACCTCGCGCGATCGTTCAAAGATAGTCGCTTGCATATCCGCTTGACGACTCAACTTCTCATTTTCCGACTTCGTCGTATTGATCTTATCTGCCTGTTGTTTCAATTGAGACTCTAGCGACAAGTTAACTTTCTCGACCTCAGTCAATTGCTTTTGTAACTTCTTAAGCGCTTTCTCGTGCGCTTCATCTTTCGCAACGAGCAGTTCAGTGACTTTATCTTGTATTTCTTGGTCGAGCGCTTCTTCGCGCACTTTTACTTGAGACACCAACTGCGTTTTATCTTGCGTCAACGCTTGGTATTTTTCTTCTAGCACATGATAAGTCGATTCCCACTTGTTCGCAGTGACAATCGATCCAACAAGGCCACCAAATGCCAAGCCTAATACCGCAGCAATCGCGATATAGATATGAGTACGTTTGTCACGCTCTTCAATGACAACAACGTCGTCTTGTTCTTCCATCTTGTTCTGAGAACTCACCGTATACTACTCCAAGGACTCTTTTACTTTGCTAGCGGATCAATTCCGCAAACATAATCGATGCTGTATAAATCAGAAAGGCGCCAATTAATGTTATAACGGTCGCTTTTTGGACTTTTTCATTGGTTCGATAACGAAACAGCACAAATGCTACTGCAATCAACACCGCAATGGCTAATAATCTGGTCATACCGCCTCCTTGTCCACTCATGAAAAACTGCCTAGGTCCATAGACGGTTTCACAAAGATTTATTGTAACTCATTTATACGCCCCATAAGGTCAACTTAGCGTAGATTTTAAAATAAGTGCTTCGATTTTAATCAAATTTGTGTTCTCAATTGAATAACTTATACCGCAATAATCGAAACATATTTATCGTTCTGAAGTGTATTCTTGGTTCTATTTCCTAGCCCAATGAGTTTTGTTTATGCAGTTGCTCACACAAAAACTTGGTAAATGTAGCTTCGTGAAAATAAGTAGGGTTATTTCGTTGAAAATAAATTGATATAGGGTGTTGAAATGGACCAAAAACATGATAGAGTTCACACGTTAATGATGACCAGCATCATTAACTAACCTTTACTCATTTAATTGAGTAATTGTTCCGATGAAGACTGCAGGAGAGTGGTTATTAATCAAATTTTAACATTTGATTAGCATAACTCGCCGAAGAATTAACTATTTCAGGTGCTACCTAGGTAGCGGGGACTGTAGTTGGAGGAACCTCTGGAGAGAACCGTTAAATCGGTCGCCGAAGGAGCAAGTCTTGCACTCACGCAAGGTGAAACTCTCAGGCAAAAGGACAGAGGAGTGGAAAGTTACAACCTAACTATTTTGCTTGGCCTTCCCGCCTACAACCAATAGCTTAGTTCTTTTAGAGATCGTTGATCTCGTCCTTTCCCTCTTCTCCTTATTAGTTGTTTTATTAAGGGGAAATCATGAACGACCTACAATCTTTACTACAAACCATCGATAATTTTGTCTGGGGTCCACCACTGCTTATTTTGCTAGTGGGTACCGGTGTTTACTTCACTTTTAGCCTCGGCTTGATCCAGTTTAAACATCTCCCAACAGCGCTAGCGATGGTATTCAGTAAAGATAAGTCATATGATAAACAAGGTGACGTTTCTAGCTTTGCAGCACTTTGTACTGCGCTCTCTGCAACGATTGGTACTGGTAACATTGTTGGTGTTGCCACCGCGATCAAACTTGGTGGACCAGGTGCCCTATTCTGGATGTGGCTCGCCGCCCTTTTCGGAATGGCGACTAAATACGCCGAATGTTTGTTAGCGGTTAAATACCGAAGAGTCGATGATAAAGGCCAAATGATTGGTGGCCCGATGTACTATCTGCAATACGGTGTTGGCTCAAAAGCCCTCGCGATCATGTTTGCAGTGTTTGCTTTGGGTGTTGCTTGTTTTGGTATTGGTACGTTTCCACAAGTAAACGCGATTCTGGATGCAAGTGAGATATCTCTCGGTGTTGACCGTGAGCTCTCTGCCTTTGTACTGACTCTTTTGGTTGCTTTCGTAACTTTGGGTGGCATCAAATCCATTGCTAACGTTGCAGGAAAAGTGGTTCCTACCATGGCTGTATTTTACGTGTTGGCGTGTTTAAGCGTGATCATCATGAATGCAGACCAATTGTTCAACGCCGTTGAATTAGTGTTGGTATCAGCATTTACATCAACAGCAGCGACTGGCGGTTTCTTAGGTGCAAGTATCATGTTGGCGATCCAATCAGGTATCGCTCGTGGCGTATTCTCAAACGAATCTGGTTTGGGTAGCGCGCCTATGGCAGCAGCGGCAGCGAAAACAGACTCTTGTGTGAAACAAGGCCTGATTTCAATGACAGGTACCTTCTTTGATACCATCATTATTTGTACCATGACGGGCCTAGCGTTGATCCTTACTGGCGCATGGCAAAGCGACTTTTCTGGTGCAGCAATGACGACTCATGCCTTTGCGGTAGGTTTGAATGCGGATACATTTGGCCCAATGCTGGTGTCAATTGGTTTGATGTTTTTTGCATTCACAACCATTCTTGGATGGAACTACTACGGTGAGCGTTGCGTTGTGTTCCTCTTTGGTACAAAAGCGGTGCTTCCTTATAAGCTGATTTTCGTTGGTTTGGTGGCATCAGGCGCGTTCCTCCATCTAGACATGATTTGGCTACTCGCCGATATCGTAAATGGTCTGATGGCGATTCCTAACCTAATCGGTTTGATCGCACTGCGTCACGTCGTACTGGCAGAAACCAAGCTGTTCTTTAGCTCAGCATCGCAATCTGATGAAATTGAAGCAGTAAAAGCTTAGTGACATGACAAGTGTTCAGTAATGAACCGTCAATCGCTGAAAGTAAATTGGAAATGGTAAAAAACATAAAGCCCGCTGGTATTCAGCGGGCTTTATTTTATCTTAAGCTAGGCGGTTAATCTCTCAACCATTGATGCTCAACCTTTTCTCCACGTTCTTGAAAAAACTTCGCATTTTTTTGCTTGAATTGATCCGACTTCAGCTCTGATAGCGGCCAGTCTGAAAACGCCTCTGTTACGAACGAATCTCCAACCCCAACTTCAATCGATTCAAGATGCTTCCCGATGTAGCGATAAAAGTAGCTCTGCCCCAGTGCATCACAAACCATCGGCACATGTCTCATGCGTTGATGGTTGACGGATACTGAAGCCCAAGTTGTCGTTTTAGGTTCGCAGCTTTGCTCTTTTACAACATCAACTTCAAATTTATTGTCCATTGTTGTCGAGACAAAAACGACAATACCGTCATTCATATACACACGTCGAAGTAACAGCTGTTTCGTATCTTGAGTTCGCGTCTGTTGTATTCCATTGGAAAATGGCTCGAAATAGCCCCAGTGCCAAGACCAGGTCATGCCACGTTGCGCAAACTGTACCTGTGGCCATGTCTGCCAAACAATGGCACCAACCACGCCAGTAATAAACACAACGAGCAATATCAAAAGGTGGTAAATATTGCGCATTACACGGGCTTTTCAATCAATAACTTTACGCCAAGTGCGACTAAGACAGCGCCCGTCGCTCCTTCCATCCACTTCATAAAGCTTGCATTCTTTAACAGGCTCTTAGCTGAGTTAAGTGCGCCAGCCAAACCACACTGCCAAACCATCGCAATAATAAAGTGCACGGATGCCATCATCATTGATTGAAGCAAAGGAGAACCTTCTGGATTCACAAACTGTGGCAAGAACGCCAAGTAGAAAACTGCCGTTTTTGGGTTCAAGACGTTAGAAAGAAAGCCCTCTCTAAAAGAGCGTTTGCCATTAAACACTTCATGAACCTGCTCAGTCACTGACAAACCATTCTTCGACGACATCAGGGCTTTTAAACTGCTCAGACCAAGCCAAATAAGATAAGCTGCACCAATCATTTTTACGATTTGGAACAACTCTGCAGATTGCGCCAGAATGGCCGAAATACCAACCGCTGAAAAGAAAGCATGCACAAATAAGCCAAAGCAAATCCCTAAACTGGTTGTACATCCGTCTTTTAAACCCGCGCGACTGGTATTACGGATAACAAGGGCCGTATCTAAACCCGGCGTTAGCGTTAAAATAGTGATGGCAATAATAAATGCCTCAAAATTCAAGATATCCATATTATCGTGATAATTAATTGTTAATCCGTCATCAATACCGTCAATCCACGAGATTCGCAAGCTTCTTTTTTAAGAGAGCTATACAACTGGGTGAATTTATGGACAATGAGTGACGATTAATTGTTAATTATTAGTAAATTAACGCAGGTTGTTTCGTGCAACTCGACGTAAAGGACCCGTTATCGGGTGTTTAGGGAAAGAACAAAAGAATAAGAGTAGTCACATGAAAGCATTTACAAAACTCATTGAACATTCCAAAAAAGTGGCAAATTTTGAGCACCTCTCTGCCATCATAGGTTGGGACCAAGCAGCGGTCATGCCATCTGGTGGCGCTGAAGCGCGCTCCAATGCTATGGCAGAGCTTGATGTACACATCCACTCATTGATGACTCAGCCACACTTGGGCGAACTTTTCGCTCAGGCAGAAGAAGAGACGCTATCTGCAAGTGAAAAGTCCATCCTACGAGAAATGAAACGTGAATGGCAACAAGCTAACTTGCTACCAGAATCATTAGTTCAAGCTCAATCTCTTGCTGGCTCCAAATGTGAACATGCATGGCGTACGCAACGCGGAGAAAATGACTGGTCTGGCTTTGAAAAGAACTGGGCAGAAGTCGTCAAACTATCGCAAGAAGAAGCGCAAATTAGAGCCGAAGCAAACGGCACAACCCCTTACGATGCCATGCTTGATATTTATGAACCAGGCACAACGTCTGCATCGTTAGACACGCTTTTTGCTGACGTAAAAACGTGGCTACCTTCCTTGATAGACGAAGCGCTTGAAAAACAGCAATCAGACAACATCTTATTGCCAACTGCGCACTACCCTGCGGAAAAACAAAAAGCGCTGGGACTGGAAGTCATGAAGCTACTTCAATTCGATTTTGAACACGGTCGGCTTGATGAAAGTGTCCACCCATTTTGTGGCGGTGTGCCAACAGATGTGCGTATTACAACACGTTATGATGAAAGCGAGTTTGTCCAATCATTGATGGGGATCGTCCACGAAACTGGCCATGCCCGATACGAGCAAGGGCTACCAAAAGATTTAGCAGGAACACCAGCTGGTCAAGCCCGCTCTATGGGAATTCATGAGTCACAGTCGCTCTTCTTTGAAATGCAAATAGGACGAAACAACGCATTTATCGACCATCTTGCTCACATGGCTTCCAAGCATTTTTCTGGAGATGAGTTTGAAAAAGACAATCTAGCCAAAATCTACACTCGCGTAGAGAAAGGCTTTATTCGCGTAGATGCGGACGAATTAACATACCCTGCCCACGTTATTCTTCGATATGAGATTGAACGTGATCTTATGAACGGTGCCATCAAGCATACAGACGTACCAGAGCTCTGGAACGAAAAAATGAAAGCGTATTTGGGACTCTCAACGGAAGGCAATTTCAAAAACGGTTGTATGCAGGACATTCATTGGACGGATGGAAGTTTTGGATATTTCCCGTCCTACACTCTCGGTGCGATGTACGCAGCCCAGTTCATGGCCGCAATGAAGCAAACAGTAGATGTGGACGCGGTTATTCGCTCTGGCGATCTGACGCCGATATTCCATTGGCTGTCGAAGAACATCTGGAGTAAAGGCAGCTTATTAACAACAGATGATCTCGTAAGAGAAGCAACGGGTGAAACACTAAATGCTAAGCACTTCCAAGCGCACCTAAAAGGCCGCTACTTGTAAATAGAAAAAGAATAGAACGTAAAAGCCCAAGGTTCGTATGTTCCTTGGGCTTTTTTAAGCTCTTTCTATGCTATGCCAAGCTAGGGATAAGTCTGGGCTTGTACAAACAATCCTCGCCTTCAGGTCTGGTTTTAAACCGACGGTGAAGCCACATATATTGGCTCGGACTTGCCATGATTGACGTTTCAACTATCTTATTCACGAAAACTGCCGCACCTTGAGGATCTTCTTTCGGGAAACCGTCGACTGGCGCACTAATCGTCAAGGTATAGTGTCCGTCCTTTCCTCTTACCATCGTAAAAGGCACGATGGCACAATCTGTCGAATCAACCAGCAGACTTGTACCTGTCGTCGTGCAAGCATTTTTAACGGCAAATAATGGCGCAAACGTTGAGCGTCGGTTTCCATAATCATGATCCGGTGCATACCAGACCCGCTCACCCGTTCTAAGCGCTTCAAGCATGGCTTTAACGTTCTTGCGATCAATAAGCGTACGATTAGAGCGAGAACGTCCCTTGTATTGAAAGTAATCAAAACACGGATTGTTGTTTGGGCGATAAACACCAGTTCCAGACTTTTTAATGCCAAAAGCACGAGCACCTAACTCTAAGTTCATCGAGTGTACGGCCAACATTAATGCCCCTTTGCCTGATTTTTCTAAAGCCTCGAGGTGCTCCATTCCTTTTATCGTAACGTGTTTGTTTACCCGTTTATCAGACCAAAACCATGCCATCGCCGTCTCAAATAGCGCAATACCTGTATTGTCGATATTGTCTTTTAAAATTGCTTCGCGTTGGCATTCTTCCATCTGAGGAAAGCAAAGCTCAAGATTGCGCCTAATCGTAACTTGACGTTTTTTCATGATTCGCATAGCTAAACGGCCAATGCCACGTCCTAATGCTAACTGAACTTTGAAAGGAAGGAGACTGAGTAAGTACATTACGCTGATGATAATTAAGGTTCCCCAGTAACGAGGCAAAAGAAATTCAGCCTTGAATTCAGGCTTTTGGTATTTATTCATGTGAGTATTGTCAGATGTGCCCATCTATAAGTGATAAAAACAATGATAATGGACTGCACTTTTATCATTGATAGCGCTAATAACATAAATTAAAGCGCGCGGATTCTATGGTTCTTCGACACACTACACAATAAGAACTTTGCAGAAATATGTAGGGGGATGAAAAAGCAGCAAAGATGAATCACCACGTTAACATCGATTGGAGTGATTAATCTACCGCACTTTCATAAAGTTTGGACAAACATAACTTTGTGTTTTCAATGCTCTAGATAATGGTGTTTTTTTAACCCCATAATGCAGCTATCATGAAAATAACAATAAACATGATAACCATTACCCTGAACAAGTAGGACAACTTTCCGGTGCCACCTTTTGGCGCTTGGTTACAGCATCCCATTGTGTTTCTCCATCGTTTCATTTCGATATGGCGTTAATGTACTCCTTGACCTTAGGGGAAAGTCAAACCTTTACCTAAAGGTTCTAATTTATCGCTATAAGTGTTTATTTATCCGACATATCACTCGTTTATATCCCATGGAAATAAAGCGCGTTGTTTTCAGCTCATTTTCGGATAAATACATACCGTTTTTCGCTATATACCCACTATTTATGAGGAATCTACAATACGCGAGTCTTACTTGTAGCACGCTACTTTTACAACCTAGAAGTTGTGCGCTCATCCATTAAAGGTATCGAATGAGCAATATCGTTAAATCCGCCGTTAAATTGAGTGTTTTCTCTATCATCATGATTACCGTAACTTCGGTCGACAGCATAAGGAACATTCCTGGGGCGGCTTTGTTTGGTAGCCATGCCATTTCTTTCTTCTTACTTGCTGGACTTTGTTTTTTTGTCCCTACAGCGCTAGTGTGTGCTGAGCTAAGTACCACTTATCCAGAGCAAGGTGGTGTATATCTTTGGGGCAAAGAAACACTAGGGCCAAACTTTGGCTTTGCCACCGTGTGGTATCAATACGCTGAAAATATTGTTTACTATCCACCGTTAATTTCATTCATTGTTGCAACGGGAGCCTACCCTTTTTTCCCAGATCTGGCGCAAAACAACATGTTTATGTTGTTGATGATTAATGTGATTTTTTGGGCGTTAACTTTAGTTAATATCTTTGGCTTGCGCCTCTCTTCCCTGATTACAAATGTATTCGGCACCCTAGGTTTGATATTTCCGATTCTATTGATTATCGGATTAGGCGGGTACTGGGCGTATACCCACTCTGGTGAGTCTCATATCTCGCTTCGCCACGTATCTGACTGGTTGCCGGACCTTTCTCAAGATGGGATCGGAGCGGGTTTTACTGCGGTAGTTCTTTCACTGACAGGCCTTGAAATCACGACCTCTTATGCAAGCGAAGTCGAAAATCCGCAAAAAGCCTATCCCAAAGCTCTGCTGATCTCCACAATCTTAATCTTGGTTTCTCTGACGGCGTGCTCACTGTCTATTTCTTCGGTCGTCTCAAGTGACCATTCTAGTTTGAGTGAAGGAGTGATACTTGCCTTCAAAGCTTTTTTTGATGATCTGCACCTCTCATTCCTGCTGCCTGTCATTGCCCTTGCTATTGTTTTTGGCACGCTTGCAAGCCTGAATAACTGGATAATCGCCCCAACTAAAAGTCTGCATGTTGCCGCAAAAGATAGTTTCATGCCGATGTCGCTCGCCAAAGAAAACCGCAACCAAGCCCCCGTCTCATTGTTGCTCTTGCAAGGCGCGATTGTTAGCGTGCTCTCTTTGGTTTTCGTTTTTGTTCCTAACGTCAATCAAGGCATGTGGCTATTGAATATCCTGATGACTCAGCTCTATATGGTGATGTACATCTGTATTTTTGTTAGCTTTTTGGTCTCACGATACAAACACGCAGATATTGAGCGCCCATTTCGAGTTGCGGGCGGAAAAATAGGAATGTGTTTAGTGGCAGGGTTAGGCTTGATAAGTTGCTTGGTGACGATTGTTGTATCTTTTGACGTGCCAGCAGGAATTAGCGCAAAAACTGGGGCATATGCACTGATATTAGGGTTTATCACATTTAGCCTCCCAGCGTTCGCCGCCGTGATGTATCGCACTCGAAAACATCGTCAACAAAGCAAAATGCTTGAGGTACTAGTAAGTTAACTATTGGGTTGACATTAAAAAGCCGCAGCAATTTCTCGCTACGGCTTTTTATTTGGCATCACAAGTAGTATTGGTTATCCGTGTCCTACAGTCCTGGATAACAGGTTAACGATCATCACACCAGTGAGGATAAACCCAATACCAACAAGCGCCGGCAAATCTAGCCGCTGTCCATAAACAAAGCAGCCAATCGTCGCAACTAAAACAATACCCGCCCCACTCCATATGGCGTAAACAACCCCAACAGGCATCGTTTTTACCGTGACGGAAAGCAAGAAGAAAGCAATGCCGTAACCAATCAGAACGACTGTACTCGGCATCATTTTCGTAAATTGCTCTGTTTTGGGAATATAGGAAGTGGCAATCACTTCGCATACAATCGCGATCGACAGCGCCAACATTGGCGGCATAGAGACAAGCATTTTGAACATAAGGCATTAACGCTCAACAGAAATGTAACCGACAACACGTCCGGATAATTAGGTCGCGCATTATACCCAACTCATCTCTCGATGGAATACCTCTTACTCAAGCAGCTTCAAAATGCAGGATTCACAGCGTGATCACTTGAATATAGAGACATTCACACGCCATCGCTTTCACTCACTTCTTGATGAGTAAGCGACAGGCCTGCTTTTTGGTGCTGCCGAGCAATTTCAAAGTAGATGTGCATATCAATTGGCTCTGGTGTATTGAGTAGCATCTTGCCCACTTCTCGTTGAAAGTGACCATAATTACCTAACTCATCCGTCAGCCCTAGCTGCTCGTAAGAAGCTTCATTGGCAAACATTCCATAGGCATACTGATAATGACTTAGATCCTTGCTCTTATCATAACCAAGCTCTTGAAGGGCTTGATCAATTTCTTTCGGCGTATAAGTGTCGTTATCGCCAAACAAGCGCAATAGTACGCTAGGAACCTCTTGAGCGATGCTCTGAATTTTTGTCTTTCTTTTAAAAATACCGAACATAATGTCCTCCACTGACGATGTTTCCAAATACACACTTTAATGCATATTGGTGAGCTGATTGTTTTTAGTATGGCTCATTAATCTGAGACTTCCTTACAACGAAGTCACTTTCGCATATTAACGTGATCACATAATTACCAGCAAATAGTACGACCAGCGTTTCAAACATATCTCATCAGAAACTCCGCTCTAGTCACAATTGTGTGACAGCTTCGAGCTCGGTTTACCATAATGTAAAGAGTAGATTGAAAAGTCATATTTCGTATCGACATCTAAACTTAATTAAGTTAGCTTTAGAAGTATAGACGTCTAGATTGACTATACTTAGGGAGAGAAAGTCGTGCCAATTAGAATTCCAGATCAATTACCAGCTACCGATGTGCTAAGGACAGAGAACATCTTCGTAATGAGTGAAACGCGTGCTGCGAGTCAGGAAATACGTCCTTTACGAGTGCTGATCCTGAATCTGATGCCAAAAAAAATAGAAACTGAAACTCAGTTTTTGCGTCTACTCTCAAACAGCCCATTACAAGTCAATGTCGAGTTATTGCGCATTGATAACCGCCCAAGCAAAAATACGCCAACCGAACATTTGGATACTTTTTATCGTCAATTTGAAATGGTGAGAGATAAAAATTTCGATGGCATGATCATTACTGGTGCGCCACTAGGTTTGGTTCAATTTGAAGATGTCATTTATTGGGACCACCTAAAAACCATCATGGAATGGGCAAAAGATCATGTGACATCGACTCTTTATGTCTGCTGGGCAGCACAAGCAGGGTTGAAGTTGCTCTACGATCTACCTAAAAAAACGCGTAAAGAAAAACTTTCAGGCGTGTACCATCACCAGATTCATCATCAATTCCATCCTATGTTACGTGGGTTTGATGACACATTTTTAGCGCCTCATTCACGCTATGCCGACTTTTCACCTCACTTTTTAGAAGAACATACCGACTTAGACATCCTAGCCACATCGGATGTTGCAGGTGTTTACTTAGCTACAACAAAAGACAAGAGAAATGTGTTTGTTACTGGGCATCCTGAATACGATTCGCATACCTTACATAACGAATATATCCGCGATTTAAGCGAAGGCATGGAACCAGCCATTCCCGTCAACTACTATCCAAACAACAATCCTGATAATCCACCAATTGCCAGTTGGAGAAGTCATGGACATCTCCTCTTTTTAAACTGGCTGAACTACTGCGTTTACCAGCAAACACCTTATGATCTTGATCACTTCAGTGAAGACGCTTTTACTAAAGACGATTAACCTCAAAGTACGTAAACAAAGCGCTCATGATGTCTAAATGTAATATGTGAACCAAGCCGCCATATGGCGGCTTTTTCATACCAGTTTGCAAACCTGATCGCATAGTGTTTTTTCCTCAATAGGCTTTTGCTACGTAATTCATATCATGCTGGGAGATTCAGGGATGTAGGGACAAAGAATGAAAACAACAAAGCTCGGTGCACTACTATTAATCTCTCAGTTTGCACTTGTGGGCTGCGTGACGGTGAAAGAAGATGGTAGCCCTGTCGTTAAAGCCGATCCTGTAGCAATGGCAGAATCACGTATCGCACTTGGCCTAGGTTATTTAGAAGGCGGCAATATGATTCGCGCGCATGATAACTTGCAACAAGCCTTAACCCACGCACCTCAATACTATCGTGCTCAGTTATCGATGGCTCACTACTATGAAACGGTTGGTGAAGATGCTAAAGCCGAGCAAATGTATAAACGCTCTCTACGCCAACACACCAAAAACGGTAACGTGCTCAATAACTACGGCACCTTTCTTTGCAAGCGGGGTAACTTCGAGAAAGCCGATCAAATGTTTAATCGAGCCATTGAGCAGCCTTATTACTATCTCATTCCGGCCAGTTATGAAAACGCCGCATTTTGCGCGTTGAAGTCACAAGATAAAGACAAAGCGAAATATTACTTCGCCCGAGCTATTGATCATGACCCTCATAGGCCAAAATCTATTTTGCAGCTAGCCAAGCTAGAAATTGATAGCGGCAATTACACTGAAGCCAGAATTCGATTAATGAGATTTAATCAAATGTATGGCGTTAAGAAACCCTCTTTACAGCTCATGATTCAACTTGAACGTGCAGCAGGTAATGAAGCACTCGAGAAGAAATATCAAAAGCAATTGGAGATATTTTCTTAACACGACATCATGATAAAGAAGGTGTACTCGCTCACAGACACTACTGAACTTGACTAAGAATCCAGTGAATTAAAACCCACGGTGAAACATTCATCCTGTACATAAACTTCAAATTCGGTACTATTTGAACGGAATAAGTGACCAAGTCACATTATAAAAGTGCGCTAGTAAAACGAAATTTGTACATCATACTGTTTCTACTATTGATTTGGGGCGCATTGATAAATGCTAAATATTACTGACATGCACCAGAAGGAAGTTGAAGCCGGATGAAACCTGCCTGCACTCTGTTATCACTCACTTTGCTGAGTTCGCCTTTTGTCGTCAGTGCACAAGAAAATATTGAAAAAACATTCACGTTTGGCATTGTTTCCAATAAAGCTCAAAGCAAAATCAAAAAGTCGACGCCTTTTACGCAGTACGTGACCAATGGTTTGGCCGGATACGGATACACCAAGGGTGCTGTAAAAGTATTTAAAAATTATCGCCAGCTCGCGGTGGCACTAAAAAATGGCACCGTTCAAATTGCAACAGCCACCCCCTTCAATGCAATGACCCTCGAGGCAGAGTCTGGCAGCCAAGCCATTGCCATACGCTGGAAAAAAGGTTTACAAAAATATCATACGGTATTCTTTACCCACAAAGAGAGTGGTATCGAGTCGATTTCTGACCTGCGCGGAAAAACACTTGTTTTTGAAAAGCGTACATCCACCAGCAGCTATTACTTACCCGCTATTACACTGCTTAATCAAGGGGAGAAATTAGAATACCTCCCCTCCTCCGATGACAAACCAGCCAAAGACAGTATTGGATATTTATTCCTTGACGAGCACTTGGCTCAATCGAATGAAATCAACCTTTCAGTATGGGTGTATAAGCAGAGAGTCGCAGCAGGAGCGTTCAGCAATTTCAATTGGAGCAACCCTAAAGATCTTCCAGAAAGCATGAAAGACAAACTAACGATTTTCGCTCGCTCGGTAGAAATACCTAGAGACTTAATTCTCGCCTCTCCGACCTTAAGCCAAGATCAGCAACATAAAATCACGTCAATATTGCTCGGTATGGAGGCATCTCAGCAAGGTGCTTTAGCACTTAAACAGTTCCAAAACACGAAAAAGATCACCGCTCTAACGCCAGAAATGTCCGCGTCCTTAAATACCGTTCGAACATCTATTCACTTGTTACCGAAGGTGGATTGATGTTCCACAAACTCTCACTCGAAACTAAATACATTTGCTCGACCATTTTTGTTGTCCTGTTTGTCGTAGTGATAAACCTCGCACTATATATGCATGGTTACGATACGTACTCAAATAACTTAACCCGCCAAATCACCGAGAACTCACAAGAAAAAACAGAGTCTTACGTCAAGCAAAAAGGATTGGTTTACGCAGAGTTATTATCAAAGCAACTTTTTGACCCACTCTATACGGATAATATCAGCCAAGCATACGAGCAGATTAAAGCAACATTAAGCCAACCAGATGTCTCGAAGATACACGTTGTTGATAATGAAGGGCTAATCTTTCACGACGGTACGACTCAGCTGAGTATGTTTGCCCAGCCTCATTACCGTTCTCGCTTTATTTTAAAAGCAATAGAAGAGTCTAGAATTCTCATTTCTTTTTCTAAACATCAATTAGAAATTGCGGCACCGATTCAGCAATCGAATATCACACTGGGCGCGGTGTATCTTGAACTCAACCTAGCGCATCTATTAGAAGAGAAAGAACAAAACATTGCTCAAGTACAAGCGCTTACCTCAAACGATAAGCAAAAGATGTTTAACTTGCTGCTCACGATCAGTGCGATATCCGTTCTGCTCGGAAGTGCCATCGCGTATGCTTTGGGTCGCTCATTAATAAAACCACTCAAACAACTTAAAGAACAATTTACAGAGTCAAATACTCAAGCACTGCCAATCACTGATATAAAAAGTAAAGATGAAGTGGGTGATCTTATTTCGGCGTATAACAAAATGTCGAACAAAGTGAACCGATACACAAGCCGGGTGGAGTTCATGGCGTATCACGACATTCTTACCTCCCTGCCTAACCGAGAAAAGTTGCTCATTGATATCCAAAAGCAAATAACGAACCGCAAATCACCCTCACTCGCGGTTGTTTTTATTGATCTGGATGACTTTAAACATATTAACGATAACTACGGGCATAGCATCGGGGATAAATTGCTAGGTCATATCGCCTCTGAACTTCAAGGTCGTTTGCCGAGTTACTTCCAGCCTCTTTACCGTCTTTCAACCATCGTAAGCCGAGTCGGCGCTGACGAATTTGTGCTGGTCTTTCCATGCAAAGACAGCCTCCACGCTAGAGAAAAAGCGGACGATATTCATCGCCAATTGCTTTCTCCTTTTAATTTGGAAGAGAACGATATTCAAATTACGGCAAGCCTTGGAGTCGCGGTGTATCCGGAATTTGGCTCAAACGCAGAGTCTCTTTTACAACTCTCCTCACTGGCGGCGCAAGAATCTAAACGACGCGGCAAAGATATCATGACGATATACGATTCCGCGTTTGATGAGACCGTGAAGCAGCGCTTATACATAGAAAAGGAACTGCGCCGCTCAATACGTGATTTATCTCAGTTCGAGCTTTGGTATCAACCCCAGTTCGACCTCAACACCTACCAGTTGATTGGTGTCGAAGCATTGGTTAGGTGGAATCACCCAGAGAAGGGTTATATCAGCCCAGAATTATTTATCCCGATTGCAGAACAAAGTGACTTAATTTTAGAGCTTGGTGAATACCTCATCGAGACAGCAATTAGCCAGCGAGCACAATGGGCGGGTCATTTCACTGCTGATTTTCATATCGCATTAAATTTGTCTCCTAGGCAGATCTACCGCCAAGATTTAAGTCAGCTCTTTTCGAAATATTTACAACAATATCAAGTCCCCCCTCAAACCATTCATGTTGAAGTGACAGAGTCTCTGTTTATTGATGATATTGAGAAAGCGCAGTACGTGCTCAAAAAATTACAAGCTAACGGCGTAGAAGTGTGGCTAGATGATTTTGGAACTGGGTACTCAGCCCTCGCCTACCTACAACAAATGTCGTTTGATGGGCTTAAAATTGACCGTTCATTTATCGCTCAAATCCAAAACAATGAACAAGATGATTCATTAGTCCGTGCGATTATATCCATGGCTCATAACCTAAGAATGAGAGTGGTAGCTGAAGGCATAGAAACCCAGACCCAACTAACAAGGATGGAATCGCTTCACTGCGACGTTGTTCAAGGCTTTTTCTTGGGTAGACCGGTGCCGGCAGAAGAAATCATAGAGTTTGAGCAACAACGCCAAGCAATAGATGACTCAACCGCCAGCAACTATGCTTAACTGAATAATTTATCGCGTTCATTTAATTAAAGGGGATTCGTTCTGCAATATTGGTCACACTTCGCCATCTCGCAAGTATGAATTTCCTCTTAAAATCTAACATTTGAGATAGGTAAACTACACTTTTCATATCAACTCTTTGGATATGGAAACGCGTGTGGTCGGGATATTTGCTTGGAACAACCTGTCTGTAAAGCAGAAACTTTTTGGATTGGTCCTACTACCAATCTTATTGTTATTGCTTCTGGCGGGCAAACATGTACAAAACCTCTCTATCCAAGCTCAAGAACTTCAAAAAGCACAACTCTTCTCCCAATATATAGATCGTGTTTCCTCACTGTATTATTTGACGAGCGATCCAAGGGTCGCGAATAACGCTCAAGAAACCCGCCAACTCGTTCACACTTTACAAGATACAGCTTCACCTGTTTTTGGTGACAATGCCGATATATTAAATCAGCTCGCGAATTTCGAAGAAGCAACACTGTCAATGCTCTCGTCCAATAGTACAGAAGATAAGTTAGATGCTGCTGAGTGGCGTGCCGACACATTCAAAGAGATTCTTTTGAGTTTGGATAGAGTCTACTTCAGCCATGTAAGTTATGAAACCAACACTCACCTCTCCTCATTGATGCAGCTTGAGTGGTTAATGTTTTGGTCAACAGAAGAACATAGACTCAGCAAATACTTAGTGGAATCCACAGAACAGGGGCAGATGTACGATCCAGCTATCCAAGCCAGTATCCAATCATTAATCCAGAACCAACAACTGCTGTTCGAACGTTTTGTCACACTTAATGCGAATAAGCAGCAAGTCAACCTCCTCATCGAAACCTTTACCGATAATGTGTTTGTTAAAAGCCAAGCATTTCGAACCAATTTGTTGCAGCCAACAAACCTTAGCGTGTTGACCACCGCTCAAATAGATGACGGGTTGTCTGCGCTTTATAAACGCTTAAGTTTATTACGTAACGTTGATGACCAGATGGAACGACAACTTGTTGAGGATATAACCAAGACGATCAGTGAAACAACACAGCACCGCATTGGCTTCATTGCGCTAATGAGCCTCGTGACATTGCTGGTCGTGAGTTTAACCCTGAGGTTAGTGCGCAAGGTCACTGGCAACTTGAATTTAGTCCTCGAATTCCTAAGTCGAGACACTTACGAAGAGGACAACAATGAAAACTCACCACTGACAGAGTTGACCAAAGGGAAAGATGAACTCAGTAAGTTTGCTAAAGAGGTAAAAAAACTGAGTTACGAACGTGAGCAGTCAAGACAAAAGTTAACTCAAGCCAAAGAAGATGCTGAAAAGGCGAAAGATGATGCCATCGAGGCAAGCAAAGCCAAAAGTAGCTTTCTGGCGAATATGTCTCATGAGATTCGAACCCCTTTAAACGGCGTTATTGGCATTTCAGAAGTTTTGTCAGACACGCCGCTAACTGCGACACAACGTGATTATGTCGACACGATAGAAACCTCCTCGCAATTACTGTTGAGCTTAATAAATGACGTTCTGGACTTCTCTAAAATTGAATCTGGTATGTTGCTTATCAGCTCTCATTCAACCTGTGTTCGTGAATCCATCTACGATATTGCTTCTATTATTTCCCCGAAAGCGAAAGAAAAAGGCATCGATGTTCAAGTCAGCATCAGCCGCAATACGCCCTATCACGTTATGTTGGATGATCACCGTATACGCCAAATCATCATGAACTTCATGTCCAATGCCGTAAAGTTCACCGAACAAGGCTGCGTTGAACTCTCTGTCATCACTAGAGAAATCAAAAATGGTGAAGCGAGCATCGAGTTTTCAGTCAAAGACTCAGGGATCGGTATTGATGAGCAGCAACAAAAAAAGATATTTGCTCCTTTCGCCCAAGAAGATAATTCCACCACCCGACAGTTTGGAGGGACAGGGCTTGGGCTTGCAATTAGCACGCAGCTGGTAGAGTTGATGGGCGGTGAGATTCAGCTTGAATCCGAGAAAGGCAAAGGTAGCCGATTTTTCTTCGAACTTACGGCTCCAATTGTGACTCAAGAGTTCAATGGCTATCACTCCCTTAATCACAACGATATATGGATAGTTTGCAACAACTCTACTTTGGAGCAAAAGCTGCGTGACGAGTTGAGCTTTTTCCACATCAGTGTTCAGCAATCAGTAAATACACTGGATGCTCTGCCAACGTGGATTGATAACGAGCGCATCATTGTTATCAACGTAGAAACTTCTCCAAATACCACAGCCAAACATCTAGGTGAAATGAAAAGACTTTGCATGCAAAATGTTCGAGTTTGTCTTATTAAACACCTTCATAGTGCCCAGCGTGATTTTGGTAACAGCATTAGTGCATTGGTCACTCAACCCCTCTTAGGACAGCGCTTAGTAAAAGCACTTGAAACTTGTGCTGCAAACTTCCCTCAAGCAAACAAAGAGAACACGACAACACCCAATACTAAGACTTTCCCAAAAATTTTGGTGGTCGACGACAACACCGTCAATCAAAAAATCGCTGGATTACACGTCACAAAAGCGGGCTTCGACTTTGATATCGCCGTAAACGGAGAAGAAGCCGTAGATATGTTTCAACAGAATCAATACTGCTTAATCTTAATGGATTGCATGATGCCGGTGATGGATGGGTTTGAAGCAACCAAAATGATCCGTCAAATTGAAGCAAAAGAAAAACGGACGGTCAGAATCCCAGTTATCGCGCTAACAGCAAGTGTAGTCGATGATGACATTCAAAAGTGTTTTGATGTTGGAATGGATGATTATGTGCCCAAACCTTTTAAAGCGGGTTTGTTGAAAGAGAAATTAGATAAAGCCATTGGACTACGCATTTCCAATATTGCTTTTGATGAAAAGCGACTGGCAACGAACACCACTCACTCTACTGAAAAAACCTCGCATGCAGAACAATCAGAAGCGACGGTGACGCCTATTCGCTCAGAACGGATTTTGCTCGTCGAAGATAACAGAGTAAATCAAAAAGTCGCTTCGCTGCTTTTATCCAAAGCTGGTTATCAATTTGAAGTGGCCGAAAACGGACAGGTTGCGGTCGAAATGTTCCAAAAAGATGGCGGGTTCGACATCATTTTGATGGACTGCATGATGCCGATCATGGATGGGTTCGAAGCCTCACGACAAATACGCGCCTACGAAGCAAGTAAAGGTCTTCCTAAGACTCCCATCATCGCGCTAACGGCAAGTGTTGTGGATGATGACATTCAACGCTGCTTCGATTCAGGCATGGACGCTTATGTACCCAAGCCTGTTCGTAGAGAAAAGCTGTTGTACCAGATTGAAAATGCGATATAGGTAGCGATGATGAGCGGCGACATTTCTCTCCTCTGTTTTCTTTTGCGCTGCATAAAACGCTACCTATTCATTGTTGTTTTCCTTCTACCCATAGATAGTCAAGTACTTGCTGCAGAGAGCTACGCCGTTTTCTCGTTTAATGGTGAGTTCTCGCCCCTAACCATCAATAAAGCACGAAAGTTATACAGAGGAAAAACGCAACTCTTACAAGGGCAGAGAATTGAGCTGTCTGACTGGCCAGCGACATCAACGGAGAGAGCGGAGTTCTATCGCTACCTTCTCAATAAAAACTTGGCGCAAATGAACGCGCACTGGGCGAGCTTGTCTTTTTCAGGCAAAGCGAGACCACCCAAAGTGATTGCAAACTCTAGCATTGATGCGCTGATCACGTGGATGCAAGAAAAGCCCAATCGGATTGGTTATGCCCCTGCGTCGAGCGTGCCTGGAAATGCTCGCATTTTGTGTGTGGTGAACTCGGAGGATTAATATGAAAAAATATTTGACCATGTTATCACTGAGTGTTGTCGCCTTTCCGAGCTTAGCCACCATTGAGTTATCAGATCACCTGTCTTTGAGTGGTTTTGGTTCGACATCTTGGTCTAAGTCGGATAACTCCACAACGGTTCTCGTCAACCGCTTTATTCATGATGAAGCCTGCTACGATTGTGACACAACCTTCGGCCTGCAGCTTGATTACTTTTACAAGGCATTTCGAGCATCCGCACAGATAGTCAAGCGTCCGCAAGATCATTGGAGCTCGCCCCAATTAGAGTGGGCATATTTAGCTTATACCTATAAAAATGTAGAGATACGTGGGGGACGATTGAGGCTGCCGCTGTTTTTGATGTCTGAGTATAATTATGTCGGTCACGCTTTTACCCAAGCTCGACCACCAAATGAAGTGTATGACAGCATATTAGGCATCACCGCTTACAATGGTTTATCCATTCGCTGGAATCACGACCTCAATGAGCAAATCATGCTTACTGCAATGCCGTTTATAGGGTTTAAAGACAGCAGTGATGTCACCCTCAACGAAGATACTGAACTGAAGATCGAATCAGACAACACAGCCGGAATAAACTTAACACTCAGCGGAAATGCCTACCGTTTGAACTTTTCTTATCTACATGGCGATTATGACCAAACTACGGTTCTCTCCAATACCAAGCAATCCACACCTGAAGGGGGAGCCATGTTAATTGACCGCTTGGTTCTAAAAGAAAAAGGCAACACGATTGACCAGTTTTCTCTAGGAGTAAGGTATGAGCTTGATAACCTTGTGATAATGGCTGAAGGACAAAACAGCAACATTTCCTCCTCTTGGTACGCAACAACGAGTTACAACGTGAATAAATTGACCCCCTACATAGTTTACGGCCAGCAGTTTAATAGCAGTGATACAAAGAATGGGGACAGCTATCTGTTTGGAGTGAGATACGACCTAGATTATAACGTGTCACTGAATGCTGAATGGCAAAAGTTTAACGCCCACAATAACGATACTGGCGCGTTTTCATCAATACCAGAAGATAACAGCGCCAACCTTTACACCCTGATGTTAAATTTCGTTTTTTAACTTTTCTATACTGACACCGTATAAACCGTGGGAATTTACCTTTGTTATCGTTGATACATGTTGTGCGTGATTTGACGCTCTTTGTAATAGAATTCTTTGTCATGTTCGCCTATCTCTCGCAATACACGACACGGGTTCCCTACCGCAACAACATTACTTGGTATATCTTTCGTTACCACGCTACCAGCACCAATTACGCTGTTTTCTCCAATCTTGACGCCAGGCAATACCACTGAGTTAGCGCCAATCCATACATTATCACCAATATGAATAGGGATATTGAATTGCGCAACTTCTCTTCTGAGCTCCGGTTCAACCGGGTGGCCTGCCGTTGCTAGTGTCACATTGGGCCCAATCATGACACTATTGCCAATGTAGATATACGTATCATCGACTAGGGTTAAGTTAAAGTTTGCATACACGTTATCACCAACGTATGTATGCCTCCCCCAATTCGCTCGAAGCGGCGGCTCAAAATAGCAGTTGTCACCAACAGCGCCGAGCAAACGTCGTAATATTTCTGTACGCTTTTCAGATTCAGAAGGCCGAGTTTGATTGTAATCGTAAAGAACTTCTAAACACTGTGTTTGCTGCTCGACTAACGCTTCATCATTACAAAAATATATTTTCTGACTATGAAGCATTGATTCACTATCCATAATATCCTCCGTTCTATCTGCCCAGTAGCTTCAGGCTGCTGGAACACCTCGCAATACAAGTTCCTGTCAAGATTGGCTAACAGAATGCATGATGTCGTTTTTTACAATAAGTTTAATGACATGCTTGCGAGGCCTAACGCAAAATACCGAATAACTTGGAAGAAATATGTGAATCAGACGAGTAAATAACACAAAGATCGATGCAGAGTTAGCTTTGTTTATCTCGATTCATTTTCAAGCGCTTTTCTTTACGTCGTAACGCTCGGAAAAACTTCGACTCCTCATGATACCAGCCGATAACACTAACCGGGAAGCCCACTAGCATCATGATAAAAAGATCCGCGGGCAGTTGCTCCAAAATATCACTCAGGGAGTGCAGCTCACCAAAAATGAATAAACCAATGACTTTACCAAGCAATAGTGCGCAACAAATCATAAAAAAAGACTTCATGATGTAATGCCATTTGCCTTTTTTACGCTCTTCTCGCCAATAGGCATATTTATGTTGTCGGTCGTACATTCATCCCCCAAGTGACAATGTCACTAGCCACAAACATTCAGGCAAAGTAACAGGCTTTAGCTGCACTCTAATGATAGTGTGAATTAGAAGTGAATGCTTGTCATGGCAATGAGAAAGCTGCACATCATGCTGCGCATTTTACGACTTTATGGACGCTAGCATGATCGCGCAATACAGGGAGATATCAGCTTGTTAATTACGGAGTGAGTTAATGTTTTCGGAACACCCAAATTGGACCAATAAGAAGAAACTGCAAATCTTCGAAAAAAGACGGTTTCTTCCCTTCTATTTTGTGACCAATGAACTGCAAGATCCACAGGACACCGAATAGGAGCATCGAAATATGCAGTACGGGCAGCGCCAATACCTCCAAAGACCATATCAGGCCGATGCACGCTAATGTATACCCCAACATCATCATAAAGACGCTGAGAGACAAACGAAAATAGAAAACCCATACCGGTATGACAGCAATCCAGACCCAGTTAAACTCGAAACCCAAGATGGAGATTTGAGGAATTGACCAAATTAGACCGACCACAGATAGGTAAATACCCGGAACTGCGATTGTGTGAATCTTTTGGTTGATGGGGTTTTGATGGCTCTCCCCATATTCTTTTAGCCATTCAGATAATGCTCGCATATCATTCCTACTTTTCCGCCTACTTATTCTTATATAGCTTGAGGATGGAAAAGGTGCGAATTTTTCTGTAATAGCTATTACTGACCAAGCAATGCTCGTTGCACTTTTGGTAGTTTGGCAACGACGAGAGTATAAGAGCGTTCACATAAATCCTGAATCAATCCATCTTCCACATCACCATTAAAATAAACCGTTATCCAGTGACGCTTATTTAGGTGATAACCAGGAGTGATGTCCGTAAACTGCGATGTTAAGACTTCTCCATCTTCTGGTTTTACTTTTACGCTGACATACTCCCGACCGTTTCTCTCTGCAATAATCGCAAACATTTTACCTTTGATTTTGTATACAAGCGCTTCTGGCCCAAATGGGAAATCACTCTCTGCACACATAAAGGTACTTAAATAACCTTCTAACTCTTTGCTTCTCATTCCGTCCCACCCTTCCTGTATCTTTTACTCAAACAAAGGCAATAGTAGCCTTAACGCCTGGTTAACCTGCGCTTTCTCACTACCTTCTAAACCATGTAGCAGCGATTGCTGAACGTCTACATGCTCTAGGATCAACTTGTCAATTAAGGTTAAGCCCTTTTCGGTTAACTCAACGGTGACACTGCGTCTATCTTCTTTACTGTGTGTTCTGGTAATAAAGCCTTTCTTCTCGAGTTTATCTAATCGGTTCGTCATCGCGCCCGAAGTGAGCATCATCGAATCAATTAGCGCCGAGGGAGTAAGGCAATATGGTGAACCTGCTCGGCGAAGTGTCGCCAACACATCAAATTCACCCATCTTAAGATCGTACTTCTTATGTAGGTCTGCGACCCGACACTCCATGTGCTTAGCAATTCGCATTAGCCGACCCATAATTGCCATCGGTTCAGTGTCGAGCTCTGGTTTCTCCTTAGCCCACTGCTCTACCACTCTATCAATTGCGTCCATGGTTTCTCTCCAAACGTCATTTAATTTTTATTTTAACATAAAGATACTTTACAAAAAGTAACCTTACCGATATCTTTACAATTAATTATCTCAACGTAAAGATATTTAACATGAACATTTTGCTTGCAATGATCCCGGCTTTTTTTTGGGGGACAACTTATGCTGTTACTCAGTTTACGCTTCCGGACTGGCCTCCCGTTTTACTTGGTGCGCTAAGAGCATTGCCTGCGGGTCTTTTGCTCCTCGCAATAAAGCCATCTTTCCCGAAAAAGAGTGAATGGAAAGTGCTGCTTGTTTTAGGAACTATCAACATCGCTTGCTTCTTTGGTCTCATTTTTGTCATGGCGTTGACGCTTCCTTCTGCGATCTCAGGTGTCGGTATGGTATCAGTGCCCGTTTTTGCGATGCTGTTTGGCTGGGCAGTCTATAAGCGCCAGCCAAGCGCAATACAGGCAATAAGTGGAGCGACTTTGATTGCTTTGGCTTGGTTCTTATTTGATCCTAGTTCTATTTCGCTCAACCCTATGGGCTTGCTGGCGATGATCTCCGCCATCATGTGTATTGTGGTAGGCAGTAGCGTAACGAAGTCACTAGGAACGAAAATGCATTGGTGGACAGTATTAACATGGCAGCTCATTTTGGGTGGTGTGATTATGTCTGTCGCAACAAGCGTGCTGGCAATAAACAATCCAGAGCCATACGTTACAGCCATTCAAAACTTATCAATGACGAACACCCTTGGGCTGCTGTGGGTGATCATTCTGAACACTGCATTAGGCTACGGCATGTATGTTTGGCTATTGCAGCGTATGTCGGTCGTTGACTTTACTTTTGGTGGCATTGCCAACCCCGTTGCGGGCATTGTGTCAGGTTTGCTGCTATTAGGTGAGACTTTCACCCCTCTCCAATACAGCTTGATGCTAGGGATGATTGTTATGTCATTGCTTCCTCAATTAATCGCTTCATTAAAAACCCAAAAAGCCGCCCTTTCTTCCTAAGTAAAATCCTAACGCCCGATGCTAAAATCGGGCGTTCATATTCTCTGTAAACTCTGTTTGAATTCTAAGACTTCAACAGGCTTTTTATGGAACAGTGAACCCAAAAAGGTTCAGCAATAAAAAAGGTGCCGAAAGACACCTTTAATAATGAATACGCCCCATTATGCCTTGCTTTAAGTCATCACAAGGTTGTTAATAGGCTCTGGTTTAGCGTAGACATACCCTTGAATAAGGTAAATAGAATGCTGAGCCAAATACGCGACTTGAGCATCGCTCTCTACACCTTCTGCAATCATCTCACATTCCGCTTTCTTTGCTGCCGAGACAATAGAATCCAACACTTTCAATTTTTGGTCATCAGAGCCTATTGGGTCGATGAACATCTTATCCACTTTCAAGCATCGGATACCCAGATCTTGCAAATAAAAAAAGCCGCCATACCCAGTCCCAAAATCGTCAATTTTGAACTTGTAGCCTTTATTCGCCAGATACAAAATCTCTTTTTTCGCTGCCTCTGTATCTTTTACAGGAATTCGCTCGGTCAACTCAAAATGCACTCTCTTCGGACATGGCCAATTCAGTTCTGACAGTAACTTAGTGAGTTCACCTGACTCTAAATGGGAAGAAACAATATTGATGCTGACCCACACATGCTCGGGTAACACACTAAGATCTTGTATGATTTTACGAATAAGCTGATTCGTCATTGGGACAATCAGACCACTTTCTTCTGCAGCGCCGATGAACATGTTTGGCGGCACCATACCATCACGGCGAGACCACCGAATCAGTGCTTCATACCCCACTGTTACACCATCACGGCTATCGACTATCGCTTGGTAATAAGGGACAAATTCCGCATTATTAATCCCATTCTGGATCAAGCCTTTGATAGACTTTCTCAAGCTCTTACTGGACACATATACAAACGCAAGAGCCAGCCCCATAAGCACACTGACTAGGCCTCCCCATAGAAAGACTCTTTCCTGAGCATAGCTCTTCAGTTTCTCGCCACTGTGTATTTTGATGAGCATATTGGCTTGAGAATCAGCCGAGAAGAATAACTCTTTTGAAACTGCCGCTTCTTCTGCTGCAATGGCTGGTTTTCCTCGACTTATTGTTAAATCTCCAAATACAGGCTCATCATATATAAACTCGACGAACAAACAGTCTTCACAAGGCGTTTTTATCACTTCTTTGACCCAACTATTATCGAGAACCCAGACAACTTCAACATGTTCATTTTCATAAATGACCATCCACTCAACTTGATCTTGGTGTTCCGGTAAAATAAGTGATGCAAAAAAGTTTTCGCCAAGCTGAAATCGTTGCGCATTGGATAAATGAGATACTTCGCGACCAATCGTGGAGCATGTTTTACCGTCATTCGTTTCCATCGCAATAAAACGGATGTAACGATTATAAAAACGTGGGTCGCGTAATGTTCTAACATCACTATTACTGCACGTGAAATCTAACTGCGAAACCTGCTTTACAATCGCCTCATCCAAATACATGGATCGTTGGTGTAAATAATCGACATAGGTGTCTATTTTAGTCTCTTTGATATAGCTGATGTAAAAATTGGCTATTGAATTAAAAGCCACAACAAAAACTGCAATGGGAACTAGGCCAAGCAAAATGGCATTTCTTGTTATCTTTGTAATCAAAGTTCCTCCTAACGTTCAGCCAAACAACTTAAATTAAAGAGTGACATGAACACTATCTCACGTTCACACACCAAAAAGTGAGGATCGAATCTCAATAAGAAGTATAGAAGCGCAAGGCTTGCCACAGAAAATGAGAGTACTGCTGCATATCCAAGATAGCAACTCTCTTGAGTGAGACTTACCGACGATAATCGCGAGAAAAGAAGGGCTTATGCTCAACATAACCAATGTATAAAACGACTTTTTTGCCATCCAATGACTCGCCACAGTCACTAACTTTCTAATTGACCTTTGAAGGCACTAGCAACACACTGCATGATAAAATAGGAAAAGATACTTAGAGCTTTTGACCAGCATTACAGGCTTATCGACCAGGGAGGGTCATGAAATGAAATTAGCTCAATTAAATATTGCGCTTGCTAAATACCCTTTGGATGCACCAGAAATTAAAGAGTTCGTAGACAATTTGGACTTAATTAATGGTATAGCTGAAGAAAGTGAAGGCTTTATCTGGCGTCTAAAAGACGACTCCGGCGATGCAACAAGCATTAAATTATTTGATGACCCGAACATGATTGTAAACATGTCTATTTGGGAAAGTACTGACTCACTTAAAAACTTTATGTTTCGTACCGGTCATAGAGATTTCATGCGCCGAAAAAGCGAATGGTTTCATCGTTTAGCGGAGGATAGCTATGTTCTGTGGTGGGTAGAAGACGGTTATATACCAACACCACAAGAAGCCTTGTTACGCCTTCAGCATTTGCGCGAAAACGGAGATACGCCATTTGCTTTCACATTTAAAACAAACTTTACAGAAGCAGATCTTGTGTAAAGTACGTGTATAACAAAAAATCGGCGTTCAAATTTATACTGACTATAAGGTTAATTGGTGTGAATCACTGTCAGTTCTACCGACTTACTCGGAAAGGCGCGCAAGTGAACGCATAAAATGCGTTCACTAGGTTTACCATTCATAGGGTGTTCTATTTTAGAAATAAAGTTCATTCGTGTTAAATTTACGGTACCATGCACAATTGACCAAATTGTAGTTATTCATGATTATACCAACTAAAACTCCCTCTCCCCTGCCCTCTGATGTATCTTGCTCTAACTGTAAGGCTTGTTGTTGCCGTCTCGAGGTTATAATTATTTCAGATACTGGCGTACCTGAAGAGTTTATTGCACGTGACCAGTATGGAGGCGAAACCATGATGCGGCTAAATGATGGTTGGTGTGCAGCTTTAGACAGAGACACATTAATGTGTACGATTTATGAAAATAGGCCTTGGATTTGCCGCGAATTCGAAATGGGCTCCAATGAATGTTTAGATGAACGAGTTAAATTCTTGTAAAACCACTCAAATTTACACTGATGGCAATGCGGAGTATTTGTAGAAAGTGTGCAAAGGAAAAGTAAGGTGTTTAAATCTGAGTATCAACAAATTATGGATACAAAAAAGCCCACCGTTTGGTGGGCTTTTTCTAAAATTTGGTGGGTCCGGGCGAACTCGAATCGCCGACCCCTACCATGTCAAGGTAGTACTCTAACCAACTGAGCTACGGACCCAAATTTTGTGTTCCTAACCATTCAATTCAGAATGGTGCGTCCGAGTGGACTCGAACCACCGACCCCCGCCATGTCAAGGCGATACTCTAACCAGCTGAGCTACGGACGCATTTCTCTGGAACGACGAGGATATTAGCTATAAGCGAACGACGGTGCAAGCACAAATTTGCCAACTTTGAACCGTTTGGCGAAAATGTAAACTCAACACGCGTTTTCAGATGATTTTATCGACAAGGACTGGGCCTGTAGGGTTTAAAAGTGTGATCTATATAACTTTTATTATCTCACTTAATTGTCGTAAGGCACTTCACTGAGCATCCAAATCTGTAAGGTTTGCGATACATTGGGGCAAGTACCAAACAAAATCTGATATTTAGGTTTAAATGGTTCGCCGATATAGGTTGTACGGATCAACTCTCCTGTTTTGACATCCACTTGAGTGCTCACCCTGCCTTTGAAGTTTTGAAATATGACAAACTGCTCACTGTGGTAAACCATTTGCTCTCGGTAAAACAAGAAATGATCTTGGGGTGTCTCCGTTAACTCACACTCCAGTGGTTTCAAATTAGGTATCGCACTAACATTAGATGCGATGAACAACGCTGACAAAATCCATCCGTATCGCATATGGCTTCCCTATTCTGCACTCTTTTTCAAAGTATAGGTCTTGCCTTGGGGACTGATACAAAAAAGGCTTTGATCATCTCGAATCAAAGCCTCATCCGTTTTGCTGTTCAACTGTCGTCTTTAGTCGTCCGAATCAAACACCACATTGTAATTCTCGGTGTAAGTACAATTTGGTTGGCGGCTGCAAGTAAAGAAGCGTCGACCTTTGAATTCACCTTGGCTTGCGGTTTTAATGATCATCGGACTGCCGCATTTTTTGCAAAAGCGCACTTCTTTATCAGGCTCAATCAAATCTATATGTGCCGCAAGCAAACGACGTAATCGCCCAACTTGATAACTGTGCTTTATCGAAGCGCCGATTAAAGGTAGGTTTGCTGTCTTACAAACATGGATCAGTAACTTTTGTCTTTCTACCTTGCCCTTGCTTAACTCTTGCCCGTTATCCAATTCAACGATCACACGCGGCTCTAGCGTCCTAGGATCACAAATAACGTAATCAAAATAACTTCGAGATATGCGATTGTTCGCGACAAAAAACTGCTTCTTATTTTTGATTTCTTTTGGCGTAACCAAACTGGACATGTTTACTTTCGCGAATACCACCGCATGTTCACCTACCGCTGCCCTCAACGCATTATAGAATGCGCTCTCTTGCCCCCTGAGTAGCGGTCCTTTCGAGCGATAAGGATAATCACGCGTGTCGTCGTGCTTAATCACGTACTTTTGAATAACAAAGAAGAATAAAACCAGAAGAACAACAATGATAAAAATGTTGGTCATAAATAAAGTGCATCCAAAACAACTCGTTGCTCAAAGCGTAAATGGAAATGCTATGCAGAGCAACAAAACCTCGCAATTTTGAGGAGCCACGACGATAGCGAGAAACAGAAAATTTGGATCCCCAATAAAAACGAGCCAATCACACACTCGGATTGGCTCGTTTAAATTTTGTTAATACATTATGATGCTAAGAATCAACTATTAGCGTCTGGCTGATTCTCTGGCATCGCATCAATAAAAGCAGGCAATTGATTACATGCTTGCACAACAGCGTTAATGGTTGGGTAAAGAGAAGTATCTACACCAAAGCGTTGTGCGTTATAAAATTGTGGTACCAGACAAATATCGACAATAGATGGCGAGCTTGTCAGGCTAAACTTACAATCACCATTTAGTTTACGATGTTTCTGAAGTTTCTCTTCTAATGCTGTAAAACCTTTGTGAATCCAGTGATGAATCCAAGCGACTTTGCGCTCTGGCTCGCAAGCTAACTCCCCCTCTAAATACTGCAGAACTCTTAAGTTATTCAGGGGATGAATCTCCATTGCAATATCCTGAGCCAAAGCTAGCGCTTGGTATCGAAGCGGCGTTTGCTCGGGGATCACAGTGACATCCGGATAGTGTTCTTCTAAGTATTGAATGATGGTCAGTGACTGGGTTAACTGAACCTCCCCATCCACCAGCACAGGAACCAGTTCAGAAGCGTTTAACTCATGGTACTCGTCACTGTGTTGTTCGCCACCATTGCGCACCAAGTGTACCGATTTTGAATCATACGATAACTCTTTAAGATTCAAACAAATACGCACACGATACGCCGCCGATGATCGCCAGTATCCGTATAAAATCATGCCATCGCTCATATCATCTCCCAACTGGCGCTCTTAATGCTTGAGATATTGGCTAACTTGTTGGTCAATCGAACCGAATATGTTATTGCCATCCGCATCGAACATTTCCAATCTGATTGAATCTCCAAACGACATGAAGTTAGTCGACGGTTTACCATCACGAATGGTTTCAATCATGCGAACTTCCGCGATACATGAATAACCAACACCACCCTCCTCAATCGAAGTGCCATGTTCGGTGCCTTGCTTATTAGATACCGTACCTGAGCCAATAATCGCCCCAGCGGATAGCGGGCGCGTTTTAGTCGCATGAACAATTAAGTCTGCAAAATCAAACGTCATATCGATACCTGCATTCGGGCGACCAAACGGCTTGTGGTTGTAGGTCGAGACCAATGGTAAATGCACTTTGTTTTCGTACCACGCATCGCCGAGTTCGTCAGGTGTTACTGCCACAGGAGAAAACGCAGAAGAAGGTTTAGATTGGAAAAAACCAAACCCTTTAGCTAATTCTGCCGGAATTAGGCCACGCAGTGAGACATCATTCACCAGCATGATCAAACGAATAGACTCCTGAGCCTCTGCAACACTCGCGCCCATTGGTACGTCACCAGTTACCACAGCAACTTCGCCTTCGAAATCAATACCCCATTCATCACTGGCAAACTCGATGTTGTCACAAGGACCAATAAAGGCATCAGAGCCTCCTTGGTACATCAACGGATCCGTCCAAAAACTTTCAGGCATTTCAGCGCCGCGAGCTTTTCTAACCAACTCAACGTGGTTTACGTAAGCACTGCCATCAGCCCACTGATAAGCGCGAGGAAGCGGCGACTCACAGTAGTGCGCTTCAAACTCTTCATACCCTGCAACTGTGCCATTATTCAGTGCAACGTATAGCTCTTCCAGTTGCGGTGCTAGCGCATCCCAGTTATCAAGTGCCACCTGCATCGTCGGTGCCAAATTCATTGGGTGGAATATTTCTGTCGCAGGTACGCAGCGCGTTAAGTCTTTGCTCACGACCATCAACAAACCGTCACGAGTGCCATTTTTCTTGGTTGCTAATTTCATCCTTGCCTCTTACTTCTCTTGCCAGCTATAGACGTATTCTTTGTTTTCTACTTTTTCCAGCTCATCCGAAAACTGAAGTGCGTGACGCGTATCAATCATGACCGCGACTTCGTCGGTAAAAGTCTTCTTATGCTCTCGCCCTGCTTTGAAAGCTTTCGGGTGAGGGCCATGTGTAAAGCCTGCTGGATGGAATGTCACCATGCCTGCTTCAATGTTGTCACGGCTGAAGAAATCACCGGCATGGTAGAACAAGACTTCGTCATAATCGTCATTGTTGTGATAGAACGGTACTTTGAGCGCTCCGGGATCACTTTCAATCGGACGAGGAACAAAGGTGCACACCACAAATCCTGCTCCTACAAATGTAGTATGTGCAGAAGGCGGTAAGTGGTAACGATGTGACATAAGTGGACGAATATCACGCCAGTTCACTTTTACTACCGCCAAATCACCATGCCAGCCAATCGCATCCAACGGGTTGAATGGGTAAGTGATAACACTGACTTTATCGTGGCGTTTCACCTGAACCTGTGTTTGATTCTCAGAATATTGATCACGGAACTGATCGTTGATCGACGGCGTTTCCAAAACCGCTGGATCAAACACCGCGTGGTTTCCAACCATGCCTTTTTCGGGCAATGTATAGGCCGCATCGGTGTTTTCGATCATCAAAATGAACATCGACTCGCTTGGTTCTAAACGCCAGCTCGTTGAGCGCGGGATCATGACATAATCCCCTTCGCTCACTTTCAAATGACCATAATCACAGTAGAGATCTGCCGTACCTTGGTGGATGAATAGCAGTTCGTCGCCATCTGCATTTCTCACCAAGAAGTCCATTTTTTCATCCATACGCCAAACACGAACTTTACAATTCGCGTTGTGTAATAGATGCGGGACTGCCCAAGGGGTAATATGGCTGGCTTTCTCGACTAGATTAAAATCGAACGCTCGTGGACGTAACTCGCCCTCCCACTCAGACCATCCCGTCGGGGCATGTTGATGATGAAAATGTGTTGCGGGGCCAAAGAAACCACTTCGACCTGCCTCACGTTCATAAATTGCCTCTTCCGGGAAGTCAGCATGCGCTTGTTTAGAGCACACTCCCTCCCGGTGAGGGAATGTGATCCATTTATGCATCGCTCAATACTCCTCGGCGAATTTGGTCTTCTTCTATCGATTCAAACAACGCTTTGAAGTTACCCTCGCCAAAGCCTTCATTGCCTTTACGTTGGATGATTTCGAAGAACACAGGGCCGATAACGGTTTGAGTAAAGATTTGTAGCAAGATGCCATCTTTCGTTGGCGCACCATCAATAAGAATCTGCAAATCACGAAGCTTGCTTACATCTTCACCATGGCCTTCAACACGCTGATCGACTTTCTCGTAATAAGTATCTGGCGTTGGCATAAAGTCCATGCCTCGCTCTCGCAATGTTTTGACCGTTTCGTAGATGTCGTCTGTGGTCAATGCGATATGTTGAATGCCTTCACCATTGTATTCACGGATAAACTCTTCAATCTGTGATTTATCATCTGACGACTCATTGATAGGAATTCGGATTTTGCCGCAAGGTGCGGTCATCGCACGGCTGACAAGACCAGTCAGCTTACCTTCGATATCGAAATAACGAATTTCGCGGAAGTTACCAATGCGCTCATAGAAACCAGACCAAACATCCATGTTGCCTTGCTTAACGTTGTGCGTTAAGTGGTCGATTTCGTAAAGACCAACATTCGCTTTTGATAAACGCTCATCAGCATCATCATAAAAACGAAAATCGACATCATAAATACTCTGCTTTCCATAACGATCGACAAAATAAAGCAAGCTTTCACCGATGCCATAAATAGCAGGAATGCTTAGCTCCATCGGCCCAATTTCCGTTTTATATTCTTTACCGCCATTCTCTAACGCATGCGCCAGAGCAACGGTCGCGTCTTTCACTCGAAATGCCATGCCACAAACCGACGGACCGTGGACTTTGGCGAATCCCTCAGCTTGGCTATGCGGCTGCGCATTCACAATAAAGCTAATGTCACCTTGTCGATATAACCACGCTTCTTTTGAGCGATGCTTTGCAATTTCCGCAAAACCTAACGATATAAACAGATCTTTAAGCTGTTGAATGCCTTTGTTGTCAGCAGCGGTATATTCAACAAACTCAAATCCGTCTGTTCCTAGTGGGTTATATGCATCAACCATGACTTTCTCCTTGTCTCAGTAGCTTTTGTTTGGACTTATTTTTCTAACTTGGCGCAGGTCTTGAGAAATTGGAATACGTGGGGAGAAATCTTTACCTTGGCGATTTTTACGCACAATTGTAAAATATATGTTACACACAGTAGGCACATCGAACCCACTTTCGTAAACATCAAACAAACTGCTTATTTTCAATATATTAGATTGATATTTTCGGCTTTACGCCAACACACAAAATGTAAACAAGTTGTTACTTTGGCATTTTATCTTGGCAACGTAGCTCAAAAAGTAAAAGGGGATGGAAAGTCTATTGCACCCTATCTCTATCCGATTTATTCATTTGATCCTGCAAAACATCAAAAGTAATGTTTCGTGACGCTTCATACAGTTCGAAAGGCTCATCGGTCAGAATCGTGTCATGGATACTCCTTTATTGATTCACCTCAGTTTTATTCAAAAGTAACTGTGCCATAAGTGGTGCTCTGTTCCCTATCGAGCCCTAGCCACAGTGCTTCACGCTCGATCAGAAAAAGAGACATCTAATGACACACATCAATCAAGAACGCCTAGTTGAACACTTTTGCCAACTAGTACGTATCGACAGCGAATCAAAAAACGAAAAACAAATTGCAGAAACACTGGCAGAACAGCTAGGCGAGCTAGGCTTTACCGTGCACAAGCTTCCAGTGCCTGAGCATATTTCTAACGGTTTTAACGTGTACGCCCGTTTAGACGGCAAAAAAGACGGCTCTATCCTAATGAGCTGTCATATGGATACGGTCACTCCAGGTATTGGCATTGAGCCAATCATCGAAGACGGCGTTATCCGTTCAGAAGGCAATACGATTCTTGGTGGCGATGATAAATCTGGTATTGCTGCCATCATGGAAGCCGTTCGTTGTATTCAAGCGGAAAACCTTGAGCACAAAACGTTAGAGCTTGCTTTCACCGTGTATGAAGAAGGCGGTTTATTCGGTTCACAATACTTCGATATGTCACACGTCACTTCAACGGAAGCAATCGTGTTAGATACGGGTGGTCCTATTGGCACTATTGTGACCGCAGCCCCAGGCCAGCAAAAAATCGTGGCAACAATCAAAGGTCGACCAGCACATGCAGGGCTTGCGCCAGAAGAAGGCATCAGTGCGATCATGGTGGCGGCAGATGCTATCAACCAAATGAAGCTGCTTCGCATCGACGAAGAAACGACAGCCAACATCGGTATAGTGAATGGCGGTCAGGCCACAAACATTGTCATGCCTGAATTAAAAATCGTGGCAGAAGCACGCTCCCTGAATGGCGATAAACTAGATGCTCAGGTCAATCATATGATCTCAACATTAGAGTCTGTCTGTGAAAAACACGGTGCAGAAGTCGACATTGAATCTAGCCGAGCCTACGATGCATTTGTTATTGAAGAAAACCACCCACACGTTAGCGCTATAAAAGCGGCGTTTGCAGAGTTGGGAATTGAGGCTTTCACAAAAGGCACTGGCGGCGGTAGCGATGCTAACAACTTTAACAAGAAAGGTCTCACAACGGTCAATCTTTCAACTGGCATGGCAAAAGTACACACGACAGAAGAGTTTATCGCGGTAAGTGATATGGTCAAAATCACTGAGTTCGTAAAACATTTCCTAGTCAGTTAACGTCGTACCTTTTGAAGAACAGACGAACTACCCTCCCCTTTTAGCGCGCGCTTGAAGGGGATTTTTTATTTGCGCGAAACAAAGCCTACCCCGTAATGCAGACTTAGTACCAGCTCCATATCAATCCCCCAGCTCACTTTTTGATACCAAATAGCCCAACATTTGGCACCCTGTTACAACATTGTTAAAACTCGATTGTGTAGATAATTTATACAATATACATTTCTAGCATCTTTCAGGATGAAAAGAGTGAAACAAGGATGAAATTACCTAAGTTGCTTTTGTTAGCGTCGATGATGAGTCCAATACTGGCAACATCAAGCTATGCCGCGCCGTATCCCTCAGGTGTGACCCTCGATGAGACACAAGAAATTACGCTAAACAATGGGGCTGAAGTTACTTCTATTGACCCAGCCAAGCAAGCCGCAGAGCCCGCTTTTAATCTTGGTCGAGACCTGTTTGAAGGTCTGGTCATTCAAGATAAGCAAGGTAAAACCATTCCTGGTGTTGCTGAGTCTTGGTCAGTCAATGACAACAATACGGTTTATACCTTCCACTTACGTGATGCAAAATGGTCAAATGGCGAAACGGTCACTGCACAAGATTTTGTCTACAGCTGGCAACGCTTACTGAATCCAAGCACTGCTTCACCGTACGCTTGGTTTGCGGCCATTCCAAATATCGAAAACTCGCAAGCCATTATGAAGGGCGAATCCGATCCCGAGTCCTTGGGCGTGAAGGCGCTGGATGAAAAAACGTTCCAGGTAACACTCGAAGAGCCTATTCCCTTCTTTACGAAACTATTAAGTCATCCCGTACTTGCCCCCGTTCATAAAGCGACCGTAGAAAAATATGGCAACCGTTGGACCCAGCCTGAGCATATCGTTACAAATGGTGCGTTTACTGTCTCTGAATGGAAAGTTAACGAAAAACTGGTGATGGTTAAAAATCCACATTATTGGGACGCAAGCAATGTAGTGCTGGAAAAAGTCACCTGGCTACCAATTGGTGATGCAAACGTAGTGCTAAACCGCTACCTAGCTGGTGAGATAGACCAAGCGGTTTCCATTCCTGCCGCTCAGAAGAAAAAGTTAATTCAACAACGCCCACAAGAAGTGGCAAGCACCAGTGCGTCTCTTGGCTCCACATTCTATTACCTCAACACTCAACAAGGGCCAACAAAAGACGTGCGGGTTCGTAAAGCCCTCTCATATGCCATTGACCGTCAACTGTTAACGAGTGCTATTTTGAGAAACGGTGGGGTTCCAATGTATACCCTTGTGCCACCTCAAACAGATGGTTTTAAATCTCACACTCCTGAGTTCGCAACTTGGAACCGCCATAAACGTATCGAAAAAGCGCAGCAATTACTGTCAGAAGCTGGATACGATAAAAGCAATCCGCTTAAGTTAACGTTTACCGTACCAACTTTCTCGATGGACGTAAAAATGGCAACCACCATGGCAGGCATGTGGAAAAGCCGATTGGGTGCGCAAGTCACGATAAAACAGCTAGAACCGAAAGTGTTCTACGCACTTAAAGAGCCGACCGACATTACTCGCGGCGGCTGGACGGCCGACTACAATGAAGCCTCTACATGGTTGGATATCTTCGTTTCTAGTGGCGAGTACAACGATTCTCGTTATAACAACCCGCAATACGACGAGTTAATGGCTCGCTCAAAGACCATGAGCAACCCATCAGAACTGTATCTACAAGCAGAAAGCATGCTGATTGAAGACATGGCCATTATTCCTATTTATCGTCCGGGTAACGATCAATACCTCATCAAGCCTTACGTGGGCGGCTACGAACTGACAAACCCTGAGTCGTCGTACTACCGCAAGAATGTCTATGTAAAAGCCCACTAAAAGCATGTTTTCGGTCTGAGTCGGCAAGTTCAATGTTTACTTGCCGTTCCTCATATCTCTCGGTGGAGAAGGCAACCTGAGCTCAGACCATTTTTTATTCATAACCGTTCGAAGTGATTTCGGATGACCAAAGGATGATGGATCATGATTTGGTACATTGTTAAGCGATTAGCTATCGCTATCCCCACGCTTCTATTCATCGCACTCGTATCATTTTGGCTGATGCACATTGCACCAGGGGGGCCATTTGATATGGAACGGCCTATGCCAGAGGTGGTACGTGCGAATATCGAAGCAAAATTCCATTTGGACCAGCCCTTCCTTACTCAGTTTTGGATTTACATTGGTAATTTCATACAAGGAGATCTCGGTCCGAGCTTCGTTTATCAAGACTTCAGTGTTACACAGCTCGTCGCACAATCATGGCCAGTTTCAGCAGTATTAGGCGTACTCTCCTTTTGTATTTCCGTTCCACTTGGCATGTTGCTTGGCACCATTGCGGCATTGAACCGAAATAGCCGCCTAGATTACGGCCTGATGACACTTTCGATGACTGGAGTTGTGGTTCCGGCTTTCGTGCTTGCTCCAGTTTTAGTCATGATCTTCGCTATTCAGCTAGGCTGGTTCCCTGCTGGTGGTTGGGAAGGAGGAAAGCTGGCTTTTCTTGTTCTTCCCGTGCTCAGCCTGGCGATTGGCTCCATTGCGAGTATTGCACGCGTCATGCGTGGCGCAATGATTGAAACGCTCAACCAACCATACATTCGAACGGCAAAAGCCAAAGGTTTGTCCACAACCTACATTTTATTCCATCACGCTTTGCGACCATCCCTGATTCCCGTCGTTGCGATGCTCGGCCCTGCATTTGTTTCTGTCGTGACAGGCTCGGTGATTATCGACATTTTCTTTGGTACAGGTGGCATGGGACAACACTTTGTGTCTGGGGCTCTCAACCGCGACTACGGCCTAGTAATGGGCATTACTCTGATTGTCGCTTCACTCACTATCTTCTTTAACCTTGTGGTCGACTTGCTATATACGATTATCGACCCTCGTATACGCGTTTAGGAGTCCGGCATGTTAACGATAAAAAAACTGGATACACAAGCTCTTCAAGATCAAGTCGTCGACAATATTGAAGCCGTCGAAGGTCGCAGTCTTTGGCAGGATGCATGGACTCGATTTCGTAAAAACAGAGCCGCGATGACATCAGTGTATGTTTTGGCGTTCATTACCTTATGCATTACCTTCGGCCCCTCTCTTGCCGCTTTTGGCCATGATGAAATTGACTGGGAAGTGCTCATCGATCCATACGAGCTAGGGAAACCTTCACTGAGCAGTGGCCATTACTTTGGTACTGATGACCTCGGGCAAGATGTCTTTGCTCGCACGATGCAAGGCGGCAGGCTTTCTATTTTGGTAGGTTTTGTTGGTGCCTTAGTCGCCGTTGTTATTGGTACGATTTGGGGAAGTATTTCCGGCTATCTTGGCGGCGTTGTCGATAGCGTAATGATGCGCATTATTGAGGTGCTCGATTCGGTGCCATTTATGTTTATGGTTATCCTGTTTGTTACCCTTTTTGGCAACAACATCTATCTGATCTTTATTGTGATCGGAATGGTATCTTGGTTAGGCATTGCCCGTGTTGTACGTGGTGTCACCTTCGGTCTCAAAAAGCGAGAATTCATCGAAGCCGCACACTCTATTGGGGTTTCTAAATTGACAATTGTCCGACGCCATGTTCTGCCTAATGTGCTTGGTATCGTGATGGTTTATTCCTCCTTAATGGTACCAGGATTCATTATGTTCGAATCGTTTTTAAGCTTCTTAGGGCTTGGTGTTCAACCACCGGATACAAGCTGGGGAATCCTAATCTCCGAAGGCGCAAAAACGATTGACGTTGCATTGTGGATGCTGCTTTTTCCCTCTCTGTTTTTAGTTGCCACCCTCTTTTGTTTTAACTTCATCGGCGATGGCTTGCGTGATGCTCTTGACCCGAAAGACCGATAAGGACAAACCATGCTATCTATTGAAAACATGAACGTGCGCTTCGATACGCCAGATGGGCAAGTGCAAGCGGTCAGTAATCTCTCCTACTCGATTAAAGCGGGCGAAACTCTTGGGATTGTTGGGGAATCAGGTTCGGGAAAAAGCCAGTCTGTTTTCGCATTAATGGGGTTAACCGCGGACAACGGCGCCGTGTCTGGCAGCGCGATGTTCCACGGTGATGATTTACTCGCGATGTCTAAAAAGCAGCTCAACCGCATCCGTGCAGAGAAAATCGGAATGATCTTTCAAGATCCGATGACGTCACTCAATCCATTCATGAAAATTGGCAAACAGCTTTGTGAAGTTCTCATGATTCATAAAGGAATGAGCCGAAAACAAGCAAAAGTTGAATCGATTCACATGTTGGATGCGGTGCGTATTCCCTCTCCCGAAACTCGGATGAATCAATACCCTCACGAGCTATCTGGCGGAATGCGTCAGCGAATCATGATAGCGATGGCGTTGTTGTGTAAGCCCGAGCTGTTAATTGCAGACGAACCAACCACCGCGTTAGATGTAACCGTTCAGGCTCAAATTTTGACGCTATTACGAGACTTACAACAAGAGTTCAACACGGCTATTTTACTGATCACTCACGATATGGGCGTCGTCGCCGAGATGTGTGATCGCGTATTGGTCATGTATGGTGGTCAAAAAATGGAGCAATCAGATACCGAGACATTGTTCGCTCAACCTGCGCACCCCTATACTCAAGGCCTGCTAAAGGCTATTCCTTCTATCACTGAAGATATGCCACGTTTACCAACCATCCCAGGTAACCCACCAAGTGCGTTGATTAACCATCAAGGGTGTCCGTTTAGAGAGCGGTGCGAGCATCGAGAGACGCGTTGCCAATACGAAACCCCACGGTTTTCTCCATTAAACACGAGCCAGTCCATTGCCTGTCACGTTAACGCACCCAGTGTTATCACTCCTATTCAAATAAAAGCTTAAGGAGGCGTTATGAATAAAAAAGAAGTCCTCATGTCTGCTCGTGATTTAAACGTCCACTTTCCTGTGTCGCGTCACCTTATTCCAAGTCGACGTAAAATCGTGAAAGCGGTCAATGGTATCGACTTAGATGTTTATCGAGGCGAAACACTTGGCATTGTGGGGGAATCAGGCTGCGGAAAATCAACGCTTGCACGCGCCTTACTTCGCTTAATTGAACCTACACATGGCGAGTTGACTTGGAAAGGTCAAGACATGCTCGGGTTTAGTAAAAAAGAGCTTTCCTCTCGACGCAGAGAATTTCAGATGGTGTTTCAAGACCCATCCGCTTGTTTGAATCCGAGATTAACCATCTCAGAATGCATTCCCGAACCACTGCTCACCCACGAGCCGCAACTTAAACGGGCAGAGGTAGAAAAGCGAGTCATCGCTATGATGGATAAAGTGGGTCTCTTGGCGAGCCAGCGAAACCGCTATCCACATGAATTTTCCGGAGGTCAATGCCAGCGTGTGGGCATTGCCAGAGCATTAATTCTCAATCCAGATTTGGTCGTGTGTGATGAACCCGTTAGTGCGCTAGATGTCTCCATACAAGCTCAGGTCATCAATCTTCTAGATGATCTTAAAAAAGAAATGGGGTTAACACTGGTAATGATTGCGCACGACTTAAGCGTGGTGCGCCACATCAGCGACCGCGTTATGGTGATGTATCTTGGTAAACCTATGGAAGTAGGACGTTACGATAAAGTATTTGATGATGCACAACACCCCTACACCAAAGCACTGTTATCCGCCGTCCCGATAGCTAATCCGCAATTAGCACGTGACCGTGAAATACAACTATTGCCCGGCGATCTTCCTTCTCCACTTAACCCACCGAGCGGTTGCGTTTTTCGTACTCGATGCCCAGAAGCCACAGAAGTATGCGAGCAACAGAACCCAATAAAAACAGGCTCGGAGCAGCATCATATCTATTGCTCAAATATGACTTTAGGAACCATTTAATGAACAATACTAACTCAGTAAACCAACGCCTTACGTTATTGCGTGAGGCAATGTCCTTTCACAACGTGTCTGCATATATCGTGACCAACAATGACCCGCATAACAGCGAATACTCAGCGGATCATTGGTTAGCGCGAAGCTGGATTTCAGGTTTTACCGGCTCAGCAGGCGATGTCGTCATTACCCAACAAGGTGGTGGCCTTTGGACTGATGGTCGTTACTATATTCAAGCTGAAGAACAGTTACACGGCACAGGACTTGAACTGTTTAAAGCCAAACAACCAGAAACGCCGACAATTGCCAAATGGCTGGCTACCACGCTCCCAGAAAACAGTATTGTCGCGGTTGACGGGCGCACCATCAGTTACGTTTTTTATCAAGGCCTCAAACAAGCCTTTGAAACGAAAAGCATTAAGATCATTCTCGACCTGGATTTACTCACACCGATTTGGCTTGAACGACCACCTCGCCCAAGTGCTCCCGTATTCGAGCACCCCACCGCTTTTGCTGGCGTTGACACAGAAAATAAGTTAGCGAGAATCCGTTCTTGGTTAACCGAGAACCAAGTAGATAGCTTATTAGTGTCAACGCTAGATGATGTCATGTGGACAATGAATATTCGAGGTGGTGATACGAATTACTGCCCAGTTTCTGAAGCCTATCTAATCGTAGATCAATCACTTGCGACACTGTTTATTGATAAAGCCAAACTGCCTCAAGACGTTGAAAAGTCGTTGACCGAGCAAAGTGTACACATTCGCCATTACAACTACGTAAGTCAGTATTTGAATCAGCAATGTGAGGGATTATCGCTCGCTTTTAGCCCTACCCACACAGACAGCTTATTGGTGAGTTCGATTGAACGGAATGTGAATCTAAAACCAATGGCTTGCCCTGTAACGGCAATGAAGGCCATAAAAAATGAGACCGAACTAACCAGCCTAGAGCAGGTATTAACGGACGATGGTGTGGCAATAGTAAGGTTTATGAACTGGCTCGAGGAGCAAATTCCAAGCGGACTCGTTACAGAATTATCTGCTGAGGCACAACTGAATCACTATCGCCGTCAAACCCGACATTATGTAAGTGACAGTTTCCGCACTATTGCAGGCTTCGCAGCTCACGGGGCAAAAATGCATTATGCCGCCGATGAAGAAAGCAATGCAGTAGTCAATGAAAGCAACTTCTTTCTCGTCGATTCTGGTGGCCAATACCTTGGCGGGACAACAGACATCACCCGTACTTTCCACTTCGGGTCACCGACCATTAAGCAGCGCAAAGATTATACCTTGGTGCTCAAAGCGGTCATCCGACTGACTCAGACTCGATTCATGAAAGGCTCTACGGGTGCCAATCTTGATATCATGGCGCGTGGCGTCTTATGGCAACATGGTATTGATTACAAGTGCGGCACTGGACACGGCGTAGGCATTTGCTTGAATGTTCACGAAGGCCCACAAAATTTCTCGCAAAGCCACCGCGAGGTTGAGCTAAAACCAGGTATGGTCATTACTAATGAACCAGGCGTTTATCGCGAAGGTGAGTACGGGGTAAGAATAGAGAACATTCTTAAAGTTGTAGAAGTAGAACAAAATGAGTTCGGCACGTTCTACGGTTTTGAGACCATCACTCTTGCTCCAATTGCGACCAACGCCCTTGATTTATCAATGCTAGATCAAGCAGAGCTAGACTGGCTTAATCATTACCATTCACGTGTCTATCAGGCGCTTAGCCCTTTTCTTGATGCGCAAGATAAAAACTGGCTGCAAAGCACAACCCAACTTATTGAGAAATAGGATATCAGCAAGTTTTATAACGTTTTCATTTTCATCTCAAACTCCTTGTTTGCCAGCCTTCGGGCTGGTTTTTTATAGAGATAACGGCGTAAAAAACAAAAACGCCCCGCGATGTTAGCGAGGCGGTCAATTAAATTAAAATGATGCAGTTAAAATGCCCTACTGACGACACTTCTGAGCATCAAAATCAACGACGATGGCGGCATTCTCAAAATCACCAGATACTTTAACGTAGCCCCAGTAGTTACTCTGATTTGACAACGTAATACACTCTCCATTACCAATATTATCTGACCACCCGTGAAGATTAGTACCATCCGGCCAACCAGAGTTACTGTATTCAAGCTTTAGGTTGCCCGTACCGTTTCCCGTCGTTATCGCCAGATTTGAGCTCTCATTCACCGCTGGCACGCTCAGCCAAATGGTTTGTTGATTTGCCAAGCAAACAGGCTCTCCTGCTGTTAGGCGTCCACCGCTTACTTTACTTTGCACCGCGCAGTCTTGTGGCAATGTGTCATTACCGCCCAACGTTGAGATAAAAACACTATGAGTGGCGGTTGCCGTCAAGCCTTCACTGTCTGTAACACTTAGACTGACCGAATACTCCCCTTCACTCCCATATTGGTGCGTCGGCTTGGTTTGTGTACTTGTCGAGCCATCACCGAAGTCCCATAAGACGCTGACGATCTTCCCGTTTGGGTCTGTACTGTTTTCACTGCTAAATGTAATGCTTTCACCGACTTTCCCCTTACTGTTTGCGGTTATGACTGCATTAGGTGCACCATTTGAGACAAGGGCTTGCTGCCACTGCTCAAACTCACTTTGATACAAATTCGCCCATTGGGTGATCGTGGCCTTGTAATTGCTCCAATTCCCTTGGCGTGTTTCCACCAGCATTTGGTTTACGTCATCTTTATGATTTTCAAACATAAAACGTACAGCTAAGTACCCCCAACGATAAATTCGATCGACATCAAACCCATCATAAGTAGTCTCGAAAATCTCACTTAAGGTATACGTCGAGCCGTCTAAAATCGTCTCAAGTGCTGCTTGGTTGTCATTTTCTTGAGCGACATATTCTGCAATGCCTTCACTCCACCACACTATTTTTTCAGTTGGATGACTAAACCCTCCATAGAGATCAAATCGACCATCTAAGTAATGCACGTATTCGTGCTCTAGGTTCCAGACAAAGTGATCCGCGTTCGCATAAGAGGCTTCATAAGCAATAAAGTTGGGAATATTCCCCGGCTGGGAAGGGTCGCCCTCCAAGTACATACCGCCATTGTCAGTACTAATATCGAAAATTGGCCCTGCGTACTTACCATAATCAGTGCTTGAATCGAAGATATTGACTTGGAGCTGAGTGTTGTGGTCATCTTTTACTGGCTGTTCACCAGTTTCTAATGACTGATGAAAGTAACCCTCTTCGTAGCCCATTTTAGAACATGCGGCCGCGTGTTGCTCTTGCGTCATATTCTGAGACAAAATTCGGATTGTCGGGCTACAAGTATAAGTTTGCGATAGCACCAAGCCTTTTAGCTCAGTTTCGAAATTACAAATTCCGAACTCACTACAATCTGCGTAATATGAGGCGGTGTCCGCCGCCGCAAGCCAAACCGCGTCACCCCGACCATACATTTCATACTGTTCAAAGATTCGACTCAGCTGACTCTTCACAACAGAACTCGCGTTACCCGTATACTTGGTCAGACGCCCGAGCTCTCGCCCCGCATTCGCGGCCATAAACTCATCTTCAGCACCGATTGATGACGCCCTTAGAGCAAAATCGCCTAAAGCTTTGGCAAGGTCCGTTTGGTTGCCAATTATTTGCACAAATTGCTCGTTCCACTGCCCACCAAACAAAATAGTGAAAACACCGTTAACCGCATTGCGCATATACCAGTGCTGGGCGTATTGATCATTCCAACGAGTAAGCCACTGGGTCACTTGTGGTAAGTACACGTGCTGCAAGCCCGCACTATCCATAGTGATGATAACTTCACTAAGCACTTTGCCATGACGATCGCTGTTCTCGTAGAAGTTTGCGTTATTAACAAACGCATCCACTGATTCTTTCACCGCTGGTGTGACCCATTCAATAAATGAGATGTTGTCATTGTAAAACTCGGCGTAATAACCCGCGCGTAAGTATAAGAACAACGTTTCGAGTTCATCGCTCCCGCCACCCGTATACCCCTTCGCCAACGTCGTAGTGTGCTTAGCGATGTTGTACATATGATCGGAGCTAAATACCGACTCTTGAATCCGACTTTCAGCAGAGAATAACTGGTTCACGCACGTCGCGCCCTGACTTAAAATTTCGCTGATCAATTGGTTACTGCTTTCGGTAACCAATGCTTCCAAATCACAAGCAGTGCTCGACTCATCAAGGCTTTCAAGTGACTGTACTCGAGTTGCCTTGGAGGGCTGAATAGGGAGAGTTGCGGTTGGTTGGTATTCAACTCGATTGGATTCAACACCGTGTGTATGAGCCGAATGTGCATGTTGCTCTGTAACTTGAGAAACTGGCTCGCTTAACGCAAATACGCCAGTGCTGGTTAATGTTGTCGCAATCGCGACACTCAAAGTCTTCAGTTCCATCTAATTTCTTCTATATTGAGTTTTCCTTAAATGCATTACGTCTTTTGCATCGCCACTGCCCTTATTACTGCAAGAGCATCTCCATATAACCTACTCGCAAGACAAGAAGAAACATTTTGTTAACAAATAGATGTGGCGGTATCAGTTTTTGGTACTCGAGTTGCAGTTGCACGAGCTTGCCAGAAATCGATTTGCTTTAGTAATATTGATCAACTAGTTGTTTATCTTTCCATTCAAATATCTTTTATTGCTCCTCACAAAAGCTATAAAATGGTTTCTTTTCTTTTTGCTAAACAACTCCTATGACCGACGCTGATATTGAGCTACAACACCTTTGGTTAGAAGTCCAAGCCGAACGCTGGCAAAACCTGCCACGCTTTTTATTCAGTTACTACTGCTACAAGCACAACCTTGTCAGTAAAACCAACAAAGTTTGCTGGGAGACGGCACGTGCAAGACTGCCCGCTTCAACATCAATAAAAGAGCGAAAAAAGGCGGTGGTTGAACCGTTAGTCCCTGAGGAAGCCGTGGTTGGGTTATTGAAAGCCATCAGCAAAGATGGGGAAATGACATTTGACGTGATGGGAACCACACTTGATACGTTTTTGCATTATGTTGTGATTAGCAAGGAAGAAAAAGCGCGACTTAAATCAAACATGCCAGCTAGTTGGTATCAGCAATCAAACAAGTCGCCTTTGGCACGTTTCGAGCAAGCTGGCATTAAGCTACAAGAGTGATATGTCAGTCATCGCTGACGACAAACACAAAAGAAAAGCGCCTACAATGAGGCGCATTTGATCAAAAATTGAGGTGCCCCTAAACAAAAGTGCAAAGTGACCAACAAAGAAAAAGTCTGGTTATTCTTGAATGCCTCGAATGCGTACATTACGTCTACGTAAAACTTCTAATGTCACGAGCAAACACACCGACATAAAAATAAGCAACGTAGCGACCGCCAATATGGTCGGACTAATTTGCTCTCGAATTCCTGACCACATCTGCCTCGGAACGGTTTTTTGTTCTGCCCCAGTCAGGAATAACGCCACCACAACCTCGTCGAACGAGGTGCCAAAAGCAAACAAGCCGCCAGATATCATCCCCGGACGAATCAGCGGAAAGGTAATGTGTCTGAAAGTATAAACAGGGTTTGCTCCTAAGCTAGCCGCCGCTTTTACCAAGCTATGGTCAAAGCCGCTTAACGTCGCAGTAACGGTAATGACGACAAAAGGCGTACCTAACGCAGCATGTGCCAAAATGACGCCTAAATAAGTTTGTGATAAGCCAAGGCGTGTGTAGAAAAAGTACATCGCAGCAGCAGAGATAATGACTGGTACGATCATGGGTGAGATCAACAGCGCCATAATCGTATTGCGAAAAGGCAAGTTACTACTTGCTAAACCCAACGCCGCCAGAGTTCCTAGCCCTGTTGCAACGAGTGTCGCCATAAAAGCAATAAACGTGCTGTTTTTCAGCGCCAACAGCCACTGATCACTAGTAAACATTTCTTGATACCAGCGAGTAGAATACGCTGCCGAGTCAAGGTTTAACATCCCCTCGGTAAAAGTAAAGTAAGGCGTTGCATTAAACGATAACGGGATGATGGTCAGAATTGGAGCGATTAAAAAGAACAGCACCACCCCACAAAAAGCTAAGTAACCTGCGTAAGCAACTCGCTCTACTTTTGATGCATAGTTTGGTAATGCCATGGTTATCCCCCTACCTTAAGGTTGTTAATGCCAACCACACGGTTGAACATATAAAACAGAACCAGTACAACGAACAAAAGCAGTCCACCCAATGCGCCAGCCATCCCCCAGTTCAGTGATGTCTGCATATGATAGGCAATCATATTGGAGATCATCTGTCCGCTTCTTCCACCAACCAAAGCGGGCGTAATGTAGAAACCAATAGAAAGAATGAAAGTAAGCAAAGCCCCCGCACCTATCCCCGGTAAAGTAAGCGGCATATAAACTTTGATGAACGCAATGAAAGGCGTCGCGCCTAGAGAACGAGCGGCACGGAAATAAGTTGGGCTAATTCCTTTCATTACGCTATACAGAGGCAGGATCATAAAAGGCAACAGAATGTGCACCATAGACACCACCGTTCCGAAGGTATTGTGAATCATCTGAATTCGCTCAGAAGTAAAACCCGACCAAATAAGGAGATCATTAATGACCCCTTGGTTTTGCAGCAGAACAATCCAAGACGTGGTTCTGACTAATAATGATGTCCAAAATGGCAGCAGCACAATGATTAAAAGTAAGTTCGCGCGCTTATCAGGTAAATTGGCAAGCAGGTAAGCAACGGGGTACGCCATCACCAAACAAATTAAGGTGATTGAAATAGACATCCAAAAAGTTTTAAAGAAAAGGTCGACGTATATTTGGCGTTTTTCTGGTTGGGGCTCAATGTCTCCAAACTCATTCACTTGCAAGTCTAGCGCTGCAAGATAGTGACTGAATGTTAATGCGCCACTAAGATTCTTAAACGCCGCCCAATATTTAGGATTAGTCCATCGCTTATCCAGCTTAGCCAACTGTGTCACCGAGCTCGGCAGCGACGTCAAACGAGACAACTTTCTGCCGGTTTTCATGAGTAAACTGCGCATACCTGACTCTTCAATATTCATCCGGTTGGCTATTTTCGGCAGCTCTTTGCTTTGATAAAGCGCAAGTACTTCAACAGAGAATGCCTCAATGACTTCTTGATGAGGCTGACCTTGATAATCCCAACTTTCTAAGGCTTGAATAGTTTGTGGTAGTGACAGGGATATTTCTCGGTTATCCACGCTTCGATAAAGCATGTCGAGGATAGGAAAAGCAAACGTAAGCAGAACAAAACACACCAATGGCGTTGTGAGCATAATGGAGCGAAGCTTTTTTCGGCGCTCGGCCTTTTGCAACTGCGCTTTCAAATTGGTTTCTTGCTCATGAACTTGGCGTTCGATTTCCAATACAGAATCTAATGCGGTTAGCTCTCGACTCATGCTGCTACCTCGCTACTTTGAGTTTGTGTCCCATCAAGAGCATGGCAATCGTCACTTTGCCAACCAATACGACAAATTGAGCCAGGCGTTAACTGCAAGTGTTTACGATTATCGTTAGGTACTTTAACGATGAAGTGACCAACGCTCTCTACTTCGACTACCAGACGATAATGATCACCGTGATAAATCAATTCTCGTAGGACGCCCGAGACTTGGTTCTCACAAGACGCTTTCTCTGGTTGAATAACAATCTTTTCTGGTCGAATGGAAAGTGTTGTTCTCTGCCCTTGCTCAGAGACTCTGACAGGTTTCGCAGTAAATAACTCTTTCCCAACGAGCACTTGGCAATACTTTCCGTCCCACTCTTTGACTAAACCTGAGAGTTGGTTGTTTTCTCCGATAAACTGCGCAACAAACGTATTACTCGGAGATTCATAAAGCTCGGTTGGTGTCGCGAGTTGTTGCACTTCGCCGTGATTAAAAACCGCAATACGGTCGGACATAGTGAGAGCTTCGTCTTGATCGTGCGTCACATACAAAATGGTAATGCCAAGCTTTTCATGCAAATGTTTAATTTCCATCTGCATTTGCTCACGCAGCTGCTTATCTAACGCGCCTAGTGGTTCATCCATCAACACGAGTTTAGGCTCAAACACTAATGCTCGCGCTAACGCAACACGCTGTTGTTGACCACCTGATAACTGCTTCGGGTATCGAGTCGCAACATGCTCAAGCTCGACCATTTCTAATACACTCTGAACTTTGCTTTGAATCGTGTCACTGTCGAGTTTTCGCACCTTTAAAGGAAACGCAAGATTCTCAGCAATGGTCATATGTGGAAACAACGCATAGTTTTGAAACACCATACCAATATCGCGCTTGTGCGGCGCGAGATGATTAACAGGAACGCCATCAATATAAATGTCTCCACCGGTCGCAGTTTCAAAGCCTGCTAGCATCATCAAGCAAGTGGTCTTGCCCGATCCTGACGGCCCCAACATAGTAACAAACTCTCCAGGAGCAATATCTAAGTTGAAGTCTTTCACCACCAAATTCGTGCCATCGTAGGTTTTCTTAACGTGTTGAAAGCTGACATAGTCCTTGTTTTCCGTGCTCATGACTTCCCTCTTCTCATTTTTTGAATATTACGAATAAGTAGAGCGTCAGTTAACGCTCTACTAAACAGCACAATTACAGATTGTATTTGGATAGGTCTAAGCGGGTTTCTAACGCATGTTCAACCATTTGAATGACTTGTTGACGCTCTTCACCTTGTAAGAGTTGGCGTGGCGCACGAACCTGTTCAGAGCCACGTCCGCAGACTTGCTCGGCCAATTTTATGCACTGAACCAGCGTAGGAATGGTGTCTAAACGCAGTAGCGGTAAGAACCAACGGTAGATTTCTAACGCTTCAGCATAACGACCTTGGCTTGCCAGTTTATAAATCGCGACGGATTCTTCTGGGAATGCGTTGGTTAAACCAGAAATCCAGCCGGTCGCACCTAGCATCAATGATTCAAGAGCGATGTCATCAACACCACTGAACACGGTAAATCGGTCATCAAATTTATTGTAAAGCTCGGTGATACGACGAGTATCAGTGGTCGACTCTTTGATAGCTACAATGCTTTCAAACTCTGCCAGTTTCGCCATGATATCGAGGTTTACATCTACACCATAAGCTACCGGGTTGTTGTAAATCATGATTGGCATTTCTGGCGTTGCTTCTGCTAGCGTGCGGTAATATTCGAACGTTTCGCTCTCAGACGTGCGGTAAACCATGGCAGGCATCACCATACAACCATCGATACCAATTTTGTACGCATCCTGCATGTAATCAACAGCTGCTGTGGTAATAGACTCTGCTGTACCAGCAATCAAAGGCACACGGCCATTTACGACTTCTTTTGCCGCTTGCAAGACCTGGCGTTTCTCCTCCGGGTACAACGCACAGTTCTCACCGACGGTACCCAAGCAGATAATACCATTCACACCATCTTTAATCTGGTTGTCTATAACGGTTTGCGTTGCGTCTAAGTCAATTGACTGATCTTGACGAAATTGCGTACTGACCGCCGGATAAACACCTTTCCAATCAATTTTCATGAACTACTTTCCTTATATGTATATTGTATGCAATTTAAACAAACGAGCAAAAATGCTCAGGCATGGCTATCTATGCCATTTTCTAACAACACCGCCTTTACAGCGGCCAAATCAGCCAAAGCACTGCCAACTGATTTGTATAAAGTAATGACCTCATCGTTTTGACGTCCTGAGATTTGTTGGGCGCAAAGCTGCGGTAACTCCCCTTTGATATCGTCTGACGTGAACACGCCCTCTTGAATTGGAATGAGAAGATCGCCCGCTTCGGCTAATACGTTAATGCGGCTATCGACATACACCTGCGCTCGTTGCACTGCTTCGGAGTCGCATTCACGCTTATCCAAGTCATGATTACCGACCAAATCAATATGGGTACCCGGCTGCACGTCCGCGCCATTAAACAAAGGCTCAGCTGATGCAGTGATACAACTGATGATGTCAACGTGTTTGATAACTTGGTCCACATTTTCTACGACTGAAACGCGAAACCGACGCTCATCAGGAAGCGACTGATACTCTGAAGATGACACAATGGCATCTACCGTCGCCTCGGCTTTATCTGAGTTACGCCCCCAAATATAAACCTGCTTAAGTGGGCGAACCGCAGCGTATGCCCACGCAAAATAAGGCGCAAGATTGCCCGTTCCGCAGATCAACAGACGATCAGCATCGGGACGCGCTAAATAGTCCGCTGCCAACGCAGAAGCTGCGGCGGTGCGCCAAAACGTTAAAACTTTACCGTCCACGAGTGCGAGCGGCTCACCATCGTTTCGTCTAAAAACAAGTAGCTTAGATGCAAGCGTATCTTTGCCTTGCTCGGGGTTATGCGGGAAATATGTAAAGGCTTTCACCGCAATTAACTCCTGGTTCCAAGCAGGAAGTAGCGCAAACGCCTCGTATTCTCCCTCTTCTAAGGGCATGACTCGGCGTTGAGGTATTGTTGCTGGCCGCGAGTACATTTCACGCATCGTTTCAATAAGAGACTTCATTGTTAAACATTGCGCGACTTGCTGTGCTTCGATGACTTTCATCATTTCTCCGAAAACATAAATACAGTTGAGAAAAAGTACGGAACCTCGCTTATGGATGAAAACTCGGCCCCATACATAAATTAACGCCTAGTTAAGCAGCCAGGTATTGAACTCTTCATTTAGTTCATCCGCGTAGTCTGACCACCATTCATCGTTAATCAGGAAGGCGGTTTGGAAGTTTTGAGGTGCGGTAGGAAGGTTCGCTAAAATGTCTGGGTTCACCTCCGCCGAAGAGGATTTACGCGTAGGCCCGTAGGCAACGTACTTAGCTTGATCAGCTAATGGTTTTGTTCCTGAAGAAAAAGCGATGAAGTCCAATGCAAGCTTTGTGTTCTCACTCCCTTTAGGTATTGCCCATCCATTCATGTAACCCATTTGACGGTCCCATATAATCCGAAATGGTTGACCCTCATCTTTACGGGCATTGTGAATTCGGCCGTTAAACGCCGAGGCGATCACCACTTCTTTGTCAGCAAGCATTTGAGGTGGCTGGGCACCGGTTGTCCACCACAGCACTTCTGATTTGATCGTATCCAACTTAGCAAACGCACGCTCACGCCCGGCTTCGGTTTCGAGCAAGCTGTAGACCTCTTCTGGTTTTACACCATCAGCCAATAGTGCCCACTCAAGATTACCCTGAGGTTGTTTTTGCAATGCACGTCGACCTGGAAAAGTTTTTAGGTCAAAGAGATCGGTCAACTTGCTAGGCAAAGCCTTACCTTTAAACGCGTCTTCGTTCACCGCTAATACAGTGGACACTACGATGGTATTGATTGCGCATTCGTGAATCGCACCATCAATGAAATCCTCTTGTGCTGGTGTTCCATCTGCGCCCGGAGGCAAAATACTTGGGTTCACTGGTTCTAGTAACCCTTCGGCGCAACCACGAACAATGTCCGGCTTGTCGAGAGAAACCAAATCCCAGCGCACGTTGTTCGCTTCCACCTGCGCTTTAATTTCGGCTAATCCGCCACTGAAATCCTCGGATACGATCTCAACACCTGTTTTTTTAATGAAAGGCTTATGATATGCCTCCACTTGGCTCTTGGTGAATGCACCACCCCAAGATACGACCGTCAATTTGTCTTCAGCATAAGCAGAGGTCCCCAACAGCATTCCTGAAATCAACAGCGCCAATGGTGCTTTGGTCATTCGTGACATGTTTTACTCCTTTTGGTTGTTTTTCTGGAGGCATCCGAGTACGGCTGTTGGATACCAGTTTTTGTTAAAATTAAGTTAACATTAGCATTTAATATATTTTATACAATATTTAATATTAAATTTTTCAGGCAAATCGTTGTAATGAAAAAGGTGAAAGATCAATCGATGTCGGCTTTCCTTCGATAAGCTCTAAAAGGAGATCTGCCGTAATCGCCGCTTGAGTTAATCCAAGGTGTTGGTGGCCAAATGCCAGTAATACATTTCCATCCCAAATGCTATCAATAACCGGTAACGAGTCGACTGTTGAAGGCCGATTCCCCATCCACTTTTCTCCTTGCTTGAGTGGATGTAACCCCGATTCAAACATCTCATCACCTAACTGAAAAAGCATTTCTGAACGTTTCATATTGGGTGGTGACTCTACATCGGCATACTCAACAGTGCCTGCCAAGCGTAACCCACCAGACATCGGAGTCATGATGAATTTTCTATCGGCAGAGCTAATAGGAAATGGCAATACTTCACGCTTGTCATCCACCATTAGGTGATAACCACGCTCGGCTTGAATAGGCACTTTGACTCCGGTTAGTTGCCGTATCAAAGGCTTAGAATGTACACCAGCGGCAACAATGATTCGGTCAAATGAATGAGTTTGAGACTCAACCAGCACATCGCCATTTTTCGCCAACGCAGATACACCTTTTTGTAAAACCTTACCGCCAAGAACTTCAAAGGCTTCACTTAGCTCAGCACAGAGCTGATAAGGGTCTAGCGTATGACCTGTTTCGGGAAAAAAGACTCCGACACGAACCTTATGGCTGAGATCAGGTATCCGCTCTCGAATCTCCTCTTGTGTCCAAACTTGATACGTCACACCGTTTTTAACCAGTGAGTTAAGCGTGCTTTGATAATTCTGAAACAGTTTCTCGTTTTCAAAAGTGAGCAATGAACCATTCATTTTTATTAGATGCGCTTTTCCGATTGAATCAAGCACGCCACGCCAACTTGCCACTGACCGCTCGTTAAGACTCTTAATCGCGTTTTTTGCCCGCTCCGCGGCTGATGGCTTTGTTTGTAATAGAAAACGAATCATCCACCCGATTGTGTTTGGAATATCTTGCCAACGGATCGAAACCGGACTTTTGGGATCTAGCAGCATTTTAGGTAATTGTGGAAGCAGCGCTGGCGTTGCAAGAGGGAAGATTTGCTCAGTCGCGATATGACCTGCATTTCCTTTAGAGCATCCATTCCCCACGCCATTGGGATCAAAAATCGTGACTTGATAACCTTGCTGCTGCAATTTCAAGCCAATTGATAAGCCAATAATCCCCGCACCTATCACAGCGATCCTTTCCTTTTTAGTTTCATCCTTGACCAACATAAATATGCTCCGAGTCACACTTGAAAACGTAGATTGTATACAATATATTTTACATTACGTTAACATCACTATTGTTTAATTCAACCATTTTTTCAGCAAGGAGCGAAAAATGAGACAAGGAACTTTTTTCTGTATTGATGCCCACACCTGCGGCAACCCAGTTAGGCTGGTAGCAGGCGGTGTGCCTCCACTCGAAGGCAATACCATGAGCGAAAAGCGCCAATACTTTCTTGAGCATTATGATTGGATTCGTCAGGCACTCATGTTTGAGCCTCGCGGACACTCAATGATGTCGGGGTCAGTTGTCTTGCCTCCTTGCAGTGATAACGCAGACGCTTCTATTCTGTTTATTGAAACCAGTGGCTGCTTACCAATGTGTGGCCACGGCACCATTGGAACCGTCACCACCGCTATCGAGAATCGCCTTATCACTCCCAAAAAAGAAGGTCGTTTGATACTTGATGTCCCAGCAGGACAAATCGAAGTGCACTACCAAACAAAAGGTGACAAGGTCACGTCGGTAAAGATATTTAACGTACCAGCTTACCTTGCCCACCAAGACGTAACCGTGGACATAGAAGGCTTAGGTGAGCTCACTGTCGATGTTGCTTATGGCGGAAACTATTACGTAATCGTCGACCCTCAAGAAAACTACGCCGGACTTGAACACTACTCTCCAGATGAAATTTTGATGCTTTCTCCAAAAGTTCGCGAAGCGGTATCTCGAGCGGTTGAGTGCGTACATCCAGAAGATCCAACAGTGTGCGGTGTTTCTCACGTGCTATGGACCGGAGAGCCCACTCAAGAAAACGCTACCGCTCGAAATGCTGTGTTTTACGGCGACAAAGCGTTGGATCGCTCGCCATGTGGTACGGGAACAAGTGCACGCATGGCGCAATGGCATGCAAGAGGCAAACTCAATCAAGGGGAAGACTTTGTTCACGAAAGTATCATCGGCAGCCTATTTCAAGGACGTATAGAAGGCATTACCGAAGTGAATAGCAAAGCCGCTATTTTGCCAAGTATTGAAGGATGGGCACAAGTATACGGTCACAACACGATATGGGTAGACGATGAAGACCCATATGCGTACGGATTTGAAGTGAAATAATAAGGATAGTAAGGAAGAATGATGAACCCACAAGAACCAACCACTTTTTACGCAGTCAACGCCTTTACTGGTGAGCCTCTACCCACAGCGTTTCCGGTGCATGGGGAGCAAGAAGTTAATCAAGCCGCCTCAGCCGCCCAAAACGTTGCGCGTGAGTTTCGCCAACTAAGCAATGCAAAGCGAGCGAGCTTACTTTGCTCTATCGCCTCTGAATTGGAAGTGAAGAGTGAAGAAATCGTTGCTCGTGCTCATTTAGAAACTGCCCTTCCCGAAGCACGTTTAAGCGGTGAAATAGGACGTACCGCCAACCAATTACGACTATTTGCCGAGGTTGTGAGCTCGGGTAATCACCATCAAGCAATTTTCGATACGCCAAACCCAGACCGTCAACCACTGCCGAAACCAGATATTCGTCGTCAGCAAATCGCAATTGGCCCTGTCGCCGTGTTTGGTGCGTCTAATTTTCCGCTCGCATTTTCTACTGCAGGTGGTGATACGGCTTCGGCACTGGCAGCTGGCTGTCCTGTGATTGTAAAAGGCCATACCGCCCACCCTGGCACCAGTCAACTTGTTGCTGAGTGTATTGAGGCTGCACTTGAGAAAGAGTGCTTACCGCAAGCCATCTTCACGCTATTGCAAGGCAACAAACGCGCACTTGGCCAAGCACTCGTTACCCATCCAAAAATTAAAGGGGTTGGTTTTACAGGCTCAGTCGGTGGTGGCCGTGCGCTGTTTAACCTAGCTCAGCAAAGACCAGAGCCAATCCCCTTCTATGGCGAACTAGGGGCGATTAACCCAACATTTATTCTCCCTTCAGCCATACGAGCAAACGCATCATTGGCTGAAGAGTTTGTGGCTTCTATGACTTTGGGCTGTGGACAATTTTGTACAAAACCAGGCGTTGTATTTGTCTTGAATAGCCCAGAAACGCAAGCCTTTATCGAAACTGCTCAAGGGTTAATTCGACAACAATCAACGGCCACTTTGCTAACGCAAGGAATCCGAGAAACGTATGAATCAGAAGTTAACAAACGAGCTTCCGAAACGGGCATTAATGTAACTCGCTCTGAACAAGCAGAAGTGACCAATGTCGCACCAGTACTGTTCGTGACGGACAGTAAAAACTGGCGTAAAAACCCACAATGGGAGGAAGAAATATTTGGTCCTCAATCGTTAATCGTAATCTGTGAAGATTTCGATGACATGTTGAAACTGAGTGATTCACTGACTGGCTCGCTCACCGCAACCCTTCACGCTACCGCTGAAGACGAAGAACAAGCCAAGCAACTGCTTCCAAGTTTGGAAGAAATCGCCGGACGCCTTGTATTCAACGGTTGGCCAACTGGCGTCGAGGTTGGTTACGCTATGGTTCATGGTGGACCATATCCGGCTTCAACCAATTCTGCCTCAACATCTGTCGGGGCAGAGGCTATTCATCGTTGGTTGCGTCCCGTCGCTTATCAAGCTTTACCAGAATCTTTATTGCCGGATTCATTAAAAGCGTCGAACCCACTGGGTATTCAACGCGCCATAGATGGCAGTGTGTCCCAATAAGATCACCAAATGGCTCAAAAAGGCATCAACTGATGCCTTTTATTTCACTCTACTTCTCAAAACCTTCTTTCCTAGTTGGTTTGTGCCAGAAAAACAATAAACTACTAAAGTAAAATGGATTGGATACAATATTAATTTCACGGGAGACTTCAATGTCACAGAAACCTGTTTTTAAAACGCGCACTCAGCTCGTTGAGGAAGCAATTCGAACTCAGATCTTGAAGGGCGAGTTAAAAACTGGTCAACCTTTACGTCAAGATGCGTTAGCAAAAGAGTTTAATGTTAGCCGCATTCCTGTGCGTGAAGCTTTAGTTCAATTGGAAGCACAAGGACTCGTTAGCTTTGAACCTCACAAAGGTGCGACGGTCACCGAGCTATCTCCAGAAAAAATCAATGAGCTATTTGAACTGCGCGCTGTCGTGGAGTGCCACATTTTAGAGCGTGCGATTCAAAACATGACGGACGCTGACCTTGAACGCGCGCGCGAAGTTCGCGAACGTTTCGAGTCAGTAGTGAACAGTGGCGACGAAGTAGAAGAATGGAGCAACTACAACTACGAATTCCATAAAGCCCTATATGCGCCAGCCAACATGCCTGAAACTATGGACGTCATTTACAGCCTGAACACAAAGTGTGACCGATACATACGCATGCAGCTATTGTTTACAACAGGCATTAAAAAGGCAGAAGAAGAGCACTTAAGCTTGTTTGAAATGTGCCAAAATCGCGATATAGAAGGCGCCAAGTACCTGCTGAAAAAACACATTCTAGAAGCAGGCACTGCGATTCGAAACCTGCTGCTTGAAAGGCAAAATATCAGCCAGTAAACGGAATAACGAATAAGGTGATATTCAAGGATGAATGTTGGACCAAAGTTTTTACTCGCAGCGCTACGACAAAAGATTAAAGAAGAAGGGCTTTGCTATAATTCCTTGTCAGAGAAAAGTGGCATCCCTTTATCTAGTATAAAACGCCACCTACATAATCCAGCTTTAGGTTTGGATAAAGTACTTATTTATCTGAACTACCTGAATACCGATCTCATCGAACTCGCAACCTTAGCCAACGAGCTTCAGCACCAAAACGAGCAAATGCTAACAGATGAAGAGAGCGCCCTTTTCGTTGAGCATCCCTATTTACTTGATTTTATTTATATGCTGACTTCTCGCGATATTAAACCGCAAGAGATAGCCCAAACTTACGGACTTTCTGATACAAGCTTACGATTCTATTTGCGTATCGCGGAAATTCTAGGATACGTCGAAAACTTCGGAGACGGCTTGTTTTACCGTTCTGGTCGTCGATTTATTATGGAAGAAGGTACGGCATTAGACACCTTATTCAAAGAGCGATTTCAACAAGAGTCGCTTTCTCATAACATCAACCCAGGTGTGTGTGTGGGTCGCATTAGGCTCACCGAAGAGCAAAAAGTGCAAATAGAGGACGAGCTTTGTAATAAATTAGCGAAACTTAACGCAGTTAACACTTCCAACAACGAAGGTGAACTAACAAATATATTAATGCGCTGCACTCCTGGCGCTCAGATATTTTTCGCAGATGACTTGCCGGATATTGATGGAAGCCTGTTAAAGCACGTCGCCCAATTGACTAAAATAAATTAAAACATCAGATTAAAAATTTACCCCAAACCTAGAACGCATTATTTATTCCCGCCAAATCTCTAATAAGTAGAGTTTCCCGTCCCGAAACTTACTTTCTATTTAGCAAACAACAATTAGTCGACTAAGAGAACCCTCCATTTCATCTTTGTTTTTTCCTTATTATTACGCTGAAACTACTAAGGAACTTAAGGAATAACTAATGGATTTATAAGAATAAAAGATAAACATTTTTACGTTATTTACCTCACACTCTTTAACTATAAATTTGCAGACGAACGAATTAAATTAATACATTCACTTAGCTAATAAAAACAAAAGCAAAACAGATAATTATAATTCTATTATTTATAAGGACATAGAAAAGTGAAATTTAAGTATTCTTTAGCAACGGCAGTCACTCTCGCATTATTACAAGGTTGTGGCGGTGGCGGCGGTGATGGTTCATCTACTCCGTCAACTAGCAGCGCAACCGGACCAACATGGAAAGCCGGTGATTTTAGCCAACCATCAAGCTCGTTTGTCAACCAATGTGAAACCCCACGAGTGGGTCGAGACCCATATAACAATTATGCCGCCTATCCAGATAAATTAGGTTCTGCTTTACACGAAAAACTCTTTTTAAGAGCTTTTACTAACGAAACTTACCTTTGGTATGACGAAGTTCCTGATAATAATCCAGCAAACTACAAAACCGTGACGGATTACTTCAACACATTAGTCACCTCTGCTACTACCACGACTGGTAAACCGAAAGATCGCTTCCACTTTACCGTCCCTTATGAAGATGAGATGAAATCATCGCAATCTGGTTTAGTCGCTGGATTTGGTTTTAACTGGGCATTCCTACGCGGCGTACAACCTAGAGACGTTCGTATCTCCTATACTGAAGAAGCTTCTCCAGCTGATAGAAACGGCATTGCTCGCGGTGATAAGCTTCTAAAAATCAATAATATTGATTTGGTTAACACCGATAGTCAGTCCGACATTGATTTTATTAACAAAACGCTCTTTAACCCTGACATCAATCAAGATTACACCTTCACATTTGAGAGTGTTGACGGTCTAGAGAAAACCGTGACGCTTACCGCCTCTGATGTCATGACCTCTCCAGTTAAAAATGCCAAAGTGATTACACACAATGGTATGCGGATCGGCTATCTGCAATACAACTCCTTTGAACCAAGCGCTCAAGCCCCGCTTATTGAGGCGTTTAGTACGCTCTCAGCAGAGAATATTGACGAGATCGTCGTTGATTTACGTTACAACGGCGGTGGCTTAGTCCTTCAGTCCTCGCAAGTAGGCTACATGCTAAGCGGTGCTGGTCAGAACCGAGTCTTCAGTGAGTTGATTCATAATGACAAAGTGATGCGTACCATTAAAGATGGGGATAACATCTATCGCTTTACGAATCTAGCAATAGACTGGGCAGCACAGAAATATTCGGATCAAGTGCTTCCGACACTGAACAAAAAGCGCGTATATGTGCTGACTTCAGGAGGCACGGCTTCCTCAAGTGAACTGCTAATCAACGCTTTGCGCGGCATTGATGTGGAGGTTATCCAAATAGGCTCAACAACCACAGGTAAACCGTACGGGTTCTCACCAGAACAAAACTGCGGCACTATGTACTACACTATTCAGTTCAAGTCGGCGAACGAGAAAAAATTTGGCGACTTCGCTGATGGTTTTATTCCTACTCCAAAGAGCCAAATCAATACCGAGCTAGGCTTAAACAATAGAGTGGAAGGTTGCTGGGTCAATGACGACCTAACAAAACCATTAGGCGATCCATCTGAAGGTATGCTTTCTGCGGCATTAAACTACATGGAAACTGGAACCTGTCCGCCAGTATCCCCTTCAAGTTTCAACGCCATGCCGCGTAACATTTCATCTCCGGAGTTAAGCGATCTTCGCTCTCCGCTACGAACAGAGGCAATTCATGTTGAGATCAACTAACTTTTTACGAATGCTGATTCGGGTTGCGCTTTTCTTAAGCACTTCGATTTCTTTGATAGGATGCCAAGCTATGTCACAAGAACCCGTTGAAGCATTGAGTAAAAAGAACTCTCCGGAAACAGTCATAGAGATTCAAAACGCGATCGCAGAAATCCAAGGGACACCAGCACCTAGAATCGCAAATAACGTATTTGAATCCTCACCGCATTTGTTGATTGAAAAAGGACGAGTAAAAGGGAACAACAATCAACTGTTGGATGGCAGCTATACGGATCTTCCAGACCAATATACGTTGCAGATAAGAGGTGAAACCTGTGGCTTGTACTATGCCAAAACAGATACTTTTGTCTCTCTCAGTTCACTAGATTGTGAGCCCAACATTAAGTTTTAGATCTCCCAAAATAGAAGCCCGCTGATATCAGCGGGCTTCCTACTTTATTGTTCAGTGTGAAACGGTCAACGTTACTTTAGTTCAATCCATGCTTTGCGCTGTTGCTTATCCATGTATGACCAAGCTACAAAGCGGCTCACTTTCTGCCCTTGACTCATTTCAACCACACGAATGGCTTTCACACCCAATTTTTCAAGCTGCTTGCGCATCGGACGAACGTTGTCTTTTTTGGATATAAGGGTTGTAAACCACAAGACCTGCGCGGCAAAAGCTTGGCTTTCATTCGCCATTTTTCGGATAAACGCCGCTTCTCCACCTTCACACCACAATTCAGCGTTTTGACCGCCAAAATTCAACGCGGGCTTACTTGTCTTTACTTGTGCGGTTTGAGGTTTTAGCCCTTTCTTACGCTGGTTTGCTTTTAGGTTATCGATTTTACGCTGGCTGCCCATAGCGGCATCTTCCGCCGAACGGTGGAATGGCGGATTACATGTCGTCACATCATAACGATCATTCGGTTGAATGATACCTCGATAAATATTGGCATCATTGTGTTGCTGTATCAGTGCAATTTTTCCCGTCAAAACACGATTGTGCTCTACGATCGTTTGAGCCGATTGGATGGATTTTGGATCGACATCGCTGCCCGTATAGTGCCAACCGTATTTTGTTACACCAACAATCGGATAAATACAGTTTGCTCCCACGCCAATGTCCAACGCTTTCACTTTTTGGTGCGCGTACTGACCTTTTACTTCACCATCAAGTAGTTCTGCCACTCGGTGAATGTAATCAGCTCGGCCCGGAATCGGTGGGCAAAGATAGGTGTCGGGAATGTCCCAGAACTCGATACCATAATACGCAGCAAGCAATGCTTTATTGAGCATTTTGACAGCGTTAGGATCAGAGAAGTTTATGGAATCTTCCCCTTTCGGATTTTTGATAACGAATGGCTTTAACTGTGGTTCACTTTCCACGAGTTTTTTAAAATCGTAACGACCTCGATGAACATTACGCTCATGCAAACCATTCTTCGCTATTTTTATGAACTCGACTTCGCTCTTTCCTGCAGGCTGCGGAGGTTTGCGCGCAACTTTGTCTTTAACACGCTTCGGCTTGGCTTTATTCGCGTCTTTATTCTGAGCCGCCTTTGAAGTCTTTGGCTTTGCTTGCTTCGCATTGTGATTATTGTTCTTCATTCAAATTCGCTTTTAAATCGAGGTAAATCATAAACAAACGAGCATCAAATTCGAGTTGGTGATACTCAGGCTCCATATAGCAACATAGCTGATAGAACGCCTTGTCGTGGTTTTTCTCACGAGTATGCGCCAACTCATGTACCACCAGCATTCTTAATAGTGGCTCGGGCGCATCCTTAAATACATTGGCAATGCGAATCTCGTTTTTCGACTTCAGCTTACCGCCATGGTTTCTACTGATAACACTGTGCAAACCAAGCGCATTGTTTACCGCGTGAATTTTCTTATCGTAGACAACTTTACTGATTGGCGCGGCTTTCTTCATGTAGCGGTTTTTGATTGCCATGGCGTACTCATAGAGCGCCCTTTCGCTTTTGATTTGGTGCCTATCGGGATAACGCTTTTCGAACCAAGGAACAAACTTGCCACTCGCTATCAATGAGCTCACCTGCTCTACGATGTTTTGTGGGTAGCCTTGAATGTATCGAAGTGACGGATGCATAGAATTAACGTCTGTTATGACAAAATAAAGGCGCTCAATATACCTGAGATAAAGGACAGTTTCACCTTAGCTTTCGCCTTTCATTTATGGTGAAAGGCCGTTAAACTTCGCCTCCCAATGATAATGGAGAGAAATTCAATGAAACGTGTCGTCCTTTACGTCAAAGACAAATGCCCTCACTGCAAAGATGCTCAACGTTATCTGGATTCGAAAAATATTAACTATCGTTTGTGCAATGCTAAGATGCAACGTGGTCGCAAAGAACTTGATGCGCTTGGTGCTCGTTCAGTGCCAGTTTTAAAAATTGGTGATCGGGTAATGATTGGCTGGAACCCAAAGAACTTCGAGAAGATGTACAAAGGCGACTAGCGCTCGAACGATGAATTTGCGCTGCGTTTAAACGTAGCGCTTGATAAACTCGATAAACGTTCGATCTGCTATTGATAAGTACCCCTGCTTGCGCCAAGCAAGTGCCAGATCCAGCGTCACTGGTGGTTCAAACGGTAGGCCAACAACGCCCGACTCATGTTGAGTCACCAATTCCAATAACGCGGTAATCGCAAACTCTTGTTTCACAATACTCAAAATCAAAGGCAGTAAGTTGGTCTCGAATGATGACTTCATGGTAAACCCATGCTCCTCACTCACCTGATCCAAAAATTCACGGTGAAAATAGCCATGCTGAAACATAACCAAATCGTGTTCAAAGAACTCATCAAAAGTAAGAGATTCTCGCTGGGCTAACTCATGCTCAGGTGAAACAACGGCGACCATTTGGCTAGTAAATAAATGGTCAGTTTCTAGGTCATCAGGCACGTTATCACAACTGATCACACCGATATCGAGTTGACCATTAAGCAGCATACGACGAATCGATTGAGTCCCAGCTTCGACCAAGGTCAATTTTAACTCCGGGAACTGGCTTTTAAACGCCATCACAATTCGTGGAAAGAAATAACTGCCCATCATTGATGGCGTTCCGAGTCGTACTTCGCCTTTCGCTAAACCTTTCAACTCATCAATCGCGAGCTGCGCGTCGTGCAACTGTTGAATCACCCGCTTGGCATGTACAAGTAGCGTTTCGCCCTCTTTCGTTAAGCTGATTTTTTTATCATCACGGCGAAATAGGGTAACGCCCAAAGACTGCTCAAACTTTTTGATAGAAATGCTTAATGCGGGCTGGGCAATATGCAAGGCTTTCGCCGCATGGGTAATGTTTCCATGTTCAGCGACCGCCAGAAAATGTTTAAGTTGTTTCGATTCCATTAGATCAAAAATATATGGTGTCCATATTTTTAATATATTTTTTTAATTTACAACGAACTGATAGATTGATCACAGTCTCTCCATTTGCTCACATTAGGCAGGATTCATGGTCAATTTTGGCACACCGGAATACAAACGCATTACGCTCTCGCTAGCGCTTGGTTCCTTCTTGGTTTTTTCAAATTTATACCTACTACAGCCAATGCTGCCCACTTTTGCCCAAATTTTCACGATCTCAGAAACGCAAGTGAACTGGTTATTTGCGGCCTCAACACTGGCTCTCTCTTTTAGCCTCGTTCCAATGGCTGTGTTGTCAGAATCAGTGGGACGAAAGCCAGTCATGATGGCCGGCCTGTTTTCGATTCCTACCCTTTCTGCTTTGATGCTGTTTGGTGACTCATTCCTGTTTTTGGTGGTATGTCGAGCACTGATCGGCGTCGCGCTCGCGGCTTTTGCTGCGGTCGCCGTGGCTTACATGGCAGAAGAGCTCGACAAGCACGCCTTCTCGATGGCAATTGGAACGTACATTGCGGCTAACTCATTAGGCGGTATCGCAGGACGTATTAGCGGCGGCTTATTGGCGGACAATTTCAGTGTTGATGTCGCCATTGAAGTTATGATGGTGTTCACTCTTCTTGGTGTCATTGGTGTTCACTATTTATTGCCAACACAGCGCAACTTCACCCCGTCATCAAGCAGTTTGCGCCATCAAAATCGTGCGCTTATTGGTCATTTTAAAAACCAACGCGTGTGGTTCGCGATGCTGATAGGAGGACTCAACTTTGCTTTGTTCGTAAACCTTTACTCCGTCATGGGTTTCCGTCTGGTGAGTGAACCTCACAATGTGCCCGTCGGGTTGGCCTCACTGATCTTTATTTGTTACTTGGGAGGGACTTTCTCCTCTCGTTGTGCAGGCCACTGGAGTAAACGTTATTCCTCAATCCTCGGTATGTTCTTGGGCGCGATAGTGAGCATGACGGGGATGTGGATTGCTGCGGTTGAAAGCTTGACTGCAATGCTAGTTGGATTGTTGCTGATAAGTTTTGGTGCCTTCTTTACTCATACCCTCGCCTACGGTTGGGTCGGTCAGAATGCCACTCGTGCCAAAGCCACCGCGACAGCGCTCTACTTAGTACACTACTACGTAGGCGGTAGTTTGGGAGGATTCTTACTTCTTTATTGTTGGCAACATGGTGGTTGGTCGAGTGTTCTTATAGGGGGAAGCGCCGTCTACCTAGCGATGTTTGCTGCGATTACGTATTTGAAACACATTGCCGAAAGAAAGCATACAGACCAAACACCTGACGCAGCGAGTTTAAAGAGTAGCTAAGTTGCGCTCATTTGCGTAATACCTCTCTGGTTACTTAGATAACCAACTCTGCTATGCTTGCGCTACTTTAATAAAAACCAGAAAGTCGTATGTCAACGCGTTCAACACAAAACACAGATATCGAAGCGATCACTCAACAGGTCGATCAATGGCTCAACGATGTGGTAATAGGACTCAACCTTTGTCCGTTTGCTGCCAAACCGCAACGTAATAAACAAATCAAAATCTTTGGTAGTGAAGCGACTCAAGAAGAAGCGCTTCTTGAAGATATTTTATTGCAGCTGATTGAGCTGAGTAACACAGAACCCGAACAACTTGAGACCACGTTGGTTGTGGTTCCCAACATGCTACAAGATTTCTGGGACTACAACTTTTGCATAGATTGGGTTGAAGGATTAATTAAGCAGCAAAACTGGGAAGGTATTTTCCAAGTAGCGACTTTCCATCCTGATTACTGTTTTGGCGGCGCAAGGCCTGAAGACGACGAAAACCTGACCAATCGTTCTCCTTACCCGATCTTCCATTTGATTCGCGAAGAGAGTATGGAAAAGGTACTAAAACACTATCCTGATCCTGAATCCATTCCCGATACGAACATCGCTCGTGTTTCCGCCCTTTCAGAGGAAGAACGTAAAAAGCTGTTCCCTTACCTATTTCGTTAAGCACCACCATTCCCCAAAGGCAGATTTATCACCAGTTAGATGCAATGCCCTTGGGGTTCAAAGTGCGGTTTGGTATCATTGCCGCTTCAATCGATTCAATGGATTCAATGGAAATTAGAATGCAACTGTCAAAGCTAACCCAAGAGATTTTTGATCACTTATACCGTGATATCACCGAGTTCCGTAGTACGTTCGACTTACCAGTCGCAGACGCTGCAAGCCTTGATGCGCAAGCAGATACACTACACACCTCTTTGGCGATCGAAGAGCTAACAGAGCTAGCAGAAGCAGATTGTAAAACCGAGCAAGCGGACGCCATCGTAGACAGCGTGTATGTATTAATGGGCCGTCTTGTTCATCTTGGCCACAGCAAAGTAGAAGATAACCTAGCGATCAGCTACTTAATTGATCTTCTATTAAACGTTGCAGTAAACCGTGGTATCGAATTTATTCCTTGCTGGGATGAAGTACATTCAAGCAACATGAGCAAAGTATGCCGTAACGAGCAAGAGTACTCAGAAACAGAAGCATTCTACGCGGAACAAGGCATCAAGTTGATGGCGGTGCAGAAAGGTGAATACATCATCGCAAAATGCGCCGAAGATTTCGTATCGGAAGGTAAAACCATTCGTAAAGGCAAAGTACTCAAATCAGTTTACTACCGCCCAGCAGATCTAAAACCGCTAACTCAGTAAGCGTTGAGTTTGGCTATCTCGATTAAAAAAACGACCTCAAGTAGGTCGTTTTATTGTCTCTTAAATACTAATCAAAGATTAAATAAGGTTGCTCATCTACGATGACCTTTTTGACTTGAGTATTGAATACTTCCCCGAGGGCTTCTTCCGTTAGCACAGTATCGGCATTTCCTGATGAGTGCAGCACACCGTTGTTAAGCAGCAATACTTTATCTGCGTGCTTTAATGTGCGGTTGAGATCGTGATTAGCAACCAATACTCCAATTCCCTGCGCCGCCATAGCGTTAATCAATTGATAGAGCAGACCCTCTTGCGCAATATCTAACGGTGCTGCTGGCTCATCCAAAATTAAAAACTGCGAAAAAGGATTAATGGTACGCCACACCTGCAAACATACACCTGCTAATCGGACACGTTGCCACTCACCGCCGGATAATGTTTGAATACTGCGATGAAGCTTATCTTGCAGCTGTACCAGCTCCACCACCATATTGACGGCATCACGCACTTTGATATCCGCAATCTCAGCACCACTTGGCAGAGATAAAGCGAGATACTGAAACACATCGACATTAAATGCAGGGCGTGATTGCTGACACAAATAACCTCGAACATGAGCTTGCTCTGACAACGGTAAAGTAAGCAAGTTTTTGTCGCCAACGCACACTTCACCACTCATACCCTCTCGGTGGCTTAACGTACCAGAAATCGCAGCCAATAAAGTACTCTTACCTGAACCATTAGGCCCAACGACATGTACGATTTCGCCTGCTTTGCATTCAAAAGAAAGAGGCAATAATCGACTACCAACCGATATATGTTTAACGTGCATCATGACTCTTCACCAGCATCCAGATGAAAATGGGTGCGCCAATCGATGTTGTCATGACACCTAAAGGTAACTCAGCGGAGTCCAATAAAAGTCTTGCGCCGATATCAGCAAATACAAGTAACGCTGCGCCAGATATTGCAGAAAGTGGCAATAAATAACGGTTTTCTGTACCAAAAGCCAAACGCAACAAGTGCGGTACCACCAAGCCAACAAAGCTGATGATGCCCCCCAAAGCGACTGAACTACCTACCAAAACAGAAATGGCTAGGATCAGTTTCCAACGCATTTGATGTACATCGACGCCCAATTGGGTCGCATGAATCTCACCCAGCATCAATTTATCAAGCGACTTGCCTTTACAACACAACCAGGTAAGCACTGGTAACATCACCAAGGTAACGGTATGTTGATACCAACTTGCACCGCCAATACTGCCCATTAACCAATACATCAGTTGGCGTAAACTGAGATCATCACTAAAGTAAAATGCCCACGTCACAATCGCGCTCGATAAAATACCCAATGCGACCCCAACCAAAAGCAATCGAGCCGTCGTCAGGTGCATTGCCCTTGCTATCGCTATCAAAACAAACGTGAACACCATCGAGCCTGCAATCGCTGCCAACATAAAAACAATCGGGGTAGGAAGAACAGGTGACGCGAACATGATTAAGACCATTGCTAAGCTTGCACCACCAGATATACCGAGTACGCCTGGTTCAGCCAACACGTTCCCAAGCAACACTTGTAACGTCGCGCCAGATACCGCTAACGCAGCACCAATAATTGCCGCAGACACCAACCTCGGTAAACGCAAGTCCACCAGTAGCTTATGTTCAAATGCAGATAAAGATTGAAAAGGAGAAAGGAAAATTTCTCCGACCATCAAGTGGATGGCAGAGAGTACAGCGAGCACGATCGACATAACCATCAGGTTACGTTGCCAGCGTCGTTCCTTGTTCAGGATAAGTTGTTGAAAATCCATAGCGGCCGATAAAAACAAACGAGGCTTAACCTTACAGTTAAGCCTCGGTAAATTGCAATTAACTTCTCAAAGCAATGTTGGATTAATCGTAAACCAACTCACCCTCTTCAAAACGGGTTTTCACTTCACAAACCATCAGAGCTGCACGTTGACCTATCGCGACGTGGCGGTTCGGGAAGACAATCGCTTCGTTTTCATTCTTCGCCATTAATGGTTTGTCGCCATCATGACCAAACACTTCGCCGTGAACAAATGAAGTGAAGTTTTCAACATTGTCGTCGAACATAAAGTCAAAATCTTCGTTCAAGCGAACGATTGTGCGACTTACTCGATATTTAATGCATGGTTTTGGTAGGTGTTCTGGCTTCGTTTCCGCAATCAAATTACGTAAAGACAAATCAAACGCAGTCAATTTATCGAGGTCATTTTCACCAATACGAGCCACACGACCAAGCTCCATTGTGAGAGCTTGCGCACCAAAGTTCTCGGCACTGTACCAGCTAAACGTACTCGATGGTGAGTTTGACAAGAGCACAGCTTCAATGTGTGCACTGTCCAAGAAATCGATTAATGCCTTGCTTCGCACAGGATGACGAGTCTTAGGACTCACTGCAAACGTATAGTGCTTCGAACCTCTAATCGCGCAGTGTAAATCAAGGTGCCAGCGTGTTGTCGGGTTGGTATCCTGATAGAAATCGCGAACGAGCAGCTTTAGCGTATCAGCGATGACAAGCTCTTTTGTCTGTTTGTGTTCTTTTTCGTCAAACAGACGGTTGAGGTTTTCTTCAAGGAATCGCGTGTGCGCCAGAGTGGATTCTGGGTGAGCGATAATGAACAGACAACGGGTATCGACCTTCTGGAACCCAGATTCTATGTCTTGAATAATGGAATCCACCAGCTCCATCGGTGCCGTTTCATCTCCGTGAACCCCACAAGAGATGATGACGTTCTTCGTATCCTGAGTATAGTTCTCAGGGATCACTTCTAGTACACCACGCTGATAGAGTTTAAGTTTTACACCGTTAGAAAGCACCTGCTCCGCTGGTGCAACATCGATATGAACATCTAACGTGTCAGTTAAAAACGATTGGCGAAAGAGAGACTTCGTCATGCGTTACTCCTTAATAGCACGGCGGGTATGTTAATAAATTGTACAAAGGATTTTTGTTGCTGCGATCTCACTTATGAGTAGAAATCACTATTTCCCTCGAAAATCCGATACCTTTTCGCGCCAGGCACTCAAATCAAGCATTGAGGCGTTTAATTTTTGAACAATTACAAAGTGTTAGGGCTGTGAACTTTACCACAGCCCTGATTAAGATCATTATGATTTGATCAAATTTTTGTAGCTATAAAGCAGATTATGCATCAACACTGCGAAAAACTTAGCCGCGCTGTGCGAGCAAACGCTCAAACTCATCGACTTTTTCACGCACTAGCTCAACGCTCTGCTGCCAAAACGTTGGTTGAGTTAAATCCATCGATAGATGCTTTTCGACAACATCTTCCGCCATCATGCAGCCAGTATCGCGCAGCAAATTGATGTAATCGGTGTAAAACGCTTCGCCTTTGGTTTCTCGCTGTGCATAAATACCCTTGCTGAATAAGAAACCAAACAGGTATGGGTAGTTATAAAAACTCACACTATCGATAGAAAAGTGCAGCTTGCTTGCCCAGAAGTACGGATCCGGCTCGCTCATTACGTCGCCATACCATTCTTTCCAAGTTTCAGACATCAACTCACAGAATTCATCTGCGGTTAACTCTCCATCCTGGCGGCGTTCATAGAACGATTTCTCAAACTCATAGCGGACCGGAATGTTGATCATTAAAGCTAGCGCAGATGACAACTCTTCCCACAACATCTCTAGCTTTTCATCGACGCTCTCCGCTTTCGAAATCAAATGATCACGAACGATGTTTTCTGCAAAAATAGAGGCGGTTTCTGCTAACGTCATTGGATAGTAAGTTTGGCAAAGTGGCAAATCACGAATAACCCAGTTATGAAACGCATGGCCAAGTTCATGTGCAAGAGTCATAAGGTCTGGGCGACTGCCACTCCAAGTCATAAACACAAGGGGTGTTCGCGTTGCTGGCAGTTTGGTGCAGTATGCGCCGAGGCGCTTGCTGGCATTTGGCGCGGCATCAATCCATCCGTTTTGTACCATCAAACGGACAAACTCCGACATCTCAGGGTTTACTGTTTCAAATGCTTCACAAATAACATCAATCGCTTCATCAAAGTCGTAGACCTTCGCTTCACCGCTCAAAGCAGGCATAGCCGCCAGATGATTCCAAGGTTTCATCTCATCCAGACCATGTACTTTCGCCATCAATAAACCCGCTTTCTGACCAATAGCTCGACTGTCTTTGGCTACTGTCATCATCGCATCTAAAGTTTCAGCTTGGATTCGGCTACCATGCAAACTCGGCTCTAGGAAGTGAACTTCACGCTTCGTCGAACGCTTTTTGTTTTCAGTTAAACGCCATCCTGCTAACGCATTCAAAATTGCAGCGAATGATTCTTGGTGCGTTTGCATTGCATCTTGTACGCCTCGCCAAGCGGCTTCTTGACGCTCGAATTCAGAACCATAAAGAATGCTTGCCGCTTGAGAAAACCCAAGCACTTCACTCTTACCATCTGCGTACTCAAGCTTCACTTTCAATGAGCCAGTCAGGTTATCGTATAGGTTACCCCAAGCCGATTTACCATCCACACTCATCGCAGCAAGTAACTGTTCTTCGGCGTTACTAAGACGAGTATCCGCCAGCTTTCTGGAGTTCAAGATAGAAAATGCTTGCCCACTGATATCAGGATTCTCATGATCTAACACGCGCAAGATAAACTCTTCGTCGGCATGCGTTAGTGCCAAATCAAAGGGACTGAACGCTTGAGAAAGCTCCGAAAAGATGCGGGTCATTTTACCAAGTAACGATTTCGCTTCGGCGTTTGTTGCATCAACAGAAGCATAACAACTCGCAAAATTTGCAACTGTGCCCGCTAAACGACTCGCGGCTTCATTGGTCAAAATCGCATTTTGCATGATCTCTACGTTGCCGCAATCTGCTGATTGTTTATTCAAAAGATCAATACATTGTTCCACAAGAGCAATATCGTCTTGAATTCGTGGGTCAGAAAGGTCGTTATAAACGATGGACAAATCCCAACTCGGCGTTGTCATTTCTATATTTCCTTTTTATGTAACTGAGTCAATTTTCGCTTCCTGCACCTAGCAGATGGGCTTCCACTGACATCTTCCGTGACTATGCCCATAAGCAGTATCGCTTTGGGCATTTTAATATTTATAAATTAACGAGTTAAAAGAGGTACGCCAATCGAACGCACCGAGGCGTAAATTTGCTCATCTATGGTAATTGTTATATGCGTGACAGAAGCGTTTCCTATCGACAACGTCGAATACCACTTGGGGTTACGCCAATCTAACTCCAATACATGAGCAAGAATCATACGAATGACGCCACCATGCGTGACGATAAGTAGATTGTCATTGATATCGTTGATGATTTGAGACCAAACGCGACATATGCGCTCAGAAAATGTGCTTAAGCTCTCAGCGTTCGGCAACGTATGTTGTGCTGGCGATTGCCAAAAAGCATCTAGCTTTTTCCATTGTTCAGTGAGCATATCAAAAGGCATACCATCAAAATCACCAAATGCCATCTCTTGTAAAGATTCATCCGTCATTACTGGTAATAATTGCTGTTCAGCAATTATATTTGCCAGTTCTTGACAACGTGAAAGAGGAGAACAAATCACTCCACCCACACCTCGTCCACTCTCGATCCAAGCCCGAGCAATGCTTTCTTGGTCAGCAGGCGTAACTTTTACATCTGTTTGGCCATGGAGTCCTGGTGGAGCATCTACTTTTCCATGACGCACAAGAAAGATATTGAGTGTTTTCATTTTGTTCCATCCTACTCTTTAAGAACCAACGGCAAACCAGCAGCAACAAAGGTAACACGATGGCAAACACTGGCTAGTTTTTGATTCATCCGTCCTGCATTATCCACAAAGTAACGACTAACCACCCCCAAAGGCACAATACCCATTCCAACTTCGTTAGAGACGAATATTAACGTCGCATCTGAGCCACGCACCACCTGTATAAGCTTTTCAATTTCTGCTTCTAGCTTCTCATTGGAACATTCATCACCTAACTCAAATATCCAATTATTGAGCCACAAGGTTAAACAATCGACCAGTACAACATCGGTGTTAGCGAAATTTGTCAGTAACTCAGATAAATGAAGGGGGCATTCATGCTCTTGCCACTCGCCCCCTCGTTGCTTTTGATGATGCGCTATTCGCTCTCGCATTTCTTGGTCAAATGGCAGCGCGGTTGCAACATAATGTAATGAGTGTTGAGAAGTGGTCGATAATTGCTTGGCTGTTTTTTCCGCCAAATGCGACTTCCCAGAGCGCGCGCCACCGAGTATCAATTGCTTCATGAGATGTGATAAAACCCAATCATAGTGAGATAAACAAGCAGTTCCGATAGCTGCTGCGCTGCGCCAAGACAATCCCCCGTAAAGCCGCCAATTCGCTTGGTTAACCAACGTTTGAACATCAAACGAAATACCACGAGAACAAGCGATATAAAGATCGCCTGCGTGATACCAAGCACAAGCAATGTTATGCCACCAGTAAACAACAAAATGGAGACTTCTAAAGAAGACTGGCTATTTGCCAGCGGTTTACTTTTCGACGTATCACTGTCACTGACATAAGGCATGTCATAAATAAGCGTCGCGGCTAGTGCTCGGCTTGCGGTATAAGCGACGACAATGACCAACCAAAACTGCGGCAAGTTAGCCAGTTCACTCCAAAAAACATACTTAGCCAATAACGCCATAATGAGAGTGGCTGCACCATAAGTGCCAATGCGGCTGTCCTTCATAATAGAGAGGCGTCGCTCTACGGTCATGCCACCGCCAATGCCATCCGCCATATCAGTCAAGCCGTCTTCGTGAAATGCCCCTGTTAACAATAAGCTAAACACCATCGTTAATACTACGGCAACCGATTCTGGGAAAAGAATTGAGGTGAGCGAAAATACCAGAGCACAAAGCGCTCCAAGCACGAGACCAACTAACGCGAAATAACGTCCGGCCTGATTCATGCGTTCTTCACTGTATGGCAACGCTTGGGGTACGGGTAAGCGACTAAAAAAACTGATAGCTAATAGAAACAACTCCCACTGGTATCTTAACGATGATGGCGTGACGTTCTCAGAATTATCAGGGACTGACACTATACTGTAACTCCTGCACTCTCAAAGCTCGCCATCTTGTTGTAAAACTGGGCAGCAGCTTTTAACAAGGGTAAGGCAAGAGCGGCTCCGGTTCCCTCCCCTAATCGTAAACCAAGATCGAGTAGAGGTTCTGCTTTTAGGTACTCTAATACAAACTTATGTCCATTTTCTTCGGAGCGGTGGGCAAACAACATGTATTCGCGTGCTTCTTCGTCTAGCAACGTTGCAATATACGCAGCAACCGATACGATAAATCCATCCACTAAAACTGGGGTTTTAAGCCGCTTGGCTTCTAAAAATGCGCCCACCATTTGTACGATTTCAAAGCCTCCAACCTGTGCGAGAATCGCTTTAGTATCAAGACCTCGACATCGGTTCACGCCCTGTGCCACTAGTTTATATTTACGGCTCAACTGCTGTTGATTGATTCCTGTACCGACACCAACACAATAGTCAATATCTAATGAACTCAGCGCCGATAACAGTGCGGAAGCCGAACTGGTGTTACCAATGCCCATCTCACCGAACATCAATAGATTTGAGCCAGACAAAATGGTTTGCTCAGCAATCTTCGCACCATACTCTAAACCTAGCGCCACTTGTTCTGGGGACATCGCTGATTGTTTAGAAAAATTAGCCGTACCGTTACCCAACCGTTGTTCAACCAAGTTGGGATGAGACTTAAATTCTGGAACCAGCACATCAATAGGTGCCAACATGCCGCAATCTATTACTTTGAGTTGGATGCCATTGATGTCGCAAAAACAGTTGATGGCAGCGCCGCCGGCGAGAAAGTTAGCCACCATTTGCTGAGTGACTTCGCTTGGCGCAATGCTTACGCCCTCCTCTGCAACGCCGTGATCTCCAGCAAATACCAGCATGCTCGGTTTACAGATAGCGATGGAATCAACTGGCTGAGGTTTATCCTGACTTTGAATAAGAGCTAGCTGTAGTGCCACCTTTTCCAATAAGCCTAAAGAACCGACGGGTTTGGTTTTGTTATCTATGCGCGCTTGTATCTCCGCAGCAAAAGAGTCATCCATTTTTACGTTCCTTTGATGTTGTCTGGGTGAGAGGTGTTCCATTGATTAAGAAATCTTGCTCAGCCCCAGTTTTGAGCGTCCACTATTGTATACCCTTGCATCCGCTTGGGGCAGCGCTAATCAGATTTCTGTTAGGAAAGTCTACTGAGTTCGCAGAGCGTCTCACCTTTCGAGCATTCGATTATAAGTAACTCCTTGAAATCCGCTACAATAGCTTAGGCTATATTCCCATATAGGAGAAAAGATATGGATAACAACACCTGCGCCATCATCGCTGGGGCGACTGGCTTAGTCGGTTCAAAAGTCATTACAAACCTCATAAATCAATCAGGTGTTGGTACCTTATATTATCTTTCTCGCCGCCCACTCGATGGCGTCATAGATGCGGACAATAAGCTTGTTCCTCTCATTGATGCCGACCTCTCTATCCACCAATGGGATGATAACCAACCAACACCAACCATCGGCTTTATCTGTTTAGGTACGACCCTTAAGCAAGCCGGCAGTAAGGATAATCTGCGTAGAGTAGATGTTGATCTGGTGTGTAAAGTCGCCCAACAGATGAAAACAATCGGAGTTAAACGCCTTGCGGTTGTTTCTAGCCTTGGTGCAAATAGTAAATCGCCATCCCATTACCTAGCCTGTAAAGGACAAATGGAACAACGAATCGAAGCTATGGGCTTTGAGGAAATTGTGTTTGTTCGCCCAGGCCCGCTTGTTGGTCAACGTCAAAGCCCAAGAACGGACGAGAAGTTAGTGCAAACTCTGTTTAAGGTAATTCGCCCATTCATGCTTGGCAAACTGTCCAACTTTTTACCTATTCGAGCGGAAGATGTCGCCAAAGCGATGATTTATCAACTTTTCAGTTATCAAGAAGACTCGGTGGTTTACTTACAAAGGCAAGAAATGCGTGACTTACTGCATCACTACGAATAACCATTTTGTACATTTAACGTGCTAATTCACACTCTCACGCGACTTAGATCTCGTTTTTATATTCATTTTAGATCTAGCTAATACCCGTTTGTCATTTTTAAAGTTATATCGCGAGCGTTATCTTACGCCCCATAAACAAATCCGTATAAAACCCCGTATAAAAAACAACCGCCATTTCGGCAGGTTGATAAGGTCAGATTATGAATTTTGCAGTGATAGCCTCTCTAGCCGTCTTTGTTGGCATATTGTTCTTTCTTTTTAACCAACAACAAAAGAAACACACACTTTCTCGTCTCGTTTTAATCGGTCTTGTTACTGGTTCTCTTTTTGGTCTTGCTTTGCAACTCATTCACGGTGAAGGCAACAGCGCAATTGCTCAAACACTTGAATGGGTAGGCATTGTAGGCAGTGGCTACGTTGGTCTACTGAAAATGGTCATCATGCCACTAGTATTGGTATCGATGATCTCTGCAGTTGTTAAATTGGAGAAAGGTGGATCATTAGGTAAAATTTCTGGCCTGACCATCTCTGTTCTTCTAGTAACGACTGCAATTGCTGCACTTATCGGTATCTTGGTGACAACAACATTTGGCCTGTCAGCAGAAGGGTTAACTGAAGGTGCTCGTGAAACCGCTCGTATCGCCGTTTTAGAAAGCCGTGCTGGTACAGTAAGTGACCTGACTATTCCTCAAATGCTAGTTAGCTTCATTCCAACCAACCCATTTGCTGATCTAACAGGTGCTCGCTCGACCTCAATTATCGCTGTCGTTATCTTCGGTGTATTAACCGGTATCGCCGCTCGTAAGGTGATGATGGAAAAAGCAGAGTTAGAATCACCGATTCGTACTTTCGTAGAAGCAGCTCAATCAATCGTTATGCGATTAGTGAAGATGATCATGGCGTTAACGCCATACGGCATCGCAGCACTGATGGCAAAAGTGGTAGCGACATCAAGCGCAGGCGACATCCTAAACCTACTGGGCTTTATTGTGGCGTCTTATGTTGCTATCGCTCTGATGTTTGTTGTTCACGGCGTATTAGTCTCTTTTGTCGGCGTTAGCCCTGCGGAATACTTTAAGAAAATCTGGCCTGTACTGACCTTCGCGTTTACATCTCGTAGCTCAGCAGCAACGATCCCACTAAACGTAGAAGCGCAAATCACGAAACTTAACGTTCCACCAGCGATTGCAAACCTATCAGCATCGTTTGGTGCCACTATCGGCCAAAACGGCTGTGCGGGTATCTATCCTGCAATGCTGGCAGTGATGGTAGCTCCGACAATGGGTATCAACCCTCTGGATCTGCACTTTATCCTGTCATTGATTGCGATTATCACCATCAGCTCATTTGGTATTGCAGGTGTAGGCGGCGGTGCAACGTTTGCAGCATTGATTGTTCTTCCTGCAATGGGCTTGCCTGTGACCATCGCGGCGCTGCTTATCTCTATTGAACCATTGATCGATATGGCACGTACCGCACTGAACGTTTCAGGATCAATGACTGCGGGTACAATTGCTAGCCGAGTGCTGAAGTCACCAGAAAGTGAAGCAACATTGGAAGAAACACGAGCATAGAACTCAAATTCTTTCCAAAGCGATAAAACGTAAAGTATCAAGCCGATGGTTCGCCATCGGCTTTTTCATTTTCAAAAATTCAACTTGCATCTTTCGTTGCTAGTCAAGGCGTTGAATGGTCTAATACTGTCATCGGTTTTGTAAACGGTAAGCAGAATGCACCAAGATAATCAGCCCACTTTTTTCTTCTTTGATTATGAGCGACACTTTGTAAGCTACTGAATATAAATAATATAAATTGCACACATCTAATTTTGAGACACAACTTAGACACAAAAAAGCCGAACAAACAGACATAAAAAAGGGCCACCGCGCAATGCAGTGGCCCTTCTTGATTCATATTATTGCTAGGCCATGGCTTTGGGTCCATGGACACATAACGGCGCATACAGCCCTAAACATAAGGTCTGTAGTTGTGGTAAAACTTTCGCGCCTGATCGACTTCCCATTCAAACGCCTTTCGGCAATGGTCATCCTGCTTGAATAGCTTCAAGAAAAGCCAATCAATCAGCTTGATGGGCGAGCGCTTACCTTGTCGCACGCGGATGTAACTCCAGCCGCTAATCGTGAGATCAGACTGACCAGTAAGCAAGTGCAGCACAAACAGGATGCGCATAAACAGGGCTTTAAGTTTTGCCATGATGACTCCTATTTCTCATAAATCACCCGTTAGTTGAAATCTACAACGTTGCCTTTAACTGTAATGAGCATCCCTAAGTCTTTTGTTCCTCCCACATTAATCTGAAGAACGTTCTGATCAGTAAGTCTGAACTTGAATTCACTGATGTCTGCAATACCTGTGTTAGACATACAGACCAACCCCGCCGCGACGGCTTTAACTTCATTGTTCCCAATAGTAAACAGGCCTTCACTTTGAAGAGGTAGCTCAGCATCCACAATCGCATTGTCTGGACTCAGAGAAAGAAGGAATTTTGCATCGATAAAACCAGACCCACTGTATGCTTTAGCAGGCTTAATGCACAACTCGCAAGAAGCGATCGGTGCATTCAGTGAAGCTATTTTGCAAACATTCATCCAGTTTGCTATTTCATCTATCTTTCGGTAGAACTTTTTCTGGACAGTACCAACATACCCACCATCGGTCAGCATGGAATCACTGCTATCAGTCCAAACCGGATCAATTTTATTTCGCCAAGACTGCCCTTCAAATATCCCATGAGGCCCCATTGCAACCGTTTGGGTTAGGTAGTTATCTTGCCCTAGCGCCAACTTGAATACAGATACGTTTTCTGCAATTACCTTATCGACATCATAAGGCTCAACCAAACGAACTTTTGATGAGGTGCCAGACTCATCACCAATACAGTGCAGGGTTTGCATTGTCCCAACTCGACAGCTGTTCGGATATTGCGTTTCAGACGTCGTCTTTAAGGTTGTGATGCCAGAGAATACTGGTTTCGGTGCGCTTTCAATCTCTGCCCCAACAAACCCTAATAAGTAATACACATCGGAATACTTAATATTCATGGTCAGATTGTTGTACTGCCAATCGCCATACATATAGAAACCACGACCGCCATCCACTCGAATAAAGTGAGGAGCACAGTCCATGTAGCAATCGGCCATCTTGATATCATCCGTAACAATAAGATCTTCAGCGATGCCAACAAAAGTGGTCCCAATAATTGAGCGACGATAGTTCTTAAACTTACATTTCGTGGCTTCAAAACCGTCAACAGTTAGAGCACTTCCAGAGATGGACCACTGAGTAAAGTGCAAACTATCACCCAGGTTTGTCCACGTATCACTTAATGGTTTACCTGTAATTGTGTTGATTTGGTCTGGCTTAACAAGCAACGTAGAACGCCCATCACACTCGACGTTATGCATTTTAACTTTACCAAGTTTATTGATCCGGCTAGTTGGGTAAAATTCAACATCATAGTTACCACGTCTCAACTTACCGTTTCTTAATTCAATATCACCTCCAGTATCTTGTACGAACGATTGCTTGGCGTTGTCGTAGCTGAGATAGATATCCCAGTCTTCATCAAAATACGCGTTAACTTTTTCGCCACGAAGCAAGAACCCATCAAGAAACTGTCCCTTAAATTTCGTCCCCTTTACAAAGAGGTAAGCTGGATCAACGCCTTCTCCTATCTCTGTAACCATCGAAACATAATATCCAGCTGCAGCCTCTTCCATGTTCCCGCCAAGAATGGTGGCCATCATTGAGCGATTTGCGCCTTTAAAATACAAACCTGCCTTGCCGAACTTGGCATTTCCTATCCAAGTATTCTTAACGAGGCCACGCATTCCAACAGGGTTAGAAACCGTGACTTTATTCCCTTGAATATCGGTGATGATGTTATATGAATCGCCAGAGTTTCTGAGCGCGTTAGCCCATTTATTTCCGTATCCATCATCCCCCATCATCGAAGTTGCTAGGCTATCTCCAACACGTAAGTCACTGGCATCGACGACATCAATCACCGTTTCACCTGGAGCATGATCTCGGGCTACTAATGCTTTTCTGAGCCCACAGTGAATATTCCCACCATCTCTCAAGTCAACAACAAAGCTTTTTCCCTCAGCCTCAATGGTTAGTTCCAAATCGTCAAAGCGGACCAACCCACCGTTTTTTACCGTGAGCTTACGGATATTGGCCGCTTTAGGCACAGTGCGTTCTGAAAGCCATACTTCCACGCCATCAATGATCACTTCTTCATGGTCAAGCATCGCTTCAATGATGAAGTCCGTAAAAGAAACGTCACGCTCTATCGTGTTAGTTTTATTGAATATTAGTTTCTTTTCATTTTTGATTTCAGCTGTATGAGCCATTGAACCGTCAGTAAAGTACAAACGGCCATTTTCAAAGTGAGAAACGGTTCTATCTGAAAGTGAGATTGGGTAAACACTGTGAAGTTTATCGCTGATAACCGCTTTACCAACAACGGCTGGAATGATGTCTCCTGCCCTCAAACTATCAACAGAGCCCAATGGCGCAATGAGCTCAGAGGCAGCCAATCGAGCTGACTTGCTGGCGACTGTTTGCGTGAAGTTTTGATCTGCGGCACTGACCAATGAATACTGCTCTTTAGTAAAGACATTGCCCGTATTAAACGGCAACAAGCTTAACTTAGGGGCATACCACTCACCGGAGTCTGTTGGGTATTCAAAAGCAACGTCTTTATGATCGTCAACAGTTAAGTCAAGGTTCGCAACCCACGGTCCTACTCTCTTATAGGTGTACTGGGTTTGAAACTTGGACTCGAATTCCGCCATTCGAACCGCGAAGTCATTTTTCTGTGTTTTATCCTGAGTATCAAACTTAGTCTGATTCTGTTTGGATTGGCTATCGAAAGCCGCTTGATTGCTACTAATCGTTCGCAGAGCGATGTTGTTAATGCCTGCTACCGACAATCCCTTTTCACCCGTAGGTTTAGTGTAGTGTTCGCTCTCGGTAGTGACATATTCATGCGAGGCCAGTCCTGATTGCTCGATTAGCTTAGCCGCGGACAAAGTGCGTTGTTCAATATTTTGGGTCATGAATAAACCTCATAAAAAAGCCCAGCGCGAGGGCTGGGCATTGAGTGCTTGAATTTATGCGTAGGCATCCACGCGAGGGTCATCTTCGATAGCGGCGCAGCCGACCTCAAACTCCCCTTTTTGTTTGACTTGCTGCAGGATGCATTTCTTGTACATGGTGTCGGCTTGGCCAAACATGTATTCGCTTGGCTTTTTGCCCTTTTCACCCACCGCGATGATCTTTTCGGTTGGCTCATCGACCAGAATGACAATATCTGGCGCCTCAGTCGGCTCGACTCGGTACGGGCCATGCGTTCCTTTGTTGCCTCGGTTAAACAGCAAATAATGCTGCTTACCTGGTTCCCATTCCAACAGTCCCGAAAGCTGCAGGTATTGATTGCCATCGGCGGCGTTTAGCGTTTCGATCACCTGCCCCGACGCGCCCCAACTCACCGCATCGTGCGCCACCGGAATCACATCACCGTAGTTCGACTCCCATCCATCCATGTCGGTGGTGAAGTCAATGTTGGTGCGGCGGTAGGCTTGCACAGCGGCATGGAATAGCCCTTCCCTTTTGGCCTGCTCTTCGTTGGTGACAAAGTTCAGCTTAAGTGGGTTCGGGTTGTAGCCGTTCTGCCCTGGTAAGGTACACAATAGGGTTTCAGATTTTCTTGACTGAGGATTGAACCACTCGACTTCGACGCCGTCGTAGTCATCTTCCTTCACCATGTCGATGTCGACAGAAAAGCTGTCTGGGGTCATGTTCACGGGTGAGTATGGTTTGCACAGCGTTTCTCTTGGCTCATCGCGCCACATGCTGACCGTGCCAAGCTCGATGCGAGGGTAAGCGCGTCCCGTTTCGAGTAGCCTACGTAGCGCTTCCCAAAACGTGGTCGGTTGGTCAAATAAGCCATCACACTTATCGCCTCGCGATCCCCATTTATCTCGGTAAGCCAGCAAGGTATCTAGGTCAATGGCATCGTCTTCTAGCCCTGCCCCGTACACATCATTGCGGCAAGCATCAATGACCGCATCCGCAATGGAGCGAGTTGGCTCTTCAACATAACTGCCGTCGTCTTGGTGAACAGGCAGGATGCGCGTCGAATCATTCCAGTATTGGCTATTGGCCTGCTGACTGAGCGAGTTGGTGGCTTTGATTTTCAGCGTGATGATGGACTCTTTTTCATTCGTATAGGTTTTCTGAATGACGGACTTCAGCCCCATCCACTGCACTTCATCAAACACTTTGGTTGCTTTAGTTACGGTGCTCAAACGACGACAGCCCACTTCCCAACGACCTGGTGCGAGTCCCATTTCCTCTTTCAGCCAAACGGTGATGCGCTGCGGCGTGTTATCGCCCTTTGTCAGGGTTAACTTATGGGTTTGATAAGCCTGATTCGTGCCCTCTGGCCGCACACGCACTTGCCATTCACACGTTCGAGCGTTGATGTCACCATTCTTGTTCATGGTGCCAAGGCCGCGAGGGAAGATAAAATCCAGTCCCACATCAAGCGCGGTCGCATTGCTAGGCACACAAAGAAAGTCACCGACCCATTCAGCTTCTCGATCCCGTTCTAACACCGAAATTTCTGCGCTAGGCGTATCTGAGGTAATAAAGCCATTCCAACCAGGTACTTCTTCCAATGTGATGGAGTCCACCAAGGCTAGAGTGCCGTTACTGTCTTTACACACGTAGGTACCATCATTGCCCACCGCCTCATAAATCCGAACATAGACGTTGGTCATAGGATGGAATCGCGTAACTTCAGTGCCACCATCCGGTTTAACCCGAATGCGATTCCCTGCAAGCAAAGCGGTGACAATGTAGGTACCCGAGTTGATCCCTGCGCCTGTGATTATCATCCGATCATTCACCGCTAACGTTCCCCAACCTAATGGGTTTTCAATTTCGTCTGGCAGCTCTTCAGGGTCGATAACGTCACCATCATCGCCCATATCATGAAAGTGGATGTTGCCCTCAAAGTAGAGACTTTCCTGAGTAGTAGAAGTGATAACCACATGCTGGCCTGCATCCCACGGCCACTTATCGCGGCGCAATGTCGACGTGTAATCACCATTGCCTGTATGAATGCTGTAGTTAGACCACAGCTCAACCACCTTGCCACGAAAACGCGCTTCGTTGCTGCTGGTCTCTGCGACCCAATCCGAGGTCACACCATCGAGCTTTAAGCCGCCTTGACCATCGGATGAACCTACCTCTTTGGAGGTCCAGACGATGTGATGGAAATGATCCACCACTTCACCAGGCTTATATTCTCGGATTTCAATGTCGGGGTTATCTGGTTTGATTTCCGTCTCACCAATAACGTGGCGATGGTAAAGAAACTTGCCAATGCCCTGAGAAAAGGTCTGGTAGTAATACTGCTCGTTGTTTTCGTACTCCCACCAATCTGGGGCAATGATGTCAGGGTAATGCGGCATACGCCCATAACGCACTGGAACGGGGTTACCAAGTTTTGGCTTATTGCCTTGGCCGTTGTAGTTGTACACCGAGCTGGCCTGCTTGGTGTTCTGGTTGCCGCTCATGTCCGGCATGTTCATGTACATGTAGACAGCAGAGGCCGCTGACAGGGCCAACGCAGCATAGACAAGCCAATCCACACCAAAGCCGATTTTAGGACGAATACTCACCACATCACGTTCGCTGATGATCACATTGAAATCATCGAGCCGGTTAAAATTTAAAGTGGCATTGAAGGTTTGGTTCGGGAAGTGTTTTTCTAGCCAATCCGACAAGCGAGTGCCAGCATCGACGGTGTGAACCTTGCGTTTATCCTTTCGTATCGGATGTTGAAACTCGACAATGTGTGGCATGACGATAAAACTCCACGGTATCAAATCGGCGGCGGAACTGGTTTAACGGTTCAATCTTGACGGTGCAGCCAAGGGTATGGATGACATAACCTGGCATTTGCTCGGCGGAGAATACGCCGCAATGCCATTTGCCTTTACCAGAGGCGGCGACCATGCACAGGTGCTCTGGCTTTTGAATGGGTTCGATTAACTGGCCTTGATAGCCATCAATCAGCTCATGGGCGTAGTCTGGTGTGACAAACTGGTCCATATGCTTGGGCAGATTTTCAAGGTGCAAGAAACGCTGCCATGCCTCACGCACCAGCAGGACGCAGCCGTCCACCGGAAAGTGACCATCTGGCAGCGATTTAAAGTAAGCAATCATGGATGGTTTACTCATATGTACATCAATCCTGGGTGCGTAACGTTGTTGTAAATCGGGCGCATGAAGCGGCGGTTGGTCAAATCTTTCCATGAGTTCGTGAGGGTCACGGTCATGGCGGTGATTTTGGCCGAGGACATGGTGAGTCGAATTCGCTTGTTGCGCGGCTTACTCAAGTCGTCGGTGTCGTATTCGCGGTAAATGCTCACCACTGGAATCACGGGTTCGTGTCGCTTGGCGGTTTCAATCGCCTTGGAGAGCGTGAGGTCGGTATTGGGCGCGGCCACGGTGAGAGCTTCTTGCCCTTTGGTTGCCTTTTCGGGCAACTGAAAAGCAAACTGGCCTGCTGTGAACCACGCCCACTCGCCTGACTCAATTCCGGCATGTAGGTCAATTCCGTCCTTCACATAACGCAACACCCCTCCTGGTAAGGAGGGGTGCTGATATTCAATCGTTGCTATGATCACGTTTGCCTCACTATGGCATTTTGAATACGGCCTCTTCGGCAGCTAACGCGGCCTTTTCGATGCCAGATAAAGTATCTCGGGAAAGTACGCGAGCGGTGTAGCGCTCCAGTTTTAAAGCGCGGAAGGTTTGCACTTTGGCTTTAAGTTCCCATATGGAACCAAAGTCTTTGCGACCACCTTTATAAACGAATGGGGTGTCCTCGCCTGGTGTGGCGGTAAACTGGCACTTATGAACTTCAAGGTCGTAGTCGCCCGTTCGAAGCGGCAAATAGAACCACTCCACGCCTGCTTCCAGTTCATTGAATACCCAACTCTCGAATACCTCTTTTTGCTCTCCGGTGAACCGGAATGGTAAGACAAATTCAGCAGGGGCTATGCGAGAGCGACGACGCATGGTGGCCAAGCCCAAATCCATCTTTGAGCGTATGACCGTTTTGCCATGTTGATACTGATACCCTTTGGATTTTGGCAACGGCAATATGCCGTTACCAAAATACTTGCACGGGTAAAGGATCACGTTCGGGTTCAATTGTGCCAACACTTCAGGTTTGACGGTTGCCATTATTTGAATCCTCCTGGCTGAACGCCAAGCGTTTTAGAGATGTAGCTAAAGTATTTCCCACCACTTTGCGCATCCTTCATCATGATGTTGAGGACTTTGTTCTCGTCATCAATCTCAGCGTGAGTACCAGGCTCGGCTTCATGAATAATGATGGTCCAAGGTTGGGCGCTGGCTCCGTTCCCGTTCGCGGCCATGCGGTTTTGGTAAGCCATGGTCGGGTCGTTGGCAGCAAATGGTTGACGATACATTGCCATGGTGGCTCGGTACATTTGGTCAATGCGTCGCGCTGACTCGTTGGTGTAGACTCGCTCACCTGCTTTTAACGTCCAGTTTGACTCACTGCGACCTGCGAACATTGGCACTTCTTCAATGCCGTTGTGCGCCATGCCTGCGACAGCTTGCCCCATGATTAAGCCTGCGCTGGCAGCAGCCAAAGTACGAATGACCATTGCTTGACCGACACCTGCAATAGGACCCAAACCGATAGGCGGTGGAGCCAGTGCAGCCGTCGCGGCAACTTCACCTTGCATATAGACCTGAGCAGCAGCCATGGCTTTTTGCGCAGCGAATGCCGCCTTTTGAATGAACGAGCCTTGTTTGGCAGTTTGTTCAATCAATGATAGGCCTTGCGACGCTAAGCCAAACTTCATCGAGAGGACGGATTGCTCAATGCGTTTTTCCGTATCGGCTCGCCGTTTGGACGCACGCTCTGCCGCTTTGGTTTTGGCTTCTTCTTTTGCGATATAAGCGTCAATTTCTCGCTGAATCGCTTCATCTTGCTTACGTTCGAAATCTTCAAGCTCGGTGTCGTAGAACTCTTTCTCGCGCTCTTTGTACTCCGCTTTGATTGCAGCCAGTGACTCAAAACCACGCTGCTCAATTTCTTGCTCTGAGAGTTTGAGGTTTTCAATATCTTCAAGGCGCTGCTCATGCGAAAGCTTTAGTTTTTCACGTTCGCTGGCGTACTGATTATCTAAAGTGGATAACCTTGCTGCACCAGCGACTTGAAGGCGTTCTAACTTTTTAGACTCTGAATCACTGTTATAACTGTCATCAACATCGTCATTTGCAGGCTTTGAGCTTGGAGGTGTGTAATCAAAATTACTGGACCAACGCTTTTGTTGCTCTACTATCTTGTCGTTTAACTCTTTCAACTCATCACGCTTCATTCCTAAATCGCGTTGAAGGTTAAACCACTCATTCCGACTCTGACCAAACGGGTTAATGCTTGGTAGCTTATTTACATCTACACCTTCGTATTCTTTAAGCTCTTCTTGTAGCTCGATCATCTCACCGAAAATTTCACGGTGCTTCTCTCGCATTGAGGTTCCAGAGAACACATTGAGGGTCGCTGTGGCCATGCCAAACGCTTCAATTTGACTGGTGTAGTCTCTGACTCCCTTGGTCATATTGGAAACGAATGTATTTACATCGTCCATGGCAGGAAGCAGGCTATAAGTAACTTGACGAGAAAGGTTGCCAAATGCCCTGCTCATTTGCATTTCCATGTCGGAAATTTGCTGATCCATCTGTTTGAACTGCTGAATGTCATATTTTGACATTGCAACGTTCAAATCTTTGTAGTGACGCGTTAGTTCATACAATCTTTCGCCTTTGTTTTCCAACAAAGGCATTAGTGCCGATGCATCGTTAGCAATCGACTCTAAGTAAAAGATTTGCTGCTTCATAGGAACATTGGCTTGGTCCATGGCTTCTTTAATCGCAATTAAAGCCTCAGGTCCAGCCATTCTTTGCAGTTCACTTACCGTTAATCCAACTTTTGGCGCAATTTGTTCAAAGAAATCTTTAAACTCACCGCCTCCAGTCGCTGCATAGTCTCCTAATTTATCGTTAACATCCTTTAGGATGTCAGCCATCTTATCGCCTGCAATGCTATATTGTTCTGAAGCATAAGAAAGCTCTTGGATACGTTGCACAGACACTTGGGCAACTGTTGCTTGACGCTCTATTTCCCTTGCTTGCTGCGCACTTTGGCGAACCATGTATGTACTGGCTGCTACTGCTGCACCTACGCCTGCCGTTATCATTCCAGTCAGTTGTAGGGTTGCTGTACCCATTTTTCTAATACTACTTCCAGCTACATTGATTTTTCTTTCAAAGTTAGCTGTTTCATCATTCGCAACTTTGGCTTCTTTGGTGTAGCCACGCAGCATCTTTTTGGCGTAATCCACGTCCTTCTGAAACTTGGCGGTTTCAGTATTGAAGCGGATATTAAAATCAGCTATCTGGGCACTCAATACGGAATCCTCCTGCTGATTCGCTCAATGCCATCAGCTCTTCATCAGTGTATTCGTGGGGTTCTTCGGGCTCGTCGGTCACGGGTAGGAAATCACGGTATGAAACAGGCTCGTCTAACTTCACTCCTGCAGCCATGGCCGTGATATTCCAGTTAGACGCACAACTAACAGCAAAGCGCCAGTTATCCATGTGATGTGAAAAGCCCTGCTCCGAGAAATACTCTCGCCATTCGATGACCGTTTGACAGCTAATGGAAGCCAGCATGGTTCGCCAACAGATATGACCAAACTCGCGAGCAAGGTCTTGGGCGAACCGCCTTTCAGCCCGAATTAAGCTTTTGGGTCGACAGGATCCACATCGTCTTCCTGCTCACCGTCTTTTTCTGGCGTTTCTGGCTCAGCATCTTCTTCACTGGATGGGGCTTCATCAGGCAGTGACATACCAGAAAGCTTGGCCACTTCGTCATGAAGCTCTTTGATTTGCTCTTTAGACATGGCCGTCATTACGTACTGATGACGCTCATCAATATCATCGATATCGAAGTTCGTGCCATGAGCCACCAATCGAGCCTGCATGATGAAATTCAAACGGTTCCATTGGCGAGTGACCTTCTCCATTTTTTGCAGTTGCGCTTCTTTCTCTTCCTTGCTGGCTTTTTCTGATAACGCTTCAACCGACTCGGGAAAGGTCTGCTCTGAGCAGAAGTCCATGAAGTCGTAACGATCCAAACCAGACAACTGAGTGAGGGTGACTTTATCGTCACCCACAGGAACCGTCTTTTGCTTTAGGAATGTAGCCATAGATTAAACGCCCCCTTCAGCAGGCTGCGCTTGTTCAGCCAATAGCATTTCCGCGAGTTTTGGCTTGCCAACGTTTTTGATTTTTAGTGTTCGAGTGATCTTCTCTTTAATCGTTACCGCTTTACCCCATGAGTTAAGGTAACCAGAATACGCATCCACAGTGCCATTCGGGTATTTGGTTCGATATTCGGTAACAGTACCGTTCACTACATCATCAGAAAGTTGTTGTTGACCTGGTTCACCAGGTTTCCAAACTAACGTGATGGTCGTATCACCTGCTGACTTTTGACCCGGAGTGGTCTTTGCCCAGTCCGCATCAGGATCGTCTAGGTAGTTATCTTCTTCATCTTCAACCGTAACTTCACCTGGTTGAATTTCTTTGACGCCGCCTAATTTTTCCCATTTGGCGTCATCAAGGTAATCTGCAGTAGTAAGCAGTTCTTGGTCGTCTTTTTTGCGCCAAAACGAGGTTCCAGCACCTTTGATTGCTTGAGTTGGGTCCGACATGATTAAACCTCTTCGGTGTATTCAATAGTAAATGTTAAAACCGAGGAACCCCATGGGGCCCCTTCTTCGCGTACATAAGAAAAACCAGAACGATTACACAGACTGAGCAAACCATTAGCGGTGTAGTGACGGTCAATTACGTCCAGAACTTTCTCACTAAAGGTATCGAGGTCGTCATCCAGTTGATTGGTGGCCAAGTCCATAATCTCTACAGCAAGTACCGAGCTCCACTCCTCTTCATCAAAATCCTGCCCAGTGGATTCACCATCAAGCAAGTAGACCGAAATGGCTGGAACTTCGAGGTATCCTGTCTCACCGTCATCACTGGCTGTAACTGGTTCACCTCGGCCAGAAAAATAAGCAGCGATAAGGGGTTGCCCTTCACTGTCAATTAGTGCTTTTTCCAAGTCAGAAATGATCTGCTTTCGAATTTGTTTGTTAATTTCCACGCCCTACCTCCCGACGAACGATTAACCGAACCTGCTGGCCCATTGCATACATCAACTCTTTAGGCATATCTTTATCAATCAAACGACTACAGTTAGTTTCAAAAGCCGACGTAATCTCTTTGTAAATAGGAATAGCGCACATCTTGATTGGGTAACGAGCATCACTAGTACGCTGCATAATGTGCCATTTACCATTCTTCAGCTTCTGCAGAAAAGCATTGTCAAACTTATGTTTACCCACTTTTATGGACGTAAAACCAGAAACTTCGCGCTTGGTATAACGTCCATCTTTAGCACGGGTTGCACTTTGCACCTGGTAACGCCCTTTTTTACGCCGAATTTGTGTACGAGCTTCCCCTATGTGAATTGCTGGAATATCGGTACGCCTTACTCGAACATAAGCGACAGGCTGTTTTGGTGAGGCTTTTTTGGATACTCGGGCATAACGTCTGATGACTTTTTGCTGAACCTTGACCGCCTTAGAGGTGTCTTTTACTGAATGGCTAATAGCTCTCTTAGCGATTCGGTTTATTGCCATAGAAGCTGCACTTGGTACCGCTTTTTCGTCTAAAGCACTGAGGTTCTTTACTGCAGTTGCCAACTGGCGGTCTAGTTCATTCATTTCAGATCAAAGCTAATTAAGCCATCATGATACTCAGGTACATCAGCAACCATATGGCTGCGGCCTTTATAGGTAACTTTGTCACCTTTGCGAACCTTCACACCTGATGAACCAGAGATAGACAAACGGGTCACATTGGCAGCCATCATCCCAAATTGATCTTGTGATGTATTTGGAACCACTTTTGCAGACTGACCCGCAATGGTGGCTGACTCTCCGAATGCACCAAATAAAGCAGCATCCATTTCAGCCATAGATTGAGACCAATTACTCATCTTCGTCCTCTTCGACTTCAAGATCGTCTTCTGGAATCCAGACTGCTTTCTTTTGGCCAACCAGAGAACGGGCTTCAGACGGTGTAATGTCGCAGCCTTGCCCCACTTCTAGTGCCGTTTCAGGCTTCAATAATTGACCGCGACAACGAAATGGTTGTGTAACTAAAATTGCTTTGACTGACATTTGTTTCTCCAAATAAAAAGCCACTCGATTGAGTGGCTTAGCTAGTAGTTTTTGGTTGATTAGGCTGCTGGTTTTTTACCTAGGCAGAAAGAAGCAGGATGGCGAACAGTTACATCAGCGTCTTGGAATGCAACAACACGCAAGCGCCCTTTCGCACTATGAGTGTATGGGTCAATAGTCAGGTCTAGGCCTCCCCACAAACCAATCAGCATTTCGGACCAGACGCCAAACCAATAATCACCGTTGTTGATCTGGTTAGAAATGTGCGTGCCGTAGCCGTTTACAGTGTTACCCCCTTCCCAAATAGGTGAGCCGTTGGTATTAGCAAACTTTTGAGTTGTCTTACAGTGACCGCGGCCAGTAGCGTTCATCATGTAAAGCATGGAACCAACATCAGCATTGTCAGCAGTTATCTCTGTTTCCATGTTTACAATTTCTTGGAACGTCGGATTAACCGCAGTGAAATCTACACCGTTCACACCCGTGATGTTTGCAAGACCAAGCGGTTGATCACCACCAGTGCCGTACAAGGCAGCTTTATCAATAGTAAGAGCCAGAGCTTTAGCAATATCCGCACGAGCCAACATCTCAACATCTGGTGAAGACTGCATCAGCATCTTACGGGTCATTTCTACTAGCGCAGCACAAGTACGGTTTTGTAGGCCACGCTCACCAAAGGTGATTTCAGATAAGGTTGCATCTACATCTTCACCAAGCCAATAGCCCGTAGCGCCACCCTCTTGAGTCGGGATAGATAAATCACCGACTAGGCCTGTTAGCGTAGTTGCGTAGTTCATGACTGCTGATTTGTTATAGAGCATATCAATGAAGCTACCCGCCATATGGTCAGTAGCAATCAAGTTGCTACCGGAACCACTAGCACTTACTGGCGCAGCTGCACGAAGAACATCGTTAGGTACAATAATACCTTGTGCTTCACGCTTCATTTTATCGGCTGCGGCTTCAGAGGCTTCAAGCTCAAATGCAGCTGCTCGACGATACTTTTCATTCGTTGGCTGAGACAGGTAACGCAGAACGTTCAGGAATGAATACTGACGAATTTCATTGTCAGACAAGCCAATGTCTGGGCTGTCAGCAACCGTTGGTGTTGCGCTACGTGCTCCCGCTGGTTGACCGCCATTCTCAGACGCAGCATCAAGTAAGGCGCGTTGGTAATCGGCAGCTGTCTTCTTTTTGTCTCGAAGATAAGGGTTAGGATCAACACCACGACTTTCGTATTGCTCGAACAGGTCTAAAATATCACGCACACGGTTTTGCTCTGCTTCAATACCAGCTTGACGTTCTGTGTTGGACTCCTCAAGAACTTCAATAATCTCAACAATCACATCGTTCTCATCAACTTTTGCACGAACTAAGCGGCCACTGGCATCACGCAGGGTTTTAGTCTTCATATTGGATTCACTCCGGTTTTCAATTTCACGTTCATTTTCTGTTGCGCCAGTTGGGATGATGATCCCCATATCACGCAGGTGGTTTTGGTATTTGGTTGTATCTAAGCTGCGCCCAACACCAACGGAAGGGTCAGCGGGAACCGTGACAAAAGACAGCTCGAACGGCTCCCAATCTGTCACACGATAGGTGCGAACATCATCCGTATCACTTTCAAGAACCATCGCATGGACGATGTAACCAATAGAAACGTGCTTACGAATGCCATCTTTAACGTCCTGCCAAATTTCCTCAGCTCTTGGGCTAGTACCGAACCGAACAACCGCTCGGCCCTTATTCTTTTCGATTCGAGCTGATTCAATGACACCAACTAGATCGTCCCAGTCATGGTTAACCAAGGCAGAAGCGCCAGCATCAAAACGTGCCATGCGTACTGCACCAGATGAATGGTCGAGGACTTCATAGCCAAACCAACGCTCAACTGGATATTCGCTAGAGAAAGCCAGTTCAACCGTACGGTTTTCTTCATCCACTGACTCAACCGTGTAGTTTCGATACACAGGTTGACCTGTGACCTGACGAATCAGATCACTCGTCGTCAGTTTCGTCTTCTTCTTGCTCACTTTGATTTACTCCTACAGGTTGCCCGGTGGCTTTTATTCCCAAAATCTGGGCTATCATTTCATCTGGAATCCCTTCCGCTCTCATTGCCTTGATGTCCTCTGCATATCCCTTCCAGACATCTACAGGCTCACGACCAGATTCACGTATTGCTTCACCAGGGGACTTACGACCATTTTCTTGAGCTTCGGTAATGGCTTTCTCTTCTTTAAGAGGGTCAATCCATTCCCAACGGCGAGGTTGCCAATCTGCATCTAGGAATTTGCCTAAGCGGCTAGCTGGGATAGGATTGCCATTGGAGTTAATGACTTTTCCAGCAAGTAATGAATACTGAAGCCAACGTTCATAAACTCGATGGCAAACCGACTCTATGAACCATTCTTGTAACTCTTTCCAACCGTCACGTTCGTCAAGCTTGCCTTGTCGAATTGAACTAAGGTTGACACCTTCCAAATCATTGGCGTACGTGTTGTAAGCCATACCCTGACCTGTAGCCATTCCTCGCAACATATGCTTTGAGAACGTTGCCGTCTCTGTTGAAGGAAAATCCGGCGAGTAATCAACAGGAGTAAAGCCTGGAGGCAAAGTCACAACCGTATTTGGTTCTAACTCAATCTCTGGCTCTTCAAACTCTTCGGATTCATCCGGTTCATAAACATCAGCGTCTGCTTGAAGTACCAGTGTTTTACTAGCCCCCGCTCTGGCGTTTACAACAGAAGCTTCTTCAAACCCAGAAAGGTTACGCATTCGACTTAATGATGTGTGATTCCATGGAATACCACGGAATTGCTCAGGATGCTCTTGGTCATAAACGTGCAGCATGTCTTCAGCGGAAACACGTTCAAACTCTTTACCTCCATGGCGAAATGCTTCAGCCAAAACACCTGCTTTTGTTTCAACTAAGTAAGCAACCAGGCGTCCATAAGGGGTCATTTCGATGCCGTTTCGAATTACGTTTCCGTTTGCTAGTCGGCTTTCGTTGACCTGAATCGGTACTCTTAGAGGGTCTATGAGCTGAATAGCAAATCCCCAGGGACCAGCATGTGGGCCTTCAACGATTCGTATGAACGCTTCACCGCTCCCCACTACCGTATTGAGAATAACGCGCTTGGCTCTGCGCCAATCAAGACGCCCATCAACAGTACAGTTTTCGCGTCGTCCCCACTTTTTAAAAGCTTTCTCAACGGCAGCATTTCCGTTGGTATCCAATGAACCATCAGGTTCTTTGCCCCGAACTTGAAGAACAATACCTTTATGTCCGAGTACATTTTTACGAACTTCTCGGACAAACCCTCGGGCATAGTCATTGTTACTGATCTGTTCGCGTGACCGAGCGACTAAAACCGCGAGTTTTTGATCAATCATCTTGCCAATGGGCACAGGTGAAGAATCCCAAGTACTATTGTTTCTGTCTGGATCAGCTGCCGAGAATAGGCTTCGAGAAACAGGACTCAATTTGACATATGGCGTCTTGCGACGTTTCTTTTTGGCCTCTGGCTTAGCGTTGCGATTAAAAGGATTCCACATCAGCGCATCCTCACTTTATGTACTGTCAGAAGACCTCGGCCAGACTTCTTACGCTTCTCCTGATTCACCCTATTGAGAAATCGCTGCTCTAACTGCAGCAGTTCGCTCAACGGGGTCTTCTCCAGACTACGACCACCAAACGACAGCTTAAGCTGATCAGATGTAGCACGATTGGTTAACGTAGCCTGAATAGCTGCCAATGCTTTCTCTGCTTCGCTGCGAGGGTCATGTACATCCAATGCTGCCAAGTCTGGCAGTACAGTTAATCGGCTGGTAAGAGGCTGATGTACATCGGTGCCATCAGTTACACGCAACACAACGCTGTATTCTTCTGCGGGCCAGTTCGCTGTCTCGCTTGCTGGTATCGAGAATTGGAACGCATCACCCTCCGGTGTGCCGACAATGTCTGCCTTACCGGATGCGGAACGTAGATAGATAGTGGCTACCCAAGAACTAGCGGGGTAATCTGGATAAGAGAGTTTGAAGTTGACCGACAGACCTGAAGTGATCTTTGTCGGTATTACCATGATTTAGCAAAGTTTCCTTTTCGCCGTACTAAGCGGCGCTTGCGTTTTTTCAACTTAACAGGCTTACGCTCTTCCTCGTCTTCCTGCTCGTCTGCCTCATCGGCTACCGATTCAGGTTGAGTTTCTTCCTCATCATCAATCGGTTTTGGTTTCTTTCGGTCAAGTCGTAGCATTCTGGCCACCATATAGTTCATACCTTCACAGTCGAGAAAGTGGTTGTCTTTACTGACTCGATTCCACTCTCCTTTTTCATCATCAAACTCCTCAGCAACAATCTGCTTACAGTAATCTTCTGAGACATCGGAAGGCAGTAACCAATCACCAACGGTGCCGCGTTTCCAACGGACACGGTTATGTACCCACGCTTTCGCCAAGCTGGCATCAAAGTCCCATCGCTTGTCACCACGCTTTCTAACCTTGCCCTGCTTATCAACTTCAACGCGAGTGACACGAAAAGGTTTGGGGAGCTTCTGCCAACCCATTAACGCTCGTGCACGAGTTTTATGGCGACGAACCCAGGCATAAACCTCATCAGTTCTGTAGCCTGCATCGACACCGCACTGCTTGATTTTTAAGTTCCCCCATTCGTGCTCCATCAAGTCATCTAGTTCACTCCATACCTCCGGCTTATCGGTATCCCCCCATAGCTCGCCAAACTCAATCAGGCGTGAGGACATACCATCAACCCAACCGCGTACGATATAAACAAGACGGTTTTTCTGGACATCCACAGTACAAATTAGTGTGTGTACCCCATCAGGAACTTCACCTGATGAGAACGTCGAGCGTAGCTTGTAGACTTCTTCCCACTCAGGAGCATCACCAACAACAGCAAATATTTCTCCAAACCCTGTGTTATAAACAGAGAGTAATTGGTGTGGGTCACCGCTTCTCTGCGCTTGAAGGAGTTTTCTGGCTAGATAGCCATAACTCTTTTTACCGGAGAACGAGCAAAGACCACTCACCCAAATACTGAAGTGGTTGTTGTCTTCCAGTGGATGAAGCATGGAATGAAATGGGACGACGGTTGATTCACCGCCTTGTGTAATCAATACAGAGCTGTCGTCGTACTTCTTAGCGTATTGCCCAGGAGCAATAGCAATACCTTGAGCGTTCATTACTTTGCGGTGTTTGTCTTCAATCTGTCCCCCACAATGAGGGCAGACTAAACGGGCTTCACGCGATGCAGCTGCGGGAGAGCTTTCATTCTCTGTGCCTTTGCCTGGCCACCAAAGTAGATCACTTCGTGGTATGAAATACTCACCGCAATCTGGGTCAGGGCATGGGACAGCCCATTCATGTCGAGTTCCTTGTTCCCACTCCAACCAAATCGGGCTCGATACTTTGCCTTTTGGTGCAACTGCCCAATGAGTCATCCCTGTTTCAGGGTGTTCATAGGTACTTGCCTTACCATGCGTTGGCGTACTAGTTAACCCAAGCTTTGAGTCGATATAAGCATCACCACGCGCTTCTGCAATTTCCGCTAATGAGCCCTCACCTGTTGCATTGGTATCAGGACGGTCTAACTCATCAACTAGCGTGATAACCGCAGAATCCGATGCCAATTCAGTTGCCGAACCAGCCCATGCAAAACGCAAAGACACGCCCCCAATACGTTTTTTATGTTTGGGGCTTTTATCATCGTACTTTAACCACAGCGTTGAGCACTCTCGGAACATCTCCATTATTTTGGGCTCAACGACGTTGTTAATGTTCGACTCGGTCGGCCCCACATAGATGATCGGTGCAGGTTGGTCGTCAAGGCGCCATCCAATCACGTTTTGCATCGTGGCCGACTTTCCCATCTGCGTTCCCATAACAAAGGTGATTTTTGAATAAGCAGGGTCGGCAAACGCGACACAAACAGGAATCATGTATGGTGTTGAAGTCGTATCAAACGGACCAGGTATTGGCGAACCCGGAGGCATAATTCTATTCTCAGTTGCCCACTGCGCAGCATTCCTCAGCGGCTTCGCTCTGATCATCTCTGCTACGTTTTGCAAGATACTCAGCAACGAACGCACTGAGGTGGTCAGCGGTGGCAGTGCGTATACGTCGAGCTTCTCGGTCAATTGTGTTTTTGCATTTGGCGGGTTCATGTTCTGACGCTACCTCTAAAGCTGTTCGAGCCCCTATACCATCCAGCTCACTACCAAATAAGTTTCCAACCATGTAAAGGAACTGGGCTAACTCTCCCAAATCCATCACTGTTTCTTCGGCCTTTTGAGCTTCAATTTCAGCTTTGCGGCGTTTGGCAGCAGTGAGCAATAAGTCTTCTCCGTCTTTGGTGCCAACTTTTGGGCTACTGTGCTCTTTCTCGTACTGGCCAATTTGCTTTTTGATTTCGCGGTCGATAATCCACTGAATGGCTTTATCTGTTTCAATGATTAGAGGCTTACCTCGTCCACCACCGCCTTGGTGTGGCAAGCCCTCTTTGATGAGGTCGCCCACCCACTTCGGTGAGTAACCCATAATTCGAGCAAATTCATTTCGGTTTACTTCAGCCATAGCGACATTCTTCTAGCGTTACGCGTTATGGTTCACTCCCTTCTCGACCCACCCGATAGAAGGGAGTAAAAACCGGACATTAAAATGAGGCGGAATCGGCGAGTCTCGGCCCCGTGGGTTATTGAACCTCTGGGAAGGACCCGCAATCTTTCGCAGCCCTTGTGGGACAAGGCGTGAGTGGGATTTGACTTGAAATTAATTGAACAGCGTTTTTAAACCTAATTTTCACCGTGATTTTCAACCACTCAAAAAACGCTGAAATCAGGCGTTTTTGGGGTCAAAACCAGTAAAACTCCCTTCTACTCCTTTCTCGGTTTTTTAGTCATTTAGACGTCTAAACATCCAAATGAACACCTATCACCACAATTAACAGATTTTCTTAAGAGTTAAATCGGTCAGCGATGCTTGAAGCCTTATCGATTCTAAGCTCACACCAGATGATCATGTTTTAGGATCTTCCCGCGATCTTCCCATGGAAAAAAATAAAGCCCTGCAGATCTAACCAATTGTGATAAGTCTGCAAGGCCTTAAGTTTCAAGGCTTCCGTTGTCGTGTGTATGTAAGCTTGGTCTAGGTCTGACATCTTGTGATTAAGAATGCGTTCACGTACAAACTTATCGACACCTAAGTCAGTCAGCCTAGTGCCAACTAACTTACGACAATGGTGGCTAGTAAACTCACCCTCACTCCATTCCGCATAAGTACTGTTGGCCGTGTCCTTACAGATGGGTGCATCCCCTTTCGCATTGGGAAATATAAACTTTTGTCCTTCCTTTTGGGTAAGGCGATACTGTTGAAGTAGGTTTCTAATCTGCCAAGTCATCGGTAACATCAATGCTTCACCGTTCTTGGCATTACAGGCGGGGATTCGCCAGATATTCTCATCCCAATCGATATGGCTCCATCGAGCTAAGCGGGTTTCACGAATACGTGTCCCGTGCGCTAACTGCATTAACACAAACACCTGCTTCTGCACTGAGTGTGTCTTTAACCTATCAAGCAATTGGCTCACATCGTCAGACTGAATTTTCCCCTCATTAGGCGTGATTTTCTTGCTGATGAAGTCCGTAAACACCATCGCAGCCACTGGGTTGGAAGCTATGTGTTCTTCACGATATGCCTGGTTAAACGCTGCTTTTAAAATGGCAAAGTAGCCTTTAACTGTTCTAAGTTCATAGCGCTCACGCAGCGGCCAAACCAATAAGTCCTTGATATGGTGCTTCCGAATATTAGCAAGAGGCAACTCCCCAAGAGCTGGTAACAAGTGATTAAAGACCACCGACTTAACGGCACTTTTCCTCTCTGAAGAGATATCCTTGTTCGACTCAATATGCTGCACATACCAGCGCAAGCAATCACCAAAACAGGTCCAGTCTGTAACCACTTGGTCCGTATCCGTCGCCATCCTAGCAATCTTTTGGGGTAACAACTCAAACAGTGCCTTAGCGCTTAGACGAGGCCAAAGTCCAAGCCGCTCCCATTTTGGTTTTCCGTGTTTTCCGTTGTTCTTTCGTTTATCAATCAACCACCAAGTAGCACTCTCGCGAGACTTGTGAAAACGAAGCTCTAAAGCATATCTTTCATCCCTAAGCCTCGTGACAGTATCACTTTTCAAATAGCTTTTAATTTTCGTATCAGAGATACGCAACCGTACTGTAGTCATAGAGTTAAACCGCTAAATCTGTCTCTCCAGTGTCACGCCGCTTCTTCGCCTGTGGCTGACGTTTCCAGTAATGAAGGGGAGTTTCGCCCCTCAGCTTGTGCCTTATTGACTTTCTTCGTGCGCTCTCATGTTAAGGATTAAGCAACGGGTCAGGTTACTTCATGGTCATCGCTAACACAGAGAAACAGCGAGGCACCAACGCATGTCCGTGAAGACATTGGGAATAGGGTCACCACCGTAAGCACTGTTACTAAATGGCCGAAGCCTGGCAATGCTCGACGACATTGCAAATCGTTAACGTCTTTGCTCTTGGTGGTGAAAATGGGGTTACTGCTCTTTACCGAGATGCTTTTTCACAATATCAATCAAGCGATCGTCCGTGTCGGTCTTGGTGTTTTTGGCATGAGCATCAGCAATAGTGATAAGCAGCTCAGTCACCGATTCAGGGCTAAGTAGCTTTGCAGCCCAGTAGCCAAGCAAGCTTTTAAAGAAGGTAAACAAGAAAACTTTCATAGTATTAGCTCCAATAAAAAAGCGGCCGTTATAGGCCGCTTTTAATTCAGTATGTCTTTCGGGAATTTATCGATGAAGTCGGAGACCTCCCCCGCTCCTTTATGTGTGTTGTAATACGTCTTCCAATATCGTGCCAAGGCAGGAATATCACCAGGACTAGGTAAAGACTTAGGAACGCGCAAGTAGTGCACTCGGCACATCGCCACCGCATAAGCTAAGTTAGTAATCATCTCCTGTGCTGTACCTTCTTTTACGAGCAGACTTACCTTTTCTTTCAACTCAGCGCGATAAACCAAATAGTTTTGCCAAATATCGTCATGAGTGGCTGGTTCCATCTGCACGATACCCAGAGCCGGACCATTACCAATTTGTTTAAGATATTTAGCCCGGCTCTCAACAAAAATAGTGCCGACAACCAGCTGCTCAGCGGCTGCACTGTATAAACCAAGTTCTTTTAAAGTTGGCCTAACGACCAGCTCTGTCAGTTGCTTTGCATCCATCTTTTTGTTGCTCCTTTTTCAGCTTGCGCTGATCAAAAAACACGAAGATTTCAAAAGCTAGGCGACTAGCGATAAGAACCAAACCTGCTGTAGAAATCAAACGCTCCACTGACTGGCCGGAGTTGGCTACAACTTCCGCCGTCTCCTGAGCTTTTGCTAACACCTTCTCGTTGTATAGGCTGATACTGCCACCACCAACGTAGGTAATAATTCGCTCTTTCCACTCTTCAAAACGTGCTAACGCCATTTGAAACCCTCAGAAATGAAAAAAGCGCCCCGAAAGGCGCTCCAAATTAATTTTGTAGAGATATAAAAAAACCCCGCCGAGTTGGCGAGGTTTTGCATGCTGGAAAGAGTGCGCCATTTAGGGGTGAATGTCAACACTCACCCACTATATTTAGTGCCTTTCACTTTCCTTTTTAAATATCTAACTTTCTTCGGTTCAGGTTCAGACTTAGTTCTTAATTTTTGAATCATTCTTGACGAAAGAAACAAAAACGTCATTAGCTCAAGACACATTGCTAGGCCGTATAATAACGCCCACAAACTAATAAATTTAAGTGCCTCACTTGATGGGAGTACTTTATTGACAGCTGCGATAATCATAACCGATATGAAAACCATAAGAGGATATCCCATATCTACTGGTACAATTTCCGGTCCTAGATTTTTATTGCCTCTTTCTTTAGCACTTTTCAGAAACAGTAAGAAATCTGTCGGCATAATAAACATCAATGCATAAATACCAATCCCGAAACCTAATATGCTAGGGAAAGACCCTAGAATTGTATCCGAAGGCTCCCACTCCCACTCACTAATAGGGCTATCGGATATCACAACGAGAAACCATGCAAAAAATACAACATAAACAATATTCTTAAAGATTCTGCGCCACCACAACCTAAGAGGCGCAAAATTTGAGTGGGACTTGTAAGAACCTCTGTATGCGTATGCATTAGCAATAGAAAATATCTCCCCAGCAAAAGGGAGTTTGTTAATAAAGCTAAATACTTTCTTAGATTCTAATATGCCCATGTTATTTTCTGCTCTACTCGCTGGCTTCGTTAGGCTTTAGACAAGCTTTATTGCTGCGTTCAGCCAATTCAGAAAGCTTCGTCTTCTTAATCGCATCTTTAATTAATGCGCCAATTGCCAGTGAACGATCCAGAACTCCTTCTGGCTTTCCTTTCAAAGGCAACCTCACAGGGTAATCTTCCATGTGGTATTTTTGTGGCTGACCATCTTCATCAGTATACGTGGATTCTGAATTACCATACTGTGTTGCCAGAGCCATTTGTACTTTGGCAGTGTGAGGTAAATCACTCATCAAGCCATCTTTAAAACTACGGAAGCTAGTTACCCACTTAGCTACATTCTTATCTTTTAGTTCTTTTTCAACTTCTTCAGCATCTTCTCTTAGATCCTCTTCTAGTAGATCCCTAAAATCGCCTGAGTTTGAAAAGGTGATATGCCCGTTATAGCTCTTATACCCTTTTTTCTTGAGTTCTAAAAACTCCTTCAATGAATCTGCCGAAGTTAGTTCTTCAATCTCTAAACTGTGTTCTTTAAAGAGCAGCGTTGCATGAGAACCCAACATATCATTAAGGGCATCAATCAACGGCGTACGAGTAGGTAAACCACGAGCATGCTGAATAGCTAATGTATGAGTAATAGGATCAAACACGAATTCCAACTGGAATCGCTTGTTACTTGTATTGCCTTTAGATTTGTACTCTAGAGCACCACTGTTCGTATCAACCAAAGTGTCGATATCATCAAACTTCAAAAAATAGCCGTGAACGATTTTATTGGGCTTTTTGGGATCGTCACTAGCGTATTCTTTTTCCGTAACCGAAAATGGAGCAAAGTACATATCGCCACGCATTCTTACCGCTATTGATGATAGCTTGAACTCACCAGCTCGAACGCTTTTAATTTGGTTTGATAAAGCGTTAAACAATCTACAGTATCCATCCTGGCCGACTTCATCAGTTGACTTCGTGTCCAGAGGCAAAAGCTGGATGTTATAAAACTTAAAAATTGCCATAAATATCCTTGGGTTAAAAACATCAAACGAAGTTGAAGATATCAAATATGGTACATATGGCAATTCTATTTGTTTAATATGTGCGTACCCTTGAACTTTATGACACAACTGTATATTTGTACATAGTTTGAGTAGAGTTATTAGAGCTAAGCCCCCCTTCCCGTTATTAGAGCTAAGCCCCCCTTCCCTTAGATAAGGTATCGCGGTGTTGCGCTTTGTAGTCAAACCCTCGAGAACGGGATGGTACTAACGTTTTACAACCGAGAAAGTACAACAAAATGATCCGAGCACATGCGCGCAAGCGAAATCGACAACTTTGGTGTTCGAGAATGGTTGTCTTCTGACGCAGCTAATGGATTGCTATTTCCTAGCAGAAGGCTTATCTAGAGTAGAGATTAACTAGGTGTTTTTACTGAGATTTTCATACAAATATGGTAAAATAAATGTAGAAATAAATCCATAAAATAGATTGTCGGAGATCAACCACATGAAGAAAAACATCAAAATTAAAACGAACAGCTTTCGCTTGTCATTCACTTTGAAAGTTAGCTTTAACTTATTGAATAATAAAGAATTTTTACTGAAAAAACATCGAATGGGCGGTAGACATGCTAAGGTAATTCGCCCTAAGAAAAGAAAGGCCTTTACCTTAGCATGTCTACCAGCTTACGTCAAGTAAGCGGCATCGAACAGATACTTACGCTAGATAGTCTCCGCTCTTAATCTCAGCTTTATAATACCTCACGCCAATTCAATCCTGAACTAACATTGCGAATCCGTCTTGAGGCATTTGTTATGTCTCTTAATGCTACAAAAAAGCCCACGTAAAAACGTGGACTTGTTATCATCATATTATAATTAAGCTTCTGCTAACTCAGAATCAAGTCGTGCAAAATCTGCGAAACTACTCTTCAGGTCTGTCCGCAAGGATTCTATTTCGGATCTCTTCAACGCTTGGGGCTTTCTTGAGGTGTCCTGCTTCACCTTGTGTGAGTTTGTCCACACCAAAGCCAACTTCGCTTTTCCACCATTCATCAAGTTCGTCTCCGTGCTTGTTCTGTATAGCTTTGAGCATTGCTTCTTTTAAATTAAGTGAAGCAGCTCCATCGTGTCCCGTCAAGGCAACCGCCAATATAACGTGACCACCTTTATTCTCAACATAACCTCTGAGTGAAGCTAAAGTGCCACCCATCGATAAAGTGTCATCTAAAATAACATAGTTACGACCTTGCTGTACATCCCCATCAAAAAAAGGATACTGAGACAAACGGTAGAATGCGCCTTTATCCGTTCTCTGTGGTTTATTTGCTTGAACTATATCATCACAAAACTCTAGCCCGAGATTTACTGCCAAGTAATAAGCCAACGCTGCTGGGATTTTATTGGTACCGAACTCTTCAATGGCATGAACAGGAAGAATTAGAGCCTTACTATCCTGAACAATAGCTCGCAATTGTTCAACTTTCTCTTTAGGTACAATATCTTTCACAAGTTGCAATGCTGCGTAATTGCTGCCATTTTTCTTTGCATCATCGTATCTTTCATGATTCTTAGCCGAACCAATAGGGCAAAAAATGAAAACCGGAGGAAAGTCAGCCCATGGAACTCTAGTTTCTTCTTTTTTTAATCGCTCTCGATATTCTGCGAGAGACACAACTTTACTAGGCATTCACACTACTACAAAAACCAATTTGATTGCATTCTACTAAAAACCACATTTGTTGCATACACCAGATACATAGAGCTTATTTAGTTAGCTAAATCATTTCCTCCTAATGTGTTGCAACCTTTCCGATAGCACTTCAACTGATAATCAATAGGTTAATAAAAACCTGCCAGCACTCATCACATCATGCTCCAAACACTGACAGGCCTACCCAACTAAGCCCCCCTCTCCTTCTCTATCCTCTCCATTAGCGCCAACATCGCAGCATTGCGCTTAGCGGCTAGCCAATCTGCTAGGCCATCGAGGACGGGATGGTATTGGCGCTTGAATACCGAGAAGGTACAAACAAAACTACCAGAACACATTGCGGCGAAGCGGCTTTCTAGGTCCCACGCTACTCGGCCATCGTTGCAATGCATGCATTTTCGATAGTGACGGTTTGGAGCTCGGTACTTACCGCTTCCACCACAGCAAGAGCAAATTCGGCCTTGCGGTGTGATCGCTTCTTCCACAGCTGCGCGCACAATGGCTGCGAATGCGGCTTCGCTTTTCTGGCCGCGCCAGTCATCGGTCAGCGTATACAATTCCGCGAGTACCGCCTTTTCCAGTGCTCTTCTCGATTGCGCGTTATCCAGTAACTCCACAAACAACACCAGAAAACCGACCGGAGATTCCTTCCAGGTTATCCCCACCATGCCGAGTTGGTCTTCCAAAGAAAATAAGCCTTTGCCGCCCTTTTGCGGTTCGTAATTTATGCCTTTTAAATCGAACTTAGCCAATAACGTTTCTGGTCGCATTTATGCTACCTCCTTATTGTTCCTCACTTGCTTGCGAAAACTCTCCCACGTAAAGCTCACCCACTCACAGCTCTCTAACAAGCGCTCCATCACACGAGCACCAAGAACCTGAGTCAGATCATCAGATTTCAGATTGGTCAGAATGCCGGTTGGCTTTTCGTTGGTGTAGCGTGAGTCGATGATGGTGTTAATCATGATCGCCTCGTGGTCATTCATTCGCTGCACCCCAACCTCATCCAACACCAACAAATCGACCTGAGCTAGATACTTCAGAAACTGAGCTTCTGTAACGTTCGATTGGCGGTTGTACTTATCGCGAATTTTCATCATCAACTCAGCGACCGTAATCACCAACACTGTACGATTGCGCGTCATCAACGAGTTCGCCATTGCACAAGCCAGATGGTTTTTACCCGTTCCTGTCGATCCAGAAAATACAAAGTTTTTCTCATCACCTTCCAAGAACTCAGAAACCCAACGGCGAGAAACACTAAACGCCTGACGTTGGCCTTGGTTCTCCGTCACGTAATTGGCAAATCGACACTTCAAGTGCTTCTTGCCTACTCCACTGCGACCAAGTAAATCCTGAACTTTGCTCTGCTGGTAGTTCTGATACACCGCATGGCTTTGCTTCTCGACTTCCTGCTGAGCAAGTTGAGCCATCTGCTCTGGAGTGTACGGCACAACGTTCGCAGGCATCGCTTGCTGCAGTTTTTGGAAAAAGCTGTTCATTGGTCACCTCCGTTTTGGCGGTCTTTGAACCACTGAGGTGGTCCGTAATCATCAGGGTTGGTTTGGTCTGAAAACTGCTCCACCGGAATCAGCTTCGAGTTTGGCGAGGACGATTTAAGGCTAAACAACCCTTGCCACTCGTTGTCGATGGATTGCTCAATGATTTGGCGCTGCATGCTCACCACGTTCTGGGAGAGCTTGAGCAAGTCGAGCATTTTGGTGCGCTCGCCCCGCTCAGTTTTGAAAGGCTTTTTGATTCGCTTACGGAATGCCAGGTAGTCAGCCCAAGCATCGTGATCGAGCATCGCTGGAATTTGTTCCTCAGGAACCAAGCTACCCGTGATGGGAGACTTTTTGTTTACTTTTTCTGTAGTAGTCTCTGGTAATCTCTGTGTAGTCTCTGTTTTAGTTTGGCTGATTGGTACAGCACTGCTTGGCGCATTTGTAAGTTTTAGTTTGGCGCATTCCGCCAAACCAGTTTGCTCCATTTGTGCAATCAAGTTTGGCTCATTAATGCGGTAGAAAACTCGGCAAGGAACACCTTGCTTTTTCTCTTCCAAAATACCTAACTGACGCAGCTTTTTACGTGCGGTATCAAGCTCTCTTCGAGTCATGCCCGTTTCGTCTTGCCACTCTTCCTGAGTTTTGTAAAACCACCCTGAAGCGTTCGTTCTTCGGCTCCAGTAAATGCTCTGGCTAAGCATTAATGCGCCTGTGATACCAATACCCATCTTCACAAACGATCGATGAAAAGCGATGGGTCTATCCAAATACTCAATCACACCGCCGTCCCCGCTTTCATGGATTCAAAGATTTCCATCGCTTTAGTCCGTGATACGACGAAACGACAAACACCGTTATTGGCCACCCATATATAGCAGCCGTGATAGTTCTGTAAGCTAAGGCTCATTGCACAAAGTTCTCCTAGTTAGATGCGTGTTATGTGGTGGTCAGCCACGACGCGTTTAAATCAGGCGGCTTTCTTGGCCATCAACGATTCAAGGTATTCCAGAAGCGGCGCGTGAGATGCCTTCGCCTCCTGCACTTCTCGGTACGCATCGCGCAGCTGGTCAATATTCGCGTTCTCCCCTAAAGAGATCACCGCACGGAATGCTTCAGATGTCTCTTTGTTGTGGTTATGCAAGAGCAAATCTCGGCTTAAGTTTGCATCACTCGCACCAATGCAAGTAACAGAGAACCCAAGCGGGTTAAGAAATTGGTTAAGCATGTCGCTCGCGCGTTTGGCAGGCATCGCCTTAAGTACCGCAGGTAACAAATCCATCATCGTGGCTTTGGCTTCTACGCTTGTGCGCTCGACGTAACGGAAAAAGTTTTGAGCATTGTTCTTATCATCAGCGCCCGGTACTTTAAGTAGCTCTTTACGCTGCGCATCAACCTCGTGCTCAAGATCGAGTTTGTGATATAAGCTCGCGACACGGTGAGCAATACACTCTTTACTCAGTTCCGTGCGCCAACTTTCTATCGCGTTACGCATAACGCTTTTAAAACTATTGTTCATGGTTTTTCCTTACTGGTTGTTTGTACAGAATTTCCTAAATCATCTTGCGATGTAAAAAGTGCTATAAACTTAAAAATAATCTGGTCTTAAACGGCTCTTGCTCACCTGACCATTCGTTAGTTCATGGATTTCTTTCGCTAGTTTTGCTCCTGCTTTTCGGTAGCCATACAAAACCTGACGCAAGTAGTCTTCATTTGTACCTAGTTGGTTAGCTAGAGTTTCACGTTGATTCGCGTCGAGTTGACGCCAGTAATTTGCGTACATAAAAGTACCTCCCGAGTACATAATACACAATAATTATGAACTCTCAAGGTCATGTACTTATTTCGTACATGTGATAGGTTGTCCAGAAATTGTGGTAATATAGTGACGCTATGAAAACTGCCGAAGAGATCAGAAGAGAAAATGCGCGAGAACTTGCCAGTCAACTGGGAAGCTACGCTGCGTTTGCAGATAAGATAGATCGCTCATCGACACAAGTTAGCCGATTTATGGGAAAAGGCGCGACAACTGAAATTGGTCCGCGAATGGCTCGACACATTGAACAGTGCTTTAATAAGCCTGAGGGCTGGCTAGACGTAGACCATAATCCGAAAAGCGAATCACAATCTCAAAAAGAAGCGACAGAAAACATAGCGAAGCAACTGGGTGATAACTCAGAGTTTATTGACACAAGCAAGTTAAAAGCAGTTCCGATCCTCACTGAAGTACAAGCTGGCGAGTGGGCTCGTATCATTATTGATGCGGATACCGAGTTCGAATGGCAAACAATATCAGTGAATACGTCCGCAGATGCGTTCGCAATGAGGGTTACTGGAAATTCAATGACAAACCCTTATGGATCTCCCAGCATCCCTGATGGTTCCATCGTAATAGTAGAGCCTTGCAATTGTCCCGATAATGGCAAGATAGTCGTTGCAACTTTAAACGATGCGCCGCAAGCCACTATAAAGAAACTTGAAATTGACGGACCTAATAAATTTCTTGTACCTCTAAATCCTAAATACGACCCAATTCCAATCAACGGTAACTGCCGTATCGTTGGATACGTCAAACAAGTAATAATGGATTTATGACAAGCATATAGTCGTCTAAAGAACTTCCCATACAAATAATTCTAATTGAACCGCCTCATAGCAGGCGGTTTTTTTGTACTCAAAAACAAAAATAACTTTACAAGTACATTTTATCCAAATAAAGTAAATGTACTTTCTAAGTACATTTACTTTATTTATGTACTTTAAGTTTACCAGCCGACCTGACCAATCGGTTTCCCGAGAACTTTGTGCAATGAGAGCTTAATGATGAAAACAATGACGTTAGACCAAACCCATCAACTGCTGAACAACCTGCAACTACTCAATGTATGCAGCCATCAGTTTGAAGAAGTGACAGCTGAGCTAAGTAAGGATGATCCGCTCCGTATCGCTGCGACTTCCATCTTTGAAGGAGCCGAAGACTTTAAAGGGCTAGAGATTCACGTAAACGAAGAAGATTTTGAAAAGGCGCAAGAGCTATTCAGCCAGCTGGTTAGCCTGCAAGCCGCAGTGGAAGCGAGAACGCTACCCCACTAGAAAGAGAAAACCCCTATCGGTGACCAAACCAACAGGGGCGTTCTTTGTGCAATGAGACTTACGCCTCGCAATCAGTATATATCCGGCTGACCACCAATATCAAGGATTTAGGCTGATTGCGGGTATTCACCCCACAACCAATAGGACATGTGCAATGAGTATTTTAACTTACCGCAACAGCCAAGAGGCATTTATAGGTAAACACATAACTTCTCTGTTAGAGCAAGACGGCCATGAAGAACTCGACATTAAACGAGCCGTTGAGCGCGGAATCGATCACTATCGTAATACCGCTGGATTTGCCAAAGGTAAAGTGTTCGATGAATGCCTAGCCAGAGCTAAACAGATGCTCTCTCCTAAGAAGCCAAAACGCACTAGAAAGAGCAAAATAAAATGACACCTGAAGAGCGCAAACGTAAACAAAACGCCAAGCGCGCTCAAAAGTATAGAGATAAGCGCAAAGCCAACAATAACCAAGATTTGCGCGTATCTCTGAACCCTCAGGAACAGGCGAAGCTAGAGAAAATCTGTCAGTTCTTCGCCTACCCTGCTGAGCCGTACACCAAGGAAGAAGCGCTTCAGTCACTTATCCATCGTGTTTATAACGAAATTACAGTGATTAAAGCGCAATTGGGGAAATGCACTAAGTGCAGAGAACAGCTGCCCGAAGGGTGCGCAAAGTTAAGCGAAGGCGGTTTATTTAAAGGTGACGCGACTTGCTGGCACACCGCTAATCGAGTTCGTATTTATCAACCATCGGAGAAAGACAATGAAAGCAGACCAAGTGGCCGTTAAGGCCAAGGAAGAATTTGACGACATGGTAGATGAAACCGCGCTGAGTGACTACGCGGTAAACGAAGTCGACCTTGGAGAGATTGAAATCAACGGCAAGAAAATGACTGTCTATTTAGGCATTCGCCAGAACTAAAGCATTAAACCAACACAACCGATTGACCACGGTTTACGACTAACAAGATACAGGAGCTTTGTGCAATGACTTACTCTAACCTGAATACATCACCTATGAGCTTTACCTACTCTGCCCCTGCTTTCGTAGTTGAATCTGCGAAAGAAGCAGACAAGCCTGTATATGACGTAGAGCGTTACCCAGAATCTTCCAACAAGATCATGTGTCATCAAGAGGTGTTAGATTTCTTCAATAAGAAGAGAACCACCATCATTGCTTGGCGCAAGAACCGAAATTTTCCAGAGCCAATTAGCAAATCACCGCTGCGTTGGATTCGCGCAGCAGTGATGGAATGGGTGGAGCATGAAGGTGGGTTTAAGTCTGGGGTTTAGGAGGCTAAATACAGCTACTTCAGAACACTGGCGCAGCAACTCATTATTTAACCTACTGTGCCATAAACGCGAGCCGGAATTGCCAAGCGTTAAGGGGGATTCTTAAATGCTTTGTTATGTGCGACCAACTCCAGCCACTTTACTTATAAATTTGTTAAGCTCTGAATGAACAGTTCGATAGTTTTCCAGCATTATTTGATAGGCTTCTTCATGTTCTAGACCTTCTTCATTCACCTGCTTAGTAGTCAACTTATCTTGCTGTTGAAGCTTAGTAACTGCTTTTAGGAGTGGCTTTGGTAGTAAGGGTTTATGCACATTAAGCATATAAGATAAATTATCCTTAAGCCTCGAATACACCTGCTGGTTTGAACTAGGCACTACTTCCTCAAGATACTGCATAACCGACGTTTTTTCGTAAATTATTGCAGCTTGGGTCTCTTCTATTACTTCACTTAGGGCTCTGGAAAGTTCCAATAAGGCATCTTTATTTATCTCCCAAATACGATCTAACTCTTGCTTTCTGACTGATTCAAAGTGGATTGCAGCAGCAACAACTGTTGCACTAGCAATAACAATATTTACCGCTAAAGATAAATCCAAATCATAATTAAGATCTAAGGCTACGTACCAAATGGTAAATGTAAAGCCGGCAAGACCCCCTAGTACAAACTTCAACATCGAAATTAATTCCCTCCGAAGCACATATCAACGCACTGTTAAGGTTTGATTTGTGACAACCAGACATATTCAACTGTACAAAGAGAACTACCTGCACCTGTAGCGTAAGTTGTTATCCCTTTAAGTACACCGCCATTGTCAGATAGCCTTAAAATGAAAGTGCCTCTATCTGTCATATATTTCGAGTTAGACTCGTATGTACCAGTCAAAACCAAATTTTTGAAGCTTCCAGAGAACTTATAGTTTGAGCCTTTGTCCTGCCCTTCTACTGTTTTTATAGTTCCAGAGATGCTGTTACCACGTTGTACAACAAAAATTTCTTCTTTGTGTGTAGACTCAGCACCAACTAACTCTGAAAACCACAAACCATCAATCCTGACGCCTTTATATAACAAATCTTCTATTCTCGGCTTAAGTATTGATAACCAAATGGCGCGAAAAAACCAAATTAAAACACCGGTAACCAAACCTGCTACAATACCTGAAGCAACATTATTCAAATCGAACACTTAACTCCCTCTAAATTTCTAACCGCGTTAAGGGGCTACAAACGCCTCACACAAAATCAAATTACCACCGTAAACACATAAAACCAATTTGAACTAAAACCACCATGCGTTTGCAGTCCCTGTAAGCCTTGAATGTGTAACAGTGCTCTAACCTAAGTTATACTCTTAGTGTTCTTCGATTTTTTTAAACTCAAACTGAACTTTAGAGATCTCATGGATTTGACAATCTAAAACCTCTGCCGCATCTAGATCAAAAAGAACGATATTATGCCCATCAGCTAATGAGCTTTTGTATGCAATACCATCATAGCCCTTAGACTTAACAAATTCTGATATGATTTGTGTTACTGCATAATCTGATGTGGAGTCTGAGTTTCTGACCGGTTTAGAAAATGCGTTATCAATATCTGACCAAACTGCTTTTATTTTCTCTTCCTCGCTAGGCTCATTAAAGTAAAAATGAAAATTGGTATTACTAGTTCCGTGTTCAACGGAAAAATCTAATATTTTTAAGTCTTTTGTTGTTTTAAACACCCCTAATGACACTATAGCACCGAGCCAAGGCCTTATTTCTGACATAGCTGTTTCTTTATTTGTAGCCACGTAAAGGCAAGGGATACCTTTAGAGTTTGCTCGTCCTTCCGAAGCGCTATCCTTTAGGGGTTTCATTCTTGAATGAGGAAAAGGGCTAGGAAAATCGTCAACATGCACTTGTTCGTCAGTTTCTGGATCATATTGATACATTGGTCTCCATGTGTGCCCATTTTGAGCACGCCATACAGTAGAGCCTTTGGCTATCGATAATTCCCTGTCTTTGCAAGTATCAATAATTGCATCGAGAAAACGTTGAGATTCTTCGTCAAGAATATATCTCTGCTTACGATTAACCGCCCAACTAAATGTAAAGAAACTTCTCCAAGAATCAAAACTCATCGTATATCCTTTAGTTACACATAACGTCGCATGGAGGTGTGAACAACGTGACCGCCTAACCTAAACCAAGGCGCTGTAGACACGAAACCCAACCTTGAACTAAAGAAACCAAGTGTTGGGAATCACTCTTAAATACTAGTTATGGGGCTGGTTTTAGGTGATCTAAGTGTGGTGAACAAAGATCTAAAAAAATGCTCTTCCAACCTTCGGGCAGGTCATTAAATTCATCACCCCAATTAAGTACAACGTGCTGATAAGCTTTAAATGGCTTTTCATTGGATGGCGCGTCATAGCCTAAAAGATCTTCAATACACTCTTCGATCATAATCCTACGGTCAGCTCCAGTTTGAGCGAGAATAGGAGCATTCATTGCCTCTGCTCTTTCAGTTCCAGCATCGCGGTCGTGCATAAAGATATAGTTCAAATCTAGTGCATTTAGATATTTAGCTATCGAAATCAAAACCGCTTTGCCACGAGCCCTCAAAAACTCACAGTTCCCGATTACGCGAGCTTTGTCATCAGGGCTCAAACGCTTTATTGTTTCTTTAACTACGACTTCTTCTGTATCCCCTTCAACAAAAATACACTTGTTGGTAAAGAATATTCTAGAAATATAGTCATCAACCTTTAGAAGCATCTTCAGGTTTTGTTTTTCGTTTTGTTGGAGCTCTAAGAATGCACCTTCAAGGTTGAACGATGTAGTACCCGTAAACCCATCTTCCCTATGAGCAAACTTAGTTAAGCTGATGCTCTTATCTGTGCCAAGGTTGACCATATATGGTGAATGAGTAGTCGCAACAATTTGGCAACTTGGACCTGCAAGTTCATATAATGCATCCCTAAGTTGATTTGCAGCCGAAGGGTGCAAATAAATTTCAGGTTCTTCAAAACAGAAAATTGTGCTTCGAGGATTATCTGCATTTTTATTTACAAATTCCTGAACAAAGCGTAGCAATTGAAATGCTGTTGCTCTAATCATACCGTGCCCTTGGTATGAAACTTCAGTTTTTACATTACTTTCCAACTCAACTGAAAATTGCGGCTTAATCGTTTTTTCAGGTTTATCTAATGCAGCGGAAACGTGGACTGAAGAGTCTGGGAATAGGTTGTGAACCATGCCGTTGAGCTCTTGAATAAGCTTACCAAAGTCTGTGTCCACATCACTTGGGTTTAACTCTGAGGCTAACTCATTTAGAAAACGCTGAGCTTGCTCATAGTTTTCCGAGTTAGAACGTACCTGTTCAAATAAATCACCTAAAAGCGAATGTAGAGCACCACTGCTTGAGGTTAATTCAGATACACATGATTCAGCTGGCACAACAACTATTCGGGGTAATTTGGACAATACATTACCAGGTATACCGCCCGGATTTTCTACCCATTGTGGGTCTTGATCTTCCTGTACTTCCCAATATTCGGTTAAGTCTTCGAGTTTCTCTTTGACTGCTTTGATAGTGAGTTTTTTCGTAAAGTTTCCCTCACCGAAAAACTCTTTAAGAAACTCTTCAGTGAAGGTTTCACTTACCAACTCTGAAACTTGAGTTGCCCCTAAAAATTGATCTTTGGGAGCTTTAGGGTGTTCGAGCATATAAACTTTTGGTTTTGACTGCGTTATAGACCAAACCTTTTTGTAAACTATGCTATTGCTTGTCTCGTCTGGTAAAGGGCTCTCTACCCTGATGATTCGACCTTTAAAGCCTACCCACTCTTTAGCCTCTTCTGGTAAATTGTGATACTCAGCAACCATTTCTATTTCGTCAGAGTAGTCATAAAGGTCATCTTCTTCATTGTATGTCTTCGAATAATCTTCTCTTAGCGCGTTTTTTGCGCTATGTAGGAGCTGAATTGCCGAGAAAACACTTGATTTCCCCGCATTATTTGCACCAATTAGAAAGGTTGAGTCCCTAAACCCAATCGTACAGCCCTTGAGTTTTCGAAAATTGTCGATTTTTATCTCGTGTAATCTCACCTAGCCACCTATTTATAACCTAGTATTGAAATTAAGCCCCATAACGAATGTTATGCGGCATAAAAACAGTTTCTACCATTATCATGCCGCCTTTCATTAGCTGCTTCAAAGCACAATGAGTGAGTTAGTGATCTATGAGACTAATTGAGCAGCAATAAGCATACTAGCTCACAACTACTTTTTCATGTTCCAGCTCTTTTTGCACTTGAACAAACAATGCTTCGGCAAACTTTTCGTATGCTTCTTTTTGGTCTGATAGCCAGTCATGCTTGTTGTAGATCGCCATTACGCCGACCAGCTCATGCCCGAGCATTTTCTCAGTTACGTGCGGCATGGTGCCAAGTTCTGAACATGTCGTAGAAATACTGCGTCTAAAATCGTGGGTTCGCCAGTGAGGTAGGTTCAGGTTATCGCGTAACCTTCTTATGTAGCGATTTGCTGCGGATATGCAGATGGGCTTATGGAGGGATGCGCCAGGGAAAAGGTATTCATCATAGATGTTCATTAACCTTTCCAGCATCGGCTTGATGTGCTTGGGGATGGGTCTGCGAATGGTGTTACCCATTTTGCTGAGTTCTGGTGGTACCGTCCAAATGTCGTTGACCATATCGAAGTGTTCGCGCTTGGCCAGGCGAAGCTCTGACAATCGGTTACCCCATAACATTGTTATTAAGTGCAGGTTCTTGGTCGATGTTCCTGCTTTGCTGCGTTCAATCGCGATCCAAACTTTGGCAAGTTCAGGAAGTGATAGAACTCGGTCACCGGCACTTGGTGACTCACCGACATCTTGTTGGCGTATTTTTTCAAAGTGCGTCCCATCAATAAGGAACTTGGATTTACAGAAGTTAAGACAGGCGCGCATTTTAGAAAATGCAGAGTTTGCCGTCTTTGGATTCTTCTTGGCGATGTCGTCGAACCAACGCATCCATTCTCGTGCAGTGATCTTCTCTACGTCGACATCAGGAAAGGCATTGTAAAAGTAGTTGTTCGCAACCGAGCGGTAAAGTACCTGCGTCCCCTCTTTTTGAGTCGAGACTTTGTGCTCAAACCAGTAGTCGAGACAGTCCTTCAGGGTAACAAAATCCGTCTCACCAGTAAGGGCTATCTCTGGGTTTCTTCCCTCTTCTTTAAGTTCAAGCATCCTTTTATGGATTTGCCTTGCATTCTTGAGGGTGGTTATCGGATACTTGCCTATACGAATGCGTTTGTTTTTACCATTAAACCTGCAACGGTATTGGAACGTGATGTTTGCTTTGGGTGATATCTTCGCTATTAGTCCTTCGCCGTCATTCAGTTCTGCCGGGCCGCTATATTCGCTTAGTTTTGCAATAGCTTTTAGCTGCTTGTCTGTAATGCTCAAGTTGTCTACCTTAAATTAGGACGCAGCACTTACAAAATTTGGACACATATTTAGACGCAAGTGCAAATGTAAAACGCGTAAAAACAATTAAAACCTAACGAAAAGATAGCACATAGAACACTGCTAATCGACTGATATACAAGGCTAGTTTTGAAGAATAACGAACAGAAAAAGACATCCATGAATAATACCGAACAGCCTACATTCTTCTTCTTTGATTATGAGACATGGGGAACAAACCCCGCGAAAGATCGCCCAAGCCAGTTCGCTGGTGTCCGCACAGATGAAAACTTCAATATCATCGGCGAACCTTTAGTCATGTACTGCCAGCCACCTGCTGATTATCTTCCGTCTCCTGAAGCTGCGCTTATTACTGGTATTACTCCGCAAAAAACGGTTCAAGAAGGCCTTTCTGAGCCTGAGTTTATCGCTAAGATTCACGCTGAACTCGCGAAACCAAATACAACCAGTTTAGGCTACAACAGCATTCGCTTTGATGACGAAGTGACCCGTTATACTTGTTATCGTAACTTTATCGACCCATACGCATGGAGTTGGCAAAACGGTAACTCGCGTTGGGATTTACTCGATGTATTACGCGCGTGCCACGCCCTTCGCCCAGAAGGCGTAGAGTGGCCAGAAAACGAAGATGGCTTCACTAGTTTTAAATTAGAGCACTTGTCTGTTGCTAACGGCATAGAACATAGTAACGCGCACGATGCGATGGCAGACGTGATTGCGACTATCGAAATGGCGAAAAAAGTCAAAGCAGCGCAACCAAAATTGTTTGACTACTTCTTTTCTATGCGCCAAAAGCGTAAGCTCAATGAATTAGTCGACATCGTCAACATGACGCCGTTGATGCACGTTTCAGGCATGCTAGGGCGCGAATGCCAGTACACTAGCTGGATTGTGCCTGTTGCTTGGCATCCAACCAATACTAACGCCGTTATCACTATCGATTTAGCGAAAGACCCTCAACCTATTCTAGAGCTATCCGCAGAAGAGCTACACGAAAGACTCTACACTAAACGAGAAGATCTTGGTGACTTGCTACCAGTACCAGTTAAGTTAGTTCATTTAAACAAATGCCCTATTCTCGCCCCTGCAAAAACGTTAACGGCTGAAAATGCGGAGTCTATTGGCATTGATCGCCAGCAATGTCTCGCTAATCTCGCTTTGTTGCGCCAACATCCTGAAATTAGAGAAAAGCTGATTAGCCTCTTTTCAGTCGAGCGTAAATTCGATAAAAGTGATGACGTCGATACACAACTTTACGACGGATTCTTCTCTCCGGCCGATCGCGCAGCCATGGATATCATTCGAGAAACCGACCCGAACAATCTTGCCGCATTGGACATTGAATTTGATGACAAGCGCATTAAACCTCTATTGTTCCGCTATCGTGCGCGTAACTTCCCAGGCACATTAGACGAGCAAGAACAGAGACGCTGGGCATTACACTGTCGAGAAGTGTTTGAAAGCCAAATTGAAGAGTACATGCTGAATTTAGAAAACTTAGTTCACGAACATGAAAGTGACGAAAAGAAGATTGCGATATTAAAATCCGTGTACCGTTATGTAGAGAGCTTAGCTTCTTAACTCCTCCTAATACAAGCGCACCTTATGGTGTGCTTGTTGTTTATATACTGTCAAAATGATTAAAGAACGATTCTTACAACTGATCCAACTGCTCATTTCAATCTTCCTCATCATGGGGGCACTTGGCATCGGAATTACCATTCAAAAGTTCACTGGCGTTTCCGTCCCAGGAAGTGTCATCGGTATGCTCGTACTGTTTTTCTCCATGACTCTTGGGCTTGTAAAGGTCGATTGGGTCAAACCGGGCGCCACGCTATTTATCCGCTACATGATTTTGTTGTTCGTTCCTATTAGCGTGGGATTAATGCAACATTTCGATATGCTACTCGCTAATGCCCTCCCTATCATTGCTAGCGCAGTTGGAGGCTCACTCATTGTACTAGTCAGCCTCGCTTGGCTGCTGGACTACTTGCTAAAGGAGAAGCACTGATATGTGGTTAGTTGTTACCATTGCGGTTTTTCTTGTCGCGCGCCAAATCGCAATCAAACTGAATAATCCTCTAGCAAATCCTTTGCTGATCAGTATTGCAGTGCTCATTCCTTTGCTTACTTACTTAAATGTACCGTTTGAAACGTATTATGCGGATAACGAAGGGATCAGTTTTTTACTTCAACCAGCCGTAGTTGCTCTGGCTTACCCGTTATATGAACAACTACCACAGATTAAAGCAAACTGGCGAATCATCACTTTTGCTTGCACAGTAGGCAGTGTGATGTCGATGATGACAACCACCTTGATCGCAGTCGCTTTCAAAGCGGATATCAGTTTAATCGCAAGTCTAGTGGGTAAATCCGTCACTACGCCAATAGCAATGGAAATTTCGAGTCACCTCGGTGGTGAAGCAGCCGTTGCGGCGATCTTGGTTCTGATTGTTGGTTTATTGGGCGCGATTTTGGCATACCCAATTTACAACTTAATTGGAATTAAACACCCGATTGCACGTGGCCTAACAATGGGTACCGTGTCTCATGCCTTAGGCACCGCGACATGTGCAGAGAAACAGCCCATTGATGCCGCGTTCTCATCACTCGCATTGGTTTTATGCGGTATCATCACTTCTATTTTGGCTCCAAGCTTTTTTGCTTTGGCTGTCTGGCTATATCAATAGTTAAGCGCTCTCGGTCTGCCTTCCGGCCGGCCGTGGCCTTCCCGTTTCTTCCTTATCCCTTCCAAAATTCTGTATTACCTCATCTAACAACCCGTTCTAGTAAGATCGTTAAGGTACTCTGACGAGATACACTCTAATAACTTCAACATTCAGTGCAATATTACTGACTCAACGTTGCTTAGATATCTAGGAATAACGTTGTGTGGACATGTAGGCATCGTAATTAACATATCCCAGCGTCTTGGTCATATGAATATATACTTATATGGTTAATTGTGAGACGGAGATAACGCTTCACGTCAGTGCAATCGAATACATGTGTGAGCTCACTCTAATTATGTAACAGAATTATCAATTGCATTATTTATCGTGATCTAACGCACGGAACATTTCTATCCTTCACATAGAATAACTGTCCATGCAATAACAAGGATTCAACATGAAAAGTCGCATTGAACAGGCGCTAGCAGGCGCTCCAGAAGCACTTTCCAAACAACTTGCTCCTATCATCCAAGCTGATGATTTTGATGCTACGCTTTCAGTTCAACAGTTTGAGCAGTTGCTTTCAGCTACCGGTCTATCAGATAAAGAGCTTCGTGTTGCTCTACTTCCTTTTGCCGCAGCATATTCCTATGCTCCTCTTTCTGAATTTTATGTCGGTGCTATCGTTCGTGGTCTCTCAGGTCGCCTTTACTTCGGTGCCAACATGGAATTCTTTGGTGTTCAGTTAGGTCAAACAGTTCACGCTGAGCAGTCTGCAATTAGCCACGCTTGGATGAAAGGTGAACGTGGTATTAAAGATATCACCATTAACTTCAGCCCATGTGGTCACTGCCGTCAGTTCATGAACGAGTTATCTACCGCAAACGAGCTTAAAATCCAGCTCCCAGAACGCGAAGAAAAGTCGCTGCATGAATACCTACCTGAAGCCTTTGGACCAAACGATCTCGGTATCGAATCCGGCTTAATGGCAGAAGTAAAGCATCAGTTCTCATGCGATGATGAAGACACTCTAATTCAAAGCGCTGTTGAAGCGATGAACATGAGCCACTCACCATATACCAACAACCTGAGTGGCTTAGCATTAGAAATGGCTAGCGGCCGTGTATTCCAAGGTGCTTATGCGGAAAATGCAGCATTTAACCCTAGCTTGCCGCCATTACAAGTTGCGCTGATCCAAGTACTACTTGCGGGTGAAACCTTTGACAATATCAAAGCCGCTGCTCTGGTAGAAAACTCAGAAGGCAAGATCAGTCATTTGGCTGATACGCAATCAACGTTAGAAGCGTTAAATCCAGATATTCCACTTAGTTTTGTCAACGTATAAGCGACAATTTCAGTATAAAAAGCTCTACGGCATGTAGAGCTTTTTTATTGCCTAAAAACCAAAGGCAAACGTTTGCTTTGTCATGAAACTTCAGTATGATCTCCTGCAATTTCTGTCTCACCACTCTATTTTGTAAGGGAACACTATGTTTGGCACTGCAACCAGCGCAAATGCTACCCGTGTATTACTTTTAGGCTCTGGCGAACTCGGTAAAGAAGTCGCAATTGAATGTCAGAGACTTGGTTTAGAAGTGATTGCTTGTGATCGCTATGCTAATGCTCCAGCGATGCAAGTTGCTCACCGTAGTTACGTCATCGATATGTTAGATGGAAGCGCCTTAGAAGAAGTTATTACAAAGGAACAACCTACTTACGTCGTACCTGAAATCGAAGCTATCGCAACCGACAAACTGGTAGAGCTTGAAGAAAAAGGGCTGAATGTTGTTCCAACCGCTAAGGCAACCAAGCTAACAATGAATCGTGAAGGTATCCGACGTTTGGCTGCAGAAGAACTAGAACTGACAACATCACCTTATCGTTTTGCAGATACTTTTGAAGACTTCAAAGCCGCGGTTGAGCATGTCGGCATCCCGTGCGTAGTAAAGCCAGTTATGAGTTCTTCAGGTAAAGGGCAAAGTGTCATCAAGACCGAAGACGACGTAGCAAAAGCATGGGATTACGCACAGGAAGGCGGACGTACGGGTGCAGGTCGCGTGATCGTGGAAGGTTTTATCGACTTCGATTACGAAATCACTTTATTGACCGTAAGAGCCGTTGACGGTGTTCACTTCTGTGCTCCAATTGGCCATCGTCAGGAAGATGGCGACTACCGCGAATCATGGCAACCGCAAGCCATGTCAGAAAACGCAGTAAAAGCAGCAGAATACACGGCAGAGAAAGTAGTCAACGCACTCGGTGGCTACGGCATCTTTGGTGTAGAGTTATTTGTTAAAGGCGATAAGGTCATTTTCAATGAGGTCTCTCCTCGCCCTCACGATACAGGCATGGTCACAATGATTTCGCAGGAAATGTCTGAGTTTGCTCTCCACGTACGTGCATTTACCGGAATGCCGATTAATAATATCGTACAATATGGTCCATCTGCGTCGGCCGTTATTCTTGGGCAAGGGACTTCCACAAACATTCGCTTTGACAACCTAACCAAAGCCTTAGATCAACCTCAAACGCAAGTTCGTCTATTCGGCAAGCCAGAAATCGATGGTCGCCGTCGTTTAGGTGTTGTCCTTACGCGACGAAAAACCACCGAAGAAGCCGTTCAAGACGCTGTTGAAAGTGCTTCAAAAGTGAATATCACTTATTAAATACGAACCACTTATACAAAAATAGCGCAGCTCAAATTGCTGCGCTATTTCGTTTTACAAACCAAAAAAACTATTCACTCTCGATTAGGTACACTTCTTCAGAGAAGCGACTTAAGCCTTTTTTCGCAATTTTAGGATGGTTTTCATCAGCTTCATCTACGTTCAAACAGGTAACTTTGTAACCTGAAAATAACTGCTCAATCTCTTCGACTGGCACGCTAAATGGAGGCCCCGCCATCTCTTCTTGAGGATAGTTGAGTGTAACAAGCAAAATACGACCGCCTGGATTCAAAAGTTGCTTGAGACGCTCTACATACTCCTCTCGCATATCTTTCGGTAAAGCAACCAACGCGGCGCGATCATAAATGATATCGGCTTGAGATACTGGTGCAGTGAAAAAGTCCCCAGTATAAATAGAGAGCTCATCAAATTGATAAAGCTCGTGCATACCATTAACAGGCGTCACGGTTGGCGTATAAAAATGTTCAGCAAAAAAGGCACGAACAGCGATATGGCTCAGCTCAACACCTTCAACTGAATCATGCTTCATCGCCAACCAAATCAAGTCTTCTGACTTTCCACACAAAGGCACTAACACTTTGTCTTCACGCTTTGGGTTTGTGTGTTGCCAATATGCAGGTAATAGCGGGTTTACATCTTCCAAGTGAAATCCGATTTGATTACTGGCCCATTTATTATGCCAAAACTCTTGGTCTCTCATTTTACTTTCTACTTGTCGGCTGATTTTCATTTTGAGAAGTAAGACTAACGATTTTTTTCAATTTGTCTATGCCGTTCATCTTTGGTTAATACAGCGGTGATAGGATGTAAACGTTCTTATAGGAACCACGCCTTTATCTGATAAACAGAATAAAGAAAAGAGAAATGGTGATCTAACGCACGATTCCACTTCAAGACAAAACTGAAACCTTGGAATCTTTCGTAATGACCCCATTAATAAGTTAGTACCTGATTTGCCGAACTTAGCGACCTTTATGTTCCCTATTTTCTAAGTACAAGCAAGTTAAGGAGAGTGAATGAGCTTATTTCTTCGTACTACAGCATTGATGCTTTTGGTACTTAGCCGTGCACCGGCATTTGCCGCACTTCCAATTACCCCAGCGCCGAGTGGCGATCAAAATCGTTCAACAAGTCAAAACGAAGTTTGTTCGAAACTCTTTAAACATAGCCTTAGCGGCTTATATGGTATTCAGTCAATCGACGCAACTCCAACTCAGCCATACACTGACTTCGACATTCTTTACAGCAAAGCTCACCAAGCACAATTTGAGCTTGAAACTATCTGTAAAAGTACCGCACTTCTTAATGATGCTCAGCCATACTTCGCAGGCGTAAAGTCCAAACAACGAGCAGAAGAAAAAATAGCTTTGGAGTTAGATGGAAAAGTCGAACGCATTACTGACCTAGCCCGTGCCACGATTGTTGCTGAAGACGTCGCAAGCTTAGTCTCCATTTATGAAACCTTAGAGCGTGAAACAACAATTGTTAAAGTAAAAAATCGCTTCAAAAAACCTGGTCCTTCAGGCTATAGAGACTTGAACTTACTCGTTCGTTTACCAAAGACAAATCTAGTTGCCGAAGTTCAACTGCACTTAAAAGCCATCGCAGATGTGAAAAGCGGTCCTGAACACGACCTATACGAAAAAATCCAGAAACTAGAACGCCAAGCGATGATGGAGAAACGCGAACTAAGCGAACTAGAACTCGCTTCTATTCGCAACATGCGTGCACAGTCTAAAAACTTGTACCAACAAGCATGGCAACCATACTTAACAACGCACCTAGAAGCAGCGTAATCCATATCATTAAGATATACTCAAAAACAGAAAAACCACCGCATTGCGGTGGTTTTCGTTTATATGCGACACAAGTTTTACGCAAAAAAAAAGACCACGCCTTAGCGTGATCCATTTATTCGGCTTACTGTACTTTCTTCAGGTTTTCTACACGAGCTTTTAACTTCTGACCCGGGCGAAAAGTCACTACACGTCGAGCAGTAATTGGAATATCTTCACCGGTTTTCGGGTTACGACCAGGTCGTTCATTCTTGTCACGAAGATCAAAGTTACCAAAACCTGACAGTTTTACCTGTTCGCCACTTTCCAGTGCCTTACGAATCTCTTCAAAGAACACTTCCACCGTTTCCTTGGCGTCCCGCTTACTAAATCCTAATTTATCAAACAGGTTTTCTGCCAGTTCGGCTTTTGTGAGCGCCATAAAACTTTCCTCAAAGCTATGTTAAACAATGCTACGTTAGTGTAGCGCCAGAGCAGTTTTACCCTACCAATTCAACAACATATCGGGGTTACATCAGGAAGTGTATGACAAGCTTATGATTTTCGCCAACTTTTTTCTTGGCGAACAAAAGGAATAGCACTATGTAAATTATTGTTAAACGCCAACATTTTGATATTTTTGTTTTTGTTTTCTCTTTAATAGGAAAAACATCCAGCTGATAAAACTAAAAGTAGTTTAAATATCAACATTAATCACTATTTAATAAAAATATCAGAGATTGGTTATTTAACAGACACTTGACATAGAACTTGTCGTAAATTCAGTGATTTGTATGTAACTCGATACGTAACAATTGAACTAAATGGTATGACCACCTGGCTTTGCAACTGTGCTTAGAAAGCTTGATTAAACCCACGCTTCTCACTGTTCAGCGATGACGCAATATATAAAGGTTGATAATGTGGTTCTTCGTGTATCTCCACATTAGCTCCTTACACTTCATCTAGGCGACCATGATTAATCAAATCATAAATATTCTTTTCCCTGTTTTTGCTCTTGTCGGCGTCGGCTATTTGGTAGGTCGTTACATCAAGCCTGACTTTCGTCCAATCAACCGCATTAACATTGAGGTTTTCACACCTGCGCTGGTGTTTTCTTCGCTCGTTAACATGCCGTTAGACTCGAATCAGGGACCACTCCTTTTTGCAGCAATTGTCGCGGTTTTGGTTCCCGCACTACTCATGATCCCAGTATGTCGATTGACGTCACTGTCGTTTAAAACCTGGGCACCACCACATATGTTTCGCAATAGCGGAAACCTTGCTATTCCTTTGTTTACCTATACGTTTGGAGAAATTGCGCTATCCTCAGCAGTACTGCTATTTGTCGTGTCAGCATGCTTGCACATTAGTTTAGGTGTAATGCTACTTAGTAATGGCAACCCTTTTAAGCAAATAGTCAAGATGCCAATCTTTTTAGCTGCGTCGTTGGCTCTGTTTCTCAACGTGTCAAATGTGGGTGTATGGGCACCTTTATACGAAGCGACTGCTCTACTTGGCCAAGCGGCAGTACCCGTGATGCTTTTATCCCTGGGGGCGCAAATGTGTCATTTAAGAGTGGACGGTTTAAAGGTTGGTGTATTGTGTACCGTGCAGTCGCTTGCAACTGGGGCGGTTGCATTTGCACTTATTTATTGGTTAATTCCCCTTCCAACGATGCAATTGCAAATGATGGTACTCTTCACAATGCTGCCACCAGCCGTCATGAATTACCTATTTGCGGAAAGGCTGAATATAGAGCCCATGAAAGTGGCGTCAATGGTACTATTTGGCAACTTTTTCAGTATTCTTACGCTCCCACTTCTGCTTAGCTATACCCTCTCACTCGCCGCCTAGCCGCCAATAAGCTAGCGTTAGCGTCTGTTGGCTGAAAAACGATATATGCCAAGTCTCGATTAAGCGTTACCTCGAGTTTGGTCCAGATTTTTGAGGTTGTGGGAGGTGACGTAAACGGCCTAGTACGTGAATCACAATAAGATAATGCTCAACATAAAAAAACCCTGCCGATTTGACAGGGTTTTTAGTTTCTTAAGAGAGATAGTTCGTCTAACGCTTAGTCACGTAGAGACGCACCAAACTTCTCAGAAACGTGAGCAACGATAGCGTCAACCGCACCAGCTATATCTGCATCTTCAAGCGTACGCTCAACTGACTGTAGAGTCAGAGCGATTGCTAGGCTCTTCTTACCTTCTTCAACGCCTTTACCTACGTAAACGTCGAACAGCTTCGCATCTTTAAGGAACTCGCCACCTTGCTCAAAACAAGCATTAACGATGTCACCAGATGCTACCGCTTCGTCCACAACTACAGCGATATCACGACGGTTTGATGGGAATTTAGAAAGCTGAACCGCTTCTGGGATCACTTTACTGTTGATTGCAGACCATTCGATTTCGAATACGATAGTACGACCGTTTAGACCGAACTTACGCTCAAGCTCAGGGTGAACGGTACCGATCACGCCCACTTCTTTGCCATCTACGATGATTGCCGCAGATTGACCTGGGTGAAGTGCTGGGTTAGCTTTTTTGCTTTCAGGTGACAGTGCAGCGAAAGAGTACGCTTTTTCGTTCGCAGATAGCTCTAGAATCGCTTCTAGATCGCCCTTAAGGTCGAAGAAATCAACGGTGTTAGTTTCGATATCCCAGTGCTCTTCACCACGAGTACCAGCAATAACACCTGCAAGCATAGGCTCTTGGCGCATGCCGTTTTCTGCAGATTCACATGGAATGAAACGTAGGCCGTATTCGAATAGACGAACGCGTGGCTGTTGACGTTTCTGGTTGTGAACAACCGTGTTCAGCAGACCTTGGATAAGACCAAGACGCATTGCTGACATGTCTGCAGAAATTGGGTTTGGAAGCACTAGAGGCTCAACACCAGGTACAACTAGCTTTTGTTGCTCAGGCTCAACGAAGCTGTATGTGATTGCTTCGTGGTAACCACGGTCAACAAGAAGATCACGAACGCGTTTCAGTGGAAGATCCGCTTCAACGTGGTTGTGCATCTTAAGTGCTGCTGCTGGGTGTTGGTTAGGAATGTTGTCGTAACCGTAGATACGGCCAACTTCTTCAATCAAGTCTTGTTCGATAGCGATATCGAAACGCCATGTTGGCGCTACTGCCATCCAACCTTCTTCTGAAGCTTCAACAGTCAAACCTAGGCGCTCTAGGATTTCTACTACGTCAGCATCAGCGATGTGGTGACCTAGTAGGTTGTCTAGCTTCGTACGACGTAGAGCAACTTTGTTTGGCTTAGGTAGGTCTGCTTCAGACTCTACTGCAACAACAGGTGCTACTTCACCGCCACAGATTTCAACAAGAAGCTGAGTTGCACGCTCCATTGCGCTCACTTGTAGTGCGTAATCCACACCACGCTCGAAACGCATTGAAGAATCAGTGTGAAGACCATAGCTACGAGCGCGACCGCGGATATGGTCAGGTGCAAAGAATGCACACTCTAGTAGAACGTCTTTAGTCTCAGTTGTTACACCAGACTCTTCACCACCAAAGATACCTGCGATTGCAAGTGCTTTGTTGTGGTCAGCTACAACTAATGTATCTGCATTTAGTTCTGCTTCGCTGCCGTCAAGAAGTGTTAGCTTCTCACCTTGCTCAGCCATACGAACTACGATGCCACCTTCGATCTTCGCTAGATCGAATGCGTGCATTGGTTGACCTTGCTCTAGAAGAACATAGTTAGTGATGTCTACAACAGGGTCGATAGAGCGAATACCACAACGACGCAGTTTCTCTTGCATCCATAGTGGCGTTTCAGCTTGAACGTTTACGTTCTTAACAACACGACCTAGGTAACGAGGACACGCAGCAGCAGCTTTCACTTCAATAGACACTTTATCGTCGATTGAAGGGGCAACTGCTTCTACTGATGGCTCAGTCACGTCAGCACGGTTTAGTACGCCAACTTCACGAGCTAGACCACGAATGCTGAAACAGTCAGCGCGGTTTGCTGTTAGATCTACGTCTACCGTTACGTCATCTAGACCTAGGAATTCACGGAAATCAGTACCGATTACTGCGTCTTCTGCTAGTTCCATGATGCCGTCTGACTCAACATCAATGCCTAGTTCAGTGAACGAACAAAGCATGCCGTGAGATGGCTGGCCACGTAGTTTCGCTTTTTTGATTTTGAAATCGCCTGGAAGAACAGCACCAACTGTTGCTACCGCTACTTTCAGACCTTGGCGACAGTTAGGTGCGCCACAAACGATGTCTAGAAGCTCTTCTTCACCCACGTCAACTTTAGTAACGCGAAGTTTGTCTGCGTCTGGGTGTTGACCACATTCAACAACGTGACCCACTTTAACGCCAGTGAAAGAACCCGCTACAGGAAGAACGTCGTCTACCTCTAGGCCGGCCATTGTAATTTGATGAGTGAGTTCGTCAGTAGTAACCGCTGGGTTTACCCACTCACGAAGCCATGATTCGCTGAATTTCATGTTGATGAACCCTCTGGATTACTTGAACTGTTTTAGGAAACGAAGATCGTTTTCGAAGAACGCACGTAGATCGTTCACGCCATAACGAAGCATCGTTAGACGCTCAACACCCATACCGAATGCGAAACCAGAGTATTTTTCAGGATCGATGCCTACGCTACGTAGTACGTTCGGGTGAACCATACCGCAGCCTAGTACTTCTAACCATTTACCGTTTTTGCCTTTCACGTCTACTTCAGCTGAAGGTTCAGTGAATGGGAAGTAAGATGGACGGAAACGTACTTCTACTTCTTCTTCGAAGAAGTTACATAGGAAATCGTGCAGGATACCTTTCAACTGTGCAAAGTTTACGTTCTCATCAACCAGCATACCTTCCACTTGGTGGAACATTGGGGTATGAGTTTGGTCGTAGTCGTTACGGTATACACGGCCCGGTGCGATGAAACGGAATGGTGGTTTACCATTTTCCATCGTACGGATCTGTACGCCTGACGTATGAGTACGAAGCATCAAATCTGGATTGAAGAAGAAAGTATCGTGGTCAGTACGCGCTGGGTGATCAGCGGCAATATTTAGCGCATCAAAGTTGTGGAATGCATCTTCGATCTCTGGGCCAGCTTCGGTGTTAAAACCAAGTTCGCCAAAGAACTTCTCAATACGCTCTACAGTACGAGTTACTGGGTGTAAACCACCGTTTTCAATACGACGACCTGGTAGTGTTACGTCGATTGTTTCTGCTGCTAGTTTCGCTTCAAGCTCTGCACGTTGTAGTGCGTCTTTACGAGCTGCGATAGCTTGCTGAACGACGCCTTTCGCTTTGTTGATCTCTTGACCAGCTTCACGGCGTTCTTCTGGTGGTAGTTTGCCTAGGCTTTGAAGTTGAGCAGTTAGCTCACCTTTTTTACCCAGATACTGAACACGCACTTCATCAAGTGCGACTAGCGATTCGGCAGCTTCAATTGCAGTGCTCGCGCTAGCAATGATCTCTTCTAGATGTTGCATCGTTTCCTCATCTACCTGTTGGTAGTGTCCATAAGGGAGTGATTGGTTTTTTGATAGCTGTACATAGTAGCCAAACCGGGCACCAATGCCAAATTGAATTACGAAAAGAAGAGGTTATTGAATAAAAAGAGCACAAAAACGTCAAAAATGTCATCTTTCATTAATCTGACGTTAAGTTGTGCCCTTTTGTTTTAGAAATAGTATTGAATAGATAGCTCGATAAAATCGTCATCTCGGGCGAAATAGAGCAAATCGTTTGGCGTTTCATTTTTGAACAACCAAGCATCAATTTGCCACTTAAAGTTATTCGATATTCGGCTCGAGGCTTCTAACTTGGCATTGTAAACATCGGCGTTATCTAAATCCTTTGTGATTCCCGTCAATAATTCCGTTCCGTCCTCGTCGTTGAGCGCCCAACGAATGCCTGCAAACACATCATTTTGACCGATAGTTTGTGCGTTATTCCCACGACTGTCATAGAGGTACTCACCAATAACCCCCACATCCCAAACCGTGTCAAATGCACCGACGAAGGTATACTCAAAACCCGTCACAAGACCGACATGATTATCAGCACTATCTCGATAAACACTTTCCAGTTTCCATAACCAATCGCCAACGATTCCTTGTACATCGAGACCGACATGACTCATCAGAGCGTAGTAAGGCTTTAATTCCCCGTACTCAAAACGAAAGTAAGGATCCCGATTTGTTCCATATAAATAGCTCAGGCCTACGTCCCAATAGCCAAGCATTTTCGAATATCGAAAAGCCACATCCACCTGCTTTTCTTCTCTGCTTGATTCATAGATAGCATCATCTGAGACAACAGGTTCGGTTCGCAAGCGCCCGTCAGTACCCGCAAACGTTCGTTCCCTAAAGTAAGGTAATAACATTGCATGGACGGTGCCCCAATCTTTGAATGAGGAAAAATGCAACATCGGCTGACCGAGCTTATCTTCACCATCGACGGCTTCAATGGCGTCTGTCTGGTTTACTACATCAACCAAATGGGCGGATTCCGTCACTCCCCAAAAGACCTTACTAATCCCAACTCGAAGCTCATAATCATCCCAATAAGTCAGATAAAGCGCCTCTCTTATGTCTCCATGACTTCGCTCATCGTCTAGACTATCCAAACGATAGAAAGGTGTGAGGGTAAAGCTCGCATCACCATTTTGCATCTCCCAGTAAAATTCTGGCTGCAAAACCAATGACGTTTGCGCTTTGCTCTGACCCTGAGAGCCAGAATCAAAAAACTGACGATGCTCAATATTGACTTGTCCTGCAAGCTCAATGGCGGCAAGAGGCATCGAGTAAAGAGAGGTTGCTGCGCTAAGCAACAACCCAACATTTGATTGCTTCATTTCTCCCCCATTACCTCACTCGCTTTAACACATTCTTATGAAAATCATTGTCTTCTAGCCCAGTGTTAAAGCGCATTTCACTTGTTGTTAGCTCAGTGCTTTTTCCTGTTTGATGATTTGTCATCGCCATGGTGTGCGCTCGCCAATATTGGTTGAGGTACTGCTTGTAATCTGAGAAAGAAAGCGTTTTTAACAACGACCCTTTGCGATCGTAAAACTCAACTTTCAGTGGGCGATAATGCGCTTTATCTAACCACACCGTTTGCTTGGTATAACCTGAATTTTTGTCTGTAGGGATTTGCTCTATGACGAAAACATCTTGCCCATTTATGGTGTCATCTTTTAAGTAATTGAAACGATATTTTTCGATCTCAAAAGAACTGAGATCCTCATACGCAAATTCACTACCCATAAAAGGGCCTGATTTGTTACGCGAGGAAATACGTTTCACACGCTTCAATGCTGGAAGGTAAAGCCACTGGTCATCGGCACCCACTGTATGAGAGTGGTTGAGAAACGCGGTGCCTTTCACATCTCTTGGTTCATCAAATATTGTGAGTCCTTTGTCACCATCGTCCTCAACTTCGAGTGATTGAAGGCGCATTAAACGTGTGCTGCTTTCTCCTTGTGCGTTCCGCAGAATCATTTTCATAGTAGCAACAGAATCCCCCCACCCTTCATCACGAGCTTTGCGCTCTTGAGCAATTTCTAATCCTTTCGCTTCATCCGCTAACACCGCATGACTCATAAAAAGCGAGACAGAAAGTGCAGATACTTTTAAGGCATTTTTTAGTAAATTCATGTTCAATCCTTTGATTCGTTATGACTGAGTAACAGCCGTGGTTTGAGAGTCAGTTGATTTAAGCTTGTTTCGGCGGTCCACCTCGTCGTAGACGCCTTTGTCAAACAACATCAGTAGAGTCGGTAGAAAGATGAAATCCACAACAAGAGCAATGAAGATAACAATGGCACTCAACTGTCCCATATCGGCATTTAAGCGGAAGCTCGACATCGCCAGAACGGAGAAACCAGCAACAAGCACGACAGTCGTAATCCAAAGCGCGCGCCCCACGGTGTGAAAAGCGTAACGAACCGCTTGTTCCGCGCTATGGCCATCTTTACGAGCGTGTTGGTATTTAGAGAGAAAATGAACGGCATCATCAACCACAACGCCAAGCGTCAACGTCACAACAACAGACAACCCCAAATTAATTTCACCAGAAACCAACGCCCAAATACCAAAACCAATAAGCGCAGGGGCGATATTCGGGACCAGGCTGATTAAACCGAGCTTGAACGAGCGTAAGGCAAAGATCAGTAATGCCGAAATTAAGACCAGAGTGATAGGCAAGGTTGACAGCATGCTAGCCATATTCGTTTCGCCAATATGCGCAAACATCAGTGATGGACTAGAAGCAACAACATCATACTGAGGCGCGTTTTCGTTAAACCATTGGTAAATACGATTTTCCAAATCAACAAGCTCGACGCTGCCCAAGTTCTCCACGGTGAGAACCATCTTGATTGACGACTTATCAACATTGATTTGGTTGTTCAAATCTAAACCATACGGTAGTGACATTTCATAAAGCAGCAGATATTGAGCCGCTAATTCTCTGTCTTGAGGAAGCGAGTAATAAGTCTGATCATCTCCATGCATGTTCTTGTTTAGGCGCTTATAAACATCGCTCAAGGTCGCAACATGGTCCGTTTCTGGCTGCAACCTTAGCCAGTCAGTAAATTTACCCACGGTATTGAGAAAATTAGGATCCGCAATACCCTGCGATTCGTTAGTTTTTATCGCGATACTGATGTTCGCCATGCCACTGATCCGCTCTTCCATAAAATCAGCCGCTCGACGAAATTCATTGCTATGACCAAAATATTCGACGGATTCATCGTTGACTTTGTTCATCGGAATCAAACTCGCACTCGCGACAATAACAAGCACCGACAACGGCAATAACGCATGTCGCTTTGACACCACGAAATCCCCTAAGTGATCCATAAAGTGCTTTCTTTCATCAGCAGTGTCTGACTTCACCCTAACAGGAAGGATATGAAGTAACGCCGGAAGTAATGTGATGGAAAGGAAACAAGCAATCATGACGCCAAGGGCTGATAGGTTGCCGAAATCTCTCAGGATTGGCGAATCCGACATATTCATCATTAAAAAGCCGATCGCGGTGGTAATGGAGGTAATCAGGATGGGCATGAAATTGAGCGCAATACTTCGTTCAATAGAATGGGCTTTACTAAAGCCGTTTTGCATTGACTGACGCATCGTCGCTATGATGTGTACACAGTCGGCGACGGCAAGCGTCATCACCAAGGTAGGCACATTAACTGTCGCCGTGCTTAAGAACATACCAGCCCATCCTGATAAGCCCATTGTCACCATAACTGAGCCGATAATAACGATGAGTGTCGCGATAACGCTAAGCAATGAGCGCAACATGAGAGTCAGGAAAACCAATATCACTAGTAGCATGGTCGGCACTAGCGTCGCGCTGTCATCTTGAGCTGCGGTCATAAACGCGTAGTTCATTGCAATAATACCGGCTTTGTGGAACTCAGTATCCGGGTACACTTGCTGATAACGCTCAATCATTCCGTTTATGTAGGCAACCACTTCTTGTACTTCAGCGGTTTTATCGACCTCAGGGAGTTGGACCGTAATATTCACGACCGTGACATCCCCTTTTTCGGAAATCAGTGAACTTTTCAAAACCGGCTCACTCAACGCAATACTTTTGACTTTCTCGATTCGCTGAGGCGTCAATTCATATTCGCTATACAGTAAATCTTCGACAAGAAGATCATCTTCAAACGCTTCGGTATGCTGGTAGTTGGCAAGGGAATCAACACGGGTGGAGTATGGGACTTGCCACGCCTCGTCAGTGATCTGCTGAATAAGAGATAAGGTGTTAGGAGTAAAAACAGTGCCACTTTTTGGCGCTATGACCAAAGCAAGACTGTCAGATTTTGCAAAGGTAGTCTGAATTTCATCAAACGCAAGTAACTGCTCATTTGTTCCATCAAAAAAGATGTCGTAATCCCCTCTAAAGTAAAGATTTTTTCCTCCAATAGTTGCTATAACAATCAATAAAACGGTAGCAAGCACAACCAACACACTGTAATTCGTTGGTAGCTTGACCCAGCTCATTCGGGCTTGTTGTTGAACGTTGTGATGTGGCATCACACTCTCCTTTTGTGACGTTTCGTCAAATTTAAAAACTAAAAAAAACAGCGAATGCTTTGATAACCAGATAACTTCAACATATAAAAATCAGATCGAATTTATTTGGTTATATAAGTTAGTTTTTGAGTAACTTCCTATACTTCTCGAGATCGGTAACTTGAGTACCAATTTCTAATTTTTTGACGATTCGTCACAATGGTGTAATAAAAAAGCCAACTAAAATATTAGATGGCCTCTATAACGATTAGCGATTCACAGACTCTAAATAAGCAAGCTCTTCGCTGAACAATTCCTGTTCCACTCGACGCCACGTTTTACGGTAATCCCACTCTGTCGATAAAGGTGACCACCCTAAACCATCAAGTAACATATTCGCGTTATGCAGTACTGAGAATGGATCTTGAATTCGCTGAATACATCGACTGTTCGATGCATTTTGCGCTAGAGCGTTTGAACCGAAGGCAATAGACCAGTTAGCAAATACGATGGCATCAGAACCAATTGCGGGAGAGAACTTAAGGTCTCCACATTCCACCGCATTATTCACCAACGCATCAGCACCATCTATTACTTGTTCTTCTAAGTTGTTCAATTCATTCACACGCTTAGGCGAAGCTTTCTCTAGGACCCAAGGCGTCTTTGCAACAATCGCACAGGTTGATAGTACAGGCTCCATACGAGCGTAAATACGATAACCTACATGCATAGCAATGATTTTTTCTCTGGTATTGCCATTGAACTTAGCGGTACGTTCGAAAAATATTGCCTCGCTTCTCAGCGAGTGAATACAAAGCGCAAGAATCACATCTTCTTTGCTGCAAAAATGATTGTAGATCGTTCCCTTCGAGTAAGGGCTTGCCGCGGTGAGCTTGTCCATCGTTAAGTTGGCAAAGCCTTGCTCTTGAACCAGAGACTTAGCCAATTGAATAAGCTCTATTTCACGATCAGCAATCGCCTGTTGTTTTTTAGTTAGCCCTGAAGACGTACGACATCCGTCTTGCTTGCTATCTTTTTTACAGCGAAAGTTAAACATAATCCTTTGATCCGTATACCAACACACTCCCAATAATTGTAACACGATTCTTGAATACAGGAACGCCACTAAATTTGACGAACCGTCATAAATGACACTTCGTCATAATAGATCAAAAAACAAACATTGCAAGTATGAATTTATAGCTAACCGAAAAATAAGCATTACTTATATATAACCAAGTAACATCAAGATGCTTGGTTCAGCGAGAATGATTTGATTGTAAGGAAAATCTAGAGTGGAGTGCGGGGACACAACCCCAAAAATCAGAACTTTAAAAATTGGACAACGAGTGATATTGAAATGATGTTATTCAAAAAAGCCCAAAACACTTAAAGTTTGGATTCAAAACAGCAACTGATAGATGCTCTATTTACAAAGTGTGTTCTGTCTTGGGCTTTTCTTTTACTGCTTCCTTTCAATATTAGAGCTGAAAAACTCAATAACATGGTGAGAAAGCGATTCTCTTTAAGTAAAAGACTGAATTTCTAAATCGAGAGGCTTGGTTTATCACCTGCAGATGCAATGGCATAACGAATATCGTCAATAAATCGCCCTTCTGTCTCGATAATTCCATCAGAGAATGTGACTGGTTGATGTGGCCCTGCAAGTAGAACAATATTAGTAAAATCAGAGACGTTGAAGTTCTCTGCCACAACATTTTGGGAATGAAAATCGATAACCGTTTTTGCGACTTGATCTTCCAATTGCAAAAGCTGCTCTTCGGTAATTTTCATGCGTGCCAAAGCCACACGAACGCATTTATCGTGGGTTGTTGTCTGTTCTTTTATGATTTCCGTATATTTATCATTGAGCTTGGAGTTTTCTGCATAGCTGTAATATAACGGCCCGTGCAACGTTATATTTTTATCTTCATCAACGTAAACAAGATCCAATAACTCCAAAGCTTTTAGGTAATCAGACATGCTCTGCTCAGACAAATCATACTTTTTCTTTAAAATGGAATATCCATCTTTGCCTCGCAGCATTCTCAATTCACGATAAAAATCGTAAAGATGGGGAAATTGAAAAAAGACTTCATCTTGCGTACGGCTAAAGTAATCCTCGTCTTCGCCTTGTAATTGATTCGCAAGCTTTTGTAGTTCATCTAACGTGCAATCAACAGCTCTACAATATTCAAGCAGTTTATCCAAAGCGAGATTTGTGCTTGTTAAGTGTCTCTTAAAAGTGGACAGCGGCATGCCCATTTTCTCAGATAGCTCTCGATATGTTAGCCCTTTTGTTTTAATCGCTTGGCGTAATGCGGCTAGCAAGTATTCGGGAGTCAGATCTCTCATCTACAATTCCTTTTGGCAATGTTACAGCTGTATAGTATTTGTAACAATTTAGAACCGCTTGGCAAGGTATAAGTTCATATTTTTATAAGAAAAACATGAATTAATATATCGAAATCAAAATTCACACGATAAATGGAAAATTCAATATGAATTCAATTTCATTATGAATATAAAATGATACACAAAACAAAAGTGAAGCAATTACTCTAAATTATTAGGATTAATTTTAATAGTAACGTAAAGTTAAGAATATAAGCCTATTCGCTCTGCGAAAATCTAGAATAATTAACCTAAAAAGAAAAAACGACAAATGAATAAAAATTCACCATCCCTAGCAACGCTTTTCCTCGTATATTAGTCCGCCAGTTTCACTGCAGTACCAAATGCCAAAATTTCCGAAGAACCATCTACGATTGAGCTTGTGGTAAATCGAATCCCTACAATTGCATCGGCACCTTTAGATTCAGCGTCTGCTACCATGCGTTGTATAGCTATATCACGCGCGTCGGTCATCATTTCCGTGTAACCGCGAATTTCACCGCCAACAATGCTTTTGATACCCGCCATGAGGTCACGACCGATGTGTTTTGATTGAACAACATTACCAGTTACAACCCCTCTTATTTCAGAGATCTGCTTGCCCGGAATGCTTTCTGTCGTTGTGTAGATCATTTTTAGTCCCTTATAAACGTAAAATATATACCCAAGCCATTTTATTACCAACAGAGCAGTGATCACTAATCAAATCGGGAAGACTGATAGACAAGATTCTGAATGGCAAAACTGAAAAATATTTGGGTATATATTTTAGCAATAAAAAAGGAGAGCTAATGCTCTCCTTCTCTTAATCCTAAACTGCTAATTAAAGAGCAGCTTTCGCTTTTTCAACTAGAACTGCAAATGCAGCTTTGTCGAATACTGCGATGTCCGCAAGGATCTTACGGTCGATCTCGATAGATGCTTTCTTAAGACCGTTGATGAAACGGCTGTAAGATAGACCATTTTGACGAGATGCCGCATTGATACGTGCAATCCATAGTTGACGGAATTGACGTTTCTTAGCGCGACGGTCACGGTAAGCGTATTGACCAGCTTTAGTAACTGCTTGGAAAGCTACGCGGTAAACACGTGAACGCGCACCGTAGTAACCTTTAGCTTGTTTTAGAACTTTCTTATGACGTGCACGAGCTTGTACACCACGTTTTACGCGAGGCATTATGCTTCTCCTAAACTAAACGATTGATAACTAAAAAGAATTAAGCGTATGGCAACATACGGATTACTGCAGCCACTTCACATTTTGGAAGGATTGCATTCGGACGTAGTTGACGCTTGTTCTTAGTAGTACGCTTAGTCAGGATGTGACGTTTTGTAGCGTGCTTGTACTTAATACCACCAGCAGTTTTCTTAAAACGCTTAGCAGCACCTTTGTTGGTTTTCATCTTAGGCATGATGAATAACTCCGCATTGAGTAGGTTTAATAAACAACGTAATTAGGGCGAACAAAACCCAGCCGTTATGCCTTTATCGAAAGGAAAGCGGCTAGGTTTTAATTACTTGATGAGCCGTTAATTACTTCTTTTTAGGGGCTAGCACCATGATCATCTGGCGACCTTCAATCTTCTTAGGGAAAGATTCAACCACAGCAAGTTCTGCAGTATCTTCCTTAAGACGATTTAGAACGTCAACACCGATGTCTTGGTGTGCCATCTCTCGGCCACGGAAGCGAATTGTTACCTTCACTTTGTTGCCTTCTTCAAGGAAACGCGTCAGGTTGCGTAGTTTTACCTGATAGTCTCCAATATCAGTTCCAGGACGGAATTTTACTTCCTTGATCTGGACCTGCTTTTGCTTCTTCTTCTGCTCTTTAGCAGTTTTGCTCTTCTCGAAGAGGAACTTACCATAGTCCATCACACGACAAACAGGTGGCTCGGCGTTAGGACTGATCTCAACGAGATCCATACCAGCTTCTTCAGCAGCTGCAATGGCTTCTTGAATCGATACAACACCAACTGATTCACCGTCAGCGCCTGTTAGTCGAACTTCACGAATACCACGAATTTCACCGTTGATACGGTGCGGGTTTTGTTTTACCGGCTGTTGGCCACGTCTTCCGCCTTTAATAGCTTATTCCTCCAGATTGAGCTTACGGCTAGAGATCTCGTCTTGGATGTATGCAATAAAATCATCCACTTTAAATTTACCAAGATCTTTACCTTTACGAGTACGTACTGCAATTTCGCCAGCTTCCATTTCTTGGTCACCAACAACAAGCATATACGGTACACGCTTCAAAGTATGTTCGCGGATTTTAAAGCCAATCTTCTCATTTCTCAAGTCCGCTTTAGCTCTAATTCCACTTTTTTGTAGTTTTTGTACTATTTCTTGAACATAACCTGACTGTTTATCAGTAATGTTCATAAGAACTGCTTGTTCTGGCGCCAACCAAGTTGGGAAGAAACCAGCATATTCTTCGATAAGGATACCGATGAAGCGCTCTAGTGAACCTAGAATCGCACGGTGAATCATTACCGGTACAAGACGTTCGTTATTTTCACCTACATAAGTAGCGCCTAGGCGACCTGGTAGGTTGAAGTCTAGCTGGACAGTACCACACTGCCAAGCGCGGTCTAGACAATCGTATAGTGTGAATTCAATCTTAGGACCGTAGAACGCACCCTCACCTTCTTGAATTTCGTATGGGATATCCATCGATTCAAGAGACTGCTTCAATGCTTCTTCAGATTGATCCCAGATTTCATCTGAACCTACACGTTTCTCTGGACGAGTAGACAGTTTCACTACGATGTTATCGAAACCAAATGTTTGGTACGTATCGTACACCATCTTGATGCAGTTTGTTACTTCTTCTTGGATTTGGCTCTCAGTACAGAAAATGTGAGCATCATCCTGAGTAAAGCCACGTACACGCATAATGCCGTGTAGTGCACCAGATGGTTCGTTACGGTGACATGAGCCGAACTCAGCCATACGTAGCGGTAGGTCGCGGTACGATTTTAGACCTTGGTTGAAGATCTGTACGTGACCTGGACAGTTCATTGGCTTAATTGCGTATTCACGGTTCTCAGAAGAAGTTGTGAACATTGCATCAGCGTATTTATCCCAGTGACCTGAGCGCTCCCAAAGAACACGGTCCATCATTAGCGGACCTTTTACTTCTTGGTAACCGTACTCATCTAGCTTAGCGCGGATGAATACTTCCAGATCACGGAAAATAGACCAACCATTGTGATGCCAGAACACCATACCCGGTGCTTCTTGCTGCATGTGGAATAGGTCTAGTTGCTTACCAATCTTACGGTGGTCACGCTTCGCCGCTTCTTCTAGGCGAGTTAGATGCGCTTTCAGTGCTTTCTTATCGTGGAAAGCCGTACCGTAGATACGTTGAAGCATTTTATTGTCGCTGTTACCACGCCAGTAAGCACCTGCCACATTCAATAGGGTGAAGTGTTGACAGAAGCTCATGTTAGGAACGTGAGGACCACGACACATGTCGATGTATTCTTCATGGTGGTAAAGACCCGGACGATCATCACGAGATACGTTTTCGTCTAGGATTTCCACTTTGTATGGTTCGCCACGTGATTCAAACGTATCACGCGCTTCCTGCCAGCTTACTTTTTTCTTAACAACTTCGTACTTGGTTTTCGCTAGCTCTTTCATACGCTTTTCAATCTTTTCAAGATCTTCTTGCGTTAGAGACTCATCTAGGTCGATATCGTAGTAGAAGCCGTTGTCGATGGTTGGACCAATCGCCATTTTAGCTTGTGGGTAAAGCTGCTTAAGAGCGTGACCAAGAAGGTGAGCACAAGAGTGACGAACGATTTCTAGACCGTCTACTTCATCTTTTACGGTGATGATTTCAAGGCTTGCGTCTTCTTCAATTAGGTCACACGCATCAACGCGGTTACCGTTTACACGACCAGCGATCGTTGCTTTTGCAAGACCAGGACCGATCGATTGCGCAACTTCCATAGTAGAAACTGGGTTGTCAAATTGACGCTGACTGCCGTCAGGAAGAGTAATAATAGGCATGCTATGTCCTTTACAGTGGTGTTGCACACCAAGCAACACATGTTATTCAAATTAGAAGCTATTTGTTGAAAATAGTTGAGAGTCAATAAAGGCCTCTCGGTAACACGAATACCGGACCGTTATCGAAAGTGGGATTGTACCTAGCTCACATTTAGATTGCAAAGCGCGATTTTGTTTTATCATAAGAACTTAACCTCAACCCTCGTGGCAACAACTCGTGGCAACAATCTGATGATTCTTCTTAAGGGCTCACATCATTTGTAAACGGAGTTATCCCCTCCCAATAGAACTTGAATACACAACTGGTATAATAGTTCCTAATACATATTAACCAACACAGGACCCAGCACACCTAGTTCCACCTCAAAGTGCAATTTAGGTATATAGTTGTTTTATTGAGTAGTTTGCATGTAGGTGTTCATCATGATCTATTTCAAATCGCGCTTTATGGTGCTTCTAAGCACTTCGATATGCTGTGTACCAGCCATGGCATCAAATGACCTATATGGGCCGCTACGTTCTTACGCACAATCTCCGATGCAAGTGGTTAGCCATACCAATATACTGCGCTCAGGGCATAGCCTTCCCTCTGATTTTGTCGAAATCTATGGCTCAGGAACCGTGGCCAGTGTTTGGGCTCATACTGATGAATACGCACTGGATTATTACCACAACCAAATCGAAATTGGCAGCAAGTGGCAAATCAATAGCAGTTGGCAATGGGAACTCAATTATCGGTGGGTTTTTGCCGCTGATAACCATTTAGATGGACTGACGAAAAGCTTCCATAACCTTTTCGGTATCGGACAGAATGGCCGAGACAAAGTAGACAGAGATCGTTTTCACATTTCAATGCCGCAATATGATGTGCTAGAAGACGACTTCGAGGGACAAACGCTTGCCAACAACTTATCTACTTATTTGCAATATCAAGTGTTTCAGAATGAACATCACGGCCTATCTATTGGTGGCAGCTTATATTTTAATGATGTTGCTCACGGGACTTTTCAAGGCAGTAATTTCGAGCAAGGCTTCCAAATAAATTACAGTTATTTGAGTGACGCCCATGCATTTTACTCGATGGTTGGCATGACTTTTCGCTCAGATGATCGCGCCTTGCTGGATCTACCCTATCGGCATAATACGATTGCCGTTGCAGCTGGGTACCGTTATGCATTGGAAGATAACCACCACCTGATGTTTGAATACCATTGGTATCAAGGCTCAACAGAAGGACCCGCAGAGTTTGCTGATGCCTCTAATGAACTGGTATTAGGCTATCGATATCTCATGGAAAACTCCGCGCTTGAGTTTTTAGCCGTTGAGAACGCACGAAACATGGATAACAGTACCGATATCGCTTTCACAATAGGATATCGGTACATATTCTCATCAAGTTGATGAGAACTATAGATTTAGCGTTGGTGCAACCGCGGCAGCGACTTGAGCATCAGTTGCATTGATCGGTAACGTAAACGAGCGATATTGGTCACCAGCCAAGCCGAGCGAACGGTCAATCTCCGCCAAACAATGCATGACCTGCCCTTCCAGAATAAAAGAAAGCTCAATTTCTTTTGATGAGATAAAGCCGTTATTTCGGAACTCTAGCTCTTGATAAATTCCAGAGCGAGAAGCAAACGAGCCACCGCGCAAAAAGCCTTTTTCAACATCGGCTTTAACCATAGTGAAACCAGCTTGCTCGATCGCTTGAATAACCCGAGATGCTACTGGTAGTGGTTTCACTTCAATATAGTCACGGTCACGCGGGTCAATCGCAAAATCAATATCTAACGTCGTTTCAACCCAAACATGGCATTGATTCTTAAGTGCGCTAACCGCAGTAATTGGCGTTTCATCATGCAGTTTTAGCTCAAACGGAACCGGCTTCTCTTCATTAGGTTGAATCACAAAGGGGTCTACCGCCTTAAGCTGATCAATAGTGAACGTTTGGTAACTTACGCTATCATCCACTTCGACTTTCATCTCTGTGTTCAATTTAATCGTAATAGCATCAATTTGTTGTTCGACGTCTCCGCCTTTGATATGAACATGCCCTTTCAGCGTCGCTCCTTGAAACACGCTCATTTCGTCTAAAATCGTATCTACTTTTGCAGAACCAATCCCCAGTGATGCTTTCAATTTTTTAAACATGTTTTTCCTTTTTAGCGACTTTTCTTCTAATAATCGTTTGTTTACACAATTGTTTTATACTCTGCAAGCAATAGACCACAAGAAAATGTTCGAATTCCATCATCAATCCAAATAATGCTCAGCAGCAAGAATCATTCAGCCCCACAATAGGATTGTTCTGTCACTAAGTGGTGCATTCGTCGAGAAATGTTTGCAATTTGTACCTAAATTAAGCAGTATTTGTATAGTCAAATAAAAGGGAATCATTATGTCTGCACCACTCTACATTCAAATCAAACAATTTATCCTCGATAAAATTGATTCTGGAGAGTGGATAGTCGGTCATCGTATCGCCACAGAGATTGAGCTTACCGAGCAATTTGGTGTCAGTAGAATGACAGTGAACAAAGCAATTCGGGACTTAGTTAATGAGGGCCGATTACAACGTCGCCCACGCTTAGGTACGTTTGTGTGTGATCCTGGTGAAAAGTCAGAATCTCCTCTGTTAGACATTCGAAACATTGCCGAAGAAGTCAGTGACCGAGGGCGACAATATAGCAGTAAAGTGCTCAAACAAGTTGCCATAAAAGCAGATGACAGCATTGCGACAAAACTCGGCGTCATGCTTGGCACAACGGTGTTTTACAGTGAAATCATTCACTATGAAGACCAAACGCCTATTCAATTAGAACTCCGCTGGGTGAACAGCCAATATGCCCCGAGTTATTTAAATCAAGACTTCACACAAATCACTCCGAATCAATACCTGTCAGATAATTGCCCACTCAACGCTATTGAACATACTGTAGAGGCAATTGTGCCTGACGGCCGTATTAAGCAAGACTTAAAAATGCAAGCCAATGAGCCTTGCCTTCTCTTGAATCGCAGAACGTGGAGCCAAGATAAGTTAGTCAGTACCGCCCTACTTTATCACCCTGGTAACAAATATAAGCTGAGCTCAAAAGTGCTCATTTAATGACAAGATCGGTCCTCTAGATCTACGTTTTGATCACATTTTAGCAACATCAATCTTGTCAGTGTTCTTATTTTGCTCTATTTATTTGTATATACATTTAATGATACAAATAAACACAGGGACACAAACATGGATTTGCTGATTGAAAACGCACGTCTGGTCACCATGCAGTCGGGAGAGCGCGGTTATCTGCCAACGTCTCCTGCTCGTATTGGCATTCAATCTGGAAAAATCGTTGCGATCAGCACCTGTGCAATTGGTGAAGACGAACCGCAAACCGAGTCTCTGCTGTCTGCCCAGCATTACGCTCAGAGTATCGACCTTCAAGGCAAGTTAGTTCTGCCAGGTTTGATCGACTGCCACACTCACCTTATTTACGCGGGCAATCGTGCCAACGAATTTGAAATGCGCTTAAACGGCGTGCCATATCAAGAAATTTCCAAACAAGGCGGTGGGATACTTTCAACGGTGCATGCGACGCGTTCAGCAACCGAAGCGCAATTAGTTGAGTTAGCGTTGCCACGTTTAGACGGGCTACTCGCAAGTGGTGTCACTTCTGTCGAAGTGAAATCAGGCTACGGATTGACACTGAATGACGAAGTAAAAATGCTCCGTGCAGCCAAAATGCTTGAACAAGAGCGCAAAGTTAAAATCACCACTACACTTCTTGCCGCTCACGCCATTCCGCCTGAGTTCCAAGGCCGTGCAGATGACTATATTGAGCACATTTGTCAGGACATAATCCCTGTTGTCGCAAAGGAAGAATTAGCCACGAGTGTCGATGTTTTTTGTGAATCGATTGGTTTCAATCTTGAACAAACAGAAAAAGTGTTTGTAGCTGCAAAACGCCACGGCTTAAAGGTTAAAGGGCATACAGAGCAACTTTCGAATCTCGGTGGTACAGCCCTCACTGCGCAATACAACGGTCTGTCAGCGGATCACATCGAGTTTTTAGATGAGCAAGGTGTTAAAGCACTTGCTCGCTCAAACACTGTCGCCACTCTACTGCCTGGCGCTTTTTATTTTCTAAGAGAAACTCAGTTACCACCGATTGAGTTGTTGAGAGAGCATAACGTGCCGATGGCAATTGCTACGGACGTCAACCCAGGTACATCACCGTTTTCTGATCTCACACTCATGCTGAATATGGCGTGCACACTATTTCGCCTTACACCGCAAGAAGCACTGCGTGGTGTAACGCAACATGCAGCCAAAGCTCTGGGTTATCAAAATTCCCGTGGCGAAATCAAAGTAGGGTTTGATGCGGACTTCTCTATCTGGGATATCGAAAGCCCTGCAGATTTAAGCTATCAAGTCGGAGCAAAACGTCTGGTAGGTCGTATAGTAAATGGTGAATACATTTCACACGGAGGCCAATAATATGTCTCAATTCGACCTACACTCTCCCCTATTTCATTGGCAAGGCCGTCATGATGCCGAGGACGGCAAGCTTGGTCAGCGAATTCATCACGTGGTTCAACGCCAGAAAGCAGATGAGTTAGGAGCAGTTGCGCATGGCGTCTCATTACTGGGTTTTGCTACCGACGCTGGCGTAGCCAGAAACAAAGGACGCATTGGTGCGAAAAAAGCGCCAGATTTAATCCGACGAGCACTCGCTAATTTAGCATGGCACCAAGACGTCCCACTATATGACTTAGGCACCGTGGTGTGCGAAGACGACTTACTGGAAGAGAGCCAATCTCTATGTGCGGCAACCATTTCAAGCGCACTGCCTCATACGCCTGTCATCGTGTTAGGTGGCGGGCATGAGATTGCGTGGGCCTCGTTTTCCGGCTTAGCGGAGTATTTTAAAGCGCACTATCCAGAGAAGAAGCCTAAAATCGGCATTATCAATTTCGATGCGCATTTCGATTTACGCGCATTCGAGAGCAGCATCGCCGACATCAAACCAAGCTCTGGCACTCCCTTCAACCAAATTCATCATTTTTGCCAACGCAATGATTGGGACTTTCATTACGCTTGCATTGGCGTAAGCCGCAGTAGCAACACTAAAGCGCTGTTTGAAAAAGCAGATGCGTTAAATGTTTGGTATGTAGAAGACAATCAGCTTTGTTACCTAAACCACAGTTATCACTTAACTCAGCTTCAACATTTTATTGACGACTGTGATTACCTCTATTTGACCATTGATCTGGATGTATTTCCTGCGGCAACAGCACCTGGGGTCAGCGCCCCTGCGGCTCGAGGAGTAAGTTACGACACAATTGCACCATTTTTAGATCGAATTCTTCATTACAAAAATAAGCTCATGCTGGCTGATATCGCCGAATACAACCCTAATTATGACGTCGATAGTCAAACTGCACGCTTAGCTGCCCGTTTGTGTTGGGATATCGCCAACGCGATGGCGGAAAAGCAACACAAACCATAACGCATCCTAGATGCCACTTATTATTACGACCAAGCAAGTACTTGGTCATCACGAGAAACTAAAGGAGTCTGAAATGACACAGCGCCAGGGACAAGATCCACGACTTGATACAAGCAGAACGATTCGTGCACCTCACGGAGATAAACTGCGCGCAAAATCTTGGCTAACCGAAGCCCCTCTTCGTATGCTGATGAACAACCTCGATCCTGATGTTGCAGAACATCCACATTCGCTGGTTGTATATGGCGGCATTGGCCGTGCGGCACGAAACTGGGAATGTTACGACAAGATTGTTGAAGTACTTGAAAGACTCGAAGATGACCAAACGCTTTTAGTTCAATCAGGCAAGCCTGTTGGTGTTTTCCCTACCCATAAAAACGCCCCACGCGTGCTTATCGCAAACTCAAACCTCGTTCCTCATTGGGCAAACTGGGAACACTTCAACGAGCTCGATAAACAAGGCTTGATGATGTACGGCCAAATGACCGCTGGCAGCTGGATATACATTGGCTCACAAGGCATCGTCCAAGGCACATACGAAACATTCGTATCTGTTGCGAAAAAGCACTTTAACGGCGAAGCAAAAGGCCGATGGATTCTAACTGGCGGTCTTGGTGGTATGGGTGGTGCTCAGCCTCTAGCTGGTACGATGGCGGGCTTCTCCATGATTGCGGTAGAGTGTGATGAATCGCGTATCGATTACCGCCTACGTACAGGCTATGTCGATAAGAAAGCGACATCTTTAGATGAAGCACTTGCTATCATCAAAGAATCGGACACACCAATATCGGTTGGTCTACTAGGTAATGCAGCAGACGTTTTCTCTGAGTTGGTAGAACGTAATATCACGCCAGATGTAGTAACAGACCAAACATCTGCACACGACCCGCTCAATGGCTACTTACCACAAGGCTGGAGCATGTCTCACGCTGCAGAAATGCGTTTGCAAGATGAAGCAATGGTTGTTAAAGCAGCCAAAAAATCCATGGCAGTGCAAGTTCAAGCTATGTTAGAGCTACAAAATCGCGGCGCCGCAACACTCGACTACGGTAACAACATCCGCCAGATGGCCTTGGAAGAAGGCATAGAAAACGCATTTGATTTCCCTGGCTTTGTTCCAGCCTACATTCGCCCTCTATTCTGCGAAGGTATCGGTCCTTTCCGTTGGGCTGCTCTCTCTGGCGATCCTGAGGACATCTATAAAACCGACCAAAAAGTAAAAGAGCTAATTCCAGATAATCCGCACTTACATAACTGGCTAGATATGGCTCGCGAGCGCATCCAGTTCCAAGGTTTACCTGCGCGTATTTGCTGGGTTGGTCTTAAAGATCGTGAGCGTCTTGGTCAAGCATTCAACGAAATGGTGAAAAATGGCGAACTTAAGGCGCCTGTTGTCATTGGTCGTGACCACTTAGACTCTGGCTCCGTAGCAAGCCCGAACCGAGAAACAGAAGGCATGATGGACGGTTCTGACGCCGTATCAGACTGGCCACTATTAAACGCACTACTCAATACGGCGGGCGGCGCAACTTGGGTTTCACTGCACCACGGTGGTGGCGTAGGTATGGGCTTCTCGCAACACTCAGGTATGGTTATCTGCTGTGACGGCAGTGAAGATGCCTCAAAACGTATTGCCCGCGTGCTGCATAACGACCCAGCAACAGGCGTGATGCGTCATGCTGATGCGGGATACGATATTGCTAAACAATGTGCAGCAGATCAAGGGCTAGATTTGCCAATGCTCAACGAAGAACTGAAGAAGCTCAAGTAAGGATGAAAGAGATGTTAAATTTAACGCTAAAGCCAGGTCATATTAGCTTAAACGAACTACGCCAAGTGAGCCGTTCACCAGTCAACCTTACTTTGGATCCTGAAGCCATTCCGGCCATTGAAGAAAGCACACAGGTCGTAGACCGAGTCATCGCGGAAGATCGAACGGTTTACGGAATTAACACTGGTTTTGGACTATTGGCTAACACACGAATAGCACCAGAAGATTTAGAAACACTGCAACGCAGTATCGTTCTTTCTCATGCGGCAGGTATCGGTGAGTTTATGTCAGATGAAACGGTTCGTCTGATGATGGTATTAAAAATCAATAGTCTGTCTCGTGGTTTTTCTGGTATTCGCCTAAAAGTCATTAATATGCTGACCGACCTAGTTAACGCACAAGTTTACCCTTGCGTACCTAAAAAGGGCTCTGTCGGCGCATCAGGTGACTTAGCTCCTCTGGCCCATATGAGCACAGTATTACTAGGTGAAGGACAAGCTCGTCACAACGGTAATATCATTTCTGGGCAAGAAGCATTAAAAATCGCAGGTCTAGAACCCATAACTCTGGCACCGAAAGAAGGCTTAGCGCTGCTAAATGGTACCCAGGCATCAACAGCGTTCGCATTAGAAGGTCTGTTTATCGCGGAAGATCTTTTCGCTTCGGCTACAGTATGTGGCGCAATGTCTGTCGAAGCCGCTCTCGGCAGCCGACGTCCATTCGATCCGCGTATTCATCGTGTACGTGGTCATCGCAGCCAAATGGACGCTGCACTGGCCTATCGTCATCTATTGGATACATCAAGTGACATTGGTGATTCGCATACTAACTGTGAAAAAGTGCAAGACCCGTATTCTTTGCGCTGTCAACCTCAAGTAATGGGGGCGTGTTTGCAGCAAATCCGCAACGCTGCAGAAGTATTGCAAGTAGAAGCAAACTCCGTATCAGATAACCCGTTGGTGTTTGCTGAAGATGACGACATCATCTCTGGCGGTAACTTCCACGCTGAGCCTGTTGCAATGGCAGCTGACAACCTAGCACTGGCGATTGCTGAGATCGGCAGCCTGTCTGAACGTCGTATGGCATTGCTTATCGATAGCGCATTATCAAAACTACCACCGTTCTTAGTTGATAATGGTGGTGTGAACTCTGGTTTCATGATTGCACAGGTCACCTCTGCTGCGCTAGCAAGCGAAAACAAAACGCTCGCTCACCCAGCGTCAGTAGACAGCTTGCCAACATCAGCAAACCAAGAAGATCACGTTTCAATGGCAACCTTCGCGGCTCGCAGATTGAAAGAAATGGGAGAAAACACTCGCGGCATTCTGGCGGTCGAATACCTCTCAGCAGCACAAGGCCTAGACTTTAGAGCACCAAACAAGTCTTCTGAGCGTATCGAGATTGCCAAACAAATGTTGCGTGAAAAAGTATCGTTCTACGATAAAGATCGTTACTTTGCGCCGGACATTGAACAGGCGAATACTCTGCTTAAGCTGGCTATCCACAACACGCTTATGCCAGAGAGTCTGTTACCAAGTGTTCAGTAATCCAGCACTTAATCTAAAAACCGGATGATAATTTGAAGGCTCCACGTTTCGCGTGGAGCTTTTTTATCTCCTCATTAAACGTATTCCTAGCGATCTTTATGAACACTGCATATTGTTATTGCTATACTTTTAAAAATAGCCGACGTAATAAAGTCGCTGTTTATTGCTTTCACAAATAAAAGCGTTGCTAAAGTATGCGTTTTTAACGATTTATCCGCCGAAATAGTGTCTTATTGTTAGGATACGGTGAAGTTTTCACTGGATGGACCATTGCTACGCAGATATTCGCATATAATCCCATACAGTTTTGGTTACTACGTAAAAATTATGTTTCTAACACCTTATTTTTCAAACACTAATCACCAGTTTCAGTTCACTCGCGAACAAGCAAGCCACTTTGCAAAACGTGTCGCAGGTGACTACAACCCAATCCACGATGAAGACAACAAACGCTTTTGTGTCCCTGGGGACTTACTTTTCGCAGTGCTTCTTAGTAAAGAAGGCGTCAGCCAAAAGATGCGTTTTAACTTCTCTGGCATGGTAAACGATGGTGTAGCACTTCATATTGAAAATAAGTGTGAAAAAGAAAGCGCCGTTGTTGACGAGGCCGGCAAAGAATACTTACACATGTCCCGTGAAGGTGAGACTAACCACGATCCCGCATTTATTGAGCATGTCGTAACAAATTACGTGCAATTCTCTGGCATGAACTTCCCTCACATCATGGTTCCTCTTATGGAAGAGAAGCAAATGATGATCAACTGCCAACGTCCATTAGTTATTTATGAAAGCATGGAAGTTGAATTTTCACGCTTAGACCTTACGCATCCTGAAGTGGATTTCACTGGCGCAACGTTCGACGTGGAAGGCAAACGTGGGGTAGTCACCTTAAACTTTGCGTTCAAAGAAGACGGTGAAGTCGTTGGCAAAGGCATCAAACGCATGGTTGCAAGCGGCTTGAAGCCATATGACCAAGAAGCGGTTGACGATCTTGTACGCCGTTTCAATGAACGTAAGGATGCATTCCTAGCAAAGTTCGTTAAGGCAGCCTAATCGACTGCCCTATCAGAAGCGCTCAAAAAACGTGTTTACTAAAAGAAAGCCCAACGTCGATCATTGGGCTTTCTTTTTATGTCTCATCCAAATAAAACTAAACGCAATGCTTAGATCCAGCGGCGGACGTGGTTTTTATAATCCACATACTCTTCACCAAACAATCGCTCTAGAACACGTTCCTCTGGCTTGATTTGAAATCGATTCATATAACTGACAAATACGACGCCACAAAGCACCACACTCAAATGCTGCCACCACAAACCAATTGCAATGATTAGAAGCAGTAGCGCCATATACATCGGGTTGCGCGAAAAAGCAAATACACCAGTTCTCACCACGGAAGAGGCCGTGTCAGGCTTTACAGGGTTAACCGTCGTTTTTACTTTATGGAATTCATACACACCAGCAATGCCCATATAACCAGAGAGCAAAGTTAACCCGCCAACCACAACCTCGACAAAGGGCACGCTAATATTCAGGCTCGGCACCAGAACTGTCAGTCCATACATGAGTAGTATGACCAACAAAAACACCGCAACAGGTGGGACTTTGAGTTCAAGTTTTCTCAAGATTCATATCCTTTGAAATTGTTGTTTGTGACTTCTAAAAAAGCCCAGTAAAACTGGGCTTAATTTGATGTGATTATATCAAAGTTAACAGCGCCTGAACGGGATGTTTGGGCTTTGTTCCTTCAAAGCGTTTCACTTGGCTGCGGCAAGAGTAGCCAGTAATCAAACATCTCTCGTTATCTAACTTATCTAAGCTTGGCTTCCAGCTTAAATTGTAAATGTCTTTCGACATCGACAACTTATCGACCTCGTGACCAAACGTACCCGCCATACCACAACAACCAACCGGTACCGTATTTAAAACCGCACCAAAGTGAGCAAAAATAGTGCCCCACTCTTTTTCCGCATTCGGCATTTTGGTTTTTTCAGTACAGTGCGCAAACAGATACCAAGGTTCCTGCGCCTTATGCTCTCCGCTTTCAAACTCTTCTAGTCTTGGGTAAAGCCATTCGTGGGCCGTTAGTACATCGAAATCACCTCGCTTACTGCCAAGTACTTCAGCGTATTCATCTCGATAACACAGCACCAATGCAGGGTCGACACCAACTAATGGAATATCCAGATCCGCTACCATCGCCAAAAACTTCGCTGTATCGGCTGCTGTATCCTTAAACTGACGTAGAAAGCCTTTAATGTGTTGTGCTTTACCGTTCGGCTTAAATGGCAGAAGCACCGGATGCATGCCCAGCTTTTTCAATAATTTAACGAAGTCTTCTACAACATCGGCGTCGTAGTAGCTAGTGAATGGGTCTTGAACAATTAAAACATGCTTGCTCTTTTCAGACGAAGACAAACCGCTGAGCGCTTGCAGGTCATAAGGCGTTGTCAGCGACTCTACTCGTTGTTTCAACGTAGGTACTGATAACAACGGCGCATCGACATACCCAACTGTTGAAGCCGTTAAGCTCTTGACCCACGACTGCTTCAAAACACCGTTTACGACACCTGGCGCTTTCGCCATCATCGGCAGCATAGTCTCTATGTTCGCAACCAGATAATCTTTTGCTGGACGTTGGTAACGAGAGTGATAAATGTTTAAAAAGCGTGAGCGGAAGCTCGGAACGTCGACTTTGATCGGACACTGGCTCGCACACGCTTTACACGCTAAACAACCATTCATCGCTTCATACACTTCGTGGGAGAAATCGTATTCGTGACGACGATTGATAGAATGACGTACGCGGTCAATCATGGTTTTGATTGATGTTTTGTTTTCTAGTGTTTGCTTTTCTAAGTCAAGGATATCAATGCCTTGTTCAGTGAGCTGACGCAACCACTCGCGAACCAAACCCGCACGACCTTTCGGTGAATGACGACGATCGGCTGTTACTTTCATCGATGGACACATTGGCGAGCTGGTATCGTAGTTAAAACACAAACCGTTACCGTTACACTCCATCGCTTGCTTAAAGCTGTCACGTACTTGAACGTCAATCTGACGATCGAAGTAACCACGTTTGGTATCGGTAACTTTTACTAACTCTGCATCACTATCAAGCGGCGTACAGATTTTGCCCGGGTTCATTTTGTTGTGTGGATCGAATGCCGCCTTCACACGTCTCAGCTCAGTAAACAACTCATCACCGAAAAACTCAGGGCCATATTCTGAACGGAAACCTTTGCCGTGTTCACCCCACATCAAACCGCCGTATTTCGCCACCAGCTTAACCACTTCATCAGAAACTTCGTGCATCAATGCTTCTTGGTGCGGGTCACACAAATCCAACGCAGGACGTACGTGAAGCACCCCGGCATCGACGTGACCAAACATGCCGTAATTCAGAGACTTGCTGTCTAACAGTTCTCGAAACTCTACAATGAAGTCCGCCAGGTTTTCTGGTGGCACACAGGTATCTTCAGCGAATGCGACCGGTTTAGCGCGGCCTTTTGCTGCGCCTAACAAACCCACCGCTTTTTTACGCATGTTGTAAATACGCCCGATACTCGCTACATCGTTACAGACTTGGTAACCGATGATGCCCGCTTCTTCTGTTTCCAGCATGGTATCGAGCTTGGCGGTCAGCGCTGCAACCTGCGCAGCAACTTCTTTTTCGTCCTGACCTGCATATTCCACCATATTGATGCCAAGCATCTCTTTATTTGGAACATCGGTAAGCAAATCACTCACGGTGTGCCAGACGATATCTTGCTTCGCGAGATTAAGCACTTTCGAGTCAACGGTTTCTACAGATAGCGCTTTCGCTTCGACCATCAACGGTGCATTACGGAGCGCAGAGTCAAAGCTGTTGTATTTAACGTTAACCAAAGTACGTGCTTTCGGAATTGGCGTCAGATTTAGCTTCGCTTCGGTAATAAATGCCAATGAACCTTCCGCGCCACACAGCACTCGTGTGATGTCGAAACGGTCATCGTCTTCATTCAAGGCATTTTTTAAATCGTACCCCGTTAAAAAGCGGTTGAGCGGAGGAAATTTATCCACGATCTGCTGGCGTTTTTCACGACATACGGATTCCGTTACTCGTAGCGCCTTGGCAGCAAACTCGCCCTCTTTTGGGTAACCATGAGACAAGTCCGACTCTAAAATTGAACCATCAGCAAACACCGCTTGTAGCGACAAAACATGATCGGATGTTTTTCCGTATTTCAGAGAACCTTGACCAGAAGCATCGGTGTTGACCATTCCGCCAATCGTTGCACGGTTACTGGTAGATAAGTCTGGAGAGAAGAAGTAACCGTAAGGGCGAACCGCATCATTTAACTGGTCTTTCACTACACCAGTTTGTACACGAACCCAGCCTTCTTTCTCATTAATCTCAAGCACTTTGTTCATGTGGCGAGACATATCCACCACAATACCTTTGGTTAGCGACTGACCATTGGTCCCTGTGCCGCCACCACGAGGTGAAAAGGTAATTCGTTCGTACTTTTCTTTATTGCTCAGTTTCCCAAGGAGAGAAACATCTTCTGTCGTTTTAGGATGGACGACAGACTGAGGAAGTTGCTGGTAAACACTGTTGTCAGTGGCAACCGCTAGTCGGCTTGAATATTGGCTTTCGATATCACCAGTGAATCCGGCGTGCTCAAGCTCTTTCAGAAAACTAAGAACAAGAGGATCGACATCAGTTTGCGAGTGTAATCTTGGTAACATTTGCTTCCTGCCCCTACGACGCTGAATCCGATCAGCTGCGGGTTATGTAATTATTTGCTCACTTCTCATACAAGTTGGCGTTCAGCGAAACAAAACACCACAAAAGAGTTAGTGAAGTAATATTCTTTGAATTTCGTCACTTTACAACATTTAAAAAGACGAGCAAATCAGAATCTCGATACAATAATTAAACTTATGCTTTATTTTTTCACGCTTGATGCCTTACATTGGGGAACGAATCGCGTTTATAGATGAGTTTTCAGAATGAAAAAAAATAAAATTGTGACCACTGAAGATATCCTTCTCAAACTTTGCCAGTCTGTTTCTGGCGTCCTTACCTCGGCGACATCTTCTCAAGTAAATTACTCTGCAATGGTGCAAAAAATCCACAAGACTAGCCTCAAGCCAGATTTTGGCTGTTTTGTTCTGTTTGATGGCGGGTTTACCGGGCTGGTCGTAATTAATTTTACGGCAAAAGCCGCATTAGAGATCTACACCAACTACATGCGTAATATGGGTATGCCAGAAGAAGAACTGGCAATATCTCATACTTCTGACGAGGTGGGAGATGTTCTGGGTGAGCTAATGAACCAACTGGTTGGAGATTTCACCAATAAAATTCGTAAAGAGCTGCAAACGAACATCACACAAAACCAGCCAAAAATGATGGCGCTGAATAAGCAAGTCATCTTACAAGTGGATACCAATCTTGACCGCCCTCAAGCTCGCCGAGTGACGTTCTCCACCGAAAATAACAACATTTTCTATCTGGAGTTAGCGATGGACAAAACTGAGTTCATCCAACTAGAAGAGTTTGAAATCGCAGAAGACGAAAATCCAGACGATATTTTAGAAGCAACACGTAAAAATATGGCTGAGAAAGAATCTAAATCGTCGAGTTCAAACGATGACGCCGATGATTTACTCAACCAGCTCGGATTGTAATTCCAACTAATCTTAATGAAGAATGGCTTCTTAGACACAAGTACGACTTCATACTGATTATGACGAACTAAAACGCCTAGCCTCGCCTTCCGCGGGGCTTCTTTTTATGTCCATAAACCACCTTCACTCCCACCTTGTATTTCGTTTTTATGTCAAAAAAGGTAATATGTCTGACTTCATAAATTTTCTGCTTTCGTTACTGGTTGTCGATGGATAAACAAAAAGCTCTGAAAAAAATCGCCAAGTGCTTAGAACTGGGCAATTCCGCTAATGTTAATGAGGCTGCCAATGCTATCAAAATGGCACATCGCCTCATGCTCAAATATGGTCTGGATAAGGACGATATTGAGTTTATCAGAATGGGGAAAACACAGTCTTCCCACCTACTACCAGCGAATATCAGTTCTACCATATTGCGAGTGATTCGCGGCATTAACACTAAATTCGGTGTTGAAGCGGTGTTGTTGAATCACAAAGGGCTCAAACGTGTCGAGTTTATCGGTGAAGCAGATCGCGCGATTTTTGCTGCATTTGCTTTCGATATTATTTATCGCGAGATGAACGAAAGTACCGGACAATTCCGAAATAGCTTCGCAGGTACGGGCACCTCTTCTCAAGAGGTGACTCGACGCGTGAACTCATTTGTATCTGGCTGGGTAGAGGGAGCGATAGAGAAACTTCCAGTCATTTCCCCAGACGAAGAGTCGGCCAACAAAATCAATGATTATATTGATAAAGAATTCCAAAACATTGACCGCGAAACCTTCAAGAAGCAACTGAAAGAAGCGATGAAAAACCTAACCGAAGACTACGAAGTGGGCTTGAAGAAAGGTAGACGAGTCTCCGTTAACCGTGGTGTTGGCGGCGAGCAAGCGCGTAAAATGTTGGGCAATCCATCGAAATAACCAGAGCAGCAATTGATTGACGTAGGTTCCAATATTCCAATGTTATTGGGACCTACTTTTTGAAGTTGTGATAGTAACGATAAGAATTTTCTTACAGAAACTCTTATCAATCTTACTTTCTCATAACAAATATCAATGCTTACTTATTCATAATTCGCATCCCATTATGAGGCATGGTTTCGCCTCAGTTTTATACGGAGATTTTCCCTTGAAAAAGATGCCTATTGCACTAGCTCTAGTGCTAGCTCTTACTGGCTGTCAAGCCACTCAACGCCAAAATGCAACAACGGGTGAATACGAAACTAACTCAACCACGCAAGGCGCGCTTATTGGTGCTATCGCTGGTGCAGCAATCGGTCTAGCAACGGGCGATGACGCTAAAGAACGCCGTCAGCATGCGCTCATTGGTGCGGCAGCTGGCGGGGCGACTGGCGCTGGCGTTGGTTACTACTTTGACCAACAAGAAGCAGAATTGCGTCGCGCTTTACTAAACTCTGGTGTACAAGTTCAGCGCGTTGGTGAGAACCAGCTTTTACTGCGTATGGAAAATGGTATCGGCTTCTCATCAAGCTCTTACCAGCTTGATGCTAGCATTCATAATACTCTACGCGGTGTTGCTCGCATCTTGGTTGAATACCCAGATACCAGCCTTGTTATCGACGGTTACACTGATAGCACGGGCAGTGAGTCATACAACCAAACGTTGTCTGAGCGTCGTGCAGAGTCCGTACGTCAATTCCTAGTATCTCAAAACGTTGCACCTGGTCGTGCAATTGCACGTGGCTACGGCGAACGTAACCCAATTTGCTCAAACCAAACTTCTGAAGGTCGTGCGTGCAACCGTCGTGTTGAAATCCAGATCTTGCCACTGAAGTAATTTGGTTGCACCATAGCGGTAATAATAAAAAATTACCGGAGCAGGCCTAACCATAATCGTTAGGCCTGACATATCAATGTCTGTCAAAACGTCTGCCCTACTCTGCTTATTTAGCCTCAGCTTTTCTGGTTACTCGCTTGCCTCTCAAGCTCCAAATGACCCCATAGAACAATACGAGTACGCACAACAATTATTGGCATCAAACAAAGCTGAAGCCTCACCAGAAACGCGCTACTGGCTAGAGCAATCCGCCAACCAAGGTTACCTCCCTGCGCAAAAACAGCTCGCGAACGACTTTGCTAAAGGGATAAATGGCGAAAGAAATGAAACACAAGCGTTATATTGGCTAACCTCTATCGCACTCAATGACCCAACCGATCGTGGCTTTCTTCTCGCTAACTTTATTCAGCGCAATCAAGATAAGGTCACAGCTTCTCAATTGACTGAAGCTTTGTATCAAATGGCTTCTCAGCATAATCCAGCAGCAGAACAGGCTTATAATCAACTGTTAGAGCAGCGCTTCAATCAACTGCGAGCTAAACAAGTCTCGCAAATAAAGTCGCTCGATAAAAAGGCGGAGCAAACACAAGAAGAGAAAAGCACAACAATTGCAAAACCCAACGTAGAATACTCGCAGTTTCTATGGCTGCTTTGGCTAGCGGCGATACTCATCATCAGCGGCTTAAGTTTTCTCGTAATCAAGAAACTTAAGCAGAATAGAAAAGCGCTTGAAGCCAAAGAGGAAAGCCAAAATCAACGAATGGCGGCAAAAGTTAAAGAGCTAGAGTTTACGAACAAGCAACTGAAACGTCAGCTAGAGAAAGTATTCAAAGAATTTAAGAAATCCAAAACCCAGGCAGAGAACCATAAGCTAAGCGTCGCATGCGCCATGTTTGGCTACACACCACAACACATCCCTGATTTACAAGCAATAAAGCTACGCTATAGACAGCTATCAAAGCTTTATCATCCGGACACAAGAGGCAGTGAAGAAGAAATGAAGCGACTCAATCATGCCTTTAAGCTTGTCTCACAAAATGTTACAAAACAGTAAAAACAGGTCGAGACACTTTGGCTAGCATGCTTTTAGACCCATATAATCAAGCGCCGCAATCGATCTCCCTCTCAAACAAATTAACAGACATTTAACTTAAGTCTCGCTTTTATGCCATAATGCCCGGCGCAAAATAACACCTAACGACTCAAATTAATCTAGGTGGGGAGAAAATCAATGTTCACTGAAGAAGGCACCTGTGATTGGTGTAAAAAACCTAGTCTTGTAACTCGTCACGATTATTTAGATGGCAAGCACCATTACTCATGTAAAGCTTGTTACGACATGGCGAAAATCGACGTGCGCCTATTTAACCAAGGCGAATTGCAAATGCGCGAACGCTTGCAACGAGCGAGCTAAGCAAGACGGAATCAACGGAACTGATTTTCAAAGGCGCCTTATAAGGCGCTTTTTTGATCGGCCAAGCCCTATTTCCAATCTCTATCTCGTATTCCCTCCTATCCTACATAGCACGTCGCATCGGTTATCAGCCCCTCTCCTACTGTATACAAACCACTGCCCGTGAAAAAACACCTGTATATACAGTAGTGAACCCCTGTATGTATCTCGTCCAATTTTCTACTCATCTCACATTTTTAAATTGATGTTAGACATATCAGGAATGAAAAATAACCAAATAAATTCAACCACTTAAAATGAAATCATTTTATTTCCCTCTCAAAAAACCGCAAATAACTTTTGAGAAACGGGTTGATCAGGTCGCCAAAACAAACTACTGTATACTCATACAGCATGTATAAAGGAACAGTAAGATGCAGTTACAAAGTCAATCTCATACATACTCTCGTTACAACGTATTGGCACAAGCAACTCAGCCCATGGCCGTTTCGGATCAGCTTCTATCTAAGCTGGCTGTTTTATCGCAGCAGAAACAATGGATTTTGTTTACAGCAGACTGCCCTCGCCCAGACTTTGAACAACTCACTGCTTCTAATATTTGCTGTAAAAACGTGATTCAAATGAAGCCTTCTCAACAGCTTTCAGAAGTCGAGATCGTGATCAAAGCCATCCGATCAGGTAATGCCAGTGCTGTTGTCGCATCCAATAAAATTGCACTTATGAATCAATCTATGTTGCGCGACATGGCGCAGCGCTATCAGTGTGAAGTCTTTTTCGTCGAAGGCAGAGTTAATAAGTACCACTAATAAGTTCGACGTTATCCATCCTGCATCTCGCCTCCTTTTTAAGGGGGCATTTTTTGTATTAAAGAAAACAAGCAAACGTTTGCTTTTTCTCTGGCGAGTTAAAATAGTTCTGGTATGATGCCCACATTCGATTTATTCAGCGCCCAAACTTTGCTGAATATCTTCTCTTTCTGACGTTTGATTAAGATGATAGGAATGTCGCAATGAGCCTTGCTAATCAAGTACTTGCCGTCAATGACGACCTGCCAATTCGCACCCATAAACCCGTTCATAGCGGAAAAGTTCGTTCAGTTTACTGGTTAACTGAAGAAGACAGCGCCCGACTGATCAAAGAAAAAGGATACGATGTCGCTCCAGATGCGCCTTTGGCTATCATGGTGATTAGCGACCGAATCTCTGCATTCGATTGTATTTGGCATGCTGAAGGTGGTCTTAATGGTGTCCCGGGTAAAGGGGCTGCGCTTAATGCGATTTCTAATCACTGGTTCAAACTGTTCAAAGAAAATGGCTTAGCAGATAGCCATATTCTAGACATTCCTCACCCTTTTGTTTGGATTGTACAAAAAGCCAAACCGGTAAAAATAGAAGCCATCTGCCGCAAATACATCACGGGTTCGATGTGGCGCGCTTACGCAAATGGCGAGCGCGAGTTTTGTGGAATCCAACTTCCTGAAGGGTTAGAAAAAGACAAAGCACTGCCAGAGTTGCTCATGACCCCATCCACAAAAGGCATTCTAAAAGGCATTCCCGGTGTGCCAGAAGCGGACGACGTGAATATTACTCGTCAAAACATCGTAGACAACTACGAAGCATTTAACTTCTCAAGTGCCGACGATATCGCACTCTACGAAAAACTGCTGAAAGAAGGCTTTAATGTTATCAGCCAAGCGTTAGAAGAAATCGACCAAATCTTTGTCGATACCAAATTCGAATTTGGTTATGTTCATGATGCTGCTGGCAATGAAAAGCTGATTTACATGGATGAAGTGGGTACACCAGATTCGTCTCGTATATGGGATGCTAAAGAGTACCAAGCAGGTCACATCGTAGAGAACTCAAAAGAAGGTTTCCGCCAGTTCCTACTTAACCACTTCCCTGACCCAGATATCTTGCTAAACAAAGAACGTATGCCAGAGCGCGAAGCACTCGCTCGTGATAATGCTTTACCCGTCGAATCTTTGATGGCGATTTCGAGCACCTACATTGGTATTGCCGAGAAGATTACAGGAAAGCCGATTCATTTGAGTGAGAATCCGAAAGCGGAAATCATCGAAGTACTGAGCAAAGAATACGGATTGATTGACTAGAACTGTCGCTAGATTAGCTAAACGCTTTCCAATAAAAAGTCCGCAATAGCCTGCGGACTTTTTTCGTATTAGGCTCAGTTTAGCCGATATTTAACGTAGTACCATCAGTTGTGGAGGCTGACTTGGTCGTCACCTGATATGTTTTGTCTTTAATCGTTGATACGAAATACCAGGTCGACTCTGCTTTGTCGGGCGTAAAAGTAACGCGCATAAAGCCACGCTGCTTGATATCTGCCCACTGTAATTCTGACACTAAGTGCGGCAACGTGTATTCCATTTGAGCGATCGCAACAGGATCTAACGCTAGGTAGGCCTCTAGCCCAGGGGAACTCACCGAGCTAGTTGCAAACTCTATCCCGATAGGATGCTTAGATACGTCTTTAAGCTCACTTGCCCATGCGTTGTGCGTATCTCCTGCCAAGCAGACAAATTTACCACTGTTGGCTTTGGCCAGTTGATAAACTTTCTCTCGCTCAACGTAGTAACCATCCCATGCATCTAGGTTATACGGGAGAGAAATGGTATCTGAACTTGGGTCAGAGAGGTAACCCGTAATCGCAGAGTTTACTGCTAATAACGCCTCTGTTTTTTGTTCTTCAGTGGCAGTAAACAATTGAAACATCGCGGTCATAACCGAACTTGGCAACTCCATACGAGACATTAACACTTGTTGCCCTAGCACATTCCAAGTTGCGTCGTGCGTACTGAACGCATCCATCAGCCAAGCGAGTTGGTCTGCGCCTAACAGCTCTCGGTCTTCGCTGCGCGACTGAGCAACTAAACCGCCAATCGCTTCCATCGTTGGAGAGCTGAGCGAGAAGTAATCCAACGGTTTATCACGCCCCACAAGTCGCGTGTCGAGCATCATCAAATTGACTAAACTTCCAAACGAAAACTGACGGTAAATCAGCATGTTTGAGAAAGTGTTTTCACGAACGGGCAACCATTCTGTCCACGCGGCAGCCGCAGCTGCACGACGATCATTAAAGCTGCCTTCCTCTTCTTGATGGTTTTCCGCACCATTTTTCCAACTATCATTTGCAAGCTCATGGTCATCCCAGACTGCAATCATTGGTAGGCTCGCATGTAACGCTTGCAGATCAGCATCTTGGCGATATTGCGCATACCGTTTTCGGTAATCATCTAAGGTAATGCATTCAGTGCCTTTGCTTGGCTCTCGCCCTAGTGCCTCAGCATCTTCACTAGCGTAGCCACCAGCCCCATACTCATAAATGTAATCACCGAGATGAAGTACCACATCAAACGGTTCTTGCTCATGTTGATTTAAGATCTCTCGATACACATGGAAATAACCAGCAGGATAGTTTGCGCAAGAAACAACGGCCATGGATGCCTTTTCTACACCACCCTCTGGTAATGTTTGAGTTTGCCCGACTTCGCTAGTGACATCTCCAACCATGAATCGATAGTAATAGTGAGAATTTGCGTTGAGGTTTTGAACATCAACTTTTACCGTGAAATCTCGGCTCGTGTCTGTGGCAAAAGTGCCACTTTGCACGATATCAGTAAAATTTTCGTTAGATGAAACTTGCCAGCTTACATCTGCGTAGCTTGCTGAGGTCGTAACACGAGTCCAAATGATTACTTGTGTTTGAGTAGGATCTCCACTCGCCACCCCGTGCTCAAAGGTAACCGCAACAGATTCACTAGCATCGCTACCACAGCCCACCAGCCCGGTAACAATCGCCGTTGAAGAGGCAGCTTTCATAAAGTCTCGACGAGACAAAGACATATTGACTTCCTTTCTTATTGTGTTTGTTTTTATGCCCAAATGACGTGGTGACTCAATCATCCTTTTGTGCCAATAAGGGACGTTAATTCGAACTTACAGTACCAACCACTTAGTCGGTAATTTGTCCTAAAAACACAAAGTTAGAAGCTAGTTATGACAATTGCATTTCCAAACGTTACATTTTTGTTAATTTAAGTGCAAATACTCTATATTCATCACACTTCCAAGACCTGTGACAAAAACCTCAAAATAAAAAAGCGACCTACTTTGAGGTCGCTTTTCATTGCACTATTGTTAAGTGGTACATTGATGAAGTGGAAATGCTCAGCCTAAAACTTGATGTTAAGGACATCTTGTTCTGACGTGTCCACCTTCAACTGACTGCGAGATTCTATGTACTCGATTTGCTGAACATCGAGCGAATATGGCATAACGACTCGCAATTCATTGATCCCTTCATGTTTAGCTAACTGGGTTAAGCGGACCAAATTGGATTCATCACTTTTACGAGAAGACATCGATTTTAATGCGGCATCCCACAACCGATCTTCAGGCTTGCTCAATTCCGCAATGTTCTGTTTCCACATCAAACCGAAAATAGGCGCGATGGTGGCAAATGCCTCTAAAAAGGTCCATTTTTTACTACCTGTCGCCCCTAAAAAGCTAGTGTAGTCGAACTCAATGCACGTCTTTCCTTGTTGATCCATTCTATGCCCCCGACACTCGAAAATGAGATATACCAAATATCGTTCAACTGTTTTGATATAGCAATGGGATATAAAACATTCGTCTTTTATGCACTAATTTACATGCAAAAGGAAATATTAAAACCAGTTTTGTAACAACTGATGTACAGCTTCGCCATATATAAGCATTCAATTGATTAATATTTCAATTAAGAAACTAAAAACAACACGTAAGTAACGCTATCAATATGAAATCATTATAGATTCACCAAAAAAATATCAATTCTTGTCACAACGTCATCCGCCTACCTACTTCACATCAATCACTCGACTGGCCTTTTTATACTGTATCTTCCAACCAGCCCAGCGTGGCAGCTCCCAACGCTTTGGATCCCCCTTACGGTTTCCCTCTCGATAAACGACCTGTACCAGCTTGCGAGACGCGTAATACTCAACATCCAGTTGGAGTTCTGGCAGCGCAAGTTCTAAAGGGTACTGCTCCGTGAAATCGTCGTATTCCCATTCTGGAACACCGTTAAATGTAAAGTCTTCCGGTTCAAACAACGCCATATCATCGACATTTTCAACGCCTAATGTTTCCAACTGATCCTTTAACCAGCTAGAAAATGTCAAGGAGGCCAAGTCGTTAACCTCTTCTCCTTCGACATTAAGGCCCAATGCGTTGTAGAGTTTCCAGTGCTGGATTTGTTGTTTTCTTTGAGAAGCAAAACCTGGTAACAGTGTCTCGTCTTCTATCATTTCGACAATAGACTGAACAGCAACATCACCTTGTAACGCTTGATGTTCAGAACAGATTGTTCGCCCGGCGTAGACCAAATGCATCGTTGCTCTTGGGGTCTCCTCTTCATAATTCGTCTCGCCTTGTTGCCACTCCCCTAGTTCAAGTTCGCGTAACAACGTCAGCGGGATAGGCATCATGACCGATGCGAGGTTTAGTGTTTGCTTAACGCCTCGTCCTGGCACGCTATGGCTATCTAGCACAATGGCCGCTTCTTCTTTATCAGGAAAGCGGCTGTTACGCCCAACCAGCATCTCGACTACGCCATTTCCTAGAGCATCTCTTCGACGAGCTCGTCGGACAAACACAAGCTCAGGGTGTAATGAGGCGATGGAGAAAAAGAGCGCTTCACGTTTATATCGAGAGGCAACGTCAAGTTCCGGTAATTCAAATACTTCTCGCATTTGTTTCGCTAAACCTTGTGCCTCTTCGAGTGCGCTGGCATCAATGACAATGCCCGGAAGTCGTTCCCCCCGAACCAAACGGATAAGCAAAGAGGCATCACATCCGTATGGTTCCTCTTGAGATAGAAGCTCAGCAACTTCACCACTTTGTCGCTGATAGAGCTGCGCAGGCACAGATAAGGCGGCAGCCAAATCAATCATTGCTTCCTTCTCTGGCTTCGCTTGAATTCTGGTAACAAGATCGGCAAACAGTGCATCAATGGGTAGTGGATATACTTTTCTCCCGTGCTGCGTGACATTGCCATCCTCATCAATCGCTTCCATAGATAACAACGTCGAATGAGATGCCTCTAGCGACTTTGGGGGAATTGAGTCGAGAAAATCGAGTGTTGAAAGACGATATCCACAACAAGCCGCTGCCAGCATGGGCTCGACGAGCTCTTCTCTGTGCAATTCTGGAGGCGTCACTAATTCTAAAGGCGCGTGTTCACCATATAGACGAATACAAGCTCCTTCAGCAACACGGCCCGCCCGCCCCATTCGCTGCGCGGCGCTGGCCTTAGAAATGTGGGTCAGCGTTAAAGCTGTGCGACCGTTACGTTGAATGGTTCGACGCTCTAAGCCGCTATCAATGACAACTCGGATGTTAGGTATCGTTAAGGAGGTTTCCGCAACATTGGTTGCCAATACGACTTTTCGTTGTTTTTGCGTAGTTAACGCGCGGTGCCGTTCTTCATCACTAACCGAGGCATGAAGTTTGACCACCATGACATCGCCGCAACTTTGTAACATCTGAGCACATTGGGTGATCTCTTTGCGTCCAGGCAGGAAAACAAGAATATCGCCATCTTCATCTTCCAATGCTTCTTTTACCGCTCTGACAACCTCTTGTTCACATCCCTTCTTATTCGGTAAATAACGGCTGTCTAAAGAACGATGTGTCACCGTGACTGGAAAGCAACGCCCTTCAGATTGCAGACGCTTCGCATTCAGGTAACGCGCTAGCTTTTCACCCTCCAGCGTAGCGGAAGTGACGATCAACCGATGTTGATTTTCTTGCTTCAAAATTGCGGTTAATAGATCAATATCCCAGCGTCGCTCGTGAAATTCGTCCACTATCACGATATCGAAGCCTGCTAGCTTGTTTTCCGCAAACCAACGCAGTGCGACTCCCGGAGTCACAAATACAACTTCGGTTTTTTCATCAAAGTAGGCATGAAGCTTGATCGCGTAACCGACTTTGCGACCTATTGGCTCACCAGATTGCTCCGCAAGATATTCAGCCAACGAGGTACAAGCAATTCGACGTGGTTCAATAACCAGCACGCGTCCGTGTTTTGCCGCCCACATAGGCAAACGGGTAGATTTACCTGACCCGGTTTCGGCTTCCACCACGAGATGGTTTTGGTTCACATGTTGGTCAAACTCAGCTTGCAGGCTGTCGATAGGTAGTTGAAACATAGAAATTGGATTTGATTTGATGATGCAGAACATTATACCCAAGTAAAAAAATCCTGCTTTAGGTATCTCTAAACAACCAATATTGCCGATATTTTCGGCGGTATCTGAGTTTTTTTGCGACATTACATTGATGTGCATCAACGCATGTTTACAACTAAATGGTGAACCCGTTAAAATTTAGTGCGCATCCTTCAACCCTACATAAGGCACCCAATGAACAACGATAAACGCCCACTATATATTCCATATGCGGGTCCGGCTCTTTTAGCAACCCCTCTTTTGAACAAAGGCAGTGCATTCTCTGCTGAAGAACGTAGTTCATTCAACTTAGAAGGCTTGCTTCCAGAGTCTACCGAAACAATCCAAGAGCAGGTGGAACGTGCCTACCAGCAATACAAGAGTTTCGAAAGCGATATGGATAAACACATTTATCTACGTAATATCCAAGACACCAACGAAACACTGTATTACCGCCTAGTGCAAAACCACATTTCTGAGATGATGCCTATCATCTACACGCCAACTGTCGGCGCAGCATGTGAAAACTTCTCTAACATTTACCGCCGTGGTCGTGGTCTATTCATTTCATATCCGAACCGTGACCGTATTGACGACTTGCTGAATAATGCAGCAAACCACAACGTTAAAGTGATTGTTGTGACAGATGGTGAACGTATCCTTGGCTTGGGTGACCAAGGTATCGGCGGCATGGGTATTCCAATCGGTAAACTGTCACTTTACACCGCGTGTGGTGGTATCAGCCCTGCTTACACGCTACCAATCGTGCTTGATGTGGGTACCAATAACCCGCAACGCTTAGCTGATCCGATGTACATGGGTTGGCGTCATCCTCGTATTACGGGTGCAGAATACGATGCATTTGTAGAAGAGTTTATCCAAGCAGTACAGCGCCGTTGGCCTGATGCCTTGATCCAGTTCGAAGACTTTGCTCAGAAAAATGCGATGCCTCTTCTTGAGCGTTACAAAGATCGCGTGTGCTGCTTCAATGATGATATTCAAGGCACGGCGGCCGTTACTGTTGGCTCTCTACTTGCCGCCTGTAAAGCAGCAGGCACTCAGCTGTCTAAGCAGCGTATCACCTTCTTGGGCGCTGGCTCTGCTGGTTGCGGTATCGCAGAAGCGATCATCGCACAAATGGTATCGGAAGGGATCTCTGACGAGCAAGCTCGCTCTCAAGTTTACATGGTTGACCGTTGGGGTCTGTTACAAGAAGGCATGCCTAACCTTCTTGATTTCCAACAACGCCTGGTGCAGAAACATACCAATACGAAAGAGTGGGAAAATGAAGGAAATGGCTTCTCACTCCTCGACGTTATGCGTAACGCCAAACCAACGGTACTAATTGGTGTTTCTGGTGCTCCTGGCCTATTTAGCCAAGAAGTCATCGAAGAAATGCATAAACACTGTAAGCGTCCGATTGTCTTCCCACTGTCGAACCCAACAAGCCGCGTAGAAGCAACACCGAACGACATCATTCGTTGGACAAATGGTGAAGCACTGGTTGCAACAGGTAGCCCATTTGAGCCTGTGGTTCATGAAGGTCGCACTTACCCTATTGCCCAATGTAACAACAGCTACATCTTCCCTGGCATTGGCCTTGGTGTACTTGCTGTAAACGCAAAACGTGTCACCGACGAGATGCTAATGGAATCAAGCCGTGCGCTCGCAACATGCTCTCCTCTAGCAATCAACGGTCGTGGTGCGCTACTTCCACCGTTGGAAGAGATCCACTCGGTATCGAAAAAGATCGCGTTTGCTGTTGGTAAGAAGGCAATCGAGCAAGGTGTGGCGTTAGAAATTACTGATGAAGCATTGAACGTGGCGATTGAACAATCGTTCTGGCAGCCAGTTTACCGTCGCTACAAACGCACTGCGTTTTAAGCTTGAGACATTTCGTTTAATAATTAGCCCCTACCATGTAGGGGCTTTTATTTTTTTATCATCCTAACCAGATTTTGGCATAAATGGGCTTCTCTCTTTTTGTTTCTATCAGATATGATGAGAACTACATTTTTAGTTAAGGATATAAAACGTTTTGTTGTTTTCTCGCATAAGATCAAAGTGGAAGCTGAAATTTTCCTGGAAGCGACTTGCTTTGATTTTGTCGATCTCTGTACTTAGTCTGCTTGTTTCTGTTATTGCCATCGACCGGTGGGTGGTTTTACAAGCCAAAGAAAGCATTTTCACTGAATACGAACAAATACCTCAACATGAGGTTGCTGTGGTTCTCGGTACCAGTAAATACATCGGTAAGATCCTCAACACTTACTACACTCATCGCATTAATGCAGCGATTGAGCTTTACAACCAAGGCAAAGTAAAACAGTTTTTATTGAGTGGCGATAACGCCCATCGCTCCTACAACGAACCGTGGACGATGAAACGCGACTTACTTAAAGCCGGCGTGCCTGAGGAAGTGATTCACCTTGATTATGCTGGCTTTCGTACTCTAGATTCGATTGTGAGGGCGAAAAAGATTTTTGCTTCGGAGCGCTTTCTGATTGTGACTCAGCGCTTTCATTGTGAGCGAGCGCTGTTTATTGCCGATGCTTACAACATTGATGCGCAGTGTCTTGCGGTAGCAGGACCTACGACAAACAAACAAAAAACATCAATGCGTATTCGAGAGTTGCTCGCCCGTGTGAAAGCCTTTTTAGACCTCTACATTATTAATACGCAGCCCAAGTTTCTTGGTCCTCAAGAACCTATCGTTGCAGTAAAAGAGCCTGAAAAAATCTCTAATGAGCCTCTGCAAGTTCCCGTCGAATAGAGTAACAACGCAGCTCACAAGGCTAATAACATTTCTATAAAACAAATGGGTAGTTTTCTACCCATTTCCAATTCTCAACATCACATTTTCTAATTTGCTCTACGATTCAGGCAAAACTCTTTTTTGCATTCCAAGTAACATTTAATCAATAAATAACTACAAGTCAGTTACTTTGCCATAAAAAAACCGACAAAAGGCAATGCAAAAGGAGCACTACCCATGACCGCACTCGCTGTGACATTGAAGAACTGGTTCTTCACTCGCAACAGCATGATTTTGAACGCGAATATCGTATTGTTCATTATCTTGTTTAATACCCTACCCTTTGAGCCACAAGTAGTAACCGGCCTGAGCATCTTAGTTTTTGTTGCTATTCTTTGGCTAACCGAAGCGATTCACGTCAGCATAACCGCGCTACTCATACCATTACTTGCGGTATTTTTAGGCGTGTTTAACACTCAGACCGCACTGAACAACTTCTCCAACTCCATCATCTTTCTATTCTTAGGTGGTTTTGCACTTGCTGCAGCTTTGCATAAACAGAAGTTAGACCAAGCTATTGCTGATAAAGTGCTGTTACTCGCACGAGGCAAAATGTCTGTCGCTGTATTCATGCTATTTGGTGTGAGTGCTGGCCTGTCAATGTGGATTTCAAACACCGCCACTGCCGCTATGATGCTGCCCCTTGTACTGGGTGTGATGACAAAGCTAGACGCGAAGAAAAATCACAATACCTTTTTGTTTGTTCTGCTCGGCATCGCTTACAGTGCTTCGATTGGTGGTATTGCAACGCTGGTTGGTAGCCCACCAAACGCCATTGCAGCAGCTGAAGTTGGCCTAAGTTTTACTGAGTGGATGAAGCTCGGTGTGCCTATCTCATTAGTACTAATGCCAATCGCTATTCTCGTGTTGTACACCATGACTAAGCCTGACCTTAGCCACAAGTTTGACCTTGACCATCAGCCTGTCGAGTGGACAAACGGCAAAATGATCACACTGGCTATTTTCTTACTGACCGTGACTTTGTGGATATTCAGTAAGCCTATTAACGCGATGCTAGGTGGCTTCGCTAAGTTCGATACCCTTGTCGCAATAGGTGCGATCCTTCTGCTTGGGGCTTCTCGCGCTGTAGAGTGGAAAGATATTGAGAAAACAACCGACTGGGGTGTGTTAATCCTATTTGGTGGTGGTATCTGTTTGAGCAACGTTCTAAAAGCAACCGGAACAAGCGTATTTTTGGCTCATAGCTTGTCAGGCTTCCTTGAGCAAGCCGGTATCCTTCTGACGATTCTTGCTGTGGTTGCTTTTGTTGTCTTCTTGACTGAGTTTGCAAGTAACACCGCTAGTGCTGCACTGCTGGTCCCTGTATTTGCAACCATCGCAGAGGCCTTAGGCATGTCTCCGGTCATTCTCTCTGCATTGATTGCCGTCGCTGCATCTTGTGCATTTATGTTACCAGTTGCAACACCTCCAAACGCGATTGTGTTCGGTACGGGTCATATCAAGCAAAAAGAAATGATGCGAATTGGTTTCGTCTTAAACATTGCCTGTATTGCTGCACTAACGCTTTTCGCTTGGTTGTTCTGGTAAAAACAGCAAGTTCGATTAGCACTACACTGCTGCTCACGGTAATCGTATCGATGACCCAAACTTCCCCCTAAGTGGTGTTCAGCAGTTTCCCTCTTGGTGGCCAGTTGGCCACCTTTTTTAATTCCTTTGAGTGACGAATCGTTAGGCTTGCTTCTTTTCGCAGGCAAGCAAACCATAATGAACCTCGACCCGGTTGCGACCATTGCGCTTCGCTTGGTAAAGCACTTCGTCTGCTCTCGCCATGGTTTCTGAGACGCGTTCATTTTGCATTTGGGCGACGCCAATGCTGCATGTTAATGATTCACCGTGTACCCACAAATGACTCTCCACATTTTTGCGAATCATTTCCGCCTTCTTCACAGCTTGCTCAATATTGGTGTCAGGGCAAAATACAACAAACTCTTCTCCCCCCCAGCGGACAAGTCGGTCATCTGGGTAGATGGAACTTGCCACCACCATGACAAATTCGCGCAATATGTCATCCCCCATTTGGTGCCCAAATTTGTCATTCACCTTCTTAAATTTATCCAAATCCATATAGAGGATACTGAATGTACTATGCCCCCAGCGAACTTGCCGTGATTGCTGCTCAAGCCAGTGCTGCACTGCGTGACGGTTCATCGCTCCCGTCAACGCATCGCGATGCGCCAACTCTGCAAACTCATAGTTTTGAGCTCGCAACGTACCATTCACCTTCTCTAAATGACGATGACGTTTTTTCGCTTTTTCATAAGCGACTCGATTTTTTCGTAATTCGTGCAGCGAAAATGCCAGTCCAAGCGCCATCCAAGAGAGTAAGAGCGCATACAGTAACGTTTCTTGTGCAAGGTAAGCGCCTTCAAACTCAATTTTATCAATCACAATTTTGTGCTCGCCAAGTGCCGCACCAGATCCGGTCGCGATATCAATACGTGTGATGTTTGAAAATTCAGGTGCAGAATGTTCAATCGCGACGTTGTTGTCTACTAACCACCACGTCATCACCTGTAAATTTTTAATCGGAATTTCGATGATGTCGTTTGAACCGGACGGAGAAAACTGCATGCCATTGTATTTAATAGTGTACTCGTCGTCTGGTTTGGAATACTCAGGGTTATAGTTGCGCAGATATAAACGCAAATCATGGCTCGGATTGGGCCCCACCCCCGCCTCTTCATATCTCACTTTCAATCGAATCGTATGGTAATTGGAAAGGTCAATCCCCTGTGTTGGCGTTGTGGAATCGGTATAAACAGAGATTCCGCAATAAGGCCAAGCATACGAGCTTTGCTTTAAGTCACAGCTGAGAACTAGGCTTTGCTTATCGTAAATAATATCAGCCTCACTCAAGCCACCTTCGCTGGCGTCTTTAGTCGCATAGATATTGAAATGTTCTGGTGTAATGGTCAGCTTTCGTGTATCGCCAAGAACACTATAAAGCGCAACCAAACTAATAGTGCAAATAGAGAGGGCAAAGATAAATTTATGGATCCACTTCATGGGCGAGTGACCTGCTCAGCTTATATACAACACAATGTACTCAATGATTTTTCGAACTTCAAACAAAGTCATTTATCAAGAAACAAAATTACTTTTAGTCTTCGTTCTTACTTTCGATACATGGTAACGTGTTTTGAACCGTTATCACGTTTTTAAATCTCTCAAAAATGCGGTTCACTTGTTATTTGCGAAGCATTTCACAGCCGTATTTCCTAACCCATGAAGGCCAGTGCATAACATTTCAGAACGATACATTTCGCTTTAATGTGTCTGTCAACCCTGCATCTCATCACCACTTCGGATATACTGTGCAAAAACACAATAATGAGTAATGTCATGTCATTAATTGCAACTGGTACGCTAAATAAAATGCGTGCATCTCTGGACGGTGCTGTTAGTTACCGTCTACCTGTTGGTGAGGAAGAGATTGATCTATCGCCGTTTCTGGGTAAAACGCTCACACTGACTCACACGGGCAATATTTTTTGTTGCTCATGTGGTAAGAAAACGAAAAAGAGTTATTCGCAAGGCCATTGTTTTGTCTGTATGAAAAAGCTAGCAAGCTGCGATATGTGCATCATGAAACCAGAGACTTGTCACTACGACCAAGGGACTTGTCGCGAGCCACAATGGGGCGAAGAGAACTGCATGGTGGATCACTTTGTCTACCTATCCAATACATCCAGCTTAAAAGTTGGTATCACTCGTCATACGCAAATCCCAACTCGTTGGATTGATCAAGGTGCGACTCAGGGTTTGCCAATTTTTAAGGTAAAAACTCGCCATATCTCCGGTTTAATTGAAGTTGAACTGGCGAAACATATCGCAGATAAAACCAATTGGCGCACACTGTTGAAAGGCGATGGTGAACCAATGGCACTGCAAGATCGTTTTGCTGAGCTATTGCCGTTGGTCGAAGATAAGATTGCTGAGATAAAACAGAAATTCGGTGAAGATGCAATTGAAGTATTGAGCGAAAGCATTACCGACCTTAGCTATCCGGTGCAACAGCACCCAACTAAGATCACCTCGCATAATTTCGATAAAAACCCGGTTGTTACTGGCACTTTGCAAGGCATCAAAGGTCAATACCTCATTTTTGACACTGGCGTGATCAACGTAAGAAAATTCACTTCCTATGAAGTAGAAGTAAGCGCCTAATCGCATATACGCATATATAGCTGGTTTGTTGAAATAAAATCGAAAAAGCTCGAGTCAAACTCGAGCTTTTGTTTTTCTATCAGGAAGATATGATCAGTTACGCATCAAGGATGTTTTCTAGTACATCGAACAACATATCGACTTCTTCTATTGTGTTGTAATGCATGCAACCAATTCGTACTACACCACCCGACTCTTCTAGACCAAGTTGACGAACTAAGCCCAGCGCATAAAAGTGGCCGTTCCAAACACAGATGTTGTGTTCACCCAGCGTTTTCGCGATGAATTCTGGAGAATATCGGTCGAATGTTAGCGCAAAAGTTGGTGTGCGGAGCTGGCTATCTTCTTTCGCAATGCCAAATAGATTGACACCATCTAGTGCACTCAGACGCTGTAAGAAACGCTCACTCAAGCGTTGCTCATGTTGTTCATACAATTGGTAACTTTGCTCCAATCGTTGACGAAGAGGTAAACCGGCTTCACCAAACTGAGCCAGATACTCAACCGCAGCAACGACACCAGCAAGACCTTCAAAACTTTGCGTCCCCGTTTCAAATCGGCCTGGGCCAATATTGGTAGCAGGCTCGACTTTGTACGGACGAATACTGTGCAGCCACTGATCGGCTATGTAAGCAATACCAACGTGCGGGCCGAAAAACTTGTAAGCTGAGCAAGCTAAAAAGTCACAGCCTAGCGCTTGAACATCAACCAAATGATGAGGCGCATAATGGACGGCATCCACATAAACTTGTGCCCCGACGTTGTGCGCCATGCTTACTACTCGCTGCACATCCACGATAGAACCAGTCGTGTTCGATGCATAAGTCACAGCGACAAGGCGCGTTTTATCAGAAAGAAGGCTGCTTAAATGCTCCATATCCAGCGTACAATCTTCTTCGTTGATACGAACCTGATGAACAGTAACGCCTTTATCTTCTGCTGCTTGCTGCCAGCTGGACACATTCGAATAGTGATCCAAAGCGGAAACAATAACCTCATCTCCCTCTTGCCAATCTCGGCTAATCGCACGACTAAGCTGAAAGGTTAACGATGTCATGTTCGCGCCGAAGACGATATTGCCAGACGACGGCGCGTTTAGCAGAGCTTGCGCTGACTCGCGTGCATTTTGCATCACGTCGACCGTCTTTTGGCTAGAAAAATAATGCCCGCCTAAGTTGGCGTTGAAACGACCTAAATATCCCACCATGCTGTCTAGCACTGATTGAGGTACCTGTGACCCGCCTGGACCATCAAAAAACGTCACAGGTTTGTCGTTATGGTATTGAGCGAGTGCCGGAAACTGCTCTCTGATCAGATTAAGATTGAAGTTCATTGCGCTTATCCGTAGCCGTGAGTACAAACACATCCATATGACCCGCTTCATCATCAATGACAGAACGGATTGGGCACGCGTTGTGCCACAGTTTACTGTCTGCCAATATTGCAACCTCACCCGTTTCTAACACCTTACGGAAAAATGGGGCTTGGTTATGACTGCTGTACAGCATGATGTCGCCACCAATGATGTTATGACGTCCCACGCCAACCATTGCAATGTGATCAAAACCGTCTTGGTGTACACCTTCAGGTGCCACTTGAGTTTCTTCTTCTAGCGCTGTGATTCGGATTTGGTGAATTTCTATTTCCTGGCCGTTAGGCAGATGATTCGCATTGACAAACAATTCGCACATTTCTCGGAAACCATCACTGGTGAGAATATCCTTCTCAATCGGCTCAAATTGTCTTACAACATCACCTTGGAATCGGTTGATATCAGACGATTGAACAAAGCTGTTTTTGTTTAAGTCAATGACTTTGCCATTATCAAAACCAACCACAGAATAACGCCTTAGTCGATACTGACCATCTGCATGCTCGGTACGAGGCAGTTCTTCAAACGATGGGGAAAGCTGCTCAATTGCTGCCATGCTGAGCTGTGTTAAATGCAGAGTATTCTCACGTGAATGTAACATCATTGTCTCCTTTAATGAGGCACATTAATTAACATTTAATTTACACACTAGGTTACGCAAATATTCTGCAATTGCCAGCTTTTAACGTTGATAGCTTCAACAAAATAACAAAAACAACATAACAGACCAATCCAAGGCACAAATACAGAGCCATGTTTCAGTTTTGCGCTTTGGCGATATTTGAAACTAGACTTCTCTACTACGAATAGAATTTTATGCTAGAAGTCAACGTTCTTTATCAATCTTTAGTGGGTTCTAATCTATAACCAATTATTCGATCACAATCGTTGTTTATGCTTTTAAAGCACTAAGAATTTCCATACAATCGAGGGAAATGTTCAGCCCTTTTTGGAGCCATAATGAGCGACGTAAAACATTGTAAACTATTAATTCTTGGTTCTGGTCCAGCAGGATACACAGCTGCCGTCTACGCAGCGCGTGCCAACCTAAACCCTGTGCTTGTGACGGGAATGCAACAAGGTGGTCAGCTAACCACCACTACTGAAGTTGAAAACTGGCCCGGCGACGCTGAAGGTCTGACAGGTCCTGCATTGATGGATCGCATGAAAGAGCACGCCGAGCGTTTCGAAACTGAAATCGTGTTTGATCACATCAACGAAGTAGAACTATCACAACGCCCATTTCGTTTAAAAGGCGATTCTGGCGAGTACACATGTGACGCATTGATTATTTCTACAGGTGCATCAGCAAAATACCTTGGCCTTGAGTCTGAAGAAGCATTTAAAGGTCGCGGCGTTTCTGCTTGTGCAACCTGTGACGGTTTCTTCTACCGTAATCAGAAAGTTGCAGTTGTGGGCGGTGGTAACACTGCTGTTGAGGAAGCACTTTACCTATCTAACATTGCGTCAGAAGTTCACCTGATCCACCGCCGCGATTCATTCCGTGCAGAGAAGATCCTTGTGAAACGTCTGATGGATAAAGTTGAAAGCGGTAATATCGTTCTTCATACCGATCGAACTCTCGATGAAGTACTTGGCGACGACATGGGCGTAACTGGCGTTCGTATTAAAGACGTCAACACAGGTGCGACTGAAGACCTTGAAGTGATGGGTGCGTTTATTGCGATCGGCCACCAGCCAAACACACAAATCTTTGAAGGCCAAGTAGACATGAAAGATGGCTACATCATCGTTAAGTCTGGCCTAGAAGGCAACGCGACACAAACTAGCATTGAAGGTGTATTTGCAGCAGGCGACGTTATGGACCATAACTACCGTCAAGCTATCACATCTGCAGGTACAGGTTGTATGGCGGCATTAGATGCTGAGCGTTTCTTAGACTCACTTGGTGACAAATAACTTTTCACATTTGTGTCATATCCTTAAAGCCCAGCGGTATTCCCGCTGGGTTTTCTTTTGTATACTACCGCCTCATTAAAACAATTATCATTAAGCCTTCACGATGGATAAGAAAAAGCAAAGCAGCTTGAATAAGTGGCTGAAGCAACAAAGTAAGTTAGCCAAGCGCTGGCTTATGATTGCGATAGGCCTAGGCGTACTTTCAAGCGTGTTTTTATTGGCTCAAGCAGCCCTGCTCGCCTCCATTCTGCACCAGTTAATCATTAACCAAGTAGACAAAGCCGACCTCATTTGGCATTTTGTTGGGCTTGGTGGCACGGTTATCGGTCGAGCTACTTGTACCTGGGGTCGAGAGCTTGCCGGTTACCGTTGCGGTGAGCAAATTCGAGTTTATATTCGCCAACTCATTTTAGATAAAGTTCATAAACTTGGGCCAGCTTACATCAAAGGCAAACCTGCCGGCAGCTGGGCGACGCTCATCTTAGAGCAGGTAGAAGATATGCAAGATTTCTTCTCTCGCTACTTGCCTCAGATGTCATTATCGGTACTAGTGCCTTTCATTATTTTGGTTGCCGTATTCCCAGTAAACTGGGCGGCAGGCTTAATCTTCCTAGTCACTGCACCACTGGTGCCTATTTTCATGGCACTGGTTGGGATGAAAGCCGCAGAAGCAAACCGCAAAAACTTTAAAGCGATGCAGCGTTTGTCCGGTCACTTTTATGACCGCTTGCAAGCAATGACGACCATTCGCTTATTCGATAGAACAAAATCTGAAACTGAAACTCTGAAGGGTGCTTCGGAAGTCTTTCGTACTCGTACCATGGACGTTCTGAAAATCGCGTTTCTATCTTCTGCGGTTTTAGAGTTTTTCACTTCCATTTCTATCGCAATTACCGCCGTCTACTTTGGCTTTAGTTATATCGGAGAGCTCGATTTCGGCTACTACGGCACAGGTGTTACGCTGTTTGCTGGCTTGTTCATTCTGATTCTTGCGCCAGAGTTTTATCAGCCATTACGTGATTTGGGCACGTTCTACCATGCGAAACAGCAAGCGGTTGGCGCAGCAGAAAGTATTGTCGAGTTTCTAGATTTGGAAGTCGATCAAATCAAAGATGGAACCCAAGCGTTAGATAAAAACAGCCCTATCCATATTGAAGCAGACGAGTTAACCATTTTTAGTCCGGAAGGTAAGCAGCTCGCAGGTCCCCTATCCTTCTCTCTTGAAGCCAACAAAAGTACGGCTTTAGTTGGACCAAGTGGTGCAGGTAAAACAAGCTTGGTAAACACCATCCTCGGTTTCATGCCTTATCAAGGTAGCTTGAAGATTAATGGTTGTGAATTGTCACAACTGGATCTAGCCACATGGCGAGAGGCCGTAAGCTGGATTGGTCAAAACCCAATGCTATTACATGGCAGCATTCGAGATAACGTCACGTTAGGCAAACACAACATTCAAGATGCAGACGTTCATTCTGTTTTGAATGACTCTCATGCTGCTGAATTTGTTGAAATGCATGGGTTGGATTACCCGATATCTGACCGCTCTGGTGGTTTATCTGTCGGTCAAGCCCAGCGTTTAGCGTTGGCTCGCGCTATGCTACAAAATGGTCGTTTTTGGTTATTAGATGAACCGACCGCAAGCTTAGATGCTCGTAGTGAAAAACTCGTCATGGAAGGCATTAACAAGTACGCACATGCCACAACGAATTTGATAATTACTCACCAGTTGGCACCTTTACAAAGCGTATCGCAAATTCTTGTTATGCAGGACGGCCAGATTGTTCAATGTGGTGATTACGACACACTGTCGACAGAAGATGGCTTATTTAAAGACATGTTGGAAGCGAACCTCGCACAACGTGAAACAGACAAGGGGAACTTAGATGCGTGATTTACTCCCTTATCTAAAACTCTATAAGAAACATTGGTTTGGTCTTTCTCTAGGTATGCTATTGGCATTTCTGACCTTAGCTGCATCTATTGGCTTATTAACGCTATCGGGTTGGTTTATTTCAGCCGCTGCGGTGGCAGGCTTGACGGTAGCTCGTGAGACCTTCAACTACATGTTACCAGGTGCCGGGGTACGCGGCGCTGCAATGGCTCGAACCGCAGGTCGATGGGGAGAACGTGTCGTTAGCCACAATGCAACGTTCAAACTGCTTACCGATCTACGTATCTTCTTCTTTAAGAAACTTGCACCACTGATTCCGGGTCGTGTCTCTACGATGCGTGATGCTGATCTGCTCAACCGCCTAGTGGCGGACGTAGATGCGATGGATCACGTTTATCTTCGACTTATCAGCCCTGTCGTGATTGGTATTTTTGGGATACTAAGTTTAACGGCTGTCCTGGCATTTTTTGACTGGCATCTCGCCCTGCTGCTTGGTTCGATTCTTACCGTCATGTTGTTTGTATGGCCGGTGCTGTTCTATAAACTGGGTAAAAACAATGGCGAGAATCTCACTCATCATAAAGCGCAATTGCGAGTGGCGACTCTGGACTGGCTTCAAGGCTACAGCGAACTGAGTATCTTTGGAGCAGAAGAGCGTTATCGCAATCTCATTCTAGAGAAGCAAAAGCAGCTTTTGTCTAATCAGTTTGTGAACGCGAATTTAACGGGCATGGCTTCAGGCCTGCTTATGCTTGTGAACGGTCTTACACTGGTTGTGATGCTTTGGTTTGCTGCAGACGGCGTAGGAGGTCGTGCTCCTGATCCTTGGATTGCGTTGTTTGCATTTGCAACGATGGCAAGTTTTGAAATTTTGATGCCTATTGCGGGCGCGTTCCAGTACCTGGGGCAAACGTTGACTTCTGCTCGTCGTTTAAATGAAGTAATTTTGGCTGAACCGGACGTTGTCTTCCCTGAGCAATCGAAACATAAAGGCACAACGTTAGACATTGAATTCGACAACATTGACTTCACTTACCCTGACGGTCAGCAAAAGGTGCTGAAAGACTTGTCACTCTCACTACCGTTGGGCACTAAAACAGCCATTGTAGGTCAAACAGGTTCAGGTAAATCAACACTCATTCAGCTTCTTTGTCGCTACTGGGATGTAAACCAAGGTGAAGTTCGAATCGGTGGTACAAAGCTGCAAGATTGGAGCGAGTCTGACCTGCGAGAAGCAATGACAGTGGTAAGTCAACGCGTTGATGTACTGAATGGAACACTGCGTGACAACTTACTTATGGCCGCTCCAGAAGCAAGTGATGAGCGACTGTCTGAGATTCTTCAAAAAGTCGAACTTGGTGGCCTTCTTGAGGCTCCAGGGTTAAATGCTTGGTTAGGCAACGGTGGTCGTCAGTTATCTGGTGGTGAGAAACGCCGAATCGGTATCGCTCGCGCATTGCTACGTGATGCCCCAATCCTACTCTTAGATGAACCGACTGAAGGCCTCGATAAGCGTACGGAACAAAAAGTGATGGCGCTTTTCAATGAGCACTTTGCTAATAAGACAGTGGTATTCATTACACACCGACTTATAGAATTAGAAAACATGGATAGTATCTGTTTGATGGAACAAGGTGAGATCATCGAGCAAGGCGATCATCCAACGCTACTCGCTCAGAAAGGTCGTTACTACCAGCTATTACAGTCTTTATAATTCGATATTCAGTGACGAGAAGGGCTCATCAAACGATGAGCCCTTTTGTTATTCCTGTATTGTTAATTGCCTAGTTAAGTACGTATACAGAGCTGATTTACCGACCTGATTTTTTGAGATAAGCCGCCATTTCATCTTCCGGAACCATCCCTCCACCTGTTGCCCAAACAAGATGCGTTGCGTTTCTGAGTATTTCTTCGTCAAATTGCATTCGAGACTGATAAGCATGATTATTCGAGACGTGCACTACCCCAACCATACCGGCTAATGCAGAAGGCTCTAGATTAATGCCTTCTAGTTCACTTAACTCACCCAAGTGGTGATACATACGAGCATCATCAATGGTGTAAAAGCCATCAATTAGCCTTTCCATCGCTCTACCGACAAAGCCCGACGCACGCCCTACTGCCAATCCATCAGCAGCGGTCATGTTGTCGATACCCAAATCTTGTACCGCAATCTCGTCATGCAAGCCGGTATGTACGCCCAACAACATGCACGGAGAGTGCGTTGGCTCTGCGAAAATACAATGAACATGATCACCAAACGCGACTTTCAAACCAAACGCCACGCCACCAGGCCCACCGCCAACACCACAGGGTAGATAAACAAACAGCGGATGATGCTCATCAACCACGATTCCCAAGTCATCAAACTGCTGCTTAAGACGCTCACCCGCAACAGAGTAACCTAGAAACAACGTCTGCGAGTTTTCATCATCAATAAAGAAGCAGTTAGGATCTTGCTCTGCTTCTTTACGACCTTGCTCAACGGCAACACCATAGTCTTGCTGGTACTCCACCACTTTGACGCCATGTGACCGGAGCTTATTTTTCTTCCACTCCCGCGCATCAGAAGACATGTGAACCGAGACTGAAAAACCAAGCTTTGCACTCATGATGCCAATGGACATACCGAGGTTACCTGTTGACCCAACCGCAATACTGTACTGCTTAAAAAACTGCCGAAACTCATTGCTGAACAATTTGCTGTAATCATCGGTTTCGCAGAGTAAGCCAGCTTCAAACGCCAACTTTTCTGCATGGGTGAGCACTTCATAAATGCCACCTCTCGCTTTGATAGAACCAGAAATTGGCAGATGGCTGTCCTTTTTAAGCATTAAACGACCCAATATTGGCGTGTCGTATTGCTGCTCCAAACGCACTTTCATCTTGGGAACATCCACCACAGAAGACTCAATGATGCCATGCGAAGCTTCAGTTTCGGGAAACGCTTTCATCAAATAAGGCGCAAATCGTGCTAGCCGTTCACTCGCAGCTTGAATATCTTTCTCATCTAGCCTCACATAGGGCAAACCTTCTGCTAAAGAGGTTATGTTTGGGTTAAACCAGCAAACCTCCTTAAGATCGATAAGTGGCGCCAAGAGTGGGAACTGCTTGATCAGCGCTTCAATATTCGCCTTGGTCATTTTACCTTCCTGGAGTGATGTGAGTTGAGATAAACAAAAGCGCCGCAATTGCGACGCTTTAATGAATAACAGTGAATTTGATTTTATGCGTAGTTTTTCTCAAACTCTTGCATAAAATCGACTAACGCTTGTACACCTTCTAGCGGCATGGCGTTATAAATGGAAGCTCGCATACCACCAACGGCTCGGTGCCCTTTTAGTGATTTCAGCCCTTTGGCATCGGCTAGTTCAAGGAACGTCGCATCCAGTTCAGGTTTCGCAAGTTGGAATGGCACATTCATCAAAGAACGGTTTGCTGAGTGCACGCCATTACGGTAGAAATCAGACTGATCGATGTAATCATACAGTAGTGCGGCTTTAGCGCGGTTCACTTGCTCGATCGCTTTTACCCCACCCTGCGCCTTTAACCATTTGAAAACAAGACCAGACAGGTACCATGCAAAGGTTGGTGGCGTGTTGAACATTGATTCTTTCTCAGCCAGAACAGTGTAATCCAAGATACTTGGCAGTACCTGCTTCGCCATACCTAACAAGTCATCGCGCACGATAGCGATAGCGATGCCTGAAGGACCAATGTTTTTCTGAGCGCCCGCATAAATCACACCGTATTTCGATACATCAATCTCACGAGAAAGAATCGTCGAAGACATGTCAGCAACGATTGGTTTGTCGGTGACAGGAAGATCGTTAATCTCGATACCGTCAATGGTTTCATTTGGACAGAAATGCACGTAAGCCGCTTCTGGAGCAATTTCCCATTCGTTTGCAGGTAGAACGGCTACTTTTCCGTTGATTTCTGTTTTTGCATCAAATACGTCTGGCTCGCAGTATTTCTTCGCTTCAGCTACCGCACTTTCAGCCCAATAACCGCCGTCGATGTAAGTTGCCGTCTCGGCATCACCAAGTAAGTTTAGAGGAACAGCAGCAAACTGAGCACGAGCACCACCTTGGCAGAACAGCACTTTATAGTTGTCCGGAATATTCAGAAGATCACGTAAATCTTGCTCGGCTTCTTCTGCAACTTTGATGAACTCTTTGCTTCGGTGGCTGATTTCCATGACCGAAGTACCAAGACCTTGCCAATCAATTAGTTCCTGTTGTGCTTGCTGCATAACTGCTTTCGGCAGACCTGCTGGCCCTGCACTGAAGTTAAATACGTTGTCCGTATTTTGTTCCATGATGCTCATTGCTCCTGCTATGTAAATATTACGAAATTAATATCACGTTTTCGCAGCGATAAAAACAAGAAAAGAGGTCTTACGACCTCTTTTTAAAGACTAAGCGTTAAATTGGATTAATTCCGCAACAATACTTGGCTACTGTTGCTGCATCAAGGCGGGCATAAGTAGCGCCACTAATGGGAACTCATGTCCATTTTCGAACTTCAATTTACCTTCACCGATTTCTGCTTTGAGTTGATAACCGCCCTCGACTTTCTCGATCAACTCCATGATGAGCAGCTCATCGATTCCTTCTTGAATAAATGGGTAGTGCGTCACTAATTCGTCAGAGAAGTAAGTGCTGAGCTCACCAGTAGTCGCCGTCATCAACTTCATTGGGTCTTGAGTAATGTTGTCAGTACCTTCAGGAATGGATAATTGCCACTCGTTATGGAACTTACCGTCACCAAACGCAAGTGAAAGCTCATTCACGGATAAATCAAAGCCTTTGCTAAACAGCGTGTCAACATGCGGCAATAAGCTCGCAATTTCCTGCTCGTCTAACATTGGAGAGCTTTGATAGATAGACATAATTTGGTCAAATGACTGGCTATCCACATCTGCAATTGAGAAATCCAACTTAAAGTTATCGACATCCGTACCATCAGTTAAACGCAGTTTCTTAGCATCTAGGTTCAGCTGACTGTTCAGCTTATCACCAGACTCATTCATCGTAGTGTTGCCGCGGTAACTTGCATTCTCAATCAAAAAGACAGGCGTTAAGTTCGAATCAACCACATCCAGCTTCTCTAGAGAAAAAGATTGCTCACCCAGCCAATAGCCTTTTGCTTGCTTACCTTTACCCTGACCTGTCAATGCATTCAGATGAAGCTCTTCACCGTTTTCAAAATCCACTTGAACAGAAGGAACAGAAACTTGGTAATTGAGATCACCCAATACCGTCACATCCCCTGTCACTTTTGCAGGGCTTGTAGAAACAGAAACACCTTGCGCTTCGTTACGATAATGCCAACTGTCTAGGTCAAGGGTGAATGCCGTATTGCCATTTAGTTGAGTCTGACTATGCATCGTGAGAGGCAAAAAGTCATTGTCCACCAATTTTGAATCTGCTGTTAGGCTTGTTAGACCGTGGCTTACATCACTGGTTACGTCAAACGTCGTTGGCATACCATCACGCTCTAGCTGCGTTTTAAGCTCAGGATCAACAACTGAATAACGAGTCAGCACGACTGAAGACAAATAGCCACGCTGATACTCAACCACCTCGCCTTTAATCATTTCATCATTCATATTGGTAATACCATCTTCAATGATGGACTGACCAATTTGTCCGACAGCCAATGGCCAACACAGCGCTAATGAGATAGCACCACCAATGGCGCCGATTTTTTTAAGATTTTGCATAACGTCACTTATTAGGTATTTTCGGTCAGTCTACCCCAAACCACCTGCGGAGAAAACATTGAGACAAATCAGACTATTGATGCTTATTCTAGTCCATTAATCAGGAATCATACTTGGCTCCCACTCATCATGTCCTTTTATTGTTAAAGTTTGCGTGGCGAAGTTTTAACCGGAGCTAAAACATCTGTGAATCGTTATGCTGTGTTGTGTCTCGACAACAACCCAATCAGTGCTGAACAGTTTCGATTGGAGCTGTCTGCCTTCTCAAGTAAGTTTGATATTTTTTCTGTCGAATCGATAGAAGAGGCTCGAAGCGCTTTAGAGTATCTGGAAGAAAGAGAGCAGACTGTTGCTTTAGTTATAGCGAGCCATCACGCTCATTTTAATGGCGTGGATTTTCTTATTGGTTTAGACCGGATGCCGCATACCGAGCAAGCAAGAAAAATTCTTATTAGCTGCTCGTCTGATATAGAGGCAATTCTCACGGCCGTTAATGAGGGCAGGCTCGACCACTGCCTCACTAAACCTTTGCCAGATCACGTCTTATTTAACACAGTGCAAAAAGAGCTGACCCAATTTATATTGCGAAACGGTAAAGAAGACCTGCTAAGTTACAGTCAGATATTGGATCATCACAGCTTGTTGCGAGCGCACATCAATAATCAGATGAGCCATTATCAAGCGGGCTTTTTACACGACTACCACTCGATGTCTGATGCTGAGTTAGCCGAGCAAGTGATCTCCGCTCTCCAGCAGTTTTTCAAAGATAACGACGAAACAAGAGCGTGCCGTACATACTCACCTGAACACTTATTAACCGTGGAAGGCGAGCCAAATAGCTTTTTGTGGTTTATTACCGATGGAGAAGTGGCTCTGTACAAGCGCGATGAACAAGGCATGCAGCGAGAGGTTGTACGCCATAACAAAGGTAATATTGTCGGAGGCATGTCGTTTGTTACTGGGGAATGTTCTTTCTCGACAGCCCTAACGCTGACAAAGACAGAGGTCATCAAACTCGATCGCAACGTATTCAATAAAGTGATGCAAAGCGACTCAAACTTGCTGCCTCTTTTTACAAACTTGCTCTTACGGCACTTCAACCGCCGATTACAAAGAAGCATCAACACCAAGCTGCAACTTCAAAAAACGCTCGAATCGCTGGAGTCTGCCCACCAGCAACTCATTGAAAGAGAAAAAATGGCGATGCTCGGCCAGTTGGTTGCGGGCGTGGCGCATGAACTAAATAATCCGATAGCAGCGATATTGAGGGGCGTAGAGAATTTAACGCATACGCTAGAAAGATTACTTAACGAAGTACCCAGTTCCGATATACAAACCAAAGGCATTGAGTTACTGAGCAAAGCGCAAACCGCAAAACCCGCTTCAACCGCAGAGCTCAGATCACGCGTTAAAGCACTTAATCATGCCCTTCCAGACCGAACATTGGCAAAGAAAGTGGTGAACCTTGGGCTAGAGTCAGATCACGAGTTACTCACTCAACTAACGAAAAAACAGCAAGTATCTTCTCATGTTCTCGATACTCTTGAGCAATACCACAAAGCTGGTTCTACTCTTCGCTCAATTAACGTCTGTGCTGCGCGAATTGCAGATATGGTGAAAAGCCTTAAAGGTTACGCACGCTCAGATGATGAGATCCAGCACTATGCTGATATTCATGAAGGTATTGAAGACACCTTGGTGATCTTCGAAAACAAACTAAAAATGCATCAGGTTTCCACTGATTATGCGGATTTACCTCCCATCCTTTGTCAACCAATCGCACTCCAACAGGTATGGACGAATTTGGTCTCTAACGCCATTGATGCATTTCCGGAAAAAGGCGTTTTAAAAATACAAACACGTCTTACAGAAAAAGATCATACACATTACGCCGTTATCTCGTTTGAAGATAATGGGTGTGGCATTCCTGAATCGCAAAGAGAAGCCATTTTCGAGCTCAACTTCACGACGAAAAAAGAAGGCAACTTTGGTTTAGGCATTGGGCTGTCCATCTGCCAGCAAATCGTGACAGCACATAAGGGATGGATTGACGTCGAATCAGAACTCGACAAGTTCACGCGAATGACAGTCTGGTTACCAGTCATCGAAAAAGGAGATGAAATATGACCAAGTATTTAATTTTATGTGTCGATGACGAACGAGAAGTCTTGGATAGCGTACTCCAGGATCTCGCTCCCTTTGAGGAACATTTTATTGTCGAGGGAGCGGAATCAGTCACTGAAGCAAGGCAAGTGATCGAGGAGATGGCGGAAGAGGAAGTTCAGCTTGCGCTCATTTTATGCGACCACATTATGCCGGAGCAAACTGGGATTAGCTTCTTAATCGAACTCAGTCAAAATGGTGACACAAAAGCGGCCCGCAAAGTCTTACTTACAGGACAAGCCGGCTTAGAAGACACCGTTGAGGCCGTCAATAACGCAAGTCTGGACTATTACATAGCCAAACCATGGAGAGGTGAAGAGTTGAGAAAAGCAATCGTGTCTCAGCTTACTGCTTTTATGATTGCAAATGATGATAACTTATTATCTTGGACTCAAGTCCTTGATTCTGAGGCGATCCTCAATGCCATGGCTGAACGCAGAGCAAGCTTCGGCGAGTAATATGCGTGGCTCTAGCTTGAATGTCACCAAAGCCAGCTGATCCACGTTATTTCGCGCAATAGCGCGAGTATGGAAAAGCATCACTATTTATCCGATTGATGCTCTTAGACGTTATGTATATGGCGTAGTTTTTGCTTAAACCAACTAACTATTAAGTTAATTGACAAAACATCGACACATTTTTGTTGGTCGTGGACCTTCCTTTTTATTATGATGTCGGACAAATCAGATTACGGTTCAAGTGGTTACTTGAATCCATGGAAATAATGAACAAGGTTTATCGTTAGTTATGCGTAAAACACTATTAGCCGCTGCCTTACTAGTGGCATCAAGCCATGCCCTAGCCGCAAACGACCGCAATGCGCCAGCAACTATGAGCAACTTTAGCTACGACTATTTCGAAGCACGTATTGGCGCAAGTCCTGTGACATTTGGTGCTGGATTCAGCAAATCAATTCACCCTAACGCACATGTTATTGCTCGTATCGACTCTGAGTTTGAAAGTGATTTTGACTCAGCCGCTGGTTTTGGCTTTCATTCGCCACTAAACAACTGGGCTGACCTTACAGGTGAAATGCTAATGCGCGTTGTACAACCTTCAAGCGATAGCAGCACTGACGTAGGTATGGAACTGAACTTAGGTGTTCGTCAATGGTTAGGTCCTCAATTAGAAGTAGGCGGCAAAGTCGGCTACGTTTCTATTGATAACGATGACGACTGGACCGGTGCAGCATACGCTCGTTTCCACTCAACTGAGCTTTTCTCTCTAGGCGCTGAAGCGCGTATCAACGACTTTTATGGTGATCAGGTAATGTTCACCACGCGTTTTAAGTTTTAAGATTTGTGCTTTAAGAAAAGAGCAAATTAAAAAACAAAAACCGAGGCCCATGCCTCGGTTTTTTGTCTAATCTAATGACTAACTCAATGAAGTGGTCAAAAACTTCAATGTCCTTTTTCCGCTTTCAACACTTGCCTTTACGACCCGCTAACTCCATCAAAACGAGTCAATCATCGTGCGTTCAGCTTGCTTACTCACACAGCGCCAACAACTGCTTTTTACGCGGCTCTTGAATCAGTTTCCAATGAACACCGTCAGTGGCACCAGCGAATTTCCAAAGCAACTTAACATCAACGTCATTGCCATAAGCCACTTTAACTTTGTTGAAGACTTTTACAGGTCCAAGTTCTAAAAAGGTTTCTACGTCATCAACACCTGCTTTCTTGACCATTCGCTCAAGAGTTAACTGCATATTTGGCAGATCTCTCAAACGTCTACTGGCAGAAGACTTTTGATATTTTCGTTCCTTAATTGAGTATTCAATTGATTTTTGTACCAGTTCATCGAGTCCTGCATATCCGGATTCAAACAAATCTGTTACATCATAATAATTTACGGTTGCCGTCGTCTGTTTTTTGACGTGCTTATATTTTTCGCAATTCAGTTGAGTAAACACTTCGTCCAATCCATTACCACCACGTAAGTAGCAGCAATCATTGCTGACAAGCGCAAACATAGCATCATCGGTGAATAAACCGATACCACCGAACATAGAACGTTTTTGATACTCACTAAAGTTGCGTACATATTTAAAAAAAGCTTGGTCTGTCATGTCCATTGACCTCTTTAATCTGAATAAATTACCCCGATTAGCGATGTCACCAGATAAACAGCAGCTTATAGCGAATTATAAATGTCGATTTGTTGGCGATATTTTTGTGAGTTGTGCTCACCAACTTGCTTAATCATACTTAACGTTGAAAAATAAGTTAGGACATAGGTCACATATAAAAAAGTATATATTCAGCATACGTGATTAGTTTCACACTTATTATTCATGTGGTGATATTTTTTTGACGCACGGCATGCCCAAAACACGCCATCATTATGATCTCGCTGGCAATTACGAGCACGTGATACGCATTTAATTGATAAAGAATACGCTGTAAGGGTACACTGTACGAAAGATCTCAAGTACAGCGTCACAATGGAACATTTATCATTTTTTTGGCTGCCAAATAATAAAGATAAGCTTATAAACGCACTGGAATCCGAGTTTGCTCAGCTGGTAGAACAGTCCATCTCAACGGGTAAGATTTCATTACCCCCTATTCCTGATGTCGTGCTTAAAATTCAGCAGTTATGTGTCGAAGAACACACCACTATTTCAGATGTTGCTAACTGTTTGTTAGAAGATCCCGGCTTGGCGGCGGTCGTTCTGCGAGTAGCAAACTCTGTAATTTTCAATCGTAGAAACATTACCTGCAACGACTTAACTACCGCGGTATCTCGCCTTGGTATACTGCGCGTGCGTGATATTGTTACCGCACAAGCGATTGAACAACTTAAACATTCAGTAAATTTAACCAAAGAATGTAATGCCATCTTGGTGAAAAGTGCAGCGGTATCCCGAGAACTCGGTGCCGTCATGGTGATATTGGTTCAATCGTTTCGTAAACACGAGCCAGGTACTTATGGGCATTTGGAGCAAGAAAAAGCATTGCTGGTTGGTCTGCTAGCCGATATCGGTTTGTTTTGTCTAATTAACGAGTACCACCTGTACTTAGATAGAGGCAATTACCTAGATCCTGAAATTGCGTTGCAAATCTTCCAAACTCGTTGTTCAGCAACAAGCAAACTGGTGCTCGAGCGCTGGGGATTTGACAATGACTTTAGAGAGGTCTCCTCAAACGAGAAGTACGAGCAAACGCGACCGGAAGTAAGTTATTTAGACATTGCAAGAATCGCGCATCACCTATTGATGTTCCGCAATCATGATGAACGCATTGATGAACACGAAGTTGAATTCAACTTAACAGGTGCAGAGGTCTTGTATGAACTCAGCAATATGAGTGATACTGACTTTAATGACCAAATACGTGCAGTGCTAAGTGCTAGCGGCTTGTAATTTATCGTTTTCTCACACCTAATTCGCGATAAACGATTCGCTCAAGGCTGAGCAGCGTTTGGTATTTGGTGAAATATCTCTCTAATTTCAACCGATAAATAATTTGATTTATGTGTGTTGGTATTATCTCAAAAAAGGAATCATAGAGCTTTATGTTCTCAGGGATGCTATTTATTTTCGCTCCACTTGTTGTGGGGTATCTAATTCCTATATCTCGAGCCTCGTTACTGGAGAAGATCAATCAATCAACGTCCTACCTTATTTACGTCATTTTGTCGTTGATGGGACTTAGCCTAGCAGCGCTCGATAACTTAAGTAGCAACTTACAGAGTATTCTCCTCTATGCGAGTACTTTCTTTTTATGTTTAAGTACCTGTAATCTGTTGGCGCTGCCTATTATCGATAGGATTATTCCTCTCCAGACCAATCAGAATCAAAAGAAGCTGCCATTATCCTCGATGGCTTTAGAATCAGTAAAACTGATTGTTGTCGTTGGTGGCGGGCTAGTATTTGGTCTGCTGTTACCCATCGATTTAAGTTGGGTGGATACAGCGAGCGAATGGATACTCTTCCTGCTCCTATTTTTTATTGGTATTCAGCTTCGCAATAGTGGTCTTACTCTTCGCCAAATTCTATTAAATAAACAGGGTATGGCCATTGCGGCAATTGTGATCGCAACATGTATGCTTGGTGGCGTTATTGCAGCGATACTTTTGGACCTTCCTCTCTATCAAGCCCTCGCGATGGCTTCAGGCTTTGGCTGGTATTCACTCGCAGGAATTTTGATGGGAGACGCTTTTGGCCCCGTGTTTGGGGGGGCATCTTTCCTGATCGAATTGATGAGAGAGCTGGTCGCGCTGGTAGCCATTCCTCTCTTTATTCGTAGCTATCCGTGCACAGCAATTGGTTATGCAGGTGCAACAGCAATGGACTTTACCCTACCTGTTATTCAGACTACAGGTGGTGTGCGTTGTGTCCCAGTCGCCATCGTTAGTGGGTTTATTTTGAGTTTACTGGTACCAGTTATGATGCTTTTCTTTGTATCACTTGCTAGCTAGATCTCAGGTTTTCGCTTTAACATCCATTACAATACGGCAAAAATTCAAATACCCAGTTAACGTCAAAGTGATCAAGATTTTGGCAATAATCCGCTTTCCTTTTGTCAATTAGCCCAATGATTTATCACGACTAAAGAGAAAGAAGGGTGGAACATCAACTTATGTGCCTTGCGTTAATAAAGGGATAACAACCAGAAGGAAGAAGAATGAAACGCTTTGTCGTTGCAGCGCTCCTCGCTACAAGCTCAACTTTTACGTTTGCCGCAGATCAACAATGTCTTGCTAGCAAATACGACGGCTATGTTGATGCCTCACTACAGTGGTATCAAGATCTTGCTGATTTGACGGTTACCCAGTATCCAGATCTAAAAGAAGTTAGCCAGTGGTTCTTGGACGGCCGTAAACATCACTTTGAATTAAACCGTGAAGCAGTTCACTACTTTCTAGAGAACGATCCTAGCCGTGTTGCAACAGAACAGCCAATCGAAGCATGGCTAAAATTAGAACAACACGACGTTAAGCAGCTAGCAAGCCGAAGTGATAAGTTAGGTGAAGTTGCAAAACAAACGTTTAGTGACCGTCAATCGACTAACCACCCCAAAAACTACGAGCTTCGTTCAGCATTCGCCGACCTGCTTAGCCATCCACAACAAATTGATACCGCGCTTAATAAGTACAATCAGTCAATAGAGAAGATTGAAAAGCAGAAGTGTGATTAATTAATCGTTGAGGATGCTCGAAAACGCCGAGTGTTTTAACACATTAAAATCAACGATTTTTTAATGCGAAGATTGTAGCCCTCACCTAAAATTTTCATTTCAGCAACATGGGTTTCAACAATTAAAACGGGACTTTGCGCCCGTTTTAGTTTAGATTGTGCCGCTCGCATTACCAAAATAACTACAAAGATTCTTTGCTATGGTTAAGGAACAAAAAACCGCTGACGTTAGCTTTGAGAGCTTGCTAAAGATCTTCACTGTCCCAGAAGGTCCTGACTCAACGTTAACCAAAATTGACGAGAGCCTCTCGCGAAATCTAAATCAATTTCTTCGTGAACACATCGTGGCAGAAGAAAAGCCTTTACGCGAAATCGAAAAAGACTTTTCTTCTGCTCAGATTCCTGAGCAGCCAGAGTTCGTGTCAGATCATACAGAACACTTACTCGACACTTTGGTGTCGCACTCCGTTCACACTTCTTCACCAAGCTTCATTGGTCATATGACATCGGCGCTGCCTTATTTCTTGATGCCACTGTCAAAGATCATGATCGCCTTAAACCAAAACCTGGTAAAGATAGAGACTTCTAAAGCCTTTACCCCGCTTGAACGTCAAGTTTTGGGCATGCTACATCGCTTGATCTATGGTCAGAGCGATACGTTTTACGATCAGTGGATGCATAGCGCAAACCACTCATTGGGCGCATTTTGCTCCGGCGGTACCATTGCCAATATCACTGCACTTTGGGTAGCACGTAACAAGGCGTTAAGAGCCAATGGTTCATTTAAAGGCGTTGAGAAAGAAGGCCTATTTAAAGCCATGAAGCATTATGGCTACGATGGCTTAGCGGTATTGGTGTCTGAGCGTGGTCACTACTCCCTTAAGAAAGCAGCCGATGTACTAGGTCTAGGTCAAGAAGGCTTGGTTGCGGTTAAAACAGATGCCAACAACCGTATTATTGTCGACGACCTTAAAGCGAAAATTGTTGAACTAGAGAAACAAAACATCAAGCCTATTGCTGTTATTGGTGTAGCTGGTACAACAGAGACAGGTAATGTCGACCCGCTACCTGAAATCGCAGAAGTCTGTCAAGCTCACGGTTGTCATTTCCATGTGGATGCCGCATGGGGTGGCGCAACACTTATGTCTAATCACCACCGTCACCTTCTTAACGGTGTGGAAATGGCAGACTCAGTAACCATTGATGCGCACAAGCAACTCTACATCCCGATGGGCGCTGGTATGGTTCTGTTCAAAGATCCTGACGCAATGAAATCCATAGAGCATCACGCTCAATATATCTTGCGTAAAGGCTCAAAAGACCTAGGCAGCCATACATTAGAAGGCTCTCGTTCGGGCATGGCAATGTTAGTCTATGCCGCAATGCACATCATCAGCCGCCCTGGCTATGAGCTGCTGATAGACCAAAGCATTGAAAAAGCTCGCTACTTTGCAGATTTAATCAAGCAGCAAGATGATTTCGAATTGGTTTCTGAACCAGAGCTTTGTCTCCTCACGTACCGCTACTTGCCGCCATTCATCCGTGAGGCATTAGCAAAAGCGGAAGGTTCACAAAAAGAACAACTGAATGAACTGATTAATGAATTAACACAGTTTATTCAAAAGCGTCAGCGCGAAACGGGCAAATCGTTTGTTTCACGTACAAGACTGAACCCAGACCAATGGCAGCGCATGAACACGATTGTGTTCCGAGTGGTTTTGGCTAATCCGCTGACGACCAAAGAGATTTTGAGTTCTGTGCTTGATGAACAGCGTGAAATCGCCAAGCAAGCACCAAATTTGATGGAAAGAATTCAGCAGGTGGTCACTGATATCCAATCGTCTTAATGGCCCGAAAGAGTTACATCAATTTGAAATTTTTTTTCGTTTTGATGTAACTCAAACATCATTCTCGTGCGACTGGCGCAACAAAACATCGATTACACATCCAATTCTGTAGTTTTTACAACATTTTGTTTGAGGCCTGTCAAATTCTCACTAAATAGTATCCGTTATTGGTTTAGACTGATTGAAGATCAGGTTTATACTGATTCTATGGCGCTGGTTGTTTTCGTTAACGCCCCACTCTACTCTGGAATCTTCGTGTTTCCTTTCGTTAACAGAGCCAGCGAGTTGTTCTCTATACCCTCGTGAACACTATGAATACATTAGAAAAAATTCAAAAAAACCTGGAGAATTTCAGTAAGTCAGAGCGCAAAGTTGCGGAAGTAATTATGGCGTCTCCACAAACTGCAATTCATTCAAGCATTGCAACGTTGGCTAAAATGGCTGATGTTAGTGAGCCCACTGTAAACCGCTTCTGTCGTCGTCTGGACACCAAGGGCTTTCCAGATTTTAAGCTTCACTTGGCACAGAGCCTAGCCAACGGTACCCCTTACGTTAACCGTAACGTGGAAGAAGACGATGGCCCAGACGCGTACACCCATAAGATTTTCGAATCGACCATGGCGTGTTTAGATGTTGCGAAAAACAGCCTAGATCCAATGCAAGTGAACCGTGCGGTCGATTTGCTAACGCAAGCGAAGCGCATTTCATTCTTTGGCCTTGGTGCATCATCTTCTGTAGCCCGAGACGCACAAAACAAGTTTATTCGCTTTAACATTCCAATTACTTGTTTTGAAGACATTGTCATGCAGCGCATGAGTTGTATTAACTGCAGTGATAATGATGTTGTGGTTCTTATTTCTCACACAGGTCGAACGAAGAGTCAGGTCGAAATAGCAAACCTTGCTCGTGAAAACGGCGCGACGGTCATTGCGATTACAGCAAAGGACTCACCGCTAGAAAAGGCAAGTTCACTCGCTATTACGCTTGATATTCCTGAAGATACCGACGTCTATATGCCAATGGCGAGTCGAGTTGTACAGATGACGGTGATTGATGTACTGGCAACTGGCTTCACACTCCGCCGTGGTACAGGTTTCCGTGAGAACCTAAAACGCGTAAAAGATGCGTTGAAAGACAGTCGCTATGACAAGCTAAGTCAGTACTAAGTACTGGTGTTTAGTGAAAGATTTAATAAAGGGGAGCTCAACGCTCCCCTTTTTTCAACGTGCTTTAGATCAATACATCAACCCAAGTCGTTCACACTCGATAAGTCCGTTCTTGATTCAAGCACTTCTACAGAGCTCACGTGTTGTGTGCTCTCTGCCACACACTCTCTACTGCAATCACAGACTTGCTGCAATATGTATATCAAACGTTCCTGATTAAGGGGTAACGGGTTGCCTTTGATCGCCATCGACTTAAGCGCATCGTTCGCCACTTGTTCAAAAGAAGTTTGGCATACTCCGAATTGGCCAAGTAACGGCAACGCTAACTTATCTAACACCATATTTACCCAAAGAACCCCATCGTGCTCATTCGCGTTCGCACGATCGGTAACCAATTGGGCAAGTTTACGATAACGACTTATCACATCATTCCTGCCAGCGAGCTTCGCGGCGTTAATATTTTCCTGCATCACGTGCGGTGCAAGACGCGCCGTGATCACGCTGTGGGGTGCATCTAACTTACCTCCTAACGCCGACGCAAGCCCATGCGCAGCACCTAATTTGGCATTAGTTATGGCCATACCACCAAGCAACGCAGCGAACGATAAATCCGACCGAGCCTTATGATTATCTTGCTTACAAGCAGCAATCACTGAACGGCTTAAACGACGAAGTCCCTCTTCGCACACCATATCTGTAAGAGGGTTTGGCTCACCACACACATACGCTTCCATCAAATGAGTGAACGCATCCATCGCGCCACGCCCGGATGTGTATTGATCGGTTCCATAAGTGAGCGTCGGATCCACAATGGCAACGTCTGCCAGCATATCAGGGCTTCGAAGACTCACTTTCACTTTATCTTGTCCAGACTTCAACACCGCATTTCGGGTTACCTCTGAACCCGTGCTTGCTGTCGTAGGAATTGCAATAAAATGAAGAGGTTTTGCCTTTAATGGTACGTTTCTTCCTACCACCTCGACGTAGTCGTAAACATTGCCTTGATTAGGAATAATAGCGGCTAGAGCTTTACCCATATCGATGACACTGCCACCGCCAATAGCAATCACCATATCAGGCTGGAATTTTCTACCGAGTACCGCGGTCTCTTCTACCATTGTGATATAAGGTTCGCCATTGATTGCTACGTGTTGGTAACGCATATTTTGAGCTTTAAGGTAGTTAATGATGGGCGTGGCTCGTTGGGTATCCTTCCCGGTTACCAGCAAAACACTGTAGCCAAATTGGTTGATAACGGATAATGAAGACTGAAGTGCACCTTCACCAAATATAATCCTTGTTGCAGTCATAAACTGAAACATACACGTCCTCCCAAAATAATATACCCAAATAACCTCTTGCCCTCTGATTTAACACTTATGTAAGAGTTGAAGTCATTTGCGTATAGCCAGATTAGATTGCTATGTTTTTGAATAAAAAAAATTGACCAATTCCACCTTGCCATCATTAACCCCTTAAAATGTATATTTTTTATGCGCCACTTCACATACTTTAGAGCCATAGAATAAGGGAGCGCGTTTAGTTTTTATTCGATAGATTTCACCTATAGAACCAAGAGGTAATTGCCGCTTTATTTCCGTATCTGGATCGGGCATAGTTACTACAACAAAAGAGAGCGCACTCAGCCGCTATGTTTTGTACGCTTTCAAAAAAGAATAGATTTAGGAGAAATAAGATTATGTTCGTTGTTATCTTTGGTCGCCCTGCATGTCCTTTCTGTGTTCGTGCAAAAGAACACGCAGAAACGCTAAAAGCGAAGCGTGACGACTTCAACTACCGTTACGTTGATATCCATGCTGAAGGCATTTCTAAAGCAGATCTTGAGAAAACAGTTGGTAAACCCGTTGAAACTGTTCCTCAAATCTTTATCGACCAAGAGCACATCGGTGGCTGCGACGAGTTCGAAGCATACGCGAAAGAGCACCTAGGTCTATTTGACGAGTAATAAAGACAGTTTTTAAGAAAGCCGCTTCATGCGGCTTTTTTATTATTTTTCAGTTGGTTATTACCTTACGTCAACTAATGGTAAAACCTAAAAAAATTCACTTATCTTTTTGCTATATTTAGTTACAATTCGCAATTCTTAATCTTTTTGGCACACACTTTACCGAGCCACACAGTGAACATAGACGTCGTATACCTTCTTGAGCAAAACCCTATCCTTCTAATCTTCGTCGTATTAGCCATTGGCCTTGCCATCGGAAAAATCCGATTTGGCAAATTACAACTAGGCAACTCCATAGGCGTTCTAATTACCTCGTTGGTAATGGGTCACCTTGGCTTCTCATTCAATGCAGAAGCATTAACCATTGGCTTCATGCTGTTTATCTATTGCGTTGGCATTGAAGCTGGACCAAACTTTTTTGGCATATTCTTCAGAGATGGTAAGCATTACTTTATTTTAAGTATGACCGTTCTCGTGTCCGCAGTCAGCTTAACGTATGGCTTGAGCCACTATTTCGGCCTCGATTTTGGCTTGTCAGCCGGTATGATGGCTGGCGCGTTGACAGCAACACCAGTACTGGTTGGTGCACAAGACGCTCTAAACTCCGGCCTTGCTACTATACCGCGCAATATGGATTTTTCTTTGGTATTAGAAAATCTATCTGTAGGTTACGCGATGGCTTATCTGGTGGGCTTAATTAGCATGATCATGTTCGCGAAGCTGTTGCCAAAACTGCAGAAGCAGAACCTGTCTGATTCTGCGCAGCAAATTGCTCAAGAACGTGGCCTTGGAAATTCAAGCCAAAGAAAAGTGTACTTACCGATTATTCGTGCTTACCGAGTCGGCCCAGAATTGATTGACTGGACTGACGGCAAGAACTTGCGTGAACTGGGTATTTATCGTCAAACTGGCTGTTACATTGAACGAATCCGCCGCAATGGTATTCTCGCCCATCCAGATGGTGATGCCATTTTGCAAGAGGGTGATGAAATTGCACTGGTTGGCTTCCCTGATAGCCATGCTCGCTTGGACCCTAGCTTCCGCAACGGAAAAGAAGTATTTGATCGTAACTTGCTTGATTTGCGCATCGTTGAAGAAGAAATTGTCGTAAAAAGTGACGCTATCGCAGGCAAGCGTTTATCTGATTTAAACTTATCTGAGTTTGGCTGTTTCTTAAACCGCGTGGTACGTGCGCAAATAGAAATGCCGATGGACTTAGACATTGTGCTCGCTAAAGGTGACGTCCTTCAGGTGAGCGGCGAGAAAAGCCGAGTACATGGACTCGCGGAAAAAATCGGTTTCATCTCGATCCACAGTCAAATGGCCGATTTACTCGCTTTTTGCAGCTTCTTTATTTTGGGTATTCTGTTTGGCCTCATCACGATGACATTCGGCCAGGTTTCGTTCAGCTTGGGTAACGCGGTAGGTCTTTTGTTATCTGGTATTACACTTGGTTTCTTACGAGCAAATCACCCTACTTTCGGCTATGTCCCGCAGGGGGCGCTGAATATGGTCAAAGATTTGGGTTTGATGTTCTTTATGGTGGGAATAGGTCTAAGTGCAGGCGGAAAGATGTTCGAGCACTTGACTCAAGTTGGTCCAAAAGTGATTGGTTTAGCATTCATTGTTAGTGTTGTGCCTGTGGTATTGGCCTATTTAGTGGGCGCACACATACTCAAGATGAACCGTGCCCTGCTCTTCGGTGCCATTATTGGTGCCCGAACTTGTGCCCCAGCTATGGATGTCGTCAACGACTACGCTAAATCCACCATCCCAGCTCTTGGCTATGCGGGTACCTATGCGATTGCCAATATTCTGATGACGTTGGCAGGTACAATCCTGATAATATTAAGTTAATAACTTTGACTGATGAAAGCAAAAAAGGCGCTCAATGAGCGCCTTTTGTATATCGGTTGTCTAATCAGTCATTCGATTAGATTTGGATAAAATCAGCTTCAACCGCTGGATTTACATCCGCTTCGTAATCTACGCCTTCAACACCGAAACCAAATAGTTTCAAGAACTCTTCTTTGTACTCTACGTAGTCAGTCAGTTCTTTTAGGTTCTCTGTCGTAATTTGAGGCCATAGCTCACGACAGTGCTGCTGAATGTCGTCACGAAGTTCCCAGTCATCCAGACGTAGACGGTTCATCTCATCCACTTCTGCTGCGCTACCATCTTCTTTGTACAGACGTTGGCTGAACATACGGTAGATTTGTTCCATACAGCCTTCGTGTACGCCTTCTTCGCGCATTTTCTTGAATACCATTGCAATGTACAGTGGCATAACAGGAATTGCGGAACTTGCCTGAGTTACAACAGATTTAAGTACAGCAACATTTGCACTGCCGCCTGTCGCTGCTAACTTGTCGTTTAGCGCTTTCGCCGCACGATCTAGGTCCATTTTCGCTTTACCTAGTGCGCCATCCCAGTAGATTGGCCAAGTTAGCTCAGTACCAATGTAGCTGTACGCGACTGTCTTACAGCCTTCAGCAAGAACACCAGCATCAGACAGTGCATTGATCCAAAGCTCCCAGTCTTCACCGCCCATAACGGTTACTGTGTCTTTGATTTCTTCTTCTGTTGCAGGCTCGACACTTGCTTCGATGATCACATCTTTGTTGGTATCAACAGCAGTTGATGTGTAAGTTTCACCGATAGGCTTAAGCGCTGAACGAACTAGCTCGCCAGTTTCTGGCATTTTACGTACTGGGGAAGCCAGTGAGTAAACCACCATATCGATCTGACCTAAATCTTCTTTGATCAGTTCGATAGTTTTCTGTTTCGCTTCATTTGAGAAAGCGTCGCCGTTTAGGCTTTTTGCGTACAGGCCTTCTTCACGCGCTAGCTTTTCAAAAGCAGCTGCATTGTAGAAACCTGCCGTACCTGGTTTCTTCTCCGTACCTTCTTTTTCGAAGAAAACACCGATAGTTGATGCACCGCCACCAAATGCCGCAGCGATACGAGAAGATAGACCGTAGCCACTTGATGCACCGACAACAAGAACGCGCTTAGGTGCGTTTTTGATTGGGCCTTGCGCTTTAGTGTACGCAATTTGTTCTTTTACGTTAGCTTCACAACCAACAGGGTGCGTTGTAGTACAGATAAATCCACGAATTCTAGGTTTGATGATCATATTCAACTTCCTTTAAAAAACCTTGTTAGGATAAAAGTTTCGTCGGGATTTCGCATCTAATTTCTGTAAAAATGCTCTGAAAAGGCAAGTGGTTGGAGCACTATCCCAACATCCACTCTGCAAGAACACAAAAAAGCACCTCATTGAGGTGCTTTTCTTAGTATTAACGGTTTACTATGCCGCCGGGTTCAAATGCGACTTTTTTGGGCAATCAGTTCGCACTTCAGAAAAGTCATGACTAAAGTGGTCAACTTGAATCGCCTTGTAACGCAATTTGTCTGCCGCCATGATTTGGTCAATTTCTTGCTCAGTTAACACGCCAGCTTCAAATGCTTGCTGCAAACGGTCGTGTAAAAGACCTTTACGAGCCACTTTCCCATCCTTCGCCGCCTTCATAAGCTTACGCTCTAAAGGTTTGATTTCGTACATTGCGAGGAAGGCTTTCTCCATTAAGCCTACGCTGTCGTCGTCGGATTTTCCGATGTAGCAAAGATGCGTGAGTCGATCACGTTGAGCTCCTGGCGTCATCATCGCTTCCGCCAGATTCACACACAGTTCATCGCTTGGCTTATTGAAATGATTGCCAAGTGGGAACAATAACCCTTTCAGCACACCGCCAACGTATTTCACAGGGAAGTTGGTATAAGCCTCATTTAATGACTTAGATGCGTTATACAAACAATGTTGAACGGCGTAGTGGACAAAATCTAGATCGCCTTGTTGACGTCCTTCATCTTCATACTTTTTCAGTGCGGCAGACGCCATATATAGATAGCTTAAGCCATCACCCAGACGTGCGGAAATCATTTCTTTACGCTTCAAATCACCGCCTAGTGTTAACATCGCGAAGTCAGCACTAACGGCAAGCGCTCGGCTTAATCTTGTGATTTCTTTATAGTACTGCTGTGTTGGGCCACTCATGTGCGCTTTTACAAACCGAGAACCAGTTAGCGCCGCGCCAAATGCACCAAATGTATTGCCTACCGCATGTTTGATGTGTTTAAAGAGCAAGTTGTCAAATTCTTTCGCCCCTTGTTCAGAATCTGGATTCGCAGCAGCTTCCATTTCTTTTAGTACATATGGGTGACAACGAGTCGCACCTTGACCAAAAATCATCAGGTTACGAGTCAGAATATTCGCGCCTTCAACAGTGATAGCAACTGGAATACCGAGATAATGTTTAGCAAGATAGTTCATTGGGCCATCTTGAATCGCACGACCCGCATGGATATCAAACGAATCATTTAGAATAGTACGCGCGATTTCCGTCATGTGGTACTTGGCAATCGCGGTTACAATCCCAGGTTTTTCTTTCATATCGAGAGAAGTCGTCGTCAGCGTACGTGTTGCTTCTAGTAGATAAGTAAGGCCACCAATGCGCCCCATTGCTTCTGCGACACCTTCAAACTTACCGATCGACATACCAAACTGTTTACGCACGTAAGCATAAGCACCGGTTGTACGTGTAGTAAGGTGGCCAATCGCTGTGCCAAGCGCTGGGAGAGAGATACCACGACCAGCAGAAAGACACTCAACCAGCATACGCCAACCTTTGCCTGCGTAATCAGCGCCGCCGATTAACCAATCCATAGGAATGAAGACATCTTCACCACGAGTCGGACCATTCATGAATGCAGAACCCAGAGGATCATGGCGCTCGCCTATCTCGACACCTTCATGGTCAGCTGGGATCAGTGCACATGTGATTCCAACCTCTTTCTTATCACCAAGTAGCCCTTCTGGATCCTGTAGCTTAAATGCTAATCCGAGCACTGTCGCCACTGGCGCAAGTGTGATGTAGCGTTTATTCCAGCTAACTCGCACGCCAAGCACTTCTTTGCCTTCGTGAGTGCCATAACAAACTACGCCTTGATCTGGTATACCACCGGCGTCAGATCCCGCTTCGGGCCCTGTTAATGCAAAACAAGGAATGTCGGTACCATCAGCAAGACGAGGCAACCAGTAATCTTTTTGCTCTTGGGTGCCATAGTGCGATAAAAGCTCACCTGGACCAAGAGAGTTCGGTACCATTACCGATACCGCGGTACTGATACTTCGAGTCGCAATACGAGAAACAATGGTTGAGTTCGCTAAAGCGGAAAATTCACGACCACCATATGCTTTTGAAATGATCAGTGAGAAAAATCGCTCTTTACGTAAGTACTCCCATACTTCAGGCGGTAAATCCCTGTCTTCTTTGACAATCTTCTGGTCATCAAGCATTTCTAGAAGGATTTCAAGCTCATTATCCATAAATGACTGCTCTTCTGCTGTCAGTGTCGGCGTTGGATAATGGTGCAATGTAGTGAAGTTAGGCTTGCCTGAAAATAGTTCGGCATCCCACCACACACTACCCGCTTCCATCGCCTCTTTCTCAGTACTAGAGAGAGGTGGCAATACTTTTTTGAACACTTTAAAAGCTGGGTCACTAATCCATTTTCTTCGTAGAGAGCTCATAGTTCAGATCCTTTTGTTCACGTAACCGCTCTGGGCATAATTTTATTATTGGTTTAACTTTCTTATTTGTCTTGTGCCAACTGCTTCGCTGACATTCCTGCTGACAAATAAGGAATCAGTAAATCGACGACAGATTTCACATCGACTTCCTTTTCAAATTTACTTTCAGCAAGCTCCGAAAGAGCCTGGCTTGAAGCCATCGTAAATACGCAGGTACCTAGCGTGAAGTGCAGTCGCCAAAACAGCTGCTCCTCACATAGTTCCGGGTTTGCCTTCATTATCGAGAAGGTGAAGAGGTTAAGTACCTCTTCATATCGAGTGGTGATGAACCAACGCAGATGACCTTGTACGTCTGTGTAACCACGGCCAATTAACAACATGAATAATGCAGTACCATTGGGGCGCACATCATTTAATGTACGCAAAGGTAAACGCAATGACTCAAAGACGTCGTCCATGTCGTAGCTATCACGCGTATTTAACTCAATTAGTGAGGTTTTAATGCTCGGCATGAGCGCTTCTAGGTATCTATCTAAAACCGCTCTAACTAGCGTTTTTTTATCGCCAAAGTGATAATTTACCGATGCTAAGTTGACGTTCGCTTTACCTGTTATCGTTCTTAGCGAAGTATCATTAAAACCATGTTCAGCAAAGAGTCCTTCTGCGACATCGAGTATTTTTTCTTTTGTTGATGTTCTCGGGGCCATTTTAATCACTCGTATTAAACAACTGTTTGAAAATATACTCCTGAAACTTTAGATTAACAAATGATTAACATCACACTTTCACCAATTGGTCTGACCAGAACTTAGAAGGTGTGATCTAATCTTTTGAATTTAAGTCTAATAAGCAAATGATGCTCGCCTGAAGAAAATGACCAAGTTTCGCAAACCATCGTATTTGAAACGCTATCAATGTCGTTGGGCGGTCGGAGCAGGAGGTGCGGGTTTGAAATGCAATTTAAGTTTATAGCTACTATAGAAAAGAGGGCTATCGAGTTTCAAACCGCCATTAAGTTGGTTACGCTGTTCGCCTCTTCTCTTACTTCTTTACGATACAAGCGGGCAGAAAGAATTAAATCGAATTTTTTTTTGAAAAAAAATGGAACTGTTTGGAAAAGGCTCGGTCTGAATAAATGTAACAACTAGGGCATTTTAAGTTTCACTGGCCGTCAAACTTGTTTCCATCTAATTGTTACGTTGCTGCTTTTTTCTTATTAACTCCTATGTTTGTATCCGCCCAGTCAAATTTTCGGCTGGGCTTTTTTTCGCCCGCAGATCTACCAACCTACCTTTTTCGATGATTCCGTTCATCTCCATGGTCTAGACATCCGCTCAATACGAAAGTGTCGCTATTAAGTCGCTGATGTACTGAACTATGGGTATAAAAAAGCCTCCCGATTGGGAGGCTTTACAAAATAGCGCATTTTTATCTTACGCTTGCGCTTTCTTAGGCAAAGAAAAGTGCAGTAAGGCATAGCCAAGTAATGCTGCTGTCGTCGAACCCATTAAGATACCGAGTCGAGCGTAGGTATCAAATTCAGGACTTACATTTCCGAACGCTAAAGAGGAAATGAAGATAGACATTGTAAAGCCAATACCACACAACACAGATACCGCAAAGATATGCTTGAAGTTAACGCCTTCAGGTAACTTAGCAACGCCCATTTTTACCGCTGCCCAGCTAAAGGTAAAGATACCTAGAGGCTTACCAACCAGTAGACCCAAAGCAATACCGAGTGGCAGCATTGAAGTTAGACCTGACATCGATACGCCTTCTAACGAAATCCCCGCATTGGCAAATGCGAATAGAGGCAGAATACCAAATGCCACGTATGGGTGAAGCGCGTGCTCCATATGTTTAAGTGGAGAATGTTCGCCCTGCTTTCCCTTTAGTGGGATAGCAAAACCAATCACTACACCTGCCAATGTTGCGTGAACACCAGATTTAAGCACCGCGAACCATAAGATCGCACCGACGATCATGTATGGCGTAAGTTTTGTTACTTCCTTCGCATTCAACATGAATAGGACACCAGTCATGATGAAGCCAACAAGCAACGCCATGGTCGACAGGTCACCGGTGTAAAATAGCGCGATAATAACAACCACACCTAAATCATCGATGATAGCAAGCGCCAGCAAGAACACTTTTAGACTTACTGGTACACGCTTACCTAATAATGCCATGATACCTAAAGCAAAAGCGATATCTGTCGCCGCTGGAATTGCCCAACCAGAAATCGCCTCAGGATCGTTGGCATTAAAGGCTACGTAAATAAGAGCAGGAGCTAACATACCGCCAACCGCTGCAATCGCAGGGAAAATTGCGGTTTCTTTTGATTTTAACGCACCTTCAAGTAGCTCTCGCTTAACTTCAAGGCCAATGAGTAAGAAGAAAACAGCCATTAGGCCGTCATTAATCCAGTGAGAAACTGACATACCAAATACATAAGTATGCAGTACAGATTGATAAGTTTCGCCCAGCGGTGAGTTAGCAATGGTCATCGCAATTGCCGCGGCAATCACGAGAAGAATACCACCAGCTGATTCCATTTTGAAAAAGTCACGAATGACATCGTTCATGGTTTCGTCCTTATATTTATTATCTTAATAAACGATTAACAAAGAATGATAAGAGTGTATAGCGGTCGAAAACTTTAGAATAATCGCTTCTTCAGAGTATAAACTTCGATTTTTCCGACATGAAGTTTACTATACATCGTATTTTCCAACATAACACTCAATTTTGATCACAGCGCGTACTTGTTGTTATCGCGCCAAATGTTTATCAAGATTATGAGAAAATCAGCATAACATGGCATGTACTGTCATGATAACCCCATACTTTTGAGAAAAACTCAGGAAGTTTCATCCACTAAAAAACCACCCATTAGGGTGGTTTTTATCAGAATTTAATAACCAGTGAGCTGCATAAAGCCCCAAGCCTCGTTGGAGCCAGAAGCTAAGGTAGGACCTTCCCAATACGGTATAACAAACGGAAGCCACATATCTGATTTGATAATACGAGTGGTCAAGTTAATTTGATGCTTTGGAATATTAATAATCCACTGCAAAGGCAGCCTTCTTCCATTTGATAAGCTGGTCACTTGCATTGGTTTAATACTGATATCATCATCTGAGAGATTAATGACTTTACCTGAGCGTGTGGACAAGGTGCCAAATACATGCGGTGTTTGTCCATGGTGACGATAGCGGCTGACTGTCAGTGCTCGACCATCATCTAAATTGAATACAAACCAATCCCAACCCTGTTGCCCTTCACCAATTAAGCCACTGCCCCACTCTTTCTGAGCCCAAGCAGAGCCAGCAACAGAGAAGCGTTTGCCATTAATGTTCAAACTCCCTTTCACCTTTAAAAATGGCGCACTAAAACTGAAAGAGGCAACAGATTGTAACGCGTGTTTAACCTGAAAACCTTTGTCTCCATTCACGACAAAGGGGCCATTTGTCATAGTATTGAGATCTAAACCAAACGTATCGGTAGTCACATTCAAGTTACCAGGGAAAGGCGTTGCACCAAGTGAACGCCACGTCCAATTATCAATCCATAACCTGAAAGGACGATTAGTCATGCCAGCTTGGCCTATCCCGCCTCTCGCTACACGTTGCTCTTTCCAGACGTGCGAACCATGGCTAACGACAACATGTGAAATGTACAGTTGAGGGTTTTGCCATCCGCTGGTTTCTCGCTCATCCGTCGCGACCCTGAAGTAGCTCCATTGAACATTGTATATTTTCCCTTGTTCATCTTTCAGTTTCGCAAAGTAGTGCCACCATTCATGTTGGTACTCGGGATGAAAGCGAAAGTCTGACGGTAAAGAGACATGCTCGTCAGGTAATACAGGTTCGAAAATCGTTTGATTTTCACGCGTTAGAATAGAATTAAGCTCGCTTTCTTGTGTCGCTGTCGCTTCCAACCAAAAAGTTGAGTAAAAAGCAGCCCCGGTCAAAAAGGCAAACGTAATAACAATGATCGTTGAAACTAACAAGCGTTTTTTAGAGCCCACTTTTTTCATTACAACGCATCCCTTAATGACTTCATTGGCGTACTCTTAATCATTCTAATAACTGGCAATGCGCCAGCAATCATGATGGCAAGCATCGCCCAAGCAATAGTTTGAGCGTATTCCCAAGGGATCGTTTGAAGCTCCAGAGACCAGCCGAATGATTGCTTAATGATAATATCAACGATCAAGTGTGCAAGTGCCAGACCAAGTGGCACCGCAATAATCGCGGAAATGGCCCCGAAGACAAACAACTGCAAACCACCCAATGCGACAAGTTCCTTTCCTGATACACCCATACATCTCAGCAAAGAGAAGTGCCGCTGCCGCGACAGCTCGCCCGCCAATGTCGCGAAGAATAAGCCAAACACAGCAATAATCAGCGTGATGTTGCCCAAGGTTCCTGCAATAGCGAAGGTATGATCAAATACCCTCATTGCCTGACTATAAATATTACCATTATCAAACACACGGTCTTGCGGGAGGCGGAATACATTTTCTAAGCGATTTTTCAGCCCCTCCCCATTAACGCTATCTTTTAACACTACACCAAGGCCAACATTGCCCGTCCCTGCAAATGCATACAGCCAATTCCGGTGCGACATCATCACCTGGTTATACGGGTTTCCATAATCGTAATAAACACCAACGACTTGCCAGTCTCCACCCAGTGGTTCCTGCAAGTTAATGAAGTCTCCTGGGCGAATATCCAACTTCAAGGCCATCGATTCACTCACCATCAAGCTCTTGGTCGCGTGCAGTTGATACCAGTAATTCGGGACACCTAGTTTTACCGTCAGTGCATCTAGCTCACCTTCAGAAGAGCCTGTACTCACCACTTGCAAAGCACCATGTTCGGTTGGCATATCTTTTTCCCAACGCCACCAAACCGAGTTGACTTCTGGTTGGTTTTGCAGCCACGCACTCATCCGAGCTGCTGAGTTATTTGTCGGATAGATATAAATATCCGCTGCTAATCGCTGGCTGAGCCATTTATCGGTTGTATCCCTAAAGCTGCCTACCATCGTTTCTACGCCGATATTTGCCGCCAGTGCCAACATAAACGCCATTGTTGCCACACCGCGATAACTCATGCTCGCAGCTGCATCGGCAAAAAACCAACGTACACGTACCCAACGCATGGTGTAAGAAAAGCTCTGGAACATATGCCACATAATAAATGGCATGAACAAGGCCACACTAACCAACATCAGCGCAATAATGGCAAAGCCAGTTTCTTGTGTTTTCGGTGCTTGATACACTGCGATTGCCGCGACACAAAACGCACACGCAGCAAGAGCCTGCCAAGAGAACTCACGCCCTGCAAATCGCATTAATGACAGTCGAGAAGATAGACGAATTGGCTGTGACTTCAACAAACGAATCAATGGCCACAAACACGATATTAATGCGCCCATCGCTGCCATGATCAGACTATATAAGCTGGACTGCCAAGACCATCCTATTGTTAAGCCTACGTTGGCATCGTACAAATCGCTCAGGCTCGATGAGACTGCAGGGATCAGCTCATTTGCCAAGATCAAACCAAAAAAGTTACCACACGCCCACGCAATAAAGACGAGCAACGACAACTCTAACAACAATGCTTGAGCCAACTGCGTTCCGTTGACCCCCGTCTGTCTCAAAATACCCACCAAACGTTGTCGCTGAATAAATGACAAAGACATCGCTTGATAAAAAATAAACAACCCGACCAAAAATGACAGCATCCCCATCGCAGTGAGATTCATGTGGAATGCATTAGTTAACGACTCAAGCTCCGTACGCGTATTCCTAACGAGCGTCATGCCATTGGGAAGCATATTTTTCAGTGCTATTAGCTTTTCCTCTGGCATTTCACCACAAGAAATCGCAGATAAACCTGAGCTCCGCTTGAGCATACGCAACAACGATATATCAGTAACCAGCCGAGTCCCTGAGAGCATTTTGTTTTTATCGACTTGAATCGGTCCGAGACGACTTCCGTCATTCATCTCAATAAAGTCCCCATCCTGCCAACTCATGTAAGCGGCCAAATCTTGACTGACTAGAATGGGATAAGGAGGTTTCATTAATGATAAAACGGGCATCTCACCCAAAGATTTGCCTTGCTGCAATGGAATCATCGCGACAGGATCAATCCCCACCAGCATCAAGCTCATATCGGTTTTAGCATCTAGATGCAGCACGTCAAACGGCGCACATTGGTTAAACCCAGCTCGACGCAACTGGATATAGAAACCTTGAGGGATTTTATTGGCAGAGTGTTTAGTTCGGATTCGGTATGGCAAAGGATTGGAGAAAAGCTTTTCTCCTGTCGCATAACTTTGTTTTGCATGCTGGTTGATAGAAGTAACACCAACAAGAAGGGACACGCCTAAGGTTAACCCTAGCCAGACAAGAATAATTTGTAGTGGGTAACGACGGTAATGACCGAGTAGTGCCTTAACTACGGGCCATAACATGCAGTTGCCCTCCTTGAAGTCGAATCTTACCTTCCATATGGGCCGCCACTTTTTCACTGTGCGTCACTAACAGCAAAGTACACTCCAGTTGGCGAGCGAGACTCGTCAATAAGCGCATTACCGCTTCTGCGTTTCGCTCGTCTAGGCTACCAGTAGGCTCATCAGCGAGTAGGATTTTAGGTTCCATATAGAGTGCACGAGCAATAGCAGCACGTTGTTGCTGACCACCAGATGCTTCTTCCGGGTAGCGGCCTAGCAGAGGCATTAAATCCAGAGCAGAAAGAATTTGACGCCACAACTCTTTATCTTCTGGCAAACCTTTTAACTGACGACAAAAACGAATATTGTCGGCAATATTGAGCGTAGGAAGCAAGTTGAACTGTTGGAAGATATTACCAATATTGTTGCGGCGATAAAGGGTTCTCAAATGCTCTGGCGCATCATGCATGGCAAAGTTTGGAAACTGAACCTCACCAGAGTCTGCAGTATCCAGTCCGGCAATTAAGTTCAGCAAAGTACTTTTACCCGAACCACTTTCTCCCATCAGAGCGACTTGGTCACCTTGCTGTAATGTTAATTCTGCCCCTTGTAATACAGGGTGAAATTCTCCCCCGTCTACATAGCCTTTACATAGGTCTGACAGTTTTAACATTGATTATGCCGCTCGGATGGTATTTAAAAATTGGGATCAGAATCTACACTAAAATCCTGTTAGTAGAAAGTATTTTGAATGCTTGATCACACTATGAGAGTACAAATGCAACTCGATTCACTTTCTGTTCCTAATTTTGTTGACGTATTGAGCAGATTTTTGCAGCTGCAGTAAACGCTATTTACCTCTATTGACCGATAAGGTTTTTCATCCATTTTCGGCTCACCATTCTTGGCAGACAAATCGTCCACTTCACAACTTCCTCGGTCAAAAAGAGTAAGTAAACCCATTGTGGGTCCCAACCGAGCTGAATCGCTGCAAATGCCGCGAGTGGAATCCCGATCACCCACTGCGCAAGAATGTCTTGATACAAACAAAACTTAACGTCACCACCTGCACGTAATACCCCAACAATGACCATCATCGGCACCGAGCGTAGTACGACACCTAAAGCAAGAATCACCATAAACTGTTCAGCTAACTGGCGAGTATCCGCTGTCAGTGCACTAAACGCATTAAGGATCCATTGATTGGACACTATCAATACAACAGCGACCACAAATGCGATAAACACATTCAAAATGACCGTAGCCCAAGCTTGGTAATACACAGGTTCAAAGTTTTTCGCGCCGAGTTGGTTACCCACTAAAACCGCAGCTGCATTCGATAGGCCAATCATCATAGCGAGAGCGATTGACTCAACGGGCGTCATCACCGACAACGCTGCCAAACCTTGCACACCCGCTTGCCCCATGATGGCATGGTAAGCGAACAATCCACCAGCCCATGCCAAAAAGTTAAATGTGGTCGGTAAGGAAAGGCTCAAGAAACGCGTTATTTTGTCTAAAACCAAACCTGCGCGTATATCATCCCAACCAAATGCAATTATGTGTTTCTTCAGCCATAAATAGCCAAATAGACAACCGACTTCGATAGCGCCACTGATAACCGTTGCAATGGCTGCCCCTGTAATCCCTAAAGCAGGAAAACCTAAGTGACCAAAAATTAACACCCAGTTGAGGAAAACATTAGACAGAATGCCTATACCACTAAAAAATGTGCTCAGCCCCGGTTGGTGCATCGCTCTCAACCCCACCGACATACTAGCGACACACGCAACAGCAAACATGCTAACGGATGAAATAATTAGATAGCTGGCCCCTAACTCAATCACTTCTTGTGAGTCTGTAGTCAGTTTCATGACTGGCTGTGGGAAAATAACAAACAAAGCAACAGCAATGGCGGCAAACACCATGGCTATCATCCATGTTAAAGCGGTACTGCGACGTACCCCGACTTTATCGCCTGCGCCCCAATATTGTGCGGTCAGTAATGCACCACCCGTCGTCACCCCAACTAACATGATGGTAGTAACAAACGTCGCGCGCGCCGCTACCCCAACAGCGGCTATTTCAGCTTCACCAAGTTGGCCGAGCATAAGCACATCGACAAGGCTTCGGCTAGAAAACATCATGCTTTGCAGTGTAATTGGTAGCGCGATCGCGAATAAGCGACGTAAGAATGCTTTATCTGCATGTATTGAGAGTTGAGAGAGAAAAGTCACAAGCGCTCCAACGACAACTTATTGATAGAATGGGGAAAGTGTCTCATGATTATACTCTGTGGTGTTTATTCCACCAGCAATAAAAGGACAGATAATGAAAAAGGTGTTGGTGCTAGGCGCCTCGGGTTACATTGGTTCTCAACTTCTTCCGTTACTCTTAGATAAAGGTTACGCCGTCACGGCCGCAGCGCGACATATCGATTATTTGGAGTCAAGGACTCGACCCCATCCTAATTTAACGTTGCGGTATCTGGACTTAGCCGACGCAGAAGCCACGCTCGCTGTGGTGAACGATTTTGACTTGGTATTTTTCCTAGTGCACGGAATGGCACAAGGCGATGACTTTGTTGAGTACGAGCTAAACCTTGCTTTGAACTTTAAATACGCATTGGAGCAAAGCTGTGTCAAACATGTCATTTATTTAAGTGCCATCCAACCGCAAACCGGAAACTCGCGCCATTTAGCCGCACGCAAAGCAACGGGCAAAATTATCCGACAGTCTGGCGTTCCAGTAACTGAATTGCGTGCAGGCGTCATCATTGGCCCCGGCTCCGCGGCTTTCGAGATCATGCGAGATTTTGTCTACAACTTACCTATTTTGATTGCGCCTAAATGGGTCGACTCAAAAGCCAACCCTATTGCCCTACCCAACCTCAATCACTATTTATTGCAGCTGGCCGAAGCATCACCCCCAGAAGAAAACCAAATTTATGAAGTTGGTGGGCCAGATACACTCAGCTACCGCGAGCAGTTTAAAGTCATTTGCCGAATCACCAACAAGCCTTATCGGCTGTGGTCGACACCGTTGCTTACCCCCAAAATGGCATCGTACTGGCTCGGCTTGGTCACCTCTGTACCAGCAAACATCGGCAAAGCATTACTCGCGGGGTTAGAGCATGACTACATTGCCGATTCCAAAGCGATTGAAGCACGATTTCCGCAAACGCTGATCAACTACGAGCAAGCGGTATCCAATACCATCCAAGATGAAGGCACGTTTGTGCGCAGTAATGTTTGGGGCTTTGAGCCAGCGGCACTTCGTCGATGGCAACCGGGGTATGGCTACTACCCTAAACAAGCCGGTGCGAGCATAAAAACTCAAGCCTCCGCTGCGGCATTATGGAAAGTGGCTCAAAAAATCGGGAGTCGTGAAAAAGGCTATTACTTTGCCAACATTTTGTGGCGCACACGTGAATGGCTCGACATCTTTTTTGGTGGCGGGAAACCGATTCGCGTTTCTCCTCCGGGGCCGGAGCTCAAAGTCGGCGATTTTATTGACTCTTGGAAAGTGATTCGCTGCGAAGAAAATCAGTTCCTCTCACTGTTTTTTGGGATGAAAGGCCCGGGGCTTGGACGTTTAGAAATTACCATCAAAGACCATGGTGATGAACGAGAACTGGATATCACCGCTTGGTGGCACCCACAGGGATTTCTCGGGCTGCTTTACTGGTTTGCCATGATGCCAGCCCATCTATTCATATTCAAAGGCATGGTCAAAGCCATCGCGAAAGAAGCCGAAAGTATCAGTATTACTCCTCAAGTGGGACAGTCTCTGGAGAATCTAGAGAAATAGCCAGGTGATGAGCAATCCCCGCATGGCAATCAATGCACGATTGCTCTCGACTTTCCATCATTTGATGTCGACGCGCAACGGTTCGTCCTTGCGCTTCGAAATCCATCTTGTCAACGGAATGGCAATATCGACACTGCTTTGATTTATTCTCGATAAACTGCTGTGTGACTTCAGCAGCCAACCTCGGACGATGCTCCGCCTCGAAGTTCTCTAACGTAATTTCTCCAGTCAGTTTGTGATAGATGTCGGCTGTAGCGCCGATTTTCAATGCGATTTTAGCAAAAAACTCCCTAGGGACATGGCAATCACTACACGTAGCGGCAACCACACCCTGAGCATTTTTGAAGTGTGGAGATGCTTGGTACTCCTCAACTATCGTATCCATCCCAATATGGCAACTGTAACAAAACTCGTTGCGATTGGTGTAATCCATACCAAAGTGAAAAACACTGAGGGCCGCCCCACCAAGGATAAACGCCAATAAGCCACCAATTGGTATGCCGAGCATCCATTTTCTGTTTGGTTTACGCCATAAACTCATTGGTGTTCATCCCAAAGCAGCGCTAGCGATAACTCGCATAGTATTCTACGAGCGCGTTTAAATCATCGGCACTAAGCCCTTTGAACGCCTCATCCATTTTTTTATCAACGGAGCGTTTGCCTTGCTTAAACTGTTGCAACGTAGTGGCGAGATAGCCCTTCTGCTGACCAGCTAAAATCGAAGCTTCATCCAGAGCGTTACTGCCACCATCCGAATGACAGTTCTCGCAACTTTTCGCGTGGATAGCCTTACCTTTCATCGCTAACGCTTGATCAAAAGACTGCTTAGCTGGCACAAACTCGAGCCCAGCATAATGTTTTGCTAACTCTTCAATCTGCGCCTCAGATAAAGATTTAACTATCGACACCATGTCGCCTTTTTTGCTCGTGTCTCCGTAAGCGTGACTAACAGAATTTGCAGGCCTACCTTCTAGGTAACGTAGCATCTGGTCAAAAAAATTGAATTCGGGAATCCCTGCGATGGTAGGAATATTCGTGTCTGAGCTAACACCGTTTGGCCCATGACAAGCTTCACATTCATGTTGTGAAATTAGCTCACTTGGTGACGCTAAACTGTGGGAGGCCAAAACTGAGCTAATGGCTAACACCGAGGAAAATTTTAGTGAGAATTTAATTAGTTGGTGCATATTAGACTGACTCCGTAGTAATTATCTTTGTTAATCAAAACCAGACAGCGAATAAACGATAAGAAAATCATTTTATAAACGCGACTTAAAACCAACGATATCCAAGATAAAAATATTAAGCCGTCAACCATTTAAAGTAGCGTAGTTCAATACCCTTACTTTTTCTGCACCGACCTCTTCAAGAACAACAAACTTCAATACAAACAATTGATTTAAAAACATAATAATTTAAAATCAAAAATTCACACATAGAAAAAGCGGTTTATTTTAATAATATTTCATATTGCGTCTATACTCTTACAAGCCATGTATTTCGATTTATTCAAGCGATGTAAATATGGATATTTTGCTTTTGGCTTGAATATAAAATTAATATTTCAATCAATTGTTTATTGAGATATTTAACCATTCCAACGCATTCCCACTTACTTTAGGACGAATCGAGAGGGACTATGAACGGTTTAAAGTCGATCGCTACATTAATATTTTTTATTTTACTGCTCACCGGATGTGGTCCAGACAGCAAAAACGATCAAAATACACCACCACCTGCACTTGGTGATTTCGAGATCAATGTTTCCGAGCCATCATTGGTCACTCAAGAAACCGGAGAAACCAAACTGGTGGTCGATTTTACCGTCAAAGACGGCAGTGGCAGATCTTATGAGCTAGACGAAACGAAAGATTTTCGCATCGCACTTCTTAAAGCAATGCCCTCTCGTGTCGATACACAAAACTCGAACGATCCAGCCTTTGCCTTCAATGGGCGCCATGGCAACACTTATTGGAAGAGTTTCCATCACTCAAGTAATACCGCAAATAACCGTGCCAGCATGGAGAGTGTTTGGGATGGAACACTAGTAAAAACAGACGAGGGATATCGCTACACGTTTGCCATTCCTGACGTTTTGAAAGTGTCCGATCCTTATACTGCCGACTCTTCTAGCAACAACGGTTTTATCGCTTGGGATGCGGATAAACTCCACCGAATCGTCATGGCGTATGGCGAGCAAGGCAACGGTTTTACCTACGTGTTTGAATGGGTGCCGCAAGAAAGTTCAGATGCGGTTGTCTCTCGCAATGTAATAGAAAAAGGCACCTGCGAAAACTGCCATATGGGCGAACCGCTTCATCATGGACCGGGTTATCGCTCAATTGATAACAACATTGCCGTTTGTACCGCTTGCCACAATGACAGTAACCCTAGCGCTGCGCCAGCCAGACGCCCTCTCGCTGCCGTTGTTCATCAATACCACGGTAATGTTTTCAAATTAGGTAGCGACAGAAATAACACCGACACTTACAAACAGCCTGTCGACGAGAATGACGTGCTCGTTACCGACATCAATGGTTTAGTCATTGAAGGCAACCCTTTCCCGCAAGATGCCCGCAACTGTACAACCTGCCATTCAACCGATGTCGCGAAAGCATCAGACGCCAACAATTGGTTTGAACACCCAAGCCAAGTTGCCTGTGAGACCTGTCACTTGTACCGAGACAGAGGTGCGCATGATAACCAAGTCGGTACGGTTTGGGTAAGAAACGGCGAGCCACAAAACTCCTGCTCGGGCTGTCACCGGCCTTATGACCGAGATGACAATGGCGATCCAATCATCGGTCAAGACGCAAGCCGAAGTGCTAAAACGGTTCACGTAATGCGTTTAGAGAATCTTGCAAAGGCACGTGATTCGCTTGAAATCAACGTTGAAAGCGCGCGATTTATTGATGACCAGTTTGAGGTTGAACTAAGAGTGTCGAAAGCGGGCACAGGTATTGGATCCATCGACGAACTGACACCTTTCATCAATGAACATGGCCACCTCAATTTGTTGCTGAACTGGGATAACGGCCAAGGCCCGATGGTCGCAAACAACAGTCTCAACGTCGCCGATGATGGCGCACTTGGTGACGGCTGTGAGGCTCAAGGAGAAGGCCTATTCTTGTGTCATAAAGACTTCACTGACGCTGCGATTAAGCCAATCTCCAACTCTACGTTGACGGTTAACATCGCCGACATGCCACTTTGCGCCAACCGTAGAGATGGCGAGCTCGCCGAATGCGTCACGTTTGAAGGCATCGATCTTATCAAATCGCCTTTCGTCATTGCCGCCAATAACGCATCCGGCTCGTTTGATGTGTCTGGTATCAACAAGCAACACAAACTGCCAGTGGGCGCGGACATTTCATCGTGTAACGATTGTCACAAAGAGCTGACTATCCATAAGCTTGGTGAGCATCCACATGCCGCCACCGACTTCCAACAATGTAAAAATTGCCATAACTCTGAACGTTCTGCGTTTTATCCTGGGATGGCGGCTGATCTAAAGTACCACGTACACTCATTCCACGCCTTTGGCTCCGCTCATAGCGGTGAAGCGCCTTTCCCTGGCGCAGTCAACAACTGTGAGGCCTGCCATACCAATGCTCAATACAACTTACCTAGCCAACAAAATACGCGCCCTTCTCTGGCGAGTGGTAAGTACTTTAGTCCTGCATTAGTCGCCTGTGGCGCGTGTCACTTAGAGTCATCTTTAGCTAATGCTGACCCGGATACCGTGGCAGGAGATGCGCCTCTGAACCATATGCTAAATCACGGCGCAGTATTTGGAGCAGACACAGCAGCACAAGCAACGGGCTCCGAACAATGTGCAACTTGCCATGCCATTGGTCAGTCACAAGGGGTAGATAAGGTTCACAAGGTATACGACTACCGTTGAATTCGTCATTGAACACAATGCTTTGACAATTAAGGATAAGAAAAGGAAGAGCTATGAAAGCAATGTTTCTGCGGTGGTTGGTAACTGGGATACTTGGGTTAGGCGTCATCTTCACCGTCAGTTCGGAAGATGTCGCCGAGCCAGAACCCAAAGCGGCGACGTTAACTCAAGAAGAAATTGAAACTATATTGGACACCAAATTTTCTGAGGGGAAATACTCACGCCGTGGAGCAGATGGCTGCCTTCGTTGCCATGACGATACCTCAGACAAACCTGCAACCGGTATTTTCGACAACATCCACGGCAAGTCAGCGAATTTGCATGGGCCAATGAATGATAAACAATGTGAAGCATGCCATGGCCCAGCAAACAATCACGCGCGCAATCCGCGAAAAGGACAAGTTCGTGAGCCGATGATCACCTTTGGGCCAAACTCCCCTGTTCCGGCCGAAAAGCAAAACAGCGTGTGTTTATCTTGCCACCAAGATGCGAAACGCTCGACTTGGCATAGCAGTGAGCACGCTTTTGAAGGGCTGTCTTGTGCAAGCTGTCACCAACTGCATCAAAAAAACGATCCGATGATGGTTGCCGAAATGCAAGCAGACAAATGCACCGATTGCCACTCCCGCACCAAATCGGATATCCACAAACGCAGTCGTCATCCTATCATTGACGGCGTCATGACTTGTTCTAGCTGCCACAATCCACATCAGGCATTAAATGAAGCAAGCCTGAACTGGTCAACCGTCAATAACGCTTGTTACGAGTGTCATGCAGAAAAACGCGGCCCATTCTTATGGGAGCATGAGCCTGTAACTGAAGATTGTACATCCTGCCACACACCTCATGGTTCAGTGAACAAAGCCCTGCTCAATAAACGGCTGCCAATGCTATGTCAGGAATGTCACCGTGTGCCACATGCAAACGTAGCCATTCCTGAAAACGACTTGAGAGTGCGCGGCGGAAGTTGTTTAAACTGCCACAATCAAGTGCATGGCTCTAACCACCCACGTGGTCAAACATTAAGTTATTAGGAGGGAGGCATGAAACTATCTCAACTGTGCATCGCTATTTCCCTTGCTTTTGCTGCGCAAGCGCACGCCAACGATTATTCGTTACAACGTTCTCAGCCAGCCGACACTAGCCGCTGGCAGTGCAGTGAATGCAGCAGCGACGGCACATGGAGTGGAGAAGTCAGCGCGGGCGTCGGTTACCTTAACAACGACGGTTCCTCTCGATTCTATAATTGGAATCCGCCCGTTTACGGTACAAACTCTGACAATAAGCACTTTAACGCGAGCCTAAACGCCGATATCGAACAATATGAAGACGACGGGTTCTACAATCGAATCGTCGTCGAAGATCTTGGTTTGCAACGCTTCTTACTGCAGTGGGAAATGGGCCAGTACGACGGATTACGTATCCTCGGCAGCTACAGTGAAACTCCGTATTTCTGGAATCAGTCCTCACTCAGTGCGTATCATCCAAGAGAAGATGCACTCGTTAGTGGTGACCTATCGAAATATGAAAACTCAGTGACGCGAGAGACGTTTAAGTTAGAACTCAAGTACACACCACATACGCCATGGAAGCCATATGCATCCATGAAGCACGAACGTAAAGAAGGCACAACTTCGCTCTATTCATCGACCATTCCGGGTTACGCCAACGCGCCGGGATTCATACCCAAAGCCGTCGATCATGAAACCTTAAATACTCAAGTAGGAGTGAGCTACATTGAAGATTTGTGGCTGGTGGATATTGCGTATCGCGGCTCGTTTTTCCGCAATGACAAGTCCGCACTCTATTACGGCGGCATTACCAACCCTTACGCCAACCACATCGCGTATGAGCCTGACAACGACTTTCACCAGTTTGCTGTCACGGGGAATTATCGGTTGAATCGACAAACGTTCAGTGGCCGCTTACTTTGGTCACAGACGTCTTCTGAAGGCGGGTTAAATCCATTCCCGCAGTCCCCCGTTAACTCTAATACATTCCATGGCGAAACCAACACTTGGCAAATGAGCGCGGATTACCACAACAAGCTTTCGCGAGACACAGCTTTCGCCATTTCTGCAGACTATTCAGACAAAGACGATAACTCCGATAGAAACACCATCATCGGCTCTACAAGAGAAAAATACGACCACACAAAAACCAAACTGGAAACAACGTTGACGCATCGTGTTGCGTCTGATGTGAAGGTGAATGCGGGTTATCACTTCAAACAAGACGAGCGAAGCTATGCCGACCGAAAACGTACCGATGAACAACGCGTTTTTGTTGGAGCCCAGTACCGACCAAATAGACCGTGGCAATTAGGCGGTAAAGTCTCCTACTCTTTCCGCGATGGCTCTGATTGGCAGGACGACAGCAGCGACTCGCCTAATTTGCGCCAATACTATTTAGCCGACAAAGAGAGGATTGAGCTCCGTGGCGACGGCAGTTATGACATGACAGACGATGTCCAGCTACTTGCAGAACTTTGGTACGGAAATGATGACTATGCAAAACCTGATATTGGTTTAAGCGAAGGGGAAGATTACGGCTACGACCTCAGCCTAAATTTCAATTTACTCGACGGATTAAGCGGGCATGTTTTTTACAATCAACAGATCATCCGCTCCGAGCAACAACAAGCAAACTCTGACATTGTCGGCTGGAATCGCTACACCACCAAGCTCAAAGATGACATCACAACCATTGGTTTTGGTGTGAGTAAAGAGCGACTGCTGGACGACAAACTTTCTATCTCATTTGATTACAGCTACAGCCAAGCGGACAGTAAATCTTCAACCACATCTGGTGGTTACCAATATCCTGATAACGAGGCGAACTCGTATCGATTTGAAGTCATCGCTGACTATGAAGTATCTGAAAATCAAAACGTGCAGCTTAACCTTCGTTATGAAGACTACTCAGAAGAGGATTACTTGTTTAACAACGAAACCGGAACGATGGGCGACGTTTTGCAAAGCTATGAAGGTCTGTATGGCGGCGTCTATTGGAAATATCGCTTTTAAACACAGAGTGACGTAACAAAAAAGCATCAGACGTTTTAAGCGCCTGATGCTTTCGTATTTCAATTCTACAACTGTGAGAAGTTGATTAAGCTTGGAAGCTCAAAGGAATCTCAGCCAATTGGTTACCTTCGTTTGCAGGGAAGATAAGGTACTCGCCGTGGTATTTCACCATCGATTTGTAGTCCGTCACTTTATGCACCATAAAGCCCGCTTGCGCTGCTTTCTCAACAAACTCAGCATGGTTGCCACGCACAAACCAGCTCATTGGTTTAACGAGCAACTCGCCGTCGAAGCAGCTTTCGCATTGGTCGGCACACAGTGCCAAAGAATTTTGACCTTCCGTGAAGATTTGGATTTTGCCACAACCAACCAATTGTTCAGAGGTAGAAACCTCCCAACCCGCTTGCTCCATTACGTCCAAAAAAGCTTCGACGTCAGAGTCTTTGATCACTTTTGAATCTTCACCTTCAGGGAAGAATTGCGCGTAGAAAGCAGAAATACGTTTGAAGATAAACAACAAACCAGCGTCATTCCCCTTTGAACGCCCCGCCTTTTGCCAACGAGTTAAGTCATCGCCGACCGTTCGACCAAAACGCTGAGATTTCAGAGCTTTTGTTACCCAACGAACAAGATAGTGGTTGTTCGCTACTGGCGCATTGGCCAACTTGCCAGAACGATGTTCCTGCTCCAGTTCATTCAGAGCAGAGTTAACCAAGTTTTGAATTTCTTTGGTGTAATTCGACATTACGCCTTTCTTCCTAAAGTCCAATAAAACAGTGCTGAAAGCACAGAACAAGCAAACATAACGATGATCATAGGCCACGCAACATTACCTGGTAGTGATGCCACCAGCGCGCCAACCAATGAGCCGATACCGAATCTTAACGTCCCCGCCAGAGACGATGCCGTACCCGCCATTGATGGGTAGCCACTTAAAAGCAGCGCCATCGCATTACTACCAATCGTCGACAATGTACCGATAAACAGCACAACAAAAGGCACGATGCCCCACAATCCGAAGTCCATCAACCAACTTACGAACAGACCAATGCCAGCCAAAAGTTGCACGAACAACCCAAAACGAAGCATGGCATGAGAGCCAACTTTCTTCACCAAGCGACCATTAATACTGGTCATGATGATCATCGCAACAATGTTCAAACCAAATAAATAACCAAAGTGGTCTGGTCGAACACCATATAAATCAATATAAACAAACGAGCCCGCAGTCAGGAATGCAAACATTCCGGAAAATGAAAACGCTCCAGAAAGCATCAAACCTATCGCTTCAGGGTTGGAGCATAATCTGGCGTAGTTTCTCATCGTAGTGCGAAAACGAAGCGGCTGACGATTTTCTGGTTTCAACGTCTCTGGGATTTTCCAAAGTACCAGTAGAATTACCACCACAGCGAAAATGGCTAATACCCAAAAAATAGAACGCCAACCAAACCAGATCGCTAGGTGACCACCTATCATAGGCGCGACCAAGGGTGCCATGGTGATCACTAAGGTGACGAAAGACATTGCACGGGCAAAGTCTTCACGGTCAAACATATCACGCACGACGGCTTGGATAATGACCGCCGCTGCTGCGCCAGCAAAACCTTGTGCTGTTCGCACATAAGTCAATGCATCGATGCCGTTTGTGGTCGCACTCACTACCGCCGCTAATCCAAAGAAAAGCACACCCAAAATCAGTACAGGTCTACGGCCAAAACTATCGGCAAGCGGCCCGTGAATTAACTGGCCAATCGCAAAACCTGCCGTATAAGCCGTCAACGTAATCTGAACCGCGCCAGGCGCGACCCCCAAATCTTTCGCGATGGTCGGCATTGCAGGCAGATACATGTCGATCGCCAAAGGCGTCAAAGCACCAATCGCTCCTAATACAAGAAACAATAGAAAACTGATTTGGGATTGCGGAGCGCTTTGAGCTTTTTCTGTCATTCTTTTACCTCTTGTTGGAGCCCTTTCGTCAATATTTTCAGAGCAAAGTGAACGTAACGGACGGTTCTCATATCGCTGATATCTAGAAGCCAAAGGCCTGGTCTATCAACGTTCGAGAATCATAAGGGCAAATATGTACCAAGGTGTGACCTTGACGAACTCGACATAGAAAAGCGTGTGAAAGCGAAGTGTGTTTATGGGAAATAAACACAATGCAGTAAAAATGATGGAATTGATTCCACCATTTATTCACCACAGCCGAATGCTTTGCAATAAGAGTATGCATGGCTCAGCTAAATGCAAAGGCATATCACTCAGATGAGTAAGCACACCGGAATTGTCTAGGCACTAATTTTGGTAGGAAAATTAATTTTGAGCCAATTCCTACCAAAAAACTAGTTCCAATTGGGAACTAAATAATTTCCCATGCCGATAATTAATTCCAAATAGAATCAATTTCTTCCTGCGTGAGGTAGCGATAATCACCAGGTTCTAGTGCCTCATCGAGTTCAATCGAACCAATACGCTCACGATGTAAGTACTCAACTTTATTTCCTAACGCCGCAAACATGCGTTTCACTTGGTGATACTTACCTTCCACAATAGTTAACAATACTTCATTCTCTGCCTCGTTCACGATCTCCAAACGAGCAGGCAATGTTGCTTCTGATTCATTGCGCAAAATGATGCCTTGTTCGAGCTTTTCCGCGTAATCTGGCTGAATAGCATCGACGAGCCAAACACGGTACGTTTTCTCACACTTATGCTTAGGTGAGGTAATACGGTGAGACCACTTACCATCATCCGTAATCAACACCAAGCCAGTTGTGTCGACATCTAATCGGCCCGCAAAGTGAAGGTTTTCAATTTTAGGCTCATCAAGCAATGCGAATGCAGTTTGGTTGTAGCCATCTTCATGTGAACAAACAAAGTCAGCAGGCTTATACAACATAATGTAACGAGGACCAGGAGCACCAATAACGCGGTCTTCCCACATTACTTCTGCACCTTCAGGTACTTTAAATGCACCACTTTTTTGAACCTCACCGTGAACGGTGATGTCTCCACTTTTGATGATCTTTGTTGCCTGTTTGCGTGTTGCACCCAGAGCGTCACACAAATATTTATCTAAACGCATGAATACCTCATTGAATTATACCCAAGTAACCTCCAAATCTCGGTTTAAAGGTCACTTGGGTATAAAAGTCAGGTATTATAGCGTTCCTCGTTCGAATAGTTGAGCAATTTCACATATTTTCATGTACACACTTCGCCCTTATCAAGCCGACTCGGTTAAAGCAGTCATTCATTACTTTCGTAAACACTCGACACCAGCAGTGATCGTACTGCCTACTGGTGCCGGAAAAAGCTTGGTGATCGCAGAGCTTGCTCGCCTTGCGAAAGGGAGAGTGTTAGTCCTCGCTCACGTTAAAGAGCTAGTCGAGCAAAACCACGCGAAGTATGAAGGTTATGGTTTAAAAGGTTCCATCTTCTCAGCAGGATTGGGGCGAAAAGAAACTGACCAGCAAGTCGTGTTTGCTTCGGTTCAATCGGTGGTGCGTAACTTAGATTCGTTCAAAAACCAGTTTTCTCTGCTCGTTATTGATGAGTGCCATCGTGTGCCGGATGACAAAAACAGCAGCTACCAAAAAGTTATTACTCACTTACGAGAACTGAACCCAGGCATTAAGGTGCTGGGACTAACTGCAACGCCCTATCGTTTAGGAATGGGCTGGATTTATCAGTACCATACCCGAGGTCAAGTACGCACCGAAGAGCCTCGATTCTTCCGCGATTGTATTTTCGAACTGCCGATCCGTTACTTGCTCGACGAAAACTTCCTCACTCCAGCCCGCATGATGGACGCGCCCGTTTTGTCTTACGACTTCTCGCAACTGAAACCCGCAAACACCGGACGCTACAAAGAAGCAGAAATGGACATGGTGATCGATAAAGCCAAACGCGCCACTCCGCAAATTGTTGAGCAAATCATGCAATATGCGAGAGAACGTCAAGGTGTCATGATCTTCGCCGCGACTGTCCGACACGCACAAGAGATCCACAGTTTACTGCCAGAGGGCGAAACTGAAATCGTTATTGGTGATACACCTACGCCGGAGCGCGATGCGATCATCCAAGCGTTCAAGAATCGTCAAATAAAATATTTGGTCAATGTTTCGGTACTGACTACCGGGTTTGATGCGCCGCATGTCGATTTAATCGCGATTTTGCGACCAACAGAGTCAGTCAGTCTATACCAGCAGATTGTAGGGCGAGGATTACGCTTATCAGACGGAAAATCAGAATGTTTAGTGCTTGATTACGCAGGCAACAGCTACGATTTATACCAACCTGAAGTCGGTGACCCCAAACCAGACTCTGACAGTGAAATTATCACGATTCCCTGCCCGGCTTGCGGATTCAATAACAACTTCTGGGGTAAATTGGATAGTAACGGTTTCTTGGTTGAACACTTTGGCAGACGTTGCCAAGGTTACTTTGAAGATGAAGACACAGGCGATCGTGAACACTGTGGATACCGTTTTCGTGCCAAATACTGTGGTGAATGTGGTGCCGACAACGATATCGCTGCGCGCATTTGTCATGAGTGTGACGCAACGCTTGTTGATCCAGATAAAAAATTAAAAGAAGCCCTTAATCTGAAAGATGCATTGATATTTGAATGCACAGAAATGGACCTGTCAGTATTTAAGTCCAGTGACGGTAAATCTCAACTCAAGGTGACGTATTCTGGTGAACCATACCAAGGCGAAGGCAATGCGTTAGTTCATGAGTTTTGGTCATTGAGTACCAAAAAACAAAAACAAACGTTTAAAGACCAATTTGTGCGCCCTCACTTGGCAGACAAGCATCGCCCTTTTGAAGAGGCTTCACCGACACGTGTTGTTGCCAATCAACATCGTTTCCGTTTACCTCAGTTTGTTATTGCAAGGAAATCCGGTCGCTTTTGGAAATTGCGAGACAAAATTTTTGAAGACGAGTTGAAATAACGTCCGCAACATTTAGTAAAACTGAACTCGATGATTCACTCTCTGTTCATCTATATCCGATATACTGCGGCTAACGTTCTAGAAAAGGTTTGACTATGTATAAAGCAACGACTTCTCAACATTCTGCGTTACTTTTCGGCCTTATCGCGACATTGATGTGTGCACCAAGTTTCGCCAAGCATGACGACTACTATGCATCACAAAATGGTCACGCCATCGTGCAAGATGTCGAAAAGCCTGGAACACGTATTGAATTCGATGAAGATCAAGATGAGGTCTATCGCGCGGTTCAACAAGGATATATACGACCATTTTCGGACCTTTACGCCGCAGTAGAAAACGACCTATACGGCCGTATCATCAAGGTCGAGCTTGAAGAAGATGATGATGCTTGGGTGTATGAATTGAAAATCCTGTACAACAATAGCGTCCTGAAAGTTGAGTATGACGCCGCCACGCTGGAAATGCTTGAGATCAAAGGTCGCAGCTTTAACAAAGCGTTAAAGCCACAAAACAACTAAACTGGTCTAATGCGTAACTTACTTCGATAACACTCCAAACATAATAAGAATCACCAATATGAAAATACTTGTCGTTGAAGATGACCCTCGTTTAGGCGAGCAAATCATCGAAACATTAGAAAGTACCGGCTGGGTACCAGAATTATCTCAAGATGGCATAGACGCTCTGTATCGCGCGACATCGGAAGAATGGGACGCTATTGTTCTTGATCTAGGACTGCCGAAATTGGATGGCCTTACCGTGCTAAAAGGCATTCGAGATGAAAACATCAATACCCCTGTCGTTATCCTGAGTGCTCGCGATACCCTAACGCAGCGAGTTGAAGGTCTAAACGCAGGTGCAGACGATTACCTAACTAAGCCGTTTGAAATGGTTGAGCTTATCGCTCGTATTCGCGCGCAACTGCGAAGAGCATCAGGTAACGCCTCTCCTGTGATGCAAATTGGCGACTTGAGCTTGGATACGCGCACTTCTAAAGTAATGTGGCAAGGGCAAGCAGTAAGCTTAACGGCACTGGAGTATAAAGTGGTCGCTTACTTTATGCATAACCCAGAAAAAGTAATTTCTCGCACCGAACTCGTCGAGCACATTTACAAACAAGACTTTGATCGTGACTCCAACACAATCGAAGTTTTTATCGGCCGAATTCGCAAAAAAATCGCGCCAAAGATCATAAAAACTGTCCGAGGGTTGGGATACCAATTAAATGCCGAATAAGAACAGGCTACCGTTGAACGCAATAAAACGACTGAGTATCAAAAGTCGCCTCGTTTTAGCGGCGATCGTTTGGTTGACGGCAATGATCCTCGCAGCTGGTGTGACGATACCGACCCAAGTGTACAACTATATGGTTGACGACACTCGCTCACAGCTGAGCATTTTTATGGATGAAATCGCCGCTCAGTTAGAAGTCGATGAGACTGGGCACCTCTCACTCGCTGCTCTGCTCTCAGATCCTCGATTTAACCGACCTTACAGTGGTTTATATTGGAGTGCCTCTACCGAGACGAGTCTCGAGCGTTCTCGTTCTTTGTGGGACAAAAAAATCGAATACAAAGGTCTGGATAACGATGCTTACGGCGCGAGAGGCGAAAGGCTGATTACCATCGAAAAAGCTCTGTACTTACCAGATTACGATGGGCCTATTCATATCATTATTGGTATTGACGAAGAGCCTATCAAAAGCACCCTGCAAACGCTAATCGGTCAACTCTGGCTTATTTTAGGCTTATTATTCGCAGGGGTTCTTGCCGTCATTTTGCTGCAAATTGCATGGTCATTGAGTCCGCTTACAAAGTTACAAAAAGAGTTGGCCGAGCTGAAGTCTGGTAACAAAAAGAGTCTAGAAGAAACCTATCCGAAAGAGATTTCTCCTCTTATCTTCGACCTCAACGCTCTGCTTTTCCATTATCAGGAATTGTTAGAACGAGCTAGGAATCATGCAGGCAATCTCTCACACGCGCTAAAAACCCCACTTTCTGTCCTAAAAAATGAAGTACAGACGTTAGAACCTGATACGCAATCCCGCCTGCGTACTCCGATCAATCAAATACAAGATCATATCGATTACCATCTGGGCCGTGCCCGCATGGCGGGGTCTATGAATATTTTATCAGTGAAATCGAACCCAGCAGAGCGTGTGGATGCTATCTCAATGGCGTTTGATAAAGTGTATGCGAGCCGAGATATCTCCTTAATTAATGAACTTGATTCAGAGCTGAATGTAGCGGTAGAGCAGACCGATCTCGACGAAATGCTGGGTAACTTGCTTGAAAATGCCTATAAGTGGGCCAACAACATGATTCGTGTGCACTCCTCTCAGGATAAAGACAATATACACATCATCATTGAAGATGACGGACCAGGTATCCCTAAAGAGAAACTGAGTCAAGTAATCAAGAGAGGCGTTAGATTGGATGAAGCAACCCCTGGTTCAGGTCTTGGTCTAAATATAGTCAGTGAAATGGCACACAGTTACCGAGGTCAATTAACACTGGAAGCGAGCGCTTTAGGTGGCTTAAAAGCATCTTTAGTCTTACATCTCAGCCGAACATAAAGCATATAACGCATAAACTTTGTTCTTCGGACCATGATTAGTAAACCGATGAAAATGAAGCCGATGTGAACAAAATCCAAGCAAAGCGTTAAAAGGGATAGCCTTACACCTAGCCAAATCATACCTTTTTGTTGATTTGGATACGATTTGGGTTGCCCATTTATAAGTGGAATGATAGTATCCGCGCTCGCTTGAACAGTTCCTGTTTCAAGCTTTACCACGAACAACAAGGTCGCATTGTTGATTGTGAACATTTGATTTTTACTAATTTGAGAGTAAATACTATGAAATTCGAAGCAGTAGTACGTACTGAACTAGGTAAAGGTGCGAGCCGCCGCCTACGTCACGCTGGCAAATTCCCTGCAGTTGTATACGGCGGTGAAGAAGCAGCAGTAGCTATCGTTCTTAACCACGACGACATCGTAAACCAAATGGACAAGCCTGAATTCTACGAAGGCCTAGTTCTAGTTATCGATGGCAAAGAAGTTAAAGTTAAGCCACAAGACGTTCAACGTCACGCGTTCAAGCCAAAAGTTGAACACATGGACTTCATCCGTATCTAATTCCCTACCAAGGAATTAATCGGATTAAATCCAAACCTTTTGCATTAAAGATAATCGGACTTACCAACCGAGACATCTAAAAAATTTCAAAACCCCGGAGTCTTACCACCTCCGGGGTTTTACTATATGTGGCATATAACAATTGATTTACGAACGGGCAATGTACTTCACTAAAGTGAGATCCGTCAGCGTCATACGGTCAATGATTTCCGCCTCTTCCTCTCCAGTACGCACAAAACCACACTTCTTGTAAAAGTTAAGCCCCTGTTTATTGGTATCCAGTGCTTTCAAACTTATCTGCATAACGGGCGTAGAGAGTAGACGCGTTTCTAGTTCATCTAACAATGCACTCCCTGCCCCTTGCCCATAATGCAAAGGAGAGACATAGCAACATGTTACCCACGCCGTTTTATCTTCACAGGTGTGGTTAGGTAGTTCGTAACTTAAAAAGCCGACGATTTCCCCTTGTCTCTCAACGACGATCAATTGGGCCAGTTGCTCAGTCATGACTCGCGTCCACATCCTTTCTCGGCGCTCAATCGTAAACTGATCGATGTAGCTCTGTGGCATTAACCCTTTGTATGCTACCTGCCACGAATCAACATGTATCTTGGCGATTTGAGTTGCTTCCTCTCTGACTGCGTTCCTTACTGTGTATCTCATTACTATCCTTTCTTAAAATTCACCACTTACAAATTCTTTCAACCCTACTCTTTAAATCGAAGCTCAAAGCGAGCAGCCACAGATGCAACGCTTTACATTACTCCATTTCATTTTCATTAATTCAATGATAGTGCACATCGTAATATCCGAAGAAAACGCCTCGTTATTTACGTTTCACTTTCGCTCATTAGATTGAATCTATTTGTTTTAACATCCGGGTATCGAAAGCGGGATAAACACGGTAAGGTATCGAATAAGAATAAATAAACGATATCTAAGGCATAAGATTTCTAAACGGTCGCAATTATAGTACAGAGAGAAATACCCTTTCTGGTTGTATTAAACAGAGTAAGCCAAGATCAAACGAGTTTGGGTTTTACAGTGATCATTTTATATACAAAACATTTCCCTCATCATCAGAGCGAAAATTTATAACGATTTGTGTCATAGCTGCTAAGAAAAACATGAACTTGGCAAAATAATCACCAAAATCAGCGCTATACTTCGCAAAAATGCGCATTGATTCACACAAACCACATTCATTCAATTGGCCACTTCACAAAATAGCCTCCTCCCTCTAATTTCAATATACTAAAAACTATTTCTGTTTAATTGGAGACGTAGTTTGCAGGCTTATTAATTCATGTCTCCGATAGAAGTATAAATAAGAGATAGATCACTAAAGTTTCACATTAATTCCGTATATTTCACGCCGTAACAATAACAAAATCACAAAGAAAGGATCCCTTATGAAGTTTTCCAAATCTCTTTTGGTAATGGCAGTGGGCGCTGCGCTAGCAGGATGCGGCTCAGACAGCGATAATTCTCCAGTAACCTGCGAGACTGCAGATTCTTGTACTAAGTTCACCGTTCTCCACACTAACGATAACCACGGTCGCTTTTGGCATAACAGCGACGGCGAATATGGCATGGCTGCGCGTCACACTTTAATCGAATCTATTCGCGCAGAAGTCGAAGCAAAAGGCGGTGAAACCATTTTGCTATCTGGCGGTGATATTAATACCGGCGTACCAGAATCAGACATGCAAGATGCGGTTCCAGACTTCGTAGGGATGAACCTACTTGGTTACGATGCAATGGCTGTCGGTAACCACGAGTTTGATAACTCACTAGATATTCTCGACATGCAAGCTGAGCTAGCTGACTTCCCTATGCTGGCTGCGAATATCTATAAGAAAGATACCAATGAGCGTTACTTCGACCCTTACAAAGTATTTACTATCAACGGCCTTAAGATCGCTGTAATTGGTCTAACCACCCAGGACACGGCGAAGCTAGTCAATCCAGACAACGTATCAAACATCCACTTCGAAGACCCTCAAGTTGAAATCAAAAAAGTACTTAAGGAAATCGAAGAAAACGAAAAAGTAGATCTAGTATTTGCAACGACGCACATGGGTCACTACCAAGATGGTAATAATGGTAGTGAAGCACCAGGGGACGTGAAGCTCGCTCGCTCTCTTGAAGAGGGACAACTAGACGCTATCATCGGTGGTCACTCACAAAACCCAGTGTGTATGGAGCCAGGTACCAATGAGTATGCTGATTTCAAACCTGGTGATGATTGCGCGCCAGACCAACAAAAAGGCACTTGGATTATGCAAGCGCATGAGTGGGGTAAATATGTGGGTCGTGCGGACTTCGAATATTACGACGGCAAGCTTCACTTAGCGAATTACGCACTGATTCCTGTAAACCTTCTGGACGACAACGATGAAGTGATCGGTGAACGCATTCAACAAGATGCGACGGTAAAAGCGTTACTACTGCCATACCAACAGCAAGGTCAAGAGTTATTAGATGAGAAGATTTCTAATACAACGGGTAAGTTAGAAGGTGATCGTAACGTAGTTCGCTCTCAACAAACTAACCTAGGTCATCTACTGGGCAAGGCATACCGTACTTACAAAACGGTAGGTGCTGACTTTGGTGTGATGAACTCTGGCGGTGTGCGTGATTCAATCCAAGATGGTGACATCACTTACCGTGATGTACTTACAGTCCAGCCGTTCGGTAACTTCGTGACTAAAGCGACAATGACAGGTCAAGAAGTTAAAGAATACCTAGATGTGGTTGCGACGAAATCTGCAGGCTCTGGTGCTTACGCTCAACTAGATAACATCACTTTAGATGTAAATTGTGATGCTGGCTCAGTAACCATTACCGACATTAACAATAAAGGCTTCGATCTAGACGCAACGTACACATTCTCTGTAATCAGCTTCAGTGCTGCTGGTGGCGATAACTACCCAATCATAGATGTTCAATCTACCCAGTTAACCGATGCATACGTTTTACGTGAGTTCTTCGTAAATAATCCACAGATCTCTGCGGATAGCTACAACAAGAACTTAGAAAACATCAAGTACTTCAGTAACGGTCAAGCTGTGAAAGGTTGCCCGGCAACTAATAGCTAAAAACACCTTACACTCTGACGTGAAGAGCTTTTAGAAGTTGTTCCGTCAGAGCCTCCCTAAAAACCGAAGCGTGACGCTTCGGTTTTTTTATTTTCGTTAAAGTGCTGAAAATTATCGCCCTTCATAAAGTGTTCAAAAATTATTCATTTGTGTTGTTGACGCCCATGTGCTGGGCTTCTATGTTTGATAAGGTCTTTCGAAAATACAGATTCATCAACTAACTTTTCGCTATGAAGTTTCGTAGCTTAGTGGATGATTCTAGGAAAGATGTGAATGGCGTTACAAACACTGCTCTCAAACAATTTGTCTTTTTGACCTAAAACGAAGGTGATTCGCCGCCAAGCGTTCATCAATGAGCAGCGATCTGGACGTCAATATGTTCAAACTGCTGCCATCGAGTTCAGGAGGTCAAAAATGAAACGAGCCAGCAATAGCTACAGACTTCAAATGATCAAAGAAGTGGTTACCCGTAGAGAGCGCGAAGCTTGCACGGATCCTATGGCGAGATACATTCATCAGCTGATGGATGAACGCCCGACAAGTAAATTAGATGTTGAATTCAATCATCGATTTTCAGGAAGCCACTTTGACGAACATGCTGGGGGATGGGTCAGTGACCGTTGGTCAATGAAGTAGCGCGAATTTAGCGAACTTGCCTTACACGCACCGCATAGTAAGAGCTAATACAGTCCCGGCTCATCATTGATTATTGCCGAGCCGGGATAATTCGAAATTTAAAAGAGATTTTGCTGTGGTGATAATTCTTCTTGAGACTCTTCTGCCTTTCCCTTCCCTGCCAATACCTTTCTTCTATAGCGCTGACGGCATAGCTTAATTACATGCAACTGTTGAGCGGGCGTATAAGTGAGCCAGTTAAATCGCTCTTCTCTTTTACGCATACATCCTTTGCAATACCCTTTTTCGTCCACACTACAAATACCAACGCAAGGGTTTGGGACGGTAAAAAACTCTAGTTGCTCCATGCTCTAACCGTTTTTTGCTCGCTGTGCTGTAATGATATTATAACGACTTCAATATACGCTCCCAACAGTGCTATACATCTTGCACCTTGAAGCCGCTTGAGTATATAAACTGGACTCTGTCACAGTAATACGAAACTATTACCTTATGCTGACAAAAACAGTGTTTTATTACCTATACTTACCACGTTTTCTAAAAACGGAGTCTATAAAATGAAGCTTAGCCTAAAAACGTTAGTTACAGCAATCTCTCTTCCTGTTCTTATGACTGCATGTGCTAGCAACGGTGACAATGTGAAAGAAATTACGGCTCAAGATTTACAGCACCATAATTGGGAGCTGGTTCAGATTGATGGTAAAAACATCGAATTAAAAGAACGTCAGCAAGCGCCTCGCTTAGAAATCGGAGAAAATCTGACTGCAAATGGTAACGCGGGGTGTAACAACTTCTTTGGTCAAGCTGAACTAAAAAACAATCAACTACGCATCGAAAAAATGGGAATGACCATGAAGATGTGTATGGATGACCAAATGAAAATTGAGCAAGCGATGTCTGAAACTCTTACTGAATGGAGTGATATAACGCTAACCAAAGAAGGGCTAATGCTTAAAAATGACGATCACGAACTAACGTTTCAGTTGCGTGATTGGGTAAACTAAGTCCCATTTCATATTCTAAGAGCAGCCATAAAATGGCTGCTTTTTTTATGCCTCCTAATCCATATCAAAGCAGGCAGGATGTCTGTTTCGCACGTTTCGGTTAGCAAAATCGTTTAAAACGATAAACTCTTTCCCTATTTACGCCCTCAACGCCACGTCTACGACGCGGGTTCAGTCTTCCAAATCAACATATCGAAGTTGCTTGAGGACAATAATTTTCAATTACTTGAAAGAATATCGTCAAACAAGCGGTCCGCTCTTGTATACCTAAAACGACATCAGAATTGTCCTTTCTTCGTTTTGCTTCACATTGAGAATAATTCTTTGAATCAATGAGTGATTCCGTTTGGGATTGGCATTGATAATAGATAGAGATGGATTACTATCCTTGTAACAAAGCGGAGCTACTTGTTTAGACGTCAATAACGTCGGAAACGAGAATAAAAAGACATAACACGGAATAGATATGAAAAAGCTACTCAGTACCGTTGGCATTTTAGCCACCACTTTCGCGACATCTTCTTTTGCCAACTCATCGGTTGCTAGTGAATGGCAAAAAATCGAACAACAAGCCGACGGACAATCCGTCTACTTTCATGCTTGGGGCGGAAGCCAAGAAATTAATCGCTACATCCAGTGGGCGAGTAGAGAGCTAAAATCGCGTTATAACGTGACGCTAAACCACGTTAAAGTCACCGATATTTCTGAGACCACCACTCGACTTATCGCAGAAAAAGCCGCAGGTAAAAACAGCGGTGGCAGTGTTGATATGGTTTGGATCAATGGCGAAAACTTCAAATCAATGAAGGATAACCAATTGCTGTTTGGTCCTTTTGTTGAAGGTTTGCCAAGCTGGCAATACGTCGATAAATCATTGCCAATTGATGTGGATTTTTCAGAGCCGACTGAAGGTTTGGAAGCACCTTGGGGTGTGGGGCAATTAGTGTTTATCCATGATGAGCAAACCCTGCATAACCCTCCTCGATCATTTGCTGAAATGCTGAGTTACGCAAAGGCGTTTCCAAATCGCCTAACTTACCCTCGCCCACCAGAGTTTCATGGCACAAGCTTTATTAAAGCATTACTCATTGAACTGTCTAACAACGCCCCTGCTCTGCAACAACCAGTTACCGATGACACGTTTGAACAAGTTACTCAACCGCTATGGGCTTACCTAGATGAGTTCCATAAAGTCGCTTGGCGCGGTGGTAAACAGTTTCCAGGCGGTACAGCAGAAACCCTTCAACTACTGGATGATGGTCAGACTGACCTGGCAATTACCTTTAACCCGAACGCGGTTTTTTCTGCGCAGTCGAGCGGTAACCTTGCAGAAACCACCAAAGCGTATGCGATGGACGCAGGTGCACTCTCAAACATTCACTTCTTAGCGATTCCTTGGAACGCAAATGCCAGTGCTGGTGCGCAAGTTGCGATAAACTTTTTATTGAGCCCTGAAGCACAATCTCGCAAAGGTAACCTTAACATCTGGGGCGATCCTTCAGTGCTAAGCAGCCAATACCTAACAGGTTCGGCTAAACATACTCAACAATTCAAATCTATCGCTGAGCCGCATCCAAGTTGGCAATCTGCCTTAGAAAAAGAATGGTTGAAACGCTACGGGAATTAATAAGAGCCCATGTTAAGAGCGCTATATTTAGTCATTATCGCAGTTTGTATTTTGCCTACCATTCCGGGACTACTCGGAGTGGTGGTCTCTGCGCTCGGTTATGTGCCTCCTATCGGCTTGCACCACTTTTCTTTAGATGGCTTTAACGCTGTTTTTGATTGGGAGGGTGTTTGGACATCCATCGGGCTGACTTTCTACTCTGCCATTTTCAGCAGCTACTTGGCTTGCTTGATCACATTTGCGATTTTGCAAGCATCGTGGGGCAGCAAGTTTTGGCGAAAAATTGAAGTAAGCCTCTCGCCACTTCTTGCCATGCCGCACGTCGCGTTCGCGATTGGCTTTGCGTTCTTGTTTGCCCCAACTGGTATGGGCGTTCGTGTTCTCAACCAACTGTTTGGTTACGATCCCAATGCGCAAACGGTGAATGACTTAGCATTGCTGATTAAAGATCCGCATGCACTCGGTTTGATCATTATGCTTGCGATTAAAGAAGTGCCGTTTTTATTGTTGATGAGTATTCCAGTTCTTCAGCAATTGAAAGTCGATAAGATTGAAAAAGTCAGTCACTCGATGGGCTATAGTTCCGCGCAAGTGTGGTGGAAATGCGTATTTCCGCAATGGTTAGCAAAACTTCGTTTCCCAATGCTGGCGGTATTGGCTTACAGCTTGTCGGTTGTCGATGTTGCATTGATTATTGGCCCTACTAACCCACCAACGTTTGCGGTTTTGGTATGGCAGTGGTTTAACGACCCAGATTTATCACTTCTACCAAGAGCTGCCGCAGGCGCGGTCGTGTTGTTTGCGATCGCTAGCCTTTTGATTGGATTTGTACGCTTAATGGAATGGTGTATTACCAAAGGCTTCAAACGCTGGCAGTACTCTGGTCGAAACGGGTTTCGTTTACCCGGTAAGACCCTGTTTTCACTGATTGCGCTACTCGCACTTCTAATGATTCCACTCATGGTGGTATGGAGCTTTGCTCAACGCTGGCGCTTTCCAGATTTACTACCAAGCCGCTACAGCCTGCGATTTTGGGAATATGAGTGGCACAGCATTCTTGGCACACTGGAGCAGAGCATGCTGATTACCGTTATCAGCGCGACCGTCGCTCTAGCCCTTGCCTTGATCGCACATGAGTATCGCCTTCGTTATCGCTGGCAGGTGCCCGGTTACATTATCGCCATCCCAATGCTGATTCCTCAGCTATCGGTGCTATTCGGTATGCAAGTGGTGACGCTGTATTTAAACAGTAACGCGTATTTCTTTTGGGTATGCTGGGCGCATGTGTTCTTCGCATTCCCATTTATTTACCTCTCGCTAGACGGCCCGTGGCGCAGCTTCGACAACGGCTTAACTCGCGTCGCACTCAGCTTGGGTAAATCACCGATGCAAGCTTGGTTAAAAGTGAAACTGCCAATCCTCCTACCTGCAATTACATTCGCATGGGCGGTCGGTATTAGCGTAAGTCTGGCGCAATACCTACCGACACTGGTGCTAGGGGCTGGGCGCATTAGCACCATCACCACCGAAGCCGTTGCGCTATCCAGTGGTTTTGACCGACGTGTCACCGCGATTTATGCCATTTGGCAAGCACTCTTGCCGTTCTTGTTCTTCTCTTTTGCGATACTACTAAGCCGCTTACACGTGAAGTATCGCCGCTTGTCTATAAAAGGTTTACTACTGAATGAGTCTTTGTCTCGAAAACCTCGCCATCCGTAAAACCAATGGCGACACGCTTTTCTCAGCGTTCAACATGACCGTAGAGAAAGGTGAAATTGTTACTCTGATGGGACCAAGCGGTTGTGGTAAATCCACTTTGTTGGATGCCATTGCTGGACACCTCTCCGCCGAGTTCAACTACTCTGGCTCCATTACGCTTGATAACGAAAAGTTGGATGCCCTCCCTGCACATAAGCGGCAGGTTGGTATTCTGTTCCAAGAAGATTTGCTCTTCCCTCACTTAACGGTATGGGAGAATCTTGCATTCGCGCTACCAAACTCAATCAAAGGTGAGGAGCGTAAAGCACACGCCATGCAAGCACTGAAGAACATTGCATTGACCAAACTTGCCGAATCCTTCCCAGATCAAATCTCCGGAGGACAACGTGCTCGGATTGCTTTAACTCGTATGCTGTTGGCAAAGCCGAAAGTTGCGCTACTCGATGAGCCCTACAGCAAGTTAGATAAAGATCTGCGCGTACAATTTCGCAATTGGGTGGTCGAGCAATTGCAGCAAGCGAACATCCCTACTTTGATGGTAACCCACGATGAAGACGATATTCCCAATGGCAGCCGCTGCCTAAACTGGCCGTGGGAGACAAACCATGCTTGATAGCCTGAGTATAAAGCTCATCCGCAAACCGCTGGCCATCAGTGCGACATACCTCGATAAATGTGGCATCACCGCAAATCAGACGACAGTATTTGGTTTTGTGCTTGGCTGCTTTGCCCTACCGGCTTTGATCACCGAACAGTACTTGCTGGCGTTGCTTTTTATTTTGCTGAACAGAATATGTGATGGATTAGACGGCGCACTGGCGAGGGTTCAAGGCATTACCGATGCGGGTGGTTTTCTCGATATCAGCTTGGATTTTCTGTTCTATTCCTTGATTCCTTTTGGTTTTGTGTTGGCAAACCCAGAACAAAATGCCATTGCAGGGGCATTTTTGATTTTTTCCTTCGTCGGCACTGGGAGTAGCTTTTTGGCTTTTGCCATCATGGCAGGAAAACAAGGCATCGATAATCCGGTATATAAACACAAATCTCTCTACTACATGAGCGGCTTAACCGAAGGCACTGAAACCATTGGTTGTTTGGTGCTATTTTGTTTGCTACCGCAACACTTTGCCGTCATAGCCTATATCTTTGGTGCAGCGTGTTGGTTTACCACCTTCACGCGTATTTACTCTGGGTTTCATACGCTTAACGACCATTAACACCGCTTGGAAATTCACATTTCCTTGAGAGAAAAGCCGCTAAGTCACTGTTTTATAAAACACTAAAGCACATATTAAATTGGGGTATATACTCTTTGGATGGAGAGAAATCATTCGGAGGCTATATGAAAAAATACGTCAAGCTAGGTATGCTGCTCATCATGTCTTGTATTGTTATGCTTAGCGGCTGTACCTCACCTAACCCGTACGGAGATGCATACGGCTCTTCAGACACACGCAAAGTTCAGCAGGTTTACTACGGGACGATTGAAAAAGTTGAACCAGTAACCATTGATGCCTCTACCCAATCCAACGCCATAGGCACAATCGCTGGTGCCGCCGTGGGTGGTATATTAGGCTCAAAAGTCGGGGGCGGCTCTGGCTCGGATATCGCAGCTATTGGTGGTGGTCTGCTGGGTGGTTATGCCGGCAGTAAAGCCGCTGAAGCAACCGCGAAACGAAATGGTGTGAATCTGACTATTCGCTTAGAGGATGGAAGAATAATCTCTGTCGTTCAAGAAGCAAACCCCAACATGATTTTTCAGCCAGGCCAAGCCGTTCAAATCAACATGTCTGGCAATGACGCAAGGGTTGTTCCTCGCTAATTTGAACGAGGTAACTCCTTTCCATTGGTCTGCTGTTTTAGTTCAAAGAGTTTAATCCGCGCAAGCGTACGTTGCTTACTCATCGGCTTGCGCGATTCTATTTGTATCAAGTTTGATCGTCGTCAATGGAACATCAATCTCCCACACCTTTCGATGTTCAAATGACATCAAGTTGCTAGCATGAGCCCATTCCAGATAACTTTGGGCTTGTTATGACTCCGACTGTTGACCACGTACTCCTTAATATCGCGCTAAACCTCAGCTCAAATCGCTCTCACGAGCAGCAATATCAAAACCTCATTGATGGGGTTGCGCAAGTATTCCCATGTGATGCGAGCTGCCTGTTTATCTTCGATGAGGATGGGTTTCTGACTCCTGTCGCGGTAAAAGGCTTATCCAGCTCGGTCTTAGGTCGTCGCTATTTCCCCAAAGCACATCCACGCTTAGATGCCATTATTCATAGCCGCGCACCTGTGCGTTTCGATGCCGATTGTTCACTGCCGGATCCTTTTGACGGCACACTATTAACCGAAGACCAGTGCATTGATGTTCACGATTGCATGGGCTTTAGCTTGTATGTAGAAGGCCAACTTGTTGGCGCACTAACTATGGATGCTCTAACGGTGGGCGCGTTTGATGACATTGACCCTGTCGCTATCGAAACCTTTGCGGCTTTGACCGCTGCGACATTGCGTAACATTGCTCAATTAAAAGCACTCAAAGCGCAAAACCAGAAGCAAAAAAGCGTCACTCAAACCCTTATCCAGCAAGCCCGTTCTCAACATGGCGAAATGGTGGGTTTGAGTCCGCAGATTAACCAGTTACGAAGCAACATTGCGACCGTTGCTCAATCAGATTACGCGGTACTTATCACAGGAGAGACCGGTACTGGTAAAGAACTGGTCGCGCACTCGGCGCACGCGCAATCTCATCGTAGCGATAAGCCTATGATTTACGTCAACTGTGCGGCCCTGCCTGAAGGTCTGGCTGAGAGTGAACTGTTTGGTCATGTCAAAGGCGCATTCACTGGAGCCAATAGCCACCGCGCCGGTAAGTTTGAACTGGCAGACGGCGGAACGATTTTCCTCGATGAAGTGGGCGAACTGCCTTTGATTTTACAGGCAAAATTGCTGCGCGTAATTCAGCAAGGCGAGCTGCAACGTGTGGGTAGCGATCAGCATTTGATGGTCAATGTGCGCATCATCGCCGCGACCAATCGACAATTAGAAAAAGAGGTCGAAGCTGGCACGTTTCGAGCAGACCTTTTCCACCGTTTGAACGTGTTCCCAATCCAAGTCCCCCCACTGCGTGCCCGTGACGGTGATATTCCCGTTTTAGCAGGATACCTGTTAGAAAAAGTACGCCAACAATTTAATGCGCCCAATCTGCACGTTCATCCTAAGGTGTTGACTCAACTGGAGTCTTTACCTTGGTACGGAAACGTGCGCGAGCTCGAACACACTTTAACTCGCGCGGCTTTACACGCCATTCAACAAGGCGCGAGCACAATCATGCTTAACCATTTCGACACCTCATTGGCTCTCGATGATGTAAAAAACACATCGCATTATCTGCCTAAAGAAAGCCAACCAATGCGGGAGCTGATAGAAAGCTATCAGCGTGATTTAATTGAACATGCTTTGAGCCAAACTGGTGGCGTTTGGGCAAAAGCAGCGGAATTTTTACAAATGGATCGCGGGAACTTATATCGAATGGGTAAAAAACTTGGGATCAATAAATAACCAACCACAAGAAGCCGATGTAATTAAGACATCAACTGCGTTGTCTTAATTACATCAACCACTTATCTAAAAACGATAAAATTAAATACAAATCAATAAGATAACAATTGGCACGCATTCTGCTCTCTAGTGGTCAACATCACGACTATTAAAATAATCACTGGAGAACCCAATATGTTCTGTATTCAATGTGAACAGACAATTCAAACCCCTGCTGTTAAAGGTTGTTCTTTTGCACAAGGCATGTGTGGCAAAACTTCTGAAGTATCAGACCTACAAGACGTGTTGGTTTACACACTGCAAGGGGTTTCTTTTTGGGCATCAAAAGCACTTGAATTCAATATCATTAACGATGAAATCAACCAATGGGCACCAAAAGCATTTTTCTCTACATTGACGAACGTAAACTTCGACCCTAAACGTGTTCTAGAGCTGACTTCTCAAGCTGCAACGTATAAAGCATTGCTAAAAGAGCAAGTGATGTCTGCAGCCACGCTCGCCGATACCGAAGTCGCTGACATTCCTGCGGTTGCTCACTTTGAGCTGCCAAACAGTGCAGAAGCAATCCTGGCATTTGCTCCTCAAGTCGCGGTTAACCGTGGTAAAGACCAAGTACATGAAGATGTTATTGGCCTACGCCTACTTTGCCTATACGGACTTAAAGGTGCAGCCGCGTACATGGAGCACGCACGTGTTCTTGAGCAAACCAACAACGATATCTATGCCGAATACCATGAAATCATGGCGTGGTTGGGCACAGATCCTGAAGATCTTGGCGAACTACTTGATTGCTCAATGCGCATTGGCCTGATGAACTACAAAGTGATGGAAATGCTCGACCAAGGCGAAACAACGACCTTCGGCCATCCAGAACCAACCACGGTGAACGTCAAACCAGTAAAAGGCAAATGTATTCTTGTCTCTGGCCATGATTTGCATGACCTAGAAAAAATCCTGCAACAGACCGAAGGCAAAGGCATTAACGTTTACACCAATGGTGAAATGCTGCCTGCACACGGCTACCCTGAGCTGAAGAAATACTCTCATCTTGTCGGTAACTACGGCAGTGCATGGCAAAACCAGCAGAAAGAATTCGCAAACTTCCCTGGCGCAATCGTAATGACGTCAAACTGCTTGTTGAATCCAAATGTGGGTCAATACGCAGACCGTCTATTCACCCGCAGTATTGTTGGCTGGCCTGGAGTGGCTCACATCGAAGGCAATGACTTTAGCCAAGTGATTGAATGTGCTCTAGCGCAAGACGGTTTCCAACACGATGAAATCGAACACCACATCACGGTTGGTTTTGGTCGCAATGCACTGATGAACGCCGCCCCTGCGGTTATCGACCAAGTGAAGCAAGGCAACATCAAACACTTCTTCCTAGTCGGCGGTTGTGATGGTGATAAAGCGGAACGCAGTTACTACACCGATTTTACGGCTGAAGCGCCAGAAGACACGCTAATCCTGACCTTGGCGTGTGGTAAGTTCCGCTTCAACAAGAATACGTTCGGCGATATCAACGGCATCCCTCGCCTATTGGATGTGGGCCAATGTAACGATGCTTACTCAGCAATCCAGCTTGCACTTGCACTGGCGAAAGAGTTTGACTGTGACATCAATGAGCTACCACTCACGCTTGTGCTTTCTTGGTTCGAGCAAAAAGCGATCGTTATCTTGCTAACGCTATTTGCATTGGGCGTGAAAGGCATTTACACAGGCCCTACTGCACCGGCATTCCTAACGCCAAACCTAATCGCCATCATCCAAGAGAAGTTCGATATGCGCAGTATTGGCAATGTTCAGGATGATCTAAAAGCTATCCTAGCAGCTTAATAAACTTGCTTGTTCGCGCCTCCTTACGCGGAGGCGCTATCTATTTCGAACTAAAAATAGCCACAACCAAAGAGATTGTTATGTTTTTTGAATGGCAAGGTAACCAACCCGTCACACTCCGTTGCATCGACAAATACTTCGAAACACACGACACCGTCAGCATCAAATTGGCCGAACTAACCGAATCACTTCTGTTTCAGTTTAAGCCTGGCCAGTTTATTAACTTGGGCGTCGAAATTGATGGAAAAATGGAGTTTCGTGCCTATTCAATCAGCTCGATCAATGAAGACGATCACCTTCAACTCACCATCAAACGAGTATCTGGCGGTAAAGTATCGAACTACATCGTTGACTCGCTGCTGCTCGGTGATACCGTTCAAGCATTACCACCAGCGGGCGAATTTAACTGCATTGACCATCCACCCGTTTTACGTGATGGCGAAACAAAAGCCTTGCTTATCAGTGCAGGTTGCGGCGTCACGCCCGTATTTTCGATGGCAAAACACTGGCTGAGTAATCAAGATGAAAACGACAACGATGTGGACATCGCATTTCTTCATATCGCACGCAGCCCTGAAGAGACGATTTACTACGATCAGCTAGAAACATTCGACGCTGTGTATCCCAACTTCCATTTAAAGCTGTTGCTGAAAAACCGCGAAGGAACGTCACACCCACAAGGTCGTTTGAATGCCGACTGGCTTAAAGAGCTTGTTCCTGATTTCAAGCAACGCACCGTTTACCTGTGTGGTCCAAGTCAGTTCATGCAAGATGTTCACGGCTATTTGAATGACCTTGGTTTTGACATGACGAACTTCTACCAAGAGAGTTTTACGCCAGCGACTGGCGCAGAAACATCGGTCTCCGATGAAGTTGTTCGTGTTTCTGTTCCTGACTTTGCTCAAACCATCGATGCGCAAAAAGGTCAGGTACTGGCCGATGTGCTTGAAGGCGCAGGTTTACCATTAATCGTCGCTTGTCGTAGCGGCATTTGTGGCTCGTGCAAATGCAAGGTTAGTAAAGGCAGCGTCTCTTCCACCAGCCTAGAAACATTAACGCCAGAAGAAATTGAACAAGGCTATGTGCTCGCCTGCTCATCAACCATCGAAGCGGATCTTGAAGTGCAGATCGGTTAATGCTGCTGGTATCGATCTTTTATTGTTTCCCGTCATTCCGACGAGCCTAGGCGAGATCAGGAATCTAATATCAGCGTGTTAGGAATAGCTCACTCTGAGAATAGACTCTGAATCACACTCGTGTTTCGCTATTCAGATTGACGGGGTATCGCGGAGATGCCAGCCGTACTCAAACGGCTGGTATTATAGATAAGTACAACTTTCATTTCGTCGTCATTGCTTCTCGCTAAACAACAACACTTTCAATGCTGCTTCGCTGTCTACGTCCGTAAACTCTGGCGGGTTATCCAGACGCTCGCGGAACGTCAGTTGTGGCGCTTCTTCTTTCATGCTTTCAATCAAGAAGTCGCTTGTCACAGATGGCGAGTTCACACATGCCATCACTTGACCGCCGTCTGCCAACAAATCCGGTAATCGACGTAGAATCTTTTTGTAATCTTTAGTCAGCGCAAAGCTGCCTTTCTGGAATGAAGGCGGATCGATAATGATCAAGTCATACTGACCAGATTTTTTAATCTTACCCCACGATTTAAAGATATCGTGCCCCATAAAGCTTACCTGGTTGATGTTATGACCATTTAGCTTGTGGTTCTCACGACCTTTAGACAGCGACGCTTTTGCCATGTCGACGTTAACCACTTTATCTGCGCCACCCGCAATGGCAGCGACAGAAAAGCCACACGTGTAAGCAAACAAGTTAAGCACGTTTTTATGCTTCGCATTTTCCCGTACCCAATCACGACCGTAGCGCATGTCCAAAAACAGACCGAAATTTTGGTTGCGGCCAATATCCAATTGGTATTTCAAACCGCTTTCTTCAACGACAGGGCGAGCGTCTAATTCACCGACAAGCACTTCTGAAGGCGCACCATCGGCATAACGGTGCTGAAGAACCATAGTGCGACCTTGCTTATCTGCCCACAGTTGTGATTGTGCCACCGCATTGAGACCGCTTTTCAGCTCAGCGAGAAATGCGTCGTCGACTTCTTTAAACAAGTTGATGATCAACTGACCTTGTAACCAGTCACAGGTAATTTGCTCTAGGCCCTCAAAACGGCGGCCACGACCATGAAACAGTCGACGAATTTCATTCGGAGCTTGCGCGAGCTCGGTTTCTAGGTGCTGAAAAAACAGCGGAAGTTGTGATGCTTGCATCGAGTTCTCTTATTAGTTTTCTTTGTGACGATTATTTGATCGTAGGCCAGTTCAGTCCCCAAGGGGAAAGCCAAGTATCCAAACCCTGAGAGACGATTTCACTGTGCCATTTGTTACCAAGCATTTTGTGTTCTCGTGGGTCGCAAACAAAGCGATATTGCTCATCTCGGTATTGGAAGCAAAGTGAAAATGCATGCAGATAACCGCGATCAGCCTCATTGCCTGCATTGTAAATCGGGTCACCAACAATACCTGAGCCAACCGATTTTAATGCCACGCGGATTTGATGCGTTTTACCAGTGTGTGGCTTACATAAAAATAGGCGCTCTCCGGGCTCTGCCGCAAGAGAGAAAAACTGGGTAACGGCTGGGTTATTTTTGCTGTTGACCAGCTTCCATGATGAACGGCGCGAACGCTCCATATCACCAACGACCAAACCTTGTTTCTTTTTCGGCTTTTTAGAGCCAATCGCCAGATAGAACTTTTCCACTTGGCGGTCAGCGAAGGCTTGCGATAACGCACTGGCCGCTTTGGCGTTGCGTCCGAGGAGCAGAATACCCGATGTCATTTTATCCAAGCGATGGATAAGATAAAGCTGCTCATCACCACTCTGCTTAGCCACTTCTTGCAGCAGCATTGTGTCGCCATCGTCTTTATGAACAGAGACGTTGGGATGCTTATTGATGATCAGAAAATCGGGATGGGTATGTAGAATATCGAACATAAAAAACTGGCTCCACGTTTGGAGCCAGCAGTATACATAAGTTATCGGACAAAGCTATCGAGGCTTGCCCCAAGGCCTGAGCTAGAGCTTTCTAGAGAAAATACCAGCAAGACCAATGATTGCGATACCCAGCAGCATGATTTCACCTTTGCCACTGTCAAAGCCAGACTTAATCCCCATGAAGGCAACAATAGCGATAGCAAAAGGAATCAAGTATTTAACTAGGTTGTACCACAATCCAAATAGCGGGAAGGATACTTCGCCGTCATTAGTGATCTCTTTTTCTAGCTCAGCACGGCTTAGGCGCCATCCAGCAAAGATACAAACCAACATACCACCAACCGCTAGGAAGATTTTATCCGTTAGCAAGTCGAAGATATCAAAGGCACCTGTACCAAACAGCGTTGGCCCCATTCCACCTAACGATAGTGACGCAAAAATACATAATGCCGCCATAACTGCACTTGCAGACAGAACCGCGTTAGAGCGCTTCATGCCTTTCTCATCGATTAGGTAAGACACGACAACTTCCAATAGTGATACTGAAGAAGTTAATGCCGCCACCGTCAAGCCGATGAAAAATAGCAACGCGAATAGCAACCCAATCACACCGCCCATTTCAGCAAATAGTTGAGGAACGACAACGAATACAAGACCAGGGCCTGCCGCAGGCTCCATGCCAAAGGCAAACATAGCCGGGAACATAGCAACACCAGCAAGAATCGCTACACCTGTATCCATCGCAGTAACCATACCGGTTGTTTGAACTAGGTTCTCTTTCTTCTTCAGGTAAGAACCGTACGTCATCATACAGCCCATACCTAAGCTAAGTGAGAAGAACGCCTGCCCTAGTGCAGCAAGAACCACATTGCTATCGACTTTAGAAAAGTCCGGCATGAATAAGAACTCAAGGCCAGCCATTGCACCTGGCAGCATCAAGCCTTTAACAGAAACAACGATTAGGATTAAGAACAAAAGCGGCATCAGAACCTTACCGGCTTTCTCAATACCACCCGAAATCCCTTTCATCACAATCATGACGTTAAGGAACAGGTAAACCCCCATCCACATTAAAGGTTGAATCGGATCTGAGATGAAACCGCCAAAGCTGTCGCCAATTGCTTCTGGCGCGCTGAGTAGACCACCGCCCACTTTAAAGATGTAGGCCAATGCCCAACCACCAACCACTGGGTAGAAGCCCATGATCAAAAGACCACTGAAGACTCCCATAACGCCAGTGAACGTCCAGCGTCGGTCAGTTGTTTTGAATGCACCTACGGCAGAAAGACCTGTCTTACGACCAATAGCGAACTCTGTCAGCATCACGCTAAAGCCGATAAAAATAACAAAGATAAGGTAGATAGCAACGAATGCACCGCCGCCACTCTCACCTGCTGTGTAAGGGAATTTCCATATATTGCCTAAACCGACAGCGGAACCCGCTGCTGCCATTACGAAGCCTAGTTTAGACCCCCACGTATCACGTGGTGCTGCTGTATTAGTTGTAGCCACGCTTTTTCTCCAAAATTAGTTTGTTGTGTATGCATAGAGATAGGCGTCTAAAAAGTTTATGTAAAAATTATTGTACACTTATAAAATAAGCGTTCGACGCACTATGTCTAGAAAGTAAAGCAGCTCCCCTTTAAAATTGGAACCCCAAAAAAGTACATTTATCGCACAAGTGTCGAGTTACGCAGGTTAAATGCTGCTTTTTTGTTCAAAAGTTAAAGAATGACCTTATTTTTCACATTAAAATAACAGAATCAGCTGTTATGAAATTCGTTCCTCATATAAGGTCAATCCCACGTCTAAATGGGAAATCTATTCCCCCAACCCACTTTTATGCTTAATATCCTAGAAGGGCATATTACTCTGAGCGTATATGGACAAGTTTTATCACTTTCTTACTTTAGCTGGCATCGGGCTATATTGGTTACTGGTCGCAGGTGTGACCATTCGTGTCGTTTTAAAGCGCCGTGCAGTGAGCGTGTCTTTAGCTTGGCTAATGATCATTTATATCCTTCCCGTTCTGGGTGTCGCGTGTTATTTCCTCTTCGGTGAACTGAACTTAGGCAGAAAACGGGCCGAACGCGCAAAAGAGATGTTTACACCATTCGAGAAGTGGTTCAGTCAGTTGAACGACTGTAACGCGCACAACCCAGAAACAATGGGAAGGCACATCTACCGAATTGATGAACTTTGTAACAACCGCCTTGGTCTTCCCGCATTGAGCGGTAATACATTGTCGCTGCAACAGTCACCTAATGAGATTTTGCATTCCATTATTGAAGACATCGAAAACGCACAGAGCAGTATTCGAATGGTATTCTACATTTGGCATCCAGGTGGTTTGGCTGACTCTGTCGCTTCTGCACTTATCCAAGCGGCTAAACGCGGCGTAGATGTCAAACTATTGCTCGATTCAGCAGGTAGTCCACGTTTTTTCAGAAGTCCTTGGTATCGAATGATGCAGGATGCTGGAATTGAAGTTATTCAAGCGCTAGAAGTGAAGATGTGGCGTATTTTCTTACGTCGTCTTGATCTTCGCCAACATCGCAAGATCATCGTAATTGATGATGAAATTGCTTATACAGGTTCAATGAACTTAGTTGACCCGGCTTACTTCAAACAAAACAGTGGCGTCGGGCATTGGGTGGACATCATGGTTCGCATTACGGGACCAACGGTAAACGTATTGAGTGCTATCCACTGTTGGGATTGGGAAGTCGAAACTGGCGAACGTCATTTACCGAGACTACCTGAATGTAAGATCGATGAGAGTGAATTCCAACACCCTATTCAGGTTGTGCCTTCTGGCCCTGGTATGCCGGAATATCTGATCTATCAAGTATTAACATTGGCAATCAACCAAGCCAATCGCTCGGTACGAATTACAACACCATATTTCGTGCCCAATGCAGACTTACTTGAAACGTTAAAGATGACAGCACAACGAGGCATTGATGTTGAACTCATTATTCCACATAAAAATGACTCGATGATGGTGCAATGGGCGTCACGCGCGTTTTATAGTGAGCTTTTGTGTGCAGGAGTCAAAATCTATGAGTTTTATGGTGGTTTGCTGCATACGAAATCCGTCGTAATTGACGACCAATTCTGTTTAGTTGGCACCGTAAACATGGATATGCGCAGCTTGTGGCTGAACTTCGAAGTTACCCTCGCCGTTGACGACGAAGAGTTCACGAAGCAAATGTCTTGGTTACAAGATAGCTATATTAAGCAATCTCACACTGTTGTATTGGAAGAATGGGAGAAAAGAAGCCTATTTTCTCGATTCTTAGAGCGAGTGTTCTATCTCTTCAATCCACTCCTCTAATACCTCAAATACACCGACTAAAAAAACCTCCAGCGCTTCAAACATCTTGCTGGAGGTTTGTTCTACTTACGTTTTCCACCTTAGCGATACACTCTAAGCCTACAACTCAACCTTTCAGCTTTGACGCCTTCACTCGATAATCTCGGCTATTATTGGGTGATAGTTGACTTTTCCCTTGCAAACGTTATGTCGTCCATGTTTTAAATAATCAAAATCGTAATATTTAAGACAGGGAACTTTTATGTCAGAGGGCAAAAAAACCAAGCTCATTACCGCTGGCCGCGATAAAAAGTGGACAAACGGTGTTGTAAACCCACCCGTTCAACGCGCTTCAACCGTGGTATTCAACACGGTTGCAGAGAAGAACCAAGCCACCATGAACCGCACCAATAAAACATTATTTTATGGTCGCCGTGGCACCAACACGCACTTCGCTTTTCAAGATGCAATGGTTGAGATTGAAGGTGGATCAGGTTGTGCTCTCTACCCTTGTGGCACGGCAGCAATTTCAAATGCGATTCTCTCTTTCGTCGAAACTGGCGAGCACATTCTGATGGTGGACACTTGTTACGAACCAACTCGTGATTTTTGTAATATCATCATGAAGAAAATGGGCATCGAAACTACCTATTATGATCCGATGATTGGAGAAGGTATTCGTGATTTGATTCAACCAAATACCAAAGTCCTTTTCCTAGAATCTCCGGGGTCAGTCACAATGGAGGTGCAGGACGTACCAACATTGGCGCGCATCGCTCACGAGCACGATATTATTGTGATGCTTGATAACACATGGGGAGCTGGCGTGAACTTCTCACCATTTGAACATGGTGTCGATATTTCTATTCAAGCCGCCACCAAATACATAGTTGGTCACTCTGATGTAATGTTAGGTACAGCCGTAGCTTCCGAAAAATACTGGCCCCAACTGCGTGAACAAAGCTACTTGATGGGTCAGTGCGTTTCTCCTGACGACGCATACCTAGGCCTTCGTGGTATTCGCACGCTGGATGTTCGCCTAAGACAACACGCAGAAAGTAGCTTGAAAGTCGCCAAGTGGCTAGCTTCTCGTCCGGAAGTTGATCATGTCCGCCACCCAGCATTGGAATCGTGCCCTGGCCATGAGTTTTTCAAACGTGACTTCACTGGTGGAAACGGCTTGTTTTCATTTGTTCTCAAAACGTCTTATCCAAAAGCGACGACGGCTCTGCTTGACGGTATGAAACACTTCAGTATGGGTTATTCTTGGGGCGGGTATGAAAGCCTCATTCTAGCTAACGAACCAAAGAGCTTTAACAGCTTGAGAACCGTAGCGCACCCACACTTTGAGGGCACTTTAGTTCGTATTCATATTGGCTTAGAAGACGTGGATGACTTGATCGCCGATCTAGAGGCTGGTTTTGCACGCTATAACGCGTTAATTTTAGAAAAAGAAGTCTCTCTAAAATAGTAATTGAATCGCCCTGCTTCGCGGGGCGTTTTTATAACTCGCTGACTTAATTAGAATTATCTAACATTCTCACCAGCTATTCGTTAATGTTAATCATTTGTGTTGTTTTTCAATTGAGCAGTCACAGAATGAAATAATGTGCCACAAATAGGCTTTCCAAATTTAGAGTTTCTCTCCTACTTTTTATCATTCATAAGAGGTCATACCACAAGGAGATAGTTTTGAAACTCAAATTCATAGCGCTAATGCTTTTTACCTTAATTACCGTCCCAATAACCTCCGTACACGCCGCAACGGGTTATACCCAAACCAAGTATCCGATTGTTCTGGTTCATGGATTATTTGGTTTTGATACCCTCGCAGGCGTAGATTACTTTTTCGGAATACCACATTCCTTAACGAAAGACGGCGCTAAAGTTTATGTAGCGCAGGTATCCGCGACCAACAGCAGCGAAGTTAGAGGGGAACAACTGCTTGCTCAAGTAGAAACCTTACTTGCTGCAACAGGCGCAGAGAAAGTCAATCTCATCGGTCACAGTCATGGTGGTCCAACAACGCGCTATGTTGCCTCTGTCCGTCCAGACCTAGTTGCATCAGTTACGAGTATAGGTGGCGTTAATAAAGGGTCTAAAGTGGCAGATTTAGTTCGTGGCACCGTATCTGAGGGTTCTGGCAGCGAGCAGCTCGCGGTAAAACTGGCGCAAGGCTTAACCACTCTTATTAATCTTCTATCAGGCGGTTCTGATCTCGACCAAGACCCTTTAGCCTCACTAGCAGCATTAACCACGGAAGGATCATTAGCGTTTAACCAGCACTACCCAGAGGGAGTCCCTACCAGTGAATGTGGTAATGGTGACTTGCTGGCTTCAAATGGCGTTTATTACTACTCATGGACCGGATCATCCACTTTTACAAACGTTTTCGATCCGACCGACGCTGCCATGATGGTACTTGGCTTAGCCTTTGATGGGCCAAATGATGGCTTAGTTGGTGCGTGCAGCACACATTTGGGCAAAGTCATACGTGATGATTATCAAATGAACCATTTGGATGAAATTAACGGCCTACTCGGTATTCATCATCTTTTTGAAACCGATCCAGTCACGCTTTATCGCCAACATGCAAATCGTCTCAAACTTCAAGGTTTATAAGAGGTCATGACAATGAAGAAAGTCGCTCTCACCACTTTTATCCTGCTCTCGATATTTGGCGTGGGAGCGCTTTCTCTGTTGCAAAGCGACAAACAACAAGAGATAGCCTCTAACCATTCGCAATCTCAGCAAGATATAGCCGCCGATGTCTCTTCCCCAAAAGACTTCTTCGAATATTCTCTTAGCCGGCTGGGCGAAGAAGATCTCGATACGATCAAAGCGGAAGTCAATGATGACACTTTAGCAAAACAAACACTGAATATTGATGCCAAACTCTTCCAGACCTACCTTTCCTACAAGCAAGCGCTCTCTGCATTAGAGCCTTTTGAGCATAACCAACTAACGATTGAACAGCTAACCATGCTGAATGAAGCGATACTGAATTTACAACTTCAATACTTTAGCGAGGTCCAGATAGCTCAATTGTTTGACGAAGAAAACCGACTTCGCCAACTTGCATTGGAAAAGCTGACGATTAAAAAACAGGCATCGGATATCGAGAGTCAAACACACCTTCTCAATCAAGCGCTATCAGAACAACCAGATTATATCCGAGAAAGTGAACGCAATAACGCATTAGCGGAGCAACTCGAGCAAGCTTCTCAGCTTGATTCACAAGATAAGTACATCGCCCGTGTTGCACTGGTGGGAGACGCTGGAGCGCAAAGGCTGCAAAAGCTTGATGAGCAAAGAGCATCATTTGAGACTCAACTCGCCACTTACTTAAAACAGCGTCAAGAGATTCTGAATAGGGATTTTCTAGGGCAAGACGAAAAACAGGCAGAAATCATTGCTTTAAGAAAGCAAAGCTTCGATGCCACTCAATGGCGTCGAATCGAAGCTTTGGAACGTATTCATGATAACCAGAACTAACAACATAAACTTAATAAGCCAAACGTTACTTATTCTGCTTTTTAGGACATCCAACGATATGGTCATCCACCATGCCGACGGCTTGCATGAAAGCATAACAGATAGTTTCACCGACAAACTTGAAGCCTTTCTTTTTTAGGAACTTACTCATGGCTTTGGATTGCTCTGTCGAAGCTGGTACGTCACTCATATGCTGCCATTGATTGACGATTGGTTCGCCGTCCACGAACTGCCACAACGCGTCTGATAAACTTCCGTATTCAGCAATTAACGCTTTGGCCGCTTTAGCATTACTGAAAACCGAGTTAATCTTTCCGCGATGCCTTACAACATCGAAGTTTTCCACGATGTATTCAGCGCGTTCTTCATTTCTTTGTTCCAACGCATCTAGGTCGTAGTTCTCGAACGCTTCTCTATACCCTTCGCGCTTTTTAAGAATGGTAATCCAACTAAGCCCAGCTTGCGCACCTTCCAACGTAATAAATTCAAACAGGGTTTGGTCGTCATATACTGGCACGCCCCATTCGGAATCATGATATTCGCGCTCTAATGGGTGATTCATCGCCCACGCACACGTTTTTTGTTCTGTCATTATTCTTCCTTAAAAAGCGCCTCTAACTGATGAGCTAGAGGCGCGATACTTTTCATCGTTATATCAGTAGCACTAAGCCTGTTTCGGTACTGCCACTTTATGGAATAAACGATACAACACTGGCACGACAATCAGTGTCAGGACTGTCGCAAAGCCCAAACCAAACATAATCGTAACCGCCATTGGTTTGAAGAAAATATCTGGTAATAGTGGGATCATACCAAGGATCGTCGTGATTGCAGCCATACACACAGGACGAACACGGCTTACCGCAGCATCAACGACCGCATCATAAGCCTCTTTACCCGATTTCATTTCTATTTCAATTTGGTCCAGTAATACGATGCCATTTTTGAGCACCATTCCCGATAAGCTTAAGAAGCCGAGCAATGCCATAAAACCAAACGGCGTGTTGAGTGCCAACAAACCGGTGGTGACACCAATTAACGCCAGCGGCACGGTAAGCCAAACAATGAGTGGCTCTTTGATAGAGTTAAATAGGAATACAGTGATCAAGAACATGAACAAGTACCCCATTGGCATGGTAGTAAACAGCGACTCTTGAGCATCACCTGAAGATTCGTATTCACCACCCCACTCTAGTGAATAGCCAGGAGGCATTTGAATCGCTTCAATTTGGGGCTGTAAACGTTTTTGCAACGTCGATGCGGTTTCTTCACCTAGAATATCAGGGTCTGCCATCACAGTGAGCATACGCTTACGGTTCTTACGTACGATGATAGGATCCTCCCAACGCATGTCGTAACCCATTGTGACTTGTTGAAGTGGGATAAACTCACTCTGTGCTGGACTCCATATTTTCATGCCTTCAATGTTACGAATATCAATGCGTTCATCTTCAGGTAAACGAGCCACGATAGGCATGAGCGTCGTGCCGTCTCGGTAAAGGCCTATCGTCATTCCAGAGAATGACATGGACAAGAAATCATCGACGTCCGATTTGGTAATGCCATAGCGACGTGCCTGACTCTCATTAAACTGAGGTTCAAGAACTTGGGTTCGTTCACGCCAATCATGCCTGATATTTGTTGCCTGAGGATCGGCGTACATGATGTCCTTGACCTGAGCGGCTATCGTACGAAGGACGGTTGGATCAGAACCAATAATGCGCGCTTCAATTTTTGCACCACCACCAGGGCCTAACTCAATCTGTTTGAGCTTGTAATTTATTTCTGGGTATTTGGCTTTTAAATACTCTCGAAACTTCGCCATTAATGGTTTTAACGCTTCGTAGTTTTCCATACGAGTGGTTATCTCACCATAAGCCGCATAACTTTTCTCTGGCGCGTACGTTAGCATAAAGCGCTGTAAGCCTTTACCCGCGGTCGTCGTGATATGGTCAACATGCTCTTGCTTGGCTAACCAACTTTCTAGCTCTTTAAGCGTTGTGTTGGTGGCGCGAATATCAGTTCCTTCCGGCATCCATACATCTAACTGAAAAATAGGCGTTGTCGACGATGGGAAAAACGCTTGCTTCACAAAGGTGAACCCATAAACACTCGCCGCTAATCCCGCAATCAGCACCACAACGGTAAACCAAGCACGGCGCATACAGAACTGGAGAAATTTTTTATAAATAACGAAAATAACCCCGTTATATGGATCATTTTCTTCCCCTTCACCTTGTTTAATCTTCTGGCCTTTAAAGAAGATGTCAGCGAAGAACGGTGTCAACGAGATAGCGGTAAACCAACTCAACATCAATGAGATCAGAAGAACCGTAAACAAAGTGCCACAGTATTCACCCGTCGAGTCTTCAGACAGTCCAATGGGCGCAAATGCAGTTACCGCGATCACAGTTGCCCCAAGTAATGGCCACTTGGTTTGGGTAACAATGTCAGTCGCCGCTTGGAGTCGAGTTCGCCCTTTTTGAGTACCAATCAAAATCCCTTCAACCACGACAATCGCATTATCCACCAACATACCTAACGCGATAACCAAGGCACCTAATGAAATCCGCTGCAAATCTATCGCGAGATACTTCATGAAAATGAACGTACCCAACACCGTCAGCAGTAAAATTAAACCGATAAGCAGACCTGAACGTAGCCCCATAAAGAACAGAAGTACGATAATGACGATACCGACAGCTTGAGCCAAGCTGACAACAAAACCGCTAACCGATTTATCCACCTCTTTAGGCTGACTGTAAATTTCGGAAATTTCGATACCGACAGGTTGTTGGTACTTTAGCTCTGCAAGGCGATGATCAAACGCTTTTCCGACTTCAACGACATTGACGCCTTCAGCAAAAGAAACACCCACGTTTAGTGCGAGGCTGCCGTTAAAATTAATAATATTATTCGGGACTTCTACATAACCACGTTTTATTTCCGCTACATCTTTCAAGAAGATGAGCCCCTGAGCTCCCGACTCAGTAATCAACAAATCGCCTAGCTCATCCACACTCTGGAATTCGCCAGTCGGCTGAATTCTGATGTACTCGTCACCAATTCTGATCGCCCCTGCGTCAGAAACCACGTTTTGCGTCGAGAGAAGATTAAAGACCGTATCGGGAGAAAGTCCTATACTGCTCAGCTTTTTCATAGATACTTCGATGAAAACTTGCTCTTGCTGTTGCCCGGATACCGAAACTTTACTCACGCCATCAACCAGTTCGAGCTCTCGGCGTAAGTAATCGACGTAATCCAGTAGCTCTTTATAGCTATAACCGTCGCCAGTCACCGCTAACAAAATCCCGTAAACATCACCAAAATCATCGATCACTTGAGGTTCATTCACACCCGGAGGCAACGTCCCTTTAAGGTCATTCACTTTACGGCGTAACTCATCCCAGATTTGTGGCAGATCATCAGGGCCATAATTGTTCTTCATCGTGACCGTGATTTGCGATAATCCTCGGCTGGAAATCGAATTCACTTCATCAACATAAGTAAGCTGCTGAATCGCTTTTTCGATCGGATAAGTCACTTCTTCTTCGACTTGTTGCGGCGTCGCACCAGGATAAGAGGTCACCACCATGGCATCTTTGATGGTAAAAGCAGGGTCTTCAAGACGCCCTAACCCAAAGAATGCAGCGATACCACCAATCAAAAAGATCAGTGCGACCATCCAACTGATGACACGATTTCGGATAAAGTACGCAGCAATACCGGTCACATCATCATCACTTTGAGGCACTGATTTATTAAGATCGCTCATAGACCGGCCTCCTGCGTAGCCATTTCCTGTATCACTTCCACTTTCATGCCATCCCTTAACCGAGAAACACCGGCAATCACAACTTTGTCTTTCAGCATGAGACCATCAAGGATTTGAATGGATGTTTTAGATGCTTTACCTGCTCGAACCTGTCTGCGCGATACCGTATTGTCATCATTCAGTACCCAAACAAATTTGTTTTCCCGCCCCAGCTCGTCACCGTCCGCATTGAAAATGGCTTCAATAGGAACATTAATTCCTAAATTGAGATCCAAGCCAACGTTCTTATCTTTGGAGGTCACCTCAACTGCCATCCCATCTAGGATGTATTCTTCTTCCGGCATAGGAAGCGATAATGTGACGGTAAACGTGCCTGTGGTTGGGTCTGGCTCAGTCGTAAATTCTTTCACGGTCGCGTTGTACTCGTTACCACTAGGGACGCGCACCAATGCTTTTATCGCGGTAAGTCTTTCTTCCGTTGGCGGTTGGTTCACATAGAGCCGGTCTGGAAGTTGAATCAGCACCTCTACTCGCTCCAAACTATGAATATTGACGATATGCTGTCCGACTTGGACATTTTCGAATTGCTCGATATTAACTCGAGAAATGATCCCATCCACAGGCGCTTTTAAGGTAGTAAATGATAAACGGAGTTTCGCTAACTTAAGCTCAGCCAAAGCGATTTGTCGTTGTGCTGCAATTTCATCAAACTGAGACTTAGCTAATAGGCCTTTATCAACCAAAGGACGTGAACGGCGATACTGACTGTCAACAACAGAAAAACGCGCACTCGCATTATCTACATCCAACTCATAGTCCGTAGGGTCCAACGTTGCGATAACATCACCCTTCGTGACTTTATCGCCCTCTTTTACCATGATGCGGCTGACTTCTCCTGCCACTCGGAAACTCAAATGAGAGCGATCCGCTGCATTCGCAACCGCAGGGAAATATAAGTTGTCATCCACCCGATTTCCCGCTAATGAGGTAACTCTTACACGCGGTGTCTCAAGAGCTTTTTCTGGTGCCTTATCGCCACAACCAACAAGAAGAAACGTTGAAAATAATGCCGCTAGAGAGATGATTCCTTTCATATTACAACCCTCTTTCCTTAATCCAGGCTCTTACCTTAATTCCGGGTTTAATTACACTAACACCAGAGATAATGATTTGATCGCCATCGTTAAGCCCAGCTAACACTTGGTTTTTGTCATTCATTTCAATAGCGGCTTTGGACACAATACCTTGCTCATCGACACGCCAAACGTATGTTTTGCCGTTCTCTTCTAGCAGCGCGGAATTAGGAATTTTTGTTGCACCAGCATTTTTAGATAGGAGGTAAGCATTACCAGACATGCCCGGTAAAAGGCCTATTTCTGCTGGTCGCTCCATCACCATAGTGACTTTGTAACTACCGGTTTTAGGATCGGCTTCTGTATCGATTTCTTGAAAGGTCAAGTCAAATGACTGCTCGGGGAAAGCGTCAAAGACCATTCTGGCAGAGACATCGCTACCCTGAGTGTAACGATTTAGCAGATAGTCAGGGACTTGGAATATCACCTTAAGCAGTTGGTTGGATTGAATATTCATCACGCCTTCTTTTGCGGCGACATACTCATGGTTTTCTGCTGGAATATACGAAATCGTACCATCATATGGCGCGACAAGTTTGGTATACCTTAAATTTGCCTTTGCTTGATTCCACTGAGCTTTGGCTGAATTGTGATTCGCTTTTGCCTCATCAAAATCTTGTTCGGACACCACTTGGTCTTTACGTAACTTTTGGTATCGCTTGTACTGCACGTCTGCGAGCGCGAAATTTGCCCGAGCTTGCTGTTCAAGCAGAGAATATTCATCAGGGTTTAATGAAGCCAATACATCGCCTTTGCTGACGACTTGACCTTCATTCACCTCAATCGTTTGAAGAAGTCCAGGAACTCGAAACGTCAGTACCGCTTTATCACCAGCTTCCGTCGTGGCAGGAAAGTGTCGTTCAAATTGGGCATTGCCAACAGATACTGTAAATAGCTTTGCGGGGCGGGATTCAGGTTCTGGAACAGGGGGAAGTTCTTTACCACACCCCGACAACACAGCCGAGATGGCGACAGGAATGAGCAATCTTCTCATTACATTCATCCATAAAAAATTAAGGGATTATTTTTAAAGTAGATGAATTCTGGGCGAACTTCCAGAGTTGAAAAGATTAATAGTGCTTTAAAATTAGTAATTTGTGACAAAAAAGCAGGCTTTGCACCTGCTTCGTTTAAATCTTCTTTGGATGCGGAGTGTTTAGAGCTTACTGAACTCCCGATTCACCCTATATGTATCAGACGTAACATACGCTTCCATGTTACGGATTTTGCCATCAAGACGGTCAAAATCGCGTTCCAACACACTGAGCAATTGGTCCGGACTTTGTCCTTTCTGCCAAGGCTTACTTTTAAGTGTGTGCTCTTGTTGCGCTCGGATATTTTCAGAATACGTCACTGGTTGCTTTTCTAACATAAACGCCATCGCGACGTATGCTAACAGCACCAAAAACGTACCACCCAACAGCGCTGCAGAAATCACTACAATACGAATCAACCAAACCTCTGCACCAAAGTAGTTGGCAATTCCGGCACAAACACCGGAGATTTTGCCATTTACTGGGTCACGATACAGCTCTCGATTAGTCATACTTGCGTCTCCATGTTGGTGACTCAGCATCCAAGATGCGCTCCAATGTATCAACTCGGGACTGCATCGCTTCCGCTTTTTCAGATAGTACCTGAAGGCGCTCTAAATCTTGGCTCGACAGTGCACTATCTGTTTTGCGTTTGCTGCGATAGTGTAAGAAGAGCCATAGTGGAGCGACAAAGATTAAAAAGACAATCACTGGTCCTGCTATAAAAAATGCCGACATAAATGGCTCCTTTGTTATTTATCTTTCGATGACATCTGTTCTTTCAGTTTTGCCAACTCTTTTTCGATTTCGTCTTGAGCTTGAAGCTCTGCAAACTCTTGCTCTAGCGATTTTGCATTACCAGTTTGTGCGTACAAATCTGCTTCTGCTTCCATTTCATCCACTTTACGCGAGTACTGCTCAAACTTCGCCATCGCTTCATTAGTACGGCTAGTGTGCAGGTGTTTTTGCACATCACGACGGTTAGAGGCGGTTTGGTTACGAATTGCTAGTGCTTGCTGTTTTGCACGCGTTTCTGCAATTTTGCTTTCTAACTTACCGATCTCGCCTGTAAGCTTGTCGATCGTTTCTTCTACTAACGTCTGCTCAGTGTGAAGGCCTTTAATCACTTGCTCAAGCTTTTGCTTTTCAATTAATGCTGCACGAGCCAAATCTTCACGCTGTTTTACCAACGCTAGGCTCGCTTTTTGGCTCCATTCGCCAATTTGCTCTTCTAACGTTTCAACTTTACGAGCCAACTCTTTTTTGTCTGCAATCGCTTTAGCCGAGTTAGTACGCACTTCAACAAGTGTGTCTTCCATTTCTTGAATGATAAGACGGATCATTTTTTCAGGATCTTCCGCCTTGTCCAGCAATGCACTGATGTTTGAGTTAACGATATCTGCAAATCGAGAAAAAATACCCATAACGGAACTCCTCTTTTTTCCTATTAAAACTCGACAAGGTGGTGGTTGACCTTGCGTCTCCCTGAATACATTACAAGTAGCATGCCAACTTAAAATTACATTTAAAATCAGCAATTTATGCATTTTGTTGTCGTTATGCACTATTATGCTATGATGTTTTTCACCAACTGTTGGTGAAATTCACCAACTCCATATGTAAATCATGGCTCGGCTGTTAAATAAGAAGGACTTTATGAAGCAAAACCTGATTGGTGAATCACCTGCTTTTCTCGCCGTATTAGATAAAGTATCACAACTTGCGCCTATTGAGCGTCCAGTCCTCATTATCGGTGAACGAGGAACGGGTAAAGAACTCATCGCTCAGCGTTTGCATTATTTATCAAGACGTTGGGATAAGCCACTACTATCACTCAACTGTGCGACCTTAAGCGAAGGACTAATAGATTCAGAGCTATTTGGTCATGAGTCCGGCTCCTTTACAGGCTCTAAGGGCAAGCATAAAGGACGTTTCGAACGCGCCGAAGGCGGCACTTTGTTTCTTGACGAACTGGCCACCGCACCACTTTTAGTTCAAGAAAAGCTGTTGCGTGTCATCGAATATGGTGAATATGAACGAGTTGGCGGTCATACCGCTCTCAATGCGGATGTTCGACTTGTTTGTGCAACCAATGCGGACTTACCAAAATTGGCGGAACAAGGCGATTTCCGTGCCGACTTACTCGATCGTTTAGCGTTTGATGTCATCATGCTGCCTCCTCTTCGTGAACGAAAAGAAGACATCCTCTCTTTAGCAGAGCACTACGCGATGAAGATGTGCCGTGAACTTCAGCTCGAATATTTTGTCGGTTTTACCTCAAAAGCACAGCATTCGCTTCTTGAATATGAATGGCCAGGTAATGTCCGTGAACTAAAAAACGTGATTGAACGTGCTATTTACCAACATGGTCTCAATGCCGATCCAATTGATGAACTGATTTTCAATCCTTTTGAAACAGTTTGGAATAACACGCTTGGTCATAATGCCGAGCAAGCCGAACTGCAGCAAGAAGAGGAAGCACCAAGCAGCGCAGTTCAATTCCCTCTAGACTATAAACAGTGGCAAGAAGAGCAAGACATCCACTTACTCAATCGCGCATTGGAAGAAGCCAAGTTTAATCAACGACAAGCAGCCGAGCTACTTGGTTTGAGCTACCACCAATTACGAGGGATGGTTAGAAAATATGGTTTAGTCGGGCAAAGCTAGCTAGGTCGAAGGTGCTTGATCGGTTAGCGAGCGAGTGACAGCGCTCTAATTTGTATGTCTTTCAAGCATAACACCTTACAGTGTATGGATTTTATGTTTGGAGCGAGTTCACAAAGGTGATAAATTAGCGAGATCATTTTCGCTTGTTAGCTCTGAAAGAGTAAGATCAAATGAAACAAGCAAGATCCAATGAACATTTCATATTATGAATGCTTTTATAAGATTATCGCTGAGCCTTATTGGGATTAGCCTACTGACCGCTTGTGGTGATGAAATTGACCACAATGACATTCGCAAAGCTGGCTTTGTGTTTTGCGGACAAGGTAAGCCAACCACGTTTAACCCTCAGCTTATTGATAGCGGTATTACCGCAGAGGCACTGAGCCCGCAGTTGTACGATACGCTGCTCACGCTCGATCCTAAATCACATCAGCCAGTAGCAAATATCGCTGAGAGTTGGTCTGTGAATGAGTCAGGAACGGAATACACATTTAAGCTTAAACGTAATGTTCAATTCCAAACCACGTCCTGGTTCACTCCCACTCGCCCATTGAATGCAAAGGATGTGGTATTTAGCTTCAAGCGAATCATTGATGTAGACCATCCTTTTCACCAAGTAGGTGGTGGTTTTTATCCATGGTTTGCAGGGTTAGATTTTCAAAACCTGCTGCAAGACGTGACTGCGATTGACGAGCATACGGTAAGGTTTACCTTATCTCAGCCAAACTTTTCCTTCTTGGCCAATATTGCCACCAGCCATGCTGTCATATTGTCTGCGGAGTACGGACAGCAACTGGCAGCAAAAGATCATAAAGAAGAAATCGACCAACTTCCTATCGGTACCGGCCCATATCAACTAAAAGAGTACCAAGTGAACGACTTGATTCGTTTGGAACGTCACTCTAACTACTGGAAGTCACCCGCGAAAATGGAACAAGTGGTGTTCGATATCTCTCATCGAGGCACTGGTACCTTGGCGAAACTTTTAAGAAACGAGTGCGATGTGCTCTCTTCGCCTATTTCGAGCCAAATACCCGTTATTCAAGAAAATGACAATCTTGAGCTAACTGCTACGCCAGCCAACAACGTATCCTTTATTGCGATCAACACTGAAACGACGGCACTGAGTGATGCTCGCGTCCGCCAAGCACTTAACTTAGCGATTAACCGTCAGAACATTTTAGATTCGGTTTACTACGGAACTGGCTCGCAAGCTTATACATTGCTACCGCCTAATTCATGGGCTTATCAAAAGGACAGCGTAAAAATTCGTTATGACCGTAACTATGCATTAGCATTACTCCGTGATGCTGGCTATGAAGACGGTCTAGAGCTGACCATGTGGGTACCACTTGAACCACGCGCCTTTAACCCAAGTCCTCGCAAGACCGCGGAGCTAATCCAAGCGAATTTTGCCGATATTGGGGTTGAGTTAACGTTGCTAACCGATGATAGATTCGAACGTGTGGATTTAGAGAACATCAACGACATCGATTTACTTTTAACTGGTTGGATTGGTGATACCGGGGACCCTGACAACTTTTTCCGCCCGTTATTATCTTGTGAGTCTGATCGCGTTGGCCTCAACGTATCGATGTGGTGTAACGATGATTTCGATTTCTTGCTCGATTTGGCATTGGAAACCCAAGAACCGCGTTACCGTCTGAACCTGTATCGCCAAGCGCAGAACATTTTAAATCAAGAATTCCCGGTAATTCCTCTGGCACATGGTGTGCAATTCCGTGTTCACGACAAATCACTGACAGGCTTCAAATCAAGCCCTTTCAATGCCCAACCGTTTGATAGAGTTGAGAGAATTCACTGATGTTTTGGTATACCGTTCGACGCTTTAACCTATTTTTCATCACTTTGATGATCCTCACGTTAGTGGGCTTTTCTCTGCTTCGCCTCGACCCCCTCTCGCACTGGGCAAACGTTGATTTTTGGTCAGGTTGGCAAACTTATTTAATCAACCTTTCTCAGCTTGATTTTGGCATAAGTAAAAACGGCAACGCGATTTATGACGAGCTCGCCGTCGTATTCCCTGCCACTTTGGAACTGTGCTTTTTTGCCTTTTTGGTGTCCCTTTTGATCGGCATTCCGCTTGGAACCGTTGCTGGGATGAAGCAAGGTAAATGGCTCGACACCAGCATTTCATTCATGTCGATGTCTGGTTATTCCGCTCCAATTTTTTGGGTGGCTCTGCTACTTATCATGGTTTTTTCATTGGAATACCAACTCTTTCCCGTGGCAGGACGGTATGACCTACTTTATGAAATTGATCATGTAACCGGATTTGCCATTATCGATGCATTCATGGCGAAAGGTGAATACCGCGCTCACGCACTGCAAAGCGTCATTGAGCATATGGTGCTGCCATGTTTGGTGCTCGCTTTGGCTCCAACCACGCAGGTTGTCGGACTAATGCGCTCTTCGGTGGCGGAAGTGATGAGCCAAAACTACATTCGTGCAGCGAGAATCAAAGGTCTCTCTAACCGCGAGATCGTTACTCAACATGTGCTGCGTAATGCGATACCGCCTATCATTCCCAAAGTCGGTGTTCAGCTTTCCAGTATGATTACCTTGGCTATCATCACTGAATCTATTTTTAACTGGCCAGGTATTGGTCGTTGGTTGTTAGATGCATTGGCAAACCAAGATTATGCATCAATCCAAGCTGGCGTGATGGTACTTGCGACTTTGGTTCTCACCGCTAATATTCTCTCTGATTTGATTGGCGCGATGATTAACCCTCTAGTTCGAAAGGAATGGTATGCTAACAAATAACGTTTATCAGGAAGAACGCATTCCAACTCAGTTTGAGCGATTTTGGCGAAGTTACCGCGCCAACGGGCTAGCCATGTTTGGCCTATGGTGCTTGGTATTTATCGTCCTAATTACCATTTTTGCGCCACTGCTTGCGCCGTTTGATGCCCAAGCACAGTCAGGCGAATTGCTTGTGCCGCCATCATGGGCCCCAGCAGGAACGGTTGATTACTTTTTGGGAACCGATGACTTAGGCCGAGACATTCTGTCACGCTTGATCATGGGCTCTCAACTTACATTTGGTGCAGCCGTTGCCATCACTGCGATTGCCGCGGTCGTAGGTTGTTTGATTGGCGTATTAGCAGGCATGACGAAAGGCTTACTGTCGAGTACCCTCAATCACTTGCTCGATACCGTCATGTCGATACCGTCGCTCTTATTAGCAATCATTTTTGTGGCATTTCTAGGCTTTGGTGGGTTCAATATTTTACTCGCGATCTGCTTGGCTTTGATTCCGCGTTTTATTCGCTCCGTTTATATCGCAGTCCACACCGAAGTTGAAAAAGACTACATCATGGCGGCACGCCTTGATGGCGCTAATGATTTCTACTTACTGTGGAGTTCAATTCTTCCCAACATATTGACGGTTATTGCTGCTGAAATCACGCTCGCGCTCTCTGCTGCGATTTTAGATATTACTGCGCTGGGTTTTCTTGGCTTAGGCGCACAAGCCCCAAGTACTGAGTGGGGAGCGATATTAGGTGACTCTGTCGAGTTGATTTATATTGCACCTTGGACCGTAACCCTACCCGGCCTAACCATCATGTTTACCGTTATTACCCTAAACTTAGTAGGTGAAGGTGTACGTCAAGCGCTTAATGCGGGGATCGAATAATGCCGTTGTTAGATATTCGACATTTGACTATTGAGATTGAAACCCCTCAAGGGTTGGTCAAAGCCGTGGACCGAATGAGCCTAACTTTGAATGAAGGCGAAATTCGTGGTCTTGTAGGTGAGTCTGGTTCAGGGAAAAGCTTGGTTGCAAAAGCGATTGTTGGGGTAAGTAAAGATAACTGGCGCATTACCGCAGACCGTATGCGCCTTGGCAATATTGACTTGCTTCAGCTTACGCCAAAAGAGCGTCGACGTGTCATTGCCCGTGATATTGCGATGATCTTCCAAGAGCCATCAACCTGTCTTGATCCTTCAGAAGAAGTGGGACGTCAATTGATCGAGTCCATCCCATCTCGCGCGTTTGAAGGGAAATGGTGGGAGCGATTTAAATGGCGTAAAAAACAGGCCATCGCGCTTTTGCACAAAGTGGGGATTAAAGACCATAAACGCTTAATGGGTAGCTATCCTTATGAACTGACCGATGGTGAGTGCCAAAAAGTCATGATTGCCATGGCGATAGCGACCAAACCAAAGTTGCTAATCGCAGATGAACCAACGAACGACTTGGACCCGATTACCCAGTCGCAAATATTGCGTTTATTGAGCCGTATGAACCAGCTCAATAACACGACCATTCTGCTTATCGGTCACGACTTAGCAACCATTACACAATGGGCGGGCCGCATTACGGTAATGTATTGTGGTCAGTCGGTAGAGTCTGCCGATACCAGTAAAATCATTGCAGCACCCAAGCACCCGTATACAGATGCCTTGCTTAAAGCGATGCCAGACTTTAATGATTGGGTACCACACAAGCAAAAACTCCAATCCCTACCGGGCTCGATTCCGCCATTGCAGCATCTGCCAATCGGTTGTCGACTCGGTCCACGTTGTCCGTATGCGCAGAAACAATGTGTTGAAATTCCACACACCAGACGAATTAAGAATCATAAATTTAACTGCCACTTTCCATTGAACACGGAGAAAAAGTCATGAGTGCGTTACTTGAAGTCGATAATTTATCGAAGCAGTTTGTTACGCGCTCCCGACTATTCAAACGTCAGGTTAATGAGGCTGTCAAACCGGTGAGCTTTACGTTAGAGCCGGGGCAAACTATCGGTTTTATTGGCCAAAACGGTTCAGGAAAATCCACTCTTGCCCGTATGCTTGCAGGCGTTGTAGAGCCAAGCTCCGGAGAGATCCGTGTGAATGGCGAACGGTTGGAGCACAAAGATTACGCGACACGCTGCAAGCTCATTCGCATGATTTTCCAAGATCCAAACACATCGCTCAACCCGCGTATCCAGATTGGCCGTATTTTGGAAGGTCCATTAAAGCGAAACACCAACATGCCGCCAGATGCACGCATGCAGCGTGTGAAGAACACCCTACTCCGCGTCGGATTGTTGCCTGAACACGCCTATTTTTACCCACAAATGCTAGCGGCAGGCCAAAAACAGCGTGTGTGTTTAGCTCGTGCGCTTATTCTTCAACCCTCCATCATTGTCGCTGACGAAGCGTTAAACGGTTTGGATATGGCAATGCGCTCACAGATCATTAACTTATTCCTCGAGTTACAAGAAGAGATGGGATTGTCGTTTGTGTATGTATCTCAACACATTGGCATTGTTAAGCACATCACTGACAAAGTGATGGTGATGCATGAAGGTGAAGTGGTCGAGTTTGGCGAAACTAACCAGGTACTCACTAGCCCAGAACATCCGATCACTCAACGCCTAGTCGAAAGCCACTTCTATAAGGCGCCAAGCCACCAAACAAAATAGCCTATCAAAGATGTCATCGTGCAAATGTAAAGAAGCCTGCGTTAAAGCAGGCTTCTTTATTAAATGGACACGAATCAAAAAATTAGCGGCGGCTCGCTTGTTTGCGCAGTTCGAAATCAAACTCATCAGGAAACAAAACCACCCCTTCTTCATTTTGATTTGGGAATACAACAACAGATAATTCGTCATCTTCTAGACCAGATGTCCAACGACTGTGCCACTTGTTTAGAGAGATCGCTTCTGGCTCGCAATCTTCCCAATCACCATTCGCCCATTGCAAAGCAAACTCTTCGTTTGGCCATACTGGTACACAATCATCATCTTCTGTATTTAACATGACACAGCCATGTTCATCTTTCAGAATCCAAACTTTACGATTCGCCACAATCTCTTTTACGCAGTACTTTAAACGTTGCTCTTCGTTGTAACGATTGATGGTATCCATCTGCTCTTGGGTCAGTTGCTCAGACATATTCGTCTCCTATTTCCCATAGAAAAATGCCCGCAGCTAGGCGGGCATTTAAAGTATATGCTAGAAAATTAAGCTAGCTCAGTTTGAAGCCAAGGCCAACCTTGCTTCTTACGGCTTAGCGTGTTTTCCATCATTAGCATGCCGTCTTTTTCGTGCTTAACAAGCTTCTCAGCCCACTCACCTTTGTATAGAAGACGAGTTTGAGCAGTCGTGATGTCTGTTAGCATTACAGCAGCAAATGCAAGGTTGTCTTTTTCGCAACGCGCTTCTAGATCCGCTTCTAGTGCTTCGATCATACCGTCAACTTGCTCTAGTGTTGCAAGCTCAACCTGACCTACTACTACGTCACGACCGTTGAATGGGTAACCTTTAAGGTCTTTCTCAACAAGCTCAGCCGCAGATAGACCTTCGATGTTTGTCTTAGCAATTAGAAGATCTTTAGTGAATGCGTCAACATCTTGTACGTCTGCGATTACCGCTAGCTCAGCAACGGCATCTTTGTCTTTTTGTGTACAAGTTGGAGAAGCGAAGCCTACTGTGTCAGATAGAATTGCTGACATCATTAGCTTAGCGATTTGTGGAGTAATCGCGTGACCTTCAATCTTGAACATGTTGAATAGAACAGTGTTGGTACAACCAACAGGCCAGATCCATGCTTCCATTGGGTTTACTGTCATCACGTCACCTAGGCGGTGGTGGTCAACGATACCCGCAATTTCAGCTTCTGCGATATCGTCTGGTGCTTGTGCTAGATCTGAGTAATCTACTAGCCAAACGGTCTCACCCGCAACTGATGTGCGAAGCTCAGGAACTTCAGCGCCAGCAACTTCTAGGATGTGCTGAGTTTCACGGTTGATTTCGCCTTGGCGAATTGGCATAGCTTCAACGCCACGCGCTTTTAGAAGTTCAGTTGCAACGAGTGCACTACAAATACTGTCACTGTCTGGGTTCTTATGACCTACAACTAGAATCATGTTTCTTCCTATTCAAGTCAATTTTATACGCCGCCTAATACAGTTAATTAGGGCGTGTTTGCTCACAAAGGCCGATACTTTACCTGATTTCAGAGAGTTTGACACGAAGAAAAGTTTACAATGCTATTGCGAATAAATCTCATTTACATATAATGATAATTATTCCTATTTGCATTTGAGTAAACGATGAACGCGACCCAATTTTTACACTCTGCACAACAGTTGTTTCAGCCTACTCAGTTTCGTTTAGCTTATAAGCGATTGTTGATCCCTATCGTCATGCTCATTTTGCTAGGCAATGAAAATACACGTGACGTAGCCGTACAGACGCTATCCGACTCATTCTGGGCGGTGTCATGCTATGTTGCTGCCACATTGGCTATTTATCATTATCTTTCAAACTTTATGTCGAAAACCAATCGAATTACCGAGCTATACCACCGCTCGCGTAATCATCAGGTTTTCTTTGCTTCTTTATTGGGCGCTTTGCCTGGCTGTGGTGGCGCTATTGTTGTGACAACGCAATTTATTAGTGGCCGAGTAGGATTTGGTGCGATTGTCGCGGTACTTACTTCAACAATGGGTGACGCTGCCTTTTTGCTTCTCGCCGCCAAACCTAGTGTTGGGTTAGGCGTGGTTGGATTGGGCATTATCGTGGGTACTCTTTCAGGGTTGGTCGTTAATGCTTTTCATGCTGATAACTTTCTGCGCCCAGAACCAAAAGAAGCGCCTCAGACACATGCTTGTTGCCAACACCAGACAGACCGTCACACGCCTCTTGAACAACGTGCAATCAATTTACAAGGCGCATTTTGGAAATGGCTTATTGTGCCTGCTAGTGTCGTTGCTGTGTTAATGTCTTTCCAAATCGATATTAATCAGCTGTTGTCTTTGCAGGCCAATACCATTGAATGGCTGGGCGCTATCTTCGCGGTGATCACAATGTCGTTGTGGGCGATGACAAAAGAGCTCGGCGATTATCAGTCAACGGTCTCTGAAGATGAAAAAATTGTGGACTCACACCCGATTCAAAAAGCAGCCCAAGATACGAATTTCGTCAGTGCTTGGGTGATCGTGGCGTTTCTGGCGTTTGAACTGACGGCCTATTTTTCTGGGCTCGACCTCGCAGAAACCTTTTCTCATTGGGGGATATGGATGCCATTAGCTGGCCTAGCCATTGGTATGTTGCCTGGTTGCGGACCGCAAATTTTAGTCACCAGCCTATACATTTCTGGTGCTGCTCCACTTTCGGCGCAGCTGGCAAATGCGATTTCCAATGATGGTGACGCCCTATTCCCCGCCATTGCTATGGCACCGAAAGCCGCTTTGGTCGCGACTATTTATTCGTCCATTCCTGCTTTTATCGTTGGATACGGGTATTACTTTTTATTCGAGTTCTAACGCTCAGGACGTCAAAACAAGAAAGGAGCCACAGTAGGCTCCTTTCTTGTTTTTATAATCGAACGATTTGCTTCACGTTATGCCGTGACGATCGCTTTCGCATTTAGCCCTTTATCCACGCTCACCATTAATAACTGACAAGGTTCTTGGTTTAGCTTTTCTCCTGTCCAGTAATCATACCAATCCATCGGTTGATCAGACGTCAGCGTAAATTCCATCGCCCCGTAGCTGGTATAGTTAAACAAGCAGTGAAGGTCATTCTTCGTCGTTAGTTTTAAAAACGCATGATTTAAACTCAAAGCCGTGAACTTTGCTGACTCTTGGTTACGTTGTTGACGTAGCATGAGCTTAGCCAATGTCTTTTTTGCAAATGGCGTAATCTCAGGGAGCGGATCGCCAGACAGCAGCAAACCACCACACGCCAATAACACCGTGCGATGAAATTCATACTCTTCTCTGGATGCGGCTTGATTAGCTAATGACGTGAATGTCGCGCAATCCGGATCAATTTGCCACAGTTTTCGATGCTGCCAACTACGGTAAAAGGTTTCTTTGGCTATCTGCTCGAAACGACGACTATGGCGTTCTACGTCATCAGAAACACGCATTGCATCCACAAGCCCTAGTGATGGCCACATTGGCGCGTTGCAACCTAAAAGCCACGCATCACCAGCGCCTTTAGCAATCGCTTCCATTCCTAAGCGATACGCCTCAACGCCGGTAATACCAGATTGTTTACGCACACCTTTCAAGGTGCCCCAATAGTTCGCGTCTAGCTTGAACAATTCAACGCCCCACTCTTGTCTCATGACAGAGACCACATTCGTCAGATGGTCTTGCACTTCTGGGTTTGAGGTATCGAGTATGTACCAAGGCGTGCAGCGCCAACCACCGTATGTGACATCTTCTGCTTTAAGTAAGCTTCCATCTTTGTGACGAACAAACCACTCTGGGTGTTGTTTGAAGATCTCCGACTCAGGTTGAGCAATAAAGGGGGCCATCCAAATCGCCGGCTTTTTGCCTTTTGCACGGATACTATGAATGAGCTCTTTCACACCACCAGAAAATTTATCCGATGGGGTTAACCAATCGCCCATAAAGGCTTGATAGCCATCATCCAGAAGTACCCATTCTAGGTCTTCGAGCTTATCTTGCATGCAATCAACGTTCTGCATGATGTTTTGCTCTGTCACGTCTGCGTAGTAGGCATACCACGAACACCAACCGACAGGCGCATCTTGTGTTACGCCTTGGCGAACAGGATGATGCTCTGCAATCATCTCTCCATAGATTTGATAAAGCTCAGACAGAGATTGGCCGCAGAGTACCGCCACGGATTCAAGTTGATTACTTTCCCAATCCGCCACTTGAGTAAACTCACCATCAATCGCGGCCGATAAAACCCAATGTCCATCACGCAGGACAACATCAAAATAGCCCGCAAAACGGTGACATGAAGTAAAGCCAAACAAGGTATAGCCAGCCGAGCCTTCCACCACTAAATAGTTGTAGTAACGCTTAGGGGCATCTTTGGGATAGATTCGATAAGAAGGGTTGTTGTCTGGACAGCGACCAATTTCAACGGGATGGCTAACCGTTCCCGCTGTTTGCGCCAGCATTTGGAAGCCATCACCAATCACGTTGGCCTCGTGCTCATATAAAAACGGCATCTCGAACAACACTTCACGGTCGGTAAACGTTTTATTGTGAAGCCCAGCAAAAGAAAAATGTAATTGATTACCCTCAACTTCAACTTGGAGGTCGTTGTTATTCACAGTGATCTCAATGTGATTTGCCAATTGAATGCTCTGAGCCATAAAGAGTCTACTCACTTAATTATTATTGTTTAGCTTGGTTCATTATCCCCTGCTTGTCCCACCCAATTCGTTATCGACGTCACGAATCCTACTGTCGTTTAGCGTCACAAATTTATTATTGAGATAACGCTCACTGAAATTTTGGTTAAAAAAATACCAGCCCGAAGGCTGGTATTTCGATTGATGTGAATTGCATTAATTAAGCAACTTCGATTGGACCACCGAATGAAGTCACTGGCGGTACTTTGCCGGTGAACTTCTCGAAGTCTACGATACATGTGTTCGCAGAAGTCGCCTGCGCAAGTTCAGAAGAGCCAATGTCTTGCGTTAGCGTGTTAGGGTCACCGTAAGTACAGATTGCGCCCTCTTTCTCGTTTAGAGGACCGTACCATGCACCTTCTTCGATACGAATAACGCCACGTGGGTAGCTGTCAGTAAGAACAGCACCAGCTAATAGCTGACCACGACCGTTGAATACGCGCACTAAGTCACCGTCTTTGATGCCTTTCGCTTTCGCATCCGCTGGGTTGATGTAAACAGGTTCACGACCTTGCACCGCGTAAGTTGCACGGAACTCTTCAGATTCACACATTTGAGAGTGCAGACGCTTGTCTGGGTGACAAGACTGCAACCAGAATGGGTATTTATCTGAACCAGGGCCACCGTGTGAACGCTCTGATTTTTCGAACCACATTGGGTGTTCTTGACAGTGTTCGTAGCCGTAACGGCCGATCTTACGAGACGTGATCTCGATGAAACCAGATGGCGTACCTAGTGGGTTAAGCTCAGGGTCTTTACGGAAGTCCGCATGACGAACCCAAGGTTTACCTTCACCGAAGTCTAGTACGCTCTTCTCCCAGAACTCGTTGAATTCTGGCATTTCAAACTTACCTTCGTTCGCTTTCTTACAATCGTTGTAAAGGCTTTCGATCCATTCCATCTCGCTCATACCACGAGTGTATTCTTCGCGGCGACCAAAACGCTGAGTGAGTTCACTCATGATTTGGAAATCAGGCTTAGATTGGAACAATGGATCGACGAGACGATGCATTGCAATCAGACCTTTGTTCGAGTATGAACCGTATACGTCGATGTCGTTACGTTCCCATTGCGTACACGCAGGTAGAACGATATCCGAGAAACGACATGTTGCAGTCCAAGCAAACTCGATCGTTACAACCGTTTGAAGTTTGCGGAACGCTTTCTTCATGCGGTTACGATCTTGATGGTGGTGCCATGGGTTACAACCCGAGATCACCATCATCTTGAAGTCTGGCAGTTTCACTTTACCGCCGTTGTAGTTGATCTCTTTGCCTGGCTCAAGCAGACAGTCGATCCAACGTGCAACTGGGATAGTACGGCTGTAACCGTTAAAGTCGTTGTTGTCCCACTTCGGCTTCATACCTTGGTCAAGGTTACGAGGGAAACCACCAGGGCCCGCGAAACCAGTAGAAGGCACACCGATACTTGAGTAGTGGTGACCGTAAGAGATGCCACCGCCAGGTAGACCGATTTGGCCAACCATTGCAGCAACCACAGCCGCCGCCCAGTATGGTTGCTCACCGTGCTCTTGACGCTGGATACACCAACCCATCAGGATCTGTGTACGGCCACTTACTAGCATACGCGCGAATTCGCGAATCTTGTCCGCTTTCACGCCACAGATAGCCGCAGCCCACTCTGGTGTTTTCTCTACTTTGTCTTTTGTCTTACCTTGAACGTATTGAATAAACTCTTCAAAGCCTAGACAGTAAGTATCAATGAACTTCTTATCGTACAAGTCTTCGTTGTACAGCACGTGCGCCACAGCAAGCATGAACGCTACGTCTGTCAGCGGGTTAATGTACAAGTGATCGTTCTCTAAGTAGCGCTGAGTCTTGTTCTTCACTGGATCTACAGATAGAACGTTGATCTCACCTTTCGCTACTTTTTCTTTTAGTTGTGCTAGGTACTTGAACGACTCATGCGTTTCACAGTTCCAACCTACTTGAAGGTTTTTCACTGGGTCGTTAGCCCAAAGAACGATGTTGTCAGAGTTCTCTAGGATTTCAGACCAAGACGTACCTTGTGCGTAAACTTCGGTTGAACCAAGTACGTAAGGCATGATGGTTTGACCTGCACCCGTCGAGTAGTCACCTACTTTCGTGATGAAGTTGCCGTGCATACCCACTGCACGTTGCATGTGCGCGGTACAGTTGTTGAATGAACCTGTTTGGTTCCAACCCGTTTGACCTGCGTGTAGCGCCCATGGACCGTAGTCTTTTTGAATACGTTCTAGTTCACGGTAGAACAAATCTAGCGCTTCATCCCAAGTCACGCGGATGAAACGGTTGTTACCGCGAGTATCCGCGCTATATTTGTGTTTCTTCAACCAATCTAGACGAACCATTGGGTAACGCACACGTGAAGGGCTGTAAATAATGCCCTTGATGCCGTTTAGCATTTCAGTTGGGTTTTTGTCTAGCTCTAGCGGTTTGATCTCTTGAACTTTACCCGCGTAGATGTGGGCGCGGAACGCGCCCCAGTGAGAACCTGTTACTTTCCAAGTACCTGTCGTCTCAACAGCATTGGCAGAGGCTGACGCCAATAAGCTAGGACCAATAACTGACGCTGCACTTGTGGTTGCTACACCTTTAAGAAAACTTCTTCGTGTAATAGCCATTTAAATTACTCCAATCCGACGCTTATTAGTGGTGACCTTCAGCATAATCTGAAGAGTGTTTCTGTAGATACTTCAAGATCAGGGCTTCACTGTCTGTATCTAGGTTAACGAACGCCAACATACCGTCGAACATACCTGGCCAGGTGTTCGCGTCGAAGTGCGCTTCCGCAGGTTGAGTGTGACATACAGAACAATTGGTCTTGTACGCTTCACGAGATTTTTCCCAAACAGGATTGATGTCGTTCAGCATAGACTCTTTCTTAATCCATACTTTCGCTGCCACTTTTTCCCATGGAAGACCCGTTAGCTCATCCACTTTTTTCTCACCAGTCGTCACAATGTTGCTATCTGTCGCTGCTTCTTTCATCAGAGACGCAGTCGCAATGTTCTTACCGAAGTCTTCTTGAATTACGCGACCAAAGCCTTTCGCTTTACGCCAGCCATCGATTTCGATTTCAACAAACTCGCCTTTGTCTTCAAGAACTTTAACGGTCGATGCTGGGTTAAGAAGACCGGCTTCTTTAGTGCCTTGTGCATCAAAGTAAATAGGTAGGTGACGAACACTCACTAGTTGCTGACCTACAGAGTAATCTGTATTTGAAGTCATACCTTCTAGGTCACCCACGATACCGCCGATGCTGTCCATACCTGCTGGCAGGTTATGCGCGATACCTTTATGACAGTCAACACAGCTTTGATCTTTCTCTGCTGCTTGCTTCATTTGGATACGAGCGGTTGGAGACATTTGCTCGAAATCCATCGATTCATAATTGTGACAGTTCTTACACTCTAAAGATTTGTTTGCCGAGAAACGATCCCATTCGTGTTTCGCAAGTTCGATACGACGCTCTTCGAACACACCCGGTTCGTCGTAGTTGCCAAATACTTGTGCAAATACCTCTTTAGACGCCTGCATTTTACGAGCAATTTTGTCTGTCCAGTTATGAGGAACGTGACAGTCAGGGCAAGTAGCACGAACGCCTGAATGGTTTTTCCAGTGAACCGTTTCTTGCAGCTCAACGTACACGTTGTCACGCATTGTGTGACAACTAATACAGAATTCTTCTGTGTTGGTTGCTTCTAGAGCGGTGTTAAAGCCACCCCAAAAGATAACACCAGCAATGAAGCCGCCCATAGTCAGCACACCTAGGCTGATATGTACAGCTGGGCGCGTCATGGTACGCCACAGTTTAATGATTAATGATTTCATTATTTGCTCTCTTAAAATCTTTTCAAAAGTGTGGTTATGAGCTCACAGGCTTACATGCCGTGCGCGCCTGGAGGTCCAAAGAAGAACACTTGCAACATCCAAACGATGAACCCGTAACCGCCGACAAAAGCCACACTCAGAATTGGGAAGAGAACAACTGCAATGAAGAGGAACGACTTCCACTCCAGGGAGCGTTTTTCACCACTCTCAATTTTATTAACATCACTCATACATTTGCCTATTTTGTATCTAGTGTTATTGAAAAGCCCGCGTAACCAAGCTTAAGTTTTTTACAATCTCTAATGGAAAATGTTAGACCATACTAATAGTAAGGTTCAATCAAATAAGAGCTCTCAGACCTTGTAATTCAACACTTTTTTGAGCTCATCCAGAGATGTGATTGATTGATGTTATTTATTAAAAAACATGAACAGATGTGACAAAATAAGTCTTTTAACTAATTGTTAAAACGACAACATTTACCAAACATAAGTTACATTTGGATAGTAATTAACGGGTCATAAATTGGCTTAAAAACCCGTCAAAAGATAATAAATTGTGAATAAAATGATGCAAAATAATGACAAGAATAGCGCTAAAGGTTTACGTTGAGAACATCAAAAAATGCACATTGATGTTCATATAAAGGAGGAGCTTAGTTACAATTATTCGCGGATTTTCGAGGAGCGATTATGGATAGCGTGGTGGATATAAGTTGGACCAAACTGGCATTGTTTGGTCTGATTTTGTTGGTTCCCTTCTTTATTAATGCCCGCTACAAATTAGGGATTGCGAAAGACACAATAATTAGTGTTATTCGTATGACACTTCAGCTCATATTGATTGGCGTGTATTTAGAATATCTTTTTCAATTAAACAGCTTACTTGTCAATATACTTTGGCTTGCCATCATGTTACTGATTGGCGCAAGCTCAATTGCAGGAAAAGCTCGCCTGCCTAAAAAGCCACTTATGCTTCCTCTTCTTACAGGCTTAACCTGTGGTCTAATTCCACTTCTTATAGCGATTACCGCAGGCCTAGTGCAGCCATCCCCTATTTACAACGCCCAGTACATGATCCCACTTGCGGGCATGCTATTGGGTAACAGCTTAAGTAGTAACATCATCGCACTGCAGAATTTATTTACGGCTTTTGAACAGAGACAATCAGAATACGAGGCTGCTATCTCACTTGGTGCCTCTCCTCGTTATGCATCATTCCCCTTCATTCAAGAGGCCCTTAGAAAGTCACTTGCTCCAACTTTAGCCTCTATGGCCACTACAGGGCTGGTTACCTTGCCAGGCATGATGACTGGTCAAATTCTAGGTGGCGCAAGCCCGATGGTTGCAATTAAATATCAGTTGGTGATTATGCTGGCTATTTTCGTCATGTTGAGTACCTCCGTCGCTATTACGCTGGAGATGACACTGAGCTGGGTACAAACGAAAGAAGGCCGGATCAAAATAAAAATCCAACAACCAGAACCTACCAAAACTCATAGATAGTTTAAGCGTGTGAACAAAGCCAGTTGAAGGGCTTGTATTATCAAGTCAAACGCACTTTTAACTGAATAACTCATCCATTCTTTAAACATTCATCAAGACGCTTTCTGGAGAAAAGTCAGACAGAATTCTCTCGAGTATAAGCCTCTAATTTTATGAAATTTTCTTTGCAAGTTTAGATACGCACGGCCTTTGAGACAGGTTATCCACAGAAAATGTGGATAAACACCCTAAACCCATACGCAACCAGAAACATAGCAACATAAGTGATCAATCTAATCGTCATGCTTTGATCACTTGCCTGACATATTCTAATTTTAGAGTAAAGATAGTGACCACAAACTTGGAGAGACGTACATGGATGTCTTAATGATCAAAGAAAATTACGATGAACTCCTATCCGATGCACCTCTGGACTGGCTCGTTCAAGAACCAAAGGAAGTGACTTCTCATTGGCTCCCAACCGATTTTGGCATCAATGAAGAGCTGATTTAACTCACTCGATTTGTGTGAAACTTATCGACATGAATAAAAGAAAGGCGAACCATTTGGCTCGCCTTTCTTTTATTCTTTTAGATTTATCGTAAATGCTTGTCTTCATCACGTAGATAAATCATCCAATACCACATACCAACGAATACACCGCCACCAATGATGTTCCCTATCGTTACAGGGATAAGGTTATTTACGATGAACCCCATCATGTTTAAGTCCGCATAGTTTGCAATATCCGCCCCTGTCATTTGCCAAAATGCTTCCGGTGCAAAATATTTGATTCCAATCGCCATGGGTACTTGGAACATGTTCGCAATACAGTGCTCGAAACCTGCCGACACGAACATAGCTACTGGCAGAATCATGACCGCTATTTTGTCAGTTAATGTACGTCCACTAAACGTCATCCAAACAGCAATACACACCAGCACGTTACACATGATGCCAAGCGCAACAGCAGCAAAGAAACCATGGTGCAATTTGTGTTGAGAGATCGCCATCGCGTTGAGGCCAACTTGGCCGTGATCAAACATATACTGCTTGGTGACCAACATGCATGCTACCAACAAAAGAGCACCAACCATGTTGCCGAAATAAACCACAAACCAGTTTTTGATGAGCGCTTGCCACGAGATCTTTCCACTCGCTCGCGCTACCAATGTTAATACTGAGCTAGTGAAAAGCTCACCACCTGTAACGACAACAAGAATCAAACCAAGACTGAAGGCTAGGCCACCGATTAGCCTGGTAATACCCCATGGAAGGTCGCCTGCGCCTGTTGTCACCGTGGTGTAAAAGATGAACGCAATACCAATATGAAGTCCGGCAGAAATTGCCAATAAAAAAGATTTGATCGGTGCTTTAGTTGCTTTACCTACCCCCACTTCAGCCGCGCGTTCCGCAGCCTGAGGCGGTAATAGTGAATCAAACTGATTGAAGTTCATTGTGGTGTAACATTTAGAAACAATTAAAGAGGCGCGGATAATCGCTCCATTTCCCTACTTTTTCAAGCGCTATTTGACATGTTTACTAAAAATGTTGTTATCGAGAGATCAACCAATAAAGGTCAACTATCATTAGCAATCGTAACTATCATTGATACTTAACAAGTATTCTGCCTTTCGAACAAAGATCCTGCGTTATATCAGCCTGATAGCGCCATACTTAACACTTCTTATCGTTTAATGTTGCTCAACTCTTCTTTTCAGACTAGCTTGGTAAAAAAAGCGTAAAGGAATCATTTATGAAATATTCAGCTGAACATATCGCCGAATTGAACCTACTTCTTCAGTTCGACTTAAGTAGTGCTGCAACTGGTATTAAAGTTCATACAGACGCGTCAGAAGAAATGCAGGCAGCCGTTGCTCGTCTATACGAGAAGCAACTTTGTACACAGCCTGATGGTGGTTATTTAACAGATGAAGGTATTGAAGTCGCAGAGCATGCGGATAAGATTTTAAGAGTCCTTTCTGTGTAATTTGAACAAAAATGCCACCAAGTTCGGTGGCGTTTTTTATTGGTCCCTGCATTTTGTTCCTGCCGAAACCTGCGGTGCTAATCGTTTTTTCATTTTGCTAAATGGCTGAACCTTGTCGTACAACCAATTAAAGCCTGTGGCATAAAATAGGAAGAACACTAGGAAGCCAGCTTCCAACACCAGAGCTTGGAGAAGCGTAATTTCTAAGAACCAAGCAATGACGGGTATAGAGATAAAGATCAACCCTCCCTCGAATCCAATTGTATGCCCAAAACGCATCGCTAAACTTCGCTCAGTTCGATTGCTGCCAAACCACTTATCAAAGTACAAGTTGTAGATGTAATTCCACACGACGGTATACATGCTCAACCCAATCCCAACTAACGCGAGATCACTCGATCCCTTTCCGGTGATCAATGAAGCCGCTGGCACAATGATCGCGAGTGCGATTAACTCAAAAAGTACTGCATGAAAAATTCGTTCGTTACGAGTCATATTTCTCTGTCCAAATAGTTCTACTCAATGCTTAGAATTTTATCTATTATTCAGATAACAAAAAGTTAGATACCATCGGCAAAAGCGATATGTTTACCATCGAACAACTGCAAGCTTTCATTGCTACATCAGAAACCGGATCATTTTCAGGCGCGGCAAGAAAACTGGGGCGAGCTCAATCCGTAGTCAGCCAACACATCATAAATATGGAGGTCGACTGTGGTGTTGATCTATTTGATCGCTCTGGTCGATATCCGAAATTAACCGAGAGTGGCCTCGCGCTCATACCTTATGCACAAGCGGCAATCAGCCAACTAGACCGATTGAACAACAGAGCATCACAGCTTTTTTCAACACCAACTAATAAATTGGTTTTAGCCATTGATGAAGGGATTCCTCTGACTCGCTTGCCCGACGTGCTAAAAAATTTAGAGCAATGCTTTCCACATTTGCAAGTTGAATGCTTAACAGCTTCAAGTCCGGATATCATTGAATTAGTCAAATCGGAGCGCGCCACTACTGGGATTATTTTGAGTGACTTACAAATGCCAAGACATATCGATTTCACTAATCTTGGTAACATTGCGTTCGATGTCTATGTCTCTTCAACACACGCTCTGGCACAACAACGCGTCACTCACATTGATCAACTCAAACAACATCGTCAACTGGTCATACGCTCCAAAAACGCAGAGCCATGTGGTCTCAATCAAGCATTCAGCCCGGATATCTGGTACGCTGATAACTACTATATTTTGTTGGAATTAGCGAATAAAGGGTTTGGTTGGTGCTTTCTTCCAGAGCATTTAGTCGCGTATTCACCGAACACACTGACAAGAGTTGGGGATGATTTCACAAAGCTGGCTTGGCAAGTCAATGTTGACCTTATTCAACATCAGAAATGGCATTCAGATCCCCTCCATCAACAAGCCAAAGCAGAGCTGCTCAATCTATTCGAGCAGACATAAATAAGTAAGTAGGAAGACCCAAATGGCAAATACATTGATCGTAGGTGCAGGCTGGCTCGGAACTCCGCTAGCAGAAACTTTGATGAAAGACGGACACCACGTTGTCGTTACTCGTCGTAACCAAGCTCGGTTAAACGAGTTACCCGCTTCATTAACTCACTCCGCATTATTCGATTTTAATCAACTTAACGCGGCGAAACGGCTAGATGAGTTGGTTAAGCAACATCAAATTACTCACGTTGTCGGTGCTTTTCCCCCTGGTTTTCGTAAAGGACGCGGACAAGAATACGCCCAACAATGGCAAATGCTCGCAAACGCAGCAAAGCAAAACAACGTTGAAAAGCTCGTTATGATTAGCTCTACAACGGTGTATCCCAACCTAGCTTCTGATATGGAAGAAGCAGATGCGTCACTCTCTTTAGCAGCCGACAGCCCTTATTTCTCTGACAATGCACGTATTATGCTGCAAGCCGAGCAGCATGTTATCGATTCTAATATTAGCTTCGTCATTATGCGTTGTAGCGGGCTAATTGGGCCAGATAGGCACCCTTCTCGCTTTGCAATGAGACTAAAACAAGTCAGTCGTAAAGCGCCTGCTAATATGCTTCATCAAGATGATGCGGTATCGGCGGTCAAATTTGCTTTAGATAATTTAAGTAACCAAGTCATTAACGTGACCACACCGCATACCGTCAGCAAGGCGGAGTTCTACCAAGCCGCTATAAATAAGAGCGAAAGTGAGATACCTCTTCCCCCAGTCACAGAACAAACGGATAAGCGCATTCTCGCAGACAAACTACTCTCACTTGGCTATCAATTTCATTTCAACTCAACTTTGGACGCGCTATGAAACTCTATCGACACATAGAAACACTTTGGGATTACATGCAACTCAAACATGAGCTGAAACCCGCAGACTGTTTGTTTGTGATGTGCAGTAACGATGTGCGTGTTGCAGAGCATGCAGCAAATCTGTACCACCAAAAGTTAGCGCCTTTGATTGTATTTTCAGGGGGAGAAGGTCGTTTTACCGATGGACTGTTTGAAAAAAGCGAAGCGGAAACTTTTGCCGAAATTGCCAAGATGTCAGGCGTTCCCAGTGAAGCAATTTTGCTCGAAACTGAATCCACCAACAGTGGAGAAAACGTTCGCTTTACTGAGCAACGATTGAAAGAGGAAGGAAAAAATTGCTCATCGTTTATTCTGGTGCAAAAACCATTTATGGAACGCAGAGCTATAGCGACATTTGAAAAACAGTGGCAGTCACCCTACTCCCAGCTCCAAGTAAGCTCTACGGCTCATCCGTTTTTTGAGTATATTAATGAAGACATGCCATTAATGATGGTGCTAGAAGCACTAATGGAAGATTTCTCTCGTGTAAAAAGCTATCCAGAGAAAGGATTTCAAACCGAGCAGAACATCCCTCAGCAAGTCGAATCGTCTTACCAGGTTTTGCTAGAGAGATTTGGTTTTGACTTAGTCTAAGCCCTTTCTAGCAGACAACAAAAAGCCACCGATTACGGTGGCTTTTCTGTATTAATACGGATTATTTACCGAGTGCTTCTTTGTAATGCTGACGGCACACGGAGACATATTTGTCGTTACCGCCGATCGCAACTTGATCGCCCTCTTTAATCGCCACGCCATGTTCATCGGTACGAATAACCATATTCGCTTTGCGACCGCAGTGGCAGATCGTTTTGAGCTCAACCAACTTGTCTGCCCAAGATAACAAGTACTTACTGCCTTCAAAAAGTTCGCCTAGAAAATCGGTGCGAAGGCCGTAACACAATACTGGAATATGTAGTTTATCAACAACTTCAGTAAGTTGGTAAACCTGCTCTTTCGACAAGAACTGACACTCATCAACAAGAATACAGTGACGTTTCTCAACCTCATTCAGAGCTGCGATCTCTTGATATAAATTGGTATCCTGACGAAACAAGTGTGCGTCAGATTGAAGACCAATACGAGAGCTCACTTTACCGACACCAAAGCGATCATCTAGTGCCGCCGTAAAAATAACTGGCGTCATGCCGCGTTCTTGATAGTTGAAAGAGGATTGAAGAAGCGTTGTTGATTTACCCGCATTCATTGCTGAGTAATAGAAATACATCTGAGCCACAGAGCATTACCTAAAGTTAAAGTTTTAATTTATGGAAATGGAAAATAAAAGGGCTGAATTATCAGCCCTTTAAAATTGAAAATTCAATTACTTACGACGCCACGTTGTGCCTTCTGGACCATCTTCCAGAACAATGCCCATTTCGGTTAGCTTATCACGAGCCATATCTGCATTCGCCCAATCTTTCGCAGCGCGAGAGTCGTTACGCAGCTTGATAAGAGCTTCGATTTCAGCCACTTCATCATCGTTACCTGCATCACCTTTTAGGAAGGCTTCTGGATCTTGGTGAAGAATACCGATCACATCTGCTAGTTCACGCATTAGCGCACCTAGCTCGCTCGCTTTCTCTAGGTTTTCTGTTTTCAGACGGTTAACTTCGCGCGCCATGTCGAACAGAACTGAGTACGCTTCTGGCGTATTGAAGTCATCGTTCATCGCTGCTGTAAAGCGAGATACATACTCTTCACCACCAGCAGGAGCAGCATTTAGATCCAAACCACGTAGAGAAGTGTATAGACGCTCAAGCGAAGCGCGTGCTTGGTTTAGGTTCTCTTCGCTGTAGTTTAACTGGCTACGGTAGTGACCAGACATAAGGAAGTAACGAACCGTTTCTGCATCGTAGTGACCAAGTACGTCACGGATAGTAAAGAAGTTGCCTAGAGACTTAGACATCTTCTCGCGATCTACCATCACCATGCCACTGTGCATCCAAGTATTTACGTACTTAGTGTCGTGTGCACAGCATGATTGCGCGATTTCGTTTTCGTGGTGTGGGAACTGAAGATCAGAGCCGCCACCGTGAATATCAAAGTGATCGCCTAGGATTGAAGAGTTCATAGCAGAACATTCAATGTGCCAGCCTGGACGACCAGGGCCCCATGGTGATTCCCACGTAGGTTCACCTGGTTTAGACATCTTCCAAAGTACAAAGTCTAGTGGGCTGCGTTTGGCTGTTTCGACATCAACGCGCGCGCCCGCTTGCAGCTGATCCAAATCTTGTTTAGACAGTTTGCCGTATTCGTCAAACTTGCGAACCTCAAACATTACATCGCCATTATCCGCAACGTAAGCAAAACCACGTTCAATCAGTTTTTGAACAAGTTCGATGATTTCTGGAATAAACTGGGTTGCACGAGGCTCAATATCTGGGCGCTTCATGTTTAATGCGTCGAAGTCTGCGTGCATTTCACCGATCAAGCGCTCGGTCAATGAGTCACAAGACTCGCCATTTTCAGCCGCACGTTTAATGATCTTATCATCAATGTCTGTGATGTTGCGTACAAACGTTAGATCGTAACCTAGGTAACGAAGGTAACGTGATACCACGTCAAAGGAGACAAAAGTGCGACCGTGACCGATGTGACAGAGATCGTAGATGGTAACTCCACAGACATACATGCCGACTTTGCCAGCTGTAATTGGTTTGAATTCCTCTTTCTGTCTTGTGAGTGTGTTATATATCTTTAACATGATCTCTATCTATGATTGTGAATGAATAAAAGAAGGTCGAGTATATCAACTCCGACCTGGTTAGGTAATAGCAATTAACCGATAAAACGATAATCGGCTAAACTTCAAGCACAAAACGAAGAATTTCCTCTTCCTGAGTTTTTAATGCACTAGAACTTAGGCTAGAATCTCGGGCTCAACACAACACAGTAAAGGAAAGTAGCATGATCACCCTTCACACTAATTTTGGTGACATCAAGATTCAACTAAACGAAGAGAAAGCGCCAGAGACTAGCGCAAACTTCCTTCAGTACTGCCGCGATGGCTTTTACGACAACACTCTTTTCCACCGTGTTATTGACGGTTTCATGATCCAAGGTGGTGGCATGGAACCTGGTCTACGTGAAAAAGCATCACGTGCACCTATCAAGAACGAAGCAAACAACGGCCTAAGCAACAAAGTGGGTACACTTGCTATGGCGCGTACTATGGAGCCGCATTCAGCAAGCTCTCAGTTCTTTATCAACGTAAACAACAACACATTCCTAGATTTCCGTAGCGAAAGCCTAGATGGTTGGGGTTACTGTGTATTCGGTGAAGTTGTAGAAGGCATGGACATCGTAAATAAGATCAAAGGCGTTAGCACTGGTTCTTACGGCATGCACCAAGACGTACCTCTAGAGGACGTAGTAATCACTGGTACAACAATTGAAGAATAATTCGTAAGAATTATTTCTAAGAGATAAGTTAATGGGGAGGCATCGCTTCCCCTTATTTCTATGACAACATTATTTATTTCCGATCTTCACCTCACCCCATCGCGTCCGGATATTACGGAATGTTTTGTGACGTTCATGCGAACAGAAGCAACGAAAGCCGATGCACTTTATGTATTAGGCGATCTGTTCGAGTTTTGGGTTGGCGACGATGACAAAACTCCTTTTGCCAATCAAATCCGTACAGAGTTCCAGCAACTAACAAAGACTGGCGTTCCTGTTTATTTCATTCAGGGCAATCGCGACTTCCTATTGGGAAAACGCTTCTGTAAAGAGACAGGCATTACATTATTGGATGAAGTTAGCCTCATAGACCTTTATGGTACTAAAGCAGTTATTCTCCACGGTGACACCCTGTGTACTGACGACATTGATTATCAAAAATTCCGTAAGACTGTTCATCAACCTTGGTTGCAATGGCTGTTTAATCACATTCCTTGGTTTATTAAGAAGAAAATTGTCTCAAAAGTTCAATCCGATATTCGTGATGATAAAATGAGCAAGCCTTTAGATATCATGGACGTCAATCAAAATGAAGTCGAGAAAGTGATGTCTCAGAATTGCGTCAACTTAATGATTCATGGTCACACTCATCGCCCGAATACACATTTTTTTGACGTCGATGGCGTTAAAAAGACCCGGATAGTTTTAGGGGATTGGTATACGCAAGGCTCAGTTTTACAAGTAAATTCTGATGGCTTTGACCTACAAACGAGACCATTCATACAGAATTTGCGTTAAGCATGTAGAGCGTGTAGAAGATTCACGCTCAAGTCGTAGATATTTTGTAAAAAATCGCTATTATCATAATACTAAGTTAAACAGAACGAAGTACCTAATTGAAGTATTCTTACGTAGCTCGCCAACCGATTCTGGATAGAGAAAAACGAACCATAGGTTACGAACTTCTCTTTCGAGACGGTCCTAAAAATACCTTCCCTGAAGTAGAACCAGAGCTGGCTACTAGTCGACTGCTATCCGATCATTTTTTGTCGACGCATTACAACACATTAGGGAACAAACTTGGCTTTGTTAACTTTCCGCATCAAAGCTTGGTGAATCTGGTCCCAACTCTGTTTCCCAAAGAGTCTCTCGTCATTGAAGTCCTTGAAGATTGTGAACCGACAGAGGAGCTGCTAGAAGCCATCAAGCACCTGCATGAGTGCGGATACAAAATTGCTTTAGATGATTTTGTGCCGACGAAGGCTTGGAAACGTTTTCTTCCATATGTTTCCATGATCAAGTTTGACATTCGACTCGTACCGATCAAGAAAGCCGCTATTTTTATTCAGGCATTAAGCCCATTTAAAATCGACTTTCTTGCTGAAAAAGTTGAGACCTACGAAGAGTTTGAGCAAGCTTTAGAAGCCGGTTTTAACTACTTTCAAGGGTATTTTTTTAGCAAGCCTGAGATGATCCAGAAAAAACGGTTGAACCCCGCGTTTCTTACCGTCATCCAGCTTTGTAAAGAGATTGCAGATAAGCCCATCGACTTCAATGAGGTTGAACGTCTGTTTTCAATTGATGTGACGCTGTCATACAAGTTGCTTACTTACGTAAATTCAGGATATACATTAACGACTAAGATCAAATCGTTCAGACAGGCGCTTATTTATCTGGGTGAAGAGCGACTACGACGCTTTATTTCCTTAGTTGCAATTGCGTCCGTTCAAGAAGATAAACCTGACTCTCTTTACTCTTTAGCGATTCAGCGTGCACGAATGTGTGAACTGTTACTTAGTCAAATGAACACTAGGTATGACCCTGGGCAGGCTTTTTTGACAGGCATGTTTTCTTTACTCGGATCTTTGCTCGATCAACCGCTCTCGGATGTCATTGAAGATATCCCCGTTGACGAAGATATAAAACTCGCATTAACCAGTCGAAAAGGCGTACTTGGTCACTTACTTTCGATGACAATCGCCTATGAACAAGCGGACTGGGAGTTAGCCGAGCGATATTGCACCGTTCTTAAATTAACCGAACCTCAATTAGCGGACGCTTTTAATCAATCGACGGAATGGGCTCAAGAACTGCTGTCTCAAACGCCCTAAATCGCTATAATGCCTCACCTCCAGCCTCGCAATTGTGGGGTTGTTTGTTTTTACCGCTTAATTAATCGAGATTTCATTTTATGGCTTCTTCTTGCCCTTGCGGATCTAACCGCACCTACCAACAGTGTTGTGAAATTGCCCACAATAACCATGCTTACGTTACCACTCCGGAGCAGTTAATGCGCTCTCGTTACAGTGCGCATGTGTTAGGTCTAGTAGATTACGTGGTGAACACGTACCACCCAAGCTGTAATGCAGAAGAACAACGAGAAGGCATTGCCCAATCTATCGACAGCGATTGGTGCAAACTTGAAGTATTAAAAACAGAAGCTGGCAGTAATGACAATGAAGGCTTTGTCGAGTTTAGCGCTTATTTTGATGAAGACGGCAAACGCTACTGTATGACAGAACGTTCTCGCTTCGTAAAAGAAAATGGGCTTTGGTACTACATTGACGGCACATTTCCTGAAGAAGAGCCAGAAGAAGAACCAGAACAGGATCCACGATTGAGCCAGCCAGTGAGTAGCCTAAAGCTAGGTCGTAACGATCCGTGTATCTGCGGAAGCGGTAAGAAGTTTAAGAAGTGTTGTGGGTAAAGGCATCCACGCCTAGCTTATTGAGTTCGCTTTAATGAGATTCCTGACCTCACCTAAGCTCGTCGGAATAACGTGAATATATGTACCTGTTTGAAGTAAATAACTCTACTGCAAGCACCATTAGAAAATATACCGTCATTCTGAACGGCGAGGAACGAGTGTGATTCAGAATCTAATCGCTACTAGCACTGTTGCCGGTTTTTACCCCGAATCAAGAACACTAAATTAAAAAAGCCCCTAGGCTCGAGAGCATAGGGGCTTTCACTTATCTATAGCAAGCTTACTTATGACGCTCTTTCAGTTTGTTCACTACGTCATTCATCGATAAGCCTTGGTCTTGAAGCAATACCATTAAGTGATAAATCAAATCTGCTGATTCACACACTAACTCCGCCTTATCGCCCGACGTCGCCGCAAGCGCGACTTCAACGCCTTCTTCGCCCACTTTTTGCGAAATACGCTTGGTGCCACGGGCATAAAGACTGGCAGTATAAGAGGAATCTGGGTCGGCACTCTTGCGGGCAGCCAATAGCTGCTCAAGTTGATGAAGCCACACCATTTGTGACTCCTCTTGAGGGTCCACATCCCAGCAAGTTGTATTACCCAAGTGGCACGTAGGACCAATGGGATTCACCTTAACCAGTAGCGTATCGTTGTCGCAATCTAGCTGCATGTTCACCAATTGCAATACATTACCGGAAGTCTCACCTTTCGTCCAAAGACGCTGTTTAGTTCGAGAGAAAAACGTCACTTGACCCGTTTCGCCCGTTTTTGCCAACGCATCTTGGTTCATGTAACCCATCATCAGCACTTGGCTTGATTGGAAATCTTGTACGATGGCAGGTACCAGACCATCCACCTTTTCCCAGTTGATTCGCTCAGCTAGCGAACTTACTTCGGCGGCTTTCACACTCATAGTCGTACCTCAATGCCTTGTTGTTTCAAATACTGCTTTAGTTCACCAATATTGATGACTTGCTTGTGGAATACCGATGCGGCAAGCGCGCCATCCACATTTGCTTTTTGGTAGGCTTCTGCGAAGTGCTCCATGGCACCTGCACCACCCGATGCAATCAATGGCACGTTACACACTTCACGCACCATATTAAGTTGTTCAATATCGTAGCCGTTACGTACGCCGTCTTGGTTCATCATGTTCAGTACGATTTCACCAGCGCCGCGTTTTTGTACTTCTTGCACCCAATCACGCGTTTCCCATTGAGTTGCTTTGGTGCGTTCTTCATCGCCAGTAAACTGGTAAACCTGATACTTGCCGGTCTCTTTGTCGTAGTATGAATCGATACCAACGACGATACATTGCACACCAAACTTATCAGCAAGGTCAGTAATCAATTGCGGGTTCGCCAAGGCAGGTGAGTTGATAGACACTTTGTCTGCACCAAACTCAAGAATGCGCGCCGCGTCTTCCGCTGATTTAATACCACCAGCCACACAGAAAGGAATATCAATCACTTCAGCAACGCGAGCGACCCAACTTTTATCGACGACACGACCATCACTTGAAGCAGTAATATCGTAGAACACAAGCTCGTCTGCGCCCTCTTCCGCATAACGCTGTGCCAGAGGAACGATGTCGCCAATGATCTCGTGATTACGGAACTGAACGCCCTTTACCACTTGTCCATCACGGACATCAAGACATGGAATTATTCGCTTTGCCAGCATGCAAATGCCTCCTCTGCTGTGAACTTACCATCTAACAATGCACGACCAACAATCACGCCAGCAACACCGCTGCCTTTTAGTGCTTCGATATCCGCTAATGAACCGATGCCACCTGAAGATTGGAACTGCACTTGTGGGTATTGTTTACATAAGTCGATGTAAAGCTCTACGTTTGAGCCTTCTAGCGTACCGTCACGAGAAATGTCCGTGCAAAGCACATGCTGTAGACCTACCGTTAGGTAATCGTTGATCAGAGCTTCGATAGTCACGCCTGAATCTTCTTGCCAACCAGAGATCGCCACTTTACGTGTGCCGTCTTGATCGATGTTGATGTCTAACGCGAGAACGATTTTCTCAGCGCCGTATTTTTCCATCCAACCTTTCACAAGCTCTGGTTGTTTTACTGCTGTAGAACCAACCACAACACGTTGAGCACCGGCTTCTAACAGATCAATCACGTCTTGCTCTGTACGCACTCCACCACCGATTTGGATGTTCGCTGGCGTGCTTGCGAGTAGTTTTGCAATCAAATCAAGTTGGCGCGCTGTTGTGTCTTTCGCACCTGTCAAATCCACTAAGTGTAGCCAGTTAGCACCTGCTTGGTGGTACAAATTAAACTGCTCTGCTGGATCGACTTTGTACTCGGTTACTTGGCCGTAATCACCTTGATAAAGGCGAACCACCTGTCCTTCAATTAAATCAAGAGCTGGAATAATCACACTAAATCCCTTTTATAATTCTAAGAAGTTTTGAATAAGCTTCGCGCCCGCTTTTGAAGAACGCTCTGGGTGGAATTGCACACCATAATAGTTACCGCTTTGAACCGCAGCAGTGAATGGATTTCCGTAATCACATTCGGCAATGGTGTAGTCTCCAACTGGCATCGCAAAGCTGTGCACAAAATAGAAGTACTCACCCTCTTCAATACCTTTGAATAACGGATTGCCTGCTTTTGCAGAAACGGTATTCCACCCCATGTGAGGCAGTGGCAAATCGCCGGTTTGAAGCAGCTTCACTTCGCCATCGCAAAGTCCAAGACACTCAACTAACTCGTCGGCTTTCTGCCCTTTTTCTTGAGACACTTTGCCCAGCAGTTGCATGCCTAAACAGATACCTAGCAGTGGCTTTTCTACCTGTTTTACTAAGCTGATAAGGTCACGTTCTTCTAGGTTCTTCATCGCTTCACTAGCGGTTCCCACGCCCGGTAGAAATAGCTTGTCAGCCGCCAATACAACTTGTGGATCTTTTGAAATCGTTACGTCATAACCTAGGCGTTCAATAGCAAACTTCACCGAAGAGACGTTGGCACAGCCAGTATCGATAATGACAACTTTCTGTTCTGTCACTGTTTTTCTCCTTGCTAAGGTTAGCCTTAAAGTACGCCTTTACTACTCGGTAGCTCAGTGCCTTCTACTTTGATTGCTTGGCGCAGAGTACGACCAAACGCTTTAAATAGGCTCTCAATGATGTGGTGATCATTGTTGCCCGCAGAAGACAGGTGCAGTGTACACGCTAGTGTGTCAGTTAAAGAACGGAAGAAGTGAACCACCATCTCTGTTGAAAGGTCCCCCACTTGCTCGCGACTAAACTGCGCGTCGAACTTAAGGTAAGGACGACCAGATAGATCTAGTGCACATTGTGCCAAGCACTCATCCATAGGCAGGCTAAAACCAAAGCGACCAATACCACGCTTGTCACCCAGTGCTTCTTTCAATGCTTGACCCAAAGCAAGAGCGGTATCTTCGACCGTGTGGTGATCATCAATGTGTAGATCACCTTCTACTTTGCACACCATTTGGAATCCACCGTGAGTGGCAATTTGATCCAGCATGTGGTCAAAGAAACCAAGACCTGTTGAGATATCATTGCCACCTTGCTCATCCAGATTAACCGCAACTTTGATATCGGTTTCTTTAGTAGTACGAATCACTTCAGCAATACGAGCTTTCACCGTCAGATCTTTCAGGATCTGTTTCCAACCCATGGTTTCTGGGTTGTATTGAATACCGCGAATCGCCATGTTTTCTGCAAGTTGAAGATCGGTTTGACGATCGCCAATCACAACAGAGTTTTTAAAATCAACTTTGCCACCTTGAAGGTACTCTTTCACCATGCCTAGCTTAGGCTTACGGCAAGAGCAGTTATCTTCTTCAAAGTGAGGACAAATCAACACGTCATCGAACTTCACACCTTGAGACTCGAAGATCTCCATCATCATGTTGTGCGGTGCATCAAAATCAGCTTGTGGGTAGCTGTCAGTACCCAAACCATCTTGGTTAGTGACCATCACTAGACGGTATCCTGCATCCTGCAACGACAACAGGCTTGGGATAACAAATGGCTCTAGTTTTAGCTTATCTAAACGGTCTACTTGAAAATCAATCGGCGGCTCAACAATTAAGGTGCCATCTCGGTCGATAAATAGGATTTTTTGTTGCTTGCTCACTCGAACTTCCTTATTACTAATCTTGTTTCGTTCTCGGCATAAACCGAGAACGTTGAGAATTCTATTTATGAATAGTAGTTTCTAATGAAACCCAGTGTCTTTTCACACTCGTCGCGGTTACCAACACTGATACGCACACAGTTTTCAATTGGCGAGTTACGCAAAATAATGCCCGTATCCCAAGCCGCTTTGAAAAGGTCATCGCCATCTGGGAATTTCACCAATAGGTAGTTTCCCCACCCTTCAAACACTTCCAAGCCCGGAATCATTGAAAGGCCAACTTGCAAGTAAGCACGGTTTGCATTCAAATCGAGAACTTGAAACTTCGCTCGCGCTAAACCAGCTTCCGAAAGTGCCTGAGTCGCAATTTCTGCCACTGGAACTGGGACTGGGTAAGGTGCGATAACTTTAAGAAGTACATTAATCAGCTCTTCGTTCGCAAGCGTAAATCCACAACGCAGACCTGCAAGCGCAAAAGCTTTCGACAGAGTACGCAGAATCGCAAGATTCGGGTATTGCGCCAGTAAATCTACCGTTGACGCTTCTGGACAAAAATCGATGTATGCTTCATCCATCACCACGATTGCTCGGTCTTTTGTCATCTCAAGCAGAGACACAATGTCCTCACGCTTAACCAAGTTACCTGTTGGGTTGTTTGGCGAACATACAAAAACCAGTTTCACGTTATCCAGATTAGCTTCGATGCCTGCAAGATCGAGTTGCCAATCTGAGGTTAGCGGCACGGTTTTGCGCTCAACACCAATGGTTTCAGCGCTGATGGCGTACATACCGTAAGTTGGTGGGCAGTAAAGAATCGCATCTTCACCCGGCTCACAGAATGCACGAATTAACAACTCAATACCTTCGTCTGCGCCACGAGAAGTCAGTGTTTGTTCTGGTTTAACACCCGCATACGCTGCGTAAGCGGAAATCAGTTCTTTCGGTTGGCATTCGCTGTAACGATTAAGACGAGCAAAGTCTGTTTTGTATTCATTGTTAAATGGTGATTCGTTGGCATTTAGCCATACGTCACCCGTACCACCGATTCGGCGAGCCGACATATAAGGGGTAAGCTGTTGGACTTGTTTACGCGCTAGCTTTTCCATCTCATTACTCTCTTATTCTTACTTACTTGCTAATTTTTCTACGCGGATAGTAACAGCACGTTTGTGAGCGTCCAAACCTTCTGCTTCAGCCATGGTGACAACCGTTGGCGCAAGATTTTTAAGACCGTCAGCTGAAAGCTCTTGAACCGTCATTCGTTTAGAAAAATCAGCCAAACCTAAGCTTGAATATGTCCGTGTGTAACCGTAAGTAGGAAGAACGTGGTTAGTGCCCGATGCGTAATCACCTGCAGATTCAGGCGACCAATCACCAAGGAAGATCGAACCTGCGTTGTCTAATAGAGGCAGAAGCTCGCGTGGGTTCTTAGTCTGAACAATTAAGTGCTCAGGGCCATAATAATTAGAAATAGAGATAGCTTGGGTGATCGATTCAGCAATAATGATTAAACTCGATGCGAGCGCTTTTTCTGCAATCTCTGAACGAGACAACTCTTTCAATTGACGACGAACGGCATCTGTCACCTGATCTGCAATAATGGCTGATGGCGTCACAAGTACAACTTGAGAGTCAGGTCCATGCTCTGCCTGACTTAGAAGGTCCGCCGCAATAAAATCTGGGTCCGCTGTTTCATCCGCAATCACAAGAACTTCCGAAGGACCCGCTGGCATATCAATCGCTGCGCCACGGAAATCATTGCTCACCTGACGCTTTGCTTCCGTCACGTAAGCGTTACCCGGGCCAAAAATCTTATCAACTTTTGATACGGTCTCTGTACCATATGCCATTGCAGCAACAGCTTGACCACCACCGACGTTGTACACTTCATCAATGCCACACAATTTTGCTACATAAAGGATCTCGTCAGCGATTGGAGGCGGAGAGCAAAGCACAACTTTACGACAGCCAGCAATTTTCGCAGGCACGCCCAGCATCAAAACCGTCGATGGCAATGGCGCGCTACCACCAGGAATGTACAAACCCACTTTTTGAATTGGACGTGTTACCTGTTCACAAAGCACACCCGGTTGAGTTTCGACTTTAATTGGCTGTGGCTTTTGCGCTTTGTGGAATTTAGAAATATTGGCATAAGCTTGCTCTAATGCGTTTTTCATTGATTCAGACAAGCGCTCTGAAGCGGCTTTAATTTCCTGAGAAGAAACACGAATGGACTCAGGTTTAACGCGATCAAACTTTTCTGTCAGCTCGTTGAGAGCAGAGTCGCCTTCATTTCTAACTTTAGCGATAACCTCAGACACTGCTGCAGTGATATTTGCACCTTCTGCAATAGCAGGACGTTCTAAGATCGAATCTTGCTGCTCTTCACTTAAAGATTGCCAAACGACTGTTCTCATGATGTTTACTCCATCATTTTTTCAATTGGTAGCACTAGGATTGAGCTAGCACCTAACTCTTTTAGCTGTTCCATGGTTTCCCAGAACAGGTTTTCAGAACTCACTAAGTGAACAGCCATTTTCTGCTTATCTGCAGAAAGAGGAAGAACCGTAGGATCCTCAGCACCAGGAAGTAGTGCTTTGATTTGATCGAGCTTTTCAGCTGGCGCGTGAAGCATGATGTACTTAGACTCTTTCGCTTGTTGTACGCCTTGCATGCGAGTCAGTAGTTTTTCAATCAGTGCTGTTTTGTCTGCATCAAACTCACCGATACGTTGAATCAGCGTCGCTTTAGATTTAAAGATCACTTCCGCTTCTTTTAAGCCATTCGCTTCTAACGTTGCGCCAGTCGATACCAAATCAGCAATAGCGTCAGCTAGACCTGCGCGAGGTGCAACTTCTACAGAGCCAGTTAGCATACATGTGGAGAATGGAACGCCTGCTTCATCCATGTAAGCTTTTAGGAGTTGAGGGTAAGTTGTGGCAATACGCTTACCAGCTAAGTCTTGTGGACCGTTGTACTCTTCATCCTTGTCGATAGCGATAGACAAGCGACAACCGCCAAAATCCAGTCGACGAAGTTGAACAAACTCACATGGCTCACCCAAAGCTTTGCGATCAAGACGAACTTCTTCTAGTTCGTTTTCTCCGATGAAACCAAGGTCAACCACGCCATCCATGATCAAGCCAGGGATGTCATCGTCACGAACCAAAAGCAAATCAATTGGCATGTTCTCCGAGTGAACCACTAAACGCTCACCCATTACATTAAATTTTACGCCGCACTGTTTTAGCAGAGCTTGGCTCTCTTTGCTAAGGCGACCTTTTTTCTGAATTGCGATTCTTAAGCGTTGTGTTTGCATTGCTTTTTCCCTGTGCAAGATTTTGATATCTAAGTAATTTTTGAATTAATAAAACTAAAAAACCCTCGAGAGATTGGAGTCTCCCGAGGGTTTAAAATCTGCTTTTACTTTGATTTCACCTCCGGGAGTTTCCTGCCTCCCGGGTATGCGTGCATCGCCCGAAAGACTAGATTGGGTGATGATGGTGATGAATGTTCATTACAAAATTACGCATACTTATTTAAGGCTCTATTGAGTTGCTTCGTTAGTAACCACACTAACCAAGGATTCTATATTTTTCAATACTGAATTTAGCATTTTCTAACTATTTTTTATAATTACTTGATTTTAAAGGATTTAAATTTAATTTCAGTTGAGTATATGGGTAGAAATTAGGTTTCTATTCAACCCTATTCTTAAAGAAAAAGAAGAATAGTATGAATTTTCATCAAAACAACTATTTAGATCTCACCGCCCTTAGTAATTGACATCATTCTCAATAAAGAGACATCCACTCACGTTTGAGACGACTCATTCAAAACTATTATTTGAGTGGGGCAAAAAATAGTGATTAACCATGAAACTGCGTAACGGTAGTAACAAACAAGCTGTGGATTTCAGCGATACAACACTATACCCATTAATCGGCAATAGTGCATGTATCCAAGAACTTCGCACGGCAATCCAAAAGTACGCTCAATGTGATGCTGAAGTACTCATTCAGGGTGAAACAGGGGTGGGCAAAGGTCTCTGTGCTCGTCTTATTCATCAGTTGTCGAACAGACACTCGGCACCTTTTGTTGAAGTTAACTGCGGCGCAATTCCAAGTGGTCTTATTGCGTCCGAACTTTTCGGTCACGAAAAAGGAGCATTTACAGGAGCGATTTCAGATCGTATCGGTTTTATTCAAAAAGCGCATAAAGGTACCCTATTCCTAGATGAGATTGGTGATATGCCGCCGGATCTACAAATCCACCTTCTGCACTTTTTAGAAAGTAAGCAAATCCATAAAGTCGGCGCTGATAAATTCATTGACGTGGACTGTAGAGTCATTGCTGCGAGCCACGTGGATTTGAAAAATGAGGTTGTACAAGGCGGATTCCGTGAAGATTTATTCTATCGGCTTAATATCTTGCCATTAACTATTCCTCCACTGAGAAAGCGTGGGAAAGATATCCTTATGTTATCAGAACACTTCTTGACCGATTTGTCTCATGGTCAGGTACAAAAAATGTCGGATAAAGTGAAAGCCAAGCTCCTCAAGCATCGTTGGCCAGGTAACGTAAGAGAACTGCGAAATGTAATCCAACGAGCGATTGTCATGTGTGAAGATCACACGCTTCTCGTCGCTGACTTGGGCCTTGATAATAATGAAAGACAATTACTTCCTTCAGTGGACCAAATTGATCTTGACTACCTACTGCAAGCTATCGAAGAAAATAAGCACAATATGAGTGCGGCTGCACGTCATCTTGGTATTTCAAGAACAACGCTTTATCGTCTAATAAAGAAATACAACTTAAATGTTTAGTTGCTGTACAGGTGTAACGTGACACTGTGTAACAGACAACTCATCATATATCATTTACTTAGCCCCTCATCATAAACCTCTTGATATTGCCGCCTTTAAAATCAACAACTTAAACTAGGCATAGTCTTTGCTTAGAGCTAAGAAGAAGTCGGTTGATAGATTTTCTATCACAGCACAGAAAGGAGTGCTCAGAACACAAATAGCTCGCTTTTAACACGAAACGATTATCCCCAAAAACGCGATTGCCCCCCTCACCTAAATCGCGTTAAAAAAAAGCTCCGCTAAATTTAGCGGAGCTTCCTCTTTATTAAAAACACTGAGCTGTACTAGACATTTTGACACGATGCCATTTTAGACTTCGACAACCAAGAAAGTGCTCCACATACAATAATAAATGTGATTGATGCAGCGATGAATGAGAATGCAATTGACGCAGTCATCCCCAAAGTAATGAAGCCAACACAGGAAACTAGCGCCACGGACAATGCATAAGGCAACTGGGTCGATACGTGATCAATATGATTACAACGTGCACCAGTCGACGACAGAATAGTGGTATCGGAGATAGGTGAACAATGGTCACCAAAAACGGCACCGGCTAAAACTGCACTTAGCATTGGGAGCATTAGCGCAAGATCGGTTGCACCAGCCATATCACCCGCGATTGGAAGCATAATGCCGAACGTCCCCCAAGAAGTACCGGTTGAAAATGCCATTAGACCAGACAACAAGAATAGGATAACCGGTAGCCAATGTGGATTGATATTGCCCTGCGCCATTGTAGAAAGGTAAGAACCCGTCTTCATGTCACCGATAACCGAACCGATAGTCCAAGCAAATACTAGGATTAGAATCGCGCCAAACATAGACTTAGCACCAATCCAAAGTGTGCGTGCAATTTCACCCATTGGAAGACCTTGCTTCACAACAGTAAACAGTGCAACTGCTAAGCCAAGCAAGCTACCGTAGATTAGTGATGTACCTACATCTGTATTTTCAAACGCACCTAGAAGCGCAAACTCTTTGCCGTCAGCAACCAATGCTTGGCCACCCGTGTAAAGCATAGAAGCGATAGTCGCAATAATCAGCGTCACGATAGGAAGTACCAAGTCTGACACTTTACCCTTTTCGCTTTCACGGATATCTAGCTCTTCGTTTAGATCATGCGCTTCTTGCGAGTCGTTTTCTTTGTCTTTATCAAAGCCGCGGCCTTGAGATGCAGAGATTTCATGCTCACGCATCTTACCGATATCGAGGCCAAACCACGCCACAGCAAACACCATAAGCAGTGCAAAAACTGCGTAGAAGTTCATTGGAATAAGACGAACGTACGCGCCAAGAGCCGAATACTCAGTGATCCCATGTGAGACTAAAATACCGCCGATAATCGTAATAATGTAAGCACCCCAGCTAGAAGCAGGCATGATCACACACATTGGTGCAGCAGTTGAGTCTAGAATGTACGCAAGCTTCGCGCGAGACACATAAAAACGATCGGTTACTGGACGAGAAATGGCACCAACAGCAAGACTGTTAAAGTAATCGTCGACAAAAATGAATACGCCTAAAAAGGCAGCAAGAAGTTTGGAGCCGCGTTTACTCTTTACTCGAGATTGTGCCCATTCGGCAAATGCACGAGTACCACCAGATAGCGTTAATAACGCAGTTGTCATACCTAATAAGATTAGGAAACCAACAATGCTCATGTTCCAAGTGTTAATTCCGCCATCTTCAATAAAGACAGAAGAAACTTGAGAACTCACGTAACTAACGGTATCACCGATAGACCAGCTATTAAGTAGAACCGCACCCAGCACGATACCTACACCTAAGGAAACTAATACACGTCGAGTCAGAATCGCCAAAGTCAAAGCGACAATAGGTGGCAATAATGAAACAGGAGAACTAGAAAAATCTATTAAATTCATGATCTTCAAAAACCAAAGTTTGGCTAGAGATCTACTGCAGACAAGTCACGTAGCATACGATACGTGCTCATGTTGAACTTAGCGACAGGGAAGCGAACACTCCACCCAACCCTACAGTAGCGCTCCATAGTTTAATGTGAATATATACTATGGCAGTGTTGTTCCTTTCAGATACAACCCCAGCAAGTAACTTTGATGAGTTACTTACTTCGGCAATCTTCGCCTTCCACTATTATTCATTGGCATCACCCCAATAATAGCTACTCTTCGAGACCGCGCCTCTACGGCAACAACAAACAATTAACCACTAACTGTACAAATTAACAACAAATTGTCTGCAATATTGCATCAGGTAGCAGCCATTGTACTTATGATGAGAGTCAATGCAACACATCAAACTAAATTAAACAAATAAATAATGACTGAGATAATTTATAAACCTTGTCTACTTCAAGTTAGTTTTGTGCAACTGAAATCACATCAATTTTGTTATTTATGAAACATTATTACTACCTTAAAAATATCATGGTTTATCTTGTATCAATAAATTAAGGATATATGACACTCCATCAAAGATGGACGCTTCATATTTTTAAGTAATAACTCAACTTTTTTTATAAAAACCAAGCTGGCTCTATCTCTATACAATAACGAGTGTTGATTTCAATTCTCATCTAATAAGATTTATTTCGAGTGTAATAATATTTATTGCTTTAAAAAAATAGCTAAATTTAAACAAAATCTTGATTTAGTATTTGCACATAAGGAAAAGATAAAGTTAAATATAAGGACTCTTTGTTTATTTATAGATTGGCATTATTTAATCGTAACGATAAAAAGTGCCCAACACATTAACCTTTTAATAGGAATCGTTATGTCAGAGCTGACTAAAACCCTTCTAAATATCCGTAGCCTTCGTGCATTTTCTCGTGAGCTGACTCTAGAACAATTGGAAGAAGCTCTAGATAAACTAACTACTGTCGTAGAAGAGCGTCGTGAAGCAGAAGAAGCAGAACGTGCAGCACAAGCTGAGCAAGAAGCTAAGCTAGCAGAGATCGCAGAGAAAATTGCTCAAGACGGTATTGACGTAGAAGCGCTTATTACTGCGCTATCTGGCGAAACTAAGACGAAAGGCAAAGCGAAGCGTGCACCTCGTCCAGCTAAATACAAATACACAGACTCAAACGGTAATGAGAAGACTTGGACAGGCCAAGGTCGTACACCTTCTGCAATTCAAGAGCAACTTGATGCAGGTAAATCTCTGGATGATTTCCTGATCTAAATCCGCGCTATTTTTTAAAAGGCTCCCAATGGGAGCCTTTTTTATTTGGTTCATTACAAATAAAAAAAGGCGCATTAAAAAATGCGCCTTTTACTTTAGTTATAGAATAGTTAATTAAACTACTGTGTATTAACGTTCCCAGTATGCTTCTTCTAGGCTATCTTCTCGCTCAGGAAGCCCACGTGACAAACGTGGAGAATGTTGCACGAGAACTTCGTAGCTCGCACGGTTTGCGTATTTACATACTTGAGAAAAAGAAGAGTAAGTTAAATATTCGTTACTGTGCTTGCTTGAATTAGGCACATTTTCTTTATGGTATTTGTTTGCCGCCATATCATGAAGAACAGCAGATAACGCAGCATCACCTGCACCATTGGTATTCTTGATTTTTTCTGGACCACCCATATATGGCGAGATATGTGAGTACACTTTTATTGGTGTTTCACATGTATCTTTTTTCGCCGGACGACTAAATTCATAGCGATTAAATTCAGCGATTGACCCCGGAAGTAATGGCAAAGAAGTTTCGCGCTTCGCGCTGTCTTCCGTATAACCCGCCATAAATAGGCCTACAGGCCCCGAGGTGCACAATACTAGATCTGCCCACTCCAGTGTTTTATCAGATGCAGCAAGTGGGTCTGACTCACCCGTCAGAGCTTCTGCTTCATCTTCATTCATCGCAACGACTGAAACGTTATCTCGAATGAATTCTTGCCAATATTTCGGGTCATCTTGAATAACGAACTTCGTCCCAAGAGTCAGAACAACGGGCACATCATTCTTTTTCGCGTACTCAATCGCTTTCATTGTTGCTTCAGGCATTGGGTCGCCTTCTTTACAACGTACTAAATATGACGTTAGTACAAGCGCCGATGCATTTTTAAAGATTTTTTCTGGAATGCTATCAGGATGCAGTTGGTTCATTTGCCCTTCACTGATCGCAAAAGTACGTTCACCATCTTCTGTAATAAGAGCGAAACAACGACCGATAGCGCCATCAACACCTTGTAGGTAGTTCAAGTCCATGCGGCTTGATGTATTACAAAGGTAACGGTAGCCATAGCTGCCAATTTTGATATCCTGGCTCATCACTCCAAGCAGCGTAGAGCGATCATCTGCTAGCACAGAGTAATTGTGTAGCGTGTTACCAATTGTGCCACCCGCATACTCATTGGTAATTAAGTTCTCTTCTTTAAGTTGCTGGTACAACTCTTCTGCTCTTTCGTCATCAATAACCAAAGAGTGACCTTTACTCAGACCGTACTTTTCAATCACATCCGTTGTAACTTTAGCTTCAATATCAACCAAAGTTTGGTCAATACCAATGATGTGAGTGCGCGTCATCTTCTTGCTTTCTTGTGCTTGGCTCACCAGCGGGTCACGAGCATGAACAGGAAAATAGTGCTTCGATTTGCGTTGTCCAGGAAATTTCATATTGTCAGTCTGAGTAAGGGGATGAAAAGGAGAACGGATTCTATACCGCTAATAATAAAGCGGCAATAAAAGCAATTATAGCAAACGTTTGCTAGCCACTTTTTTCTTCTAGACTCCTTATTCACCTTCCATAAAACTTAGATCTGGCAGTTGCTCAAGGTGCTCGCAGTAACGCTTTAGGTTGAACTCACCTTCATTTTTCATCACATCGAAAATTTCAATCGACATGGCACATGCCATCATTGCAACCGCTTCTTCTCTAGGTGTCCCTGTCATCATTAAGCGCATTAGCGTCTCTTTAACTTTTAATGGATTGCCGTCCTCAAGTTGGTTTTCAACAATTTCAATCAACTCGGCTTCTTGCATAAACTGGTTTTCTTCGGTCATTTGGACTTTCCTCTTGGATTTTTGCCAACTATGCCATATATACCTCTTCTATACTTGCGAAATTGCCCGTTCGAATTTCTGTTGAAGAAAAATGCAGCGAAACGAATTGTGATTTCGATCTCGGATCTGTCACCGGTCTGTGGATTCTGATAGAATCTGCATCCCGTTTATTTAAGTGGTGTTTAGTAATGTCTGATAACAGCCAAAAGAAAGTCATCGTCGGTATGTCCGGCGGCGTTGATTCATCTGTTTCTGCGTATCTTCTCAAGCAACAAGGCTACCAAGTAGAAGGCCTGTTCATGAAGAACTGGGAAGAAGATGACAACGAAGAATATTGTACAGCAGCAGAAGATCTTGCTGATGCTCAGGCAGTATGTGACAAGCTAGGCATTCATCTACACACCATCAACTTTGCTGCCGAATACTGGGATAACGTATTTGAGTACTTCCTTGCTGAATACAAAGCGGGTCGTACACCGAACCCTGACATTCTTTGTAACAAAGAAATCAAGTTCAAAGCATTCCTAGAATTCGCTGATGAAGTGCTTGATGCTGACTACATTGCAATGGGTCACTACGTACGTCGCTCTTTCCCGGATAACGGTGAGAAACCAGCGATGTTGCGTGGCCTAGATGGCAACAAAGACCAGAGCTACTTTCTATATACACTAAGCCACGAACAAATTGGCCGTAGCCTCTTCCCTGTTGGTGATTTAGAGAAACCTGAAGTACGCCGTATTGCGGAAGAGCAAGGTTTAGTAACAGCGAAGAAGAAAGACTCGACAGGTATTTGTTTCATCGGTGAGCGTAAATTTACCGACTTCCTAGGTCGTTACCTTCCTGCTCAGCCTGGTAATATCGAAACGCCAGAAGGCGAAGTGATCGGTCAACACCAAGGTTTGATGTACCACACACTAGGTCAGCGTAAAGGTCTACACATCGGTGGCCGTAAAGGCGGCGGTGGTAATGAAGAGCCGTGGTTTGTTGGTGAAAAAGACCTAGAGCGTAACGTGCTAATCGCAGTCCAAGGTAAAGACCACCCGATGCTAAAATCAGAAGGTCTACTTGCGTCACAACTTCACTGGGTAGATCGTGAGCCAATTCGCGATGTTATGAAGTGCACAGTGAAAACTCGTTACCGTCAGGAAGATATTCCTTGTACAATCATCCCGATCGATGATGAAAACATTAAAGTGATCTTTGATGAACCACAAATTGCAGTGACGCCTGGTCAATCAGCAGTGTTTTATAAAGATGACGTATGTCTAGGTGGCGGCATCATCGAGCAACGCATTAAATATTCTCAAGCTTAGGAGTCGTTACGTGGCGAATACACTTTATGACCGTACTATCGCTTTCGCTGGTATTTGCCAAGCTGTCGCTTTGGTTCAACAAGTTGCGAGAAACGGGCATTGTGATCAAGATGCTTTTGAAACATCAATCAACGCTATTTTGAACACAAACCCTGCTAACACCGTTGGCGTATTCGGTCGCGAAGCCGATCTAAAGCTCGGTCTGGAGTGTCTGGTTAAAGGGATTGATAGCACCCCATCAGGCAGTGAGATCACTCGTTACATCATTAGCTTAATGGCACTAGAACGTAAGTTAAGCGCTCGCAACGATGCCATGTCCCAGCTTGGTGACCGTATCCAAATGGCAAAACGTCAGTCAGAGCATTTTGAACTGCTCGATGATCAAATGATCAGCAATTTAGCGAGCATCTACTTGGATGTTGTTAGCCCTATTGGACCACGCATTCAAGTAACAGGCACGCCTTCTGTACTGCAACAAACGGCCAGCCAACACAAAGTCCGTGCTCTACTGCTATCTGGCATTCGTAGTGCTGTTCTGTGGCGCCAAGTAGGCGGTAAACGTCGTCATCTAATTTTTGGCCGAAAGAAAATGGTCGAACAGGCTCAAATCCTGTTAGCCAGAATGTAGAATACTCTGCTAGCTCGCGTTTATCGCGAGCTACTTTTTTTCGAATAAAACAAATCCCGCGCAAACGTTTGCGCAATATTCGTGACAATTGCCACAGTTATTGGTATAACGCTCACGAAATTTAGAAACCCAATTCAGGAGAACATCATGGAACTGTCAGCATTGACTGCTGTTTCACCAGTAGACGGCCGTTACGGAAGTAAGACGATTGCGTTACGCGAAATTTTCAGCGAGTACGGTCTACTAAAATACCGTACTATCGTAGAAATTCGTTGGCTACAGAAGCTAGCGGCTACTGCTGAAATTGCAGAAGTGCCAGCATTCAGCGCAGAAGCTAACCAATTCCTAGACGACCTTGCTGCTAACTTCTCTGAAGGAGATGCACGCCGTATTAAAGAAATCGAGCGTACAACTAACCACGACGTTAAAGCGGTTGAGTACTTCTTAAAAGAGAAAGTAGCAGACGTTCCTGAACTGCACGCTGTTAATGAGTTCTTCCACTTTGCATGTACTTCTGAAGACATCAATAACACCTCTCATGCGTTAATGCTAAAAGAAGCACGTGAGCAAGTGATTCTTCCAGAAATCCGTAACCTAATTGACGCTATCAAAGCACTCGCAGTTGAATACCGCGACATTCCTCTTCTATCTCGTACACACGGCCAGCCTGCTTCTCCATCTACAATGGGTAAAGAAATGGCAAACGTGGCGTACCGTATGGAGCGTCAATTCAAGCAAATCGAAAACGTTGAGATCCTAGCGAAAATCAACGGTGCAGTAGGTAACTACAACGCACACCTTTCTGCTTACCCAGAGCTAGATTGGCACAAGTTCTCTGAAGAATTCATTACAGAGTCTCTAGGCGTAACTTGGAACCCTTACACAACACAAATCGAGCCGCATGATTACATCGCTGAGCTGTTCGACGCTATCGCTCGTTTCAACACTATCCTGATTGACTTCGATCGTGACGTTTGGGGTTACATTGCATTAGGCCACTTTAAGCAAAAAACCATTGCTGGTGAGATCGGTTCTTCAACAATGCCGCACAAAGTTAACCCAATCGACTTTGAAAACTCTGAAGGTAACCTAGGTCTTGCGAACGCAGTATTCGGCCACCTAGCACAAAAGCTGCCTATCTCTCGTTGGCAACGTGACCTAACTGACTCAACGGTTCTACGTAACCTTGGTGTTGGTGTTGGCTACGCTATTATCGCTTACACTTCTACGCTTAAAGGCATCAGCAAGCTAGAAGTAAACCGTGAAGCGCTTCTTGCTGAACTAGATAAAAACTGGGAAGTACTAGCAGAGCCAGTACAAACAGTTATGCGTCGTTACGGCATCGAGAAGCCATATGAGAAGCTAAAAGAGCTAACTCGTGGTAAGCGTGTAGACGGCGAAGCAATGCGCAACTTCATCGACGGTCTTGAGCTCCCTGAGCACGAGAAAGCACGTCTGAAAGAGATGACGCCAGCGAACTACATTGGTCAAGCGGTTGAGCTGACAGATAAGCTGTAATCACACCTTGATGATCTGCAATTGAAAAGGTTGACGTGAAAGTGTCAACCTTTTTAGTTAGGAAGAAATAATTTCGGTTATTTGGTAGTAATGCAAGAGGATAAATCCCTCAACTATTATGGCTGTTTTTGGAAGAATAAGGTTATTGTCCCGACCTCTATACCAAACTTTTTAATTTTGGTGAGGTTGAAAACATGCTTCTCGTCCTGACGATAAAGCCAATCATCAAAAGCGACCGTTACTGTTGAGTCATCCATTTGCAACTCAAAGTCATACCGCCACTGCAACGCATTGCCTTGCTCAGCCCCTGTTGCTACACCAATAATATCCTCTGCTTTACCTTCATAGCGTCCATCTTCTAATTTGGTAATAACCCAAATTCGCTGGTCAACCTCTCCATCATCAAACACAAAGTCTTCCACCAGCGTCAACGTGTTACCTTCCACAGTACCCACGATGTCGACTTCAAAACGACGAGTTTGTTGTTCAGTGTAATCTTGGACCATCCCCCACGCCTTAGTTTCGCCTTCAAAATAGCCGAATAAATCAAAAGTCGGTGTAGATGATTGATAATTATCGATATCTGCTGAGCATGCTGAAAGTAAGGCCGCAGCGGCCAAGGCGACTGATTTTAAAATTCGTTTAAGCACTATCTAACCTGCCCTATTAATTGTTTTCGAAGTTTTGGGAACTCTGTATTAGGTGACAACCATATAGACAAAAACGCATCGTTCATTCGCTCATCTTGAACGAAGCCGACTGTCTTGATTTGTGCAATGCCAGCTTGTCGGTATAGAAGCTGACCAGTTTTACCATCGGTTAAGTAAGTAAGCTCATCCCCTTTTTTTATATCAGGGAACATACGGTTTAGTTCACTGATCCAACTTTTTCGATATGATTCAGTAAAACCAAGTTTTGCCCATTGCTCATCAGTTACATCAAGCAACTGCTGCTTGCTGATGTCTCTTTGATAGTTAATTTCCAATACCAGAGGGTGCGGTGATACATCGCCATTTACAATAAACTTTCCATCAGGTGCTCTTAGTCGAGACTGATATATATCGAAGATGAACCATGTGAGTTGTGCCTCACCGACGGTTTTCCACCCCTTCCAACTCGACATCTTATCTGCGTTTTCACTGTTTCCAACTGACTGAGCTTGTAGAGCAAAGGAGCCCATAACTACTAGAGAAGAAACTACCTTAATCAGCCTCTGGGTTAAATCTCTCTTCAAGCTTTTCATATCCGTATACCTTGAGTATCAAAAGCGTCATGGCAAACCATTCAGCAAATAGAATGACCAACGTAACGCTGGTATTAAATCCATATTCAACGACTTGGAGCTTGTAACCGGCGTAGTAACTGACGGTTCCTCCAACGCCACCTACAATTGATACGTAGATTTTTGGGAAACGGTACAAAACAGGCTTGAGCTGATAGGCATACCAAGAGAACAAAACCCAAAGGCACAACAACCAAATGGGTAGCCATTGTGTTGGAAAGACAAAAACAGAAAACTGTTGATTGAGCGTATCGAGCACTACACCCGCCAAAACGATACTCGCGATGTGCTTCAAGGCAGAAGCGTCCGTCCTCCAACAATAGACAAGAGTAAGAAATGTTAAGATCAGTGTTAGCCACTGCCATTGATAGGTCCCAAGCACTGCAGAGAACCAACAGAGCTGGAACCATGTAGAGGCAATCAGCAACTTCATAACGGTTTAAGGTCGCTGGAATGTCATGTGAACGGCACTGATACTTCGAGCTAAAAAGCCACCTTCACAATAACTCAGGTAGTAGCGCCACATGCGGACAAAGCGGTCGTCATAACCGAGAGAGCGTACGTGCTCTTCAGCTTGATTAAATCTAGAGTGCCACTCGCTCAAGGTTTTCGCATAGTCCAAGCCAATATCAAATAAGTCTCTCACCACCAAGTCACTGTTTTTGGTCGCAGCTTGAGTTAAAGATGTAACCGAAGGTAAAAAACCACCTGGAAAGATGTATTTCTGGATAAAGTCAACGTTGTTACTGTAGTAATCATAACGCTGGTCAGCGATAGTGATGGCTTGAATTGCCATTAAACCACCCGGCTTGAGTAATGATTGGCATTGCTTGATGTAGGAAGGCAAAAATTGTTTTCCAACCGCTTCGATCATTTCTATCGAGACTAGCTTATCGTAGTGACCCGAAAGGTCTCGATAGTCTTGTTTTAATAGAGTGATCTTGTCACCCAAATTTCGCTCTCTAATTTTTTGTTCAGCGTAAGCATGCTGCTCTTCAGAAATCGTCGTTGTCGTTACATGACAACCATATTGCTCTGCCATGTAAATGGCCATAGCCCCCCACCCTGTACCGATCTCAATCACTCGATCGGATGGTTGAAGATCAAGCTGCTGGCACAAACGATCCATTTTGTTGATTTGCGCTTGTTCCAAAGTGTCGTTGTGTTGCGCATATAAGGCCGATGAGTACAGCATGTTGTCGTCTAAAAATGACTCGTACAAATTGTTGCCCAAGTCGTAATGCGCATGAATGTTTTTACGAGAGTTCTCTTGAGAATTGCGGTTGGTCCAATGACTGAACTTGTACAGTATTTTAGTCAGCCAACTTCCTTTCTCTTCAAGTTTATCTAGCGCGCGCATATTGAGAGCCATAAGTTTCATTAACGAGGTTAGATCCGGGCTGTCCCACCAACCATCCATATAAGCCTCACCCGCTGCAATGCTGCCACCTTGCAAGATTCGCGAGTAAAAGCCAGGATGCTTTACCTCAATCGTCGCCACAACAGGCTGACCGCTGTATTCACCGTTGGGCGCATTAAAGCGCTCGCTTCTTTCTTTCGTTTCCGTCTTAAAGCTTTCAATAACAGTTAAGCAGCCGATTTCCATTTTTTGCAGACATTGAAAAATAACTCCGCGAGCCGCCTTTTGTGTTGTCGTCAATTTGCGCGGCAATGTCATAGAACTGGTATTTAACATGCAGAATTCTCCTTGTGCTTTTTATTTTTTTTGTCTGTTTTTTTAGTGTCGGCTTCTATTTCGTCGTGTGTTGAATATTTAGGATGAGAATAAAAAGGCGCGCCTTTCACCCAAAGTTTTAATGCGTGCCAATAAATACCAACCATTACTTTTACCGTCTGTATTGGCGTAACGATCAAACACTTCAATAGGCTTTTGCTCGAAAACACTTGAGCTTTCATTGTCATCGTCGCATCAAAGTGCTTTTCGCTTGTGTGGCATTCAAGATGAATCCTTAACTTGTCCGTCAGTGGTTTAATCTTCCAATGATACTGTTGGTCAATTGGATTAAACGGAGAAACATGAAAGGCTTTCTCTTGTTCCCATCCAAAGTTTTCATCGTTTTGCTCAGCAGCGACTGCGTAGTAATGACGCTCGTTCCAAGGTGTATTGCTGACTTCAGCTAAGAGGTATTTCCATTCCCCTTCTTTGTTATAAACGTAGTAGAAATTCACCGGACTAAAATAAAGTCCTAAATAGCGCAAATGACAAACAGCGATGACTTTGCCGGTACAACGAACACCTGTTAACTCTTCAATTTTGTCGTGTACGGCCACCTTTAAACAGCCCTCACCAACATAGTCACTGCGTTTAAAGCGTGCCCAATGCCACCAACGAGAGCCAAATCCCCAAACTTTTTCCTCTAGTTTTTTTAGCTCATCGACGTCAATAGCTGGCATAAACAATGAGTAGTTCAATTCATGTTTTATCGGCGTGAACCTGCGATGTCGAACGTTGCCAACAAACAACTGGCTGTTCATTTGGCTATCCATATCACGCAGCACCTTTTTCTAAGTTGACAGCCGTTTGAACGCGATATTTCTCTTCAAGCCCTTTCACTACGTCCAACGCACTGCGAACGCCATCCTCATGGAAACCGTTGTACCAATAAGCGCCGCAGAACCAAGTATTGTTCAGCCCTTGCACCTCTTCTTTACGTTGCTGTGCAGCGATAGAGTCGGTGGAGAAAACTGGATGGTGATAGGTAAACGTCCGTAATACTTTGCTCGGTTCGATCTGCTCAGTGCTATTTAGCGTGACACAGAATGTGTGCTCAGATTGAACATGTTGGAGAATATTCATGTTGTAAGTAAGCGAAGGGAGACGTTGCTGTTCGTCTTCACTGCCCTCCAGTAGGTAGTTCCACGAAGCCCACGCCGCTTTACGCTTTGGAAGTACACTCGTATCAGTGTGAAGCACCACTTCATTCGCTTGATAAGCCATATTACCCAGCACCTCTTGCTCGACTGGGCTAATGTCACCTAACATGTTCATCGCTTGATCACTGTGACAAGCAAAGATGACATCATCAAACCAGTGCATTTCACCGTTAACTTTTAAACCCACACCATTCTCACTACGGAGCACTTTTTCTACCGGACTATTGAGTCGAATTTTATCGATAAAACCTTGAGTCAAAGGTGGAATGTACTCACGAGAGCCACCTTTAATTACATACCATTGCGGTCTGTTAGTGACATCAAGCAATCCGTGATTTAAGAAAAAGCGAAGGAAAAACATCAGCGGAAATGCGCGCATGTCTGCTAGAGTCGAAGACCAAATTGCAGCGCCCATCGGCAAAATGTAGTTATCTGAAAAGAAAGTACTGAAGTTGTGCTCATCAAGAAACTCACCTAGCGTCTGAGAATGACTCGATTGTTTGCTAGCGACGCTTTTGGCAAGTTTGTTGAAACGAAGGATCTCGAAGATAAAACGATAGAACTTAGGATTTACCCAATTGCGCTTTTGAGCAAATAATGTCGACACGGTATGACCGTTATATTCCAAGCCATTGCCGTCGTTTCTTACGCTGAAGCTCATCTGGGTTGGCAATCCTTCGACACCAATCTCGTTCATCATTTTGATGAAATTAGGATAAGTGCGATCGTTGTAAACGATAAAGCCCGTATCAATCGCATATTCTTTACCATCGAGTTTTACATCCACCGTCGCGGTGTGCCCGCCAATGTAATCGTTAGCTTCAAATACGGTGACATCGTGCTCTTTATGTAGATAGTAACCACACGTAAGGCCAGAAATTCCGGTCCCCACAATCGCTATCTTCTTTCTTCCTGCTGTTTTCATTTTTATTCCTTCTTATGACACGAGTTTAGCAGTTAGGCGAGCTTGCCAACTGTATGGAAGTAACGAGATAAAACGTAAAATACTGGTAAACCTCGCGGGGAAATAGATGTGAGTCTTGTTGGCAGCCAACTGTTTTCTGATAGAGTTCGAGGCTTGCCGCGTAGAAATAATCATCGGCATTTCGAAGTCATTTTTGTCAGTTAACGGGGTTTCCACAAAGCCTGGGAACACGGTCACCACTTGAATGCCCTTCTTCTTCAAATCAACAGCTAATGTGCGAGCAAAGTAGCTCACAGCAGCCTTAGAAGCGCCGTAGGCTTCAGCCCTTGGCAACGCAACTTCTGAAGCAATAGAACCTACGATAACGATGCGATGCCCTTTATCTAAGTGTGGTTGGCAACCTTCTACGCAGTTGGCAACACCAACGACGTTTACATTCATCACACGCGCCATGAGTTTCGCGTCAACCACACCGTTGTCCATATACTCACAATCCCCTGCATTAAAAACCCAGGTACTCGGCGTGAAAGGCAAACTGGACAGCGCCTGCTGAGTTTGTTCATGGTTTGTCACGTCAAACTGCAATGTATGGATATTAGAAGAAGCAGCCCCCAATTCAGCAAGAACGTCTTTGTTTCGCCCACAAGCAATAACGCTCCAATCAGAGTTCGCGTAATCTAAAGCCAGTTGCTTCCCTATTCCGGAGGTAGCGCCAGTGATTAAGATAGTATTGTTCATTGTCCTAACCTCTGCTTGATAGTTTTTACGACTGAGCCAAGTAAAGGTAAGTTTTCGTAAAGCATTTCTCCGAGATCAAAGTAATCTCGGTGATAAATAACTTGGCCTTCGCTGAATTTAAGATGCGACACACCATTAACGAGAATAGGTGCACCTTTTTGAAGTTTGGGATGCTGAAGATCCATGGTCCACGTTAGGAAGCCAGTATCTCCGACTTGTTGATGTTCGTGGATAACAAAGTCACAGCTTATGACGTTGGCATATAATGATGTGAAGTAATCTGAAAGTGCAGGCCACCCCTCTAAACGATGAGCAGCATCTTCAAAGACGACATCTTGGTGATATACGTCTTTAAGCAGATGTAAGTTCGCTTTATTCAGCTTTTGATAGATATTGCCAACAGACTGTATGTCCATGTGTTTACTCCTACATGCCCATCAAGTTGTACAAAATTATTATATGTACAAGATAGTTCATTCGTTAAAAGTTGTACAAAAATTATTTTGTATAACTTTGTTTCTGTAGGTAGATACGTGATGAATCTCGCAAGCGATCAATCGATCAAAAAAAAGGCTTGGTCAAAACCAAGCCTTTTCAGGAAATTAACGATTACTTTCGTGTGCGCTGTCAGTTTTTTACAACTAGTATTGCTGACTACGTAACGCTGCAATACGTTTATCTAGCGGAGGGTGGCTCATCAGTAGCTCAGTCAATGACTGCTTGCCATTGATACCGAATGCCATCATTGTGCCATCAAGTTGAGATTCGTGACTCATCTTCAAACGTTCCAATGCCGCGATCATTTTCTCTTTACCAACTAAGTGAGCAGCACCTGCGTCGGCATGGAATTCGCGATGACGGCTGTACCACATGGTAATAAAGCTTGCCAAGAAACCAAACACTAGCTCAAGCACCATAGATACACCGAAGTAAACCATCATGTTTGTACCTTGACCTTCTTCATCATCGTTCGATGCCACAATATTGGCGATAAAACGGGATAGGAAGATAACAAACGTGTTCACAACGCCTTGCATCAATGTCATCGTGACCATGTCACCATTTGCAATATGGCTCACTTCGTGGGCCAGTACCGCTTCTGCTTCATCACGAGTCATATTGTGTAAAAGGCCAGTGGAAACCGCGACAAGAGAGTCATCTCGCTTTGCCCCCGTCGCGAATGCATTGATATCTGGTGAGTCATAAATAGCCACCGTTGGCATACCAATACCCGCTTGCTGAGCTTGACGACCCACAGTTTCGACTAACCAATGCTCAGTTTCGTTACGCGGACTTTCAATGACCATACCGCCAACCGAGCGCAGTGCCATGCCCTTTGACATCATCAACGAAATAAGTGCACCACCAAAACCAAATATGGCGGCCATAACTAGCAAACCAGAAAGACTGCCAGGTTGCATTCCAGTGGTAGCGTAAACAATATTCAGAACAACACTAAGCACTAGCACGACAGCTAGGTTAGTTGCTAGGAATAACATAATTCGCTTCATTACTTTTCTCCGAGGAAGCTTATCGTTTTTTTAAAACGGATTGTTATAAGGAACAGGTGGTAATCGCTGTAAAAGCCAATTCCGCTAAGTTTCATGCTCCATGCGTTATAGATATAGTCTATCCGCGATAAAAACAAGGTTAAGCAATAAATTGCAACATTTGTTTTCGAGACTGAAAGATTATGTTCAAGCGATTTCTAGGCACGTTCTGATAAAAGCCATTACCTCCATTCATATTCATTCCTTTCCGTAATGAAAAGTACTTTGAATCGCACCTCATCTATCAATGGATGACCTTGATGTTAAATCAATCACCTCTGGGCAACTTAGCTAGAAATATTTTACTAGACCAAAAACAGTATGTTAGCCCCGCTATAGACTTTGGTCTTATTGTGCGGCGACATGGACATGCTAGATTCAAGTGAGATGAACAAAACAGAGCCACTCTAAGTACATTAAAAAGGTACATTAGGTGAGCTCAAAACTTCCATGTATTGAGGGAAAAACCATGGTAGAAACTAACGATTATCAAATGGCTATTGATTTACTACGTTGTCATCTAGGCATCTCAGAGGATGAGGCGAAGCAACAACTTGGTATTTCAACCGATCATCATATGTCTCAGCGTGTTGCAGAAACTCAGCAAGCATTGATGGGGCTTAGCCAAGATAAGTAATCTGATGTTATAGACTACACCAATAAAAAAAGGGCTGCATTACGCAGCCCTTTGGTTTTTAGTATTTTAAACACAATCAGTCAGTATTTAGCAAAGGCTCGACATTAATGTACTTGCCTAGCTCTTTGCGCTTAGCACTTGGAATGTATGGGATTTCGCCAAGCTTAGGCGCACCAATACGCGCTTCAAGCATCTCGATAATATCAGCATAGTGCTCGGTGCCAGGGTTCACTCGGTTTGCCACCCAACCAACAAGATTCAAGCCATCCGCTTTAATACTCTCTGCCGTGAGTAAAGCATGGCTCAAACAACCTAATTTAATACCAACCACCAAGACCACGGGTAACTGCTCTGCTTGTACCCAAGTAGATAAACAGTCGGTATCTGACACAGGCACACGCCAACCACCAGCGCCCTCAACGAGAACGACATCAGCTTGCTGCTTGTGTTGAGCCAGCTTTTCACTGAGGAGTTCGTATTTTATTTCGACATGTTCATGTTTTGCCGCGATGTGAGGTGAAGCAGGCAATTCTAAAGCGTATGGATTCACATCATCATAACCAACATCGAGTGTCGCGGCCGCTTGTAAATGTAAGGCGTCAGAGTTACGCCATCCAGCTTCAGTCTTATCACTCCCTGCTGCCACTGGTTTATAACCAATAGTGTTTAGTCCTTTTGCTGCCAACGCTTGCAAAATGGCTTTAGACGCTACCGTTTTTCCTACATCAGTATCCGTACCAGCAATAAAAAAAGCATCAATCATAGATGTATTACTCCAAAACAAACCTGATAACTTGCAGGTAGAAGACCTTGATCATTTTTAAACGCTTGGTACTCATGCTCAACTTGCAACAAAGTCTCTCGACTGGTTAAACCATGTGAGCGCCCGCTTACGTGATTTGCACCTATACCTTTGAGGTCACGCATAACTGAAAATGCTGAGTCGTACCAAACTGTGATGGTGGTCAAGTCTAGTTGATGGTTGTCACATCGAGATTGCGCTAACGCAATTTTTACCTGATTGAGCGATAGAAAGTTATTGACGTGTTGATATGCATCAATTTTTTTCCATGATGCTCGCAACTCGCACAGTGACCCTTCAGCTAGTGTAGAAAAAGCCGCCTTCCCATTAGCTTTTAGTACACGACGAACTTCTCTCAGGGGATAACTTAAATCGGCACACCATTGCAAAGCCAAGCTAGAGAATACATAGTCGAAGCTTGTATCGTCGAAAGGCAAGTTTTCTGCATCGGCTAGCACATAATTCATTCGTTCATGGCCACAGCGCACCATAGCTTTGCTTAACATCTCTTGAGAGATGTCCACACAAAACACTTCAGCGCCACGCTCTTGAAGAAGTTGAGAAAAATAGCCCGTACCACATCCTAAATCCAAAACACGTTTATGAGTTAAGTCATTCGGAAGTTTGTCTAGTAAGCGATGGCCGACATCACGCTGGAAAGCGGCATGTTTGTCGTACGTGTTAGCTGCTTTACTAAAGGAAGCGGCGATCGCTTGTTTATTAGGCAGTAAGCAATCCAACTTCATCTGCTCTGCATTATCCATTACTGCGTTCCTAATGCTTGCTTCAATGCCATTGAAAGCGTTTTAACTTGTTCGTTAGTGTGATTAGCAGTGAGTGTGATTCGCAGACGAGACGTCCCTTTCGGAACTGTTGGAGGACGAATAGCAGTAACCCAAATACCGTTTTGGCGACAAGCACCTGCTACTCGCAAAGCCAAATCAGATTCACCAATCACAAACGGCTTAATCGAAGTTTGAGTCTCAACAAAGCCCTCAACGTCGCTGAGGCTATCTCGATACACTTCACTTAACTCTGTGAGCTTTTCACGTCGCCAAGACTGCTCTTGAACCATAGAAACTGCGTGCGTTAGCGCGTAGGCTTGTGCCGGAGGCATCGCCGTGGAATACACATGGTGACGAGCAAACTGAGTTAAAAAGTCCCCCGTTGCGTGGTCACATAAAATAGCCGCGCCAGACATACCAAACGCTTTGCCGAAAGTAACGATCAGTATCTCGGGTTTAACCGCTGCCAACTCGCAAGAACCACCACCAGATTGGCCAAGAACGCCGATACCGTGTGCATCATCGACGGCGAACCAAGCATCATGACTGCGAACTACTTCAGCTATATCAGCAAGTGGGGCACAATCACCGTCCATGCTGAATACCCCTTCAGTCACAACTAGATGGTTGTCTTCGCTATTAATCAGCGACTTCAGGTGTTCGATGTCATTGTGCTTGAAACGCTTCATCTTAGCTGGTGACAACATCCCCGCTTCCATTAGTGAGGCATGGTTCAAACGGTCTTGGATCAATACGTCTGATTTTTCTAACAAGGTGAACAACAAGGCTTGATTAGCACTGAATCCAGAGCCAAACAGAATTGCTCTGTCGTAGCCCAGCCATTCGGTCAGTGCGGCTTCTAAATTGCTGTGCGCGGCACTAAAACCAGTCACCATCGGTGATGCTCCACTGCCACTACCATATACGCTTAAACCTTGCTGCCAAGCACGAACAAGCGCTTGGTCATTAGCCAAGCCTAAATAATCATTACTTGAGAAGTTGATGTAGCGTCTGCCTTCGTGTTCCAAAACGGACTGGTTACCGGCAAACACCACATTCATAGAACGATTCAACCCTTGCGTCTTACGCTCAGCAAGGGCGGACTCGATACGAGATTTAAACGCTGGCATCGTAGAAAAGGTCGTCTTTTGTCGGACGAGCAGCAACGCGCTCTACGACGCGATCGAGTAACTCGTTTTCTTCGATTTCATCAGGTTTTTGAGACACCTCTTGGCTGTTAATACCGAGCTTGTTGAACAGCATCATGTCTTTGTCTTCTGAAGGGTTTGGCGTGGTCAGAAGCTTGCAACCATAGAAGACGGAGTTTGCACCCGCCATAAAACACAGCGCTTGCATTTGTTCGTTCATGTTTTCACGGCCAGCGGACAAACGAACGGCTGATTGAGGCATCATGATTCGTGCTATTGCAATCAGACGAATAAAGTCGAACGGCTCAACGTCGTCCACTTCTTCTAATGGTGTACCCTTCACCTTAACCAGCATGTTGATTGGCACGCTTTCAGGGTGTACCGGCAAGTTAGCCAGTTCAACCAACAAACCAGCTCGGTCATTGGCACTCTCACCCATGCCGATTATGCCACCGGAACAAATCTTCATGCCAGCATCACGAACGTGAGACAAAGTGTCTAAACGGTCTTGGTAAGTCCGTGTGGTAATGATATTGCCGTAAAACTCAGGTGAGGTATCTAGGTTATGGTTGTAGTAATCCAGACCAGCGGTTGCCAATTGCTTTGCTTGATCTGGCGTCAACATGCCCAATGTCATACACGTTTCTAAACCCATGCCCTTCACGCCTTTGATCATGTCGGTCAAATGCGGCATGTCACGCTCTTTCGGGTTTTTCCATGCTGCACCCATACAGAATCGAGTAGAACCAGCATTTTTGGCTTTTTGCGCAGCATCGAGTACGCGTTCTACTTCCATCAGACGCTCTTTCTCGATGTCTGTGGTGTAACGAGCACTCTGAGGACAGTACTTACAATCTTCTGGACAAGCACCTGTCTTAATCGACAGAAGCGTGCTTACTTGAACATGGTTGGTTTGTTGATATTGACGATGTACAAGCTGCGCTTCGAATAGGAGATCCATGAATGGTTTTTCCATGAGATCGCGCACTTCAGCATGCGTCCAGTTATGACGAACTTCCACGTGTATTCCTTTAGTCACTTTTGTTGTTGTGTTGACAGTCTACTGAGTCTCGATAAACTGTCAACACAACACAAAGCAACAAAGTTTACACCTGTTTATTTTTTAATCTTAATTATTATTGGAATCGCACATGGATCTCGCCTTCGACCGCCAGCATATCTGGCATCCTTACACTTCGACATTAACACCTCTGACCTGCTACCCAGTAGAATCAGCAAGTGGTGTTCACATTAAATTGGAAGACGGTACTGAGCTTGTCGATGGCATGTCTTCTTGGTGGTCGACAATCCACGGCTATAATCATCCGCACTTAAATCAAGCGGCTCACCAGCAAATCGATCAGGTCTCTCATGTGATGTTTGGCGGGATTACCCATCAGCCAGCAATCAATTTGTGTAAGAAGTTGCTGTCCTTAGCACCAAGTAATCTTGAACATGTATTCCTTGCCGATTCAGGCTCCGTTTCCGTAGAAGTCAGCTTAAAAATGGCACTGCAATATTGGCATGCAAAAGGCGAACGCCGACCGAAGTTTCTTACTTTGCGACACGGTTATCACGGCGACACTTTTGCGGCCATGTCGGTTACCGATCCTGATAACTCAATGCACTCTCTCTACAAAGGCTTTTTGCCTGAGCATATCTTTGCGGAGTCACCAACTTGTGGCTTTTGGGATGAGTGGAAATCTGAAGATCTTGCTGACTTTGAGCACAAGATTGAAACACATCATCAAGAACTCGCTGCGGTGATCCTAGAGCCTATCGTTCAAGGCGCAGGTGGCATGCGTATCTATCATCCAGAATTTCTCAAAGGCGTGCGTAGGCTTTGCGACAAATACGGCTTGTTATTGATTGCAGATGAAATCGCAACCGGATTTGGGCGTACCGGTAAACTGTTTGCTTGCGAACACGCAGATATCCAGCCAGACATTTTGTGTGTTGGGAAAGCACTCACTGGCGGCTACATGACGCTCTCTGCGACCCTAGCGAGCAAACACGTCGCGGATACTGTTTGTGGTGGTGATGCTGGTTGTTTCATGCATGGTCCAACCTTTATGGGTAACCCGCTCGCCTGCGCCGTTGCCACCGCAAGTTTAGAATTGATAGAACAAGGCAACTGGCAGCAGCAAACCCAGCAAATTGAAACGCTGTTTTCTGAACTACTGCCAAAACTTGAAAAATACGACTTGGTGAAAAACACTCGTTGGTTAGGTGCCATTGGCGTTGTGGAAACGCATCGTCCAGTGAATATGGAAACCATCCAAGCCTTGTTTGTTGAACACGGAGTTTGGATTCGCCCATTTGGCAAGCTGATTTATATGATGCCACCGTTTATCAGCAAACCAGACGAAATTGAGAAGCTAGTGAATGCGATTGATGCTGCTTTGCAACGTAACGACTGCTTCGCTTCATAGTTCAACTCAACACGAAAACGGTTTGAGTATGAGACTCAAACCGTCTCTTTATTTACGAGAAAAGCAAAGCTATCGAAGTTGACTGTCTTTACTCGCTCGTCGATGATATGTTGAATTTGTTGGCTGACGCTATCGTCGTTTGCCCACCCTACGGCCACAAGCCCTCCTCGTTACTTGAATGAGAAAAATCTACTTACCGTGTTAAGGTGGATGACTATATCGCCTACAAATAACAAGATAATTAGGGTAAATTCGAAAACACTATTACGATTTGGTAATAATCACTCTGTAATCGATTATTCGGCACTCTCATGGAAAAGCAATGCAAGGTTACTCATACTCCCTTCCTCACATTCAAAATACTGCGTTTGCTCAGGCTCTCTCAAAGTAACACTGAGTATCTTCTCTGCCTCATTAAACTCCTCACTAAAGTACTCACTGACTAATATGACGCGCTCACCAATACTAAATTCCAAAGACTTCTCATCTACCAACGCTCGATGATAATGTTCAACACGATAATCTTGAGGTTTTATCCGCTGTAAAACAGAGCTTTGATTCTCAATGGACTCATTAAAGATAATCCCACCTTTGCCTTGCTCTATAAAAATACTAAAGTTCATAGTTTGGTTCACTGAGCATTCAAAGACTTTTCTGGGCGAGGTGTTAGCAACAGCAAACATGCTCATCATCGCAACACTTAAACCCAAAGTGACCGCCAATCGTTTCATTACCATTCAGCCAACACTGTAAATAGCGCTTGTTCAGACATACGGGTTAATACATATCCGTGTGAAGATGAATACGAGCCACTGAGTACACTATTCTCTTTCTCAATGACGATATCCTCGATGCCGTCAGCGTTGTAATCACCTTTTGCGGTAACGGTAATAACCTGAAAGCCATCAGTCGAATCGTAATACTCTGCTCTGACTTCACTGATGACCTGAGTTCTTTGGATATGGTCTGCTTCATCCCACGTTGATAGTGTCTTTGCTTTCTCTGCACTTTCGTCAGAAATAACAAAAGCAAGTGCACTTGGAGCGAAATTAGGAAAGGTATCGTCTAACTTAAAGTCTGATATAAATGAACGCTTAGAGGCAGCTAACTTTTCCATCTCACTCCATGTTTGGCACTGAGTTAAATATGCTTTAAACGCGCCGTATTCATAGGCTTTTGCCGCAGTAAAGCCCGTAGAGTTTGCCGTAGCTAAGTCTTGGCAATTAGATACTAGTTTTTCTTCATCAGATGCACGTTTCAATTCAAGTTCATAGCCCCAATCGAGTGAGTTACGAAGTTGCATATTTTCTTTGGAAGGTTGCGCTATTTCGCGCGCAAAAAAGCGGTTGGTTCGCTCACTATCTAAGTATTGAGGCTGGATAAGTTTACTTGCGATAACACTCTCACTAACGAGTAAGGTAAACGAAAAAGTTACGAGAAATGAAAGATGATTTACTGGCATAACGTTTAACAACAAGGGCAAATGATGCCATTAGCTTGTCACGTGAAAAACCGTTTAGAAAAATATCATTTGTCTCGTACTGCCAGATTCTGGGCGAGCTCTTCACTATTGCGTGTGCTAATTACATAACAACGTATTTTCACTCGACGCAGATAACAAAAAACCCAGCACTATGGCTGGGTTTTGGTGTTCTAGTGGCTAATGCACTAACCGATGTGCGTTGCGCCGCCCATGTACTTCTGAAGTACTGTAGGGATTGCAATGCGACCGTCTGCTTCTTGGTTGTTTTCTAGGATAGCGACCATGGTACGACCTACAGCTAGACCAGAACCGTTTAGCGTGTGTACAAGCTCAGGTTTCTTCTCGCCTTTACGACGGAAACGCGCTTGCATACGACGAGCTTGGAAGTCCCACATGTTAGAACATGAAGAGATTTCACGGTAAGTTTCTTGAGCAGGAACCCAAACTTCTAGGTCGTAAGTTTTACGAGCGCCGAAGCCCATGTCGCCAGTACATAGAACGACTTTACGGTAAGGAAGTTCAAGAAGTTGTAGAACTTTCTCAGCGTGACCTGTTAGCTCTTCTAGCGCATTCATTGAATCTTCTGGCTTAGTGATTTGTACTAGCTCAACTTTGTCGAACTGGTGCATACGAATCAGACCACGAGTATCACGACCGTATGAACCCGCTTCTGAACGGAAACACGGCGTGTGAGCTGTCATCTTAATTGGTAGATCCGCTTCGTCAGAAATCGTGTCACGAACTAGGTTCGTTACTGGTACTTCTGCCGTAGGAATTAGCGACAGTTTACGTGGTTCTTCGTCGTTTACTTTTTCCGCTAGAGGCTCTGTGTGGAAAAGGTCTTTACCGAACTTAGGAAGCTGACCAGTACCGAATAGGCTATCAGAGTTCACTAGGTAAGGTACGTACATTTCAGTGTAGCCGTGTTCTTCTGTGTGAAGATCTAGCATGAACTGAGCAATTGCACGGTGTAGACGAGCAAATTGGCCTTTCATCACGATGAAACGTGCGCCAGTGATCTTAACTGCACTTGCGAAGTCTAGACCGCCACCCATTTCGCCTAGGTCAACGTGGTCTTTCAAATCGAAGTCGTAAGTCTTAGGCTCACCCCAACGAGAGATTTCAACGTTGTCGTTTTCGTCTTTGCCATCTGGCACTTCATCTGCTGGGATATTTGGTACAGAAAGCGTGAATTCGTCTAGTTGAGCCATTACTTGCTCAAGTTCAACTTTCTTCGCGTCAAGATCGCTACCTAGAGTACCGATTTGTTTCTTGATATCTTCTGCGCCTTCTTTGTCGCCAGCCGCCATTTTTTGGCCGATTTGTTTGGAGATGGAGTTACGCGTGGATTGTAAATTTTCTACTTCTACTTGAATGGACTTACGTTGTTCTTCAAGTTTACGAATAGTCTCTACGTCTAGCTTAAAGCCACGACGCGCCAGTTTAGCAGCTGTTTCATCCAGCTCTGTACGAAGTAATTTAGAATCCAGCATTGTTAATCCTATGCTTTTTGTTGTGAAATCACGCGCACTTTCCAAGCGTACGCGTTAAAAAAATTTACTGAACAAATGTATCCAAAAACGCCTACTTTTCATAGCGCTTTTGTTGGCTATTTGCGTCTAATTTAGCCAAGTAATCTAACTTTTCGCCGATTTTGGTTTCTAGACCGCGATTTGTTGGCTGATAATACTTACGATCCGCCATTTCTGGTGGCAAATATTGCTCACCGGCTGCATAGGCACCCGGCTCATCGTGAGCATAACGATACTCTGCTCCATAACCCATGTCTTTCATCAAACTGGTAGGTGCATTTCGAAGGTGATGAGGCACTTCATATTCAGGTAAGTTATGAGCATCTGTGAGCGCTTGTTTCCATGCCACGTACACCGCATTACTTTTTGGCGCACACGCTAAGTAAACGATCGCCTGTGCAATCGCACGTTCACCTTCTGCCGGACCAACACGGGTAAAACAGTCCCACGCGGAGAGTGCAACTTGCATGGCTCTAGGGTCCGCGTTGCCAACATCTTCCGATGCTATCGCAAGTAATCGGCGAGCGATGTAGAGCGGATCACAACCTGCGGCGATCATACGTGCAGCCCAATATAAAGCGGCGTCTGGATTTGAACCACGAATGGATTTGTGAACCGCAGAGATTAAGTCGTACCAGATATCACCTTTGTTATCGAAGCGAGAGACCTTTTCTCCCGCCACTTCCGCAAGCAACTTAAGCGTGATTTCTTTTTCACCCTGCGCATTGTCTTCTGCCATATCGTATAGCAGCTCAAGGTAGTTAAGAGACATGCGAGCATCACCGTTAACTAGCTCTGCTAGACGATCTAGTACGTTATCGGCGAAATGTGCTGGTATATTCCCCAAGCCACGCTCTTTGTCGTTAATCGCTTGATCAAGCGCCAGCGATATTTCGCTCTGGCCAAGAGAAGTCAACTTGTAAACGCGAGCACGCGAGAGTAATGCGTTGTTTAACTCAAACGAAGGGTTCTCTGTGGTCGCACCGATAAACGTAACCGTACCGTCTTCAATATGCGGTAAAAACGCATCTTGTTGTGATTTGTTAAAGCGATGCACCTCATCCACGAATAAGATAGTGCGGCGACCTGCCATTTTGTTCTCACGCGCTTTGTCGATCGCAGCACGGATCTCTTTAACGCCAGACGTCACCGCAGATACACGCTCAACTTCGGCGTTGGCATAGTTTGCTGCCACTTCCGCTAATGTCGTTTTGCCTGTGCCTGGTGGTCCCCACAAAATCATCGAGTGAATGTGTCCAGCCTCTAGCGCTCGGCGTAGGGGTTTACCCGGACCTAAAATATGCTGCTGTCCAATATACTGTTCGATAGTTTGTGGTCTCATACGAGCAGCAAGGGGACGAAAATCTTCGTCCCCTGAGAAATCTAACGTGTAATTACTCACTACCAATTAATTCCTTTGGTCATCAACTTCCACGCCATCTGGAATTGTGAATGTAAATCTGTCTACCTTTGGTTTACCAAGCTTAACATTACTAAAAGTAAACAGCCCTTTCTGACCATCTTGCTCAATGACGTTAAAGCCTTTCACTACGCCTTTTGTATCAATATTAATCTGGAATTGGCCTTGAGTAGAGTCAATTGCCGTTGGAATGAGCGTAAACTCATTACCTTTCTGAGAAATCTTATAGTTATCCCAATCGCTTGCTCTATTGCGAGTTAACAGCACAAATGGTGTTTGCTCGGTCGCTTGCTCTTGCCAGTAAATGCTTACTTGCTCAATGAATGGGCTGTAATACCACAACGTCTTGCCATCAGATACTAAAAGGTTTTCATCAGGAAAAGTCGTACTCCAACGGAACAAGCTTGGACGAGCGATTTCAACCGTGCCCTCACCTTCCATTACCGTTTCACCTTCAGGGCTGATCACTTGCTGGGAGAAATCGGCACTGAAACCTTCGTTCATTGCGAGACGTTTATTGAGTTCATCTTTTGGAGATGCTGCATTCGCAGCTGAGAAGAAAGAAACGCTTAAAACTAGCGCTGAGAAAAGTTTCGCTGAAAATCGTTTTTTCATTCAGATACCTATCAGAGGGTCAAAGACCTAAAGTTACTCACCTCAGTTGGACTGAAGTGAGTAAAACAAGTTCATTAATCTTTTGGCGGCGCAGGAGCTAAAACTTCGCGGTTACCGTTGTGACCCGGAGCACTCACGATACCTTGCGCTTCGAGTTGCTCAACAATACGGGCGGCACGGTTGTAACCGATCTTAAATCGACGCTGTACGCCAGAAACCGAGCCTCGACGTGACTGAACTACGTGCTCAACGACTTGATCGAAGAGTGGGTCTACATCTTCATCCGCTTCCATTTGCTCACCTGGCAATAAGCTTTCTGGACTTTGATCTCCGCTGACGATCTCTTCAATGTAGTTCGGTTTACCACGCGCTTTCCAGTTGTTTACAACAGCATGAACATCATCATCTGATGCAAATGCACCGTGGACACGAGTTGTATGACTTGAGCCCGGCGGTAGATACAACATATCACCCATACCAAGCAGTGATTCTGCACCACCTTGGTCTAGAATCGTACGGGAGTCTGTTTTAGTCGATACCGTAAACGCAACACGAGTTGGAATATTCGCTTTAATCAGACCCGTGATAACATCCACCGATGGACGCTGAGTCGCAAGAATTAAATGAATACCTGCCGCACGCGCCTTTTGTGCCAAGCGTGCAATCAGTTCTTCTACCTTCTTACCAACCACCATCATCAGGTCAGCAAATTCATCGACAACAACAACGATGTAAGGCAGTTTTTCTAACAATGGCGGTTCCGTATCCATACTGTCGCCTTCTTGCCAGAATGGATCATGGATTGGGTGACCCGCTTCTGCCGCCATCTTCAACTTCTCGTTAAAGCCTTTCACATTACGAACGCCCAATGCCGACATCAATTTATAACGACGTTCCATCTCACCCACACACCAACGTAGAGCGTTTGATGCGTCTTTCATATCAGTCACAACTTCAGAAAGAAGATGAGGGATACCTTCGTAAATAGAAAGCTCTAGCATTTTCGGGTCAATCATGATGAAGCGCACATCTTCTGGACCTGCTTTATATAGCATGCTCAAAATCATCACGTTCACACCCACCGACTTACCAGAACCAGTTGTACCTGCTACTAGCACGTGAGGCATCTTCGCGAGATCGGCCACAACAGCTTCGCCCGCAATGTCTTGACCTAACACAACCGTTGTTGGTGACGTTGCTTGCTCAAACTGAGGACTACTGATTACATCAGATAAATAGACCGTCTGACGACTCATGTTTGGCAGTTCCAAACCGATGTAAGGCTTGCCTGGGATTACTTCTACAACACGTACCGCCATTGCAGACAATGCACGAGCTAAGTCAGTTGAAAGACCAGAAATACGGCTTACTTTTACCCCCGGCGCCAAATCAAGCTCAAAACGAGTGATCACTGGACCAGGATAAATCCCCACCACGTCGGCTTTGATTTTGTAGTCCGCTAGCTTGCTCTCAACCAATCGAGCGACCTGCTCTAGCGCATCTCGGTCGATAAAGTTTTCGCGTTTTTCTGGATGGTAAAGCAACTCGAGCGTTGGAAGTGGCTCTTCTGGAACAGGCAAGTTTTCTTCTTTCTGTACCAAAAATGGGTTCTGTGTCGCTGCTACTTTGGCTTGCGCACTAGAAACCATGTCTTGGAATGCCGCTACATCTTCGTCGCCGTCTTGAACCTCTTCAACCTCCGCTTTTTGAAGTGCAGGTTCAAATGTTGTTGAAGGTGTTGCCACTTGCTGATGAGGTGTTGCTGGAGCTGGCTGTAGTTGTTGTACAGACTGTGACTCAACTTCGTCTTCATCGTCTAACACGTCAAAATCAGAGATCGTAGGTTCAATGTGTTGACTCGATTCTGTTTGCTCCGTGATGCTATCTAGCGCAGCGGAATCAATTACAGGCTCTTCATGCACAGGATGCTCAATACTTGGCTGCTGTACTTTCTCTGCTTCAAATTGTTCGTACTCCGCATAATCTGGTTCAACACTGTTCGGTTCTTCTGTAGCTGTATGTTGCTCTACATAGGAAGAGTAAGTGTCTGCAAATGATGGGGCTACCTGTTCTTCAGTTCCCCAGTCATCTGCTTGTTGCGCTGCAGCTTCAAGCTCTTCTATCGTGACATTCAGCTGCTTGGTACGCTCCAGAAGCGGATCAACGTTATCAGTATTCACCGCATGGACAGGTTGCGTTTGGTGCTCAGGTTGATCATAAACTGGCGCAGCATTAACCGTAGCCTTGTGTTGTGGTGGCGTCGGTTCCACCATCATTTGTTCCGCTGGTTTCTCAGGTTTAGCTTGCGGCATATAAATAGGATACTCATGCGCAGGCGCCGATTCTTTCGGCTCATCGACATCGAACGCCGTTAAATGAGGAAGCGGTTCATCATCAATGTCATGGTCTACTTTATGTCTAGGCGTAGAGACTTTATCTTCCACGAACTCATCTAACTGAGGTTCTAAAACTTCTTGCTCAGAGCCTCTTATCTTATTTGCAAGCGCCGCAATTAGCGCTAATGCACGATCACCAAGCCACTCCACAATATTAAGCCATGAGATGCCAGTAAAGAGAGTAAAACCCGCTCCCCATAAGAACAGCAGTACCAATGTCGTACCAAGTACATTCAATGTAGGTAAAGCTAGGCTAGACAACACGTCCCCGACGACACCACCGGACGAGAAATACCAAATGTCATCAAAATTAATATCGGCTAGACCACAGCTAGTCATTATAAGGACGACAAGGCCGAGTAACCTCGTACCCCATAACATGAAATCAATTGGCTCATCTTCTCCTCGTTTACGGCAAATCACCCATGCAGCCGCCGCTAGCAAGAAAGGGATGGGATAAGCGAGAGAGCCAAATGTGAAGAATAGTGTGTCCGCAAGCCAAGCGCCGAAAAGGCCACCAGCATTGTCGATCTCCCCTCCCCATGCGGTTTGGGACCAGGAAGGATCGGCCGGACTGAAGGTAAATAGTGCAACCGCAAGCAATACCGAGCTAAGAACGCCAACGATAAAGCAGCACTCTTTTAAGCGTTGGAAGCCATTTAAGCGTGAAGACTGGGGCTCTTCACTGGTTTTGATAATGGTTTCGACTTTCTTTGCGTTCTCTTTGAACATAAATCAACTTGAATATGGAAATGAAATAGGAAATTGCAAAACATTCCGAGCGGCATCAAGCCGCTCGGTAAATTGATTTAACCATATCAAAGAGAAAAACCCAATTACTCTCTGGCGAAAGCGGAAGCATATACCGCTTTCTTTGCAAGAAATTAACGAGTTTTGATCACAAGCTGGTTAGATTGTTTCACTTCTTCCATTACAACGTATGTGCGAGTGTCATTTACGCCAGGTAGGCGTAGTAACGTATCGCCCAATAGTCGGCGGTAAGCACCCATATCTGATACACGGGTTTTAAGAAGATAGTCAAAGTCACCTGATACAAGATGACACTCTTGTATGTCGTCTAGCTTTTGAACAGCTGAGTTAAACTGCTCAAATACATCCGGCGCACCACGGTTTAGTGTAATCTCAACGAATACTAATAGTGACGCATCCAGGAACTGCGGATTCAATAATGCAGTGTATCCTGTGATGTAACCCTGACGCTCTAAGCGACGTACACGCTCCAAACATGGCGTTGGAGAAAGTCCCACACGTTTTGAAAGCTCAACGTTTGAAATACGACCGTCTTTCTGCAGTTCATTAAGAATGTTGCGGTCGATACGGTCTAGTTCCTTGGACGGCTTTTTATAGTTGTCTGCCATTTTTTATTCCACCTTATTACTTCCTTGCAAAAAAATATACTACAACTTTTTAATATTTGGTGCCAAATTTTACAAATCTATAACTATACTAGTTATTAATTCGACAATAACACCCTACAAACAGTTAATACAACCATTATAGAAAGAGGATACAGGATGATCATTGGCGTACCTAAGGAAATCAAGAACCACGAATATCGTGTTGGTATGATCCCAGCAAGCGTGAGAGAACTCATCTCACATGGTCACCAAGTTTTAGTTGAGACCAATGCAGGTGCCGGCATTGGTTTTTCAGACGATGATTACATCGCTGTCGGCGCATCCATTCTCCCTCATGCTGCAGACGTATTCGCGCAAGCAGACATGATTGTAAAAGTAAAAGAACCCCAAGCAGTAGAGAGAGCAATGCTCCGCGAAGGGCAAATTTTATTTACTTATTTACACCTAGCACCAGATTTTCCACAAACTGATGAGCTAATCAAGAGCAAAGCTGTCTGTATAGCCTATGAGACTGTAACAGATAATATGGGTCGTTTGCCACTGTTAGCACCAATGTCAGAAGTGGCAGGTCGGATGTCTATCCAAGCTGGTGCGCAAACATTGGAAAAATCACACGGCGGTCGTGGTCTGCTACTAGGTGGCGTACCTGGTGTTGAGCCAGCGAAAGTCGTCATCGTTGGTGGTGGTGTTGTTGGTGCAAACGCAGCTCGTATGGCTGTTGGTCTCCGCGCTGACGTAACCATTCTAGACCGTAACGTAGATACACTTCGTAAGCTTGACGAAGAATTCCAAGGTCGCGCTAAAGTGGTTTATTCTACTGAAGACGCTATCGAGAAGCATGTTCTAGAAGCTGACCTTGTTATCGGTGCAGTTCTAATTCCTGGAGCAGCAGCGCCTAAGCTGGTAACAAAAGAGCACATTGCTAAGATGAAACCTGGTGCGGCAGTGGTTGACGTGGCTATTGACCAAGGTGGCTGTTTCGAGACATCTCACGCAACAACCCACGCAGATCCAACTTACATCGTTGATGAAGTGGTTCACTACTGCGTAGCAAATATGCCTGGTGCGGTTGCACGTACTTCAACTTTCGCATTGAACAATGCAACACTCCCTTACATTGTGAAACTCGCAAACAAAGGCTACCGTGAGGCACTTCTAGAAGACAAAGGCTTCCTTGAAGGTCTAAACGTTATTCACGGAAAAGTAACATGTAAAGAAGTAGCAGAAAGCTTTGACTTGGAATACGTTGAACCAACTCAAGCTATCGCTATGTTCAATTAATGACAAAATAAAACACAATTTGTCACGTTTTGTTTACAAAAGCCCACACATAAGTGGGCTTTTTCATATAGAGCGTTTAGCTATAAAAAATAACTAATTCTTATATGCACAAATTAAAATATTTCTAGGTGTAACTGATTTAGGGCAAAACTCTGACAATCTAACACGATAACCACGTTCTTCAAGATAAAGTGCTTTGTCCAATGCGAGCCAGATCTCCAATGGACGTTGAAAAACCAGTTGCACTAAGCTCATTCTCTCCATTTGCCAGAAACGTTGTTCGCTTAACTTTTCAAAATGATCGAAATCGATTTCTTGAGAAAGAACGATACCTTTCTGCTCCGCCGCCCAACGACACAAAGATTCAAAGCCTTCACTTAATTGCGACTTACGAATACTGGGGACAGGTTGGTACTCTGCCATGCCTAACGCTCGTCGAGTAATCAAATCGAAGCCAAGACGAAACACCATTTCCTGCTGACGATGGCGACGTACACGCTCTCCCCCTGTCACCGTTTGCTGTAACGGGATACGCAGTTCTTGCTTAGACAATGAGAGAGAAGAAACCCTCCCCGGTTTCGACATCGGCTGGTATTGTTCCGACTTAATCAAGTGATAACAACAAGGTGAGATGGTCATCGCAGCAATCCCATTCTCACTGCCGTACTGCATTAGACGAACATGGAGGTCACCACACGCATGCAGTGCCACCGCGTGTTGCGCTGGCTTGAATACCGCTTTTGCTTTGCTATCGAACGCGTCACCTTGAATAAACGTCATTTTCCAATGGTGTTCATTCGCAGCTTGTTGTCCCGAATCACACAGTACTTGTTGATATTCGAAACTGGTCACAGGCTGATCGGTTTGTGTTGCCAGGATTCGTCCTAAATAACCTTTCCCTGAACACCACTCTAACCATTCTTCGCCACAGTGTTGTTGAATTGCAGCTTCACCCATCGAGCTGATTTGCTCCAGCTTACGTCCGGGAATGCCGTTGTCTAAACCACGAGCGAGTGCCAAACCATTTAAGGTTAAAGACTCTAAACGCGTGTGATAAGCGAGTTGTTCGAGTTGAGACACGAACGCGCTTATCGCTTTTAAGGCGAGTTCAGGTTCCGCTTTATACTCTTCGATTTGAGAGGGAGAAAGAGACACTAACCACTGGCACAACTGAGGGTGTTGCTCTTGCCAAGGTAATGAGGTGTGGATGCTACTTTTAAATGGTTCAAACCGCCATAGCGATTCGTTTTCCAATAAGCAGTCATTAATAAATTGAAATTGCGTTTTCATAACTCCCCCTACAACGAGCGCATTGTAGAGGGAATCGAATCATCAATGAAGTGTTATCTCACCGGGAGCTCGATGTCTTTAAACATCTCTTCGATTTCTGCATTAGATTTCAACGAAATCGCCTGCTCTACCACTGGGCGAGTTAAATGAGGAGCAAAGCGTTCCATAAAATCGAACATGTATGAGCGCAGGAATGTGCCGCGACGGAAGCCAATACTTGTCGTACTAGCCCCGAATAAATGGCTCGCATCTATTGCGACTAAATCGCTGTCCTGCTCTTCATCCACAGCCATGCTAGCAATTACGCCGACACCAATACCCATGCGAACATACGTTTTAATAACGTCCGCATCAGTTGCAGTGAACACCACTCTCGGGGTTAAACCTTCACGATTAAATGCGGTATCTAACTCTGAACGGCCCGTAAAACCAAACACATAAGTGACCAATGGATAAGCGGCAAGATCGCTGATCGTTACTTTGTCTTTCTTCGCTAATGGATGATCTTTGGGCACGACAATTGAACGGTTCCAGTGATAACAAGGCAGCATGATGGCATCTTGATATAAATGAAGTGCTTCTGTCGCAATCGCAAAGTTCGCCGTACCTTTGGCAATCGCCTCAGACATTTGTGACGGCGTACCTTGATGCATGTGTAATGACACTTTGGGGTAGCGAGAAGTGAAACCTTTGATGACATCCGGCAAAGCATAACGCGCTTGCGTATGTGTCGTGGTGATATTCAGCGTCCCCATTTCTGGGTGGGTGTGCTCCCCTGCTACAGCTTTGATACTTTCTACACGAGCGAGAATTTCTTGAGAGATACGTACAATTTCTTCACCAGCAGGTGTCACCTGTGTTAAGTGCTTACCGCTACGTTCAAAAATCTGAATGCCTAACTCATCTTCCAGCAACCGAACCTGTTTACTGATACCTGGCTGAGAGGTATACAAGCTTTCTGCCGTCGCGGATACATTCAGATTATGGTTTACAACCTCAACAATATACTTCAGCTGCTGCAGTTTCATCGTAATCCCTTACTTGTTCATGAGATAATTTATTGGCCACTCGGACGAGCGATATAATAATTAGTTATAACGCGTTCAAATCGAAATGAACAGTAATTTCTAACTTATACCTCAATCACATACTGATAATCCTCAACATAGAAACAATATGCACAAAGTTGAGCCAATAAATGACTGAATTTCTATGATGTGACTTCTATCAGTAGCTAAAACGTGGGAGAGACAAAATAATCAAACAAATAGGGTGCCGAGTAAGATAAGATTCATGTATTCTTTAACGCTAGCCGTAGAAAAGTAAAGCAGACGCAAAGATATGAATATTGGTTTAATAATCGCTTTGGTAGCCATCCTACTGGTGTTGATCCTAGGCTATAACATTATGTTGCAGTATAAGGTCAAGGTAGAGACTGCGAAAAGACAGGAGTCCGCACGCTATGTTGCCTTGATTGATGGCACTGAAGAGTTGATTGGTCATGCGCATCATATCCCTTTTAGCAAGGAGCTGTTGCTGTGTCTAAACAATCGTATTCTTGACGCGCTAGAAAGCATGCATGAGCTTGACCCGAAGAATAAGCAGCTTGCTCAACGTATCGAAAACATGAAGCAACAGATTGAGCAACTGAAAGAGAATGGTCCCACTGGCGAGAGTACCACGTTCAAAATGCCGAGCAGTGATAAACAAGCCATCGTCATGCTTAAGTTGGTGAAACGCCTCCGCGATACTATCCGTAACGAACACAATAAAGGCCGTATCGACACCCAGACTTATGTCGCTGAAAATGCGCGTTTAGAAACGATGCAGATTCGTATCAACATCGAAAACGTCATTAAAAGAGCAAACGACTCAATCGCTCGAGGTCAACCTGGTACAGCACTTCAACTGCTACGCAAAGGTATCGATGCATTGAGTACAAAGAGCGATCCCTACTCTATTCAAGCGAAACAGAAGCTTGAAGACATGCTGGGCGACCTAGATAAAAAACGCCAAGATAAAAGTGATGCCGAAATGCAGCAGATCGCCGATAAAGAGCGCGACAATGACATGGAAGCACTCTTCGGCGAGAAGAAAAAGTGGTAACATTCACTTAAGGTCAATAAAGGCTGCGATCGCAGCCTTTTTTCTATCCGTAAGATAGCGGATATGCCCAATTAGAATGTGAAGTACTAAAACTAAAATGATGAATCTAGACGCCTATCAAGATCTTCTTGCTCCCATTAACCAATTTCTGCAATGCAGCACACCTGATGAATGGGTAGAGGAAGCAAAGAAACCAGAAAACCTTCAAACCATTTTATTAGACCACCTACTGTGTGAGCTAAAAGCTGGCCAATCTGCGATGTTTTTAATTCGTAAGTATGCCGTTGACCAATCCAGTTCACATGCTCTGCTTGACTGGTTTAAACCCTATGAAGATTTTGCTTATCGCAATGTAGGCTCACTAGAAACTTTAAAAGGTAAGAGCAATATTTCCAAAGCGATCATGGCTAAGTCCAACTCACCTTACAGCCAAGATTTGATCGATAAAATGGTGCTTTTGATTAAAGAGGAATTGCACCACTTTTATCAAGTTTTAGAGATCATGGAAAGTCGTGGAATTGAGTACAAAAATATCCCTGCAAGTCGCTATGCTAAAGGGCTCATTTCGCATATGAAGACTCATGAACCGGAAACACTGATCGATAAGCTCATCATTGGTGCGTACATCGAAGCCCGATCTTGTGAGCGTTTTGCCAAACTAGCACCACATATGGATGACGATATCGCAAAATTCTACGTTTCTTTACTGCGCTCAGAAGCACGCCACTATCAAGATTATCTTGTATTGGCAGAGCAAATCGCGGGGAAAGACATCAGCGAACGCATAGCCTATTTTGGCCGAGTTGAGGCGGATTTAATTTCTACGCCAGATACAGATTTTAAGTTCCATAGTGGTATTCCAGCCTAGCGAGCATATTCTCCCAAGATTGAGCATGCTCTGAACTTATTTATAGACAGAGAATAAATAAGCCGGACATTTCGTCCGGCTTATTTTTTGTAGTAATGAGGTTAGGAATAAAGCTGAAACACAACAACTAGAGCTGGAATGAACCCATTCGAGTTTTCAAGTTGTGCGCTAGGCTACTGATCTGCTGGCAAGCCACAGCCGTTTGCGAAGCTCCCTCAGCCATCTCTGTTGAAGCACTATTAATATGCTCCACACTGCGATTCAGCTCTTCGGATACAGAATTCTGCTCACTACACGCCGTTGCGATTTGTGTGCTCATTTGCGCTATGCTATCGACAGAATGTTCAATTTCTTTTATCTGGCTATCAGCGTCATTGACTTGCTCAACACACTGAGAAATGCCCTCCTGACAATCACGGCTTGAATGCCCTATTTTGCTGCTGCTCTCTTGTAGTTGATTAACAATTTCCACAATTTGTGAAGTGGAGTCTTGAGTGCGTTGCGCCAGAGAACGAACCTCATCTGCCACAACAGCAAAACCACGTCCTTGTTCACCGGCCCGAGCAGCTTCAATTGCGGCGTTCAGTGCTAACAAGTTTGTTTGCTCCGCAATCCCGCGGATCACATCTACGACCACATTGATATTGTTTGAGCTAGATTCAAGCTCACGTGCCAGTTCATCTGACTCTTGGATCGTATGTGATACACGCTCAATTACTGCAATAGTTTGTTGTAACGTCGCCGTTCCTTGCTTTGCCACTTCCGTTGCCGAGTAAGCAGAGGTCGCGCCAACTTCGGTATTTTGTGCCACTTCACTTACAGCAGCTTGCATTTCTGTCATCGCAGAAGCCACCGAGCTAAGTTCAATTTGTTGATTTTGCATACCAGAAGCGGTCTGAGAAGAAATAGCACTCACCTCCTCTACTGCTGCCGTTAGCTGAATCGTTGAGTCATTAATCTCAGAAACCAGCGAATGTAAGTTTGTTTGCATACCGACAAGCTCTTTGAGCAACGTTCCTAACTCGTCTTTGCTCAATTCACTTTCGTCGATTTGATTATTCAATTGACCCTTGGCGATTTTGGAAGCGAATTCCAATGCTCGATCAACAGGCCCGCAAATGACTCGAGAAAGCAACATGGCAGACATTACCATGACCAATGCGACGACAAGCGCACCAACAGCAGCGCTGTATTGTGTAAATGCCGCTTCATTTTGTACTTCTTCGCCAATCAAATTCACCAACTCATCGTTCAACGCGAGGGTATCATCTAAGCTGCTCAACGCTTTTGAGTAGGTATCGAAACTCGATAAAATCACATCATTTGCACTTTCAGCATCACCTTGGCTTAGCAGTGCGTTGTAAGTCTTCGTTTCCTTGATGTATTGATTCCAGGTTTCTTTAAAAACGTTAAAAGACTGCGTTTCACGCTGATTAAGGTCGAGCTTTTCGTATTCTGCAATACCAGCCTGCACATCAGAACGCCATTGGTCTAGGCCTTTTAACCACTCACCAATTTGGGGGTGATTTGCGTTTGGCAATAAAGAGAACTCATCTTTGCGCACTCTAGTAATATCAACTTGGATACCTTTCAAAATCGCAACAGAAGGTAAGCTTTTATCTGTTAGCACTGAGATGTCTTTATTCAGTGTTAACAAACCTTGTACCAACATTACTGACACTAAACCAAACACGGCAAAAACGGTTAAATAACTAACCGATATTTTCTTTACGACACTTAAGTCTTTAATACGCATGCACTTTCTCCCTGCAGCCTTTCCAAACCTCTCACTTAAGTGAAAGCTTAACCTCTAAAACACACTGTTTTTTGCGCTCGATATCATTGATCGCTCTTATATACATCGGCCTGAGAGATCAAATCTTGACCAGTAATTGATATTTTTATCACGTGCTATTTTAGAGATAGGCTCGCATGCTCCGTATTGTGTCTACATTTTTTTATGAGCGCTTCCCGGCGCAACTCTAAGATCTCATCGATGAGTTTTTCTTTAGCGTTGATGCCAAAGTGCTGGGCATAATTTTTGACTTTTTCAATCTCATTAGGCTGCAAGCGGTATACCTCTTTCTTTAAACGAGCTTCTGCTTCGCTTCTAATCAAACCTTGGTCTTGTAGTAATTTAATGATGGTTTCATCGATTGGATTTACTGCTCTAGCCATGGTGCTCCATCTATCAATTTAAGTTCTAGCCATGTGGCTGGATGAATGACGCCGCACAACTTATAGAGCGAAGATGACAACTTGATTGCAGTGAGTACGATTCGTTAACCATCGCTATTATTTACAGCCGCTTAAGCAGCCAGTAACTCTCTACCCCGACTCCGCACCATTGAATAAAGATCACATTCTGATAACAATTTTCAGTACTGGCTTCGATGTCATCCATATTTAACGTGCAAGTAATATTTATAAACAAGAATGATTGCTCTAGTTCAAATGATGGAAAAATAAGATGAAATTATCGCAGTGGGGTCTTTTATTAAGTGGCTTGGTGGCATTGCCAAGCATTGCAGATACAGATGTTTATCTAACCAATAACTCTGATCAGCCTTTAACTATTCAAGTAAAGCACGAAGGCAGTGATTTACTTCAATACGGAGAAGAGTGGCAGCAACATGTACAAGTACTTGGTCCGTGGGAAACCAAACCTGTATTGAGCTTCAATCGTTGGGAAGGCGTGAAATCAAACCAAACTTACCGTTTTGAAACTGTGGTTTCTAGCCCTAAAGGTGAAAGCATAACACTCAATCAGGTCATGGAAGGTCATTGGTATAATTCAACCATTGAATATGGCTTATCGGCCGCCGATGTCGATTTATCTCTTAAAGATGATCGTAATATTCATCGTGCCAACACTAACGCTTTTGGCATCCGAGAAACCGAGCTGGCATTTAAGTCAGACAGTACCGCTCGATACGACGATCTTTATTACACGATCACGCCAAGCAAAGTAAATGAATCTGTCGATAACGAAGAACAAAACCTTAAGTTGATGACTTACAACATCTGGGCTCTTACGGCTATTGCATCGCACATCGGTGATCGTTACGAACTGATTCCTCAATACGTCAAAGGTTATGATGTATTAGCGCTGCAAGAAGTGTTTGCAAGCGGTCGTGAAGCATTCCTACGTGAGTTAGCTAAGGAATATCCGTACCAAACTAAAATGTTAGATAAAGAAGGCGTTAATATTCATGATGGTGGGGTGATCATTGTCAGTCGCTATCCTATCGTGAATGAAGCGCAATATGTCTTCCCCGACTGCTCTGGCACAGACTGCTTTGCCGACAAAGGCGTGAATTATGCGGAAATTATTAAAGGTGGTCAGGCTTACCATGTGTTTGCTACCCATACCGCATCTTTCGATACAGACACCGCTCGCGAGTATCGTCAGCGCCAGTTCAAACAAATCCGCGCACTCGCTAAATCTCTCAACATTCCTTCAAGCGAAACTGTGGTATACAGCGGCGACTTTAACGTAAACAAAAGAAAGTTCCCTGGTGACTACCAACAAATGATCGCTAACTTAAGCGCCATCGAACCTCAGTATTCTGGATACACGGAGTCAACCTTTGATCCCCGCATCAATAACTTCGCAGGTGAAGCGTTATCAGGTGGCGAAAACGTGGAATACCTTGACTATGTTATGGTGAGTAGTGAATACGGGGTGAAATCATTCAATGACAACCGTGTGGACGTGCCGCGTACAACTTCAGAAAGTTTATGGAAACACTACAACCTTTCTGACCATTTCCCAGTTAGCGCAACAATCAAGCCATGAAGAAAATCGCGTTGATAATCATGTCCGCCATTATGGCGGGCATGATGTTTTTAACTTTCAGTCAAGATGGGCAGCAAGAAGCAGCCGTGTCCGCTTCTGCTCTAAAGACAAAAAATAAGAACGTCCCCAGTACATCACTAAAAACAAGCAATATCGCTCCCAGTGCAGATGCTTCACCACAGACCGCAGAGCTCCCTTCTGCGACTCAAATAACGACTGAGAGACTAACTCTGCTCAAAGGGAGAGAACTCGTCGCAGAGCTTGAGTCATTTTGGCATGAGTGCATGTCGAACCGCGACTGTGAGGAACAGTTAGCCTTGCTCGAGCCTTATTTATCTTCAGCAAGATTTCAACTTTTGGCGAGCTACCATCAACTCAACAGTCAATGGCAAGAAAGTGTGGGTAATTTGTTGTTTGATGAGCAACAACCACTAGCCTCACGTATTGCACAACTTAAAGCCGAGGCAAGAGGCATTTGGGGCGAGTTGGCTGATGTTATTTTCGCGGATGAGTTCGCCCTATACGATTTCAATTTAGAGGCCCAACAGCTCAACACGCAAAGTCCAGAAAGCTTTTTGCAAGCTTTCGAGCAACTCATCATAGACTGGCAAGAAAATGCAGAGGCTATCGGGCTTACAAACGACCAAGCAAAATATGAGCGTGCAGTCGCCCTGATACCCAATAGCATGAGCTTTCCAGATCGCCAAAGCATCATCGCAGAACTGGAAAAAACTTACTTAACGAAGGACGAAAGCGAAGAGATTCACGATCGTCAGCAACAAATTGCCGAGCAAAAAGAGCAAGTCAGAGATTACCAACAAGCATTGCAACAACTTGAGTCCAGACTCAGAAAAGAAAGATCCACAAGCCATTCGAATTTGTCAGAACCGGAATGGCAAAGGTATTACCAACAAGAAGTCGCGGATTTTCGTCGTGAGTTCTTTTCTTCTTAAACGTCAGCTTTCATTGATGGGAATTGAAAGTCCAAAAGGCACGTTACGAATAAACAGCCGTGCCTTTTATTCAGAACCCTGTTTTTTAATTCAGAACAAATTCAAACCAAATACATCTTTCACATCAAATAGCACTTGTTCAGTTTTCTCACGAGAACGCTGACTGCCTTGTTTTAAAATATCAATCAGCTGTGCTTTATCATTCAAATACATAGTGCGCTTTTCTCGAATAGGTCGAAGCATCTCTTGTAGGCATTCTTCTAACACTTTCTTGGTCAAACCATCACCTAACCCACCTCGTCGATAATGCTCTTTTAGCTGTTCGATATAATCTTTATCAGGGTGAAAGGCATCGAGGTAGGTAAATACGATATTACCTTCGACTTGGCCAGGGGCCTCAATTTTCAGGTGATTGGGGTCGGTATACATAGATTTCACCGCCGCAGAAATCTCCTTTTCAGACGCCCCTAGGTTGATTGCGTTCCCCATGCTTTTAGACATCTTATTTTTTCCATCAGTACTCGGCAAACGAGGAGCATCACTAAGTAATGGACGGCATTCTCTAAGAACCTCTTTTCCACCCAGGTGGTTTATTTTTCTTACGATTTCATTAGTTTGCTCCAACATCGGCAGTTGGTCATCACCCACTGGTACTAGCGTCGCATGAAACCCCGTAATATCAGCAGCTTGAGAAATTGGATACGTTAAAAAGCCTGCGGGAATAGAGCGTTCAAAACCTTTACTCTGAATCTCATTTTTAACCGTGGGATTACGCTCTAAACGCGCGATAGAAACAAGATTACTGTAATACATTGTCAACTCGGCTAACGCTGGAATTTGAGATTGCAACGTGATCGTGGTTTGTGTGGGGTCGATACCAACGGCCAAATAATCCGCAACGACATTAAGAATATTGGAGGATACTTTTGATGGATTGTGGGCGTTATCCGTCAACCCTTGCATGTCTGCGACTAAGATCGTTTGCTCATGCTCCGTTTGCAACTTGACTCGTTGTTGCAATGAACCGACATAGTGCCCGAGGTGTAACGGACCTGTCGCTCGATCGCCGGTAAGGATAATTTCGCGCTGCGATGTACTTTGAATGGTGTTCATATTTATCTCCAAGTATTTAATAGATCGCTACTGGAGATAAAAAGATCAAACACTCTTAGCTACCATCCAGCAGCTTAAGAATGTGAGTATTCCGTGCCGCTCTATTTAGAGCGCCACCAAAAGAAGGTTGTTGATGAAGGGCTAACGTGTATTTTCATGTTTTCAAACTAACAGTACATCAAGCTGAACTCAATCTGTTTTTGTATTGAATTAGCGTAAGTATTCAAAGAGCCTACAGAAACGATTACATTGGTAAAGACATCGCAATGACTAAAGCTGCACCAAACACCGAACCTGAGACAAATGCACAAAGTACGGTTTTGTTGTGTTTCCTTTTCATCGATGAACTCCTATCCATAACCACAATGACCAACCCTTTTATTTAATACGCATGTGGATGCATCACGATAAGTAGTAAACCAACATATCGCGCATAGAACCAGTGCAGCTTTGTTAAACTGGGACCTCGTCCATAACTTGGAATGCAAATGGTTCTGGAAACAACAAAAGAGGAAAATTTCATCACTTTTCTATCCTGTCTCCCAGAGTTTATGGCTTAATAGACAGCAGGAATATTTTCTTTTGCTGCGGGTACTTACATGGAAGCTGTTCTACATCAGTTGCAATTCTCTTTGTCGATAACCGGACCTATCTGTTTGATGTTGGTACTTGGCGTTCTTTTTAAGCGCTTTGGTCTAATCAACGATAATTTTATCGAAGTAGGCTCTAAACTGGTGTTTCAAGTTACCTTGCCTGCAATGTTATTTGTCAGCATTGTGGCTTCAGAACACGACTTTTCCGCGGCAAGTGAATTCGTCAATTTCGGCGTCATCGCTAGTATTTCGTTTTTCATTTTCACCTACCTTTCCGTCAAACTTCTTTTCAAAGCATCGCCTGACCAAGGCGTTCTCATCCAAGGTGGGTTCCGAGCAAACACAGGTATTATTGGCATCGCTTACGTTGCCAATGCGTATGGTTCTCAAGGTGTGGCGCTAGCAGCGCTCTATGTCGCGATCACCACATTTATTTACAACGTCCAAGCGGTAATTTGCTTATCGCCCAAGGGGGCAACTTCTGTCCCACAAGCCGCAAAAATGATGGGCCGAACACTGACGAGGAATCCACTGATAATCTCAATCGTCCTAGGGATGGCTTTCTATTTGCTCTCTATTCCAGTACCGAATGTTGTTATTGATGCAGGGGACTACTTGTCCAAAATGACATTACCTTTAGCGCTGTTGTGTACGGGCGGCTCACTCGATTTTAGCTTGATGAGAAAAGAGAAAGGTCCATCTTGGTTTGCAAGCAGTTACAAGCTCATCGTGGCACCCGTAATGATCACTATTGGTGCTTACTTAGTAGGTTTTCGAGGAATTGAGTTAGGTATTCTTTTCTTTATGAACGCTTCCCCAGTGGCAGCAGCCAGTTATGTCATGGCACGTTCGATGGGAGGCAATGCCACATTAGCCGCAAATATCATCGCACTCACTACGGTGCTTTCTACCGTCACGTGTACGTTGGGCATTCTATTTCTTAAGTTTTACGACTTAATATAATTGGCCAGCGATAAAGTAAAGGCGCGCTAGATAGCATTAAGATAAGCTACTGGTCGTGATTCGCAAAAGTGAGTTTTCTTACCAGACGAAAAAACTCACTCGCTTCTGATTCAGACAAACAAGCAAAAAATTCTTTCTGTAAATTCGTCATGATTTGATGCACTTGCTTTAAAGCGTTTGCCCCCTCTTTTGTCATGCTGAGCATTTTAAGACGCTGATTCGATTTGCTTTTAGAAACTTGAACAAACCCTCGCTTTTCCAAATTATCCACCATTCGCTTTGCTACACTTCGCTCAGTTCGAACCGCGTCAGCCAACGCTTGCTGACTCATGGGTTGAAACTCTTCCAAAGCGGCCAGTGCACTTGCCATCTCGAGTGTCATTAAGTTTTGCCGAGAGAGCTCGGCTTGAGCACGATTGCGGTACATTCGCTGCATCACACCGCAGACAAACATAGGGCTTTGATCCAAAACGGAAATTGGGGAGATTTTCTGATCTTTCATCGTCGTTTGTTCTTCTTTAGGCTTTCATTCGGTCGGAAGGAATAAACAGATTCTGCATAAGGCAAAACGCTCCCCCTTCAAGTTTGCGTCAAAGACGGTGACCACCAAGTGAAAACATAAAATAAAGAGCGCCGAAGCGCCCTTTTATCGTGTTTATTCTCACCAGTATAACTTAGTTACAGCAACCACGTCTTACTCGCTTTGCTGAGCTGGTTTAGGATTAATCTCAGACAACTCTGCCTCCGATTCTTTTCTCGCACGTCGATCAAACAATCGCTCAACCACCACAAAGAAGATTGGCACAAAGAATATACCTAAGATCGTTGCACTGATCATGCCACCAAGTACACCAGTACCTACCGCATTTTGACCTGCTGAGCCCACGCCAGAGCTGATAGCAAGCGGTACTACACCTAGACCAAAGGCAAGCGATGTCATAATAATTGGGCGCAGACGAACACGAACGGCATGCAGGGTTGCTTCGATAAGGCCAGCACCTTTCTCGTAGTAATCTTTCGCAAACTCAACAATCAGAATGGCGTTTTTAGTTGCCAAGCCGACCGTCGTTAATAAGCTCACCTGGAAGAATACATCGTTGTCCATACTTCGCGTCATTACCGCGAGCACAGCACCAAGCACACCAAGAGGCACAACTAACACCACGGCGAAAGGTACTGACCAACTTTCATACAAAGCGGCGAGAACTAAGAATACGACGAGGATAGACAGCGCATATAACATTGGCGCTTGGTTTCCGGAAAGGCGCTCTTCATACGAAATACCATTCCAGTTCACCGTGAATCCTTCTGGTAGCTTTTCTACCATTGCTTCAATTTCTGCCATAGCTTCACCAGTACTGACGCCAGGAGCTGCGCCGCCTTGGATATTCATCGCTGGCAAACCATCAAAACGCTGCAAAAGAGGTGAACCATACGTCCACTCTCCGCTCGCAAAGGCAGAGAAAGGCACCATCTCACCTTTTGAGTTACGCACATACCACGAATCGAAGTCTTTTGGCTGCATACGGTATTCCGCATCACTTTGCATCATGACTTTTTTCACTCGACCGCGATCAATATAGTCGTTAATGTACGCTCCGCCCCATGCCGCTGACAGGATTTGGTTGACGTCATTAATGCTAACATCCAGAGCACGCAGTTTAACGTGGTCAATGTTCACTTTGTACATTGGCGCATCTGCTTGACCGTTCGGACGAACACCGACAAGTTTCGGGTTTTGTGCAGCCATGCCAAGCAGTTGACCTTGCGCAGCGACTAATGCGTCGTGACCTTTGTTCAACGAATCTTGAAGATAGAAATCAAAGCCTGTCGAGTTACCCAATTCTTGAATCGCAGGAGGTGCAAATGCAAACACCAGTGCTTCTTTAATGGTTGAGAAGTACCCCATCGCTCGACCCGTAATGGAAGCTGCATCAGCACCCGGCGCTTCACGCTCTGACCAATCTTTCAGACCGATAAAGGCCATCCCCATGTTTTGGCCTTGGCCTGCAAAACTAAAGCCCGCAACGGAGAAGACGGATTTCACGTTGTCTTTCTCATCCACAAGGTAAAAGTCGCGCATTTTCTCAAGTGTTTTTTCCGTCTGCTCTTGCGTTGAGTTAGGCGGCAAAATGGCCATTGAGAATACCGTGCCTTGGTCTTCATCCGGCAAGAATGACGTCGGAAGGTTCATAAACAGCCAGCCCGCACCTGCACTCATTGCCAAGAATACAATCAACATACGACCTGTGCGCTTTAGGAGTTTAGCAACGCCGGTTTCATAGCCAGCTGTCATCTCATCAAACTTGCGGTTAAACCAGCCAAAGAAGCCTTTCTTTTCTAGAAGCTCAGCATCGCCTTTTTTCAGTAATGTTGCACATAATGCTGGAGTCAGAATTATCGCTACCAAAACTGAAAGTGTCATCGCCGCCACAATCGTTATCGAGAACTGACGGTAAATAACCCCTGTAGAACCAGACATAAACGCCATAGGGACGAATACCGCAGAAAGCGTCAGACCCACACCAATCAGAGCACCAGTGATCTGCCCCATCGATTTTTTGGTCGCTTCTTTGGGCTCTAACCCATCCTCATGCATCACACGCTCGACGTTTTCCACCACAACGATGGCATCGTCCACCAGCAAACCGATAGCCAGAACCATCGCGAACATGGTTAACGTGTTTACGCTAAATCCAGTCGCGTACAAAATAGCGAAGGTGCCGAGCAGTACAACAGGCACTGCGATCGTTGGAATGATCGTCGCACGGAAGTTCTGCAAGAACAGGTACATGATTAAGAACACAAGAAGAATGGCTTCTAATAGCGTTTTAACCACTTCTTGAATCGAGGCTTTGACGAATGGCGTTGTTTCAAATGGGTAAGCAATCTGCAACCCTTCTGGGAACGTTGCACTCAGTTGTTCTAAACGCTCTTTCACCGCATTGGCTGTCTCAAGCGCGTTTGCACCAGTACCTAATGAAATACCTAAACCCGATGCTGGGAAGCCATTATATTGGCCTCGAATGTCATAACTTTCTGCACCACGTTCAACACGAGCCACATCTTTCAAATAAACATTCGAACCGCTGGCGTCAGACTTAAGAATGATGTCTTGGAACTCTTCTACACTGCTCAAACGACTTGCAGACGAAATCGTTGCATTCAACAGCTGACCTTCCTGCGCAGGTGCTGCACCAAGTTGACCTGAAGAAACTTGCGCGTTCTGTTCACTGATAGCATTTGCTACATCGATTGCGGTCAAGTTGAACTGCGTAAGCTTAAATGGGTCCAGCCAGACTCGCATCGCATACTGCGCACCAAACGCCTGCACTTGTCCTACGCCAGTTACACGACTTATCGGGTCTTGAATATTCGTTACAACAAAGTCGCCGATATCGTTTTCTGTAAAGTCAGGATCTTCAGAATAAACTGCCACCACCATGAGAAACGCCGTGTTGGATTTATTCACAACGATACCTTGGTTTTGTACTTCCATCGGCAATGATGTCAAGGCCAATTGCAGCTTGTTCTGCACCTGTACTTGCGCGATATCAGGATCAGCTTCGCTATCAAACGTCAGGGTAATTGTCGCATTACCGAATGCATCACTGCTCGATGATAGGTAGCGAAGATAATCTAATCCCGTCATATTTTGCTCGATAACCTGCGTTACCGAGTCTTCAACGGTTTTCGCTGATGCACCTGGATAACGTGCACTGATGGTGATCGTTGTCGGTGAAATCGTTGGGTATTGCGAGACGGGTAAATTGAATAATGACATTACCCCCGCCAACATCGTTAGAATTGCGAGAACCCAAGCAAATACCGGACGATCGATAAAAAATCGTGCCATGATTACTCCTGTTCACCGTTTTGGATAGTTACAGGACTGCCTGGACCTACCTTTTGTAACCCAGCAGTAATGACTTTATCGCCCGCTTTCAAACCATCAATAATACGCCATTGATTATTGATCGCTTCGGCTGTCTTCACTGGTCTCGCTTCCACTTTGTTCTCACCATTCACCATCATCACTGTCGCTTTGCCTGTCGCATCGCGAGAAACGGTATTTTGTGGTATCAGAATCGCGTCAGGGTCAACACCAGTAATAACCGTCGCACGAACAAACATTCCTGGTAGCAACAAACCGTCAGGGTTTGGGAATTCAGCACGAAGCGTCACGCTACCCGTGCTTTCGTTCACATTGACCTCGGTAAATTTCATCGTGCCTTTATGTTCGTACGTGCTGCCATCTTCAAGCATCAATGTAACTTGCGCAGAATCATCTTCTTGCATATGACCTTGGGAAAGAGCCGCTTTTAAACGCAGCAGTTGCGCGGATGATTGCACAATATCAACGTTGATAGGATCAAGCTGCTGAATGGTCGCTAATTTGGCTGCTTGGTTAGCCGTAACCAACGCACCCGCCGTCACACTCGATTTACCGATCACACCGCTAATCGGAGCTTTCACTTGCGTGTAATCTAAATTGATTTTTGCCGTATTGATCTTCGCTTTTGCGACTAGGACCTGTGCTTGCGCTTCCTTGTATGCTGCTTCTGCTTCATCCAAATCTTGTTGGCTGATGGACTTTTTGGTGATCAAGGTTCTGTAACGCTTCACTGTGGCATGGGTCGATTCTGCCGCTGCTTGAGCTCGGATTAATTCCGCTTCAGCGCTCAGCAAATCCGCTTGAAATGATGAATCATCAATTTGATATAGGGACTGTCCTTGTTCAACAAGGCCCCCTTCAACAAAATTTCGCTCTGAAATAATGCCTGTAACTTGCGGACGAACTTCCGCTTCTTTGAATGCACGGCTACGACCTGGCAACTCGACAGTTAACGCTTGGCGAGTTGGTTCCACCGTTAACACTTCAACTTCGGTTGCGGGCGCAGGACCACTACCTTGGCTCGATCCTTCTTCGCTAGGTTGACATCCAACCACAAAAAGGCTCGACGCAATCAGCAGAGATAGCGTGGTTTTACGTCTCATGAATTTTTCTCTCTTTTACCTACAAGCCTTCAAGATTCCTTGCTAAAAACTTCTAGAATGACTTAATGATGACTAACGGATGTATATCCAGAACAAATTAATTAGGATGATAATTACCCAGTGTTGTACATACAACAAAATTTACAGTTCTATACGCTTACGAAAAACGTTTATGGTAAAGGTGTAATGAAGTTCTCAAATTTGAAGATTTTGGGTTGGAAATCACACTTTCCTGTGAGCAATTGCAATGGTTAAAAAGCAGCAAAAGTGATGATAAAAGCATCATCACGCTGTACAGAGTTTGTCACCGCTGTCTAGGATTATTTGCACCTCTGGTATACAAAGTTAAGTAAAAGAGGAATGTAAATATAGTCGAGCCTTCACAAGTCAGGTTCGACCCTTATCTAAAAAATAACCCGCTCAGAAGCGGGTTATTTCGTCAGTGAGACTGCAGTTCTCAAGCTTATACTTTGAACTGACTAACCTGATGATCTAAGCGCTGGGTTTGCTCTGATAACATGGCTAAAGATGCTTGCGCTTGGTTGACGATTTCCACAATAGATGTACTGCTATCTGCAATGCCTTGTACGTTGCTATTTACTTCGTCACTTACCGTACTTTGCTGGCTTGCAGCCGTTGCAATGTGTGTGTTCATCTCGTTCATACGTGAAATCGCGTTTAAGATTTCAGAAAGGGATTGACTCGCTCTCCCTGCCGATTGAATTGTTTCATCACTGCTATTTTGGCTACCACGCATCACTTCTACGGCTTGTCCCGCACCAGATTGTAGCTTTTCAATCATGGTTTGGATTTCACCCGTGCTCTGTTGTGTGCGACTGGCTAACGAGCGGACCTCATCTGCGACAACAGCAAAGCCTCGCCCTTGTTCTCCTGCACGAGCCGCTTCAATCGCTGCGTTAAGCGCCAATAAGTTCGTTTGCTCTGCGATACCACGAATGACATCCAATACAGAAGCAATGTTACTCACATCATGATCCAATGTGTTAATGACGTGGCTTGCACTTTCGATTTCACTTGCGAGGCTACGAATTGAGCTAACGGTTTGATCCAAAATAATATTGGTATTGGTAAGTTCATCATTCGCTGTTTGGCTCGCAACCGCAGCTTCGTTAGCGCTATCGCTGACATTTCTGCTGGTGACTTGCATTTCATGCACTGCCGCCGCTACCGCCTCGCTGTCTTTTTGCTGTGAAACGGTCGAGTTCGCGATGGTCGTGGTCAACGAGCTAAGATTTTCCATCTCATTACGCAAGGTATTCGAACTTTCAATTACTTGAGAAACTGTCGCTTGGATTTTAGACACAAACTGATTAAACGCGTTCGCTAAATTGCCAATTTCGTCTTGTGTTTTCACATCGATTCGCTGGCTTAAATCACCTTCACCAGAAGCAATTTCTGTCATCGCATTTTTGATATCGTTGATAGGCTTCACGACGGTTTGCAACAACAAAAATGCCATCGCAATAGCGGCCAGAATAACAATCACAATGCCCGCTTCAAGAATTACCTGAGCTCTTGTTGCGGCTGCTGAGATTTCATCTTTCAATAAGCTTTGTTTTTCTTCTATCGCATCTTTCACAACATTAAGTTGCGCTCTTACCTCGATAAACTGATTTTCAAAGGTGTGTTTGTGTTCGTTGTAGTAACCAAGCCATTGTGATTGAGGTAAACCCAACATCGCTTCATAACTCGCCAACCATTTTTCACCTAGGGAGACAAGCTTTCTCACTTCATTACCGTGCGAAGAAGGCATCACGCCAGCTTGCGATAGCTCAATCATTTTCTCCATACGAGGCAGCGCCTTGTATGCGTTGTCTTTGTATTCACCGATGTGGTGGTCAATATCGGTTTGAGTATCAGAAAGAGCAACACCTTGGATTGCAGATGTAGCTTGGTAAAGATCGCGGTAAGCATCCTCAATCGTTAATAAGTTCGGCACTATCTGTTCGTTAAGTGTTTCACTCAACTCAGATTGTTTCCAACTTGTCATAACGTTTAATACAGAGCTCACAATAAACAATCCAATAATCAGTGACAGCGGAATCACTATCTTCTGCTTGATCGTTAAGTTCTGGAACATGAATAGACTCTCTTTAATTATGGTATACAAACTGCCAGAAATTATATCAAACAAATAGAGTATCCCATTAGGTAAAAGACTCTATTAAACATGATATCTGATGACTTTTTGACAAGCGTTCTAATTTCAACAATTAATTGATTTTATGGAAAATTTAATAAGGAACGCTCATCACAACATGCGAATAAAAACGCACTACCTGTACGGAAAATGTGTAACAAAAGATGAATAAAAAAGGAGGCTTTTTGAAGGGCTTGCCGACTCAATGAGTAATTGAGAATCAATACGATATACAGCTCTGGGATTGAACTTGTCGCGTAATACGAAAAAGCCCCAGCATTTCTGCTAGGGCTTAAATGTGGCGGTGAGTGAGAGATTCGAACTCTCGATACGTTGCCGTATACACACTTTCCAGGCGTGCTCCTTCAGCCACTCGGACAACTCACCGAATCAATTTTTGGTTAGCATCATTGGCTAACGAGGCGCTAATTTAATGATTATGTGCCTGATGGTCAAGGCTAAACATAAAAAAAAGCGCCCTTTTCCACTCGATTGCTCACTAAGTAACTAAATTGAGCAAAACTGGGGCATTTAGATGCCTTGAGAATAACCGGGAACACGGAACCAACGGCGGCACATGTCCAAGAAGTACCCATACAACACACCCATACCGCAAGAAATAATGGCGTTACTTGTCACCGCGGTCACTATTTGGTCTGTAGACGCACCAACTGCGAATAAAATTCCCGCATAAACTGGAGACTGAAAAAGCACATAAGCGACCAGATCAGATACGTTTTTCATAAATGAAGACGGCGATACCTTGTTACCCTGACGTAGTACCCAATCACGAAAAACGCCATACGGCCAAGCAATAGCAATATTCACTGGAATAGATAGTGTACGTGATGCTAAAGATTGCTCAAACGTCATCCCTGAAATCAAAATCTCGACAATCATCCCTGTGATAAAGCAAAAAACAACCATAGCAAAGGTATCCGCTGCGGCGTGACGAATACAAAATGGTCCACGAGACTTCATTAACCAACCCCTAAAATTAAATACTACCAACAATAAACAAAATAAAACTATCAACCATCAAACAAACACATGACCAGTTAATAAGACAATTAAATCACATAAAAAGCAGCGCATGGCACTGTATTTGAAATCAAGTTGTAAATTTATAACCATTTTTTAAAATAAAAGTAGTTTTTTTCACCACTAACAACTAAACACGCTTAAAATGACGTAAAAATGGTAGAAAAATACGGATTTAACTTACACAAAAAGTGGGATAAGTGATTGTTTGGATGGAAGGTTAGGATAAAGTTCGGGGAATAAACGATCATTCTAATAACTTATGCTACTGAGTTGTAAAAATTCAGAGTATTCCCGATGCGAGCGCAACTTAGAGCCGCACCGTTTCTCTTATGACAGAATCCAACAGCAGCGCTAAGCTCATTGAAAGTAAGGAAAAAACAGACGATTCAGCTAAGGTTAGGTATGAAGAGTAAAGACAATTCATGATTGCGTTGAATCGCGCTATATGGATTAAGCTATGATGATGCGAGCAAGAGCGTTAATGTGTCGATATCATCTTGGTTTGGAGACTGCTGACGCTTTAAGTTACGCCTTATTCGCTCGGCAACTAAAGAAACGTCTTTATTAGCATCTGGGGTGACTTGAGCAATAATCGCTGAAATAGCCTCTAGCGCTTCGTTGAGATGACCATTATCTAGAGCAACATAGAAGTTTAGTAGCCACTTTTCCGCATCAAGGATATCCGTTGTATTATCACCAAAGTCCGACTGGTATTGGTATAACCGTGCTGCATGGAGATATAACGCATCATTTAATTCAGACTCCACAATTGGTTTCGCAATTATGTGGTCGGCTCCTACATTTATCATGCGCTCTTGTGTTTCTTTGAATACATCCGCTGTGCAGCCAAAGATCAGTACCGACTTTACAGGCGAACTCATCGCTCGAATGGCTGATATCGCCCCAACACCATCAAGAACAGGCATATGATTGTCCATTAATATCAAATCAAATGACTGAACGGCCACCTCATCGACGGCAAGCTGACCATTTTCAACACTTGTGCACTCAAAGCCTTTGGCTCTTAGGAAAGTTTCCATAATGATTGCATTTGTTCGGTTGTCTTCGACAATGAGCGCTTTCAAACCTTTGCAATTCAGCTTATGTGCATTGACTGCTTCCACTTTCCCAGGCTCACAAGGCGTAAGCGCGATCTCGACGGTAAAGGTTGTCCCGACATTCTCTTGACTCTGCACAATCACATGACCTCCCATATGCTCGGCAATTTCTTTTACTATCGCTAAACCAAGCCCTGTCCCACCAAACCGCCTCGTCGTCGAGGACTCCGCTTGTTCAAAAGGACGGAAAATGCGTTTTTGCGCTTCTTGAGAAATACCGATCCCCGTATCTTTCACCGCGAGAATAAGCTTGGTACCTGCCTTGCTCGATTTCTCGGTCAGCTCTACCTCTACGATGCCTCGGTCGGTGAACTTGACAGCGTTGTTTAGTAGGTTAAACAATACTTGGCGCAGACGGGCTTTGTCATTGTTGTACCAGCGCCCTGTTGGTAAATGAGACACGACTCTAAAACGAAGACCTTTTTCTGCACATAGTGTTTGATAAACACTTTTTATGCTGCCGATGATCGACTCAATGGGGAAAGGCGTATTTTCGAATTCAACATGTCCTTGCTCAATTTTTGAGTAATCTAAAATCTCATTAAGTAACGTCATCATATGATCACCTGAGTCATAAAGTGTTCTCAGGTGCTTACGTTGATCATCGGTGAGTGGCGTTTTTAACAATATCTGAGCGGTTCCTAATACACCGTTCATTGGCGTACGAATCTCATGGGATAATGTGGCTAAAAATGCCGTTTTAGCGTTTGTCGAAGCCTGGGCTTTTATTCTCTCTTGCTCTAGATAGATGGTTTTTTCATTGAACTTCTCGATGAGCTGTCCAATTTCATCTTCGCTATCGTAATCAATGTCTATGATCCCGCCAGTTTTCGAGTCATCAATCTTAGCCGCAATAAGGACAATCGGTTCGACAATGTAACGATTCAGCAAGTAATACCCGACCAGTACACACAAGAGTAAGAATGGAATGATCCTCCCCTCAACACTCATGACTTGTTCAAACACTTGATCGGCTACTTTAGCTTTCGCGTTGACAACTTCCATGCGCCAATCGAACTCTCCAAAATCAAGCTCACTGACATAAATTTCGTCTGTTAGTTGGAAGTTGTGCTCAATAATCACGTTCGAGTCAGCATCGCGAACCACCACACCTAAAGAGTGCAGGTTCGTGTGCTCTCGAATAAACTGAAAAAGTGCATCAAGCGATAAGTCTACCGTTACAACGCCAGCGAATTGACCGTTTTGATAATATGGGGAAGACGCAGTAATCATCTGAACCTGAGTAAAAGTGTCGATATAAACCGTAGACCAACTCACAGAACCAACTGGCGCGTCAGCAGCTGCCTTATACCATGGTTCATTATCATAGCCGCCAGATTCAGGATTATTGTAGGAGTGAATTTGGTCAATACCGCCATCACTGTTTTTGTTGAAGAATAGGCTTTTATATCGCCATTGTTCAGCTTTGAGTTCTGGTTTAGGCCATACGCCACCACTGACGAGCATCTCATCACTCAATTGGAGAATATGCGGAATTGTCGTGTTGAGAGATTGAATTTTTTCAGTCCCCTGGGCGAGTCCTGCTAGGCTGCTCAATACACCAGTAGAGCTAAGGAGAGGCTCTTTAATCTCTAGTGCAAGCAGTTGGGTGCGTAACTCTAGGTTTTGCTCCAGCTTTTGCCTAACCGGAGGCTCGACAACCAAATAGGCAACAGAACCAATCGTTGCGATAAAGAAACACAGGTACAGTGTCAGGGCGAGAATGCTTTTTTTTCTAAGTGATGAGCGAATTTCCATAGATGTCTGTGAATCATTCCCTAATATCGATTTATCACAAATTGATTGGTAAGATGAGCGCAATCAACCAGCCCATTAACAAATGGTATTCTATTTTGAAACTACAAGACATCCTTTCTCTCCCAGAACTTGACGGTAAACTACTAAACCTAGCAAAAACTCAAGGCTTTGTAACAGCGATGGCTGCAGCGCCAAACGTATTAATGCCTCAAGAGTGGTTGCCATTCTTATGGGGTGGTGAAGAAACAGCGCCATTTACTGACGGTGAGCAATTAGAGCAATACATTGATGAGATTGTGCAAATGTGGAACCAAACTCGTCCTGCTCTTCTAGAAGGATCTTGGCAGTGGCCTGAAGGATGCGCGTTAGATGAACAAGATATTGTAACAAGCCAGACCCGTGATTTCTGTGAAGGTGTATTACAAGGTTGGCAACTTGCTCGTGATGACTGGGAAACGCTAATGCCAGAGGACAGCGAAGATAATGCTCTGCTCGGCGGTGTTTTGCTTTCTCTTACGATGCTTTACGATCCAGAAACGACCATTGAAACATTGGCAGAACAAGGCATGGAAGGCTTAGAACAGTTTGAAGAGATCTTCAATGCCATGCCAGTGATGCTATGTGGTCTTACTCAGCGCGGTGTTGTATTAGCTGAAGAACAATAAGACACAACGCTGTCGACCATCAAGATTGAACCGCTGAATAGACAAAAGCTCTCTGGATGGAGAGCTTTTTTGATCATGTTAAAATCACATGTGGAATATATCGCGCCATATCTTGCGTGACTAAGCTAGTGTCTTCCCGAATCGAAATCCCAGCGGCTCTATCGTTGACTAGCCAACTGCCAATTAACGTATGGCTTTGCCCAAACTTGGGTAACGGACGATACTGCTGGACGATATTGAATTTAGATTCATAAGGCCCTGCCGTTTTGAGTATGCGTTTCCCACCTTTGACGATCTCAATATTTGCGCCTTCTCGAGAGAATAGTGGTTTGATTACATAGTCTTTCAAACCGTTCGCTTTTGAATCGTTAGCAAAATAGGCAGGTAAAAGATTAGGATGATTCGGAAAGCGCTCCCACAATAACGGTAAAAGTGCTTTGTTGGATAGAATCGACTTCCACATGGGTTCTAACCAATTCACTTTCGCGGTCGCTAAGTATTTCGCATATTCCTCTTCAAACATAAACTCCCACGGATAAAGCTTGAACATCCAACGAATCGCTCTGTCATCTGCATCCACGAACTGACCATCTTCCGTCGCACCAATATCTTCGACATAAACAAACGCCGTCGCTAACCCAGCTTCGCGCGCGCAATCTTCTAAATACTGGACAGTCCCTTTATCTTCTTCAGTGTATTTGCAGCAGCTAAAGTGAAGGGTTTGCCCGGGTTGATATTTGGCTATCTCGGAAAAACGCTCAATCAAAAAATCTTGAAGAATGTTGAATTGATCCGCGCTCTGGTGAATTAGACCTTTATTTACAACATCCTCTAACCACACCCACTGCCAAAAACCCGTTTCAAACAGGCTGGTCGGCGTATCCGCATTGTTCTCCAGTAACTTAGCTGGCGAAGTTCCGTTGTATGCAAAATCCAGACGCGAATAGAGTGAGGGTTCATTTCGGTGCCACGAAGAAGCAACCTGCTCCCACATAAATTCAGGGATCGCACATTGCGTCAGCAACCTCTCACTCCGAACTACTTCATCCACAATAGCCAGACACATCTGATGCAGCTCTTCAGTGGGCGCTTCAATATCGTTCTCTATTTGCTCAAGCGTGAATTGATAGTAAGCACTCTCATCCCAATACGGTTGGTCATACATGGAATGGAAGCCAAAACCAAACTGGCGTGCTAAATCACGCCAGTTTTCTCGTTCTTGTATTTCTCGTCGAAACATAGTGCTTATTAACCGCCTCGGCTGACCGATACCGCTTTACCAAACCCGCCTCGAGACATTGCTCTACCAATAGTTCCGCCACCACGTTTATTTAGGTTACTGGTCGCAACCTTCGTCGGCTGATTACGATAGGAACCAAAAAATTGTCCGGCACCATTATAGAATTTGGATTTATAGCGATACATTGGTTCAGAGTAATAGCTCTTGTTGTAACCTTTCAAACCGCTCAGTGCTCGACTGTAAAAGAAGCCCCCAAAGTGAGGCACATAAGCTCGGGAACTGGAACTGTAGTAACAATCGTCTTCGTAAAAATCATTTTCACATTCGAACTCATTGTTGTAGCGAGGGGCATTTCGTTCGGCGCGAGCCAAAGCTTCTTGATAAGCAATGTCACACTGCTCACTGAACTCTGGCGAGTTTGATTTACATTCATCAGCGTCAGAAAAAATGTAGCCTTCGGTTTTCGATTCTTGTGTCGCAAAGAAGAAAATACCGCCAAAAGCAGCAAAGGGAATAATTTTCCCAAGCTTTAAACTTTTGTCCATGGAAGAACGTTTAACGTTAGAACTCCGCTTCATCGTCCCTCCTAGTACGTCATACAAGCGGCATTTAATACACCGACCGATATAGAAACAGCCGCTAATACAATACCGGCAGGCAGCTCATCTTTTTCGATACGCTCAGTCACTTTTGGAAGTAAAACAAAACGTACAATCGCAAATGCAATGATCTGCGCCAGCATTGCAACAACGCCCCACACCATAAAATCGACAATGTTGACTGAGTTTTTTGCAGCCCCCGAAATCGCAATACAATAACCAAGAAATGCGCCACTTAGTGCAATCGCTGCCGCTGTATTTTGCTTTTCTTTGATCAGGTGCCATTCATCGTAAGGCGTAAGCTTGACGTAGATGAACTTAAACGCCAAAACGAAAATAATAGAAACAGAAAAATAGAGTAAAAAATTGGGAAAACCTGCTAACAGGTCAGCAATCATGTGCATTATTGTTCCTTGTTCATTTCTTTCCATGCAAAATCTTCAATACGTTCATCTGCAATGTAAAACAGCTTGGTACTCGGTGGTACTTCTGCATCTAAATCTGGGTTGAGTTGGATACCATGGCCAATGTCAAAAGCAATTAGCGTGGCATGATGACGTCTTTTGAGAAAAACGAAGAGACTCTCAACAGTAGTTACTGGCAGCCTTTCAGGATAAATGACCGAGTATTGAGTCATACCCCGTGTTGAAGCTAATAGCTCTTGGTGAAGTGCACTTGAGCCTGGATCTACCGCCGCTTTTGCCAACATTTCTGCGCCAACTGCAGGTATGCATTCCGCTTTAGGACAGTGTTGACTTAAAAGACGGCCTAACGCCTCATCTTTAAAGTAAGCGACCAAATGTGCGGAAGGATTCACAGAAGCGCAGTACAGCGCGGCTGACAGCGTAATATCGTCCGAGAGGTTATCAACAATAACGCAAGCTGCTTCAGCAATATTGGCGTTTTTCATCTCTTGCGAATCCGTGTAGCTGGTCACTTTGATAAAACTGATCTCGCCTGGCAACGGGTTTTCTATTTCTGAACGGCTGCATAAAACAATCGGACGCTTCCCCTCTTCTTCATGTTGTAACATGCGAATAAGGTGCATCGTTCTCGATCCATTCCAACCCAACAATACAATATGGTTTTCCACTCTTACTCTCCGTTTTCCTAAAATACCCGCTCGCCAGTAATCCATCGCTGCTCCAGCGACACGTCCCAATAATGCAGCGAATAGGCTCAAACCGCCTGGGATCACAAACAGAACAACAACCCATTTACCCAAATCTGTCACTGGAGAATGATCGCCATAGCCAACCGTACTCGCCGTAACCATAAGGTAATAGATAAAGTTAGAGAAGCTGTCTGTTAATGCGGTTTCACCAGCGAGAACGAGCAGTCCCCATGAAAGGCTCACATACAAGCCACTAAAGATGAGAAGACTTCGGTTGCTCAATTTAAAAAGGTGTGAACTAAGCCACTTTTTAACTACTAACCACACCGCCATAAATTTATAACCTCGATATTCATTGATTGTATCAATAGTAACTCATTGATAGTAAGACACAAAAAAACCAGCCATATTCGGCTGGTTTTTGAGATTTACTTTCAGTTACGCCTACTTTTTAAGCATTACCTTTCACTTGCATATTTAGCTGCTCAGCAAAGTCCAACATGCGATTTAACGGAATGAGCGATTTAACACGCAATTCTTCATCAACAAAGATCTCGTGTTCTTCACCGCCTTCGCTAAGCGCTTTCTCTATCGCTTTCAAACCGTTCATTGCCATCCAAGGGCAGTGTGCGCAGCTACGACATGTTGCGCCAGCACCTGCGGTTGGAGCTTCGATAAGTTCTTTCTCTGGCACAAGTTGCTGCATTTTAAAGAAAATGCCTTTGTCTGTAGCAACGATCATTTGTTTGTGAGGAAGCGCTTTCGCTGCTTTGATCAACTGACTCGTTGATCCAACGGCATCGGCAAGTTCAACCACGCTTGCTGGTGATTCAGGGTGAACCAAAATAGCCGCATCTGGATACACGCTCTTCATTTTGCGTAGCGCATCAGCAGAGAACTCATCATGAACCACACACTCACCTTGCCATAGCAGCATGTCTGCGCCAGTTTTATTAGCGATGTACGACCCTAGGTGACGGTCTGGTCCCCAGATGATTGGCTTGTCTTCAGCGTCTAAGTGTTCCACGATTTCAAGCGCAATGCTTGATGTAACGACCCAATCGGCACGAGCTTTAACTGCGGCAGACGTATTTGCATAAACCACAACCGTGTGATCAGGGTGAGCATCACAGAACTTACTGAACTTATCCGCTGGACAGCCAAGATCGAGCGAACATTCCGCTTCCAACGTTGGCATTAGAATTCGCTTTTCTGGTGTTAGGATTTTGGCCGACTCGCCCATAAAGCGAACACCGCCAATGATCAGTGTGCTTGCAGGATGACGATTACCAAACTTCGCCATTTCCAACGAGTCACCAACAAAACCACCCGTTTCTTCCGCTAGGGCTTGAATCTCAGGATCGGTATAGTAGTGTGCGATAAGTACCGCATCCTTTTCTTTTAGCAGCTTTTTAATGCGCTCAATGTAAGACGCTTTTTCTTCTTCGCTTAATGGAACTGGCTTCGGTGGGAATGGGTAAACAGTGTCGATTTTATCTAATATATGGCTCATTGCTCTTGCTCTACGCAACTTCCTTTAATCCGAGTATTGTAACCTCGTTAATTTTCAAAAACCAACTTGTCGCGGGGATTTCTAGCTATCTAGCCGTATATCTTTGTTACAGGTAGCATTTCTGATTGAAAGGATCCGTTGCAAGATGGGGATAAAAGGCTCGATGCCATTCCTCTCGATTTATTCGATCACCACCGATAAAGAAACGGAAAAGAAAAAGGAAGCCGAAGCTTCCTTTTTAAAACATAACGTCTTACAGCTTAGAGCTGGCAAGTTTTGCAGATGCACTACCTGGGTATTCATCAACCACTTGTTGGTAGTACTTTTTCGCTTGAGCTGCATTGTTATTACGCTCAGCGATTTCACCTAACTTGAGCAAAGCATCGGCTCGCTTATTGGAGTCTTTATAAGACACCACCGCAGCAAAGCTCTTTACAGCATCTTTGTCCTGCTTCTTAGCGAAGTACAATTGGCCTAGCCAATAGTGAGAGTTCGCTGAGTATGTGGAGTCAGGATAATCTTTCTGGAACTGCTGGAACGCTGCAATTGCGCCAGTGTAGTCACGTTTCTTGAGAATGAGGTCGACTGCATTTTGGTATGCCGTTTGCTCATCAACATTTGGCGTATACTGACCACCTGTTTTAGCCGGTTTCGCTTCTTGCGCAGGCGCGGATTTGATTTCTCCACGCACACGATCTAGCTCGACAAACAACTCTCGTTGACGTTGCAACATTTGCTTCATTTCGTAGCTATTTCGCTCTAATTGACCACGTAATTCACTGATCTCTTGTGACATTTGGTCAATTTGCTGTTGCATTTGGAGCTGAACGCGATTGCGGTTTTGTAGCAAGCGCTCTAGACGCTCTACCTCCGTTTCAGATGAACGGCTTTTAGAGACGGATGATGTGCTGTTGAGATCGGATACTGGAGCTGGTGCAGCGAACGCAAAGTTCGCTGCACTTGCCAGTAACGTAAGCGCAACAGCGCGCTTAGTGTTACTGAACATGAGGATTACCTCGAATTAGTATACTAGAACCGCGCGACGGTTCTTAGCGTAAACTTCATCTGATTGACCTAGAAGAAGTGGCTTCTCTTCACCGTAGCTAACGATTGAGATTTGGTCAGCTTGAACACCTAGTGCTTGCAGGTAGTTCGCTACTGCTTGTGCACGACGCTCACCAAGAGCGATGTTGTACTCAGGAGTACCACGCTCATCAGCGTGACCTTCGATAGTCACGTTAAGAGCTGGGTTCTTGCTTAGGTAAGAAGCATGAGCTGCAAGCATCTCTTCGTAATCTGCTGCAATTGTTGAGTTATCAAAAGCAAAGTAGATTGTTTGAGTTTCACGTAGCGCTTGCTCTTTTAGCTCTTGCTCTGTTAGCTGACCGCTTTGATCAATTGGCGTAGCTACTGTTGTTTCAACTGCGCCATTGTTGTTTGTTGCTGCACCAGTGTTAGAAGCAGCGTCGTCGCTTGAACTACACGCTGTAACAGCCATTACAGGAAGCGCGATTAGTAGCCCTTTTAGAACCTTGTTCAGTTGCATCTTATTTTCCTTTATTAATCAAACTTATTACTACAAAAACGGTGACCATGCAGGCGCTCTAACACGCCCATTTGTTGCCGGTAATCTAGCTTTGAATCGACCATCAATTGACACCATCGATAGTACGTTTTTCTTGTTGTAAATCGAGCTATACACAACCATGCCACCGTTTGGGGCAATACTAGGAGACTCATCAAGCAAGGTCTTAGTTAAGACTTGAAGAGCACCAGTTTCCAAATCTTGTTTCGCCAAGTTAAATCCTGCGTTGCTGCGGTTCACCATTACTAGGAATCGCCCATCAGGAGTAATCTGGCCACCCAAATTTTGGCTGCCTTGCCAAGTCAAACGGTCAATAGAACCGCTGCCCAAATTTACTTGATAAATCTGTGGTTTACCACCCCTATCCGATGTGAAAATCAACGATTTTCCATCTGGATGCCAGAACGGTTCAGTATTATTTGATCTGCCACGCGTAATTTGCGTCAGCTTGCGAGTGTTAAGATCGAACGTGTAAACATGAAGCGAGCCTGTCTTAGAGAGAACAATCGCTAACTTATTGCCGTCAGGCGAAAATCTTGGCGCACCATTATGACGTGGGTATGAAGTAATCTTCTCACGCTCACCGGTGTAGATGTTCATGATAAAGATTTCTGCTTGACCATTTTGGAAGCTAACATACGCAAGCTTTTTACCATCTGGCGACCATGCTGGTGACATTAATGGTTGCTTAGAACGTAAAACCAAGCGCTCGTTGTAACCATCGTAATCAGCCACACGAAGTTGGTAAGGGAAACGGTCTTTATCATTCACCACCACGTATGCAATACGGGTCATGAAGGCACCACGGTCACCCGTTAACTGCTCATACACCAAATCAGAGATGCGGTGAGCGTACTCACGCATGCGAGGGCCTTGAACGGTCGCGACCTTATTGAACAGCACATGATCTTTTGACAGTACTAATTCGCCATCGCTACCAAGCGCTTTACTTTTCCCGCCCGTTAGCTGGCCACGCACAATATCAACAAGTTGGTAGTTGATAACGTAATCACCTTGAGCATTTTGTTTGATTGAGCCAGTCAGCAGAGCATCTACACCTAAATTAGTCCAGGCATCAAAATTGACTTCTGATTCACTGAACGGAGTTTGTGGCATCTTGCTCGTTGGAACGGGGCTGAACTTACCACTGCGTTGCAAATCCGAGGCAATAACAGCAGAAATATCCGTTGGAAGCGCTTGAGTGCCCTCCCACTTAAACGGAACAACAGCAATTGGTCGTGCTGAATCAATACCATCGGTAATGACCAACTCTAATGCGGCATTCGCCACATTTGTCATACTGCTAAACAGTACAAACATTCCTAGTAAAAGGCGTCTAATCACGTCTTATTCCTTTTAGTCCAAAGCAACAGTTATGTTGATGTCTTTTAGTCTTTCGTTTACCGCAGCTTCTGAAGATTTAGGGAACGTCCCTACCTGAGCTATCGCTCGCTTCGCCGCTGCACATACTCGAGTATCGCCACTCAAAACGGTAACACCAGAGACCATCATATCAGTTCCTGTCGGAATCAATTTGATGTTTACCCTACACTCCTTTCCCAGCAAGTAGTCATCCTTAATCAACTTTTGCTGAATATTTTGAGTATAGATGGATGACATTCGAGAAAGTTCGTCGTCAATAAATTGATTTCGAGCAGCACTATTTTTACTAACCTCATCCTCAAGGCCTGCAAAAATATCATCTAGCGCGGCTTCTTGCGCTTTACGCTCGCGCTCTGCACGTTCCGCAGCTTCTCTCGCTTTGCGCTCTCGCTCTGCCGCCTCTTTTGCCGCTTTCTCTTTTGCGATGCGCTCTTGTTCAGCTTTTTCAGCGGCTTCACGCTCACGACGTGCTTTTTCTTCCGCTTCTTTTGCCGCCTTTTCACGAGCTAGACGTTCTTGCTCAGCTTTTGCTATAGCCGCTTCTTTCGCTAAACGCTCCTGCTCAGCTTTACGCACAGCTTCTTCTTTTGCCTTACGCTCTTTCTCTAGCTTAGCAGCTCGCTCTTTTTCTTTGCGAACGCGTTCTTCTTCCTGCTTGCGCTCTTGCTCTTTTTTCTTACGTGCTGCTTCTGCTTCTCGTGCCGCTTGAGCATCTTTCGCTTGCTGTTCTTTCAACTTGCGAATTTGCTCTTCTTCAGCTTTACGGTTTTTTTCTAGCTGCTCCGCTTCGCGTCTCAGTTTATCAAGACGCTCTTGTTCTTTTTTTGCTGCCTTTTCGCGTTGCTGGCGAATTTCTTTCGCTTGTTGCTGCACAAGTTTTGGATCGATGACAACAGCTTGAACCATTTGCCCTGTAGGCTCTGGTTTAGACATGTTGAAGTCCGTCCCCCAAAGCAGGGCTGCAACTAGAATTGCATGCAAGCCAATCGATATTGCTATCGGTTTGGCGTATTGGTTGGGTTTCTTCTTGTGATCTTTCATAGATAATTGATGTCTATTCCCTGATATCGGTCATTAGACCTACCTTAGGGATACCAGCTCGACTTAGTTCATCCAGTAATAGAACAACATCGGCATATGGTGTTGCCGCGTCGCCACCTACCGCAACTGGTGAATCTGGCTTAACCTCTCGCTCCGCTTTCACTCGCACAATAACATCTTGCAACGACAAACCTCGCTGAACTTCTTCATCATTTACGCTTAGGCCTAAATTACCCTCGCTATCAATTTCGATGATAATAAAGCTACTGTCAGTCTCGCCAGCAAGGTCTTGCATAGATTCTGCGGTCGATGTTTTCGGAAGATCAACGTCGACGCCTTGAGTCACAAATGGAGCGGTCGCCATAAAAATGATCAACAGTACGAGCATTACGTCAATGTACGGAACAACGTTGATCTCCGCTGTCATTTTTCGCTTTTTAGGTTGATAACCCGCCATGCTTTATTCCTTATCCGCGCTGTCTCGGCCAGCCATCGCTTGACGATGAAGGATGCTATGGAATTCTTCAGAGAATGTTGCGTAAGTGTGCTCTAGTTTGCTCACTTTATTGCTTAGGCGGTTGTAGGCCATTACAGCCGGAATAGCCGCAAATAGACCCATCGCTGTCGCGATCAATGCCTCGGCGATACCCGGTGCAACCATAGACAACGTAGCTTGTTTTACTTCTCCCAACGCAATAAAAGCGTGCATGATGCCCCAAACGGTACCAAATAGGCCGATGTAAGGACTGATAGAACCGACTGTCGCTAAGAACGGTAAGCTTGTTTCTAGTTCATCAACTTCACGAGAGACAGCAACGCGCATTGCGCGGCCAGTGCCTTCCATAATGTACGCTGGTGAGTTTGCGTTGCTCTTACGTAGACGAGCAAACTCCGTGAAACCTGCGTAAAAAATTTCTTCTGTGCCTTCAATTTCGTCTTTACGCGCTTTTACTTTTTGGTAAAGCTGAGAAAGATCAGTACCCGACCAGAATTTATCTTCAAACTGCTCTGCATTCTTTGACGCTTGAGAAAGCACTTTGCTGCGCTTGATGATCATTGCCCATGACACAATTGACATGCCAAGCAACGTCAGCATCACAAGCTTTACCAACAGACTGGCCTGAAGAAAGAGATCTAAAATGGAAATATCAGCAGTCACTATTTGTTAGCTCCGAATTTATAAAGGTTGGAATAGCTATTGGTTTCATTTTCTTATTATCGATACATGCTACCTTAACAGAGGCCTTGCACAATATCTTGCCTTGATCATTGACCAACTCTTGACAGAATTGCAGGGAAGCACGTTTTATTTCTGACACTCGGGTTAATACTGTCAAATGCTCGTCCAGCCTTGCCCCTTGGTTGAAATCAATATCCATGTGTCGGACAACAAAGCCGATATTTTGTTCCAGTAACACATGTTGAGAAATGCCTTTAGCACGTAACATTTCTGTCCGCGCGCGCTCAAAGAATTTTAGATAATTAGAATGATATACAACGCCGCCCGCATCGGTGTCTTCATAGTACACGGTGATCGGCCAGCGAAAGAGATTTGATGTGCCTTGCAAGGGAGTCCCAATATATTCAATTCTTTAAAGTAATTACTATAACTGAAGCGACAGCAATTGGTACCGAGCTAAGGGAATATTTTTGAAATTTGTAGAAAAAATAAAAGCTAGGCGAAATACCTAGCTTTTATTCGATGATTTAGTAACCGACTTTATTACAGCGTATTTCAGCCTAAAAGAAATAAAGTGCCGTTAGATAAATTAAGATAGCTAACGAAAAATAGGGACTAAACAAAACTTGCCAGTACCAGTTTCTCGGTTTGAAGCCCACACCGTAAACCATGCTTGAGCATACAGACCAAATCAGTGCCGGTGCGATGATTGAGTTAAAACCACCAATCGCTTGATGATAAGCTTCAGGATCCCACATCACCAATCCTACATGCATAAAGCCAAGGATGAGAGATAAGACTCTTAACAGAGTCTTATCCATCGGAGCATGAAGTTGCGCTACCTTATCAGCGAGATTACTCACTGTCTTTGTCCATCATTTCTGAGTGCTCTAACCAAAGAGCGTTGATGATACCGAATGCACAAGCAAGTAGTACACCTAGAATCCATGCGAAATACCACATAGTAAATGCTCCTTAGTAAAGTGAGTTTTTGTTGTCTTCAATGTACTGATCATCAAGGCGACCAAACATCTTGTAGTAAGTCCAAGACGTGTAACCAAGGATGATTGGTACCATAACAAACGCAACGCCTGTCATTAGATTCAGAGTCAGTTCAGATGACGTTGCATCCCACATTGTTAAGCTGTGGCTTGGCATTAAGTCTGAAGGCATGATGAATGGGAACATCGCAAAACCTGCAGTAAAGATAACGCCAGCAACACCCAGACTTGAAGTAATGAACGAAATCGCACATTTTTCAAGACGAGATGCCAATACGGCAAGAAGCGGCATTGCAACACCTAGTACAGGAGCTGCCCATAGTAGTGGGTAGTTTTCAAAATTCTTCATCCACGCACCAGCTTCACGGATTACTTCTTTGTTTAGAGGGTTAGAAGCTGCATTAGTGTCGATACCGCCAACAATGACGTAACCATCGATATTTTGGATCCAGAAACCAGCCGCTACAAACGCTGCAACCGTCAGTAAACCTGCCAACTGAGCAACGTTGCGAGCACGCACATGCACTTCGCCCGTTGTTTTCATTTGTAGCCAAGTCGAACCTTGCATCAAAATCATGAACAAGCTAACTAGGCCACACAGCAGTGCAAATGGGTTTAGAAGACCAAAGAATGAGCCATGGTATGTTGGCATCAAGAACTCACTCAATTGGAATGGTACGCCCTGTAGTAGGTTGCCAAACGCTACACCAAAGATGATTGGTGGAACAAAACCACTGATTGAGATACAGATATCCCAGGTATTGCGCCATTTTGGATCTTCGATTTTAGAGCGGTAGTCTAGGCCCAGAGGACGAAGCCAAAGTGCTGCTAGTGTCAAAATCATCGCTAAGTAGAAGCCTGAAAATGACGTTGCATAAACCAAAGGCCAAGCTGCAAACAATGCACCACCAGCAGTGATAAGCCAAACTTGGTTACCATCCCAGTGAGGGGCAATTGAGTTAATCATGACGCGACGTTGCGTGTCGTTTTTACCGATAATAGGTACAAGCGCGCCTACACCCATATCGAAACCGTCTGTTACTGCAAAACCAACTAGTAGAACACCGATTAGTACCCACCAGATGAGTCGCAAGATTTCGTAATCAAACATCTTGTTATCTCCTTACCTTACGCTTCTACTTGGCGACTAACTTTGTCTTCAACAGAGTCAGCATTTTGCTCGAAGTGGTAGCGACCCGTTTTCAGGCTGCTTGGGCCTTTACGAGCGAATTTCAACATTAGGTAAACTTCTGCAACCAGGAATACCGTGTATAGCGCCAGAATTGCGAAGAGTGAAGTCCAGATTTCGCCAGCAGTTAGTGCAGAAGCTGCAACGTGCACTGGTAAAATTTCACCAACAGCCCATGGCTGACGACCGTACTCAGCGACGAACCAACCCGCTTCAATCGCAATCCACGGTAGTGGGATGCTGAATAGTGCAGCTTTAAGAATCCATTGTTTCTGTTCGATCTTCTGACGACACGTTTGAATAAATGCCGCACCGAAAACGAATAGCATGATGAAACCACAAGCAACCATGATACGGAATGACCAGAATAGCGGCCATACTGTTGGGATTGAGTCATCCGCAGCAGCTTGGATTTGCTCTTCTGTCGCATCAACAACATTGTCTGTGTAGCGTTTTAGAAGTAGACCGTAACCTAGGTCACCCTTCACTTCATCAAACGCAGTCATGTTTTCTTCTGACTTGTCGCCCGCACGAAGCTTCTCAAGAAGTTCATACGCGTACATACCGTCACGAATACGATCGACGTGCTCATCACGTAGGTCACGAAGACCTGTTACTTGCTCATCAAAAGAACGTGTCGCGATGATACCCATTACGTAAGGGATCTTGATTGCGTAATCTGTGTGCATGGTTTCTTGGTTAGGAACACCAAACAACGTAAACGCTGCTGGAGCTGGTTCTGTGTGCCACTCTGCTTCAATTGCAGCAAGCTTCACTTTTTGAACTTCACCAAGCTCGTAGCCAGATTCATCGCCAAGAACGATGGTAGATAAGATAGCCGCAATACCGAAAGAAGCAGCGATAGCAAATGAACGACGAGCAAATGCAATGTCACGACCTTTTAATAGGTAGTATGAACTGATGCCTAGAATAAACATTGCGCCACAAGTGTAACCAGAAGCAACCGTATGCACGAACTTAACCTGAGCAACTGGGTTTAGTACAACTTCAGAGAAGCTCACCATTTCCATTCGCATGGTTTCGAAGTTGAAGTCCGCGCCTACTGGGTTTTGCATCCAGCCGTTTGCGATAAGAATCCAAAGTGCAGAGAAGTTAGAGCCCAGCGCCACAAGCCAAGTAACCGCTAAGTGTTGACGTTTAGATAGACGATCCCACCCGAAGAAGAATAGACCAACAAAAGTTGACTCCAGGAAGAATGCGACAAGGGCTTCGATCGCTAGCGGCGCACCGAAGATGTCACCTACATAGTGGGAGTAGTAAGACCAGTTCGTACCAAACTGGAATTCCATGGTAAGGCCTGTCGCCACACCAAGTGCAAAGTTAATACCGAATAGCTTACCCCAGAACTTGGTCATGTCCTTGTAGATTTGCTTGTTCGTCATTACGTACATCGATTCCATAATGGCCAGAAGGAAGGCCATACCAAGGGTCAATGGTACGAATAGGAAGTGATACATCGCTGTCAGTGCAAACTGCAACCGCGATAGATCAACTACGTCAATCATGGTAACTCCTATGTGTCGGCTGAATGACACTCTCTACATATTGCAATCCATATTCAAGTGTTATTTACACTTGAAAAATGTTGAATTATCACAACTCATTGTTGCAAAAATGTGCTTCATTGGTTAGTTAATTGTTAAGCATCAGCTAATATAGCTAGGGCTAATATTACTTGTAAAAACAGATTGTTTCAAAAGGTTTATAGCCGGAATGCGCTTTGATATACATCAATGTTTATGCGCGGAATTTGCACAAAAATCCATCACATTGATCCAGATCAACCAGTATTAGATACGGATGTTAAGAGAGAGTAATCAGGAGAGAAATTAACCAGTTGCGAGCAAACATAGAGTTAACAATCAATGCTTTTTACTTACTAAACTGGTATGAGAAGAAATTCAAAAAATGTGAGTTTGGTCAACTTTAATGAAGCGCTGGGCAGCAAAGGCCCAGCGCGGGAATCTTATTTTTCAATTCCGAAATGCAAATACGCACGATCTGTCGCGATTCTTCCACGCGGAGTGCGTTGCAAATAACCTTGCTGAATAAGATAAGGCTCAAGAACGTCTTCGATAGTATCCTTTTCTTCACCAATCGCTGCCGCCATGTTATCGAGTCCGACCGGACCACCACCAAATTTCTCCATAATTGCGAGTAGCAGTTTGCGGTCCATATAATCGAAACCTTCGGCATCCACATCAAGCATATTCAGCGCTTTGTCGGCAACCTCTGCACAAATGTGACCATTTCCTTTCACTTCCGCATAATCGCGAACACGACGTAGTAGACGGTTAGCAATACGTGGTGTGCCACGTGCACGTCTTGCCACTTCCAAGGCGCCTTCAGGTTCCATTGACAAACCTAAACAATCCGCGCTGCGCTGCACAATATCTTGTAGGTCTTTTATCTTATAAAACTCAAGACGCTGAGTAATACCAAAACGATCGCGTAATGGTGACGTTAAAGAGCCAGCTCGGGTCGTTGCACCAATCAAAGTAAACGGTGGCAAATCGATCTTAATAGAACGAGCGGCCGGACCTTCACCGATCATAATATCCAGTTGATAATCTTCCATCGCCGGATACAGAACCTCTTCAACCATCGGGCTTAAGCGGTGAATTTCGTCAATAAATAGAACGTCATTTTCTTCTAGGTTGGTTAGTAACGCGGCTAAATCGCCTGCTTTTTCAAGAACTGGCCCTGAAGTAGTACGGATGTTTACTTCCATCTCGTTGGCGACAATATTTGCTAGCGTGGTTTTACCCAAACCCGGAGGGCCAAAAATTAACAGGTGATCAAGAGCTTCACTACGTAACTGAGCGGCTTTGATGAAAATCTCCATTTGGTCACGAACGTGGTCCTGACCTTGGTAATCCGCCAACTTCTTTGGTCGAATAGCACGGTCAATGACATCTTCATCACGAAAGGCAGGGTTTTCTGGAGCGATTAAACGATCGGCTTCAATCATCTTTTTACCTTGAAAAATGGTTACCTGAGAGAATAATGCCGCTCGTTTAACAGCAAGTGGCATATTTCTGTATCTCGTCATCCTGTACAGCGACGAAGGAGCGTGATACAGGATCTTCTATCCGAGCACTTTATGGTCAAAATTGTTTCATTAACCGCTCAGCGCGCTGCTATTAGATTCCTAGTCTCGCCAAGGCTCGCTGGAATGACACAAAAATATCGTTAAGCGATTGGCATTAACCTTAGAGAATGAGTTATCTTGAACAAATGCTCACTGTGAAACCAGCGTTACACCATTGATTTTAGAGCTTCACGGATCATTTGCTCACTGCTCATGTCCGGTTTAGCAATTTGAGACACCACTTTCGACGCTTGAGTCGGCTTGTAACCCAAAGCTAGAAGCGCGCTAATTGCCTCTTCTTCCGCGTTGTTGGATGTCGAACCAGAATCCGCAGGAGCAGCATCCGTAAATGGTGTAAATAGATCGCCAGCGCCCCACCCTTTCAAGCGGTCTTTCATTTCAACAACCAATCGCTCTGCGGTTTTCTTGCCAACGCCTGGAAGCTTAACCAGCGTAGAAACGTCTTCATGTTCCACACAAGTAACAAATTGCGTTGCTGTCATACCAGAGAGAATACCAAGACCGAGTTTAGGACCAACGCCATTGGCTTTGATCACTTCACGGAAAAGTGCTCGTTCTTTTACTGTGTTGAAACCGTATAGCAATTGTGCATCTTCACGGACGACAAAGTGAGTATAAATAATGGCTTCTTCGCCAACATTTGGCAGCTCGTAAAAACAGCTCATTGGCATCTGTACTTCATAACCAATGCCATTAACTTCAATTAATACTTCAGGTGGTTGTTTTTCAATCAGTGTGCCACGAAGACGTCCAATCACTATAAATACTCTTTGGAAATGAATTTGCGACAGGATAATAAAGAACTGGATAGACATCCAGTTAATTTTATCGGTAGCGCCCTTTTCTGGCACTGGTTGCTTTGCCCGCTAAGGCAACGAGGGTTTTGTTCGTATTGGCATGACAAATCGCCACACCTAAAGCATCGGCTGCATCCGCTTGAGGCTTGGCGGGCAGTTTAAGCATCTGCTGAACCATATGCTGAACTTGCGCTTTGTCCGCACCACCAGTACCGACTACAGCTTGCTTAATAAGACGCGCGGCGTATTCGTATACCGGCAACTCTGCATTCACCGCAGCAACAATTGCGCTGCCACGAGCCTGGCCAAGCTTTAATGCTGAATCCGCATTTTTAGCCATAAACACTTGTTCAATCGCAAATACGTCCGGTTGAAACTGAGTAATGATTTCCGTGACGCCAGCGTAAATCTGCTTAAGACGGCCCGGAAGTTCTTTTTCTGAAGTACGAATACAGCCACTACCAAGGTATTGCAAATGGCGTCCATTTTGACGAATGACCCCATAACCGGTAATGCGTGAACCTGGGTCAATGCCCAAAATAATTGACATGAATGTTCCTAAAAAGGAGGCCGAATACGGCCTCAATTTCTTATTATTACTTTTAGCTTACTTTCTAACTTCGTCGGAGCGAATACCGCTCACTGCACATTGAGTTTACTCTAGAGAGGCTGCAACGTCGTCAGAGATGTCACCGTTGTGATAAACCTCCTGAACATCGTCCAGATCTTCTAAAGCGTCAATCAAACGAAGTAGTTTTGGCGCAGTGTCCACATCCAGTTCTGCTTTCGTTGAAGGGATAAGCGACACTTCGGCGTTTTCCGCCTCAAAACCTGCAGCATCAAGGGCATCTTTTACGAGTCCAAAATCGCTTGGCGCGGTGTAAACATCAATCGAGCCATCTTCTGATGTTTCGATGTCATCAGCGCCACTTTCTAACGCCACTTCCATCACCGCATCTTCATCTAAACCTGGGGCGTATGAGATCACGCCTTTCTTGTCGAAAAGATAGTTTACACTACCATCCGTACCCAGATTGCCTCCTGACTTCGAGAACGCATGGCGTACGCCAGATACTGTGCGATTTCGGTTATCCGTCATACATTCGACCATGACCGCAGTGCCACCCGGACCATAACCTTCATAGATTACGGTTTCCATATTGTCATCGCCTTCACCACCAGCACCTCGGCTGACAGCGCGGTTGACAGTGTCACGCGTCATGTTGTTAGACAACGCTTTATCAATTGCAGCTCGCAAACGTGGGTTATTTTCTGGCTCACCGCCTCCCTCTTTTGCAGCAACAACGATTTCACGGATTAATTTGGTAAAGATTTTGCCGCGCTTCGCATCTTGCGCTGCTTTACGGTGACGAATATTCGCCCATTTACTATGACCTGCCATAATTCACCTTTTAATGTATTTTGACGCTGAATAGCAAACATGAGCTAAAAAGCGTTGCTTGGGAAATTGCTTTGGAAGTTTCTTAGGTTTATTTAAACAAAAACTCCCGCAGTTGCGGGAGTTTTCTTCAAATGTTGTGCGCTTATTCTGCGTCTTTTTCTTTCGCTGCAGTCACTGCGATTGCTAGCTCTTCTAGCGCTGCTGGGTTCGCAATGCTTGGTGCGTCTGTTAGTAGACACGCCGCTGCTGTTGTTTTCGGGAATGCAATAACATCACGGATGTTCTCGGTACCACATAGCAGCATCACTAGACGGTCAAGACCGAATGCAAGACCAGCGTGTGGAGGCGTACCGAATTTTAGTGCATCAAGCAGGAAGCCGAACTTAAGCTGTTGCTCTTCAGGTGTGATGCCTAGAATATCAAATACGGCTTCTTGCATATCTGCGTTGTGGATACGAACAGAACCGCCGCCAACTTCGTAACCATTTAGAACCATATCGTAAGCGTTAGAGTTTGCCGCAGCTGGGTTCGCTTTTAGCTCTTCCGCAGTCACACCTAGAGGTGACGTGAATGGGTGGTGCATCGCGTGTAGGTTGCCTTCGTCATCTTCTTCGAACATTGGGAAGTCAACAACCCATAGTGGAGCCCATGCAGATTCGTCAGTTAGTTCTAGATCTTTACCTAGTTTCAAACGTAGCGCGCCCATTGCTTCTGCAACGATACCCGCTTTATCAGCGCCAAATAGGATGATATCACCAGATTCCGCTTGAGTGCGATCTAGGATAGCGTTGATCACATCTTCGTTTAGGAACTTAGCCACTGGAGACTGGATACCTTCCATGCCTGCTGCACGGTCGTTAACCTTCATCCAAGCTAGACCTTTCGCACCGTAGATACCAACGAATTCACCGTAGCCATCAATTTGCTTACGAGTCAAAGATGCACCACCTGGAACGCGAATAACGGCAACGCGGCCTTTCTCGTCGTTTGCTGGGCCAGAGAATACTTTGAACTCAACGTCTTTCACTAGGTCAGCGACATCAACTAACTCTAACGGGTTACGTAGGTCTGGCTTGTCAGAACCGAAACGGCGAATAGCTTCGCTGAATGGCATTACTGGGAACTGACCTAGGTCTACGTTTAGTAGCTCTTGCCACATATCGCGAACCATGTTTTCCGTCACTTCACGTACTTGGTCAGCCGTCATGAATGACGTTTCGATATCGATCTGAGTGAATTCTGGCTGACGGTCAGCACGCAAGTCTTCATCACGGAAACACTTAACGATTTGGTAATAACGGTCAAAACCAGACATCATTAGAAGCTGTTTGAATAGCTGTGGAGACTGAGGAAGCGCGTAAAAGCTGCCTTTGTGAACACGGCTAGGTACTAGGTAGTCACGCGCACCTTCTGGTGTCGCTTTCGTTAGTACTGGAGTTTCAATGTCTAGGAAGCCGTTGTCGTCTAGGAAACGACGAACAAAGCTAGACGCTTTAGCACGTAGCTTGATGCGATCGCTCATTTCAGGACGACGTAGATCTAAGTAACGGTACTTCAGACGTTGCTCTTCAGAGTTCTTTTGGTTGAAGTCTAGAGGCAAAACGTCACTGCGGTTGATGATTTCAAGACCTGTCGCAAGGATCTCAACTTCACCTGTTGCCATGTCTTTGTTTGCTTGGCTTTCTGGACGAACGCGTACTTCACCCGTTAGTTTGATACAGAATTCATTACGAAGTGTGTTAGCCACTTCATACGCATCCGCCATATCTGGATCAACAACTACCTGAACGATACCTTCGCGATCTCGCATATCAATAAAAATAAGACCGCCTAAATCACGACGACGGTTAACCCAGCCGCAAAGTTCTACAGTTTGTCCTGCAAGGGACTTGTTCAGGTGACCACAGTAATGGGTACGCATAATGAAATTCCCAATCTCTCAAATGTTGTTAACTACGCTCTGTCAGCCTCATTGCCAAGCAGAGTAAAGATTCAGTTATACGCTGAATGTCCACGAAAATCGACTACTCAACATACAATTAAGTGTGTTTTATCATTCACTGGTGCTTTTTAGTACAACAAATGTTCAAAAGCGCACCAAAGCGAAAAAATTGGTGGGGATTATAGCGTGAAATTACCTATTTCAGCAAAACTCTCGTAAAGTATTCACACGAGTAGCAAGCAGTAAAGAATAATGGATAACTTACCTCTTCGACTTGGATTGACAATGTGGTCGCACAATCAATGGCAACAAAGCTTTTACGGCAGCGGGACAAAGCCCGCTGAACGTTTAGAAAAGTATGCACAGGTGTTCCATACCGTGGAAGGCAACACGACATTTTATGCCACGCCGACGCTCAACACGGTGCAAAACTGGAGAGCAGCAACCCACGATGATTTTCGCTTTACTTTCAAACTTCCTAAAGCCATCACTCATGAGCAAATGCTAAGAGGTTGCAGCGAACAACTGAGAGACTTCATGAAAGTCATGGAGCCGTTGCATGACCGTGTGGGGCAATGGACAATTCAATTGCCAGCCGCATTTGGTCCTGAGCACCTTGATCGACTGAAAAAGTTCTGTGCGAGCTTTCCACCTAACTTCCCTCTTGGTGTTGAGGTTCGTCATATGGCATTTTTCTCCAAAGGTGAAGAAGAGCGAGCGCTTAACCAATGGTTAGTAGAAAATAACATTGACCGCATTATTATGGATAGCCGCCCTGTCTTTGCCGCTAAGCCAGACAATGAAGCGATCATCGATGCGCAAATGAAAAAACCAAGAGTACCAGTCCACGCCATTGCTACCGCTTCACACCCTTTGATTCGCTTTATTGGTCATCCAGAAGAACAGCAAAATTACGAGTTTTTTACACCATGGCTCAGCAAGTTGCCGCAATGGATTGCAGAAGGTAAACAGCCGTATGTCATGATCCATACTGCGGACAATATAATTGCGCCGGAGTTGGCAGCCAATCTGTATAAAGACATACAAAAGCGTATAACACTTCCTGACTTGGCATCTTTCCCGGCTAACGATGGCAACTCGCAGTTGCAGATGTTCTAACGCAACACATGACAGAGGCGTGAAATTCCCATAAAATACGCGCCTTTTTTGGTGCCTGACGTTTTCAGGCAGCTTGTATGCAGAGACTTGGTTATGAACCCTAAGAGCAATCCAGATACTATTTTTTCGGCTCCAATCGATAAAATTGGGGATTTCACGTTCGATGAACGCGTAGCGGAAGTATTTCCTGACATGATTCAACGATCGGTACCGGGTTACAGCAATATTATTTCTGCAATCGGTATGCTGGCAGAGCGTTTTGTAAAGCCCCACTCAAACATCTATGACCTTGGCTGTTCTTTGGGTGCTGCAACATTGTCTATGCGTCGCCATATCAAACAAGAAGGTTGCCAAATCATCGCAGTGGACAACTCTCCTGCGATGGTTGAGCGTTGCAAATTGCATGTAAACGCGTACCGAAGCGATACTCCTGTAGATGTGGTTGAAGCGGATATTCGTAATATCGATATTGAAAACGCATCAGTTGTCGTACTGAACTTTACTCTGCAATTTCTTTCTCCAGACGATCGTTACGCCCTGCTTGAACGAATCTACGCGGGTCTACGTCCAGGCGGAATTTTGATTTTGTCGGAGAAATTCGTCTTCGAAGATGAAGTGTCAAACGAGCTATTAATTGACCTTCACCACGACTTTAAACGTGCAAATGGTTATAGCGAACTAGAAATCAGCCAAAAGCGCAGCGCGATAGAAAACGTAATGCGCCCAGATTCAAAGAAAGAGCATAAAGAGCGTTTCGCTAAAATTGGCTTTTCTAGCTACGATGTTTGGTTCCAATGCTTTAACTTTGGCTCTATGTTCGCAATTAAATAAACCCTGCATATAAAGGCCCTGAATCACGCCACTTTAGGCTGTTATTTAATAATTTTAATACCATCAACTCAGCGATTAACTAACTATGTTTAACTTTGCAAACTTCTACCAATTGATTGCCCAAGACACACGTCTTCAACCTTGGCTCAATGTGCTACCACAACAGCTAACGGATTGGCAAAATGCAGAGCACGGTGACTTTGGTCGCTGGTTGAAAGCACTGAACAAGATCCCAGAAGGCTCACCGGATCAAATTGACATCAAGAATTCAGTGACCATCAGCAACGACACTCCTTTCCATGAAGGTGAGCTGAAGAAATTAGAGAACTTACTTCGTACATTCCATCCGTGGCGCAAAGGGCCATACCACGTACACGGCATTCATATTGATACTGAGTGGCGCAGTGATTGGAAATGGGACCGCGTGCTTCCGCATATTTCTCCATTAAAGAACCGCAGCGTACTCGATGTTGGTTGTGGTAACGGCTACCACATGTGGCGTATGCTGGGTGAAGGTGCACGCTTAACCGTCGGTATCGATCCATCTCACCTGTTCCTAATTCAGTTCGAAGCAATTCGTAAACTAATGGGCGATGACCAACGTGCGCACCTACTGCCGTTGGGTATTGAACAACTACCTAAGTTAGAAGCGTTCGACACGGTATTCAGCATGGGCGTACTTTACCACCGTCGCTCTCCACTGGATCACTTGGTGCAGCTAAAAGATCAATTAGTGTCTGGTGGTGAACTAGTATTGGAAACACTCGTGATTGAAGGTGATGAGAATGCAGTGTTGGTTCCAACTTCTCGTTACGCACAAATGCGTAATGTCTATTTCTTCCCTTCAGCAAAAGCGCTGAAAGTGTGGTTAGAGTTGGTAGGATTTGAAGATGTGCGCATCGTTGATGAAAGCGTCACTTCGGTTGATGAGCAACGTACCACAGATTGGATGACGCATAACTCTCTACCAGACTATCTAGATCCGAACGACCCAAGCAAGACTGTAGAAGGTTACCCTGCCCCTCGCCGCGCGGTTCTTGTCGCTCGCAAACCATAATTCGCTGAGATTCCTGACATTGTCTTAACTCATTTTACGAGTTAAGACATTACCCTCTTTCCTCGTACTGAGCGTGTTTGTTTTTCGAGTCCATTTGTTACATCAAAACATAAGCACGCTCTAAATAAGGATGCGCTTTTATGTCCTTGATTTTTAGCTTTTCATCACTATTCCTCAAACAATAAGTAATAGAGAAACATTCTTACTTGTGAGGCTTTATCGATATGAGCTAAACTCCTAAAAAATAAACAACTTAATCCAATCCCAAGGTTTTCAATGTTATTACGATTGACCCCGATTGTTGCCATCGCCTTACTATCTGGATGCTCACTAACCAAAGGCGAACAGTACCACCAAGAAACGTTAGCGGCTATTCAAACTTCAGAAGCGAATGTCAATAATCGCATTACTAACTTAGAGCTTCAGCTCAGCAACCAATCGGACTATATCGACAGCCTTGAAGAACAAGTCGATAAACTACAGGTTGAACTTCTGACATTTCGTGATGAAGCAATGGCAGAAGTGAAAAAGCCAAAAGAGCCGATTATTGTCCAATCTCCTGCTCCTGTGGAACCAACACCAACTCATGATATTGTCCTTGGCTCAATTGAAAAGGTCACTATCGACTCCATTAAGCAGACTTTTGATGCACGTGTCGACACCGGTGCCGCAACCTCATCTTTAAATGCAGTTGATATTGAAGAGTTCGAAAGAAACGGCAAAAACTGGGTTCGATTCCACCTGGCAGATACCAGTAAATCTGAAGAAGAAAAAAATACTTGGATCGAAGCGCCAGTCATTCGTTACGTAAAAATTCGCCAAGTTACCAGTGAAGAACTAGAACGTCGCGCTGTAGTCGAACTTTGGGTGCGCGTTGGAAAAATTCATGAAAAAGCGCAATTTACGTTGGCAGATCGCTCGCATATGAACCATCCTATTTTACTGGGTAGAGAATTTATGCGCGACATCGCACTTGTCGATGTAAGTCGTACCTATATCCAAACGGACGAAGATAAAAAATAATAAGGTAGATTATGACGTCAAAAATACCGTTTTACCTTTCAATCATCTTATTGGTGATTGCGGGCATTGCTTTGAGTGTTTTCAGACATGAAAACTACGGCGTGCCTTGGACACCAGGCGAAACTCGTCAGGTATGGGATGTAGAGGCACGTATTGAGTTCAATGCTAACGGCAATGAAGTCAAAGCTTCACTCGCAGCACCTCATACACAAAGTGGTTATACGCTTATCGGTGAATCCGCTTCCTCTTCTGGTTATGGCGTTTCCTACATTAATTCTGATTCTGGACGTCGTGCCGAGTGGTCCATTCGTCAGGCCAAAGGTCCTCAAACCATTTACTACAAAGCGCAGTTCTTAGTGGACCCTCAGGCTAAAGTTACGCCTCTACCACCAACTGAAGACATTACGCCACCAACGCTATCAGCGCCACAAGCCGCGGCGGCAAATGCCCTTGTAGAGCGTGCGATGAGTCGCTCTGCCGACAATGTGACCTTTACTCGTGAGCTCATCAAAGCGCTTAATGACCCAGACAGTCAAAATTCATCGCTACTACTGAATGACTTCAGCCGTACTGATGCACTACATAATATTTTGCTTACCGCAGGTATACAGAGTAAAACAGTCGGTGTTATCGAACTAGAAGATGGACGTCGACGCCAAACCATTCAACCAATGGTTCAGGTTTGGTCGGGTAAAGATTGGGTACTGTTCTCACCAAATTCCGAACAGAAAGCCGTGAAACCAAACTTATTAGTTTGGGATGAGTCGAATGTATCCCTGCTTGATCTTGTTGGTGGTAAAAATAGCCAAGTTCATTTCTCAATGATCAAGCAAGAAATGACTCCACAGCAAGCGACGAACAACAAGATAGAAGCTGATGGGCTGCTGAATATTTCAATTCATAGCTTGCCTCTTGAAGAACAAGCGATGTTTAAGACTATCATGCTGATCCCTATCGGTGCCCTTATCGTGGTGTTCTTGCGTGTGATTATCGGTCTAAAAACATCCGGTACTTTCATGCCAGTACTGATTGCTGTTGCGTTTGTTCAAACCCAGCTATTAACGGGTATTGTCGGTTTCTTACTGATCGTTGGCACAGGCTTGATTATTAGAAGTTACTTATCGAGGTTGAACTTACTACTTGTAGCACGGATATCAGCGGTCATTATTACCGTTATTATGATCATTTCGGTGTTCACAGTAGTCGCATTTAAGATGGGCTTAACGGAAGGCTTAACAATTACGTTCTTCCCGATGATCATCTTGTCTTGGACAATTGAACGTATGTCTATCCTATGGGAAGAAGAAGGTGCGAAAGAAGTCGCTTTGCAAGGTGGGGGCTCACTGCTCACCGCAGTATTGGTTTACTTAGCAATGACGAACTCATACATTCAGCACCTAACCTTTAATTTCATAGGTCTACAGTTGATTGTTCTGGCCGGTATTCTATTGCTAGGTACTTACACAGGTTACCGTCTAACTGAGTTACGTCGTTTCAAACCACTAGCGGAGGACTAAACGATGTTCGAAAGTTTTACTTCGCCAGCTAAGCTTCGCCATAAAGGCATTATGGGGATGAACAAACGTAACCACAGTTATATCGGCCGTTACAATGATCGTTCTAAGTACCCATTAGTTGATGACAAGCTCAAGACTAAAATCATTGCGCAGGCAGCAGGGGCGACAGTCCCTGCCCTGATCGGCGTTATTCATAACCAAGCAGAAGTAAAGACAATCCATAGAATGGTGCAAGATTGGCCTGGTTTTGTTATCAAGCCCGCTCAAGGTAGTGGTGGTAAGGGTATTTTGGTTATTACCTCGCATAAAGATGGGGTCTATACCAAACCTTCCGGCTCTACAATTGGTAAGGATGAAGTTGAACGTCATATCAGTAATGCGCTTGCTGGCCTTTTCTCTCTTGGTGGTAAAAACGACGTCGCAGTCGTTGAGAACCTGATTAAGTTTGATGATTGTTTCGATGGCTTCAGTTATGAAGGCGTGCCTGATGTTCGAATCATCGTATTTAAAGGCTACCCTGTTATGGCAATGATGCGCTGTTCTACGGCGGCGTCGGACGGTAAAGCAAACCTCCACCAAGGCGCTGTGGGCGTGGGCATTGATATCGCCACAGGTAAAGCAATCCGAGCGGTGCAATTCGACCATCCAGTCACCCACCATCCGGATACCGGCAAAGACCTTTCTACCCTCCAAGTCCCGCATTGGGAGCGCTTGCTGGAACTGGCGTCTAGTGCGTGGGAGATGACAGGGTTGGGATACATGGGTACGGATATGGTGCTGGATAAAGAGGAAGGACCTATGGTTTTAGAGCTCAACGCTCGTCCTGGCTTGGCAATCCAAATCGCCAATGGTGCAGGCTTGCTTCCTCGTTTGAAACACATAGAGAGCCTCGGCACACCTGCCGAGTATCCAAAGCCGATTGAACGTGTCGCCTACGCAGCAGAGCAGTTTGGGGTAAAACCACAGTTCTAATCGCCAATCACAATATCATTCGCCAGTAATTGTTCGGATTGCTGGCGTTTTTGTTTCCGTTTCCAAAACCGTCTACAACCGTCTACCTACTCATCTTATTAAACAAACCCATCTCACCTATAACTTGAATCAATGATCGAGCTAACAGAATCAACATAGATCGTTTCTTTTCTCCTTTAACTTTTGAGTATGATGAGGTCTCCCCTTACTCAACTTGAGAGGTTGAGAAATGCTAACAAAAGAAACAGATAACGATGAACCAGAGCTTGAAGAACAAGAGAGCTTAGACCAGCATTTACAACGCTTGTCTGAGCTTTCTGTCCAAGCACTTGAAGAGCTTGCTGAAATGATCGATATCAGAGACGATATTTCAGAGGAATAAAACTTAGCCTCCCCGCTAAGTTCTATTAATAAGCCGAGACTGTCGTCCTACAGTCTCGGCTTATTTTATACGCTTTGAAGCCTCCAGCTAACAAATACAAAAACGCCCGCAATAAATGCGGGCGTTTCACTAGATTTGGAGTTTACGATTCAAACTCTTCGATCATCTCTTGCGCTTCGGTCTTAGGCTTATCCGTTTGACCAAAACCTCGTAGACCAACTACGTGTACGTGCTCATGGTCTTTAAACACCTTACGCACCAACTTGTAGGTAGTACCTTTCTCTGGGCTGATGTTTTCTGGTGCCGCGATAAGAAGCTGCATATCCAGACGGTCACACAATTCGAACAATGTCGCGATCGATTTCGCATCCAGACGCGCTGCTTCATCCAAGAAGAGTAAACGACAAGGCACAATGTCTTTGCTGCGTAGACGACGAGACTCTTCTTCCCAGCTTTGCACTACCATCAGTAGGATTGACTGACCGGTACCGATCGCTTCACCTGTCGATAGTGCGCCAGACTCAGCCTGTAGCCAGCCATCTGTACCACGGTTCACTTCTACACTTAGCTCTAGGTAGTTACGGTAATCCAGTAGCTCTTCACCCAGAACCTGAGGAGAACGTTGACCCATATCGATATGTGGGTTCACACGTTGGAACAGTTTCGCCATTGCTTCAGAGAAGGTAAAGCGAGTCGATTCGAACAGATCTTTATGCTGCTCTTGTTGTGTCGCTAGACCGTTCAGTAGCACTTCGTGACTTTCGCGAATTTTCACGTTTAGACGTACGCCCTTGACCTGACCGAACGAGATGTTCGACAAGCCTTGGTTCAGCATACGAATACGGTTTTGCTCACGCTGAATCGTCTTCTTGATGATGCTCGCTACCGACTCAGAGCTGATCGCTAGGCGGTTTTCACGTTGCGTTAGCTCTTCCGTTAGACGCGCCAGTTCCACTTCCATCTCTTCGATTGCTTCAACTGGGTCATCAGTACGGATGATATCCTGACGAATACGCTCACGAAGGTGTTGGTATACCGCAATGTAGAACAGAACTTTACGCTCTGGGCGAGCGTTGTCTTCAGACAAACGGAGTGCATCACGCAAGTCATCATTGTTTGCAACAGCAAGACGCAGCGCACCCAATGATTTATCCGACATGGAACGCAATTCATCTGCCGACATATACGCCAGTTCACGTTTGTGTAGACGACGCTCAACATCGTTTTCACGCGCTAAGCGAAGTACTGAACACCAACCCGCTTTCGCTGCAACGACAAATTTGCGCAGCTCTGCGTATTCTTTCTGCACTTTCTTCAGACGTTTCGCTAAGCCTTTCATCTCAAGCTCGGTCGACGTTATCGTGCGCTCGTATTCACTCTTACGACTACGTGAAGTATGTAAGCGTTCGTGCAGCTCGTCACGACGGCGCATTGCACGCTCTTCCGCACCTTCGTCGGCATTTACGCCATACTCTTGCAGCTCTTGTTTGAACTCTTGTACGGTTTCTTGCTTAGCTTGATGCGAACTCTTCAAAGACGCCAATACTTGGTTGTATTGGTTCATTTGTCCTTGTGCTTGCTTCAACTCTTCACGAGAACGAGTACGAGTCTGTTCAGCTTGAACCAACTTCGCTTTTAGCTGCTCGCTCAGTTCGCTGCTCTTGTTCAATAGGTCTACTGAATCTGAGTAAGCGAAGTAGTGACGACGTTCAACCAGATCCGAGAGTGCAAAGATTTGCTTCTTAAGATCTTGTAACTGTTCATCTGCCGCTTTGTATTCTGCTTCTAGTGCATCAAATTGCTCTGGGTCAGCATCAAGCGCAGACGCAATATTCTCTAGTTGCGCGACGGCTTTTGCATGGTTGTTTAAGAAGTTTTTCGCCTCTGCAAGCTGAGCGATTTTCTCTTCTAGCTCATCAAAACGCGCTTGCAATGATTCATCTTCAACAAGCACCATGTGTGATGATAACTTGTCCAGAGAAGACAGTGCTTGCTTACTAGTTTGAAGCTGAGAGCGTTGCTGCTGCTCTTTTGCATCCAGATCCGCCAGCACGCGAGCGATTTGGTTACGCTTATCACGAATGGTTGCGAGTGCTTGTTCTGGATCGGCGTCAAAAGCAACTTGAATATGGTTAGACACAAATTGGTTAAATGCTTGGTACAAACGCTGCATTTTCTGAGAATCAAACGCCGCTTTTGCGTGTTTCTCTACCACTTCTTCTCGTTCGTTACGCAGCAACTCAAGACGCTGCTCACGTGCTGCACGACCAAACAATGGGATCTCAGGCAAGCGAGAGTAACGCATTTGGCGATCGTTCATGCGAACACAAACCGCACCCTCTAACTCTTCTGCATCGAATGAGCTGTCATCAAAGGCATCGATGTCACCTTCAATGATGTACAAGTCCTCTGGACAGTCGTCTAGCTCTACCAGTTTCTCTTCGATACCTGACAGGTCAGAAACAACGATAGCGTGACGAGCCGGACCGTACATCGCACTGAAGTAAGGCGCATCATCAATCGTGATGTCATCGTAGATCTCAGACAGTAATACACCGCCTAAAGTATCAGCCAAACCTTTCAGGCGAGGGTCGTTTGAACCACCAGGAGAAGCAAGACGTTCAATCTCAGTGTCAAGCTGACTGCGACGCTCAGCAAGTTTATCTTTAGCTAAGGACAGCTCCCTTTCTTGCTCAAGAACAACCTGCATGTGGTTCATTACCGCATGGCGATCCTCAAGGTCTGCCCCGCTCTGCTCTCTCAGTTTCTCTAGCGCATCGTTCGCCGCAATCCAAGCTGGCGCTATCGCTTCAAACTTACTGATTTCTGCCGCCGCGTTTTGCTCTAGACGGCGCTGTTCACCACGCTGATCACGAACTTCCTCTTGAGCTATCTCTAGTGATTCGATTTGCATCGCATGACGTTCACGTTCTTGTTCAAACGTAACTTCATCGGTTAGCTCGACGTGATATTGCTTTTTGTATTCAGCAACCAGTTCACGTGCTTGACGCTGCTGGTTAAGGCTGCGTTCGAGATCACGGTGTTGTGCTCGCCATTGCTGTTCGTTTTGTGCAATTTGCTGTGATTCTCGAGCTTTAGCGATTGCCGATTTTGCGTGCTCAGAGGCTTCTTTGCGCTCAACAGGGCCAACGATGCTCTGTACAAGCTTCAATGCAGTATCAAACTGCTCTGCCGCAGCTGATGACATATCGAGCTTATGTTTCACAGACAACAACGTATTGGTATTTTCTGACTCTTTGTTTTTAAGCTCCGCCACTAACGCTTGTGCGGATTCTGCCGTTAGGCTGTCATCGCCAAGTAGCTGCTTCGCTTTCTCCAGCGCTTGAACTGCTTGTTGATATTGAAGGGCGCGAGTTTGCTGAACGTCAAGAGCTTGCTGGTAATCAGCAAGTTGCGTCTTAAGGCTATCCACCTCTTCTTCTGCAACGGTAGCTTGCTCTTCAGCCATCATCACGCGTTCTTGCGCTTCTTCCACTACCATCATTTGTTCTTCAAGACGCTCGCTCAGCTCTTCAAGATCTTCTTGGTAGCGTTCGATCTTCTCTTGCTGACGCAGCGCGTTTTGCACCAGTTGCAAGTGATCAGAAGCCGCTTGGTAGTCTTGCTCTAAAGAAGATTCTGACTCGATCAGCAGTTCCAGCTCTTCTTGAACGCGGTTAAGCAGATTGTTTTGCTCAATCAAGGTCTCGCGAGAACCAAATAACTCTGAACGCAAAGACAATGTCTGTTCTAGTTTTTTACGACGCTCGTTGGCATGGCGCATATAGTCAGCTGCCACATAGTTGGTCGACTCTGTAATCAAGTGTTTGAACAAGTCACGGTCTGCTTGCGTAGTTTTGATCGCTTCTAGCGTCATGCGGTTTTCACGCAGCGCCGATTCCATATCTTGGAACGCTTTCTTCACGCCGCCGTTTTGTGGCAGAAGGTAGTCACGTAGCGAGCGCGTAATCGCACTTGAAATACCACCGTAAAGCGATGCTTCGATCAGGCGGTAGAATTTAGAGCGGTCACCAGAGTTACGCAGTTTCTTCGGAATCACACCGAATTCAAACATTTGTGCGTGGTAATCCACGATAGAAGAGAACGCTTTGAACTGAACGCCTTCAAATTCCGCGATCGATTCTTTTACTTCGTTGATTTGACGTACACGAGCTTGAGTCGCAGATACGCTTTCAACCAAAATATCTGTTGGTTTTACATGGCTTGGAAGGCCTTGAATAACAAACGGTTTGATGTCTACTTTCTTATCACGACCCGCAACTTGCTGCAGTTTTACTGCAAACAATAGGCGTTGGTTACGTGAGTTCACCACGTCCAGCGCCGCGTAACACGCGCCCGGTTGTAGCTTACCGTACAAACCTTTGTCGCGAGACGATTGGCTGCTGCCCGCTTCGGTTGTGTTACGGAAGTGCAGTAGCGTTTGGTCAGGAATCAATGCGGTGATGAACGCCGCCATTGTGGTTGATTTACCTGCACCGTTACCACCTGATAGCGTGGTGACCAGACCATCGATGTCAAAAGTACGGGCAAAGAAGCCGTTCCAGTTGACCATGGTCAGCGATTGGTATTTACCGCGTTCAATCATGCTCATGCTTCACCCTCTTCTGTTGTTTCTTCTTGGGCTTGGTCGTCTTGATCTTCTTCAGACAATAGGCTGCCTTGGCTTGGCTCTTTGGTGTGCACTACCGCTTCACCATCACGGATCAGGCGTAGCTGCGCTTCACGCATATCATCGCCAATACGTACATCGGCACCAAAGCGGAATACCGCTTCACTGATGCTGAATTTACCGGTTTCACCGATGTTGATGATCATGCCTAGACGACGCAGACGACGAAGTGACGTACGTACTTTTTCAAACAGCTTTTCTTTATCAAGGTCAGAACCGGTAGCACGGTTCGTCACTAGCTTCATCAGCTTATTTTCATCTGCTAGTGCAAGCAGTTCGTCGTACAGCTCTTGGTTAGTGAAGATACCTTCGTGCGCAAGACGCTCTGGGCTTAGGTAAAGGAAACACAGTACCTTACCCACCAGCATATCCAGCTCAGAAAGCACACTGCGGCCAATCAGAGACGTTGAACGAGGACGAAGATAGAAGAAACCTTCTGGCGCTTTTACCAATTCAGTGTTGTAGCGTTGGTAGAAAGAAGAAAGCTCAAGTTCGAAGTCCGATAACAACGCGTGGTTATCCAGATCTTCACTTGAGATATGACGCCCTGCTCGAAGCATGCTGTCTAGCGCTGGGAACAGAGGGTTAGAAATTGCTTTTGCCAGTTTATCTGACATGTATTCATTAGTATCGGTCGATGACATTCGCTTGTACCTTTGCCCCAAATTCGTTGATTGCTTTCCAGTCCGGTTGAATCGCTTGGTAATCCGATTCTGAATACCCCAGACGTACGGCTTGATCAACGATAATGCGAGCTAAATCAAAATGATGAGTGTAAGGATGCTGTGCAAGGTAATCTCGCAATACCACACTCAAGTCGATTGGCGTGCCTTGATCTTTATGCGCTTTTAGCATGTCACCAATTCGTTCAGACAACTCATCATTGACTTGTTGAAACTCTTCGTATTCTACTTCCATCGGAACTTGACCCGTTACCTCGTCATCACGCAGTACTAGAGCCTCATCACGAAGGTCAGAAAGCCTTTCCGCATCTGCATAAGTCAGATACCAAGGCGCATCGAAGTAATCTTTGACGGATTGACGCAGACGCGAGCTAAACGCACGGTTCTTATCCATATCAATTGCAGTACGGATGAACTTGTGCACATGTCGGTCGTAGCCAATCCAAAGGTCGATCGCTTGCTGGCCCCAGCTTGTGATTCGGTCCAGCTTCATTTGCAGACCAAACAACGCTTCTTCGATGAACTCTAGCTCAGGATCGCCGTAAACAATTTCTTGAATATCTAGGATCTGAGTTTGCAGTTCATCACTGGCGGCTTGCAGCGTATCTTGAAGTTCACGCAACGTGCTCGACGTTTCTGACAGTAGCGCTTCACAGTTGTTGATCGCTTCACGCCAGTCTTTGTTAAGCAGATCAGCAATCTGTTGTTTTACAGACTGTTGCTGCTCATCCATCACACGTTGGTTAAGATCGATTTGATCGAAGATCTCGCCTACAGAATATTTTAAAACTCCGTATACGTTTTTCTTCCAGTGGCCCGGTGTGCCACCTTTTTGTGCTGCCTCAATCGCTTTCGCCATTTCATCTGCCACCATAGACAGTTGAATAGAAAGGCGCAGTTTCGAGAACTCACGATGACGCACATAGTAATCGGTAATTCCTATCGCTAAAGGCGACAAGCGGTAAATGCTCGCTCCGTCGGTAATCTCACTGACAAAACGGCTAATAAGGCGCTGCTTGACCATCTCGTTGATGGCGTTGTTCGCACGAAAAGCGGAGGCTTCGCCAGTCTCATCAAATAATCGAGTGACGATGGCAAACGCATCATGCAATTCACCTTCACCCAATTCTTCATCGAACCTTTCATTACTCAGTACGGCAATGGCTATCAAGAATGCCAATCGCTCTGTGGTCAGGTTCAACGAGAAATCGTGCTGCTTAACCCAGCCAACCAACTCATCGATTGGTTGCTCTGCAGCATTGAGAGTCATCTCACTCATTGTTATTCCTGTTTATCGTTCTTTTTAGCCCACACATGAATGTAGCGGCCTAATGAGAGGTATGGCTCTTGTCGACAAAGTTGTTTTTCTAGCGCCAACACATCTTCAAACTCGTAATCGCCCATGTATTGCATATTGCCTATGTAATCACTAAATGAGCGGATACCAGATTTACCACAAATACTAAAGCCTGAATCTTCTATCCATTGGTAGACTTCTTCAGGTTTTAAGCCTTTTTGCGGCTGTAGTTTAAATCTTTTTCGGTGAGGCATGCCGTCTAATATATGAGGAATGTTGCCACAAACCACGTTTTTATAGACTAAACCATGGTGGTTATAGAACATCACTGATGCGATGCCTCCCGGTTTTACTTGTTCTAGTACCGTTTCAAGTGCGGCCTTAGGATCGACCAACCACTCCATGACGGCGTGAAACATAACAAGATCCACCTGTTCATCCATATGCTCACCAATGGATTGGACAGGCGAATGAATCAGGCGATACTGCTCAAGCAAACCGTTTTTTTCAATATCCTGCTTAGCCAACTGCAGCATTTCCGAAGATAGATCACATAAAGCGATTCGATGTCCGAGCTTAGCAAGCTTTTGCGACATTTGTGCCAAACCACCACCAGCATCCAACACCTCTAGGGGTTGCTGGTCAGCATCTAATTCACTTAGAATCTGTAGAAAATCTTCCCACACAATGATTTGGCGGATCTCCCCTTTGTCGGAGCCGTAAATATTTTTTGCAAATTTGTGGGCGATATCGTCGAAATTGCGGTCTTCTGTCACTTCTGCTGAGTTATCATAACGGATTGTGCCGCTATTCTGGCACAAGGAAAGCAGGAATAAAGAGGGGTACCCTCATTTTTATTATCAATTGATGTTTTTTCGGACTATTTATGTATGTTTGAGCTGAAAAAAGTAGTGTCAGCCTTGCTTATGCCACTTCCGGCATTGCTGCTGATAGGCTTGTTGGGTCTTGCTCTCATTAGTTTTACCACAAAACGTAAAACTGGCTGCTTCGTTGTTCTATTCTCTTTTGTTGGCATTTTTCTTGTTGCCTTCCAACCTGTTTCAACCAAGCTTCTTATGCCATTAGAGCGAGAGCATAAAGCCTTTTTGCCAGTTTCTGGCACCATCGACTACGTGATGGTTTTAGGGAATGGTCATGTTATCGATGACGAAATTCCACCCACCTCGCAGTTAAGCCGTGCAGCATTAATGCGCTTAACTGAAGGCATTCGTATTTTAAGAATGTATCCAGGTGCTAAATTAATTTTGTCTGGCTATGCTGGCGGTTCTGAAATTAGCCATGCGAGAATGATGGCGAACGTTGCCCTTGCGTTGGGAGTCGCGAAATCCGATATCATTTTATTAGAAGATGCGAAAGATACGTGGGAAGAGGCGCGTCAAGCGGCTGCATTCGTTCAACAAAAGGAGATTGTGTTAGTCACTTCTGCGAGCCACATGAGCCGTGCATTGTATGAGTTCAACGCAGCAGGCATTAAACCAATCCCAGCCCCGACCAACTTCTTAGCTATTAGCGAAATCAGTCAACCTTGGGATAAATACTCACCTAAAGCGCGTTACTTAGAACAAACGGAGCTTTATTGGCATGAGTACTTGGGCAGCATTTGGCAAAGATTGCGTGATACTGTCGGCCAAACACCAATGGTTGAAGCAAAGTAGTACTATCTTGAAACCACAAAAAAGGAGAGCCGAAGCTCTCCTTTTTCTTTTTAAGACTTAGGTTTGTTCAGTTTAATCACCAGCAAACATATAGCCTTCGCCGTGCACCGTCACAAAAATTTGCGGGTTCTTTGGATCAAACTCCATTTTTGCGCGCATACGTCGAATAAGAACATCAATAGTACGATCATTGGGAGCATCAACTCGGTGGCTGATCATATTCAAAATACGCTCGCGACTTAACACCTGGTTAGGGTAAGACGATAACGCCACCAAAAGTTCGTATTCTGCTTTGGTCAATTTTACGGGTTCGCCGTTACGGCTCAGCGCACGACGTTGAATGTCGAATGTCCACTCTCCAAAACGTACAATATGTTCTTCACTGGTTTCGTTCGCTTTCGCGCTACCGCTACGCGCTGCTGAAATACGCCACAGCAAGTTTTTAACGCGAACCAACAATTCCCTCAGTTCAAAAGGTTTTGTAACATAATCGTCAGCGCCCATTTCTAGGCCTACGATTTTATCAATGCTATCCGTGCGTCCTGTTACTAATATGATACCAATATCCGATTGGCTACGTAATTCACGAGTAAGCATCAGGCCGTCTTCACCCGGCAGGTTGATATCCAGCATGATCAGGTCTACATCGCCCGCTTGCAGGACCTCACGCATTTCTGCGCCACTCTCTGCTTCGCTGACTTGGTAACCCTCATTTTGGAAATATCCCGCAAGCTTACTACGAGTTACAACATCATCTTCTACGACTAATACGTGATAGCTCATTTACACCACTTTTCTGTCTTCTTATTATCCAAGACGTATTCTATTCATAACTAGTAACATTTCTAGTCATAGATACATTAAAAAGCAAGATTTAGCGTTTTTATTGATTCAAAACAAGCTTACCCATCGCTATTAATAAACGTTAATTTTTGACCATAAAACATAATAATTATAGTTACTGCTATTCATTTTAATTGATTACACTTAGGGGATATCCCTAATTGACTTTGTGATGCACAACTTGAAGCATCATTCAGGAGCCCAAAATGCAAGAAGTGAAAGCTTTTAATGAAAAACGCGCTGAAATTTACTGGTGGTTTTCGAGCTTGTTCGCAAAAGAACTAACAGAGAAAGAGCTGGAAGCCTACCACAGTGTTGAAATTCGCAGTTTTCTAGCAGGTTTAGGTGAAAATGAGTCGCTGAAACCAGCTGTTGATAGCCTCGTTGATGCGCTAAACCGATTGCAAGATCGTGAAGACGCTCAATTGGAGCTTGCTGCTGACTTTTGTGAACTGTTTTTGAAGACAGAAAAATACGGCGCTCTTCCTTACGCATCGATGTACATCGGTGAATCAGGTTTGCTGAATGACAAGCCAGCCGAGGAAATGGAAAAGTTGATGGCAGAATTTGGCGTTCAAGTAGATGAAAATCTAAAAGAGCCTGCGGACCACTTAGCCGTTGAACTCGACTTTCTCGGCAACATGATTATCCGCTCAAACGAACTTGAGCAAGAAAAACACATGGAAGAAGCCTTCGTTAAACAAAACGACTTTATCCAGCAACAGTTGATGTCTTGGCTACCTCAGTTTGCAGACAAATGTAAACAATTCGACGAATTTGGGTTCTACTCGAGCGTCGCGAAACTATTAGTTGCATTTTGTAAACTAGACAGCGCTTACCTTCTTGGGGAATAATTGCCGCCTATTTTTTAAGGAGCCCGCCTATCGGGCTTCCTGTATACCTGAAATAACTGAATGTAAGTAAGTTGGGTATATTATTCGTTTGCCTTAACTTAGCTCAAAGACGCTTGGTTATTTAGCAGTCAAAATGTGACTTCAAATACACAAATCTCTTGCTGAAAACATTGCTAGTCAGTCCACATAGGGCTAAAATGTGAGCGCAAACGATTAAATATGATTTATATGTAAACCGCTGAAATATAGCGGTTTTTGTGTTTTTTAACAGGTTGATGGCAATTTCTCATCAGATAGAAAAAAGATAAAATTCATCGACCGATGCTGCTACGTACCCTTTTGTCGTACTTGGACCAACCGCTGCCGAAACACTTAGCGCCAACCTTAGATTGCTGGGTGTAAAACCATTAGAGCATCAGGTACATCCAACACGACATATTTCAGTAGCTCGATACAGGACACCATTTATGGCCACTATAAAAGACGTTGCTCGCTTAGCCGGCGTTTCCACTACGACAGTTTCGCACGTTATCAATAAAACGCGTTTCGTTGCAGAAGCAACGCAAGAAAAAGTAATGAAAGCCGTGGACGAGTTGAATTACGCGCCAAGTGCGGTTGCACGCAGCCTAAAGTGCAACTCAACTCGTACGATTGGCATGTTAGTAACGCAGTCAACAAACCTATTCTTCTCAGAAGTGATTGACGGGGTTGAGAGCTACTGTTACCGCCAAGGCTACACTCTGATTCTGTGTAATACGGGTGGGATTTACGAAAAACAACGCGATTACATCCGTATGCTGGCTGAAAAACGTGTTGATGGCATCCTAGTGATGTGTTCTGACTTAACCGAAGAGCTTAAAGAGATGCTTGACCGTCATGCCGACATTCCTAAAGTGGTCATGGATTGGGGTCCAGAAAGCTCACAAGCGGACAAGATCATGGATAACTCAGAAGAAGGTGGCTACATCGCAACCAAACATCTGATCGACAATGGCCATACTGATATTGCTTGTCTAAGCGGTCATTTTGAAAAACTTGCTTGCCAAGAGCGCATTGCAGGTTTCCGTCGCGCGATGAGCGAAGCAAACCTAGCTGTAAATGAAGATTGGATCCTTGAAGGTAACTTTGAATGTGATACGGCCGTATTAGTCGCAGATAAAATTACAGCAATGGACAAACGTCCGACAGCGGTATTCTGTTTTAACGACACAATGGCTCTGGGCCTAATGAGCCGCCTACAACAAAATGGTATCAAAGTTCCTGATGATATTTCAGTGATCGGCTACGACAACATCGAGCTTGCGGAATACTTCTCTCCACCGTTAACAACTATCCACCAACCTAAACGTCGTGTGGGTAAAAATGCGTTCGAGATCCTACTTGAGCGAATCAAAGATAAAGAACACGAAAAGCGAATTTTCGAAATGCAACCTGAGCTTGTAATTCGAAACACCGTGAAGAAAATGAACTAAAATTCGCCAAATATAACGATGTCAAATAAGCGCTCTAAAAGGGCGCTTATTTTTTACCTCTAAATAACTTTTCCCTGACTTAGGTTTGTTAGGCAAAAAATCCCGAATCTCTAAGTCTCTGTTTTATATGTAGGTAAATCACACTCCCTCACAACCTCGAGATCATCCCGCCTTATTCTCAAATATGCACAAACATGCGCTTGTCGACACTTTTTATTGAACCAAAATCACACTTTTACGGGTAAAACGTGATGTTAATTCAATATACGAAGTATGCTCATTCTGTCACGCACAGGGCAAACCATTCGAAAGGGTGGGACGCAAAGCCTCCGGCCTGAACCATAGTACTATATGGAAGGTAGCGGGGTTACCGATGGCAAGTGTGCAAGCGATGACTTTACCCTGTAATGACATTGCTTTTGCGCATGTTTGCTACTCTCTCGGACCTGACTTTTGGTGGCGTAATATTAATTACACCGAGATAACAAAACATGGATAAACCGATACTCAAAGACTCTATGAAGCTATTTGAGGCACTTGGTAATATCAAGTCGCGCTCAATGTTTGGTGGCTTCGGACTATTCGCTGATGAAACAATGTTTGCACTAGTTGTAAATAATCAGCTTCATATAAGAGCAGACCAACAAACTTCATCTGACTTCGAGAAACAAGGGCTAAAGCCTTACGTTTATAAAAAACGTGGCTTCCCAGTCGTTACTAAGTACTACGCAATTTCCAACGATTTATGGGAGTCTAGCGAACGCTTAATCGAAGTAGCTAACCAATCGTTGAAAAAGGCAAAGCTTGAAAAAGAACAGCAAGCAACTACAAAGCCTAATCGCTTAAAAGATTTGCCTAACTTACGACTGGCTACTGAACGCATGCTAAAAAAAGCAGGCATTGAGTCAGTAGAAAAACTGGAAGAGGAAGGTGCACTTAACGCTTATAAAGCGATAAGAGATACGCACTCTGCAACCGTCAACATTGAACTGTTATGGGCACTAGAAGGGGCTATTAACGGTACTCATTGGAGCGTTGTACCTCAAGCTCGCCGAGATGAGTTGATGAATGGCCTCCAATAAAAGTCGGCCTTAAAAACTATCTTGTAAAACCGCAGTCTAATCTGCGGTTTTTTTGTGAAATTTTTTCGACTTTCCTTCTGTCTTATTACATATATCCCAAATTGGAATCATAAATATGAATAAGAAACTGATATTAGGCCTAATCCTGGTCGCGATCATTATCTTTTTAGGCGTTAACTTTAGTCAGTATTTAACGTTGGAAAATGCAAAAGCCCAACAAGAAGCGCTGACCACATACATCGATCAGAACTTTGTTTTTTCGGCAGCTATTTACTTTTTTGCCTACATTGCAATTACCGCTTTTTCTATTCCTGGGGCTGCTGTGGTTACATTACTTGGTGCGGCTCTATTTGGTTTTTGGACGAGCTTATTACTGGTTTCTTTCGCCAGTACTATGGGTGCAACGCTAGCATTTTTAAGCAGCCGATATTTGCTGCGTGACTGGGTACAAAACAAGTTTGGCAATAAGTTAATCGCAATTAACCAAGGTGTAGAAAAGGACGGTGCATTTTATCTATTTTCCTTGCGTCTCATTCCGGTATTCCCTTTCTTTCTTATCAACTTGTTGATGGGCTTAACGCCAATGTCTGTAGGTCGATTTTACCTTACTAGCCAAGTAGGTATGTTGCCAGGCACTGCAGTTTACTTAAACGCCGGTACTCAGTTAGCAACAATTGAAAGCCTGTCAGGCATTATTTCACCTGCGGTATTGGCCTCTTTTGCGTTACTGGGGCTGTTTCCAATCATCACTAAATGGGTTATGAATAAAGTAAGGCCAACACCGAGTCAGCAAAACTCATAATTAGTAAGTGGACGTCTTTAATGAAAATATTCATTGCTAAAAACCCAGCAGAAGCGCATATCGTGTGCGAATTATTGAAAACCGAGCAAGTCTACTGTGAAGTCCGCGGAGAAGGTATTTTCGGTTTAAAAGGAGAGCTGCCGTTTAGTGATGATACCGATCCTTATGTCTGGCTTTTTGACGCCAAACAACAAGTAAAAGCAGAAGGAATAGTACAAGCCTACCGCAAACAATCCGATGGAAATGAGTATCAAGATTGGCAGTGCCCGAAGTGCCATGAGGTAAACGAGGGGCAGTTTGGTGCTTGTTGGCAATGTGGACATCAAATAGGGGAGCCTTAATAACTCCCCTACTCCTACTCAATCGATTTATTCAGCGCTAAGCAGAAACCGTTTGCTGCTTAATAAATTCGATGGAATGTTGATTGAAATCTTCAGGGCGCTCAACATTACAAACATGACCACAGTTTGGGATCTCTCGTAAAACACTAAGCTTATGCGCCGCAACCATTTCTTTAACAGGCTTAATAAACATGTAATCTCTGTCGCCCATTAAATAGAGTGTGGGAATGGGTAACTCTCGATCTTTAAAATACTTCATTAAAGGATTTACATCAGCAGCAAGAATAAACCAACGTTTAAATTCTTTTTGGCAAAGCTTCTTGGCCTCACGAATAAAAAGATGGCGAGACTCTCGCTGGCTTCTCTGTGGCATAACAATGTACGCAAAAAGTTTGTAGAGCCACATGTACGGCAGAATGTGCTTACAAAAATTACCTAATTTAACCAATATTTGAGAACGAGTATTGAGCCTTGTGACAGCGCCACCGAGTACCATTGAACGCACGCGTTCCGCTGATAATTCAGCAAGGTTTCGAACAATAATGGTACCAAGTGACATACCGACAAAATGAGCGGATTGGATCTTTAAATGGTCCAATACTTTCAAAATATCTTGGGTAACTTCAGTAAAGGTATAACGGCTGGCAATGAGCTCTTTAAGTAACTGATTTGACTTTCCATGACCTCTTAAATCGATCAGCAATAAGTTAAAGTGTTGCTTGTAAGCTTTGATTTGCTTGAACCAGATAGAAGAGCTACCGCCAGCACCATGCACAAATACAACCCACTCATGACTAGTAGGGTGCAAATAGGTTTTATGAAAAAGTAGCGGCTGGGTCATATTCAAGTATCAAAAAGGTCGTGCTATTGAGTAAAAAGCCATCCTACCACACTCCCCTTACTCAAGATAATAAAGGCACCTTATTCGGTGCCTTTCGTTACAATTTTAAGTCAATTTAACGCCGAATTGTAAAGTTGCAAATAAGTTTCTGCGGCCTTTTGCCAACAAAAATCTTGTTGCATCGCGTGCAACTGTACTTTATTCACTTCAGGTTCGTTTTGAGCATAGAGCAACAGTGCCCTTAGCATCGTTAACAACAATGCCTGCGGTGTCGGTTCGAAAAAAACAAACCCCGTCGCTTCAGAAGGGTTCACATCATAATCGTTGACGCTGTCTTTTAGACCACCGACACCACGTACTATCGGTAATGTCCCATAAGCCATACTATAGATTTGATTCAAACCACACGGCTCAAACTCAGAAGGCATCAGAAAGAAATCAGAACCCGCTTCAACGATATGCGCAAGTTCATTATCATAAGCTTCTACGAAGACAAATTTACTAGAAAACTGTGCAGCAACCTCTTCTAGCTGAGCGGCTAGTACAGGGTCTCCGGTCCCAACGACAACTAGTTGAACATCGTGCTTCAAAAAATCGGCCAAAGCAGGCAACAAGTAATGCACACCTTTTTGCTGGGTCAACCGACAAACCATACCGAACATGGCTACATCTTTTTCAGGCAAATTTAGCCGCAGTTGTAATGCTTGTTTACACGCTTTCTTGCCTTGCGTCATACTTTGTTGGTTAGCGCAGTAATTAACTGGCAAGTAAGTATCCGTTTCCGGGTTCCAAGCACTGTAATCACAACCGTTCAAAATACCAACTAAGTCCTGCTCGCGTTGCTGAAACTCCCAAGCCATTCCATGACTGCCAAGCTCTGTTTTGAGTTCCTCTGCGTACGTAGGGCTGACAGCGTTTATCTTATCGGCATTCATTACACCAGCTTTGAGCATAGTAATATGCGTTGTACTCACCGCAGCATCGGGAACGTTTCGACAATGAAACTCTGGCAAGCACTGCACGTCTTCATAACTAAATACGCCTTTAAAAACCGCATTATGTATAGAAATGACACTTTTAGTATGAGCAAAAAACGGATCATTGCCATACCTGTGCTTGAGCAAAAATGGAACAAGACCTGTGTGCCAATCGTTCGCGTGTATGATATTAGGTTGAAAGGCGAGCTTGGGTAACATGTCGAGGCATGCTGCACTAAAAAACGCAAAGCGCTCACCGTTATCGGTATACGCTTGGTTGTTCTCCGCATACATCGATGGTCGATTGAAATACGGCTGACAATCAATCAGATAAACAGGATTTTGACCTAGCATGAGCCGCAGAACTCGATACTCCGTATGCGGCCATGATGTTAGTTCTGTTTCTAATACAACTTCTGCGTCAGCGAGTTTATCAATACTACTGTACGCAGGGATGGTAATTCTTACGTCTTGCTGTAGGTTTTGAAGGGCTTCCGGTAGTGCCTTGGCAACGTCTGCCAAGCCACCACTTTTAATGAGACCTTCGACCTCAGAAGCTACAAACAGAATAGATAAGTTGTTAGTAGCCAACTCGAGCTCCTTTCGGAATAACAACAATGCCCTCCTCAGACACGTGGAAGTGTTTTTTATCTTCTTGAAGATTCACACCAATCTGAGTACCAGGAGCAATATCGGCATCCTTATCGACAATCACACGACGTAAAACACAGCCTTCGCCAATTTTCACGTCACCAAGAAGGATACATTCGCTGATATCGCAAGCAGATGCAATATTACTGCGGAACCCAAGCACCGACTTTTCTATTCTTGAGCCTCTGACGTAACTGCCATTACATACCAAACTGTCGATGATCTGAACACGGCCATTATCAGAGTCTGTAAATGTCGCTGGCGGCAATGGAGGATAATAAGTATGCAGCGGCCATTTACGGTTATATAGTGAAAACGGTGCATCTTTTTCTAGCAGATCCATGTGCGCTTCCCAGTACGCATCAATGGTTCCCACGTCACGCCAGTACACCTCTTCTCTTTCACCGCTGATTTTGTTAGTACTGAAGTCATACACGAACACGTCACCTCGAGGGAACATCTTAGGAATAATGTCCTTCCCAAAATCATGTGATGAAGCTTCATTATCCGCATCTTCAACCAACTCAGAGAATAACACCTGAGCTTCAAAAACGTAGTTACCCATTGAAACTAAAGCGTAATCAGGATCGCCAGGAATCGACTTCGGGTTTGCTGGTTTCTCTTCAAAGCCTATCATGCGACCTTCACTGTCCACTTCGATAACCCCAAATTGCGACGCCTCTTTTAGTGGCATACGCAATGCAGATACCGTCAGAGAAGCCTGCTTTTCTGAATGGAAGTTCAGCATTTGTTTAATATCCATCTTATAGATATGGTCAGAGCCAAAAATACAAACTTGATCCGGTTCCTCTAGTTCCATAAAACGGAGGTTTTGATAGATCGCGTCTGCCGTTCCTTCGTACCAACGCTTACCAGTGCGCATTTGAGCAGGAATAGGATCGATAAAGCGGTCAGTGATGCCATTAATGTTCCAGCCCTTTTTTAAATGATGGAACAAAGATTGAGATTTAAATTGGGTGAGGACGTAAATGCGCATTAAATCCGCATTTACAAAATTGTTTAGAGCAAAATCGATCAATCGATAGCTACCACCAAACGGTACCGAAGGTTTACTACGAGATTCTGTTAAAGGTCTCAAACGAGAGCCTTCACCGCCAGCAAGAATCATTCCCAAAACACCAGCCATTTGTTGTTCTCCATATCGTTATAGCTTGGATTTGGTACTCGCTTGAATGAGTCATACTCGGGGAGTCAAGCGAATACATTTAGTAACCGTATCAGGAGTTTCTTTGAACTCTTACAACACGATAAAAAAGCTACGGCACTTCCAGTATGCAACGTCCACTCTTTTCTTATTTTTCGACGCAAAATGCACACAGTTGCACTAATTTTTGTAATAAATTATCTAAGCAGGTTCTAAATTACAATTTTTAATACGCCATTCTGTGTTCCATACAGTTCTTGCTTACTCAAGACGATATCTAGATCACACATGCAAAAGCAAACGATTACATTATGAAAACAATTTACGAACGGATTCACTACACGACCGACTTTTTGAGCTTAATATATAACAAATATATGAACGCAAAATGAAAGTTACGACGAATGTTTTTTACATAAAAAATACGTTCGCTACTAATAAATCGTGACTCTGGTGTTTTCTAGCGACAATGGTGCTTGTTAAAGTGAGGAAAGGTCGATTAGAGGAAGAATGCGCAGGAGAAAACTGTCGGCCCCTACGCAAAAAAGGCAGCGATATCGCTGCCTTTTTACTTTACCTTAATGGTGCATTTTTATGCTTTCGCTTTTTTACGCTTATCTGTGACTTCCCACTTACCTTCAACAAAGAGCGCTGTCCAACCAGATGGTTTGCCGTTCTCTTCCGAACGAACGTAGTTCTCTTTTGTTTTGCGACTAAAGCGTACAACTGCAGGACGACCATCAGGATCTTCTTGCGGTGCGGTCGCTAGGTATTTGAACTTCTCAGGTAAACGCTCTTCAAAACGTGCCAGTTCAGCAACCAAAGGAGCACGTGTCTCGCGCGATTTAGGGAAGTTGCTTGCCGCCATAAATAGACCTGAAGCACCATCACGAAGTACGAAATACGCATCTGAGTTTTCACATGGCAACTCGGGAAAATGAACAGGATCTTCTTTCGGTGGCGCGACTTCACCATTCTTCAGAATCTTACGAGTGTTCTTACACGTTTCACTCGTACAGTCCATGTATTTACCAAAGCGACCGTTTTTAAGAACCATATCAGAGCCACATTTGTCACATTCAACAACTGGACCATCATAGCCTTTGACTTTGAACTCGCCGTATTCAACAAGGTAGCCCTCACAGTTCGGGTTATTACCACAAACATGCATCTTACGCTTGTCATCAATCAGGTATGCGTCCATCGCCGTTTCACAGATCGGACAACGCTTTTTAGCACGAAGCGCGGCCGTTTCAACGTCTTCTTCTAGAACGTTAATAATACCTTCTTCGTCACCCAAGTTGATGGTTGTCTTACAACGCTCTTTTGGTGGTAACGCGTAACCAGAACAACCTAAGAACACACCTGTCGAAGCAGTACGGATACCCATTGGACGGCTACACGTCGGACACTCGATATCCGTCATGACGATGTGGTTTAACTTCATACCGCCTTCTGACTCATCCAGCTCCGCTTTTTCAAGATCGCCAGTAAAATCAGCAAAGAAGTTGTCTAACACAGCTTTCCAGTTCACTTCACCTTCAGCGATTTGGTCCAATTTCTGTTCCATACGCGCAGTAAAGTCGTAGTTCATCAAATCGTTAAAGCTGTCATCAAGGCGGTCAGTAACAATTTCACCCATTTTTTCAGCGTAGAAACGGCGCTGATCAACTTTCACGTAACCACGATCTTGAATCGTAGAAATGATCGATGCATAAGTCGAAGGACGGCCAATGCCTCGTTTTTCCAGCTCTTTAACCAGTGCCGCTTCAGTGTAGCGCGCAGGTGGCTTAGTAAAGTGCTGTTTAGGGTCAAGTGACTCTAAGCTTAGCTTATCGCCAAGTTGTACCGCAGGAAGGATTGTATCCTCGTTTTTGCCCATTGGACGCTGTACACGAGTCCAACCATCAAATTTAAGGATACGGCCTTTCGCTTTAAGCGTGTATTCTGCCGCTTTTACACTGATGGTTGTTGAATCGTATTCTGCTGGCGTCATTTGACACGCGACAAACTGATTCCAAATCAAAGCGTAAAGTTTGTGCGCATCAGCATCGACACCTTGCAGGTCTTCCGCTTTAACACCCACATTTGAAGGACGGATCGCTTCGTGCGCTTCCTGTGCCCCTTCTTTACTACCATACGTCAGCGGTTTCGCTGGTAAGTACTTATCACCAAACTCAGAACCAATAAAGTCACGTACAGCGTCCACAGCCTCGGCACTTAGGTTAGTCGAGTCCGTACGCATATAAGTGATGTAACCGGCCTCATAGAGGCGCTGAGCTAGCATCATGGTCTTTTTCACGCCGTAGCCAAGACGTGTACTCGCTGCCTGTTGAAGCGTAGAGGTGATGTAAGGTGCTGAAGGCTTGCTCTTCGTCGGGCGATCTTCACGCTTACATACTTCGTAACTTGCATTCTCAAGCACAGACATCGCTGCTTTGGTTTCTGCCTCATTAACTGGCTTAAACGCAGAACCATCTTTCTGAGCAACAAGCAGCTTAAAGTCAGCTTTGTCTTTCGTTTTCGTATTCGCATGAATATCCCAGAATTCTTCTGGTACAAACGCGTTAATCTCACGCTCACGCTCAACTAATAGTTTCACCGCAACAGACTGCACGCGACCAGCAGATAAACCACGAGCCACTTTCTTCCAAAGTAAAGGTGAAACCATAAAACCAACGACACGGTCCATGAAGCGACGCGCTTGTTGGGCATTAACACCATCCATGTTCAGCTCACCAGGTGTCTGGAAAGCTTGTTGGATCGCGTTTTTCGTAATTTCGTTAAAAACTACACGTTTGTATCGCTCTTCATCGCCACCGATGATCTCACGAAGGTGCCATGCGATTGCTTCCCCTTCGCGGTCCAAATCGGTTGCGAGATAAACGCAATCTGCGTCTTTGGCGAGTTTTTGTAGTTCGTTGACAACTTTTTCTTTGCCTGGAAGGATTTGGTAATTCGCTTCCCAGTCATGATATGGGTTAATCCCCATTTTTTTGATCAACGCTTTGCGGTCTTTCTCTTTTTTAACGCGCGCTTTCTCTTCCGGACTCATCCCTTTTGTTGAGATGGCTGCGGCTTTTTTCTCACCAGTGCTTTGACCGGCCGTAGGCAGATCACGCACATGACCAACACTAGACTTAACAATAAAGTCTTTACCAAGGTACTTATTTATCGTCTTTGCCTTGGCTGGTGACTCCACTATAACGAGTGATTTACCCATAACTGACTCTAACGTCCTTCATAATAATGCGGGTAGAAACCTTGTTTAAAGGCCACCCGCATAATGTTCTATTTCATTGCTTCTTTTTTTACTATTGTGCGAGATGAAAAGAAGATCAACTGCTTTTTTGAAATTCAGATCCGATTGGTTGACAATTCATCGTCTTTATACTTCAAAGAGACAGGGTTCTGAAAGGTATTGAGCGGCATATCTAAACAGGCAAACTTAGCATCCGCTAATCCAATGCAATAAATTTTGTTACGCATCACAAAATAGTTTCGTTCAGTGGCTCTGTCATATCCTCCAACTAATCATACTTACACTCTAAAAATTGATCTGTTTAGGCTAAGTGAACGATTGACTGAATTAATCATGCAAACCCATTTTAGTTGTAGGTATACTCAGCGTTCTCAACTGAAATGAATGGTAGAAAAATTATGTCTGATAGAACGTTTATCGAAGAGTTCGACCTTCTTTTGATCGCTAACCAAATCATCCAAGAGCACGATGATTACATCGAGGGAATGCGAGCAACAAGCGTAGAAGAAAAAGAAGGTGTTTTAGTTTTTAAAGGTGAATACTTCCTTGATGACAAAGGTTTACCAACTTCAAATACGACTGCAGTATTCAATATGTTCAAATACTTAGCGCATCACCTTTCCAAGGAATTTACGCTGGTTAAATAGTAGCGGAAAACAAAAAAGCCAGAGTGTTATTCACTCTGGCTTTCCTGTTTCAGGTCAGGATATTTAGCAGCTTAAAGCCTTAAGTTTGTCGAAGTAGTCAGGGAACGTTTTCGACGTACACTTTGGATCGTTAATCGTCACAGGCGTATCACTAAGTGCCACCAGCGAAAAACACATCGCCATTCGATGATCATCGTAAGTATCAATCGCAGCATGCTTTAACTGAGAGACAGGTTTGACGATGATGTAGTCTTCCCCTTCTTCCACTTCCGCACCAACTTTACGTAATTCCGTCGCCATAGCTGACAAACGGTCTGTTTCTTTTACACGCCAGTTATAAACGTTACGAATAGCAGTAGTGCCTTCGGCAAATAGCGCTGTTGTCGCGATGGTCATTGCAGCATCAGGGATATGGTTGTAATCCATATCGATGCCTTTCAATTGACCAACACGTGAAATTACGTAGTCATCACCCCATTCAATTTCTGCACCCATTTTTTCAAGCGCATCAGCAAATTGAATATCACCTTGAATGCTGTTTTTACCGATACCCGTGACTTTAACTTCTCCGCCTTTGATGGCTGCCGCCGCCAAGAAGTAAGAAGCAGAAGACGCGTCACCTTCAACCAAGAAATCACCTGGAGCGATGTATTGCTGACTGGCAGGAATCACAAACTCTTGATAGTCGTTGTTGATCACATCGACCCCAAACTGCTTCATGATATGCAGGGTGATATCGATATAAGGCTTAGAAACCAACTCGCCTTCGATGTTGATGCGAATTTCACCTTCAGCCAATGGCGCAGACATTAAGAAAGCGGTCAAGAACTGACTTGAAATGGATCCATCGATAGAAACTGTACCTGCTTTTAGGCCAGTACCGACTATTTTGAGAGGCGGAAAGTTCTCGTTTTCCATGTACTCAACGTTCGCACCAGCATCTTTCAGTGCCGTGACAAGGTGACCAATTGGACGCTCTTTCATACGAGGTTCGCCCGTCAGTACATACTCCCCTTCTCCAAGACAAAGAGCCGCAGCTAATGGTCGCATCGCAGTGCCAGCATTACCGAGAAATAACTCTACCGGTTCTGAGACAGAAAACGGACGCCCAAGGCCTTCAACGAGACATTCTGTTTTATCTTCGGAAAGTTGGTATTGAACGCCGAGTTTAGTCAGCGCATTCAGCATATGACGGATATCATCACTGTCGAGGAGGTTAGTAAGGCGAGTTCTGCCTTTAGCAAGAGCAGCAAGTAAAAGAGCTCGATTAGAAACGCTTTTAGAGCCAGGAAGATTCACTTCCCCTTGAATTTTATTGATAGGTTGTAACGTTAGGCTTTCCATTAAAAGTTGATAATCCTTTGTGCCCTCAACATACGATTTTTTATGAGAGCTAAACAATTCTTCGTGAATTCAGACTACCCAAAAAAACACGACAAAACCAGAGCAAATCGGCGCTAATTTATGAATATACTCAAGTAGCCTAAAGATGCAGAATTAAAGGCATTGCCAGCGATGTAAATAAGAGCGAAAGAGGCGCGACGAAACAGCAAGCTATTTCGACTTTATTTGACGATAAGCCAGCCCTACTGTGCATGCCTGGTTAGGCTACCTTAGGTTAAAATAACGTAGGATTAATAAGCGATATCAACCCTGACTCCATCATCAAAATATAAGATACGAACTTCATCCCCTCGACTAAATAGCATATTTTTATCAACATCTTGGATAACATTAATCAGCTTGTCGCCCTTCACTTTGATGAGTAGCTCAACTAACTTATATTCAACCGTGTATTGGTAATTACTTTGATTTTGTGCAACCGCTGCACCTGCAAGTGCACCCACTGCCGTCGCAACTTCTCGTCCAGTACCACCACCAAATTGATTGCCGACTAAACCGCCTATTGTGGCACCAAGTAGCGTTTTCCAACCATTATTTTTCGATTGAACGACCTCTTGCTGAGTAATATAACGGACAGAGTCAATCTTCCCATACACCACTTCATTTACCGGCTTGGCAACATTTCTTTCATATGCTGCGTTGGCGGCAAGTGGGAAAAACAGTATGATCCAAAGCCATACTTTCACAATATTTCTTGACCAGGTCATCATAAACTCCTCTGACTCTAATGTTGGTAACGACTTCTTATGGCTATTTATTTAACTGAACTCGATGATACGTTCAACTTTCCCTCACCGTATAAAGCACTCAGCGATCCCAATGGTTTGCTTGCTTTTGGCGGTGACTTAGATCCCATGAGAATCCTCAATGGTTACTATCAAGGCATTTTCCCTTGGTATGGTCCTGGAGAACCTATTCTATGGTGGAGCCCTTCCCCACGCGCTGTTTTTGATCCCTTAGCGTTTAAACCGTCTAAAAGTCTCAAAAAATTTCAGCGTAAACATAACTATAAAGTAACGCTCAATTTCGCGACAGAAGAAGTGATTAGACTATGTTCATCAACACGTCCTGCAGAGGAAACTTGGCTCAACGAGGAAATGCAAGCGTCTTACATTGAGTTAGCTAAACTTGGTCACTGTCACTCTGTAGAAGTATGGCATGACAACGAGCTCATTGGGGGACTATATGGCATCTGCGTTGGTCAGCTTTTTTGCGGAGAGTCGATGTTTAGCCTAAAAGATAACGCATCTAAAATTGCATTGTGGTACTTATGCAACCATTTGGCGTCAAAGCAAGGTCAATTAATCGATTGTCAGGTTATGAACTCGCACTTGGCATCACTTGGCGCATTTGAACTAGAGCGTAACGAGTTTATGCAAAAACTACTATCTTTAAGAGAAAAACAAACACTATTTGATACCTATAAGCCCCAAGTTTTGCAGGATTCAGTATGAGTACGGATATACAACATATTCGAATTGGATTAACGAATAATCACCCTTGCAGTTACTTGCCTGAACGGCAAGAGCGTGTGGCGGTGGCACTTGATGCAGGGCTGCATACTGAAGAAAACTATCAACTACTGATGGCTAACGGTTTTCGTCGTAGTGGAGATACCATATATAAACCGCACTGCGAGCATTGCACCGCTTGCCAGCCAATTCGAGTCTCGATTCCAGACGTTAGACTATCAAAAAGTCAGAAGAGGCTGCTCAGTAAAGCACAGCCTTTACGTTGGGAAATGAAACCCGAAATGGATGAGGAATGGTTTGCGCTTTACAGTCGGTACATCTGCAAACGGCATAAAAACGGCACTATGTATCCACCAAAGCGTGATGAATTTTATCGGTTTGCCCAAACCAGCTGGTTGACCACTTCATTTTTGCATATTTACGATGAGTCAAATCAATTACTCGCCATTGCGGTAACGGATGTAATGACTCAATGTTCGAGTGCATTTTATACTTTTTTTGACCCTGACTACCCGTTATCTCTTGGCACTTTGGCAGTGCTCTATCAAATAAAATACTGCCAAGAAAACAAACAACAGTGGCTTTATTTGGGTTATCAGATTGATGAGTGTCCAGCAATGAACTATAAAACACGCTTTCAACGCCACCAAAGGCTAGTAAATCAGCGTTGGCGAGGGTAGAATACGCCTCAACTTTACATAATTACTATTTAGCGGCAGAATATAGACCGCTAATATTGCCTAATTTCTAAAGAGGATTAAATGGCTAAAGAAGACGTAATCGAGATGCAAGGCACGGTCCTTGACACTCTACCAAACACTATGTTCCGTGTTGAACTTGAAAACGGTCACGTTGTGACTGCTCACATCTCTGGCAAGATGCGTAAGAACTACATCCGTATCCTAACGGGTGACAAAGTAACTGTAGAGATGACTCCATACGACCTGTCAAAAGGCCGCATCGTCTTCCGCGCTCGTTAATCTCTGATTTTCGGATGCAATAAAAAACGGAGCAGTTTGCTCCGTTTTTTATTGCATGATTTTTATTTCCGAGTAGGTTCAGACAAACAAAAAGCGCACGATAAAATCGTGCGCTTTTACTTCCCTACGGAGCAATTAATGCATCGCTGCCTCTTTCTCACTCAAATATTCAAATTTAAGTGTGTCATTCACTAGTGTTACTTTCACAGTGCCGCCGTCGACTAGAGAGCCAAACAACAATTCATTAGCCAAAGGTTTCTTAAGTTGCTCTTGGATAACGCGTCCCATTGGGCGAGCACCCATCGCCTTATCATAACCTTTATTCGCTAACCAATGGCGTGCATCTTGCGATACCTCCATTGATACGCCACGAGCATCAAGTTGCACCTGCAGTTCAACAATAAACTTATCAACAACTTGATGGATAACGCTTTCATCAAGGCTGTTAAACCAGATGATGTTATCAAGACGGTTACGGAACTCAGGAGTGAATACCTTCTTAATTTCCGCCATCGCATCGTGACTGTTGTCTTGCTGAATCAAACCAATTGATTTCTTCTCAGTTTCAGCCACACCCGCGTTGGTTGTCATAACGAGGATGACATTACGGAAGTCTGCTTTACGACCGTTGTTGTCCGTTAGCGTACCATTATCCATCACTTGCAATAGCAAATTAAAGATATCTGGATGCGCTTTCTCAATCTCATCGAGTAATACGACTGAATGTGGGTGCTTGATAACAGCGTCTGTCAGCAAGCCACCTTGGTCGTAACCGACATAACCAGGAGGTGCACCAATTAAGCGACTCACGGAGTGACGCTCACCATATTCCGACATATCAAAACGAAGTAGCTCGATCCCTAGAAGCTTAGATAGCTGCACCGTCACCTCTGTTTTACCCACCCCAGTAGGGCCAGCAAACAAGAATGAACCAACTGGTTTGTTATCCACGCCCAAACCTGCACGTGTCAGCTTGATCGCTTCGGATAATGCATCAATCGCATTATCTTGACCAAATACCAACATCTTCATCTTGCTATCTAGGTTCTTCAAGATGTCTTTATCTGAAGAAGAAACCGACTTCTCTGGGATTCGTGCCATCTTGGCAACCATCGCTTCGATATCGGCAACACCAACCGTTTTCTTACGGCGGCTTGCAGGAGCAAGACGACTGCGAGCGCCAGCTTCATCAATGACATCAATGGCTTTATCTGGTAAATGACGTTCATTGATGTATTTCGCCGAAAGTTCTACCGCGGCACGCAGTGCTTTATTGGTGTAACGTACTTCATGGTGTGCTTCGTACTTCGGCTTCAAGCCCATCAAGATTTTAGTTGTGTCATCCAGAGAAGGCTCTACAACGTCTATCTTTTGGAAACGACGGGACAACGCACGCTCTTTCTCGAAAATGTTGCTGTATTCTTGGTATGTAGTCGAGCCGATACAACGCAACTTACCGCTACTTAGTAGAGGTTTGATAAGGTTTGCGGCATCAACTTGACCACCAGAAGCCGCACCCGCACCGATGATTGTGTGTATCTCATCGATGAACAAAATTGCATCTTCTTCTTTTTCAAGCTGTTTCAAAATCGCCTTGAAGCGTTTTTCAAAATCACCACGGTACTTAGTACCAGCCAATAGAGAACCAATATCCAATGAGTAAATCACGCTGTTTTGAATAACTTCCGGGACCTGCCCTTCTACAATTCGCCAAGCAAGACCTTCTGCGATGGCTGTTTTACCTACCCCGGCTTCACCCACTAGTAATGGGTTATTCTTGCGGCGGCGGCAAAGTACTTGAATAGTGCGCTCTAGCTCTTTATCGCGACCAATCAGTGGATCGATATTGCCATCTTTAGCGACCTGATTAAGGTTAGTCGCAAAGCTTTCCAAACGTTCTTCAGAATTCGGCTCTTCGACACTCTCTGAACTGAACGAATCTGATGATGGGTCTTCGCTTGCACCTGACGCTTTAGTAATACCATGGGAGATAAAGTTAACAATATCTAATCGGGAGATGTCGTTTTTCTTCAGTAAGTAGGCGGCATGCGACTCTTGCTCACTGAAGATCGCCACAAGCACGTTTGCACCTGTTACTTCGTTGCGGCCAGACGACTGTACATGAAAGACGGCGCGTTGTAGCACACGTTGAAAACTCAAAGTCGGCTGGGTTTCACGCGTCTCATCACTGTCTGGGATAAGAGGCGTAGTTTGATCGATGAATATATCGAGTTCGTTACGTAAAGCGTCAAGATCCGCTTTACAAGCTAAAAGGGCTTCCTTAGCTGCATCATTTTCCAATAATGCAAGTAGGAGGTGTTCGACAGTCATAAACTCGTGGCGTTTATCTCGCGCCCGAGCAAATGCACCGTTAAGGCTTGACTCTAGTTCTTTATTTAGCATAAGTACCTCCCGAAAAAACAACTTGGGTTGTTCGAGCAAGTCTTCTTTGTTTACGCTTGCTCCATAGTGCAAAGTAGCGGATGTTCATTTTCCCTTGCGTACATCGTAACTTGCGCTACTTTTGTTTCGGCAATTTCTGCACTGTAAGTGCCACAGATTGCCTTTCCTTCATAGTGAATCTTGAGCATGATCTGAGTCGCTTTATCAATGTCATGTGAAAAGAATCGCTCAAGTACCTCTATGACGAAATCCATAGGTGTATAGTCATCATTATTTAGTACAACATTGTACAGCTTAGGTGGCTGAACTTTCGTACTTTCTCGCTCCAGAAGATCAGAGTCCGGAGTGACCCATTCAAAATTTTTACTCATGGCAATTCAAAGATATCGTATCAAAGGGTTGATGTTTTCGACCTATAAAAACAATCTACCACAAGCGTGCAGCGCGGTGTAGTGAGATATGGCACCGAATTCGATCTTTGATCGATAAAAGTTGCTACCTAATATAGAGACTAATGCAGGTCTTGAGGGGGCGCAAATAAAAGATGCTTGTCGATAAGTTACACATTTTTACTTATAAAATAACTTTCTTTTTACCCCCTCCGAGCTATTGCGAAACATCTCTCAGTCTTCTACCGAGATCACACTTCCTAACTGAGAATGGGGTAATTATCACGAAAACTTCATTTTTTATTCAGTTAGAGGATTCATCTATCATAAGCAACACGAACAGTATGGTTTTTCCAGTGAATACTACTTTGCAGGCTAATTGACCAAACTTCCGCGTATATACGAAAAACTGTTTGCAAATTTGTTAATCTCAAAAGTGATTTGTTTTCAATTATGTTTCTGTTTGTTGCTTAATGCTATTGACTGTCGGGATTCATTGACTACAGTGGAAAGTGTTGATGCATAAATCGTCATTTTGAATCCATTTGTTTTTAAGCAGCTTGGTGAATGTGATTTCTCATTGACTAGATGTTTGTTAGCGTTCGCTGACAATAGTAGTACCAGGTTAAAGGTATAACTTGGTTGTTGTAACAACTCAGTAAAAAATGCATGAGGGATGTAAAAGCATGGCTACAGGTACAGTAAAGTGGTTTAACAATGCCAAAGGATTTGGGTTTATTTGTTCAGATGAAGAAGAGGGAGATATCTTTGCCCACTACTCAACTATCCAGATGGACGGTTATCGTACACTGAAAGCAGGCCAACAAGTCTCATACGAGATTGAAAAAGGTCCCAAAGGCTGTCACGCGAGTAGCGTCGTGCCTCTTGAAGGTCAAGCCAAATAATTAGAGCGCTGTCGAAAAATAAAAATATTGCTCTCGAAGCATCATTTTGATGTTCTGAAGAGAAAAATAAACCCGCCAAGATAGCGGGTTTCTTACTATTTGTAGCTTATGAAATGCAGATAGACCACATACAAAGTATTGATAAAATAAGAAACACGTCGAAAGCGACGTGCTCTTTTCATCTATTTTACTTGTTAATGATCGTGTTAAAGGTTTCGCTTGGGCGCATCAACTTAGAAACCAATGCATCGTCTAGCAGGTAGTAACCGCCCAGTTCTCCTTTCACACCCTGTGCGTTGTTTAGCTCAGCGACGATTTTTTCTTCATGCTCTGACAACGCTTTCGCAATCGGTGCAAACTCAGCAGCGAGATCAGCATCGTCTGTTTGCTCGGCAAGTGCTTTCGCCCAGTAAAGTGCGAGGTAGAAATGACTACCTCGGTTATCTAATTCGCCCACTTTACGTGACGGAGACTTGTTGGTATCTAAAAACTCACCAGTCGCTTTGTCTAGCGTATCCGCCAAAACTTGTGCTTTCGGGTTGTTTGCCACCACACTTAGATGTTCTAGGGATGCAGCTAGTGCTAAGAACTCACCTAAAGAATCCCAACGAAGGTGATTCTCTTTTTCTACTTGTTGAACATGCTTAGGAGCAGAACCACCAGCACCAGTTTCAAATAGACCACCGCCATTCATCAATGGAACGATAGATAGCATCTTAGCTGACGTGCCTAACTCTAAAATTGGGAACAAGTCTGTTAGGTAGTCACGAAGAACGTTACCCGTTACAGAAATAGTATCTAGACCCGCTTTCATACGCTCTAGCGAGTACTTACAAGCATCAACAGGAGATAGGATCTTAATCTCTAGACCGTCAGTATCGTGCTCTGGTAAGTACGTATTTACTTTCTTAATGAGTTCAGCATCGTGCGCACGGTTTTCGTCTAGCCAGAATACGGCTGGAACACCTGTTGCACGTGCGCGAGTCACTGCTAGTTTAACCCAATCTTGGATTGGTGCGTCCTTCACCTGACACATACGGAAGATATCGCCTTCTTCAACCGCTTGCTCTAACAATACGTTACCCGCAGTATCAACAACGCGAACAGTACCCGCTGCGTCTAGAATGAATGTCTTGTCGTGAGAACCATACTCTTCTGCTTTTTGAGCCATTAAGCCAACGTTAGGTACGCTACCCATAGTGGTTGGGTCAAATGCGCCGTGCTCTTTACAGAAATCAATAACCGCTTGGTAAATACCTGCGTAGCTACGATCTGGAATCATCGCTTTGGTGTCTTTTTGTTTACCATCTGGTCCCCACATTTGACCAGAAGAGCGAAGCATTGCTGGCATAGAAGCATCTACAATAATGTCGCTTGGTACATGTAAGTTTGTGATACCACGATCAGAATCAACCATCGCAAGTTCTGGTTGAGTTTGGTAAACCGCTTGAATGGCCGCTTCAATTTCTGCTTTTTGCGCTTCAGGTAGAGACTCAATTTTTGAGTAAACATCACCGATGCCATTGTTTACATCAACGCCTAGCTCTTCAAACAGCTTGCCGTACTTATCGAAAACGTCTTTGTAGTAAACTTTTACTGCATGGCCGAAAATGACAGGGTCAGAAACTTTCATCATTGTCGCTTTCATATGAAGAGACAGCAGCACGTCTTGTGCTTTCGCTTCAGCAATCTCTTTCTCGAAAAATTCAACCAGCGCCTTCTTCTTCATCACTGAAGTGTCAATGACTTCTTTATCTAGTAATGGGAACGCAGACTTGAGCTCTTTAACTGTACCGTCATTACCAACAAACTCGATTTTTACCTCTGTTGCACCAGAGATAGTCGTGGACTTTTCGCTACCAAAGAAGTCATTGTCTGACATGCTCGCAACATGAGACTTAGACTCTGATGACCACGCACCCATTGAATGTGGATTTTTCTTCGCGTAGTTCTTAACCGAAGTTGGAGCACGACGGTCTGAGTTACCTTCACGAAGTACTGGGTTAACCGCACTACCTTTGATTTTGTCGTAAGCCGCTTTAATCGCTTTCTCTTCGTACGTGCTCGGTTCTTCTGGGTAGTTTGGTAAATCGTAACCTTTCGCCTGAAGCTCTTTAATCGCCGCTTTAAGCTGAGGAACTGAAGCTGAAATGTTAGGCAGCTTGATGATATTTGCTTCTGGAGTTTGAGCCAGTTCACCAAGCTCAGTCAACGCATCGCCAATGCGCTGTTCTTCTTTTAGATGCTCTGGGAAGTTAGCGATAATTCGACCTGCTAGTGAAATATCACGAGTATCTACATTGATGCCAGACGATGCTGTGAATGATTGAATGATTGGTAGTAATGAATAAGTTGCTAGCGCCGGCGCTTCATCAGTGATGGTGTAGATAATTGTAGGTTTTTCTGTAGGCATGAAATTTCCCTATTTTTTAATCAACTTGTTGGCTGATCAACTCAGCGTCTGAGTTGGTTTAATTGACGCATTGCTGCACGTTAGCAGTACATGTCTCCTCACTAACGCCACATGCGGTTCGCACTCTTTGTTGTAGTTTGAAGCTCTAAGCTCTGAATCCATGAGTGCACTGATATAATTAAACAAATAACACGAATTAGTCTATCATTCTGTGCGCGTTTGTTAGTTTTAGGCGCGCAAATCATATCCGATCATGAGAAAACTTAAAACTTTCAAACACAGTTCATTTACATTTTTGCAGGGTAGTTAACATGTCATCTCGTACAGGTCAGGAAAAAGGTCGCAGTCGTAACCAGTCTAAAACGGGCCATTTTAAACACTCAGGAGCTCGCAATGGCTCGAAGACTCGTACTCAGCAAGACCGTCGCCCTAATCGCCCAACAAAAAGCCAAAAGCCAAAAGTGGCCCCCAAAGATCGTAAAGTCATTATTTTCAATAAGCCTTACGATACGCTCAGTCAATTTACCGATGGCGATGGTCGCAAAACGTTAGCGGACTATATCCCAATCAAAGATGTCTATGCGGCTGGCCGATTGGACCGAGACAGCGAAGGTTTGATGGTACTCACTAACGATGGCATCTTGCAGGCGAAGCTAACGCAGCCAAAGTCAAAATCCCCGAAGACTTATTGGGTTCAAGTCGATGGCGCTCCTCAGGAGCAAGATCTTGAAAAATTGAGAAAGGGAGTAGAGCTAAAAGATGGTATGACTCTACCAGCCGAAGTTGAAGTGATTCCAGAACCACAAGTCTGGGATAGAACCCCTCCTGTCCGTTTTCGCGCAAATATCCCTACCACTTGGTTAGCCATTACCATTATTGAAGGAAGAAATCGTCAGGTGCGTCGCATGACTGCGCACATTGGCTTCCCTACTTTGCGCCTCATTCGTCATTCGATGGGTGATATCGTCCTTAAAGACCTAATGCCTGGTGAATGGAGAGAAATCTCTCTCTAATAGGCAGAAAAGATAAAAGCAGGCTTAAAGCCTGCTTTTTAGATTCATACTTTTTCAGTTAAGCCCTATCTAATGAACTAAGGGATTACTGCTCAGCAAGCCAGTTTTTAAATGCCTCTTTTTCCGCCGGAGACGCTTTCTGGTACATCGTCTTTAATACATCAACCATTGGGCTGTCGTTCGATGCGACTGTTGAACGGGTATCACTACTCTCAACTCGAGGCTCGATATCACTTACTGATTGTTGATGCTGATTCACAGTTACATAACTAACGGCAATACTCGCGATACCGCCAGCAATATTGTAGTTACGAGATTCTTGAGGGTAATTACGACCAATTTGAACACCATCTGACTCTAATACATCTTCGACCAAAGCAATAGGTTGACCTTTGGTGTCCAGCAGTTGCCAATCTAAAGGTGAGATGTTGTTTTGCGCTTGACGAAGAGTTTTAAACTCTGGTAGTTCAAACTTTAGTTTTTCATTTTCAACATCAAACTTAGCGATGATCACGTCACTGTAAACTGTCTTAAGGTTTTCGTTTGTTTCAAAAGCAGGTTGATATTTGAAGACAATTTGGTTAGTTCCGTCGGGGATCTCAATTGTCTTCTCACTAGAGAAAAGTCCCCCCTCAAGTTTTGGCTTCTCCATATTGACGGCCAGTAACTTCACGTCTTCTGGAACCACTAAAGTCGTTGCAGCATAAAGGTTTGTACTGGCAAGAATAGACAACACCATTGCCACTTTTAATGATAACTGCATAGAGTTTTTCATCCTTATCTTCATAGTAAAAGACCCAGCATATAGCTGGGTCTTACAATATCAAACTGGGTATTGATTACCAGTAGAAACGTGCACCAACACCGAAGTCAGTTTTAGAATCAGTTTCTGCAGTTGTTTTACCAGCTTCTAGCTTATCACCATCAAAATTGTAACCCGCTTCTGCGAATACGCGAGCCCATTTAGAGAACTTGTATTCAACGCCAGCGTAAAACTTAGATTGGTCGCCATCTTTCTTGCCAGATTTGTCAGACGATGACATTACTAGCTCGTAGCCAGAGTAAAGTGTTGTTTTAGGAGCTACAGCGAACATGCCTGCTAGAGAGATACCGTGAGAATCGATAGTCTCGTTAGCTGCTTTGTCTTCATTTTCGTTGTAGTAGTACGTAGCACCTAGAGTGTGCTCATCTAGAGCGTATTCAGCAGTTACTTCGAAAGATAGGTTCTCAGCGTTGTTACCTTTAGAAGCAATCTTGTTCTCAGAAGAAAGAACGCCAGCGTGTACAGATAGGTCATTGAAAGACTTACCTACGAATACTTCGCGGATTTCTTCGTTTTGATCTTTCTCACCTAGCGCGTAACCAGCTTTTAGCCAGAATGCGTCATTTTCGTAAGCGTATTTAATTTGAGAAGAGTTGTTCCACGCGTGTCCGTAAAGAAGTGCAGAACCACCGAAGAAGTATGAGTAATCAGCTCCGTAGATGTCATCAGCCCAAGTACCTTCTTTACCAAAACGAAGTGTACCCATATCGCCCATGTCGAAGCCAAAGATGTGACGGCGTACGTATACTGAGTCATCAGTACGCTCGCTTGAATCAGCACCTGCACCGTAGTTGTCACCTAGAGCAACACCGATTTCAACTTCACCTAGAACTTTTAGGTTGTCGTTTACAACGTAAACACCATTTACACCCATACGAGAAGAGCTAGTGTTTAGCTCTGCAGTGTGGTCTGTGCTGTCTAGGAATAGAAGAGTTGGACGTAGCTGACCGTAGAAATCTACAGAACCTTCTTCAGATTTGAATACTTCAGCTGCGTTCACTGAAGTTGCAGACGCAACTACAGCTAGTGCTAATAGAGTTTTTTTCATAATTAATCCACTGCCTTTTCTTAGTTCGGGATATCCTTGTCCGGTTCCCTTTTTTTATATGTTTGAGATAGAGCGTTAACAAAACGTTATACAGCGCCTTCTCAAAATCTGGAGCTAAGAGTGCAAAAGATTATTCTGGCTGTCAAATTTTCTAAATACCAATGTAAAAAAACAAAAATAACATTTAAAAACAATAACTTGAAAAGTTTATCTTTATTTATTCGACGAACATCTAATCAATCCTCTTGATTTTTCATAATTTATAAAACCATTAACAATGAGATTTTAAACCCAAAAAAAATACTAAAAAACACAATATATAGAATAAAAAACCATACAAATATCATATTTGGAGTTTTATATTTTTCATATAATGAAATTAATTTCATTTAGATAAGGTTCAATATTTTTTTGTGAAGAAGATCTACATTCCTCATAAAAGCATTCCGTTTTGTGAACTACTGTACAACTAGTGATGTGTGCTACTATTCGCCTCCAACGCATTTGAGGCCCGTATGCTGACCAGTAACATTCAAAAATCGATTCGTAATAGCTATCAAAACCTGCAAGATCAACTTGATAACTTTGTACCTAGAAGAGCACAAAACTACCTTGTTGCAGAGATTGCAAAAACGCTGTGCGGTCAGTACCACAAATCTAACCGAATACTGGTTGCAGAAGCAGGGACTGGAATTGGTAAGTCGCTCTCCTATCTAATGGCTGCCATCCCCGTGGCTGTACATAACAATAGAAAAGTGGTTATCTCAACGGCGACCGTAGCTCTGCAAGAGCAGCTCATAAATAAAGACCTCCCTCTTTTTCGTCGGATTACCGACCGAGAGTTTTCTTTTATTTTGGCAAAAGGCCGTCAACGCTATTGTTGTGCAGAAAAACTTGCTTCATCTTGTGGTGCTGATGGTGGTCAGTTAGCCATGTTCGAAACCAAGCCTAAGCAAAAAGATATAGAGCTGTTGGAAACAATGCATCGCTCTCTTGCGCAAGGTAAATGGGATGGTGACCGTGATTCTTGGCCTAAAACCATCGATGATAAGCTTTGGCAACTGATTGTCAGTGATAAACACAGTTGCAATAACAGTCTACCGGGCCATCGCGGCTGTCCATTTCAAAAAGCGCGCTCGGAGCTGGATAAGAATGATGTCATCATTGCGAACCACTCTCTCGTCATGGCAGACGCAGACTTGGGGGGCGGAGTAATCTTACCTGAGCCAGAAAACACGATATACGTCTTTGACGAGGCACATCACTTACCTCACGTCGCCCGCGATCATGCTTCAGCATCTGCGAGTTTAAAAGGTGCGGCAGCATGGCTTGAGAAGTTAAATCAGTCGATTAGCAAGTTTTCGTCGCTCGCAGACGAGAAGCGCGTAGCTCGATTTCGCAACGACCTTCAAGACGCGGTTCAGAACTTGATACCAGCACTGACTCAACTGCCTAAACAGTTCGATCCAGCTCAATTTGAAGAGAGTATCTACCGCTTTGAGCACGGTGAACTACCAGAATGGCTAGAGAACCAATCCAAAGAGTTAAAGCAGTTCAGTAAAAAAGCAAATCAAAGTGTGGCAAAAATTGCCGACCTTATTGCGGAAAGAGTAAAAGATGGGGAGCTTGCGACAAGATTGGCTGAACCAGCGCTTGCAGAGCTCGGCTTCTACATTCAAAGGTTAGAAAACCTAGCGCAAGTCTGGCACTTGATGGCTGAGCCAACTCGTGAAAAAGGTGCGCCTTTGGCTCGCTGGTTAGAAACCCACCCCGATCGCGAGGGTGATTTCATTGTGAGTGTTTCTCCGCTTGAAATTGGATGGCAACTCGACCAACAAATTTGGAGCAGGTGCATTGGCGCCATTTTAGTTTCCGCAACGATGCGTGCATTAAACTCCTTCCATTACTTTTGCCATCAGGTTGGTATTGATGGAAAACCAGAATCAGGCACACAGTTTTTAGCGCTTGCGTCACCATTCGATTACCAAAACCAGGCAGAATTGCTCATCCCTGCGATGAAATATGAACCACCAGCGCCTCAATTTACTGAATATCTTATCGAGATATTGCCTAAGTACTTGGAAGACAAGAAAGCCAACTTAGTATTATTCTCATCCTATTGGCAGATGAACCAAGTTGCGAAGGCGCTGTCTTCGGAGTTCATAAAAAAAGGCTGGGCGTTGCAAGTTCAAGGTGAAAGCTCACGTCAAGAAATTCTAAAAAAACATAAAAATCTAATAGAATCAAATAAAACCAGCATCTTATTTGGTACTGGCAGTTTCTCTGAGGGGCTAGATTTACCTGGCGAATTACTTGAAAACTTGGTGATTACAAAAATTCCATTTGGTGTTCCAACCTCTCCTGTCGAACAGGCTCACTCCGAATATATCGAGAAAAAAGGTGGGAACCCGTTTATGCAAATAACTGTACCTGACGCAAGCAAAAAGCTGATCCAGAGCGTAGGTCGCTTACTGCGTAAAGAGAGAGATTCTGGTAGAGTAACGATTCTTGATCGACGCCTAGTCACTAAGCGATACGGACAAGCCTTAATCGACTCACTACCTCCATTTAAACGTAAAATAGAATATTAGAAGAATCACCATTTATGGAAATGATTGAGCCAACTATGCTGTTGGTGTTGGCGCTTGTCGCTTTTGTCGCTGGATTTATTGATGCAGTTGCCGGTGGTGGTGGCATGCTAACCGTACCTGCTCTACTATCATTGGGCTTGCCGCCCCATATTGCACTAGGCACCAATAAACTTGCGGCTACCTTTGCCTCTTCTACTGCGGCATTTACGTACTACAAGAAACGTTTATTCAAGCCTCAATGCTGGGGAAGAGCATTTGTAGCGACGCTTGTCGGAGCAACATTAGGTACCCTACTTGTGGACGCGATTAGCACGGATTGGCTAGAAAAAGGGTTACCTCTTGTTATTTTAGCGGCGGCGTTATACACCGTCTTCCATAAAACACCGCACTCTCCTCATCAAAGTCCAATTCCCGAGCCTTGCCCAAAACTTCATAGAAAACAGTACATGCAAGGATTATCCATAGGATTTTATGACGGGCTCGCAGGGCCTGGAACTGGGGCTTTTTGGACGGTAAGTTCAATGGCTCTTTATCGGCTGAATATCTTGCTCGCCTCTGGCTTAGCAAAAGCAATGAACTTTACCAGCAACTTTACCTCTTTGATTACGTTTGCAGTCCTCGGTCATATCAACTGGGTGCTAGGCTTAACAATGGGGGTATGTTTAATGGCTGGCGCTTTTGTTGGCGCGCATTCCGCCATTCGGTTTGGTTCTAAATTCATTCGCCCTGTATTTGTTACTGTCGTCAGTATACTGGCCATAAAATTGGCTTATGACGCATGGTTTGTAGGTTTGTCATGAACATTTCTCAACTCCAGGAAAACCTAGAACAAATGGCGAAGCAAGCCGCTGTTCTTGACCGTCAAAGAGGCGAACACCATGTTCCGCTTTTTGATGAGCGCTTATTTGGTTGTCGCTCTCGCTTACTTACTCCTTGCGTAAAAGAAGCAAAAGCCACGCTGGATGCGATTGTGCGTGAGCAAAATGAAGGTAAGCTCACCGCTTTGCGTGCTGAGTACCTCACTGAACGGTTAGTAGCGCAAATAGGTGCGATTCAACGCGAGATTTCTACCACCAAAATTCGCAAGAATGAGATCAAACATAGCAGCCATTTCCGCAAGCCTATTAACGTGCTTTATCAGGAACTCGCTCAACACCAAGAGTGGGCAAGACGCTTGCGCGAAATGGTGTTAGAAAAAGAACGTGCTGTCGAAACCGCTCCTAGTTTTATGCGTGCCGAGGCTCAGAAAGTGTTACTAGCGACCGAGCAACGTTTGGCTCGTTGTGAGGCAGCGCTTCTGAAACTAGAGAACCAAATTACACATAGGGAAAAACACCAATAATGGCCGATCAACCAACCTCGCCTTTAGATGACGCACCTGAAGAGATCAAATTGGCTGTCGATTTGATCTATTTACTTGAGAGCAATGAGATAGATCCAGAAGTTGCGCTTAACGCTTTAAAGATCGTGCAAAACGACTTAGAAAACAAATTAAAAGCAAAGTAGCCCAACGTTTCGCTCCTTTCACCGAGACTCGTTTTCAGTGCTCTTGCACAATGATACTATTCATAAAAAAGTACGCCCTCAAAAAGGATAAACAATGAAAGTAATCAGCTTTAACATCAATGGACTACGTGCGCGACTGCACCAACTCCAAGCGCTAATCGACAAACACCAACCAGATGTGATTGGCCTTCAGGAAATTAAAGTTCACGATGAAGCATTCCCGATTGAAGCTGTCGAAGCCATGGGCTACAAAGTGTATTTCCATGGTCAAAAAGCGCATTACGGCGTCGCAATGCTTTGTAAGCAAGAACCTCTACACGTACAAAAAGGGTTCCCGACGGATAACGAAGAGCACCAAAAGCGCATGATCATGGCAACGTTTTTAAATGAAAACGGCGAAAAGGTCACGGTGCTAAACGGCTACTTCCCTCAAGGGGATAACATCAGCCACGAAACAAAATTCCCATACAAACGTCAGTTTTATAAAGATCTGATGACCTACCTAAACGATCATCACAATAGTGACGAGCAATTGATTGTTATGGGTGACATCAACATCAGCCCTATTGATGCAGATATCGGTATCGGCGAACCAAACCGTAAGCGTTGGCTAAAAACAGGTAAATGTTCATTCCAACCGGAAGAGCGCGAATGGCTGAAAACCTTGCTAGATTGGGGCTTTGAGGACACCTTCCGCAAGCTATATCCAGAAGTGAACGATCAATTCTCGTGGTTTGATTATCGCTCTCGCGGATTTGATGATAACCGAGGTCTACGAATTGATGTCATTTTGGCGACCCCTTCTCTCGCGAAAAAATGTATTGACTCGGGGATCGATTATGAATTACGCGGTATTGAAAAACCTTCAGACCACGCTCCAATTTGGTCGACGTTCAAGTAATACATAACTGAGCAATAAGCGGGACTCAACGCTAAGCTTACCCCATGAAAAGGGAGACTCTGTCTCCCTTTTTCATGCAAGTTACTTTCTACTCAGCTAGTTCAGCGGCCAAACCGTTTGACCATCAACACTGACTGGCGTTTGAGCAAATTCGTTCAGACAGTAGCCGGTATTGCTGCTTGCAAAGTAAGTGAGAGGCATCGGCGGTAGATTCAGCGCCACAACCTGCTGTTTCGCTTTTTCTGTGAACGAGAAGCCCCACATATCTAAATAGCTCGTCATGTCTCGCTGAGAGATGTAGCTCAGAGCAATAAGCAACCAGTCGTTGTTTGAGATGCTATTTGCCTCTTCACGAGAGTAGTTGGTGAAACCAATACTCAATCGTCTCTCATTCCAAAGCGCATCATCCGATTTCAAGCGGTTAAACTCACGTTCAATCAGGTGCAATCGCGCCAATAAATGCCAACCATTTTGCAGTACACCTTCATGCTGCGTCGCCATCATCATTTGAATGTAAACGCGAGCTCCCCAACTCCAACCAGTTTGATTTTTCGCTGCCATGTAAGCGTTTGGATCCGCTTGAGTTCGGCTTGCTTGCAATAATTCAAACTGGCCTTTGAAATCTAAGCTTTGGCAAGTTGAAACTTTCCCCGTATTCTGGAAGAAACGAGACTTACTGTAATACGAGTAGTAATTAGTCGTTGAATGCCCTTCCCAGCCTGCAAATCGGAATCGACCTTTTTCCAAGCCATGACCAAGCTCATGTAAATCACCGTGACCGAGTGGGCTGAATGACCAGTAAGCATCGTATGGGTTACCAGAACAGCCGTAACCACACGTTGCTTGGTCAGCGTTCATATGCTTCACCATATCAATATTGGCGATTTCCCAACCTTGATTTTTGGCATACTGGATAATTTCCGGAACCTCATCGATACCCGGCCCTTGGAAACCAGCCAAGACATGTGGGTAGTTATGAACATACTCTTCTGTCGCCAGCGCCATTTCAGCTGGTGTCGACCACATCTCATCGTTGACAGATTCAAGCATTTTGTCACGTTTAGAATGTACCTCAAATCCAGGCGTGATCAGTTCAGCCCAATCGAACAAATTCGCTTCAAGCTGCTGAATAAACGCATCGTTATCCTTTTCACTTCTCCATACAGGGTGTTGCGCTACATGGCTAAATGTTAGAGCTACTGGTACATCATTATTGTTAAAGTGAACCTGGATAGGCCCGCCATAAGGTGAAGTCAGCGTGATGGTTTCACCCGGCTTCACCTCATAGGCGAAAGAAGTCAGCATTTTTGGTCGCGTGTATCCATCTTTGCTGAACTCATGAGTTGCACCACTTCTTAAACTGTTGATGACAATTTTAGTCGTCACTTCATTACTGTCATTGCGCGTGACCGTAAAGGTCTCCCCAGGAAGCGCATACACACCAGCAGAGCGGAAGTTACGCTTTGATTCCATATTAATCGTTGCGCTGATTCTCTTTACTTCAGGGCTAAACTCACTACGGCTGAAGTTCCCCATATTTGGTTGTTTTGGGTTCACGCTTCGGCTGTTGTATTGTACGTAATCGGCAAAATACGATTTTAGGAATTCGGTCGTTTGGGTTGATTGTTTGTCCATTGGGAACACAACCGTTTGACGATAGTGATCAGCCAGCAATACCATGAGTTTTTCGTATTGGTAGCCATCTTGATTAAACAAATCTACTTTTTGTTCATCAAGCTTTTTCAACCGATGGCGAATACTGTTTGCCCCTGCATAAAATTGACTTTCCATATTCGCAGTGTCAGGACAAGATTTGTCATCACACTGTGACAAGTCAACATTGAAGTTTTGAGATTCAAAACGAGACAACAGCGCTTGTTGCGTAGCAACAGAGTCTGGCACGAAGTTCATGAGTGATGAAGGCGCCCAATCAACCAAGCCTAACTTACGCCAATAGTTATCTCCCACATAATCAACATGGAATTTTTCCAAAATGTCTCGGCCAAGTTCAGTTAGTCCTCCATCCCAATGCAGGTATAGAACAGGAATTTGGGCTTGCTCAGCGTATGCCAGAGCATCGAGTACTTGTTGGTTGGTGTCGCCAGATTGCAGATGCTGTGACAAGATCAATAAGTTTGGAGTATTGGTTTGCAAGCAGCTAAGTAGCTTCGAACCATCGCATAGGTTGGCCTCGTTAAACGCCAACTCTTGTGAAACATTGTCTTTCAGCCAATTCCGAGTCGCTTGCTCATCAGGGAAGTAATAAGACTGATCCATTTGCGCGATGACAACGTTTGAAGTAGCTCCGCCTGACAACCAAGTGACCAGGTTGCTTAGCCATTGAGTCATCGCTGCATTCGAAGACTCGGGAAAGCGTTGTGCCGTTCTAAATGGGTTACTACCTAATAGCGCATAACGTTGACCATGAGCTTTTTCTCCAGCAACGCCAATTGACAACGCCTGATCTTTATAACCGCTAACCATGGCCTTGTTGGTCATCAAGATTGTGTCGTTGAACCCATACTGAGGTGCCAATATCGCTGCATCATAGGTTGGATCCCAATAAAGGCCAGAAAGGTTTTTCGCAATTGCAGATTTGATCGTATTCGACTGTTTCTTGTGCCCTTCCACAACTTGCCGACTTTCTCGAATGAAATCGTTCGGGTCAGAAACGAGCAGAGCATTACCAGTTTCCAGAGCTTGTTGAACTGGAGCTGGCGTTGGTTTTACTTGAGCATTAGATTGTGACTCTCCCTCTCCCCCACCACATCCAGTGGCAACGGCGGCAAGGCCCAACGATAGAATTGTTTTTTTCATTTTTTACTTACTAAACAATGGGTTTATCAAATATTAATGTAAGTGCATGAATAAAAAGAAATAGTCTTTTGTATCGGTAGGAAAAATAGGAATGAAGATAACAAAATCATCAAAAAGCAATGGTACCCATTTAGATACCATTGCTGACACTAATTATTAACTTAAAGGACGTAGGTATGCCAAGAAGCGCTTCTCTGCCACTTTAAAGCACCACAAGATCATAAACGTCAGTGCCATGTAGAACAGCCCCGCCGTAAGGAAAGATTCAAATGGCGCATAGTAACGTGAGTTAACTAAGCGCGCAGCGCCAGTTAGATCCATAATGGTAACGATACCCGCGACCGCACTACCGTGCAGCATGAAAATCACTTCGTTTGAATAAGCTGGTAATGCTCGACGCAGTGCACTCGGCAAGATAATACGTCTGTATGTCATAAACTTACTCATCCCATACGCTTTGGCAGCTTCTACTTCACCTTTGGGCAAGCCATTAATCGCACCACGAATAATTTCTGCTGTATAAGCCGACGTATTAAGAATAAAAGCGACTAAAGCACAAAACCAGGCGTTTTCCCACAAGGTATCTTTCACAGGAAAGAACTGATCCATACCGTAATAAATCAAATACAACTGGACCAACAACGGTGTTCCACGGAAAAAGTAAATGAATCCCCAAGAAGGTAAGCTAAAGGCATAATTCGCACTATTACGTGCCACAGCTAATGGAATCGAGACACACAAACCGATAACCAACGCTAACCCTACCAGCCAAACTGTCGTCCAAAGTCCCTGAAGATAAGTTGGGAAGCTTTCAATAATCAAAGAAAAATCCATAACTTACCTCGCATGAATACTGAACTTACGCTCAACAAGCTTGAGTAGCCCGGTCGAAACGCTGGTAAAAAACAGAAAGATGAGCGCGACAGCCATGTAAAAGGTAAACGGCATTTTCGTCGTACCTGCCGCCAACGAGCTCATTCTCACCATGTCATCCAGGCCGATGATGGAAACTAACGCAGTGGTCTTGAGTAACACTAACCAGTTATTACCAAATCCAGGTAATGCATGACGAATCATCTGAGGCAGTAAGATTCTTCTAAACGATAAGGCTGAGCTCATACCATAAGCTTTCGCCGCTTCTAGTTCACCTTTGTCCACCGCCATGATCGCTCCGCGAAAAGTCTCCGCCATGTAGGCACCAAAGATAAAACCAATCGTGAGTACACCTGCAATAAATGGGCTGACATCAATATAGTCGGGTAAGTAAGACGTCCATTCATGGTTTGGATCACTCGAAGCAAACCACTCATTGAGCGTTTCGTTAATGGAGTACAGGCTATTGTTTAAAAGTATTTGTCCACCAAAGAAAATCAGCATCATCAGAACCAAATCTGGAATGCCGCGAATGACGGTGGTGTAAAGAGTGGCAATCGCCCTTGCCCATTTGTAAGGTGCTAACTTAGCTAATGCGCCAAGCATACCTAAGATCACGGCAAGAAGGAGTGAAAGCACTGCAACTTCTATCGTTACTAAAGCCCCTTTTAAAATCGAAGCTTCGTATCCTTGTAAATCTAGCATAGGTGAGTTCCTAATCCCTAAACTCAAAAAATCGACCGTTGACTACTTCTAGGAACAAGCCAACGGTCGCTTAATTACGGTTTATTCACCGTACACATCGTAGTTAAAGTATTTACCAGCAATTTCTTGATAAACACCTTTCTCACGTAGTGAAATTATCGCCGCGTCCAATTTCTTCGTTAGATCTTTATCTTGTTTACGCACGGCAATACCAAAACCTTCACCGAACCACTTAGGATCGGTCAATGACGGACCAACAAACTCGTACGCGTCGCCGCCCGCTTTATTAAGCACACCTTCTTCTAGAGCAGAGGCGTCGCCCAATACAGCGGCAACACGACCATTGGCTAAATCTAGGTAAGCCTCATCAAAAGAACCGTAACGAACAATTTCTACTTTATCGCCATAGTTATCTGTCAGATATTTGTCGTGTGTTGTTGCACGTTGAACGGCGATTTTCTTGCCATCTAGGTTGTCAAAATCCAGATTCGCGCCCTTCTTGGCAATAAATTTGTTTGGAATCAGTGCGTATTTGCCAGTGAAATCGACTTTCTTCTTACGCTCTTCAGTAATAGACATCGCAGCGATGATTGCGTCGTACTTACGCGCTAATAGAGAAGGAATGATGCCATCCCAATCTTGCGCGACAATCTTACATTTCACTTGCATTTCTTCACAAAGCGCGTTGGCCATGTCTACGTCGAAGCCTTTCAGAGAACCATCAGTTTCTGTCCAGCTAAACGGAGGGTAAGCACCCTCAATGCCGAAGCGAACTGTTTTCCATTCTTTCGCTTGAGCGACACCAGATACTGCCGTTGCAGCGATCGTTGCTGCTAATAACCACTTTTTCATTTCCATACTCCTGTGATTGCTATTTTATTTCGTTTTGTTTGTTGTGCTGGCTTAGGAGGCAATAGTCTGCCGCCTAAAAATATTAGTAAATGGATGAGATAAACTGCTGTAATCGTTCTGAATCCGGGTTTGTAAATAGCTTAGCTGGATTTCCCTGTTCTTCCACTAAGCCTTGATGCAAGAACATCACATGGTTTGATACGTCTCGCGCAAATGCCATTTCGTGCGTGACCACCAGCATGGTTCGTCCTTCATCTGCCAAATCTCTCATTACCCCTAATACTTCCCCAACAAGTTCTGGGTCAAGCGCAGAGGTTGGCTCGTCAAACAACATCACTTCAGGGTCAACTGCTAGCGCACGGGCAATAGCGGCACGTTGCTGCTGACCGCCAGATAAGTGCCCAGGATAATAGTCTTTACGCTCATACAGGCCTACTTTCTTAAGCAAGACTTCTGCGTTTTCAATCGCTTGGGCTTTTGGTACGCCTAGAACATGAACAGGGGCTTCAATCACGTTTTCTAATACTGTCAGGTGTGACCATAAGTTGAAACCTTGGAACACCATCGCTAGACGTGAGCGAATACGTTGCACTTGCTTTTCATTAGCAGGAACGGATTCCCCTGCTCGGTTGTTCTTCATTTGGATTAATTCACCATTCACCCAAATTTCGCCTGCGGTAGGCGTTTCTAGCAAGTTGATACATCTAAGAAAGGTACTCTTACCAGAACCGGAAGAGCCAATGATGGAGATGACATCTCCTTTGTGCGCGGCAAGAGAAATTCCTTTGAGAACTTCATTTTGTCCAAATGTTTTGTGCAGGTCTTTTATATCTAGCGCTGGTACATCATTCATGCGCTCTACTCCCTGTGTTTTTGTCACTGCAATTAAGGGACTCCGCCCTCTCTAATTCGGAACAAATTAGCACCACACCCTGAAACTTGCAACAAATTATTAACCTAAATAATTCGAATAGAAAGATACGATAGCCAAATTAATATGCAATATATAGCAACTTATTCTTTTATTCGTGAATATAGACCACAAAAAAGCCCCTCAAGCGAGGGGCTAAATAATGAATATTTTTAACAATTATCGTGACAACTTAGTATATTTAAGGGTTCGGATGTCAGTATCATGCCTCGCTCTTTGGCTTGGTTTTACGACCAATGCAACAGTGTCTTCGTCTTCATATTGCGCCATTAAGTTTTGCACCTGCGCTTCTGACAAACTGTCGTACTCATAAGCATCCACAGACAAAGTTTCAGGGGTAGCTGAGGAAAGCCCCGTTTGAGTCAAATCTGGAATCACCAGTTGTGACCCCGCCGGTTTACCAATAATTACGTGCTCTAGCGTTTTGATTGTAGGTGAACTAACACTTTGAGTATACTTCGCGCGGACAACTAACTCGTTCGAAGAGTCCACTCCCGTGATTCGCACAACTCCATTTACTCCAGAGTTGATAATAGAGGGCTTAACATCGTAAGTCTGCAATGAGTCCGGCAATTTGACATCGAGAGAACCTAAGATTCCGCCTACAGTTTTAAATTTCCAACCTGTCGTTAACGTGCCATAAGCTTGGTAGTGATAATTATTATCAAGGCTTGATATAGGGAACGACTCTTCCGTAGCAACATCTGGCGTAAACCAAGAGTAACTGTATAAACCTTTACTTAGACTAATGTTTAGAGACTCAAGATTTGATGTTGGAGCAAATAGGTTTGTCCAATCCAAATCTGTATCAATAGTTTCCAGTACTGCTATGGAAGGCGCAGACTCAGAGCCTAATTTACTCGTAAATTCATAACCAGAAAGTTTTCCATTAAGGATACCTTTAACAAGAACTGATTCATCGCCGAGTTTTTCAACTTCCTTAGAGTTAGATGTATCGATGCTATTGCCCTCTTGGGAAGACAAAAATTGGTAACTATCAGCTTGCACGTTTAGTGTTGATGCTAAGATGTAACCTTTTTGAGGAACAGGTGTAGCATCTGCTGAATAACATTTGTCAACTTGCGGTCTTTTGACTTGTATAAGTTGCGACTCAAGATACTCTTTTTGGATAGATAACGCTTTATAGAAAGGGTCACTATCACTCGGAGAATCTATAACCGTAACATAGCTATTAGCCTCCAAAGGATACTTATCAATAGTTAGAACCCCATTAGTATCAGGGTGTTTAGTATCGATGACATTGCCCTTCGAATCATGGATATAAACTGTTACATCGCTAGCCTTTCGCGCATACGTATATGTCGTAATGTTATCTTTCTGTACTTTATCGAAAATAGTGCAAGTAGCAGATTTATCAGTTGTAGTTGTCACTTTCTGAATAAAAGTAAGAGTGACATAGTCTGACGGAGTACCACCACCGCCGCCACCGCCACCGCCGCCACAACCGACCATTAACCCTGAGATGATTGCCACTAGTGGCAGTACTTTAAGCTGTTTCATGTCTTTTTCCTAAACTGAGCGGCAATGATTAGCCAAAAAATCGTCTTTGCCCTGTAGAAAGCAAGAATAAAGCCAGCTTTATATAATCATCATGAATATTGATATTTACCCCGCATCCCTCGAACGATAAGAGCAACAAATTCTAATTTTATGCAACTTGTGTAATGAAATTACACAAGATTTCACCATCTCATTCGCATGCCAGAAACTTTCTGTAGTTTTATTTCACAACCATTCTTAAAGTGATCTAAATCAATCACCCTAAATGGCTATCTTGCTAGACTCCTGCCAAAAGATGAGGATTTTTTTGTGCCTCAACACAATAAGTTATTAGCTATGCTTAGGCACAATGTCGACGTGTAACAAATCTAATAATAGCTAGCATAAGCGTGCCGCAGGATGCGGATTAACACAATTGAATGAAGAATTCATAACTTTAAATATATGAGGAATCTATGTCAGACGCAGTTAACAAAACGCACTCTGATTCAGATATCGAGACCAAGAGCTACCGTGAGCTTCATCGTCCAGCATCTGAGTTCGCAAGCCGTTCAGACTACCTAGACCACGAACTACAAATTATGAAGCCGCGTCGTTTCGGCTTAAACTTGCCAGGTCGTGACTTCCGTTTTGAACTTGAAGATCTTGTTCCAGCACTTGCCGGTACGATTGGTATTATCGCGATGTACTCTGCGGTAATGATGTCTTGGGCTGAAGGCCTAACTGCCGCATGGGACCATGTTAATCTGGGCAAAGATTTCGCCATCGAAGTTGCCCGTGTAGAGATGCTCATCCCTGCACTTCTTTTCTGTGTACTTGCTTCTGGCTTTATTAACCCTAAAGCCAACCTAGCTGGTAACCACGGCCCAATGATCCCTCTTATTGGTACCATCGCGCTTGCTGGTGCTCACCCTCTTGCATTGGCAATTCTCATTGGTGTGTTTGGTTTAATTCTGAGCCTGTTAAAAGGTGGTTCAAAACTGGTTAACCTCACCTCTGAAGGTACGGCTGGTGGCCTTCTCATCTTCTTGGGTTTAACCGGAACGATGAGCCAAATTAATTCCATTCAAGCTTGGGCTGTTGGTTTGCAATCCGACACAGTTGCCGCAGGTAGCATGGGTTACATCGGTCTAATCGTTCTTGCGGTTACTATTGGCCTATACGCGTTCCTTGCTAAAGTGAACAAACGCTGGCTAGCAATCCCTGTTTGTGCCTTCACTGGCCTTGCAATCGCACTTGTTCTTGGCGCAGGCTTCGATATTAAATTCGTAACCGAGACGGGTCTTCCAAACCTAAACCCAATCTACTGGTGGGGTTCAACAGAAGAAGGTTGGATGCTTGGTCTTCCTAATATGGAACACTTCATTGCTTCTCTACCATTCGCAATTCTTGCTGTAGCAATGTGGTCTCCTGACTTCTTGGGTCACCGCATCTTCCAAGAAATGAACTACCCACGTAAGAGTGAAAAAGTACTGATGGACGTTGATGACACAATGACAATGTGTTCTGTGCGCCAAATGGTCGGTACCGCTGTCGGTGGTGGTAACATCACATCATCTTGGGGGACTTACATGATCCCTGCAGCAATCGCGAAGCGCCCTATTCCTGGCGGTGCAATCTTACTAGGTTCTCTATGTATTATTGTTGCAATCCTTGGTTTCCCTATGGATGTTGCAGTATGGCCACCAGTTATGCGCGTTGCTCTTCTCGTTGGTGTCTCTCTACCACTACTTGAAGCAGGCATGCAGATGGTGAAAGACTCAAAAGATTCACAAGCAGCAGGCATCTGTATCTTTGGTTCAGCAGTCGTTAACCCTGTTCTAGCTTGGGCACTAACTATGCTTTTAGATAACAACGGCTTAATTGGTGATAAAGAGCGCGCGTCTCGCTTGTCGTTTGTAGACAAGATTGTGATCCCAGTAAGCGTACTTATTATCTGTTTAGTTGCTATGCTTGCAGTTGGTATGCTTGAAGGCCAATATGGCATCCAAGCTTGGCTGTAAAGCTGAAAGTTCAGAAAATGTGTGGGTAGCGCTAGTCGCTACCCCATTTTTATCGAGATTTTTGAGGATTTATTGATTTAGTTTAAGGTTTGCAAAAAAATTTTAGTTTAACCTCTAACTGTTGCTTAAAAAGAGAAACGTTAAAACTAGTGACAATATTTATAGTTTTGTAACTCGAACATTTAAATTTAAGACTATAAATATTGTTATTCATAAGAGTGTACTGTTCCCCTCTTTAACTTGGGGATAGCTGGCTCAACGGCGAAGCAGTACGTATTTTTTTCTACTAAAAAGGTAGGTATGTCATGGCAGAGCAATTTGCTAAAGCTTGGGAAGGTTTTGCTGCAGGCGACTGGCAAAACGAAGTAAACGTTCGTGATTTCATTCAGAAGAACTACACTCCGTACGAAGGCGACGAATCTTTCCTAGTTTCTGAAGGTACTGAAGCGACTAACAAGCTTTGGGCTAAGGTAATGGAAGGCATCAAACAAGAGAACGCGACTCACGCTCCTGTTGATTTTGATACTTCAGTTATCTCTACCATCACTGCTCACGATGCAGGCTACATCGAAAAAGACCTAGAAACTATCGTAGGTCTTCAAACTGACGCTCCTCTAAAACGTGCGATCATCCCTAACGGTGGTATCCGTATGGTTGAAGGTTCATGCAAAGCCTACAACCGCGAGCTTGACCCACAAGTTAAGAAAATCTACACAGAATACCGTAAAACTCACAACCAAGGCGTTTTCGACATCTACACTCCACAAATCATGGCGTGTCGTAAGTCTGGCGTATTGACTGGTCTTCCTGATGCATACGGTCGTGGTCGTATCATCGGTGACTACCGTCGTGTTGCTCTATACGGTATTGATTTCCTAATGAAGGATAAATTCGCACAGTTCTCTTCTCTACAAGAGCGTTTCGAGAACGGCGAAGACCTACAAATGACAATGCAGCTTCGTGAAGAGATCGCAGAGCAACACCGTGCTCTAGGTCAAATCAAAGAAATGGCTGCAAAATACGGTTGTGACATTTCTCGTCCTGCTGAAACTGCACAAGAAGCTATCCAGTGGACTTACTTCGGTTACCTAGCTGCTGTTAAATCTCAAAACGGCGCGGCAATGTCTCTAGGCCGTACGTCTACGTTCCTAGACATCTTCATCGAGCGCGATATCGCTGCTGGCCGCATCACAGAAGAACAAGCTCAGGAAATGATCGACCACTTCGTAATGAAACTACGTATGGTTCGTTTCCTACGTACTCCTGAGTACGATGATCTATTCTCTGGCGACCCTATCTGGGCAACTGAGTCTATGGGTGGTATGGGTCTTGACGGTCGTACGCTAGTTACTCGTACAAACTTCCGTTTCCTAAACTCACTATACACAATGGGTCCTTCTCCAGAGCCAAACATCACTGTCCTTTGGTCTGAGCAACTACCTGAAGGCTTCAAGAAGTTCTGTGCGAAAGTGTCTATCGATACTTCTTCAATCCAGTACGAAAACGACGACCTAATGCGTCCAGACATGAACTCTGACGACTACGCAATCGCATGTTGTGTATCTCCAATGGTTGTTGGTAAGCAAATGCAGTTCTTTGGTGCTCGTGCTAACCTTGCGAAAACTATGCTTTACACCATCAACGGTGGTGTGGATGAGAAGCTAAAAATCCAAGTTGGTCCACAAATGCCGAAGATCGAAGGCGATGTACTGAACTACGATGAGTTGTGGGAGAAAATGGACCACTTCATGGATTGGCTAGCGAAGCAGTACGTGACTGCACTAAACGCTATCCACTTCATGCACGACAAGTACAGCTACGAAGCGGCACTAATGGCTCTACATGACCGTGACGTTAAACGTACTATGGCTTGTGGTATTGCTGGTCTATCTGTTGCGGCTGACTCTCTGTCTGCAATCAAATACGCAAAAGTTAAGCCAATCCGTGACGAAGACGGTCTAGCAATCGACTTCGAAATCGAAGGTGATTACCCTAAATTTGGTAACAACGACCCACGCGTTGATGATATCGCATGTGAACTTGTTTCTGTATTTATGGGCAAAATCCGTAAGCTTAAGACTTACCGTGATGCAATCCCTACTCAGTCAATTCTTACTATCACTTCAAACGTGGTTTACGGTAAGAAAACTGGTAACACACCTGACGGTCGTCGTGCTGGTGCTCCATTTGCTCCAGGTGCTAACCCAATGCACGGTCGCGATGAGAAAGGTGCCGTAGCATCACTAACTTCAGTTGCAAAACTGCCGTTTGCTGACGCACAAGATGGTATCTCTTACACATTCTCTATCGTACCTAATGCACTAGGTAAAGATGAGGGTTCACAACGCGCTAACCTAGCTGGCCTGATGGATGGTTACTTCCACCACGAAGCGGGTATCGAAGGTGGTCAACACCTAAACGTGAACGTTCTTAACCGCGAAACTCTAGAAGACGCCGTTAAGCACCCAGAGAAATACCCTCAGCTAACAATCCGTGTATCTGGTTACGCTGTTCGCTTTAACTCTCTAACTGCAGAGCAACAAGCTGACGTAATCGCACGTACATTCACAGAGTCTCTATAAGACTTTAGTGAAATAACGTTTTAGTGATACAACAAAGGCTGATGCTTCTAAGCATCAGCCTTTTTTTATTTCTTGAATGAAAGTTGTGATATTACGAAAGATTTTGCCCACATTCTTACGTATGATGCGAAAAAAGTTAGTAAATAAAGTATATGAAACTCAGTAAATTAATTGTTCTTACTCTTCTTTCTCCAGTTGCGATGGCATCCACTAAGTCTACGGTCTCTTTTACACTCGACAATGATGGTATTTTCGGCGTCGACCAAGACTACACAAATGGTATTTTTCTTTCCTACGCAACAGGCCAACTGAAACAAGAAAGCCAATGGAAATGGCTGAGTCTGGATGACTCAGAACACGCCAATATCGATAAAATAGAGTTGGTTCTTGGCCACAAAATGTGGACTCCGAGCGACATTGAAGCGGATTATCCACTGGTCAATGATCGCCCATATGCGGGTTATCTACATACTGAGATCAACTATCTTTCTTTGACTGATGATAAGGCCGTCCGCTACAACTTCACCATCGGTGCAACAGGTGAAAGTTCGCTTTCAGAAAAAGCGCAAGAAATCGTTCACGGCATAACAGGCTCGACTGACCCACAAGGTTGGGATTACCAGATCGACGATAAAGTGGCGTTTAGCCTTGGCTACCGCGTATTTAATAAATTGATGCGCAGCGAAGAACAAAAAACGCAATGGGAAATCACCAACATTAACGACATCAATGCAGGTAACTTCCGTAGTGATGTCTCTCAAGGCGTCATGTTTCGTTGGGGTACAAACCTAGCAAGCAGTATCGGAGCCGCCAATATTAGTGTTGAGAGCCCGTTCTCAGCGAGTATGCTCGCACAGGATACTTCAAGCTGGTTCTTATTTACGGGGTTTGAAGGTCGTTACCGTTTCAATGACATGACCATCGAAGGCGATCGCCCTGGTATTCCTGAGCCATCCGCGCCATACGACGTCACACTGCAAAATTGGCAAGCAAGCGCCGTAGCGGGTGCAACTTGGTATAACCAAAATTACGGTGCAAGCCTAACCTTTACGATAAAAACGCCAGATTATGAAGAATCCCAAACTGATGTTTATGGGACAGGCTCCTTCTCTGTGTTCGCCTTTTTCTAAAAGCTGACTTATCCCTGTATCCGTACCAATCTAAATACAAGGCAAAGTTCTCTCGTTTGGTATTAACCAACCCTGTGATCAAGCATTTATTTAGATTGGTCTATCTATTTTATTTCTTCACATAACCTTGCCTTTAGTACCGACAAAGCTGTTTTAACCCTGCTTTTTGTAATAAAATAACAGCTAGAATTTACTAGTAATGAGAGCAAAAGATGTCAACAACTGGTCGTATTCACTCATTTGAGTCATGTGGTACCGTAGACGGACCTGGTATTCGTTTTATCGTCTTCTTGCAAGGTTGTTTGATGCGCTGTAAGTATTGCCACAATCGCGATACATGGGATACGCATGATGGCAAAGAAGTTACGGTTGAAGAGATCATTTCCGAAGCGAAAAGTTACCGCCACTTCATGAATGCATCAGGTGGTGGCGTTACTTGTTCTGGCGGCGAAGCGATGCTTCAGCCTGAATTTGTACGGGACTTTTTCCGCGCAGCTAAGGCAGAAGGTATTCATACGTGTCTAGATACGAACGGTTATGTTCGTAAACACACTGATGTTATCGATGAAGTACTGGATGCAACAGACTTAGTAATGCTTGATATCAAGCACATGAAAGATGAAGTACACCAAGATCTCATCGGCGTATCGAACCGACGTACATTGGACTTTGCTCGTTACTTGCAAAAAATCGGAAAGAAAACTTGGATTCGCTATGTAGTCGTGCCTGGTTACACAGATGACCCAGAAGCAGCACACATGCTTGGTGAGTTTATTAAAGATATGGATAACATCGAAAAGGTCGAGTTACTTCCTTATCACAAATTGGGTGCCCATAAATGGGAAGCATTGGGCTTAGAATACCCACTCGAAGGGGTAAACCCTCCACCGAAAGAAACCATGGACGAGATTCAATCCATTCTTGCGCAGTACAACGATAACGTAAAATACTAAGTGAACAGCAAGACTAACCTCTTTAAAATACCAGCATATTGCTGGTATTTTTTTAACTATACCTAAGTACCTTCAATGAATATCTATGAAGTGATTTAGGTATAAAAAGAACAATAGAAATGATTGCGTCATGATCGCATAGGAAGGTAGTAACATGGATTGGTTTAACTTGGGCTCGCTGGTTGTCATACTTTGGATAGTACTCGCCTACTGTCTACCAGATTGGAAAAAAGTCGTTTGGCCCAAGCTTGAAAAGGAAAAAGCATTTCAGCACCTCGTTTTTGCAACACTCTTTTTTTTCAGCATCTTATGGGCAACCCAGGCAGGCGTAAAAGAAGGACTACAGATTCATTTTCTCGCGCTAACAACGCTGACGATGATGTATGGTTGGCGTATGGCCTTTCTAATCAGTATCCCCGCAATGCTGGTCAACCACCTGCTACATGATGTGTCGTTGTTGCAGTTACCCACGTCTTTAGTATTGTCTGCCCTGCTTCCTATCTTCATTAGTTACCTCGTCTTTCTTTTGAGTTATCACTACTTGCCAAGAAACATTTTTGTGTTCATCTTCGTTGCAGGTTTTTTCAACGGCGCGATAACAGGAAGCCTGCATCTGCTGATTAACTCCTTTTACCATTTATCGGTTGGTCATTACGATTGGGAAACCATTCAACATAACTACTTTATTTTTGTACCGTTGCTTGCCTTCCCTGAGGGCCTATTAAATGGTATGTCACTGGCGGTTTTAACCGTATTCAAGCCAGAGTGGCTAAGAGTATTTTCAGACCGAGACTACATATACAATCATTACCATAAATAAGTGTTTTTAAACTGGTCAAAAGTGACAGTTCTTGCCATTTTTTAGTATTAAATATGTGTTGAGATCATGTTTCACTCATGTCTTAAGCGTTAACCTAAGCACATTAAAAATGTATTAGATATCTAGTGAGGTCATCATGGAAATGTCAAACGCTCAACGTTTGATTCTATCAAACCAATACAACCTTATGTCTCAACTTGATCCAAGTAATGCGGCCAAATACAAACGCTTACAAACGATCGTTGAACGTGGCTATGAGCTACAAATGCGTGAGTTGAATAAAGATTTCGGCTGTCTGTCAGAAGCGGAGTGTCGTGAGATCATCGACGTTATGGAGATGTATCACGCGATGCAAGAATCTTACAACATGCTCGATACCGAAGATCGTAACAAAGTGGATCAGCGCCGCTTGCAGTTTCTTGGGTTTGATATTGCTTCAGAGGCCCAACAAGTCCATTACGTACGCTTCCTTATTGATTCTGAAGGTCTGTACCCTCAATTTGATAAAGCAGACCATCACTTTAACAGCCAAATGCCAATGCTGGATAAATACCGTCGTATGCTACAAACTTGGCGCAACTGCCCTCGTCAGTACCATTTATGCGAAAACGAGCTTGCACAAATCTTCAGCGCATAAAATATTCGTCTACGAAAAGGAAAGCACTCGCTTTCCTTTTTTATTTGCCCTGTCACAACCTTACCGCTGCTTTTTCACCTTCTTACGCTTCCCTTGTGCGATGTAGAGCAATGAATCACTGAGACTCTTCTGTCTTTGCCAAATATCTGATTTCTATTGCACCTATTCACGACATAAATTCATCTTCAGTGAAAGAGTGATTCAAATGTCACTTTTGCAATAAATTCATAATTGTTAAGCAAAATTGCAAATCCCCGACTAGGCTTAAGTAGAGAAAGGCTGTGATTGAAAGATTCATACCCACCGCTCACCGTTGTAATGAAAAAACTGTCCATAAAGCAAAGTCTTTGGTGTCGCCAATCTTACATTCTGTACGAACCAAATGTGATAACAGGACGTATATTCAAACAACAAGGAGCATAACAATAGGTGGGAAAGCCTGAATCAACGTTCGTCGGTAGACTGACTATTAAAGGGGAAAGCGACATGAGTATTTTCGACCACTATCAATCAAGATATGAAGCTGCAAAAGATGAAGAGATGTCGTTACAGGAGTTTCTAGCCCTGTGTAAGGATGACAAAAGCGCTTATGCTAATGCAGCAGAACGCCTACTGATGGCGATCGGTGAACCAGAGATAATTGATACGGCAAAAGACCCGAGATTGAGCCGCATCTTCTCGAATCGTGTTATCTCTCGTTATGAAACCTTTAAAGATTTTTATGGTATGGAAGATGCCATAGAGCAAATTGTGTCTTACCTAAAACACGCGGCGCAAGGTTTAGAGGAACGTAAGCAGATCCTTTACCTACTCGGTCCTGTCGGCGGTGGTAAGTCCTCACTTGCTGAAAAACTTAAGGCTCTGATGGAACAGATGCCTATCTATGTACTTACTGCCAATGGCGAACGTAGCCCAGTGAATGACCATCCATTCTGTCTATTCAAAGCCACGGAAGACGGCGATATTTTGAAAAAAGAATATGGTATCGAGCAACGTTATCTTCGCTCGATTATGTCGCCATGGGCCGCTAAACGCCTTCATGAATTTGGCGGTGATATCACTAAATTTAAAGTAGTGAAAGTTCGCCCTTCAATTCTCGATCAGATCGGTATTGCTAAAACAGAACCTGGGGATGAAAACAACCAAGATATCTCATCACTGGTTGGTAAAGTCGATATCCGTAAACTCGAACATTATTCGCAAGACGACCCAGATGCCTACAGCTACTCCGGTGCTCTGTGTAAAGCAAACCAAGGTTTAATGGAATTCGTCGAGATGTTCAAAGCGCCGATCAAAGTACTTCACCCACTATTGACGGCAACGCAAGAAGGTAACTTCAACGGTACTGAAGGTCTATCTGCGATTCCATTCGACGGTATGATTCTGGCTCACTCGAACGAATCTGAGTGGCAGACCTTCCGTAACAACAAAAATAACGAAGCCTTCCTCGACCGTGTGTACATTGTAAAAGTACCTTACTGTCTCCGCGTATCCGAAGAAGTGAAAATTTACCAAAAACTGCTTGAAAACAGTGAGCTGTCTCAGGCTCCTTGTTCTCCAAGCACGCTCGAAACTCTAGCGCAATTCAGTATTCTTTCACGCCTGAAAGAGCCTGAAAACTCATCCATTTTCTCAAAAATGCGCGTCTACGATGGTGAAACACTCAAAGACACCGATCCGAAGGCAAAAAGCTATCAAGAGTATCGTGATTATGCGGGTGTCGATGAAGGCATGAATGGTCTCTCTACACGTTTCGCCTTTAAGATTTTGTCGCGCGTATTTAACTTCGACCAAACCGAGGTGGCAGCCAACCCTGTACACCTGTTCTATGTGATTGAACAACAGGTTGAACGTGAACAGTTCCCTGCTGAAACGGCAGAGAAATATCTCGAGTTCTTGAAAGGCTACCTAGTGCCTCGCTACGTTGAATTTATTGGTAAAGAGATTCAGACCGCTTATCTCGAGTCTTACTCTGAATACGGTCAGAACATCTTCGACCGCTATGTCACCTACGCAGACTTCTGGATTCAAGACCAAGAGTACCGAGATCCAGAAACTGGTCAGCTATTTGATCGATCTTCACTCAACGCTGAGCTAGAGAAGATCGAGAAAACCGCTGGTATTTCTAACCCGAAAGATTTCCGAAACGAAATCGTTAACTTTGTGCTTCGTGCGAAAGCGAATAACAATGGTCAAAACCCGGTTTGGACCAGCTACGAAAAACTGCGCACAGTAATCGAGAAGAAAATGTTCTCCAATACCGAAGAGCTACTTCCGGTTATCTCATTTAATGCGAAAACCTCTTCTGAAGATCAGAAGAAGCATGACGACTTTGTCGCTCGCATGATGGAAAAAGGCTATACCGAGAAACAGGTTCGCCTACTTTCTGAGTGGTACCTACGAGTACGTAAGTCATCCTAACCCAGTATTGAGTTAGGTCGCTTGTGAAACATGAAGAGGGCTATTTCATGGCGCAATTTATAGACCGAAGGCTCAATGGCAAGAACAAGAGCGCTGTTAATCGACAGCGCTTCTTGAAGCGCCACAAAGAGCAAATAAAAGAGTCGGTAGCAGACGCAGTGAATCGACGCTCGATTACGAATACGGAAACGGGCGAAGACGTCTCTATCCCTCACAAAGACATCAATGAGCCGATCTTTCATCAAGGCAAAGGTGGTGTTCGCGAACGAGTTCATCCCGGCAATGACCAATTCATTACTGGTGATAAAATTGAGCGTCCCAAAGGTGGCGGTCAAGGTAGTGGCTCGGGAGAAGGCAATGCCAGTCCAGATGGAGAAGGCCAAGACGAATTTGTATTCCAAATATCAAAAGATGAGTACCTCGATATTTTGTTCGAAGATCTCGAGCTGCCTAATCTAGAAAAAAACCAAATTGCCAAAATTACTGAATGGAAAACGCACCGCGCAGGCTTTCAAACTGCTGGTATCCCTTCAAACATTGCGGTAGTACGTTCGCTGCAACAATCTCTTGCACGACGTACGGCAATGACCGCGGGTAAGAAACGTCTTCTCAAAGAGCTAGAAGATGAACTTGCTCGCATCAAAAACATTGAACCCGCTCAGCAGTTTGAAGAGAACCGCTTGAAGGCTGAAATTGAAGAGCTGCGTAAGAAAATTGAGGGGGTTCCATTTATTGACACCTTCGACTTACGCTTTAAAAACTATGAAAAACGCCCTGTACCATCTAGTCAAGCTGTGATGTTTTGTTTGATGGACGTATCGGGCTCGATGGATCAAGCAACGAAAGACATCGCTAAACGTTTTTACGTTCTGTTATACCTGTTCTTAACTCGTACTTACGAGAATGTAGACGTTGTCTTTATTCGCCACCACACCCAAGCGAAAGAAGTGGACGAGCACGAGTTCTTCTACTCGCAAGAAACCGGGGGCACCATTGTATCCAGCGCATTGAAACTGATGGACGAAATCGTAAAAGAGCGCTATCCAATTGGACAATGGAACATTTATGCTGCGCAAGCATCCGATGGTGATAACTGGGCAGATGACTCGCCAAGATGCCGCGATCTATTAGTGAACAAACTACTGCCAAACTGTCAGTACTACTCCTACATAGAGATCACACGACGCTCGCACCAAACTTTATGGCATGAGTACGAAAAGCTTACCGATGAATTTCCGAACTTCGCAATGAAAAACATTCGCTCTGTGGAGGATATTTTCCCAGTCTTCCGTGAACTATTCCAAAAAGAAACGGCGTAAGGAGGCTAGCGATGAGTACCGCAACGAAAAACCTCTCAGGAGAGGCGCCTAAGAAGCGTAATAGTAAAATGCTGCCAGATGGACCGGATTGGACATTTGAGCTGTTGGAACGCTACCACAAAGAGATTAAGCGTGTCGCACAACACTATCGCCTAGACACTTACCCTAACCAGATAGAAGTGATTACTTCCGAGCAAATGATGGATGCCTACTCAAGTATTGGTATGCCCATCAATTACAACCACTGGTCGTTTGGTAAGAAGTTCATCCAAACGGAGCAGAACTATAAGCATGGTCAAATGGGGTTAGCCTACGAGATTGTCATTAACTCCAATCCGTGTATCGCTTATTTGATGGAAGAAAATACCGTGACAATGCAAGCGCTGGTGATTGCTCACGCTTGTTACGGACACAACTCTTTCTTCAAAGGTAATTATCTGTTCCAAACCTGGACGGACGCTAGCTCCATCATCGATTATTTACTGTTTGCCAAAAAGTATTTGGCTGAATGTGAGGAGCGATATGGAGTACAGGAAGTGGAAAAACTGCTCGACTCCTGCCACGCCTTAATGAACTTTGGTGTGGATCGTTACAAGCGACCAGAAAAAATCTCCATTACCGAAGAGAAAGCGCGACAAGAAGAACGCGAGGCATACTTACAGTCTCAAGTGAATGAATTGTGGCGCACAGTACCAAGAGCCAAAACCAAAGAGGAAGATCTTAAAGAACGGTTCCCAAGCGAGCCTCAGGAAAACTTGCTCTACTTTTTCGAAAAGCATGCCCCGCTACTAGAGCCGTGGCAACGTGAAGTCGTGCGGATTGTACGCAAAATCAGTCAGTATTTTTATCCGCAAAAACAAACGCAGGTAATGAACGAAGGCTGGGCAACATTCTGGCATTACACCATTCTCAACCATCTTTACGATGAGGGTTTGGTATCCGAAAAGTTCATACTAGAGTTCTTACATAGCCATACCAGTGTGGTAGCTCAACCGCCTTATAATAGCCCTTACTTTAATGGTATTAATCCATACGCCTTGGGCTTTGCAATATTCCGAGATATTAAACGTATCTGTGAAGAACCAACTGATGAGGACAAGGAGTGGTTTCCGGATTTGGCAGGAACCGATTGGTTAGATGCGGTACATTTCGCGATGCATAATTTCAAAGATGAAAGCTTCATTAGCCAATACCTTTCTCCGAAATTAATGCGTGATTTCAAGCTGTTTGCGATCAACGATGATGACCACAAAAACTTTATTGAAGTCGCCGCGATACACGATGAGATGGGTTATAAACGTATTAGAGAAACCTTAGCCGCTCAGTACAACTTATCTAATCTTGAGCCAAACATTCAGGTATTTAATGTCGATGTTCGTGGGGACCGCTCACTCACGTTGCAATACGTACCTCATAACCGAATCCCGCTTGATGACAGTTACGAAGAAGTTCTGAAACACGTGTACCGATTGTGGGGATTTGATGTCATTCTGCAAGAAGTAAAAGACACAGGTCACCGAGAAGTCTTAGCGACCTGCCCTAAACGGAACCAATATGACACAAACATCTAACTAATACTTGGATATAAGCAACAAAAAGGCTCCTAATTCAGGAGCCTTTCTCGTTCTTAATTCAATGTGACCTTTAGTTATGCTTGCTTCGCCACAATAGCGCGCACCGCCTCTAGATCTTCTGGCGTATCAACGCCGGCTGCTGGCGCTTCTTTCGCTACCGCTACATGAATTTTTTCACCGTACCAAAGCACTCGTAGTTGCTCAAGGCACTCGATCTGCTCCAATGCGCTCGGAGCCCAGTTTACATACGTATTAATGAAACCAGCTCGATAAGCATAAATACCAATATGACGCATTAATGGATTGGCAATGATTTTGTCTTGTTTGGCAAAGTTATCGCGATCCCAAGGGATAGTTGCTCGGCTAAAGTACATCGCATAGCCTTGCTCATTAGCCACAACTTTAACTGCATTCGGATTGAACACTTCTTCTTCCGAGTCTATTTCTACGGCTAATGTCGCCATCGGAGCATCACACCCCGATAAGTTATCAGCAACCTGACGAATGATAGACGGTGGAATCAAAGGCTCGTCCCCTTGCACATTAACAATAATGTGGTCTGCAGGAATAGCCATTTTTTCAACAACTTCAGCAAGGCGTTCAGTACCTGATTCGTGGTTAGGAGAAGTCATACAGACTTTACCACCAAACGACGAGACAGCATCAGCAACACGCTCGTCATCAGTTGCCACGATAACATCTTCCGCACCCGCTTGTAGCGCTTGATCGTAAACCCACTGAACCATAGGCTTACCGCCAATATCCGCTAACGGTTTACCAGGCAAACGGCTCGATGCGTAACGCGAAGGAATGACAACCGTAAAAGACATTAGCGTCCCTCATCCATACTCATAGTACGAGCCTCAGGCTCGAGCAGAACAGGAATACCCTCTTTGATCGGGTAAGCGAGGCGATCCAATTTGCAGATCAACTCTTGATTCTCTTTATCGTACGTCAGCTTACCTTTGCAAACAGGGCAAGCTACAATCTCAAGCAGACGGTGATCCATAAGCCGCTTTAACCTCTTTTATTCTCTTTAAAATTTGCTCTGCATCGTTTGGTTCAAACTGGGCAGATACAGGCAGATACCACCAATTATCTTGCGCATAATGGCTGCACTTGACGGCATCTTTCTCGGTCATAATCACATTGGCTCCTTGTTGAGCCAATGCTTCTAATTCTTGTTGGTCAAAGTCTTGATGGTCAGCAAAACCTTTTGTGACTTTAACATCTGCGTTCATCGAGTTTAATGTATGAAAAAATCGTGGTGGATGCCCAATCCCTGCAAATGCCACTAGCTCTTTTAACTCAGAAACTTCCACAAGTTGCTTAGTCTTGAGGTTAATGGCTTTAGATGGCGCTAAAGTCATTGCGATTTCGCCCGTATGTGCTTGACCGCCATTGGTGATGATAAAGTCGACTTCAGCAAGACGCTCGACCCCTTCACGAAGTGGGCCAAGCGGAATGAGGCTTTCATTCCCAAATCGGCGATTCCCATCCACAATCACTAACTCAATATCACGGCCTAACGCATAATGCTGTAACCCATCGTCCGTAATAATGATATCTACACCTGACTCTAACAGTGCTTTCACAGCATTTGAACGCACCGGGTCTACCGCAACAGGCGCTCCTGTGCGGCGATGAATCAACTTAGGCTCATCACCACAATGTTTCGCAGGCGTATCTTCTTTTAGCACTAACGGATAGGCAGGAGCTTTTGCTCCATAGCCACGAGAAACGACCCCTGGCTTAAGTCCAAGCTGTTGCAGTTGCTCAACAAGCCAAACGACAACTGGTGTTTTGCCATTACCACCAGCTGTGATATTGCCGACAACAATAACAGGGATAGGCGCGTTGTAGGCTTGCTTACGGCCCGTTTGATATTGCTTTCGCTTAGACTTACTTATTGCTCCAAATAATACACTCAGTGGCCACAAAAGCGGCCACAATAGATATTTTATTGGATGGTTTTCAAACCAGATTTTTTCAACCACCGCGTCTATTCACCAAACTGAATACGGTGCAATTGTGCATACGCACCATTTTTTGCAATAAGATCGGCGTGGTTGCCACGCTCAATGATGGCGCCATCATCAACCACAAGAATTTCATCGGCTTTCTCGATTGTGGATAAGCGGTGCGCAATCACGAGTACCGTTTTGTCTTTCTGCAGCTCATCTAATGCAGCTTGGATAGCGCGTTCGGATTCCGTATCCAAAGCAGAGGTCGCCTCATCAAGAATCAATACCGGTGCATCACGCAATAGAGCACGTGCAATAGCGACACGTTGACGTTGACCGCCAGATAGACTCGCGCCATTTTCACCAATCATCGCATCTAGTCCGCCATCCATCTTACTGATGAACTCCATCGCATGAGCTAGACAAGCAGCACGTTCAATATCGTCAAGTGAATACCTGTCTTCTGTCGCGTACGCAATATTGTTCGCAATCGTATCATTGAATAGATGCACATTTTGTGAAACCAAAGCAAACTGTTTACGTAAGTTTTTCAGCTCATAGTCACGGATATCATGACCATCAAGCGTAATACAGCCGCTATTTACATCGTAGAAACGGTTAAGCAAACTCGCGATGGTACTTTTACCGGAACCAGAACGACCAACCAGCGCAACGGTCTTCCCTCTTGGAATATCGAAGCTGACATTTTCCAATGCTGGCTTTTCTGCGCCAGTATAAGTAAAGCTTACGTTTTTAACTGAAACATCGCCATTTGCGCGTTCAACTGTCAACTTACCTTCGTTTTTCTCAGGCTCAAGGTCAATCAACGCAAAGAGCGTTTGGCTCGCGGCCATACCACGTTGGAACTGAGAGGTAACGTTAGTAAGCGCTTTAAGCGGACGCATCAAACCAAACATCGCAGAGAAGACAACCGTAAATGTACCTGGAGTCAGTTGCTCTTTAATCGAGTCAATACTTGCTAAGTAAAGAACGGCAACAATAGCAAGTGACGCAATCATTTGAATGATAGGGTTAGCCGCCGCTTGAGCCGTCACCAACTTCATGCTTTGTTGACGCATTTGGTTGCTGACTTTTTCAAATCGTTTACGTTCGATATCCTGGCCGCCGTAGCTCAACACGACTTTATGGCCTTTCAGCATCTGCTCTGCTGACGCAGTCACGTTGCCCATCATTGTCTGCATATTTTTGGATATTTTTCTAAAACGTTTAGAAACGACACCAATACCCCACGCGACAACGGGAGCAACAGCAAACAACACTAACGACAACTGCCAGCTGTTGTAAAACATCAGGACTAACAGGCCAATGATACTTGCACCTTCGCGAACAATGCTCACTAACGCTTGGCTGGTTGCCGCAGATACTTGCTCTGAATCGTAGGTAATGCGTGACAATAAATTGCCCGTCTTTTCCTTATCGAAGTAAGACACAGGCATATGCATAAAGTGATTGAATACCATACGGCGGACTTGCATAACCACATTGCCGGATACCCAGCTCAAACAGTATGTGGAGACAAATCCACTGATGCCACGGACAAACATCATGGCAAAAATAATCAATGGAAGCGTGCGTAGAAAGTCAGATTCAGCGTTCCCAAAACCTTCATCGAGTAGCGGCTTTAGCAAGGAAATCATATAAGTATCTGATATTGCATTAATAACTAATGCTAAAACAGCAACGATTAGGCCAGATTTATAAAGGCGTATAAATTGCCAGAGACGCTTAAACGTCTGCCAAGTCGTTTCATCAGTATTTGTTGACATAGAAGTGCTTTGTTTTCTTACATTGAGGCATTCATTCTACTCTGTTAGCGCTCATATGCCTATCCCTAGAACGTACACTAAGTTTGCTAATGTATAAGACTGCCACTTTTCCAGTAGATCTCCAATGTGTCATTGGCTAACCAACTCTGACTCAACTGATATTAAATCTTAAATATGAAAATTGGGGGGTCAAATCTCATCGTTAAGCAAACTTGACCATCGTACCTGTCCCTCTACTGATAAACATTAATAAATGTGTTACGTCCACTTAGAGAAAGTCTTTTAGTCTTTTATATTTCGCTCTATACTCTTGACATGTTAATCCTTATTTACAACAAAAAAATATGCAAGTCATTCCCATTGTTCATTGTTTTGATAACAACTATGTTATTCCAGCTGCAGTAGCATTCTATTCTTTGCTTGAGAAGTCAGATAAAAACTACAAATACCAGATATATGTCTTACATGAAGATATTACGCTGCAAAATCAAGAAAAATTAAAAAAAACCATACAAAAATTCAAAAACTCAGAACTTATTTTCATTAATTTCAATGAAAAATTCGACTTTGAAAATGATTGGAAAAACATAAAGACAAAAGGTCATTACTCTAAAGCTATGTTTTACAAACTTAGCATTTCAAGCTTAATTAAAGAGCATAAAAAAATGATCGTATCTGATGTCGATGTCATTTACTTAAATGACATTTCAAAAGATTTTATAGAATATAATAACAACGATGATAATAATTATATATCAGGGGTATTCTCTGTAGATAGGATCCTAAGCTATAATGATGTTTATAAAAAGAGTTTTTCTAATGAAGAAATTAGTCAACTAAAAATAGGTGCTGGATACTTTTTTATGAATGCCGATCTCGTTAGAAAAGATAATTTAGAGAAAAGGTTTAAAGACTACCTCGAAAAAAACTCTCACAGATTAATACAGCCAGAACAAGACGTTCTAAACTTCTGTTGTCACCCTAAAGTTGGAAAATTACCCTTAAGGAACATGGTTTGTAACTATGTGTATAGTATGTATGACAGAAAAGAGTTTGTGGATGAGATTAACTATACTAAAGAAGAATTATTGGATGCATATGATAATCCGATTCAACTCCATTATGCATCAAGCATAAAACCATGGAACAAGTTAGACTCAATAAAAGCTAACTTGTGGTTAGAATGCCTACTTAAGACCGAGTTTTACGAAGACTATTTTTCTAGCTTAGAGCAACTAGTCAGACCAAATGGTGAAAAGAAGCTATTCAGTTTTACACTGCCATTAAAAAAGAATAAAAAATTCAGATTTGATATGTTAAAAATAAAGAGCTAAAAACTTATAGACCTAATTCGATATTAGGTCTTTTTATATTAGTTACTCTTACGCAGCATCTGCCTATACCAAGGCTCAAATGTATCGCTACGTTTGGTTTCTGAGCGCCAATTATCACGGTGAATAGAGAAGCTTACCTGACCATATTCCCCAGTATCAAGCCAAGTAATGTCAAGCTTGCGATATGCTGCAACAACATGTTCTGCCGGCATTCCCCATTGATTATTTTTTGCCAAAGAAGCAACGGCCACACTCGGGTTTACCGCCTCAATAAAGCGAGGATTCGACGAACTTTTACTACCATGATGAGGGACCAACATCACATCACTTTTTAACTTTTCAGGCTCCCTGAGCAAGATCCACTCGCTAATGGTCTCAATATCACCAGTAAAAAGCATACTGAACGTAGAAATAGGGTCGGTAAGACGTAGTACACAGGAGTGCGGATTATATGCACGTTGAACAAGAGCAGGAGGCCAAAGTACTTCTATATTTAACCCTTGCCATTTCCAATGATCGCCGCGAGTACAAGACTCATATCCGATAAAGTTTTGGCTACTGAGTTTGCGCTGTGGCGAAAAGGCATCTTCAATGAACAAGCGCCCTCCTGCATGGTCATTGTCGGAATGGCTGAGGATCATCGTATCGATGCTTTCATAACCTCGTTGATGCAAGACCGGAGTGACGACCTGCTCCGCAATACTGCCATTTTGCCATGCTTTACCTGTATCATAGAGCAACACTTTATCGTCTTTTTCTACAATCACCGCAAGGCCATGGCCCACATCTAGTACATCAATTCGCCAATGTTGCTGATCATATTCCGATGTGAGCTTAATACTAATTACAATGCCAAGTAACAAACACCACGCGTACTGAAACATGAATCGTTGAAACACCAAGCAAATAATTCCCGCCAGAATCAACCCTGTCATTTCTATACTAATGGGTTGCCAGGAGCCTATCGCGTACTGAATTGACGTGCTCAATGGCTGCAATGACCAGTCCACCAACTGCCACAGAGGCTTTGCTATCATTTCAAGAAATAAAGATGAGAACAGGGCCAGAAACATCAAAGGCACAACGATAAATCCGAACCAAGGAATAAACGCCAAGTTGTATGCAATTGATGACAAACTGAAACCAGAAAAGTAATAGCCACTAATAGGCACGATTAACACACTCAACATCAATTGAGTAAGCAATAACACTTTTAACTTCGCTTTCCAGCCCCCGTTTTGATGCCGAATCAAATTGATTGCGAACAACACTGCGCAAACTGACAAATACGATAACCAAAAACTCATGCTATACGATGCAAAAGGTTGAACAAGCAGTTGTAGCGCTACCGCGAGCAAAAGTACCCGCCAGGAAGCCCAGTGCACTAAGGTATATTTGAGAACGACGTAAATAACACATACCGACACCGCGCGGGTAGTAGGTAATGAGAAGTCCGCTAACCAAGCATAGGCAACGGCAAACATCAGCCCACATAAGCTAGGCAATAGCTGGTATTGAGGTAACGCATAACGAATGGCACCGCCCACCACTAGCCCAAAAGTGAACGCCATACCAATATGTAAGCCCGAAATCGAGACCAAGTGCAGTAAACCACTGTCTCTGAGTGCTTGCCAATCCTCCTTAGATAACCAAGAGCGATCGGCAAAAACTAACGCATTTATTAACGAGAAATGATGAAGGGAGGACACATCCTCCGAAACATCAGCGATAATGGCTTGGCGCAAAGATGTAGTAGAACGAATAATCCAGGTAACATCCTTATTAACAACACCGCGTGCGATAATACTTTTACCCATTGCGTGCTTTTCGGCGTCAAAACCAGCTTCGTTGCGTAGGCCTGTAATCGGCTTTAACGAGACGGATGTCGTAAACTCACTGTTAACATCGAGTGGAAAAGGCGTAATAAGACGGATTTTAGGTTTAAGAAAAGGTAACAGAGTTTGAGAATTTACCTTTTTTAGAGCCACAATGCCTTCATATCCGTGACTTATTTGCGTAAAAGGGCTGTCAACTTTACCAATTATGGTAATATTCTCCCCTGCTTGAAAAAGGGCTTGTCTCTGAGACTCCAATACATTGCCGTGGACGATGACAACCATAAAGCCCGCAATTGCGCCTATGCTAATTAAGCCACGACGTAATTTGATTATTGAGCCAGTGGTTATTATTCCCAGCAGCAGCCAACGCCAATCTGGTATTGTCGGCCACCAAGCTGACGAAATTACGCTCGCTACAAATAACGCCAAGGTCCAACTTTTTTCTGAGAGAGTCATGCTGTCCTATGCCTAGAAAGCTGATAAAACGCTTCATGCCAGATCATGAATTGATCAAACGCCAAAAAGCATTGAAGGTCTTCGGCAATGTGTTGTACAACCCGAACTTGTGGTGTTTAAATCGTCGCTCGGCGTCTGGGGCTTTTGCTGTCGGGTTATTTATGGCATTTGTTCCGCTACCAAGCCAAATGATCATGGCTGCAGGTTTGGCAATCATGCTTGGCGTCAATTTACCTCTCTCCGTCGCTTTGGTATGGATAAGCAACCCTATCACCATGCCTGTGTTATTTTATTTTGCGTATAAGCTTGGCGCTTTAGTGATGCATGTTCCTCCGCAACCTTTCCACTTTGAACTTTCGTGGGAATTCATCATGCAACAGATGAGCACTATTGGCCCTCCATTCTTATTAGGCTGTGCTATCTGTGGTGTCGTATCCGCGATTATTGGCTACTTCGGCATTAGAGGACTTTGGCGCTACTCAGTGGTTCGGAGCTGGCAAAAACGCAAAATAAGATAAGACGTTACTGCATAAAAATCAGCATTTGCGCTATCAGTTGAGGGGCACCTAACAGTTAGAATGAAACACGATGTCGCTCAAGTTGGATAAATACAAAAAAGGACCGAATTCGGTCCTTTTTGCTTTTCTCGTATTGTAAAACGGTTGGTTATTTAGAACTCAGCACCGCTGCCGGATTTAACTTCGCGGCGCGAGAAGCGGGATACCACGTTGCAAGCAAACTCAAAACGATCGCCGTCACCGACACCAATGCTACGTCTGGCCAGTGTAACTGTGATGGTAAGAAGTCGACGAAGTAAATATCACCCGATAAAAACTGATGACCGATTAAGCTCTCTAACCCTTTAATTAACGGAGTCAGGTTTAACGCCACTAAGACACCAATAACACTGCCGACGAGACTGCCAAATACACCAGAGAACACGCCTTGCCAAACAAAGATACGTTTGATTAGGCTATCTTTTGCTCCCATTGTTCGCAAAATTGCAATTTCTGCGGCTCGATCTTTCACTGCCATCATCAGCGTAGACACAATGTTAAAACACGCCACACCAATCACCAGTACCATCACCAAGTACATAATGGTGCGTACGAGCTGAATATCGCGATACAAAAAACCAAACTTTTGCTGCCAGCTTTTCAAATACACGTAAACATCCACCATGCTACCTACCTCACGAACAATAGAAGGCGCATTGAGAACATCGTCAGTTTTTAGTGAAATGCCAGTAACCCCTTCCCCTAACCTTGCGTATTGCTGAGCATCCGCTAATGGCACTAACGCTAAAGAATGGTCTATTTGGCCATTCAACGTTAAGAACCCAGACACCTTCACCCGCACACGCTTAGGAGCCTGCACTTTGTTTGCGCCGCCGGTTTGCGGAATCATCAACGTAATGTAATCCCCCACGGCGACATTTAGCTCATTTGCGACACCTCGGCCTAAGATCACTTGCTGCTGACCGGCATAAAAGTTTTGCCAAGCTTCTTGGTCAATAAAATTCGATAAGCTCGACACCGCTTGCTCGAAAGTAGGCTCTACGCCACGAACTTCTATCGCTTTTAGCTTACTGCCTTTTTCTGCTAAGCCCGTAAAACGAACATACGGTGCTGCCGCAACAACATCTTCATGGTTTAGGGCTTGATTCATCGTTTTGGTGTAGTTATGAAGCGGTCCATTAACACCTTCCAACTCACCGTGTGGAATAACTGACAACACACGCGATTGCAGCTCGCGCTCAAAGCCATTCATTGCAGAAAGACCGATAATGATCACGGCTACACCAACCGCAATGCCAATCGTTGAAGAAAGCGAAATGAAAGACACCATCTTGTTGCGCTTTTTCGCTCGACTGAAGCGACCACCAATCATCAATGCTAAAGATGAAAACAAAATTAGCCCTCCGCAGATGCTGTATCAGTCACAAAACGATCTACGAGCAAACCATCTTGCATGTGCATTTGACGATCCATTTTCGCCGCCAGCTCTTTATCATGCGTGACAACCAAAAATGCAATGTTTGACTCTTTATTGAGCTCGCGCATCAAATCATAGATAGACAGTGCCGTATTATGATCTAAGTTCCCCGTAGGTTCATCGGCCAAAACAAGATCAGGCTTATTCACCAATGCACGCGCAATCGCAACACGCTGACGCTCACCGCCCGATAACTCAGAGGGTCTGTGTTGCATCCGATGACTCAAACCCACTTTATCTAACAGCGCTTTAGCCGCCTGTTTTGCATCCGCTACTTTAGCGCCGCCAATCATCAGTGGCATCGCCACGTTTTCAAGCGCAGTAAAATCAGCTAACAAGTGATGGAACTGGTATACAAAACCAAGGTGCTTGTTGCGTAAAGCCGCCTGTTTATTCGAACTTAAAGCCGATAGGTTTTGCCCTAGAAAATCAACTTCACCATGAGTTGCGTCATCTAACGCCCCTAGAATATGCAATAAGGTACTTTTTCCGGAACCAGAAGAGCCAACAATAGAAACCAGCTCCCCTTTATCGATATCGAAACTTACGCCTTTCAACACTTCCGTATCTAACGAACCCTCTCGGTAGACTTTACGAATATCACGACATTCTAATAGCTTATTCATAGCGAAGTGCCTCAGCAGGTTTAACAGAAGATGCTCGATAAGAAGGATAAAGCGTAGCAGCAAGGCTAAGAGCAATCGCCAACACCACCACTAAAAGAATTTGCAGTGAATCAATCAAAATAGGTAGATGGCCACCGAAACTGAATAGCGCCACACCAGCAGATTCAAGAATCGCATTCAGGTTAAGTGACAAGATCACGCCCGCAGCGCCACCGACAATCGCGCCAATTACACCACTGCTTGCCCCTTGTACCATGAAAATGGTCATCACTTGAGATTGAGTCATGCCTTGAGTTTTCAATATTGCGACTTCTGATTGTTTCTCCATCACCACCATGATTAAGGCGGAGATAATATTGAATGCAGCAACGCCCACAATTAGACCTAGCATAAGTCCCATCATGTTCTTTTCCATTTTCACCGCTTGGAAAAGCTCACCACGCTGTTCGCGCCAATCACTCCATTGCCACCCGTCAGGCATGGGTTGATCAGCAAAATCCGTCACCATAAATGGATCAGAGAAAAAGACACGCCAACCAGAAACCGTGTCTTTCGGAAAACGCATCAACTTAGATGCATCCGTCATGTTAACAATCATTAATTGACCATCAACGTCCGATCCCGTATTGAAAATACCAGCGACAGTAAAATTGCGCTGGCTAGGAATACGGCCAAGTGGGGTAAACTGCGTCGCGTTGGTCACCATTAAGCGCACTTTATCCCCCATTGATACCTTTAGCGAGCGCGCCAAGCTATGACCTAAAAAGACATTGTAATCGCCCGCTTGAAGTGACGATAATCGCCCAGCAATCAAATGGTTGCTAATCGGATCGCCTTTCTTTGGTTCAATGCCAATGAGATAACCTGCCGTCAGTTGCGCAGAACTCTGAATTACAGCCTCTCCACGAACGATAGGCTCCGGTTCAGATTCACTCGACATCGCTTGAACAAATGGAGGGGCAGACTCGGTCAACGGCGTTTTTCCATCATGTTGTGAAACAACAGCGTGAGGCAGCACACCTAAAATGCGCTCTTTTAACTGCGATTCGAACCCATTCATCACAGAAAGAACCGTCACCAACGCCATTACACCGATCGTAATACCCGCCGTCGACATATAAGAAACAAATCGGCTGAACCTATCCCCAGAGCGTCCCCGAAGATATCTCAAACCAATAAATAATGAGATAGGATGATACATATAAGACAAACCAACTGGTTGTTTTGATATAAAGCTTTAGCAGATTATCTTACCTTACTCTTCTCATTAAGAAGACAAGAGAATCGCTAAATTTGTCAACGACATGCAATAAGTCTGTATTTAGGGCAAAAAGTTCAAGGACAAATCAGGTAAACTTGATAACTTCATTCAGTTAGCGATAATCAGTGCCCTACTTCTCTTTGTTTGTTGAGTGAACAAGGAGCGCTCGCTGGCAAAAGGACCGACTATATGACAGAGCAAGAATACTTTACCGTCCATCATAATCTCACTATCAACGTCGAAACGTTGAGTGCGGATTTTGCTTTGCCAGATGAAGAAACCTTTGTCTCCGAAATTCCAGCACCGTTTATTGTTGCCAGCGAATTTAGCCATCTAGATATGTTGGCAGACAATGCACGTCTAGAGCTAAAAAACAAAGATTTAAAGCATGTGATTAACTTGCTTGATACGCAAAACGCGAAACTTAACCTCTTGTTGAGCTTTATGCTTTCACAACAAGATGATGCCTCCATTCGATACCAAACCACGAAGTTTGGTGCCAGCCAACTCAGTTACCGTTCAGATACAGCGCTATCTGCCCAACAACTCGTTCGTGTTAAACTGTTTCTCGATCATCCTGCTGCAGCGATTTACGGTTACGCTCAAGTAGAAGAATGTGATGCTTCAGAGCAAGATTTCATTATCACGCTTAGATATAAGATGCTACGTGAATCTGACCAAGATTTGCTCATAAAAGCGGCACTATATCAACAACAAAAACTTTTACGTCAGCGCTCGATGGAGCGAGATAAAAAATAACTCCTATGACAAAAGCAACGATTCTTTCCGTCACCAATCCTTCTGAGCGTGGCGACAAAAAACAGCTAGGTAATTTACCGGGCGCGGCTCTACCTCTAGCTATTGCTGAGCTAGCCAAGCAGCATTCGAGTCACTCGCTACTCGTCGTGCCTGACCCGCAAATCGCTTTAAAGCTTCAAGCGGAGATTGAACAATTCACCGACCAAACAGTAAGCCTGTTCCCTGATTGGGAAACGCTGCCTTACGATAACTTTTCTCCGCATCAAGAAATCATCTCTGAACGTATCGCGCGCCTATACCAACTGCCAAGCCAACGTAATGGCATTACCATCGTGCCAGTCAGTACGGTGCTGCAGCGACAGTCGCCACGTGATTTTCTATTGCAACATACCTTAATGGTGAAAACCGGCGATCAACTCTCGCTTGAGAAACTACGTGTACAACTTGAAAATTCGGGCTACCGCCACGTAGACCAAGTATTTGGGCCAGGTGAATACGCGAGCCGTGGGTCGATTCTCGATCTATTTCCTATGGGCAGCGATGACCCGTATCGCATCGACTTCTTTGATGATGAGATAGATACCATTCGCACGTTTGATCCAGAGAACCAACGCTCTATCGACGATATTCAGCAAATTCAATTGCTGCCTGCGCATGAGTTCCCAACCACTAAAGAAGCGATTGAGGATTTTCGTACACGTTGGCGCACCCAATTTGAAGCACGCCGAGAGCCAGAATCGATCTACATGCAAGTGACCAAAGGCACTTGGCCCGCGGGTATTGAGTATTGGCAACCGCTGTTTTTTGACCATACCGAGACTTTATTTGAATATTTGCCAGAAGACTCTCAAGTCATCACATATGGTGATATTGAATCTGCGGTCGATACTTTCTTAACCGATGTCGAATATCGGTACGACCAGAAAAAAGTTGATCCACTACGTCCTCTTTTGACTCCTGAACAACTTTGGCTGAAAAAAGACGAACTCTTCAGCCAACTAAAACAGCTCCCTATGGCTCAATTGAGCCTAGAGAAAGTGGTTAAGCGTGCTGGTCGTCAAAACCTACCAGTACAATCGTTAGCCGAGCTTGGCGTTCAGCAACAAAATAAAGAACCGCTTTCGCGTCTTCGTCAATTCAGTGAGCAATTCAGCGGCAAAATTGTTTTCTCGGTAGAGTCAGAAGGTCGTCGTGAAGCACTAACGGAACTGTTGCAAGGCATCAAAGTTCGCCCAGTCGTACATGGCTCACTTTACCAAGCTCTAGATTCGGGTGACCGCTTCAGTTTGATCTTAGGCGCTGCAGAGCATGGTTTCATTCACGAAGAGCTGAACTTCGCTCTGATCTGTGAAAGTGATCTACTTGGTGACCGCGTTATCCAGCGACGCCGCAAAGATAAAAAAGCAGTCAACAGTGACACCGTTATTCGCCACCTTGCGGAATTGAAACCCGGTCAACCCGTGGTTCATATTGATCACGGCATTGGCCGCTACATCGGTTTGCAAACACTTGAAGCTGGTGGCATGAAAACGGAATACGTAACCCTTGAGTATCAAAACGATGCCAAGCTCTACGTACCAGTTTCATCACTAAACCTTATTAGCCGTTATTCAGGCGGTGCTGAAGAAAGTGCACCACTGCATAAATTGGGTGGCGAGGCTTGGGCAAAAGCACGTCGTAAAGCGGCAGAAAAAGTGCGTGATGTCGCGGCTGAGTTGCTGGATGTTTACGCTAAACGAGAATTAAAACCGGGCTTCAAATTTGAGCTAGATCGTGGGCAATACGCAACGTTTAAAGCAACGTTCCCATTTGAAGAAACGGATGACCAAGCGATGGCCATCAATGCCGTCTTGTCAGACATGTGCCAAGCAAAAGCGATGGATCGCTTAGTGTGTGGTGACGTGGGCTTTGGGAAAACGGAAGTCGCTATGCGCGCAGCATTTGTCGCAACGGATAACAGTAAACAGGTCGCCGTACTCGTACCAACAACCTTACTTGCTCAGCAGCATTTCGAAAACTTCCGTGACCGTTTTGCCAACTTGCCAATCCGAGTTGAAGTACTGTCTCGTTTTAAATCGGCCAAAGAACAAAAAGTCATTTTGCAAGACGTTGCCGATGGTAAAGTCGATATTGTCGTTGGTACACATAAGCTGCTTTCGAGCGACATTAAATTCAAAGATTTAGGTTTGTTGATCGTTGATGAGGAACACCGCTTCGGGGTTCGTCAAAAAGAAAAAGTCAAAGCAATGCGTGCGGATGTGGATATTCTTACCCTTACCGCAACACCAATTCCACGTACTCTGAATATGGCCATGAGTGGCATGCGCGATCTGTCGATCATCGCGACACCTCCAGCGCGTCGTTTAGCCATCAAAACCTTTGTTCGTCAAAGAGAAGAATCTGTGGTCCGTGAGGCGGTACTGCGTGAAATCATGCGTGGTGGTCAGGTTTACTTCCTGCACAATCAGGTAGAAACTATCGAGAAAACCGCGGAAGACTTGCAAAAGCTGATTCCTGAAGCACGAATTACCGTGGCACATGGTCAAATGCGTGAGCGCGAACTAGAGCGCATCATGAATGATTTCTACCACCAGCGCTTTAATGTGTTGGTGTGTACAACGATCATCGAGACTGGTATCGACGTACCAACGGCGAATACCATTATTATGGATCGTGCAGACAACCTTGGTTTAGCGCAACTGCACCAATTGCGTGGCCGTGTTGGACGCTCTCATCATCAAGCCTATGCTTACTTATTAACGCCACATCCAAAAGCCATGACCAAAGATGCTATCAAGCGTCTTGATGCGATTGCTTCACTGGAAGACTTAGGCGCAGGCTTTACTCTAGCAACTCACGACTTGGAAATCCGTGGGGCTGGTGAACTGCTTGGTGACGAGCAAAGTGGGCAAATTCAATCGGTTGGTTTTACACTGTACATGGAAATGCTGGAACAAGCAGTCCAAGCATTGAAAGAAGGTAAAGAACCTTCTTTGGACGAGCTGCTTCGTGAACAAACTGAAGTTGAAATGCGAATCCCAGCGCTCTTGCCAGACAATTACATCCCGGATGTGAATACACGACTGTCGATGTACAAACGTATTGCGAGTGTTACGAGTGGTGAAGAACTCTCAGAGCTCAAAGTGGAACTTATCGATCGATTTGGACTGCTTCCAGACGCGACGAAGAACTTACTTGCTGTCTCAGAATTGAAAATTTCGGCTGGTAGCCTAAAAGCGAAAAAGATAGAAGCCCATGATAAAGGTGGATTTATCGAGTTTTACCCTGATGCTGACATAAATCCAGCGTATTTGGTTAAACTGCTGCAATCACAGCCGCAAAAATTTGCAATGGAAGGTCCAACTAAGTTCAAGTTTAGCGTACCATTGGCGGACCGACGTAAACGCATTCAGTTTGTTCAAGACTTACTGAATGATTTTAAACAGAATTTATTACCAACGAGCTAATAGTCGAATGAGAATACTGATCCCGTTATTGCTTCTATGTGTCTCAATGCCTTCTTGGGCACAGCGTCAATTTGATATTGAAGTGATCATTTTCAAGCGAGCAGTCGACGCTGAAAGCACCACTGAATCTTGGCCGAATCAACTGCCAAAAATCGATATGGAAAATGTCGGCAGCTTAGAGAGTGAATCATACCGTCGCTCTAAAGGCGTAACACTACTGCCACGCTCATCTTTCCGCCTGAATGCGCAAGAAGCAGCATTAAACAACCACGCTGGGTTTAAAGTGCTTAAACACGTAGCATGGCGTCAAGGTGACCGAGGCAAATCTAGCGCCCCAATTTTCCGTATTGTTGGTGGACGAGATTTCTCTGATTCTTATCACGCAGATGGTAGTCCAATCAATGGCAGTACTCAGACATTTTCCACTGACGGTTACAGTGAAGAGACAGTCAACGGTCCTTTGTATGAACTAGACGGTCGATTCCAAATTTACGTGCAGCATTATCTATTCGCTGAAACGACACTAGACCTGCGCGAGCCAAGTGTTAGAGAAGTGCGTTTTGAACCAACTTCAACCGAGCAATTGGCGGATGATTTGGGTGAGGTCGATGGTAATGTTCAAGTGGGTAACTTGGCGGAAATCTCCCCTACAATAACAGAAGAAAAGTTCCTCAAGAGCTACCGAATGGATCAAAAACGCCGTATGCGTAGTAGTGAGACTCATTACCTAGACAACCCATTGATGGGCATGATCATTCAAGTTCGTCGCGTTCGATAAGCACGAGTGATTCAACAAAGCGCAGCATTTGCTGCGCTTTGTTTTTATCTGTTATGTCCTCAGTTATTCCTAACCAACGCAGAGCAAGGAAAATAACTGCGTTACAGTATGAAATAGACAGTTTTCAAATTACTTAAACTCAACATGGAAGTCGTATCAGTTCATGAGTCCAGATTTTGAAATCATTGCGCCCCGCTTAGCGCTCAAGCTCATCCCTTCTGAAGAAGCTCACTTACTACAACGTTTGCTTGCAGAATCCCCTTCCCTACACCAGTGGCTAGATTGGTGTAATCAAAACGTTACGTTGAAAGATGCACAGGACTTCCTGTTGGCAACCCGACTTAACTGGGTAAAAACAGAAGCTTTCGGTTTCGGTATCTATGAGCGACAAAGTAACACGCTAGTAGGAATGGCCGCCGTAAACGAGTTATATCACACGTTTAATATGGCAAGTATTGGCTACTGGGTTGCTGACCGCTATCAACGACAGGGCTATGCTCAAGAAGCCGTTAGAGCCTTGGCTGAATTCTGCTTTGCAAAGCTTAGTTTAACTCGACTGGAAATTGTCTGTGACCCCGACAACGAAGCAAGCCAAACCTTAATTGAGTCAGTCGGTGCACAAAAAGAAACCATCGCCAGAAACCGGTTTATTTTTCATGGTAAGCCTAAGGATGGTGTTGTGTACTCACTTTTACCGGCAGATCTAACATAGACAAAAAGCCACCGACTTGCGGTGGCTTTTTATATTTCGAAGATGCATCCGCGCAATCCGCGTAGATATGAATTTGGCGTCTTAGTGAAGCTTAAGGTTTGGACGCAGTACTCGGTTGATACGGCCCACAAGCATCATCAGTCCGGTTTTAAATACGCCGTGCAACGCCATCAGGTGCATTCGATATAACGAGATATAAACGACACGTGCAATACGGCCTTCTACCATCATCGACCCTTTGGTTAGGTTGCCCATCAAGCTACCAACGGTAGAGAAACGGCTTAGAGACACCAATGAGCCGTGATCTTTATACACATAGTCTTTCAGCTCTCGTCCATTAATTTTCGCAACGATGTTGCTGAATGCTTGACTTGCCATTTGGTGCGCAGCTTGAGCACGTGGTGGAACAAACGAACCATCAGCCTGAGTACATTGTGCTAAGTCACCAATAACGAAAATGTCATCATCACGCGTCGTTTGTAGTGTATTTTTCACTACCAGCTGGTTGATACGGTTCGTTTCTAAACCGGCGATATCTTTAATAAAATCTGGTGCTTTAATACCCGCAGCCCAAACCATGATTTGTGCCGGGATCTTATCACCATCTTTCGTGGTGAGGCCATCTTTTTCAGCTTTAGTCACCATGGTTGCCGTGCGTACGTTTACGCCCAACTTCACCAGCTCCTGATGAGCAGCAGCCGAAATACGTGGAGGAAGCGCAGGTAGAATACGCTCACCCGCTTCAATCAGGTTGACGTTCAGCTTGCTAGAGTCAAGATCGCCAAAGCCGTAAGTACGCAGCTCTTTAACGGCATTGTGTAGTTCTGCAGATAGCTCAACGCCAGTTGCACCAGCACCAACAATCGCGATATCCACCGTACCGTTACCGTTTTTCGCGTGCAGTTTTAGGAACTCATTGTTCATTTCTGTGCGGAAACGGTGCGCTTGTTCTGGACTGTCTAGGAAAATACAGTTCTCACGAACGCCAGGAGTGTTGAAGTCGTTTGATGTTGAACCAATCGCCATGACTAGAATGTCGTACTCTAGCTCGCGGCTTGGCATCAGAAGCTCACCATGCTCATCTTTAAGCTCACTTAAGATGATCACTTTACGTTCGCGGTCGATGTCTTGAAGGCTACCCATTTGGAAGTCGAAGCTGTGGTTTTTTGCATGAGCTCGATAACTCAGAGCATCCACCCCTTCGTCCAAAGAGCCAGTTGCAACTTCATGCAATAATGGCTTCCACAAGTGGCTCGCTTTACGATCTACTAGCGTAATTTGCGCACGGTTCTTGCGACCTAGAGTTCGGCCAAGCTTAGTTGCCAACTCAAGACCACCAGCACCGCCGCCTACAACGATAATGCGTGTCACAATGATTTTCCTCTACAAAAATGAATATATGGGGTTCAGCTCGATACATGGTTCACAGACATGCTGTGCCATACATCCAACCGATGAATTCTTGGTTCTTAGAGGTGTCTCAATTTATTTGGATTAAAAACTGCTGCCTAATTTTATTCTTTATCTATCAATAACTTGTTAGGAATCAGCATATTTGTCTGGTACGCATACGACGCCAGAGATTTTTGGGCAAGTTTATTACTCGCTCTCAATTTTTTTTGATATTTATCAAATTATTTTAGTCTGGTTCATTATATAGAGACGTACTTTGAAGGCAACCAAAATCCGTGTGACGAGTACGGATTGACTACTTTTCGACTACTCTACAACAAGGTATTCGTGCCACATAGGATGGAAGTAAGAAAACGGTAAGGAGAACACAATATTCTAAGCGCTAAACCAAGAAAATGAGGTCTTTAAAGAGAAAGGGACTCGGCATACTCACAAGAGGGGGTCGCAGCAAAGCAGCCGATAAAAAATGCCGCTTTACTGTTCACACTCAAACACTCTTAAGTATTTTTAAATGCCTTCATCGCTTGTAAATGGTGAGAGATCTTTTTGAACTTGTGGGACTGCGTTTCGTCCCAAATGATTTGATAGTATTTTTCTAACTCAGCTGCAGTTTTCGCATTGTCATGCACTTCATCATCTTTGGATAAAATAACCAAGCAGTGAGCTTGATTTTTCGCTCGAAACTGATCAACACATTTTGTTGCGATATCTTCGTACTCTTCTGGGCGATCGATTCGACCAGCCATCGTTTTTTCTGGGTGCAAGTTCGGGTTAAACATCACTTGTTTGATACCGCATAGAAAACCAATTCGTTCAGACCAATAACCACCTAAACCAACCCCACAGATTAACGGGTTTGGATCATCCGATTGATCGATAACTTTAGACACCTCTTTTAACAAGTGTTGCATGTCGTGCTTTGGGTGAAGGGTGCTGTAATTGATAAAACGAACGTCGTCGTCGATGAATTGCAGTTGAAGAACTTTTTCGTGGTTACCCGGGCTTGTACTGTCAAAGCCGTGTAAGTAAATAATCATGTGTACCTCTCCCTGTGTGTATCTGGTACTTTTATTAAAACTACCACTATTTCCTTACTGTTAAAGGGGAAAATATCACGAGTTCTCAAAACAGTGATCTTCCATACACAATGAGCCTTTCAACTCATACGCACTGTTTAAGTATTGCTCATATCCCCACAATTTATAGGCCAGTAAATACCAAAGCATCGCCATCACTAGGGTTCTTGGCTGCCACGCCTGTACACCACTTAACCAAAGAGACGCATCTTCGATACCTCGAATTTGGCAATACTGTTTCACCGCCTCTTCCACAGGCGCATCCGCGACTTGAATAGTCAAGGTCAAATCAAGCCTAGGGTCAGCAATACCAGCATACTCCCAATCAATGACTTTCACCCCACTCTCTCCCCGAACGAGGTTGTAACACCCCAGGTCAAAGTGACAAAGAGCTAGTGGAACCGGCGCTACACTCGGTTCCGTGCGCCACTTCATGTATAGAGCCTCAAATTCCGTATCCGCATACTGACCATCAAGCTCAAGCCAATAATGATCGATGCGAGAAATATAAGAAAATGGAACCAAAGGGAGCGCGCTGATCGGGTGCTGATGAATGGTCGCCGCAATGGATAATAAATCTCTTACTGGTAGCCCTACCTCTGAAAGTGCTTGCCCTTCGATCCATTCCACTAGTAAACCTTGCTCGTGGATAAATACTGGCTTGGGGCCAATTTCTAATGAAGAGATAGCATTCAGAACTTGATATTCATTGTGGCGAGAAATTGAAAAAGCCTTGCAAACATTACTGGTCGGTCGCCAGATGTATACAAGGCCTTGAGAGGATTCCAACCGCCAACAACGGTTGGTTAGCCCCCCGGTAACGGTTTGAACTTTTACCGGAGGCTCAGTAAAGAAGCCATCGAGAGCATTAAGACTCGGATCTAACTGTTTTGCTTGTTGCCAAGAAAACCATGCCATTGATGACTTCTCCATCAGTATCGATTAAAGACCGAATAAGCTCTTCGATTGCGCTTTACGAATTTCCGTTTCATCCGCCCACTCAATCAAACCTGTTTCTAGGTCCATTAGGCGCATGGTCATCTTGTAGTATACATCTTTATCGCTACCTGCATTTTTGACGATGCTAGATAGGTTACCGTAAAGCATGTATTGCGCACCCACCATTTTACCAAATTGGATCGCTGTGCTTTGGTTAACCAGCTCATCCGTGTTTTGGAAGTTAAGCTGTTCACGCACAGACTCAACACGATCCATATCAACAAAGCGGAACTTACCAGAGTTCAGCATCTTAGTAGAAATAGTGTCGGTAATGGATTCAGTGTCAATGTGTTCACTGGTCTTGTTCTTAATTCGCTCAACAAAAACGATAGGACGTTGATCACGAGTAATTGCTGCTACAGAACCCGACATCATCATGCTATCCACCATTTCAGCCGCGATTTTTTGTAAATCTGTTGAGCCAAAATCGATAGTTGTGGTTTCTGTTGCTTGCGCATCGCCGTAAGAGACTTTGTTAGAACAGCCACCCAAAATGACGGCAAGACCTAAAAGAGCAATAATACTTTTTTTCATGAGAGTTCCTTAGTTTTTCAATACCAGCGCATCGTTAGCGCGGCAGCTTCGGCAAAGCCGTTAAGATTAATTGTCTTGTGCTTCTCTAATTTGAACACGGAATTTGGTGCCATTTGGATTCACAGTAACTTCAGATAACGTGACTTGCTCAAACCCTCGCACAATCATTTTGCGCCATGGGCCAGGCTTGGTATTCACTTCTAAACCATTATTGTCATACCAATAGAAGCGGTAAAGAATGTGCTGGTCACCTTTATAGTTACTGCTTAGTTGCACCACTCCACGTGGACGATCATCAACGTAAGTGATGGTGATGTTGTCAACTAATAAGCGACTACCCAAAACGTTATCATTAAAAAATACTTTTTGCGTTTGACTATCAATTCGAATACCAGCCGTGTTTTCGGCGCATCCAACTAAACCAATAGCCATTGCTAAACAAATAAGCCATGCTTTCATTACAGTCTCCCTAGCTGTTTATGCCACACGGTTGAGTGTGTTCCCTGACGAGATACCCATACCAATGTAGTCTGCTGTGCAGGCACTTCAAACTGATAGGTTTGATCACCCAAGTTTAAACTTTGTGTTCCTGGTTTCACGACTTTTGATGCCGTTTTCACTTGCGCTGGTAATGCTTGCCAACTTCTCGTATCCGGCTGCTCGGTCAATGTGTTCCATACATTGAAAAGTATGTTACCCACATCATCGCCTTTTTTCGCCGCCTCTTTTCGGATTCGATCTTTTGCCCAAACGCGAAGAGCTTGACGGATCACCATTGTAGTCAGACGTTCATTAAGATCGTTTTGTGCCATCGCATTAACATCAGTCAGCGTGCTAGAAGGCAATACCTGACCATTTAAAACCACATCGCTAAAACGTTGAGCACCCCGATTCGGATAATAAGGAAGCGCCAACGAATAAATGGCCCCATTATCGCGACTGTCGTAAATCGGTAGATCAATACGCCAACCTTTCAAAGCCTCCACAACGCCTTGTTCATCAATAACGATGACTCGACCTTGAGACTGAGTTAACCCAGAAGGTGCTTTACCATACCGTTTCTCTAGCATGCGTAAGTCTTCACGCATGCCTAGTTTCTTAGCGGCGTACAGCGTGCTTTCAACAACTTGTTTGTTGTCTGGCATCACAGCGAGTGCTCGTCGGTAATCAACATAAGCACTGTTTAAATCTCGTGACGCTTCATATAACAAGCCAGAAAGATAGAACAAATAGCCGTTTTGTACTGCGCTTAGTTTTTTACCAGCATCAGGGTAGCTCGCCAACACACTGCCTAAATTGGCAGACATGCCTTGCTTTTTCAGGTCTTTTTCTGCTGCTTTTAGTTCTTTTTCACGCGCCTTTCTTGCCGCTTCCTGAACTTGATTGGCTCGACGCACTTCAACAAGCGCCCCTTCCAAATCGTTTTTCTGTAAATAGTTTAGCCCGAGATAAAGGTGCAGAAAGCCAAGTTCATAATCGGCGGGATGATAATCTTGGAGATTGTCGTTCACTGCGAGAGAGCCGACGCTCGTTGCCGTTTCTGACACAGAAATAGTCGCGCGATCTTGCTGAACACGAACGGCACGATCACCATTTTCCAGCGCTTTCAAACTTGTCGGGTAATCTTCAGCAAGAAAAGAAATACGGCCCTTTTCAAAGTTGCCAAGTATCTCGCCACCCACTTCGCTCGATTGAAGTTGTTTCGCTTTCGCATATTCCCCGGCAACAACGGCTTGATAAACTTCTTGATTCTGGTCGCTGTAGTGACTAAACAGATTGCCCGCAGACAAATTCGCGCAGCCAGAGGCCATTAAAGCCCAGCTCATCAGCCCTAACAGCTTTACACCTAGTTTCACATTTATCTCCACAAATGTGTCATTCGACAGGAAAAAGAAGTGGGTGAACTGCGCCACCCACTTTTTTAAAGCTTAGCTCAATACCATTGGACCTAGAGGACGACCGCCTAATAGGTGCATGTGAATATGGTAAACCTCCTGGCCACCGTGCGGGTTACAATTAACGATCAGGCGATAGCCGTCTTCCGCAATGCCTTCCTCTTTCGCCAGTTTTTTAGCAACAGTGAACAAACGCCCCATCATTGCTTCATCTTCAGCTTCAACATCATTCGTTGTTGGGATCAATTTATTCGGAATAATGAGAATATGGCTCGGTGTGCGCGGGTTAATATCGCGAAACGCAGTCACCAACTCATCTTGATAAAGAATATCGGCAGGGATTTCCTTACGAATAATTTTACTAAAGATCGTTTCTTCCGCCATGAGGACTCCATTTTATAAAGGTAATTAGACCCCAATTAGTATGCGCCAACCAAAAGCGGAGCTCAATAAAAACAGTGTTCACTTAACATTATTAATCAAACGCTAATTAACGAAGCTTTTTTTGTCGTGTGCGTCATAAAATGCGCGTCACAAACTCAATACAATCCAATGAATTTTGTTACTTTTTTAAGACAATTATTATTTTTATACCCAAGTAAGCTCAAAATTCTTGGGTAGCTTGTCTATTTTGGGAGAGGAAGCTCACTTATGCGAGGTTCAGTTATTAAAAGGATGTATGCGGGCTTTGCTCTGATCATCATCCTATTTGCCGTCACAATTGCCATTATGATGGGAGGAATGAGTGATATTCACGGGAAGTTTGGTACCGTGTCTAAATCATCCCTACCACTGGTATCGTTATCTAACCAAACCAGTGTTGAACTGCTTTCTGCCGACAAATCGTTTAAAGATTTTCTGACGACAGAGAATAAACAACGCATGGATGAAATGCGTCAGGAATTTGCTAGATCTCAACAACGTTTCGAATCCACTTTGGGTCAACTGGAAACTGCGAGCCAAATCTATCCTTCTCTTACCGAACCGTTTTCACAATTAAAAGCGTTAGAGCAGAGCTATTTTACTGAAGCTCTTGAAGCCATGGACAACTACGAAGCGATGTTCGCTGCGCAAGAAAAAGTACAAAAATCGTCACGTCGCTTCCAAAAGCTGAATACCGAGTTGTCGGTCGGCCTTAAAGAATATGTGGCAGATCAAACCAGCATTTCTGTCAAAGTCATGGCGAAGAGTTACTTCATTAAGCTAAAAGATGCGGAAGTTATAACCTCTGATGCCCTCGCCAGTTCTGATCCTGAGTTTGTTACGCAAGCCGTGACCAAAAACCGCAAAGCAGTGACTCACTTGAACTATGCTTTCCGTGGTTTAGTTACTCAATTACCTGAACTAAAAACAGCGTTTGGTGAGTCGGTAGAACAATTCACACGCGACGTGGGAATGCGTGGAGGTGTCTTAGACCAGCACAATAATTACCTCAATGCTCGTGCAGCGCTATACAACAACATCGCCAACCTAGCGAATAAAGTTGATTCAACCATGGCGATTCTTGAGCAATTTACGACAACCGCAACGGATAAACTTAATGAATCGTTAGCAGACGCTGGTGACATTTATTCTGCGGGTGTGACAAAAGCCATCATCATTGGCGTTGTTGTCGTGTTACTTGCCACAGCGATTGGCTACCACATCGCGCATAGCGTTCGCGAACCATTGACTCGTATTCTAAAAGTGCTTGAAAGCCTGACTGAAGGTGACATGACACAACGTATCGATATTCGCTATAACAACGAGTTCAGCCGAGTGAGTGGACACATTAACTCACTAGCCGACAGTCTTCACGAGATCTTAGTGAAACTCAACGAAGCGTCAGAGAACCTATCTTCGACCTCAGCAACAAACGAAAGCACGTCTTCGCAAGCGCAAAGCAAATTAAGCTCACAACGCGAGCAAACAGCAAACGTTGCGACCGCAATGACGGAAATGTCTCACTCAGTGCAAGAAGTCGCTCAAAGTGCACAAGGTTCACTAGAAATGGTGCAGCGTGTCGAATCTGCCTCTGAAGAAGGCAGAAATGTCATGAGCAGCAATATCTCGACCATAAATCAACTGGAAACGCGTTTGAACGAATCCGTTTCCGCTGTCTCTGAACTTCAAAAAATGAGTGGTCAAATTGGTTCTATCCTCGATGTGATTCGCAACATTGCTGAACAAACTAACCTACTGGCATTGAATGCAGCAATTGAAGCGGCTCGCGCTGGCGAGCAAGGTCGCGGCTTTGCGGTAGTGGCCGATGAGGTGCGTGTGCTTGCATCCAGAACCACTCAGTCCACCACTGAAATTGAATCGATGATCAGTAATCTGCAATCCAGCTCTCAGTCAGCAAATCAAGTAATACAAAGCTGTATGAGCGATATGGAGATGTCTGTTGAGCAAGCATCAAAAGCGAACAGCTCAATGGAAGAGATTCAAGCGCTAATCATCGAAATCAGCCAAATGAGTACGCATATTTCGCAAGCGGCAGCAGAGCAAAGTGAAACCTCAGCAGACATTGCACGCAGTATTGAAGATATCAATAGTATCGCCGATGAAAGCTTCCAAGCTATGTCGAGCATCGCACAGACCAGTGAATCCCTGACTCACTTGGCTCATCAGCAGAATGAATTGGTTCACCGCTTTAAGTTATAAATAATTTATAAATTTGAGCATTAATTAGTGCAATCAACTGTATAAGGGCGACTTTTTGTTAAGTCGCCCTTGTTTTTTATCAGCCATGTCTACATATGATTAATATGGCCAGCTCATCCCCTTGCACATCTCTTTTCGAGCGGCCTCATAAAAAGGAAAATCTATGGCTGTTCATGTTGGTATTATCGACCAAGACCCAGTGAGATTGGTCACTCCTCTATTAGATAATCGTACGCTAAGCACACATATCGTCTTCATCGGAGACAAGAGCCAGTTAGATATATTTGACCGACTGAGTGCCGTTTTAGAGCAACGAGACATTACTTCCGAATTTTTTGAAATCCCATCCGCCGTCAATACTTCGCTGATCAAACAAGCGATTCAAAAACTGGCAAAAGATCTCCATGAGCGCGGCGAAGATGTGAAATTGAACGCCAGTTGCGGTCTTCGTCATCGCTTATTGTCTGTGTACGAGGTTTTCCGTACCTATCGCTGGCCAATTTTTGTGGTTGAGCCAAGTAGCGATAAGCTTTGCTGGTTATACCCAGATGGCAAAGAAGATACTCAAGTCGAAGACCACATTACGATTGCTGACTACCTCACTATCTTCGGCGCACGCGGCGAGTTCCACCACGTTGATTTACCTCCTCTTCTTGATAAAAAACTGTATGAACTTGGTGAACGCTGGGCCTCAAATGCGCTTGAACTTGGTCCAGGCTTAGCGACTCTTAACTACCTTGCAACCACATGCCGCAAAGAGCAAAAACTTGATGTGGAGCTTTCTGAAAAGCAACAAGGCTACCGTGAGCTCAACATGCTGCTTTCGGACTTAGTGGAAGCGCAAATCGCCACTTATGAGAATGGCGTTCTAACGTTTGCAGATGAAGATGCACGCCGCTTTTCAAACGGTGAATGGTTAGAGACTCTGGTACACAGCACGGTCAAGCAAATTCAAGATACGATGCCGACGATTCAAGATCGCTCTTTGAATGTTCAGGTTTATCGCAAACTTGGTGAAAGTGAAGTACGCAATGAGTTGGATGTTGCAACAGTGGTAAACAACAAGCTCCACATCATTGAGTGTAAAACCAAAGGCATGCGAGATGACGGCGATGACACCTTGTACAAGCTAGAATCCCTCAGAGATCTACTAGGTGGTTTACAAGCACGTGCAATGCTGGTGAGCTTCCGACCGCTTCGTCATAATGACATTACTCGTGCAGAAGATTTGGGGCTAGCTCTGATTGGCCCTGATGAGCTTAAAGATTTAAGAACGCACCTAACGGCTTGGTTTAAAGACGCAGGCGGCTCGGACGAGATCTAGTATCAGTGATAAGAACTAGAATTCAAAATGATCAAAAGCAGCGTTACAGGCTGCTTTTTTCATACCTAATTTTTAAGTGTGGGTTTAAATAGGTAGAAAAAAACCAGAGGCGTGCCTCTGGTTTTTCCGTTTGTTTAAAATGCCAATTATCGCGGCTTACAGCATTTTACGCGCTGCTTCTACTACCACCTTAATTGAACGAGCTTCCGTCTCTTTCAGAGTTGAATGATCTGGAATCTCTTTTTGTGTACGGTTGATGATTACACCCGCCACACAACCTGCTTTTAGACCAGAGCTCGCACACATTGTTAGCAATGTTGCAGACTCCATCTCAAAGTTAAGTACGCCCATGTCTTGCCATTCTTGCATAGAACCTTGGAAACGCTTAACAACGCGACCAGAGAACGTGTCGTAGCGCTCTTGACCTGGGTAGAAAGTATCACTTGAAGCCGTCACACCCATGTGAACCGCAGCGCCAGACTCTTCTACTGCCGCTTTCATTGCAGTTGCTACTTCAAAGTCAGCAACTGCTGGGAATTCCATTGGCGCAAAGTGCAGGCTCGCACCGTCAAGGCGAACTGACCCCGTCGTTACGATCATGTCACCTACGTTTACATGCGGTTGAATTGCGCCAGTTGTACCAACACGTAGGAAAGTACGAACACCAAGCTGCGCGAGTTCCTCAACTGCGATAGAGGTAGAAGGGCCACCAATACCTGTAGAACAAACCACAACAGGTTTACCGTCTAATTCGGCACGGTATAGCGTGTATTCACGGTGACTTGCTAGAAATACTGGGTTTTCCATTTGTTCTGCGATTTTTTGAACGCGCGCTGGATCACCAGGAATGATGGCTAGAGTCGCACCATTAAGATCAGCTTCAGTAACACCTAAATGAAATACAGCTTGAGACATAAGTCGCTCCTTATTGTGGCTTATTTTATGAACAATAAGCTCATTAATCAGTTATTGGGTACAAATGCACTGTAGCGAACCTTTCACCAACATAGAGTGATCACAATCACAATGAGAAAATGCAATGAAACTATAATTTCACCCAAAACAAGCAATGATCACACTTTTGGGGAGTTTGGCTCATTTTGTTGCATAGCGATGCGTGATTTCAAAAACAAACTAAAACATATTATTAGATTTCGTCGATACGGTTAAAAAAGCCCGAGACACGAATGCCTCGGGCTTTTTATTAGCTAGTTAGGTAGGTCACTTGGCCTGCTTGGACTCAAAACGGAGCAATCTCAACGCATTTAACGTAACCAGTGCAGTTGCGCCGCTGTCGGCTAATACTGCCACCCATAGACCCGTAATGCCCAATAAACTTGTCACCAAGAAAACGCCTTTCAAACCAAGCGCTAACGCAACATTCTGACGAATATTGCTTAACGTCGCACGCGATAGTTCTATCATGGCAGGTAACTCAATCAGACGATTGTGCGTTAATGCCGCGTCGGCCGTTTCCAGAGCAACATCCGTACCGCCTCCCATCGCAATACCGATACTCGAAGCTTTCATCGCTGGCGCATCATTAATACCGTCTCCCACCATTGCAACGGTGTGTTGCTGTGATAGTTTCTCGACGTAATGCACTTTATCTGCTGGTAATAAGCTTGCTTTATAATCCAAGCCTATTCTGGTCGCCATTGCTTCAGCACTTCTCGGGTTGTCACCGGTTAGCATCACCGACGTTATCCCAAGCTCCTTCAACGTAGCGATAGCTTCTTGGGCATCTGGGCGCAATGTATCTTGCCATGCGATCACGCCAATGACCTCGTAATCGTAACGCACAATAACAACCGTTTTACCTTGTTGTTCCAACGTCACCACTCGCTCTTCGGTTTCTTGAGAAAGTGGGAAATCGGCCTTAGAAGGCGTGACTACTTGGACTATTTTCCCATCGACGTAACCTGTGACACCAGAGCCCACTTGCGCGGTTTTATCTAGCGCTTCAGGAATAGTAAGCCCCTGCTGTTGCACTTTATTAACTAAAGAAACCGCGAGAGGATGGCTTGAGCCAACTTCGATTGAGGCTGTCAGGCTAAGTAACTTGTCTTCATCTACATCAAAAGCAAAGACGTCGGTCACCTGCGGCTTACCTTGCGTCAATGTACCGGTTTTATCAAATGCGACGGACTCCACCTTACCAAGCAACTCAAGCGCCGCACCACCTTTGATTAATGCCCCCCGCTTCGCCGCAGCCGCCAAGCCAGAAGTAATCGCTGCAGGCGTTGAAATAACCAACGCACACGGACAGGCGATCAGTAACAGGGCAAGTCCTCGATAAATCCACGTTTCCCATGGTTGAGCAAACAACAGTGGTGGCGTGACGATAACCATCAAGGACACCAACATCATCAGCGGCGTATACCAACGGCTGAACTTATCCAGAAAACGTTCTAATGGTGCCTTACGAGATTCTGCTTCTTCAATCAAATGGAGAATTCGGTCAATCGCATTCTCGCCTTGACGAGAGGTCACCTGTAAACGAACGACTTTATCGACAACCACAGCCCCGGCCATCACTTTGCCACCCGTTTGGTGCTCAACGGGAACGGATTCTCCCGTTAACGCACTTTCGTCAAAACTCGCAAGCGCATCTTGCAACACACCATCCGCTGGCAAACGACCACCGGGGGCAACTTCTATAATATCCCCCGGCTTAAGCTGAGCTGCAGGCACCTCTTTACGCTCACCATCAACAATTAAAATTGAATTTTCTGGGACTAAGTCCATTAGCGCTTGGACACCACTTCGAGCGCGGGATGATGCATATGCTTCTAACTTTTCACCAATAAGGAAAAGCAATAACACCATTGCCGCTTCAGCGGTTTCACCTAAATATAAAGCGCCGAGCGCTGCCACACTCATTAACGTTTCAATCGCAAAAGGCGTACCGCTACGCGCCAACTTGAACGCTTTGAGCGCAATTGGGTATAAACCCAGTAAACAGGTCAACGTGAATAACCAAGTGCTTATTTGAGGGTCGATCTTAGAAATTATTGCCGCGACAACCATCGCACTAGCAATAGAGAGAATTTGAATGTTGTCTTTTACTACCCCACGCCAGCCCTTCGTTGCGGTATTTGGTTTTGGAGCATCGAGTGAAGAAAGCGGAAAACCTGTTTGTTGGGCTGTATGCTCTATCGTAGAGGTCAGCTCGCTATCGTCAAAATCGACAACCAGTTTTTCTGTTGCAAATAAGACTTTTGCTTGGTTAACACCTTCCAAAGACGTAATAGCCTTCTCAAGCTTTTGCGCACATGAAGGGCAATCCATACCTGACACAAGCCACGAGTTTCGAATTGAGGAATCACTCTCCCTTGAGGGCTCTTCTTCCTCACCAGGGTCGGTGCTACAACTCCCTCCGCTGCAACATGAACTTTCGGACACTTCTACGCCAGCTTGAGAAATGTTGAGTGAAGATTTTACTGGTGCGCAGCACGACTCGCTCGCGCCAAGCGGCACCGCAGTTTTGATTTTGCTAGATTGGCAACCTTGATGTTTCGTACACATAATTTATTTTCCTTATTGGTGTAGGCTCTTTGCCTATGACTAAGGATAAACCTTAGAGCTAGCTCCAAGGTCAAGGTAATTTTTTAAAAACTCGTCGATTGAAAATAAAAAAAGACGCCGAAGCGTCTTTCCAAATGACTTATTTAAAATCAAGCACCTATGAAATTTGATCAAAAAGGTTAAACTGGATGCTTAAAACACTCATTTAAAGTCATCCCGATGGCGCGCAGCACATCTCGCCTAGTGATAACGCCGACCAATTTACCTTTGCCGTCAACCACTGGATACATTTTTGGCTTACCAATCTTCATCATGTCAGCCAACTCAATCACTGACATGTCTGGAGAAACAGATAAAACATCGTCATGCATACACTCTTGAACGGTATGCGTATCTTGGCAGTGATAACTCGCTTTCACCAATTTATCTAACAAGTCTTGCTCTGATAAGAATCCAACTACCTTTTCATTCTCATCAATGACGGGCCCACCTAATGTGACGCTTTGCATGACTTTATTCAAAGCAGCCGAAAGTGACATATCTTTAGTGAAGGTCACCGCTTGCAACGTCATGTAATCTTTTACTTTTAATGAATGCATTCTTATCTCCTTAAGGGCATTTTATTGCGGCCTTTAGATAAGTGTCGCCTAATTTCCTGAATTTACTAAATGGAAATGAGTAATTTTATTTATAGGTGCAGCCTATTGATCTGAATCAAAATTAAGTCATCCTCGGCATTCACTGTTGTTTAATTGAGTACAACTTGCAAATGGGCTCACTTTTGACAGGTGGTAAATACAACAAAGCCAGTCAAATTGACTGGCTTCATTATTGGCGCATAGTTACATTAACAATGATGTCGACGCATATTGTCTAAAATAATACCGGTTGCCATTGCGACATTCAGCGACTCAGCACCACCAAATGCCGGAATCGTGATCTTATTTGTCACGAGCTTCGCAGCTTCTTCACGTACGCCGTGGGACTCGCTGCCCATCAACAAAATACCTTCAGCAGCGAATTCCGTTTTATGAACGCTCTCCCCTTCCAGAAACGCACCATATACTGGCAAATTGGCTTTTTCTAAGTAACTTGGCAAATCCACCAGACTCACTTGTACGCGGCCAAAACTGCCCATGGTCGCGCTGATCGTCTTAGGGTTATACGGATCAGCACAATCTGTACTCGCAATAATGTGCTTGATGCCATACCAGTCTGCGACACGAATAATCGTTCCTAGATTACCTGGGTCAGATACGCCATCTAGCGCAATCATCAAGCCTTTTGCTTGAGGCACTTTTACACTCGGGATTTCAACCACTGCAATGGCCGCGTTATTGCTCACGAGAGTGCTCGCTTTGGTCAGGTCGTCAAGCGATGCTTCAATGCAATCAAAACCACTTAGCGCACTAGCGTTTTGTTCGAGAAATGCCTCGGTTGCGAAGACATGCTTCACCTTTAATGAACTGCTTGCCAGCTCTAAAACGTTCTTTTCACCCTGAACTAGGAATAAGCCATGCGCTTTACGCTGTTTCTTTTGACCTAAAGCACGAAGCAGTTTTAATTGGTTTTTTGAAATCATTAAAGTATCCCAGGTGAAAATGGTTATTCGGCGAATGTACTCGAAACAATCTTCACGACAGTTCGGTATCAAGCGCGTGAGATTATAAATTATACTTAAATAACCTCAAGAAACTTGATTCATCAGAAGACTTTGAAGAGCAAACGCAGTAAAAGAGGGTTCAAAAACGAAAAAAGCCCTGCGATATACGCAGGGCTTTTAAAGGGTGGGACCCCAGCCACATCCCGGCACACAAGTCACCCGCTGCGGCTGCTTCCTTCCGGACCTGACCGAGTTCACGAGCTATTGTTGCGAGAGGACCAGAGCCCCATAATTCTTTTCGAGAGGACTTGCCTCAATCGATGGGGCGATTATTCAGTATCAGCCCTCATAATGCAAGAGCAAAAGCCTTGAATTTCGTCATTTCATTACCGTTTGGACAAAACTCGATCAATTCATTCCTCTATGATTGAGCCACGTAACGATGCGAAGAAGGATAACGGCGTGTTGACTGCTTACTTGAATACATATCTTCATCAGCTAAATGCATGGCTTGCTCTAAGCTCATGTGCTGTTCTCTTTTTGCAGAGACACCAATAGAGATGCCCACAGACTCTAACTCACTACACAGTTTGCCTTTTACATCAATTCTGCTGAGCTCTTTCATTGCCCTATTTAATTCTGCTTGAGTCGGATAGCCCAACAGTATGAACTCATCTCCCCCTATCCGGTAACTTTTTCCTGACCATACATAATGAATTTTTAGCGCCAATAATTGCAACACCTCATCACCAGCACGGTGACCGTACGTATCATTGATTCGTTTGAAGTGGTTAATATCCAAGTAAAGTATGGATAGATCTTTGTTTACGCCTTTTCGATGTTTTACTTGCAACGCGCGGCGATTTCTTAACCCCGTTAAATTGTCAGTATTCGATTGACGATAAAGATAAAGCGAAACGCAAATCGCAAACAACAATACAAAGACAAACACAGCCTGCGTTTGCGTTGCCAGCCGAACCTCATATTCAAGCGCGGTACGCCAATCTGGGCGCAGGTCGTACTGGGCAATGATCTTATCTACTTCCAACATCGCTATCGCTCGACTGAAAAAAGGAGCAAGCATGGCACCTTTCTCGTTCGCCACCAATCCAACAGAAAGTTGTGACTGGTAAAACTCGCCAATCGCCGTGTCCTGCTCTATCGGAACCAACTCGCTCAGACGTAAAAAGTGGTTGAGCATCGCGGTATCCATCGGAATGTAATCGACCTCTTCATTCAATAAACCCTGAATGAGTTCTTGTTGGGTACGATAACGTTTCAGCTCTTTTAGCGGTAAAAGTTGTGTCATCATTTGGTCGAAAAAGTCGTCCTCAACCACACCAATCCGCTCAGAGATCAACTGTGACACATGAGAGTAAGTGTTCGGCTTGTAACCTAAACGCTTGACCATAACGGATGCTGGTGAGTAATGGGGCTTGGGAAAGTAACTAAATTCATGTCGCTCGCGACTGACCGTTAACGGCGCTAAAATTTCAAAGCTCCCCTGCATAAACTCGTGATACATGGAGCCCCAACTTTCATTTGGCTCACTAATGATCACGCAGTTTAATGCCAAAATCTCACAGCTTCTCAGGACGACATCTGCCGTCATCCCTTCGATACTGCCGTCTTCGTTGTAAACAACATATGGAAAGATAGATTCGAGCTTGATCCGTATAGGCTCACTAAAATCGAGAGGTAATAAGCGAATAGATTCTCGCAATGCCGCTCGCCTGAGTTCAAATTGATACTGGGAGATCTCTTCACGAAGTTGCTTTTGCACTCCTTCCCCATGAATAAACGTAGCGAACGTATCCAACTCTTCGAGATGATGATCTTTTTTACTGATGATCGATACTGGCTTTATCGAAATCTGATCATTTAACATCTTAGCGTCAAAGCCCTCCAGCAGCATCGGCTTAAGCTGATTGATGGCATCGACTACGCCTTCAACAACGCCTGATCTCAGTAACGTTACCGCTTGCTCATGACCTTGATAAGAGACCTGTTTTAGCTCCGGGTAGTATTGTTTAAGTAATTCAGCGTAAACCGTATCTTTAGGGACGCCAACTCGTGAAATGTCACTCAACGTCGAGTCTTTTAATCCAAAAAGGTAGGTATATTCGATATTAGTTGGACGGGAGTAACTAAAGCGTTGAGCACGCTCTTCTGTGTAAGTGATATTCGCAGCAAAGTCCGCTTCCCCATTCGCGACGGAATTTAGAATGGCATCAAAGCTGGAATAGTTCACATATTGAACGGTAAAGCCGAACTCTTTCGATGCAGCATTAAAAAGAACACGGGTGACGACATCATCCGCTTCTGTCGCAACTTTATAATGAGCAATTAAAGGTGATTCAGCTTTTACATTCAAACTCAGTAGGCAACAAGTAAAAAGCAACAGTGTTCGAGCAAAGGTAGTCATGACAAACTTATCTTAAATCAACCACTTATAATGTGGTTATTATTATTGGAAGTTTAGTAAATATGAAATGAAGAACATATACTAATCTTCATTTTGTTCCACAACCAATTCGATAGTCTGCCGCACGTGTCACTTTTTACCTGACGAAATACTCATAATTCTGCCTGTTCATCGCTGCTACGTAAGATATAGTCCGTCATCCAAGCCGTTCCTAACAAACAGATCCAAACAACAAAAACAGGGTTTGGTACATCTGTAGTCGGACTCACCACTAAGGCAGCAAAGCCAACGGTCGGTAACGTCCAGCACAATAGTTTACTCCAACGAATGGAGTGTTTAAGCTTCGCGAGGGTTTCCATTGAAGCCAGCATTCCTGTCACGCTCAATGCCACAAGAACGGCATATGGCAAGCCAGCAATCCATAATGGGAACAACAACAGCATCGGCCACCAGCTGTGCTTATTGGATGGGGTCCAATGTACAGCAGACCACCACATCGCCATGACCGCGACAGTTTGAACCACTGTAACCCAAGCGGATCCATCTAGCTTCCCACCTTGTTGCGTGACCATAATACCGACTTGTAGAGTAAGTACGATTAGGCCTGCGGTGAGCAGAACGCCCAACGAACTTCTACGAGAGAACACTACCATTAAAAGTGGGAAAAGGATCAAAATACCAATCGATAGCGCGATTGGCTGCATTGAGAGCGTAGCGCCAAAAGCCATCATTGCGCCCAGCAACACCAAACCTGCAAACCCGCCTTGTGGCAAGATCCACAACGCCGGGATCATGAGTGCAAGAACGGGAATATCTCCCTCGCTCAAACTCATCGCTCGAACGCACACCACTGCGAGTAAAGTCGTAATGAAAAATTGAAGTGTCGATAAAATCATAGCGCCTCCTGGCTTCCCCACCTACTTGGTAACTCAACGGCAAAAACTGGGATTAAAAGTCGTTGAGAGGGTCTAGATTCAAGCTTAGCTTGTGTTTGTTTTATGCTTTTTAACGCTCATTAACATACGGCACGACTGAAGAGAAAATGTGATCAACAAAAGTCAATCGCGGGCAATATAAACGTTAAGAACCGTTAGCAATATACAAGTCCGATGGTTTACCATTCCTTAGTAATCCACAATAGACACTTTTGAGTATGGACCAATTTTTAGCGCAAATCTTTGCTGTAATTCACCAAATTCCAAAAGGAAAAGTCTCCACCTACGGGGAAATCGCAAAAATGGCAGGTTACCCGGGCTACGCAAGACATGTTGGTAAAGCGCTTGGTAATTTGCCAGAGGACAGCAAACTCCCGTGGTTTAGAGTGATAAATAGTCAAGGAAAAATATCCTTAAAAGGCAGTGATTTAGAACGACAAACAAAGAAATTAGAAGCCGAAGGAATTGAAGTATCTGAGATTGGAAAAATTTCGCTAAGAAAATACAAATGGCAGCCTTAGGCTGCCATTTTTTGTTCGCTGAGTTTGATATTAACGCGTACCAACTAGACGAATATCCAACTGGTGAGTTTGTGCTTCATCTGTGATTACACCGTTATGTGTATCGCTGATAAAACGCAATTTACCATCCACTTCAATACGCGCACGGACGCTGTAACGATGGTTTGGTTTGATTTCATTGTTATCGTAGTTCAGCTCAAAAGAAAGAGGAACTTGTTTGCCTTCCGTTTCGAATGTCTGCTTTGCTAGTACTTTTGCTGGCGCGTCAGCCAAAGACACATCTTCTAACGCGACGGTAACCACTGCGTTTGGCGGCAGAGCAATACGCTCACGGTAAGCCACTGTACCTGTAATCGTCTTCATTGACGCCTCTGCAGATTCCATTTCTGTATTTTGAGAAGTTTGGCAACCCACTAACGCAGCCCCAAAGAGTAAAGAAGTAACAAGCAGTAGTGTTTTTTTCATATCTTCCTCGAAAAGAGTATTAAACCGGAGCAATTATAGGTGTGGAATATAAAACTGTCTGCTTCCTGTCGGTTTATTTGACAATAGTTTGACTGAGTTAGAATTTATCAAACAATTGATTTTGTTTCATAATCGGAACAATACTATTTCTAAGTTACTCAATAGTTCTTAACTATGGCACTTCACAAGAGTGAGACTGTTGAGGTAAGTTGGAGTGAAAGACAACGGTGAGGAGACACAATGAGTAAACCATTACGAGAATTGCTCAGCCTACTACAACTCGAAAAATTAGAAGAAGGCTTGTTTCGTGGCCAAAGTGAAAACCTAGGTTTGCCTCAAGTGTATGGCGGCCAAGTGATTGGGCAAGCGCTTTCTGCTGCGCGCTACACCGTTGAAGAAACACGCGCGGTGCACTCCTTCCATAGCTATTTTTTGTACCCTGGTGATCCAGAAAAGCCCATCATTTATGATGTAGAAAACCTAAGGGATGGCCGTAGCTTCAGCACCAGACGCGTTAAGGCGATTCAAAATGGACGCCCTATTTTCTACCTAACGGCGTCTTACCATGGCGATCAACCTGGGTTTGATCATCAAAAGGAAATGCCAGACATTCCTGGCCCAGAAAACTTCGCCTCTGAGAGTGAGCTTGCTAGCCATATAGCCGAATTCCTGCCAGAGCGACTACGCAAAACATTTTGTGGTGAAAAGCCAATTGAAACCCGTCCTGTTACGGTCATCAACCCCCTAAAACCCAAAAAAGCAGAGCCTAAACAGTATCTTTGGATTCGTGCCAATGGTGAAATGCCAGAGAACCTGCTTATACATCAGTACCTGTTGGCCTACGCATCAGATTGGGGATTCCTCGTGACAGCAATGCACCCACATGAAGTGTCATTAATGACGCCAAACTTCCAAGTTGCCACCATTGACCATTCAATCTGGTTCCACCGTCCGTTCAAAATGGATGAATGGTTGTTGTACGCGATAGAAAGCCCAACGGCGAGTAATACTCGCGGGTTAGTGCGTGGCGAAATCTATAACCAGCAAGGTCATTTAGTGGCAACCGCAGTGCAAGAAGGTGTAATGCGCTATACCAAGTAACCGCTAAACCCTAAACGACAAAAGGAGTGCTCAGCACTCCTTTTTTGTGGGTATCAAACGATAATTAATTTGGTTGATACTTCATAGTAATGACCGACCATTCGTAAAGTGATTTCGGGTAACCGTATTCGCTTTTCCCGTAAACGACATTTGGGTCAGCGTAGAATCCACCTTTATCCGTTGCTAAAAATTCACGCACCCCACGACGGTAAGTAATGACTGGTGCTGCCAACTCATACTCTATGTCTTCCAAATTAGAATCATCAATCACTAAGAACCGAGTCATACGGATAGTGCTACCGCTGGTGCAATACCCTGGATCATCATAACCAATTGCATTAAATGGCTTAAGGTCATCAGCAAATAGCTCTGATGTACATCCATCGAATCGAGCAACATGCACCCACGCTGCCTTTTCTTGTCTTCGGTCATCGCTACCAACTGGCTTAAACATAAATAGCACAACCTTACCTTTACCGTGTTTTTGCAGCTCGTCATCCGTCGGTTCACGTACCGAACGCGAACCCAAGATACCAAATTCACTCTCTTCTAAATTGGCAAACTGTGGGGCACTAAGCGTGCTCACAATGACGGTTTGTTCGCTATTAAGTTGTGTGTATTTATCTGCAACACCCGACTCTGCCAAATCGACACTAACCGTGACTTTTGTTCTTGGTAACGCTTTGTAATCTCGCGATTCACTCTCAGAGATATCTAGAGCAATAGAATGGTATTGAGAGTAATTGGTTAGCGTCAACTCAGCATTCGCATTGTCTAACGTGGCAAGATCTTTACTCACAGTATCACCAAATGAGTAAGTGCGAGTACCGACCGTTCTACCGAAATCTAAGTCAATTGCCTTGAAAGGCGTAAACTCAACGGTTTGAAGTTTCGTGGTAAGACCGGGATGATCCGCTTTATTAATGGTGCCGTTAACCAATACGGTTTTAGTTGTATAGTTACGTGCAGTTAGCGTCACTTCTAATTGGTACTCGCCTGCGTGCAAAATCTTCAAACGCCCCGTTTCAGAAGAGACTAACTCAACCACAGGATCTTTTTGGTTAATAAGACGATAACTGGCTTTCGCCTCTCCTCCACTCATCACTGGTGAGATAATAGTACCCGCTGAAAAGTCTACCGTTGGATAAGCAATCGATACAGGGTTTGTGCCCTGTTTGATCGTGACAGAGAAACTGCTTTCACCCGGAGTAAATTTATCGTCCCCTGCATCCGATACAACAACTCTTGTGCTGCCAGCATTGAGGATGCGCATCTCGCCCGTTTTGCTGTCTAGGGAAACCACATCCGTTGCTGCATTTTCTGCAAATCGATACGAAACTTCGCCAACCGTACCAGAGATGGTCGGTTTTTGAACATAAGGCTGGCTGGTTTTCCAAGTCTCTTCCACATCGGATTGCACATCAATCCGACTCGGCGCACTAAGAATATTAACGTACACTTTCTGATCTGGACCCGCAGTATAATTCGCGCTCTCCTGTCTGCGAACTGTTAACGTCGCTTTACCCGCTTTGTAAACATAGGCACGTCCATCCGCAGTAACCTCTATAACATCTGTAGCAGTGTTATCAACGAGTTCTACATGATCGTTACTTGTACTTAAACCAAAGTCACGACGAAGATCAAAGCTATAGTCTTTGCTATACACCATTTCATAATCTTGTGTCACCATGGCTTGTCCCGCAGCTTTCGCTACTTTGATGACTACATTAAACTGAATTGGTTGATATAAATCCCCACCATCATCTTCAAACTTAAGACGATATTCACCAGCCGTCTCTACTTCTAACTTGCCATCGGTCATTCTTAAACCGTCCGGTAAACTACCGACTAGGCTTACGTTGCCTTTTTGTCCTGAAAATGCCAAAGGAATTGAGAGGCTAGGCTGATAAATAAGCGACATTTCAATGTCGTTCATCACTGGATGAGGCGCGCGATTAACTTCAACATTGAAGCGAGCTTTACTTGCAGGATAATTACGCATTTCATGCTCGTAGATTTCAACTTCAGCCGTACCTACACCTTTGATCAGCAGTGCTTCACTGCTCATAGATTTAGCGATAACATCTGTGCCGCTAATAATTCGCAGTGAATAGTCGCCGCGAGCATTCGTCACCTTAGGGAAAATTCGGCCACCTTCCTCATAAGTTTTCACAACATCCGCTACGCTGATTGCTTCGCGTTGACCTTGTTTTACATCCACAACAAATTGCGCCGTTTGCTGCTTATCTAAAAAGGCATCGCTGTAAGTTGCTGTTGCTTCAACGGTTAACTGCCCAACATTATGAACAAGGAGCACACCTGACTCCGGGTTGAGTAACTCGGCAACTTTGTTGTCTGGTTCGCTGCGAATGATTTTGTATGTGATGCTTTGCGTTTGAGCTTTATCTAAACGTGCAGGTTCTAACGTCAGCCCTTCTCTATATTCGTCTTCCAGCAAGGCGAATTGAAGTTGCCCGGATGCTACTCCATGAAGCTTCACCGTCGCGCGAACTTGCTTCGGCAGATAGAGCTCGTTACCTGAGTCAGTAATCAGTACCGACGCCTGACCAATTGAGCCTAATGAATATACCGAACCGTTCTGATCAACCCGAATCAAGTTATGACCACTTTCTACTTCATAACTCAATTCACCTTTTTGGCCACGAACGGTCAGCGCTTTCCCTTCAGATTCGATTGCATTGAAGTTTAGATCACTAACCGAAAGGTCTGTGTTAATACCTCGTTCCACAGTGATAGAAAATCGTGCTTCAGAGGATTCATAAGCAGAACTGTTATCCGTAGCCAGAATTGTTGCCGTTCCTGGACGCAAAATTTGTAGCATTCCAGAGTCATTAATTTTCACAACATTTAGCGGATTAGAGTCAATGACTTGATAAGACACCGAACCATGTACATTGCTCAATTTTGCCTCTGTAACGGTTCCCACGCCCTCAAACTTCAATACCGTGTCTTCAGCTTTTAACTGTGGACGACTCTGCTTTGTTATCGTAGTTGGTGTCTTTGTATTGTTCGTTTTAGAGTCACCTCCACCACCACAACCAGCGAGTAACGCCGCGAGAAAAAGCAAATAATATTTTCTGTTCATTTTTAGAAACACTTTGTCACAAATAAGTGCTGGCGATAATAATACGATGTTTTATTAATCACCATGTCCATTTTTGAGTACTTTATTACTTAAGTATTTGCTACTGTATTACGCATAAAAATAAATGTTCAGAAGTGGTGCCTAAAATACACAAAACAACACAAAGCAAACGTTTAAATTAAACCAATTAATTAATTTAGTAAGAATGAATATTCAACAAAAATAAAACACGAAAAATAAAGAGAAAAAATTGCGTTATTTTTTCATGCGTTTTGCTGTATGAGCACTTAATAAAGGATAAAAAACAAACAGTTAATGCGGGAATAGAAGAGAGAATAAATATCGTTTATATTTATTCCAATCCAGTAAAAAGTAACCTAGTTAGAATAACCCTGCTACCTGTTAACACTTAAAATGCTAACAGGTAGAGTAACCATTAAATAAAATTCGTATAAAGCTATTTAGTTGAGAAGTGGTAACTCAGTCGTATATTTAATGGATTCCATAGCAAATGTTGAAGTCACATTAGACAATCCCTTTACACTATTAACTAAGCGCTTATAAAACTCGTCAAAACACTTCATATCTTTCACCAGCACTTTCATCATGTAGTCATACTCGCCGGCCATACGATAAAACTCCATTACCTCGGGGAAATCACTCACTGTTGTGACAAAATGGTGATACCAATCTTCGGAGTGATCGATGGTTTTTAGCTGAACAAAAGCGATAAAAGACAGGTCGAGTTTTTCTGCACTCAGTAACGCCACGCGCTTTTCGATGTAGCCTTCTTCTTCCAACCTTTTCAAACGCTTCCAACATGGCGTCGTTGTCAGATTTACCTGCTCTGCTAACTCATTTAATGACAAGGTGCTGTCGGTTTGTAACAACGCAAGCAGCTGTTTATCGACCCGATCCAAACTCATCCTATAAAACCCACGAAGTGTAGAAAACTTTTCTATCAAAATAGTCATTACCGGCAACTATAGCAAAGTTTTTCTCTCGTATTATAGGTAAATTATTCCCATCTAATGCTTATCTATCGATTTCCAAGGAGAGACGCCATGTGTACTGACCACAACTGGATCAACAATGCAGTGCGTAAAATTGAAGCAGACTTTCAACGTTCTGCTGATACTCATTTATTTAAACTTGAACTGCCTTCTCTTGATGGTATCGATATCTACCTAAAAGATGAGAGCACGCATCCAACAGGCTCTCTGAAACACCGATTGGCACGCTCGTTGTTTCTTTATGCGATTTGTAACGGATGGATTGGTCCTGAAACCACAGTGATTGAAGCGTCCTCAGGCAGCACTGCCGTTTCAGAAGCGTATTTTGCTCGCTTGCTTGGCTTACCGTTCATTGCTGTTATGCCGAAAACCACCGCACGTAAAAAGATTGAACAAATTGAGTTTTACGGTGGTAAAGCGCATCTTGTAGAGCGCTCAGATCAGATTTATGACGAGTCTCGACGCTTGGCTCAAGAGTTAAATGGTCACTACATGGATCAGTTTACTTATGCTGAACGTGCGACTGACTGGCGCGGCAACAACAACATTGCGAACTCTATCTTTAGCCAAATGGAACTAGAAGATCACCCAATTCCTAATTGGGTAGTAATGAGCCCAGGAACTGGTGGTACGTCTGCAACCATTGGCCGTTTTATTCGTTACCAAAAATACGACACCAAACTTTGTGTCGTAGACCCTGAAAACTCGGTGTTTTACGACGCTTTTCAGTCAGGTAATCACTCATTAAAAGGTGAGACCGGCAGCAAAATTGAAGGCATCGGTCGACCACGTGTCGAGCCAAGCTTTATTGCAGGTGTTATTGACGAGATGCGCAAAATTCCAGACGCTGCCAGTGTGGCAACTGCACATTGGGTTTCTCAACTCATTGGGCGTAAAGTCGGTGCATCAACGGGGACGAACCTCTACGGTGTGCTTCAACTGGCCTGCGAAATGAAACAACGCGGTGAAACAGGCTCTATCGTGACACTTTTATGTGACTCTGGTGAGCGTTACTTAGATACTTATTACGACTTAACATGGGTAAAAGAGAACATCGGTGATATTCAACCTTACCTCGCGCAACTTGAAGTCATTCAAGCGAAAGGCTGTGTCGAACCGGCATGTTGCGATCCAATTACCGCTTAATATGCAAATTCGAATGTAAAAAAACAGCCCGCTGATGTGCGGGCTGTTTTTTTGGAAATGAGTATTACTTTTTCTGACGCGCTTCAAACGCCGCCAGTTGTTCTGGCGTTGCCGCTGGCTGATGATTTTGTTTCCATTCACCGTAAGTCATGCCGTAAACACGTTCGCGAGCGTCATCAATATCTAAATCCACACCGAGATTTTCCGCTTCAGCTTTGTACCATTTGCTAAAACAGTTGCGACAGAAGCCCGCAAGGATCATGAGGTCGATGTTCTGCACGTCTTTATTCGCGTCTAAATGCGCCAATAAACGACGAAATGTCGCCGCGTCTAACTTATCTTGTTCTTCTTGAGTCAGATTTTTATATTTGAATTCAGCCACTTTCCTTTCCTTCTCTCTTATTTGATTGACGTTAATCACCATACCGAATAGTAAGTTCTCCAGCCTAGGAAGTCTGCTTTAGCGCAACAATTCCCAGTCTAAATGACTACCTTTGCGTTAAAGCTGATATGATAAACGCCATCTATCTTATTGATTAAATTAATATTAACACAACTCATTACAACGGTCTTTTACAAAGGTTATCGTCAAGTTATGAAAAACGCCATTCTATTATTGTCTGCCTTGACCATCAGTGTGCCGACTTTTGCTGCTCAAGAACAAACTCATCAATCTTATTTTTATCTGGGTACTGGTAACGTCGGTTTTGATACACCCTATTTTGGCTCAGACAGAGACAATGAGTGGTCCACACCACATATCACTGTTGGTTGGGGCTATCATGTCAATCAATACCTTGCGTTTGAAGGTGTGCTTCGCTACTCCCAAAACGAACTTAAAAACGACACACTGAAAACAGATTTGGATTTGCACTATTACCAAGCGGGTATGTCAGCAGTATTGACCAGTGATAACCTTGGCGATACACCACTTTCTTTGTTCGGCCGCGTGACCGCGTTGGGGACTCAGGCAGAAATGTACGTTCCAAACCAACAAAAAGTCACCGATGATTCAGGAGCACTATTCAATATCGGTGCTGGTGTCCATTGGGATATGAGCAAAGACATCTGGTTGCGCGCAGAGTACATCTATAATGTCGCAGATATGGGCTTTGAAGATTTTTACGACAGCTACGAAGGTGTGCAAGTTAGCTTAGGGAAACGCTTCTAACATTAGATAGCACCAAGTTACCAGAATTGAAATACAAACAAGCCGAGGTTTTTACCTCGGCTTGTTTTACAATCTACGGTGTGTCATCAGTTACTGAGCGGAGAACTTTTCTGTTGTCTCTTGATTCACATGGCTACTTGGTTGCCCGGCATCGAGAGAGTGTAAAATGCCATCTTGACGATCTTTTAGTGCATTCGTTAACGTCGGAAGTGCAGTGGTCGCTAACAACGCCATAACACCCGCAACTAAAACCATTTCTACCATGTAACTACCACGTACTTTTTTCAAGAGAACACCTCAAATAATAGGTATATGCTGCTTTCCCGGCATGACACCTAACAAGACCCGACATTCAGTCAATACGATGAGCGAGTCCTGTGCTCCTCGAAGAAGTGGCGAAATAGTAAACAAAAATAATCATTAGATCTATAAGTAATCACTCTCAATATAAAAAAACACCGAACAACTTTTGTTCGGTGTTTTCAATCAAAGCTTTACGTACAGCGGCTAAGGATGAGCAATACGGCCTTTTGTATCGTGGCTGAGTGCTTTGTTCAATTCTGCTTCTACATGACCTGGCGCCTGTGTTTTCGCCGAAATCAATCGGTACATAGCCGGGATGACAAATAAGGTCACCAATGTTGCAAATCCCATCCCGAAAAAGATCACGGTACCCACAGCAATACGACTCTCATAACCTGCCCCTGTCGAAACGATCAGCGGGATGGCACCAGCAAGCGTGGTAAATGCTGTCATCAAGATCGGGCGCAGACGTCGCGCAGCTGCATCAATAACCGCTTTTTCGAATTCAACACCACGGTCTCGCAACTGGTTGGCAAACTCAACAATCAAAATGCCGTTTTTCGTCACCATGCCGATCAACATGATCATGCCGATCTGGCTGTAAATGTTCATGCCTTGCCCCATCACAACCAAGCCAAGGAAGCCACCAAATACGCCCATCGGCACCGTAAACATCACCACTAACGGGTTCACGAAGCTTTCAAACTGAGCCGCCAACACGAGATACGCCACAAGCAATGCCAACGCAAATACGACAGCAACACTCGCTTGGTTCTCTTTAAAGTCTTTTGACTCGCCAGAATAACTCACCGAGATGTCACCTGGTAAGTTGTCTATCGCTTGTTGATCAAGGTAATTCAGCGCGTCTCCTAATGTGTAGCCTTCTGACAGATTAGCCGTAATAGTGATGGATTTCTGTTTGTTGTAGTGAGATAGACGAATAGAAGCTGCCACTTCTTCAATTTTAGTGACCGCGTCTAACGTCACTAACTGCCCACTATTAGTTCGCAGATAAATCTGGCTTAAATCCGCTGCATTATTAAAGCTGTTTTCATCACCACGAAGATACACATCATACTCTTCGCCACGCTCAACATAAGTCGTTTCACTTTTACCACCAAGCATGATTTCTAGCGTATCAGAAATGTCTTTGACACTGACCCCTAGTTCTGCGGCACGCTGTCTGTCGACCGTAACCAATAGCTCTGGCGTTTTCTCTGAGTAATCGATCTCAGCACCTTCCATCATTGGCGATTCTTCTGCTTTGTTTTTCAACATTTCAGCCCAGACGAGAAGTTCATCGTAATCAGAGCCACCTAACACAAACTGAACAGGCTCACTCGAACCACCTTGGAAACCAGGCATGAATGGGAACACTCGAACATCAGGTATGCCAGCTAGTGCACCACGCACTTTGTTAAGCGCTTCCTGAGCTGTTACATCTCGCTCGTTCCAGTCTTCTAGAATCATGATAACAAAGCCGGTTTGATCGCCTGCCTGTCCACCAAATGCAGGCGTTTGAATACTAAACGACTTCAGATACCCTTGCCCAAGTAATGGCATCAATCGGTCTTCAACAATGTCCATATTGGCTGACATACGATTGTATGACGTAGCATCAGCCCCGCGTACAAACGCAAACATCACCCCGCGATCTTCTTGAGGGGTCAACTGGGCTGGCACTTGGTTCATCAAGAAGTAACTGCCGCCCAAACACGCCAAAATCACCAGCGGTGCAGCCCAACGCATTTTCAATGCGCCTTTCAATAATGAGCGGTAACCACTCTCAAGTTTACTAAATAGGCGATCGACCACTTGATTAAATCGATTTGGTTTTACATTCGCCTTCAAAATCTGACTACCCAATACAGGAGTTAATGTTAGGGCGATCAAAGACGAGAAAATTACTGACATCGCCAACAAGACAGAAAACTCAGTAAATAGCAGACCTACCATGCCATCCATAAAAGAAATCGGCAGGAATACCATCACCAGCACTAGCGTTGTCGCGATAACGGCAAAGCCTACTTCCCGCGTACCTTTATAGGCCGCAAGCAAAGGCGATTCACCACGTTCGATATGGTGGAAGATGTTTTCAACAACCACAATCGCGTCATCCACTACCAAGCCGATAGACAGGATCAGCGCCATCAAGGTGATTAAGTTGATAGAAAAGCCAAAGTAATAAGCGGCAATGAACGAAGAAATCAGCGATACCGGAACCGTAACCGCAGGAATCAAGGTTGCACGAGCTTGACCAATGAAGATGTACAACACCAAAATAACCAAACCGCCCGTAATAAATAGCGTGCTATACACCTCTTCTATCGAGCGCTCGATAAACACCGTCGCATCGTAGTCGATAGCAAGCCGCGTTCCTTCCGGCAAGAACTTCTGGATGTTATCAACTTCAGCTCGAACTAATTTTGCTACTTCTAACGGGTTCGCATCAGACTGAGGAACAACCCCCAAACTAACATTGACGACGCCATCGCTTTTAAAGGTCGAGTTTTCGTTCTCTGCACCGATAAAAACATCAGCGACATCTTTCAAATAGATAGGCGTGTTGTCGCTTGCCCTTTTAATCACGAGGTACTGAAAATCTTCCGGCGTGTTATAGCTACGCGCTGTCCGTACCGACATGACTGTCGAATCATTACGAACTTCACCACCCGGACTTTCTAAGTTTTCACTTCGCAGTGCCGATGTAATGTCCGAAGCCGTGACTGAGCGCCCCGCCATCAGCTCTGGCTTAAGCTTCACGTACATCACTTTGTACAAACCACCAGAGAGATCAATGGAGCTCACCCCAGAGATCAAGCTAAAGCGATCCATCAGTACACGTTCTGCATAATCCGTCAATTGAGTGCGGTCCATCTCTGCAGAGCTGAGGTTAATATAGAGGGAGGCCTGACCTGAACCGTTATTCTTGTAGACAATTGGATCGTCCGCTTCATCAGGTAGCGAACGTTGAGCGCGAGCCACCGCGTCGCGAACATCACTAACACCCGTATTGAGATCGTAACCTAGCTCAAAAGTGATCGTGATACGCGAACTGCTGTTTCGCGTCGTCGAACTGATCTCATCTATTCCGCTGATGCCTGAAAGCTGATCTTCTAATACAGAAGTAATTTGACTCTCGATGATCGTCGCGGAAGCGCCCTCATAACGCGTACTAATGGAAACGACCGGACTTTCAATGTCCGGCATTTCTCGCACCGCTAGTTTCGTAAAGGATACAAAACCAAATACACACAGCAGCATACTCAATACCAACGCTGCGACTGGGCGTTTTACAGAAACGTCAGAAAGTAACATTAGTTTGCTTCCTTAGCCGCTTCGTCTTGCGTGCTTTGAACACCTTGATTACCAGTTGCGTTAGCTGTTTCTGCCTTTCCTGGTGCGACAATTTCCTTAACTTCAACACCATCTCGCATATTAACGATGCCCTGTACAACAATTTTGTCGCCAACTTCAACGCCTGACTCAATAACGACTTCGTTATCGACACGAGCACCGAGAATGACTTCTTGTCGAGTCGCTTTATTGTTGCCATCGATGACGTATACGTAACGCTTGGTGCCAGAGTATTCTAGTGCTTGAACCGGGATAATTGGCGCTTCAATCGCAGGGAAGGCCAATGATGCATTCATTAACATGCCCGGCTTTAAGAGGTTTTCAGGGTTCTCAAACTCAATACGTACACGCAGGTTCAGCGTTTCTGAGCTAATCCGCGTATCAATGCCTGTGACTTGACCAGTAAACGTCTGTTCACCCCATGCACTGGTTTTGGCAATGACTTCCATACCAATAGAGAGCATCGATAAATAGCGCTCCGGTACTTGTAAATCCAGCTCCATGACGGAAAGGTCATCCAAGGTCAACAGCTCTGTACCCGCGCTAACCATTTTACCGCGACTAAAGTCAATGAAACCAACAGTGCCAGAGAATGGAGCCGTAATATGAAGATCGGCCAAATTTGCTTGAGCGGCGTCCAGCCTTGCTTGTGCGATTTCAACACTTGCTTTTTGTGCGTCGATCTCAGTTTGGGTGATAGCATTTCGCTTAACCAAACGTTGAAACTCTTTTAGCTTACGTTGTTCATCTTTAAGGTACGCCTTTGCCTCAATCAAAGCGGCTTGAGCCTTATCATCATCCAACTTGATTAACAGCTGACCTTGTTGGACATTTTGATTCGCTTTAACAGCGATTTGATTCACTTTGCCGGCGACTTCCGATGCAACAACCACAGACTCCGCCGCTTCTAATTTACCGATAAGCGATAAGGATTGATTGATCTCGTGCGTTTCTACTTGTTCAGTTACGACGGTAACTGCTGAGCCTCGCATAGCTGCGAAAGCTGATGGAGAACTCATTAATATAGAAAGCGTTAAAACAGATAACGATAACGTGGCTTTCATGCTCATGATATTGACTTCTAAACGAATAAACTTATGTCATTAAACTGCTTACATTTTATCAGTAGATACGTGGTTTAACGTCAAGTAGTGTAAATTCAAGTAAAAAGAGCGTTTCTCTTCTGTTCAAAGGACACACAAAACGCTGACTTTCTACCATCTTTGCCCAAAAAGACAGCATTCAACGTAAAAACGCAAGAAAAACGCTTTACAGCCTGAGCGAGTTTGCTATGATTCGCTCCGCACTTGGGAGATGAGTTGGGAAAACATCTTGCTAAGTATAAAAATCCTCTGGAGGGGTTCCCGAGTGGCCAAAGGGAGCAGACTGTAAATCTGCCGGCACTGCCTTCGATGGTTCGAATCCGTCCCCCTCCACCATATTCTTTCTTGTGTTTTTCCTTTAAACATAAGAACAACTTGGAAGCTAGGTTGGGAAACTATCTTTTAAGTATAAAACATCCTGGAGGGGTTCCCGAGTGGCCAAAGGGAGCAGACTGTAAATCTGCCGGCACTGCCTTCGATGGTTCGAATCCGTCCCCCTCCACCATATTCTCTCTTGTGTTTTTCCTTTAAACATAAGAACAACTTGGAAGTTAGGTTGGGAAACTATCTTTTAAGTATAAAACACCCTGGAGGGGTTCCCGAGTGGCCAAAGGGAGCAGACTGTAAATCTGCCGGCACTGCCTTCGATGGTTCGAATCCGTCCCCCTCCACCATATTCTTTCTTGTGTTTTTCCTTTAAACATAAGAACAACTTGGAAGCTAGGTTGGGAAACTATCTTTTAAGTATAAAACACCCTGGAGGGGTTCCCGAGTGGCCAAAGGGAGCAGACTGTAAATCTGCCGGCACTGCCTTCGATGGTTCGAATCCGTCCCCCTCCACCATATTCTTTCTTGTGTTTTTCCTTTAAACATAAGAACAACTTGGAAGCTAGGTTGGGAAACTATCTTTTAAGTATAAAACACCCTGGAGGGGTTCCCGAGTGGCCAAAGGGAGCAGACTGTAAATCTGCCGGCACTGCCTTCGATGGTTCGAATCCGTCCCCCTCCACCATATTCTTTCTTGTGTTTTTCCTTTAAACATAAGAACAACTTGGAAGCTAGGTTGGGAAACTATCTTTTAAGTATAAAACACCCTGGAGGGGTTCCCGAGTGGCCAAAGGGAGCAGACTGTAAATCTGCCGGCACTGCCTTCGATGGTTCGAATCCGTCCCCCTCCACCATATTGAAAAAGCCAGCTCATTGAGCTGGCTTTTTTCGTTTCGGATTCTTGATAAAGTAACAAGACCTTCCTTATTTAACCCAACTTCTTCGCGGTTCTCCCTCTGTTGGACCCTACTTTAACAACTGGGCCGAAGCGAATCTCCTATGGCCAAAGTTCGGATCTGGTCGTTGTAATACAAACAATGAACTAGCACTTTGTCCTTGTTTTATCGCAATGACCATAATGTGAATGCTAAAAACATTCAGTAAAACACTTGAGGACTGACTAGCAAAAAGATATTCGGCAGAGTTAAGCGCGAGCCATGATGAAGTCTCCATCTGGCAGGTTTTATAAAAACACCTTTCGTAAATACAAACGACAGATACAAAAAATCCCGCAGGGGGTGCGGGATTTTTATTAGTGACTAAATTGGTTTAAAGGTGACTAGCCTTGAATACCAACGATTAACCATGGTGCATTAGGCACAGTCAGGTCACGCTCTAGGTGCCAGATATCTTCGATTTCTTCTTCAACACCTTCTACTGTGTCACGGTAACGACCGCTAAACTGCAGGCTAAGCTGTGCTTTATTTGCATCGTAATCGGCACGGACGATCTCTGCATCAACGTACATTACATCAGTATGCTGCTCACCGTCGAGCTTCGCGCGCTCTGCTTTCAGATCTTCAAACAAGCTTGGAGAAACATATTCTTCAATGGTTTCCAGTTGATTGTGATTCCACGCTCCTTGCAGGATTCGGTAGTGTTCACGAGAGCCGTTAATGAACGCTGCTTGGTCAAAGCCCGGTGGGTAGTTATGTGGTACGTCCGTTTGAGCGCCGAAACCACCAAAGCCACCATTATTTGTGTTTGGCTGTTGCTCAAAGTTTTGCATGTTTGGTTGCTCAAACTTAGATGCGTTACCACCAAATGCAGGTTGCTGGCGATGCTGGTTCATACTGCCCTGCTTCGCACCTAGCATACCGCGCATTAATTTAAAGATGACAAAGGCAATCAAACCAATAATTAAGATATCCATAAACTGGATACCTTCAAAAGCACCGCCAAAGAATGCAGCAAGTAGACCACCAGCAAGAAGTCCGCCTAGCAGACCACCCATTAAGCCTTTTTTACTTGAAGACTTTGCCGTCTGATCTTTGCCGACCGTATTGGTGTTTTGTTGCTGTTGTTTTGGTGCTGGCGCTGTTTTGTAGCTCTTACCGAAAGACTTACTGCCACCAAACTTCTTCGCTTCCGCGATAGGCGTTACAGCAACGGTAAACATCAACAGAGCAACAATAGAAAATAAACGTTTCATCGTTATCCTTAAAGTTAGCTATCTAAGATTGTGCTCTATCAGACGAAACAACGATTGTTTCAAACAGTAGCACGCCAAAGATGATTGTTACGTCATCATACTCTGTATGCCTGTTGATGAAAACAGCTTACAGAAGCTGACATGTATCAGAATATTGCCAAAGATACAGACTGCTCTCGGTTAACTTCGAGATACTTGGTTCGTTTAGAAATGCTGGGAATGAACTCGCTACTACTCGGGGATGTTTTACTTGAATTAGAATCAGTGACACAGCTCAGAATCCTGGACCTTGACGTCACTTGAGTATATTGCCTTGTTGACGGTTAATAGGTAGCTGACTATCATATTGAACGATGTTCAATAAAGCAGTTTGAGAGTATGGCGCGCAGAAACGATCACACCAGAGAAGAGTTAGTGAATTTGACTTTAACAACAGTCAAAAACTTTTTAGATGAGAATTCTTACCACGAACTCAGTCTTCGTAAAATAGCTAACATGATTGGTTACGTGCCAAGCACATTAGTCAACATTTTTGGCAACTATAACCTGTTACTTTTACACGTAGTCGCGCAAACTTTAGACGAACTCTCCCAAGAAGCATTGAAGGCGACCAATAGTAGTAAAGACGCTCATCAAGCTCTATTTGAACTGGCTTATTGCTACCACGATTTCGCTCAAAAGCACCCTTACCGTTGGCAGTTAGTCTTCGAGCACAACATGAATGGTGCAGAGCTTCCAGAATGGCATGCCAAACGTATCGACGGGATGACAGGAATGCTGGAGTCACTATTGGCTCAAATCGCACCACATCGTACCGAGTCCGAAGTGATTCAAGCGAGTCGAGTGCTTTGGTCTGGCGTACACGGCATTACTTTACTCAGTGTTGATGATAAATTTTTCTCTAGTGAACCCATTGATGGTAAAGAATTAATCAGTAACCTGCTTTCTAACTACCTCACAAACTGGTAACAAAGGATTATCCATGTCGTCCGACAGACAGCCGTCCTTACTTACGCAAAGAAAGTTCCTACCCTATTTCATCACTCAGTTTTTTGGCGCTTTCAACGACAATATTTTTAAAAACGTTTTGCTGCTGTTTGTCGCCTTCGCGGGATCCAGCGCACTACCTATTTCGAGCAACTTGTTCATCAATTTAGCGGCTGGCTTGTTCATTCTACCGTTCTTTCTATTCTCCGCTTCAGCTGGCGTATTAGCCGATAAATATGAAAAATCATGGTTTATTCGCAAGGTAAAGCTGTTTGAAATCGCCATCATGCTTTTGGGCGCCATTGGTTTTATAACCGAAAGTTATGGTGTGCTTTTGCTGCTACTGTTCTTAATGGGCACACAGTCAGCATTCTTTGGACCGGTTAAATATGCCCTTTTGCCCCAAAAATTAAACGCGAAAGAGTTAGTGCCAGGCAACGCCCTTGTTGAAGCTGGTACCTTTATCGCCATCCTTATTGGTACCCTAGGTGCTGGAATTATCGCCTCAGCAGACAACGCAAAATACCTTGCCGCATTTTGTGTCGTACTCTTTGCATTGTTGGGATATTTGTCGAGCCGATCAATACCCTTTGCAGCCGCCAGCGCACCTAATCTTTCTTTTCGTTGGCAACCGTACAAACAAACTAAACACACGCTATCCATCGCAAAATCAGATCGTGTTGTTTTTCAATGTATTATGGCGATAAGCTGGTTCTGGTTTTTAGGCGCCGCCTATCTAACCCAGTTCCCGAATTTCACCAAGATTTACTTAAATGGCACCGAGAGTGCGGTGTCTTTCTTGCTTGCTCTGTTTTCCATTGGTATCGCGCTAGGGTCGCTACTTTGCAATTGGATCTCAAATCATCGTATCGAAGTCGGTATTGTGCCTATTGGCGCACTTGGCATTACGGTATTTGGGTACTTGATGGCAACCTCCATTCCAAGTGACCTACCTATCTTCCATAACTTTGTAGACTTCTTTAGATATGAGCCTTTTTGGCCATTATTTTTCTACCTATTGATGATTGGTGCTTCGGGTGGGTTATTTATCGTGCCGCTTTACGCATTAATGCAACATAGAGCAAAGGAAACCGAGCGCGCGCAAGTCATCGCAGGGCTCAATATCTTTAACTCTCTGTTTATGGTCGGCAGTGCTGTCTTAGGTATTGTGTGCCTAAGTGTAATCAAGATGACAATTCCTCAATTGTTTGCATTGTTAGCCATTTTGAATTTCTTGGTCGCCGCTTACATTTTTTTGCAAATACCGATATTCGTTGTCCGTTTTGTGGTTTGGATGCTAACTCACACTATTTATCGAGTGAAACATAAAAACCTACATAACTTGCCAGAACAAGGCGGTGCGTTGATCGTATGTAATCACGTGAGCTATATGGACGCCTTGCTACTTAGCGCAGTATGCCCAAGGTTGATTCGTTTTGTGATGGAGGAAGATTACGCCAACCTACCTCCACTAAGACGCTTTTTACGCAGAACTGGGGTAATTCCGATTTCAGCGAGTAACAGAAACTCCATCAGGCGTGCATTTAATGATGTAGAAACCGCATTAAGCGAAGGACATATCGTCTGTATTTTCCCAGAGGGGAAATTAACCTCAGACGGTGAAATGAATGAATTCATGCGTGGCATTGATATTATTCTGCGTCGCAGCCCAGTACCTGTCATACCCGTGGCACTCAAAGGCTTATGGGGAAGCTATTTCAGCCGCGCGAAAGGCCGCGCATGTTGTGGCTTACCGACTCGATTTTGGTCAAAGCTAGAAATTGAAGCCGGACAGCCGGTTCCACCAAATGAAGCAACGGCAAAAACGATGTTCGATAGAGTGCATCAACTTAGAGGCGACTGGCGATAAAAATACATTTGAACACATGTTTAGAATAACTGAACATGTGTTCAAATCATTAAGACAAACTGACCACACTCAGTGCGATATACTCGCGCTTTCATTCACAACAGCGAATAAAAACCTTGAATAGAAACTACCTCTTGTTTGGATTGGCGTTACTCTTTTGCTTAACCCCTTTTGTCTCCTCTCCTATTGCCCTAGTTATTGGTTTTCTACTCGCAAGTTTTGGTTTTGTGCCTTCAGAACTGCCCATTGCTTCTTTTACTAAAAAGCTGTTGTCCTACTCGATTATTGGTTTAGGCTTTGGCATCAACTTTGAGCAAGCACTCTCCGTTACATCGGATGGTATCGGTCTGATTATTGCCACGATTGCGGGCACACTGATCATAGGCACTATCATTGCCAGAATAATTAAGTTGGAGCGAGTAACCGCATACTTAATCTCGTCAGGTACAGCAATTTGTGGTGGTAGTGCAATTGCCGCGGTGGCACCAGCGATTAAAGCAAAAGACGAACAGATTGGATTAGCACTGGCAACGGTATTCGTCCTAAACTCCATCGCACTATTCGTGTTTCCTGTGGTTGGGCATGCTTTAGGGCTAGATCAACACACATTTGGTACATGGGCCGCGATTGCTATTCATGACACTTCTTCTGTTGTTGGGGCAGCCTCAGCCTACGGTGAAGAAGCACTAACTACAGCAACAACGTTAAAACTCGCACGAGCTTTGTGGATCATTCCTGTCGCACTGATCAGTGCCGTGATCTTTTCGAGAGACCAGAAAGAGAATGGAACGAAAAAGTTAGTTATTCCTTATTTCATTTTTTGGTACTGCGCAGCCATCGCGTTTAGCGACTTCTTCCCTCAATTTGAAATGGTCTATCACGGTATTTTCGTTGGAGCGAAACAAGCTTTGATGGTGTGCCTGTTCCTGATTGGTTGCAGCATTTCAATTTCGAAGCTGAGGTCTGCTGGAGCTAAGCCACTGTTGTTTGGTGTAACTCTGTGGGTGTTAATTTCAACCACTTCTCTAAGTTGGTTATTGTTTAGATATTAGTGGTCTTCTCATCGTGTTGAGATGACGACGGCTCAAGTTTGCTGTTTTTGTATGTAACAACCAATGCGATAGCGATCAAAAAGGCCGTCAGCTCTGCAAGAGAGCGGGCGAGCCCTTCACTGCTTATTGCAATACCAATTTGTAGTGCTACCGCCGCAATTAATACTAGCTTTACCATCCTGAACCTTATGCCTTTTCTCTCTTCGAAGAAGCATAATTATGATTCAGAGTTATAAGGATACGAAATTCCCTTTCTGACTAATACATAGCAAAATTGACTAATGCTGAATTGATGGCAATAGCCACTCCTTCACTGCCTTCCGAGAAACTTTGATCCCACTTTCTAGTAGCACTTGTGGCATTAAATGGTATTCCACTGGCCATTTAAACTTCTCTAATTTGGATTGCAAATGCAGGTCATATTCCGCTTTGCTGCGCAAATCATTGGTCTGAATCACAGCAACAGGGCGATGACCAAATTCCGCATCTTCGACTGGAACCACTATGCTCTGCACCACGCCATCAATTTGGTTCAATGCTGCCTCAATCTCTTCACAATGAATGTTCTCACCACCAGAGATAAATTGATTGTCGGCACGGCCGATGATCTTTAACTCGTCACCTTGCCACTCACCGAGATCCTTGCTATCGAACCAGCCTTTCTCATCCAGAAACGGAGTAACATGACCTTGATGAAAATACCCTGCCGCCAATGTTTTACCACCGACAAAAATGCGTTGGTCAACCAACTTTACCTTACGGTGCTTCAATACGTGTCCAGCATTACTGGTACTGTCAATTCTCTTTGCGGTAACGGTAGAGGCTGCTTCCGTCATCCCATAACCTAACCACGCCTCAATCCCTCGTCCTGTTGCTCGCAACGCCAACTCGTGAGCAACGTGGCTGCCGCCCAATAGCACATGCGTCAATGACAAGTGAGCATCATCATCCAATAGCCGTTTGAGCTGCGTTGCAACCAAAGAGGCGTGTGACACGCCCTGAATATCTTCGACAAGTTTTCCTGTACCGATTTTCAATGTCGCTCCGACATATAGCCAACGATATACAATCGCCAATCCAGAGACGTGATAAAGCGGAAGCGACAATAGCCAAGAATCTTGCTGAGTGAAAATGAACTCTTGCAACAAGCCTTCTGCGGATGCAAGGTGTTGTCGATGTGTATGAACCACGGCTTTAGGCTCCCCTGTCGAGCCAGAGGTAAATACCACAGAAGCGAGCCTGTCATGGTGATAGGCATCTTCAATCACCGCATCACGCTCTTGTTGTGAAACTAAGGGCGGTGAAAGCAATGTTGCCTTGAGTTTTTGTATATCATGTTCAGAAAAGGTCGAAGCGCACTCCTGAGCAAACCAGATAAACCGAGTTTGTTCAGGTTTATAAAGGGTCGCAAGTTTACTCTGTAACGTATCGAGTGGTTGTACCATGGTCAGCGCGGCAAGTGCGCCTAACTGCTTGGAAGCAAGATAAAACAGCAGAGTTTCGACTTGGTTTTTACCTACCAAAGTCAGCACATCTCCCCGCGTTACGCCCAAGTCATTCAAATAGTGAGCGTATTGGTCAATACGTACTGAGAGTTGTTGCCAGTTTAATGTTTCTGTTGGTGTCTTGAGCGCAATAGAAAAAGGGCTCGTTTGAGCCCAATATTTCCACGGTGCCTTCGCAACATTGTCTATGCAGAATGCCACACAATCTCCTGATCTTTCAGAGGAAGAACGGGAAGTTCACACTTAGGCCAGCCTTGCTCTAACTGAGCTTTGAATAGGCCAATCGTATCCAAACCTGGAACTTCATCAGGCAGCTGCCATTGGGCAAAGCGCGCTAATTGCGTTAAACCGAGACTGGATTCAATGCTCGAGCTAATAACCGCTTTCATCCCCAGTGACTTCGCCTTCTCTATCAGTGTAATACAAAAATCCACCGAACCAATGAGTGTGGGTTTGATGATGATCGTTTTCACACCAGTTAGATCTTCAAGACGGAAATCCTCTCGACGAACCGCATCTTGCAACGTTTCATCCCAAGCAATCGCAATACCAGTATTGATAGCAAAAGAGAGACTATCGCCAGGAGAGCGGCACGGCTCTTCCAAAAAGGTAATGCGCTGACGCAGAGACGGAGTAATGTATTTAGCAAACTGCTGCGCTTTTTCTGGTGTCCAAGCGCGGTTTGCATCAAGTCGAAGCGTTAATTGAGGGATAGATTCAAGAAAAAGGTTCACAAGCATGCCATCGCGAATCGGCTCATAAAGCCCGACTTTTACTTTCGCGACTTTCTCGCCTTCCATTTCGTTCAGCTTTGGAATGAGCTCGTCTGGGTCACCAGTACACAGCGGCGCTGTTTGATACTTACCTTGTTGGGGTAAGCCACCAGCCAACTCTAACTGTGCCATCGATAAACCAAACGCGACCGATGGATACATGTTGGCGTAATCCACATCCAATCCTGCTACCCAACGCTCCGCTTGTTCCTGTAGCTGAATACCTGCATCTTCGGTGTTCTCTAAACTAAAACCAGGAAGAGGAGCGACTTCTCCAAGCCCTATTTGGTCACCTTCAGAAAGCGCAACAACATAACCAACACGTTCAGTTAGCTTATTGTCTCGCAGGATGACACCACTATCCATGGGCAAGCTATAACGATAAATTTTCGCTTCACGCATAATTCGAGTCCTATGTAATGCCGTATATTTGAGCGTTCTGGCGAGCAATCCCACCAGCCTCCCAGAGGGCGAGGCGCTCAGGAAAAATGGAACAGAGGAGCTAAAACACTCCTCTTTTTATACGAATTATGGGTTACGAGGGAATTTGTCGAAGTCTGGGCGACGTTTCTCGTTGAATGCGTTACGACCTTCTTGTCCTTCATCGGTCATGTAGAACATCATCGTTGCGTTACCCGCAAGCTCTTGAAGACCGGCTTGACCATCACAGTCCGCATTCAATGCTGCTTTCAGGCAACGTAGCGCCATTGGACTATGCTGAAGAACTTCACGACACCAACGAACGGTTTCTTTCTCTAGCTCTTCTAGCGGCACAACCGTGTTGACCAAGCCCATGTCTAACGCTTCTTGCGCGTTATAGAAACGACATAGGAACCAGATTTCGCGTGCTTTCTTCTGGCCTACGATACGAGCCATGTAAGACGCGCCCCAACCGCCGTCAAATGAACCCACTTTAGGGCCCGTTTGACCAAACTGCGCGTTGTCCGCTGCAATTGTTAGGTCACACATCATGTGCAGTACATGACCGCCGCCAACAGCCCAGCCAGCAACTGATGCGATCACAGGTTTTGGACAAGTTCGAATATCGCGTTGGAAGTCCAATACGTTTAGGTGGTGTGTACCTTGCTCGTCTTTATAGCCGCCGTAGTCGCCACGGATCTTCTGGTCGCCGCCAGAACAGAATGCGTCTTCACCTAGACCTGTCAGAATGATCACGCCAACACCAGAGTCATAACGCGCATCTGCCAACGCATCAATCATCTCTTTTACTGTTTGAGGGCGGAATGCATTACGCACTTGTGGGCGTGCAATGGTAATTTTCGCGATACCATCTTCAGATTTATGGTAGTGAATATCCTCGTATTTCTCGCTGCAATCTTTCCATTGAACCGGAGCGTAAAGTTCTTCTTCAGAAATGCCTACTGTTTTAGCCATGGTGATTCCCATTGTTCTCGTTACTCTCACCAAAGTGAGATTGAATTATTTGCTTAATATGCATCGCAAATTGTTGGGGCTGCTCTTGATGAACGTTATGTCCTGCGCCTTCAACTTGTCGATACGCCAACCCGCTACGTTGTGCCAGTTGGCTAAATTTTTGGTCTTTCGCGCCACACAAGTAATACATCGGTATATTCTGCTTTTTCAGTGTGGGCAACAAATACACCTGCTTGGCTAACGATGTTGCCATCAGCATGCTCGCGACCGCCGAGCCAAGATTATCACTTCGCTTCGCAATTAATGTTTGTCTTTGCTCATGGTTTAGTGAAGAAAACACCGCTTGCTGATACCAATCGTTCAAAACACGTTCAAGTGGTTCTGTTTTGAAACGCTTTGCCCAGCGAGCATCATTCTCCAATCTCACCTGTTTCTCTGACTCAGTTTGAAGCCCGAAGTTTCCCCCTTCAACAATTGCGCCCACAATATTGAGATCTGAGAAGCATTGATTGGCAATACCATGCATCGCAATACGGCCGCCCATCGAGTAACCAATCAAAATAAGTGGTTGTTGCGGAGGAAATAATAAAGATAGTGTGGAATTAAGAAGTTTGCAGCAATCATCGAGATCGTTGCACTTTGTAAACTGGCTACGACCATGACCAGGAAGGTCTATAACAATTCGTTCAAACCGAGTCAGCTCATCCAAACAAGCTTGCCAATCAGCACCACTTCCTAAAAAGCCATGCAAAAACACCAGAGTGGGAAGATCACCACTTTGGTGTTTTTCAGTTGAAGAGAAACGCTCAGAGTGAAGCATGCAGGCTCTTATTAAATGCCTTTATCAACTCTGCGGCTTGACTTGGTGGGGTTTGAACTTCCACCAGCAGTGTGCCTTGACCGCTCGACAGGTGCTCGGCAACCATTGCTTGATACATTTCTAACGTAGTTGGCTTCTCATACTTTAAACCAAACTGTTTGGCTGCATGTTCAAACTGATAACCGTGGGGCATTTGGTAGTACGCAGTGCGATGCTCCTGAGGCACCGGTAACATATCGAAAATTGCGCCACCATCATTGTTTGTGACCACAAGTACCGTCGGCAATTTATTGTGAGAAAACAGCGCTAGTGAATTGAGATCATACAGTGCTGATGTGTCACCAATATACATCAGTAACGGATTACCTCTTGCTCGCTGCACACCTGATGCGGTAGCAAACAAACCGTCAATTCCTGACGCGCCTCGGTTAGTGAACACTTCTACATCATCAAGTTTGCCGTACATATCGACAAGTCGAACAAACAAACTGTTACCCCAAAAGACATCAGCGTTTTTAGTGCGCTCGTTGATGTCTGCTGCCAACGCAATTTCGTCAATGGCAGACGCTGAATCAGATAGGAAAGCTTCTTCGATACGTTGATGAACTCGCTTAACTCCATTCGCTAACCTATCAGCCCATCCAGCAAATATTGGCTTCTCAAAGCTAATGCGAGAAACCCAAGTTTGAGGAAGCTCAACCCAGTGCATTTGCGCCAGATGATTTTGGTTATTACGGTCCATACGCGGCGAGATATACCAGTATTGAACGTCTTTACTTTGTTGATTTTGCGAAACTTGTTTATCAATCCACTGGTTCAAACGTTTGGAGATGATTCGGCTACCAAATTGGATAATAAGTTCACAAGATTCAAGCTCGTTTGCGAGCTCGGGAAGTTGAAGCCATACATCGTAATGCGCCCAATCCGAACTGAGACCACTTTGCGGGTCTGCAAGTACCGGCCATCCCATCTTTTGTGCAAATGCCTGCGCCGACTTCGCTTGTTCAAGCGGTAAGCTGCCAATCACAACCAAGCCTTTTTTATCCGCACAAGACGGGATTTTCGCCTGTGACAAGTGGCTAAAACGCTGGGTATAACTACCACTTCCTTTTCGCCATCCGGCTACCGAGTCTAAGTAGGTTTGATAATCCGCTTTTGCACCGTTGGAATACAAAGGTTCTGGAAATGCACAGTTAATATGAACAGCACTGCCTTGCAGCTGCTGAGTAAACATCACTTCGTCAACAGAGGTCAGCAACCAATTAAGCGATGTTGTTAAAGTTGGGCTTGGTAAATTCAAGCTGGCCGAGACATGATGTGAAAAAATACCCAACTGGTTAATCGCTTGGTTTGCGCCACAGCCAACGAGCTCCATCGGACGATCCGCAGTGAGCAGCACCAGCTTTTCACCAGTAAGCCTAGCCTCCGCAACGGCTGGTAATAAGTTCGCCACTGCCGTACCAGAGGTAACGATGATTGCCACTGGCTCTTGAGTAGCTTTCGCTAAGCCAAGAGCCATAAAGCCGAGACCACGCTCATCAAAGTGAGTATGAATAGAAAAATTGGACTGTTCTGCCGCCTCTAAAGTTAAAGGAGTAGAACGAGAGCCAGGAGCGATACAAACATGCTTAACGCCAAATCGCTGAAGCTCAATCAATATGGTTTCTGACCAAATTCGATTGAGCACCGCTTGGTCATGATTCATGATGCGACTCCCAACGGGGGGTGATCAGAAATCAGCGTAAGTAACGTCGACATTTTCTTATCAAGTTCCGCCCACTCATGCTCTGCCACAGAGCCTGGCACAATACCTGCGCCCGCAAACAGTTGTACTTGGTCACCGAGAACAAGAGCGCTTCTGATCGCGACACAAAACTCTGCTCGTTCATGGCTTATGTACCCCATTGACCCCGCGTACCAGCCGCGTGCAAAGTGCTCATTATCAAGAATAAACTGCATGGATTCTTGTCGAGGTAAGCCAGCAACCGCCGCCGTCGGCTGAAGCGCCGATAACAACTGAACACCGTTTATGCCCGTCTTTAAGCTCGCGTGAATATTTCGCTTGAGATGTTGCACTTTTCGTAGTCTAACCAAACTTGCCTCGGCCTCCACTTCAACCGCTTCGGAATGCGGTGATAGGCGATCAATAATGTCATCAACTACGTATTGGTTTTCGTTGAGGTTCTTTTGGTCTTGGGATAACCAATTCGCCAACTCCATATCGTGAGTGGCATTGTCCCCTCGACCAATCGTGCCTGCTAACGCTTCGGTATGAAGTTCATGCCCTACGCGAGAATACAAACGTTCTGGCGTAGAACCCATAAAGCTGTGCTTGCTGTCTAAGCTCAGCATGAAATGGAAACTATGATGGTTATTTAAGTAACTCGCTTTCAGCAACTGTGCGGCACTTAATGTGTTATCAAGCTGCACGGTAGAGCGACGCGCCAATACCACTTTCTTAAAATCATCATTCTTTATACCAGTCAGAACTTTATGAACTAACTCATTCCATTGAGGCTGACTTGGCGTATGAACAATAGAGCGGATGTGAGAAGAAATCGGAGCTAAGGTCGCGACCTCACAAACCAGTTTATGCAGTCCTGCTAGGGTTCGCGCTTTGTCTTCTGAAATATTAACTGCGAGAGACCATTGTTGATCAAAACGAATTAACTCAATTTGAGGCAAAAAGAAGAAAGAAGGCATACAGCGACGATTTTTCTCATGCTGGCCGTCAAAAGAGCGTCCGCCCCAGACTCGTTGCCCTTCACCTAGAATGGTATAAGCAGGGCCTGGCTCAACAAAAGCGTGTAATTGCCCTAGTGCAACGACCTCTTCACGAGTATCGCGGGACTGCCAGTAGAATTTAGGGAAAAGTGGTTGTGCATCAAGCCAATCAATAAATGAGAAATTAGGTTTCTCGCTCAGGGGCTCGACCAGACGTGTTTGATTGCCTTCCGCTTGCTGAACTCGCTCGATAATTCTCTTTACGGCTTGATGGAACTGTGACAAATCAACCTCGTAGTATGTGAGGATAAATGGTAACTGACGGCTACTCTAAGTTTAGACCCAAAGCAAATCAAGGTCGTATGCGATCTTTTGCAAAATCCTGTGATAGCAAACGAGCAAAACTTAACCAGCAAACAGATAATTTACAGATATATATTCTAATAAAAAACAAATTATTGTATTTTAATAAAGAAATTAACGAATTTTTAGGAATTATACAATGCAAAATATCGGGATGTCGTCAAAACTCGATAATGTCTGCTACGACATTAGGGGTCCTGTACTCAAACATGCTAAGCGCATGGAGGAAGAAGGGCATAAAATCCTAAAGCTAAACATTGGTAACCCTGCCCCATTTGGTTTTGACGCCCCTGATGAGATTTTAGTCGACGTGATTCGTAATCTGCCGACTTCTCAAGGCTATTGTGATTCCAAAGGCATTTACTCTGCTCGTAAAGCCGTGGTCCAACACTATCAACGTAAAGGTATCCGCTCGCTAGATGTCGAAGATGTGTATGTGGGTAACGGCGTGTCTGAGCTGATCGTGATGGCCATGCAAGCGCTGTTAAATAATGGCGACGAAATGCTGATCCCAGCACCTGATTATCCGTTGTGGACAGCTTCAGTTGCACTATCAGGCGGTAAGCCGGTTCATTACCTATGTGATGAAGGTGCAGACTGGTACCCAGATCTTGAAGACATCAAAAAGAAAATCACACCAAAGACACGTGGCATTGTTCTGATCAACCCGAACAATCCGACAGGTGCGGTATATAGCCGTGATTTCCTACTTGAAGTGATTGAAATCGCGCGCCAGCACAAACTGATCATTTTCGCAGATGAGATCTACGACAAAGTGTTGTACGACGGTGCAACACATACCTCAGTCGCAACACTCACTGAAGACGTGCTCGTCATGACATTCAATGGCCTTTCAAAAGCCTACCGTGTTTGCGGTTTCCGTGGTGGCTGGATGTTCCTAACGGGGCCTAAACATCTAGCTCAAGGGTACGTGAATGGCTTGGAGTTGCTTTCATCGATGCGTTTATGTGCAAACGTACCAATGCAACATGCGATTCAAACTGCGCTAGGTGGATACCAGAGTATCAATGAACTGATTTTACCTGGCGGACGCTTATTAGAGCAGCGCAATAGAGCGTATGAACTGATCAATCAGATTCCTGGTGTTTCTTGTGTCAAACCTAAGGGTGCGATGTACCTCTTCCCGAAAATCGACACAAAAATGTACAACATCAAGAACGATCAGCAGATGGTTTTAGATTTCTTAAAACAAGAGAAGGTCTTACTGGTGCAAGGTTCCGGTTTCAACTGGCCAAAACCAGACCATTTCCGCATCGTGACACTGCCACACGTTGAAGATCTAGAAATCGCCATTGGACGTTTTGAGCGATTCCTATCAACCTACAGCCAGTAATGAATCACTGGTAGTAATTAGTGCTGATCTCTCATATGCTTAGAGGAACTCCTAGTGAGTTCCTTTTTTACACCAGAAACGGAGAAAGCCATGAAAGAAAGCCATTTTTTCGCTCACCTGGCTCGAATGAAGCTGATCCAACGCTGGCCTTTAATGCGGTCCGTCTCACCAGAAAACGTTTCAGAGCATAGCTTACAAGTTGCTTTTGTCGCTCATGCCCTTGCCCTCATTAAAAACAAAAAGTTCGGCGGCAACCTGAACCCAGAACGCATCGCGATTCTTGCCATGTACCATGACTCCAGCGAAGTATTAACGGGTGACCTTCCAACCCCAGTGAAGTATTACAACCCTGAAATTGCCAAAGAATATAAGAAGATAGAATCGGCAGCGGAACAAAAATTACTCTCAATGTTACCGGAAGAGTTCCAAGATGATTTTGCCCCCTACCTTCTTTCCCACTCTGCACACGAAGAGGACGCAAAAATCGTCAAGCAAGCCGACTCCATCTGTGCCTATTTAAAATGTCTCGAAGAACTAAGCGCAGGCAATCATGAGTTCGCTCTGGCAAAAAAACGCTTAGACATCACTTTGCAAGAACGTAGAACGCCTGAAATGGATTACTTCCTCAATACCTTTGCCCCAAGTTTCGAATTATCGTTAGATGAAATCAGTTAGCTTACGGAGATAATCGTGTCGTTTGAATTACACCCGCAATGGCAAGAGCGCCATGATGATGAGCATAAAATACGTCGTGACGACCATCGAAGCCCGTACCAAAGAGACCGAGCGCGCATTCTTCACTCGGCTGCATTTCGACGCTTACAAGCAAAAACCCAAGTACACGGCAATAGCTTGGAAGACTTTCACCGCAGTCGGTTAACACACTCCTTAGAAGCGTCGCAACTCGGGACCGGTATCGTCGCCCAGTTAAAGAAAAAACAACCAGAGTTCCGTGATCTATTACCATCAGACAGCTTAATTGATTCATTATGTTTGGCGCACGACATCGGGCATCCTCCATACGGTCATGGGGGAGAAGTCGCTCTAAACTACGTAATGCGCGAACATGGCGGCTTCGAGGGGAACGCCCAAACCTTTCGTATAGTCACTAAGTTAGAGCCTTATACCGAGCATTTCGGAATGAATTTATCACGCCGCACACTGCTTGGTTTGATTAAGTACCCTGCCCTCATTAGTCAAACACGCTCCGTCAAGTTGCCTCAACCAGCCGAGCACCAACGTAAACTAAAAGCAAAAGATTGGAGCCCAGCTAAGGGTATTTATGATTGTGACAAAGACTTATTTGATTGGGTAATTGCACCGCTTTCTGACAACGACAAGGCATTGCTTAGCCTAATGCGCTCAAAACCAGAATCGGAGTTTGAGCACAGTAAAACGCGTTTTAAATCACTCGATTGCTCAATCATGGAGCTAGCGGACGATATCGCCTACGGCGTTCATGATTTAGAAGATGCAATCGTGCTTGGTATGGTGACACGTCAGCAATGGCAAGAAGGCGCAGCAAGTCAATTAGCGGACTGTGGCGACCCGTGGTTTGAAGCACATATCGATTCCATCGGACAGATGCTATTTAGTGGTAAGCATCATGAACGGAAAGATGCCATCGGTGGTATGGTTAACGCGCTACTGACCAGCATTTCAATCAAAGCGGTGGATGAGCCGTTTAATAACCCGTTACTGTCTTGGAATGCGTGTTTAGAACCACAGATGGCACGTGCACTTGACGTACTCAAGCACTTTGTCAGCACCTTCGTTATCCAAGTCCCGCAGGTCCAGATCGTTGAGTATAAGGGTCAGCAAATTATTATGGATATTTTTGAAGCGTTAACAGCAGACCCAGAGCGATTACTACCCGTTCATACAAAAGATCTGTGGTGTCAGGCAAAGAGCGAGAGCAATAAGATGAGGGTCATCGCCGATTATATTTCTGCAATGACCGATGGTCACGCGCAAAAGCTACACCGTCAGCTATTCTCTTCCATCGTTCTTTAGTCACACTCAACCTTTCAAGTAATTCTTTTCAAATACGCCCGGCGGCATCTGGGCGATTTGGAATTCGATCATCTTTTCAAAGGCATGCATAAGCGGTGTAAAGTCTCTCTCGGGTTCAAGCAAACGAAGCGAATGATAACCCGCCTCGACTGTCGATAAGCTATTCTCAGAGGGCGCCTTACGAATGGTGTAATGCCCTTGCAATTGCTTCGGTAATTGCACGGTTGGGAGTGGATGTAAATTGCTAGAAAGCTGCCACATTTTGTACGCTTTTTTCCACGTCCCATCGAGCAAAACCAAACGTATTTTCTTAGATACACTACGGCTCACTTGATTGATTTCAGAGATGCATCGTGACTGTTCCGATGGGTAAAGAACAAAATGTTGATATGATTCATCCGCCAACAAGTGATTTAAGACATCATCACCAGAAAAGTCCTCTCCTATCAGACAAATACAGTTATCTAAACTCAAATTGAGAATCCGTGCCGTACCAAGCGGACGATGTTCTTCACTCGTGTGCTGAAGAATGATAAGTTCTACCTCGCTTGCCAACGGTACAATCCATTGGCAAATACACGCTTTTTGCGATTTTCCACAACGAGAACAATAACGAGACATAGAGTGAACCTTTATACCTTGCTGAGTATTATCAGCGTGATCTGTTTGATACTTCAATTCGAACCAATGGCAAGCCTAACCGAGTGGCACAGCTACAATATACGCCATGGCGAATGGTGGCGAATCGTAACAGGAAATCTCACACATACCAACTTTGCGCACTTAGGGATGAACCTGGCAGGATTGTGGATCATTACTTTTATTTTTCGTCCAAGCACTCGCAACTTCCTTATCGTTTTCTCACTCTTGTGTGCATTTGTTGGCGCAATGAATTTGTTTACCAATATGTCGGTGTACGTGGGATTATCTGGCGTACTACACGGTCTATTTGGATTCTGGGCACTCAGAGAAGTCTTTGAAAGCAGAAGAAGCAGCCTGTTGTTGGTCGGAGGGCTTATTGCCAAAGTAGCATGGGAGCAGATCTATGGTCCATCCAGCAGCACTGCTGCGCTTATCGGCGCAAACGTTGCTATTGATGCTCATTTATTTGGTGCCTTCGGTGGGTTAACAATGGCTCTAATGGAAAAAGGTTTTCGCCGTCGTTTATTCGGATAAAAAATCCCGAACCACGAAAGAGGGGTTGGTTCGGGAAAGCAGTAATAGGGAAACAGATATTGTTCTGAATTCAGACTCAATATCTGAAATACATCAAGCTACAGTAAAATGCGGTCTTCGTTTTTCTTAACTGTCGCTTCACCAATGCCTTTTACGCTCTTCAAATCTGCTGCCGTTTTAAAAGGGCCATGCTCCTCGCGGTAGTCCACGATACTCTGCGCTTTCTTCTCACCAATACCTTTCAACATGGTCGCTATTTCTTCAGCAGAGGCCGTGTTGATATTTACGGTAATTTCAATTCCTTCATATTTGTCAGTGGCTGAATCCGCAGCCATGCTAAAAGGCGCAAAAACAAATAAGCACAATGTCAAAATCCATTTCATATTGAACATACAATCTCCAAAATAGTAGGCTAAAACCAGTCACCAGTAGCAAGTCACTATCCAGTTAACAAACCTAGATGACCCGATATTCGCAATGACTGGTATCACTTAAACGCGCACTAATTTAAGTAATGCTTATTGATGATTGAAGTTAATAAAGACAAAAATAAAACGGACCGCTTATGCGGTCCGTTTTAGTTAACATGCAAATTACACTAATTGTGCTTAGTTGCTCACAATAAAGTACTCAATGTCAGTGTTTGCGCGCAGTACAGCTAGCACAGATGATAGGTCTTGCTGAGAAGATGCACGCTGCATTTGCATCGCAACTTGCTCTTCTAACTCACTATCTAGCTCAGCATTTACAGCATCAAGCTCGATGATAACAATGTTACCTTCAAGATCTTTAGACTGACCATATACTGGCTTACCATCGACTGGTTTTGCCATCGCGAATACCGTTGTTGCCAACGGAGAACGGCGATCTACTGTCTCTTGTTCACCAAATGCAAGGTTGTTTTCAGTAAGCACATCTGTCTTACCTTCTTTCAATGCAGCAACAACCTGTGTACCAAGTTCCATCGCATCTTGCTCACCCTTAACGCGAGATAGCTCTGCAATAACCTGATCTTTCACTTCTTCTAGTGGAAGAACCGTCTCATCACGTGCGTCTTCAACACGAACAACAATAATATGTTCAGGTGCAACTTCGATAGCTTCAGAGTTTAAGCCATCTTCTTTTACTTCTGGGCTAAGGATAGCTTGCATTACCGCAGGGTTACGAAGCACTTCAGGTGCGTCAACTTGAGAAATAAAGTCCGTTGTCTTCACTTCTTGGTTAACCGCTTGAGAAGCGTCATACAATGAGTCTGGGTATTCAAACGCTACGCGCTCAAGCTCGCTTTGTAGCTCGTAGAATTGATCAACTGCTTGTTGGTCAACCATTTCTTGTTTGATTTCAGCGGCAACTTCTTCAAATGGCTTCGCCACAGAGTCTTTTAGCTCTTCAAGCTTGATAATATGGTAACCAAAGTCCGACTTTACTAGACCCGACGTATCGCCTGGATTCTTCAACGCGAATGCCGCTTCTTCAAAAGCAGGGTCCATCACATCACGCTCAATCCAACCTAAGTCACCACCGTTTTCAGCACTGCCAAAATCGTCAGATTTCTCTTGAGCAAGCGTCGCAAAATCTGCTCCCGCATTTAGCTCATCTAAGATAGCCTGCGCTTTTGCTTCATCGTCCCCTTCTACAAGAATATGAGCGACACGGCGCTGCTCTTCTGAAGAGTATTTGTTTAAGTGCTCATCGTAGTACTTTTTCACCTCAGCATCAGAAACATTAACTTGTTCCTTTAGCGCTTCAGCAGACAGTTCGATATAAGCGACTTTAACCTGCTCTGGGCGAGTAAAGTTGTCAGGGTTTGCTTTGTAGTACTGTTGAATTTCTTCGTCAGTCAATTCAATGTTTTTCGCAAACTCTGCTAAGTCGATTTTAATCGTGCGAATATCACGAGTTTGAGTGAACAGCTTACCTTCTGCCTGTACTTCACCTGGCAGAATAAATTCACTGTTTTGTAGTGCATTCAGCAGTTGTTCACGAACCAATTCACGACGCATGTACTCAGCAAAAGAATCTGGCGAAAAGCCTGCACGACGCAGAGAAGCTTGATAGATCTCTTGATCGAACTGACCATTAGATTGGAATTGAGGCATGTCTAGAATCATGCTGCGAACTTGGGTGTCGCTGATTCGCAGACCTAAAGCTTCTGCTTGTTGGTCAAGCAACACGTCATTGATCATTCGATCTAAAACGGATTTGCGGAAAGATTCAACATATGCAGGGTCAGCCAGCATTTGAGAGAAGTAGTCACCCAACTGAGCTTGCATACGGTTACGCTCATTTTGGTATGCCATCTCGAACTCACCACGAGGAATCTCAGTGTTACCGACTTTCGCTGCAGAGTTGTTGTTACCACTAACGATGTAGCTACCCACACCTGCAAATACGAAAGACAGGATGATAAGCCCAAGGATAATTTTGACCGCGATGCTATTCACGCCTTCGCGTAGTCGATCCATCATAATTTAACTGCTCTCCACAATTGAAGCCTACTGCTTCTATCTAATAGAAATAATGGCGCAATAATATCAGAAAAAGAAATGCGCATCAGTATGATGCGCATAATTTAAGAAAGTTCGGCTCGAAGTTTGTAAATTTTTGTTCGAAACTTATTGTTTGAGCAAAAGTTAAGCAAATGGCCGGTTACAGAATTAACGCTGTGATTAGTTACAAGCGTCTTTCAGTGCTTTACCAGCTTTAAAAGCTGGTACTTTTGCTTCTGCGATTTGGATTTCTTCACCAGTTTTTGGGTTACGACCAGTACGTGCAGCACGAGTACGAACGCTGAATGTACCAAAGCCAACTAGAGCAACTTGATCACCAGACTGAAGAGTGCCGCTTACTGCTTCGATGAATGCATCTAGAGCACGACCCGCTGACGCTTTAGAAATGTCTGCATTTTCTGCGATTTGTTCTACTAACTGAGTTTTATTCACTGTAATTTCCCCTTTGTGTCATCTGTGATTATTTTTGTGATGACTTTCGTTCCATTGTTAAGAAAATATGCTCCATCCCTTATTCGTCAAGGGCTGGCAGCTATCGAAACTAACTTAGCGCCCAAAAAAAACGCTGACAAGCCTTTTTAGACTTATCAGCGTAAACTTTTACTTATTTTTGCTGCACATCACTATTTTTGAGACTCAAACTCAACGCCCGTCGGGTCTCGCTCTAGTGCGACTTTCAGTACTTCATCAATCCACTGTACAGGGATGACTTCCAGATCAGCGATAACATTATCAGGAATCTCTTCCAAATCACGCTCGTTGTCTTTTGGAATTAGCACAGTCTTAATGCCGCCACGGTGTGCCGCAAGTAACTTCTCTTTTAGGCCACCGATAGGTAGGACTTCACCACGCAGTGTTATTTCACCCGTCATCGCTACCTCTGCTTTCACAGGGTTACCTGTCAGAGCAGAAACCAAGGCAGTACACATTGCAGTACCCGCACTTGGGCCATCTTTTGGCGTCGCGCCTTCCGGTACGTGCACGTGAATATCTTTCTTCTCGTAGAAGTCAGTATTGATACCCAGTTTTTCTGCACGAGAGCGAACTACTGTCATTGCGGCTTGGATAGACTCTTGCATCACGTCACCAAGAGAACCCGTTTGCGTCAGCTTACCTTTACCTGGCATGGATTGAGTTTCAATCGTTAGCAGGTCGCCACCCACTTCTGTCCAAGCTAGACCTGTCACTTGACCAATTCGGTTACTTTCATCCGCTTTACCGTAATCGAAACGTTGAACACCCAAGTACTCTTTTAGGTTGTCCATCGTTACCGTGACTGACTTGATGTCTTTATCCAGCAAGATGTTCTTCACGGCTTTACGGCAGATCTTAGAGATCTCACGTTCTAAGTTACGGACACCCGCTTCACGAGTGTAATAACGGATGATGCCAATAATCGCAGAGTCTTCAATGATGATCTCATCCGGTTTTAGACCATTGCGCTTCACCTGCTTATCAACAAGGTGACGTTTTGCAATGTTCAGCTTCTCGTCTTCGGTGTAACCAGATAAACGAATAACTTCCATACGATCTAACAATGGACCTGGAATGTTCATCGAGTTCGAGGTTGCAACGAACATAACGTCAGAAAGGTCGTAATCCACTTCTAAGTAGTGATCGTTGAACGAGTTATTCTGTTCAGGATCAAGTACTTCTAGTAGCGCTGATGCCGGATCGCCGCGCATATCTGAAGACATTTTGTCGATTTCGTCCAATAAGAACAATGGGTTCTTCACGCCAACTTTCGACATCTTCTGGATTAATTTACCTGGCAATGAGCCAATGTAAGTACGGCGGTGACCGCGAATTTCTGCTTCATCACGTACACCACCCAGCGCCATACGAACGTACTTACGACCTGTAGCAGAAGCAATTGAACGACCAAGAGACGTTTTACCCACACCTGGAGGACCAACAAGACAAAGGATTGGACCTTTTAACTTATTGATTCGGTTTTGAACCGCCAAGTATTCAAGAATACGCTCTTTTACGCGCTCTAGACCGTAGTGGTCTTCATTAAGAATCTCTTCTGCTTTCGCTAAATTTTTCTTAACTTTTGAGCGTTTAGCCCAAGGCACGCTGACCATCCAATCGATGTAGCTACGAACCACTGTTGCTTCGGCAGACATTGGAGACATCATCTTAAGCTTTTGCAGCTCTTGCTCAGTCTTTTCACGTGCCTCTTGAGGCATTTTTGATTCGTCAATCTTCTTCTGCAGCGTTTCGAACTCGTCTGGTGCGTCTTCCATCTCACCAAGTTCTTTCTGAATCGCTTTCATTTGCTCATTCAGATAGTACTCACGCTGAGATTTTTCCATTTGCTTTTTAACGCGACCACGAATGCGTTTTTCAACTTGCAGCAAATCGATCTCTGATTCCATCTGGCCCATTAGGAATTCCAGACGCTCAGTGACATCAACAATTTCAAGTACTTGCTGCTTATCCACCAGCTTCAACGGCATATGAGCTGCAATGGTATCCGCTAAGCGAGCCGCTTCGTCGATACCGTTGAGTGAGGTGAGAACTTCTGGTGGAATCTTCTTGTTTAGCTTAATAAAGCCTTCAAACTGATTGATCGCACTGCGAACAATCACTTCTTGCTCACGCTCATCCAATTCTGGCGTAACCACAAATTCCGCTTCCGCTAGGAAGAAGTCACTCTCTTTAAAGTGATTGATTTTCGCACGTTGCTGGCCTTCAACCAGTACTTTTACTGTGCCATCCGGAAGCTTCAGTAGCTGGAGAATGGTGGCTACCGTACCTACTTCAAATAGGTCGTCAACCGTAGGCTCATCAGTATCAGCTTGCTTTTGTGCCACAAGAAGAACTTGTTTGTTGGTTTCCATCGCCGTTTCTAAACAGCTAATCGATTTCTCACGACCAACAAACAATGGAATAACCATGTGCGGGTAGACCACTACGTCACGTAGAGGTAGTACCGGGATCTCGATACGCTCGGAACGTTCCAAGTTCATATAATTCTCTCTTCCGCTTTCACGTTTACGTATTACTTATCGATTTATATGGGGGCTAATTGTTTGGATTCAATAAGAGAAATAAAAAAAGGAGGTAATTACTTACCTCCTTTTTCATTACGGCTGAATTTATTCTGCTCCTGCGGCCTGATTGTCTGAGTTGCTATAAATAAGCAATGGCTCTGACTCACCATTGATGACGGACTCATCAATCACGACCTTACTTACGTCTGTCGCAGATGGCAGTTCGTACATGGTTTCCAGTAATACGCCTTCAAGGATCGAGCGTAAACCACGAGCACCTGTCTTACGCTCCATTGCTTTCTTAGCGATAGCGCGCAGCGCATCTTCTCGGAACTCAAGTTCGGCGTTTTCAAGCTCAAACAATGCTGCGTATTGCTTGGTTAATGCGTTCTTCGGTTCACATAGGATCTGAATCAACGCTTCTTCATCAAGCTCAGTCAGTGTTGTTGTCACAGGAAGACGACCAATGAATTCTGGAATGAGTCCGTACTTCACTAAATCCTCAGGCTCAACCTGAGTAAATAGCTCACCCACGGTCTTCGATTCGTTTTTAGAACGAACTTCAGCACCGAAGCCAATACCTGTACCTGTTGCAACACGCTGCTCAATCACCTTATCTAGGCCAGCAAATGCACCACCACAGATGAACAGGATCTTCGACGTGTCCACTTGTAGGAATTCTTGCTGAGGGTGCTTACGACCACCTTGAGGTGGAACCGAAGCAACCGTACCTTCGATAAGTTTTAGTAGCGCCTGCTGAACACCTTCACCAGATACGTCACGCGTAATAGATGGGTTTTCAGCTTTGCGTGAAATTTTATCAATTTCATCAATGTAAACGATGCCGCGTTCAGCTTTAGCTACATCGTAATCACATTTTTGCAGAAGCTTTTGGATGATGTTTTCAACGTCTTCACCCACATAACCGGCCTCGGTTAGTGTGGTTGCGTCTGCCATTGTAAATGGCACATCCAAGAATCGAGCTAATGTCTCAGCAAGCAGTGTTTTACCGCTACCTGTTGGGCCAATTAGAAGGATGTTACTTTTACCAAGCTCCACACCTTCACTCGTTGTATCACCATTGCGTAAACGCTTGTAGTGGTTATATACCGCAACTGCGAGCACTTTTTTCGCGTAATCTTGCCCGATCACATAGTCATCAAGGTGTTCACGGATCTGTTTTGGCGTTGGTAACGCTTCAGATTCTTTCTTAGGGAGAACATCCTTGATTTCTTCGCGAATAATATCGTTACATAAGTCGACACACTCGTCGCAAATGTACACTGACGGACCTGCGATTAGCTTGCGAACTTCGTGCTGACTTTTGCCGCAGAAAGAACAGTACAGCAATTTACCGCTGCCACTTTCTTTGCTTTTATCTGTCATTCGCTAACCTCTTAGCCTTTACTCTTCATGAATGAGTGTATATCAATTTTTGCCAAAATGCGCTGGCTAATTACTCGCCGCGGTGGCTTAACACTGCATCCACGATACCGTATTCCACAGCCTGCTCTGATGACATGAAGTTATCACGATCAGTATCGCGCTCAATGACTTCAAGAGGTTGGCCAGTATGTTCTGCTAACAACTTGTTTAGCTTCTGCTTAATGGTCAGGATTTCCTGAGCATGGATTTGGATATCAGAAGCTTGACCCTGGAAACCACCCAATGGTTGGTGGATCATTACACGAGAGTTAGGCAGTACGTAACGCTTACCTGGCGCACCACCCGCTAACAGGAAGGCACCCATTGAACATGCTTGACCCATACATACAGTGCTAACATTTGGCTTAATAAACTGCATGGTATCGTAGATAGACATACCAGCTGTTACGCTGCCGCCTGGCGAGTTGATGTATAGGAAAATATCTTTATCTGGATTTTCAGATTCTAGGAAAAGTAGCTGAGCCACGACAAGGTTTGCCATGTGGTCTTCCACTTGACCCGTTAAAAAAATCACGCGCTCTTTCAGCAGACGTGAGTAGATGTCGTAAGAGCGTTCGCCGCGGGAAGTTTGTTCAACCACCATTGGTACTAGCGCGTCCATAATTGGCGACATTGCATTTTTTTCTTGGTAGCTCATATTCTTATGTCCCTAAAATAAATGGCCCGGATGATGACTATCATACGGACCATTGTTAGCAGAATAGTTAACGTTAAGTCAACCTTCTACGCAAGATATTGCTTATTAAGCAGCAGGTTGTTGTTGGTTAAGTAGCTCGTTGAAGCCTACTTCTTTCTCAGAAACCTGTGCTTTAGCGATGATCGCGTCGATTGCTTGCTCTTCTAGAGCTACATTGCGCATGTTGTTCATCATTTCTTCGTTTTGCTCGTAGTAAGCAATAACTTCTGATGGATCTTCGTATGCAGTAGCCATTTCTTCAATTAGAGCTTTAACTTTCTCGTCGTCCGCTTTTAGCTCTTCAGACTTGATTACTTCACCTAGTAGAAGACCAACTACTACGCGACGTTTAGCTTGTTCTTCGAACAGTTCACGTGGAAGCTGAGCAGCAGCTTCTGGGTTACCACCGAAGCGTTGTGCAGCTTGTTGACGTAGAACTTGGATTTCTTGTTCGATAAGCGCTGATGGTACGTTGATGTCGTTTTGCTCAACTAGACCGTCAATCGCTTGCTCTTTGATGCGGTTCTTAACAGCTTGCTTAAGCTCGCGTTCCATGTTTTTACGAACTTCAGCTTTAAGTGCTTCAACACCGCCTTCAACAACACCGAACTTAGCAACGAACTCGTCGTTTAGTTCTGGTAGTTCACGAGCTTCAACTTTGTTCACTTTGATTGCGAACTTAGCTGCTTTACCTTTTAGGTTTTCAGCGTGGTAATCTTCTGGGAAAGTCACGTCGATGTCGAATTCCATACCTGCAGTTTTACCTGCGATACCGTCTTCGAAACCAGGAATCATGCGACCAGCGCCCATTTCTAGAGGGAAGTTCTCAGCTTTACCGCCTTCGAATTCTTCACCGTCGATAGAACCAACGAAGTCAATGCTTACGCGTTTGCCATCTTCTGCTGCTTCTTCAACTTCAACCCAAGTAGCTTGTTGCTTACGTAGAGTATCGATCATCTCTTCTACGTCTGCGTCTTTAACTTCAGTTAGCGGTTTTTCAACAGTGATGTTTTCTAGGCCTTTAAGCTCAACTTCTGGGTAAACTTCAAAAGTTGCAGTGAAAACTAGGTCTGAACCTTCTTTGTTTTCTACAGGAGCGAAAGTTGGAGCGCCAGCTGGGTTGATTTTCTCTTTAACGATAGCTTCGATGAAGTGGCGTTGCATAACTTCACCAAGAACGTCTTGACGTACTGCTTTGCCGTACATCTTAGCAACCATTTTTAGAGGCACTTTACCCTTACGGAAACCATCGAAACGACGGTTTTTAGCGATGTTGCGTAGTTCAGCTGTTACAGCGTCTTCGATGTTTGCAGCTGGAACAGTAATGTTTAGACGGCGCTCTAGGCCCTCTAGCGTTTCAACAGTAACTTGCATTATATATAAACCTCTAAAGTGGCTCGGTTTTCCGAGCGTATGAGCGAAACTCAGCGGAGCTTACGCTTCATCCTTGTGTAGTGTTCTGTCCGAACACCTAATTTAAATCGAGTATCGATACTGTTTGTCAGTACCGGACTAATCAGTGATATCTTCGATAAAATTACCAAAGGTATCTCCTATTAGCCTCAGGACAGAATTTTTAGACGCGACATTCTAGCGATCTGTCGCAACCCTGTCGAGCCAATAGCCACTATGTGGACATTGTCTGCGCTAAATTCTCGAATGCTGACCCATTTTTTCTTCAAAAATGCGATTCAAACACCTTCTAAGTATCGTCAGCATATCTAGAATGGGGACAATAGCGACTTTTTCAAGAGAATCGACCGGTTTTTTTATCGAAAAGCCTAAAAAGAGATCTTGCTCTTGTTTTACTCCACAGAGTTGAAAACTAAATCCCTAATCCTCCCTACAAACTATTAACATTTTCTTACGTGACCAAAGGAAAGGTTTAAGGAGTGTAAGGATGTCGCAAAAAAACCGGATTCTGCTGACTTTTTTTGCCTTCTATTTCCTTTGCGCAATCATAGGTGGTCATTGGGTTTGGCAGACTAGTTATCAATCATTGCTTGATAAACACCAGTCCCAACTTGAGCAATTTTCTAGTCATATTAAAAACAAACTCGATAAATACGCCCATATCCCTAATCTTCTGGCTAAAGATGACCCTCTCCATCAAGCGTTACTGCATCCAAATAACAGTGCCCAACTGGAACTCACCAATCGGTATTTAGAATCCGTTAATGACGTGATTGAAGCGGCAGATACCTATTTAATCGATCAATGGGGTACGACGGTCGCGGCCAGCAACTGGCGTAAAGAGCGATCTTTTATTGGACGAAATTTTGCGTTCCGCCCTTATTTCAAACAAGCAATCGTTGGGGAACGAAGCCAATACTACGCGCTGGGTTCGACTTCGGGTAAGCGTGGCTACTACTATTCTTATCCGATCATATACGCGGGCGGCGTCCTTGGTGTGGTCGTGGTTAAGATGGACTTGAGTAAGATAGAAGACAACTGGCAGCAGCCAAATAGTGTGTTCGTCGCGAGCGATCCGCACGGGATTGTTTTCATGAGCAGCCGAAGCGATTGGCTACTCAAAAGCTTACAACCACTGACTGAGAATGAAAGAAAACAAGTTTGGGCAAGCCGACAATACCTTGATGAGCCAATTGAAACTCTAGGACTGGTGGGCAATGTGGAGGAAACGCATTCTGAGCTAAAACAAGGTTACCCATATAACAAAGGGACCTTAGTGGTCTCTTCGTTGCCCCTACCAGAGCTCAAGCTGACCATCCGTGTACTATCTCCCAAGCAGTCTATCGTCTGGCTCACTATGGGTTACATTTTTGTACTTACTCTTGCATTCACAGTGTTGTTTTTAATTGGCCAGCTCATCTATCACCGTCAACAACGCCACTTACAACTTGAGAGAATTCAGCAAGAGGCCAATCAAAAACTTGAATATCAAGTCATGGCTCGCACCGCAGAATTGCAAGCAGAAATCGCCCAGAGAATTGAAACCGAACAAACACTTCGCCTAACGCAAGACGAACTCGTTCAAGCTGCGAAACTAGCAGTATTGGGGCAAATGTCAGCCAGTATCAGTCATGAACTGAATAATCCACTTGCGGCCATTCGCAGCTTTGCTGAAAACGGCAAGCTGTTCCTCCAAAAAGAAAAATATGAGCGAGTGGAAGATAATCTAACTCGCATCTCAGCCCTCACTGATCGTATGGCAAACATCAGTCAGCAGCTTCGTTCTTTCGCTAAAAAAACCAGTGGAAACGAGCTGGCTCAATCTCGTTTGTTTCCAGTAATTGCCTCAGTCAAAGAGCTGATGAAACCCGCACTTAAATCTGCACGTGTCACGCTAGAAACGCAGGTACCAGAGCACGATGTTGAAGTTCAGATCAATATCATTCAACTTGAACAAGTGTTGGTTAATTTACTGACCAATGCGATAGAGGCTCTCAAAGAGCAACAAGACAAACAAGTACAGTTATCCATAGAGCAAGACGAACATGCCGGTTTGGTTTGGATTCATGTAGATGACAATGGTCCTGGGCTTGGAGATTTCTCACTTTCGGACTTATGTGAGCCTTTCCTAACTACCAAACAAAATGGGTTAGGTTTAGGACTCTCTATCTCGCAACAAATCTTAGCCAGTATGAACGGAAGATTATGTGCCCAAAATCGAGAACAAGGCGGAGCTCGATTTTCATTGTGTTTACCTATCGCTCCTAACAACACAGAACAATCAAAAGGATGAGATCATGTGTCAGGTGTTTTTTATTGATGATGAAGCCGATCTTAGACTGGCAATAGAACAAACGTTTGAATTGGCAGATATCGATGCCACATTCTTTCCAGACGCTGAATCTGCCTTACTCGCCATTAAGCAGGGAGCCGAGCCAGGTGTGGTGATTACCGATATTTGCTTACCCGGTATTTCAGGGATGGATTTACTGAATACCCTTGTGCGCAAAGACACCCATCTTCCCGTGATTATGATTACTGGTCATGGCGATATCTCAATGGCGGTTAATGCGTTACACCAAGGAGCGTATGATTTTATCGAAAAGCCATTCCCACCTGAGCACCTAGTTGAAACCGTCAAGCGCGCCATTGAGAAGCGCCAATTAACGGTTGAAAACGAGAAGTTACGCCTGTCTCTCAAGGCAAGTAAAACGCTCGGACCTCGTGTTATCGGAGAAACGTCTAGCATTCAAATGTTACGCGAAACCATTGCTCACATCGCCGATACTGATGCAGATATCTTATTGTTTGGCGAAACTGGTACAGGTAAAGAGTTAATCGCCCGTTCTTTGCATGAGCAAAGCTCTCGACGGAACCAAAACTTTGTCGCAGTAAATTGTGGTGCAGTACCAGAGAATTTGATTGAGAGCGAACTCTACGGGCATGAAAAAGGCGCATTTACTGGCGCAGAAAGCCGCCGTATCGGTAAGTTTGAATTTGCTCAAGGCGGTACACTTTTCTTGGATGAAATCGAGTCAATGCCAATCCAAGCCCAAATCCGTTTACTGAGAGTACTGCAAGAGCGTGTGATTGAGCGTGTCGGCTCGAATGAACTCTTGCCCTTAGATATTCGAGTGATTGCCGCCACCAAAGTCGATTTGAAACGCGCTGCTGAAGAGGGAACCTTTCGCCAAGATCTTTACTATCGACTGAATGTGGTTACCTTAGATCTCCCGCCACTGCGTGAACGGAAAGAAGACATCCCTGCCCTCTTCCATCATTTCCTATTGGTAGCGGCTTCACGTTACGGTAAAAGCTCTCCTAGCTTGTCATCCCACGACCTCGCCCAACTGATGAACCATGACTGGCCAGGCAATGTTCGCGAGCTAAGAAATGCAGCAGAGCGTTTCGTGCTATTGGGTAAATTAATTCAGTTAGGAGAATCGACTCCGGTTGCCAAGCCTTCTTCAAGTCTTGCAGAACAAGTAGCAGAGTTCGAGAGAGCAGCCATTGAAGGTGCACTACTGGAAAATAACGGCAGTATTAAACAGACAATGGCACAATTGAATGTGCCTCGAAAAACTCTGTATGACAAAATGCAACGCTATCAAATAGATAAAGAACTCTATAAATAAAACGATTCTCAAGGATTGGTATTATATCCAACTTGAATCATAATTTTTAATAATTGATTCATCATGGTTGTTACGGATATGAACGAGAAAGTGAGAATACCGATCATTACAGATACCGTGATGGTAGACGGGCAATATCAAGAAGAGAGGCGTTCAGGCGAGGAGCGGCGCAAGAATAAAAAGAAGTGGCGAAGCTACGAGCGGCGAGTCCACCCAGACCCTCGTAGGCCTAGCTACAAACCCATAGACGAAGAGGTGTGAATCATCACACCTCTTTTGCTTTTCTTCAAATATCTGGTGCCATTATTTAGTGATGATTTCTGGCCCCATCAAGGTGGTTGGTAACCAAGTCGACACCCATGGCACGTACGTTACAATAATGAGGAATAGGAACATCACCGCCACCCATGGCAGTGCGGCTTTTACTACATTCATCATCGACATTTTGGCGACACCTGCAGTAACAAACAAGTTAAGCCCAACAGGTGGTGTTATCATACCTATCTCCATATTCACCACCATCATAATACCTAAGTGAATTGGGTCGATCCCCAGTGCTATCGCAATCGGGAACACCAGTGGTGCAACAATGATCAATAAGCCTGATGGTTCCATAAACTGACCACCAATCAACAGCAATACGTTCACCACAATCAAGAAGGTGATTGGTCCTAGACCAGCTGACATCATCGACTCTGTGATCATTTGCGGGATGCGTTCTTCCGTGAGAACGTGCTTCAAAATTAACGCATTGGCAATAATGAAAAGCAGCATTATGGTGAGTTTACCCGCTTCATACAGCGTGTGTTTGGTGTCTTTATGAACGAAGGTTTGGAAGATTTTAACGAGCGCAGGTTTAGTGTTTTTCTTGTCTGCAAATGGCCCCATGTCTTTGTATACAAAGTTGGCAATAAAGAACGAGTACACAGCAGCAACTGCAGCGGCTTCTGTTGGGGTGAAAATACCGCCATAAATACCACCGAGAATGATCACCACCAGCAACAAGCCCCAGCTTGCATCCTTAGCTGCATCAAACGTCTCTTTCCAACCGACAAATGGTTGTTTTGGCAGGTTCTTAATACGGGCAGCAATATAGATCGCTATCATCAACATGACACCCGCTAGCAAACCGGGAATCACACCACCGAGAAACATGCGTCCAACTGACACATCGGTCGCGGCAGCGTAAACCACCATAACGATAGATGGCGGAATCAAAATCCCTAGGGTACCTGCGTTACAAATTACGCCGGCCGCAAACTCTTTTGAGTAACCGTTTTTGATCATACCTGCGATAACGATACTACCTATGGCAACAACCGTTGCTGGAGATGAACCTGACAGCGCGGCAAACATCATACACGCGACAACCGAAGCCATCGCTAAACCACCACGGAACCAGCCTACAATCGCAATCGCGAAACGAATGATCCGTTTCGCTACACCACCTGTCGACATAAAGCTTGAAGCTAAAATGAAGAATGGAATTGCTAATAGAGTGTAGTGTCCAGCAAATGCATTAAACAACGTTTGAGCAACAGACGCCAAAGACGCATCCGAATGAATCAAAAGGAAAAGAATACTGGAAAGACCCAGAGAAACTGCGATTGGCACGCCGACGAGCATGAAGCCAATCACCATCAAAAATAGAAATAAGATATCCATGGCTTATTGCTCCTTGCTCTTAGAATTGTCTGAGGCCTTTGGAGCCATAAGATCACCGGCATCACTCATCTCTTCTTGAAGCGCCTCTAGCTCTTCTTCCGCTTCATGCCCTGCAATCAGTCGGTCGAGCTTTCCGGTAGCAATTTGCCATGTTGCCTGAGCAAATCTCAGCGTTAGCAACGCCATACCAAGCGGTAAAGCGAAATAAGGAATAAAACGTGGCAGCTTTTCGTAACGCTCTCCCTCGTTTAACCAATCCGCCATAAACTGAAGCATTTCCGGCATTGGAATATCATCCGTTTCATACCACGCTCGGTCTGTGGCGAACGGATACCAGTAGTTCCAAGAGCCAATTAAAAGCAAAATAGAGAAGGCTAAACAGCATATTGCAGCGAATAACGCCAAGGCTTTTCGTTTGCCCTCTGGCACTATGTTGATAATCACATCAACACCAATATGAAAGTGTTTTTTCACACCGTAAGAAGCGCCGACCAACACCATCCATGCGAACATAAAGACGGTGAGCTCAAGCGCCCAAAGAATATTGTCGTTAAAGACATAACGAAAGATGACATTGGCAAAGGTTAACAAGGTCATGGCACCTAAGAAGAAAGCAATCAAAGTCTCTTCAATGGCATCGGTGATTCGTCCAGCCTTGGCAAAAAAAGTCTGTTCCATAATTACATCACGTCGTCTGTAGGGGAAAAGAGCCCCCTCTAATCGAGAGGGCTAAGCGTGCTAGGCGTTATTATTTTTGGTTAGAAGCCAAAGCGGCTTCAATTAGGTCAGAACCAATGTCTTTTTCAAACTTCTTCCATACTGGCTGAAGTGCAGTGACCCATTCTTGGCGCTGCTCTGGCGTTAACGTACGAACTACACCACCAGCTTCGATGATGTTGTTTTTGTTCGCCAGGTTCACTTTGGTCGACTCAGCATTACGCTGCGCTGTCACCTCTTGGATGATTGTGTTTAGCTGCTCGCGCTGATCGTCTGGTAAGTTTTTCCAGAAGTCGTTTGACGTCACCACTAGGTAATCCAGAATCCCGTGGTTCGTTTCCGTAATGCCATCTTGAACTTCGAAGAACTTTTTGCCGTAGATGTTTGACCAAGTATTTTCTTGACCATCAATAACCTTAGTTTGCAGGCCACCGTACACTTCTTTGAATGACATTTTTTGCGGGTTTGCGCCTAGCTGTTCAAACTGAGCAACGAGAACGTCCGAAGCTTGAACACGGAACTTAAGCCCTTCAGCATCGGCTGGAGAAATGAGCGGCTTGTTGGCTGACATTTGCTTCATGCCATTATGCCAAAACGCAATACCTTGTAGACCACGTCGTTTCATTGAGTTTTTCAGCTTTTCACCGGCTTCAGAGTTTTGGAAGCGGTCAACAGCGTCGACATCGTCGAACAAGAAAGGCAGATCGAAAAGGCGGTACTTTTTGGTGAATTTCTCAAACTTAGAAAGAGAAGGTGCAGCGAGTTGAACATCACCATTTAGTAGTGCTTCCAACACCTTATCATCATCGTAAAGCGTTGAGTTCGGAAACACCTGCATACAGACTTTACCGTTCATCTCTTCGTTAACGCGTTTTTCAAGTAACGAAGCCGCAATACCTTTTGGGTGTTTGTCCGCGTTCGTTACATGGCTGAACTTGATGACCGTTTCACCTGGGTCACAATTCGCGGCAGCGTTAAAGCTCGTTACAGCAAGCGCAGAGACAGATAGTAGAGTTAGAGGCTTAAACATTATTATTCTCCTTGTTGAATCACATCCCATCCCGTCCATGAATAACTAGGTGTTAGGCGATGGGTACGGATGTTCAACAAAGAGCAATTAATGGACCATGTTAAAATTCATATGTATTTCAATAAATTAACAAAGCCCATTAACATGAACACAGAGTATAACGAGTGAATTCCACCCAAGAAAAAGATTCAAATGGGTGGGAAATGACCCATTTATGAAGAACAGCTTATCTCCATTTTCTTCCCCCATTCTGGTGGCAATTTCGCGTAATCATCAAACTCGGGCTGCTCATCAAATGGGCGCTTTAACAGTTCGGCCAATCGGTGTAATTCGCTAAAGTCCCCTTCTTCCGCTTTATCAATCGCCAACTGAGCCAAGTAGTTACGCAAGATGTATTTGGGATTGGCTTGACGCATCTGTTCGCAACGCTGTTCGGCTGAAATCAGGCCCCCTAGTTCATCAACCTCTAGCTCACATCGAGCTAAGTACAGATCAAGCCAAGCTCGCGCAGCTTCTCGGTCGAGAAACAAGTCGATTACGGATTGAGAAGAATCAGTATCAAGATTTGAAAGCGTTCTAAAGAAGCGAGTGTAATCCGTGTTATTTTGGTGAAGGAGCTCAAACATTGCTTCAAATAAACGCCCATCTTCCGCGATCTGGGTTTTTAAACCCAACTTCTCACGCATTAGGCGGCTGAACTGCTGACTCAACCGGACTTCAAATTGGCTCAACGACGCTTCTAAATCTTCTCGCTCAACGAGTGGCGATAGCGCATGCGCGAGTGCTGATAGGTTCCAAAGCGCAATTCTTGGCTGTTGGTCAAATGCATAACGGCCTTGGTAGTCGGAATGATTACAAATATATCCCGGCTCATAATCATCAAGAAAACCAAACGGGCCGTAATCAAACGTTTGACCAAGGATCGACATGTTATCGGTGTTCATTACCCCATGAGCAAACCCATACGCTTGCCAATAAGCAATCATGTCCGCTGTTTTCTGAACAATTTCACCAAACATTGCAGCGTATGGCTTCTCTGCCGATGCACAATCAGCAAAATGCCACTCGATCACTTTGTCCGCCAGCAACTTTTGCTCTGCCAATTGATTGGTATAGAAAAAATGCTCGAAATGGCCAAAACGCACGTGGGTCTCCGCCATACGAATCAACATTGCGCCGAATTCTGTTTTCTCGCGATAAACCGGCGTGTCACTGACCATCATGCCAAGAGCACGAGTCGTCGGGATCCCAAGCCCCGCCATGGCTTCACTACATAGATACTCACGAATGGTTGAGCGCAACACCGCCCTGCCGTCCCCCATTCGCGAGTAGGGGGTTAGCCCCGCGCCTTTGAGGTGAAGATCAAACCAAGTGCCATCTTGATGCTCAATTTCCGCCAACAGCAATCCACGTCCATCGCCCAAGTCTGGGTTGTAAACGCCAAACTGATGTCCTGCGTATTTCATCGCCAGAGGGCGAAACGGTTCGAATTCGCTTTGCCCAGAAAAAACCGCCAATAGCTCATCGCTTTGCTTTGCTGGTAAACCAAACTGCTGCGCAAACTCACCATTCCAAGCGACCCAACGAGTATTATCCAAGGGTTGCGGCTCGACCAAAGTATAGAAAGCTGACGGTAATTGACTAAAGCGATGGGTGAAACTGACCCGTTGCCAAATGGACATGTGGGGTTCCTTAATAAAAAGAAGTACTGCTGTCAGTATACGTGTGAACGTCACTGTCATTCAGCCATGAAATGGGCATGGGTATTTTGCGTGAATAAAGCGAAGGCGATAGGAAGGTGTTAACCCGCTGCATACCACCTCACAAACGGAAGTGGTATGTAAAAGCGATCAAATGATTAAGCGGAAAACTCTTCACCCGTTTTTGGTGGCTCTGATGGTGTATCAAAACGAGCGCGTTCAATGTCCACGACCGTTTTATAGCTCAACGATAACAAAGCCAACTGGTACGCACCGAAAATACCATAGGCAACACCCACAAGACTCAGCATGAAGAGGTTAGTAAAGTGGCTAAAGATAAGCTGACTGAGCAATCCCGCGCCCAATGGAATTAAGCCCATCAAAATGAATACTTGTTTGTTGTATGGTCTGCTTTGGTTCCACGAACGACGCAAGCTGCGCGGCTGATGATCCATTGCGGTCGCAGGCAATACAAATGACCAGCGCGCCATAACCCAATAGCCTGGAATGCTTGCAACCGTTGTGATAAACGCCATGGCGACAAAATCGGGTTCACCGCTTTCTGCAATATAGAGAAACGACAACACAAAGATGGGAATACCAATGACGAGCATCATCATCAACCCAAATAATATCCACCAGCCAATGAAACGGAATTCTCTGGCTGACAAGCGAAATACATCCAACGCTGAGTGCATGTAATCGCCAACCAAATAAATTCGGTGTACACGCACAGCCGCCATCGCGGCAACAAGTGGGTATAAAATGATTGTGACGAAATAAAATCCCGCGATGTTTCCTTCTTGAGCGTTCGCTTGATCTTGCCCCGTCATTTCAGGATACATAAACACAAAAATTGAGTGCACGATGATCAATGGAATACAAGCAATGACAATTGCGAGTAGGTTCCTTCTGACCATCACTGCTGCTTCTCGGCATATTGCCGAAACAGAAAAGTCCTCGGTTGACATACAACATCCTTAATTTATGAAAATCTGCCCATAGGGTAACCGCTGAATAGAAAAATCGCTTTAAAAATAATGAGAAACACATCTCATAAGATAATGAGAAGTATTAGGAAGTAAAACAGGCACAAAAAATAAGCCACTCAATGTGAGTGGCTTATACCGTAATTCGATATCGTTTTAGACGCGGCGTCGCCAGCCCAATGCAACGAGTAACATCAGAGCCCAATAAGAAACACTGCCGCTACCTTCAGAGTTCTTGAATGTCGTTGTTTTCAAGGAAGCGACAACCGTCACAGTCACTTCTCCCATTGCGGTAGCACCGTTGCCATCTGAAACCGTGTATTGCAGCTTGATGTTATCAACCGCACTATCCGGAGCTTGAAAACGAATTTTGCCATTTTCTACACTCGCACTTCCCACGCCCGTTAGGTTCTGTACGCTTTCTACAACCAGTTTATCGCCGTTCTCATCCGAATCATTGCCAGCAGCATCAATCACAATGCTTTCACCAACGGCAACGGTCGCCGTATCTGCTAGCGTGACTGGCGCTGCGTTTTGCATGGTTAAATTGACGGTAGCACTGGAGGTTTCATTACTTGGATCAGTAACGGTTAGACGGAATGTCAGAACCTCACCCGCTTTTATACCTTGAGGCACTGTAAAGCTTGCCGTAGCACTGGTCGAATTTCCGATAGAAACTGAAGTACCAGCCAATTGCTCCCATCGGTAGTTCAACACATCGCCATCCGCATCTGTGCTGTTTGCCGCCGACAACGTTACTTTCTGTCCAGCAGTAATCTCCTGGCTATCCACATCGATGAGCGCTTTTGGTGCTTCATTACTACCAAGTACTTCGACCTGCACGCTCACAACCGAAGACGAATACACGCCATCCGTAGACAGCAAACGATATTGGAAGCTGTCCAAACCAACAAAGTTAGCGTCAGGTTGGTATTGGTTGCCAGAAATAGTGCCATGCTCAGGCTTCTGCACAATGTCCACATTGAACTGATACCCTATGGCCATGAAATCATTGTCCATCAAGTTCAGATCGATTGGCGTATTCTTATCGGTTTGCAGTGAGTCAGCTTTCGCTTCAACAATGTTGTTCGCCTCCACATTCAAGAGTGCTGCAAACGGAACATAAGAGAACCCGGCTTGCTCTAAACCAAACGTACCTATCTCATTGTAATTACCAGTCCACATTACAGGCAGGGATGATTTTTCAGATTTTAGTAAGCGGCCAAAGTCAAAGTTCGATTCAAATTCACCGCCTTCTAATTCCACTACTAACAGGTGCTGACCCGCACTTAATTGGCTCGGTTGAGGGAATAAAATTCGGGATGGCTTTTGGAAGCTACCTTGCTGTAAAAGTTCAGCATTGTTCTGATTCAATATTAATCGATAGCCAATGTTTCCAGAAAATGGGAATCGCCAAACTCGATAAGTCATGTCACTTTGAGCGCTATCTCTTTGCGCGTAAAGTTGAAGGCCATCAAGCTCTGTATCACTATTCAAGTCCAGTGACACCGCCAGAGTGTTACTCCCACTCGCGTACACATAACCTTGGTGAAGAGAGTTCAGCCATGCTGATTTATTTGGTTCGTTTGTATGTTCAAGAGAAAAACTACCACCGTTGGTGTTGCTGGCAATGTTGGAAATACGAACCCCAGTATCAAACCCGGCGATCGCTCTCAGACCCGGGGTCGATGTATCTGAAATGACATTGCCACCATTAGGATACAAATCGCCGGCATCACTGCTTCCATCATGTTCTAACTCATTCAGACCATCGGCCTGCATGATTTGAACCTGCATCGCGCCAACATCGTTAAAGCGATTTTGGACATTAACCGACGTCGCTAGTATGCCTTCTGCCGCCAATGCTCGGTCGTAACCGCTAAAGGTACGGTTTTCCAAATAAACGCGTGGGCCAAACTCTTTCAAGTATGGGTCGAGATACACCAGTTTGAAATCGTCGTTGTTCACGGAAATAGGCATCAGGCTTTCATGAGTGATCGTTGGTACTACGAAACCAGCGGCGTGTTTGCTCCACGCACTCATGTTCACTGGCGTGTCTCCTGCGTATGAGTCTCCCGGTTTCTGTGCCCATGAACCACCGCCCATCACGCCCCAAGAACCGATCGAAGCATCACTGTTCCTTGCGTACAAATCCGGCAAGCCAAGCATTAAGTGGCCAAGCTCATGTACGATCACGCCTAACGTCGCTTGATGATCAACTTGGTAGTCAGCAAACACACAATAATCGGCAATTTTTTTGCCATCTAGGGCCACATCATCGTGAGAGAATTTATGCGGCCAAATAGAAGGGCGATCAAGGAATCCGGTTGAACGGTCGCCACCAGCAAAAATAAACATCACTGACAACTCTGACGGTTCTACGGTACCATTTTGATTGCTGTCGTAAGCCGAAAGATTAAAGTACGGATCCAGTTTTTGATACGCTTCGGTGAAGACCGCATTCAACTTGGCAGTGCAAGTCTTGTCAGTTGAGCTAGAGTGGCAATTTGGGTGGCTTTGCGCCACGGTCACATTGATCACACCATCATTCGCGGCACCATAACTCTCAATCGCAGGGACAACTTTGAATTTCCCTTGAGAGTTTTTATCAAAATAATCGACAACGCTTTGGCCATCGGTATTAAACACACGTTGTTCGAAGTCATGCACCATTGCTTGGTCATCAAAGGAGACTTGCACAACTAACAGTGGTTGTTGCTTCACCGATGAGCTACTCATCGCCTGATAACCTTGCGCCGAACGCAATAGATTTTGGCGCGCCATCGGTTCAATGGTTTTTAGAGAAGATAACTGCGGCTTAACTTGTAGATCCGGGCGAAACTTCGCCGATTCAGGCGCATCACTCGATTGAGTTTTAGCAACACCCGTCGAGCGTAACGTTGGGATGTCTGACTCGCGCTGAATCTGTGCAAAAAACCAAATGCCATCTTCATGAACCAAGGCATTACCTTGTTTATCTTCAAACCAGTGGAAATCGGCAGTGCCGCGTAAAATTGCCTCACTAGAGGTACCATCGCTCAACGCAATAGTATGCCAAACTGGTGATGGCGGAGTAGTTGCCATGCTCTTACCTGCAAGAAGCGCAGTTAGCATAGTCAAGGCGAGTGTGTTGAATTTCAAAGTACGGCTCCATCTTTTCGATTCGTTTAATACCAAGCACAGCCAGTACACAATAGCCCATAAACATAGAATGAGGTTGAGTGGCTAACGACTAAGGCTGGTATCAATTCGCTCAGATAACACAATATTATTTAGCATCACGTTACAAAGGCGTCGGATGCCCAAATACTTTTGTAAGTGTGGCTTCCGAGGGTATAAATTGAGTGAATGAATAGTATCGAAACAAAAGGAAGAAGAAATAAACTTCTGCGACTTTGTAGATAAAATTGGGCAACGTCCCACATATTTTATAAATGTACGAGCACTGCTATTAATCAGTGCTCGTTATGGTCGGTGGGGTGCAGATAAACACTACTTTACCCTGTAAGAACGGCGTCTTCTGGGTATTTGATTAAGGTAGGTTCAGGGCGGGCCAACATGTAGGCAAGCGTGAGTGGCCCGATACGACCAATGATCATTACCACGATCATAATGTACTTGCCAGGTTCAGAAAGCTCTGCCGTCAAACCAGCGGTAAGTCCTACCGTCGCAAATGCGGAAATGGTTTCAAACATGACCTTATCAAAGCTTGCCTTCTCTGTGAGCATCAATAAAAACATCGCGCTTGTCAGAATGGCGCCGCTCACAACGATAATGGCAAGTGACTTAGTCACGGTTTGCCAGTTTACGGTTCGTTTAAACATAACCACATGTTTCTTTTGGCGCAAAAAGGTCCACGTAGCCATGAACGCAACGGCAAATGTGGAAACCTTAATACCGCCCCCCGTTGAGGTGGACCCAGCACCAATCAACATCAGAACAATCATGATCAATAACGCTGGCTGGGTAAACTGCGCCAAGTCGACACTGTTGAATCCGGCCGTTCGAGCACTAGCGGATTGGAAGAATGCCGCCAACCATTGACCCGCCACAGGTAAAGATTCCATTGTATTTGGATTACTCCGCTCGAGTAACCAAAACATCACCGTTCCAACGAGGAGCAATATCGGTGTCGCGATAAGCATGATTTTGGTATGAAGATGCAAAAAGTGGAAACCTTTACGCCAGTTCAGCCAGATGTCTCCGACAACAGTAAAACCAAGCCCACCAAAAATGAATAACCCGGCCAGGGTAAAGATGACCAGCGGGTCATTCACAAAGCTCATCATACTGTCTGAAAACAGAGCAAACCCTGCGTTGTTAAACGCAGAAATCGCATGAAATAACGCGTAAAACATGCCAGTTTGCCAGCCCATTTCAGGAACCCAACGAACGGAAAGGAAAATAAACCCAATAGATTCTGCGACAAGCGCAAAAATCACAATCCGCTTCACCAGTCGGTTTAAATTGACCTGTCGATCTTGCCCTAGCGCTTCTTTCGCTAACGCTTGCTGGCGTAAGCTTAAACGCACACCAAACATATAGAGTAAAACCGCCGACAACGTCATCTGACCCAACCCACCTATTTGCATTAAAAGCATCAGCAAGATCTTCCCGGCTAACGTAAAGTGTTGCCCGGTATCGACAACACCAAGCCCTGTCACACTGATGGCAGATGTTGCGGTAAACAAAGCGTCCGTTATCGAAAGGCCGGTAACAGAAAAAACCGGCAAGGTTAACAGCACGGCAGAAGGCAGCAACACACCGAGAAAACTCAGCAATATAATCCGCGGCTCGCTACCCTTGCCTTTTTCTCGTTTACCATCTGGCGCGTAAAAAACGCCTTTTTGATGAAACTGCGTCATAGTGATTTTAATTTATTTGCCAGCGCATCTTGCGGGCCAACCACAATAATGAGATCGCCAATTTCCAGCTTGGTATTAAGGTCTGGCGCCTTGGTAATTTCTGGGCCCCGTTTAAACCCGAGTACTTGAACACCGTCAACTTTGCACAGTGCTAGGTCACTTAATGTCTTACCCATCCAACGAGATCCAATCACAAACTCCGTCATGGCCAAGCCACTACCTAAAGGGTGGAACTCAAGAACCCGTTTATCGAGCATTTTACGCGCGACACGTATCCCCATGTCACGTTCAGGCATGATAATGTGGTCCGCACCAATCTTTTGCAGGACACGCGCTTGAAATCGATCGTTGGCTTTAACCCATACTGACTTCACTCCCGCTTCTTTGGCGATCAGTGTGGCGAGAATACTGGCGTTAACGTCCGCTCCGATAGCAATCATCACCATGTCGTAATCATCAAGCTTAAGCTCAGCAACCGTCTCTTCGTGAGTACAATTAGCCACAATTGCCTGACTAACAAAACTGGCAGCTTCTTTGACTCTGTCTTCGTTGATATCAACCGCTAAAACTTGAGCTCCTGAATCTTGTAGCTCTTTACACACTGCCAAACCAAATCGGCCAAGACCAATAACGGCGAATTGCTTATCACCTGTTTTCATTTATGCCTCATCTTATGCATTCACTAGCAAGCAAAAAAGTCTGCGCCCATTCCTAACCTTGTGCAAACCTGAGGACAGAGAATTGACAAAAGCTTTACGAAAGCTGACTCACTTTGAGTGTTAAGCGTATGACATAAATTAACTTTTTTCCTCATTACGGCATAAAAGCCAACACTGTCAACCCATGATTGAATCTCCCTAAAACGCAAAAAGCCGCAACAATGCGGCTTTTGGATCGTAGGGGTAAACAGGCTATTTTGATTCGCGTTTATCGTGCGGTTTACGCTTGTTCTTAGGTACGTAATTTAAAATAGAAATCGGCACTGGCTTTCTTGGTGCAAAGCCGTCAATTTCCACTCGCTCTAGCAAGTGCCCTAAACGGCTCTCGATCATACAAAGGTTTTTAAAGTCATCTTTTGAGACTAATGAGATCGCTTCACCTTGTGCGCCAGCACGACCAGTACGACCAATACGGTGTACATATTCATCCGCTGGATACGGTAAGTCGTAGTTAATAACAACGGGCAAGTTATCGATATCAATACCGCGTGCTGCAACACCAGTTGCGACTAGGTACTGGATTTCACCGGCTTTGAACTTTTCTATTAATTCTTGGCGAACACGCTGATTACGACCACTGTGAAACGCTTCAGCCACAATGCCGCGCTTTTCAAGTTGGCTAACAAGCTTGGCAGCACCGTGTTTGGTTTCAATAAATACCAGTACTTGTGACCAGTCGTTTTCTTTGAGCATGTGACTTAACAGCGACGACTTCATGTCCTTATCGACGGTGGTGATCCACTGCTTGATGTTCGACTTAGATGCACTGTGTTTTGCAATCGTGATCTCTTCAGGATCAATAATCGCGTTTTTCGCCAAATCACGAACAGGGTTAGATAGCGTTGCCGAGAACAGCAGACTTTGAACATGTTCTGGCATGCAATCAACGATCTTATCGATCGCATCGATGAATCCCATGTCCAACATTTTGTCCGCTTCATCAAGCACTAGCATTTCCACTTCATCAAAGTGAATAGCGCGTTGACCATACAGGTCAATCAAACGTCCCGGCGTACTTACCACAATATCGACACCCTCGATCAAAGCTTGTTTTTGTGGCGCATAATCCACACCACCAAACATCGCCATTGAGCGCAGCGGTAAGTTTTTACCATAAGCTTCAATGCTTTGATGAACCTGAAGCGCAAGTTCGCGTGTGGGCGTAAGAATAATAGCGCGAGCGCGTTTTTTACGTTGCGTTTCGCCTTGACTAAGCTTTTCTAAGATTGGTAGAACAAAACTGGCCGTTTTACCTGTCCCCGTTTGTGCTGCAGCAATTAAGTTGCTACCACGCAGTACGATTGGAATGGCTTTTTGTTGGATAGAGGTCGGTTTTTCATAACCTAGCGCTTTTACTGCATCAGTAATCGATGCGCTTAAACCAAGCTTAGAAAATGGCATAGAAACGTCTCAACAGAGGAAATGGGCGCGTAGTGTATCAGAATCCCAGTGAAGTAACAGAAGGATTCATGCGCGTAGAGCCCGATAATAGAGCGCTGCATGATTTACTCGCAACATCACATTTCTTGCGCGTGAATCTAGTTATGCTGCTAACGTGTACATTACTGGGAAACGTTATGGACGTATTACTGCTGGTTGGATTAATCGCACTCAATGGCGCGTTCGCGATGTCAGAGATCGCTCTAGTCGCAGCCAAAAGCGGAAGGCTAAAATTAATTGCAGAACACAACGCCTCTGCCGCTTTAGCGCTCGAACTTAAAAACAATCCGACTCAGTTTCTTTCCACGATCCAAATAGGCATTACCGTGATCGGGCTACTAAGTGGTATTTTTGGTGAAGCAACGCTCTCAGTACCATTCGAAAATTGGCTAGTAACCCAAGGGCTAGAAAGAGAGATAGCAACGGTACTTTCAACGATGAGCGTCGTGCTCATGATCACCTACTTCGCGATTGTGGTGGGAGAACTCGTTCCCAAGCGCTTTGCACAAAACAACGCAGAAACCATCGCTATTATCGTAGCTTATCCGATCCACTGGCTCGCCAAGCTCACCACTCCTTTTGTCTTCTTATTGACGTTTTCAACCGATACTTTTCTCCGATTATTGCGCCAAAACGACAGCAACGGTGAGATTGTTACCGAGGAGGATATTTTTGCTATTGTTAGCGAAGGCTCTGAGTCCGGTGCGATTGAGCCACAAGAGCAATTGATGATTCGCAACTTACTCCACCTTAACGATCGTTTAGCATTATCGTTAATGACACCACGGTGCGATATCCATTACCTGGATGCCAACCAACCTATTGATGTCATCCTTACTGACCTTCGCCAAACCCAACACTCCGTATGGCCAGTCTGTAAGGGTAGTTTGGACAATATTATTGGCACCATTTCATCCAAAGTCCTGCTCGATGAATATGACGAATTGTCTATCAGTAAACTGGCTAAACAGCTCAAGCGTCCGCGTTTTGTACCCGAGTCCATGAAAGGGTTACCTCTCCTTAACTACATGCAACAAACCAGTGCGGAAATGGTCTTTATTGTCGATGAGTATGGTGATGTACAAGGCCTAGTAACCCTATACGACTTGTTAAAGTCAATTGCTGGAGAACTGGGCATGGCGCCACAGCAAGTGTGGGCCAAGCAACAAAAAGATGGCAGCTGGTTGATGGACGCGTTGATCCCGCTCAATGAGCTCAAGAATAAACTCGAACTGAACAGCATAGAAGGCGAAGAGCGAGAAGGCTTTCAAACATTAAATGGGCTTTTGACATGGCTTTATGGTCGAGTCCCAAATGTTGGGGAGCACATTCACTACCAAGGTTGGCGATTTGACATACTCCTCGTTAAAAAACATCGCATTATGCAAGTCAGAGTCACCAAAGACACCGATACACCAACTAACAATAGCGAAGTGGAATAAAGCACGGTCCTATCCCATCAAATTGGGCTGTAAACCTTTCTCTAGTTTTTTCCTCACTTTATAGGAAACATCATTAAGCGTGATTTTTCCTGTATTGTGACGATCGATACCCGCATTTTGTCGGTATGCAATCGAGCCTTGCTTGAACAAAACGAAAGAAGACGGTTTGCCAATCGCAGCAGGATAGAGAATAGCCATATACGCATCTTCCAGACTATTGATTTTATGGCGATATGGCCAGTAATAGGCTTTTACATAGTCAAGTTGCTCGACCGCGCTCATCCTCGCAAGAGTTTTCGTACTCACTCCTAATGACTCAGCGGTAGAGGGCATAAATTGAATTAACCCTGTCGCCCCACTTCCTGAACCATTTTTGATGCTTGGACTGAAGGTTTCAGCGGTTTCAAATGCCATGCAGGCCATCAGGTGATTAGGGTTGATCTCCAGCTCTTCACTAATACGAATGACTTTGCGTTTGAACTCTGGAGAAACTTTGCCTCCCCACGCCACCGCGTTCTCGGGATCAACAACCGAAGAGACAGTTGGCGCGTCGTGTTCTTTGACAATTCGAGAAAGTAAAGGAAGTGTTTGGCGCAGTCGACGGTTCGAACTCACCAAGCGAATTGATTTGGCAAGAAACTTATTTTTTTTTTGGTGCAGTTTTTGGAACTTTACTAATTTATACAGTTGCTTATAAACCGTTTTCACAACGAAGCCGGATTTAGGGAACACTCCCAAAATGTAATCCATTTCCTACACGTTTAATATAAATATCAGCAACAATGAGTATGTATGTGATCATAATCACTATAAATTTTCTCAAATTCGATACACCTCGAAACAAGTGGTCAAGATGTCTCCAGTAAGCTCGAAGTACAAATAAAAAGGTGTTGCCGAGAATAAAAAAGGTCTTACCAATTTCTCGGTAAGACCTAGGTTTACGCATTCTCAGCTAAGAGAATTTATACTCTTACAGTTCCGCTTCTCGAACCAGCTCAGCGAGCGTCGACAAACGTTGTTCGCTTTGCTTTACGTAAGGGTTGTTTGTATCCCAAGCGTATCCAGCCAAAATCGCGCTAATCATCTGCTTAATACGTGGATTCGGGTTTTGATAGAAGATCACATCTTGCAATGTGCCGCTGTACCACCCCTCCACATAAGTGCGGAATGTGTTTACCCCCACCATCAAGCGTTCCGAATACTCTTCTTGCCAGTCAACCACTTCACCATTTAATTGACGAGCTACGCAATCGGCCGCAAATTCCGCTGACTTCATAGCAATAGTAACGCCAGATGAAAATACAGGATCAAGAAACTCGCCGGCATTACCAAGCAGTGCGTAGTTTTCAGTCGCTAAGCGTTTGACGTTTGCTGAATAGCCACCCAACTCGCCTGCTGGATTTGGGTAATTCGCATTTCGCAACAAAGAAGCCAACCCCGGTTCTTCATTCGCCAACTGCTGCAAAGCTGCAAGCTTATCTTCTGGGTATTGCTCGAAAAACTCAGGCTCACCCACCACACCAAACGAACATGTACCATTCGAGAATGGAATTAGCCAGTACCACACATCGTGATTTTCAGGATGCACGGAAATCAGAATTTTATTACGATCGTACTCTGGCTCTTGTGGAGAGATACGATCTTCAATGTGAGTAAATATCGCTTTTCTTGGAGGAAGACAAGAAGGCTCTTCAAGATCCAACAAGCGTGGCAAAACACGGCCAAAACCACTCGCATCCAAAACAAAATCAGCTTCGATTTGATAGGTCTGTTTATCCGGCCCAACAACTTCTAAGCGAGATTTTTTGCCTTCAAACGCCAAGCTAACTAGCTCATGTTGATAACGAATATCGACGCCCTGCTCTGCGGCACTGTCGGCGAGCACTTTATCAAAACTGGCACGTTGCACCTGAAACGTCGTACCCGGCCCTGGGGTATATTTGTCCGTAAAATCGAACTGGGTGTAAACACCATTGCGACGAAATGCAGCGCCATCTTTATATTGGAAGCCAAACTGCTTTACCGCATTTGTCATTCCGGCTTGCTCGACAACTTCCATACATGCAGGAAGCAGGCTTTCTCCGATAGAGAAACGTGGAAAGGTGGCTTTTTCTATGACAACGACATCTATGCCACGCGATTTTAATAACGCAGAAACGGTGGAGCCAGATGGGCCCGCTCCTACGACGACAACTTGCTTGAGCTCTGTTTTCATTCTGAATTTAGTTTGCTTGTAGTTTTAATAAGGTGTGACCAAGGCCAATGTTGTCGGTTCTTTCGACGACAGATAAACCTGCCGCTTCAACAATTTCTAAGAAATCATCACTGCGATAAAAACGACTATTGCCGTTGGCTAAACAGGTAAAGTAGAGAGAGGTTGCATTAAGACTATAGGAAGCACCCGCGTATTTTTGGGCATCCCAAAATAGCTCCAATACGTAAATAGTATCTCCCTTCGTTAACTGGGCTTTGACTTTTTTAAGGATATTTAGGATCTCAATTGGTGAAAAGCAATCCAAGAACTGGCTCATCCACCATACGTCAGCATGCTCTGGCAATGTTTGTGCTTTATCAAGCATGTTGGCAGGGTATGGACGTACACGCTCGGCGAACTGGTTTTCTGAGACATTTGACATCGCCACTTCTAATTGCTGCGGCAAATCAACAATAGTAACTTCAACATCAGGATCATGCTTACAACACTGAATAGCCCATTTCCCGGTATTTCCGCCAATATCCACGAGGTGCTTTGGCTTGCTTGCAAACACTTCTTTAAGCAGTAATGGAAACGAGCGATCCGAATAGAAGTGATCGAACTTAAACCAACTCTGCTTAGCTTGGTCTGGCAGCGTCGACAGACCTTGATAAATAGTCTCCCAATTGCCCAACTCTTTCAAACCTGAAGGCTTACCTTCTTGAATCGCTTCCGTCAGATGCATCATCGCGGCGTAACAGACATCAGCCGTAAAATCCATGTTTGCGTTCGTCATACCATCGTGAAGAAGGTAAAAACCAAGGTTCGCAAGCGAATAGTTAGGTCTTTCCCATAAAACAATATGTGCGCTAATCGCCATATCCAACAATACTTTGACACCATATTCTGACACGCCCGTTTTCTCGGCAATGTCCATGGCACTCATGCCTTGTGAACCGGCGCTGTCTAGCGCGGCTAAAATACCTAAATCTCGGAGCGTTCTGGCGGTCTGGAACACGATTGGTGCAAAAGATAACTTCTGAGCTTCTGTTTTTGCTTCAAAAGCATTAAAAGGGTCATTATTTTGATTTAACACGGAAAAACCTAACTGCAATTAATATTTTTATTGTTTAGACTGAGAGCCTAACAATGCAATAGCTCGTTGAATATCAACATTCAAGTTGTTTATCCAACGATTGTAATTGCGATGGATTTTGCCATCACTGGCTTTTAGATTTACTGAGTTGAGATAAATAATTGAGTAATATTTGTTGTTATATGGAATTTTTACTTCTGCAAAGTGTTTACGAACGTGAATTTTTGCAATAAGAACGCCTGGGCTTACTTCTTCAATCGTCCAACCTCGGTTGGTTGCCGATTGCACAATGGCCATTTTTACTTGTTTATTTTGAAGATCATAAGCAACTGGAGTATCCTCCACATTCATTACAGGTTGTACTCGTCCACAACCGACAAGAAGCAAAGTTAATAATAACGAGACATACAGCTTAAAACGCGACATGATAATTTCCTTTTTTATTATGACTTTGGGTAAAACCCAATTTGTATCGAGCTGTAAAATAAACAATTTAACCCAATATGCCAAACTCGAAGATCAACATTTCGTTCAATATTGATGCGTGGACTGCGAATTCATTCGGTTTATCCGAATCCAATGAATGGAAACAATGGGCAACAGAGATAAAATGGCCAGAAGATGGCAAAATCAATGTTGCGGATATTCCTGCGATGATGCGCAGAAGAATGAGTCCACTTAGCAAACTGGCAGTGCAAACGGCAATCGAATTACTTAATCAACATCAGGTTGATTACCTCGTATTTTCGAGTCGTCATGGCGAATTGCATCGCAGTGTTGCGTTAGTTAAAGATATTATTAACGGAGAAGAAGCGTCTCCGATGGCTTTTTCTCAGTCCGTGCATAATACCGCCGCAGGGCTTGCCACTATTGCAACCAAACAGCCCATCCCCCTAACTTCGATCGCTGCGGCAGAAAACACATTCCAAAGTGCAATATTAGAAGCATGGCTGTTTTTGTCCGACAACCCTGATAAAAAAGTGCTGCTTGTTGACTTTGATGAGCCTATGCCTGACTCTTATTTAGAGTATGAAAACCAACAATACCAAGGGTTTGGACTCGGCTTGATACTTTCTCATGGAGATAGCTTCACGGTGCAAAGCGGCATCAGTGCAAAATGCTCAAACCACCCGTTGCCACAAGGCTTAGCGTTTTTGCAACACTACTTGTCAGATGAAAATCAGTGGACTATTCACGCTCCGCAACAAATTTGGGAATGGCAAAAGCAATGAGTCGCTTAAATCAGTATTGGCGTGTGCTAGCAACCGGCTTTTGTTTTTCAGTATTTGGGTTAGGTGGTTTAGCACTGAGCTTCATTGTTATTCCGACTATTCGTATTTTCGTTTCGGATCAAACCGAACGTGAATATAAAGTTCAAGGTGCGATTCGATATTCATTCAACACCTTTTGTAAATTGATGAAGTTAAGTGGAGCAATCGATTACGAAATTATTGGTGCCGATATTCTTCAACAAGATCGTAATTGTTTAATTGTTGCCAACCATCCTAGTTTAATCGATTACGTTCTCATTGCTTCACAATTAAATCGCTGCGACTGTTTAGTAAAATCAGCAATATGGTCGAATCCTTTTATGAAGCACATCGTAAAAGCAGCCGGATATATTCCCAATGAAGCGCCGGATGATTTATTAGCACTTTGTGATGAACGATTTAACAAAGGCAACGTGTTGCTTATATTTCCTGAAGGGACAAGAACAACACCTGGTGTAGAACCAAAATTACAACGCGGCGCAGCACAAATTGCGGTAAGAACAGAACGAGATTTAAGGGTTGTCCATATTACGGTAACGCCAAGTTTCCTCACAAAAGAGAAAAAATGGTATCAAGTACCGGCAACAAAGCCTTTTTTCAGGGTTGAAGTTAAGGATAAAGTTGAGATTGACCCTTTTATAAAGCAAACTACGTCGCCGACAATAGCGGCGCGACGCTTACAACAGCACCTAGCTGAAAACATTTTTCCAGAAAACTTTTATTAATAAGCAGGTCCCAGTGGAACAGTTACACAACGACATTAAGCAACTTATTATTGATGCTTTAAACCTTGAAGATTTAACCGTAGATGATATTGAAACGGATGCACCACTTTTTGGTGATGGACTTGGCTTAGATTCTATCGATGCACTTGAGCTTGGACTCGCAATTAAAAAACAATACAACATCGTTATTGATGCCGACGACTCAAACACGCGCGAACACTTTGCTTCTGTAGCAAACCTAGCGAAATACGTTTCTTCTCAAACTAATGAATAAGTTGTAGGTATATTCATGACTGATGTAAATAAAGATCAAGTATTTGAACAAGTTAAAGATGCGCTTGTTGAGCTGTTCGAAATTGACGCAGCCGACATTCAGTCAGATGCGCACTTATACCAAGATCTCGACCTTGATAGCATTGACGCCGTTGATTTGGTCGTACACCTACAGAATGTCACTGGCAAAAAAATCAAGCCAGCAGAGTTTAGTGCTGTAAGAACCGTTGACGATGTGGTTAACGCCGTCACTGAGTTATTGAAGGAAAGTTAATGCGCCAATTGCTGACTGGTCTGTCTGCAATTGTACTGTTTGCCTACCCCTTCGCCGTCTATTTCGGTATAGATAAATTTGGCTTGAACTTAGTCGGGGGCTTGTTAATTGCTGCGTTACTTTTGCGTGTTTTCGTCGCAAATAAGACCCCACTAAAAGAGTTTAAATTCTTGGCGCTCGCTACGGGCGCTGTTGGCATTGTTCTAATTACACTTGGCATGGTGTTTAAACAACACGGGTGGCTTCAGTTTTACCCTGTGGTTGTCAATGTATGTATGCTGTGTGTCTTTGGACTGAGCTTGAAACAGCCGCAATCAATCATTGAAAGGCTTGCTCGCTTGCAAGAGCCTGACCTTCCGGCTAGTGGCGTGGCTTACACACGCAAAGTGACGATGGTTTGGTGCGTTTTTTTTACGCTCAATGCTGCCGTTGCGCTCTATACCTGTTTCCTACCAGTAAAAATATGGACGCTTTATAACGGCCTCATCAGCTACTTACTTGCTGGTGGCTTGTTCGCTGGAGAATGGATCGTGCGTCAATTTGTTCGAAAGGAACACTAATCGTATGAATACAACGTATTCGAGCTTTACCTCCCTAGCGACCTTGTTCGTCGCAGAGAGGCCTGAGCAATCCCCTGTCTCTTACGATCGCGACACAGTTATCACTTGGGGTGATTTCCAGCAGCACGTCGCAACGCTTGCTCAGCAGTTAGAAACCCAACCAACGCAAAACATTGCGTTGTGTTTTGGCAACAGCTACCTGTTTGCCGTTGGCTTTTTCGCTTGTTGTTATGCAGGAAAATCCATTGTATTACCTGGTAATTACCAACCAGAAGCACTCAAAGAGCTCAGTGAGCACTACGATTTATTGCTGCACGATGCCGATGTCTCGGTTCCAGAACAGGTGAGTTCGCTTTTAATCGAAGCTAGTTCATTGTTAGAAACCACATTGACTAACAAACAACAGGTTGACCAACCTTATGTTTGGCGTGAATTGAATCTGGCACAAATACCAGTGACGCTATTCACTTCGGGTTCAAGCGGCAAACCAAAAGCCATTGCAAAAACGCTGAAACAGCTCGATATCGAAGTTGCTATTCTAGACAACCTGTGGGGCGACACGGTTGCCAACACACGCGTTGAAAGCACCGTCTCTCATCAACACATTTACGGCTTGCTGTTCCGCGTATTGTGGCCTTTGTGCTCTGCACGTCCATTTTCAGCACACAACCTTGAGTTCCCAGAGCAAATTGTCCATCACGCTGATGCTGACACCACGCTAGTAAGCAGCCCTGCGTTACTAAAACGACTCAGTGAAGAGCACAATCCGGTTGCGATTCGGTGCGTATTTTCTTCTGGTGGTCCCTTGCCAAACCAAGCCGCGCAGCACAGCCAGTTGTTGTTTGGGTCACTTCCTATTGAAGTTTTTGGCAGCACAGAAACCGGCGGCATTGCTTACCGTCAGCAGCACGAAGCCAGTACTCCCTGGACGTTATTCCCTGGTGTTGAAGCCGAGCTTAACCATGAAAATTGTTTAAAGCTCCGCTCGCCACACATTGATGAAAACACTTGGTACCAAACTGCGGATGAATGCTATTTCCATGATAGTATTTCTTTTGAATTGCGTGGACGCACTGACCGAATCGTCAAAGTCGAAGAAAAGCGTATTTCTCTTGTCGAAGTGGAAAAACGTTTAGAGCAACTGCCGTGGGTTCAAGAAAGCGTGGTGATCCCAATGGAAGAGTCTGGTCGCCTCACGTTAGTCTCGATCATCGTACTTAACGATAAAGGCGGTGATGTGCTTGATGAACTTGGTAAAGGCAAGTTTTGGCTTGAGCTTCGCAAGGCACTGCGCAATTGGCTAGAACCGATCGCTATCCCGAGAAAATTCCGCGTGGTCGACGAAATTCCATTGAACAGCCAAGGCAAACGCCAAGTTGCTGAAATTGAAAAACTATTCCAATAAAGCTAGTAACATGGAAAAAAGAAAACCAACTATTCAGAATATTGAAGTGAGTGACCATACCGCGGAGCTGTCGCTGCGAGTGGATGCTGACATCTTAGATTTCCAAGGTCATTTCAATCACTTCCCTCTTTTACCCGGCGTCACTCAAATTGATTGGGCGCTGTTCTACGCCGTTCAATATTTGAATACTCCCAAGGTATTTAAAGGAATGGAAGTCATCAAATTTCAAGAGCCGATTCTGCCAAACGCAGCCGTTTGCCTCTCACTCTCTTGGGACAATGAGCGTGAGAAATTGACCTTTAAGTACACATCGAAAAACGGTGAAACCTTGGTGACTCACTCGTCAGGAAAAATGAAACTGGGTGAGTCACGTGAGTGATTACCGTCCCTGCTTTTTAATTCCTTGCTACAACCACGGCAGCACAATTGCAGACGTGGTGGCATCGTTATCCTCTTTCGCTTTGCCAGTGCTGGTCGTGGACGACGGCAGCAATGAAGACACCAAACAAGCGCTTTCTGCTTTGAGCAAGAAAGGGCTGATAAAACTGATTAGTTTGAGCGAAAACCAAGGTAAAGGTGGCGCGGTGATGGCTGGCCTACATCAAGCTCACAAACTTGGTTTTACGCACGCCATTCAAATCGACGCAGACGGTCAACACGACCTAGAAGCATTGCCGAAATTGCTCAGCGCCAGCGAAACAAAACCAGATAACCTGATTTCGGGCCAACCGATATACGACGAGAGCGTACCTAAATCCCGTTTGTATGGTCGCTACGCTACGCACGTTTGGGTGTGGATAGAAACCTTGTCACTGTCAATCAAAGACAGCATGTGCGGTTTTCGCGCCTACCCAGTGGCGAAAACGGTCGCCGTGTTGAACAAGGACAACATCGGCAAACGCATGGATTTTGATATCGAAATTCTGGTGCGAATGTACTGGGAAGGCGTCAATATTGATTTTGTTCCAACTCGCGTGATCTACCCTGAAGGTGGCATTTCCCACTTCGACGCATTGTGGGATAACGTCAAGATAAGCTGGATGCACACTCGCCTATTTTTTGGCATGTTGCCGCGCATCCCTTCGCTACTCGCCAGAAAGCGCCGTAACACAGATGACAGCAATGCCCACTGGTCTAAACGAAAAGAACAAGGCACAATTTTAGGCATCAAAACCTTACTCGCGGTATACCGCTTGTTCGGCAGAAAAGCGTTCGACCTGATTTTAAAGCTAGTCATGCGCTACTACCACTTCACGGGTAAATCTGCCCGTGAAGCGTCTGAGATTTACCTGAACAACTTACAGCACTACGCAACGCAGCAGAACATCCCACTGCCAAAACAGTTGGACAGCTATCATCATCTGCTTTCTTTTGGGCGTACCATGCTCGACAAACTGGCAGCATGGCAAGGTGACTTTAACGTCGATAACCTAACCATTCACGGCCAGCATCATTTCGAAGAGATGGCGCAGAAAAAACAAGGCGTGCTCATTTTAGGCTCGCACCTTGGCAATATCGAACTCTGCCGCGCGCTTGGTCGTCGACACTCTCATGTCAAAATCAATGCCTTGGTATTTACCCAACACGCTGAACAATTTAATGCGGTAATGAAGGCGGTAAACCCAAATTCGGAACTGAATCTGATTCAAGTCAGCTCAATGGGACCAGACACCGCGATTCTACTTCAACAAAAAATCGAGCAAGGCGAATGGGTGGTGATCGTTGGCGATCGCACTTCCACCAGCAAAGAAAATCGTGTCGTTTGGGCAGATTTTCTTGGTAAACCTGCACCATTCCCGCAAGGCCCATTCATGCTGGCCTCGGTATTAAAAGCGCCGGTTTACCTACTCTTCGGCCTACGCGACGACGAAGCAAACACTCCGCATTTTAATGTGTACTTTGAACACTTTAGTGACCAAATCACGCTACCGCGCAAGGAGCGTCAGCAGGCACTAGAACACGTTGTTCAACAGTACGCACACAGATTAGAACACCACACACTGCAAGCGCCGTTACAGTGGTACAACTTTTTTAACTTCTGGACTTTAAGTAATCAGCCACATGACAAACAACAATAATCACAACATCACTTTTGGTGCCCAATCTTTAACCATCGAAGATGTCGTTGCCATTGCTCAAGGTGCAAAGGCAAACATGAACACCTCGCCAGAATTTACCGCGAAAATTGATCGTGGCGTGGCGTTTCTGGAACGATTACTGAAAGAAGAAGGCGTTATTTACGGCGTGACTACGGGTTACGGCGATTCATGTACTGTGGCGATTCCACCCGCTCTTGTGGATGAACTTCCGTTGCACCTTACACGCTTCCATGGCTGTGGCTTAGGTCAAATCCTTTCTCATGAGCAAGCTCGCGCGGTGTTGGCGACACGTTTATGTTCATTGTCGCAAGGCGTATCTGGCGTGTCTCACGATCTGTTGAACCAAATCGTTACGCTTATCAATCACGACATTGCGCCGCGTATTCCACAAGAAGGCTCGGTGGGTGCAAGTGGCGATTTAACGCCTCTGTCTTACCTAGCGGCGACCTTAATTGGCGAGCGTGAAGTGCTTTACAAAGGCGATGTGCGACCAACACAAGAAGTGTTTGCAGAGCTGGACATTGAGCCAATTCGCCTAAAACCAAAAGAAGGTTTGGCGTTAATGAACGGTACATCCGTGATGACTGCCCTCGCCTGTCTTGCCTACAAACGCGCAGAATACCTAGCGCAGCTTTGCACCAAGATTACCGCGATGGTCTCTGTGGGTATGCAAGGTAATGACTTCCACTTTGATGAAGCATTGTTTGCGGTAAAACCTCACCCTGGTCAACAGCAAGTTGCAACTTGGCTGCGTGATGATCTCAATGCTGAGCGTCCGCCACGCAATAGCGACCGACTGCAAGATCGTTATTCGCTGCGTTGTGCGCCACACGTGATTGGCATGGTGCAAGACTCACTGCCTTGGCTACGTCAATTAATTGAGAATGAACTAAATAGTGCCAACGACAATCCAATCATCGATGGCGACAACGAGCGCGTTTTGCACGGCGGTCACTTCTACGGTGGTCATATAGCAATGGCGATGGATACGTTGAAAGTGAACATTGCCAACTTAGCTGATCTGCTGGATCGTCAGATGGCGCAACTGATGGATTACAAGTTCAATAACGGCCTGCCGTTTAACTTAACCGGTGCAGAAGGCGAGCGTAAACCGATCAACCACGGCTTTAAAGCAGTTCAGATTGGTATCTCAGCTTGGACGGCAGAAGCGTTGAAAAACACCATGCCAGCGAGCGTTTTTTCTCGCTCAACCGAATGTCACAACCAAGACAAAGTGAGCATGGGTACCATTGCGGCTCGTGATTGCCTACGCGTACTTGAGTTAACAGAGCAAGTTGCTGCGGCTTCACTCCTAGCAAGCGTTCAAGCGGTTGAGATTCGTCGCCGTCATAACGAATTGGACGAACACCACATGAGTCAGGGTTTGCGAGTAATTCGTGACGCCGTGCTGAGCGAGTTTGAGTTTGTGATTGAAGATCGCCCATTGGAACAAGATTTGCGTCATTTCATTGAACGCATTCAGCAACGTCATTGGCCACTCTACGCGGAGGTATAATGCAAGAGCAGGTTCTCTACCCATTAGAAGCAGAGGTGACTATGGTCACCTCATTCCAAGATGCTGACCCGATGGGCGTGATTTATCACGGCAATTTCTTTCGATATTTTGAAGAAGCGCGTCGTGTGCTGATGGAGAAGATCCAATACAGCTATCGCGATATGCAAGACTCTGGGTACATGTGGCCGATCATCGATACGCGCGTTAAATACGTCAAGGCGATTCCGTTTAATCACACCATTCGTATTACCGCGCAACTCACTGAGTGGGAAAACCGCTTACGTGTGGATTACGTGATTTACGACGCCGAAACGAATCAACGTATGTGCAAAGCGCATACAACGCAAGTCGCCGTATCCATTGAAAAGCAAGAGATGTGCTTTGTTTCTCCAGCAATCTTTTTAGATAAAGTAGAGCAATGGCACAACCATGGGAGTCTGGACTAATGCAAAAGTGGTTACTCTCTTTTTTGCTGATATTTTCTGTTCCAGCACTGGCCACACCGACAGCAAATGTAACGGATTTGGCATCGCTTCAACAGCAGTTGTCTCAGCATGAAATCGTACGCGGAGATTTTACGCAGCAGCGTCATCTGGAAATGTTTAGTCAACCTTTAACCTCTAAAGGTCAGTTCACACTGAGCAAAACACATGGCTTGTTGTGGCAACAAACAGAACCTTTCGCAGTCAATTTGGTATTGACGGAAAACAAACTTCGTCAGACTTTTGCCGACCAAGCACCGAAAACGATCTCTGCACAAGAAAACCCAATGGCGTTCTACTTTAGTCATGTGTTTTTATCCGTGTTCCACGGGGATACTTCTGCACTGCAAGAACAATTCACACTCGATTTTTCAGTTGAGAACAATCAGTGGCAGCTCGTTTTAGTGCCCAAACAGTCGCCATTAAATGCGGTGTTTAAAGCCATCACTCTTTCCGGTAAAACGCACATTGATCGCCTAACCCTGCAAGAGCTGCGTGGCGATAAGACCGAAATCACGTTTACAAACCAGACCTCTCTACCTCAGGAACTCACGGATGCCGAAGACGCTCAATTCCGTTTCTAAACTCAGTCTCGGCACTCACACCTTTGCTCTGGTTTGGCTCAATCTCGTTGTTTTAGCGGGCGCGTTGCTACTCAAACAATGGGTTTGGAGTGCAGAATCTCCGATTGAGACCAACATTTTAAAACTGTTGCCGAAGAACCAACAAAACCCGGTGGCTGAGCAAGCCTTTGAGTCGGTCTCGGCAAGTATGAGCGACAAAGTCATTTTCGTGATCACAGCGCCGGACAAAAATACCCTTTTTGCAGCGGCCGCTGAATTTGATAAGGGGTTACGCCAAAGTAATCATTTTCGCGATGTGGTGGGAAAAATCTCACCTCAAGAACAGCAAGCTTGGGCGAGTTACTACTTTAAGCACCGCTTCCAATTACTGACGCCTGAACAACGAGAGCGTTTAAGCCAAAATCCAGAACAGCAAGTACAGCATGTGATTCAGTCGCTGTACAACCCGTTCTCTGGAGTGACCGGGCAAGAGTTACAAAATGACCCTTTCTTGCTATTCCGTGATTATTTAAGCCAAGTTACCCAGCAATCGTCCTCTTTCCGATTGGATAACGGCTATCTGTCCGTCGAAAAAGACGGTGCTCAATACTTGCTTATTACTGCCGAGCTAAAAGAGTCGCCTTATAGCCTAACTGGGCAGCTTGCAGTCCCTGATATTCAAGCGCTAGAACAAAGCGTCGCGCAGAAATATGGCGCTGAAGTCGCACATACTGGCGTTCTATTTTACGCCGACTTTGGTACGCAAAGTGCAAAATCGGAGATCAGCACCATCGGTGTGTTCTCTCTGCTCGGTATCATTGCATTGTTCGTGTTGGTCTTTCGTAGTGTGATGCCTCTGTCTCTCGCACTGCTTTCCATCACCATTGGTTTGCTCGTTGCGTTGTCCGTTACGACGTGGATTTTTGGAAAAGTCCATCTGTTCAGCTTAGTGTTTGGCGCAAGTTTAATCGGCGTGTCTATCGACTACGCATTCCACTACCTAACCGAGCGCCTTGCGGCGGGAAATGAATGGGATAGCGAGCAAGGGTTAAAGCATATTTTCATAGCTATCACACTTGGCTTAATCACCAGTTTGATCGGCTATTTGGGCATGTTAGTGGCACCGTTTCCTGGTTTGCAGCAGCTTGCGCTGTTTTCATCCATTGGTCTGATTGCCGCTTACATCACAGTGGTAGCTTGGTATCCGATACTGGCTCATAACCCATCGCGCACCATTTCGACTTTACCGGGACAATCACTGTTGGCGAAATGGTTAACGCTTTGGAATCAACCTCGAATTAAAGTCGGATTACCGATGTTATGTGTGGTTGCGAGTGGCTTTTTCTTGCTGCAATTGAACTACGATGACGACATTCGTCTGCTGCAAACGATGCCGAAAGATCTCAAGCAGCAAGAAACCTTAATTACGACGCTTAGTGGCATGCAATCTTCGCAGCAAATGTTGGTCGTTACCGCCGACGATGACGAAAACCTAATGAAAAAGCTGGAGTCTTTGACGCCAACATTAGAAGCGTGGAAAGCGGACAGCACCATCGAAAGCTACCAAAGTCTGAGCCGCTACTTGAGCTCGGTGGAGCGTCAGCAACAAGACTATCAATTGATTCGCGATCTTTACGCGACACAATCCAGCCCACTAGCTTCCGGACTGAGCTTAAGTAAAAAGCCTAAAATGGACGCCGACTTTATCCCTGTCACGGTTGCTCAGTACTTGCAAAACCCAGTATCAGCGCCTGTGCGTTTTCTCCATTTGGGTAAGATCAAAGGAAAATCTGCAACGGTAGTGGTGTTAAACCAATTGCAAGACTCCGCCGTTGTTAAGGCATTTGCCAAATCGCAGTCTGATGTTGTTTATCTAAACAAAGCTGAGGAAATATCCGCCCTATTTGGTGAATACCGAATCAAAATCATGGAACTATTGGCAGCCGCCAGTGCTGTGATCTTTCTGGTATTAATCAAGCGGTACGGTCTGCAACACAGTTGGCGAGTTTTACTGCCATCATTGATTGCTTGCGCCTGCGGTCTGGCAACGGCAGTCGCGATGGGAACAACATTAAACCTATTCAACTTGCTTGGCTTGGTGCTCATTCTTGGTATCGGGATCGATTACACTCTGTTCTTTGCCGAGAAAGCCCGCAGCGTGAGCACACTATTGGCGATCACCCTTTCGGCAATAACCACTGTGCTGTCATTTGGGTTGCTATCACTCAGCCAAACTCACGCGATTCACAGTTTCGGCATTACGGTGTTAAGTGGTATTTTTGTTGCTTGGCTGCTCTCTCCGATTGCGATTAAAACAGAGGAAACGACGTCATGATTTTTAACCATGCTTTTCGCTACGCGACGTTCATCACACTGAGCCTGTTTTTAAGTGCATGCAGCTTGGTCCCTCACCAATCGACGCCTCAGGTCGACATTGACGAGCACACCCAAGTTAGCTTGCCCACTCCCGCAAGCTTGGGCTATCAGTTGTCTGCCAGTCAGTTAATTACGGCTTCTTGGGCAATAGATGGTAAAACCACATCTGAGCAACTTCCGGTACAACTGCAAGTGACCAACAACGAAGTGGTGTTGGCAGGCTTTTCATCCTGGGGGACAAGAGTACTCTCACTGTCTTACGATGGAGAACAAATTCAAACCGAAGTGCTCAACGGTTTACAAGGTTCGCTACCGCAGCCAGAACAGGTATTATTTAACTTGATGATCACGCTCTGGCCGAGTTCCGCTTGGGAAGGATCGTTAAATGAGGTAAGGTGGCGAATTATTGATAAAAATAATTCTCGCGCCATCTTTGATAGCGGCGGTGAAAAGATCATTGAGATTCAATACAGCTCTTCTAACAAGTTAGAGGGTAAGATTGATTTTCATCACCTCAAACATCAGTTTTCAATTTCTATTCAAACACTGCAACATCAGATTAACTAAGAACAATTTAGAATAACAATATGCCTATTCGCTCTTCTCAACCTTTGTATATTCAGGCCTGTGGCTTTCACTCTGCCATGGGACAAGATGATGCGCTCATCCACCAGTGTTTATCGGGAGCGAAGCCATCCAACATGGTGGTTGACCAAGATATTTTAAATTCAGGCCGCCAAACAGTAATCGGTCGAATTGCACAGACGTTACCGCAATTACCACCCGCACTCAGCCAGTTTGATACGAGAAACAACCGCCTCGCACTTTCGGCTTTGCAGCAAATCGAAGGCGACGTGCGTGACGCCATGGCTAAATATGGTCGTGACCGTATCGCAGTCGTGATCGGCACCAGCACATCTGGCATTTCAGATGGCGAAATCGCATTTGGTGAAAAGCTGGCAAAGGGTAATTTTCCTGCCGACTACCATTACACCAAACAAGAGCTTGGCAACTGCAGCGATTTTATTGCCGCCTACTTTGATTTGAGCGGCCCACATTACTCAGTTTCAACCGCCTGTTCTTCTAGTGGCCGTGTCTTTTTAACCGCGCAACGCATGATTCGCTCTGGCATTGTTGATGCGGTTATTGTGGGTGGTGTGGATACCATTTGTTGCCTCACACTAAACGGCTTTAACGGTTTAGAAGCTCTATCCGATAGCCTTTGTAAGCCGTTTGATCAACATCGCAACGGCATCAATATCGGCGAAGCCGCAGCATTAATGTTGCTAAGCAAAACACCTGCGCCCGTTGCTCTTCTCGGAGCTGGCGACAGCTCAGACGCACACCATATTTCCGCACCACATCCAGAAGGGTTAGGCGCAGAAGAAGCGATGAAAAAAGCGTTGGCCAATGCAGGACTTACAGCGCAAGACATTGGTTACATCAACGCGCATGGCACAGCAACGCCGTTAAACGATGCGATGGAAAGCAAAGCCATTCATCGCTGCTTTGGTGACTCCGTTCCCGTAAGCTCGACAAAGCCACTTACCGGACACACATTAGGCGCAGCAAGTGCAACGGAAGCCGCGATCGCTTGGCATATTCTCAAGTACAACCTTGATTTGCCAATACAACACTGCGAAACCAAGGCAGACGATATCCATATATCGTTAGTTGAGACGCCAACCAAACTGGGTAACAAAGCGATTCTCAGCAACTCTTTTGCTTTTGGTGGCAATAATATTAGTCTTATTTTTGGTTACGCTCATGACTAAACTTCCTCCCATCGAACAACTTTTGCCACACGACAAACCAATGATCTTGGTTGATCGTGCTTTGGATGTTCAACAAGATACGATTCACTGCCAGGTTGATATCGTAGAACACAACCCGTTCTTCGACTCAGCCTCTCAAACTGTGCCAGCTTACGTTGGCATTGAGTTTATGGCGCAATCTGTCGCGGCGTGGTCTGGTTACCACGCATTAATGAAAGAACAAGCGCCACCGATTGGCTTTTTGCTTGGTAGCCGTCGATACACGTCTGAATGCGATGCGTTTTCTCGCGGACAGGTGCTCGATGTGTATGCTGAAAAAGTTATGGAAGATAACGGTATGGCGGTTTTTTCAGCCCGTATTGAGCTACAAGGAACTGTTGTAGCGACTTGCCAATTGAACGTTTACGTTCCATCAGAAGAAAAATTACAAGAAATGAAAATCAGGAGTCAACAATGACCCGACAAGTCCTCGTTACAGGTGCCAGCAAAGGCATCGGTAAAGCCATTGCCGTTCAATTAGCCAAAGATGGTTTCCAAGTCATTGTCCATTACATGGGCGATCAACAAGGCGCGCAAGACACCCTAAACACCATCGAACAGCATGGTGGTAGCGGTCGTCTTATCCAATTCGACATCAGTGACCGTGCAGATTGTCGTGAGAAGCTAGAAGCCGATATCGCCAAACACGGCGCTTACTATGGCGTCGTGAACAATGCTGGCATCACAAAAGATACCGCTTTCCCTGCGATGACCGAAGAAGAATGGGATGGTGTGATTCATACCAACCTAGATAGCTTCTACAACGTTCTTCACCCTTGTGTTATGCCTATGGTGCAAAAGCGCAAAGGCGGCCGAATTGTTACCCTTGCATCAGTCTCTGGCCTGATGGGTAACCGTGGTCAAACCAACTACAGCGCAGCAAAAGCGGGCGTAATTGGTGCAACAAAATCACTCGCACTTGAACTGGCAAAACGCAAAATCACCGTTAACTGCGTTGCACCGGGACTTATCGACACAGGCATGGTAGACGAACACGTAAAAGAACACGCGATGCCGCAAATTCCTTTGCGCCGCATGGGAGAGCCAGAAGAAGTCGCTGGTTTAGTCAGTTACCTTATGTCTGACATCGCAGGCTATGTAACTCGCCAAGTCATTTCGGTAAACGGAGGCCTAGTATGAGCCGTCGAGTTGTTGTAACCGGAATGTCGGGCGTGACTGCGTTTGGTAACGATTGGCAGTCTGTCGAACCGAAACTGCGTGACTGCCTGAACGCGACGCAATACATGCCTTCTTACGAACAGTATGATGGTTTGAACACCAAGCTCGCGGCACCCATTTTAGATTTTGAACTGCCAAAGCACTACAAGCGCAAGCAAGTACGCGGCATGGGGCGTGTTTCCAAATTGGCGACCGTCGCAACAGAAAACGCACTAAACCAAGCAGGTTTGATTGGTAACGACGTACTCACCAATGGTCAAACGGGTATCGCATACGGCTCATCAACAGGCAGTACTGACGCAATCGGCGCATTTGGTGTCATGCTGAATGAGAAAACCACGAAAGCGATCACTGCAACGACTTACGTGCAAATGATGCCGCATACGACGGCAGTGAACGTTGGTCTATTTTTCGGTTTGAAAGGCCGAGTGATCCCAACCAGCAGTGCATGTACCTCCGGCAGCCAAGCAATCGGCTATGCCTACGAAGCGATCAAACACGGCTACCAAACGGTCATGGTTGCTGGTGGCGCTGAAGAATTGTGCCCAACGGAATCCGCGGTCTTCGATACCCTTTTTGCCACCAGTCTGAAGAATGAAGACCCGAAAAGCACACCAAGACCTTATGACTCCGATCGCGATGGTTTGGTGATTGGCGAAGGTGCGGGAACGCTAGTTCTGGAAGAGTACGAACACGCCGTCGCTCGTGGCGCGAAAATATATGCAGAAATCATCGGTTTTGCCAGCAACTGTGATGCCGCACACGTCACTCAACCACAGATGGAAACCATGCAAATCTGTATGGAAATGGCTTTGCAAAACGCGGGTATTCCTGCTGAGAAGATCGACTATGTATCTGCTCACGGCACTGCCACCGACCGCGGCGATATTGCGGAAAGCAACGCAACAGCGAATGCTCTGGGCAAAGTGCCAATCAGTTCACTCAAGAGCTACTTTGGCCACACACTAGGCGCCTGTGGCGCAATTGAAGCGTGGCTAGGTTTAGAAATGATGCACACGGGTTGGTTCAACCCAACGCTCAACCTAGAAAACCTCGACGAGCAATGTGGCAATTTAGACTACATCGCCGGACAAGGCCGAGAACTGGACGTGAAATATTTGATGAGTAACAACTTCGCCTTTGGCGGCATCAACACCTCCATCATCTTTAAAAAGATGTAATGCCCTTGGTAAATGCAAAAGCGCTGGTTAACCAGCGCTTTTTTGTTGGTTGCCTATCAGGTTCATATATCACGCTGTAACGGCAAACAAGACATTACCATTCCGCGATACAAAGGCGACTTTTAACACCACGAATTTGTAATCCCATCGCTTCAAAGACATGCTCAAAATCTTGGCAAGATGCTGGCACATTAGGTAGCGACAATGAAGCCTCGGTAAAAAATGTCCGACTCAAACTATCCGTCTCTCCCCAAGCTAACTGCCACCAATCCAAAATTCGCGGCTTAGACGCGTTTAATCGATAGCTAGCAGGAATACGATCACGTTTGTTCAGGTTTTCAGCCTTAGAAGTTGGTAGCAAGTTCCACTTATCATTGTTAGGCCAATAAGCAAAAGGCAAACAGTGATCAACGTGATACTCATTTCGTAATTTGCTTCCACTCCATACGCTGACAATGTCGGAGTGGCTGAGTTTCAACTGAACAATTCGCTTTCGAACGGCTCGCGTATCATGGTCTTTATCAATCCAGACCAAACAATCGTGATACGTTTGCAGTGGAATACCCCGCTCTTGATTAGACCGAAATCGTTGCATTTCCATAATCCACTGGTTGACTACCAGCGGCTCAATCCAAGAGTTATACAATCGAAAACAATCCCAAAGGCTTTCATCCAACACAAACAGCCCATAGCTTTCGAGGAACTCACTATCCACAACAATTGAGCCTTTATTAGGCTTTTTAGCTGAACGAATTATTTCAAAGTAAGGGTTTGATTTATCACCTTGATAGGTAAAGGTGACGGGGCCATCTTTTATGGTTTTTAAGCTGTCTTTTATTGCTTTATCAAGCGCCACTGCGTCTTCGCCAAAAAATATCGTGCCTATAGCAAGATCATCAGGACTTAAATGGGAAAGTCTGCCCCAACCATCGGGCTTTATAAAACCTAGCCCTTTAGACGAGTTCGAGCTTTGCTGGATGTTCTCTTTATCGATTAAACGCTTAAATTGACGAATCCAATATAAGCCGACTAATCCTAATGGGATGGCAACTTTACCTTCGCTGCGATCAACCACTGCACCAGAATGAGCGTCTGCAATCCGTAGTAAAGTACGTAGTAGTGCGAGTTTATAGGTAGCCGATTTGGAATCATTGACGATAATGTGGCGAACCTTATTCAGATCACCAGAACCATCATCAGGCAAAGACATAACTACAGTTTGCCAAGATACACCCGTTCGCTTTAACTGATCATCATCGAGAGATACGTTTCTCACCATTAACGCGCTATTCTTTGCAAACTTTTCAAGCTCTTCAACCGATACCGGATAAGCTTTACGACCGTCAGAAAAGTCACCGTGACGAAGGCTAATCACCAATCGACCATTAGGCGCTAACAAATTTGCAAGTTTGCGAAATGCACGTTCACGGTGCGTAGGCGCAAGATGCATCCATACCGCACTGACAAGAATTAAATCGAAGCGAAAGCCAAGATTAATGGTTTTCTCAAGCTTGGGTAATGCATCTTCAAGCCAAGTAACGGAATCGCCACAGTAAGACTTACCAAGCCTTAGAAGTGCTTGAGCAGGCTCAATCGCAACAACTTCACACCCATGTTCAGCCATCCATTTCGCGTCTCGACCAGAGCCCGCGCCAACATCTAACACGCGATCTCCAGCCTGGGGCCAGAAAACTCTCCAACTCGCGTGGACATCCTCAAACTGGAGCGATGTGTATTGCTTCGCGAAAGAGTTGGCGTGTTGGTCATAAAAATTAGAAGTGGCAGGCATAAAGACTAACGAAAGATAATTAATATGCGTCCATATTAATTGCTAGAAATTGCAATGGCTAGAATGCCATTCAAAAGTTGTAGATAGAGTGGTAATTACAGCCAAAAACCTAAAAACGACAAAGCCCCGACAACTCAAAGAGTTATCGGGGCTTTTGAATAAATGGCACGCCCTATTGGATTCGAACCAATGACCACATCCTTAGAAGGGACGTGCTCTATCCAGCTGAGCTAAGGGCGCGCTACAGGGACAGGATTATACGAGTTCAAACGGGTAAATCAACGGGTTTTCATAACATTCTGATCTGAATGCCTAAAAAAAGTCCATCAAAACGCTTAATGTTCAAAAACACCACAAAGCAAACGTTTGCGTATGGATGTTAATAAGAAATTCTGCGACAATGCGCCGCAGATAATTTGCCTTCTTAATTTATAAGGAAAGTCATGACTGCTCAAAATATAGACGGAACTCTCATTTCCCAAACTGTTCGATCCGAAGTGGCAGCACGTGTTAAAGCTCGTGTTGAAGCTGGGCTACGTGCCCCTGGTTTAGCAGTGGTTCTAGTTGGTGAAGATCCTGCTTCTCAGGTTTATGTCGGTAGCAAACGCCGCGCATGTGAAGAAGTTGGGTTTGTTTCTAAGTCTTTTGACCTTCCTGCGTCTAGCTCAGAAGAAGAGTTACTAGCGCTGATTGATGAATTAAACAACGATGATGAAATTGACGGCATTCTAGTGCAATTACCCCTTCCTGCGGGCATCGACACAACACATGTTTTAGAGCGCATTCACCCAGAGAAAGACGTGGATGGCTTCCACCCTTACAACGTTGGTCGTCTTGCGCAACGTATTCCAAAGCTTCGCTCTTGCACGCCAAAGGGCATCATTACCCTACTAGACCGTTACAACATAGAGCTTCGTGGCAAACATGCTGTTGTGGTTGGTGCATCAAACATTGTTGGTCGCCCTATGACACTTGAGCTGCTGCTTGCGGGCTGTACAACGACAACATGTCACCGTTTTACCAAAGACCTAGAGAGTCATGTGCGTCAAGCTGACGTTGTCGTAGTTGCGGTTGGTAAGCCAAACTTCATCCCTGGAGAGTGGATTAAGAAAGGTGCAGTGGTTATCGATGTCGGCATTAACCGTCTTGATTCAGGCAAGCTAGTTGGCGACGTGGAATACGATAAAGCACGTGAAAGTGCGAGCTTTATTACTCCTGTCCCTGGTGGTGTTGGCCCAATGACCGTCGCAAGCTTAATTGAGAACACGATGCTCGCTTGCGAGCAGTTCCACACAGACAAATAACGTAAACTTCAGATACGAAAAAGGCTCCGCAAGGAGCCTTTTTGCTAATTTTAGGTATCTCTTTCAATTACAGGCTTAAAATCACGCCCGCAATCGAAGCGCTCATTAAGTTCGCCATGACACCAGCGATAATCGCACGGAAACCATGTTTAGAAACAAATGCACGCTTTTCAGGTACCAATGAGCCCAACCCACCAATCAGCATCGCCATGCTTGAGATGTTTGCAAAACCACACAAAGCAAACGTCACGATTGCTTGTGAGTGTTCACTGAGTTGAGACTTCACTTCAGCAAGCTGGATGAAGGCAACGAACTCATTCACCACAATCTTATTACCAATCAGCGAGCCTGCTGTGGTTGCTTCTTGCCATGGTACACCTAATAACCAAGCGACAGGTGCGAATACATAACCTAGGATCAGCTCGAAGCTTAGTGGCGTCCCAACAAGATCACCAATCCAACCTAGCATGCCGTTTAACATTGCAATGACACTGATGAAAGCCAATAGCGTACCACCTACCGATACAGCAATGCGTACACCCGCCATTGCACCATCGGCTAATGCTTCTACTACGTTGGTTGCACGTGGAATTTCAACTTGGCTAATGTCGATATCTGCTGCTTTATCCGTATCTTCTGGCATTAAAATTTTTGCCATCAGCAAGCCCGCAGGTGCCGACATAAATGCAGCAGCAATAAGATAGTTAAGGTCGACGCCCAGTGATGCGTAACCGACCAACGTTCCACCAGCAACTGATGCCAAACCACCTGTCATAACTGCAAAAAACTGCGAGTCAGTCATGTGTTTTAGGTAAGGCTTCACCATCAATGGTGCTTCAATGGTGCCAACAAAGATATTCGCCGTAGCAGACAAAGACTCCGCACGACCGATACCCAGCAGTTTTTGAATACCGCCACCGATAAAGTTAATGATTTTTGGCATCACACCAATGTGATAAAGACCGGAGATAAGAGAGGAGAAGAAAACGATGATACCCAGGACATTGATCGCAAAGGTGAAGCCCCCTGTCGCCAAATTACCGAATAAAAACGCAATGCCCTCTTGACCATAGTTGATCAAATTCGACACAACGCTGCTCACTGAATTCAGCGCATCTCGTCCTGCTGGTACATATAAAACCAACAACGCAAACAGTACCTGCAAAGCAAACGCAAACGACACTGTTCTCAGCTTTATATTTTTTCTATTTGTAGAAAGTAGCCATGCTACGAATAGTATGGCTACGATACCAATAATTGAGTTCATAAAATGAATCCGACAGAAGGGGGATATGGAAGGCACCGGATTGTATAGCGGACTCAAAATGCTGCAAGTTGAGGATGTTAACAGTGTGAAAAGTTTAAGCGCCCAATAATTGACCTTAATTATAAGTCATTGAATTATATAAATATAAACGTTTGCTTATTTTTATTGTTTCTATATGGAAAAGATGTTTCTAGTTCTGGAAAAATTTTTGTGAAGTGAATCACCTTATGTGCCGTTCAATAACGTCATTGATCCTGTTACTTAGGAATAGATATGTAAGGCGCTAGACGTTGATCCCAATGACACGGGTTACCGATCTTCTGTTTGATGAAGTTAATCACTGCGGATATTTTTTTGGGCATATGTTGGCGGCTTGGATACACCGCATAAAACGGCATCGACTGGCTTGCTTTCCAGTCCGGTAACAACTGTATTAACTTACCCGTTCTAAACTCATCACCCAGTAAGTAAGTGGCAAGGTAGGCAATGCCCCAACCTGCAATAGCGGCATCCCGAACGGCTTCTGCCAGATCCACTGAATAGTTACCCGAGACTTTTACGTTCAATTCTTGCTGATCTTTGGTAAACGCCCACCCCGTATAGTCGCGCTCCCAGCTTCTGTATATAAGACAGTTATGAGAAGACAAATCATCCGGCTCTGTTGGCGTATCATGTTTCAATAAGTAATCTGGTGATGCCGCCACAACAAACTGGCAATCCGTCAAACGCTGCGCAATGTAGCCTTCAGGCAAATGCTCGTTGTTGGTTACCCATAAATCGAGCCCTTCGGCTAACATATCGACCTTATAGTCAAACAGATGTACTTCCACTTGAAGTTGAGGATACAGTTCGCGTAACTCTTGAATCGCTGGGATAATGTGTAAGGTACCAAATGATTGCGACAATCCAAGACGTACCAAACCTGCCACTTCATCCCGCTGGGTTTCCATCTCTAATGTGGCGCTGCTCACCGCTTGTACCACTTGCTCACAGTGATGAAAAAAGGTTTTCCCTGCCTCAGTCGGCGTAAAGCTTCGCGTAGTGCGTTGAACAAGCTTGATACCAAGAGACGCTTCTAGCTGACTCAACTGTTTACTCACATGAGACACCGACACGCCTAAGCTCTTTGCAGCAGCCGTGAAACTTTTATGTTTAAGAAGAGCGGAGAAGATCACCATTTGTGCAGCACGTTCAGATAACACGCTTTACCTCGATTTGATTATAGGAAAAACAAAGGACTCCGAAGAGCCCTCATATTGAATACTGGATGCCAAATGATTATTTGATAACAGCTCAGTATTTGATTCGGTCAGCCAAGTGACTCACGGCGAGTGCGAAGTAGTAAGAGCGGTTCCACTTCATCAGTACGTTGTAGTTATTGTAAACCAGATACGTACGACCATTTTCGTCGTCCGGCATGATCAACCATGCTTTGATGTCTTCATCCAGTTTTGGCAACGGACTACCGTCGTATTTTGTGATGCCAAGTTTGCTCCACTCCTGAAGGTATTTACCTTTTTCAGCCGTGCGCCCTTCTAAGCTGTGATCAATGCCTTTAGGAACTTTCACTTGGCGACCCCAAGTGTATTTGTCATCCCAGCCGGACTTGCTCAAATAGTTAGCGGTTGATGCAAACACATCAGCTTCAGATTGCCAAATGTCTTTTTTACCATCCCCGTTGCCGTCAGCGGCAAAACGAAGAAAAGAGCTTGGCATAAACTGACATTGCCCCATCGCACCAGCCCATGACCCCTTAAAGTTTTCTAGTTCAATATGGCCTTGATCGAGGATCTGCAATGCCGACATGGTCTCTTTACGGAAAAACTCTTCACGACGACCTTCAAATGCCATTGTCGACAACGCGTCAATCACTTTGAAGTTACCCGTAAATTTACCAAAGTTACTTTCTACACCCCACAGCGCCACGATAAAGCGAGGCTGCACACCGTACTCATCGCCTATACGCTTTAGCTCGGTGTAATGCTCTTTATAGAGTTGTCTTGCTTGCTTCACCTTCCATTCGGGCACCGCGCGAGGAATGTATTCATCCAACGTCAGTTTCTTCTCTGGTTGGTTTCGGTCCGCTTTTACTGCTCGAGGCTTGTACTCAACATTCGCAAAAGCAGCACTAATGACCTGCTCTGAGATACCTTTATCACGCGCTTCAGCACGCAGCTTATTCAAGTATTCATCGAAACCCTCGCTACTTGCAAAAGCCGAGGTACACACACCAACGCTAAGCATGGTAGCCAGTATTTTTTTCATATTGCCCTCCTTGAGCAAGGCAGAAATCCCAGATGAAAAACGATGACGTTATTCGCCTTTCTGCTGGGCTTTTTGTTCTTTGTACTTTTCTAGTAGGTTCTCCGGCGGAGGCGGAACCTGCAAAAAGAAGCCATCATTTTGCAATGAAGCCTTCACTTTTTCGATATCAACTTGTGCCAATTTACGGCCATCAAGTTTAATCGTCATAACAGCGATAGGCTTACCGAACATCTGCATTAAGGTGTCAGGAACCTGTGAAAAATCATCCTTTTTCGGAATATAGAGATAAGTACCTTCTTTTTTCGAGCTTTTATAAATAGAACAAAGCATGACACGCCTTTTATGCTGATTTAGCCGCGTTGAGTGCGGATTAGGTTGAAAACGTCAAATTCTCGCAAACTTAATAGCAAATTTGAGATTAATTCACCTATTTGCCCACGAGAGAACTTGCTGCGTCAAAGGATGAAATATAACATGACAGACCTAGTTTAAGGCAACGCTCTTTCAATAAAGGCAAGAAGTCCACGATGACCCATTCACCAGACCTTAAAGGTAGCAGTTTTACATTGTCAGTTTTACACCTTTCTGACAATGAGATCGCAAAGACTGTCGAATTTTTGCAAGAAAAAGTTTCTCAAGCACCTTCTTTTTTTGCATCCGCGCCTTTGGTAATCAATATAGCAAAAGTACAAGGCGACATTGATTTCCCTAAGCTTAAACAAGGCATCTCAGATGCTGGTTTTATTCCGGTCGGTGTAACGGGCTGTAAAGACAAGCGTGTACAAAATCTTGCTTCCGAAGCTGGCTTCGCCATTATGTCGGCGAGCAAATCACCAAGCCAAGCACCTGCCAAAATGGCACCAACGAAAGTAGTTCGCACGCCTGTTCGATCAGGACAACAGATCTACGCGAAAGATGGTGATTTGGTGGTGTTAGCGCACGTAAGTGCTGGTGCTGAAGTCATCGCTGACGGCTCTATTCATATCCATGGCACACTTCGAGGCCGTGCGATTGCAGGCGCAAGTGGTCAGCAGGAAGCGCGTATTATTTGCCACGATTTACAAGCAGAACTGGTATCCATTGCGGGTGACTACTGGTTAAGCGATCAAATTGAAAGCGAGTACTGGCAAAAGAAAGTAATGATCAGTAAAGCCGATGAATCATTGCATTTAGAAGTTCTCGCGATTTAATCTAAAAAGGAAAAAAAATGGCACGCATTATTGTAGTAACGTCTGGTAAAGGTGGCGTTGGTAAAACCACTTCAAGCGCAGCCATCGCCTCTGGTCTAGCTCTGAAGGGAAAAAAGACCGCGGTGATCGATTTTGATATCGGTTTGCGTAACCTCGACCTAATCATGGGCTGTGAGCGCCGTGTCGTGTATGACTTTGTAAACGTCATTAACGGCGAAGCGACATTAAACCAAGCGCTGATCAAAGATAAGCGCACGGACAACCTATTCATTCTTCCTGCTTCTCAAACTCGTGATAAAGACGCACTGACAAAAGATGGTGTTCAGCGCGTATTCGGCGAACTTGATGAAATGGGCTTTGATTTCATTATTTGTGATTCACCAGCAGGTATCGAGCAAGGCGCATTAATGGCCTTGTACTACGCCGATGAAGCCATTGTCACAACGAATCCAGAAGTCTCTTCTGTGCGTGACTCTGACCGCATTCTCGGTATTTTAGATTCTAAGTCCCTGCGTGCAGAACAAGGGCTAGAGCCAGTAAAACAGCACCTGCTACTGACTCGCTACAACCCATCTCGCGTCACTCAAGGCGAAATGCTAAGCGTTGAAGACGTAGAGGAGATCTTACATATTCCACTACTGGGCGTGATTCCAGAAAGCCAAGCCGTGCTTAACGCGTCAAACAAAGGTGTGCCAGTCACTTTTGACGATAACACCGATGCAGGTATGGCTTACTCTGACACCGTTGATCGCTTATTAGGCAATCAGGTTGAATTTCGTTTCCTTACTGAGGAGAAGAAAGGACTCTTTAAACGACTCTTTGGAGGCTAGACATGTCATTATTAGAATTTTTCCGTCCACAGAAGAAAACTTCTGCGAATCTAGCTAAAGAGCGTTTGCAAATCATTGTTGCTGAGCGCCGCAGCCAAAATGATCCAGCGCCTTCTTACTTACCTCAATTGAAAGAGGACATCTTGAAGGTGATCAGTAAGTACGTGGCAATTGATCCAAATATGGTTGACTTAACATTTGAGCACAAAGACGACGATATCTCAGTTCTTGAGCTCAATGTGAAGCTACCAGACGACGAGAAGTAAACCACTTTTCCTCGCGAGATTGAATGCTCAGATTTGAATGAAAAAGGTTGGCACCGAGGCCAACCTTTTAACCTTTTATTACTTTAATGCTTTGTTCATCTTGTCGCCGAGTAGATCCAAACGCCACCCTTGCATCAAGTCAGGCAACACTTCTGGATCGCGATCTTTTTTCCACACCCAACTGATCAACTGATTAATCTGCTTTTTAGAAGCAAGGAACTCCGTCGCTAAGCCAGACTTCTGCGACGCCGATTTCACTATGTCTTTCATATTTTTGAAGACTTGTTTGTAACCTGGATAATCCATTAAGCGTTCAATTTTCGCTGGATACTCTTCAGAAGGTGTTTGCTTCGCTTGTTTAACAATCGCGGCAATCTTCGCGCCATGGCGGTTAATCGCTCGGATATCAATATCTTCTGCTTCCATCTTCTTAAAGTTCGTTAAGCCAAGACGAGCGACTGTTAATAGGTCACCTTCTTTGAAGATAAAGTTCAGCGCTAAATCTCGTTTGATTGCTTCACGATAACGCCACGTCGCCAATGGCTTTAAAATCGCCAGTTCAGAAGGTTTTAACTGCCAAGCACCTTTAATATCAAGGTAGGCATTCTCCTCATTAGTGACGCGAATGCGTTTTGAAACCAACAAATCACTTTCTTGTTGTACGGCTTCCCACCAACCTGCTTGCGTCACCTTATCGAACAGCTTCTCGTATAACGGTAGCAAGTAATGCACGTCTGCAGCAGCATAGTCTAATTGCTTTTGCGTCAACGGTCGGGCCATCCAGTCAGTACGTGACTCACTTTTGTCTAGCTCAACACCTAAATATTCTTCCACCAGCGTTGCAAAGCCTGTTGATAGACCATGGCCAAGAAAGGCCGCCATCAACTGAGTATCTACCATAGGGAACGGCGTACAACCAAATGCATTTTGGAAAACTTCTAAATCTTCACCGCAGGCATGCAGCACTTTTAACACGGAAGTATCTTTTAATAGCGCTACGAACGGCGTCATATCCGTTAATTCGGTCGGATCAATCAGCGAGAGGCGATTACCATCGAAAAGCTGAATCAGACCTAACTGCGGGTAGAAAGTGCGAATACGGACGAATTCGGTATCCAGCATCACTACATCTGCCTCTCGGGCGTGAATGCAAACTTCTTCTAGGTCTTTGTTTTTGGTAATAATTTGATAATTCACATACTTCTCGCTATAAAAAATGCCAGCAAAACGCTGGCATTCTATCATTTTTTAAATCTCTCGACTCGACGAAATCGGCTTATGCGCTTTTCTTCGCGAGTTCAGCGTCGTTCTCTTCACGCAGAACACGACGCAAGATCTTACCGACATTGGTTTTAGGGAGGTCTTCGCGGAACTCAACCAACTTCGGCACTTTGTAGCCAGTTAAGTGCTGACGACAATGCGTAATCACTTCATCTTTGGTCAAGCTCGGGTCGCGTTTCACGACGTAGATCTTCACTAATTCACCAGAGACTTCGTGCGGTTGACCAATAGCAGCCACTTCAAGGACTTTGCCGTGTAGCGCTACAACGTCTTCGATTTCGTTCGGGTAAACATTAAAGCCTGATACTAAGATCATGTCTTTCTTACGGTCAACGATGTGCAAGAAGCCTTCGTCATCGAACTTAACAATGTCGCCCGTTGATAGCCAACCGTCTTCGTTGATCGTATCTTTCGTTGCTTCAGGTCGTTGCCAGTAGCCTTGCATAACCTGAGGGCCACGAACTTGAAGTTCACCAGTTTCAGTATTCGCAAGAGCGTTGCCTTCTTCGTCCACAATGCGAACTTCCGTTGATGGCACAGGCAGACCTATCGATCCATTGTATTCAACAAGGTCATGCGGGTATGCCGCAACCAATGGAGAACACTCGGTTAGGCCGTAACCTTCTAGTAGGTAACAACCCGTGGTCTTTTGCCATCTTTCTGCTACTGAGCGCTGCACTGCCATGCCGCCGCCAACCGCTAAACGTAGGTTACTGAAATCCAACTCGTGGAAATCTTCGTTGTTGATCAAAGCATTAAATAAGGTGTTCACGCCCGTAATCGCAGTAAACGGATGCTTTTGTAGCTCTTTCACGAACCCTGGAATATCTCTAGGGTTGGTAATAAGTAGGTTACGGCCACCCATTTCGACAAACAGTAAACAGTTTACGGTAAGAGCAAATACGTGATACAGCGGTAGCGCTGTCACGACCAATTCGCGGCCTGGAGATAAAACCGGCCCGTACGCGCCTTTCGCCTGTAAAACGTTCGCAATCATATTACGGTGTGTAAGAATCGCACCTTTCGCGACGCCTGTCGTACCGCCCGTGTATTGCAGGAATGCGATGTCATCCCCAGACATAAACGGTTTAACGTATTGTAGACGACGACCTTTACGTAGAGCCTGACGCATTGAGATTGCACCAGGTAAATCATACTTAGGCACCATGCCCTTAACGTACTTCACGACAAAATCGACAATCGTACCTTTCGCTCGTGGCAGCATTTGACCAAGGCTGGTTAACACCACGTGTTTAACTGGTGTTTTATCGACGATTTGTTCTAGCGTGTTCGCAAAGTTAGATACAATCACAATCGTCGTCGCACCTGAGTCATTCAATTGGTGCTCAAGTTCACGAGGAGTGTAAAGTGGGTTAACGTTTACGGCGATACAACCTGCACGCAAAATACCAAACAACGCCACTGGGTATTGCAGTAGGTTTGGCATCATCAGAGCAACACGGTCACCCTTTTGCAGTTTTAACTCGTTTTGCAGATACGCTGCGAATGCGCGACTACGCTCTTCCAATTTACGGAAGGTCATAACCGAGCCCATGTTCATGAATGCTGGTTGGTCTGCATATTTTTGTACAGACTGCTCAAACATTTCTACCAAAGACTCATATTGCTCTGGATTAATGGTTTCAGGTACGTCACTTGGATAACGTGAAAGCCATGGTTTATCCACGATGTTACTCCTCGTTTATAACTGGCTAAAAAATAGCGTCCTTTTTATTTTGAAAGCTATTACAGCACAGCGAACGTGCTTGAGCACGCAACTCTCAAACACTTGTTTAAATTTTGTTAACTACACCAAGAATTCGCGTTGCGACCTCGAGTATTTGCTCTAAATGACAGTGATGACCACCCTTGACAGAAACCACTTGCGGCGGGTTCTCTCCCCAATCAGCTTGGTTAGATGGTAAATTCTGAAATCCTTGATCGCCTAATACGATCAAATGAGGACAACGTATTTGGCTGGTAATCGAGTTAGCATGCGCTTGCGCCATTCGGTAAAGCGACGCACATTTTAACTTGGCGTCATGCCGCCAATACCATTTATCTCCTCGCTGCTCCGTTCCTCGCTCGACTATCGGCAGAAGCTGCTCAGCGGTTAATTGGTTGGCTTGCACGCGTAATTTTAACGCCAGATCGAAGGAGGCAATGGCTCGCTCTGGCTTGTTTTGCTGTCTTATTCGACTTAAAACGCCATCGCGAAGACGAGGCAAACTGTTAGTAGGATCTTCAGTAAGAGGTCCTGCTCCCTCAATTTGCACAAGAGCTTCGACCTGATCTGGAAACGCAGCACTATAGCAACTTGCGATTAAAGCACCAAGTGAATGCCCTACTAATATCAGTCTGTTTGGCGATAATTCGTCCAACAACTGATATAAATCGGCAATATAGTCGTGAAAGGGGTAATAGTTATCGTGAGATTTATGACTCGATAAACCGTGACCAAAATGATCGATGGCGAGGAGGTGTAAGTGAGGATTAAGTTGGTTCAACTGCTCCATGAGCGCTTTAAAGCTGCCCGCATTATCTAACCACCCATGAAGAAAAACGACTGACAAGTCAGCCGTTTTCTCGTTCCCTATCTCAAGGGCTGCCATTTTGCCGGCAGGAAGCTCGAATTGACGCTCATGCATCGCAGATTATTTGACCTGTTTTATCACTTTACCGTCTTGTGGGAAATCATTACGCCACATGCGGCAGTTAATCGAGTAACATGGGTAAAAGTAGGTTGGCGAGTCATACATGCGTACACGTTCTTCAATTTTCCACAAACGGTAGCCTTGCCCCTTAATGATCGGGAATACGTATTCGTGCTCACCAATCTTTCCTTCTTCTTCTCCGGCGCCTTTACCTACAACCGTCAACAAGCGGCCTTCACTAAAGGCGACGGGCTCTAAATAGCCATCAAAATAGGCGACAAAACGTCCCGTTGGCTCTTCATCAATATCCGGTTTACCAGATTTACTGATTGGTAGGTTTACGATTTCTAGACGGGTTTTATCTTTGAAGTTATCCACTTTAGCGATGATTCCACCAAGACGAACATCTTCACTCACTTGCCCCTGAGACTCAGCGAAAGCTTTATAATCAGTAACGACTTGTTCTGTGCTGGCATTTAACTCCTCTGGCAACGAGCTACACGCAGACAAACCAACCGTAGCAAATAATGCGAGAAAAAACCGTCCAAAAACCTTCATAAACCACCTTTCAATATTAGTAACCCCAAGCTGGGGAGATCTCACACGTAAATATCGACACCAAGTAATTGAGCCAGTTCCTCTTTTTTAGTTCGATTCATGACATCCATGTACTGCTCCATTGCTTTACGTGCGCTCCCTTCAGGAAGGTCATATTGCACTTGAGCTCGGTGAATTTGGGACTCATCCACGTGTTTTATGGAGTGCGCCACAGCGTTAGCAACCTTTGAAGGCTGACCTACAGGCTGCTTTGTTTGTGATTTATCTACCTGCTTCTTTTTGCTGACTTTATTAGTGCGATTTGCACCGGGAATCAAAGAAGGAGGCAAGCCATTAATCGACGCCATAGCACTCCATAAAAATACAGGGCAAACGCCCTGCTTTTTGTCAGGTTAATGAAAAACGGACTATTCGCGACCAGGAAGTTTTTTCCATGTCACATTATCGCGTAGATAAACTGGGCTAGAATCTTCTACCGGCACAGTATTACCCTTTTTAAATTCTTGTTCAGCAAGAATCACGATGTCTTGTGAATCAGGGTACAGAACCTCGCCATGCGTCAAATTAAATGGTAGGTCTGCTAATACTTCTTGGTATGCATCCCAACCAGTACCTGCTGTCGTCCACATTTTGTCGTCTGCCTGTGCTTCTTCAGTTAGACGTGCTGGTGGAATAACACACTCTTCATCAATACCAACCCATTCACCATTGTCTTGACGAGAATAGCGCGCCCAATAAATTTCACTCATACGTGCATCAATGGCCACAGCAACATTGGTCACACCATGTAAACGATGGCTACCTTGAGCCATCGCAGCCAGTGTTGAAACGCCGATCATAGGTAAGTCAGCACCGAACGCCAAACCTTGTGCGATACCAATACCGATACGAACGCCAGTAAAGCTACCTGGACCACGTCCAAACGCTAACGCATCTAGCTCTTGTAGAGTCAGGCCAGCTTCTTTTAGTACTTCATCAACCATTGGCAGTACTTTTTTGGTGTGATCGCGTGGTGCAACCGCGCTACGTGAAATCACTTGATCATTAGCCAACAACGCAACTGAACAGTTTTCAGTCGCTGTATCGATAGCAAGAATTTTTGCGCTCATTTAACTCTCTACAACTCTCATTTATTGGGTTATGCCTCAGCACTTGCGTCTGTGACAGATTGTTCTGCTTTCAGGAATGCTTTGATTCCATCTAAGTCTCGCGTTCTTGGGATAGGTGGTAGGCTTCCGAGGAAAATACCACCGTAGTCTCGCGTGACGAGGCGATTATCACAAATAATCAACGCACCGTGATCCTTCTGATCTCGAATTAATCGCCCTACTCCCTGCTTTAACGTAATCACTGCATCCGGGATTTGTACTTCAGCAAATGGCTCACCACCACGTAGTCGACAATCCTCGATACGGGCTTTGAGTAACGGATCGTCAGGGGCGGTAAACGGTAATTTGTCGATAATAACACAGCTCAGCGCATCACCTCTAACATCAATCCCTTCCCAGAATGCACCTGTCGCCACGAGTAAAGCGTTACCCAGTTCCATAAACTCCGCCAAGGTTTTCTGCTTACTCATCTCCCCTTGCATTAACACAGGCAGCTCAAGTACTTCTCGGAACTTCTCACCTAGTTCACGCATCATGCTGTGCGAGGTACATAAAAAGAAGCAGCGACCATCATTTTCTTCAATCACCGGAGTAAGCATTCGGACTAACTTATCCGCTAAGCCGTTACTGTTTGGCTCTGGCAGATACCTTGGCACACAAAGGCGCGCTTGTTTTTGATAATCAAAGGGGGACGGCAGAGAAAATTGCTTTGTAGGCTTGAGGCCAAGGCGCTCAGTAAAGTGCTTGAAGTCGCCCGATACGGCTAGGGTTGCTGACGTGAAAATCCACGCGCCTTGTTTAATCTCTATTTGCTCATGGAACTTGTCCGCGACAGAAAGAGGCGTAATGTGCAGAGCGAAATGACGAGGCGAGGTATCGTACCAGTATGAGTAGCCGGTAATATCGACATCACATACCCGGTCGATGCGGCCTTTGATCAAATTGGCTCGTTCAAAAGCGGTATCCAGTAATTGACTGCGCCCTAAGGCTATTTTGAGTACATCAATCGCCAATTCGAGGCTATCAGTTAAGCGCAATAATTCTCGCTTAATAGAGCCTGATTGCAACGCCTCACGCCAGTTGCCACGAAAGCCAGGCTCACCCAGTACAATCCGCATGTCCATTGCGCTTTGCATGAGTTTGTCGCCCACTTTTTGCAATTGGCGCATATCTTTTGCTTCGGTGCGATAGGCTATTTCAATATCTTTGGCAAGATCGTGAATTTGGCGACTTGATACTGACTGGCCGAAATATTCGCTCGCAATATCTGGCAACTGATGAGCTTCATCAAAAATAAACACATCGGCTTCTGGAATCAGTTCACCAAATCCTGTTTCTTTGATCGCTAAATCAGCAAGAAATAAGTGATGGTTCACCACAACAATGTCGGAATCCATGGCTCGCTTACGAGCTTTCAATACAAAGCAATCGGTGTAGCTCGGACACTCTTTACCTAAACAGTTATCATTGGTTGAAGTGATGGTCGGAATGATCATGCTGTCTTCTGGCAGATCATCACAATCACCAAGGTCACCTGTTTTGGTTTCTGATGACCAAGCACGCACTTTAACCAATTGAGTTAATAGCGTCGGGTCAGATTCATTAGTATGGCTTTCGACCATTTGGCGGCTCAAGCGATCCAAACACAGATAGTTAGAACGCCCTTTTAATAACGCCACTTGACCATAAAAACCAAGCGCATTGACCATGAGCGGTAAGTCCCGATGGTACAACTGCTCTTGCAAGTTTTTCGAGCCTGTACTGATGATCACTTTTTTACCACTCAACAGTGCAGGGACTAGGTAGGCGAAGGTCTTACCGGTTCCAGTTCCTGCCTCTACCACCAACTGGGTTTGATCTTTGATCGCACTGCTGACGGCTTCCGCCATATCGATTTGTGGCTGACGAGCTTGAAAGCCCGGAATGGCCTTACCTAATGCGCCATCAGAGGAAAAAGTTTTTGCGATCATGCTTGGTATTGAGTTTGAAAAATTATCGAGAGTATATCAGAGGAATAGGAGTGACATCAGCCCACAATCTGGCCAGCTTGCGGCGACGCACGGATATTTTGTTGAAACCAACGTAAGAATAGATTATTTATGGTGAAACATGGCAGTACAGTTACACCCGCCTGGGAATAATAACAAATTCGTACGCTAAAATATTAATGCATGGAAGTACCTGATTTATGGAAAAGAAAACACTGTTGACCCACTGTTCTGACGCCCCGGGTCTCATCTCGAAAATCACTAACATCTGTTACAAGCACCAACTCAACATCGTTCACAATAACGAATTTGTTGATAATACCAGTGGCCACTTTTTCATGAGAACGGAGCTGGAGGGATACTTCAACGATCAAACGTTTCTTGCCGACTTGGACCAAGCCCTCCCGCAAGGTGCTAAGCGTAAATTGGTTGGCTCTCGCCGTAAGCGCATCGTCATTCTCGTCACAAAAGAAGCGCATTGTTTAGGCGATATTCTGATGAAAACCTACGACGGAAGCCTAGATGTTGAGATCGCCGCTGTGGTAGGGAATTACGACAAACTGCAAACTCTCACTGAACGCTTCGACATTCCTTACCACCACGTGACCCATGAAAACCTTAGCCGTGAAGAACACGAGCAGAAGATGTTAGAGGTGATCGACCAATACGATGCTGACTTTTTGGTGTTAGCTAAATACATGCGCGTATTGACGCCTACGTTTGTTGAGAAATACCACCACAAAATCATTAATATTCATCACAGCTTCTTACCTGCTTTTATTGGCGCTAAGCCATATCAACAAGCTTACGATCGCGGTGTGAAAATCATCGGTGCAACGGCACACTTCGTGACTAATGATTTAGATGAAGGGCCGATCATCAAGCAAGACGTAATTCCTGTCGACCATACATTCAACGCCCAAGATATGGCGCAAGCAGGACGCGATGTAGAGAAGAACGTATTGAGTAAGGCTTTGAATAAAGTGATCAATGACCACGTTTTTGTTTATGGAAATAAAACAGTGATCCTGTAATCCCTCCGCACTAGTTACAACGAGAATGAAACCCGTCCAACTTGGCGGGTTTCATCTTTTCAGGGATATCCCCCGACTCTAACCATCAAAATTAAACCGATATATTATAATTTTTCATTTCACTACAACTATTTACTGAGAGAATGATTCCGTTTATCATTTGGTCCCCTTATAATAAACCACGTTAATATTACGGAATTAAAATGAAAAAAACGTTAGTGGCTTTTCTGATTGGGCTGACTTTGCCAGCAACCACAATCGCAGATACTCTTAAGCCTGTTCAGAATGATGTATCCACTCGCATTATTGGCGGCGAGCCAGCTAATACTTCCGACTGGAAGTTTATTGCTTCACTGGTCCGTAAAGGACAGCCAACATCTATTGGTCACTTCTGCGGCGGTAGTTTCCTTGGTGGAAAATACGTATTAACTGCTGCGCACTGTGTGGAAGGTCTTAATGCGGACGATATTGATATCGCTCTTGGTCTTTATGATCAAAACAACGAGTCTCACGCGCAGCGCATCGCGGTTAACAATATCTACTCGCATACTGCATATAACAGTAATACAACGAACAATGACATCGCTCTTATCGAATTAGAACGCAATGTCGATAGCGCGACTATCGATCTGGCAACGCCAGAACTTTTAGATAGCGTACGTGTGGGAGACAAGTTGCACGTAGCTGGATGGGGAAATACGTCCACGACAGACCGAGTATACCCAACCGTTTTACAACAAGTTGATTTGGAATACGTAGATCGAGCTACCTGCCAAAACCTACCAGGAAACTACTCTAATGTATCAGATGACGGCATTTGCGCCGGATACTATTGGGGAGGTAAAGATAGCTGCCAAGGAGATAGCGGCGGTCCGCTCATCGTTGACGATAACGGCATCAACAAATTATTAGGGGTGGTCAGTTGGGGTGATGGGTGTGCTCAACCAAATGCTTATGGTGTTTACGCAAACGTCGCTCATTTTCAGCACAACGGCTGGATAGATAGTCATCGTAATACTATCAGCTACACTCAGTATCGAGATCTTCATTTCGTTGAGCGAAAAGCGCAGCAAGAGACCTTTACTATTCGTAATGACGAGGTGAATACGCCAATTAACATCACGGGCGTTACCCTAACAAGCGGAATCAGCCTCGCCAAAAATACCTGTACTGCGACACTGGCACCATCTCAGAGCTGTCAAATTACGGTAGGCTACTACCCAAGCTACTCGCACTCAGTTGAAACGATTGAAGTCTCTACTGATCATCCGAAACTATCTAAACTTTCGACTACCTTAATATATAGTGGTATTGATAAAGCAAGCAGCTCATTGAGCAGTGCCGTTACGCTAGCTGGCGCAAACGTGTACACCAATGAACACGCTTGGACCGCTGAAAATGGTGAACTTCAGTCAGCAGAAATGGGAATGTCTACTGGTGCATCCATCTTGCATTTAACCGATCTTCCAAAAGGCAAACTATCAATGGACTTTAAAGTCTTGTCAGATGGTTTCGATGTTTTTGTCGTTTACGTCAATGGCCAAGAGTATGACTACACTCGCCAGCTTCTTGAGTACAATGAACTTTCTATCGATCTTTACCGGAAGTCAAACACGGTTACTTTTGCTTATCTGAAAAACTACGAGTTTAGCGGTGGTTACAACGCGCAAGCGTATATTCGCAATATCAAGATGTCAGTTAGTTCAGATAACACTAGCGAGAGCAGCGTAACAACAACATCGAGTTCAGGCGGCAGCTTCTCGATTAGCCTATTGATGTTGCTAGCTGCAGGTCCTTTCCTGCGTCGCAAAAAAGGATAACAAGATGCAATATATACTCAAAACAATGCTGCTTGGTTTGAGCTCAATCAGCTTAGTCGCTTGCTCGGCAAATACAGAAATGCAGCAAGGTCAAGAGTCTGAACACCAAGCAATCATGGTAGAAGCGTACCGAACTAGCGATAGTCAAATTTCATTTATCGCCGAGTCTAATGGCTGCAGTAAGAACGATGACTTTAGCTTAAAAATAGAGCAAAACTCTTCAACGGAAGCCCTGCTCACAATCGTCAGGAACAAAGTGGATCATTGTAAACGAATGCCGTTTCCAAAGACTTTCACACTAACTCTAGACGAAGAGTTGAAAGGCAAAAAGCTTTCCATTACCAACCCAAAAAGCAAGTCACCGGCTAAATAGTGATTCGCTTACGAAAGGGAGCCTCGGCTCCCTTTTTGCCTCTCGCAACTCAGAAATTTCACTCTAGCGTTTTACGCCTGCTCAGACTCCACAATACGCTTAAGTGAATGCGGGTGCAGCTTGATACAAATGCCTTGGTACTTAAACGCCACGGTTGGGTTGTTCAAGCGTTCGCCTTCCCTTTTCGGGCTCGACAATTTGCTCTTTACACCCAGCTCTTCCAACTCATTAAAACGCGCGCCAAACGCTGGGTAAGTGTGTTTCAAATCAGCAAGAAACTCATCTGCGGTTTCGGCATGAGACGGAATCACAAACTCCACATGTTCCCAGCTTTCATTTGGGTAGATTTTGCCTTCCGCAGGGTATGGCAGCTCCAGACACTCAATCTTCCAGCCACGGCTTTCCAACGCTTTGTCGAATTCGATAACGATGATTGGGCGACCGTTTATTTTCGCTTGTGAAATCACCTTACCGTATTGATTCCATGCTTCATGCGCGGCTTTCGCTGTTTCAGTATCATTAATACGCAGCGCAATATGGTCAGCTTGAGCAAAGCTCAGATCCAGTTTTAACAGGGTTGCAAGCTCTTCAATCTTCGCCATAAATGCGTCCAGATCTTGGATCATCAATTCAGGCGTTAGGCGCTTTTCAACTAGTTGAGTCGTCATTGTGGCTCTCTTATGGGGCGATTTATCTCATTACTTTGAGCGCAATAGTAAACGCAAACTAAGCCACATTTCCATTCAATCGAAAAAGTAAAAATTTCGCCTATTCATCTCTGTATGAAAAGCAATAAAGTTGTTATGATTAGCCCCATTTTTGTGAACTCTAACAGAGCTCGGCGTACATTCTGCCGAGTTCTTTGTCCTTGAATTGAAGGAAACGCGTGTGAATATCCAAGCACTTATTAATGACAAAGTATCTCAGGCTCTAGAAGCCGCTGGCGCACCTGCAGGTAGTCCTGCAGCCGTTCGCCAATCAGCAAAGCCACAATTTGGTGATTACCAAGCAAACGGCGTAATGGGCGTTGCTAAAAAACTGGGTACTAACCCACGAGAATTTGCACAGAAAGTACTGGATGTTCTAGACCTAGATGGTATTGCGAGCAAAACAGAAATCGCTGGCCCTGGTTTCATCAACATTTTCCTAAGCGAAGAGTTCCTTGCGAAACAAGCCGACGCGGCGCTAGCAGACGAACGTCTTGGCGTAGCTAAAGAAGAAGCGCAAACCATCGTTGCCGACTACTCTGCACCAAACGTAGCAAAAGAAATGCACGTAGGTCACCTGCGTTCAACCATCATCGGTGATGCAGTGGTACGTACGCTTGAGTTCTTAGGTCACAAAGTGATCCGCGCGAACCACATCGGTGACTGGGGTACTCAGTTCGGTATGCTTATCGCAAACCTTGAGCGCGTACAACAAGAGTCTGGCGAAGTTTCTATGGAACTTGCGGACCTTGAAGGCTTCTACCGCGAATCGAAAAAGCTGTACGATGAAGATGAAGAGTTCGCAGTAAAGGCGCGAAACTACGTGGTAAGACTGCAAAGCGGTGACGAGTACTGTGCAGAAATGTGGAAAAAACTCGTTGATGTAACCATGATCCAAAACCAGCGCAACTACGACCGTCTAAACGTGTCACTGACCCGTGACGACGTAATGGGCGAAAGCATGTACAACGACATGCTTCCTAAGATCGTTGCAGACCTAAAAGAACAAGGTCTTGCCGTTGAAGATGATGGCGCGCAAGTTGTATTCCTAGATGAATACAAGAACAAAGATGGCGAACCAATGGGCGTTATCGTTCAAAAACGCGATGGCGGTTTCCTATACACAACAACAGATATCGCATGTGCAAAATATCGTTATGAAGAGCTAAGCGCAGACCGTGTGCTTTACTTCATCGACTCACGTCAACACCAGCACCTAATGCAAGCTTGGACGATTGTGCGTAAAGCGGGCTATGTGCCTGAGTCTGTATCTCTTGAGCACCACGCGTTCGGCATGATGCTGGGTAAAGACGGAAAGCCATTCAAGACTCGTGCGGGTGGTACCGTTCGTTTGGCAGATCTTCTGGATGAAGCAGAAGTTCGCGCAGCACAGCTGATCGAATCTAAAAACCCTGAACTAGATGCGGAAGAAAAAGAGAAGATCTCTAAAACAGTTGCAATGGCAGCGGTTAAATACTCTGACTTATCTAAACACCGTACGACTGACTACGTGTTCGATTGGGACAACATGTTAGCGTTTGAAGGCAACACAGCACCATACATGCAATATGCATACACTCGTGTAGCTTCAATTTTCGCTAAAGCTGGTGTTGCTATGGATGCTCTCCAAGGTGACATCAAAATCACTGATGAGAAAGAGAAAGCACTTATTGCTAAACTTATGCAGTTCGAAGAAGCGGTGCAATCTGTTGCTCGCGAAGGCCAACCACACATCATGTGTAGCTACCTATTCGAACTAGCAGGTCAGTTCTCTAGCTTCTACGAAGCGTGCCCTATCCTAGTTGCTGAAGACGAAGCAGTGAAACAAAGCCGTCTGAAACTAGCTGCGCTAACAGCGAAGACCATCAAGCAAGGTCTGTCTCTACTGGGTATCGATACTCTAGAGCGTATGTAATCCGCTTTTACGTAGTTAGCTTAAGTAGCACAAGCTAAATGATGACGAAGGTTGACGTGAAAGCGTCAACCTTTTGTTTTATCTGTCGTATACTACTTCAAACTAAAAATTAATCGGACAGCAATAATGAGTTTTGAACTTCATCCTCAATTGGCAAAAGACACTTCGGTGATTGGTCACTTCCCACTTTGCGTCGCGCTTCTTCATAAAGATAATGCTGTGCCATGGGTTATCTTGGTGCCTAAACGCGAAAATTTGAAAGAGCTACACCACTTGCCAATGCAAGAGCAACAACAGTTTTTGCTCGAATCTCAAGCGGTAAGCCAAGCACTCGAAGCGACATTCCGCCCAGACAAGTTAAACCTTGGTGCCCTAGGTAACATGGTGCCACAGCTGCACATTCACCATGTTGCTCGCTTTAAAGACGATATGGCATGGCCGGGACCAGTTTGGGGTAACACCAAAGGTGAGTTTCGTACTGACGAAGAACAAGAAGAGATTCTTAACCGAATTCGTAATGTGTTGTCGTTAAGCTCTATCTTCCGTAAAGCGTAACCGTTATATAACTTTTAATTCAGGCAGAAAGTAAAAAGCCGCATCATTGCTGATGCGGCTTTGTTGTTTTTGCGCGATGGTTCATTGCTCTTACTACATGGTTACGATAAGTGACAAACCATCGTGCTTTGTGACTGCATAGCGTATTCGCGTTATATGATGAGCTTTATTTGTATCTACCAAGCGAGAAATACGACCTTTGTTAATCCATACACTTAACATGGCGTCTGCACCGTCTTCACTCATTCCGAACTGTTTTGCTAGCTCAGATTGGGAAACCGTTCCTTTTTCGGCAATATATTGATAAAGCTCTTTTAAAATCATACGACTTGCGCCTCAAACTCGCCTTGATGTTTCTTGCCTACGCGCATGAAAACGTGGTACGTGCCAAAGAAAATCGCAATAATTGCGGCAATCCAAACGCCGCTGGTGATAGGGCTATCAGCGAAATGCATAAGCTGATGATAGAAAGTCGCACTCAAGTACGCGAGCCCCATTGTCCATACCGCTATAAAGCGCGCAAAGTTATTGCCGAATTCTCGAACATAGGCACCCATCGCAGCCACACAAGGAGTGTAAAGTAAGATAAAAATTAGGTACGCAAAAGCAGCATGACCAGAAACAAATTTCTCTTTTATGTTACCAAAGATCGATTCATCAATTTCTTGCTCCTCTGCGACTGCATGAGAATCTGCTAAATCACCGACGTCAATCCCCAGAGGATCAGAATAGCTCAGCCCTGCTAGGTTTTCAGGAATGCTCATCACCGCTTCTTCTAGGCTACCCATAAGATCAAATTCTGCATCCTCTCCATCGGTTGGCGTAGTATATAAGCTGTTCAATGTGCCCACGACTGCCTCTTTCGCGAAGATACCAGTAATAATACCAACCGTTGCTGGCCAGTTATCCTTTTGAATACCAATTGGTGCAAACACTGGCGTCACAACCTGAGCGGCTTTTGATAGAACCGATTTATCACTGTCTTCATTACCGAATGTACCGTCAGTTCCTAGCGAGTTGAGGAAGCTCAAGATAGCAACAACCACAACGATGGTTTTACCTGCACCCAGTACGAAACGCTTAAGTTTTTGCCAAGTTTTGATCACGACGTTCTGCAATGTCGGAAGCTCATAGTCAGGCATTTCCATCACCAAGCTATCACTGCTGCCAGGATACAGCGTGTGCTTGAGGAACAAACCGGTAAACACCGCGGCGACAATACCAAGTAGGTAAAGTGCAAACACAATGTTTTGACCAGAGCCTGGGAAGAAAGCGGCAGCAAATAAAGCGTACACAGGTAAGCGAGCACCACATGACATAAACGGTGCCATCGACGCAGCCAACTTGCGCTCACGCTCTTGGTCTAGCGTGCGCGTTGCCATGATTGACGGAACGTTACAGCCAAAACCAAGAACCAAAGGGACAAACGCTTTACCCGGCAAGCCGATTTTCTGCATCACTTTATCAAGCACAAACGCAGCGCGTGCCATGTAACCCGAGCTCTCGAGCACAGCAAGGAATAAGTACAAACACGCAATGACCGGGATAAAGGTCGCAACTGTTTGAATACCGCCGCCTAAACCATCAGCAATCACCGTAACTAGCCATACGGGGAGGTGACCATCTAATAAGTGGTGTCCACCATCAACCAGCAATGCGCCTACACCAATGTCAAAAAAGTCGATAAATGCACTACCAATGTTAATCGAGAACATAAACATCAAGTACATAACAACAAAGAAGAATGGGATCCCAATCCACTTGTTCAAAATAAATTGGTCGAGTTTTTCAGTCACGCTACGGCTTAGCTTGCCTTCGCTTCGGCGAACTTTTTTACACTGTTCATGCAGGTATGTGTACTTGGTATCCGCGACATGCAAATCGATATCCAAGTCTAAAGTCGCAATGACTTCCAATACTTTGCTTCTATCAATATCGGAAAGGCTATTGAGAACCATCGTGTCTTTTTCAAGCGCACGAATCGCTAATGCACGATGGGCGACGGTTTGATCGTTAAAAAGTGCGGAAACAGTTTGAATCGCCGACTCCATCTTTTCACCGTAATGCAAAGATAACTCTTTAAGCGCGACCCCTTGAACAATGGACTTATGAAGTTTTTCTTTAAACTCTGCAACTTGAGTTTTATTGGTTGCAGATAAACTTACTACAGGACAACCTAACGTTTTCTCAAGCTCTGAAACGTTAATCATTTGACGTTCACGTTTTAGCGCATCCATTTTGTTGAGAACAACAATCATAGGACGGCCAAGTTCGCGAAGTTGTAACGTCATATATAAGCTGCGCTCTAAACTCGTGGCATCAACCACGTTGATAATGAGGTCGGCAGGATGAGTTAGAACCGCACGCGATGCAATGGATTCGTCAATACTATTGCTATCATTACCACTGTCTAACGAGTAAATGCCAGGAAGGTCAGTGAGCAAAAACTCGTCACCCGCATGTTTGAATTGTCCCGTTTTCTTTTCAACGGTGACGCCTGCCCAGTTACCAACTTGCTGTTTTGCGCCAGTCAAACCATTAAATAGCGTCGTTTTACCACTATTAGGATTACCTACGGTAAGCACTTGATATTGCATTACACTCGCTCCACTTCAATTTTCTGAGCAATGGTTTCTCGCAAGGCGACAGACACACCACGGACTTCGACTTGTAAAGGATCGCCCATTGGAGCACGTCGAATCACTTTGACTTCTGTATTGGGAAGCAGCCCCATGACCATGAGTTTCTTTCTGATATCTGATGAAAGACCATCTAACAACCGAATCGTCACCGTATCGCCAGGATTAATCTCTGATAACTTCATAGTGGCCCTTAAGAGTATTGCTAATGAGAAATATTATTATTTAATAAGTTTAGGCTGCCAATATTACTCTCCTATAACCCTTCAATCCTTGTGTGAAATCAAAGATTTCATAAATGTTTTCATGCTTTCAAACGTCAACTCCGTAAATTTCCTCTCGTTATTTACGTCAAAATTAACAATTAAAAATCACGATCAATGAAATAAAAATGTCACAAACAAATGGCAAAGACAAAAATTTCAATACAAAACAACAAGTTAAATAATATTTAAAACTTTGTCGTTTTTCTCATATCAACATGGCGTTATTTTTATAAGAAAAATAAGTAACCTCTCGTATAGTTACTCCATCGAGAGGGCAACCTCTCAAATGAATTCCAGAGGTGGCATGGCAACATGTCACTCCGGCAGCAAGCGAAGGTGTCATTGACACCCGTGGTATAGTCCCCCCGGCTATACCACGATATTTTTTTTCATCTCTCTCTAAACTCTTTATCTTATCCACCTTTTTAGCACAGTTCTGTTTTCACGAATTTCGCATGCCCCCACTACTCAAATGAACCAACACACTCTAGATACAAAAATACAACCATTCATCTATTTGTCGCCGTAGGTAAATCCGTCCTCTTAAGCCATGTATGGTTATAGCTAAGAACAGCGCTACTAACAGATAGAGCGTGACCGTGCTTACGTATTGAGAATGGATTTGTAGGCTAGATGTGATGAAGAAGCAATGAGAATCACTGCATTGGTAGCTCTAGAATAGTAGAGCGCTATAAGCAGCTCCCCAGTCTTTTGAATATTCACTAGGGAGTGTGTAATGAGGGTTTTTAGTTGGTTTCTTGGCTTTCTTGAGTCAAAGCAAACTTGGAAGGAGGCAAACCAAAATGCAATTTAAACTTTTGGCTAAAGTAAGAAGGATCATTAAAGCCGCAGTTAAACGCTACTTCGCTGATTTTCTCGCCCGCTAATAACTGCTCACACGCCGTTTCTAAACGAACTTCGGTTACATAATCTTTTAACGTTCTTGACGAGGCTGATTTAAAGCGCCTCTGTAAAGAGCGTTCTGACATGAACAGCATTTTAGCCGCTAAAGCAGTACCAAACTCAGGGTCATGGTAATGCTCAGCCACCAGCTGATAGACTTTTTGCAACCATTCTTTCTCTGGGGTCACTTTATCTTCGACGATAGGTTCAGACTCAAATTCTTGCAAAGATTCATCCACATAACTCATTTCCTTCGCAGTTGGCCATGTAATTTCGATTTTATTTTGAGCGTCGGAAGTAAATACCGCCAAGTATCCTCCACTCGTTGTCACTAACTGGGCAAGATGATCAATACTCAATTCAGAGTGGTTCATATTAGATGGACGCCCGGTCGTGACTTTATTAGGCAGTTGCGTCCCATAATCAAGAAAACTCAATGAAACAATATCATTGCCCTCTTCTAGCATGATTCTCACCGTTTGGCCTCGGAAAGAACGCTTGATGATATTGGCAAAAATGCTGTTGAAGATAACATCAAGGTTAAAGCTTTCCAGAGCAATTCGACTTGTTTTTCTCTCATCTTCAAGCTCCACCATAATCCCAGCCTTCGCAAAATCATCTTGCCATACATCAACCACCGATTGAGTTATCTGACTCAAATTGTAATTGTGACTACCGCCGCTAGCTTCGCCAGGAACACTTTTTAACTCATTTAATTGCCATGTCGTTTTCGCCAGATGATCTTCCGTAGCTGCATCCAAAGGTATGGGTAATTTTGACGCTATAAAATCCACACTGGACTTAATAGATTGCGCCACGTGATCAACCAACAGATTTCTGACTTGAATCTGTTTACGTAGCTGTTGGTTACTCGTCAACAACACTCGGCTTTGATGCCTCAACTGGTTAGTTTTGAGTGTCACTTGCGCAGCTAAATCACGGTTAGCCTGTACAACATAGCGAGAACGCCAGTACATAAGTAGTGCAACCATGGCAATACTCGCGACCACAAAACCTAAAATTGCGAGTTGCGATAAATACCAAGGATTAAGCACAATAAAATACGACTCGAGCCCAACCAATCCAGCAGCGACTTGAGACTCATTACTTACCTGTAGATGGTATTCACCGGAATTGAGGTGCTCTAGAGTCAGTTGGCCTCCCTCTAGCGCTTGCCAAGGATCATCGCTATTCAATCGATAATACAAATTTTGGCTGTCTGGTTTTGGCATCACGCCAAATAAGAAACTTAGAGAAGAGCCATACGGTAATTTTATTCCATTCAAATCGGCGCTACCAACTTGTAGAACCTCGTTTTCAAGCACAACTTGGCTCACGATAAACTTCGACTCTGGAGGGTTGGACACAAGCAGCTTGGATGCTTCAGCTTTTACCAACCCGTATTTCGACCCTAGGACGAGCTCTCGCTCACCACCTTCTTTTTGCTGTATAACACTGCAAATTCCTGGTAGAAACTCGTTGTTCATTAAGCCAGACGCCGATGAATAATGCTTCACTAATTCACCCGAAAGGTGGTAATAGCTTAATCCGACAGAAGAGGCTAACCACACACCTTGCCTGTCTCTGATCAAGCAAGCAGGTCGCGCGTTGGGCACACTCATTTCAACAACATGTTTCTCGTCACTTCCTTTAATCGTTTTAAAAACGCCGTAAGATGACGCAAACCACTGACTGCCATCAACCGCCGTGACCATGTCTAATGATTCACCAAACTTTTCGGAATAGCGGATGAACTGGATGTTTTCATTGCTGTATTGATAAACCCCATGATCGGTCCCTATCAATAGAGAATCTTCAGTGTCGTATAAACGCGTAACCTTAGCTGGTAAGTACTGACTTACTAGCCACTCACTTCCAAAGTTTCTTACGCTTTGCTTGGTTATATCAACATTGTAAAGATGGTATCCACTTGATACCCAGAGACGATCATTACCATCTACAGTCACGTGCTCCACTGCGTGTCCAGCCATAACCTGTAAATAAGGAAATGTCACTTTGTTAAGACCATTCAGCTCGAATATTTCGAGCCCTTTAGAGGTCGCAAGCCAAAGCATCCCACCTTGAAATGCAAATTCATTGATCTGCGAATCAAGCTCCAAGACTTTGATGTTGCCACTCTCACCTGTCCGGTAAAGCTTTCGGTCATCCGCGAACCAAAGCGCATCATCAGGTCCTGTGGAAGTTTGTCGAATTCGCCCTGATAAGGTTTGCGAGTCGTAACTACTGAAGGTTACTCGTTCAAACTTTTTACTAAACAAGGAGTAATAGCGAATGCCTTGGTTAGTCGCGATCCACATCCCTCCCATGTTGTCACTCAGTAGCGAATAGATCTTTGTATTATCCAGCTCCAGTTCAAGAAAGCTTGCAGGCTCGACTTCTGTCACTTCACCTGACAAGAATGAGTATAAATACAGACCATGCTCAGTCCCCACCCAGTACTCTTGATTTGTCTCAGCGAAAGTCAACACATGAGAGCCGCCAATCTTAATCACCTCTTTATCAGGTTGATAAATATTGAAAATTAATGCCCCACGCAACGTTCCTACCAGAATTTCTCTGCGCGTGTGTGAGTAGTAGATCTTTTCAATGTAGTTCTGACCTGAAGCGACTACATGGTCAAACTTATCTCCTTCTGAAAGATAAAAGCCAGAAGTTGTAGCAAGTGCCCACTTCTCTTCGAGCAGAACTGCATCGTTAATATAAACATAGCTATTGTTGCTATGTTGATAGAGCTGCAACAAAGAAAAGGACTTTAACTCGTTAGTATCGATGTTGTAAGTATAGAAATGTGCGCCATCACTAACCCAAATATAATCTTCAGAAGAACCGATTTTTCTTATTTGCGACCCGGGGTTTAAGCTAAAGACTAAACGTCTTTCTTGATTTGGATAAGTTTGATACACCTCATTCTCAACAAAGGTCCAGAACGAGCCTTCATGATAAGCCAGTTGCTTGGCAGACATTTGTAAAAAACTGCCTGATTTAGGTAGGATATTTTGGCCATCATAAAACAACACCCGCCCATGCACGTCGTGAATCCACAAGCCCCCTTGCTCACCCAAGAACAATTTTTTAGCCGCAATAAAAGTACCCTTAACCTGAGTCGGCAAAGGGTAAAAGATGGCATTCGCATTATGAAGAGCAAATGCTTGGAAAGATAGGAAAAAGCCCAACAAGACAAGGGCTAATTGGCGTAGCAAGACGAAAACCTTTTATATCAATTTGTGCTCGGCGCTCACCGTCCATATCTTCTACAGCATGGACTTATACGGTTATTTTGAGCTGCTAATTATTGATAATGATATCTCAATTACTGTTTGAGAAAAGGCTCGCCTTGCCAAAGGTTGTAATTCTTACTACTGGATCACGTTAAAAGGACTATTCCTACACAACAACACTACTTAATCCGTCTTTTGGCTCAAGCACTGCTCAAAATTATTCGCCATATTGTTGAGAAAAGTAAAGTAACTGCCCGGTTTTGCTTCAATTGTGCTCCCTAATGGGTCAAGTTCACCTTTGGCAACTTTGCTACCTCGCATCACGCTCTGAACGACAGCTGGAGTAAACTGAGGTTCAGAAAACACGCAGGCTACATCTCCTGAACTTAACTTTTGACGAATTTGGATTAAGGTTTTTGCTCCCGGCTTACGATCCGGGCTCACGGTGAAGTGCCCCATTTGATTTAACTCATAACGCTCTTCGAAATAACCATAAGCATCGTGAAACACAAAGTAACCTTTGTCTTTCACTGGCGATAATTTCTTCTTGATCTCTAGGTCCGTCTGGCTGAGCTCAGTTTCAAATTTTTTAAGGTTTTCTTGGTACTGTGCTGCATTTTCCGGATCAAGTGATCCTAGTTGATTTACGACAGCCTTGGCAACTTGTTGTGCTTGACTTACACCTAACCAAAAGTGCGGATCATGTGAACCATGATCGTGGCCATCATGGTCATGGTTGTGCTCACTATCAAACTCACGCAAATCTAGATCTGGAATTTGACTAATAGTCAGAGTATTCGATCTGTCTGACACGACTTTTTCCAGAAACGGTTCGAGATCATGTCCGTACCAAATGACTAAATCAGCAGAAGCGATTTTCTTAACATCCGATGGGCGTAAAGCGTAATCATGGGGCGAAGTGTTAGACTGCAGTAATACATCTGGCGAAGTCACCCCTTGAGTAAGCTCTGTCACTAATAACTGAATAGGTTTGATACTCGTTAGTACCGTTACTGCGTGTGCTGGCAACGTTAGCATCGCTGACGCAGCAAGAATTAATGCTCTTTTCATAGTTTTATTTGGGATATGGTGTAGAAAGTGTGATAATGTTACATTATAACATTATTGATTTGCAAATGAGTTTCATTCATGTCTTCCTTAGTCCATCTTGAGCACTTATGCGTCGAGTTCGATGGCCGCAGAGTTCTCGATAACATTAGTATGGAATTACAAAAGGGCAAAATAACAACCCTAATTGGTCCCAATGGAGCGGGAAAATCAACGTTAGTCAAAGTCATTTTAGGCCTTCAAAAACCGACTAGCGGCAAATTAAACCGACAAAGAAAACTAAAAATTGGTTATGTTCCTCAAAAATTGAAACTCAATGACTCTCTTCCATTGAATGTCACCCGTTTTCTAAATTTAGCAGGAAAATACAGTAAACAAGAATGTATTGATGCATTAAGGCTTGTTGGCGCTGAGCATTTAATTAGTAGTAACATGCATCGCTTATCAGGTGGTGAAAACCAACGCGTATTACTTGCGCGTGCTTTGCTTCAACGCCCAGAGCTGTTAGTGCTAGATGAACCTGCGCAGGGTGTGGATATTCAAGGTCAAATCGATCTCTACGATCTAATTGAAAGCATTCGTCACCGATTCGATTGCGGTGTATTTATGGTGTCACACGACTTACATTTAGTCATGGCCAAAACAGATGATGTCATTTGTCTGCATCACCATGTTTGCTGCTCTGGTTCACCTGCCACGATTACTCAGCACCCTTCTTACATCGCGCTATTTGGCAATGCAGCGAGAGAATCGCTCGCGTTTTATCATCACGACCACGAGCATCATCATCACGATTTATCCGGAACGCCAGTAACTGGCGATGCGACATCATGCTCCAACCATAAACACGGACATCATCACCATGATTGAGTTTCTTCTACCTTCTATTCTTGCTGGTATTGGCATCGCGATCATTGCAGGTCCTCTTGGGTCATTTGTCGTTTGGCGCAAAATGGCTTACTTCGGTGATACCCTGGCACATGCTTCATTGATGGGTTTGGCATTAGGCTTTCTGCTCAACGTGAACCTTTATCTTGCACTACTCGTTTGCTGTTTAGCACTCGCGGTATTGCTCGTGACACTACAGAAACAACAACTGGTCGCAACCGATACGCTTCTGGGTATACTCGCCCATAGCGCATTATCTGTTGGTCTAGTTTCTGTTAGTTTCTTGGATAATGTCCGTGTAGATCTGATGAGTTACTTGTTCGGTGACTTACTCGCAGTATCTCCGCAAGATCTGATGTTCATTTACGCAGGTGTCGTTGCTGTTAGTGTGTGTCTTTACGTTTTTTGGCGACCTTTATTGTCGAGCACAGTTAGTGAAGAGCTTGCTGCCGTCGAGGGCGTCAATACAGACTTGGTTAGATTGGTGTTAATGCTTATGGTAGGTGTTGTGATTGCCGTAGGAATGAAGTTTGTTGGGGCACTTATCATGACTTCTTTGCTGATCATCCCAGCAGCAACAGCACGTAAAGTCTCTTCATCACCAGAGCAAATGGCATTGTTCGCATCCATTATTGGCTCTGTGGCAGTACTAATGGGGCTTAGCCTATCATGGCACTTCGATACGCCGGCTGGCCCATCAGTAGTAATCAGCGCAACATCTCTGTTTATGCTTAGCCAATTTATTCGCCAAAAATCGTAAAAAGCACCTTGATACAAAAAAGCCTAGCAACAATTGCTAGGCTTTTTAGCTTTAAGCTTCGAGTTTGAAATTACCAGCCCGTTACTTCACGTAGACCTTGGCCGATCTCTGCTAGAGATTTCACAGTCTTAACGCCCGCTGCTTCAAGTGCTGCGAATTTGTCTTCAGCAGTACCTTTACCGCCAGAGATGATCGCACCTGCGTGACCCATACGTTTACCTGGAGGCGCAGTTACACCCGCGATGTAAGAAACAACTGGTTTAGTCACGTTCTCTTTGATGAACGCTGCAGCTTCTTCTTCTGCTGTACCACCGATTTCACCGATCATAACGATCGCTTCAGTTTCAGGGTCTTCTTGGAACAGTTTTAGAATATCAATGAAGTTTGAACCTGGGATTGGGTCACCACCGATACCAACACAAGTAGACTGGCCGAAACCTTCGTCAGTTGTTTGCTTAACTGCTTCGTAAGTTAGAGTACCGCTGCGAGATACGATACCTACTTTACCTTTCTTGTGGATGTGACCAGGCATGATACCGATCTTACACTCATCAGGAGTGATAACACCCGGACAGTTAGGACCGATCATGCGAACGCCAGTTTCTTCTAGCTTCACTTTCACGTCGATCATATCTGTTGTAGGGATACCTTCCGTGATTGTTACGATTAGCTCGATGCCCGCATCAATCGCTTCTAGGATTGCATCTTTACAGAAAGGTGCTGGCACGTAGATGACTGTCGCTGTTGCGCCAGTTGCTTCTACTGCTTCGCGTACTGTATTGAATACAGGTAGGCCTAGGTGAGTTTGGCCACCTTTACCAGGAGAAACACCACCAACCATCTGAGTTCCGTATGCGATAGCTTGCTCTGAGTGGAACGTACCTTGACCACCAGTGAAACCCTGACAGATTACTTTAGTGTCTTTGTTAATTAATACAGACATTATTTAGCCTCCGCAGCAGCAACAACTTTCTGAGCAGCGTCAGTTAGCGACTCAGCAGCAATGATATCAACATCAGAATTAGCAAGAACTTCGCGACCTAAGTCTGCGTTAGTACCTTCTAGACGAACAACAACTGGTACGCTTACGCCTACCTCTTTAACCGCACCGATAATACCTTCTGCGATCATGTCACAACGAACGATACCACCGAAGATGTTAACAAGTACTGCTTTCACGTTGTCATCAGATAGGATGATCTTGAATGCTTCTGCAACACGCTCTTTCGTCGCACCGCCACCTACGTCTAGGAAGTTAGCTGGTTTGCCACCGTGTAGGTTTACGATATCCATCGTACCCATTGCAAGGCCCGCACCGTTAACCATACAGCCAACGTTACCATCTAGTGCTACGTAGTTCAGTTCCCACTGAGCTGCGTGCGCTTCGCGCTCATCTTCTTGAGATGGATCGTGCATTTCACGTAGCTTAGGCTGACGGTAAAGTGCGTTTGAGTCGATGTTGATCTTGCCGTCAAGACATAGCAGGTTGCCTTCGCCAGTGATCACAAGCGGGTTGATCTCCAGTAGAGCAAGGTCGTACTGAGCGAACATAGTGCCAAGACCCATAAAGATCTTAACGAATTGTTTGATTTGGTCGCCTTCAAGACCAAGTTTGAATGCAAGCTCGCGACCTTGATAAGCTTGTGGGCCCACTAGTGGATCGATTGCTGCTTTGTGGATTAGCTCCGGCGTTTCTTCCGCAACTTTTTCAATTTCCACACCACCTTCTGTCGAAGCCATGAAAACAATCTTACGGCTAGCACGGTCAACTACCGCACCTAGGTATAGTTCGTTAGCAATGTTTGAAGCTTCTTCAACAAGGATTTTTGTAACAGGCTGACCGTTAGCGTCAGTTTGGTAAGTCACTAGGTTTTTACCTAACCACTTCTGTGCAAACTCTTTAACGCCTTCTTTTGTATCGTGTAGCTCTACGCCACCCGCTTTACCACGGCCACCAGCGTGAACCTGACATTTAACTACTTTCTTTTCTGTACTGATACGGCCTGCGGCTTCAAAAGCTTCTTGTGGTGTATCACACGCGTAGCCTTCTGGCACAGGCAAACCGAATTCTGCAAACAGCTGTTTGGCTTGGTATTCATGCAAATTCATTTCGATATTCCGTTTGTTTTTCCCTTAAGGGATTTATTATTTCCATAACGCTGCAGTCTTGGCTGCTTGTACGTCTGTAGGGTCTTCTCAAATCAATCCCTCATCACGAGTACTCATGGTGTGGGATTCAAATGAAGGCCAGACGTTGAGCCAGTCTAGCCATTGAAATTTTTAACGTCTAGCTACCTACGATAACTAGACGTTTTAGCGATATTAAACGTCTAATAGGAGACGTGCTGGATCTTCTAGCAACTCTTTAATCGTCACTAGGAAGCCAACAGACTCGCGACCATCAATTAGGCGGTGATCGTAAGACAGCGCTAGGTACATCATCGGCAAGATTTCAACTTTGCCATCCACTGCCATCGGACGCTCTTGGATCTTATGCATACCAAGAATCGCTGATTGAGGTGGGTTGATGATTGGTGTAGACATTAGTGAACCGAACACACCACCGTTTGTGATAGTGAAGTTACCACCCATTAGCTCGTCTACCGTTAGCTTGCCATCACGACCTTTGATAGCCAGTTCTTTGATGCCTTTTTCAACATCAGCGAAACCAAGCTTGTCACAGTCTTTTAGGACAGGTGTAACTAGACCACGTGGCGTTGATACCGCCATGCTAATGTCGAAGTAGTTGTGGTAAACAATGTCATCGCCATCAATCGAAGCATTTACTTCTGGGTAACGCTTAAGCGCTTCTGTTACTGCTTTTACGTAGAAAGACATGAAGCCCAAACGAATACCGTGACGCTCTTCGAACTGATCTTTGTACTGCTTACGAAGGTCCATGATTGGTTTCATGTTCACTTCGTTAAACGTCGTTAGCATTGCCGTGTTGTTCTTCGCCTCTAGTAGACGGTTAGCGACTGTCTTACGCAGGCGAGTCATTGGAACACGTTTTTGGCTACGAGCTGCTGCAGGCACGTCAACCACTGCTGGTGCTTCTTCTTTTGGCGTAGCTTTAGCGTTCGCAAGATGCGCTTCAATATCTTCGCGCGTAATACGACCACCAACGCCAGTACCTTTCACTTGGCTTGCTTCTAAGCCATGCTCAGCCAATAAACGACGTACTGCTGGGCTTAGCGCATCATTGCTTTCTTCGCTAAGCGCAGCTTTATGACGTTTATCAGGAGATGCTTCCGTACCTTCTGTTTTGTCTGCGGTAGGCTCACCTGCAACTGCACCTGGCTTCAATTTAGCAATGATTTGTTTAGAAAGTACTGTCGCACCTTCTTCTTCAACGATAGCTTCCAAAACGCCTGCTTCCGGAGCTGGCACTTCTAGTACGACTTTGTCTGTCTCGATGTCAACCAAAACCTCGTCACGCTCTACTGCGTCGCCTGGTTGTTTGTGCCATGTCGCTACGGTTGCATCAGCAACTGATTCAGGTAAATCTGGAACCAGAATTTCAATTGTCATATCTGTTTCTTCCTTTAACTTCTAGTTCTTAATTCGAAGTTTTTGAGTTCACGTTCAGAGCGTCTTCAACCAACGCTTTTTGTTGTTTCAAGTGCACCGACATGTAGCCAACTGCTGGCGAAGCAGAAGCTGGGCGACCTGCGTATTTAAGATCTGCACCTGCAGGAATAGCGGCACGGAAGTTGTGTTGGCTACAGTACCAAGCACCTTGGTTCTGAGGCTCTTCCTGACACCACACGAAGTCTTCAACGTTAGTGTATTGAGCAATCGCTGCTTGTACTTCTTCCATCGGGAATGGATAAAGCTGCTCGATACGCACGATAGCGACATCGTCTTGCTCGTTGTTACGGCGCTGCTCCAGTAGGTCAAAATAAACCTTACCTGAACAGAACACGACGCGTTTTACTTTGCTTGGGTCTAAATCATCTACTTCTGGAATTGCAGATTGGAATGTACCGTCCGCTAAGTCTTCAATTGTCGAAGTACATAGAGGATGGCGCAGCAAAGATTTTGGCGACATCACAATCAGAGGTCGACGCATTGGGCGTACAACTTGACGACGAATCATGTGGTATACCTGAGCCGGTGTTGAAGGAACTACAACCTGCATATTTTGCTCAGCACACAACTGAAGGTAACGCTCCAGACGTGCAGAGGAGTGCTCTGGGCCTTGACCTTCGTAACCGTGAGGTAGAAGCATTGTGAGACCACACAAGCGTGCCCATTTCTGCTCACCTGACGAGATGAATTGGTCAATCACAACCTGCGCGCCGTTGGCAAAGTCACCAAACTGCGCTTCCCAAATAGTCAAACCACCTGGCTCTGCTGTTGCGTAACCGTATTCAAATGCCAATACCGCTTCTTCTGACAGTACTGAGTCAAACACTTGGAATGGACCCTGATTGTCATGAATATTCGCTAATGGAATGTACGTACTTGCATCTGTTTGGTTATGAAGAACCGAGTGACGGTGGAAGAAAGTACCACGACCCGAATCCTGACCAGAAAGGCGAATACGCTTACCATCATCAACTAATGTTGCATACGCGAGAGTTTCTGCCATACCCCAGTCGATTGCTTTTTCACCGGTCATCATTGCTAGGCGATCGTTGTAAAGCTTATTAACACGGCTTTGCAGTTTATGGCTTTCTGGATACTGACAAAGACGATTACCCAACTCGATAAGACGCGTCTTGTCATATTTTGAATCCCACTCCATATCCCATTCATGCCCTAGGTAAGGGGACCAGTCTACAGAGTGCAACGCCATTGGACGCCATTCTTTAACCACCACTTCACCGCGGTCTAATGCGTCGCGGTACTCATTGACTAACTGAGTCGCTGTCTCGATATCTGATTCGTTTTTATCGATCAGAATATCCGCATACAATTTGCGTGGTGTAGGGTGTTTTTTGATTTTTTGGTACATCAAAGGCTGAGTCGCGTTTGGCTCATCGGCCTCGTTGTGACCGTGGCGACGGTAACACACCAAATCAATCACGACGTCGCGCTTGAACTCGTTGCGGTAATCCAAAGCAATACGAGTAACAAAAGCAACTGCTTCTGGGTCATCGGCATTCACATGGAAGATTGGCGCCTGAACCATCTTAGCGATATCTGTACAGTACATCGTTGAACGCGTGTCACGAGGGTTAGACGTCGTAAAGCCAACTTGGTTGTTAATAACGATACGCACCGTACCACCGACTTGGAAACCACGAGCCAGTGACATGTTGAACGTTTCGGCAACTACACCCTGACCAGCGATTGCAGAGTCACCGTGGATAGTGATAGGAAGCACTTTGCTACCTTGATTATCACCCAAGCGATCTTGACGTGCTCGCACCGACCCCATGACTACTGGGTTGACGATTTCTAGATGCGATGGGTTAAATGCAAGAGCTAAGTGAACATCACCACCTGGGGTAGCAAAGTCGGCAGAGAAGCCTTGGTGATATTTCACATCACCCGTACCCCAAGTTTCGTCGTGTTTACCGGCAAACTCATCGAACAGATCTTGAGGCTTCTTACCAAGCACGTTCACCAGCATGTTCAAACGACCACGGTGAGCCATACCGATAACCACTTCACGCATCCCACTTGTTCCCGCGTGACGGATCAACTCTTTCGTCATCGGAATCAGTGCGTCACCACCTTCTAGAGAGAAACGTTTTGCACCTGGGAATTTCGCCCCGAGGTAACGCTCCAAACCTTCAGCGGCTGTTAGCTCTTCTAGGAATGTGCGCTTCTCATCTTTGTTGAATGATGGCTGGCCTACGACAGACTCAAGACGTTGTTGGATCCAACGTTTTTGCTCTGTGTCAGTCATGTGCATGTATTCAGCACCGATGGAACCGCAGTAAGTTTTGTTGAGGGCTTCATAGATGTCTTTCAACTTCATGGTTTCTTGCCCAACAGCAAAAGAACCTACGTTGAAAGTTTCTTCGAAGTCATCTTCGGTAAGATTATGAAAAGCAGGGTCTAACTCCGCCACGGTTGGGCGTTGCCATAGACCTAGTGGGTCTAATTCTGCAGCTTCATGTCCGCGGAAACGGTATGCGTTGATTAGCTGTAGAACTTTTACTTGTTTTGCATCGACATCTGGGTCACTAACTTGGACATTGTAATGCTTTGTTTCTCTAGCGAGTCGACGGAAGTAGTCACGGACACGTGAATGTGGTTGTTCTGCCACTTCTTCTGACGGCTTAGGTAAGCCTTCAAAAACACGTTTCCACTCCTCACTTACCAGATCGGGATCACTTAGATACAGTTCGTAGAGGTCCTCTACATACGTTGCATTGGCGCCAGCCAAGTGTGAAGACTCGAGCCATGCCTTCATCACGCCGTTGTGCATATTTTCCCTTAACCAGTAGTTTTCACGTTTGCTTCGGTCTTTGCCGAGCTATAAGAGCCGACCAGAACTAGTCGGCAATTTTTGTATTCTTTACTCGAAATATTCTTGAAGCAGTGAAGCGGTCATATCGGGTGATCCGCAACACTGCGACATTCCTAAGAGCGAGTAAATTAAACCGAGCGATTAACCAGCATCGACTTAATATGGCCGATGGCTTTCGTCGGATTTAATCCCTTAGGACAAACACTTACACAATTCATGATGCCATGGCAACGAAAAACGCTAAATGCATCATCAAGATCAGACAAACGTTCATCTGTTGCCGTATCGCGACTATCAATTAGCCAACGGTACGCTGCAAGAAGACCAGCTGGACCGATGAATTTGTCAGGGTTCCACCAGAATGATGGGCAAGACGTTGTACAACATGCACACATGATACATTCGTACAATCCATCTAAATGCGCACGATCATCAGGCGATTGTAGGTTCTCGCGTGATGGTGGTAATGCACCATCATCAATCAAGAATGGTTTAACTTTCGCATAGTTATCATAGAACTGCGTCATGTCAACGATAAGATCGCGCACGACAGGTAACCCTGGCAGTGGACGAATAACTATCTTATCGCCTTGTAGAGCAGATAACGGTGTGATACACGCTAGACCATTTTTACCATTCATGTTCAAACCATCAGAACCACATACCCCTTCACGGCATGAGCGACGGAACGCGATGCTTGGATCTTGCTCTTTTAGCAGAATCAATGCATCAAGCACCATCATGTCTGAGCCTTCGTCTACCTCAAGGGTATACTCTTTCATGTAAGGCTTGGTATCCACATCCGGATTGTAACGGTATAAAGAGAAGTTCAATTTCATAGTCGTATCCTCCCTTTAGTATGTACGTACTTTCGGCGGGAAAGCTTCACGATGCGTTGGCGTCATGTTCACATCACGCTTAGTCATCGCTTCTGTTTCCGGGTTGTAGATAGAGTGGCATAGCCAGTTCTCATCATCACGCTCAGGGAAATCGAAACGAGCATGTGCACCACGGCTTTCAGTACGGTAGTTCGCCGCTACGGCTGTAGAGAATGCAGTTTCCATCAAGTTGTCTAACTCTAGACACTCAATACGTTGCGTGTTGAATTCAGAAGACTTGTCCGCTAGATGCGCATCTTTCAGACGTTCGCGAATTACTTTCAACTCTTCTAGACCCGTTGCCATTGCATCGCCTTCACGGAATACCGAGAAGCTGTTTTGCATGCAAGCTTGTAGGTCTTTACGGATTTGAACTGGATCTTCACCGCCAGTACTATTTTCCCAACGCATGGTACGCGCTAGAGATGCTTCTATATCAGATTCAGTTGCAGGGCGTGCCTCAGCTTGCGCTGCGAGCGTTTCGCCAAGATGCAAGCCAGTCGCGCGACCAAATACGACTAAGTCTAGTAATGAATTGCCGCCTAGACGGTTTGCTCCGTGTACTGATACAGAAGCAATCTCACCACATGCATATAGACCTTGTACTTCCATCTCGCTGCCGTCAGCCTTTTGCTTGATTGCTTGGCCAGACACTTGAGTTGGTACACCACCCATCATGTAGTGACAGGTTGGAATTACTGGAATTGGCTCTTTCACTGGATCAACGTGCGCGAAAGTACGAGACAGCTCACAGATACCAGGCAGACGTGACTCAAGCACTTCTTTACCAAGGTGATCCAACTTCAGCTTAATGTGTGGACCCCAAGGACCATCACAACCACGGCCTTCACGAATTTCGATCATCATTGAACGTGCAACTACGTCACGACCTGCAAGGTCTTTCGCGTTAGGAGCATAGCGCTCCATGAAGCGTTCGCCATCTTTATTTAGAAGGTAACCACCTTCACCACGACAACCTTCTGTTACAAGAACACCTGCACCAGCGATACCCGTTGGGTGGAACTGCCACATTTCCATGTCTTGCATAGGTACACCCGCACGCAATGCCATACCTACACCGTCACCAGTGTTGATGTGTGCGTTAGTGGTCGACGCGTAAATACGACCTGCACCACCTGTTGCTAGAATCGTTGCTTTTGATTTGAAGTAACAGATTTCGCCTGTTTCCATACAAATCGCAGTACAGCCCATTACGGCGCCGTCTTGGTTTTTCACCAAGTCTAGTGCATACCATTCCGAGAAAATGGTGGTTTTGTGTTTCACATTTTGTTGGTAAAGCGTATGAAGAAGCGCGTGACCTGTACGGTCCGCAGCTGCTGCTGTACGTGCAGCTTGCTCACCACCAAATTCTTTTGACTGACCACCGAATGGACGTTGGTAGATAGTACCATTATCAAAACGAGAGAATGGAAGACCCATTTTTTCTAGTTCGATAACGGACTCAGGGCCATTCTTACACATGTATTCAATCGCATTTTGGTCACCGATGTAATCGGAACCTTTAACGGTATCGTACATGTGCCATTGCCAATCGTCTTTGTGCGAGTTACCCAGAGCAACGGTAATACCGCCCTGTGCAGACACAGTATGAGAACGTGTTGGAAATACTTTTGACAACAAAGCACATGATAGGCCTTGTTCTGAAATTTGTAGTGCAGCGCGCATACCTGCACCACCAGCGCCGATTACTACGGCGTCAAACTCACGAACTGGAATAGACACTTACGCACCCCACAGAATAAATAGACCAGAGAAGACATAGCCGAATAGCACGGCAATAACACCAAGTTGCAGTGCGCCACGCAGTTTCGCGCACTTAATGTAATCCGTTAATACCTGCCACAAACCGACCCATGCGTGGATCAGGATCGAAACAAGTGCCAACATGGTGAATACTTTAGTGAAGGTACCACCAAAGAATTGGGTCCAAGATGCGTAAGAGATATCTGAAAATGCACAGAAGCTAATCAGATAAATCGTGTATAGCGTCATAATGATTGCAGTTGCACGAATCAGTAGGAAATCGTGTACACCATTACGACCAAATGAAGATACGTGTTTTACCATACCAAGATCCCCGCCAATAATGATAATACTGCTGTTGCACCAAACGCGACTTTAGCGCTCATCGTGCCAGAATCTAGCTCTTCGAAGTGACCTAGATCCATCAACAAGTGACGGATACCACCTGCAATGTGGTAGGCAAGTGCAGTAAGAATTCCCCACAGGATGAATTTTACGAAGAAGCTATCGACGATGTCAGCGGCTTCCATAAAACCCATTGGGGATGACAGAGAAATGGACAGTAACCACAGTAGTATACCCACCGCAACAAACGTAATTACCCCAGACACACGGTGTAGGATGGATGCGATTGCTGTGATAGGAAAGTGGATGGTCTGTAAATCTAAATTAACAGGTCTTGACTTTCTTTCTTTCACGGGCTTGCTCACTCAGCTCCATTGAGCATTTATTGTTATAACCAATTTCAGCTTCCAAACGTACAAAAGTTAACATCTATTTAACAAATATCGCGAGTAACCACCCAGATAATTGTAAACAACTTGTTAACAATCGGAGTCCAGCAACAAACCTCACTCTTTGTTTCTAGCCCCGAATTTATAAGGATTTAACTAAAATTTTCTTAGCCAATATACGGCGAGCAACATTCTAATACAATTGGTGTAACAAATTATGCTACATAGAACAGATTTTTAACGATTTTCATGAGAAAAATCATAACAAGTGCACACAAAGATGGAGAAAAATTGACTTTAAGCTTTAACAACAGTACAAAAATGGCACATAAACATCCTGGACGGATTAAATAATAAACAAAGGAGATTGTTATGGCGGATAAGAAAGCGACCCTTCATGTTGAAGGTCAAGCGCCAATCGAACTGCCGATTATGGACGGTACGCTAGGTACACCTGTAATTGACGTTCGTAAGCTGGGAGCCAATGGTTACTTTACTTTTGACCCAGGTTTTCTTGCCACTGCATCTTGTGAATCATCAATCACGTACATCGATGGCGGCAAAGGTATTCTTTTGCACCGCGGTTTCCCGATTGATCAATTAGCCAATAACGCAGATTACTTAGAAGTATGTTACATCCTTCTTTATGGTGAAGCCCCTACCCGAGAACAATACGAGCAATTCAAAACGACCGTTACTCGCCACACTATGGTCCACGAACAAATCGCAAGCTTTTTCCATGGCTTCCGACGTGATGCTCACCCAATGGCAGTAATGTGTGGTGTAGTCGGTGCACTTGCAGCCTTCTACCACGACTCTCTTGACATCAACAACGACGAGCACCGTGAGATCGCGGCGTACCGTCTGCTATCGAAGATGCCGACACTGGCTGCAATGTGTTACAAATACTCTATCGGTCAGCCATTTATCTACCCACGCAACGATTTGAGCTACGCAGAAAACTTCCTACACATGATGTTCGCAAACCCTTGCGAAGAGTATGAAGTAAATCCTGTCGTTGCGCGTGCGATGGATAAAATCTTCACGCTACACGCGGATCACGAACAGAATGCGTCGACGTCAACTGTACGTCTAGCTGGCTCTTCTGGTGCTAACCCATTTGCATGTATTGCCGCTGGTATTGCATCACTTTGGGGACCTGCTCACGGTGGTGCAAACGAAGCGTGCTTGAGAATGCTAGAAGAGATTGGCAGCGTCGATAACATCCCTGAGTATGTAGACCGCGCGAAAGACAAAGATGACCCATTCCGCTTAATGGGCTTTGGTCACCGCGTTTATAAAAACTACGATCCACGTGCGACAGTAATGCGCGAAACGTGTCATGAAGTTCTCAAAGAGCTAAACATTCAAGACCCTCTACTAGATGTAGCAATGGAACTTGAGCGCATTGCGCTTTCTGATGAGTACTTCGTTTCTAAGAAGCTGTACCCGAACGTAGACTTCTACTCAGGTATCATTCTTAAAGCGATTGGTATTCCAGTTTCTATGTTTACGGTTATCTTCGCGATTTCTCGTACCATCGGCTGGATTGCTCACTGGAACGAAATGCACAGCGATCCACTGAACCGCATCGGTCGTCCTCGTCAGCTATACACTGGTGAGACACAGCGTGAGTTTTCTCCACTTCACGAACGTGAATGATCTTTTTAGTTAGAAGATAAACAAACAAAAGGGTTGAGATTTTGTCTCAACCCTTTTTTCTTTTCAGCGTTTCACGTTATGAATAGCGAACACTAAACCGGATTATCAATATCGATAAACTCCACATGTAGGCCATACTCATCCGCTAGCCATTTGCCTAAAGCCTGAACACCATAACGCTCAGTAGCATGATGACCTGCAGCAAAGTAATGAATGTCCATTTCACGAGCGGTATAAGTGGTACGCTCTGAAATTTCTCCAGAGATAAATGCATCCAGCCCGTGTTGTACAGCAAGTTCAATAAAATCCTGCCCTCCACCAGTGCACCAACCGACCGTCTCAATCATCTTATCGGTATTCTCTGGAGCAATATGCAGTGGTTGTCTGTCAAGAACTTGATTGATCTTGCTCGCAAACTCAGCACCAGACATCGGTTTTTTCAAGCGTCCAAACATGGCTACTGATTGAGGATGTCCTTCAAGTCCACCTTCTACTTCGATTTCAAGTAAGCGAGCTAATTCGGCGTTGTTGCCTAGCTCTGGGTGAATATCCAGAGGAAGGTGATAACCATATAAGTTGATATCGTTTTTGATCAGACTACGAATTCGTTTACCTTTCATACCACGAATTGGCTCAGGTTCACCTTTCCAAAAATAACCGTGATGAACGAGTAATGCGTCTGCATTAAGCTCAATCGCTTTATCGATTAAGGCTTGGGAGGCAGTTACGCCAGTGATAATACGCTTTACGGCTGGCGTCCCTTCTACCTGTAACCCGTTTGGTGCGTAATCTTTAATTAACTGCGGTGACAGTTTGTCATTAAGAATCTGTTCTAGCTTTAAGTTATTCATTATTACTTCCAATTTCTAGCGCATGTAAGCCTAAATAACCTCTCGATGAAATCAGACCGAGAGTGTGCAACCTAGTTGATACAACAACGTTTTGACATCTGGCACCTTGATATCATTTAGGTACTTAAAGTGTATCTCGAACCTTAATATCGATGCTAGCCACCCTACCCTCAAAAGCAAATTTAGTTACAATAACAAAGCTTGTCGCCTCACCATACATATAGGGATACGGATGAACCAACTGCAAAGCTTTTACCAATGGATCGCCACTTCACCTCCTCTTTTCAAGTTACGCCCTCCGTTTACAACCTTAGAGGATCTTTCGGTAACGCCTTTAAATAACGCTGAGCAATACAATGGTAATCCAAGATTGGGCTTTTTATATCAGCACTTATGCACTGCAGTTCTCTCTAGTTCAGAACGATATCAGGTTATCGCGGAAGAGGTTCAGTTAAACGACATCGAAGGTAAGACCATTGGTGCTATCGACTTGGTGTTGCGGAATACAGAATCAAATCAAATAGAACACTGGGAAGTGGCGATTAAGTTTTATCTTCTTTATAACGGCGTTTGGTATGGTCCGAATGCTCACGACCAGCTGCATACAAAACTGAATAGAATGCTTACTCATCAGTTGAAAATGAGCGATCGCCCGGAATTTCAAAAAATAATTCCGTTAAACGACGCCCCACAAGAGCATCTATTGATGCAAGGACGACTCTATATTAATCCGTTTACTCCAGAGCCAACTCCTAGCGAGTGCTTGGGTTATGAACTAAATCCAAGTCAGATTAGTGGTTACTGGTGCTACCAGCGCCAATGGGATTTAATCGGTAAGCCACTTTATCATTTACACAAACCATGCTGGGCGATTGGTACGGACGATTTCTCTCAACCCATTGAAAAGCCTTCAGACCGATTTGTACATGCACAAACGAAGGACGGTCAATTCTGGTTTGTGGTACCGGATTCCTGGCCCGGAAACAACTCAGTTCAGGAATCTTAAAACGCAAAGGGTTGATGCTTGCACATCAACCCTTTGTTTTCTAAATCGACTATTGAATGGTTTACAGGCCGGCAGCTGCAAACACTTGATTAACGATCTCTTGTGCTTCTGCTTCGATTTGTTTTAGGTGCTCTTCACCTTTGAAGCTTTCACAGTAAATCTTGTAGATGTCCTCTGTGCCTGATGGACGAGCAGCAAACCAGCCGTTTGCCGTCGTTACTTTTAGACCACCGATTGCAGCACCATTACCAGGCGCATGCGTTAGACGAGCAGTGATAGCATCACCCGCTAGAGTTTCAGCCGCGACCATTTCTGGTGACAACTTCTTCAGTACGTCTTTTTGAGGGCCATTCGCTACAGCTTGAATACGGTTGTATTTCGACTCACCGTGTTTCGCCGCTAGCTCTTCATAGTAGTCTTGTGGGTTCTTACCCGTTACCGCAGTGATCTCTGCCGCTAGAAGACATAACAAGATGCCGTCTTTGTCTGTTGACCAAGGCGTACCATCTTTACGAAGAAAAGATGCCCCGGCACTTTCTTCGCCACCGAAGCCGAATTTACCAGTGTACAGACCATCAACAAACCATTTAAAGCCTACTGGTACTTCACATAGCTCACGACCTAGATCCGCAACAACACGGTCAATCAGAGCACTTGATACTAGTGTTTTACCAACAGCTACATCTTTACCCCATGCGTCACGATGGCGGTATAGGTAGTCGATACAAACGGCTAAGAAGTGGTTCGGGTTCATCAAACCTTTTGGCGTAACGATACCGTGACGGTCGTAGTCAGGATCGTTACCAAATGCTAAATCGTATTCGTCTTTCAGTGCCAATAGACCCGCCATTGCGTATGGAGAAGAACAGTCCATACGTACAACGCCGTCTTTATCGAGAGACATGAATTGGAAAGAAGGATCAATCGCTTCACTTACTAGCGTTAGGTCTAGGTTGTATGCCTGACCAATTTGACGCCAGTAATCGATGCCGCTGCCACCCAATGGATCTACACCAATCTTCAGATTTGCTTTTTGGATTGCTTCCATATCGATAACGTTCACCAGATCATCGATATAGGGTTTAACCAAGTCCATCTCCACAAACAGATCCGATGCTTTTGCTTCTGCTAGTGGTAAGCGTTTAACACCTTGTAAACCTTCGGCAATCAGTGCGTTCGCACGATCTTCGATAGCTTGAGTCAACTCAGCTTCTGCTGGACCACCGTGAGTCGGATTGTATTTGATACCGCCGTCTTGTGGTGGGTTATGAGATGGTGTAATCACAATACCGTCTGCTTTTTCATCGTGCTTGATGTTGTAAGTCAGAATTGCGTGCGAGATACCTGGTGTTGGCGTGTAGCCGTTATCCTGCTGTACGATGACTTTTACGCCATTCGCAATCAAAACTTCAATCACGCTAGAAAATGCAGGTTCAGACAAAGCATGCGTGTCTTTACCGACAAACAAAGGACCTGTGGTCCCTTGCTGGGCACGAACTTCTGCAACCGCTTGAGCAATAGCCAAAATGTGGTTTTCGTTAAATGTATGCTTATCAGCGGTACCACGGTGACCTGATGTGCCGAATTGAACCTTGTGATCGGGGTTCTTAGCATCAGGTTGAAGCAAGAAGTAATTGGCAACAAGTGCCGGAATATTATGAAGATCTTCCTGCTGCGCTTTTTGCCCAGCACGAGGGTGCATAGCCATGTTTGACATCCTTTCTTTAAATACAAATAAAATTAAAAAAGCCTCATAATATCCGCTAACTGCGACACATTATGAGGCTTCTATCAGGTTTCTTAGATTGAACCTGTTACTTTTTCTATTAAGTCAGGTTGGTACCCCATGTGTGTCATCACTTGTTCAACCATCTGTCTTTTACGACTGGTATTGTTGTTCGTGATAACCCAAAACGGTGTGCCAGGAATGGCTTTTGGCTTGGTCGTGTTGCCATTTGCCAACAAGGTTTCTTCATTATCTGCAAAGTACACGCGTTTGCGTCCCTTTACATTCGTAGCCTGCGCGAAACCTTCTGGATTTAATTTATGTAAGGTCGATAGTACTAACATAAAGCGATCAATCGCTTTTTTTAGACCGGCAAACTCATCAGAAATAAGCAGCGAACGCATTTCTTTCACTACATCAACAGATTCCGTTTTACCCGCATCTTTACTTACTACAATCCCTTGTGGCTTCTCTACTACAGGCGCGGCTTCAGCTTCCTGCAACTGACCATCAAGGTTTAAAAGGCGTCGCAAAATATCCGAGGCGCTTTCACCGATATGCTTAGTTTGGCTAGCAATGTAACGGTATAGATCCTCATCAACCTCAATTGTTTTCATTCGCTTTTCACATTCTCAATGTTTAAACTCTGGGGGATTATAACGAGATCCTCTCGGATACTCCACGTTAAACCCATCACGAATAAGATAAAATGTCAGCATTACTCAACTATAAGCAGGAAGGCCAAGGCCAAACAGTTGTTTTGATTCACGGATTGTTTGGTAGTTTAAGTAATCTGGGTCTACTAGCCCGCGATCTTATTAAAGATCACACGGTGATCAGTATTGATCTGAGAAATCACGGCCTCTCTTTTCACTCAAACATTCATAATTACGCCGACATGGCAAAAGATGTGGCACAACTCCTACAACACTTAAATGTAGATCCATCTATTATTATTGGGCATTCAATGGGTGGAAAGGTCGCGATGACACTGGTGGACATTGCTCCAGAGCTCGTCAAACAGTTGGTTGTACTCGACATGGCACCTGTCGCCTACACAGCAAACCGTCACGACAATGTGTTTAACGGTTTACACGCAGTAATTAACGAAAAGCCAGCAAGCCGTCAACAAGCGATGGATATCCTAGCTCAACATGTTGAGATCGACGGTGTAAGACAATTTCTCTCTAAGTCACTATACAAAAATGGCGATAAAATGGACTGGCGGTTTAACGTACCGAGCCTTTATGAGAATTACGCACAAATTATCGGCTGGCAGGAAATTGCCCCAACAGACATACCCACTCTGTTTGTTAAAGGTGGTGATTCCGATTACTTAATGCCAGAGCACCAACCTGCGGTGCAAAAACAGTTCAAACAAGCAAAAGCACATATTATCGCTAATACTGGCCACTGGCTTCACGCCGAAAAACCGGCTGAAGTAATGAGAGTCATTCGGAAATACATTTCGAGTTAACAAATTCGAAAAGCAACAATAGATTATTGAAATAACCCTTCTTGTAGTGCATTAACTTTACCGTTTAACAGTGGTATAGTGCGCCCAAGATTTTTCGGCATGAAGGGCTAAAATGCTTTACGACTATATGGATATGCTCGAGTCTATTGGGCTCGATCTTCTTTTTGCTGCTATCTTCTTTTTCATCGGGATGGCAATAAAAGATGTGCTAAAGCAAGGCAATGTACCTGTTTTTGGTCGTCGTATTGTGTGGTTAGTCCTTTTCCTAGGCTGTGCTGGCTTTATTGCAAAAGGTGTAATTCAGCTAACTTGGGAAGGCTCTGGGTTAGGTTAAACCCTTAGTACCATCGCCAATAACAAACAATGTAAAGGTATAGACTCTATGGCAAGTGTAGGTATCTTCTTCGGTAGCGACACAGGTAATACTGAAGCCGTTGCAAAGATGATTCAAAAGCAACTAGGTAAGCATCTAGTTCACGTTCAAGACATCGCGAAAAGCAGCAAAGAAGACATTGATAACTTCGATCTTCTTCTTCTAGGTATCCCAACTTGGTACTACGGCGAAGCACAATGTGATTGGGATGATTTCTTCCCTGAACTTGAGCAAATCGACTTCTCTACTAAGCTAGTGGCTATCTTTGGCTGTGGCGACCAAGAGGACTACGCAGAGTACTTCTGTGACGCGATGGGCACAGTACGTGATATCGTTGAGTCTAAAGGTGGCACAATTCTTGGCCATACTTCAACAGAAGGCTACGAATTTGAAGCGTCTAAAGCACTTGTTGAAGGTGACGACAGCCAATTCGTAGGTCTATGTATCGATGAAGACCGTCAACCGGAACTGACTGACGAACGTGTTGAGAACTGGGTTAAACAGATTTACGAAGAAATGTGTTTAGCTGAGCTTGAAGGCTAAATAAATCGAATTATACAAAGACCTCCGATTGGAGGTCTTTTTGTATATTTTCACAAAGCATCGGTGAGCACTTCCTCTTCGCGATACTGAGGTTTCTTTCTTACATAAAGCTTGCGTTGAACCTCTGAAACCACATTCCCCTGCTTATCTTTTACATGGGTAATAAATTCAGGAAAACACTTTTCTCCATTCCGTGTCATTTGATAAATGTTTTCTAGCATTCCTTCAGTGACCTCAAATTCTGCAAATAAATCACTTTGCCCTGGCTTAATAAAGTTAATACTCGCCTCTTTATCCCACACGTAATACTCCTCGCGTAGAATCCCCATCAGCATCAACGAGTAAATGGGATCAGTTAAAGAGAAAATACTGCCACCATACTGAGTACGATTGGCGTTTTTATTCCACCAGCGAAGTTTCAAACGCACCTTGACGGTACGAAAGTCTTCAGAAATATGTAAGATTTTAATACCAGCGCCCCAAAAAGGTGGCCAAATATTGAGTGCGAATTTTACAATTCCTGGTTTGTATATCTTCGCAAGTCGCTTATTCATCGCAGTCCGTGCCCTCTCTAAGCTCAATGTTACATAATTGTAACTGGTCAGATCTGTAATATAATCGACCTATTTCTAATTTACAAAAAGATTCTATTAACCCTTTGAAGTTCGTGGTTTAATGTTCTGAGCGCTTATCCTATAATGGTAGGAAGATTGAATTCTGTTAAATCGCTGCAGATGATCCAACGGGAAAGTATATGTCAGATAATAATCAGGCGCTGAAGGATGCGGGTTTAAAAGTAACCCTTCCAAGGCTAAAAATTCTAGAAGTACTTCAGCAGCCAGACTGCCAGCACATCAGTGCTGAAGATTTGTACAAAAAGTTGATTGATCTAGGTGAAGAGATTGGCCTAGCAACTGTTTACCGAGTTCTAAACCAATTCGATGATGCTGGTATTGTAACTCGTCACCACTTTGAAGGTGGTAAGTCAGTCTTCGAATTATCGACTCAACATCACCACGACCATCTAGTGTGCCTAGACTGTGGTGAGGTAATTGAATTTTCTGACGATCTTATTGAAGAACGTCAAAAAGAGATTGCAGCTAAGTACAATGTCACGCTAACAAACCACAGCTTATACTTGTACGGCAAGTGCAGTGATGGTGGTTGTAAAGACAATCCAGATGCACACAAACCAAAAAAATAACGGTTTGTTGATTTAAAATAAACGTCAGCTCATGCTGGCGTTTTTTGTTTCTGAGGGCGATATCTTTCAATAGCTGAATTGCCGTACCAACTTTTGTAAAGCGTCGATTAGACTTACCAATTCAAACCTTAATAAACATCATTGTTTTGCTTCCAAACCGAACATTTATCAAACGCCCCTCACTCTTAATCAGCTCCCTACATTACCTATAACCGCCGAATTACGATAATGAGAATAAAAAATGCCAGCATTTGCTGGCATTTTTATCGATTTTTGCATTAATCGAGATTATTGGTTCTCAATTTTTGCCCAAGTATCACGTAGGCCAACCGTGCGGTTGAATACTAGTTTATCTGCTGAAGAATCTTTCGAGTCTGCGCAGAAGTAACCCATACGCTCAAACTGGTAGCCTTTTTCTGCTTCTGCTGACGCTAAGCTAGGCTCTACAAAACCATTGATCACAACTAATGATTCAGGGTTGATTGTAGAAGCAAAGTCTTCTGCTGCACCCGGGTTTGGAACCGTAAATAGACGATCGTACAGACGGATTTCCGCTGGTAATGCTTTATCAGCTGATACCCAATGAATCACACCTTTTACTTTACGGCCATCAGCCGGATTCTTACCTAGTGTGTCTGCATCGTAAGAACAGAAGATAGTCGTGATGTTGCCTTCGGCATCTTTTTCAACGCGCTCTGCTTTGATCACGTAAGCACCACGTAAGCGAACTTCTTTACCTAGCACTAAACGCTTGTACTTTTTGTTCGCCTCTTCACGGAAGTCTTCACGCTCAATCCACAACTCACGAGTGAATGGTACTTCACGCACACCCATCTCTGGTTTGTTTGGGTGATTAGCAACCGTCAAGTTTTCTACTGCACCTTCTTCAAAGTTTTCGATAACAACTTTAACAGGATCCAGCACAGCCATTGCACGCGGAGCGTTCTCGTTTAGGTCATCACGAATACAAGATTCTAATGAGCTAAACTCGATCATATTTTCTTGCTTCGTTACACCAATACGCTTACAGAATTCACGGATAGATGCTGGCGTGAAGCCACGACGACGCAGACCTGAGACTGTTGGCATACGTGGGTCATCCCAACCGTTAACCAGTTTTTCAGTGACGAGTTGATTAAGCTTACGCTTAGACATCACTGTGTACTCAAGGTTTAAGCGACTGAACTCGTACTGATGTGGACGGCTTTCGATCGTGATGTTGTCCAGAACCCAGTCGTACAGACGACGGTTATCCATAAACTCAAGCGTACAGATAGAATGCGTAATGCCTTCTAATGCATCAGAGATACAGTGCGTGAAGTCGTACATTGGGTAAATGCACCACTTATCACCAGTTTGGTGGTGCGTAGCAAAACGCACACGGTATAAAACTGGATCGCGCATAACCATGAATGAAGAACCCATGTCAATCTTGGCACGAAGACACGCTTTACCTTCTTCAAATTCACCAGCGCGCATTTTTTCAAATAACGCTAAGTTCTCTTCAACAGAACGGTCACGGTATGGGCTTGGTTTACCTGGCGCCTTTAGCGTGCCACGGTATTCACGAATCTGCTCAGGACTTAGCTCATCTACGTACGCTAAGCCTTTGTTAATCAATTCAATTGCATATTCGTAAAGCTTATCGAAGTAGTTTGATGAGTAACATACTTCACCACTCCACTCAAAGCCCAACCAGTTTACATCTTTCTTGATAGACTCAACGTATTCGATGTCTTCTTTTTCAGGGTTCGTATCGTCGAAACGTAGATTACATTGACCCTGGTAGTCCTGAGCAATACCGAAGTTCAAACAGATAGACTTAGCATGACCGATATGCAGGTAGCCATTTGGCTCCGGCGGGAATCGAGTATGCACGCTAGTGTGTTTACCATCCGCTAGATCTTTATCAATGATCTGGCGAATAAAGTTTGATGGACGAGCATCAGCTTCACTCATCTATAGCACCTCAAAAATATTAGTATTGTCAGAGAAAACGGAACTCTGCATCCAAGTATGGTTTTGCAGAGTACATTGTTTCTAATGATCCACAATTCTAAGCAATTAGACAACAAGAACTCGCGCTAAAACGACAATATTTATCGAGTTAGTGCGAAAGCACAGCAGATTCAAAGTGCCAAAACAAAAAAAGACCTCCCGAGGGAGGTCTTTAGTCAGATATCAGTTCGATGTAATTAAGGCAATTTTACATTCGATAGGTCTTCATTAGCACCGATTGCTTTCATTTCGCCAGCAACGATTTCAGCTAGAGGGCCAAGGATAACTTGAAGGTTGTTTTCACCAAGTTTAACCACACCTTTCGCACCCAATTTCTTCAGTACTTCCTCATCAGCGACTGAACGATCTTTTAGCGTCAAGCGTAGTCGAGTGATACATGCGTCGATTGAAGTTAGGTTGTCATGACCGCCAAGTGCTTTTAAGTATTGGCGAGCTAGGTCACCACTTTTCTTCTCACCAGCAGGCGCTGCTGCTTCGCTGTCGTCATCTTCACGACCAGGCGATTTCAAGTTGAATGCGCGGATTGCGAAGCTGAATGTGAAGAAGTATAGAGCACCAAAGCCAAGACCAACTGCACCAAGTAGTAGCGGTTTAGTTGCTAGACCGTAGTTCAACAAGTAGTCAATTAGACCAGCTGAGAATGTGAAGCCGTGTAGCGTACCAAGCATGTTCGCAACAACAAGCGACAGACCAGTGAACACTGCGTGAATCGCGTATAGTGCAGGCGCTAGGAATACGAACATGAACTCTAGAGGCTCTGTGATACCAGTTAGGAATGAACAGAATGCAACAGAGAACAATGCACCACCAACTTGGCTGCGTTTCTCAGCAGGAGCCGCTAGGTACATAGCAAGCGCCGCACCAGGTAGACCGAACATCATTACTGGGAAGAAACCGTTCATGAACACACCAGCGCTCTTATCGCCGCCGAAGAAACGGTGTAGGTCACCAGATTTAACTGTTTCAGTTACTTCCTTCACTGTTGCAGTGATTTCAGGAGTGACAGAGTTAGCGAATTCAAATGTATGAGTTTGACCAGCCACAAGCGTTTTCGCTAGCGCAGGATCCACACACAGTTGTTGTAGAGCAGGAAGCGCTTGACCCGCAGCATTTGCACCAGTTACTAGCACTTCTTGACAAGACCCCATACCAAACCAGAAGAATGAGTTAAGTACGTGGTGTAGACCTACAGGAATAAGGGCTCGGTTCAGTGTACCGTAGATAAACTGACCAATAGCGCCAGAAGTTGAGATGCCATGAGCAAGCGCATCTAGACCACCTTGAATTGTTGGCCATACAATGCCACCAACTGCACCAGCAACTAAAGCGAATAGACCTGCCATAATCGGCACTAAACGTTTACCAGAGAAGAAAGCAAGCCACTCAGGAAGACGTGTAGCATGGAAAGCGTTGTAAGAGTGGCCAGCAATAATACCTGCGATGATACCACCAAAGAACGACATGTTTACTGATGCATCAATTGTTGACGCTGTCGCTGTCAGTACAAAGTACGCAACTGCACCAGCAAGGCCAGCTGCACCTTGACCGTCTTTAGATAGACCGATCGCAATACCAAGGCCAAACAACAATGGAAGGTTAGAAAAGATTGAGTTACCTGCTTGTGCCATAAATGCGATGTCAAAAACATCCGGCTGGCCCAAGCGCAGTAACAAGCCTGCGATTGGCAAAGTCGCAATAGGAAGCATAAGAGCTTTACCTAACTTCTGCGCGTATCCGAGAATATTCACCTTAAGTTCCCCCTATAGGATTAGATGTTATGTTGAATGACTTATTTCAGTCGTCCAATTTAGTCATCCTCAGTTTATGACATTAATTTTGCTCCGCAAATTAAAAGCTCACCGTTTGTGATCATAATCACCACAATTTGCCCTTTCGGAAGGTTTTTGCTAGCGAGATCATAAAACTTATTTTATTATACGAAAAAATGGCGTTTTAAAGATAATATTCTCGCACTTTATGCAAGGCAGAATCAGTGTTATTTTTGGTATCTAGGCGGGTAAATCACTGTAACTTTGCTCTGAAAAAGAATCATAAAAAACCATACAATTATTACTTTTCAGTTAGTTACTATGACAATAACATCGATAAAACGCGACTTGCTGTATGTGACTCGTTATCTAATTCAGTGATACAAACTAAGTACCCATATGACTAAAGCAGTCTCCACTTAGGTAACGATATAGAAATTGAATTCTCATCTATAAGGACTAGCTGACTATGTACGCGCTAAGTAACTGTAAAATTTATACCGGTAGTGATGTTCTTACCGATCATGCGGTCATCATCGAAAACGACCTTATTCAATCTATTGTACCGGCTGCAGAGCTACCTCAGGGCATCGAAGTGAAAGACCTCGCAGGCGCAAACCTAAGTCCGGGCTTTATCGACCTGCAACTGAATGGCTGTGGCGGTGTAATGCTAAACGATGCAATCACACCGGAAACCATGCAAATCATGCACGAAGCAAACCTCAAGTCCGGCTGTACTAGCTTCTTACCAACGCTCATTACTTCATCAGACGAAGATATGCGAACTGCAATTTCTGCCGCTCGTGAATATCATAACCAATATCAAAACCAATCACTTGGTCTACACCTAGAAGGTCCTTATCTTAACGTCGCGAAAAAAGGTATCCACAACGTCGATTTTATTCGCCCGTCAGATGAAAGCATGATTGATCTTATCTGCGCAAACGCCGATATCATCGCTAAAGTAACGCTTGCACCAGAGCAAAACGATCCAGAGCATATTGCACGATTAAAAGCAGCCGGCATCGTAGTTTCTATTGGTCATACAAATGCGACCTACGCCGAAGCGCGTAAAGGCTTTGAAGCAGGTATTACTTTTGCCACACACCTATTTAACGCGATGACGCCAATGGTTGGTCGTGAACCTGGAGTTGTTGGTGCAATTTATGATACGCCTGACGTTTATGCTGGCATTATTGCTGATGGTTTCCACGTAGACTACGCAAACATCCGAATTGCTCATAAAATCAAAGGTGAAAAGCTTGTTTTGGTGACGGATGCCACAGCTCCAGCAGGTGCTAACATTGATCACTTTATTTTTGTCGGTAAGAAAGTATATTACCGAGATGGTAAGTGTGTTGATGAAAACGGCACACTAGGCGGCTCAGCTTTGACAATGATAGAAGCAGTTCAGAATTCAGTTGAGCACGCGGGGATCGCTTTAGACGAAGCTCTACGAATGGCCACGTTATACCCAGCAACTGCAATTGGTGTTGAGGATCGCCTTGGCCGAGTTCGAAAAGGGATGGTTGCAAACCTAACCATTTTCGATCGTGACTTCAAAGTAAAAGCGACGGTTGTTAACGGACAATACGAGCAAAATTAAGCATGAATGGCGGACAGATTGGTAATGTAGATTTAGTAAAACAGCTTAACAGCGCTGCGGTATATAGGCTGATTGATCAGCAAGGTCCTATCTCCCGTATTCAAGTCGCAGATGTGAGCCAGCTCGCACCTGCTAGTGTTACCAAAATAACCCGCCAACTTTTAGAGCGCGGCCTTATTAAAGAGGTCGCCCAGCAAGCTTCAACTGGTGGTCGTCGTGCAATCTCTCTGACCACCGAAGTCAAACCCTTCCACTCTATTGCGGTTCGTTTAGGTCGAGATTACGTACAATTTTGTTTGTACGATTTAGGTGGCACTGCACTTGCGGAAGATCAGCACGAACTGCATTACACCAACCAAGCTGACTTGATCGCTGGGCTTATCGATTTACTTAAAGACTTCGTAAACCGTTGCGAAGACAAAATTGATCAGCTCATCGCAATTGGTATTACGCTACCGGGCCTTGTTAACCCAACAACAGGCGTGGTTGAGTACATGCCGAATACCGATATCGATAATCTGGCGCTGGGTGAAATTGTTGGAGAGAAGTTTAATACCGCATGCTTTGTTGGGAATGACGTACGTGGCATGGCGTTAGCGGAGCACTACTTTGGGGCAAGCCAAGACTGTCAGGACTCCATTTTAGTTAGCGTTCACCGCGGTACTGGCGCAGGTATTATCGTTAACGGCCAGGTTTTTCTTGGCTTTAACCGCAACGTCGGTGAAATTGGTCATATCCAAATCGATCCGCTTGGTGAACAGTGCCAATGTGGGAACTTTGGTTGCTTAGAAACCGTAGCAGCGAACCCAGCTATTATCCAACGAGTAAAACAACTGATTGCTCAAGGCTATGAGTCAAGCTTGACTGACCTTGAAAACATCACGATTGAAGCAGTGTGTCAGCATGCAATGGATGGTGACGAACTTGCAAAGCAGAGTTTAGTGCGAGTGGGTAACCAGTTAGGTAAAGCGATTGCAATTACCGTTAACTTGTTTAACCCTCAGAAAATTGTCATTGCGGGCGACATTACTGCTGCACAAGATATAGTCTTCCCTGCAATTCAACGCAATGTCGAAAATCAATCTCTCAAAACTTTCCATAACGACCTTCCTATCGTGGCTTCACACATTGATAAGCAGCCAACGATGGGCGCATTTGCGATGATTAAACGCGCAATGCTAAACGGAGTTTTGTTACAAAAGTTACTTGAAGACTAAGTTTATACAACTAATTGAGTTACAATCTCGGGCTGTGTTTTCACAGCCCGTTTTTGTATATCAGGAATACAGCTCAACAGTATGGAAATTATTCTAATTACAACAGCTTTTTTAGCTGGCTTTATTGCGCTTAAATGTAGCCTCCCTCCCCTCGTTGGTTTTCTACTGGCAGGATTTGGTTTGCATGCATTTGGCTATCAAAGCAATGACGTTATCGTCACTCTTGCAGATCTTGGTGTCACTCTTCTTCTATTCACGATCGGACTCAAGCTTGATGTCAAAACGCTACTGTCCAAAGAAATATGGGGAGGAGCGACCGCCCACAACATACTGTCTACCGCTTTTTTTGCACTAGCGCTATCAGGTTTAAAACTACTGGGCTTAACTTCGCTCGCCAGTATGGATAGCGGTCAAATCCTACTTTTAGCTTTTGCACTATCTTTCTCCAGTACCGTTTTTGCCGTAAAAGCATTGCAAGAAAAAGGGGAAATGAACGCGACCTACGGCACACTCGCGATCGGTATCTTGGTTATGCAAGATATTTTTGCCGTGGTATTCCTGACTGCTTCAACCGGCAAAGTCCCAGAATGGTATGCCATTGGTTTGTTCGCATTGCCTTTCCTTCGTCCACTATTCTATAAACTGTTAGATAAAGTTGGCCACGGCGAAATGCTGGTGCTGTTCGGTATTTTCTTCGCGCTTGTTGTTGGGGCAGGGCTATTCGAACTGGTCGGAATGAAACCAGACTTGGGCGCGCTGATTTTAGGCATGCTACTCGCTGGCCACCCTAAAGCTTCAGAGCTATCCAAATCGCTATTCAATATGAAGGAGCTGTTCTTAGTCTGCTTCTTTTTAAACATTGGCTTGTCCGCTTCATTGAGCGTCAATGGCGTCGTACTCGCCCTACTATTTATCTTACTGCTGCCAATAAAAGGGCTCTTGTACTTCGTCACGATTAATCACTTTAAGTTTCGAGTACGTACCTCTTTGCTCGCCTCTTTATCGCTGTTCAACTACAGTGAGTTTGGCCTTATAGTCGCAGGGTTGGCTTACAAAATGGGCTGGATGCCAAGCGATATGCTCGCTGCGATTGCGGTTGCGGTGTCCGTGTCCTTTATTATTTCTGCGCCACTTAACCGCCTTAGCCACAAAATTTATCAACACTCCGGCAAGTGGCTGCAAGAGACAGCCGCAGAAAAGCTTAACCAGCGTGACCAACTCATTAACCCTGGGCATGCCCAGGTATTAATCTTAGGCATGGGGCGCATCGGGACTGGGGCCTATGATGAATTACGTGCGCGCTATGGCAAAATTTCACTAGGCATAGAAATTCGTGAAGATGCAGCACATCAGCACCGTTCAGAGGGAAGAAACGTGATCGCTGGCGATGCCACAGACCCAGATTTTTGGGAACGAATTTTAGATACAGGTCATGTCAAACTGGTGCTGCTTGCCATGCCTCATCATCAAGGTAACCAAACCGCACTTGAGCAGCTTAAACGCAGAAAATATAAAGGGCAAATAGCTGCTATCGCCGAGTACCCAGATCAGTTGGAAGGTTTGCTGGAAAGCGGAGTTGACGCCGCATTCAATATATACAGTGAAGCAGGTAGCGGTTTTGCTCGACATGTGTGTAAACAACTCGAACCTCAGTTCACACCAATAAAATAAGCAACCATACTAATATTTTTTAAAAGCCTTTCTATCAATAGAAAGGCTTTTTTGTATGGTTTTTATACCAAACCTTGATTTCATTCACCAAACGAGCCATTAAGTTAAATAATATTTACACAACAAGGCTTTTTATCATTTTTATAATCATAAAACGTTGCTTTTTTTACTAGTAATGGCAAATTGAAGCCATACCGATTAGAAATTATTTAGTTTAGTAAGGATGTAGTATGTGTTCAGTATTTGGCATTTTAGACATTAAAAGCGATGCAGCCGCATTGCGCCCTATCGCATTAGAAATGTCGAAAAAACTTCGTCATCGTGGCCCTGACTGGTCTGGGATTTACTCTTCAGAGCGCGCTATTTTAGCGCATGAGCGCTTGGCGATTGTTGGTCTAAATAGTGGTGCACAACCGCTATACAGCCCTGATAAAAAGCTCATCCTTGCAGTCAATGGTGAAATCTACAACCATAAAGAAATTCGTGCTCGTTACGAAGGAAAATACGAGTTTCAAACCGATTCAGACTGTGAAGTCATTCTTGCACTGTACCAAGATATGGGTGCAGATCTCCTTGAAGAACTAAACGGTATTTTCGCTTTTGTTCTGTACGATGAAGAAAAAGACGAATACTTAGTCGGTCGCGACCACATTGGCATTATCCCTCTTTATCAAGGTCATGATGAGCATGGCAACTACTATGTTGCATCAGAGATGAAGGCACTTGTTCCAGTATGTAAAACAGTGAGCGAGTTCCCTCCTGGTAGCTACTACAGCTCAAAAGATGCCGAGCCAACGCGTTACTATGTTCGTGACTGGAACGAATACGCTGCCGTTCAAGGTAACACCACCAGCAAAGAAGAACTGACTGAAGCCCTAGAAGCGGCTGTTAAACGCCAACTAATGACTGACGTGCCTTACGGTGTACTTCTTTCAGGTGGTCTAGATTCTTCTATTACATCTGCGGTAGCAAAACGCTTTGCAGCGATGCGTATTGAAGATGATGAAAAGTCTGAAGCTTGGTGGCCACAACTGCACTCTTTTGCTGTGGGTCTAGAAGGTGCACCAGATTTAAAAGCAGCTCGAGAAGTTGCCGACCAAATCGGTACCGTTCACCATGAAATGACTTATACAATTCAAGAAGGTCTCGACGCGATTCGCGACGTGATTTACCACATCGAAACGTACGATGTGACCACCATTCGCGCATCCACGCCTATGTTCTTAATGGGTCGCAAGATCAAAGCGATGGGCATTAAGATGGTACTTTCTGGTGAAGGTGCAGATGAGATCTTTGGTGGTTACCTATATTTCCACAAAGCACCAAACGCGAAAGAGTTCCACGAAGAAACGGTACGTAAGCTGCTTGCTCTGAACATGTTTGACTGCGCGCGCGCAAACAAATCGCTAGCGGCATGGGGGGTTGAAGGCCGAGTACCGTTCCTTGATAAAGAGTTTATCGACGTTGCAATGCGCCTGAACCCAGCAGATAAGATGTGTGGCAACGGCAAAATGGAAAAACACATTCTACGCGAGTGTTTTGAGCATTACTTGCCAGAGTCGATCGCATGGCGTCAAAAAGAGCAGTTCTCTGATGGCGTAGGTTACAGCTGGATTGATACGTTGAAAGAAGTCGCAGAGCAAAAAGTGACGGATCAGCAGATGGAAACGGCTCAATACCGCTTCCCATACAACACGCCAACCACAAAAGAAGGTTACGTGTACCGAGAAATCTTTGAAGAGCTATTCCCACTACCTTCAGCGGCTGAGTGTGTGCCAGGTGGTCCTTCAGTAGCTTGTTCATCAGCGAAAGCGATTGAATGGGATGAGTCATTCCAAAACTGTGTAGACCCGTCAGGCCGTGCGGTGCAAACCGTCCATAACGACGCTTACTAAGCGACTAAGTAGGGTGTGATGCCCTACTCCTAATCGGTAACCATCGTTGTTTTGCTAAGCTCGCTAAACAGCGTCCCACTGCTGGTGATTACCAGCAAGATTAAAAAAGAGGTGCCAAAGCACCTCTTTTTTTGTTTGTACACATTAGCTATTTCAAGTCTAAATCGCTGTTATCAATACTGACAGGCACTCGTTTAGTGATCATCTGCACTAACATGATTGAGCGTTTCTCACCATCTTGCTCCTGGAAGATAGCATCTATACCAGCAAACTGACCGCTCTTAACTCGGATTTGATCACCTGGTTTTGGCATACACTCAGAAGCGGTATTTTCATTACAGCATTTTTCTAGCTGCATCAATTCAAAGACTAAGTCACCTTGGACTTCTTTCGGTTGAGCACCAAAACGCACAAAATCAACAACCCCTCGAGTGGAGCGGACTGAGGTGAAGTTAGGTCCCTGTTCATAATCAAAGTAAGCAAACACATAACAAGGAAACAGCGGCTCTTCGACTTTTTGTCTTTTCCCGCGCAAAATCTTCTCAACTTCTACAGTTGGATAAAAGCACTCTACACCTTGGTTTTCAAGGTGCTGTTTCGCCCTAACCTGCTCCCCACGTTTACAATAAAGTAGATACCAACGTTTCATCTTTTTTACTAGCCAATTCTATTTTGTTTTTATCCTAGCATTAAGCCAAAGTTGAGTCATTGACATTCAGTTTATCTATAAAAGTATGATTATACATCGCTCGCATTAACGGTATCTTTTCAAGAACTTACGAGAAGAAGTCCATAGACAAAAATGGAAATTAAGTTTGTAACACAGCCAACACACCATCATATCATCTGCAAATTCACCCAAAAACAGTCACTTAACAAACAACTTTAGTCGTAATGCAAAATTTTATTGTTTGTCACTCATTAAATTGCAATGTATACGTAGAAGTCGTTAAAAAATGTAATAACTATTATTAGAAGAGCTTATGTCAAACCAACATCAATATTTCGGCCATCCTCGTGGCTTGTTCTTATTGTTCGGTACTGAACTGTGGGAACGCTTTTCTTACTACGCAATGCGCGCCATTCTAGTACTTTACCTTACAGATACAACGATGAATGGCGGCCTTGGCTGGTCAACCAAAGACGCACTAGACCTATACGGTATTTATACTGGTCTTGTGTATATCACACCTCTCATCGGAGGTTACTTAGCGGATAACTATCTAGGTCAACGCCGTTCAATTTTGCTTGGTGGCGCGTTAATGGCTATCGGCCAGTTTACACTTGCACTTCCTGCTGACGCTCTGGGTATTGGTTCGCTACACAGTTTCTATTTAGGTCTTGGTCTGCTTATCACTGGTAACGGCCTCTTTAAGCCGAATATCTCAACCATGGTTGGCGATTTATATAAAGAGGGTGACAACCGTCGTGACGGTGCATTCACCATCTTCTACATGGGGATCAACTTAGGTGCATTGCTTGCAGGCGTCGTTTCTGGCTCTGTGACAACCTCTTACGGTTGGAAAGCCGGTTTTGTGGCCGCAGGTGTAGGTATGATTATTAGCTTAGTGATGCAAATGGTGCTAGCTCAGTCTTGGCTTGGTGACATCGGTCGCGAGCCCGCAGCAAAACGAGATCTAAGCAACAAAAACTCAACCACGAAGCAACCCCTAACGAAAGAAGAAGTAAACCGACTAAAAGTAATTTTGGTCATGAGCTTATTCACTATCGTCTTCTGGGCTGGCTTTGAGCAGGCCGGTGGCCTAATGAACATCTACACTCAACAATATACTGATCGTATGATTGGTGGCTTTGAAGTACCTGCTGCGTGGTTCCAATCGCTAAACCCATTTTTCATTATTACCCTAGCACCAGTTCTGGCGGTCCTTTGGGTAAAACTGGGTAAACGCGAACCTACGTCGCCAGTGAAATTTGCGATGGCACTATTTTTCTTGGCAATTGGCTTCCTATGTATGGTTGGCGCTGTGCTAGAACAAGGTGGAGACACAACGGTAAAAACATCAATGTTGTGGCTGGTGGGTGCTTTCTTCTTCCATACATTGGGCGAACTGTGCTTATCTCCAATTGGTCTTTCACTGGTGACCAAGTTAGCACCGCTTCGCTTAGCTTCACTCATGATGGGTGCATGGTTTGGCTGTAATGCGATTGCAAACTACGTTGCGGGCTATGTGGGATCTCACGTAGGCGAATTGGGCGCAATGGCTATCTTTAGTGGCATTGCCGTCAGCGCTACCGTGAGTGGTGTCATCCTACTTCTATTCTCGAATACGCTCGTTCGCTGGATGCATGGTGCAGAGAATACTCACAGCACAGCAGAACAAGTCGAAGAGCAGCAAGTACAAGTCGCTTAATCGCTCTACAAAAAAGGGTCGCTTTTGCGACCCTTTTTTGTACCTAAAGCTTAGAGTGAACTAACTCAGCCATCATTTCTATATGAAGCTCACTATCGTTCAAACAAGGAATGTAGGTAAAGCTTTCTCCACCTGCTTCAAGGAAGATCTCTTTACACTCTTCCGAGATCTCTTCCAACGTTTCTAAACAATCCGAAGAGAATGCTGGTGTCACTACATTGATATTTTTTACCTCTTTTGCAGGAAGTGCCTCTAGAGTTTTATCGGTATAGGGCTGTAACCACTCTTCTCGGCCAAATCGAGACTGATACGTCATACCTATCTGTTGCTCGTTTAACCCTAACGCTTCAGCGAGTAAGCGAGTCGTCTCTTCACAGTGCTGAGGGTAAACATCTCCATTATCAGCGTAACGTTTTGGAATACCGTGATAAGAACATAGCAAGTAGTCTCCCTTACCATACTCTTGCCAATGTTCACGAACTGAATGCGCTAACGCTTCAATGTATTTCGGGTGATTGTAGTAATCCCGAATAAAGCTAAAGCCCGGCATCACGGGCAGGTTTTTAAACGCTTTAGTGATTCCGTCAGAAACCGCTGCCGTTGTTGTGCCCGAGTATTGCGGATACAAAGGTAAAACGATGACTTCCTCTACCCCTTGGGCCAACAGCGCTTCAAAACCTGATTGCAAACTTGGATTTCCATAAGTCATGCCAAGTTCGACTGGCATATCAAGCTTTTGAGCCAACTTTTCTGTTTGACGCTTAGAGTACACCATCAGTGGCGAGCCCTCTTCCATCCAAACTGATTGGTAGAGTTTAGCAACCTTGGGAGCTCGGATTGGAAGGATAACGCCGTGCAATAGCGGACACCAAAGCCATCGAGTCATGTCTACCACTCGGTGATCATGAAGAAACTGACTTAAAAAGCGCTTTACGGCAGGAGCGGTTGGTGCGTCAGGAGTACCCAGGTTCACTAGGAGTACACCCTGTTTATTATTCTCTTTCATAACATCCTATTCATGGTAAACGGCTTGGTTCATATACTTAAATAGCCTCACGGCGCTGCATCGCTGACACTTGAAGTCATTTAGATATATGTTTACGAGTAAACTAAAAAAAGCGACCACTTGGGTCGCTTTCAATATATCAAAATATTAATTTTTTGACTTCAGCAAATTAAGAGAGTGCTTTCTCGATATCTGCACTAACTTCAGCTACTTGCTTAGTACCATCAAACTTAAGGTACTTAGTGTTGCCTGCTTCAGCTTCTTTACCGTAGTAGTTGATTAGTGGTGCAGTTTGCTCGTGGTAAACACCTAGACGTGCACGTACTGTTTCTTCTTTGTCGTCATCACGAACAACAAGATCTTCACCAGTTACGTCATCTTTACCTTCCACTTTAGGTGGGTTGTAAACAACGTGGTAAGTACGACCAGAAGGAAGGTGAGCACGACGACCTGCCATACGCTCAACAATCACATCATCTGCAACGTCAAATTCGATAACGTAGTCTACATCAACGCCCATTTCTTTTAGGCCGTCAGCTTGAGGAATAGTACGTGGGAAACCATCCAGTAGGAAACCGTTTGCACAGTCTTCTTGAGCGATGCGCTCTTTGATAAGGCCAAGGATGATTTCATCAGAAACTAGCTGACCAGCGTCGATAACAGCTTTAGCTTGTTTACCAAGCTCTGTACCTGCTTTGATAGCAGCACGAAGCATATCACCAGTAGAGATTTGTGGAATACCGTATTTTTCCATGATGAAGTTTGCTTGTGTGCCTTTACCTGCACCTGGAGCACCTAGAAGAATGATGCGCATGATTTATCCTCTTTAATATTTAAGATTTATACCGAAGCTCACAATAGCTGGGCTTCTTAGACATCAAACCCGAGAAGCACTCGCAACGATAAGTTTCGGTATAACGTATATAGGCGAGCAAAAATACACGCCTTATTACTCACATTCAAGTCGCAGATTCTATCACAGGTTCGCCGCGCAAAGAGTGTATTAAGACTAAAGAATGTTAACGATACCCTCTTTCACGCCCTATTGATTATTAACTCAACACCTGAGATGCAAAATTTTGCGACAACAAACAAAAAGCTCGCGAAATGCGAGCTTTTTGATGTACTGAGGTTATTACACCTTAGTCAAAAGTTTATTAACAGCTCCTAAGAACTCCGTTGGGTCCTCAATTGAGCCTCGCTCTGCAAGCATTGCTTGACCAAGCAGGACTTCTACCCAACGACCAAATGCCTCTTCATCCGCTTCGTCAGCCATGCGCTTAACCAGCTCGTGCTCAGGGTTTAGCTCAAAGATGTACTTCACTTCTGGCACTGCCTGACCCGCCGCTGCAAGAAGCTTCGCCATTTGAGTGCCCATTTCGTAATCGTCCGTTACCACAACAGCAGGTGTAGACGCGAGTTTAAAGGTCGTACGAACTTCTTTCACACGATCACCTAGGTAAGACTTCGTGCGTTCTACAACCGACTTAAACTCTTCTTCAGTTTCTTTCTGCTTCTCTTTTTCTGCTTCATCTTCAAACTGACTTAGATCGAGCCCAGCTTTTGTGATTGACTGGAACTGCTTGCCGTCAAACTCAGTTAAGTAGTTCATCAGCCACTCATCAATGCGGTCGTACATCAAGATAACTTCAATGCCTTTCGCTTTGAACTGCTCTAAGTGAGGGCTGTTTTTCGCAGCTGCATAGCTGTCTGCCGTCAAGTAGTAGATCTTATCTTGACCTTCTTTCATGCGCTCAACGTAAGCAGCTAGACCCACGGTTTGCTCCGCAGAATCCACTTCAGTTGAAGCAAAGCGCAATAGGCCTGCAACTTTCTCTTTGTTTGCGAAGTCTTCTGCCGGACCCTCTTTCATCACAAGACCAAACTCTTTCCAGAATGATTGGTATTTCTCTTCATCATTCTTAGCCATGCGCTCTAACATCGTTAGCACACGCTTAGTACAAGCATTACGTAGAGACTGAGTCACTTTGTTATCTTGTAAGATCTCACGCGATACGTTGAGTGGCAGATCATTGGAGTCTATTAAACCTCGTACAAAACGTAGGTAAGACGGCATGAACTGCTCTGCATCGTCCATAATGAACACGCGTTGTACGTACAGTTTCAAGCCTGATTTGTGGTCGCGGTTCATCATATCCCATGGCGCTTTAGATGGGATGTAAAGCAAGCTCGTGTAATCGTTTTTACCTTCTACACGGTTATGGCTCCAAACCAATGGATCAGCAAAGTCATGTGATACGTGCTTGTAGAACTCTTGATACTCTTCATCTGAGATATCCGATTTATTACGCGTCCACAGTGCTTGAGCTTTGTTGATTTGCTCCCACTTCTTCTCATCCGTTTCTTTGCCTTCGTCATCGCGAACAACAGTTTGGATTGAAACTGGGATGCCAATGTGATCCGAGTACTTACTGATCACATCACGTAGACGCCATTCATTTAGGAACTCTTTACCTTCTTCACGCATATGAAGAATGATATCAGTACCACGCGATTCTTTAGTGATGTTTTCGATGGTGTACTCACCTTCACCGGCTGAGTGCCATTGTACTGCTTCATCAGCGGCTAGGCCCGCAGCACGAGTGCGTACGGTGACGGCATCAGCAACGATAAACGCAGAGTAGAAGCCAACACCAAACTGACCAATAAGCTGAGAGTCTTTGCTCTGCTCTTCAGACAGCTTTGAGAAAAACTCCGCGGTCCCGGATTTTGCAATCGTACCTAAGTGCTCGATCACATCATCGCGGCTCATACCGATACCGTTATCAGAAATGGTTAAGGTATTTGCGCTTTCATCAAACGACAGTTTCACGCAAAGATCTGCATTACCTTCATATAAGTCTGGGTTAGATAGCGCTTGGAAGCGCAGCTTGTCCGATGCATCTGATGCGTTAGAAATCAGCTCGCGCAAAAAGATCTCTTTATTTGAATAAAGAGAATGGATCATTAAATGCAGTAGTTGTTTTACTTCTGATTGAAAACCACGAGTTTCTTTGTTTTGAGATACGGTTTCGCTCATGTGTGCTCCATAACATCTAAACTAATTGGCTTTTTCATGGAGATAAGTTTGTGACTTTCCCCTTGAAATTACCTTACTGAGATGTCATTTAACATGTGGCTGACAAATGTAAATTCAAGGTCAATATTGCTAAAAACGGTGTTTTTTTAGAAAAATTTAATTATCCTACCAGCCTAAAAGCATCTAAAATGTCGTGCGCACTCCATGCGCTTCGGTAATTTTGTGACATAAATCACTATAATTACAACATCATCCATCTAAGAAGAACTAAATGACTAACATCGGCACCAAATTTCTACTTGCTCAAAGGTTCACCTTTGATCCAAATAGTAATTCGCTCGCTGACCAACAAAACGGCAACGACGTTGTACGATTAGGAAGCAACGAAAGCCGTATACTTCTGATGTTGGCAGAGAGACCAAACGAAGTTTTAACCCGTAACGAGCTTCACGAGTTTGTTTGGCGTGAGCAAGGTTTTGAGGTGGATGACTCAAGCCTGACTCAAGCGATCTCTACTCTGCGTAAGATGTTGAAGGACTCAACAAAATCTCCAGAGTTTGTTAAAACGGTTCCTAAACGCGGTTATCAACTCATTTGTTCAGTGGAACGCTTAAGCCCATTATCTGCTGACTCTAATACTGACGTTGAAGAAGCCACTTCTGAAAATGAAGCGCACGCTGCGGAAATAGAAACAAGTGACGCGCCGTCAGCAGAAGCGGTGGCAGACACCACGACTGAAGTAGAGCCTCAAGTAGAGCTACCTAAGGCACAGCCAAAACCAGCAGCTAACACTAATAACTGGCTGCCGCGTATGATCGTTCTTTTGTCTCTACTGCTTCCTATTTGTGTATTGCTATTCACCAATCCTGCAGAATCCCAATTCCGTCAGATTGGTGAGTATCAAAATGTACCTGTGATGACGCCAGTGAACCACCCGCAAATCAATAGTTGGTTGCCGTCCATTGAGCAGTGTATTGAACGCTACGTAAAATACCATGCAGAAGATTCAATGCCGGTAGAAGTGATTGCTACAGGTGGCCAGAACAATCAGCTGATTCTGAACTACATTCATGACAGTCAACATTCATATGAGAACGTGACATTGCGTATTTTCGCTGGTCAAAATGACCCAACCGATATCTGTAAATAAGGAGGCCAGAATGAAGATAAAATTAGCATCTGCGGTTTTGGCCGTATCCGTTCTTTTCAGTGGTTGGTTATATTGGGGTAGCGACCTAAAAGTGGAACAGGTCCTCACTGCCAATGAGTGGCAGTCAACCATGGTGACGGTCATTACAGACAGCTTGCCTGACGATCCTGTCGGCCCACTGCGTCGTGTTAATGTTGAATCAAATGTGAAATATCTCCCTAATGGAGACTATATTCGCGTAGCAAATATCAAACTATTCGCTCAAGGTTCAACGGCAGAATCCACGATTAATATCTCGGAAAAAGGGCGCTGGGAAGTCAGTGACAACTATTTGTTGGTTTCGCCTTCTGAGTTTAAAGATATTTCATCTTCTCAATCAAAAGACTTCTCCGAAGCACAGCTACGTTTGATCACTCAAATCTTTAAGCTTGATGCCGAGCAGAGTCGCCGTATTGATGTCGTGAACGAAAAAACGCTATTGCTCACTAGCTTGAACCACGGTTCTTCGGTGCTGTTTAAAAACTAACTTTGATTTGATGATAAGGGGGCAAGACGCCCCCTTTATTTTGCTTATGGATTGGCTAGATACCCTCACCCTCTTTTTCGGCTCACTTATCGCCAATACTCTGGCTTCGCTTTCTGGCGGCGGTGCAGGCTTACTTCAATTCCCTTTGCTCATCTTTCTCGGCTTGCCATTCTCGGTTGCGCTGGGGACACATAAAGTGGCTTCCGTCGCTTTAGGCTTAGGGGCAGCAAGCACACACTTAAAAGCAGGCACAATTAAATGGAAGGTCGCGCTCTACCTTATAGTTTCTGGCAGCATTGGCGTAGTCTTAGGGGCGAATTTAATTGTCCAAATACCTGATGGTATGGCGGAAAAAATGCTAGGGAGCATGATTCTCGCGCTCGGCATCTATTCACGATTTAAGAAATCGTTAGGCCAATCAGAAATAATACGTAACCGTCACCCAATCGGTTGGGTCATCGGCGGTGTCGGACTAATGCTCATCGGTATCATCAACGGGTCGCTGACCGCAGGTTCTGGTTTACTCGTGACACTATTTTTAGTTCGCTGGTTTGGGTATAACTATAAACAAGCCGTTGCTTACACCATGATTTGCGTCGGGTTGTTTTGGAATGGCATTGGAGGCATTGCCGTCGTCCAAGCTGGCGCTCCGATACATTGGGCTTGGTTGCCTGTTTTATTGTTAAGCTCATTTCTAGGCGGCAGTTTAGGCGCATGGGCCGCGACTCGATACAGCAACCGAGTGATTAAAATTGCATTCGAAATTCTCACGTTTGCCGTGGGTATCAAGTTGCTAGTTTAAACCGATTAAAAGGAAAGTTTCATGGATAAAGCAATCATTGATATTTATTACTGCCGCCAATGCAACTGGATGTTGCGTTCAACTTGGCTATCGCAAGAACTACTGCATACTTTTAGCGAAGAAATAGAAACGATCAGCTTACACCCAGATACGGGTGGTCGCTTCGAAATTTTCTGCAATGGCCAGCAAATTTGGGAACGGAAAAAAGACAGCGGCTTTCCTGAAGCAAAGGTGCTAAAACAGCGCGTAAGAGACATTATCGACCCAGAACGCGATTTAGGACATTCAGACACAAAATAGGGAGCAATTCGCTCCCTATATTTTTACTTAGTAAAACCGTTAAATCATGGTTTGTGCTAATACTTCGCCTTCTGGCGTTTTTACCGTTAGCGTATTGTCTTCTAAAGTACCAAAGCTTCTTGGTAAACCATTACGTGGAAATGTCATCGAGCCAGGGTTAAAAATAATGACCCCATCTTGCATCTCTGCGACAGGAACATGCGTATGACCGTGGGCGATGATATCACCTTCACGCAGTGGCGGCCGTTTTTCAGAGTTGTACAAGTGACCATGAGTCAAAAAGATTCTCTTACCAGATTCAAGTAGCACCCACGAGTAATCCATCATCATTGGAAACTTCAATAGCATTTGGTCCACTTCACTATCGCAGTTACCACGCACAGAAATAATTTGATCACTGTATTGGTTCAGTAGCTCCGCCACCTGCGGTGGGTTGTAACCTTCTGGAATCGGGTTTCTTGGCCCGTGGTTTAGCGTATCCCCCAACAAAATCAGGTGCTCCGCACCAGAGGCTAAAAATAGCTCAATAGTTTCTTTAGTTGCTGGCAAAGAGCCATGCAGATCTGAGGCAAAAAATAGTTTCACGACATCGTCTCCTCACAAAGTACGAGGTCATTCTACGGCATTTTTATGACAGCTCAACCAACGACTACTGATAGCGCAATGATTCAATGACCATAGGCAAAATATAGAACCATGCTGCATACGCAGTTCCAACCAACACCAGTACCCAAAACACCATCGACATAAATTTTGACTTAGCTAGGTGGTGCAGCGGGTCTGGCTCTCCGCATCCTGGACATGCGTGAGCGCGCTTTGAGATTTGTTTCTCACACACAGGGCAAGAGACTAAAGGCATGATACAAATTCCTCGACAATAGACTTAGGGCGCAAAGAATAATGGTGAATTAACACATATGCAACCTAACATATATTAAATATTTTTAGTTCTTTGTAACAGTCGCTGACTTGAGAAAAAAATGCGTTGATTTTTCATTTATATCAACCTATTACACTTCTTCTCGCACCATGCCATTAATGACAATATTGTTATAACTCACCATGCCAATGACCTCCCCATCTTCAATGACAGGAGCTCGGCTAATGCCAAATCGTTCAAATAGGCGCGCACAATATTTCACATTCATATCAGGGTCGACACACAAAGCGGGCTTGGTCATGATTTCATAAATATTCGTGCGCTGTGGAGAGCGATTATTCGCCAGCACCTTTTTGGCAATATCATTCATCAAGACGATGCCATATTCATCGTTGTCATCTCGCTTTTTCACCACCAGCGCTTTGACTTGGTATTTTTTAGCCAACGTTATGCCTTCATAAACTGTCATTAGCCCATCAACCATGACATAAGTAGCCGCCATTACATCTCGAACTCTAATTATCGTTTGACTGCTCATAACTCATCCTCGACCACTTTGGTCAACGTCTCTACTTGATGCGCGACACCGACTGCATCCTCAATATCGATCTGAATAGCAATGCCCTGCCCCGACTCTCGGTCGAACTCACCAACTTCATTGATGGTTTCTAATATGTGTCGAGAAAGGTGCTCCTCAACGACAAACAGCAGCACATCTTTTTGTACTTCCAGCGTTAAGCCAAAAAACGTTCGCTTTTGATTTAAGCCTTGTCCACGAGCGTTATTAATCACTGTCGCACCAGTCGCGCCAGCTTCGCGAGCAGCGTCCAGTACCTTGTCTGTTTTGCTGTCTTCAACAAACGCAAGTATCAATTTAAAGCGCATTTTCTTCGTCCTCCGAGACATCTTTATTCAGCCATTGGGTTATTTGCGCATAGCCCATCACAGAGATCATAGGAAACAGACTGGCAAAAGCGATCAAGCCAAAGCCATCAATCATTGGGTTTCTTCCTGGGACGGTAGAAGCAAGCCCCAGCCCTAATGCGGTTACAAGCGGAACAGTGACAGTAGAAGTCGTGACGCCTCCAGAATCGTAGGCGAGTGGAACAATAAGCTTTGGCGCATAAAACGTTTGAATCACAACAACGATGTAACCCGCAATGATGTAATAGTGAATAGGGTCACCGACAACAATCCGATAGCTCCCTAGCGCGATGCCAATGGCCACCCCAAATGCAACAGCCACGCGTAAGCCGTTAATACTGATACTGCCACCAGAAACTTGGTTTGCTTTTATCGCTACAGCGATTAGAGAAGGCTCAGCAATCGTGGTACTAAAACCGATAAAAAAGGCGAAGGTATACACCCAATAGTAGTCGACCCACACTAAGGCTTTTCCCACAGAGACTTTAAACTCTTGTAAAAATTCCGGCGCTGTCAGTTGCACGGCCATGGTCTCTCCGAGCGGAAACAGAGCCATTTCTAATCCGAGCAAAAAAAGAGCGAGCCCAAGAATCACATAAACAAACCCAAGCAAAACCTTCTTAAGGTTGTTAACTGGACGCCTTAACACCGCTAACTGAAAACCAAAAATAATGCTGGCGATGGGAATGACATCTCGAACGGTCGATAATAAAGTGTCTAGGAAATGTTCAATTGAAATCATGTTACGACCATTCCGTAAACCATCACAAACATCATCGGTAGAAGCGAGGCAAAAGCGATTAAACCAAAACCATCCACCATGGGGTTGCGCCCTTTAATCGCCGATGCTAAACCAACCCCTAGTGCAGTGACCAAAGGCACGGTGATAGTCGACGTCGTCACACCTCCAGAATCATAAGCAACGCCAATAATGGCTTCCGGTGCAAACCACGTCAGGACTACAACGCCGACGTAGCCGCCGATGATCATGTAATGAATTGGCCACCCTTTTAAGATGCGCAGAACGCCAATAACGATGGCGATCCCCACAGAAAGTGCCACCGTTACTCGTAGCCCTTGTCCATAATCCTGCATCGATTGCTCTGAGTTTGTGATCATCCCTCCTTCTGCCGCAACTTCTGATGCTTCTTCTGCTACGGCCGTTAATGCAGGCTCGGCGATCGTGGTGCCAAAGCCTAGACAAAACGCAAAAACTAACAACCAGAATACGCTGCCTTTTTTTGCAAAGGCTTGAGCCATACTCTCTCCGATAGGAAAAAGACCAAGCTCTAGACCAAAAATAAAAAACGTTAACCCTAAAACCACAAGCAATAAGCCAAAAAGAATGGAGATGAGATTAGGAAGTGGCTCTTGCAAAACAACTAATTGAAAAAAAGTGATAACAACAACGATGGGTAGCAGATCGCGAGCACTATTAAGGAGCGCTCGAAAAAGAGCAACAAATGCTTCCATACCTATCCTCCTTGATGGTGCAAACTGATTACGCTTGTTCCGTTAGCGATGTTTTTAGTCTGGCATAGATTTAGTTCTCCTACCGTGAACGAATTAGCGCCATGCATAACATTTAGTTACATTTTTTCAATATGTGAAGTCAGTAGCCTCGCTACAGGCTTGCCACTATCCTAGAAATAATAGTGTTGAGATGATCAAGCTCAGCACAAAACGACTATAATGTTCTAATACGTGTACATTCAAAGAGATAACATGAAGATATTACTCACAGGTGGCACTGGGTTTATTGGTTCGGAGTTGCTCAAGCTGCTATCTACTCACCAAGTTATGCTACTTACACGCTCTCCAGAGCATGCAAAACAACGCCTCCAACACGCTGATTTGGGTAATATCGAATACCTTGACTCGCTTGAGTCATTCGCCGATCTCAATCACATTGATGCCATAATTAATCTTGCGGGCGAGCCTATCGCAGATAAAAGATGGACTAGCGAGCAGAAAGAAAAAATCTGCAAAAGTCGCTGGAAAATTACCGAACAAATCGTTGAGCTGATCCACGCCAGCACAGAACCTCCCGCTGTTTTTATTAGTGGCTCGGCCGTTGGTTACTATGGCGATCAACAAGACCACCCGTTTGATGAGTGCCTGCATGTTAACAGTGAAGACTTTCCTCACGAGGTTTGTGCAAAGTGGGAGCAAATAGCCAAACGCGCAGAGTCTGAACAAACACGTGTTTGTCTATTGCGAACTGGCGTAGTACTCGGCCTTAATGGCGGGGCTTTGGCGAAAATGCTCTTACCTTACAAACTTGGCGTAGGCGGCCCGCTCGGGAATGGTAACCAGTACATGCCTTGGATTCACATTCTGGATATGGTCCGCGCCATCATGTACTTGCTTGAAACACCACATGCCCACGGTGCGTTCAATATGTGCGCACCTCACCCTGTGACTAACCGTATCTTTAGCGGCACGTTGGCAAAAACGCTCAAACGACCACATATCTTGTTCACGCCTAAATGGGCAATGGAACTCCTAATGGGTGAATCTTCCTGCTTATTGTTCGATAGCATGAGAGCAAAACCCAAAAAGCTCACCGAACTTGGCTTCAAATTTAGCTACTCCAGAATAGAGCCAGCACTCAAGCACTTGCTTCATGACCGGAGCTGATGAATGATGACCTCATTCAATGTTTCTTGAGGCTTAATTTATGAAAAAGTCGATTCTTATTACGGGTTGCTCAACCGGTATCGGTTACGTGTGCGCTCACGCCCTGCAAAACGAGGGATTTCATGTCATTGCATCTTGTAGGAAAGAGCAAGATGTCCAACGTCTAATTAATGAAGGGCTAACCTGCATCAAGCTAGACCTAAACAGCCCTGAAAGTATTTCTTCAGGCGTGAAGCAAGCATTAGAGCTAGCAGAGGGTAAGCTTTATGCCGTGTTCAATAATGGTGCCTATGGCCAGCCCGGTGCATTGGAAGACTTGCCCACCGAGGCTCTTCAAGCTCAATTTCAGACCAACTTTTTTGGTTGGCACCAGTTAGTCAGAGAAGTGCTTCCTCACATGCGCATACAAGGCGAAGGACGGATAATACAAAACAGTTCTGTTCTTGGCTTTGCTGCAATGAAGTACCGCGGCGCCTACAATGCGTCAAAGTTTGCCCTAGAAGGCTGGACTGACACACTACGGCTAGAGCTTGCGGATACGAATATCAAAGTGGCATTGATAGAACCTGGGCCTATCGAAACTCAATTTAGAAATAATGCATTAAAAGCCTTCGAGAAGTGGATTGATATTGAATCCAGCCCTCACCGCCTCGCCTATGAAGGACAAAGAGAGCGACTCAACAAAGACAAATCTAATAATCGATTTGTTTTACCTGCAGAGTCCTGCGTCGCACCTGTTCTTCATGCATTAACTAGCGCTTCACCTAAAATTCGCTATCGAATTACTACGCCGACTAAATTATTCGCAATCTTGAAAAGGTTATTACCAACCCGTGTACTTGATAAAATTTTGCGACAGGCTGCATAAAAAAGTTTTGTCGAAATGTAATTTCACCGTAACAATGTGATGTCATTATGAACATGTAGGTTAAAAAAACCTCAACCAAACGAATCAATTTCTACGCAATTCAGCGGGGATTCTTTCGCCTAAAGTGATTGAGTTGCTTAGATTTGGTATCGCCACCCATTACGTTTTGTAGCAATGTTTTTACTACTGCGAGGCAACAATGACATTAAATCAGCTTAACTGGCTTAGTGTGGGTGTAGTGTTGACCATGTTCATCCTATTTTGATACCGCACTAACAAATAGCATTAGAACTGCGCTGCTTCGGCAGCGTTTTCTTTTTGCCTTACACCTATTCAGCAGTAACACTATTCTCTTACCGCATCCTTTCACAAAATAGAATGATTCATTATTGATGACGATTAGCAACCATCGCTTGAATTTCCCTTAAATCAACTCCATATCTATTATCAACGACAAGACACAAAGCAAGGATACTCTGATGCAATCCCCATTTATCGTTGAGATAACAGAACAGAACTTTCGCGAAACTCTTGAAGGATCAATGAACACGCCCGTTCTGATCCACTTTTGGGCCAATGCTCAACCAGAAAGCGCACAGATACTCCCTGAGTTGCAATCTCTTGCTCAACAGTACAACGGTGCATTTACGCTTGCTTTATTAAATTGTGAAGATCAGCCGGCTCTAGCGTCTCAATTTGGTGTGCAAGTATTGCCAACTATCGCGCTGTTTATAAATGGTCAAGCCGTCGATGGATTGGGTGGCCCTCAGCCAATTGATGCCATTGCAACCATGCTACAAAAGCATTTGCCAAGCCCTGATGAACAGCTATTAAAGCAAGTCAGTGAACTTCTTCAGCAAGGTGAGCATGCTCAGGCTTTAAGCATCATCCACACTTTGCCGCCAGAACTGCAAGAGCGTGGCGATGTGAAACTCGCGATGGCTGATTGTTTATTAGAAACCAAACAATTTGATGTCGCCCAAGAGCTACTGAACGCTATCCCTCTTGAGTATCAAGATAACTACTACAAGAGTCTAATAGCCAAGCTCGAGCTGCATTTGCAGGCTGCAGATAGCCCTGAGTTACAACGACTAGAACAAGCATACGCAGCAGACATGGCAAACTTCGAACTTGCTTGTGAATTGGCGGTACAGTACAACCAAGTGGGTCGTGATGAAGAAGCGCTGGAACTGCTGTGGAATATTCTTAAAAAAGACTTGGGCGCCCAAGACGGTGAAGTGAAGAAGACTTTTATGGATATTCTCAGCGCGCTAGGTCAAGGCAACGCATTAGCAAGCAAATATCGCCGTCAGCTGTATTCGATTCTGTACTAACTCGCTGAAAAGCGAAACTTCAACTAAAGGCCGGATATTCCGGCCTTTGTTATATAAATAACCAATAACCTCTTAAGGTTCTCAGAACTTCAATTGTCTATTGTCTATAAATAGGTAAAAATGAATCGGACATTATGCACTTAAGGGAATAACTCATGCCAATTGATTCACTGATTACCATCGGTATTTTCGTCGTTCTTGCTGTAGTTATCTTATCTTCAGCCATTAAGACGGTGCCACAAGGAAATAACTGGACAGTCGAACGCTTCGGACGCTACACCCATACGCTAAAACCCGGCTTAAACTTGATCATCCCATTTGTTGATAAGATAGGGCAAAAAGTCAACATGATGGAGCGCGTTCTTGATATTCCAGCGCAAGAAGTCATTTCAAAAGACAACGCTAACGTAGTTATTGATGCCGTCGGATTTGTTCAAGTCATCGATGCTGCCAAAGCCGCTTATGAAGTCAACGATTTGGAACATGCCATTAGAAATTTAACTCTCACCAATATCCGCACCGTTTTAGGCTCAATGGAGCTGGACGAAATGCTGAGTCAGCGTGACATGATCAACTCCAAGCTGCTGGCAATTGTTGACCAAGCCACCAACCCATGGGGTGTAAAAGTCACACGAATTGAAATAAAAGATGTCCAGCCACCATCCGATCTAACGGCGGCGATGAATGCTCAAATGAAAGCCGAGCGAAATAAACGAGCGGAGATTCTCGAAGCAGAAGGGGTACGCCAAGCTGAAATTTTAAAGGCTGAAGGTCATAAGCAATCGGAGATATTAAAAGCTGAGGGCGAAAAGCAGTCTGCTATTCTCCATGCTGAAGCTCGTGAACGCGCCGCGCAAGCAGAAGCAAAAGCGACTTATATGGTTTCTGAAGCAATTGCCAAAGGCGATATGCAAGCCGTCAATTACTTCATTGCTCAGGGCTATACCGAAGCGATCAAAAGCATTGGTCAAGCCGAAAACGGCAAAATCATTATGCTTCCATTAGAAGCGACCGGACTAATGGGCTCGGTTGCAGGGATAGCAGAGATGTTTAAACAACAAGATAAAGAATAACTTATGGACTTTTTCAGTTTGCTGGAAGGCGTCTCTTTCTGGCATTGGCTAGCCTTCGGTTTTGCACTTCTAGCGGTAGAGCTACTTGGGACTGCGGGATATTTTCTCTGGCTCGGAGTTTCTGCACTTATCGTTGGGGCACTAATGACCGTTTTGCCAATGAGCTGGCAATTACAATGGCTTTGCTTTGCAAGTTTCAGCTTAATCACCACTTGGTTATGGTGGCGACGACAATGGTCTAAAGACAAGAAAGAAGACCAAGAAAGAGATCTGAACCAAAAGTATAAGCAGTTAATCGGACGCACACTTACCATTGAAGAGGACTTTTCTGTTGGGCTCAATCGTATCAAGGTTGCCGATACCACGTGGTCGGCACAGTCGGATCAAGCACTTCCAGCAGGAACGCGCGTTAAAATAAAAGATATCGATGGTATTATTTTAATCATTGAGCCTGATTCTAAGTAATTTATGCCAAAGTAATGGGGCAAACTATGCTCCATTACTTTAATCTAAACAACCGCTTTCATTTCATTGATTTAATTAAAATCGAACAAAAAATAAGTAGCAGAAATATTATTAATACCTACCCTCTTCTTCCAATTATTTAATTCTTCATCATACGATAATCAATAAGATAGAAATATATCGATATAAATTATCTTTCTAAATTTATTTTAAAAAATAAAACTTTATTGAATTATTTTTTGATCTTTTTGCCCCCCCATACATACTTAACGCATAAGCATTTAAGTTGAATGCTTTTTATTTGGTAAGTAAGAGGATGTACTATGAAGAAACTTCTCTTTTTAATGTTATGCGGTATCTTTTCTTTTTCTTCCTTTGCCTACACCAACGGAAATGGTGGTACAACTAATTTAGGACCGATAGTCGAATGTAAATTGCCAAGCGGTGATGTCACTAATATTCCAAGTGAAATGTGTCGATTTAGAGGCGGAGAATGGAACTAATATAGAAGTCAGTAGTTAGTTCAATATTAAGAAACTATTGATACCTTACTTTTCAGTAAAGTCATTATTTATCCAAGCAAGTAGATATTCAATGTCTACATTAAGGTGATGATTATGAAGTTTTTAGCTGGTCTATTGTTAGCATGTTTTGCCGTAGCTCCATTAACTACTCATGCTAATGGTGCTTCAGGTGGCCGTACGCTAGCCCCAGAGATAAAGTGTGAGTTACCAAACGGTAACGTGCATATGCTACCGCCGTTATATTGCAAAATATATGATGGTCGAGAAGTAAAATAAAAAAAGGAGCCTAGCGGCTCCTTTTTATCATCTCACTAAGTATTAGTGGAAGCTGTAAGGGATAAGAACTTGTAGACGTAGGTCTGTTTCATCCGCATCACCAGCACCAGCGTACTCATCACGCTCTAGGATTGTACCGTGTAGACGGATCGTAGAACCTTTCAGTGCACCACTCTGTAGAGAGTAAGATACTGTCGCGTTAACTGCGTATTCACTTTCGTAATCCCAGTCACCTGATGCACCGCTTGCTGCAGAATCAGCTCCAGTACCGTAACCAAAGCCTAGGTAGTAGTTCCAGCCGTTACCTTGGTTGTAAGATAGACGGTTGTACCACGCTAGCTCACCCGCTTTGTTCCAGTCAGACAGTGCATCCCACCACTGAGACCAAGTACCGTTGTTCATACCGTAAGTATGAATTGTACGTGGAACGAAGTCAGCACGGTTGTCTGTGTCTGTGTAGCGTAGCTCAGACATCCAAGCTAGCTTGCCGAAAGATTGATTCAAAGATAGACCAGTGTGGAAACCTAGACCATCGTATTTCACATCATCGTCAACACCGTAGAAATCAAATGCTAGAGTTGTACGGTCACTCACAGTGTACTTCAAGTAAGCCTTGTAAGAAGTGTTGTCAGTTTCGTTGTGGTAGCTAGTTACTTGACCTGCACCCCAGTCGATACCATTTGCATATTGAACGCCAGTAGCTTGACCCAAACCAAGTTGCATAAACAAGCTGTCAGTTAGGTTACCGTTTAGGCCTAGAGAGTGTAGGTAGCTCCATGAAGTATCAGACCAAAGCGCTGGCGCGTAGTCATCTTCGTGAAGTAGCCAAGGTGCTGTAAATTGGTCTGCACCAAAGTAGCTTAGGTTGAAATCGCCTAGTTTAGCGTTCAGTTCGAAACCACGGTAAGTACCAGGTACGAAACTCCAAACGTTACCAATAGTACCGTTACCACCCGCTTGTAGCATACCAAAGCGCGCGTTGAAGCTTTCGTTTGCTTTGAACTTCAGTGCTGCTTTGTAAACTTTAAGCTGTTGACCATCACCTGCACCCCAGTCTAGGTTGTTACAAGTTGAAATTTCGTTACATAGGTAGCCTTCGTTTGAATTGTAAAGGCTATCGTTGTAAAGGTCGCCAGAATAGTAAGCCGCAACATCTGCACCAACCCAACCGTCGTGGTAGCCAGAAGTAAAGTCTAAAATTGCGTTGTAAGAAGAGTAGTTTAGACGACTCCAACGGTCACCGTTTTCACCGCCAGGCTTACCTGTTGTACGAGTACGAGAACGAGTATCAACTAGAAATAATGCATTAAGACTAGAGTCTTGCATAAATTCGTTCACTTTCTCTACGTACTCGCCACCTGCTGCACTTTCAGTAGACGCTGTAGCTGGAGCAGCAGCAACAACACCAAACATTGCTGCGGTTAACGCTGAAACCTTAAAAAATTTGTCCATGGAAAAACTCCTAAAAATGGATATAGCTGTATTTTTCTATCTCACCTTTAGTTGGCCGCCGAAGGAGAGAAGTAAATTCCTGATCAAACCTCATTATTTCTAATTTGGCTTTTTTTAGTTCCTGCATACACACCGTGTATCCACGTGATTAAGACTAACTTCGCAGCTAAAAACATCCAAACGGAACTTATTTTTTTTCTAAAAAAATATGAGCCAGTCCAAAGTTCCATATAAGTTGTTGATCCAGATCTTACTTTTAACAACACCAACACAAAAAGACAGTTAAACATTAAATATCAATAACTTAAATCACCTCCTAGAACTCCAACTTGAAGTCACTCGCAGACTAAAGAAGTAAAAAACCTTAATAATTCAATGGGAGATCTTGATCACTGAAAAGATAAAAAGCATAAAAAACTCAATAAAAAAGCACTTAATTATGGGCAAAAAAAAGCCCGACATGCTTACCATATCGGGCTTTTAGTTATTTTTTAGCTTTTTTGATAAGACTTAATTCATCAACTCGAGTAAGTCTTGTTCTGTTTTGATCTCGATACCCAGTTCTTGTGCCTTTGCCAACTTCGAACCTGCATTTTCACCAGCAAACAAAATATCCGTTTTCTTAGAAACACTACCTGTCACTTTTGCACCTAGGGATTGGAGGGCTTCTTTAGCCTCTGTGCGACCTAATTGAGAAAGTGTTCCTGTCAATACGACCGTCTTACCTTCTAACGGTAGCTCCCCTACCTGCTCAGTAGTATTAATCTCTGGCCAGTGGATGCCTTGTTCAAGCAAATCTTTAACCACTGCTTGGTTCTGCTCTTCACTGAAGAAAGTCGTAATATGTTGAGCAACCACAGCACCGATGTCTTGCACTTCAATTAACTGCTCTTCGTTAGCATTTTGGATGGCTTCCAACGTTTTAAAGTGCATTGCTAGGTTTGCGGCGGTTGCCTCGCCAACTTCACGAATCCCAAGCGAATACAAAAAGCGAGGTAACGTTGTCTCTTTTGATTTTTCTAACGCATTCACAATGTTCTGCGCAGACTTTGGCCCCATGCGATCTAATACCGTTAAAATCCCCGCAGATAACTTAAATAAGTCAGCAGGAGTTTTCACCATCTCACGGTCAACAAGTTGCTCGATCACTTTATCGCCTAGACCGTCAACGTCTAACGCTTTACGAGACACAAAGTGTTTTAGCGCTTGTTTACGTTGGGCTTGGCAAACTAAGCCACCCGTACAACGTGTTACCGCCTCTCCTTCGATCCGCTCAACATGCGAACCACAAACCGGACACTGAGTTGGGAAAATAATATCTCGCGCCGTTTCTGGTCGACGCTCTTTGATGACAGAAACGACTTGAGGAATAACGTCACCCGCTCGACGAATCACAACGTGATCACCGATCTTAACTTGCAGACGTTCTATCTCATCTGCGTTATGAAGCGTCGCATTACTTACCGTTACCCCGCCAACAAATACAGGCTCTAGTTTAGCAACAGGTGTAATCGCACCAGTACGACCGACTTGGAATTCCACCTCATTCAACGTCGTCATTTCTTCCTGAGCCGGGAATTTGTAGGCAATCGCCCAACGTGGAGCGCGAGCAACAAATCCAAGACGCTCTTGCACGGCAATATCGTCAATTTTAATGACGACACCATCGATCTCATAAGGAAGGGCATCACGACGCTGCAAGATATCTTGGTAGTAAGCTTTTACATCCGCCAAACTTTCAACTCGCTTGGTCTCCGGGCACATTGGTAATCCCCAAGATTTAATTTGCAAGAAGCGTTCGTAGTGACTTGCCGCCAATTCCGCGCCTTGCACCACGCCTACACTGTATGCATAGAAGCTAAGGGGACGAGAAGCCGTAATGCGTGAATCCAATTGTCGTAAGCTACCTGCCGCAGCGTTACGTGGGTTGACAAAGATTTTTTCGCCTTTCTTCCTTGCTAATTCATTGAGCTTTTCAAACCCAGCTTTCGGCATAAAGACTTCACCACGAACTTCAAGACGATTTGGCCAGTCATTACCCCTGAGTTTTAAAGGAATGGCTTTAATCGTACGTACATTTTCTGTGATGTTCTCGCCAGTAGTGCCATCGCCTCGTGTTGCCGCCTGAACTAACACACCGTTCTCATACAGTAAACTAACTGCGAGTCCATCCAGTTTCGGCTCACAACAGTATTCTTTCACACTCTGACTGCCCACCCGCTCTTGTGCTCGCTTATGGAAACTATCAAGTTCGCTGTCATCAAACGCATTATCAAGCGAAAGCATCGGTACTTCATGTGTCACTTGGCTAAACGCAGAGAGAGGTTGTCCACCGACACGTTGACTTGGTGAATCTACGGTAATTAAATCAGGGTTCTCAGCTTCAATATCCAGGAGCTCTCGCATTAAGCGGTCGTACTCGGCATCAGGGATCTCTGGGTTATCTTCCACGTAGTAACGCACAGCGTGGTAATGCAACGACTCTTTTAGTTCTTCTAATCGCTGAAGTACTGATTCAGACATAGTAAAGCCCCGTGTATTTTCAATCGGTGAGGTTGGGAAATCCAAGAAAAAGGGCTCCATCCGGAGCCCTATTATTATTTGCTGTTAAGATTATGCGTTAGCGGCATTAAACTCAACTATTTGACGTCGATAAGACGCTAAACGGTCTGGCGTCATTAAGTTACGCTGGTCATCAAGAACGTTGCCACCTAAATCATCAGCAATTTGCTGCGCAGTTCGGAGCATTAAGTTGAAGTTCTGTTCAGCCTCGCCATAACAAGGCAATGTCATGAAGAATGAAATACCCTTCGTTGTAAACTCAGCAGGATCAGCATGCTCAAACGTACCAGGGTGCATCATATTAGCGACGCTAAACAGCACTTTGCCGTTACCGGACAAGTCGACATGACGGTGGAAAATATCCATCTCGCCATAAATTAAGCCGTTTTGTTGCATACTCTCAAATAAAGCAGTACCAACAAATGGCTCTTCACCCGCACAGTGCACATTCAACACAATCACTTGCATTTCAGGTTCTGGCTTTGGCTCTTCCTTAGGCTCTGCAACGACAGGCTCACTAACCGTTTCGACTTGCTGTTCTTTCTCAGCAATATCAAACGCGGCGGGAATAGCTTCTTCTTCCACAGCAGACTGGAGTGGCTCTTCAGCTACTGGTGCTTGAACAACAGGCTCAACGTCCTCTTCTTTATCTTTTTCTGCAACAAATGAAGGGATGTCATCTGGCTCCTGCTGTGTCTGTGTTACTTCAGATGGACCACCGAATAGCGGGTCAGATTCAAATTTGTTGTCGAAAGAACTCGCCATCCCAAAATCTGGTTCTTTGCGATCTTTACGAATGATCTCAAAGTCATCTTCAGGAGCGGGAGCGAAGTCTCGTTCTTTCTCGACAAGATCATTTTTGTCCCCTTGGTCAACATCCAGCTTACCAAGCGGCTTGTTACCAAACTTTGCTTTGCCTTCTTTTTTACTGCTCCACAAACCATGAAACAGCAATGCCGCGATGGCTAATGCGCCAACAACAATGAGTACGAATCGCAATTCCTGCATTATTTACTCTCAATATACTTGTTTTTACTACTCGCAGTTCCTTGAGCAGCAACCCAAGTGCAATAAATCTGAATGATACGTTTACTTTACCAAAACTATATGTAGATTTAGAACAACTTAATGCAAGAAGTTCCGTTTTTTGTTGTGATTCTTGCCACGATTCCACTTAACAAGACGTCATTTGTCAGGGCATTGAAAGAAAAGCCCTCACAGGTACAATGAGTTTTCATTTACACGAAGCCAAAATAGACATGAAGCAAAACAATCAGCAGAGAACCGGATTCGGTTATTTTCTATACGGGATACAATTGGCACTTGCCCCTAAAATCAGACGCTTTGTCATCTTACCTCTACTTGCAAATATCTTGCTTGTGGGTGGTGCCATCTTCTATCTATTTTCAAACCTTAATATATGGATCGAAGACTGGATTGGGCAGCTGCCTGAGTTTTTATCCTGGTTAACTTACATTCTTTGGCCTTTACTCGCTCTGACAATACTCGCTACCTTCTCCTATTTTTTCAGCACACTCGCGAACTTTATCGCCGCGCCATTCAATGGCCTCTTAGCTGAAAAAGTGGAAGAGTACTTAACGGGACAAAAAGTAAATGATGATGGTTTCACTGCCGTCCTGAAAGATGTTCCTCGCGTTTTAGCTCGTGAATGGAGAAAGCTTCTTTACATCTTACCTAAAGCAATAGGCCTATTCCTGTTATTGCTTATACCTGCCCTTGGGCAAACAGTAGGCCCATTTTTATGGTTTATTTTTACCGCTTGGATGCTCGCGATTCAATATTGTGACTACCCGTTTGATAACCATAAAATCCCATTTAACGACATGCGTTACAAATTGAAACAAAAGCAAGGTAAGGCCTATGGCTTTGGGGTATTGGTGTCTGTGTTTACGACGATCCCAATTTTGAACCTCATTGTCATGCCTGTAGCAATATGTGGCGCAACCGCTATGTGGGTGGTGGAGTTTAAGCACCAACGATAGTCGATTAGAGATTAAGGAAAGGGATCAGCGCCAGCTTTTCCCTTTTCTTTTATCAAGTTCTGGGCCAACCTAATAAGATATAACTTTTTAATCCTTTTCCCTTTTTTTCATACCGCATATTCTTCTATCCATATTCACACAACGTGTAATGAAGGAACATCACTATGAGCAAAATCTACGAAGATAACTCTCTTACTATCGGTAATACACCTCTCGTTCGTCTAAACAAAGTAAGCAAAGGCAAAGTTCTCGCGAAAATTGAAGCGCGTAACCCTAGCTTCAGTGTTAAGTGCCGTATCGGTGCAAACATGATTTGGGAAGCAGAGAAAGCGGGGCTTCTTAAGCCAGGTGTAGAGCTTGTAGAACCTACCAGTGGTAACACAGGTGTTGCTCTAGCATTCGTAGCGGCCGCTCGCGGTTACAAGCTAACATTGACCATGCCTGAATCAATGAGCCTAGAACGCCGTAAGCTACTTAAAGCACTGGGCGCTAACCTTGAGCTGACTGAAGCGGCGAAAGGCATGAAAGGGGCGATTGCTAAGGCAGAAGAAATCGTAGCAAGCAACCCTGAGAAGTACCTACTTCTTCAACAATTTGACAACCCAGCGAATCCAGAAATCCACGAGAAGACTACGGGCCCTGAGATTTGGGAAGCGACAGACGGTGAAATCGACGTATTCGTTGCTGGTGTTGGTACGGGCGGTACTATCACAGGTACAAGCCGTTACATCAAAGGTGAAAAAGGTAAAGCCATCACTTCTGTCGCAGTTGAGCCAGCAGAGTCTCCAGTTATTGCACAAGCACTTGCTGGCGAAGAAATCCAACCTGCTCCGCACAAGATCCAAGGTATCGGTGCTGGTTTCATCCCAGGTAACCTCGATTTAGACATTATTGACCGCGTTGAACAAGTCACCTCAGAAGAAGCGATTGAGATGGCTCGTCGCCTAATGGAAGAGGAAGGTATCCTAGCTGGTATCTCATCTGGTGCGGCTGTTGTTGCAGCCAACCGACTTGCAGAACTCCCTGAATTTGAAGGAAAAACAATTGTAACCGTTCTACCAAGTTCAGGTGAGCGTTACCTAAGCACAGCACTCTTTGCAGGTATCTTTACCGAAAAAGAGAACCAACAATAATATGTGTTCAAATCAATTTTTAGTTTAAAAAAGCCCCGTTTAGGGGCTTTTTTGTTGATCCCTGCCCTACCTTTGGTAATATCAGGGTGTTTTATTTCTAGCTTCAAAATAAAGAAGCAGAACACAAAAAGGTTTCAAAGTGATTACGCACGCAAACAGTTGCGTAGTTACCAAACTTTTGACTAGTATCAGAACTGACGCGCTTTGAACTCTTCCCGTGCTAGCGCACAAGATGTAAAGCAGTTAAGCTAAAATCTAGTCACAAACTAACAAAAAAATACATTTATTGGGGTATATCACATGTACGAGAAGCAAGTAGAAATCACAGCAGAAAACGGCCTTCACACTCGTCCAGCTGCACAGTTTGTTAAAGAAGCAAAAGCATTCGACGCAGACATCACTGTGACTTCTAACGGTAAAAGCGCTAGCGCTAAGAGCCTATTCAAACTACAAACACTAGGCCTAGTAAAAGGTACTCAAGTAACTATTTCTGCTGAAGGCCCACAAGCTCAGCAAGCAGTTGACCACCTAGTTGCTCTAATGGACCAACTACACTAATCCGGTCTCCTACTCCAGAAGCCATTTTGTGAAAGCAAAATGGCTTCGTTGGAAATAGGCTCAAAACTAAGCTAAAACTATTCGTTAGCGCACCCATTATTCTCCCGTTTTATAAAGTTGACCAAACTTAAGGTAAGGCTATGATTTCAGGCATCCTAGCATCTCCTGGTATTGCAATCGGTAAAGCACTACTACTTCAAGAAGATGAAATTGTCCTAAACACAAACACTATTTCTGACGATCAAGTAGAAGCTGAAGTTCAGCGTTTCTTCGACGCTCGTAACAAATCTGCAGCTCAGCTGGAAACTATCAAGCAAAAAGCGCTTGAAACGTTTGGTGAAGAAAAAGAAGCGATCTTTGAAGGTCACATCATGCTTCTTGAAGACGAAGAGCTAGAAGAAGAGATCCTAGCACTTATCAAAAACGACAAGATGACTGCGGATCACGCTATCCACTCAGTTATCGAAGAGCAAGCATGTGCTCTTGAGTCACTAGATGACGAATACCTAAAAGAACGTGCAACTGACATCCGCGATATCGGTTCTCGTTTTGTGAAAAACGCACTGGGTATCAACATTGTTTCGCTTAGCGACATCAATGAAGAAGTTATCCTAGTTGCTTACGACCTAACGCCATCTGAAACGGCACAGATTAACCTAGACTACGTACTTGGTTTTGCTTGTGATATCGGCGGTCGTACATCTCACACTTCAATCATGGCTCGCTCTCTTGAGCTTCCTGCTATCGTTGGTACTAACGACATCACGAAAAAAGTTAAGAATGGCGATATGCTGATTCTTGACGCGATGAACAACAAGATTGTTGTTAACCCATCAGAAACTGAACTAGAAGAAGCGAAAGCGGTTAAAGCGGCATTCCTAGCTGAAAAAGAAGAGCTAGCGAAACTGAAAGACCTACACGCAGAAACGACTGACGGTCACCGTGTAGAAGTTTGCGGTAACATCGGTACAGTGAAAGACTGTGACGGTATCCTCCGTAACGGCGGTGAAGGTGTTGGTCTGTACCGTACTGAATTCCTATTTATGGACCGTACTGCGCTACCAACTGAAGAAGAACAGTACCAAGCGTACAAAGAAGTTGCAGAAGCAATGAACGGTCAAGCTGTGATCATCCGTACTATGGATATCGGCGGCGATAAAGATCTCCCATACATGGATCTTCCAAAAGAGATGAACCCATTCCTAGGCTGGCGCGCTGTACGTATCAGTCTGGATCGTCGTGAAATCCTTCGTGATCAGCTACGTGGCATCCTACGTGCTTCTGCACACGGCAAACTGCGTATTATGTTCCCAATGATCATCTCTGTCGAAGAAATCCGTGAGCTTAAGAAAGCGATCGAAGAGTACAAAGAAGAGCTACGTGCTGAAGGCCACGCGTTCGACGAAAACATCGAAATCGGTGTTATGGTTGAAACTCCTGCTGCTGCTGCGATCGCACACCACTTAGCGAAGGAAGTGTCTTTCTTCTCTATCGGTACAAACGACCTAACTCAGTACACGCTAGCGGTAGACCGTGGTAACGAGATGATCTCTCATCTTTACAACCCACTATCACCAGCAGTACTAACCGTGATCAAGCAAGTTATTGACGCTTCTCACGCAGAAGGTAAATGGACTGGTATGTGTGGTGAACTTGCAGGTGACGAGCGTGCAACGCTTCTACTTCTAGGTATGGGTCTGGACGAGTTCTCAATGAGCGGCATTTCAATCCCTAAAGTGAAGAAAGTAGTTCGTAACTCTAACTTCGCAGAAGTGAAAGCAATGGCTGAAGAAGCCCTTTCTTTACCAACAGCTGCAGAAATCGAAGCAGTGGTAGAAAAGTTTATTGCTGAGAAAGCTCAGTAATCGGTAGTACCAAGTAATTCAATACTTAATGGCCATTAGACGGCGAAAAAAGTCGTCTAATGCGCTATATTGGTATACTATAATTCGACAGAATAAAACCAAACCTTAGGAGCATGACACAATGGGTCTGTTTGACAAACTTAAGAAGCTTGTATCTGATGACAGCGCTGACGCTGGTGCTATCGAAATCATCGCGCCACTTTCTGGTGAGATTGTAAACATCGAAGACGTGCCAGATGTTGTTTTCGCTGAGAAAATCGTTGGTGACGGTATTGCTATCAAGCCAGCAGGCAACAAAATGGTAGCTCCTGTAAACGGTACTATCGGTAAGATCTTCGAAACTAACCACGCATTCTCTATCGAGTCTGACGACGGTGTTGAGCTTTTCGTTCACTTCGGTATCGACACAGTTGAACTAAAAGGCGAAGGCTTCACGCGTATCGCTGAAGAAGGTCAAACTGTTAAAGCTGGCGACACTGTAATTGAATTCGATCTAGCTCTTCTAGAAGAGAAAGCGAAGTCAACGCTAACTCCAGTTGTTATCTCTAACATGGACGAAATCAAAGAGCTGAACAAGCTTTCTGGTTCTGTGACTGTTGGTGAAACTCCAGTTCTACGTGTAACTAAGTAATTTTTACTTAGCCGAACACGAAAAAACGCTGCCATTGGCAGCGTTTTTTATTACCTGAAGTTTATGCTTTCTTACCAGATTCAACTGAGTAGACCAAGTGCCGAACTCGGCCTTTGTTTTGCCTGAGCCAATAACGCAGTTGTCGCATCTTGGAGCACTTGAGAACGCACCATTTCCGTAGATTCTCTTGCGAAGTCTGTATCTCTTATTCGACTCTTGGATTCCGTAACACTCCGATTCACGGTATTTAAGTTATCCACCGAACCATTTACACGATTCTGAAAGCTGCCAATTTCACTTCGGTGCGAATCAACGTACTTGATCGCTGCATCAATCACCCCAATTGAAAGCTGCGCCTTACCAGCCGTCGACATATCGATGTCATCCATTGTGACTAATTGACCAGTGCTTATATCAAGCTCATCCGCTAAACTGCCTTCTAACTCCACTCCTTCTGGCGTATTAATCGTAGAGGCAAAGAATTGCAGTTCATTGTTTTCCGTTACTGAGGCACTCACTACCGATTGTTGAGCATTGATGTAAGTGGCGACCTGTTCTATGCGATCACCCAATTTGAGCCCAATGGATTCCGTTTGGGTTTGCCCTTTACTGTCTTGGTATTCGACTTTTAGAGTTTGGTTATCTTTAGTGACTCGCCAATCTTTATCGACCGCATCACCAACATAATGCTGCCCTCCCATCTCTGGGATATGGCTACGCATATTACGTAACGTCAAAGAGATTGAATTAGCGTTCGCTCCAATATGGAAACTTTGTGAACCGTAAGATCCATCAAACAGGTTTTTATCCGCAAATGTTGTCGTGATCGCGACACGATCAAGCTCATCCTGCAGCGCTACGACCTCGTATTGGATGCTTTGTCGGTCACTGGTATCGTTACTACCATTTGCCGCTTGAAGCCCTAGAGAGCGTAACCGTTGCAAAATATCACTGCTCTCATGTAACGCGCCTTCCGCGGTTTGCGCGACCGAATAAGCATCGTGCGCATTTCTTAAGGCGACATCAAGCCCTCTCGTTTGCACATGGAGAGTATTGGATATCTGTAAACCTGCCGCATCATCACTCGCCGAGTTAATTCGAAAACCAGAAGTCAGGTTGCGTTGTGATTCGACGTTTTGCGCTGCTGCTTGACTCAGGTGTCTCTGCGCCACCATCGCGGCAACATTGGTATTTAAAGAGACCATCTAATCGATATGAGTGCCTTGTCGAACATCCTGTTGGGACGCATCTAAATCGTTATAGCCGATTAGCAAAAAAGCCAGGGATGAGCCTGGCTTTTGTATCTTGTCTTATTAAGGTGATTAACCTAGCAGACTTAGCGCTGAGTTTGGCGCTTGCTTCGCTTGCGCAAGGATTGAGCTTGACGCTTGCGATAGAATTTGTGACTTGGTCATTTGAGTCGTTTCTTTCGCGAAGTCAGTATCTTTGATACGGCTCTTCGACGCGTTCACGTTCTCGTTGATGTTATCCAAGTTGCTGATTGCATGGTTGAAACGGTTCTGGAATGCACCCAGCTCTGCACGGTGGCTGTCTACGTATTTCAGTGCCGCATCGATGATAGCGACAGATTCTTGTGCGCCACCAACTGAGGTTACGTCGATAGTATCTACCGTTACTTTTTTACCTTCGCCCAAACCTAGCTCGCCAGATAGGCCGCCTGAAAACTCGACTTCGCCTTCGACTTTGTTGTTGCCAGCAAAGATTTGCAGTTTACCGTCTTGGTCTACTGATGCTTTCACTAGGTCAGTTTGACCGTTAATGTAAGTCGCAAGCTCTTCGATATCGTCACCTGCTTTTGCGCTGATGTTGATTTCTTGCTCTTGGCCGTAGCTGTCCGTTAGGTTGATTTTTAGGTCGTTCTTACCTTCAGCAACGTTCCAGTCTTTACCTTTACCACTTTCAGCTTGGTAGCTCACACCGCCCATCATTTTGTTGTCTGAACGCATGTCTTTTAGCTCAAGCATCACGGCTTCACCGTTATCCGCACCGATTTGGAACGATTTCGCACCGTGTGTGCCGTTTAGTAGCTTGTTACCACCGAAAGACGTGGTTTCTGCGATGCGGTTTAGTTCGTCGTTTAGCGCGGTCACTTCTTCTTGAATCGCCACACGCTCTGATTTCGAGTTTGAACCGTTTGCTGATTGTAGAGACAAATCACGCATACGTTGAAGAATGTTAGTGGTCTCGTTCATTGCACCTTCAGCGGTTTGTGCAATTGAGATACCGTCGTTCGCGTTGCGAACCGCCACATCCAAACCACGGCTTTGTACGTTCAAACGGTTCGAAATTTGTAGACCCGCAGCGTCATCTTTTGCGCTGTTGATTTTGAACCCCGAAGACAAACGCTCCATAGAAGTTTGTTGAGCTGAGTTTGCGTTGTTTAGGTAACGCTGGGCGGTCATCGCTGATACGTTAGTGTTTACATTCACTGCCATGGTGATTTCTCCAATTGATTTTCCGGTATAGCGGTTTCCGACGTCTCGGAAAACCAAGTAGTTCTCTCAAAGTTACCCCTATTAACGACACCAAATTCAGAAGCTTTAGAAAAAAATTTAAAAAAATAACATTGCGAGATTTGGCTAAAAAAATTGAAGAAAAGTAAGAAAAAGTGCTCAAGTTTCCACAAATCGAGCCGAGAGGGCCAAATTGTATAGAAAACCAGCAAAAGGAAACAATTAAAGGTAAGTTCGCAGACGATAGACGTGAGAATTAGAAAAGAAAAAGCCCCTTTTCCTTTGAGAGAACTGGGGCTAGGTTGGTCGCCAGAGCCTATGTGGAGATCAAGAGAAATGAACACATTTCCGGCATACCGAGTGCAACTTTACATTGAAAATGATTGGCAGGTGAGAGATGAGAGAGCCGCTCATTCTATTGTAAAGTTGCTTGCCAAAAGCCTGCATTCCCATCCACGTCTGAATGTATTGAGTACAGGCTAAGTAAACTACTGCAATAGTGACATTGCAGAGTTTGGCAACTGTTTCGCTTGAGCAAGAATTGATGTACCTGCTTGTTGCAAAATTTGTGCTTTGGTCATTTGCGTGGTTTCTTTCGCAAAGTCCGTGTCTTTAATTCGGCTGTTCGACGCGTCAACGTTTTCTTGGATGTTTGCCAAGTTGTTGATGCTGTGACTCAGACGGTTTTGCTTCGCACCCAAGTCCGCACGTTGTGAATCCACGTATTTCAGTGCCGAATCCAGTACAGAGATAGCGTTTTGAGAACCTTGTACGGTTGTCATATCAATATCTTGTACTGATGTTCTAAGAGGTTCATCGCTCAAACCAAGCTCAGACGCCAATCCACCCGAAATTGAAATTTCACCCTGAACGTTTGGATGTGCAACAAAAACTTGTAACTTGCCATCTTCACTTACAGACGCGTTGATCATATCAGACTGACCATTAATGTACGTTGCAAGCTCTTCGATGTCGTCACCTGCTTTTGCATTAATGTTGATTTCTAGATCATCGACATTGCCGTCTTCGTCTTCACCCATACCTGGCAAAGTGATTTTTAGATCCGATTTAGCTGGGTCAACGCCCCAATCTTTATCTTTACCGTTTTCCGATAAGAAGGTCACACCGCCCATGCGAGTATCGTCCGCACGAATGCTGGTTAGCCCCATAATCATTGCTTCACCTGAGCTCGCACCAATCTGGAATGCCGCTTCACCGAATGAGCCGTTCAATAGACGACGGCCACCGAATGACGTGGTTTCTGCGATACGGTTTAGCTCGTCAATCAATGCCATTGACTCTTCGTTGATCGCCTGACGCTCAGCCGGAGAGTTAGTACCGTTCGATGATTGAATAGCAAGGTCACGCATACGTTGCATGACAGATGTTGCCTCATTCATCGCACCTTCAGCGGTTTGTGCAATCGAGATACCATCGTTCGCGTTACGCATTGCGACATCTAGACCACGAGACTGTGCAGTTAAGCGGTTGGAGATCTGTAGACCTGCCGCATCATCTTTTGCACTGTTAATCTTATGTCCTGAAGATAAGCGCTCCATCGACGTATTTAATTCGTCAGTCGCTTTGTTTAGGTAACGCTGCGCGGTCATCGCGGAGACGTTAGTACTAACTGTTACAGCCATTTTGCTCTCCTTTTGAGTTCGCAAGCTTTTGCGAAGCGGCCAGCTTTACTCTCATTTGGATAAGCACTGACCGTAAAAATTACTTGCTAAATCTGCCTTAAACGCAGGGTTTAGAATCTCTAAATCTGTTCTGATATTTTCAATACAATTTGTGTGCCAACTTATAAAATTTATTTCACCGCTTTTAAAAGAAGCACATAAACAATAAGTTAGCGTTATCACTAAACCATTTCCGGATAATGAGGCTCATCTTGCTTCATAGATATTGACCGCTACTTTGTTGCCGCCCGACTTGCCTCTCGCGTCATTGCCGCTTTGGGTAAAATCGTGCCGCATAGCATGACTCTTAATTTACGTCGATTTATCGCACTTAAGGCTTTGCACATAAGGCATCAAAAATCAGACAGTGTGTCTTAAGTCAGACTAAATATAGTTAAACAGAGTTAGATCTTTGGTCTTACCGAATGCTTGTTGCGATGCCTGTAACGCTCGCGAGTTTTCACTGAACTCGATAACGGCTTTAGAGTAATCCAAATCCTCAAAGTTGCTCTTCGCTTTCGCCAGAGACAAATTAAAGTCTTCGTGGTTTTGCTCTTGGATATCGAGCGTGCTCAATCGAGCGCCAGCATCAGTACGCGCTTTATTCAAATGGATAAAAGCAGCGTGAAATTCTTCTGTCATTTGGTGCAATTTGGCGGTCGCCGACGTATCCGACACCGATTTATCTGACCACGCCATTGCATCCTTGAAGGTATCGAAAATGCTGAACTCTGCCCGCTTTTCGATCTCGATGCTATCGCCAGGCGTAATTTGACCTTTTACGTGCACTTTCAGGCCTTTGTACTCAATGCCTTTTTCTGGAGAAAACTCATCGGCATCCACGACTTTACCGTTACGCTCTAGTTGGTAACCAAATTTGCCGTTGTTCATATCGACAAATGTCACGCGATACGCCGCATCATCCTTCGTATCAACGTTAGTGGCTCTGTTTAATAGCAACTCAGAACCGTTTTGTAGATCGTAATTCGGCTGATAGTCGCCAAATGGGTTTGGTATCTCCATAAACAGCTTGCTGCCAGGATCGTTCATTGGCATCTCAAGCATGCTGGAGACTTTCATTTTGCGCTGGTAATCGTCTCCAGCGTACTGCACGCTACCGTCTTTATCGCGATAGAATGGTTGGCTTTTTGGCTTAGTACCCGCAAACACGTAGTTACCAGATTCATCTTGCGAGTTCACTAAGTTAAGGAAGTTGTTCGCAATCTCTTCTAGCTCACGCTTCTTTGCTTGTCGGTCTTCCGCAGAAAACGCACCGTTAATCATCTCCATCGTTAAGCGCTTCGACTCGTCGGCAAAGTTCTCTGCATTGGCGATATTAACTTCGTGGTTTTCTAGACGATTACGCACCAACACTATCGAGCTAAGATATTGTTGTAGCTGTTCTTGTTGCTGACTAATATTTTGAATGTAATGCGACGCAAGGGGATCGTCGCTAGGTTTCAGTAACTTTTTCCCTGAAGCAAGTTGCTCTTGGTTATGGTGAACCTTATTCTCTTGACGACGCAAATCATTTTGTACGGACTGATAGTTATGGAAACTAGAAATTCGGGTTAGCACTTATCTCTTCTCCTTACCTCAGTTGTAAAATGGTATTGAAGGTATCATTCGCCGCTTGCATCACACGTGATGAAGCCATGTACGCTTGTTGAAACTTCATCATGTTGGCCGCTTCTTCATCGAGGTTAACGCCAGAGATAGAAGCAACGCGCTCTTGTGCCGCCTCATGCTCTAAGCGAGCGACAGAGGCTAATCGGTTTGCTGTAGAAGATTTCAATCCGACTTCGGTATTGAGGTTATGATAAACATCAATCAAGGTACTGGATTTTCCGTCCATCATCTTATCTGTTTGGATCTTCTGCATTTTTCTCAAGTTGCCATTACCACCTTCCGAAGGCACCAAGTTAGCGGTGAACTTGTCATTCATCAGCGCACCTTCGCTCAGCTCAAATACAGTCGCATCGCCGTTTTTATACAGCGGATGACTTTTCGGCACTGAGATTTCAATCATCGGGTTATCTTTGTCTAGCGGGTATGAGTATTTGTCCGATAGCAAATTGCCTTTGTTGTCCGTGATCTTTAACCATGGCTTATCATGTTTCTCGTCGGCTGGTTGTACGGTAACCTCAAACTCTTTGACATCCCCCGCCTCACGAATTTTGAACTTGGCATTACCTTGAGCAAAAGTGGTTGAAGCTTCATAACTTTGCGCTGCAATGGCTTTTGCATCATTGGTTTCCATCTTGATGATGGCTGCGCCACTTCGTGTTGGGCGCAATAATACGCGCTCACCAGCGGCAAGACCTTCACCGATTTGCACTTTCATACCATCCAGAACAAACGAAGAATCTGATTGATCAATGTTCAACGACATTTGCTCACCTTTCGGTGTTGTCACGCTATACTGGTCGCCATCATAACGTAGCGAATATTCACCACCTTTGATCGCTGAGATATCATCAATGTAAACCGCAACATCAGCCTGAGAGTCAGGCGCAGCAAAAACTCGAGATTTTGCCACCAGCTCAGAGTTCACGTCGGTAAATACGTCTTTACCTATCTTACCGTTAAGATCCAGACCTTGAGATTGCAGCTGATTAATTTTGTAGGAAAAGCCCGTCGCTAAACGGCCCATTTCATCCTGAAGTTGTGGAATGTGTTTGTCGCGCATTTCAAGCAAGGCACCGATTTTGCCATCCATGTCGTCAGACTTGATCGCTTTAATGCCATCTCCTTCCACCATCGCTAATCGTCTTTGGTGAACATCAGGATAGCCGTCAATCATTTTGAGCTGGCTTGCTTCCGTGCCAGAAACTAGCGTGTGTCCATTGCCAATGTGAACATTAAACCCTTCCGCATTTTTGCGTGGGGTTACGGTAACTTTGGTGTACTCAGATAACTCAGTAACCAGCTTTTCATGCTGGTCCATCAAATCATTATGTGGACCGGGTGTGCGCATCATTAACCGATGCACATCGCGGATTTCCAAGGCAAGTTGGTTCACGCGTTCAATGCCCATATCCAATTTTTTATTGGTCACATCAGATTGCAATCGCACGGTTTCATGGAAGTCATTTAATGTATCAGAGAAGATTTTCGCCTTTTCCAATACCACTTTCCGTGCCCCCAAATCGTTCGGGGTATCTGCCATGGTTTTGACCGCATCGAACCACTCGTTCAAGTTCTCTGGAATTTTCTTCGATGCAACTGAGCTCAACATGCTAGAGAGCATATCAAGATTGTCTTGGGTATCCGTTTTGTTGGCATTGTTGGTTGACGACAAGTTCAGTTCATTCACGGCAAACTGATCCCACGAGCGGCGAACATTTTCCACATGCACCCCCATGCCGTAGGTAGAACCACCAAACATGCGCGGATCATTCGTACCTTGGATAACAGACTGGCGGCTATAACCCTCTGTATTAACATTAGAAATGTTATGACCAGTGGTGTTTAATTGTCTCTGAGCAGTAAGCACACTTTGAGTACCTACATTCAGAAGATCTGACGCCATACATGCCCCCAAAAACGAAATAAAATCGGCAAAACCGATCACCTAGACACATCAAAGCAAAAGGTGTGCCAAATAAAATAGAGGTGTGAATGTTCAGAAAAAGTAAAGGCTTGCACAGTGGCAAGCCTTCGAAAACAACATGAACTGGCGAAGAGTAAATTACATACTTTCGATTTTCTGCTTCACCTGCAGGACTTTGTCTGCGTAATTCGGATCAGTCGCGTAACCCGCGCTGTGGATGCCGCGAATGAAGGACTCTGAATTCCCTCGCTGTTGCAATGCCGTCTCGTAACGTGGGTTGTCATTTAAAAAGCGCACAAAGTCATTAAAGCTGTCTTCGTAATTTGAGTAGGCGCGAAACGCTGCCGTCTCTTTCACTGGCGTATTATCGTGGAACTCTAGCGTTTGAGTCGTCACTTTGTCACCCTGCCAACTTCGATCTGCTTTGATGTTAAATAAGTTGTTGCTGCTGCCACGCGCGTTCTTCACTACCTTTTGTCCCCACCCGGTTTCCAAAGCCGCTTGCGCAAGTAGCAGAGATGGCTCGACACCTAGGGCTTTCGCGGCTTTCTCCGCGTATGGCTTCATCGAGTTAACAAAAGATTCTGGCGAATCGAATCGAGTTGGTTCATTGCTTGGTCGAGATAGCTGACCAGATTCAATCAAGCGCTGTTCAATCTCACGCGCTTTTTTCGGGTCAACACGACGATATTCCACGGCATTATTTGCCGCATCACGCATTGCAGTTTCACTCTTGTCGTTACCTTGCCCAGCCGTTAATTGCTTGACAATCATATCGGCCAAGCCCATTGAACCAGACGAACTGAGCTCGCTCGCCATCTGCTCATCCAGCATTTGTCGATAGAACTTCTCGTTCTGGCTGTTCATCATGTTGGACTCAAAGCCCTCATTGGCTTCTCGCATGGATTTCAACATCATGGAGGTGAAAATAGATTCGAACTGACGAGCCGCTGCACGCAGTGCTTCTTGCTCGCCATCTTTACCTTCCTTCACTGCTTTTTGACGCAGGGTATCCAGCGAACTGATGTCATGAATAAAACCAATGTCGTTAGGATTGTTCATTATACCTACCTCCTAACCATTAAATGATGATCAACTGGCCTTCAATGGCACCAGCTTGTTTCAATGCTTGCAAGATAGCCATCAAATCCGACGGCGCTGCGCCGACTTGATTCACTGCACGGACCAAATCATCCAACGTTAAGCCTGGCTCGAACTTAAACATCTTGCCCTGCTCTTCGCTAACTTCGATATCCGAGTCTGGCACGACAACGGTTTGCCCACCAGAAAAGCCGTTAGGTTGGCTAACATTCAGGTTTTCTTTGATTGCGACCGTCATTCCGCCATGGGTTACCGCCGCAGGTTTAAGGCGAACATGTTTACCAACTACGATGGTACCGGTACGAGAGTTAACGATGATTTTGGCTGCGCCATCTGCTGGGTCAAACTCTAGGTTTTCAATTGCCGATAAGAACGCCACACGCTGGCTGACATCACGAGGGGCACGTACACGTACCGACGTCGCGTCTACCGCGCTCGCCATTTGTGGGCCAAGGAAGTTGTTTACCGCATCCGCCATACGTTGAGCCGTTGTGAAGTCTGACTCAAGCAAGTTGAACGTGATGTAATCGCCACGACCAAATGGGTTTGGAATTTCGCGCTCTACTGTCGCACCACTAGAGATAAGACCAACGGTTGGATTGTTACCTACGATTTTTGAACCGTCAGCACCTTCAGCACTGAAGCCGCTCACCACTAAGTTACCTTGAGCAACCGCGTAAACTTGACCATCGAGACCTTTGAGGAACGTTTGCAGTAGCGTACCACCACGCAAACTTTTGGCACTACCGATAGAAGAGACTGTCACGTCTACTTGCTGACCTGGTTTAGAGAATGGCGGCAACTCTGCCGTTACCATGACTGCGGCAACGTTTTTTATTTTCGGCTTTGTGCCCGGCGGCATCTGAATGCCGAAGTTTTGCAACATGGCGGCGAAACTTTGCTCCGTAAACGGGTTCGCTTCGCCTGTGCCAGGTAAGCCTGAAACCAAACCATAACCCACGAGTTGGTTGCTTCGTACACCAGCCACTTGCGCGACGTCTTTGATACGTGCAGCTTGGGCAGCGGTAGAAAACAGAGCAACGCTCATCAGTATTAAAAGGAGTTTTTTCATGCTTACTTATCTCTTGCAGTCAAATTGCCGTCAGCACGGCGTGTTATAGCGCTACATTAAAGAATCGTGCCAAGAAACCCGGCTCTTGCATATCTTGTTGTACACCGGTGCCAGAATACTGAATTCTTGCGTTAGAAACGCGGTTTGATGCAATAGTATTGTCGAAACTAATGTCATCCGGACGAATAGTGCCGCTTAAACGTATGTACTCATCACCCGTATTAAGCGTCATCCATTTTTCTCCACGGATAACGAGGTTGCCATTTGCCAAAACTTCAATCACCTCAACAGTAATGTAACCACTGATGCTGTTACTCTGCTTAGCAGAAGAGTCACCCGCAAATGAGTTTGAGTTATTTAAGTCATAAGAGAAATTGTATTTGCCACCAATTTGCAGCTCTTCTCCGCCCACTTGAAGCGGGTCCATTTGCGCTTCATTGGTTTTCGATAAATCGGCATTGGCGCTTTTCGTGGCGCTGGTAGTCTCATCCAGTGTCACGGTAATAATGTCGCCAATACCACGTGGCTTGGAATCGTCGTAAAGATCGGTAATGTGCTCGGCGCTAAACAGTGAACCTGTTGCAGCAGCATAATGCTCAGGTTTCTTTTTCGGATGAATAGGAGCCCATGCAGGATCACCCGCAACCGGATCGCTTCTGCCACGCAGTGTATCCACGATACCGCTGCTCTCTTCTTTCGATTTATCGCCTTCTACCGCGTCAACCACCGTCGTTGCTTGTGTCACTTCATTCGTTTCAATCGGCTCTAACATGGCACAACCCGACATCGTGGCAATCAAAGCAAGTAGACAAATACGTTTCATCGTGAGCTCCTCAATTCTTGCTCTTAACCGTTATAACTGCTGGTTAACGAAGCTCATCATCTTATCGACTGACGAGATCACTTTTGAGTTCATTTCGTAAACGCGCTGGGCTTCGATCATGTTGACCAACTCCTCCGTTACATTCACGTTAGACGCTTCCAGCATGGATTGACGGATTTCACCCAAACCGTCCAAACCAGGAACACCTTCTTGTGGATCGCCACTGGCACCCGTTGGTAAGTAAAGGTTCTGGCCAATTGGCTCTAGGCCTCCTGGGTTAACAAAGTCTGTAATGGTTAGCTGACCAACGACTTGGTTGTCTTGCTGACCACGGACGCGAACCGATACTTCACCATCCGTACCGACAGTGATAGAAATCGCATCTTCTGGAATCACAATTTCAGGTTCTACAGGGTAGCCAGAACCCGACGTGACTAACGTGCCTTCACCATTTAACGTGAACTGACCGTTACGGGTGTAACCGATGTTGCCATCCGGCAACGTCACTTGGAAGAAGCCGTCGCCTTCAACCATCATGTCCAGTGCGTTGGTCGTTGTCTGCGCATTACCATGCGTGTGCACTTTTTGCGTCGCAACCACTTTAGAACCCGCACCTAGCATCAAGCCACTCGGAAGCTCAGTGTTCTGAGATGATTGGCCGCCAGGCTGGTTGATGTTCTGATAGAACAAATCTTCGAATACCGCACGGCTCTTTTTGTAGCCCACAGTAGAGGCGTTCGCCAAGTTGTTCGAAATCGTGGCAATGTTGGTTTGTTGGGCGTCTAGACCTGTTTTACTTACCCATAGTGCTGGATGCATAGTGAACCTCTAACTCTGTTAACTCATACGAAGCAGTGAATCTGAAGATTTATCCATCTCTTCAGCAGTGCTCATCATCTTGACTTGCATTTCAAACTGACGCTGTAAGTCAATCAATGCGGTCATTTCACCTACGGCATTCACGTTACTGCCTTCAATCGCTCCTGTCTGGAGGCTAACAGTAGCGTCTGCTTCGTAAGGTTGGTTTGGAGTTTTATGGCGAAATAAGCCATTGGTGTCTTTAAACAAGCTTTGATCATTAGGCTTAACAAGCTTAATGCGATCAACTGCTTGGAATTCTTCTGCCGGGGCACCTTGAGGAAGCACAGAGATGGTGCCATCCCGACCGATTTCAATTTTAGAGAGAGGGATAGGCAAAGTAATCGGCGCATCGTTTTCACCCAGCACCAAATGGCCACTTGCGTTAGTAAGCATGCCATTTTGATCGACTTTTAGGTTACCGTTACGGGTCAACCCTTCTTTACCTGTATGATCGAGTACCGATATCCAGCCGCTGCCTTCAATCGTCACATCCAGATCTCGCCCTGTTGTAATCACGCTACCTTGAGCAAAGTTATGCCCTGGACGCTCTGTCATGCTGAACACACGTGAAGGATGGCCTTCACCATAAGCCTGCATTGAGCGAGCCTGCGCTAAATCCGCACGAAACCCTGTCGTGCTTACGTTAGCCAAGTTATTAGCACGCAATTGTAGTGCCTGCATATTTTGCTTGGCCCCACTCATTGCAAGAAACAGTGCGCGATCCATAAATTACTCCAAAAACTTCTCTGTACACGGAGTAAAAGCAATAGTTATGCCAACATAAAATGAGCTTATTTATCAAATATTTAAATAAGAAACAAAAGATTAAGAGGGGTTTCAGTGGCAGAAAACTGCAACAAGGGGCAAGGTTTTGATCCACATGGCGGCAACGGCGGCAAATCAGAGATCAAAGCATGCTTAACCTGAACTGAGGTATTTTCAGGCTAAGCATCAGATGAATGTCATGATGTTATCAAGCCAAGCGGCGAAAGCTCGCTTAACTTGATGATGCAGATTATCGGATCTGCAGGATATTTTGTTGTAGCTGGTTGTGCACTTCTAGCGAACGTGAGTTTGCTTGGAAGTTACGCTGAGCAGAAATCAGGTCCACCAGCTCCTGCGTCATATCAATGTTTGACTGTTCCAGCATACCGTTGTTGATGGTGCCAAAAGAGCCTTTGTTAGATTCACCCCAAATCTTGTCACCAGAGAACTGAGTTGAATCCCATTGCGTACCGCCCTTCTTATCCAGACCTTGCTCGTTTGGAACACGTACTAGCGCTACACGACCCAATGTGACGTTTTCACCGTTTGAGTAAGTCCCCATTACGCTGCCGTTTTCATCGAAGTCAACTTTGGTTAGGAAACCCGTTGTTGCACCGTCTTCATCGAACTTAGTCAGTTCGAACGGAGCAGCAAACTGTGTTGCCGAGCCTAAACCGAAGTTAAGCGTCTGCGCAGGATCGGCACCATTCATATCGACTGGTGTCGTGTTCGTCGCCGGATCGCCTAATGCCACAGACGTAATTGGCTGACCATTGTTCAAGCTCGCCAACGTACCATCGTTGTTGAACTTCATGGTATGACCCACATGGCCTGTTGGCGTTTGTGCATCACCTGCCGCAACATTTAAAGGCTTTTCACCTTCTTTATCTGTCACGGTGTAGTAAGTGTTCCACGTGTTTGGCTGAGTCTGATCTTTCAAGTAGTACGTCGTTAGCTTGTAAGACTGACCCATCGAGTCATAAATAGTCGAAGAGGTTGAACGGTTGTATGTATCTGGGTCTGAAAAATCAAACTGAGTCGGATCTTTCAAATCGCCGTTAGCTGGCAAGTTCACGCCCACTTCAATGTTTGCTGTTTGCTTTGGCTTACCAAATTCAGCAGGAATATTGATAGGTTGTGGCTCGTATGAAGAAACCTCACCAGAGCTTGGATCAACTTGGTAACCTAATAAGAACTCATCGTTCGCGGTCACCATGTAGTTTTCTTTATTTAAATGGAATGCACCATTACGTGTCAGTTCATTCTGTTGTGGAGTCAGACGCTCCTTCGCCACGGCGAAGAAACCTGTACCCGAAACACGCAAATCCATTGGGTTGTTGGTGTAAATGCTTGAGCCTTCATGGAACTGCTGCGCCACTTGGCTTGCTTGCGCACCACCACCCGGAGTGGTTTTTGCATTAGTAAATAAAGAGTTAGAGTAAACATCAGCAAACTCAGCACGGGACTCTTTAAAGCCGTATGTGTTGGCGTTCGCAATGTTGTTACTGGTGGTGTTCAAATCCAGTTGGGCGGCGGACAAACCGCTTAAAGATACATATGACATTCCAAAATCTCCTAATCTAGCGAGCTATGACTACGCTTTGCCGACTTCCAAAACTTCTGCAAGTCGAACTGGCGATTCAAAACCAGCCAGATTGAGTAATACGTTTCCGTCACCTTTGCCGAGCAATACGCTGTTTACGTTGGCGTATGTCGATACTGGGAACTCTTGCGACTCCCCTTCAACTAAGCCAGACGCTTTCACTTTGTATTTGCCAGCAGGCAGTGGATTTCCGCTTTCATCTTTACCGTCCCAAAGCACACGCGTGTCGCCGGCTGGTTTCGCTCCTACCTCAAAAGTACGAACCAGTTGGCCAGCTTCATCCTCTACACGAACAAACAGATTATCGATAGATTGTGAAAGCTTAACCATTGCCGCCATTGGCGCGTCGTCCTGCTTCACACCTGCCGCTCCTGGGACCAATACGTCACGCCCTACCAAAGAGGAAGCTTGTAACGCTTGGTTTGATGTCATTGACGAGTTCAAACTCTCAAACTGAGTATTCATCTTGCCGATGCCATCAACGGTCGCAAATGAAGCCATTTGCGCAATCATCTGGTCATTACTTACCGGCTTAAAAGGGTCCTGTTGAGACAATTGCTTCGTGAGCAATGATAAGAAGTCTTCCTGCTTTAGGTCCTGCTTACCCGTACTCTCTTCCGTCTTCTTGTTACTCTCTTGTAGACTTTTAAGCTGGTCGATATAGGACAAGCCGCTTTGACCAACGTTGTTAATTCCGGCCATACGCTACCTCCTTATCCTTATTGACCCATCTGCAGCGTACGCAGCAGCATTTGTTTACTAGAATCCGCTACTTGCACATTGGTTTGGTATGCGCGAGAAGCTGAAATCATGTTCGCCATTTCTTCCATTACATTCACGTTCGGCTTGTAGATGTAGCCTTCTTCGTTTGCAAGGGGATGGTCTGGGTTGTACTCCGCACTCAGCGGTTTATCGCTTTCTACAATACCCATCACTTTCACTGGCACCGTATCACCGCCACGCATGGCGTTACTTAACTCAGCACCAAACACAGCATGGCGCGCTTTATAAGTGTCTTTCGCAGAGCTGCTGACACTGTCGGCGTTCGCCAAGTTGCTTGAGGTAGTGTTCAGACGAACGGATTCAGCGCTCATTGCGGAACCTGTCACATTGAAAACGTTAAATAAGCTCATCTAAATTATTCCCCTTTGATTGCTTTGGTTAAGTTCTTGAATTTGCTGCCTAGAAAGTCGAGTGATGCTTGGTGTCTGATTTGGTTTTGCATAAACAAGTTACGCTCTAAATCCAAATCAACCGTGTTGCCATCACCCGTATCAGGTTGCGTAGGAAGACGATATAGCTTGTCCCCGACCAACGTTGTAGTGGCAGGAATATGCCGACCATCCGTACGACTAAGACCAATGCTTGCCCCAGATGTTGCCGCTTGCAATTCCTTCGCAAAGTCTAAACCTCTTGCTTTGTAACCAGGCGTGTTGGCTTGTGCAATGTTGGTGGAAATCACCTCAGCATTGCGCTCACGTACGCCCACCGTGTGCTGGTGGATGCCTAGTGCATTGTCAAAAGATATAGCCATGTTTGCCTCTACAATTAAGAACTGACCGTGATTGATAACCAAAAAGCAATTAGCATGCCAAAAACATAAAGCGCTCTATCTACTTAATAGTTATCACCCATTGGAATAGCAATAAGTGAGCCAAAGTGACTGGAATGTCATGTCGTTTCACTTTGTTCACTTAATAAAGATACACCGTGATGAGGGAACAAAGCAAAATCGCGCTTCAATTTAGCAAGTGAAAACGTGGAAACACTCGAAGGCAGGAAACCAGCAAACAAAAAAAGCCTGACACGAGGTCAGGCTTTTTATCAATGAAGAGATACCGCTATTTAAGCTTGTAAATGATACCCGGATTACAGCGCACCATTTCAAATTTATCAGTCAGACCAGTTAGCGACTCTGATGCCCCTAACAGCAGATAACCACCTGGGTTTAAGCTGCTCGCCATTTGGTTAAGCACTTTTGATTTCATTTCCGGTGAGAAGTAAATCAGCACGTTGCGACAAAAAATAATGTCGAACTTACCCATCAGTGCATAACTGTCCATCAAGTTTTGTGGACGAAAGTTCACCAAACGTTTGACGTTGTCTTTGACTTTCATACGGCCACCGTCCGCATTCTCAAAGAAGGTGCGGCGACGTTCTGGTGAAAGTCCGCGCCCTAGAGCCAAATTGTCATACACACCTGCACGACACATCTCGAGCATACTTGCTGAAATGTCTGTTGCTGTAATAGACACGTTTGGTAACAAACCCGGCTTGCGCTGTTGCGTTTCCAGAATCGTCATTGCAATAGAATACGGCTCTTGGCCCGATGAACTGGCTGCAGACCAGATCTTGATTGGGCGCTTGCTTGCCGCTACTTCTGGCAATAATTTGTCAGCTAAAACTGTGAACGGATAAGTATCTCGAAACCACAAGGTTTCGTTAGTCGTCATCGCGTCCACAGCGGCCACTCGTAATTCACGATTGCGCCCTGTAACAACATCACGTAGCAAATCTGATAACGATGCGAGCTTAAACTTCGTCACTAAAGGACTCAGTCGGCTACGCACAAGGTATTGCTTGCTATCACCTAACACGATGCCACATTGCGATTCTAGAAAACGGCTAAAGTCACGATACTCTTGATCACTGATTGTAATAGCAGTCATTAATGTCTCTTTTATTGTGTTAATGCAGATTTAACCGCGTTACCCAATTCATCTGGGTTAAATTTCGCAATGAAGGTATTGGCACCTACACGCTCAACCATAGCCTGGTTGAATACACCACTTAATGAAGAATGGAGGATAACATAAAGGTCTTTCAAATCGGCATGTCTGCGAATTTCAGCCGTTAAGGTATAGCCGTCCATTTCTGGCATTTCAATATCGGAAATAACCAACGAAATTTGATCGTAGATATTGCCTTCTTGAGCCATTTCAATCAACTTATTGTACGCTTCTTTGCCATCTTTGACAGATACGACCTCGAAACCGATTGATGTAATCGCACGCTCTACCTGTTTACGCGCGACAGTCGAGTCATCAGCAATCAATATACGGCGTACAATAGGCTTTTCTTGTTCTGCTTGCGCGATTTCTTCACCGATAGCGGAATCCATCGTTTCATCAACCGGCGCAATCTCCGCCAGGATTTTTTCAACGTCAAGGATTTCAACCAGCTCGTTGTCGATGTTTGTCACTGCGGTCAAGTAGTGCGCTTTACCCGCACCGTCTGGCGGTGGCAAAATCGCTTCCCAATGCATATTGATAATACGCTCAACCGATGATACCAAAAATGCTTGGATCGTACGGTTAAATTCTGCGATAACAACAAAACATTTATCCAGATCAGTGGTTGGGCGGCCACCAATTGCCAGGCTCAAATCAATAACGGACACGGTATGGCCGCGGATATGAGCGATACCTTTTACCAGCGGGTGTAGATTTGGCATTGAAGTCAGCTTAGGGCACTGCAGTACTTCTTTCACTTTGAATACGTTAATGCCGTAGCGCTGTCGGCCCATCAGTCGAAAGGTCAATAATTCCAATCGGTTCTGACCGACGAGTTGCGTACGCTGATTCACCGAGTCAAGAATCCCCGTCATATGCTCATCTCCATCTCAAACTTTTTGTTTTTAAATGATACTCTACCACTGGCAAGCACGATACCAGGGAGACAGTATGGCGTATTTCACTTTCACTTCGACACCATTGACTATGACAATATGTAGAGCGCTAATTACAAAGTACGCTAAGTCTATCGGCATTTTGCTCAGTATGTTTAGCTTTTTTGTTCATTCAGCTTCAGATAATCAGATCGAGCAAATAAAAACGGCAGCAGAACAACATATTCTTGCTACAGTTGATCAGCCTGATGGTGGCGAGCTATCTGTTAATGCGGCAGATATCGACTCGAGAATAAAAGCAACGGATTGCCCAGTGCCCCTGGATACGTCAGCTTCTTCCACCAGCAGTACTCGAAGCAACATCAATGTTCTAGTGGAATGCCCCCCGGATGACTGGAAAGTCTATGTGCCTGTACGGATCTCGGTATCAGTGCCAATGATCGTCGCAACACGAACACTAGGGAGAGGAGAAATCGTCAGCGCGTCGGATGTCACCACTTCCATGATCGAGCTGCAGCGCTTTCGCAAAGATGGCTTTTCTAGCTACGATCAAGTGGTTGGCGCAAAGCTAAAACGCAACGTTCGCCTAGGTGATGTTGTTGAACGTAATGATGTCTGTGTCGTTTGCCGGAATGAAAAGGTCACAATTAAAGCGGTGAATTCTGGCATGACAATCACCACGCAAGGCACAGCATTGCAAGATGGTGCGGCTGGCGATCAAGTAAGAGTGAAAAATGATAAGTCACAGCGTATAATAGAGGGCATAGTGACTGGCATTGCGGAAATCACTGTTAATTTTTAACACCCACTGGTAGCGTGTTTAAACTGATCAATAAAAATGCAAAAAATGACTAAAGTTATTTTTGCACTGGTCGATAGTCTGGATACCAGTATTACGATACAAGGCAAAGGTTAAACATGGCAGGTATAGATAATATACGTTCAGGGCAAATGATGACGACGACAAGTCGTGCACCTGCGCGTAACGATTCCAATGCTACCAGCACGACTGAATCGAAAAAAGCACCCGCACAACAAGACGCTGTATCACTCAGCCAGCAAAGCAAAGCCGTTAGCAAACTCCAAAAAGATATGGCAGCTTCTCCGGCCTATGACAGTGCCAAAGTGGCGGCAATCAAAGAAGCAATCACAAACGGTTCATACAAAGTCGATCCTGAAAAATTGGCCGACAACATGATTAAGTTTGAAAACGAATTGCAAGGCAAAAGCTAACTGACTTAGGCCGAAGGTAAGTATTTTATGGCAGCATTAGTCGATCTCGTCAATTTCCAACTAGAAAATGCTAAGGCACTTTCTGCTGTTTTGCGTCAAGAAACACAAGCGATAACTGCGCGTGTCTCTACCGAGATTGAGAGTATTGCCAAACAGAAGATGACACTCATTGATCAGCTTAGAACAACTGATCAGCGAATCGCCTCTCACCCGCACGTCAATCAACTTACTGAAGATGAGCACCTAAGTCAGGTTGTTGCTCAAATCCAATCGATCGTCCTCGACTGTCAACAAGTCAACAAAGTAAATGGTGAATCGCTTAGTCGCGCACAGCTGAGTTTCAATAAACTCAATAACATGCTTCAGCGAACTCATGGCAAAGTGGGCATGACCTACAATGCCGGTGGTAAAACCCACACAATTTCGACACTTGGCACCAATATAAAAGCCTAAACGTCACTCCTACCCCACACCATCTCTAGAATGTAGAGATAAAAAAGCGACTCATTGTCGCCAATCAGCCGCGGGAAAGATTATCTGGTCTTCTGAAGTAATGCGCTTAGTGCATTAGAACAAGGTTTGTTGACGCTTCTCAGGCACCTGTTGAACTTCTCCGTAATCACGTAGCTTATCCATTTTACGAATATCAAGACGCAGCTCAGTCACATAACTGTCTTCAACAAGATAACTACGCACAACTTCTGCACCACGAATCACACCATCAACCGCGCCTGTAGTGCTCTCAATACCTAAACGCTGGTCTTGCAGTTCTGCACGTCCACTAACACGCATACCATACACTTGTTCTGCCAGTTCACGGTACGCATCAATTTTTGATGCACGCATCGCTCGTACACGCTTTTCTTCTACTGTGCGGCCTGTTTGCTCACTGACACTGGCGTAACCCACTGCCACTAAAATTTCATCTTGACGCATCTGTTGTAATGGCTGACACCCCACCAATATCAGTGTGGCAACAATAAATAATAACTTCTTCATGCTTCTATCCTATGGACGCAGAATCACAGTGTACGGCTGACGAATGGTTGGGTCTGAGCGAATCAACACGCCATCTTGCGTACGGATACTGTTTAACGTATCTAAGTCACGACCAATACGGTCAGCCGGAAGGAAACCCTGCGCCGTTGCTACAACCACACGGCTCTGCATACCGACCACACGTGCATTGACCAGCACCCCGCCCTCTTGGCGAAGCATCGTGCCGGTCAGTACATACTGAATTTGTTGCTCTTGCGCCAGATCTTGCCAATCACGGCTTAAAGCAAAATCGCCCTGTTGCGTCACTTGGATAGAGCCCGTAGTTTTGAAATCAACCACTTTAAACCCTCGGCGCTGGAACTGATGGATAAAACCTTCCGAGACCGAGTTGCCTAACCAGTTTGTTGCATCCATATTTTGTAGATCAACAAACGAGGTAATCGCAATCGGTGTCCGCGCAGATACCGCCACATTAGAAACCATCAGGTCTTCGGTCATACTTTCAATGAAAAAGTCCATCGTATGACGTGGACTATCCATAAGCATGAACTGGCTTCCCGAGTACGGTTCTTTACCATTGTAAATCGGTGAGTACGCGCACGATGTCAGAAGCGTCATCATCGATGCGGCGACAAGCCACTTTTTCATGGTTTGATTCTCCAGATAATCTTAGGTGATACCGTTCTTGATTAATTCCTTTCTAAGAAAGTGAATATTGGAACAGTCTTTGCTTTTCTTTGTTTGCCTAACGAAGAAAAATCCACCAAACTTCACTGAAATTGTTAAAGCAATATTTATACCCGAACGGTTGTAATCAATGAAAAAAATATTAAACAGTCTGTTTTCAATCACTTTAGTGATGCTTGTGCCTTTTAAAGTAATGGCATCTTGGTATGAAGTAACAGGCGTTGCCACTATCGTTTCTTCAGAAGAGACGGCAAGGCTCCATGCGTTGGAAGACGCGCTGTTCAAAGCCGTCAATTTTTCGGGCGCAGATATTGGCAGTATTAGCAATTTGATGCCGTTACTAGAAGAAAGCCGTAACGAGTACCAGTTTACCAACCATGAAGTCCGTTACATTTTGGTCGAGTCTGAACGTAAACGTCGAGGTAAAGTCGAGGTGAAAATTCGCGTCGATATTTATCCATCGGCAACGGGTTGCCACACCGATCAATACAAAAAGACGATCCTTGTCGGCAATATTGAGGTTGCCTCACCACAACAAGCGGTGATGGGACAGATTTACCAAGTGGGTGACGATTTTAGCCGCGTGGTGAATCGCCAGCTGGATCAAACCTCTCGCAGCTTTGTGTCTGTGGGTACAACGGACTATTCAATTAGCAGTAACTATCCCGCTCGTACTCAAATGATCGCGCAAGACAACGGCGCACAATACATCATTGGGGGAGTCATTACCGATCTCACTGCAACGGTCGAATCTCAACTACTGCAAGATGACATCATCAATCGTCAGTTTGCGTTAGAGATGAAAGTATTTGATGGTAAAACTGGCCATGAAGTCTTCAACAAAGCCTACCGTGAAGTGGCGCGTTGGCCATTTGCCAAAACGAGCCAAGTGGATACTCGCAGTGCGCGCTTTTGGGCGTCGACCTATGGCGAGATGATGCTACGCGTTAGTCGCAATATAATGCTGGATCTAGAGTCAGAGCTGTCTTGCAAAATTACGCTGCCAGAGGTCGTTGCTGTCTTCGGCAATACAGTAACGATGGATCTCGGCCGTATGCATGGCGTAAAAGAGGGAGACAAATTGCAGCTTTGGCACACCGCATCATTTATCGACCAAAACGGATTACCAAGAAATAAAGTATCGCAAAGTGAAATTACATTGACGGTATCTCGTATATACGAACACGAAGCCGAGCTGACGATTGATCAGCCAAATTTAGCCTCTAGTGTTCAAATTGGCGACGTAATGAACAAGATCCTATAAAAGCAAACATTAAGTCTTGAGATATGCTCACTTTTGAATATCATAGGCAGCGCATCTTATTTGATTATACCAATGACCGTAGTGAGTCGTTCAAAGTGATACTGATAAAGACCTAAACAAAGTTGCTAGGTTTGCATTCAGTAAAACGGTTCAATGAACTGCAACTATTGGTATTACGCTCCCATGGCACAGCTGGATAGCGCAGTCCCCTCCTAAGGGACAGGTCGTAGGTTCGAATCCTACTGGGGGCGCCATATCATAGCCTTAGCTCCCACTTGAGCTAAGGCTTTTTTGTATCCACTATTTCGAGCTTCACAGAGCGTTTCCAAGTAACGAGTGAAACAATTTCTTCAGTAATCAATATGATCGCCTCGCTCCTTTACTCAACGAGATAAAACCTTTTACTGATCCGATCTCTTCCCCTTGAAATCATTTCAACAAGCCCTATTTACAGTTTTGTATTTTATTACTTTAATTATCTATGAGTTTTGCTTACCCTTTTAGCTATTAATAAAATCATTAGTTAGCACTATGTCTAAGAGCAATTTAATAACTAACACTGGACACCGCTTTATTTCTAAAGGCAAGACTGCCTTTAAGATTCATATCCATACCCCCGAGGACACGGTACTGCACCGCTCGGTTGGGTTTGTTCGTATTGGAGAAAAGAAAGGCTTACAAAAAGCCATTAAGCTGAGAAACGAATTAGGCCGGCAAATGTGGGGCAAATTTTGGCGACGTCTTTTGAAGGATCCTTACCTCATGACCAGACTCCCACACAGCGTTGAGCCAAAAATTGTTCACAAGCCTAACCCCACTCTTGAAAACCCAGATAACCGAGATACGTGTTACATCGCTAAGTGGCGAGAGTTCAATGACGACGGTGACTACAAATACAAAACGGTGGTTCGCTCTATTAGTAAATACGGCAAGCTTGCCGCCTACATGCAAACCAAAAAAGCGTTGCTAGAAGCACATAAAGACAACTTGGAAATCCTAACGTTCATGGGGCGCTTAAACAGCATTGACCTCAAGTGATGTTTACCGTTTTTAACTTTTCAGTCCGTTTCAAATAGAAATAAAAAAGCCCCAAAGAGCGAACTCTTTGGGGCTTTCAGCTTCAGTCTTCTATACTGCGGTCGGATAGGAGCTTATTGCTGAACTTGGTATTCAAATTCTGGAACAACGATTTCTACGCGACGGTTTTGCTGACGACCTTCACGAGTGTCGTTTGAAGCGATTGGGTTGTTTTCACCTTCGCCACGCGCTTGAATACGTGATGAATCAATGCCTTTTTCAACAAGTGCGTTAGCTACAGATTCAGCGCGTTTCTCAGAAACTTTTAGGTTGTAAGCTGCTGGGCCAGAAGTATCTGTGTAACCTACAACTTCAACGTTCGCTTGTGGGTGCTCGTTTAGGAAAGCAACCAGGTTATCAAGTTTTGCAGCGCTCTCTGGTTTTAGAGTTGTGCTGTTTAGATCGAAGCTACCAGTGCCGATTGTTTGAGTTTCGAATGTTTTCGTTACAACTACTGGCTCTTCTACGACTTCTTCTACAACCACTTCTTCAACAACAACTGGCTCTTCTACGATTACTGGCTCATCGTTGCCACCGAATTTGAAAGAAACACCCAGTGTTGCTGTGTTACCTGTCGCACGAGTTACATCGTTGCTGATATCAGTCAGAGTTTGGTATTCCGCACGAGCAGTTACGTTTTGGCTTAGGTTGAACTCAAGGCCAGCTGCGCCTAGGTAAGAGTAATCATCTTTGCCATCAAACATTACGTAAGCGCCACCCACTTTACCGTAAAGTGCGATGTCTTCAGTGATTGGTAGGCTGAATTTAGGTGCAAGAGTGATTGCTTCTACATGGCCACCGAAAGAAGTTTGGTTAAAATCACCGATGTTGTCGAAACCTGCTTCTACTGCGAAGTATTTATTCATTTCGTAACCAACAAAAGCGCCAAGAGTAGAGTCGTCTTTGTCACAAGCCTGGCCCACTACACACGCGTCTTCCATCCATGACTTACCCATCTTACCACCAACGTATACTTCTGCTTGTGCTGCTGAAGCCATAAGTAGAGACGCTGAAATTACCGCTGCTAATTTTTTCATTATTGATTCCTCTAAAGAAGTTCTTTTGTTAGATGCCGAAATGCGCCGTCTGACTGACGTTGTATTTCAATTCTTTTTATTCATTCCTTGAGTGAGATACTTAGTCAGCTTCTTTTTATGCACATGCATTTTTTTTATGGAAGCTACTTACGTACATTTCCTGTTCAGTGATACATATCGCCATCTCGGTATCACTGACGGGGTGAACTATAACGCTAAGAAATCGCGAGAAAAATCCCAATTCTGTCAATTTATTGTCATCAAAAATCTCAACAACATGTGATCTTAAGCAAAAAAATCCCCACACAATCACGACGCAAACGTTTGCTTTATTTTCTGGAACACTACAACTTAAGCAAAGTTTTTTCTTAAAAATGAGACAACAAAAATGGAACTTTAAGGAAGGTGGATAAAAATCAATCAGACATTTGATATATAATCGCTCGTTTTTTATTCATGCCAACGATATTTGGATTAAAAAATCTTATCCATACCTAGGTGAATTACGGTCCTAAATACCACATCCTTCACCGACATATGAGAAGGTTTCTCATTATCTAGGATTCAGATACAAAAAAGCCGCGGGTGTTTACCGCGGCTTTGTGACTATTTATTCAAAAGAACCTTTAGTTCAAAGCAATTATGCGTTTGCTTCACGCTCAGCAATGAACTCAAGCGCCATCTTAATACGAGCAACACAACGCTCTTTGCCAACCAGTTCCATTACTGCATCGACAGAAGGAGATTGACCGCCGCCTGTTACAGCAACACGTAATGGCATACCGATTTTGCCCATGCCGATTTCTAGCTCTTCACAGACTGCAGCGATAACGCCATCTTTGATGTTTGCTGTTGTCCACTCGGTCAGTGCTTCAGCTTTCGCTAGAGCAAGCTCTAAAGGCTCTTTAGCCACACCGCGTAAGTGTTTCTTCGCTGCGCCCGCTTCAAACTCAGAGAAATCTTCGTAGAAGTAACGGATTTGCTCAGCTAGCTCAACCAGCGTGTTGCAACGCTCACCCACTAGCTTGATCACGTCAGTGATAGCAGGACCATTCGTTACGTCTAGTTTTTGTTGATCTAGGTGCCATTGTAGGTGCTCTGCAACGTACGCAGGATCTGAGTTTTTGATGTAATGGTTGTTCAACCATTGCAGTTTGTCCGTGTTGAAGGCAGACGCTGACTTAGATACTGCATTTAGGCTGAATAGGTTGATCATCTCTTCTTGAGAGAAGATTTCTTGGTCGCCATGAGACCAACCTAGACGCACTAAGTAGTTATTTAGTGCCGCAGGCAGGTAACCCATATCGCGATATTGCATGACCGATACAGCACCATGACGCTTAGACAGTTTCGCACCGTCATCACCCAAGATCATTGCACAGTGCGCAAACGTTGGTACTGGCGCACCTAGTGCTTCGTAGATGTTGATTTGACGAGGCGTATTGTTGATGTGGTCTTCACCACGAACAACGTGAGTGATACCCATGTCCCAGTCATCCACTACTACACAGAAGTTGTAAGTAGGTGAACCGTCAGTACGACGAATGATTAGGTCATCCATTTGATCGTTGCGGATTTCGATACGGCCACGAATTTGGTCTTCGAATACTACGCTACCCTCTTTTGGGTTACGGAAACGGATAACACATGGGTCACCGTCTTTTGCCGCTTCGTTTGCCGCTTTGATTTTTGGATGGTTTGCATCGTAACGAGGCATTTCTTTGTTTGCTTCTTGCTCTGCACGGATTTCATCTAGCAGCTCTTTAGACGCGTAACACTTGTAAGCTTTGCCTTCTGCCAGCAGCTTATCAACCATTTCGTTGTAACGATCAAAACGTTGAGTTTGGTAGTAAGGACCTTCATCCCACTCCAAGCCTAGCCATTCCATGCCTTCTAGAATCGCATCAACGGCTTCCTGAGAGTTACGTTCAAGGTCTGTATCTTCGATACGTAGAACGAATTCGCCACCTTGGTTTTTAGCGTATAGCCAAGAGTAAAGTGCAGTACGCGCACCACCAACGTGTAGATAGCCAGTTGGGCTAGGAGCAAAACGAGTTTTAACCGTCATTTGAGTTCCTTAGGGGTAATGAGCAACGAGAGGGCTCTCGTTGTGATGTCAAGGATAAAAGTGGCGACATTTTACCACCGTAAGTCAATTCTACAATCGGTTTGACACCAGAAATACAAACAGGGCAGCACCAATATAGGTACTGCCCTCTTATTTATTGTTTAAGCGCGAGACGAAATTACTTCAGGTTACGCATCGCCCATTGCATGAACTCTTGTTGCTCTTCACGGCTGAGTTCATTGAACGACTCTTTCAATGTTTTCGTCACCGCCGGAGATTGCGCGATGCTGCTCTTAGTCGCTTGTTTGTTCATTGCGTTGTTGTAGTCGGCCACTTCTCGCTCGTAATCACGAAAACCTTGCAAACCACCTTTACGGAGCTGAACCATAGAGAAATCCACTTCTTTTCCGTTTTTATCCTTTAGTACCACTTTCGGATCGAGTTCGAAGGCTTTCGCTTCTTCAATGGTGCGGAAGGTTTTGTAAGTCAGAGAAAGTTCAGCATCTTTTTCTGCATCAAACTCTAATAAAAGAGGCTGCGAATCAAACTTACGGCGCTTTCCATCTTCAAACACAATTTGACCAACAGTCACCGCTAACTGGTTTTCACCGTCTTTTAGCTCGATACTGTTGTTGTCAGAGATCCACTCAGGGTAAACGAACTCACCATTAATAACGCGAGGCACTAATTCCTTTTGCAGAGTCAACTGAGCAGCGAAGGCAGGCGCAGAAAGGATTGCGCAAATTCCAAGAAGTGTCGTTGTTTTTTTCATCATGGTTTCTCACTTTATACCAATTTAGATAAGCCACTGAAACTTACAGGCCAGTCATTTCAATGGCTTATATGAATAAGTATCAAGACAAAAAGGGCGTTTCCGCCCTTTAAGCTGCTTCTTTATTAGAAGTAATATTCAACACCTACAGAGAACTCATCGTAGTCAGCTGACTTCCAACGCGCTTCTGCTGGTTTATCTAGTTGAGACGCACCGTCACCGAAGTCTAGAGTACGAGCACGTACGTAAAGCACTGCAGATGGGTCTACGAAGTACATAACTTGTGCAGATAGTACATCGTCTGCTGTATCGTTAATTGTCTTACCGTCACGTTCTAGGTCGAAGTTCGCTGCGTAACCTAGCTTGTACTGCCAGTCACCTGTTGTGTACATCAGACCTGCAGACATTGCATCTTGCTTCTCGTTCACGCCGTTGCTTGCGTCCGCTTCCATGTATTTGTATTGAGCGAAGAACGAAATACCGTTATCAAACCAACCTTGAACACCAACTAGGTACGTGTTGTTTTCCCAAGTTTGACCTTCAGATTCAATGTTACGGTTACCTTCGTAAGCAGCATCCAATTGTAGTGGACCTAACTTGTAGTGAGCCGCGATGCCACCCCAGTAATCATCACCAGCACCCAGACCCGCTTTATCACCAGCACCCGCTGCGATGTCTAGAGAGAACTTGTCTGCGTACATTGGAGAGTCCCAACGAATGGTGTTTGATTGACGATCTTGGTACTTAGCACCACCGATTGCACCACCCCAGTCGTAAACATCGCCTAGACCTGGGTTAGATGCTGGCCAGTCAACCAACTCGTACATAGGTGTCAAAACACGACCTAGACGAACTTGACCCCAAGAAGCACTTTCAAAACCGACGAATGTGTCACGCTCACCAAGACCAGCACCCTCGCCACCAAAGCTAGGGTCTACGTAACCACCTTCGATTTGCCAAATAAAGGTAGGACCGAAGTTAGCAAATTGTTTTTTACCACGGAAACCGATACGAGATTCGTTGTTTAGCTGCATGCCGCCTAGGTCGTCATCCGTTGCTTTGCTGCCAGAATCGTAATCGCGGTACGCGGCCTGCATCGCGATGATCCCGTAAACTTCATAAGAGAAAGAATCTTTTGTTAGGTACTCTTTCGCAGCATCGCTGTTTGCGCCATCAGCAAGAGCTGCACCACTGAACATCATGCCTGTGATTGCCGTAGCAAGTAGGCTTTTCTTTAGGTAAGACATTTTTAACCCCTATATTTTTAGTTTTTTCCATTTTCAAATTCGCTAACTAGGACATTGCAGGAACTTGAAACAATGTTTGGACGGGGCAAATATGACAAACTTTTTTCGCAGTAAAAAACTTTCCCAGCAGCAATCTGAGCAAGTTCAAAATGAGAAGATCAAAAACAATATAATCAATTAAAAATCAAAAACTTAAATTTAAATATAAAAAATCAAAAACGTTAAAAGCACTTTTTGACACTGAACTGACATTGAGAGCATCTCAAAAGCGTGCGCGACTTCATTCATCTTTTAGGTGTTTTAACGGAACTTTATATTCAGAGAGAAAAAACCTTGAGATCACTCGCAAGTAAAATGGCAGTGAACTTGTGTGATTCAAGCGATTTTGACGAAATTGTTGAGAGCAAAAAATGGGTATTGACCTTACCCTTGCAGGAAGGTTTAAGCTCAATGTATCACTATTATTGAGGTGCAGATTATGTATCAGTTTGTTATACCTTTATCAGGGCTCAACTGCATGGGCTGTGCGAGAAAAGTTGAGAAGGCTTTACATGCGAATCACGATGTAGAGATCCTCACATTGTCCCCAACGCAAGTCGAGGTCAAAACCGAGTCCTCTCTCAAAGAGCTTGTCTCATCAATTGAATCTCTTGGTTACCACGCAGGAAATCAGTACGAGTTAAACCTTTCAGGCTTAAGCTGTGGCGGCTGCGTGAAAAAACTCTCGTCTTTATTAGACTCTCATCAAGACGTTATTTCTTTCGAGGCTTCAACAACGCACTTAGAGATTCGTACCCTACTCTCCGAGCAACAAGTCATTGAGCTAGTTGCCAGCTTGGGCTATACGGCCAACAATAGCGCTGTTACTGATAACTCAGTTGCTGAAGAGCACAAGGCAATCACTCCCGATCAACGCCAAAACCAGACATATCAAAGCGAAAAAGGCGACCAAGCAGCGCCTGACGAGCAACCAGCAGGCACGGCTCAACTACAGATGTTGATTCAAGGTATGACCTGTGCAAGCTGTGTCGCATCAGTAGAAAAAGCCCTGACTAATGTACAAGGGGTTGAAGAAGCTCAGGTAAACCTCGCAGAACAAAGCGCACTGGTGTTTGTGACTGAAGACTCAGATTCGTTACATCAATCTATTTTGCAATCTGTCAAACAAGCGGGTTACCAAGGCGAGGTTTTACAAGACGCCGCGACACAGCAAGAAAAGCAAGCGCAGCAACAACGTCAACAGCAAAAACGTTTTAAGTTGGATGCAATTGCTGGCCTTGTTGTGGGTGCCCCTTTGATGATTTGGGGTGTTGCTGGTGGCAACATGATGATTCGCAACACCAATGACCAATTGGTTTGGGGCGCGATCGGTATTGTGTGTTTACTGCTGCTTGCCACTGCCGGAAAACAGCTCTTTAGTAACGCTTGGTTAGCAGCCACTCACAAGCGCGCCACGATGGATACCTTAGTTGCGCTCGGTACTGGCGCAGCGTGGTTCTATTCTATGCTTGTGGTGATTTTCCCAGATTGGTTCCCAATGGCATCTCGTCATGTTTACTTCGAAGCCAGCGCGATGATCATTGGTTTGATTTCACTTGGTCACTATATAGAAGCCAAAGCGAAAGCAAACACAACTCGCTCGCTTCAGGCTTTGGTGAACTTACAGCCTCAACAAGCGACCGTCATCACTGAGAAAGGCGATCAACAAATCGCGGTAGAAGAAATCACTCTAGGCATGAAACTGCGTATCAAACCAGGCGAGAAAGTGCCTGTTGATGGTGTTGTGATTCAAGGTGAATCATACATTGATGAGTCCATGCTCACTGGTGAACCAGTACCAGTGTTAAAAGCGCAAGAGGCTCAAGTGTCTGCCGGGACATTAAATACCGATGGTGGATTAGTCATTGAGGCAACGGGCATTGGCGCAAATACCATGCTGGCTCGTATCATCCGCATGGTGCGCACAGCGCAAAGCAGTAAGCCTGCCATCGCGAAACTGGCAGACCAGATTTCATCGGTGTTTGTCCCTGTCGTTGTAGGCATAGCAATACTGGCAGCGCTTGTTTGGTTTGCCGTTGGCCCAGAGCCAAAAGCGAGCTATATGCTGGTGGTCACCACAACCGTACTTATCATCGCCTGCCCTTGTGCTCTAGGCTTAGCAACCCCACTTTCTGTCACGGTGGGAGTGGGTAAAGCCGCAGAACTCGGCATTTTGATCAAAGATGCTGATGCCCTGCAGCTAGCGAGTAAAATAGATACGGTTGTGTTCGATAAAACAGGCACGCTTACCCAAGGTAAACCGAGTGTGCAGCAAGTGTTTACTCACACCACCAGCCAAGAAGAGCTGTTGGGGTTAGCGTACGCCGCCGAGCGTCAGTCAGAGCACCCACTAGCAAAAGCGGTATGCGATTTTGCTAATCAGCACGACACACAAGAAGTGACTCTCGATAAATTTGAAAACGTTCGTGGACGCGGCATTTTGGCAACGTATCAAGGTAAACCGCTGCTTATTGGCTCGCTTCAATTTATGCAAGCGGAAAACGTTGCAACAGAGGCTCTTCAGGATGCAATTGACGAATGCGCTCAGAACGCATGGACTCCGGTTGCCGTTGCGCTCGATGGTGAGTTAGTCGGCCTGATCGCCATTGCTGACCCAATCAAATCAGATGCAAAACAAGCGCTCTCTGCATTAAAATCGCAAGGCATCAAAACGGTAATGCTAACGGGTGACAACCAACACGTAGCCAACGCTATCGGTCAAGAACTTGGTATTGATGAAGTAATCGCTCAAGTAATGCCAGATGAGAAAGCTCAGCACATTGAGCAACTTCAATCCCAAGGCCATGTCGTGGCAATGGTGGGGGATGGCATTAACGACGCCCCTGCTCTCGCGTTAGCCAACCTTGGTATTGCAATGGGTAGCGGCAGCGATGTCGCCATTGAAAGTTCGCAAATGACCATCCTTAACACGTCACCAATGGCGGTGGTACATGCGATTGAACTGTCGCGCGCTACACTTAAAAACATGAAGCAAAACCTATTTGGAGCCTTCGTTTATAACTCACTGGGGATCCCTGTTGCCGCAGGCGTACTTTATCCTGCATTTGGATTTTTGCTCAGCCCAGTTGTCGCAGGTGCGGCAATGGCGCTGTCATCTATTACTGTCGTTAGTAATGCAAATCGACTACGACTTTTTTCAGTAAAATAACCACTTATATTTGAGGCTATTATGAAGTTGAAATTATTGACCTTTGCAATGCTTGCGACCGCATCCGCCAACGTATTGGCAGCTGATGTCATTAACCACAAATCGCCATACTGCGGCTGCTGTGGTGAATGGACAAAACACATGGAAGAGAACGGATTTACGGTCGAAGAGAAATTGCACGATGACATGAACGCCATAAAACGCGATCTAGGCATCAAGAACGAACAGCTTTACTCTTGCCACACAGCAGAAATCAACGGCTATGTGTTCGAAGGTCACATTCCAGCCGAAGACATTAAAGCATTCTTAGAAAATCCACCACGTAACGCAAAAGGGCTCTCGGTACCGGGCATGCCAATGGGTTCCCCTGGTATGGAGTATGGCGATAAAAAAGACAGCTACACTGTTTACGCCTTTAACGAAAAAGGCCAAGTGTTCGAATATAGCCACCACGAAGGCAACGACAAATAATAAGAAAGCCCAGCAAATCAATTGCTGGGCTTTTTCTTAACGGACAAATATAAGATTAGAAGCCGTAAGAGGCACCAAATACAAACGCATTGTTAACTAGGCTATCACCACTTGCGTTTTCTGCACCGTGTGCTTGGCTACGGAACTCAAAGTAAGGCTGAACACCTTTACGTGTCCACGTTGCGCGAAGCTCGTGGTCCATCGTTTCCGCTTCAATCATGTAGACGTTGTTGTAGCTTAGCGTCACATCTTCATTCATCACGTAACCAATACGGTTATCCATACGGTAATCTGTATCCGCATCTGCGTCTGTCGCATCAATATGCGCACGAGTACGGTTACTTAGCGAGATACCGTTATCGAAGTTGTAACCGATCTTAACCAATGGACGGTACTGTACGTTCTCGCCAGCAGAGAACAAGTGTTGGTAACCCGCTGCAACCCATAAATGATCGGTAATGTTAAATGACTGCTCACCACCCACAGTGATTGCTGGTGTTGTGTTACCCGCGCCACCGTTTTCTGTTTCCAGTTTACCCAGCTGAATACCATCAAACTCGGTGTAAACCGTAAAGCCACCGAATTGGTTATCAAAAGTATGACCAGCTTCCAGTGTAGACGTAACGTCCGAACCATGGATTCGACCATCATCGTGGAATTGAACGTTACCTGTTACGTAAGAAGAACCAGCAAAAGCGCTAGAAGCGAAAGCGAGAGAAAGAGCACTCAGTGCAAAAATGTTTTTCATAATTACTGCCTTTATTTATTCACGTTATGCGACGGTTTTAAAGGGCTTCTCTTCCCTTTTATCGCAAACTTTGGAATGTGCCTCCTTGGCGATCGCAATATTGTTTCAATTAATTCGCGATGGAAAATAAAACATTTTAAAAAGTGATCTTGTTCAAACCGACGCTCAACAACCCTGATAAAAGTATGGCAAATACAGGCACTTACCGTATTTTTCTATAATGATTCAAAAAATAGAAGTGTGATCATAAACAGGTAATTTATTGACATTTAGCAAATTAAGTCGATCCAGTTCACAATAACCCTGACCATTACAAGCTAAAACTTATTTATCAATGAAAAATAATCAGACATTGGTCACACTTAATTTCCCATAAAAATAAAGAAACCCTCAACATGACATTGAGGGTTTGCTTAAATTTAGCTGAGAAGATTAAGGTTATTTCACGCTAGTTACGCGGCTTGCTCTTTCCCCTGTCGCCGATACAGAGCGGATAAACACTTCTCCTTTCACACTTGGACGAGCATTGTCTGCGTAAGTCAGCCAGTTTTGACCGTCTAATGAGTATTGCAGTTCAACGCCAGGGAACTGAACGTTCATAGCTAGCTTGCCGTTTTCTACTTTCGCACCAGGAATTGGAAGGCGGTAGTCGATACCAGATTTTTCTAGCTTAGCCAGTTCACGTTGGCCAAGCACGTTCGCAAAGCGGTTGTAGTCTTGGTTTAGCGATGCTTTATCAACTAGGTTAGAATTTTGCGAGTACTCAACACCGACTTTGTAGTCGTTCTCCCAAACTGCGCGGTGCCATGCACGCTCAGCGGCTGCGAGTACGCGAGGGAATACCATGTACTCGTATTGCTCATCGTTACGTACTGTCTCAGACCAAAGCTGTGCTGATAGACCGTAGAAAGGTTTCGCTTCGATTTCACCTTTACCAGTAAAGCCGTTGCCATCGCGGTCTACAGAGGTTTCTGCGTTCTGAGGCATGTTCTCTGGTGCAAAGCCAAACATCTTACGCGTATCGGTTGCACGTGTTGCCCAGTAGTAACCACGCTCTTTCGGATCAACTTCGTATGGCATGTCCATGTACACATAGTCAGGGTTAGAAACGATCACGTCGTAACCTTTCTCAGACCACTCGTACACTGATGATGTACCACCCCAGTAAAGAACGTCCCAGAAGTTAACACGCGTATTTTCTGTTGCGAATGCTTTCTCACCTTCGCTGTATTTCAAACCATCTTGCCATGCTTGGAAGTTTGGAATGCCTTTCTCAGCAACTAATTTTGATACTTCTTGCGCAAAATGACTCGGTAGGTGAGCAAAATCACTCACTGTGCCTTCTGCGATTAACGCCTGACACTGTGGAGATTGCGCGAATGGCTTGTCTTGTTTCGAAAGGTCAATCGTGCCTTTCCAGCTTACTTTGTCTTCTGCGTTAACGTCTTGGAAACCAGCACCTAGCTTGATGTTCTTCGCCTCGTCACCACCAAAGTGCCATGTCGTTAGCGGTGCCCCAGCTTCAGCGTGCATTGCTGCCACTTCTGAAATCACTTTATCTACGAAGCGAGTGGAAGATTCCATACACGGGTTGATAAAGCTTTGCTTATCGTAGAACTGAACCGTAGTGACATTAGAAGCATCTTGAGGATCCATCAGGCGGTATTCGTTCGCTTCAGCTTCCTTACCTTCTTCCATCAGGCGGTCGTAACGTGCTTCCATTGATACTACCGCTGCACGCGCGTGTGCTGGCATATCGATTTCGGGAATGACTTCAATGTTACGCGCTTTCGCGTATTTCAAGATTTCCACGTAGTCTGTTTTACTGAAGTAGCCAGAGCCAAAGTTGCCTGTCGTTGGACCGGAACCAAGCTGAGGCAGTACGCAGCTTTTCTCTTGTGTATCGAAACAACGATTAGCGCCAACCTCTGTCAACTCAGGTAGGCCTGGGATTTCCAAACGCCAGCCTTCATCATCGGTTAGGTGAAGGTGAAGTTTGTTCATCTTGTACGCTGCCATTTGGTCTAGCGTTGCAAGAATGGCGTCTTTAGAGTGGAAGTTACGAGCTACATCTACCATCACACCACGGTAATCAAAGCGAGGTGCATCTTGAATAGACAGTTGTGGTAGAGAATCAGCATTTTGGCTATCTACCAGGCCAAAGATAGATTGTACTGCGTAGAAAGCACCTGCTTGGTCAAACGCTTTAATCGCAATACCATCGCCTTTGATGCTCATCTCGTAAGCACCAGATTTTGCCAATTCACCAGTGAAGTCTGCAGGAACAACAGTGATGCTTACAGGAAGATCACCACGAACGTCCACACCTACCACTTCTGCACGATCTTGAATTGCTGCGAACTGAGTCGCATCGAATGCGTCTTTAGGCAGCGCAATACCATCCGCGATATCTACTTTGCCTTTGCCTGCTTCAACGTGCATCGGTGTTGGTAGTAACGTGGTTGATACGTCTTGTGTTGCTAAGCCTTCGTTTTTCTCAAAACGAGACACAGCGTTTGCAAATACATTGTTGTCGTCTGGTGTACGTTTTAGGTTGTTACCTTCAAGACCCGTCACAAAAGACGCAACATCTTCAGTATTTAGAGAAGCAATCATCTTAGGTTCTGCGTTTGGAGCAGAAACGAATGCACCTGGCATGAAGTCAGTTTCAAATAGTTGCCAGTATTCACCAACCAATGGAAGAACAACCTCCTCACCCGCAGCGAAGCCATCAAACTTATCTGTTGGTTCTAGCTTATGTAGGTCACCCGTTACACGAGAAATTTTGAACTGATCATTATCTACATCCAAAATCAGACGAATGCTGTGGAAGTAGATAGCCCAATCTTTTGAGTTAACCGCTTCACCTTGGTTAACTAGCGTCATGTTCACCTTGTTACAAGAAGCCCACTCAGCCCCTAAATCCTGACAAGCAAGACCTTCGTTTGCACCGTGGTTAGTCAACACTTCATATTGGATATCAAGGTTATTAGCCAGTGAATTTACAGCTTGTTGCTCAGAGCTTTGCAGAGCAGAGCAACCTGCTAATGTGGTGATAACAGAAACAGCAATCAGACTAGGTTTAAACATCTTACTTCCCCAAAAAAGTCAGTGGTTCAAAACGACAATGATAAAAATCGCGGCTCCTCAAATGCGAGGGGCCTAACAGTTGCATTCAACATACAACCAGTTATTTCTAAGCGTAAAATAAATAGAAATAGGAAGTGATCTAGTTCAAAAAATGATACTCAGCAAAAACCATAAAAACTTAACTTTCATGAAGTTACAAGCCACGTCAAAATCGAACAACTTGTTTTGACGAGTTTGCTGCGATCTAGGTCACTCATATTCATGAGTTACGACTGATTTTGTAAGATTTGGATCACGCCTAATTATTTTGTGAACCATTAGTAAGCGAATGACCTATTTATCTTTCGTGAAGTGACTCTCATTTATTCGTCGTCAAAACTCGTCAATATTTTTAGAAATGACGATTTTGTCGAATATCCCCACTAGAGAAATTGCACTTAACCTCAAGCATTTTTGCGTATAAAGTTTAAAGGTACTTACCTGAGGACCATTCTATGTTTCGTCTCTTGACACTCATATCATCCCTACTTGTTGCCTTTGCTCCCTTTTCCTCTTATGCAGAGCCGCAACATTGGTTAGCAAAAAAAGGGGAAACCGAGCTGATGATCATTGGCTCTGTCCATGTGGGCGATAAAACGATGTACCCACTCCCTAAAACTATTACTCAGCACTTAAGCCAAAGCGCTGGGTTGATTATCGAAGCAGATGTCAGAAACTCTGAAGGCTTGGTTTACCCACAAACAACCATTCTTTCTAAAGATGTTTTAGACAAGGCTCAACGTCGCCACTTAGTCGAGATAGCACAAGATTTAGGGTTGCCAGAAACTCAACTTTTGAATTCTCCACCATGGACGGCTGCATTAACCATCCAACTCGCTTTAGTCAACAAACTGGGGTATGTCTCTGATAAAGGGGTCGACATGCACTTAATAGGACTCGCTGATAAAAAACAAATCCCGGTCATTCCACTGGAGTCCGTGCAATTCCAAATTGATTTAATAGCAGGTCAATCAGAAGGTGGTAAAGAGATGCTCCTCTCGTCAATTGAAGAATATGACGGTGGGGAAGAATTGGTTCAGTGTTTGATAGAAAGCTGGAAGAGCGGTGATGGTAGTATGTTGGTCGAGGCATCATTAACCGATCAAGCAACAGAAGATTTTAATCAGGCTTTCTTATATGAGCGCAATCGAGATTGGGCAAAAAAGCTTGATACTGGCAGTGTCCTACCTCAACGTTCGGGTCGCTATACCGTTGTTGTCGGCAGTTTGCATTTAGTTGGTAAAGATAATCTGATTGAGCTGCTTAAAAAAAGGGGCTTTGACATAAAACCACTCGGTAAAACCCGCCAAGCTAGGTGCCATATTTAGAAATTTATTTGAAGGCAGCCGGCCTCATCAATGATGAATAGCAAGGCATCACGCTAACACGATCACTGACAATGGTTTACTCCTCTGCTAAAACGACTCTAACCTATGCGGATACATAATAACTCATATGAAATTTAAAGCTTTATTCCTATGCGTGAGCAGTATGATGCTCACTTCATCGCTTGCTTATGCTAAACCGTCATGTAACGTAGAAAATTTTCAAGCTATTGATATAACCCCGGAAGCAAAAGGCGGGGTACTAGATAAAGAGAGTGGCCAGTTTCTTATTACCGAAAAACCAATGATGCGTTGTGCGAACATCACTTTTTCCACTAACCATACCCGAAATCGCGTCGCACATATGATGAATCAAGGCTTTGAAGCTGTTTACTTTGATGGAAGCTCGAGCAAATCTCACTCTGTCACGTTTGATGAAGACGAACTAAAAGCAGGTTACATCAAAGTTGGTCCAAACCATCCAAAGACCGCTTATGTTTGCTTCACAACTTCTGAAACCCCTATCAGCACTATCTCGTGTGACATCAAGTAATAAATTTACTCGCTCTAAAAAATGAAAAGGCCCTACATCTCTGTAGAGCCTTCCTCTCAATAACGTGTCGGTGAAGTGCCATATTCTAACGTCAGGTGAACCCATTTGGCTCGATACTATTGAAGTCTAAAATTACTAGCGCTAAAAACGACGAAAGCCTGCTCATTGAGCAGGCTTTCTAAAAGTGGTCGGTGAAGTAGGGATTCGATTGGACTGGCATTCCAGACCCCGACCCTCTGGCTCCAAATAAATATCACCAAATACGAAAAAGGCTCTACATTTCTGTAGAGCCTTTTTCTCAATATGGTCGGTGAAGAGGGATTCGAACCCCCGACCCTCTGGTCCCAAACCAGATGCGCTACCAAACTGCGCTATTCACCGAGATGTTTAACTGAGGACTTGTCCCCGTCAACGAATGCGTATATTACGGATTCTGAACTGTGACGCAAGTGCTTTTTACAAAAAAACCTTAGGTCTTAATTCGTTTGATGAATAACTAAACACTAGCACGTAAAATGTGACTGATAACTCACAACAAAATACAGTTTATTAACCTTAGCAACATAATTGATCCAGATCAGTGTGCAACAAGGCACTGCCATTTAGTTTTATGCCTGTCGGGAACATCTTGGAGGAAACGTATGGACTTTTGGCTTGATCTCCTATTTGGTAATGCAGTGGGTCTATCGTCAATGATAGTAATCTTTGGGGCAATTGGTCTGATGTTATTTTACGGCGGTTTCTTCATATACAAGATCATGAACGACAAATCTCCTCACTAGATCTCGCTTAGCTCTAGAAACGCTTTGCACCGGAGTCGGTTACTTGCCTACTCCGGTTTTTTATTTGATCTCAATGCACCACTCATTGATATAATCCTATTATTCCTCCCTGTTCTTAATGAGATTACTACTATGTCTCACGATGACGATTTTGATCTGTTCCAACAGATGATGGGCGATGTAAAGCCGATCACTCAAGACACCGCCGAACACAAAAAAGTACACCAAGTAACCGAAGCGCAGCTCGCCAAGAGAGAAGCGGCAATCTGGCTAACAGAAGATGACCCAGAATACCTGTCACTTGATCACGCAGAAATGCTGAAACCAGAGGACTTTGTTGAGTTTAAACGTGATGGCGTACAAGATGGGGTTTATCGCAAGCTTCGTCTTGGCAAATATCCAATCCAAGCACGCCTAGATCTGCATCGTAAAACATTGAAAGAAGCTCGTGATGAAGTCGTAAAGTTTTTAAAACAGTGCCTATCAATGGACATACGAACGGTCGTTATTGTCCACGGCCGAGGAGAACGCTCAAATCCACCAGCACTAATGAAAAGCTTTGTTAGCAGCTGGCTACAACAAATCAGAGAAGTTCAGTGCGTGCATAGTGCGCAACGCTTTCACGGTGGGACCGGAGCCGTTTACGTTCTACTTAGAAAAAGTGCGGAAAAGAAATTAGAAACTCGCGAACGTCACCAAAAACGGTTGGGCTAAATTTCACCCTAATGCTAGAATGCCCGCCCTTATTCTTCCTTCCCTTTCACGGGAAGGAAACTTCATTCGCCGTTGTGAAACGTTAGGAGACAAAAATGTCACAAGACAACGCTAAACGATTAAATAAATTCATCAGTGAAACGGGGTTTTGTTCACGCCGTGAGGCAGACAGACTGATTGAACAAGGTCGTGTCACCATTAATGGAAACAAGCCTGAAATGGGAACAAAAGTGCTACCTGGTGATGATGTTTGTGTGGATGGTAAGCCAGTTGCAGCAAAAGAGAAGCCGATTTATATCGCTCTCAATAAACCAACAGGCATCACCTGTACAACAGAACGAGATGTACCTGGAAACATCGTTGATTTTATCGGTCACAAAAAACGTATCTTTCCGATCGGCCGCTTGGATAAACCCTCTGATGGTCTGATTTTTTTGACCAACGATGGCGACATCGTCAACAAAATCCTCCGTGCTGGCAACAGCCACGAAAAAGAGTACGTTGTGCGCGTGGACAAACCGATTACAGGTGAGTTTCTCAAACAGATGTCGAGCGGCGTTAAGATTCTCGATACCGTCACTCTACCTTGTAAGGTAACGAAAGAGACTAAGTTCTCTTTCCGTATTGTTCTCACTCAAGGACTTAACCGCCAAATCCGTCGTATGTGTGAAGCACTAGGTTACGAAGTCTTTAAGCTTCGTCGTGTTCGAATCATGAATATCTCTCTTGACGGTATTCCGAACGGAAAATGGCGTTACTTAACTGACGATGAAGTCGCTGAGATTCTTGCTATGTGCGATGGTTCGGTGGGTACAGAAGAGGCATCTCGTGTTGACTCAAAAGGCCGCAATATTCGTAAAGCGACCGACGCGAAGTTATATGACAGCCGTGAAGAAAACCAAGACTCGGTATCTCGACGAAATCAAAAGCCACGTACCTACCGCGGAAATAACGCAGACGATTTTCGTCATGCTCCAAACTCGAAAAAAGGTCAACAAAAGCGTCGTCAGCGTGACGATGAAGGCGGACGTCCAGCTAAAGAACATTACAAAGTGAAACCACAAGGTGAACGTAGCAGACCGCAAGGCGAGCATGGAAAATCGCACCGTAAACCAGATGCATCGAGCAATAAGCACTCAGCAAACAAGCCTCAATCACCGAGTAAGCCTAAGCAGCATTACATGAACCCAAATGCCGCGAAGCCAAGCAAACCAGCTAAACGCACCGGTGGTACATTGAGTCTGAAGAAGTAACGCTTCACTAACAGGCAAGATCAAAAAAGGACGCTCATGAGCGTCCTTTTTATTTGTCATGAGTTTACAAACAAAGAGGTGCAAACTGACCACGAGTTAATCCAAGCAAATCTTTCGGGGCTAACTCGATTTCTAAACCACGTTTACCTGCACTCACACAGATGGTGTCTTGCTCTGCTGCGCTTTCGTGCAAAAAAGTAGGTAAGGCTTTTTTCTGCCCCAGTGGGCTAATCCCACCAACAACATAACCTGTGGTCTTTTGCGCGATTTCCGGATCAGCCATATCGGCCTTTTTGCCCTTCGCTGCTTTCGCTGCGAGTTTTAGGTTCAGCTTTTGATCAACAGGGATAATCGCAACCGCAAGGTTCTTTGGCTCGCCGTTCAAGCAGAACAGCAAGGTTTTAAATACTGTTTTCGGATCCTGCCCCAGTACTTCAGCAGCCTCCAAGCCATAGCTATCGGCTCTAGGGTCGTGCTCATACTGATGAATCGTGTGTGGAATTTTTTTCTTTTTCGCAAGATTAATGGCCGGAGTCATCAAGATTCTCCTCATAAAAACAAAAAGCGCAGATTGAATTGGATCTGCGCTTTTAGTTAATGATATCAGCGAGTTTGAGTCAATCGCTTTTTCTCTGTTGGGTTACTGATCAATCGCCGTATCAACTAAATACGTGATTTCACCTGAAGGGGCATACTCATTAACATCAATAGGGCTGTGTGTTTCTAAATAATCCTTCAAAACCTCAGCATCGGTAAAACCTGTATTTACATACCCTGGATGATCGTCGATTTTAGGGTAACCATCACCACCAGCAGCATTATAGCTTGGTACGGTAAAGCGGTAATTATCATCTAAGCGAAGTTGCTTATTACCAATGAACACATTGGTTACCTCACCATTATTGATACTCATCGCAATACCCGCAAACTGCGCGTAAGCTCCAGAGTCGACAGGCTTAGTTGCAACAACATTTAGGTAATCCAATACTTCTTTGCCCGTCATATCAACGTAAGAGACCATATTGCCGAATGGCTGAACAGTCAGCACATCTTTGTAGGTAATGTCACCTGCTGCAATCGAATCGCGAACGCCGCCAGAATTCATTACGGCAAAATCTGCTTTTGCCCGTTCCATATGAGCCGTTGCAATTAATCGACCTAAGTTTGTTTGCTGGTAACGAACCACACTGCGGTCACCCTCAAGCTTACCGTTAGATTCTGCAATCTTCACGTTTAGCTTGCCCTGACCTTTTTCTTGATAAGGACGAAGAAACTCAAGCATCATTTCGTCTTGTTTAATCTCTTCTTGGATAGAGACTCGTTGCGACTGACCATCAACTTTAACTTTCTTTTTCAAGTTTACAGGGATCAGATCGTAGCTCACCATCGAGAGTTCGCCATTACGAAACTCGTAATCGGCGCGTCCCACATATTTCCCCCACTCATGTGCCTGAACAATAAAGGTACCATTTTGTTTATCGGGCTGACATTCATCACCTGGTTTAAAGTTCTTTTTGATAACGTTTGGCCCTTCCATGCACACAGGTTCTTGTGAGTGTCCTCCAACGATCATGTCGAGATCGCCTTCATTCAAATAACGAGCTAACGCTACATCACCAGGTGCATTGATGCCTCTATTGCCATTCTCATAGTGTCCCATATGTGTGACAGCAAAAATAAGGTCTGGGTACTCCGTTTCTTTCAGCTCAGCAATTAGATTCTTGGCTTCTTCTTTTGGGTCACGGAAGTCAATTTGTTCAATGAATTCAGGGTTGCCAAGTTTCGCTGTATCTTCGGTTGTAAGACCAATTACTGCAATCTTAATACCCTGTTTGTTAAACATCGCGTACGGTTGGAATAGGCGCTTGCCAGTATTTTTATCGTAAATATTGGCAGACAACATCGGAAAACTTGCCCACTCTTGCTGCTTGAAAAGCACATCCAATGGATTATCAAACTCATGATTACCTAGCGCCATCGCATCGTAACCAATTTTGCTCATGCCTTTAAAATCTGGCTCGGCATCTTGTAAATCAGACTCAGGTACTCCAGTGTTGATGTCACCACCAGAAAGCAGTAACACACTGCCCCCCTCTGCTTGTATTTCTTCACGCAAATCATCTATTAACGTTTTACGTGCCGCCATACCGTACTCGCCGTATCGATTTTGCCAAAAACGACCGTGATGATCGTTAGTGTGTAGCACGGTCAATTTATAGGTTGTATCGGCATTCCATTCTGGTGCAGGTTGCGTAGCACACCCAGCTAACGAGGCCAAAATAGCGGCACTCAACGCAGTTTTAATAATCAGACGCTGCTTCATTTATTTACCTTTTTTCTTATTGGGAGTCACTGATGCACATTCCCAGCGGCCTAGAGCCTTTACAGCAAGAAGCTGAGAATGATGCGCCATCTGATAAAAAAATAGCCAACACGAGGTTGGCTATTGCATTTGATCACCAGTCATCTGGCGTTTACTTGATATCGATATCTGCAAAGCTCTTGATCAGATCATCAAGAGATTTCATTTGCGCTAGGAACGGTTCTAACTTGTCTAGCGGCAGTGCAGATGGGCCATCACAGCGTGCTTGGTCTGGGTTTGGATGCGCCTCGATAAATAGACCTGCGATGCCTGTTGCTAGACCCGCTTTTGCAAGTTCAACTGTCTGCTCACGACGACCGCCAGATGCCGCACCTGACGGATCACGCATCTGTAGTGAGTGCGTTACGTCAAAGATGATTGGGCTGCCTTTCGACGCATTTTTCATCACACCAAAGCCAAGCATGTCTACGACTAGGTTATCGTAACCGTGGCAAGAGCCGCGCTCACATAGGATGATCTTGTCGTTACCGCATTCCGCGAACTTCTCAACGATGTTACCCACTTGACCTGGGCTCATAAATTGAGGTTTCTTCACGTTGATAACCGCACCTGTTTTGGCCATAGCTTCAACAAGGTCAGTTTGACGAGCTAGGAATGCAGGAAGCTGAATAACGTCTACCACGTCAGCGACAGGTTGAGCTTGCGCTTCAGTGTGAACGTCAGTGATGATCTTTACACCAAATGTGTCTTTTAGCTCTTGGAAGATTTTCATACCTTCTTCAAGGCCTGGGCCACGGTATGAATGAACAGAACTGCGGTTTGCTTTGTCAAACGACGCCTTAAATACGTAAGGAATGCCAAGTTTTTCCGTTACTTTTACGTAGTGCTCACAGATCTGCATCGCAAGATCACGAGACTCAAGAACGTTCATACCTGCAAATAGGGTGAATGGCTTGTCGTTAGCAACCTGAATGTCGCCGATATTAACGATTTTCTGTTCCATTTTGATTCTCTTTTTCTGTCCACGATACGCCACAGTTCGGCACATCGATAAAATTAGTGAAGTGTGACGTGCGTTTCACTCATCACATTAACTTGTGATTTTAGTAGCTCAGAAGCCGGATCGTCAGGGCATTGGTCAATAAAGTACTGAAAATCTGACACCGCCACTTGAGGGCACTCTAGCTGTTGGAAAATAAAACCACGGTCACGAATCTCGTATGGGTCATCTGGCACAAAGGTTAACGCAAGGTTCGTACAACGCAACGCCAGCGTGTAGTGCTCTTCACGTAACATCGCGCTTTTGATCAACGCTAACCAGCGACCAATAATGGTTGGATTGTCAGCTTCTTCAAAGTGTTCTGGCTTTAGCTGAGCTAGCGGTCCTTCTTGGCCAATAAGCCAAGCTTGAAGAATCCTTTCACCTACATACTCACCATTAAATGGGTTGATGTAGTCTGGCTTTTTATGCATCCAGTCTACTTTTAACAGGAACTGAGTAGGGAAAGTGACTCCCTTCAACGGGAAACCCAGCTTTTTACCTAGATATAATAAAATCGAACCTAAACTAACCGGGATACCTTTTCGGCGCTCCAACACTTTATCGATAAAGCTGTTGTCCGAAATAAAGTATTCCTGCTCGTCGCCTTTGAATCCCCACTCATGGAAAAACAGTCGTAGGAATGCATCAAATCTCTGCTCTTCATCTGTTTCATGAACAAGCGTGGCTTCTGCATCTTTGTAAAGACGCTCTAACTCTTGTTTCGCCCAATGTACTTTGGTTTCTGGGTTAATCGCTTTGTTTAGCTCAAGCGCCCCTTCCACCAACGGTATATTGTCAAAATCTTCGTCAAAAAACTCTAACATGACGTCTTATCCAAATAACGTAGGGCTCTTAGACACAGCAATGTTTGCAGCCATGACCAACCAACCTAATGCGCCGAAAAAGCCAAATATCTTCAGTAGGTTGTTTTTCGCAAGCTTCAACGAGAAGAAACCGAGTGCAATGTACGCCAGTACGCAGGTGATTTTGTTTGTTAACCACGGTGCGGCATCAGTAAACGGGATGAAACCAGTAATGAAAATAAGCGCGATACCTGACACTAGCAATGCAGTATCAACGATGTGGGGAAACACTTTCAAAAAGCGATTATTTCGCTTCGGTGAGTTCATCATCATTAACACGAATCGGATCGATAATAGTGTCGCGCTGAGCGCAATCGTCACTAAGTGTATGTGTTTTAGAGCTACGTACATTTTTCTTCTCTTTTTAGTTAGTGTTTGCTGACTTCCATGATTAACTGGCCAGGCAACCAAGTGTTACTCGGTCGTTACCGCCATAATCTTTTTCCGTGGCAACTTGTTGGTAACCAAAACCACGCATTATCTCACGTACGGCATCACCCTGATCATAACCATGTTCGAATGCCAGCCAACCGCCTACTTCAAGATACTGACGAGCAAGATCCGAGATATGACGAATATCAGCTAAGCCATTCTCTTTAGCAACTAATGCAGATTTTGGCTCAAAGCGCACATCACCTTGGGATAAATGTGGATCTTTTTCATCAATATACGGCGGATTGGAGACAATTAAAGCAAACTTCGTACCCTCTGCAATAGGCTCGAACCAACTGCCTTGAGCAAAGGTCACATTTTTGATGTTTAGCTGCTCAGCATTGTACTCTGCAAGTGCTTTCGCTTCTTGCTTGAGATCTACGCCCATCACTTGACGTTTTGGCATTTCAGATGCGAGTGCGATAGCAATTGCCCCCGTCCCCGTTCCAAGATCTAAAATAGGTCCTGTTTGCTCATAGGTCTTATCGAGTGCAATTTCGACCAAACGTTCTGTATCCGGTCTTGGGATCAAGGTAGAGGGAGAAACTTTGAACGGTAGAGACCAAAACTCTCGCTCACCAATAATATAAGCGACGGGTTCGCCAGCTAAACGTCGTTCAAGTAGAGCGCCAAACTGAGATTTTTGCTCCACTTCTAATGCTTTTTCTGGCCAGGTCAGTAGATAAGTTCGTGGTTTGCCAAGGACATGGCAGAGGAGTACAGCTGCATCGAGAGAAGGCGACTCTTTGCCGCCTTCTGCCAGTTTCGCCGTCGCACTTTTCAGTGCTTGCTCAATCGATTGAACTTGGCTCATCGATTAGCCGTTCTCTGCGAGCGCCGCAAGTTGGTCTGCTTGGTGCTCTTGAATCACAGGATCAATCAAGCTCTGCAGGTCACCTTCCATCACTTCGTTCAAACGGTAGATGGTCAGGTTGATGCGGTGATCAGACACACGACCTTGTGGGTAGTTGTATGTACGAATACGGTCACTACGGTCACCAGAACCTAGAAGGTTACGACGTGTATCAGACACTTCTGCGGCACGACGCTCTTCTTCCGCTTGAACGATACGAGCAGCAAGAACCGCCATCGCTTTCGCTTTGTTCTTGTGCTGTGAACGCTCGTCCTGACACTCTACCACCGTACCCGTTGGTAAGTGAGTAATACGGATTGCAGAATCCGTGGTGTTAACGTGCTGACCACCCGCGCCAGATGCACGGAACGTATCGATTTTCAGGTCTGCCGCTTTGATTTCTGGCAGATCCGCTTCTGGGATTTCCGCCATCACCGCTACGGTACATGCAGAAGTATGTACACGGCCTTGGGATTCAGTTGCAGGAACACGCTGTACACGGTGACCGCCAGACTCAAACTTCAGTACGCCGTACGCACCGTCGCCGCTCACTTTTGCGATCATCTCTTTGTAACCACCGTGTTCAGCTTCGTTTGAAGACATCACTTCGATGCGCCAGCCACGCTTTTCTGCGTACTTGCTGTACATACGGAATAGATCACCCGCGAAGATACCCGCTTCGTCGCCACCCGCACCTGCACGAATTTCTAGGAAACAGTTACGATCATCGTTCGGATCTTTTGGCAGAAGAAGAATCTGTAGCTCATCAGTAAGACGCTCAATAGTCGCTTTCGCTTCTTTGATTTCTTCTTGCGCCATTTCACGCATTTCTTCGTCGTCTTCGTTTGCCATCTCTTCAGCGGCGACAAGATCTTCTTGCGCTTGTTGATAAGCTTGGAAGCACTTGGTTACTTCTTCTAGCTGAGAGTACTCTCTTGATAGAGCACGGAATTTGTCCTGATCTCCAATTACATCAGGATCACCAAGAAGATGTTGAACTTCTTCGTAACGTTCTACTAGCGTTTCTAGCTTAGTCAGAATAGAGGCTTTCATAGTGTCGTTTTCTTAATAAAAAGCGTGAGTTATAGATCATCCAAGCCAAGTGTTTGGCGGATAATCGTTAATTTTGCTGGTTCGCCTTGCTCTGCCGCACTTTGCAATGCGCGAGTTGGAGCGTGAATCAGTTTGTTGGTGAGTTTATTACTCAGCTCGCGCAGCACTTTCTCTGGATCTACGCCCGCCGCTAAAGATTGCAAACTTTTGCTCAGTAACTCTTCACGAATTTCGTTGGCTGATTTACGATAGTCGCGAATACTATCGACGGCTTGCAGTGAACGCAACCATGTCATAAACGCAGCGCTTTCTTCACTAACAATCGCTTCGGCTTGAATCGCTTCGACTTTACGCTGCTCAATGTTGCTGTCGATGATAGATTGCAAGTCATCAACCGAATACAAATATGCGTCGTTCAGTTCACCGACTTCCGACTCTACATCTCGCGGCACCGCAATATCGACTAACAAGATAGGTTGATGTCGGCGCTGCTTCAGAGCCGTTTCGACCATACCTTTGCCAATAATAGGCAATGGGCTCGCCGTTGAGCTAATCACGATATCCGCTTTCGCCAAATGTTCAGGAATTTCGTTCAAACTGATCACTTCTGCGCCAAATTGATCCGCTAAGCCTTGCGCACGCTCTTTAGTGCGGTTCGCGACAATCATTTTTGTGCAACCGTTGGACGCTAAATGCTTCGCGACCAATTCAATCGTCTCTCCCGCACCAACCAAAAGCACGGTTGAATCAGATAACGACTCAAAAATATGTTTTGCCAATGTACATGCGGCATAAGCCACGGACACAGCATTACCGCCGATATCTGTTTCTGTTCTCACACGCTTGGCGACTGAGAACGTCTTTTGAAACAGTTTATCAATTGAAGCATCGACGGCTTGATGATCTCGCGAGTCAGAAAATGCTTGCTTTACCTGCCCCAAAATTTGAGGCTCACCCAACACCAGAGAGTCAAGGCCGCACGATACGCGCATCAAATGCTTTATTGCAGCTTGTTCTTCATGCACATACAAACTCGGCATTAAATCTTCGCGGCTCACTTGATGAAATTGAGCAAGCCAATCGATCAACTTGTTTCGCGCTCCTTGCTTAACATCGCAGTACAACTCAGTTCGGTTACAGGTTGAAACAATCACACTGCCGTTAACCGCTTCGTGCTCTCTAAGTTGCTCGAGTGCAGGGCCGAGTTTATCCGGACCAAACGCCACCTTCTCTCGCAAGTCGACAGACGCTGTATTGTGATTGATTCCAATAGCAAGCAAGGACATCTAACGTGGTATCTCTGGGATAGGTTATAAAATAGGTCCAGAATTTTACTGTAAGCACGCATTTATTGAAAGGGTAAGCCGGATTTGTTTTCCTAACTGCGACTTTTCAATGCTATAGTTGTGAGCGATTCCCGACGAAACTGATTAATAAGCCATCAAACATGACGTTACGCTCCTTTATTCTTTTTTTCTTGTCGAGCTTACTGCTCGCTGGTTGTTCCTCCGTTCCTGAAAGTGTTACCAGCGTTGAATGGCAAGCTCATGAGCAACGACTCGAGACCATCCAAGATTTTCAAGCAACGGGAAAACTTGGTTATATTGGCCCAGACCAAAGACAAAATTTAAATTTCTACTGGAAACATTCTTCAGCACTAAGCCAGTTGCGTTTAACTACGATTCTCGGACAAACGGCATTAAAGCTCACCATCACCCCACAAGGTGCCACAGTAGAAACTTACGACGATCAGGTCCTTTCCTCTCGCAGTGCAAATCAGCTAATTTACCGTCTTACGGGGTTAATGATGCCCGTTGAACACATGCCTGACTGGCTATTAGGCCTACCGACCGATGCCGACAAATTCCAATTGTCCCCAACCAATACACTGCAAGCGTTAAACAAACAAATTGGTTTAAATGATTGGCGTATTGCTTATCAACGGTATGGCGATGTTCAATGGCATGAGCAGTCTCTACCACTGCCAAATAAGCTGAAACTCACCACTGCTGACGTCAAAATAAATCTAGTGATCACAAAATGGAACATCACCCAATGATCGAACTTTCAACCCGCTGGCCATCACCAGCGAAATTGAATCTCTTTCTATACATCAACGGTCGCACAGAAAATGGCTACCACGAGTTACAAACCTTATTCCAATTCGTCGATCACGGCGATGAGCTCACCATTCAAGCAAACCATTCTGGTGATATTACGATTTCTCCAGATATAGAAGGTGTGCCTCTTCAAGACAATTTAATTTGGAAAGCAGCAACCGCACTTCAAGCATACTCAGAGTGCCCTTTTGGCGCACATATTGAGCTACAGAAAGTGCTACCTATGGGTGGGGGCATTGGTGGGGGCTCATCGAACGCGGCTACAGCATTAGTGGCACTGAACTACTTATGGCAACTGAATCTAACTGACGATGAACTGGCTGAAATTGGTTTAAAACTGGGCGCAGACGTGCCCGTGTTTGTGCGCGGATTTGCAGCTTTTGCTGAAGGTGTTGGCGAGAAACTCTCCCCCGCTTATCCCGAAGAAAAGTGGTATTTAGTCGTCAGACCGAATGTTTCTATCGCAACCGTCGACGTTTTTTGTCATCCAGATCTAACGCGAAACACCCCAAAACGAGATCTAGAAACACTTTTAAATACACCAAGCGTAAACGATTGCGAAAAAATTGTACGAATGCTCTACCCAGAGGTTGATAAGCAACTTTCTTGGCTGCTACAATACGCGCCGTCAAGATTGACGGGGACAGGATCTTGCGTTTTTGCTGAATTTTCGAGCAAATCTGAAGCAGAAACTATCCTTGCACAACTCTCTGATAAAGTCTCGGCATTTGTCGCTCAAGGGCGCAATATTTCGCCATTAAAAGAGACTTTGGCTGAATACCAATCAGCCTCACACCGACCTATTTAAACTGGACGCAAACCCGAGGTTTCCACCGTGCCTGATATGAAGCTATTTGCTGGTAACGCAACACCTGAACTAGCCCAACGTATTGCTGATCGTCTTTACATCTCTCTTGGTGATGCATCTGTTTCTCGCTTTTCTGATGGCGAAGTTGCAGTTCAAATCAATGAGAATGTTCGTGGTAGCGATGTTTTCATCATTCAATCCACTTGTGCACCGACTAACGACAACCTAATGGAATTGGTTGTTATGATTGATGCAATGCGCCGTGCTTCAGCAGGCCGTATCACTGCAGTTATCCCTTACTTCGGCTACGCTCGCCAAGACCGTCGTGTACGTTCTGCGCGTGTGCCAATTACTGCAAAAGTTGTTGCTGATTTCCTATCTAACGTTGGTGTTGACCGCGTTCTAACTATCGACCTACACGCAGAGCAAATTCAAGGCTTCTTCGATGTACCTGTAGACAACATCTTCGGCACGCCAGTGCTACTTGAAGATATGCAGGCTCGCGGTCTAGATAACCCTGTTGTGGTATCTCCTGACCTAGGTGGCGTTGTTCGTGCTCGCGCAACAGCAAAAGCACTAGGCGACATCGACATCGCAATCGTAGATAAGCGTCGTCCACGTGCAAACGTTTCTGAAGTAATGAACCTAATCGGTGATGTTGAAGGTCGTGACTGTGTGATCGTTGATGACATGATCGACACAGGTGGCACACTATGTAAAGCAGCTGAAGCACTAAAAGAGCGCGGTGCTAAGCGTGTATTCGCTTACGCTACTCACGCTGTATTCTCAGGCAACGCTGCGGACAACATCAAGAACTCAGTTCTTGACCAAGTTATCGTAACTGACTCTATCTCTCTATCTAAAGAGATGGCTGCAACAGGCAAAGTGACAACACTAAGCCTATCTCGCATGTTGGCTGAAGCGATTCGTCGTATCAGCAACGAAGAGTCAATCTCTGCAATGTTCAACTAATACGAACATTTCAGTTACACTGATTTCAAAAGCACCCCTCTTTGGGGTGTTTTTTTATTTGTACTGATAACCAGAAAATCCCTTGGTCGCCCACTGTGAGAATTCTGTGCTATCATACTGCGCTTTTTGAGATTCCAGAGAGATCCTAACCTTGAGTCAACAAATCAAACTTCTTGTTGGTCTTGCTAATCCAGGACCAGAATACGCCAGAACTCGTCACAATGCGGGCGCTTGGGTTGTAGAAGAATTAGCACGCGTTCACAACGTTACACTGAAGAACGAACCAAAGTTTTTTGGTCTAACAGGACGCATTATGGTCAATGGCCAGGATCTCCGTTTGCTTATCCCAACCACCTTCATGAATCTATCAGGTAAATCGATCGCAGCGCTTGCGAAATTTTATCAAATTAAACCTGAAGAGATCATGGTTGCTCATGACGAGCTAGACTTACCGCCAGGTGTCGCTAAGTTTAAAAAAGGTGGGGGTCACGGTGGACACAACGGTCTGCGTGACACCATTAGCAAACTGGGCAATAACAAAGATTTTTATCGTCTTCGCATTGGCATTGGTCATCCGGGACACAAAGATAAAGTGGCGGGTTTTGTATTAGGTAAAGCGCCAGCTAAAGAGCAAGAGCTTTTAGATGCAGCAGCTGATGAGGCTGTTCGTTGTCTAGATATCCTGATTAAGGATGGCCTATCTAAAGCACAAAATCGCCTCCACACGTTCAAAGCTGAATAAGGTTACTATCATGGGTTTTAAATGTGGCATCGTTGGTCTACCTAACGTAGGTAAATCAACTCTGTTCAACGCACTAACTAAAGCGGGTATCGAAGCAGCAAACTTCCCGTTCTGTACCATTGAACCAAACACTGGTGTGGTTCCTGTGCCAGATCTACGTCTAGACGCACTAGCTAAGATCGTTAACCCACAGAGAGTTCTTCCAACGACGATGGAGTTCGTGGACATCGCTGGTCTTGTTGCTGGTGCATCACGTGGTGAAGGTTTAGGTAACAAATTCCTAGCTAACATCCGTGAAACAGACGCGATTGGCCACGTTGTACGTTGTTTTGAAAACGAAAACATTGTTCATGTTTCAGGTAAAGTTTCACCTATCGAAGATATCGAAGTGATCAACCTTGAACTTGCAATGGCTGACCTTGATTCTTGTGAGCGCGCGATTCAACGTAACGCGAAGAAGGCAAAAGGCGGCGATAAAGACGCAAAATTTGAACTAACAGTACTAGAAAAACTGTTACCAGTACTAACTGAAGGCGGCATGGCACGCACAGTTGAGCTATCTAAAGAAGAGTTAGCAGCAATCGGCTACCTAAACTTCCTTACACTGAAGCCAACTATGTACATTGCAAACGTAAACGAAGATGGTTTCGAAAATAACCCATATCTAGATGCGGTTCGCGAGTTCGCAGAAAAAGAAAACAACGTCGTTGTACCTGTATGTGCAGCTATCGAATCTGAACTATCTGAACTAGAAGATGAAGATCGCGAAGAATTCCTAGCGGATATGGGGATCGAAGAACCGGGACTGAACCGTGTAATTCGCTCTGGTTACGAGCTACTAACTCTACACACCTACTTCACGGCAGGTGTTAAAGAAGTACGTGCGTGGACAATCCCTGTTGGTGCAACTGCGCCTCAGGCGGCAGGTAAGATCCACACTGACTTCGAAAAAGGCTTTATTCGTGCAGAAGTAGTCGGTTACGACGATTTCATCCAATTCAATGGTGAAAATGGCGCAAAAGACGCAGGTAAATGGCGTCTAGAAGGTAAAGACTACATCGTAAAAGATGGTGATGTTGTACACTTCCGCTTCAATGTTTAATTAAATGAATGAATTTTAAACACTTCATTTACACTAAAAGCCAGCTGCTCAGCTGGCTTTTTTAATACCTTAAGTAAATGAGCAAAAATAAATTACCTAACTGCGAGCTAATTTATTTCCAGTTTTAGATCATAAACACGCCTCTTTGTTTAAAAAGGAAGCGAACGAGGTTTTTTCCGAAATTTATTAAAAAAAACTGTTGACGGATCTCACTCAACTTCGCATAATGCGCGCCGTTCCCAACGACAAGGCAACAAAGCGTTGAGAGCAAAAAATATGGTTTTGGCTACGTAGCTCAGCTGGTTAGAGCACATCACTCATAATGATGGGGTCACAGGTTCGAATCCCGTCGTAGCCACCATTCCTAAGTGTTCTTTTTATCAGAGCAATTAGGAATAGATGCGGAAGTGGCGGAATTGGTAGACGCACCAGATTTAGGTTCTGGCGCCGCAAGGTGTGAGAGTTCAAGTCTCTCCTTCCGCACCATATTTTAAATAGTCATTGTGACTATTGCCTGCAGGTCTATCGCCAAGCGGTAAGGCAGCGGCTTTTGATGCCGCCATTCCCTGGTTCGAATCCAGGTAGACCTGCCATTATTCAAGTGAGATTCCTTTATAAAAGGGGTTGTCACTGAGAGCTTGAAGGTTTATATTGTCTCGCTCCAAAAGATGGCTACGTAGCTCAGCTGGTTAGAGCACATCACTCATAATGATGGGGTCACAGGTTCGAATCCCGTCGTAGCCACCATGAATAACGTTATTTAGGTTTTTACCAATTACCTTGATAACTACAGAATAAGTTGCGGAAGTGGCGGAATTGGTAGACGCACCAGATTTAGGTTCTGGCGCCGCAAGGTGTGAGAGTTCAAGTCTCTCCTTCCGCACCATTATTTAAGTCTCTTTTATTAGAGCAATGTAGGGCTATCGCCAAGCGGTAAGGCAGCGGCTTTTGATGCCGCCATTCCCTGGTTCGAATCCAGGTAGCCCTGCCACATACAATGATATTGAGATTTTACCAATTATCTTAATATCTACAGAATAAGTTGCGGAAGTGGCGGAATTGGTAGACGCACCAGATTTAGGTTCTGGCGCCGCAAGGTGTGAGAGTTCAAGTCTCTCCTTCCGCACCATTATTTAAGTCTCTTTTATTAGAGCAATGTAGGGCTATCGCCAAGCGGTAAGGCAGCGGCTTTTGATGCCGCCATTCCCTGGTTCGAATCCAGGTAGCCCTGCCACATACAATGATATTGAGATTTTACCAATTATCTTAATATCTACAGAATAAGTTGCGGAAGTGGCGGAATTGGTAGACGCACCAGATTTAGGTTCTGGCGCCGCAAGGTGTGAGAGTTCAAGTCTCTCCTTCCGCACCATTATTTAAGTCTCTTTTATTAGAGCAATGTAGGGCTATCGCCAAGCGGTAAGGCAGCGGCTTTTGATGCCGCCATTCCCTGGTTCGAATCCAGGTAGCCCTGCCATATACAATGATATTGAGATTTTACCAATTATCTTGATATCTACAGATCAAGTTGCGGAAGTGGCGGAATTGGTAGACGCACCAGATTTAGGTTCTGGCGCCGCAAGGTGTGAGAGTTCAAGTCTCTCCTTCCGCACCATTCTTGATCAAAAGTTTAAAATGGCTACGTAGCTCAGCTGGTTAGAGCACATCACTCATAATGATGGGGTCACAGGTTCGAATCCCGTCGTAGCCACCATAAACAACGTTATTTAGGTTTTTACCAATTACCTTGATAACTACAGAATAAGTTGCGGAAGTGGCGGAATTGGTAGACGCACCAGATTTAGGTTCTGGCGCCGCAAGGTGTGAGAGTTCAAGTCTCTCCTTCCGCACCATTATTTAAGTCTCTTTTATTAGAGCAATGTAGGGCTATCGCCAAGCGGTAAGGCAGCGGCTTTTGATGCCGCCATTCCCTGGTTCGAATCCAGGTAGCCCTGCCATATACAACGATATTGAGATTTTACCAATTATCTTGATATCTACAGATCAAGTTGCGGAAGTGGCGGAATTGGTAGACGCACCAGATTTAGGTTCTGGCGCCGCAAGGTGTGAGAGTTCAAGTCTCTCCTTCCGCACCATTCTTGGTCGAAGTTTTAAAATGGCTACGTAGCTCAGCTGGTTAGAGCACATCACTCATAATGATGGGGTCACAGGTTCGAATCCCGTCGTAGCCACCATTGATTGGATTGCTAGCATAAGCTATCAGTCACGTAGATTTAAGATGCGGAAGTGGCGGAATTGGTAGACGCACCAGATTTAGGTTCTGGCGCCGCAAGGTGTGAGAGTTCAAGTCTCTCCTTCCGCACCATCTTAAATTAATCTACACTATCAGAGTACGCGGAAGTGGCGGAATTGGTAGACGCACCAGATTTAGGTTCTGGCGCCGTAAGGTGTGAGAGTTCAAGTCTCTCCTTCCGCACCACTCTTCCTCTCGATAAGAGAGGTTAAGTAGTCTTTGGCTATTTACACTGTAGGGCTATCGCCAAGCGGTAAGGCAGCGGCTTTTGATGCCGCCATTCCCTGGTTCGAATCCAGGTAGCCCTGCCATTACACAACGTTGTTGAGGTTTTACCAATTACCTTGATAACTACTGAATAAGTTGCGGAAGTGGCGGAATTGGTAGACGCACCAGATTTAGGTTCTGGCGCCGCAAGGTGTGAGAGTTCAAGTCTCTCCTTCCGCACCATTATAGGAAAACCCAGCATGATTTTGCTGGGTTTTTTCTTTTTTTGGTTCTGGACTCGGGAAATCATTAGATTTGCCGAATTAAAAAAGCGAGCTCATGGCTCGCTTTTTTTCTATCTGTGGATTGAGTAACTTACTACATACCTAAAGCGTATTTCAGTACTTGAGCCTTGATCGGTCCTGAGTTTTCAGCAAACTTCAATGCAGCATTACGTACAAACTTCAATGGCCCAAGATCGTTGCTAAAACTTTTATAGAAAAAGTCCATGCCAGTCTGCATGAGTAAGTTGTCAGGTCGACGTGCACGTTCGTATTTCGCGAGTAAGGCATCTTCCAGCTGTTCTTTGTGTTCTGTTACCGAAAGGAGAACGTCTACATCTTTGAAGCCTAAGTTTACCCCTTGCCCTGCAAGCGGATTGATCGTATGAGCAGAGTCACCCACTAATACGCAATTTTTGCTTGAGTAGCTTTGCGCATGACGACGAGTGAGTGGAAATGAGCCAAACTGTAAAACTTCAATATCGCCCAATTCAGCCGGGAAATGACGTAAGATTTCTTCCCTTAGTTGAGGCTTACCCATCGCACACAGTTGTTTAATGCGTTTTGGCGAGTCATACCAAACCAACGAACCTTGGCCTACTTCTTGACCGTCTTCATTAGTCAAAGAGCACAAAGGTAAAAATGAACGCGGGCCTGAAGGAGTAAATTGTTGCCAAGTGATATCTTGCTGTGGCAATTCTGTTTTCACGTTAATCAACATGCAGTGTTGTCGGTAATCCCACGCAGTCACACCAATTCCAGCCAATTGACGAACTTTAGAGTTTGCACCATCAGCACCAATTACCCAGTTAGCTTCAAACTGCACCCCACTTTCTAGTGTCACAAGGTTTACATCTGCAAACTCAATGTCTTTTAATCGCTCGGGACACATCACGGTTAGATTGTCATACTGAGAGAAGACTTGCCAAAGACCTAATTGGATTAGGCGGTTTTCAACGATATAACCTAGCTGCTCCAATGACAGTTCATCAGAGTGAAAACGAGTACGGCACTCCGGGTGCTCCCAAGTTTCTAAACGCCGATAAGGGCAAACTCGCATACTTTTAATTTCTGACCATGCGCCGAGTGAATCAAGTAACTCCACCGACTGGTGCGAAATCGCAGATACGCGAATATCCATCACCTGAGCGGCATCAAAAGCTTTGGGTTTTGCACCTTCAACCAAGACAACGCTTCTGCCCTGCTTGGCAAATCCAACAGCGACGGCTGCCCCAACCATACCGCCACCGATCACGGCGATGTCATACTTGTTCATTTTTTACTCTTCATCGTGCTGATTAATTGGCGTTTTTTATTGTACTTTCCATGGCTATTTTTACAAAATTGTTTAACAAAAAACCTTGTTCTGCATAGGGCGAAAAACTAGATTTCATCAGGCTTTGCAGAGAATTAGCCAGATCACTAGTCAGGTGCTTTTTAAAGCAGTACAATACGCCGCTTACCGCCGTGATGGCGGCTATAATTTGAGCAATAGCTCTCCAATTTAAGTACAACTGAACGAGCGAAAGTGAGATGAGTAAGAAACTGCTAATTAAAACCTGGGGCTGCCAGATGAACGAATACGATTCATCAAAAATGGCCGACCTGCTTAATGCTGCAAACGGCTACGAGCTGACGGAAGAGCCAGAGGAAGCAGACGTACTTCTACTTAACACCTGTTCGATCCGTGAAAAAGCGCAAGAGAAAGTTTTCCACCAGCTTGGTCGCTGGAAAACACTAAAAGATAAAAAGCCTGGCGTAGTTATCGGTGTAGGTGGTTGTGTAGCAACGCAAGAAGGTGACCATATTCGTGAACGTGCACCATACGTCGACGTTATTTTTGGCCCACAAACTCTGCACCGCCTACCTGAGATGATCAAACAATCTCAGTCGGATGACGCACCAGTTATGGACATTTCGTTCCCAGAGATCGAAAAGTTCGACCGCCTACCAGAGCCTCGTGCGGAAGGCGCGACAGCATTCGTTTCTATTATGGAAGGCTGCTCGAAGTACTGTACTTACTGTGTCGTACCGTACACTCGTGGTGAAGAAGTAAGCCGTCCAATGGATGATGTGCTGTTCGAAATCGCACAGCTTGCTGAACAAGGCGTACGTGAAGTAAACCTACTGGGTCAAAACGTAAACGCGTACCGCGGTCCAACACACGACGGTGAAATCTGTTCATTTGCAGAACTGCTTCGTTTGGTTGCGTCTATCGATGGTATCGACCGTATTCGTTTCACAACGAGCCACCCGCTAGAATTCACTGACGACATCATCGCGGTTTACGAAGATACGCCAGAGCTTGTGAGCTTCCTGCACTTACCTGTGCAAAGTGGTAGTGACCGTATCCTAACTATGATGAAACGCCCTCACACCGCTATCGAGTACAAGTCGATCATCCGTAAACTGCGTAAAGCTCGTCCTGATATTCAAATCAGTTCAGACTTTATTGTTGGTTTCCCTGGTGAGACAGACAAAGACTTCCAAGACACCATGAAGCTAATCAAAGATGTAGACTTTGACATGAGCTTCAGCTTCATCTTCTCTCCACGTCCAGGTACGCCAGCAGCGGATTACCCTTGTGATGTATCAGAACAAGTGAAGAAAGAGCGCCTTTACGAACTACAGCAAACTATCAATGCTCAAGCGATGCGTTACTCTCGCTTAATGCTTGGCACAGAACAACGTGTTCTAGTTGAAGGTCCTTCGAAGAAAAACCTAATGGAACTGCGCGCTCGTACAGAAAACAACCGTGTAGTAAACTTTGAAGGTAGTGCAGACCTAATTGGTCAGTTCGTTGATGTGAAGATCGTAGACGTATTTGCGAACTCACTGCGTGGTGAGCTAGTACGTACTGAAAAAGACATGGATCTTCGTAGTGTGATTTCCCCAACGCAGATGATGGCGAAAACACGTCGCGAAGATGAGCTGGGTGTAGCTACTTTTACGCCATAAGCTCGTATAAATAGCCATGGAGAGCCTGGTCGTTATCAGGCTCTCACTAAGTGGCAAAAAATGAGAGGCAACATTGAGTAATAAAATCGTAACTCTAGAAATTAACCTAGAACCTTCCGACAACCGCCGACTTGCTAGCCTGTGCGGTCCATTCGATGACAACATCAAGCATTTAGAACGTCGTCTAGGCGTTGAAATTAACCACCGTAGTGACCATTTTACAATTGTCGGTAAACCTCATACCGCATCAGCTGCGCTGGATATCCTGAAAACTCTGTATGTTGATACCGCGCCTGTACGAGGTGAGATCCCAGACATTGAGCCTGAACAGATCCATCTAGCAATTAAAGAGTCTGGTGTTCTTGAGCAGAATACTGAGTCTAATATCGAGCATGGTAAAGAAGTCTTCGTCAAAACCAAGAAAGGTGTGATCAAACCACGTACGCCAAACCAAGCACAGTACTTGGTTAATATGGTCACGCATGATATTTCTTTTGGTATTGGCCCAGCTGGTACAGGTAAAACTTATCTTGCTGTTGCAGCAGCAGTTGATGCACTAGAGCGCCAAGAGATCCGTCGTATTCTATTGACGCGCCCTGCGGTTGAAGCCGGTGAGAAACTGGGCTTCCTACCTGGTGACTTAAGCCAGAAAGTCGACCCATACCTACGTCCGCTATACGATGCCCTATTTGAAATGTTGGGCTTTGAGCGCGTAGAGAAGCTGATTGAACGTAACGTGATTGAGGTAGCCCCTCTTGCTTACATGCGTGGTCGTACTCTAAACGACGCTTTCATCATTCTTGATGAGAGTCAGAACACCACGGTTGAGCAGATGAAGATGTTCCTAACACGTATTGGTTTTAACTCTCGCGCAGTTATCACTGGTGACGTCACGCAAATCGACTTACCTCGTGGTGCAAAATCAGGTCTTCGTCATGCTATTGAAGTACTAAGCGAAGTCGACGACATCAGCTTTAACTTCTTTTTAGCAGACGACGTTGTACGTCACCCAGTGGTTGCTCGTATCGTTAACGCGTATGAGAAGTGGGAAGCACAAGACCAGAAAGAGCGTAAAGAGTTCGAGAAGCGTCGTCGTGAAGAACGCGATGCGAAGTTACTAGAAGCAGCAAAAGCTGAACTGAATGCACAAGTTGCTTCCACTAAGGAATAATCATGGCGATTGAACTTGATCTGCAACTGGCAGTCGAAAATGAAGAAGGGCTGCCTTCGCAGCAAGATTTCCAATTGTGGCTAGATAAAACGATTCCTCTCTTCCAGCCACAAGCCGAAGTCACCATTCGCATTGTGGATGAACAAGAAAGTCACACGCTTAACCATGAGTATCGTGGTAAAGATAAACCGACCAATGTGTTGTCTTTTCCATTTGAAGCCCCTCCAGGTATGGAAATAGATTTACTTGGCGACTTAATTATTTGCCGCCAAGTCGTTGAAAAAGAGGCAATTGAACAGAACAAGCCTCTGTTAGCACATTGGGCGCATATGGTTGTACATGGCAGCTTGCATCTGCTAGGTTATGATCATATTGAGGATGACGAAGCCGAAGAGATGGAGTCCCTCGAAACCGAAATCATGCAAGGTATGGGCTATGAAGACCCTTACATTGCTGAAAAAGAGTAGCCATTGGCTATTCAGCAGGGAAAGGCGAACCACCAAAATGATTCTCGTGTTCGCCTCTCTATGTGTGCTATCACACTTCTGATAGCGTTACTTAATTGAGAAACAATGAACGAAGATAATTCTCCCTCTTCTAACGAAGATAAGAAAGAAAAGGCAGAAGGTCCGAGTAGAAAGTCCTTCTTTGAGCGTCTAGGTCAATTATTTCAGGGCGAACCAAAAGATCGCCAAGAGCTTGTGGATGTTATCCGTGACTCTGAAGTCAATGACCTGATTGACCATGACACCCGCGATATGCTTGAAGGTGTTATGGAAATCTCCGAAATGCGCGTGCGTGACATTATGATCCCGCGTTCGCAAATGGTTACGGTTGAGCGTACTCACGACCTTGATACCTTGGTTGCCTTGATTACCGATGCTCAACACTCTCGCTACCCTGTGATCAGCGAAGATAAAGACCATGTGGAAGGCATTCTTCTTGCGAAGGACTTACTTAAATACTTAGGCTCAGGCAGTAATCCATTTGATATCGAAGAAGTTATTCGACCAGCCGTTGTGGTACCGGAAAGTAAACGCGTTGATCGACTGCTGAAAGAGTTCCGTGAAGAACGTTATCATATGGCCATTGTTGTCGATGAATTCGGTGGTGTTTCTGGTCTTGTGACCATTGAAGATATCCTTGAAGAAATCGTCGGGGATATCGAAGATGAATTCGATGAAAGCGAAGAGACAGACATTCGTAAGCTTAGCAAGCATACGTTTGCTGTCAGAGCGCTGACAACCATCGAAGAGTTTAATGAGACATTTGGAACTAACTTCAGCGATGAGGAAGTAGATACCGTTGGTGGCATGGTCATGACTGCCTTTGGTCACTTACCTTCTCGTGGTGAACTGGTTGAAATTGAAGGTTACAACTTCAAAGTCACCGCTGCCGATAACCGTCGTGTCATTCAACTCCAAGTGACGATCCCAGACGAAGAAACCCTGGTTGAAGCCACTCAAGAGTAACGCGATACCCATTGGGAATCTCAGAAAATTATAATGATGAATGAACTCTTTCATCGCCTCAAGCGGCCCTTAGTGGCCGCTTTTGTTGGCGCCTCTACTACGCTCGCTTTTGCACCTTACCAGTTGTGGCCTGTTGCCATTCTTAGCCCAGCTATTCTACTGATTCTTCTTGCTAACCAAACTCCGAAACGTGCACTGTGGATTGGCTATGCTTGGGGGTTGGGTCAATTTGCAACTGGCGTTAGCTGGGTGTACGTCAGTATCTCCGGCTTTGGTGGCATGCCACTGATTGCCAATTTATTTTTAATGGGCTTGCTTGTCGCCTACTTGGCTGTTTATTCAGGCTTATTTGCTTGGCTTAACAACAAGCTATTTCCTCAATTCACACTCACAAAAGCGCTTCTCGCTGCGCCCGCTTTATGGCTAATCAGTGATTGGTTGCGTGGTTGGGTGATGACCGGCTTCCCGTGGCTATGGCTAGGCTACAGCCAGATTGATGCTCCACTAGCAAGCTTTGCGCCTATCGGTGGCGTGGAACTGCTCACTCTGTTTATCCTTATTAGTGCGGGGGCATTAGCCTATGCTTGGGTTCATAAACAGTGGCTGATGGTGATTATTCCTGCGGTATTACTCAGCACAGGCTTTGGGATTCGAAACTACGATTGGGTAACACCTCGGCCAGAAGACACGACTAAGCTCGCGCTGATTCAAGGTAACGTTGACCAAAACCTTAAGTGGCTGCCAAGCCAACGTTGGCCAACCATCATGAAATACGCCGATCTCACTCGTGAAAACTGGGACGCTGATATTATCGTCTGGCCAGAAGCTGCAATTCCTGCTTTTGAAATTGAAGTGCCTTCATTTTTGAGCAATATTGACAGCGCAGCAAAAATGAATAATAGCGCAATCATCACTGGTGTCGTCAACCAAGCTGAGGATCGACAGTTCTACAACAGTATTCTGTCCCTTGGCATCACACCATACGGTGACTACAGTTTCGACTTGAGCGAACGCTACCATAAGCATCACCTATTACCGTTTGGTGAGTTTGTTCCATTTGAGGATATTCTGCGCCCATTAGCGCCATTCTTTAACTTGCCGATGTCGTCGTTTAGCCGTGGGGCTTTTGTGCAGCCCAACATCGTTGCGAATGGCATGCACATGGCACCAGCGCTTTGCTATGAGATCATCTTTAATGAGCAAGTGCGTCAAAATGTGACTGACGAAACAGACTTCATTCTAACGCTTTCGAACGATGCATGGTTTGGTCACTCTATCGGTCCTCTTCAGCATATGGAGATCGCCCGTATGCGTGCCTTAGAATTAGGTAAACCGCTCATCCGCTCGACTAACAACGGATTAACAGCGGTAACCGATCACAAGGGTAAAATCGTTGAGCAAGTACCGCAGTTTGAAACTGCAGTACTGCGCGCAGAGCTCACCCCAACCAATGGACAAACGCCATATCGAATCGTTGGTACTTGGCCATTGTATATTTGGGTTGGGTTAAGTTTAGCGCTGACTTTCGGTTTAAGAAGAAAACAGAGCTGATAACAGCTTGAAAGTAGAAAAGACAAAAAGAGGCGACTAAGCCTCTTTTTTCTTCATTGCATTATACAGTCGTTACTCGCCATTTATGGCTTTAATGACTGACGAGTGAAGCCTTTGTGACCACATTTAATACACGGAATGATTACAGTTGGGTGGTTATACGTTGTCTTGTGCCCACACTCATCACAGACTAAAGTGCCTAAGCCTATCACCTCTCCTGCTTCATATAGCCCTTGATGCTCTAAGTCATCGAACAACTCAACCCACTCAACTTTAGTTCGGTCTGTAATCTCTAACAACCCTTGCCATATCGAGTCCGCAATCGTTAAGTAAAACGGGCCGCTTTTACTGTCCTCGTAACTCTCTGAAAACTCTTTTAAGTCTGCTTTAAGGTACGCTTTGATTAAAGCCAATTCATCTTTGGTCAAGTCATTAGCAGCATCCACCACTTTGCCCGACGTCTCAATCGCTTTGTTAACTTCTTCCGGACTGTGCTTCAAGGTTTCAATCACATCCTCGAGCATTTCCTCATAACCTGTTTTACGTTTAGGCATAACTGACCTCCATCTTTCTCCTACCTGCGTCACTTAAGGGCGCATGGGTACAGATTGGCTATTGTTGTGATCCCTAGCTTTAGGTATTCTATGACGATCTATTTAAGTCTGTTCTAACCGAACTCACAAATTCCAAGATAACGGATACCATCGATGCAAGAACAATACAACCCACAAGATATTGAACAAAAAGTTCAAAAGCACTGGGATGACAACAAAACCTTTGTTGTAAGTGAAGACCCAAATAAAGAAAAATTCTACTGTCTATCCATGTTCCCATACCCAAGTGGTCGACTGCACATGGGTCACGTGCGCAACTACACTATCGGTGATGTAGTATCTCGTTTCCAACGCCTACAAGGCAAAAACGTGATGCAACCAATCGGTTGGGACGCATTCGGTCTACCAGCAGAAAACGCAGCAGTAAAAAACAAAACTGCGCCAGCACCTTGGACTTACGAAAACATCGAATACATGAAGAACCAACTTAAGCTTCTAGGCTTTGGTTACGATTGGAACCGTGAATTCGCAACTTGTACACCGGAGTACTACCGCTGGGAGCAAGAGTTCTTCACTAAGCTTTACGAGAAAGGTTTAGTTTACAAGAAGACTTCTTCTGTTAACTGGTGTCCTAACGACCAAACTGTTCTTGCAAACGAGCAGGTTGAAGACGGTTGTTGCTGGCGTTGTGATACGCCTGTAGAGCAAAAAGAAATCCCTCAATGGTTCATCAAAATCACTGAGTACGCTCAAGAGCTACTAGACGACCTAGACAAGCTTGAAGGTTGGCCTGAAATGGTGAAAACCATGCAGCGCAACTGGATTGGCCGCTCTGAAGGCGTTGAGCTGAAGTTTGAAGTTAAGGGTCAACAAGACCTAGAAGTTTACACAACACGTCCAGATACGCTAATGGGTGTGACTTACGTGGGCATCGCAGCCGGCCACCCTCTTGCAGCTCTTGCTGCAGAGAACAATCCAGAGCTTGCAGCGTTTATCGACGAATGTAAGAACAACAAGGTTGCAGAAGCTGAGCTAGCGACAATGGAGAAGAAAGGTATGGCTACTGGCCTTACTGCTATTCATCCATTGAACGGCCGTGAAGTTCCTGTTTACGTAGCAAACTTCGTACTGATGGACTACGGTACAGGCGCGGTAATGGCAGTACCTGCACACGACCAACGTGACTACGAGTTCGCAACGAAGTACGGTCTAGACATCGTGCCAGTTATCAAGCCTGCTGATGGCAGCGAGCTAGACATCTCTGAAGCAGCATACACTGAGAAAGGCGTACTGTTCGATTCAGGTGAATTCGACGGCCTAGAATTCCAAGCGGCGTTCGATGCAATTGCAGCGAAGCTAGAAGCAGAAGGCAAAGGCACTAAGACTGTAAACTTCCGTCTACGCGACTGGGGTGTATCTCGTCAACGTTACTGGGGCGCACCAATCCCAATGGTAACGACTGAAGACGGTGAAGTTCACCCAGTACCTGCTGACCAACTACCAGTGATTCTTCCAGAAGACGTGGTAATGGACGGCGTAACCAGCCCAATCAAAGCAGATAAAGAATGGGCGAAGACCACATTCAACGGCGAACCTGCTCTACGTGAGACAGATACGTTCGATACGTTCATGGAATCTTCTTGGTACTACGCGCGTTACTGTTCACCGCAAGCAGACGACATCCTAGATCCAGAAAAAGCAAACTACTGGCTACCAGTAGACCAGTACATCGGCGGTATCGAGCACGCTTGTATGCACCTACTGTACTCTCGCTTCTTCCACAAGTTGCTACGTGACGCGGGCTACGTAACGTCTGACGAACCGTTCAAGCAGCTACTGTGTCAAGGCATGGTACTGGCAGACGCGTTCTACTTCGAGAACGAGAAAGGCGGTAAAGAGTGGGTAGCTCCAACAGACGTAGCCGTTGAACGTGATGGTAAAGGCCGCATTACTTCTGCTAAAGACACTGAAGGTCGCGATGTAACGCACTCAGGCATGATCAAGATGTCTAAGTCTAAGAACAACGGTATCGACCCTCAAGAAATGGTAGACAAGTACGGCGCTGACACAGTACGTCTATTCATGATGTTCGCGTCTCCAGCAGACATGACGCTTGAATGGCAAGAGTCTGGCGTAGAAGGTGCGAATCGCTTCCTGAAACGTGTTTGGAAACTAGTGAAAGAGCACACAGCGAAAGGCGCAGCAGAAGCAGTAGATACCGCAGCGCTTTCTGGTGGTCAAAAAGCACTTCGCCGTGACGTTCACAAAACTATCGCGAAAGTGACGGACGATATCGCTCGTCGTCAAACATTCAACACCGCGATCGCAGCGATCATGGAGCTGATGAACAAACTAGCGAAAGCGCCTCAAGAATCTGCACAAGATCGTGCAATCCTTGACGAAGCACTGAAAGCTATTGTTGTCATGCTTTACCCTATCACTCCGCATATCTCATACGAGCTATGGGCAGCACTAGGTGAAACAGACATTGATAACGCGGCATGGCCGACGTTTGACGAAAAAGCGCTAGTTGAAGACGAAAAAACTATCGTTGTTCAAGTTAACGGTAAGCTACGTGCGAAGCTAACAGTCCCAGCGGATATCTCTAAAGACGATATCGAACAGCTTGGTCTAAACGACGAAAACGTGGTTAAGTTCACTGATGGCCTGACTATTCGTAAAGTCATTTACGTTCCAGGTAAACTGCTGAACATCGTTGCAAACTAATCACAGCTTGCAATTTGTCTCTGTTTAGCGAACTTATTTGTTAACCAAGAGTCATTAAACAGGGTAGTTCGCTACCCTGTTTATTTACCTCAAACCATTCACATGAGTGGTTTAAGGTAAATAACCCCTTCAATTTAGGATGAATACAATCAATGCGCTTTTTCTCTTTGATTAAACTACCAGTGGTATTGGTATTAGCGGGGCTTCTTTCTGCCTGTGGTTTTCACCTTCGCGGCGAGTATTCCGTACCGGAAGAGCTGCACACTATGTCTTTCTCCAGCTACGATGAATACAGTGAATTGACTCGCTATGTACGCTCTCAACTCGAACTGAACAAAGTTGAACTTGTTCAACCATCATCGACTGTACCCAACCTTCATTTGACGGAAGCGACAATCGATGAGCGTACACTATCACTTTATCAAAATAGCCGTGCAGCAGAAAAAGAGCTGACATACGTAGTAAAATACCGTGTGACAATTCCTGGCTATGGTTCTAAAAACTTTACGACAACAGTAAACCGCAACTACCTAGACAACCCGTTGACCGCACTTGCAAAATCTGTTGAACGTGACGTAATTGAAGACGAGATGCGCTTGCAAGCTGCAAAACAGATGATGCGCCAGTTGGGCCGTATTCGTGCCGAATATGAAGCAGGACAAATCTCTGAGCCAGCGAACACAAACTCTTAATCACTATGCGAATTTATGCCGATAAATTAACGGATCATTTAACTAAACACGTTAAACAAGTTTACCTAATCTTTGGTAATGAGCCGTTACTGATTCAAGAGAGCCGCCAAGCAATCCAAAAGGCAGCGTTTCAACAAGGTTTTGAGGAAAAACACCGTTTTGCGGTAGACGCAAGCATCGACTGGAATCAAGTTTACGATTGCTTCCAAGCGATGAGCCTGTTCTCAAACCGTCAATTGATCGAGCTTGAAATTCCAGAAAGTGGCGTGACAACCGCCGTCAGCAAAGAGCTGCAAACACTGTGTGATATGCTGCATGATGACATCATGCTCGTCATTGTTGGTAGCAAACTGACCAAAGCCCAAGAAAATGCGAAATGGTTCAAAGCATTAAGCTCAAAAGGCGACTGGGTAAGCTGTTTGTCGCCAGATCTACAACGCTTACCTATGTTCATTCAGGCACGTTGCCGCACGTTGGGCCTAAAACCCGATCAACAATCACTGCAAATGTTGGCTCAATGGCATGAAGGTAACCTATTTGCATTGTCACAAAGCTTAGAGAAATTGGCCCTACTATACCCGGATGGTGAGCTGACCATCATACGTTTAGAGGAAGCCCTAAGTCGCCATAACCACTTCACTACCTTTAACTGGATCGACGCCTTACTGGCAGGTAAAGCAAACCGTGCACAACGTATTCTTCGCCAACTTGAGGCGGAAGGGGTCGAGACCGTGATCTTGATTCGAAGTGTACAAAAAGAGTTGAGCCAACTTTTAAATATGCATCAAGACTTAACTCAAATGGGAATGAACCAGGTATTTGAGAAATATCGAGTTTGGCAAAACAAGCGTCCACTCTATAACGCAGCACTGACCCGCTTATCGGCGAGTCGTATTTGTGCATTGCTCTCCTTGTTGGCTCAAGCAGAGATAAAAGCCAAAACTCAATATGACGAGTCTGTATGGCCAACTATTCATCAGTTGAGCTTAGAAACCTGCTCTCCTGATATTAAGCTGGCAATTTAAAAATCAAAGCGTGATATAGTGCGCGACCTGTTTTGCAAGCAAGAATGTAAAACACTGTAGAGATAAGAGACAAACCGAGGAAAACCGAGTGCTTCGCGAAGAACTGAAAGACTTTTTAGCTGATAAAGCCGACGACATGAAAGCGGAAGACATTATCGTCCTAAATGTGGAAGATAAATCAAGCGTTACAGATTACATGATCATCTGTACTGGCACATCCAAACGCCACGTTTCATCCATCGCTGACCACGTTGCAACAGAAGTGAAAAAAGCCGGTCTTGAGCCACTAGGAATGGAAGGTGAAAACGAAGGTGAATGGGTAGTCCTAGATATGGGCGACGCCATGCTTCACGTGATGCAAGAAGAGCACCGCGAACTCTACCAGCTAGAAAAACTCTGGGGTTAATCTTTTGAAAATTCAACTAATTGCTGTTGGCACAAAAATGCCAAAATGGGTTGAGGAAGGCTTTCAAGAATATCGTCGCCGTTTCCCACATGATATGCCATTGGAGTTGATTGAAATCTCTGCTGGCAAACGTGGAAAAAATGCCGATATCGCTCGTATCCTGCAAAAAGAAGGGGAAGCGATGCTCGCTGCGGTACCAAAAGGCAACCGTATCGTCACGTTAGATATCCCAGGTAAAAAATGGGACACTCCTCAACTCGCTGAGCAGTTAGAAGCTTGGAAATTAGATGGCCGTGATGTATCAATCTTAATCGGCGGTCCTGAAGGACTCGCTCCTGCATGCAAAGCTGCAGCAGACCAAAGCTGGTCATTGTCTGCCTTAACGCTACCCCACCCTTTAGTGCGTATCGTAATGGCAGAAAGCTTATACCGAGCGTGGAGCATCACCGCGAACCATCCTTACCACCGCGAATAATCGTTGTTTAACTTTAGAGCCAAGCGTTAATGATTCGTAAGCGCCGCAGTCAAATCCGAGATTATCAAGCCGAAGCGCGTCTGTTTGCCAGCCGCGCTATTGTCGCTTTTATCGGCATTGTTCTCTTGATGGGAGCTCTGGTCGCCAATATGTACAACATTCAGGTGAACCAGTTTCAAGATTATCAAACCCGCTCGAACGATAACCGTATCAAAGTGGTTCCTATCGCGCCCAACCGAGGTCTGATTTATGACCGAAATGGTGTTTTACTGGCAGAGAACCGTCCCGTCTTTAACTTAGAACTGACTCCAGAAAAAATTAAAGACATTGATGCAACCATCCAAGAACTACAAACCATTCTGGAAATTACCCCAGATCAGATTGAACGTTTCCACCAAGAGCGTAAACGGACTCGTCGATTTAAGTCAGTCCCACTGCTTACCCAACTGAACGAAAAACAAGTAGCGGTATTCTCCGTCAATCAGTACCGCTTTCCTGGTGTAGAAATAAGTGCGACCTTAAAGCGCTATTACCCTTTCAGCGAAGTCTTAACCCACGTGATTGGTTACGTTTCTCGAATCAATGATCGCGACATGCAGCGCCTGATCCGTGAAGAAAAAGACGCAAACTATCAAGCCACTCGCGACATTGGTAAGCTGGGTATCGAAAAATACTACGAAGACCTCTTACACGGTACGGCCGGATATCAAGAAGTCGAGGTAAACAGCCGCGGCCGAGTAATTCGTACGTTAAAGTACGTTCCACCTGTACCCGGAAAAGACATCGTTTTAAACCTTGATATCAACTTGCAGCTGTACGTACACCAATTATTGGATGGCCGCCGAGGCAGTGCTGTAGTGATCGATCCTAGAGACAACGGCGTACTGGCTATGGTTTCAAGCCCTAGCTACGACCCTAACTCGTTCGTGCACGGAATCTCGGGTAAAGACTACCGCGCCCTTTTGAACGATAAAAACCGTCCTTTGGTCAACCGTACTACACTTGGCATTTATCCACCCGCGTCTACCATCAAACCATTTATGGCGGTAGCCGCGCTACAAGAAGGTGTCGTCACACCGAACACTACGCGAAATGATCCAGGTTATTGGCGCATACCAAATTCCAACACACGCCCATTCCGTGACTGGTTGCGTTGGGGACACGGACGCGTCGATATCATTAAGTCGATCGAAGAGTCTGTTGATACCTTCTACTATCAAATCGCTTATGACATGGGCATTGACCGTATTTCAAATTGGATGATGATGTTCGGTTTTGGTGATTACACTGGCATCGATATCTACGAAGAAAGTAAGGCGAATATGCCGACTCGTGACTGGAAAATGTCTCGCCATAAAACCCCGTGGTACAAAGGCGATACGATCCCTGTGGGTATCGGCCAAGGTTATTGGACAGCAACACCAATGCAAATCGCCAAAGCGACCTCCGTATTAGTAAATGAGGGAGAAGTTATCGCACCTCACTTGCTCAAAGCGACGATAGAGAACGGCAACGACTTCGAAGAACAACAAACAACAGAATACGTGACTTACCCGCCAATCAAGAATGTACCGAAAAAGTACTGGGATATGGCGAAAGAAGGCATGCGTCGGGTAAACCATGGCACGCGCGGAACAGCTCGCCGCTCATTCTACAAAATGAGTTATCAAACAGCGGGTAAATCAGGTACTGCACAGGTCTTCGGTCTGGGTGAAAACGAAGAGTACAACGCCGATGAGATCGCCGAGCACTTACGTGACCATGCGTTATTTACTGGCTTTGCACCATTTGATGATCCTAAAGTGGTCGTCACTGTAGTACTAGAAAACGCCGGCGGTGGTTCTAGCAACGGTGCCCCAGTAGTAAGGAAAATTTTTGACCGAGTCGTTCTAGGCCCAGAAGAAATTGAGCCTGAAAACAATGCGAAGAAAGAGGTAAAACAGTAATGAAGATGGATCCCTCTACAGGTAAAAATCGCGCCCTGTTTGAACGCTTCCATATCGACTTACCACTCCTACTTGGCATACTGGCCCTGATGGGGTTTGGCCTGGTGATCATGTACAGCGCTAGTGGCCAAAGTTTACTAATGATGGATCGCCAAGCTATGCGGATGGTGCTTTCACTCGTTGTGATGATCGTTCTTGCGCAGCTTTCTCCACGAACCTACGAGAGCTTGGCACCTTTGATGTTCGTCGGCGGCGTCATACTGCTCTTTGGCGTGCTGTTTTTCGGTGAAGCCTCGAAAGGCGCACAGCGTTGGCTTAACCTCGGTTTTGTGCGCTTTCAACCTTCTGAGTTATTGAAGCTCGCGGTGCCATTAATGGTGGCACGCTATGTTGGTCGACAGCCCCTTCCGCCAACACTAAAAACACTCATCGTTGCACTGATTATGGTCTGCTTACCAACCATCCTCATTGCAAAACAGCCTGACTTAGGGACCTCTATCCTAATCGCCGCTTCCGGTATTTTTGTTATCTTCCTCGCGGGCATTAGTTGGAAAATCATCGCTGGTGCCGCCATCGCACTCGGTGGTTTCATTCCGATTTTGTGGTTCTTCTTGATGCGCGAATACCAAAAAGTTCGCGTACGTACTCTGTTTAACCCAGAGTCAGATCCGCTTGGTGCGGGATACCACATTATTCAGAGTAAAATCGCGATTGGCTCTGGTGGTATTTCCGGCAAAGGTTGGTTGCAAGGCACTCAATCACAACTGGAATTTCTTCCTGAACGACACACTGACTTTATCTTTGCAGTAATTGCTGAAGAATGGGGTATGATTGGCTTCCTTTGCCTTTTAGCCATCTATCTATTTATTATTGGACGAGGTTTATACCTCGCCAGCCAAGCGCAAACTGCATTTGGACGAATGATGGCAGGCAGTATTGTACTCAGCTTCTTCGTGTATATTTTTGTAAATATTGGCATGGTAAGTGGCATCCTACCTGTAGTAGGTGTACCGTTGCCACTCATTAGTTATGGCGGCACATCAATGGTAACCTTGATGGCTGGCTTTGGTATTCTGATGTCAATTCATACGCACCGAAAAGCATTCTCTAAGGCGACCTAGACATGCAAAAACGCGCTTTATATTCCTTGGTTTTCTCTGCTCTTATTTTGGCAGGCTGTTCATCAACTAGCCAAAAAGAACAAGAAGGCCGTTACGAACTCGAATCCGATGTTGCACCGGATACACCGCTTTCAGTCGAACACATCGAGGATGCGCACCCTAAATATGAACCGTACAGCCTAGGTGGGAACAAAGATTACCACTTGCGTGGCAAAGACTACAAAATAGTTCGCGATGCCAAAGGCTTTAAAGAAAAAGGCCGCGCATCTTGGTATGGGAAGAAGTTCCAAGGTCATTTGACTTCTAATGGCGAAATCTATGACATGTACTCAATGACAGCGGCTCATAAAACGCTACCGTTACCGAGTTACGTAAAAGTCACCAACACTGACAACGGCAAAACTACCGTAGTACGAGTTAATGACCGAGGTCCGTTTCACGATGGCCGTATTATCGATTTAAGCTATGCCGCAGCACATAAGTTAGATGTGATAAAAACAGGTACAGCGAACGTGGAAATTGAAGTAATCAGTATCAATCAGCCCACGGATAAAAAATCATTAGAAGCGCACCCTAAGTACGTTATTCAGGTGGCATCATCAAAAAATGAAGAACGCGCACGAACTTTAGGGACAGAGCTTGGTCAAAAACTGGATACAGAAACTTTCCTAGAAAATGCGAAAGAGTCTTATCGCTTGTTGTTAGGGCCATTTACTGACTATTCCCTGACGCAAGCCACTCTAGATAAAGTAAAGTTGCTCGGCTATTCGTCTGCATTTATTAAAAAACACAACACTGCCAAATGACCTAGTGTCATGAATTTCTCCTCGATCCCCTCTTACATAGCTGGGGATTCTGATAAGATGTCCGCAGTTAACCCAAAAATTTGAATTACCATGAATAAAAATAAGTTTGTGAAATCTATTCTCGTTTCTTCGGTTGCCCTTTCTGCAACTTTCGCTCAATCTGCTCTTGCATCACCTATCGTTGTTCCAGATGCCCCTCAAATCGCGGCGAAGGGCTACGTACTGATGGATTACCATTCAGGTAAAGTACTGGCAGAGAAAGAGATGAACACAAAATTGTCTCCAGCTAGTCTGACTAAGATGATGACCAGCTACGTAATCGGCCAAGAACTAGCGCGTGGTAATATCTCAGAAGATGACGATGTCACCATCAGTAAAAATGCATGGGCGAAAAACTTCCCTGAATCATCAAAAATGTTCATTGAAGTAGGCACAACTGTAAAAGTACGTGACCTAAACCGCGGTATCATTGTCCAGTCTGGTAACGATGCCTGTGTAGCGATGGCTGAACACATTGCAGGCTCAGAAGATGCGTTTGTTGACCTAATGAACGCTTGGGCCAACACACTAGGTATGACGAACTCGCACTTTGCCAACGTTCATGGTCTAGATAACGCCGAGCTGTACTCGACACCATACGACATGGCATTGCTAGGTAAAGCCCTGATCCGTGACGTACCAAATGAGTACCGCGTGTACTCAGAGAAGAAATTCACTTACAACGGCATCACCCAATACAACCGTAACGGTCTACTTTGGGATAAGAGCATGAACGTTGACGGCATCAAAACGGGTCACACAAGCAATGCGGGTTACAGCCTAGTAAGTTCAGCAACTGAAGGCCAAATGCGTTTGGTTGCGGTCGTTATGGGCACGAAAGATGCCAATGCTCGTAAGTCAGAAAGCAAAAAGCTACTAAGCTACGGCTTCCGTTTCTTCGAAACAGTAGCACCGCACAAAGCAGGTGAAACGTTCGTTGAAGAAAAAGTGTGGATGGGTAACAAAGACACTGTAGCGTTGGGCCTTGACCAAGATACTTACGTAACACTACCACGTGGTGAAGCGAAAAACCTAAAAGCCAGCTTCGTCCTTGAAAAAGAGCTAGAAGCCCCAATTAATAAAGGTGATGTAGTTGGTAAGCTATACTATCAGATCGATGGTGAAGATATTGCCGAATACCCACTAATGGCACTAGAAACCGTAGAGCAAGGTAGTCTATTTAGCCGCATGTGGGATTACATCGTATTGTTATTCAAGAGCTTCTTCTAAGAAGGACGTTAGAGTAGCAAACTTATTCGCAAAGCCGCCTGAAAGGGCGGCTTTTTAAGTTTGAGATCCTCGTCTTGAGTTCCCCCTAATTTGACTGTACTATTTCGCACCGCAACGAATATCTACTGGAGTTATCGATATGCTAACCATCAACTCTGATGCAAAATTAAAAGACCTGCTTGAGTTCCCTTGTTCATTTACTTACAAGGTAATGGGTCATGCAAAGCCTGAACTTCCAGAGCTTGTTCTTGAAGTTATTCAGCGCCATGCTCCAGGTGACTACAGCCCGACCGTTAAACCAAGTGCTAAGGGCAACTACCACTCGGTATCAATCAACATCACTGCGACGTCTATCGAGCAAGTTGAGACGCTATACAAAGAGTTAGGTGAAATTGACATCGTGCGCATGGTTCTATAATTTTTTGATAGATTAAATTTTTTTTGAAAGCAGCTTCGGCTGCTTTCTTTTTATTTATCAACCAGATAACAAAACTTTACATCGCTTTCAGTTAAAAATCTGTTACTCAGCGGTAGAGCATCAGGGTTATCCGGTTTATAATCCAAAAACTTTATATATTAGCAACAGGAATTCCCATGCAACACCAACTTGTTGTAAAACGACTTGGCCGCCAAGACTATGAGCCTGTATGGAAGGCGATGCATGAGTTCACCGACCAACGCACAGAAGAAACCCCTGATGAAGTCTGGTTGGTAGAACATAACCCAGTATTTACGCAAGGTCAGGCAGGTAAAGCTGAGCACCTTATTAACACTGGTGACATTCCTGTTGTACAAAGTGATCGCGGAGGCCAGGTTACGTATCATGGCCCTGGTCAGTTGGTCGCCTATTTCTTGATCAACTTACGCCGCAAAAAATTAGGTGTACGAGATCTCGTTACCACTATCGAGAACCTCGTGATCAACACGCTAAAAGCATACAATATCGATTCGGCCGCGCGACCTGACGCACCAGGCGTTTACGTTGACGGTAAAAAAATATGCTCTCTCGGTTTACGCATTCGTAAAGGATGCTCGTTTCATGGCTTAGCCTTGAACGTAAATATGGATTTAACACCGTTTCTGCGTATTAACCCTTGTGGTTATGAAGGTATGGAAATGGTTCAGGTCAGCCAATTTGGCGGCCCAGACAATGTAGAAGCCGTAGAAAAACAATTAATAGAAGAACTCGTTACTTTGCTCGACTATGAGCAAGTAGAATTCAGCACAGAAGCACCTTCTCAAGGTAATAAAGCATGAGCAAACCAATCCAGATGGAAAAAGGCGTTAAATATCGTGACGCCGATAAAATGGCATTGATTCCCGTAAAGAACATGCCTACAGAGCAGAAAGAAGTGCTACGTAAGCCTGCTTGGATGAAGATCAAGCTACCAGCCGACAGCCAACGAATTCAAGACATCAAGGCGGCGATGCGCAAGAATAAACTTCACTCCGTATGTGAAGAAGCATCTTGCCCTAACCTAGCGGAATGTTTTAACCACGGTACAGCTACCTTCATGATCCTAGGTGCTATTTGTACTCGTCGTTGTCCTTTCTGTGACGTTGCTCATGGCCGCCCATTACCACCGGAAGCAGAAGAGCCTCAAAAACTGGCGAAAACCATCGCCGATATGAAGCTGAAATACGTAGTAATCACTTCTGTAGACCGTGACGATCTGCGTGATGGTGGTGCACAGCACTTTGCCGACTGTAACCGCGAGATCCGTGCGTTGAACCCGCATATTAAGATTGAAACTCTGGTTCCTGACTTCCGTGGTCGTATGGACGTAGCGCTTGATCTAATGAAAGATAATCCGCCAGATGTCTTCAACCACAACTTAGAAACAGCACCACGTCTTTACCGTAAAGCTCGCCCAGGTGCGAACTACAAATGGTCACTTGAGCTTCTTAAGAAGTTCAAAGAGCAGCATCCAGATGTACCGACCAAATCTGGTTTGATGATGGGTCTTGGTGAAACCAAAGAAGAAATCATCGAAGTACTGAAAGATCTACGCGCACACGGCGTAACGATGCTGACTCTAGGTCAGTACCTAGCGCCAAGCCGTCACCACTTGCCAGTAGAGCGTTACGTTCCGCCATCAGAGTTTGACGAGCTAAAAGAAGTTGCACTAGAGCTTGGCTTCACGCACGCAGCGTGTGGTCCATTTGTTCGCTCTTCTTACCATGCCGATATGCAGGCTCAAGGCATCGAGATTAAATAAGCACTCGCTTATTTTGAAGAGAAAAGGTTGGCTCAGTGCCAACCTTTTTTGTATCAGTCAAATGGTGATAAAAAGCCATTCTACCTCCGTCATTCTGAACAGCGAGGAACGAGCGTGATTGAGAATCAGTTTCCAACGTACTGATGATTTTTTGGGAAACGCTGAGTAAAAGAGTGTGCCTCAACAAGATTCCTGATCTCGCCTAGGCTCGTCGGAATGACGCGGTTTGGATATATTGAAAGGGACAAGTGTTGGTAGCCATCTCCTTATCACACACTCTTCGCTATATCTCATTCCAAACGCCAGACAAACAAAAAGGCCCTCAATTGAGGACCTTTAGTATATCAATGTTCAAAATAGACGAGTCGAGTTCTAGGAGAACACACGGAGTTTGCGCGAGCAAGTGAGTATGTTCGACACCGAAATTGACTCATTCTATGAAGAACAGTTAGGCGTAAACCGGTAGACGCTTACAAATTTCGAGCACTTTCTGTTTAGTCGCTTCGATAACTTCTTCGTTGCCGATGTTATCTAGAACGTCACACATCCAGTTTGCTAGCTCTTTTGCGTCTTCTTCAGTGAAGCCACGGCGAGTGATCGCTGGCGTACCTACACGGATACCAGACGTTACGAATGGGCTGCGTGGGTCATTTGGTACCGAGTTTTTGTTCACTGTGATGTTTGCTGCACCTAGTGCCGCGTCTGCATCTTTACCAGTGATGTCTTTGTCGATCAGGTCCACAAGGAACAAGTGGTTTTCTGTGCCGTTAGATACGATTTTGTAGCCACGCTCTTGGAATTGACCAACCATTGCTTTTGCGTTTTTCACTACGCGAGCTTGGTAAGCTTTGAACTCTGGCTCCATCGCTTCTTTGAACGCTACTGCTTTACCAGCGATAACGTGCATTAGAGGGCCACCTTGACCACCAGGGAACACTGCTGAGTTCAATTTCTTGTACATATCTTCGCCAGCATTTGACAAGATAAGACCACCGCGAGGACCTGCTAGTGTTTTGTGCGTCGTTGTTGTTACCACGTGAGCGTGTGGAACAGGTGTTGGGTATTCGCCTGCTGCGATAAGACCCGCTACGTGCGCCATATCAACGAAAAGGTAAGCATCTACTTTGTCAGCGATTTCACGCATGCGCTTCCAATCAACGATTTGCGAGTAAGCAGAGAAACCACCGATGATCATCTTAGGCTTGTGCTCAAGCGCTAGCTGTTCCATCTCGTCGTAGTTGATTTGACCCGCTTCATCGATACCGTAAGGGATAACGTTGTAGTGCTTACCAGAGAAGTTTACTGGAGAACCGTGAGTCAGGTGACCACCATGCGCTAGGCTCATGCCTAGAACTGTATCGCCTGGGTTAAGAAGCGCCATGTAAACCGCGCTGTTTGCTTGAGAACCTGAGTGAGGCTGTACGTTCGCGTATTCACAACCGAACAGTTTGCATGCACGGTCGATAGCAAGTTGTTCCGCTTTATCTACGTACTCACAACCGCCGTAGTAACGCTTGCCTGGGTAGCCTTCAGCGTATTTGTTCGTTAGCTGAGAACCTTGCGCTTCCATTACACGTGGGCTTGTGTAGTTTTCAGAAGCGATAAGTTCAATGTGTTCTTCCTGGCGAAGAGTTTCTTCCTGGATAGCTGCGAACAGTTCCGCATCGTAATCTGCGATGTTCATATCACGCTTAAGCATCTGTATCTCCTGACTCAGATTAGTACTGAAAGTTGCAAAAAAACTGTCGAATGACCCCGCGCAAACGTTTTCGTCACCCTAATGGCGCGCATTCTACATAATTTGATCTGGGTCATAAAGAGAAATTTACAATTTTTCTCATGCAGTTTTTTCATGATGACAAGCAATCTGTATCACGCCCGCATTGCAATTGCATAACGACGCTCTATTGCCTGTCAATTTTGTGCTTTACACCCTGTAAAACAGCAATTACATAGGTTTACCGTAAATTTTACCCTCTAGCTACCGAAAAGATCATCTTTTTACTACTATGCACGCCTTATTTATCACTAATGACTGCAATGTTGATGGAAAAACACTCATTAAAAGAAGACTGGATAGCGATTCTCACGGGTACCTTTTTGGTAGCTCAAGGCGTTTTCTTTCTCCAATCCGCAAACCTCCTAACAGGGGGGACGACAGGATTGGCTCTGCTTATTAGCCAATTTACACCTTTTACGTTTGGTGTGCTGTACTTTTTAGCAAACAGTCCTTTTTACTTGCTAGCATGGAAACGCTTCGGCCGTCATTTCGCCATTAATAGTGCCATTTCTGGCGCTTTGGTTTCTATCTTTGCCGATCATCTTTATTTGCTAATCTCGCTCGAATCGGTAAATGAAGTTTATTGTGCCGTCGCAGGTGGGCTTTTAATGGGACTCGGTATGCTGATCTTGTTCCGACATCGCTCCAGCTTAGGTGGCTTTAACGTGCTGTGTTTATTTATTCAGGACAAATTTGGCATTTCAGTTGGCAAAAGCCAAATGGCAATCGATGCGTGCATCCTGTTTGCGTCATTCTTCTTTGTCACTCCAGAAGTAATTGGTCTTTCGATTTTGGGCGCGTTTGCACTGAATGTCGTGTTAGCGATGAACCATAAGCCTCATCGCTATTCCGTGACCTACGGTTCATAAACTTTTGATGATAATTGGAGCGCAATTTATAAGATTTCGCGCTCCAATCGCTATATAATATTTCGCCATTTCCAAATAACGCGGTGCGGTATGCGCGATTTTTTGCAACAAGCCAAACAAACTCACAGTTGTATTGCGATTGGCGAGTTGGTCTATAATCCGAAGACACAAACTCTTCATCAAGACACTGTCGCGATTGATCTCGAACCTCGTACCATTGAGTTATTAGAGCTGCTGCTAACAAGCGTGGGACATCCGCTCTCTGCCGATACCATTATCGAAACCATTTGGCAGAGCAAATTCATCTCTAAGAATGTACTCACTAACCGCATTAGCACCTTACGTGCGCTGCTACAACAGCATCTCCCCGAGTACGATGCGACTAAGCTCTTGGTCACCTACCCTCGCAAAGGTTACTTTCTAAACCCTGCGAATATCCGTTTAGTGCCACCAGCGAAAAACCATCGACGTGCTATTACATCTCAAGTTACGAACCGTAAGAACATCAAGCTGATTTTTGCTTATAGCTTATGTGCCGTACTTACGGTTTGTAGCGTGACGCTCGCAAGCTTGTTATGGCAACGCCAAGAGATTTCAACACAACAAACACGTCATCAGTTACTTATCCCCAAAGTCGAGTTGCTGCTCAACCGTGTCGATGCAATCGGCTCTCAGGCGCGAAAATACCGCATACTAGTCAAAGCCGTCTTACTGCAACAACAAGTCGAATATCCATACACCGACATCGCCAACCAAGACGCTCCCAGTTACTTTCTTGATCCTATCGGTCATACGCCGTATTTCCCTGGCGCGCGAAACATGCAGACCAGTGATTACGAACTCAACATAGAGTTAAAAGACGGCGCAGAGCAAGGCACCTTGAAAGCTCAGATGAACCTTATTTATCCTGCGACAGGGAAACTGGCGTTTCGCAACGAATACACACTGCGCTTATCCGACCTACAATCGGATATCTTCCAAATTCACTCAGATGTCGCGCAGTACTTCAACTTGCCTGCACCTTCAGCCAGTACATGGCAACTGTCAGACGTTCACCAAAAAATGCAGTTTGAGAATGTCTTTTCTAACCAGCCTCTCCAACAAGCTGATGAGTTTGCAGCTATCACAACCGCAAGGCATCTCGCTTTGTACGAGCAAGAACCTCAAAAGCTGGAGGCGTATTTGACGCAAGTGCAGTCGTCGTTCGATGTTTTGCCAGATGAGCTAAGCCTCTGGTTAGGCGTATTGCATTTCAAACTAGGTAACCTAGACCGAGCAAAAGTTCTGCTGACCACTCCAGATGGCGACTCACGTATTCAAAACGCGCTGATTTATACGTTTGTGTCTCACATCGCTTATAAACAAAACAAACTCGAACAGTTCCGTCTCAACTACATGGAATCACTGGTGGCACTGCTGCGCGTTTTACCTTCCGAGACATTGTTTGAACGTCTTTCTCAATCTGAATCGAAAGAAACTTGCCTTCAACCATGGAAAACGTTGCATGTCAGTTTGACCGATCAAGAAATTATCAGCCGATGGAAAGCGCTCATCAACGAGTATTGCACCAACGTAGCTAACGAAATAAACCCAAATAAAACAAAGACCTAAATATAAAATTAAGCTTTCGTTAAGCCCTATTAGCTTTTGTTTTTTGCCCTTTTTAGCTCACTAAACTTAGCATGCTCGCATTCAAGCAACGGCCCAACATGAAACGGCCTAATCAATCAGGAATGTAAACCATGCTAAACAAAATGACGCTTATCGCAGCAGCAACTCTGGCTCTTTACGGCTGTGGCGGCGGTTTATCTTCTGGCAGTGCTAATCCAAACAAAGTGCCTCAAGAAAGTTTCGACATCGCGATTCAAAACTCAATCTTCGCTCCCACGCCAAGCACACAACTAAACTACGCGTTTAGCCTGGATGGCCAACCTGAAGGCGAGATGAAACTGAGTTTCCAAGCGATGGATAACGAGCAATTGTTGGCAGCATTGGCACAAATCCCAAACAGCGAAGCAATGGTCCAGTTGGTTAATGACTTGGTGAACTACGGCGCCAAACAGTTCTACTATTCTGACGAACAGTACAACGACGATGAAGAGAGCAATACGCTTTATTTTGCAGGCTCTGATGGCGCACTTCATGAAGTCACCGACGCTTATTCCATTAACCAGCAGTTTGTTGCCATGCTGATGCACAGCAGCCCTATTTTTCGTCTCAACGGTGACGACGTAAAAGAGAAAAGCCCGAACATTGATATCGGTGAAGAGACCATATCTCTGCAAACCACTCTAACAGGCTACGCAGTTCACAACCTACTAGACAGTTTTGAAGAGCATGAGTGGGTGCAAAACCTGCCAATGACAGCATCTTGCCAAGTGGTTTGGCAGCAGCAAATCCGAGAGACTGGCGTACGTAAAACGTTCTCAATTTCAAGCAAGAAAATTGAAGCGGCGTACCTGACGGAAGAGAATACTTACAACCTAAACTGCGATGATATGGACTCAATGGAGTTCGCCACTTCGGCAGAACGTTGGTTTAACCCGAGCTTAGGTCTGATTGAGCAAATCGAACTGCTAAAAGTACAACAAGTACAAATCAATGAAGAGAAAGTGCTGCTAACAGCAATTGAAGCAAAATAAGCCTGTACTCCACAAGTATCTCGCATCTCAATAAAAAAGGCTTTGGGGAGCACACCAAAGCCTTTATCTCGAACATCAATCTTAGGGGGTGACACCCGAGTTTATTCTTCTATCAATAAAATACGAGTTTCGTAAGGTCGTAATACTTGATGGTTTGACGCGACTGCACTCGCTGAGTTTTGATAGTTAGATAGCAAGTTTTTCGCTTTACTCATATCAAAACGCTCTGGCAGAACGCATTCCACCTCTTCAGCGTAGTAGTTGTTGATACACAGCAGCGTTTGTTTGTCGTTCTGGCGAGCGTAAGCAAAAATGCGTTGATGCTCTGGCAATAAATCTTCATAACGGCCATCGGTGATCACCGAAACCTGTTTACGTAGCTCAATCAAACGTTTGTAGAAGTAGAACACCGAGTTCAAATCAGCAACCGCTGCTTCTGCGTTGATTTCAGAGTAATTCTGCGCCACTTCAAGCCACGGTGTGCCTTCGGTAAAACCGGCGTGCTTTTGGCTATTCCATTGCATTGGCGTACGTGAGTTATCACGCGACTTCTGCGCCAAAATCGCCATCATCTCCTCGTGTGATACGCCATCGCGGTTGACCATGATGTCGTACATGTTGGTGCTTTCTACGTCGCGGTACTGGCTGATCTCCGTGTAACCTGGATTGGTCATGCCAATCTCTTCCCCTTGGTAAACATAAGGTGTGCCTTGCATCATGTGTACAGACGCCGCCAGCATCTTGGCAGATTCAACGCGGTATTGTTTATCATCGCCTAAGCGGCTTACCACACGAGGTTGATCGTGGTTACACCAGAACAGCGCGCCCCACCCTTTGCCATTTAAGCCCGTTTGCCAATGGTTGAAGATCTGCTTTAACTGAATGAAATCAAATGGCGCTTTGGTCCATTTTTCACCATTCGGATAATCGACTTTCAGATGATGAAAGTTGAACACCATGGATAGCTCTTTGCCGTCTAGCGAAGAGTATTGCTGGCAGTGATCTAGCGTGGTCGAAGACATTTCACCCACCGTCACGCTGCCGTACTTTTGGAACACGGCTTCGCTGATTTCTTGCAGATATTCGTGCACGCGAGGACCATCAGTATAGAAACGACGGCCATCGCCAATATCATCGCTTGGGAAATCTTGTTGTTTAGAAATCAGGTTGATGACATCAAGACGGAAACCATCCACGCCTTTGTCTGCCCAGAAGCTGATGACTTCTTTGACTTCTTCGCGCACCACTGGGTTTTCCCAGTTCAAATCCGCCTGCTCTTTAGCAAAAAGGTGCAAGTAGTACTGCCCTGTCGCTTCATCCAATTCCCAAGCATTGCCTCCAAACTTCGATTGCCAGTTGTTGGGCTCTGCGCCATCAACCGGATCTTTCCAGATGTAGTAATCACGGTAAGGGCTGTTTTTGTCCCCTAACGCCGATTGGAACCACTTGTGTTCTGTCGAAGTATGGTTGACCACGATGTCCATGATGATTCGAATGCCCAGCTGATGAGCCTCTGCCAACAGGGTATCGAAATCTTGCATCGTGCCGAACTCGGGGTTGATCGCGTAGTAATCGGAGATGTCATAACCGTTATCAACCATTGGAGACTGATACACTGGCGTCAGCCAAATCGCATCCACACCGAGATGTTTTAGATAATCCAGTTTAGAAATGATCCCTTGAATGTCGCCCGTGCCTTTACTGCCACTGTCACAAAAGCTTTTTGGGTAAATTTGGTAGATGGTTGCGGTTTTCCACCAGCTCTCATCATGCTTGGTCATAGCCATTTCTAACACTCACTTACCAGTAATCGGAAACTTAAAATTTGAAAAGAAAAACAGGAGGAGGCAGCCAAGTCACTGCCTCAAATTGAATTACGCGTTTTCCGCCTCAAGCTCACCTTTCGCTTGTGCACGCTTATAAAGAATTAATGTTAATGCGGCAGGTACCACCATCGCGACTAGCATCGCCAGAGCAAAGATGCCCCAAAACTGCGGCTGGATAGATAAGATACCCGGCAAGCCGCCTACGCCGATGCCGTTCGCCATTACGCCCGCACTACCACAGATAGCAGCAGCACATGCACTACCGATCATCGCGCTCAACATTGGGAACTTGTATTTCAAGTTGATGCCGTACATGGCTGGCTCTGTTACACCAAGGTAGGCGGAAATCGCCGCAGGCACTGAGATTTCACGCTCATCCTGCTTTTTACTGATGATAATGATGCCAACCACTGCCGATGCTTGAGCAATGTTCGATAGTGCAATCAAAGGCCAAATCGGCGTGCCACCCAATTCTTGCATCAACTGCAAGTCAACGGCGTTGGTTGTGTGGTGGATACCAGTGATCACAAGTGGCGCGTATAAGAAGCCGAAGATAGTTGAACCAATCATCGCGAAGTCACCCGTCATGGCTGCTTTTGCTGCGAATGCCACGCCATCACCCAACATGCGACCAAATGGACCAATGATCGAGTGCGCTAAAATCACCGAGGCAATGAGAGAAACAAACGGCACGACCACAAGGTATAGATAAGATGGGATGATGCGTTTTAAGTGCGTTTCGATAAACGCCAGTGCCATACCCGCTAACATCGCGGGAATCACCTGCGCCTGATAGCCCACTTTCTCAATCACAAACAATCCGAAATCCCAGACTTCTGGTGCTTGTTTACCGATCAAGTACGCGTTCATTAACTGCGGCGAAACCAACGTCACACCCAACGTGATACCCAGAATCGGTGTACCGCCGAGCTTTTTCACGGTCGACCAACACACACCAACGGGTAGGAAGAAGAAAATTGCTTCACCAATTAACCATAGGAATGAATGAACAGTCGCCCAAAACTGACTAATTTCCGTTAGGGTTTGACCATCAAACATTTTGATGTCGCCAATCACATTACGGAAACCAAGGATCAGACCACCAGTGATGATCGCAGGCAACAGTGGTACAAAGATTTCTGCAAGGTGGGAAATACCACGCTCAACGATATTCATATTTTGACGAGCAGCATTCTTGGATTCGTCTTTGCTCGCTTCACTTTTACCGCTTAGCTCGATCAGTACTTTGTAAACCTCATCAACTTCAGTGCCGATGACGACTTGGAATTGACCTGCGTTGGTAAAGCAGCCCTTCACCATCGGTAATGCTTCTAACTGTTTTGTGTCTGCTTTGTCCGTATCGTTTAGAACAAAACGCAAGCGAGTTAAACAGTGGCTTACACTGGCAATATTGTCCGGCCCCCCGACCAGCTCAATAAGACGCTCCACGTCTTTACGCGCAATCTTACTCATAACTTTGTCCACCCTGTATTGGATACATTCGATTCATCATTTTATTTTTTTATGAATGGGAACATTCCCATCTCTTAATTTTAATATTGCCACTCAAAGACAAAAAACAAAATGGGAACAGTCCCATTAATTGAGAATGATCACAGTATAATTTTAGAGCAAATCGTTGTAGTGTGGATTAGCGGCAAATAGGTTGTTGAGTGAAGTGGACGACTTCTTCATCGCCATTTAATTGATTAATCAGCATTTTAGCGGACTTTTCACCCGCAAGGGTATAACCAGGATCGACACTAAATACTTTAGGGAAAAGGAAAGAAAGCAACTCGTTACCACCCACGCCTGTCACGACCACGTCTTCACGACCTAACTCTTGAAGACGCTTGATTACGCCCAATGCAATGGTATCGCTGGCACACACAATGGCTTGCGTGTCTGCATTGAGAACGTGGTCCACCAGCTGATAAGCACTTTCATGGCTAAGCTTACCGGTTTGGAAGCAAGGCATAAGTTGCTTGCGCTGACACCAAGCTTTGTAAGCATTTAAACGAGCCAAGCCTGTGGTTTTATCTTCGGGATCAACACCAATATAAGCAATGCGAGATAAAGATTGCTGCTCAAGGTGAGACAAAGCCATGTCTATCACGCCTTGGTTATCATAATTGATGGAAGAGACGTTATCGGTATCCATCGCAATCACCACAATGCGATTGCCCCACTCAGCTAAGGCTTGCTCATCGCATCCAGTAAAGCCAAATACAATCACGCCATCCACATTGCGACGCTTAAGCACACTCAAGTGCTCATTGGTTTTGTCTCGGTCAAACTGACTCTCCATGATCACCGCATCATAACCAGCGGAATACAATGCATTGAGCATTGTACCAACGGCGCGATTTTCTGATGGTGAGTCTAGACGGGAGATGATAACACCAATAACTTTTTGGCTACCGCCACGCATTGATTGCGCAGATTTGGACGGTACATAACCAGATTCACGAATGATTTGCTCTACTTTCTCTCGCGTTTGAGGTTTCACTTTTGGATCGTTGGTAAGCACACGGCTTACTGTTGATTTGCCAACGCCTGCCAATTTCGCGATATCAAGAATGGTGAGTTTTTTGCTCATAAGTGATCAAACTAGAATGGATGAATGCTTAGGTGACTGAACTTTAACAGTAACAAGAGAAAAGGGAAGCAAACGCTTCCCTTAAATATGCGAATTGTGCAGATTATTTCTTTAGATATGCAGGCACGTCAGCAACACTATCAAGCACAACCGTTGCTAATGCTTCACCTTGCTCGGTGATTGGCTTACCTGTGCGAACCAGAATCTTAGTGCCAACACCTGCGGCTTCTGCTGCCATCATGTCTTCGGCTTTATCACCAATCATCACTGATTTTTCCATGTCGATTTTCAAGAAGTCGCGAGCAGAGATAAACATACCAGGTTTAGGCTTGCGGCAATCACAATCTTGCTTGTAATCCCCAATGCCATGTTCAGGGTGATGTGGACAGTAGTAGATACCATCAAACTCAACACCATGATCAACAAAGTTCCAGTCCATCCATTGAGTCAGAGACAAGAAACGGTCTTCACTGAATTTACCACGTGCGATGCCCGATTGATTCGTCACTAGCACTAAGAGGTAACCTTGATCTTTCAGCGCTTTCGTCGCTTCAAACACACCATCAATGTACTCAAAATCATGTTCGTCATGAACGTAGCCGTGGTCAACGTTTATCACGCCATCACGATCGATAAAAACAGCAGGTTTTGCCAAAACGTATTTCTCTATTAACTCGGTTTAATCAGATTATTACATACCTTATAAACTTCAACACTATCTAATTCATTCTAGGCCTCGACAAAACAGTTGATTTGTTGGGCAAGAATCGGTAATTCTGAGGGGGCTCTCCACTTATCTTCTCCTCGTAACTTACTCCTCATTCTCTTCAAAACAGAACATCCATACATTTAGACGTCTAGACGTAAAAATATCTATTGACTTCATTCTGGTTAACCCATAGCATCAACTGAGAAGTGAGATAAAGCTCAACATTAAGTTCTGTCAAAGGCCGTTTTTGACAGCGAAGTTCCCCGTATCTTTGGGCAGGTTGAAACATGATAGAAATAAAAAACGTCAATAAAGTGTTCTACCAAGGCAGTAAGGAAATCCTTGCCCTGAAAGACATTAACCTACACATCGCCAAGGGCACCATCTTCGGTGTTATCGGTTCATCTGGTGCTGGTAAAAGTACGCTGATCCGCTGCGTAAACATGTTAGAAGCACCAACATCTGGCTCCATCATCGTTGATGGCATTGATTTAACAAAGCTCAGCAAAAAGCAGTTGGTCGAAACGCGCCGTAACATCGGCATGATCTTCCAGCATTTTAATCTGCTCTCGTCTCGTACTGTGTTTGATAACGTGGCGCTACCACTGGAACTGGCAGGCAAAGACAAATCGCAAATCACAACAAAAGTCACTGAGTTACTAAAACTTGTTGGCTTAGCCGACAAACACGAAAGCTATCCGTCCAACCTAAGTGGCGGTCAAAAACAACGTGTGGCGATTGCTCGCGCATTGGCATCCGATCCAAGCGTACTACTGTGTGACGAAGCCACTAGCGCACTGGATCCTGCAACGACTCAATCTATCCTTGAGCTATTGAAAGAGATCAACCGCAAACTCAACATCACGATTCTACTGATTACCCACGAAATGGAAGTGGTAAAAAGCATCTGTCACGAAGTGGCGATCATCGGTGGTGGTGAGTTGGTGGAGAAAGGCACCGTTGGCGATATTTTCGCGCACCCTAAAACGGAGCTGGCGCACCAATTCATTCGCTCAACGCTGGATCTATCCATTCCTGAAGATTACCAAGCACGTCTGCAAGCAGAGCGTGTTGATGGCAGCTACCCGTTGGTTCGCTTAGAGTTTACTGGCGCAACCGTCGATGCACCGTTAATGTCGCAAATTTCTCGTAAATACAATATTGATGTGAGTATTTTAAGCTCCGATCTCGATTACGCTGGCGGCGTGAAATTCGGCATGATGGTCGCAGAGCTATTTGGTAATGAAGAAGATGACAACGCAGCACTGGAATACCTGCGTAAGCACAACGTAAAAGTAGAGGTACTTGGTTATGTCCTTTAATACGATTTCTGAATGGCTGAGTTTAAACAGCAAACTACTTTTAGGTGCAACGTGGGAAACGCTTTACATGGTTGCGGTTGCCGGATTAGTCGGCTTTGCCGTGGGTATTCCATTAGGCGTAATCCTCCACATTACTAAGAAAGGCGGCCTACTTGAAAACACCAAACTAAATAGCAGCTTAGGCGCTGTCGTTAACATTGGTCGTTCTGTGCCATTCCTCGTCCTGATGGTTGCGATTATTCCAGTGACAAAAATGCTAGTTGGAACCTTTATCGGTACAACCGCAGCAATCGTCCCACTGACTATTGGCGCCATTCCGTTTGTTGCACGTCTTATTGAAGGTGCTTTGTTAGAAGTACCAACAGGCTTGGTGGAAGCGGCGCAGTCAATGGGGGCGACACCAACACAGATCATCACAAAAGTTCTACTACCTGAAGCAATGCCGACTATTGTTAACTCAGTAACGATCACCTTAGTCACTCTCGTTAGCTACTCGGCCATGGCGGGAACGGTAGGCGGCGGCGGCCTCGGCGACGTAGCCATCCGTTACGGTTTCCACCGCTACGATGTAACTATCATGGCTGTGACTGTCGTGATGCTGATTGTTCTAGTACAGATTATTCAGTCTATCGGTGACGCAGTGGTGCGCCGTGTAGACCACAGATAAGCATTGAAAATACAAATTATAAGGAGATAAAGATGAAATTTAGCCTTAAAGGTCTTTTGACTGTAGCAACAGCCGCTTCTGCTCTTGTTCTAGCGGGTTGTGGCGACAAAGAAGTAGACGTAAATAAAGTAAAAGTTGGCGTTATTGCTGGTGCTGAAGCACAAGTTGCCGAAGTGGCAGCTAAAGTAGCAAAAGAAAAGTACAACCTAGACGTTGAGTTAGTAACATTTACCGATTACGTAACGCCAAATGCCGCTCTGGATGATGGTTCAGTAGACGCGAATGCGTTCCAACATAAACCATACCTAGACCAACAAGTGAAAGACCGCGGCTACAAACTGGCTATCGCGGGTAACTCATTCGTTTACCCTATTGCTGGTTACTCTAAGCAAGTGAAGTCAATCGATGAAATCCAAGATGGCGCACGCATCGCAGTTCCAAACGATCCAACGAACCTAGGTCGCTCACTACTGCTTCTTGAGCAACAAGGTTTGATTACGCTGCGTGATGGCGTTGGTCTACTCGCTACAGTACGTGACATCGTAGGCAACCCTAAAAATATCGAAATCATTGAGTTAGAAGCGCCACAACTTCCACGTTCATTGGATGACGTAACGCTATCTATCATCAACACCACTTACGCAAGCTCTATCGACCTATCGCCAGAGCGTGACGGTGTGTTTGTTGAAGATAAAGACTCACCATACGTAAACCTAATTGTTGCTCGCGAAGAAAATGTTAATGCGCAAAACGTACAAAACTTCGTAAAAGCTTACCAAACGGAAGAAGTTTACGAAGCGGCAAAAGAGCTATTCAAAGGCGGCGTAGTGAAAGGTTGGTAATCCCACTTTTCTAAACCGTACTGAAAATAATAGTCTGAACATAAAAGGGCTGATGTGAAAACATCAGCCCTTTTATTTCTCTATCTAACCATTTAAGTAACCTCAATTAGTTACTTAAGGTGGTCCCAAGAGATATTCGACACGATTCGGCAGTCATCACACTTAAAGTGAAATATGTCATGTAGTGGCTCATCGAGTAGCCACTCTCCACCGCATTTTGGGCACTTGCGCGCTTTCTCACTCTCCAGCGACTGACCACCGACACGATATTGGTAATAGTACGTAGGAACCTTGGTGATGTATTCGATACGACCTCGCAAATCCCAACCGCGGCGGAACAACACGCTGTCTACATCGCAAATCTCGTGCAGCGCCGCATGCTCTGCACGGCACCCGCCAGCCATTTGGATTTCATCGCACGCTTGCCATTCTGTCTGCCATTTGATGACGGCTTTATGGTCACCATTTAGCGTCGGCTCATTGCGATACAAAGGAATCGGCAACAACGTTTCCCCACTGCGCAATGGCGAACACGTATGAACATAAGTCGTGTACAACACTTGCCAGCTAGGTGTATCTTCTTCGGCCGCTTGTTCTGAATTTAAATCACGGCCAAGCATACGCATTTTCGGTGCAAGCAAAGACGCGTCTGACAAACGGTTCATGCACACTTTGACAAAATCTGAGTGATAGCGTGGATGCAAACTGTCTTGCTCTGGGCAAACGACACGAACATAAAACTCGCCATCTCCCATCACTATCGGGAATTCTCGGCCTAGTACTTGGCCGTTATAACGCAACGCATCCATCAAGCCATTAATGGCTTTGTCTACCGCGCTGACGGTGGTGTTATCAAAACACTCAAACTGCAACTCAACAACGTACATATTTAGACAGCGGCCTCTAACTTGCTCAAGAACTCAGCCAATGAATCCGCCAGCACATCGCGTTTAGACGTACCTAAACGCTCTAAAATCACATTACCAGTGAGGTTACAAATCGAGATCACATCCATTTCCTCATCTGTCGCCGCGATAAATACCGTTGGTTTAAGTTTCAGGCGACGTTGCGTCACCAAATGACCAAGAATATTTTCTTGTAGGCGCACAAAATCATCATCGCTCCACACTTGCAGCAGCGTCAACGAATTACCTTGCCAAGTTGCCTCCATATCGGCGCTGTATTGAGAACCATAAAAGGCTTTTACATCATCTTGCAGTGACAACTCAATCGCATTTTCCACATTAGTGAAATCGGCCATTTCATCACGTGCGACCGCTTTCCAAAGCACCTTTCCATCACGCTTCTCTTCGACACAAGGAGAAACAAGATCTGCAAGCTCTTCACTGCTTGGCAACTCATTATATTTAGCTTGCCAAGCTTGTTGGTAGCGCAGGCTGAACTCTTGTAGCGCCTGAGTAACGTTTTGGGTCATGAAGGTCTCCTCATTCCTTATTTATCAGATAGCCGTGTTTGCCGGATGGCAATTGACCAGCGGATTCAGTAAAATTCTCGCCATTCTAATCGAAAACGACCACAAAGTATGAGCAAATATTCTGACGCTAAAGAGCTTGCTGGCCTAACACTAGGTAAAAAGACCGAGTATGCGAACCAATACGACCCAAGCTTGCTGCAACCAGTTCCTCGTAGCCTAAACCGAGATGACCTTCAGTTAGGCGACAGCCTTCCTTTTATGGGCCACGACATTTGGACGCTGTACGAGCTCTCTTGGTTAAATAGTAAAGGCTTACCACAAGTGGCCGTTGGCGAAGTATACATTCCAGCCACCAGTGCAAACTTGATTGAGTCGAAGTCTTTCAAACTGTACTTAAACAGCTACAACCAAACCCGCTTTGCAAGCTGGGAAGAAGTTGAAGAACGTTTAACGCAAGACCTATCTGAATGTGCCGGTGAAAAGGTGTTGGTCGAGGTGAACCCAGTTACTCACTACACCAATCAGCCTATTGTGACAATGGAAGGCGAATGCATTGATGACCAAGACATTGACATCACCAGTTACGATTTTGATGCCGATTTGCTTGAAGGCGCAGCAGGTGAAGAGCAAGTGGAAGAAATCCTACATAGCCACCTATTGAAGTCAAACTGTTTGATCACCAATCAACCCGACTGGGGCAGTGTAGAAATTCGCTACCAAGGTGCGAAAATAGATCGCGAGAAACTGCTGCGTTACTTGGTATCTTTCCGCGAGCACAACGAATTTCACGAACAATGTGTTGAGCGTATTTTTACGGATCTAATGAAATACTGCCAACCAAGCAAACTGACCGTATTCGCCCGCTACACGCGCCGTGGTGGCTTGGACATCAACCCGTACCGCTCAACGGAACAAGACAAGCCAGATCACAACCACCGCATGGCTCGTCAGTAATCACGTTAGTGACAGAAATAAGTTCGGTAATCTAAAGGGTTACCGGACGTTTTTATTGTCCAAGCATGTTACTATATCAAATGGCTTCAACCTGCATTTAAGGGGCTTGTTGAGGTCTTTTACCGTTATCCGCCATATCTAAAAACAGTTCGAGGGAACGAAAGGATGTTTTGGGACAGTTCGCGTCTATTCAAGTTGATTGGCTTTCTTTGCTTGCTGTTTGTACAGCCGCTTCATGCGACTATTTTATCGTCCGCGTTACTCAACGAAGCACAACAATTGGCGGAAATAGAGCCATCACAAGCAAAACAAGCGGCAACCAACTACTTGTCACAACGTGAGCTAACGGAACGCAAAGAGAGTGACAGCCCTTCTGCGATGTCTCGTGACGAGACCGATCGTAGCGTTCGCACACCAAGCAGCACCATCGAAGCACACAAGATTATCGCTCAGGCAGACTACGCCATGGGTAACGTTCGTTCGGCTATCGAACACCTAAACAAAGCCGAGCGCTTAGCGCAAGAATATCAATTGCCGTACATGGATTTAGATCTCCAGCTGATGCGCAACCAAATGATTTGGATGTACGACAAAAACTACTCAAAAGCGGAAGACACGCTTAACCAAATTGAGCAGCAACTCGATGAAGCTGATGCGGTATTGCAACGTACCGACAGCGTTCGCTATCGATTAGTGATGCAAAGAGCACTCCTCGCTTCACACAGTGGCGATATCATTAAAGCGGAAAACTTGTACTCTGAAGCAAAGACCATGCTTGACGACAGCCGATCTGACTTAGCCTTGATCGACTATTACACAGCCGTCGGCGAGTTTTATCTGAATAGCAAGAAATACAATTTGGCTTTGTCGGAACTGCTTTATGGTTATTGGCAATCTATTGAGAGTGACAGTGGCGCAAGGTTAGCAAAAGTTAATCGCCTATTGGCAAGACTCTTCCAAGAGCGCCGAGTTTACGACAAAGCGATCGAATACTTATCTCAAGCCGCAGACTTCTATGACTCCTACCCTAGCTCTCCCATCCTAGCGGATGTCCTTGAGCAAATGGGTGACATTTATTTTTACCAAGGCAAGTTTAACCTTGCCTTAGTGCACTACTTCAACGTGCTGGACCATGAAAGCACCAGTAAGAACATTAATCGGATCATTAAGATTCGCTTAAGCTTGGCGGCTACCTATCTACAACTCTATAACTACGCGCTAGCTGAACAATACCTAGACCGTTCTAAAGAGCTTTTAGAATACACTGACATTCCTAAGCTTGAAGCAAAGGCAGCGTTGCTTCAGTCAGGCCTGGCTTATCATCAAAACGACAGTAAAAACGTCATTACCAATGCAAAGCTGGCGTTAGCTCTTGCTGAAAAGTCACCAGAAAATAACAACTTCATTAAGCAGCAGTCTTACCGCTTACTCGGGCTTGGTTACGAGCAGGCAGGCGAATACCAACTTTCTCTGCAGGCTTATAAGAAATACACCAACCTTGTGCGTTTAGAGCAAAAGCAGCTCAACCAAATCAGTGAGGATGCATTCCGCCAACAAAAAGAGTTTGCTGAACAAACCATCCACTATATCGGCCAATCGGAACGCCTTGAACAAGTGGAAAGGGAACACCGCAAATTCCAGAAAATCTCATTCGCATTGTTTATTACTGTGTTGGTGATGTTTTTGTTCATTATGCGCCGCGGCGTGATCATGCAACGCCAAGCAAGTGAAATCGAAAAACTGCGTAATGATCTCTTCACTCACTCTCGTTCCCGTTTGCGTAACTTGCGTATGCTGAACGTGAAACTGTCTCGCTCATTGAAAAAGTCGAGCGAAACTTTCGAGCAATGGCAAATGGGCGAATTGATCCACGAGCCACTTAACGATCGCCTGCGCTTTGTCATGATCGACTTGCCATTCCTACGAAGCATGTACGTCCACAACGGTTATAAAGCGGGCTTGGAGCTGGAGCGCGCATTTGGTGACTTCCTAGCGGAAAAGATAGAAAAACCGTCGCGCCTTTACCATTTCTCAGATGCAAACCTACTCTATATAGAACCGAATGCTGACCGTGATGCTTCTGCCGAAGTCATGTTCGAGAAATTCCAGACTTGGGTGGATGAGTTCGCTCAGCAGCACAACGTCAACCGTATTATTCGCATGGGTATCAGCGATTATCCGTTCTTACCACGAGCCTACACTGCAATTAACGATGAGGAATTACTCGATCTGTTGCTGCTTGCGACTCACATTGCGCGAGAAGTCAGCTTGAAGGATAAGCAAAGCCACTGGGTTTTCTTGAAAGCCATCGATAACGCACCCGCCGCAAGCTTTGCAACGGGTAACATAAGAACTGCCTGTCAGCATGCCATTAGCCAAGGCCTGATTAAGATCCATTCGTCCTACAAGAATGAGGACGACATCAAGAAAATATTAAAAAATGGATAATTAAACGCCTGTTAGACATAATAACTAATGACGCTATAACGTTTTTTGTTATTATCGGATAATTGTCAGTAGTACATGGACTTAACCGTAGTCACTTCATGGGAATCTTGGAATCCGATATTCAGTCGCAGCTTCATCAGCTGAGTTGTCAACTTGACCAACTCAGACTGACACATCGTGATACTTCACTCAAATTCAAACGTGAACAACAAGTTCTTAAACGCGTTGTGGCATCATTGTCTTCAGCTTGCCAGGGTTCGAATACCCAGGTATCCAATTACCTGTTTGAAATCCAACAAGAGCTGCAACATCAAAAAGATATCAGTACTCTTATCCCACGTTTAGCGGTATTAGAGAGAATGCTCAAACAGCAGTCGAAGACGATGGACAAACAGAACGGCTACCTAGACGAACAAATCAAACACAGTGGTGAAACACTCCAACGTGTCACAGGTTTACCTGCGCAGTTAAAACGTGAACTACGGAACTTAATGAGTTTCTCAGAAGCTCATGCCAGCAATAAAGCCGATCAAGCCACTAAGCTACTGAGCATTTACGAACGCGCTCTGAAAATCATCACTTCCAACTCGCGTTTGCATCTCAGTGAGTTTGAGAATAATCCTGATAAGTCTCAACTTGAGTGCTTAGCCAGCGATCTACAACATACCATCACCGAGCTGGATTTTGAGGGAGAAACGGGAGATCGATTGCTCGATATTCGGGCTAAGCTGCTTCTTGGCGTGAGTGCAGAGTCTCTCATTGAGCTTACGCTCTCAACGCTGAAATTGGTTGTCGAAGCAACAAAGTTCGAGCGCGAAGCGTCTAGCCAATTTCTTGATCAGCTGAACACTTCTCTCGCAAGTAACCTAAAAACCGTTCATCAGAACGTCGACCAACATCATACCTACTTTGAGCACCGCCAAGAGCTCAACACAGAAATGAACAGTCTGGTTGAATTGAGTCAACTTTCGCTCGACCAAGCTCAAGATCTAGCGGATGTAAAAAAAGAAATCGCCCCGTTACTTGCGAAAATGGCGTCGCTGACAGAGCGACTTAAAATGACGGAAGAACGAGAACAAGCGCTGCAAGAGCGTTTGAATTACAGTAAGAACCAGCTCGAAGCCGTGTTTGAAACCACCCAAGATCATCGTCGACGCTTAGATGACCAAGCTCAGCGCATGTTGCTAGACCCTCTGACTAAAGTCTATAACCGCACCGCATTTAATGATCGACTAGAGCTAGAGTATCGCCGTTGGATTCGCTCTCAACAGAACCTGCGTGTAGTGTTGTTTGACGTTGATAACTTCAAAGCGGTGAATGACAGCTATGGCTATACGGCTGGTGACAAAGCGTTGAAGATCATCGCTCGCACCATTAATAAACGCGTATCAGAAACTGAGACGGTAGCTCGCTTTGGTGGTGAAGAGTTTATTTTACTCGTTCCAGAACAATCTGAAGAATACACACTGGATCTCATTAAACATATCCAGCGTGATATTAGCCAATTACCATTTAAGTTCCGTGAGCAAAATATCATGATCACCCTAGCGGCTGTGTCGACCTCTTTTAAAGAGTCCGATACACCAGAGTATGTACTCGATCGACTCGGCAAGATGCTTGCGGACGCTAAAAAACGTGGAACAAATCAACTTAACTGGAGCTAGATTTCGTACAAAAAGCGAACAAACAAACCAGAATTGGCGCAATTTACGCTTTATAACCACCCATTTTCAACGAGTTATCACATTTCTTCCCTTTCAGTCTGCTAAGCTGTAAAAACCCAAGTCACTTCAAGATGATGCATTTACAGAACGCGAATGTACCATCTTGAGGTTGCTTGGGAGTCAATAACCATAAAACCAAATCGGCCAACTGCCTTTCATCAAACCATACGTATAACCCAAAAAGGTGAGTTGGTACTTTCCCTCAAAATAATGCAACACAAGGAGGCGTTATGATTACCCATATAAGCCCCGCTGGTAGCATGGACTTGCTATCTCAATTAGAAGTAGAGCGCTTAAAAAACACGGCCTCGAGTGAACTTTATCAACTGTACCGCAACTGCACGTTAGCGGTGTTGAACTCCGGCAGTCATACCGATAACTCGAAAGAGCTGCTCGATAAACACCAGTCGTTTGATGTCAACGTAGTGCGCCGCGAGCGTGGTATTAAGCTTGAGCTGACTAACCCACCTGAGCACGCCTTTGTCGATGGCGAGATAATTAAAGGTATCCAAGAGCATCTGTTCTCCGTGTTACGCGATATTGTTTATGTCAATATGCATTTAGCAGACGCACAACGACTCAACCTGACGAACCCGATTCACATCACTAACCTCGTGTTCGGTATTCTGCGTAATGCCAGAGCACTCACACCAGGTATCGAGCCAAACCTCGTCGTGTGTTGGGGTGGTCACTCTATCAATGGCGTGGAATATCAATATACACGTGAAGTCGGTAACGAGCTTGGCTTGCGTGAACTTAATATCTGCACGGGTTGTGGCCCTGGTGCGATGGAAGGGCCAATGAAAGGTGCCGCTATCGGACATGCGAAGCAGCGTTATACTCAGCAACGTTATCTTGGTTTAACCGAACCTTCGATTATTGCAGCCGAGCCACCAAACCCAATCGTGAATGAGCTGGTTATCATGCCGGACATCGAAAAGCGTTTGGAAGCCTTTGTACGTATGGCGCATGGCATTGTGATTTTCCCTGGTGGTCCGGGCACTGCAGAAGAGTTGCTGTATATTCTTGGCATTATGATGCACCCAGACAACGCCGATCAGCCAATGCCTATCGTGTTAACAGGACCAAAAGAGAGTGAAGAGTACTTCCGCTCTATCGACGAGTTTGTTCGCGATACACTTGGCGAAGAAGGTCAAAAGCATTACGAGATCGTCATTGACGATCCGGCAGAAGTGGCACGTATCATGAAGCGCTCCATGGACTCTGTACGCCTTCACCGAAAAGAAAAAGGCGATGCTTATAGCTTTAACTGGTCATTAAAAATCGAGCCTAACTTCCAGTTACCATTCGATCCAACTCATGAGTCGATGGAGCAATTGGATTTAAGCTTAGATCAAGAACCTCAAGTCTTAGCGGCCAACCTGCGTCAAGCCTTCTCCGGTATCGTGGCTGGTAACGTAAAAGCCGAAGGCATTCGAGAAATCGAACGTCGAGGCCCTTTCACCATTCACGGTGATCCTGTGCTAATGAAAAAGCTCGATAAGTTACTACAAGACTTTGTCGAACAACACCGAATGAAATTACCTGGCGGGTCAGACTACGAACCGTGTTATCGCATCGCTCACCCAGAAATTGGTGGTCGATAGTCAGGCTAGCATTCGTTACACTAGGGGCATTACGCCCCTTTTTTATTGCTAAGTCATTATGTCTATTCACCTTGTTATTATTGATGCCCTAAACCTGATCCGCCGTGTGCACTCTGCACAACCGGATCCAACCGATATAGCAAGAACCATCACCACGACACAAAGAACCCTCACTCGCATTCTGTCAGAAGCCAACCCGACACACATCATCGCGGTTTTCGATCACCATGAACAAGACAGAGGATGGCGAGCTGAGATTCTCCCAGACTATAAGCAAAATCGAAAACCAATGCCGGAGCCACTGATGCAAGGTCTAGATGCGATTCAGCAAGCATGGTGGGAACAAGGTATTGACTCATTGCTTTCTGAAGGCGACGAAGCGGACGACTTGGTTGCTACTCTCGCGACGAAAGTGGCCAGTCATGGTGAAAAGGTCACCATCGTTTCTACGGATAAAGGCTACTGTCAGCTGCTTTCTCCTACCCTACAGATCCGTGATTACTTCCAACATCGTTGGTTAGATGAACCGTTTATCGAAAAAGAGTTCGGCGTAAAACCGAGCCAACTGGCCGATTATTGGGGGTTAACGGGGATCAGCTCTAGCCAAGTGCCAGGGGTTCCGGGCATTGGACCGAAAGCGGCGAAAGAGATTCTTACTCAGTTTGAGAATATTGAAGCAGCCTACGCCAGTGAAGACCTCGCACCGAAATACCGTAAAAAATTAGACGAGCACATTGAGTCTGCACGCCTATGTAAACGCGTCGCGGCTTTAAAGTGCGACATTGAACTCGGCTTTAACTTACAGGACATTCGCTTTACAGGACCAAATAAAGCGGAATAGTGTCTGATGATGATTTCAAACCATAAAGTTCTCAGACAATAAAAAAGCGCCATTTGAAGGCGCTTTTTTCTATTCTCGGGACTATCCCCAAATGACTCGGAGATAGAATTAGTACGGCGAAATGTTCGATAGACACTGGATATGAATCGTGATTTCTTCACGATCATGATACAAATGCTTAGCTTGTAGTCTGAACTTTACCTTATTATCAATCAGGAACTGCTTCAGGTTTTCAAGGTCTTGCAGCACCTCGTCATAGCGGCCTTTCATTGGCAGCTTAAGGTTAAAGATTGCCTCTTTCGCCCAACCTTTTAACAGCCACTGGCCCATAAGGTGAGCAACACGAGCTGGCTTTTCTACCATGTCACAAACAATCCATGTTACGTTCTTACGGTCTGGTTCGAATTTAAAACCATCCACCATATGATGCTTGATCTGGCCGGTTTCCATCAAGCTGTCTGCCATCATGCCGTTATCGACACAGTGAACGAACATCGAGCGCTTCACCAATTGGTACGTCCAACCGCCTGGACATGCGCCTAAATCGACCCCCCACATTCCTGGAGCCAAACGCTCATCCCACTCTTCACGTGGAATAAAGACGTGAAATGCTTCTTCCAGTTTAAGCGTTGAACGACTTGGGGCGTCTGCTGGGAACTTAAGGCGAGGAATACCCATGAAGAACTGAGAGTTATTGTCAGTGTAAGAATAACCGACATAACAGTGGCCAGGCTCCACAAAACAAATGTGCAGTACTGGCTTCTTCGCGTTGTCTTTGTTCAACATTAAACCTTTACCGCGCAACGCTTGACGCATTGGGACAGTAAATTTACGGCAGAATTTCAGTAGTTCTTTCGCTTCATTCGTATCCGGAGTTTCAATTCTCAAATCCCCACAGCGAGGAAACGCTTCAATGTCTGCTAGCTCATTCAAAATTGGGCTAATGCGGTCATCACTTGGCAGCGATTGAAACTCAGCCGCTACCGCAAACATTTGGCGAGCGAAGATTAACGACTTAAAGTCCAAACCTCTCGCAAGTTTGTCCGCATCTCCATCTTGGTAACACTCGAAGACAACATAACCTGAGTTTCTCTTCACACGAGGGAAGCCATACACTTCCAACTGTGTCGCTTTGTCCTGAATTTCACCAGCACACTCTTTCTCAAAGCCAGAACGGCAATAGAGCATTAGTTGTTTCACTTGGAGACCTCTTTGATATTGAACGCAGCAAAAAAGAACAGACACCAACCAATCATGAACAGCAATCCTCCCATTGGAGTAATCGGCCCAAACCACTTAATGCCTGTCAGCGCCAGCGCGTAAAGACTGCCGCTAAAACAAAAGATGCCGATGATAAAGCAAATCGCTGCAATGAAAAAATATTTTTGTGCTTTTTGTCCCAAATTCAATAGCAATAAAACCGCACAAAACACAATCGCCAGCGTGTGAATAAATTGGTACAACACTCCAGTCTCAAATACGCCAAGTAAATACGGAGCCAACTGAGCTTTTAGCCCATGTGCAGCAAAGGCTCCTAGAGCGACAGAAACCAGCCCAGACAAACCAGAAAATGAGAGTAACCACTTACTTTTCACGGTACACCTCTTTGATAAACGCCGCTAACTGCTCTACCGCGAGCTCGATGTTACCCGCCTCGGTATGGCCTGAGCTCTTGCGCGGTTTAAAGCTGTGGTCACCATCGGGTAAAAAACTCACCTTAACTTGCGATGAAAGGACAAAGTCATCGAATTCCTCACGCTTACCAAAGGTGTCTCGCTCCCCTTGTAGAATCAGCGTAGGTTTCTCGATATTCGCTAAGTGATCGCCTTTGAACTTTTCTGGCTTTCCCGGTGGGTGAAATGGAAACCCTAAACAGGCAATGCCCGCCACCAGCTCATTTTCTGCCAGTAAACTCGACATGCGGCCACCCATTGACTTACCACCAATGACAATAGGTTGAGAGGTAAAGTGAGCAATCACTTCTTCATAGGCTTCAAGCAGCTTTGGCGCACGATCTGGTGGACGCTTTTTCCCATCTTCCGCTCGCTTAATCATATACGGGAAGTTAAATCGCACCACGCGAATTCCTTGCTCAACTAATCCTTTGGCAACGGCGGTCATGAAATCATGTTCCATCCCCGCTCCTGCGCCATGGGCAAAGATAAATAGAGGACCGCTCTCAGGTCCCTCAACTATCCATTGGCTCATCTAATACTTCCTCTTGCTCTTTTCTCGCGGTCGCCAACATCCAGTCTCTAAACGTTGCGATTCGGCCCATATCTGCCTGCTGTTCATGACACACCACGTAGAATGCATTCTTGGAGATCAACACCTCGTCGAATGGCGCGATGAGTCGTCCAGCTTCCATTTCTGGCTTGGCGAGTACGTTGTTACCAAGCGCAACCCCCTGACCATGCGCAGCAGCCTGTAGCACCATTGTCGAGTGACTGAAAATAGGACCGTGGTTTACATTGATACCTTCGATGTTGTAGTGACGCGCAAACTGCTTCCAGTCTTTACGCGAAGTATCATGTAACAAAGTGTGTAATTTGAGGTCACTTAGAGATTCTAATGGTTTGTTGCCTAAAAGTAACGAAGGTGAACAAAGTGGGATCAGAAACTCTTGGTACAATTTATCCGCTCGCAAACCCGGCCAATTCCCACGGCCATAGTAGATAGCGACATCTACATCATCAGTCAGTGAACCTTCATCCATATCCACAGCTTTAATACGTACATCGATATCTGGCTCTTGAGCATTAAAGTCGGCCAAACGAGGCACCAACCATTGGATAGCAAAACTCGGTGGTAGACTGATCGTCAATGCCCCTTTTTCACTACGTTCCAATACCTTATCTGTCGCCTCGGCAATCGAGGTGAAAATATCTTTGATGTCGAGAAAGTAACTTTGTCCTTCTTCTGTCAACAATAGCGAACGATTACGGCGACGAAAGAGCTTCAACGATAAGAACTCTTCGAGTGCTTTAATCTGGTGACTGACCGCGGCTTGAGTAACAAACAACTCTTCTGCCGCTCGCGTAAAACTGAGATGGCGAGCAGCCGCTTCGAAGACTCGAAGCGAATTTAATGGAGGCAATCTGCGAGACATATGGGACCTCAAATAGGATTAGTTTTTTTAATCTGAAACATTATAAAATGTCCGTTGTCGAACAGCCAGATAAATTCTATATTTCACCCCGCAACACGAGCCTGAACGGCTTGATTTCTTTGGAAATCAATTGGCTTCGTTGTTGCGATGTTGTGTTTGCAAACTCGTATTTCGAGTTAGGTAGATTTCTACCATAATGTTTTGTCCACACTCCCTGTGACAAAACATATACTTCCTGTATTTATTTTTGACCTGTCTGTCAAATTTGTTACACCGCCTAAATTAGGCGGTGTTTTTTTATCTATCGAAAATCTCATCCGTATATCTGGCAGCAACATCACTTTATTACTCTTCTTTCGGATTAATTATCGTTATATCAACACAAAGTGTATGGCTTTGCGATAAGCCTCAACATTATGCTAAGTAATGATTAGCTGTAACGCGATCAAAAACAAAAAAGGCGCAAATTGATGTCTCAATTTGCGCCTTTTAACGTCTTTTTATCAGTCAACTATGGGCGGTAAACTTTTACGTTATTGAAGCCTTGCTCTTGCAAGTAAAGTGCTTGCAGACGGCTCATCACACCACGGTCACAGTACAATAGATATGTCTTAGATTGGTCTAAATCACCAAACTGTGTACCCAACTTGTAGAATGGGATATGTTTCACATCCACACCTTCGATTTCGAGCGGGTTATCGTCTTCCTCTTCAGGACTACGAATATCTAGCACAACCGCGTGCTCTTCTACCGCTTCAACCTGCTCGACTTCTGGTGCTGCTTGCTCAGACTCTTTCGCGATATCACGAATGTCCATCATGCGTGCATCACGAACTACTTGCTCAAGAATGCTAAAGTCAAATTTCTCTTCTTCCGCTTCTAGCTTCGCTTTAATCGCTTTTACTGTCGGCTTCTTAGAAATAACACCACAATACTCTGGCATAGTCTTCGCAAAGTCTTCTGTGCCGATTTCGCGTGCTAGGTTAATGATGTCTTCTTTATCCCAGTTGATAAGTGGGCGCAGAATCAACGTGTCCGTTACGTTATCGATATGGCGGAGGTTAGTTAGCGTTTGGCTCGATACCTGACCGAGCGCTTCGCCAGTCACCAATGCTTCTATCTTCATCTTCTGAGCGATCATGCCTGCTGCACGCATGAACATACGCTTCAAGATAACCCCCATTTGGCCGTCATCGACTTTCTCTAGGATTTCCGCAACCACAGGTTCGAAATCAACTGAAATGAAACGTACTTTTGCAGAAGAACCGTATTTGTTCCATAGGTAGTGAGAAACCTGCTTAACGCCGATTTCGTGTGCTGGACCACCTAGGTTAAAGAAACAGTAGTGTACTTTTGAGCCACGTTTGATGTGCAGATAGCTAGAAACACCAGAGTCAAAACCACCAGAGATCAAGCTCAACACGTCTTCTTGTGTGCCCAGTGGGAAGCCGCCTAAACCTTTATGACGAGCCAGCACTTGGTTTAGCTTATCATTCGAGACTTCCACCTTGATCGTCACGTCTGGGTTTTGCAGCTTAACTCTTGCGCTCTCAATAGCTTGGTTTAAACCACCGCCGACATAACGCTCTAGTTCGATAGAGGTAAAGTCGTGCTTACCGCGACGCTTCGCACGTACAACAAAGGTTTTATTTTCGAGTGCAGAGCGATTTAGCTCCAGTACTTGTTCGAAGATATCGTGCAAATCTTTAAATTCGGTCTGCTTCACTTCCAGTACGTGGTGAATGCCTGGTGTATGAGTCAAAACCTCAAGAACTTCAGCGTGGAATTCGTTACTCTCAGAGGTCACTTCAATGTGATCACGACGGTTGAATACCGCGACAGATTCCGTGCGGCTCTTAATGATGTTACGAATGTTGCACTCTAAAATCTTTGTGAAGCGCTTACGCACAGATTCACTTTTTACAAAAATTTCTGGATGGGGCTTTACAATAAATTTCATAGTCTAATTCGCAGGTTAGTTTCGCAATCAACAAAGAGTGACACTCAACTTCAATACTTCATACGCAGTAAAACCGCGTTTCAGTCACAAAAAGTAGTCTGAGCTCACTTTTAAGGCGCAAGATTATACACCCAAGCGGATTGGAAAAACAAAAAAAGCGAGCAATCTGCTCGCTTTCTTATCTCTCTACTGACTTGAAACTAAAGTCTAGTTATTGAATTACAGGCACTTCTTCACTGTATAGTGGCTCGCCTTGCATGATGCTGATTTCAACCCGTCGGTTAAGCGCGCGATTTTCATCAGAATCATTCGGCAACAATGGTTCAGTATCTGCCATGCCTCGCACTCTCAAACGTTGATGAGAGAAGCCTCTCACCTTCTCCATCTCTTGTGCAACCGATACGGCGCGCTGAGAAGAGAGATCCCAGTTAGAACGATAAAGCTCTGAGTCCAACGGTCGGTTGTCCGTATGACCAGATACTCGCACAATGCCTGGCACGTCTTTTACTAACTCTGCAATTTGTCGAACTAAAGGGCGGAATTTAGGCTGCAAGAAGGCCGAACCTTCAGGGAATGCACCTTTTTCACGCATGCGTATGACAATCTGTTGGCCGAGATTTTCAACTTCAATGGCACCTTGTTCAATCTCTCGCTCTAAGGCTTTCTTGATGCTTTCCATCAAGGTTTCCATCTCTTGCGACATCTCTTCAGATTGCTGCTGTTGCATGTCCGCTTCTGCAGATTGATTGTTTTGCGTTGACGTTTCTGGCGATTGACCACCGGTTAACTTGCCTTCATCACGCTTTGTGCCACCAGCTCGGTCAGACTCCCCTTCATGAAATTCGAGCGTCTGCTGAGTGATGTCCATGGTTTGCTGCATGATGACATCTATCGGCGTTGGTTCCGGTCGGCCCGGTCGAAACTCTTGAGCAATGATGCTAGTACCTTTGGGAATGTCTTTCACTTCAAGTTGATTTTGTACACCGAAGGCAAATTTCATTGATCCCGCAATCTGTTTGAACTTCAGCACGTCCATCTCAGAAAACGAGAGCAGAAGAACAAAGAAACACATCAGTAGCGACATTAAGTCCGCGAATGTCCCCATCCATAACGGGAGACCGGGTGGCGGACAATCGCATTTGTTATCTTCATCATCCATCACTACTCTCCAAGTTACTCGTCAATCTCAAGGGCACGTTTACCTTCGTTGAGGTAGTTCTTCAAGTAACTATCAATAACTCGCGGGTTTTGACCATCTTGAATCGCTAATACACCATCCATGATCAAACGGCGGTTTAGCGTTTCTTGGTCACGGCGCAGAGAAAGCTTATCCGCAATAGGGAAAAACACCATGTTGGACAGGATCGCGCCATACAATGTGGTTAAGAGTGCAACCGCCATTGCTGGTCCAATCGCTTTTGGATCATCCATATTTGAAAGCATCGCGACTAAGCCAACCAAGGTACCAATCATCCCCATTGCAGGGGCAACGTCACCAAAGGCGCGAAATACGCCAGTGCCTTGAGTATGTCGTTCATCCGTAAGCGCGATGTCTTTTTTTAAGGCCGCTCTTACCACGTCGGCATCATGACCATCAACTAGTAAATCAATGCCTTTTTGCATAAAAGTGTTATTAATTTCCATCTCTTCAAGAGCAAGAAAACCACCTTTACGTGCCGCATCGGCCATTTCCACAATTTTTGCGATCAAGTCTTCCGGTTCATCCGCTTTAAACATGAAGGCTTTACCTGCGATCTTGGTTGCACCAAAGAACTGTCCCATTGTGAACTTCATCAGTACTACAAATATTGAGCCACCAACGACAATAAGGATCGACGTGACATCGACAAACATGCCGATGCTGCCACCAAGCACCATCGCCATAATGACGAATGCAAAACCACCAATCAAACCTAATAGGGTTGCTAAATCCACAAAGCACTCCTCACGCTATACTCAAATACTGCCATTGGGCGGATTATTACCTGTATCGACAACTCGCGCAGAATTTTTAGAAAAATCTTAGCTAATGGATCACAAATTAGACTTAACAACCTTAACCAAAATATGGGGTTTCAGCGCTTAGGCTCGTTTAACGCTAATTTTGTGACAATTATATAAGGTTAAATTTGACCAAGTTACTAGGCTAAGGTAACTTTCGTGCATCTTCTCCAAGGCTTGATTAAGGCAGAAAAAAGATGGCGGTCAAGAAACCAGAAAACATGACCTTCGAAGCAACCATTGAAGAGCTTGATAGCTTGGTTGATCAATTAGAAAATGGCGATCTTGCCCTAGATGATGCTCTACGTAAGTTTGAACGAGGCATTGCCTTAGCTCGTGCTGGCCAAACGAAACTTAGCGACGCCGAACAGCGCGTAAGTATTCTTCTTAGCGAAGATGATGAAGCACCACTGAGTGACTTCAAACCAGATTCAGAATAACCATCAGTAGTGAGCAATGTGATGCAACAGACATTGACGTCTTTTCAACAAAGAAACAATCAGCAATTGAATTTGTGGCTCGATCAGCTTCCATATCAAGAGCAGCCATTGATTCAAGCAATGAAATACGGCCTTTTGCTAGGTGGAAAACGCGTTCGCCCTTTTCTTGTTTACATCACAGGTCAAATGCTCGGCTGTAAACCAGAAGACTTAGACACTCCTGCCGCTGCTATCGAATGTATACATGCCTACTCACTCATTCATGATGATCTGCCAGCCATGGACGATGATGAACTGCGTCGAGGTCAACCAACTTGTCACATTAAGTTTGATGAAGCAACCGCAATACTGACAGGTGATGCACTACAAACTCTCGCCTTCACCATTATTGCCGATGGTCAATTAAACCCGGCAGCCGAGACTCAACGCATCAACATGATCAAAGCGTTGGCGCATTCTTCTGGCGCCAACGGCATGTGTGTTGGGCAAGCCTTAGATTTAGGCGCAGAAAATCGCCAAGTTTCTCTTGAAGAAATGGAAGAGATACACCGTAAAAAAACCGGAGCTCTGATTGATTGTGCGGTAAAATTAGGTGCATTAGCTGCTGGTGAGAAAGGTATCGAGGTTCTACCTCACTTGGAACGCTACTCAAAAGCAATTGGTTTGGCGTTTCAGGTTCAAGACGATATTCTTGATATCATCAGTGACACAGAAACACTGGGTAAGCCTCAAGGTTCCGACCAAGGTCTGAATAAGAGCACTTATCCTTCCCTGCTGGGTTTAGAGGGAGCCATAGAGAAAGCTCACACTCTGTTACAGGAAGCACTTCAAGCATTGGAAGCTATCCCATACAATACTCAGTTACTCGAAGAGTTCGCCCGATATGTCATCGAGCGCAAAAATTAACACTATAAGCGCGCATTTATATGACTCTTGATATTTCAAAGTACCCAACACTGGCGTTAGCAAATACACCGGAAGAATTACGTCTCCTTCCGAAAGAAACATTACCAAATCTGTGTGATGAACTGCGAACGTATCTGCTAAATTCAGTGAGCCAATCTAGCGGACACTTAGCGTCTGGCTTAGGCACCGTGGAGCTAACTGTCGCTCTGCATTATGTTTACAACACCCCTATCGACAAACTGATCTGGGATGTTGGTCATCAGGCTTACCCGCATAAAATCCTCACCGGACGTCGCGATAAAATGCCAACAATTCGCCAAAAGGATGGTCTACACCCTTTCCCTTGGCGTGAAGAAAGTGAATATGACACCTTATCTGTCGGTCACTCTTCGACATCGATTAGTGCTGGTCTTGGCATGGCCATCAGCGCACAAAAAGAAGGCAAAGGCCGTAAAATTGTCAGTGTGATTGGCGATGGCGCAATTACAGCCGGCATGGCATTCGAAGCTATGAACCACGCTGGCGACGTTCATCCTGATATGTTGGTGATTTTGAACGACAACGAAATGTCTATTTCAGAAAACGTCGGCGCCCTGAATAACCACCTTGCGAAAGTACTTTCTGGCAGCTTGTACACTTCTATCCGTGAAGGCGGTAAAAAAGTGTTGTCTGGTGTTCCACCTATTAAAGAGTTGGTTCGCCGTACGGAAGAGCACCTAAAAGGCATGGTAGTGCCAGGCACTCTGTTTGAAGAGTTCGGCTTTAATTACATTGGCCCGATTGATGGACACGACGTCAATGAACTCGTCAAAACGCTAAAAAACATGCGTGAGCTCAAAGGCCCTCAATTCCTGCACATCATGACCAAGAAAGGCAAAGGTTATGAGCCTGCCGAGAAAGATCCTATCGGCTACCACGGTGTTCCTAAATTCGATCCAACGCATAACTGTCTACCGAAAAGCAGTGGCGGTAAGCCAACTTACTCAAAGATCTTTGGTGACTTTTTATGTGATATGGCGGCCCAAGATCCTAAGCTAATGGCAATTACGCCAGCAATGCGCGAAGGCTCTGGTATGGTACGTTTCTCAAAAGAATATCCAGACCAATACTTTGACGTGGCGATTGCTGAGCAACACGCTGTGACACTTGCAACAGGTATGGCAATTGCTGGCGATCATCCAATCGTAGCTATCTATTCGACTTTCTTGCAACGTGGTTATGACCAACTGATCCACGATATCGCGATCATGGATTTACCAGTAATGTTCGCTATCGACCGTGCAGGTCTCGTTGGTGCAGACGGCCAAACTCACCAAGGCGCATTCGATCTAAGCTTTATGCGCTGTATTCCGAACATGGTGATCATGGCGCCAAGTGACGAAAACGAATGTCGACAAATGCTTTACACTGGCCATAAACATACTGGCCCTAGTGCGGTTCGATACCCTCGCGGTAGCGGGATGGGCGTAGAAATCGAAACTGAGTTTACGGCTTTAGAAATCGGTAAAGGACGCATGGTTCGCCAAGGTGAAAAAGTTGCTATTCTGAACTTTGGTACTTTCTTGGGTAACGCGCTAGAAGCGGCAGAATACCTTAACGCCACTGTTGCTGATATGCGCTTTGTGAAGCCGCTCGATGAAGCATTAATTCGTCAATTAGCCGCAGATCATGATGTGCTCGTGACGTTAGAAGAAAATGTTATCGCAGGTGGTGCAGGTGCTGGTGTCGTTGAGTTCATGATGAAAGATAAAATCATTAAACCTGTGTTGAACCTAGGTTTACCAGATGAGTTTATTCATCAGGGAACACAAGATGAACTGCATGAAGAGCTTGGTCTCGATGCAAAAGGGATTGAACAATCCATCTTGGATTATTTAGCAAAATAGAATTTAAAAAGGGATGCTCATGGCATCCCTTTTTTATGTCCAACGTTTAATTCATCCAGCCTGCGTATTTTGCGACTAGAAACAGGGCAACACCGGCCATAATTCCCGCCACGATATCATCAACCATAATACCCAGCCCACCGTGAACTCGCTTATCTAGCCACCCAATTGGCCACGGTTTTACCATGTCGAAAAAACGGAACAGGATGAAGCCAGTGAGCAACCACTTCCACTCGGTCAACGGAATATTTAACGCAGGGACGATACCCATCGTAATCCAAAAACCCGCAAATTCATCCCATACGATTGAACCATGATCATGTACTTTCATGTCTGCAGACGTCACTTGGCAGATTTGAATGCCGATCACACACGAAATCAGAACAACAATGACATACGCCGTAAATGGCAATTGCGCCAACAACAAAAAGAAGGGCACGGCCGCCAGTGTCCCCATTGTTCCTGGAATAAACGGGGATAATCCACTGCCAAAACCCGTCGCCAATAGATGCCACGGGTTCTTTAATGAAATCAGAGAAAGAGGGTTGGTCATATCCTTAAACCTATACTGCTAGTTTGGTTTCAATCGTCATGCCTGTGAGTGGCTCAATAGTAACAGGCTCTTGGCTAGAGCTTAGCTCAGATCATTTAAAGTGGTCGAAGCCACTTAAGTCCCAATCAAGTGGTTGATTGTTATCATGCAGCTCGAAGGTTCCATTTGGTCGGATTTGACCAATACATGTGACCTTACAGCCAGTATGAGATAAAGCGCTTTGTAACGAGCCTCGATTTTGCTCCGGCACGGTAAAACACAACTCGTATTCTTCGCCACTTGCTAAAGCATACTGCTGCGCGCTGATCTTATCATCTAAAAACTGGACTAATTCTGAAGAGATCGGTAGCTGAGAGACATCAATACTCACCCCAACCTGAGATCGCTGTAAAATGTGCTTAATATCAGAGATTAAACCATCTGAAATATCTATCGCCGACGAGGCTAAGCCAACAAGAGCTTGTCCAGCAAGCACACGCGGAGAACTAAGGTAATGAGCTCGCTCTAGTACTTCCGCGCCAGCTCTGCTACGTAGAGAGCCATCTAGAATCACATCCAAGCCAGCTTTTGCATCGCCAAGGTTCCCCGTTACATACACCCAGTCCCCTGGCTTTGCTCCGGAACGTGTGAGAGCTTTACCTTCAGGAACAAAACCTTGCACCGTCAGAGTCAGACACAATGGGCCTTTTGTGGTGTCACCGCCAATTAACTGAATACCATAGTAATCAGCCAATTCGAAAAATGCATCACAGAAAGGTGCAAGCCATTCTTCATCTGGCTCGGGCATCGTTAATGCAAAGCTCACCCACGCAGGCGTTGCTCCCATCGCTGCCAAATCACTGATGTTAGAAGCCAATGCTTTGTGCGCCACCCACGCCGGATTTGCGTCGGATAAGAAATGCGTTCCAGCCACCAATGTATCCGTGCTAATCGCAATCTGAACATTAGCCGGCGCTTTGACGAGTGCGCAATCATCACCAGCCGCTAGGTGGACATCTTTACGTTGGTTCTGACGCCCGACGAAGTATTTGTCTATCAGATTAAATTCACCAGACATAATTCACTTACTTTTTGATGTAAAAGCTTTTGATACAAAAAAGGTCAGCATGTGCTGACCTTTTCATTGAAGAAATCGTTATTTCTTACGAATGTGAGGTGCTGCTTTATCAAGTACACCGTTCACAAACTTGTGGCTATCTTCTGCTGCGAAGACTTTTGCAAGTTCAATCGCTTCATTGATAACAACTTTGTAAGGAACATCTTCGCGACGAGTCATCTCGTACATAGCAAGGCGAAGAAGAGCAAGTTCCATCATATCTAAATCCTGCATAGGACGAGAGATGTATGGACGAATTTTGCTATCTAGCTCAGCGTGGCTAAGTACAACACCGCTTAGTAGTTCACGGAAGTAAGCTACGTCTGTTTCTGGAGCAGCAAGCGCTGGCTCAGATGCATGAAGTTCTTCTTCATCGTATTTGTCGCCAGACAAAAACTGTTCTTCAATCTTGGCAACATTCTCTTTAGTAATTTGCCATGAGTAGATCGCCTGTAGAGCGAATTGACGTGCGTTACGACGTGCGGCTGGTTTCACACTGGCCCCCATTAGGAATCAATTTCAGATAGTACATTAATCATTTCAAGTGCGCTTAGTGCAGCCTCTGCACCTTTATTACCAGCCTTGGTTCCTGCGCGTTCAATCGCTTGATCGATCGTATCAACAGTCAAAACACCAAATGCTACTGGAATGCTGAATTCCATAGACACTTGTGCTAGACCTTTGTTCATTTCACTACAAACATAGTCAAAGTGAGGCGTTCCACCGCGAATAACAGACCCTAGAGAAACAATAGCGTCGAATTTGCCAGTTTTAGCAACACGCTGAGCTACTAGAGGTAGTTCTACGGCACCAGGACAACGCACAACCGTGATGTTGTCTTCGCTTACTTGTCCGTGACGCTTTAGTGTATCGATCGCACCAGAAAGTAGGCTTTCGTTAATAAAACTGTTGAAACGAGAAATAACGATAGCAATTTTTGCATTTGGCGCTGGGAAGCCACCCTCGATCACTTTCATAAGCTTTCCTTTAACTCTATTTATAAGTGAAATATGTTCATCAAGTGAGAATCGCCGGATTCTAGCACAAATTTGTGAGCAATATCTAATGGAAATTGGAGGCAAATCACCGGTTCCTAGCCATTGACGAGTTAAGCACGTAAAAGACTAGGAACTTATTGTTCGGTTGTTACTCGCAGACGTACTCAACCACGTTCAGACCAAAACCACCTAATGCGTGGTACTTTTTGTTGGTCGATGACAGAAGGCGCATATCATGTACACCGAGATCCGCAAGAATCTGTGACCCCACACCAACACGGCGAGACGTGCCTTGTTTTTTAGCAAGCGTTGGTGCTTCACCTTTGTCTTGCGCTTCAAACATCTTCACGCGATGAATAAGTAGATCGGTCGATTCTTCATGGCCAAGAACAACCAGCACACCGCCTTCTTCACCAATGCGTTTCATTGCCTTATCTAGTGTCCAGCTGCGCTCTGCATTACGATCGCTACGTAGTAAGTCGGTAAAAACGTCTTGAAGATGTACGCGAACCAGTGGCGCTTTTTCTTTCAAATCGCCCTTGCACATTGCGTAGTGCACTTGGTTATCAATGGTGTCCTTGTACGTGACTAACGTGAACTCGCCAAACTCTGTCGGTAACTTGCACTCTGCCACACGTTCAATCGTTGTCTCAGTGTTATTGCGGTACTCAATTAGGTCGGCAATAGTGCCCAATTTAATACCGTGCTTCTCTGCAAAGATCTCTAGATCAGGGCGACGAGCCATGGTGCCGTCGTCATTTAAGATCTCAACAATCACCGATGCAGGCTCTAAACCAGCAAGGCGAGCCAAATCACAGCCAGCTTCAGTGTGACCAGCGCGAGTCAGTACGCCGCCATCTTGGGCCGCGAGCGGGAAGATATGACCAGGCTGCACCAAATCCGCAGCTTTGGCGTTTGGCGCGACTGCCGCTTGAACCGTACGTGCGCGATCCGCGGCTGAAATACCCGTCGTTACCCCTTCTGCCGCCTCAATCGAAACAGTAAAGTTGGTTGTGTATTGCGCATTATTGTCTTGCACCATTGGTGGCAGACCTAGGCTTTCGCAACGATCTTTGGTCATGGTTAAACAAATCAGGCCACGGCCATAGGTTGCCATAAAGTTGATGGCTTCCGGCGTAATATGCTCGGCAGCCATGATCAAGTCACCTTCATTCTCGCGGTCTTCATCATCCATTAGGATGACCATTTTGCCTGCGCGAATATCATCAATAATTTCTTGTGGCGTACTGATTGGCATAGTCTGTTTTCCCGTTATTCTAAATTTATTATTGCGGCAGCAATGAAAAAATCATGTTGCAGTGAATGCTGGTGAGGTCAATAGTTTGAGCTTTGCACCAAGCAAGTCAATGAATCTCGCGGTGTTCTGTGAGTCTGCTCTTTATCGCATGCCTCACGCAGCCACTCCCAGACTTATGCAAAACCGTTTTGCTGTAAAAAGTCCATCGTGATACGAGACTCGGCCTTATCTTCTTGCTGTCCTTGCAGTAAACGCTCCATATAACGCGCAAGTACATCAACTTCTAAGTTGACTTTGCGCCCCACTTGAAACTGGTCAATCGTAGTTTCTTCACTCGTATGAGGAACGATCGTCAGTTTAAAAGCATTTTTACGTAAGTCGTTGACGGTTAGGCTAATACCATCAACAGTAATCGAGCCTTTCTCTGCGACGTACTTGCTAATTTCCGCTGGCATTGCAACCCAAAACTCTATCGCACGGCCAACTGAATTGCGTTCGACAATTTCACCAACCCCATCGACATGGCCTGAAACGATATGTCCACCCAATCGCGTTGTTGGTAACATGGCTTTTTCTAGATTCACCTTATCGCCCACTTGGTATTCAGCAAACCCAGTTTTCTTCAAGGTTTCTAATGACAGATCAGCACTGTAATAGTGGCTTCCGAAGTCAACTACCGTTAAGCAAACACCATTGGTCGCGATGCTATCGCCTAACTTAACGTCTGACATATCAAGCGTACCAGTTTCAACCGTGACGGTGATATCTTCGCCCTTCGGCGTAATCGCAGCTAACTTGCCAACTGCTTCTACTATTCCTGTAAACATACTATTTCTTATCTAAGTTCATTACGTTTGATGGTGGCGGTGATGCGAATGTCTACCCCGACCATACGAACGTCTGTAATGTTTAAATCAATGACGTCAGCCATAGCGCTTAATCCTAAAGCACCGATAAGCCCCCGACCATCGCTGCCCATGAGTTTTGGCGCAAGGTAAACAATGAGCTCATCTACAAGATTAGCCTTTATCATCGCACTCGCTAGCGTGGCTCCAGCTTCAACCCATAAGTGATTGATGTGGTGCTCATCCGAGATACGTTTTAATGTTGTTGATAAGTCAATTTGGTCAGCGCTGTCCAATAGAGGGATACAGTCTCCATCTGGGCTAACAATAACTCGCTCTCCATCGGTGTGGAACAGCTTGAGCGCATCCGTTAAATGGTTCTGACGGTCTAAGATTACACGTACTGGTTGACGAAGTTCTTCTCGTAAATACTGCGCTTGAACACTGGTAGGTAAGTCATCCCAACGCACATTGAGTGATGCATTATCATCAATCACCGTTTTGCTGGTAGAGAGAATGCCACCACTCATAGCTCGATAACGCTGTACATCTTGGCGGGCCGCTGGGGAGGTGATCCATTGGCTCTGCCCATTACTGAGCGCGCTTTGCCCATCCAAGCTGGCTGCCATTTTTAATTGAACAAACGGCATGCCTGTACGCATGTACTTTATAAAACCAGGGTTAAGGGCAAGGGCATCTTGCTCTAACAAGCCGATTTGTACTTCAACTCCGGCATCACGCAACATCTGGATACCCCGCCCCGCAACTTTAGGGTTTGGGTCTACCATTGCGCAAACCACACGTGCCACTTTGGCTTTGATTAGCCCTTCAGCACATGGCGGCGTACGGCCGTAATGAGAGCAAGGTTCGAGCGTCACATAAGCGGTTGCACCAACTGCTTTTTCACCCGCCATGCGCATCGCGTGCACTTCGGCATGCGGCTCACCAGCGCGGTGGTGATAGCCCTCACCAACAATTTCTTCATCACGAACGATGACGCACCCCACATTTGGATTTGGGGCGGTGGTATAAATGCCACGTCTCGCTAATTTAATAGCTCGTGACATCATGGCGAAATCTAAATCAGAAAACGCTCTTTCAGGAGTGTGTTGAGTCATGAGCTACTCAGTCTTCTAGGCGGGCAATCTCTTCGCCAAACTCGCGAATGTCTTCAAAGCTGCGGTAAACTGAGGCGAAACGGATATAAGCGACCTTGTCGAGCTCTTTGAGTTGGTCCATAACTAAATTACCAATCATTTCACTCGGAACCTCTCGTTCACCCGTCGCACGCAGTTGTGATTTGATCATGCTGATCGCTAACTCTATAGAATCGGCACTCACTGGGCGTTTCTCTAATGCGCGCTGAATACCGCCAACCATTTTATCTTCATCAAATGGTTCACGGTTGCCATTCGATTTGATCACTTTAGGCATCACTAACTCTGCGCTTTCAAACGTAGTAAAACGCTCGCTACACGCCAAGCACTGACGGCGACGTCGAACTTGATGGCCATCAGCCACTAATCGGGAATCAATAACTTTGGTATCGTTCTCGGAACAAAAAGGACAATGCATATCACCTCCATATCTATACCAAAATAACCTCATGAGCAATCACGAATAACCACACGTTCATGGTTATACGGACTCTATTAAAGCTATTTGGGTATAACGCTTTCAAACCGAAATAAAAGCTCATGTAGTGTAGCGGAATTGGTATGTTAGACAAAACAAAAAGGGGCCCAAAGGCCCCTTTTTCACTCAAGATCTCGTTGAATGTGTTAACTGCGTGCTAAGTAATTCGCTTTACCAACCCACTTGTAGCTAGTTAGCTCTTCTAAGCCCATTGGACCACGGGCATGTAGCTTTTGCGTGGATACTGCGACTTCTGCGCCAAGGCCAAATTGCGCACCGTCTGTAAAGCGCGTTGAAGCATTCACATAAACCGCCGCCGAACCGACAGAATTGATGAACAGTTCTGAGTTTTCCAAACTATTGGTCATGATCGCATCTGAGTGGCTCGCGTTATGAACACGCATATGATCAATTGCATCTTTCACATCAGACACAACTTTTACACCAAAGGTGTAGCTCAACCATTCCGTATCAAAGTCACCTTCAACAGCATCGCGAACTTGTTTCGCTTGCTCCATGAGTTCTTTTGCTTTTGGCTCTGCCACGAACGTCACTTTATCGTTCATGCGCTCTACGATCATTGGTAGGAATTGTGCTGCAATTTTTTCATGCACGAGCAGCGTATCTAGTGAGTTACACGCAGATGGACGTTGAACTTTAGAGTTCTCAACCACATTCAGGGATTTCTCTAGATCAGCGGATTCGTCGACAAAGATATGGCTAATACCAAAGCCGCCAATAATCACCGGAATCGTGCTGTTTTCTTTACACATTTTGTGTAGGCCAGCACCACCGCGTGGAATGATCATGTCGACGTAATCGTCCAGTTTAAGCAGTTGAGAGACTAGCTCACGATCTGGCTTTTCAATGTACTGAACCGAAGCGGCAGGAAGGTTCGCCTTTGCTAGCGCAGACTGAATAACCTTTACCAATTCCATATTCGAGAAAAATGTCTCTTTGCCACCACGCAAAATGCTTGCGTTGCCGGTTTTCAAGCACAGCGCCGCAATATCAATAGTCACGTTAGGACGCGCTTCATAAATTACGCCTACAACACCCAGTGGTACGCGGCGACGAGACAGTGACATCCCATTTTCCAGTACCTTACTGTCGATTTCGCTGCCCACAGGATCGTTCAAGCTAATGACGTTGCGAACATCATTCGCAATTGCAGTCAATCGTTCTTCATTCAGCAAAAGGCGATCAAGCAGTGCGTCGGTTAAACCCGCTTCACGGCCAAGTTCGATGTCTTTAGCGTTTGCCGCCAAAATAGCAACGGAGTTTGCTTCTAGCTCATCAGCAATGATGGCTAATGCTTGGTTCTTCTGCGCAGTTGACGCTGTCGCTAATTCGAAAGCTGCATCTTTAGCAGCTTTACCCATATTCGTTAAATCCACTTTGCTTCCCTCTAATTCTATTCCTGAATGACAACCAAATCATCGCGATGAATCACCTCAGAGCCATAATCATGACCCAAAATAGAGATGATATCTTTACTGTGCTTACCAGTAATTTTAGTTAGGTCATCACTTGAGTAGGCGCTAATGCCACGAGCCACCAACTTACCGTGAGAATTTGTTATACGCGCCACTTCGCCTCGTGCAAAGTCACCACTTACTTTGATTACCCCTTTAGCAAGTAAGCTACTGCCCTTACCGACCACTGCATTTACCGCACCATCATCAATAATGATGTCGCCCGATGCCGCAGGTCCCGCCAGAATCCAGCGTTTACGGTTTTCTAAAGCTTCAGCGCAAGGTAGGAAGCGTGTGCCTTGTGGCTCTGCGCTCAAAGAGTCAAAGATAACATTCGGTGCACTACCGGCAGCAATAATAACCTCGATACCAGCGCGGCGAGCGATGTCTGCGGCTTGCAGCTTCGTTGCCATACCGCCTGTACCCAATGTTGTACCACTTCCTCCTGCGATTTTACGCAGCGTATCGTCGATGGTTTTTACTTCCTTGATCAGCTCTGCGTTCGGGTCTTTACGAGGGTCAGCAGTAAACAGACCTTTTTGGTCAGTTAAAAGCAAGAGCTTATCTGCGCCACACAAAATGCCCACCAAAGCGGAAAGGTTGTCGTTATCGCCAACTTTAATCTCACTGGTCGCAACGGCATCATTTTCGTTTACGATAGGAATAATATCGTTCGCAACGAGCGCATTTATGGTGTCACGTGCGTTTAGGAATCGCTCGCGATCTTCTAAATCAGCACGAGTTAGTAGCATTTGGCCGATCTTGATGCCGTAAATACCAAACAAAGACTCCCATGTTTGAATCAAGCGACTTTGCCCCACCGCCGCAAGTAATTGTTTACTCGCCATCTCGTTGGGCAATGCGGGGTAACCAAGATGCTCACGGCCTGCTGCAATAGCACCAGACGAAACCATTACCACTGAATGGCCTTGTTTTTTAAGCTCAGCACACTGGCGCGCTAACTCAACCATGTGAGCACGGTCGAGTGCCAGAGTGCCGCCTGTCAGCACACTTGTACCCAGTTTCACAACGACAGTTTGTGGTTGTGAAACAACTGCATTTTGTTGATTCGTTGTCATGATGTCTTCTGAAGTGAAAAACAAATAAAGAGAGGATGTTTTAACAATCAAAGAGGGAATTAACAAGAGAAAAGGTGCGTTTTCGCACCTTTTTGTTTGGTATTAAATGAAAACAACCAAATTAAGCGAAATCGAAAGACTCCGTGTGATATTCGACTTCTAATTTGAAGTGTTCTTCTAAAGTATCAACCAGCTTTTGATGGAATGTGCTCTGCGTCAGATACACTTCCTCTACCGCTTTTTTAGGCAGGGCTTCAGATACCCATTGCCCTTCTTTGTTGTACTTGCCGATATGATATTTGGCAGTAAAGCCTCCTTCGATGGATTCTAAATCCATCCACCAGCCCCAAAATTCACGCTTCTCAGGCGATTTTTTGTCGTCTACACAAACAGATAGACAATCAAAATAATAGCGCCCTTCTTGCGATTGTGGTTCGCGCAGGTAAGGCCCTATCGCCTTCAACTTTGACATCAAGCGAAAGTGAGTCGGGCCCTGAGTCGTCTCTGACATATGAATCTCCGTTTTCATAGTTAAAAGTAAACACCCAAGAATGATTATTATTTTTAATTATCATGAGCTTATTTTTTGCTCAGATATATCACTTTTAACTAATTTAGGAGAATTGTCACCCTAATAATTCATCTTCTAGCCACTTTATGGCTAAATCGAGGGATTGCTCATATCCTTTTGTAATCGTTTTGGAACTGATTTTTTTCGCTCTGCCATACTGGCTAAACAGCGCGACGAGTTGGTTATCACTGTGTGGAGACACCGGATCGCCTTCAAGGCTCAAAGCTAAAATAGGTACTTTAGTTTTTCTACTGCTCAAGAAGCCCTGAACCTTCAATGACCAGGCCATCATCTGGCCCGCCATGCTATTAATATCAACCGCGCTTTTCCCTAAGCGAGAAGCCAACAGATCCAGATACATCTTCGGCATTTTTTGCAGCTTCTCAGGGGAAGTAAAAATATCATGTACGGGTGCGCCGAGGGCTACACAAGCTTTGATCTTCTCTTGCTCAACAAAAGAGAGTCGGATCATGGCATTACCACCAAAACGAAATCCAACTAACCCCACTTTGTGATGATCCACCCAAGGCAATGAATACAGCTCATTTAGTACCGCTTGGTGCAGACAGCTTGAGTTCTCAGTCAAAGGCCAGTGAGAACTGTGCCCCACCGAAGGCATGTCGACCGTCAACATTGCAATATCTCGCGGTGCAAGATGATTGCGAAACAAACGCCACATGTCGGTTTGTAACGTATCGAGACCAGCGCTCACCATCACCACAGGCAGTTGCTTGTCGGTTCTTGGCAAATGAAGGTTCGCGATGATTTTGCGATTTTGGTAAGGCACTTCAATTTGCTTGATGGTGTACTTGGTCTTCTCTGCGCCGTCAGAGTACGCTTTGTTTGCCAGCACTTGAGCCTGCAAGGCCAAATTATCATTCTTCAGATGTGGGTAGCCTGCGATACTAAAACACAAAGAAGCAGTGAAGAGTTCATCGGCGGCCTCCTCACCTTGCATTTCATTTGAACGCTTCTGATGCTCCATGCCGAGCTTAATCCACTCAAATGTCCAGTTGCCGTTGTGGTATCCCATTACGGTGTCTAACCAATCATCATTGGTTCGAGAGTGGGAAGAAGAAGCGATTTTAGAAAGCACACCTTCCATCTCTATCGGAGACAACCCTTGCCAAGCCCATTGCAAGCGGCGCAAATGACGATACCAAGCACGATCACCCTGCGCCTCTCGCTCATCAAGTATTTTTTGACTGGTCGGCATGTACTGGGTAAGCGCAGAGGTTTCTTTTGCTTGCTTATGTTTCACGAACAAAGTTTCGGAAAGATTTTTACTGACGTCTTCAGACATAGGAAGAACCTTAGGCTATTAGCATGAGTTGTTATGATAATAAAAAAAATGCCCCTATACAGGGGCATTTCTCAATATTCTTTAATAGCGTTTATTTTTGCTTGCGGTTTACAGGCTCAGCGTACTGGATTGACATATCCCAAGGTTGTTCAATCCAAGTGTCTTGCGCGATATCTACCACATAATCATCTAGCAACGCTTTGCCTGAAGGTTTTGCACACACAGCGATCATCTTCGCTTTTGGATACATCTCACGTAGTTTGCGCGCCGTATCACCACTGTCTACTAGGTCTTCAACGATTAGGTAACCTTCACCATCGCCTTCAGGTGCTTTTAGTACCGTCATATCGCGCTGATGATCATGGTCGTAGCTTGAAATACAGATTGTATCAACGTAACGAATACCCAGTTCACGAGCCAAGATAGCGCCAGGAACTAAACCACCGCGGCTTACCGCCCAAATCCCTTTCCATTGCTCAGCTGGCATTTGTTTTTCAGCCAGTTCACGGCAGTAAGTCTGCATTGCATCCCAAGTGATAATGAATTTTTTACTCATTGTAATAACCTAATAATTTGAAAATATGCATCCTCAAAATCTAGTGAACTCACTCAAAAGCGGAATGCTCACTGACCTCTCCAAAAACGTATGGAGATGAGGATTTCAAGCTGCGCAAACGATTATTCTACCGAAACACACCGCTAATACCAACGGTGATATCAAAATTCTCTGCCTATTCCGCAGAAAAACCGTCTTAAGTGAACAACGTGAAAAAAGAAAAAGCCAGCGTGAATAAATCCACACTGGCTTTTTGCTCGAGAAATTAACCGACGAGGTATTTGACGATGAAGATGGCAGACATCACCCACACACTCATCGACACCTCACGGCCCTTGCCGCTGAATAATTTGATCGCCGAGTACGCGATAAAGCCTAACGTAATACCCTCTGCAATCGAGAACGTTAACGGCATCACCAAACAAGTCACAACAACTGGTGATGCTTCCGTTAGGTCACGCCAATCAATGCTTACCAGCCCAGACAACATCAAAATCGCGACATAGAACAGAGCGCCGGATGTTGCATAAGCAGGGATCATTCCTGCTAGTGGTGAAAACAATAGAGCAAGTAGGAAGAGCACACCAACAACCACTGCTGTTAGACCAGTACGACCACCAGCCGCCACACCAGAAACACTCTCAATGTAAGATGTGGTGTTTGAGGTACCAAGTAGTGCACCTACTGACGTTGCCGTTGAGTCTGCAAGTAACGCTTTGTTTAAACGCGGGATGTTGCCATTCTCATCCGTGAGGCCTGCTTTTTGAGAAACGCCAACTAGCGTACCTGCGGTATCAAACAAATCGACAAATAGGAAAGCAAACACAACGGAAATCATGCCAACTTCAAACAAACCAGAGAAATCCAGTTGCATGAAAGTTGGTGCAATGCTTGGTGGCGTTGACATAATGCCGCTCCACTGCACATCACCAAATAGAAGGCCAAGCGCTGTAACACCAAGAATGGCGATCATCACCGCACCTTTCACACCACGGTGAACAAGCGCGATAGTAAGGAAGAAACCAATCGCAGCCAATACAGATGGCAATGATGTGATGTCTCCCATAGAAACTAATGTCGCGGGGTTATCAACGACGATGCCTGCATTTTTTAATGCGATAAATGCTAAGAAAAGACCGATACCGGCTGAAATACCAGTTCGAAGAGAATGCGGGATCGAGTTAATAATCCACTCACGGATCTTAAATATACTCAAAAGAATAAACAGCAGGCCTGAAACAAACACCGCCGCTAACGCAACTTGCCACGTATAGCCCATTCCCAACACAACAGAGTAAGTGAAAAATGCGTTCAGCCCCATTCCTGGTGCTTGTGCAATTGGGTAGTTGGCAACAAATCCCATGATGAAACAGCCGATAGCGGCCGCAAGACAAGTTGCAACAAAAATGGCACCACGGTCCATACCGGTATCCGACAGGATCGCTGGGTTTACAAAAATAATGTAAGCCATGGTTAGGAAGGTGGTAACACCTGCAATGATCTCAGTGCGCACATTTGTGCCATTGTCACTGAGCTTAAAAAGCCTCTCGAGCATGATCGAATCCTGTAAAGGTAAAAAGTAAACGGTTGCGTAATCGATTGGCGGGAATTATAAAGTTATCAAATAGCAAATTCTAGATAGAATCTTCACTCTAATGCGATTTTTTTCTTTGGATATGAAACCCATTCGCTAATTCTTAAAAGCAAAACAGAAAATATATTCTTATAAAACAACAACTAATAATTATTGCTCAGAACCCAACAACAGAATAAAAACTGAACAATGTACTAAACTTTCAAATAGAAACTGGGCGTTTTAAGCGTCATATCTAGGTGGATTTGACGGGGAAGTCGATAAAACTGAAGAACAGAGAATAGAACCCAGCCTTGATGGCAGAAAATGTGTCAGAAAGAAAAAGTGGAGATAAAAAAACGCCACCCAATTTGGGTGGCGGCGAATCATGTCAGCACTATCACTGAAAAAAAATTCCAATTTATAGGGGTGAACAAACTGTTCGAGTCACATGCTTTGACTTCACTTAGTAGCCAAAGCTTGTTGGGTATACAAAGTTGCCGGTGTAAACAGACTTGCTATTCCAGAACATTGTACTTGGTAAACCTTTCATAACTATCACCTTTTAAATCAATTAAACATTCGTTGATTTCTCGGTTCCTTGGAGGCGATAAAACGGACTCATCCTTTGAGCATTTCATTCTTCTCTCAGAAGCTGGTTACAAATATACCACCAAGAAATTTAATTACAAGGATTTTAGTGACTAGAATCACAAAAAATATATAAATTGACCTTCATCAAAGTTTAAATGTAATTAAATTACAGTTTTGTGAATTAAAAAATAAAGCCACTTTCAGAATGTATGATAAAGAACACATAGTGCCTGTTATTGTGTTCACAAACTGTGACAGTTCTGAGAGAAATCCTTGTGCACGCGACTACTCGTACTCCTTATCTGGTGGTATGCTAAACGGCAATTTGAAGGCCAAATCGTCTAGCATTTAATGCTATCTCGACAATATTTTTACGGTATATATTTGGCAAAGCACATCAAAAGGAGTCCTCCGTGTCTGAGTTCCATTCTGAGATCAGTACCTTATCACCTGCTCCACTTTGGCAGTTTTTCGATAAGATTTGTTCTATCCCTCACCCATCTAAACATGAAGAAGCATTAGCACAGTACATTATCAACTGGGCAACAGAGCAAGGCTTTGACGTTCGCCGTGATCCAACCGGTAACGTGTTCATCAAAAAGCCCGCGACACCTGGAATGGAAAATAAGAAAGCTGTTGTACTTCAAGCACACATCGACATGGTGCCGCAGAAAAACGAAGACACCGAACACGACTTCACCAAAGATCCAATCCAACCTTACATCAATGGCGAATGGGTAACGGCGAAAGGCACGACGCTTGGTGCAGATAACGGGATTGGTATGGCTTCTTGCCTTGCTGTATTGGCATCTAAAGACATTAAGCACGGCCCAATCGAAGTTCTGCTGACGATTGATGAAGAAGCAGGCATGACTGGCGCATTTGGTCTTGAGGCTGGTTGGTTAGAAGGTGAGATCCTTCTAAACACAGACTCTGAACAAGAAGGCGAAGTCTACATGGGTTGCGCCGGTGGTGTTGATGGCACCATGACTTTCGATATTTCTCGAGAAGCAACACCTGCAGGTTTCGTAACACGCCAACTGACGCTGAAAGGCCTAAAAGGTGGTCACTCAGGTTGTGACATTCACACAGGTCGCGGTAATGCCAACAAATTACTTGGTCGTTTCCTCGCCGGTCATGCGCAAGAGCTTGATTTACGTTTGGTAGAATTCCGTGGTGGTAGCTTACGTAATGCAATCCCTCGCGAAGCGTTTGTCACTGTCGCTCTTCCTGCTGAAAACCAAGACAAACTTTCAGAGTTGTTCGATCACTACACTGATCTGCTTAAAACTGAGCTGGGTAAAATCGAAACAGGTATCGTAACCTTTAATGAATTGCTTGCTAGTGACGCACAAGTATTTTCAATCGCCGCTCAGCAACGCTTCATTGCCGCACTTAACGCTTGTCCAAATGGTGTCATGCGCATGAGCGACGAAATTGAAGGTGTGGTCGAAACGTCACTGAACGTTGGCGTGATCACTACTGAAGAAAATAAAGTGACAGTTTTGTGTCTGATTCGCTCTTTGATTGACTCTGGCCGCAGCCAAGTTGAGAGTATGCTACGTTCAATTGCTGAATTAGCAGGCGCACAAATTCAGTTCTCAGGTGCTTACCCTGGCTGGAAGCCAGATGCAGATTCCGAGATCATGGCAATTTTCCGTGATATGTATGAAGGCATTTACGGTCATAAGCCGAACATCATGGTCATCCATGCTGGTCTTGAGTGTGGCCTATTTAAAGAACCATACCCACACATGGATATGGTTTCTTTCGGTCCAACAATAAAATTCCCTCACTCACCAGATGAGAAAGTGAAGATTGATACTGTTCAGTTGTACTGGGATCAGATGGTAGCGCTTCTAGAGGCAATTCCAGAGAAAGCGTAATTCAATCACGAAATACAACAAAGGGTGCTTTACGGCACCCTTTTTTGTTTGGCTGGACCAATTTACACGCGATTTTGCGTATAAGCAGCTAGCTCATCCATTGAGGTTTGTGCAACGACCTCGCCATCAATGTAGTAAGTGACAAACTCACCATCGCGCACACCCATGAGTGTCGCCTTCTCGCCGTTATTGTAAGTAATATCCATTTGAACAGTATTCTCATCGATTTGCTGCATTCGACCCTGCTCAATAACACGGTTATTCGCTAACGGTGCAATTGGCGCCGTCGTTAACGATTTATCTAACTGGTGGTTTACATCAATGTAAGTATCCATCTTTGTATCGAAGATATGTGGCTTACCATTTAAAGGGTTCTTACCCGTCCAAAACTCTAGAGAGTTAAATACGATGTAGTCCGCTGCGATTGCGACACCATAAACAGGTGCTAAAAGCATGTTTAGACCACCTCGAGCGTAACGGTTATCTACAGCTTTCAAGTTAAACCCCATGACATAACCTGTCACGGCATTACTGCCAACGCAACCTGAAAGTGAAACTGCTACAGCAGTCAATGCACCAATTTTAGCAATTGCCTTTTTCATCAAAACCTCTAGTTAGAAATGTTAGACCTCAAATTCGGCGCGGATATTATCGGATAAAAAGTAGGGTTAAAAGTCCGTTTTTTTGTCCCTCATTATCAGTATTATTTTTAATACAATCACATTTTTTAAGCCTATGATTGCTCTTCCTTCTGTACCTCTCGTTATGTATTAAACTGATAGAAAAGATCATATTGAAAACAAAAACTTCACACATGCTGAGGTTTCGCGCATGACGATTAAAGTAATTTGTCGTGTCCTTAATGAGAATGATTAGTGCGATTTTGCAGCAATTGTTACATTGCTGATAACGCATTTGACAGAGATGGTTTATGGCCAGAAGTAAAAAAAGCAAAGTGTTTGAGCTCTTAGGGCATCAAATACAACCAGGACAACGATTAGAGATCGAATTTGAAGCAGCGAAGCTATACACACATTCGCCTTTATCTATTCCTGTGGAAATCATCCATGGGAAACAAGAAGGGCCTGTGTTAATGGTGAATGCAGCTATCCATGGTGATGAGCTTAATGGCGTAGAAATCGTTCGTCAGATCATTAACCAACTGGATCCACAAAAGCTGAAAGGCACTGTCATTGCGGTACCTATTGTTAACGTGTTTGGTTTCATCCATAAATCACGTTACTTGCCCGATCGACGAGATCTCAACCGTTGTTTTCCTGGCAGTGAAAAAGGCGCGCTTGCGTCTCGAATGGCACACGGGTTCTTTAACAACATTGCCAAGCGTTGTAACTACATTTTGGATCTGCACACCGGGGCCATTCACCGCACGAACTTGCCACAGATTCGCGCAAACTTAAGCAACCCAGAAACTCTGCGTATTGCTCAGGCGTTTGCGACGCCAGTGATTGTTGACTCAGCATTGCGTGATGGCTCTTTGCGCAGTGAAGCGGAAAAATGTGACATCCCCGTGCTCACCTACGAGGCTGGCGAAGCATTGCGTTTTGATCCACTTTCGATCAGCGCTGGTGTACTCGGGGTTCGGCGTGTAATGCAAGCCATTGGCATGCTGCGCGCTAGCCGAAAAAAGCTGCCTGAGCCTATCATAGCGAAGTCTACCAGCTGGGTTCGTGCGTCAGGTAACGGTATTTTGCGTACTGTCGTTAATCTGGGAGACAAAGTGGAACAGGGTGAAACACTCGCCTATATCAGCTCTCCTCTCGGGCATGATGAGATAGAACTCAAAGCGCCAAAGCGTGGCTTGGTGATCGGTCAACAAACTTTGCCACTGGTTAATGAAGGCGATGCGATCTTCCACCTTGCTTACTTCAACCAAGGTGATGAATCGGTAGAACAAGCCGTTGAAAGTTACATTGAAGGACTGACCGAGTTCGATGTCGAGCCACTGACTACCGGACAGATCCCGTTAGAAACTCAGTAATTCCTACCAAGTACGCACTTGATTAGCTCGAAAGGAGCAACAGTGCTCGCACCATCTTGTTTAAAAGCCAATGAGCTCAGCGTCCATGATGCTGGGCTTTTTGTTTTCTGTAAGCTAACGATACTCATCGTAGTTTCCACGAATGGATAAAAAACTTTACAAGCCATCGCAAAAACACATTTGATAATTAATCTCATTATCATTTATTAATCGTAATAATGTTCTTATAATCCGAGCTTCATAAGAACACTATAAATCATCAATATGAAACGATTAAAAAGTCATCCATTCAAAGTAAATCTCATTTCACTGACTTTGCTCTTCCCTCTTTATTCATATGCCGAGACAACGCCAAATGAAGAGCTCGAAGTCATCGGTGTGCGTTATGCCAAACCCATCACCGTTGCTGAGCCTGCGCAAACCACCATTGATTGGTCAGAGATTGAAGAGCAACAGTACTCCAATTTTGCCTCAATGATCGATGCCGTTCCCGGCGCATCATTAGATGGCGGCGGCCGTTCCGGCGGCGAACGTATTAATATTCGTGGTTTTGATGATCCAAGTGATATCGCCGTATTTGTCGATGGCGCTCCAATTGGCTTTCAACAATACCGCTACGGAACTTTCTTTTTTGATCCGTTCTTGATTGGTGAAGCAGAAATCATCAAGGGCGCGCACAACTATCGAGCACTCAACGGAAAGTTTGGTGGCTCCATTCGCATTAAAACCAAAAGTGTCGATGATCTCCTTTACGGCGACAGAAACTTTGGTGCTCGCATCTCAAGTGCATACAACACCAACGGCAATGAGAATGCCTACACGCTAACACTCTATGGTAAAAACGATACTGGTTTTTATTTTCTAGCGAATGGCTCGGTAAAAGATTCTGATGACATTAAAGTCGGTGGTGGTGACACGCTGGATTACTCAGGTTATGAGCAAGAAAACATGCTCGTAAAAGTCGGTTATGAAAACAACGATCACGAATTTGAAATTAGCCACACTCGCTACAAAGATGAAGGTCGTAAACCTTGGGCTAACCGCCGCGGAAAAATGCCTAACATCACTGAGTACAACATCAAGAAATACGGATCATTAGAAAAAGCCAAATACGCATACACCGTCGATAATAAATACACGGATAACACCACGACTATCTCTTACCACTACATGCCGACTAACCCGTATATTGATTTCAATATCAAAATGGCACGTTCTGAAAACGATCGTCACTGGGTTCGCCCTGACGTGGCATTCGAGAAAATGTTCGTTTCTGTTGGCAGTTACGGTCACGAGTCTTGGCTGAGTTACGAGCGTGACTACGTTGATGTGTTTAACCAAGCGCAGTTCGGAGACCACACTCTAGTCACTGGGCTTCAATATCAAAAAACCGATAGAGACTCGTTAGTATTCAACGCATCATACGACAGTAATGAAGCCAAAAACTACGGTTGGTACACCCCTTACTACGAACCATCTGGCACGCAGTCAATTTATGCCGCTTACATTGCTGATCACTATCAAGCAACAGACCGCCTAACAATCACACCTTCTCTGCGTTACGAATACATCAAGAGTGAAGGAAAAGGGAACGCAGCGCCGGATTATAATGATCCAGCTGCCGGACATGACTACGGTGAAACGACGCATAAAGGCTTTAGCCCACGTTTGGATATCGACTTTGATGCGACCAATAATACGCGTTTAAACGCCTCCTACGCCTACGCTTTAAAAGCACCAACCGTTGATAACATCTACTCAGTGCAATATGCGCGAGCTACCGCTACGGCTACTGCTTTGAATCTGGACGTGTCTCGTATCCATGCTTATCAAGCAAGCGTTATCAACTTAACGGAAGGGCTAGTGAACTCTCGCGATAACCTCGCAACAGAGTTAACTATGTTCTATAACGATGTTAGCGACACAGTTGATATACGAACGGGCGAAAACCTCGACAAAAATACAACTGAGTTACAAAGCTGGAATACAAACCTAGATGGCTTTAAAAACTACGGCTTTGAGCTAATTTCACAATACCGGATTGAAGATTTCTACAGTAATTTCTCAGCAAGTTACATTCGCGGCAAAAACAAAGGTAGCCTATCTGACTCTACAGGTTCAGATGATGATCATCCTGATGTACCGCCATTAAACATTAATCTGGGTTTAGGTTACGAATGGATTCCTGGTTTACGTACTGGCTGGGAAGTCCGTTGGTATGATGCGCAAACCAAAACCAAGGCAAGCGGTAACAATTTAAAAGTGAAATCGCCAAGTGAGCAATACACGCTACAAAACGCTTACGTGGTTTGGGAAATACAACAAGTCGAAGGCTTGAGCGTTGGCGCGGTTGTGAAAAACTTAACTGATCGTTACTACGAAGCATACCTGTCTAATGGCGTGCCTTCGCCTGGTCGCGAAGTCAAACTGCACCTCACTTATCAATACTAACCATACCTAAAAGATGCAGGGCAGACATTAACTGCCCTGTTATATCGTATCCAATGGCCATAATTGCACGCCGTTTTATTTATCAGTATTATCATTTCCTTTTGCTTGCATACACATTATGAACAATCTAAAAACACGGCTTCTTCTGATTTGCCTCTTCCCTGTAGGTAGCCTAGCGCAAGCTTCTGAGAACATTGCAGACTACTTACAAGAACAAAGCAGGCACCAAGTTTCAGAAGATTTTTACGCACAGCCAACAGCAAATAACTTGAATCTAGATGCAAAAACTAACTCTTTAACTTGGCACGAAGATGGTAAGCAGGATCACTGCCGTTACGCCAAGCAGCCCAAAGACGTCGCAACACATTTCGACTACGGTGAAGCAAACGATCTATCTGACGGCTTACAACACTTTGATTTACCAGAGAGACATTCTGCAAAGGTCAAATCAACACATCGCACTTATGCTAATAACCCTCACCTTCTTCCTGGCAATAAACAATTTGCAGCCCCTGAAGACGGTACGTTTAGCCTGTCCGTATCGTCGGATTGTTTTTAAGTCGATACAATAAAAAATGCCCTGAGACAAAGCTCAGGGCATTTTCACTTTTTGTTTGATGGGTGACGTAACCATCTCACCGACTTGAATCTATTCTTCGTCAGCGTCTACTTCAGCGTCACGTGCTTTGCGGGCTTCTTCTTTACGAACTTTTGCCGCTAGTTGTTCTGCTTCACGGTCTTGACGTTGCGCTGCTTTACGCTCGTTACGAACCACTTGGTTTTGGATAAAACCAGCCAGTTCTTGTTCAGCCCAAGCTTGTGCTTTCTCTTCGCTGTCAAAGCCAGTTTCACGCTTTGATACTACAGTCTTACGAGATGTCACTTGGCGAGTGATTTCTGCGCTCCAGCCGTTACGTTTTTCAGTGACGCGGATAGCAAATTTTGGATTCTTAGACATTTCTTTCATTTCCTAAGGGATTTAGGGATCAATCAGGGATTCGGTCAACTTGATAACTCCATCTAAGCTGAGCTGTTTAACACCATCCCTTGGTAAGCGCGGTATTAGAGCATAAAAGTAATCTAAACGCTGCAAGTTTTTTATGCGAGATAATAGATGACAAAGAAGAGACAGAACAAAGCAACGTTTCGCCTAGTCACGAGAAAGAGCGACGAAGAAAAAAGAGTGATAAGAAAAAAGAAAGCGCTGGTCTCTCAACCAACGCTTTACTTAAGCTAGATTAACCTTTGGTTAATTAACCGATATTCTTACGGGCATTTTGGAACATACGCATCCAAGCGCCATTTTCACCCCAACCTTCCGGAGCCCAAGAGTTTGCAACTGTGCGGAATACGCGCTCTGGGTGAGGCATCATGATAGTTACGCGACCGTCTGCTGTTGTTAAACCGGTAATCGCGTTTGGCGAACCGTTCGGGTTGTTCGGGTATTGTTGTGTTGGGTTGCCGAGGTTATCCACGTAACGAACCGCAACCGTACCTGATGCCTCGATCGCTGCTAGGTGCTCTGCATCACGTACTTCTACACGCCCTTCTCCGTGGGAAACCGCGATTGGCATGCGCGAACCTGCCATACCGTCAAAGAATACAGAATCAGATTTCTGCACTTCAACTAGGCTAAATCGCGCTTCAAAACGCTCAGATTCGTTGCGCACAAAACGTGGCCACAAGTCTGCACCCGGGATAAGTTCTTTCAGGTTTGATAGCATCTGACAACCGTTACATACACCTAAAGAGAACGTCTCTTCACGGTTGAAGAAGGCTTGGAACTGTTCACGAGCTTGTGCGTTAAACAGGATAGACTTAGCCCAGCCTTCACCCGCACCTAGTACGTCGCCGTAAGAGAAGCCACCACAAGCTACTAGGCCATGGTATTCATCCAGAACGGCTTGACCCGTTAGGATATCACTCATATGAATGTCGGTTGCTTCAAAACCTGCGCGGTCAAACGCTGCTGCCATTTCAACGTGGGAGTTAACACCCTGCTCACGTAGAATCGCCATCTTAGGTTTAGCACCTTTCGCAATGTACGGTGCTGCAACGTCTTCATTTACGTCGAAGCTGAGCTTAACGTTTAGACCCGGGTCAGAGTTGTCTTTCTTAGCTTCGTGCTCTTGGTCAGCACACGCTGGGTTATCACGTAGACCTTGCATCTTATGCGTTGTTTCAGCCCAGATAACGCGTAGTTCGGTACGTGAGCGTTCAAGCACAACTGCATCACCAGAAGAGATAATAAAGTCGTCTGAAGCGTTAACTGAACCAATCACATGTGAACATGCCTCTAAGCCGTTTGCCGCCAGAGTAGATAGAACTGAATCCAGATCATCATTCTTAACTTGAACAACCGCACCTAGCTCTTCGTTAAATAGAACGGCTAGCGCATCATCACCCAGCTCTGCGATGTTCGCTTTTACGCCACAGTGACCCGCGAACGCCATCTCAGCCAGTGTAACAAATAGACCGCCGTCGCCCTTATCGTGGTAAGCCACTAGCTTGTCATCACGTACTAACGCTTGCATTGCATCAAAGAAGCCTTTTAGCTGCTCAGCGTTATCTACGTCAGCAGGTTTGTCACCCAGCTGTTTGTATACTTGTGCCAATGCTGTCGCACCTAAGCGGTTTTTGCCGTTACCCAAGTCAACAAGAACTAGAGAAGTATCGCCTTTGTCAGTGCGTAGTTGTGGAGTCACGGTCTTACGTACGTCTTCCACACGACCAAATGCCGTGATAACTAGCGACAGTGGAGAAGTGACTTCTTTACTCTCGCCGTTCTCTTCCCACTTGGTTTTCATCGACATGGAGTCTTTACCAACTGGGATAGTCAAACCTAATGCAGGACAGAGCTCTTCACCCACCGCTTTGACTGCTTCATAAAGACCTGCATCTTCACCTGGGTGACCCGCTGGCGACATCCAGTTCGCAGACAGTTTAATGTGTTTAATATCACCGATGTCTGTTGCCGCAATGTTCGTTAGTGACTCACCAACCGCTAGGCGAGCCGATGCTCCAAAGTCTAGTAATGCCACTGGCGTGCGCTCACCCATCGACATTGCTTCGCCGTGGTAAGTGTCATAGCTTGCCGCTGTTACTGCACAGTTTGCTACTGGTACCTGCCAAGGGCCAACCATTTGATCACGAGCAACCAGACCCGTTACTGTTCGGTCACCGATAGTAATTAGGAATGTTTTTTCTGCAACCGCTGGAAGACGAAGTACGCGATCCACCGCTTCATTAAGCTCAATACCATCACGAACAATGGCAGGGCTTTCCACTTTTAGTGTGGTTGCGTCACGGTGCATCTTCGGTGGCTTACCAAGCAGGATATCCATTGGCATATCGATTGGTGTATTGTCGAAGTGAGAATCTTCTAGCGTTAGATGACGCTCTTCTGTCGCCACACCCACCACTGCATATGGTGCACGTTCACGCTTACAGATTGCGTCGAATGCTTCCATGTTTTCTGGCGCTACCGCAAGAACGTAACGTTCCTGTGATTCATTACACCAGATTTCCAGTGGGCTCATGCCCGGCTCATCGTTTGGTACATCGCGTAATTGGAACTTACCGCCACGCTCACCGTCGTCGACAAGTTCAGGCAATGCGTTAGAGATACCGCCCGCACCCACATCGTGGATAAATGCAATTGGATTGTCGTCGCCTAGCTGCCAACAACGGTCGATCACTTCCTGACAGCGACGCTCCATCTCTGGGTTTTCACGCTGTACTGACGCGAAGTCCAGATCTTCTGCTGACTGACCAGACGCCATTGAAGACGCCGCGCCACCACCAAGACCGATGTTCATTGCAGGACCACCAAGTACGATTAAGCTCGCACCCACTGGAATTTCTTTCTTCTGCACGTGTTTGTCACGAATGTTACCCATACCACCAGCAATCATGATTGGTTTGTGGTAACCACGGATTTCTTCACCCGCGTGAGAGGTCACTTTTTCTTCGTAAGTACGGAAGTAACCCAATAGATTTGGACGACCAAATTCATTGTTGAATGCCGCGCCGCCTAGAGGACCTTCAAGCATGATGTCTAGCGCGTTAACAATACGACCTGGCTTGCCAAAGTCGGTTTCCCATGGCTGTTCAAAACCAGGAATACGTAAGTTAGAGGTTGTAAAACCAACCAGACCCGCTTTTGGCTTACCACCGATACCCGTCGCGCCTTCGTCACGGATCTCACCGCCTGAACCAGTCGATGCGCCCGGCCATGGAGAGATTGCCGTTGGGTGGTTGTGCGTCTCTACCTTCATTAAGATGTGCGCATCTTCATGGTGGTAAGTGTATTGACGAGATTTAGGGTCTGGGAAGAAACGACCCGCTTTAGAGCCCGTCATAACGGCCGCGTTGTCTTTGTATGCAGACAGCACATAGTCAGGTGTCGTTTCGAACGTGTTTTTGATCATTTTGAACAAAGACTTAGGTTGATCTACCCCGTCGATAGTCCAATCTGCGTTAAAAATTTTGTGGCGACAGTGCTCTGAGTTCGCCTGAGCAAACATCATCAATTCAATGTCGTTTGGGTTACGCCCAAGCTTAGTAAAGTTCTCTACCAAGTAATCAATTTCATCTTCTGCGAGTGCCAAGCCAAGGGAAACGTTTGCTTCTTCAAGCGCAAGACGACCGCCCGCTAAGATATCAACATGCGCCACAGGCTTAGGCTCAGCGACTGTAAACAGCGCTGACGCAGCTTCAAATGCTGTAAATACCGTTTCCATCATGCGGTCATGAATTAACGCTTTGACAGCGCCAACTTGAGCTTCTGATAGAACAACTGAAGATTCGACATAATAAGCCGTACCGCGCTCTAGACGTTTCACTTTATCCAAGCCACAGTTAACAGCGATATCGGTAGATTTAGAAGACCAAGGCGAGATAGTGCCTGGACGAGGCGTAACAAGAAGTAGAAGACCTTCTGGCTCATGCTCTTCGATGGTTGGGCCGTAAGTTAGTAACTTTTCAAGTTTTTCTAACTCTTGGTCATCAAGGTCAGACTTTAGATTGGCAAAGTGCATAAACTCGGCATAAATGCCAGTTACAGGCAGATCTTGTTCACGACAAAGTTCCAGTAGTTTATTAACACGAAACTCAGAAAGAGCTGGGGAGCCACGCAAAATTCTCATGTGCTTAGGTCTCTTATGCAATTGATTAAGGTGATATTGGAATAAATTCAGACACTTAAAATAAGCCCTGTCGAACCTATGCCGATTCCACCTCGTCATTGCGAGCGCATTATATAGCAATTGTTTTTGTGATGTAACACCAAAAGCAACCGTTTGCGTCATTTTTTTTGTCAAATTTGAATTACGACTAAAATGTCGATAAAACACACAATGTCACGCTATAAGTGTGTGATTCACTTTGCCCCATGAGCTCGCTTTGATATAAAGGCAAATAGAAATTTCCTAAGATGTACCTATTAATGCAAATAAGCCAGCTCAACCGACTCAAGCGCAGCGCTCTAATTTTTGTTTCTGTGCTACTACTCTCTGCCTGTCAGATTGAGTCGGAACCCAAAAGTGAATTCGAAAAAATTCAGGAACGTGGCGTGCTTCGTGTTGGCACGCTAAACAATCAGCTTTCCTATTATATTGGTCCCGATGGTCCCGCTGGGTTGGATTACGAATTGGCGCGTCAGTTTGCGGAGCAGCTCGGCGTCAAGCTCGAGATTAAACCAGCCTTTCGCCAAGCCGAGCTTTTTCCTGCTCTTAAGAAAGGAGATATTGATCTCATCGCTACGGGCTTAAATCAAACGTCACAAGCGGTAAAACGCTTTAGACCAGGCCCTGCTTATTATTATGTAAGCCAACAAGTTGTGTATAAAAAGGGGCAACTTCGACCACGTGATATCGAACAGCTGATTGAATACCAAGCATCGAAAGACAGCGAATCTGACGAAGATACAAATGCAGGCGCGCAAACATTAAAGATCGTCGAACAATCGCAATATGTTCCGACCCTAACCGTATTAAAGAAGCAATACCCAGAGCTGCAGTTTGAAATTGTTGGCGATGCTGATACGAGAGACTTACTTAAATATGTATCCACTGGTGAGTTGCGTTTTACTGTGACTGACTCTGTGGAACTTTCCCTAGCTCAGCGCCTTTACCCCGACCTTGCGCTCGCGTTTGAACTTACAGAAGATCAACCAGTATCGTGGTTTACTCGACGCTCTGAAGACGAAAGTTTGTATGCGATGCTGATAGAGTTTTTCGGTAACATCAAACAATCAGGAGAACTGTCCACTCTCGAAGAGAAGTACATTGGTCATATTGAAGCATTTGACTACGTTGATACTCGCGCATTCATTCGAGCTCTGGATGACAAATTGCCTAAGTGGGCACCTTTATTCCAAAAGTACAGTGAAGAGTTCGACTGGCGCTTAATTGCAGCATTGGCGTATCAAGAATCACACTGGAAGCCAGCGGCAAAATCGCCAACAGGTGTTAGAGGGATGATGATGCTTACTCTGCCAACAGCGAAAAGCGTCGGGGTAACAAACCGTTTAGACCCTGAGCAATCTGTTCGTGGTGGTGTCGAGTACTTACGTCGCATTGTAGGTCGCGTGCCTGATAGCATCAACGAGCATGAAAAAATATGGTTTGCCCTAGCTTCATACAATATTGGCTACGGTCACATGATGGACGCACGACGACTTACTAAAACGCAAGGTGGCGATCCAAACGCTTGGGCGGATGTAAAAGACAGATTGCCTTTACTGCGTCAGAAGCGTTACTACAGTCAAACTCGCTATGGGTACGCCAGAGGTGATGAAGCGCGTAATTATGTAGAAAATATTCGACGTTACTACCAATCCATCATTGGTCATGTCAGCCAACAGCCAGCGATTGATGAGAATAGCGATGACTTACAAGTGATTCCGCCGCTCAACCCCGACATTTTGATATCAGGAGCAGTAGAGGCTGTCGTCGAGCAAGTCTCAGGTGCTTCTGACGTCACGGTTGAAGAAGACACCGAACAAGAAAGCCCTGAAGAATAGACCCGCTGTAAACTAAAAAATGACGAGCCCATGAGCTCGTCATTTTTGTTGAGTCCTAGCGAAAACTTATCTAGAATCCAAGACTCTGAGTGACACCAACCACACTCAACCATTCCTTTGGTTGGTCGCCTTTTTCACCGTTAGTTAAACTGATTGCTTTGTAACAGATTGCTTCGCAACCACATGGTTTAGCTCAGTTGATGAAGCGGCGCTATCGGCTACGCTCTGCCGAAATAACGTCACTCATATTATTAAGCACCGTATTGAAATTGTTTGCTGGCTCTGTGCAATGCAGAAGTCAAATGAAGAACGTTAAACCATCAAATGTTTAGTGCGATTATCGAGCCTATTGTAAAGCATCGATGAACCGCTATTTACTGGTATAAGTCTTGTCTGCAGGAGGTTTTGAATATGAGAAGACGTAGAGTGCAGTCAAAGCGTTTAAATAACACAGTAGCTGCTATCCGACGTAAACGTAAACTGACATGTATGAAAAAGAAAGTAAGTTCACGTAATCGTGTTTTTGTACACTTAGTCAATCACTAGTACGTTCAGGCAAACATCTACCCCGTAGTAGATGTTTGCTAACTCTGACTATTTCCATAGTTTTGTCCACTCTCTCCATTTTCTAATGCTTTTTGTGCTTGTTTCTTCGCTTTAATTTCCTTTCGGCGACGCTTAAAAAACGCTTGTAGCTGAGTGCGGCACTCATCTTCTAGCAGCCCCTTTTCAACTAAGGCGTAATGGTAAGCGGCTTGGCTTTCAAACAAATTAAGCACTGTTCCTGCTGCTCCCGCTTTTAAATCTGGCGCTCCAAAAACGACCCGCTTAACGCGGCTATGCAGTAAGGCTCCGGCACACATTGGACATGGCTCAAGTGTTACATACAAAGTCGTATCCAGAAGGCGGTAATTTTCTATCTTTTGGCCTGCTTTACGAAGTGTTTGAATCTCAGCATGTGCGGTAGCGTCATTAGTACCAATAGAGCGATTCCACCCCTCAGCGATAATTTCACCATCTTTGACAAGCACTGCGCCGACAGGTACTTCCCCCTCAGCTTCTGCTTGCTCAGCAAGCACCATCGCTCTGCGCATAAACAATTCATCTTGAGGGGTAAACGGATGGTTAGACAAAGGAGGCTCCAAAGAAACAAAAAACGATTGAAGTCAGGAATTTTATCACCAACTTCGGTTTCACTACAGCAACACATCACGAGACAAAGTTTGCAACTCCAAAAAACCTAGTTACAAGACCTATCGATGTTCGTTTTGCGAGAACAAAAAAGCGCAGATCGAAGACCTGCGCTTTTCGGCTGCCAATTCGCGGCTTTCACACCCTACACGTTTTTACATTGTGTAAGTGTAAGGAGCTTGAATGCCTAGCGGGATACCTACCATCCAATAAGCAACTAGGAAGATAGACCAACCGATCAGCATTGCAATCGAGAATGGCATCATTAGTGACGCAAGCGTACCGATACCAGCCGACTTCACATAACGCTGACAGTAAACCACTACAAGAGGGAAAAATACCATTAGAGGTGAAATGATGTTCGATACAGAGTCACCCACACGGTAAGCCGCTTGAGACAGCTCAGGCGAGATACCAACCGCCATTAGCATTGGCACTAAGATTGGACCAATTAAAGCCCATTTTGCCGATGCCGAACCAATAAGTAGGTTTACAGACGCGGTTAGAAGGATCATACCGATGATGGTCACTTCACCTGGTAGGTTCATCGCTTTTAAGCCTTCTGCGCCATATAGCGCCAGCATCGTACCAATGTTCGATTGAGCAAACGCAGACAAGAACTGGGCACAGAAGAATGACATCACAATGTAAGCGCCCATGGTTGACATGGTGTCAGCCATCGCTTTGATAATGTCGTTGCTGGTCTTGAACGTTCCAGACACTTTACCGTAAACGTAACCAGGAATGATAAACAGAATAAAGATCAGCGGAACGATAGACTTCATGATCGGTGCTGAGAAGGCCGTAATTTCACCTTCAGGCGAGCGTAGCGCTGATGTTTCTGGAATTAATGCTGCAACAAGTAAGGCAATACCCGCCATCATTGCCCAACCAGCATAACGGAATGCTTTTGATTCCAGTTCAGTAAATGAGCCTAGGTTTGGCGCAGTTTCCGCATCGTCATCAATTGGCATTTTTGACAAACGAGGCTCAATGATTTTTTCTGTCACGTACCAACCAATCGCTACAATAATGATGGAAGATAGGCCAGTAAAGAAGATGTTCGCTAATGGGTTAACCACGTATTCAGGATCAAGAACCTGCGCCGCGGTTTGCGTAAAGCCTGCAAGTAGTGGATCGATACCAGAAGGGATAAAGTTTGCAGAGAAGCCACCAGATACACCTGCAAATGCTGCCGCAATACCCGCTAGAGGGTGACGACCTGCCGCATGGAAGATAATACCGCCCAGAGGAATAACCAGAACATAGCCTGCATCTGCCGCAGTATGCGACACAATAGCAACCAAAATCAGCATTGGAGTAAGAAGCTTAGCTGGCGTGAAGTTCAGCATCTTCTTAAGACCCGTCGTAATAAAGCCCGAAGAATCTGCAACGCCCACACCTAGCATTGCGACAAGTACGATACCCAGTGGCGCAAAGCCAGTAAACGTCGTCACCATGTTAGCAAGGAAACTTGCTAGCGCTTCGCCCGTAAGTAAGTTGGTGATAATAAGAGCTTCGCCCGTTCGAGGGTTTGGAAGATCGAATGATACATTCGACAAAAGTGCTGACGCCGCCCAAGTAATGATCAATGCCCAGAAGAACAAAATCGCAGGATCAGGAATTTTGTTACCTGTCCTCTCGATAAAGTTTAAAAAGCGCTCCATCCCGCTCGGCTTCGATGATGGTGCCTTATTTACAGCTTGGTTACTCATGGTAACTCCATAGTGAATGATGTTGGTGCCAAGGCCTATTTGAGTAATTATGACGGCCTACTATCCAACGAGTATTCTAGTAAACACTAATGGAGAAAGCACAAGGTTCTATATTTTTTTTCATAATTGGAGACATATTTTGCAAAAACACCACTTCAATTAAACATAATAAAAACAGTAGCACATCAACTCAATTAACAGTTCAAAAACCATTTATTAACCGTGACAAATCCGGTATCAAACAGGTATTACACCCACATTTGCCTCAGCCCATGTATGCAATTGAACTAGTTTTCGAATTCACTGTACTGTGAAATCATAGTTTTCAGCTTAACGGATTGCGTCTGCCCCATTCTATCTTCCCAACTTGTTGTGATGATGATCGTCTTTAGTGAACCTGATACAGTAGCAGGTGGCACATCCCACTCCACTGTGTACGCTCCAGTGGCGGAAGATCCTGTCACGATAGAGGCAAAACTAGCAGTAGATATCGTAGAAAGCGCATCCGAAGCACCACGCGTTCGGAACCATTCAAGCTGGTTCTCTGCTAGACGCAGTGCTTCAATACTTTTTATGGCATATTCGGATTCACGTTCGAGATACACGTTTAGCTTTGTTAAACCTAGTGCCCCAACACCGATAAGCAGAAAAGAAATTAGAACTTCAAGAAGGTTAAAACCTTTTTGTTTAGAGATCATTCCAGGAGCCCTTTTTCCAGCGGAAATTAATAATCGGATCAACGACCTCATCGATGTTATCTCGGTTGTATGCAAAATTTAGAGAGTTAACAAAATAAGCACTATAACCTGGACTATCTAACACTTGCCCCCCCGAAAAACTAAATGAGCCACGCTGCAGGTAAACGACTTTATCTAGAGCAAGCGTGGGAAAGTTAGCCGCATCCCCAAAATGATCTTTGGCCTCGAACAAGTTCCAATGTGTATCTAAATCTGTAAGTGAATTAGTCGTAAGTTGATAGAGCATACCAGGGAACGTCATTGAACCATGTACAGCAAAAATACCATCTTGAACCACAAGTAATATTGGAGCTTCTCCAGTAGCGGCAAAAGCTTCATTAAGATAATCAATGCCCCCTTTGATTGGTATCCCATCAGAATCATTCTCATACTCTCCAGAGCCATTCTTTTTCGAGGAAGTAAACTCACAGGACCCAGTAACCCAAATATGCGTTTTCCCTGCTGAAATTTGCTCCCCAACTTTCTTTCCACAATCAGTAACGACTTGGTTAGTTGAGTCGTCGTAATCAATCGTAGTAAACCCCCAACCTGATTTCACCGAGTTCCAGTCACTGCGTTGCTCTCTAAAAATGTCGTAAAATGGCTCTAGGTCTGCATCTTGAATAAAGTCCTCTCCGTAACCTGAGTCAGAAGAGGTCACACTCATATGTTCCGATTTACAATCTATATTGTTATGAACAAAATCAGCATAAGGGGCAGAACCATGTATAACCCCTTGGTTTGTCGCTCCAGCACGTGAGTGAAATGCATTCTTATAGCGAATAGCAACACACTCCCACCCACTTCCTACAAATTCGCCAGGATCTGGTGTTGAAAATGCGGAGCTACCATTAACGTATAAATCTGTACTACTTTTTAGTGCTCCGGACGCTCTTCCTCTTGAAAGGATAAGTTGTTTTTCAACGGTCCGGCTGGAGTTTGGAACTGGCTTACTTAACAGCTTGTTGTCGGGTTCCAATGCTAATTGATGTAAACCTAAAGGCGTTTCACATCGGCTTGAAATTAGTGAAGTGGCAGAAGAAACGTCACCGGTATTTTGAACTAAAGAATAGAAACACTCCAATCCCCCTTCAGCACGCCAATGCTCTTGTCGTGATTCAATTTGATTGTTGGCACGCTTGATCTGATAAAAAAGAGACTTGTAGCTACCAAGCGACATCATTAACGCTGCGACAAGTAATACACTGACAACCAGTAACGCTACTGCACCTTGTTGTTTATTCATTATTGCCAGTTCCTTTGCATTGCAGTAAACGACTGCTGAGTGCGAATATCAGTCGCATCTTTCAATTCGGTTCCCAATGTAACGGTCACCAGTGCACTTTTTGCATCAGTGCTTTCTAACAGCTCACTAGTAAGGTCAAAACGATTAACGTGAATAACTTTCTTATCAAAAAGATTTTTACATGAGCCTGTGCCTGCAAGGTTAATCACGTCATCAACATCCCATATCGTTATTTGCTTTTTTTCACAAACAAATAGCGACTCTGGCGTGCTAACTCGTTGCTCATAAGCTACGTTTTTATATAAAGGAAAAGCGCCAGAAACACCTATGTAATAGGCATAAGCAATCACCCCTCTATCAACATCATCGAGAGTGTAAATGGTGTTCGATGAGCCAGATATTTTTATAGAATGGCCATCGTTACCATCAAAACCAGCACGCTGAATGTCACTCTTGAGCATTTGCACAACACTTTCAGAGTTCTGTAACAACATTAGCTCTTTCGACCGTTCCATTATCACCCTTTGACCACTCACATAAATTGCCCCCACTGTCGCAAGAGAAATAAGCCCAAGTGCAGATGCGATCATAAACTCAACAAGGCTTGCCCCTTTTTGTTTAAACATAATCATCCTTTTAAGAGCACGTTGAATAACCGTAATATTCTGTATTGCTGCTATCACTACACACTCGCACGCGAGCAGACAAAGTGTGGGAAATAAGTTTGAGGACTTTTGAAGGTTCCCCTACGGGATAAAAACGAATACTGCCTGATGACGGACGGCCATAAACGTCGTCAAAACTGATTTGGTCTGAAGCGTAGCTAGGTGTAACGACGATCCCCTCATAAGGTGTTCCTGAAAAAGAGAACAAAACTGTCCCTTCCCCCTCCGTTCCGTTATCAGTAAGCTCGATACGCCAATTACCATCACTGGATGAACTACCGGGCATGATGATGTGTGCCCAAAGTCTTTCACGCTGTAATACTGCTTCAGACTTGCCTTCAATAACAAAGCCATGCAATTCATTAGCTAAGCGCTGCATTTTGTTGGTTTCAAAAACATTTTGGAAAGATGGAGCTGCAAACGCCAATATAATACTCAGTACAGCCACAGTAATAAGAAGCTCCAACAACGTAAACCCGCGAGGCATTTCCCAAATTCCTATGTAAACGGCAAAAGGGCCGTAATTCATCTTGCACAGATGCTATCACCTGCCAAAAATAGGCGGAAAAGTGAAAAGGAAACTACTCGTGATGATTCGAATTTCTCGCTGTAACAGCTACAAAAAAAGATTGGGAGGGATGACATTGATCGAATTACTGATAGCCGCAGTGATTGTCGGGATCATTGCGGCTGTCGCCTACCCTTCTTACACCAATCATGTGCTCAAGTCTCATAGGACGGTTGCCTTGAGCGATCTTAATCGAATTCAGCTAGAGCTAGAGACATCTTATGATGGTGGGTACGACTGGAGTCATATTATCTCTGGAGGCACATGCACTCTATGTGATTCAGACACAGATAGATTTTCTTTCAATATTGCGAGCTCTGCAAGTACGGCCTATACCATTACAGCAACAGCAAAATCGGCTCTGGGACAAGACGACGACGAGTGCTTGACTGGCGCTAAAACGATTACTTTAACGTCAACAAATGTCGAAGAACCAAGTGATTGCTGGAATTAGAAAGAACACCGAGATGCAAAAAGGCCTGCATTTTAGCAGGCCTTTGTATTTGTGCTTTTCACTAACGTCTAGCTGGTTAAATCATCAAAGAACTTTTTCACACCGTTGAAAAAGCCTTCTGATTTAGGCTTGTGCTTTGTCGCCGCTTCACCACCACAAGACTCTTCAAACTCTTTGAGCAGTTCTTTTTGGCGTGAGCTTAGGTTTACTGGTGTTTCAACAACCAACTTAACAATCAAGTCACCGATACCGCCACCGCGAACGCCTTTCACACCTTTACCACGCATGCGGAACATACGACCTGTTTGCGTTTCTGAAGGCACTTTTAGGCTTACGCGACCATCTAGAGTTGGTACTTCAACTTCACCACCTAGAGCCGCCATCGCAAAGCTTACAGGCACTTCACAGTATAGGTTGTTACCATCACGTTCGAAGATATGGTGCTCTTTCACGTGCACTTGTACATACAAGTCACCCGCTGGAGCTCCCATCTCTCCCGCTTCACCTTCGCCAGATAGACGAATACGGTCGCCAGTATCAACACCTGCTGGGATCTTAACGTTAAGTGTTTTGGTTTTCTGTTTACGACCTTGACCATGACACTCATTACAAGGGTCTTTAATGATCTTGCCTTTACCGTGACAGGTTGGACAGGTTTGTTGCACCGCGAAGAAGCCTTGGCGCATCTGTACTTGACCATGACCATGACAGGTACCACATGTTTCAGCAGATGAACCTTTCTTCGCACCACTACCATCACAGGTATCACAGTGTACGAGTGTTGGCACTTCGATCTCTTTCGTTACACCACGAACCGCCTCTTCTAGCGTCAGTTCCATGTTGTAACGTAAGTCCGCACCACGTTGAGCACGGTGACCGCCACCGCCACGACGACCACCACCAAAGATGTCGCCGAATACATCGCCAAAGATGTCGCCGAAATCAGCACCGCCGCCACCAAAGCCGCCGCCACCGAAACCACCGCCGCCTTGTTCAAAAGCAGCATGACCGTACTGGTCGTACGCCGCTTTCTTTTGAGGGTCGGTCAGAACTTCGTACGCTTCTTTTACTTCTTTAAACTTGTCCGCCGCAGACTCATCACCCTGGTTTCGGTCTGGGTGGAATTTCATCGCTAGACGCTTGTACGCCTTTTTGATATCGCGCTCTGAGGCATCACGGCTTACGCCTAATACTTCGTAAAAATCACGTTTTGACATGTTCTTCGTCACCAGTTAATTACTACAAACGGCATCGATTCACCGCTTGGTGTTTGTATCGTTCTAGGTAAGTGCACTTATCCGCAACATACTTAACTAGAAAGACAGCGTTTACAAACAGACGGGCGTAAGAGTTGCCCCAAACGCCCGCACACGAAGTCTTATCGACCCCAGATGGCTTTGCAGCCATCTGGTTAAGAAATATTATTTCTTGTCGTCTTTAACTTCTTCGAACTCAGCATCTACAACGTCGTCTTCTTTAGACTGTGCATCGGCGTCAGCACCTTGTGCTTGCTGCGCTTGAGCTTGTTGTTGAGCGATTTCCATCAGTTTTTGAGAAGCTGTCATTAGTGCTTGAACTTTAGCATCGATAGCTTCTTTGTCTTCGCCTTTGCGCGCTGTTTCTAGCTCAGAAATTGCTGCTTCAATCTTCTCTTTCTCTTCTGCAGGTAGTGCTTCACCAGCTTCTTCTACTTGCTTACGAGTACCGTGAATCATTTGGTCAGCTTGGTTACGTGCAGTCGCTAGCTCTTCGAACTTTTTGTCCGCTTCTTTGTTAGCTTCTGCTTCTTGAACCATTTTCTCGATGTCTTCATCGCTCAGGCCGCCAGAAGCTTGGATAGTGATCTTCTGCTCTTTACCAGTCTGCTTGTCTTTCGCTGACACGTGTAGGATACCGTCCGCATCAAGGTCAAAAGTAACCTCGATTTGTGGCATACCACGTGGTGCAGGCTGGATGCCTTCTAGGTTGAATTGACCTAGAGACTTGTTGTACATCGCTTGCTTACGCTCACCTTGTAGAACGTGGATAGTAACCGCGCTCTGGTTGTCTTCCGCTGTAGAGAAAACTTGGTTCGCTTTAGTTGGGATAGTTGTGTTCTTCTCAACTAACTTAGTCATTACGCCACCCATTGTCTCGATACCTAGAGACAGTGGAGTTACGTCTAGTAGTAGTACGTCTTTAACGTCACCAGCAAGTACACCACCTTGAACTGCAGCACCCATTGCTACTGCTTCGTCAGGATTTACGTCACGGCGCGCTTCTTTACCAAAGAACTCAGCAACTTTCGCTTGAACCATTGGCATACGAGTCTGACCACCAACTAGGATTACGTCAGTGATGTCGTTTACTGATAGATCAGCGTCAGCTAGAGCTACTTTTAGTGGCTCAAGAGAGCGTTGTACTAGGTCTTCAACTAGAGATTCTAGTTTTGCACGAGTCACTTTAATGTTCATGTGCTTAGGACCAGTTGCATCTGCAGTAACGTAAGGTAGGTTTACGTCAGTTTGAGAAGTAGAAGAAAGCTCGATTTTCGCTTTTTCTGCTGCTTCTTTAACACGCTGCATTGCTAGTGGATCGTTCTTAAGATCGATACCTTGCTCTTTCTTAAACTCGTCTACTAAGTAGTTGATTAGGCGGTTATCAAAGTCTTCACCACCAAGGTGAGTATCACCGTTAGTCGCTAGAACTTCGAATGTTTTCTCGCCTTCAACTTCATCGATTTCGATGATAGAGATATCGAATGTACCACCACCAAGGTCGTATACCGCGATAGTGCGATCGCCGCCTTTCTTATCAAGACCGTAAGCTAGCGCTGCTGCTGTTGGTTCGTTGATGATACGTTTAACTTCTAGACCTGCGATACGGCCAGCATCTTTTGTCGCTTGACGCTGAGCATCGTTAAAGTAAGCAGGTACTGTGATAACTGCGCCAGTTACTTCCTCACCAAGGAAGTCTTCAGCAGTTTTCTTCATTTTCTTAAGAACTTCAGCAGAAACCTGAGGAGCTGCCATTTTTTGGCCTTTCGCTTCTACCCAAGCATCACCGTTGTCAGCCTTAACGATTTTGTAAGGCATGATTTCGATGTCACGCTGAACTTCTTCGTCTTCAAAACGACGACCGATTAGACGCTTAATTGCAAATAGCGTGTTTTCTGGGTTAGTTACTGCTTGACGTTTCGCTGGTTGACCTACTAGCGTCTCACCGTCAGTGTAAGCAATAACCGATGCAGTAGTACGTTCACCCTCTGCGTTTTCAATTACACGTGGTTTGTCGCCGTCTAATACAGCAACACATGAGTTAGTAGTACCTAAGTCAATACCAATGATTTTACCCATCTGGCTATCTCCGAATAAATTCTATTTTCGTTTGGTTATAACCCCAATGTGGGGGGAGGAGAATCGGGTTTCAACCCTTGCTCACAAACAAAAATAATCAATGTTTGCTTCTCTATGCCACATAGATAAGGGCGGCAAAATGCTTTTCAAGGGCAGAATTAAAAAAAAGCGTCTTTTTTTGAAATTTATGTGTTTCTTTCTGATTAGTTGGGAACTCGTCACACTGCTGTAGCGCAACAAAACGTCATTTCCCAGATAAATTTATTTATGTCCGACTCTTCCTAAATAAAAAACGAGCTCATAAGAGCTCGCTTCAATATTAGGGTTAAAATAAATTATTCAAGGTATTAGGCGTTCGCTTGAGCAGGCTCAGCATCAACACCTTCTTCTTTACCTATCTCACCTTCTGTTTTTGCAACAATGGTGTTCACTGCCGTGTCGCCGACAACGTTAGATGATGTACAGAACATATCATTAATACGGTCGACCGCTGCAATGATTGCTAAACCTTCAGGTGGTAAACCTAGTTGGTGAAGCAAAACGCCTACCATTACCACGCCGCCCCCAGGAACACCGCCAGCACCAATAGATAACAGAAGAATAGTTAAGCCAAGTGTGAAGATGTCTGCGGTGTTAATTGGCTGGCCAAAAGCGTTCGCAACAAACATCGTTGCTAGAGCAATATAGATAGACACACCAGACATATTCATCGTTGCGCCCAGTGGTACACCGAAGCCAGCAACCGATTTAGAGACCTGAAGCTTTTCTGTCAGTGTTCGCATCGTTACCGGGATAGTCGCGTTTGAGCTCGCGGTAGATAGAGAGAAAAGAATCTGCTCACGAGTTGCACGTAGGAAAGTCTTTGGAGAAGTTCCTGTCGCAATACTCACTGCCATTGGGTAGAAGAAGAAGATCCAGAACACCAACATCGCAACCACCAAAGCCACGTAACCGGCAACGGACATTAATGTATTGGCGTTTAGCGTTGCACCTAGTTGAATCATTAGTGCGAACACACCATATGGTGCAAGACTCATCACTAATCCAACCAATTTCATCATGATTTCATTTGCCATTTTGAATGTGCGAATAGCTGGGCCACCACGAGAATCCAAAGCTTGAATTGCAAGCCCCGTCAAAATTGCCATAAAGATGATTTGCAGCATGTCGCCGCTAGCAAACGCTTGTACAGGGTTGCTAGGAACAATGTTAACAACTAAAGAGAAAATGTCCGGCGTCTCTGTCGTTGTCAGCTGTACAGCCTCAGATACCGTTCCTGCTAGATTAGCGCCCGCTCCTGGCTGGAAGATCAAGCCGACAGTCAAAGCCGCCGTAATCGCAATGATGGTGTTAAGAATGTAAAGGGTAAAAGTTTTTCCACCAAGACGACCAAATGCACTGATGTCTTTCAAGTCAACAATGCCGCATACGATTGAAACGTAAACTAAAGGAACAACAAGCAATTTGATCAGTGAGACGAACATGCCGCCAACACCTTCTGCTGCTCCAAGTAGGTATGTATCAAAAATCGCAATACCGCTAAATAAGTACTGAATTGCTGTCCCCAGCACAAGGCCGGCAAACAAGCCTATAAAAATCTTACTAGAAAGCGATTTATCCATTATAAATCTCCGATATGTTGTGTTTACTATTTACATTTTTGTAGTTATATATGCTTACTTTTAAAGCATTAGTCGCAAATCATACACACCGAAGTTACAAAATAAAGTGATAATTTACATTTTTGTTAACGAAATTGTTTTAGAAAAAATGACTATATTTACATTCCTATGCAGAACAAACATTCACACAGCGAATGATTACAATCACTTATAGCCCTTTCCGTTAATAAACACGCAGCGAGATGAGAGAAAATCTCCTATAGGAAAATAATTAACCAATAGGAAAAAATATGAAGGGGATCAAATTTTCATTTATCGATATACAACGAAGTTCGATGCAGTCATTTATGTTTAAAACAAAAAAGCGCCCATCAAAAATGATGGGCGCTTTTATATTTAAAAAACAGGGAGTTAAAGTTACTTAGCAACCATTACCATTGCCGGACGAATCACACGACCGTTTAGTTCGTAACCTTTTTGCATAACAAACATAACAGTGTTTGATTCATGATCAGGGCTCTCCTGAATCGACATCGCTTGATGGAACTCTGGATTGAATGCTTCACCTTCAGGGTTGATTGCTTTCAAGCCAAATTTCGCGACAACGTCTACAAACGTTTTATGGGTTAGTTCAACGCCTTCTAGGAACGGCTTCACAGTTTCATTCTCTGTATCTGCCGCTTGAATTGCACGCTCTAGGTTATCAATAACAGGAAGCAGCTCTTCTGCAAACTTGTTCAACGCAAACTTACGTGCTTTATCGATCTCTTGCTCAGTGCGACGACGCATGTTTTCTACTTCAGCTTTAGAACGCAACACCGCATCTTGTTGCTCTTTTACTTTTGCCTCGCTAGACAATAGTGCCGCTTCTAGTTGAGCAATCTTAGCGTCTGTCTCATCACCAAGCTCTTCAAGCTCAGCTTCAACTTCTTGTGCTTCAGCTTCTACTTTTTCAGCCTCTTCGATGATTTGATCAAGCTCTTCTTCTGTAACTTTGTTTTCTTCGTTGCTCATGATATCTCCAGAATTCAACATAATGCCCTTAAAGCCATGCGCGTTTTTGCGGGCTTTAACCACATAAAAATTCGCATATTTAGGTGACTTGCCATTATTATGGGGATGAAGATTCCTGATTCAAGCCTCTTTAATGCGGAAATGCTATGAAAAATCCATGTAACGTGATCGCGATTATCGGAAAACCAAGAGATCAACAAGCAATTCAAACTCATAAAGAGTTGTACCAATGGCTGACCTCTGAAGGCTATAAAGTATTTATTGACGATCGCCTTGCCGCAATACTGGATGATATCCCGCAGAGTCAATTTGCCAGTTTAGTTGAACTAGGAAAAAATGCCGATCTAGCCATTGTGGTTGGTGGGGATGGCAACATGCTAGGCGCGGCAAGAATTTTATCCCGATTTGATGTACCAGTCATAGGGGTGAACCGTGGAAACCTGGGCTTCTTAACTGACTTAAACCCAGACGAGTTCCAAGCGTCTCTGCAAGCGGTACTCGACGGTGAGTATATTGAAGAAGAGCGCTTTCTCTTAGAAGCGGAAGTACACCGTCACGGGCAAATTAAAAGCCACAACGCTGCGCTAAATGAAGCTGTACTTCACCCAGGGCAAATTGCCCATATGATTGAATTTGAAGTGTACATTGATGAAAGCTTCGCCTTCTCTTTACGAGCCGATGGTTTGATTGTCTCCACACCAACGGGCTCGACCGCATATTCGCTTTCTGGCGGTGGTCCAATTCTTTCGCCTAGCTTGAATGCCATTTCACTCGTGCCAATGTTTCCTCATACCTTGTCGAGTCGACCTTTGGTGGTTGATGGAAAGCGTCGAATTAAATTGGTGGTGTCACCAGAGAACCGAGGAACACAAGAAGTTAGCTGTGATGGACAAGTGTCTCTCCCTGTTTCTCCAGGAGACGAAATCCACATCTATCAAAGTCCAAATGTGCTCAAACTCATCCATCCCAAAGACTACAGCTACTATCACGTTTTACGTAACAAGCTTGGTTGGTCTAGTAAATTGTTCTAACACTTGTTACTCAGGGAAATGACTTCAATAAAAAAGCCAGCAGCTTAATTGCCACTGGCTTTTGGCTTTCTTAGACAAGAAATAGACACAAAGTAGTGAGGCGACACGATATTTGCTGTCATTAAAGAGAAGTTTATAAATTTTGATCCTGTGGGCAAAGTTTACACAAAAGATAGAAAAGCAAATTCAATGATCTATGTCCGGTGATATTCTCACCATGAATAGAGTATTAACTCTATTTCATAAAATCAATAAAGGACATATTATGAAGAAAACCATCATTCTGTCTGTTCTCAGTACATTAGCACTTATTGGCTGCCAATCAGAGGAAACGCAAGTCAACAGTGTATCCAACGCAAAAGCGGAAGATATCACTAAGACGAAGCGTGCCCTCGCTCAACAATTGAGTGAGAACTATGCTGCCATTGAACCCATGTTGAGAAGAGATATTACTCCACAACAGACTAACGTCTCTGTATCAGCATTTGTTCAACAAAACCCCAACTCCGAGTTTAGCCGTCAGCTTGTACAAGCTGACACTCAAATTCGTAGCTGGAAAGGTATTTCTGAATACTCAGATCAGTTGCTGGAAGTTCGTTTAGCGAATGAGAGCATGATAACAGCATGGCAAAGTGGCGAGGTCGAGCCATTATTTGCATTTGAACCAAGTGGTGATGATGAGAATTGGCAATACATCGAAGCATTTGATGTGTATGGCAACATCCATCAACTCGATGTTTACCAACTCCCAGATGTACCTGTACTCGTTGTTGATAACAACAGCTCTGCAGAGCTAAAAGCAGGCTTGCAAGCTATGCAAGCTGAAATGAAAAAACTCGGTCAGCCAACTTTAGTTCAACCATACGTTGCTGATGAACAACGCCAAAATGCACCGCTATTGTCAAGTAGCACTATGGGCGAAGCGGCTCCAATTCAAACAACGCAGTTGAAAAAGATCCGTCTAGCCGATGACAAAGAACCTTGGATCTCTGGCAAGGCAGAAATCTACGCTATCGTAACGGGCGTCAATCCAAGTCGTGATGAACCTACTCTCGATTTAGTAGAGCTTCCATACTTAGACTACGATAACCAAGATTACTACCCAAATCAGATCATTATTCACTGGTCTCGTTATCGTTGGGGCGCTGCGGACATCGTGCTCATGGAACAAGATGATGGTACAGACTATAAACAGTTGGCAAAACTCCTTGTTCAAGTTGCTGGAGAAGTGCTGAAAGCGATTCCAGATCCAGAAGTTCAGGCTTACGCGATTATTCCGCAAATCACTAATAAGATCATCGACACGATCCCCGACGGCGTCCTAACGAATGATGATGACTTCGTCGACGTTTACTACACACTAATGCAAGACACATCATACGTGGATCATCCAGGTGCTGGTGTGAATGCAGTAGTCACATTAGAGCCGCTCACGATTAACCCAACTCGTCCGTAACCTGTTCAATTCTAATGAGTCGTTGTAATCACTTCGGCTCATTTTTCCCACTTCATCACAAAAAAGCACCCCACACAGAAATTTTTCCCCACCTGTCTTTACTGTATAAAGAAACAGTATATACTGTTCTCTTATACAGTATTGTTCAGTTATACAGGTAAATAAAAAATGCTGGCTCATCTAAGTGTTAATAATTTTGCGATTGTTAAGTCTTTACAACTCGAGCTGTCTAAGGGCATGACCACCATCACAGGTGAAACAGGCGCGGGTAAATCCATTGCTATCGATGCACTTGGGCTCTGCTTAGGCGGACGAGCCGAAGCTGGCATGGTTCGACAAGGTGAAGAAAAAACCGAAGTTAGTGCCGCTTTTTTACTGGACAACAACCTACATGCAACGCGTTGGCTAGAAGATAACGATCTGCTTGATGGCAGTGAATGTATTTTGCGTCGCATCATCACAAAAGAAGGTCGCTCAAGAGCCTTCATTAATGGCAGTCCTGTCCCACTATCACAACTCAAATCTCTAGGGCAACTGCTGATCAATATCCATGGGCAACACGCTCATCATCAATTGATGAAAAGCGAACACCAAATGGCTATGCTCGACCAATATGCAGGTCATCTAAACCTACTAAAAAGCACACGAAGTGCTTACCAACATTGGCGTCAGGCAGACAATAACCTCAAGCAACTAAAAGAAAATAGCCAGCAAAACCAGGCGCAAAAACAGTTGCTTGAATACCAAATCAAAGAACTAAATGAGTTATCGCTAGGTGAAGAAGAATTTGCAGAGCTCGAGCAAGAGCACAAACGACTATCCAATAGTGGTGAACTCGCCACTACCTGTCAGCAAGCCATCGAACTTATTTACGAAGGTGAAGAAGTCAATGCGCTTGGTATTTTGCAATCGGCCAATCACTCCCTAATTCAACTAGCTGAGTTAGATGAAAAGCTATCTGAGCTACCCAACATGTTGTCAGAAGCGATGATTCAACTGGAAGAAACGAAGAACGAATTACGCAGTTATCTAGATGGCATAGATGTGGATCCTGCTCGTATGGCTTATGTAGAAGAACGTTTTTCTAAAGTGATGTCTGTTGCTCGCAAACACCACGTGATGCCAGAAGAACTATACCAACATCACCAAGATCTTCTGGCCCAAGTAGAAGCGTTAGATTGCTCTGATGAACGTTTAGATGAACTCGCGCAAGAAGTGGAACAAAAGTACCAAAGCTTCCTAAACCAAGCAGAAAAACTACACAAATCACGCAGCCGTTACGCAAAAGAACTGAACAAACTGATCACACAAAGCATGCACGAATTGAGCATGGAAAAAGCGGTATTCAATATCGATGTCAGCAATGAAAACACGCACCCATCACCACTTGGCATGGACAGTGTGTGCTTCTTAGTATCGACTAACCCAGGGCAACCATTGCAACCTATAGCAAAAGTTGCGTCAGGCGGTGAGCTATCACGCATCTCTTTAGCTATCCAAGTGATTACCGCTCAGAAAGTGGATACACCAAGCTTGATCTTCGATGAGGTGGATGTCGGAATTAGTGGTCCAACAGCAGCAGTCGTCGGCAAAATGCTACGCAAGCTTGGCGAGTCTACTCAGGTATTGTGTGTCACTCACCTCCCTCAAGTTGCGGGTTGTGGCCATCAACAAATGTTTGTGGCTAAACAAACAAAAGCTGGCCAAACCGAAACACAAATGCACGCATTAGATGAACAACAACGTGTGGCAGAATTAGCTCGCCTACTTGGAGGTAGCCAAATTACAGATTCTACCCTTGCAAACGCCAAAGAGCTCCTCATCGCCGCTTAACCATGCTCTTCCAAAGATAGAGTCACGAACACTGCTCCGTGACTCTACCTCCCCCATCACCATATCAAAGTGCTTGGGTGCTGATTCCCTTTCGAAATAATGGTCAGTGCCACCCCATAGCTCAATAACTTGGCTATTTATCATTAGTTACCGCTTAAATTGGATAGAAAATCGCTCATCGACATAAACATACATGTGAGAGAATCAATAAATGCAACTCAACTCAAAATTCGTTGTCAGATTTCCTATCATACGACGCATAGCTTTTTACATCTGCGTCGAGCTTGTTTATTATCAGCGCAGTATTTTAAAGGTTACTAAGAAATTATTATGCAATTAAAGAAGTGGTTAGTTGCCGTACCATTAGCAATGACATTGCTGACAGGATGTTCGGTATTGGAAAAACTGGTTTATCGCATTGATATCAACCAAGGCAACTATGTAGAACAAAGTGCGGTAGATAAATTAAAGTTTGGGATGACTAAAGCACAGGTTCGCTTCGTACTAGGGTCGCCAATGCTTATTGAAAACGGCTACCCAAACACTTGGTACTACATTTATCACCATACTCCTGGTCACGGTGATCCAGTGCAAAAAGACCTGATCGTTAACTTTAACGATCAAGGCACACTCGCAGATATCAGTGGTGACTTCCCAAAAAGTGACGCTTTTTACGAACAGATTCAGTAAACGACTTTTGCAAAAAACCTCTCACATGAGAGGTTTTTTATTATCTAGATATCGCGCAATCACACTTTGAATCAATGACGCCATCCATTGGGATTGATATCAAGTCTACTTATTCTTACGTACAGAGCTAGGCTTACCACCGGTGACTGGGTCTGCATTCCCCTCGGCTTTAGCCTGCTCCGCCCGCTTACGACGAATCTCTTTCGGGTCTGCGAGTAACGGACGATATATCTCTATTCGATCTCGATCTCGAACGGTCGCATCTAACTTCACATTACGACTAAACACACCCACTTTATTCTTAGATAAATCAATTTCAGGGTATAACTCTAACACGCCAGATTGTCGAATGATCTCTTCTACCGTTGCGTGATTATTCACCACTAAATTAAATACACGCTGTTCATGAGGAAGAGCATAGACAACCTCTACGTGAATCATATCTGACTCAATACTCATAACACTCGTAGACCTGTTTTGCGCGTTTAGTGAATGCATTTACCATGTTACTGGTAAGCTCGTTAAAAACCTTACCGAAGGCCATCTCAATCATTTTACTTGAGAATTCAAACTCAAGCTTTAGCTCAACCTTGCAAGCTTGCTCATCTAGCGCGGTAAAAATCCAACCACCACGCAACGTCTTAAACGGGCCATCCACCAAGTTCATCATAATTGCTTGGCCTGGGATCAACTCATTTGAAGTAGTAAACGTTTTGCTGATACCAGCCTTCGCCACATCGACAGAAGCCACCATACCATTACCCGAAGACTCAATGATTCTAGAGCCCGAGCAACCAGGCAGAAACTCAGGGTATTTAGCAACATCGTTAACCAGATTGAACATCTGTTCGGCGCTAAAAGACACAAGCGCAGAACGGCTGACTTGCTTCATACATACTCCTATCGATACATGTACAGATTTAAAGCTCCTGCCAATTTTACTTTTATTCCACGATTGCGCAAATAAAAGGATTTCCTATCCGATATCCAACCCGTATAATGTCGCTATTATGGCAAAGAAAAAAACGAAACAAAAAGCGGGTAGCAATACTATCGCGCTGAATAAAAAAGCTCGCCACGAGTATTTCATCGATGATGAAATCGAAGCTGGCTTGGAGCTCCAAGGTTGGGAAGTGAAAGCCCTTCGCCAAGGTAAAGCCAATATTTCTGAAAGTTACGTATTTATGCGTGACGGTGAAGCCTTTGTGAGTGGCATGACAATCACTCCTTTAAATCAGGCATCGACACACGTTGTGGCGAACCCCACACGTGTGCGTAAACTACTAATGAGTCGTCGTGAACTAGACAACCTATTCGGACGTGTGAACCGTGAAGGTATGACATTAACGGCGCTCTCTCTGTACTGGTCTCGCTCTTGGGTGAAACTAAAAATTGGCGTAGCAAAAGGTAAAAAGCTGCACGATAAACGTACGGATTTAAAAGAAAAAGACTGGGCAAGAGAGAAAGCACGCGTAATGAAGAGTACACTGCGTTAATCTTGACCACTTAAACGCATATTACTGGACAGCCAATGCTTTTCTGTTACTATGCGAATATTACCTGGGGCTGATTTAGGATTCGACGGGAATTCAGAAGTCTGAGGTGCATGCCGAGGTGCGGTAGGCCTCGTTAACAAACCGCAAAAAAATAGTCGCAAACGACGAAAACTACGCACTAGCAGCTTAATAACCTGCTCAGAGCTCTCTCGCCCTAGCTTCCGCACGTAAGACGGGGAATAACGAGGGATCAAACCCAAACGCGCTAGCCCGGATTCTCCCGCCTGAGAGATGAACGGCGAATTTTAATTCAGGCTAGTCATTCATTAGCGTGTCGGTTCGCAGGTGGGTGGCGAAATTAAAGACCGACTAAGCATGTAGTACCAATGATGAACGGTTTTCGGACGCGGGTTCAACTCCCGCCAGCTCCACCAAATTCGTATACGAAGACGTTCTAGAACGTTTGAAAGCCCCGCTAAGCTCCTAGCCTAGCGGGGCTTTTTGTATCTATAATGTTCGAGATTGTTTTACTAGATTCGGAAAACTTGGTACCAAGCGATGTACCAAGGTGAGTTTAGTACTAAAAATCTTGGTACTAAGTGTGATTTAGTACCCCTCAAGGAGCATTAAGATGGCTAGAAACGTAAAACCTCTCACTTTCACCGAAGTTAACAAAGCTAAACCAAAAGAAAAAGAATACACACTGAGTGATGGACAAGGCTTGATGTTGAGTATCCGACCATCAGGTAGCAAAGTTTGGCTTTTCAAATACCAGAAACCCTTTACCAAAAAACGCACTAATATTTCGTTTGGTAGTTTTCCAGAAATTAGTATTGCCGATGCTCGTAAGTTAAGGCTTGAGGCTCTAACTCTTCTCGCAAAGCAAGTTGACCCTAGAGAACACAAGCAACAACAGACACAAGGGAAACTTGCAGAGCTTGAGCATACCTTCGAAAAAATCTCAGCATCTTGGATGACCGTAAAAAAATCTACCGTTTCTGAAAACTATGCTACGGATATCTGGCGTTCATTTGAGCTACATATATTCCCCAAGCTAGGGAAATTACCTATCAGCAAACTTACGGCAATTGAAACCATCAACACTCTCAAACCAATTGCAGCAAAAGGCTCTCTAGAAACTGTCAAGCGCCTTTGCCAGCGCATTAATGAAGTTATGGATTTTGCCGTAAATACAGGGATTATAAATTCAAACCCTCTAAGCAAGATTCACTCTGCTTTCCACGCCCCTAAAAAGAAAAATATGCCAACGATCACTCCAGAAGAGCTACCTCAATTTATGACGGCTCTATCTAGAGCAAGTATCAAACTTACAACGCGGTGCCTCATTGAATGGCAATTGCATACTATGACAAGACCCAATGAGTCATCTGCCGCCCAGTGGTCTGAGATAGATTGGGAGAAGGAAGTATGGGTAGTCCCAGCAGAACGTATGAAGAATCGTCGTGAGCACTCTATTCCTTTAACCCCTCAAATGCTTGAGCTTCTTGATCTAATGAAACCTATCAGTGCGCATCGAGTGTTTATATTCCCAGCAGATAGAGACCCCAAAAGGCCAACAAATTCTCAAACAGCGAATGCCGCCATTAAGCGTATGGGGTATCACGGAAAATTAGTTTCACACGGGTTAAGAGCGATTGCTAGTACCGCTCTTAACGAGCAAGGCTTCAACCCTGACGTAATAGAAGCCGCGCTTTCCCACGTGGATGGAAATGAAGTACGCCGAGCTTACAACCGCACCGACTACTTAGAACAGCGTCGCCCAGTAATGTGCTGGTGGAGTGAATATATTGAAGCCGCAGCTAGAGGCCTTTCCAATAATACTCTCTCTACTCGAAACCTCAGAGTTATAGGTGATTAGGATATGACCCAAAATAAGACGAATGGTTTTAAAGGAAGGGCTCATCTGCTTCTCCCTAGAACAATGAATGGCGATGAATTCAACTTTCTAACTGAACTTGAGACCCTTATAGAAAGACTACCATCTCTACTTAAAGAACTTCGAGAATATGAAAAAGACTCACCAGTGTCAGATAAAAGAGCATTCGTAACTGAAAGCCAAATCAATTTTGTGAATATTATTTCAAGTGAATTAGCTGACTTCTCTGCTCCTCTTGAAGAAGCACAACTTTTGGCATTGGATAAGCTTCTCTGCTCTGTTTATAAACTAGGAGAACTCAAAGGGTCCCATAACCAATGGGTTATAGATGAGCCTTATGTGGCGGACGCTGAAAAATCTACCTATACAAAATCTAAAACAGCCAAAAAAAACCAATGGACAGCCAATGGCTATCAAAAGCTTACAGCTGCAGACATAACACAACATTTCTACAGCAAGCCTGAAAATAGCAGCATACAAGTCGGTCAACTCTGCGAGATGATTATTGAACTATTTGAAGAAAATAGTAAGCCAACAATTTCTAAAGAGAAACTCGCATCGTTCCTCAAGAAAAACCTAATCATCCCCCCTGAGGCTACGAAAAAAGGAAGGCCTTCCTCTCTCACTAAGAAATTTAAAGCAACCTTCAAACTAGACTACGCGCCATATCTCAACAACGACCACAAAGAAAAAATATCAATAAAATTCAAGTAGTTAAAAAATAAAAATATGACGCTGTATATAGCGTCTATTTTTTCTCTTCCCAAGACATCACAGAATACCCCCGAACAAAACAGCACACATATCCAAGGGGGATACATGAATTCAGAACGAATAATTCGCGAATCAGAACGCTTAGCTATTACAGGAATATCACGCACAACTTGCTGGGAGATGGAAAAGAAAGGTGAGTTCCCTAAAAGAAGGAAACTAGCTCCCAATGGAACCAGCGTTGGCTGGTTACTGAGCGAGCTCATGGAATTTGTTCAAAGCAGAGAAACAGCATAAGCACTGTTTTCTAGTTTATTAATTGGTTTGTTAGTGGGCCAGCTGGATACCAGCTTAATACACACTAGACCATAAGAATAGGTCATAGTGACAACAACAATGTCACTATGACCCTGTCAGAACACTGCATACGAAGCCGTCAAACTCAATGCAGTACAGTGAAGGGGATTATACCAGATGACTCAATTTACAGCCACGAATAGATACTTGATGACTGACGCTTTAGCACTCGGCCTTTCCGGTATAGAAAAAACGACTCTTGTGCACTTAAGCACTTTTGCCGATGGGAAATTACAATGTTTTCCTTCGATTAAAACACTAGCAAAAATTACTGGATTCAGTGAATCAGCAATTAAGCGAGCTATCAAAAAACTTGAAGAACTAAAACTAATTACGAAGAAGCGTCGATATTCATCCTCTGGACCTACAAGCAACCTATACAAGCTTAACACCACAGTACTGCAGGATAATCCGAGTAAGCGTCAAAAACTCAGTAGTACGGTGACTTCGAATGAAACATTCCTAGCTCAAGACGGAAATTACTACTCATGTCCAGCTGAGTTCTACATGAAAAAGCATGGTCAAGTGGGAGACAAACTACATGCGTAATAAATACAACTGGAAACTATTATCTGCCGAATTCCAATTAGCCTCAGTTAAGTATCCTGATCTATCTATGGCTGCTTTTGCCAAGAGCCGAGGGATTCCTGCAAGCACGTTTAGAAAAGCGATCAGAAGAGAGCAAATCAAAGAGCAAAAACGTGAGACTTGTATTCAAAGTAACAATTATAAACTTGCTATGAAGTATATACGGTCAGCCATCTCTCTTTTAAACAACCTTTAAGTCAAGCGTGTTCGGGGGACAACCCTCCCCCAACACCAGTAACGCGGTTACGAACATGAAAAAAGAAATAATGATCAAGTCGCGAGCGGTTAAAGGAAAGGACTATGAGCTAGACCCAACGACTAAGCGCTCTCGCTTCAAAAAAAACAATAATGCGGCATTGATTCACGGTGGATATTCAAAACAGCTCTCACCCGAATTACTCGCCGCTGTAATAGACAACGATCTCGGCTTTGAAGTTGGCATACTCAAAGGTCAACTTTCAAATCTAGCGGTGATGGGAGAGCAACTAATCCAAGAGCTCCACCAGCAAGGAGAATCATCGACAGCTCTGAGTGTTGCCTTATCATGTGCAGATCGAGCCTCTAAGCTGGTACCTCAGATACAGAAAGCACTTGAGTCACCAATAGTCTTAGACACTGATTTTGACCCCAAAAAAAGAAGGCTAAAAAATCGTTGGTTAAAGCGTTTTCATACTGGCGATTGCTCCGCAACCGACATTGCCTACCAATTTGAAATTAACGACTTAGGGCAACCTCCACTCTATGTCATGAAAAAACTTGAAGTAGAGATTAAGAGTGATCCATCCGATATAGATGATGCTCAATACAGTCGAGAAGAAATTCAACAACAGCTAATGGAGTATTGGAAAGAAACTGCATCTGAAGAACAGCGTCGCAATGAAAGAGAAGAAGCTATCCAGCAAGAGAAGAAACGGATTTCAGACCACTTCTTCAGCTCATCGAATACTAACGACTCAAACCAAGCAGAATAAACATGGCAAAGATTAGAACAGCACTGTCCGATCCACGCTACCTTGAGTTAATAAAACAGTTCCAACATGACTGGGTAGGCTTTGCGGCAGTTATTGCCAAGAAAAAGCCAACATGGCAGCAACGGAAAATTATTGAGGCAGTGCAGGTTAAAGGATCTAGGGTATCGGTTTCGAGCGGTCACGGCACAGGTAAAAGTGATATGACAAGCATTATGATATTGGCATTCATCATTCTCTATCCAGAAAGCCGTGTCGTAGTCGTGGCGAATAATGCCGCGCAAGTTAGAAATGTCATTTGGAAATACATCAAAGTCAATTTCAGAACTATATGTAATTCGATTCCGTGGCTAGCTTCCTATTTCGAACTCAATGAACGTGAATTTTTTGCGGTTGGTTACAAAGGTGTGTGGAGTTGTATAGCTAAATCAGCTCGTTTAGGTCAAGAGGAAGCTCTTGCTGGCGAGCACTGCCACACCTACCTAGTAGTCGTAGATGAAGCCAGTGGACTTCCTGATAAAGCTTTACAGGTACTGAGTTCAGCCTTGACCGAAGCACACAACAATATGTGTTTGCTAAGTCAGCCAACTCGCAGTTCCGGCTTTTTCTACGATACACACCACCGTCTGGCAAAGACATCTAGCAATCCTGATGGTATCTGGAGCGCCATAACTCTTAGTTCAGAAGAGTCCCCTTTGGTTACACCCGAGTTCATAGGAGAGAAGCTACTCTCCTATGGAGGAGAAGATGCGGCAGAGTACCAGATAAAAGTACTTGGCCGTTTCCCTAACAGCATGGAAGGATACCTTTTGAGCAGAACTGATTGTGAACGTTCTGCCAGAGCTCAAATTGACCTACGGGGAAAAGAATGGGGATGGGTCGCCTCCTGTGATGTTGGCAATGGTCGAGACAAGTCTGTAATCAATATTTGTAAAGTATCTTTAGACTCGCCAGAACATAGGCTGGTGGAGTCGCATCAAATTCTCGAAATGAGTCCGGATATTGACCCTATTGATTTTGCCTACGAGATCCAGAAAGTCATAGAGCCATATCAAAACCAAAATATCACCGTTCTGATCGATGGCGATGGTGTTGGTTTTTCCACGGTAAAGACTGTAAGAGAATTAGGCATCGACGCCCAAGAGGTTCGATGGGGTAAACCTGTTTTTAATAGCGATGCCAAAAGCCGTTTCATCAATAAGCGCGCTTATAGCCATATAATGATGCGTAATGCTGTCAAAACTGGGCGAATAAAAATTGACCCTAGTGAAATGACCAAAGATCAGATGAGCCGACTTCCTGTATTCATCAATGAAGCCGGACAATGGGTTATTACTTCAAAAAAGGAAATGCGAGAAAAGCACAACATAAAGTCACCGGATCGCTCCGATACATATTGCTTTATGTTCCTAGCATGCCCAAGAAGCTCACTCGATATGACTGACAACCTTGAAAGAAACATTCTACTCGCAGAGTTCTTTGACTTAGATGACGAATGAACAAACTCCGCGCGTGCACTAATTACCACTTAAAATCAAGAGGATATAACTTTGTTTTGTGAAGAATTATCAAAAGAAGTAAAAGCAACACTGCTAGAAATACAATATTCCCTCAAGCTTACTGCTGTTACGAAAAAGTGCAGTATATCTATGAAAGAGGCTGAAGCTCTTTTATGCAATGGTCTCGTAGTTGACTTCGTTGTCAAAGACTTGGGATTTGAACTGACGCATGTCAACAAAGATAACATCTCAAATCCAGGTCTGATATTAGAGGAGGTCAATGAAGCCATTAACTTAGCCGACTTCCCATTTAATAATGAAATTAATGGGTTAGATTACATTGTTACTGCTATAGACTTTGCTCTGGGGCTTAGTTCATACCAACACATCATCTCAGATGCGTACCAATCTCAATTCCCTAGAGAGCCTTTAACAATTTTGAACGGCATCGAGCTCAAGACATGCTGGGATGACTACTCTTTCGAGCCCATCCAAAAGTAAATAAACTAAACACTCAATCCATGCCCGTTTACTCTTAACCACTCTTTGTGTTCTTTGTAATCGGGCATAACTCGCTCGACCTCTTTCCAGAACTGAGGTGAATGATCGTGGTGGATTAGATGACAGAGTTCATGTACCACCACGTAATCCACTACTCGGTTTGGTGCCATAACAATCACCCAGTTGAACTCTAAATCTCCGTAAGGGGTACAACTACCCCACCGACTTTTAAAGTCTCTAACCCGAATCACACCTGTTTCGACACCAACAATGTTCGCATAGCGCAAAACCTTTTCACGAACCTTCTTATTGGCATGGCGCTTATACCAGTTAACCAAAGCACGGCGAATGTAATGCGCCTGAGTGGATGGGTCTGGCACGGTTACAGTGATGCGCCCATTAAGCAACTTAGTAGGCGTTAAATCGCCCATAAGCACTTTTAAGCGATAATTACGCCCTAAGTAAGGAAACGCCTCACCTGAAACATATTCTCGCGCTAAGGATGGGCTATGAGCTTGATAATGAGCTAATTTATCAAGTATCCAACTGTGCTTATCTGCAAGAATTTCATCTATTTTTTCTTGCTCTAATAGCTTGGGGACAATGATAGTCACCTCCCCTTCATCAACTTTAAGTGATGCCGTTTTCTTTCTTGAAGTACGCTCCACCAGCACACTGTAACTGGCTGTATGAATAAGCTCTGGTTGATGATTTTTCGTCATGTTTCGCTCAATCATTTATTGCCGAACTTGTGCTGAGCGAGCTCCATAAAGCGTTCTTGAAGAGCACGTACCAGTGCTTTGTCACCAAACGGCTGATCAAGCACAGCGCGTTTTATCTCTTTCTTCATCCGCTTAACTTCATCTTGCTTAGCAAAGAAATCAATTATTTCCGTGGCTTCATTTAACATGGCTACCAGAGTTTGCGTGGTGTCTTTAATAGCTTCATGGATGTTTTCATCAATCACATCGCCATCATTAGCGTTAGTCACCTCGGCAATTAAGATATTGTAAAAAGCGAACTCAGTTTCGTTTAGCCCAACATCTTGAGCCGCTTGCTGGTGGGCTGAGCCAATGTCATCAGTCATGGCAATCAGTAACTCAAGCTGCAGAGCCCATTGACCAGACGTTTTCTCAATAATATCCCTCAGTCTAAGGCTCAAAGAACGGTAGTACTCAGGGTCATCATCAAGATTAATCGTTATATGATGCTTGATAGCGCTCTCTATCTCAGAGGCTTTAGATTCATCTGATTTACTTGGCTTAATCGTATCTTTGAAGTTGGCTGCCAATAAGTCCACTGGAGGGATTTTAGGATCGACCCCTGTACTCAAAATATGCTCATCAACTAACTGTCGTACTTTTTCACCAATCTCACGCATATCTAAACCAGCGTCTCGATACATGGTTCGCGATGCATTGTGTACTTTTCCTAGCAACTTCATATCTGGGATAAAAGGAGCAGCACTCGCATCAGGCAATATTACGTTGAGCTGTTTGGCAAAAAGTTTGAACGCTACATCAAATTGAGCACGAGTAGCTTCATCTTTAAGCGCGAGAACATAATCATCAATATCATCGCTATCAATATGCTTAAAGAATGACATTGCACGGGTATGTTTCGCTTTAAGCTTTGGAATCTCGTCTTTGAGGCTTTGATACGTCCCTTCGACATCTTCACTACTAAACAAATCAAGCGCTTCGGTTAGGTGCGTTGCAAGACCATAATAGTCGACGATGTAGCCACAAGTTTTACCTTTATACGTGCGATTCACACGAGCAATTGCTTGCATTAATGTATGATCTTGCAGTTTTCTGTCGATATACATGACCTGTGCAATCGGTGCATCAAAGCCAGTTAACAGCATATCCTTAACGATAAGAAACGCCGTGTTATCAAACTTCTTGTCCTTTTCTTCAGTGCCAGCTTTATCCAAGCCAAAAGGCTTTTTAAAGTTCGCAATCACCTTTTTTTGATGTGCTTTGTCGGTGTACTTAGCGATGTATTGCTTATCGTTGTGGTCACCAGAAATGATCACTTCAGAAGGCAGGGCCCCAAGCTCATCAAGTGTCTTTTTGAAAACTGCAGCGGCATGGCGGCTACCAACAACAATCATTGCTTTAAAGCCATCAGGACGAATGTGCTCTTTATAGTGCTTAAGCAAATCAAGGCAGACCCAACGGATGCGTGCAGGCGCTTCACGCACGGCGCGTTCTACACCGTACTTTTTCTTAATTTCGCGCTGTTCTTCTTCTGTGTATTCACCAAAGTATTCTTCAAACAACTTATCAAGAGATTCTCCAGCAACTTCAGACTTAACCTCTCGACCTTCATACAGCAGGCGTACTGTCGCCCCGTCTTCTACTGCTTGGTTGATTTTGTACTCGTCAATATAGCCACCAAATGCTTGCCCCATTTTCTGGGTTTTAAGCAGTGGTGTCCCCGTAAAGCCAACCTTGGGCGCATTAGGCAGTGCAGCATTGATAGTCATCGCAAGACCACCAAACTGAGTACGGTGTGCTTCATCAGCCAGTACAATGATTTTTTCGCTAGGGTTTAGATCTTTAAACCCTTCTGCAGCTTTCGGTTGTTTCTCTTGTTCTTTCTCTAAATCAGAGAACTTCTGAACCATCGCAGTAACCAGATCTGAGCTGTCTTTTTTTAGTAGCTCTTTAAGCTCATTCACTGAGCCAGCGTTATAAACGGTTTCACCTTGCGCATCACGGAAAGTATTAGAGAGCTGCTCATCGAGCTGAGTTCTATCGGTAATGAATACCAACTTGTATTGCTGTAGTTCAGGATCACGGCGCATCTTGACTGCTAGCATGACCATGGTTAGAGATTTACCACTACCCTGCGTATGCCACACCACGCCAGATTTTTCTCTTCGGTCTTTACCTGTTTTTAAGCGTTGGATGACCTTATTAACAGCGCGATACTGCTGATAACGCGCAACTTTCTTAATGATTTTGCCATCGTCAGTTTCATAGATGATGAAGTTTTGCAAAATATCTAAGAAGTTATCCAAGCTAAACATGCCTGCAAGTAATCGCTGCTGCGCTGTTACACGAGTCAGGACTTCGTAAGTGGCTTTTTCTTCGGCAGCTTGTAAGAACTCAACTTGGCTTTCTGCCTCGGAGTTGTCATTCACAACATCGTCAGGAAGCTGAACGTCCACGGCAGAACGAAACGTCACTACATTATCGTGTAGTGATTGCTGAGCTAGCTCTTCATCACTGTATGGGTAGGCATCTTTCCAATCCCCATAGTGCTGACTGCTAGAGCTAATAGTGCCGACTTTCGCTTGGTCGCGACAGGTAGAAACCATCAATTGGTTATACCAAAATAGCTTTTCCGCACCTTCTTCATTTTCTTGTTCACGTAGGTTGGCGTAACGACGAAGCTGGTCAATTCCGTGACTCATAGGATCAGAGATGTACGGCGATTTACACTCAATGACTGCAAGAGGAATGCCGTTAACAAAACAGATTATGTCAGGGATAATGTTTTGCGCCCCTTCGACTTTAAACTGGTTAGTCACTAAGAACTCATTGTTGGACGGCGTATCGAAGTCGATAAGTTTAACGGTTTGCCCTTTACGCCCTTTACCGAGGTCTTGCTCTACCGATAGGTAGTTAACCATGGTTTGGTAGAAAGCATGGTTGTACTCCATCAAAGCAGCAAAATTGGGGTGCGTAACTTCCCTAGATACCTTTCGCAGGTTCTCTTCACTTATCCAAGGATTAATGCGTTTGATAGCTGCCTCTAAGCGCTTCACCAGTATGACATCACGTAGATAAGTACGTTCTTGATTTACGTGTTCAGGGGAAAGGGATTTGCCTTGTACGTAGGTCCAGCCAAGCTTAACTAACTGAGCAATTGCAGGCGCTTCTACTTTATCGAATTCGTTATTATTGCTGCCCATCGCCAACCACCTTCTTATGTTGTTCCGAAGCAGCAGTTAAAGCCGAATCAATAAACTCTCTCGTTTTACTTGCGATCTTTCTAACTGCATCTTCTTCAAGTAAATAAGACATCGGTAGTTCGAACCCGCAACTAATAATCGGGTAACGGTCAGGGTCTATTTGAGGTAATGGCGAATCATTAAATTTAGGATGCTGACAACAATTCCAAACTTCGTAGTACCAATTTGCATTTTCGTTCTTAAATGGAGTGTAAATACTGACTTTTAGCAAGCTCTGCGCCTCTTCTACACCGATGGGTAGTGATAAGCCATCTGGCTGCCCTCCATTTGCAGCATCCGAGTCTACGCCAGTATCTGAATCAACCATAAACTCCACTAGGAACTCACCTATTCGCAGTTTGTGAACATCTTCTACGTTCTTAAACACATAGTAAGTTGAAAGTGCAGGTAACATGTCCCATTGCCAATTCTCAAAGGGATTGGTCGTCAACTTGGAAGGACGAGCAAACTCTTTAGGAGTCCACACATAGAAATCTAGCTCTAACTCTTTGCTTATCTGCTCTATAGTCGGAAGGAGGCGTTGATAATACGCCGCCAATAAGCGGTGAGCGGTTCGAATTTGTAGGAATAGATCGTCTTTGTTTTCATTATTCATTGTTATACCTAGGCCAAGCCAACAGAGCGTCTAAGGTGACGGGTTTGAAGTCATGGTTAATAAGACTTTGAACTGATTGATGCGAAACATCCAAAATAGCACCTTGATTAATATCAACAGCACTAAGCAATGGGTGACTAAGGGACAAAACAGGGAAGGAGTGCTTACGTAGCTTGTCCCATTTGAAGTTACTGACATTCAAGCCATACAGAGCGAGAGCTTTGAGCATGTCATTTAAAACCCGTTTATCTGTTTTGGATAAACGGCTATCCGACAACTTTTCAACTAAGCAATCCGCTATAGGCTGCCATTTAATAGCGCCGACACAAATCAAGTTATCAAATTCATTGAGTAACTCACTTTCCCAGTTAAGTACGGAAGTATCATCAACGCGACCAATGGCAAGAAAATAAAGCGGGAGACTTTCGCCCTCTTCTGACTGAAGGAAAGAACCGACTTCTCGCCGCCATTGAGTAAAATACTGATCACCACCAGCAGGAGGTTTTACTTCCACGATTAGATTGGCTTTTTCAAAACGGATGATTAAGTCGGGTTCAACTTGCCTGGTATGCCCTTTTTCTTCAAAGGTGTACCTAGGCCAGTAATCAATGGTAATGAATGTCCCAAAGAGCTCAGCTAAAGCCGTAACTTTACCCTTAAAGCAGAACTCAAGTAGTTGGAACTGAAGAGAGTCAGACAAATAAGCGAAACGCTCAAACACTATTGAGGTAAGCAAATCTTCACGAGCTTTGAACAAGCTAGCCCAACGAACCGAGGTTTGCCCGTCATGTTCGATACGCCCTGCTTTGCCGTGAAGAATTGCTTTTAGCATTAGCTCTCTACCTTAACGCGAACCTTGCCTGTAAGGAGATCTTGCATAAGGGCTTTTTTCAAGTGCTTCTGTTGATTCAATTTGTTTACGAGTGCATCTACTTTATTTCTCACACTACAAATAGACTTAGCAATTAGTTCCTGCTCATCAGTACTTGGTAAAGCAATACTCAGTTCTTTTATAGCTTTTAAACTTAAACTTGGCTGCGCGCCTACAGCAACAGCATCGTCCATCTGCTGCCTAATTATTTGCGAATTCAGATAGATAAACAAATAATTAGAATCAATATGTACTGGACGAATTGATGCTGTGTTTTGTCCAAGACAAAACTCTTTTGTGTCACCGATATAGGATGTCGCACCAAAGTAAGCCCCAACACGAGCAATTAATGTATCTCCAAAACGAGGACGATAATTTTTAGAAAATGTGTCAAAAGTATCTTTATCGACATTCATTGCACCAGAAATGTTTAGCACTTCCGACTGCCTAATCTCTGTAACTCGAACCATTGGCTTCCCTGACTCAGTAAATCTAGGAGTTTTATGCATTGAGTCCACGACTGTAGCCAAAGAGTCTAAACGACGTACCTCCCACCCTTTCGGAATTCTACCCACAGGAGAGTCTTTAAACTCGGTATGTGGCTTACCATCTACACCAACGCCACGGGTAAGAAGCTCTTGCATCATGCCTGTTTTTAGGTCTTTGAGCTTGTCGATTTGCGCCTGTGTTTTTTCAATCACATCATCTACAGAAGTGAGGATAGCAGCGATTTTCTTTTGCTCTGGGAGTGGAGGGAGGTCAATTGGCAGTGAATTAATATCATCTAACTTAATCCCTTTAACCGTAGATCCAGTCCCCATGTGTGCGATAACTTCAGCTTTCGACAAATACCACTGCAATAAATATTCACTTTCTAGTATTGGTTTTGGGTAAAAAGCCTTTAAATCCTGATTTATCGCCACTTCCCTATCAAACACAACAGCCTTACCAACAGCCATCCGACTAGCCAAAATCATTGTGTTAGCAGGAACTAGCTTACTGGCACTTTGTTTTAGACCATTCAAAGAAATAGATTCAAGCGTTGATTGAAGCCGTATCCCTTTTAAGTCTTTAACTGTCGCCCAAGGAAGAGCTCCATTCCAAAATTTAGGTTCGGTACGAGAAGGTGTACCTCCACCTTCAATCTTTGATGCCAGCTCACCTAAGTTATATGCTCTCCATCCTTCAGGCACCACATTATTCATAACCTAGTTCCTTCAAGTAACTGTGCATCACCTGCTCAGCTTCTAGTACTTGCTGGTCTAACTCATGCAGCGATACGTGGTATTTATCCCACCATCTTTCTAGCTGTGTGATAACCTTGGCCTCTACATCACCTGCAACTTCGCGAATCTGCTCTTTGCTTTCGATGCTTGGTTTAAAGGCGTAGTAATCATCGTTGGTTTTATCGAACACTAAAGAAATATCGAACCCTGTTAGGGTTTCCTCTTCAATGTATTCGTTATGTACTTCACGAGCAGGAATGCCACCGTGAAGAATCGCACGTACATCAAAGATTTCTGCTGGTGGTGAGGTATCGGCATAACGGCGAATATTAAGGTTAAAGTCATTCTCTGCAATTTCTGAGTAGTTCACCACTTTCGCGTAGCGTTTCACATCCACATAGTTATCGAAGGTTTCAACAATCTTTGTAATGTCTTGTGGGCGCAGTTTATTCTGGTTTTTGCCCTCTTCAAACTCAAGTTCAGAGTTGATGAACAGCACTTTGCCTCTGCGTTCTGCCGCTTTATTCTTGTTGATGATAAGCAGGCAAGCAGGAATGCCCGTGCCGTAGAACAAGCCAGATGGCAGACCAATCACCGCCTCTAGCAAATCGTCTTCCAAAATACCTTGGCGAATCGCTTTTTCACTTGAACCACGGAATAGCACACCATGAGGCATAACCACACCGACCATACCTTCATTGTTGGTACTCGCAATCATGTGCTGAACAAAGGCTAAATCACCCGCATCTTTTGGCGGCGTACCATAAGGGAAGCGTCCAAAACCATCGTTATCACACTCGTCTTTACCCCATTTCTTTAGTGAGAAAGGCGGGTTGGCAATAACGCGATCAAAACTTAATAGCTCACCACCTTCGGTATGCTTAGGCTCGCGCAGAGTGTCGCCTTTGCGGATATCTGCACTTTGTACGCCATGTAAGAACATGTTCATCTTACAGATTGCCCACGTATTCAGGTTCATCTCTTGCCCGAATAGCGATAGATTGGCAGGGTTTTCACCGTGCTCTTTTAGGTAGTTGCGAGTCTGAACCAACATACCGCCAGAGCCCGTTGTTGGATCGTAAATACGCATACCAGCATGAGGTTTCAGCAGTGCCACCAGCAGTTGTACCACTTCACTTGGGGTATAGAACTCTCCGCCTTTTTTGCCTGCACTGTCCGCAAACATTTTGATTAGGTATTCGTAAGCCGTACCCAACATATCAGAGCGTTCAAAGTCTTCATTACGCAAACGATGCTTACTGAAGTGCGAAAGCAAGTCGCGCAGCTTGGCATCAGAAAGCTTGTTTTTAATATTAAAGTCGATGGTCACCAACACACCTTCTAGGGATGGGTTATGTTCTTCAATCGCTTCTGTCGCTTTGTTGAGGCTTTCACCGATGTTATGTTTTAGATCTTTCAACTCAGACCAACGAGCACTTTTCGGAACAAAGAAAGTCTTGTCATACTCATCTTCATCATCGGCCAATTCTTCAGCCTGAGCCTGAGTTTTACCTTTACTGAGGTAATACTGAACCACGCCTTCTCGCGCTTCTTCAAATGCATCCGACATGCGTTTTAAGAACATCATGCCGAAGATATAATCTTTAAATTCAGAGGCATCCATGTTACCACGAAGGATATCAGCAGTTTCCCAAAGGAAAGATTCAAGCTGCTGGAGAGTGAGTTTATCGTTCATTTAATAGTGCTACTTTAAAGTGATTCTGTATGTATCTTAACATTTCTTGGCCTGTTAGTGCGGGAGAGGAAGTGTCTGTCCTCACATGAAATTTCTCATTATCTAAGAAAACTGGAGATGGGGAGGCTGTACAATCGATGCGAGCGACTGTTTTTTCGTCAATATTGATCTCCGTTAATCTACAGTATTGATGATAATCTCTTACCAAGCGCGACTCTAGCTGCGCACCTAGCTCTTGAAAATAATTATCTACTTTCTTCCAACCACACCTTTTCATCTCTCGATCTATTCCGATGACCTTTCCCTTATCATTGACCCCAATCAACAGGGTACCACCTTCGGTATTCATAAAAGAGGCGATATCTTTAATTACTTCGCCCTGAACATCCCTATCTTTGGCAAGCTTTCCGTTATCAGAATAAATGACATCTGCATTAGCAAAGAATGACTGTTTGAACTCCATCTGCCGAGTTTCACCAAACGAAATAAGATGCTGCACATGCTTGGCGTCTGTCATTCGTGAAAGTGTATAAACCATCGAATCCGTTTTGTCTTCAATCTCCTGATACTGCTTAGGCTCTGTGGTTAATTTAGAAAAGAAAGTATCTATTTGTTGCTTGGCTAATTGTAGCTTTGAAGCGACTTTTATAACTTCTGTTTGCTCTGTGGTTGAAGGGAGCGGGATACTTAGAGATTGAATGGACTTAGCCTGAAGCATTTGTATACTTGCCCCCGTAGGGATACTTCGTAGCATCAATCGGCCTAAGTTGGATTCAAAAAACAATTTTGCGTATTCATTTATTAGTTTTTCTTTACAAAACTCAACTCTAATAAAATTGACATTGTTTGTGTCTAGCTCAGTCAAGTCTATTTTTATCGGTTCTTTGTGGGGGCGATATCGTGTCAGGTAAATTGAGTTAGGGACTATCTCCTCATCTACTTTTTTAACCACCTTTACCGACCTAACTAATTTGTCATTTCCAAGAGATATGCGCTCAAAGCCCTCGTGGTGTTTTAGTAACTCTTCCATTTCCCGAACGATGGGAGAGTCGTCAATGTACCGCTTTATTTTTAAACTAGCGTCATTGGCAACCAACTCACCAACATCAACAACCTTACTAAAAGTTCCAATTGATTCGAACTTATCAAACGCATCAACGACCCGAAGAATATCTTCTTGCCTAATCTTATTCATCGAGGGCGTCGATTCAAAATGATGAGAAGCATCAATAAAAATCACTTTGTTTTTTCTAGATTTTTCTTTCTTCTTGTTCAATATCAGCAAGCACATTGATATTGTGGTTCCATATAGCAAACCCGATGGTAAACCAATGACTGCTTCAACTAAGTCGTCTGCTAACATTCCTTGGCGGATTCTTCTTTCACTTGCTCCGCGAAACAATATTCCATGAGGGATAACCACCCCAACTATGCCATCATTGTTGGCACTAGCAATCATGTGCTGAACAAAAGCTAAATCACCTGCATTTTTCGGGGGCGTACCGTATGGAAAACGCTCAAAGATATCTTTATCACATTCGTCTTTTCCCCAGTCTCTCAATGAGAAAGGTGGATTAGCAATAACACGATCAAAGCTCATCATCTTATCGTCATGGATATGCTTCGGCTCTCGGAGAGAATCACCCATACGTATGTCGGCACTCTGCACCTCATGCAAGAACATATTCATCTTACAAACCGCCCACGTACTTGGGCTCAATTCTTGCCCAAATAGAGACAGGCTTGAGACATTTTCACCGTTTATAGCAAGATACTTACGAGCTTGAAGTAGCATACTTCCCGAGCCAGCGGTTGGATCATATATACTCATTCCCGCTCGTGGCTTTAATAATGCCACCAGCAATTGTGACACCTCACTTGGTGTATAAAACTCACCACCTTTAGTACCAGCCTTATCAGCAAACGTTTTGATTAGCTGTTCATATACTTCACCTAATAGCTCAGGATACTCCAAATCTTCATTACCTAAGCGGTGCTGATCAAAGTGAGAAAGTAAACTACGTAACTTAGCATCAGTGAATTTAGTCTTAATCTTGAAATCAGTTGTGACCCAAACGCCTTCTAGTACCGAGTTATGCTCTTCAATTGTAGCGATAGCTTTGTTAAGGCTTTCACCAATATCGTGCTTTATATTTTTTAGTGAAGGCCAGCGAGCAGATTTGGGAATGTAAAAAGCATTGCTGTACTGGTGTTTGTCATCCGCTAAGGCTTTTGCTTGTTCTGGAGTTTTACCTTTGTATAAGCATGATTGGATAACTTTCTCTTGTTCTTCTTCGAAAACGTCAGAAATTCGCTTTAAAAACATAATGCCAAAGATGTAGTCTTTGAGCTCAGAAGGAGCAAGAGAATCACGAAGTATATTAGCGGCCTCCAGAAGAAAGGATTCTAACTGTTGGAGAGTTAATTTCTGAGACATACTTGATTACCTATATAAAACACATATCTGTGAAACGGAAAATTATTTTTATTCAACCTGATTTATATAGGAGTAGATGTTACGAGGGTGCAATAGAGGAATCAATGCTGGTGGACATATTCTGGGATTTATAAACTGCTCTGGATTAGCATGCTAGAAAACGTTTTAACCCAGACAAAAATCACAACTATCAAAAATAATAGCGTTACCGATTTCAACGGGTTGCGGAAAACTTTAGTACCAAGAAAAGTACCAAGAAATATAATCAAACCAACAAAATAACATTTAATTCAAAAACTTAATCAGTAAATTCAGATGACGCCAGCCCACCAAACATCATGTAAGCCTCTGATTTTTCAGGGGCTTTCTTTTTATATATGCCTATGAAAAGAGAAATTGAGGTACATCCTGTTCTACATATGGACGGAGATGACACTTTGCACATGACACAACGGGCAAACGGTAACTGGTACTATCAACGCCGTATCCCAACCCACTCTCAGCCATTCTTTGGCAACAAAAAGTCCATCAAAATCTCACTGCGCACCAAGTCTGTCGCAGAGGCTCGTGTTAGAGCGCGTCAGCTATCTGTAGAGCATGACGTCCTATTTGCGCAGCATGAGACTCTCGCAACAACGACAAGCAAACCTAAAGGCTACGCAAGTAACCCACTTGAGGTGCTCGTTGACGTCAAAGCTAGCCAAGCTCAACACAAAGAAATCACTCAAGCGACGTCTGGCAACCTAGTAGGAACTCAGAGCTTACTACACGCCCAAGTCTTTACTGCGCCACTAAAGGAGCGTGAGAGCGTCTTTACGGGTATTGAGGCAATGAGAGATGATTTATGCGAACTAATGTGCGACCTTGCCGAAAATAGATTGAGTGAGTATGACGCCAAGCTTTCGCGCTCATGGCGTATCATTGAGGGTGCGATGGAGTCAGAGCACTACGAGTACTTTGTAGAGCAACCATTTGAAACTCAAAGACAACTTGTCATCGAGAGCTGTAGAAAGTCGATACAAGGACTATCCTCATTAACTACTCAGCTCACGGATGTGATGGCAGAGCGTCTTGAGTTACCTAATGCGTCTGATACCTACCTTCATGAGCTAAGGGGAACGCAAGCTCCTACGGAGAGCGAACATCAAGGCTTACTACTATCAGAATGCGCAGAGCTTTACATCACAGACCGCTCGAAAGACGATATACGTCCTAAGACTCTTGAGCGCTACAAAGCTCGTATGCGTTTGATGTTATACATCTTGGGTGACCGTCCTATTGAGTCACTCAAACGTCCAGATGCTTTGACGTTTAAAGAGAAGCTATTACAGCTTCCAGCGAACCTCAACAAAGTTTCGAGCTTCAAGGGCTTGTCCGTTGACGATGTTATTGCGCTCAAACCGAAGCCTATGGCAGTGAGCACCGCAAATGACACAATGACAGACGTCGGCTCCTTCTTAGACTGGTGCGTGCTAAACGAGTATGCGACGAAGAATGTCTTTAAAGGACTCAAAGTTAAGACCAAGAAAAAGGCATCTGATGAGCGTTGCGAGTTCTCCAAGTCTGACTTAGAGACCCTATTTCAGCATCCGTACTTTCATGGTGGCGAGCGCAAGCATCCTCACTACTACTGGCTACCTGTTCTAGGACTCTACACAGGAGCTCGCCTCAATGAGTTATGTCAATTGCATGTGCGTGATGTTCGTCGAGATGATGAAAACAACTTGTGGACAATAACTATCACCAACACTCAAGAAGACCAAAACACTAAGAACTTCAGCTCAGTGCGCACTATACCACTACATCCAAAACTGATTGAACTAGGCTTCATTAAGTACGTACAGAGCCTTAATCATGAGCGCGTCTTCCCCGAACTGAAGAAAGGTCGTGATGGTTATGGGCAAGCTCCGTCCAAATGGTTTGGTCGCTTGCGTGACAGCGTTCTGCCTAACGCCAAGGACGAGAAGAAAGCTTACCACTCTTTCAGACATACTTTCATCAACGCCTTGAAGCAATCAGGCGTGTCCTACAGTCACGCAGCAGCTTATGTGGGGCACGGTGACGGAAGTGAAACGTTCGGACGTTACGGTAAAGCTTATGTCGCATCCGCTCTTGCGCCTGTCTTGGACTACATAACATTCGACTTCGACATAGAACCCTACGTACTACCTAACTAGTACAAATTAAAAGGTAACACCTGACGTCTAACCAAGTGTTACCTTTCATTTTACATTTTACCTTCGGCTGCTTGCCTTGCTAAGCGGTCTGAATGCTCATTACCTTTGATGCCAGAGTGACCAGCTACGTGCTCGACGCTAACACGTGGACGAATAGCTTTAAGCTCATCTATCAGCATCCATAAGTCCTGATTAGCGACAGGCTTCTTGCTTGAGTTGCGCCAAGCGTTACGCTTCCAGCTATCAAGCCATTCATTGAAGCCCCGCACACAGTACTTACTGTCACTAAAGACATTGTCCCCCTCACCTGCCACAAGTAAGGCAATGATGAGAGCCAGAAGCTCAGCCCTTTGACTGGTGACACCACCAGCCCTGCGAACGGAGGATGAGTACTCCTGAATGCAATGTCCAAGAGCGTCGTAAACAGCGACACCAACACCCCCTTGAAGACACCCGTGCTGATTGTCTGGTGCTGAACCATCGCAATAGATACTTAGTGGGTGCTGAGCGTTGTGTAATAGATGTGTCGTTTGAAGTTGTGTATTCATATTGAGCCCTTAATCGTAAAGCCACACCGAAAGCCCCACATAGCCAACTACACCAACGAAAGACTCGTAGTGACTAGCTTACAGCATGGCTTTGCGGTTAAGCGTTGGGTTTGAAGTGAAGTAGGCCTTGTGGTGGCCTATTGTGGGTTGTGGAGATCTGAGGGTTAATCAGGCTGCTTGGAGTGATAGCGCTGATGTGGCATGTATCGAGCGTTTAAAGGTAATGCTGTAGTTCGCACCTTCATCACCACCTAAACACACGATATAGCCGTGGTGGTCAAGCCGCTTTAGCGACTCTCGAATAGTACGAGGCTTGAGCCTTAGAGCTTCTTCAAGCGTCGACATCGACACGATAAGATACTTTGCCCCTTTCGGTAGCATTCGTTCAGCAACAGTAAAGACTCGCTTGTCGCTAACACTGAGCCTGTACTGAGACTCACTTTCAGGGATTGTTGTCTCATGACGAGGTATCCCATACATTTGTGCTAACTGAGACGCTACCTTACGGCAAACAGATAAGTACAACGCAATGGTGCGCTTTGAATACGACTCGCGGCTTAGTGCTTTGAGACTGACATTAAGACGCCTTTCGAGACTGTCATAGGTAAGTGTATCGAGCGTCTGAAGCAATCGAAAGATTCGGCTTCTAGACAGCCCTCGACCTACCCCAGACAAACGACAGGCGTTATCAAAGACGGCCATCTGGCGACGACTAAGGTCTGAGTACTCAAGTGCACAAGCAAGCTTAGCTTTCAGCTTTGAGTTGTTTACATACGTCATATCAAGTCCTTTAAAAACAATCAATTACAGAACAATCCTGCGAGACTGCAACATATATAAGAAAGGCATTGAGTAGTTACTTAGGGTTGGATAGAAAGGACGATGATTGATAGGAAGGCGCAGAGCTTAAAGTCTCTCTAAGAACTACTTTAAGTTAAGCTCTAAGTAAGTGATTGTTATTGTTAATAACTACAATCACATCTTAAAGACAGACTTTAAGTATCCACGCCCTGCACCAGCACGTCTTACAAGCTTAAAGCTTCCCTTAAGAGAACTCTTAAGCTTTGCGTCTGGTGCATGTGTTGCTCTTTGTCTCTCTGCTTGCCCAAGGCATTAAGACTCACTCTCTATGAAGCCGAGAGGTTACGAGGTGATGGCCTTGAAGCCCACTCAGTGCGTGACTCTGATATGTGACTTCTTGCTGTGGTTTGGCGGCTACAGTCCGCATTGGGTTTGTTCTTATAGGCAGTCGTAATTACAGGTTATTAACATCCTGTCAGACTCACCGTATCGGGCTGCGCCCTATAGGCAGTCGTAATTCGATTGGCATTGCGTTGAGACTCAAAGAGAGCGTAAAGGCAGGGGATGAGAGCGTTGATGCATCGATGGTTTGACCCAACTAAACAGACAAGGGCAGGCGTTGCACCCGCCCAAGTGACCTAGATAAGCTCGGCGTTAACCTCCGCCATGCAAGGCGCTAAGACATTCTCAATGCCATTTGTAGCGTCCTCAAAGACACCAAGCTCTACTAACGCTTTAACATGCCCCCACACCTCTTGGTGCAGCTGCGAGTCTTGCGTTGTAAGCAGCGTTTGAGTATCAAGATGATTAGAGGCTTTAATAGTTAAGACGTCGTTCATATCAATGCTCCTTTGTGCTTAAGGTGAGCTAAAGATACCGAAACTCAACTTGGTTGTGTTATGTGTAGTCACTAGTGAGTGCAATAACTTGAATATGGTCACGCAAGAGCTTGCTAAGTGAGCACTTATTGTTCAATCAGCCGACACTTAGAACACGGTGCCAGCTTCAACCGCCTTCTTCTTCACTCTCTGTACGGTACTTGCATTACAGCCAAGCTCCTGAGCGACACCACGGATAGACTTGCCCTCAAGTAACAACTCAATGATACGCTGATGCTGCTTGGTATTAGCTTTGCGTCCTTGGAACTTCTCAGCCCACTTCGTAGGGTTAGCTTTAAGCGCTTGTCTTCCAGCCTCAGCCGACGCTAAGCGATTCTTACGCTCTGCCGCAGCCATAGCCGTGAGCATGGTAATCTGGATGTCAGTGACCATGTTCTGCATGTCATCATCTTTGCTTGAGTATGAGAACGTCAGACCTTGGTTGATAGTCTTAATGCACACGCCCCTGTCGAGAAGCTCACGTATAGTCGATTCAGCGTCTCGATAGTCTCGCCCTAAACGGTCAACCCACCATACTACTAGAGTATCTCCTTTACGTAGCTTACCAAGAAGAACCGATAGCCCTGCCCTCTCTTTAGCTGGCACAGTACCCGACACTTTCTCTGTCGTAATCTCCGCATCAGGGTAAAGCTTTGAGATGTCACTCAATTGGCTGTCCACGTTCTGTTCCTTAGTCGACACACGGACATAAGCAAAGACCATTGAGTTACTGTCATTGGATTGAGTTGTCATTGTCATACCTCGAACGAGTGCTTTAGGTTGCTGTATGCTTAACTTATTGTATGCATATCGACAAGTCAACACCTAAAGCATACAAAAATAACCCCCTTAGAGTGTATGCACTTGGGCATAACCTAAGGCACACACCGAAAAATAAAACGTGGCACTGAGTCTAACTAGCAAGAATGACTACTTTCGCTAAAGGGGTTAGGGGGGGATTTGAGGACAAGACATATAAACAATGGCTCCAGAAATTTTTTTGCAAAAATTATTCGACCATCACACATCACTCCGTCACATTTTGATTAAAGTGCCAAGATGCATATAGTAAACCTTATGAATCACTCGTGAGAGCATATATGAATCTTGATGAATTCGTGAGCAATTACCTCACCAACCTATCCAGTCAGCTCGATGCATCAAACACCTATCTAACAATTTTTGCAGCAGTCCTTGGTGCTGTTCTAGGTATTGTGCTTTCCTTACTTGTTGGCTGGTTTGGAGGTAAGCTTAAAACTCTATCCTACAACCGTATTGTGCGTCAGCAATTAATAGGTCTCACTGAAGACAACCTCATGCGGTGTCGGGCTAATATAGGGGTACTCAACAACGAGTTATTGAGGTTAAGAGGCATAGACGGAAAAATGACTTTGAGTGGTATTGCTGCACTTATTGACTACCCCACTCAACTTCTGCACTTGCCTGCGAGCTTTCGAAGCTCTGAGTTATTCCTACTACGGATGCAAATCTCAGCCTTAAACGCCCATCATGCCCAACTCATCAACGTTGTACATTTGCGAGAAAGCCTTAGCATTGAAATCCGAAAAGCACCTGTAGGTCAGCAAGAATGGGAAATTGTGGGTCTTAGACAAGAATACAATAGGCACCTCAAAACGAAGTACTTGGAGATAATCAAATTTACGCAAGCCTTACAAGACTACCTAAGCATAGGGGCTTGGAAGCGATTCCTTATGAACTTCATACCCACACGTAAATTTAGAAAAATGCGAGACTCTCAAGCTGCAATACCCACCCAAAACAACAACGCCTCCAATTCAACTCCCCAACAGGGAACTGAACCGAACTAGCAGTGTTCTACAAGGTGTGCTACATTTCGAGTAAACCACTGGTGTACCTTCCTTGTATATCAGAGACTTACAGAGGAAAAGGCGACGAACTCTCGAATCCCGCCAGCTCCACCAAACGTTTGGAAAAGGCCACCTTCGGGTGGCCTTTTTTGTATCAACAACCCACTATCCACATTGTCTTCTTTTCTCACGCACTCATGCTACCTGAGAACTTTTCACTAGCATAACTCTGAACGTACGCCGATTTAAAAACTCGTTGAGTATTAAGTAACAGACGATACGCTCATAAATACACCACCAAAAACACATGGAAGTTCAGAAGAACTCACTCAGGACAAAAAGTGTGTACTATATGCTCTTCGATTTAAAGTGCTCTAAGTCTTTTGGGGTATCAACAACTACGAGCGCTAAATCTAAGTTATAGAATTATGATGGGTTAAAGTTGAACAATTTGGGTTTATCACTAACCATCAAAAGATACTCAATAAGCCTTTTCTTTTGTTCTTGGTTATCACAATTGGTGGAAATATAAATTATCAATTCAATCTAGCATTACGATGTAAATTAATAAAAACACCTCTTGACCAAGCGACTAATTAACTATTTTTAATACGATTTCATTGTCTTAAACCTAGTATTTATAGAGCTCTTTACCATTCGATAGCTCTCGTTTATTTTGCTTCCACATTACCTGATGAAAGCCTCAAAAATCCAATACAATATAACTACCTAAGATTAGCGCAGACTGAGTGTTCCAGATTTAAACTTTATTAATGCTAATAAAAAGCGGTCAAGTAGATAAACATAAATCTAAAAATGTAATTTTCAAATTCACAAGTTACAAGGATAATGCAGTACGAATCACATAGTTAACATTAAATATTGTAAAAACACACAATACATATATGTTTATAGATTTTTAAATGAAAAAAGTCGATGTGAGAAATTACTTAGTTGGATTTATTACAATCATATTGTTGAGCATTAATATGAGTTTTGGAGAGAGTATATTGAATAGCGATAAAGTTAACCAATACACACCACAAATCAATGGTGTGCTAACAAAAAAAGGGAAGCCGATTAATAACCAAAAGGTTAGCCTTAGTATTGGTTTAAGCGCTTCAGGAAAATCAATAGACTTATCAACATTTACTGACAGCAGTGGTCGGTTTGAATTTTCTCCTGTGTATGAGAACAAAGAGAGCGTTAAGATCCCGCTTATTGAACATTATGTAACTATTGTTTTAACCACAGAACTAGATATTGATGAAAGCGTTATTATTTGGGAAGGTTCGTTCGATGGCTATGAAATAGAGGATTACGTAAAAAACAATATGGCTAATCTAGTCTGTGATGCAGCAAACCCTCTTAAGTACTTTGCTTTTTCAATTGATGATGACGAAAACGATGACTACTACGTAAATAGTCAATGTGATTTATTTGGATATATTGACTCTGACTTATATGGAAATTAAAGAATGCAATCACTCTCACCAAAGCTATCATCTAGAATCGCAGAAATCCCTTATTCTGTATTCGCAACTAATGTTCGTAACGTTAGTGGTTATATAGCAAAGTTTTTTACATTTGATCTAAGGAATGATGTCAAAAAAGGAACGACAAGTGGCTTTATGGGATTTGGTGGAATGACATCAGATTTTGTAGCGATAGGTCGAGGTAAGGGCGAGTTTGCCGATACTTTAGTATTTTCCTTCCGAGGCACTCAAGCAAACATCGGCGACATTATGACCGATGGAAACATTGGGATATCAGGTACCTCATCCGGTTACAGGGTACATGCAGGTTTTGTAAATCTCTTCAATACGATAAAGCCACAACTTGCAGCATACATCGCTGGTTATTCGAAAAAGAACATGAAAGCACCGAAGGCAGTACACTGTGTAGGTCATAGTTTAGGTGGTGCTCTTGCTTCATTAGCGGCAGATTGGGTGAAGAGTCAGTACGGCTATAGCGTACACCTATATACTTTTGGCGCACCAAAAGTTGGCTTTAAACCATACGCAAGAAGGGAGTTAGATTCTTCATATCGCTGCACTCATGGTGCAGATCCAGTTCCGATGTCTCCTCTTTGGCCATTTACTCACGGTGGTATTGAGTATCGGCTAGATGGAAGTTCTGGCATCTACTTCTGCGCTCATGGACTAGGAAAAAAATCTGTTCCGGGTTATGTCAATACCGCTACAAGTAATGAGTGGTCGGCACTACAACCCAAATCTCAAACTTACCTAGAACGCAACGTATTTCTTGACTTCAACAATAGATATAATGCTCGAATGACTGATGGTTGGGTAAGTAAAATAGTCTCTTCAATTTTGACCTTACTAAGAATTTCAGGTCTGGGTCATATAATACAACAAATAGCAACCGTAGGCCTTACTGCTTGGGATCAACTAGCTAAAGCTATGGCATACATTTCAAAACTAAAAAACGAGTATACAGAACACGTCCGCGGTATTTTAGGTCACATGAATGTAATGTCAGGTAGCGCAGCGATCGACCTATCGAGTATTACTTATAGAGTGATAAAACTTTGTTTTTCGAGACTAGTAAGAAGGTTAGACAGTCATGTTAGAAATGCTCTAAATATAGTAGAGTGACAGTAAAAGACACTAACAATTATTCTAAAAACAGCTCTATTAGCCTCAACTAGATTGAGCTCAAAAAAAGCGAAGCTATTTAGGCTTCGCTTTTTATTAGGGCTTAGAGTTGTTAACAGTATTAAAATCTATATTCCACACCTAGCGATGCTTGGTTAAAATCAGTTTTTGTGTTTGCACCATTCGCTACGTTCTCTGCATTCAGTTCTACGTCGTACCACATATATTCTGCGTTAACTAAGAAGTTATCAGTAACTTTAAAACCAACACCGGCACCAGCGAATACACCTTCATCATCTTTGTTGCCTTGGAAGCCCGCAACGTTGTAATCCGTCGAGTACCACATTTGACCGCCTTTTGCGTAAAGATCGACACGATCAGAAATAGGGGCTGTAACTTTTAGTGCTGCGGTGTAACCGTCCGTTTCGGCATTTGCTAAGTTATTACCATAGCTACCAAAATCAATGTAACCGCCCTCTAACGCTAAGTAAGGGTTAAAACGGTAACCAACCAAACCTTGAATAGCATCACTGTCATCATCAAAGTCATCTTGTCCATCAACTTTTAAGTAACCATAATTGGCGCCGACATAAACACCATGATCTTTGGAGTCCGCTGCGTGAGATAAAGTACTAAACGTTGCTAAAGAAAAAAGGCCAATCAAAGTAACAACATTGCTTTTCATTTCGTTCTCCTAATATAAGTGCCATTGAAAGTTCGAATTATACAAAGCAAATGCAATGCCAATTTTAATTTAATGAAAAACATCTTCTACTTTATAAAAAAATGACATTATTTTGAAATTAAAACAACAAAACTAAAAGTTATACCGTTTTATTTACCTTGAGAAAATAATATTAGATTTCTGTAAATACTAATGATGTAAAACATTCTATTTTATTTGTAGTTTTTTCAAAAGATATGAGAAATCAATAAACAAACCCCAATCATCAATTATTTACATACCCATTATATTTAGGATTCTTAATTTTTGGTCTGGATTCTTTATGAACGAGTAAGGAAGGTAATCACACATCGGCTTTTTCTCTCTTTGCTTCAATAGGTAAATCTCCTACTCTGTGAAGAGGCTATCTCCATGGGACTGAAGTATGTTAAAAGGCAGTGAGTACCCTTCTATCCGAGCATTAAGGACGTTTGTCGCGGTTGCAAATTACCTCAGCTTCTCTAAAGCGGCGGATGCCCTATGCATTACACAAAGCGCAGTAAGCAAACAAATCGCCGCGCTTGAACAACTAGTGGGCTTACCTTTAATACAAAGAGGCTCGAATGGTATTGAGTTAACTGAGGAAGGAAAACGCTACCTACCGCAAGTCACAGAAGCACTAGAACTTATTCAGAATGCAACCGCTAACTTAATCCAATCAGATTCAAAGCAAGAATTGCTCACCGTGGATGTTACTCCTTCTTTCGCTAGCCTTTGGTTGGTGCCTCATATTGATGACTTCCACCAGCGACATCCCAATATCCGTGTAAGAATCTGTACCGGAGATGGGAACGTCAAAGGTTCAAGCGGTGAAAGCGACTTGCATATTCGTTGTCTTCCATTGTCCACTCATTATGAATACAGCCACTTACTATGCGAAGAAATACTACTATTGGTCGGTTGTACTAACACTCCTGCACTCGAGAGTGTACACGCTGTTAGCGACTATCCGTTGATACCTCAAATCACTCGCCCTCAGTTGTGGGAGCAATTTAAGGCGGCACATGCAGTAGAATCAACCGTTACCTATCACTCTGTAGGCTTTGAACATTTTTACCTAGCTTACGAAGCCGTCAAAATGGGAAAAGGACTCGCCTTACTTCCTGATTTTATGGCGCAGAATTCTATTTTAAGAGGGGATATCCAACGTATTCTCAACCTATCTTTACAGAGTGGTTATGGTTATTACGTGATGATCCCGAATTATCGCCTATCGGCTAAGAAAGTGGCGGCGTTTTACGAATGGTTGAAGAGCAAACTAAGCTAATATTGTTTTCTTGAAATGCTTTTGGTAAACCAAAACAACTCAAAGACTTCAGTATCTGTCTGCTCCAAATTGTGGCATTCTCATTAACACTGTTTCAAAAGGATAAATGGATTGAAAGATATGGACAGCAATTCGCCCAAACTCTCATTACGTACCATTGAGCCAACGGATTACCCTGAGCTTGCAGAACTAATGGACTTAGTGTTTCCTGATGTTGGCGGCTCATGGCCACGGCTAACTATTATGGATCTCATTCATCAGTTTCCTGATGGCCAAATCTGTATTGAAGATAACGGCAAAATAGTCGGTGCAGCATTAACCATTAAAGTGGACTACAACCGCTTTTCTCTTCCTCACCTGTATACCGACATCATTACCGAAAACAACGTCATACAGAATCAAGTAACCGGTGATGCAATGTATGGTCTCGATGTATTTGTCCACCCAGACTATCGAGGGCTACGTTTAGGTCGACGTTTATATGATGCACGTAAAGAGCTTTGCCGTAGTAAAAACTTCAAAGCCATTTTAGCCGGTGGTCGCATTCCTAATTACCACCAATACGCAGATGAACTGAGCGTTGCAGAGTACATCGACAAAGTAAAACGCCGTGAGCTTCATGACCCTATTTTGTCTTTTCAGCTTGCTAACGACTTCGATGTAAAACGTATCATGCGTGGATACTTGCCAGAGGACAGTGCTTCTAAAGGTTACGCGACACTGCTGGAGTGGGATAACTTTTTCTACGAAGAGGATATTCAATCCGTACACGATGTAGAAAAGACTCTGATTCGAATTGGTGTTGTACAGTGGCAAATGCGCGCGATGAATGACCTGGAGGATTTGCTCGATCAAGCTGAGTTCTTCATTTCTTCTCTTGCGAATTACAAGGCCGATTTCGCCCTATTCCCTGAGTTCTTTAACGCACCGCTGATGGGCTTGCAAAACGACAAAAATTCCGTTGAAGCAATCCGCTTTTTGGCTAGCTTTACAGAAGAGATCAAAAACCGTTTCTCGCAGATGGCAGTCACCTACAACATCAACATTATTGCAGGCAGTATGCCCGTTATCGAAGATGGCAAACTGTATAATGTGGCCTACTTGCTGCAACGAGATGGTGAAATTAACGCTCAATATAAAATCCACATCACGCCTCATGAACAAAGAGACTGGGTGATCGACGGTGGTGACAATGTTCAAGTGTTCGAAACCGATGCGGGCAAAGTCGGCATACTGATTTGTTATGACAGCGAATTCCCTGAATTGGGAAGAATGTTAGCAGAACAAGGCGCACAAATTGTATTCGTTCCTTTCTGGACGGACACAAAAAATGGCTATCAACGAGTACGAATTTGTTCCCAATCGCGTGCCATTGAAAACGAATGCTATGTTGCAATTGGTGGTAGTGTTGGTAACTTACCTCGTGTTGATAACGTGGACATCCAGTACGCGCAATCTGCCGTATTCTCTCCGTCGGATATCTACTTCCCGCACGATGCGACCTTGACAGAAGCAAGCGCCAACACCGAAATGATGATCTTCGCCGATGTTGATTTGACTAAGTTGAAGCAACTTAATACCGAGGGTTCAGTAACCAACTTACGTCACCGACGTCTTGATTTGTATGGCGCATTTACTAAAGCTAAAGAGTCATAATGGTGTGCCTTATTCGCCGCCACACGGGAGCGTGGCGGCGAATAAAACAAGCAGCAGATTGATTCCGCACAATAATCAGAGGCATGTCAGTTTTTCTCAGCGGTGAGAAACAAGAATTGACCCAGTAGGACATTCGGAGTATCACTCCAACTTCGTTCCGCTTTTATTAGGGGAAAGCTTTTGGAACACATTAACGAACTTCTCATGTCAATGAAGCCTTTGCTCGAGCAATACGGCTACTTGGCGCTGATTGTCAGTATATTTCTAGAAGGGATAGGTGTACCGATGCCTGGTCAATCGCTGATGATCGCGGCATCTTTGCTCTCTTCAGAACAAGTCATGAACCTAAGTATGGTTATGATGGTATCGTGGCTAAGCTGCTTTTTTGGGAATACCTGTGGTTACCTAATCGGGTATTACTTTGAAGGCTGGTTGGATAAAAAAGGCTATATCTCTGGCCCGAAGATGCAAACACTTCAACTGACTATCCAGAAATACGGCCCTACGTGCTTGGTCGTCAGTCGCTTTATTGAAGGAATGAAGCAATTTATGCCTCTTGCGTGCGGTATCGCGAAAATGCCACGTAGAGAGTTTTTGCTCGGTAACGCCCTCGCGGCGACGGTTTGGGTATTGGTATTCAGCTTGTTAACTCACTTTGCATTTGAACATTTAAGCGTGTTGAGCAACCTGTACACCGAATACAAATATCTGGTATGGGCATTTGCTGCTGTCTTATTTACGTGGATGGTTTTAGGTATTGTTAAACGCAAAAAAGCCAAATCAATGCAATAACGACAGCCTCTTCATTGGCGCATAACTAAAGCTCGTGGTATCAGTGAGATACGTAATACGAGCTTTTATTTTTTTCTTTACGCGCAAAATTTAAACAGCCATTTAGACGTCTAGACGTTGACAATGCGTAAATGTGATATTAGTCTGCTCTTCTCTCTTATTATTAACATTGTCGTTTACATGTCCGGTTCCCAACAAACAACTAAAACAGTTGCACCTTCTGCGGTCGCACTGATCCCATTGATTGTATTCCTTGCGCTGTTTATTGGCGTAGGCACTTACTTATCTTTGCAAGGCGTTGAATTTGCCTTCTACCAGCTGCCTGCACCCATCGCGGTATTACCAGCCATCATCATTGCGTTTCTTTTAAGTAAAGAGAAACTTAACCGCTCAATCGAACACTTCATGCGTGGTGTTGGCCACCCAGACATCATCGCAATGTGTATGATCTATCTGCTTGCTGGTGCCTTTGCTGCGGTAGCAAAAGCCTCTGGCGGTGTTGATGCAACGGTGAACCTTGGTTTATCCGCAATTCCAACCAGTATGATTTTACCGGGCATTTTCCTGATTTCTGCTTTTATCGCAACAGCAATGGGCACTTCGATGGGTACCATCGCAGCCGTTGCACCCGTAGCGTTAGGCATTGCTGAATCAGCAGGAATGAGCTTACCGTTAACCGCAGGCGTTGTGCTGAGCGGCGCTATGTTTGGTGATAACCTTTCTATCATCTCTGACACCACCATCGCGGCGACACGCTCTCAAGGTTGTGAGATGAAAGACAAGTTTAAAGAGAACATTCGTATTGCTTTGCCTGCGGCGTTGATCGCGATTGCAGTGTTCGCTTTCAACAGTACAGCGACTCAAGTGCCTGCAACTGGCGATATTGAGTGGCTAAAAGTCTTGCCGTACATCACTATTTTGATCCTAGCGGTATCTGGTGTGAATGTGTTTGTGGTTCTGTCGATTGGTATCCTTTTGGCTGGCGGCGTGAGCTTGGCATCGATTGACAATTACGGACTGACTAATCTAGCCCAAGACGTATACAAAGGCTTTGGCAACATGCAAGAGATCTTCTTGTTGTCCATGCTAATTGGAGGTTTGAGTGAACTGATGCGTCGTCAAGGCGGTCTTGCTTTCCTAACCAATTTCGTTAGCAGCCTTATCCACGCGTTTGGCTCTAGCCATTCAAAACACGCGAACAGCCGCGCAAGTGAGCTAGGTATCGCGGGCTTGGTTTCTATGGTGAATGGTTGCACGGCAAATAATACGGTCGCCATCATCGTATCGGGTAGCGTGGCGCGCCAGTTGGCGGAAGAGAACAATGTCTCTCCTCGTCGCTCAGCAAGCTTGTTGGATATTTTCTCGTGCGTGGTACAAGGCATTTTGCCCTACGGCGCGCAAGTATTGTTGCTAGGCTCAGTATTTAACCTTTCTCCATTAGAAGTGGTTGCCAACTCTTACTACTGTTTCGCGCTGGCAATTGCAGCCATTGTGGCGGTGTTTATCAAACACCCAGCTCGCCAACCCGCAGTGCAAACCGAAAACTAACGACAAATACCGAAAAGGCTCCGATGGAGCCTTTTTGCTTTCCGTTCTTCTTTATTTTCCTTGCTTCAAACAGATTCACTTTAAAACTGAACGCAAACTTTGCGCACTGTGTAAAGGAATCGCGAAGCGATGCGCCACATCGCGTAGAGCCTCCACCTGATCCGCGTTACTGATTGCTAGTTCGCCTGCCACATCGAAGTGGTTATTCTCAAACCCAACTCTCACATCGAATCCAAGTAACATCGCACTCGCTAAACAGTCTTGCTCTCGCGCGCCAAAAGCACAAATGGCACATCGAATTTCTTCCTCGACAAAACGCGCCAAATTCAAGCCTCGTAAATCCCATGGCGACGACTGTTGAGCTTGGTGATAACGCCCTAACACCACTAATGCATGCTGATACGTTTTAGGTAACACGCCCGCATCACGCAGTTGAAGATAACGTTCAATGTCGGTTGCATCGTAGAGAATAATTTGGCTCACGATGCTGTTCTCTGCCAACCAATGGAAAAAGGCATGCCCTTCTTTCTCACTTGCTCGATCGGGGATTAATTCCCTCAATGCGAAAGAAGCCGCTTCTGGTTTCACTGCTTTAACTAACGCCATCTGTTGTGCCGGAGAATACAAGCCCACCGCCTCTGTGGTGAGCTGAACCATCATGTTTTCTCCCACCGCTTCTTTCACGGCATGGTAAATTGCCATGTTGTCGTCGATGTCTAGTGAATGACGTCCGTTAGCGTCCCTAGCATGCAAATGGATCATGGCAGCCCCTGCTGTTTGACAAGCGATAGCCTCTGCAACCAGTTCGTCTGTTGTCATGGGTAAGTTGACGTGATCGTGCTTGGTTTTTCTTGCGCCGTTTGGAGCCACGATAATAGCGATAGGTTCTCGCAAATATTGGTTTGCTACTTCCATGTCTCCGCCACCTCTTTTAACGTCAGTGAGAGTTTACCGACTAGTTCATCAATATGATGAGACTGAATAATGAATGGCGGTGCGAGCAAAATATGGTGCCCATTAACGCCATCAATCGTTCCGCCCATTGGATAGCACATTAAGCCATTTTCCATTGCTCGCTGTTTGATGCGTTTGTCTGCCAATGTGGCTTTACTCAGAGGCGCCTTGCTTTCTTTATCCGCCACCAACTCAATGCCCAAAAACAAACCTTTACCACGAATGTCGCCAATGTATGGTAAATGGGCCAATGCAGAAGCAAGCTCATTACGCAGCAAAACACTTTGCTGATTCACCGCCGTTAATAAGTCATCTTGGAAGATGGTTTCAATGGTTGCCACGGCGGCAGCGCACGCCACAGGGTGCGCCATAAAGGTATGACCGTGTTGGAAAAAACCGCTTCCATCAGCAATAGCTTGATAGACTCGATCATTCGCAACTACCGCGCCAATAGGTTGATAACCCGCACCAAGCCCTTTAGCCATACAAACCAGATCGGGCTCTGCCTCTTCTTGCTCAAACGCAAAAAAACTGCCACTGCGCCCAACGCCACACATGACTTCATCCAAGATCAATAACACATCGTATTGGTCGCATATTTCGCGAATGCGTTTAAAGTAACCTTGAGTCGCAGGTACAGCTCCAGCGGTGGCTCCCACAATAGGCTCGGCGACAAAAGCCATGACATTCTCAGCCCCCAACTCAAGAATTTTTGCCTCAAGTTCATTCGCCGTTCGTAATGAGTAATCCAATTCCGACTCATGAGTCTGCTGATACCGATAAGCATAGCAAGGGGCAATGTGATGGCTCGGATGCAAGATGGGTTTGAACGGTTCACGTCGCCATTCATTACCACCGACCGCCAGAGCTCCCAACGTATTGCCGTGATAACTTTGCTGACGCGCGATGAATTGCTTCTTCTCTGGCTTACCTGATTCCACAAAATGCTGCCGCGCCATTTTTAGTGCCGACTCCACCGCTTCTGACCCGCCACTGACTAAATACACATGGTTGAACTGCTCAGGCATGTACTGACAAATCAATTCCGCTAGTCGCTCACCGCTGTCACTAGTAAAAAATCCAGTATGAGCAAACGGCACTCGCTCGAGCTGTTCCAACATGGCTTTTTTAACGGCTTGATGACTGTGGCCAAGGTTTGATACCGCAGCGCCGCCACAAGCATCGAGATACTGTTTCCCTTGTTTATCGAATAGATAAACACCCTCACCTTTATCGATGATTGGCAGCGTGGCATGGCAATGACGGTGAAATACGTAAGACATTTGAGTCCCTTCCAATGTATAAGATTTGCACACATCATCAGGAACAAACCCAAACGTGACAAGGGAATAAATTTCACCCTCTATGAGCTTTTGGAATACCACAAGCCAAAAGAACAAAAGCCTTTGATATTTAAATAATAAAATAAAAAAAGGCCAGCTTTTTTAAAGGCTGGCCTATGGGTAACCAAAAGCTAAAAACAGAATCGTTTACGCGTTTAGTGCCTGTTCTAAATCGGCTAGAATATCGTCAATATGCTCAATACCTACAGATAAACGAATCATCTCTGGTGACACACCAGCTTGTTTTTGTTCTGCTTCGCTCAACTGACGATGAGTCGTCGATGCTGGATGGCAAGCCAATGATTTTGCATCGCCAATATTCACCAAACGCTTAAAGATTTTCAGAGCGTCATAAAAGCGCACACCTGCGTCATAGCCGTCTTTTAAACCAAACGACAAAATCGCAGAAGGCTTACCTTTCATGTATTTTTCGGCGAGATGGAAGTGTTCAGAACTTGGCAATCCGGCATAACTCACCCAACTGACTTTGTCATTCTGTTCCAAGAACTCAGCCACTTTGAGAGTGTTCTCGGTATGGCGCTCCATACGCAGCGGTAACGTTTCTAGCCCTTGCATAAGCATAAATGCATTCATCGGTGATAATGCCGATCCGGTATTACGCAATGGTACGGTACGCGCGCGCCCGATAAATGCCGCCTCACCAAACGCTTCGGTATACACCACGCCGTGGTAAGAAGGTTCTGGTTGGTTGAAAACGGGAAAGCGGTCTTTGTGCTGCGCCCAAGGGAATTTACCGGAATCCACAATCACGCCACCCAATGTGGTGCCATGCCCACCAACGTATTTAGTGAGAGAGTGAACGACGATATCCGCACCGAACTCGATGGGTTTGCACAGCACTGGCGTCGCGACGGTGTTATCCACAACCACAGGTACGCCTTGTGCGTGAGCAAGCTCCGCTACGCGTTCTAAATCAATGATATTACCGGCTGGGTTACCAATGCTCTCGCAGTACACCGCTTTGGTATTTTCATCAATTAACTCGGCCAAACTTTCTGGCTTGTCATCTTTAGCAAACTTCACCTGAATACCCTGATTTGGCAGCATGTGCGCAAACAAGGTATAAGTACCGCCATAAAGTTGCGGCGTAGAAACGATGTTATCGCCCGCTTGCGCTAAGGTCAGAATCGCATAGTTAATCGCTGCACTCCCCGCACTCACGACCAATCCAGCAATGCCGCCTTCTAACGCTGCCATGCGTTTTTCCAGAACATCGTTAGTCGGATTCATGATGCGAGTGTAGATATTCCCCGGCACTTCCAAGTTAAACAGATCAGCGCCGTGCTGCGCGTTGTCAAACTCGTACGCGACTGTTTGATAAATCGGTGTCGCGACAGATTTGGTGGTCGGGTCAGTTTCGTAACCAAAATGGATGGATAGCGTTTCGTCTTTCATTTTCTTCCTTGAGCGTCATCGAGATAAATCGTGGACTTATCATGCCGATTTTTTAACCACAGAACCTCGTTATGGGTCACATTGCCCACGTCCAGAAACGTTTATGAAATGGGAAAAGGTAACATTTTTGATATTCATCGATAGGTATAACTTGCGCTTGATTGAAAGTCTTTAATCTTGTTGATAATCCTCCTTCAATATGAACTAAAGTTAATGTGACCTATTGAGTTCTCAAACTCATTGAGATGGGGGCAATAGGCAAAAACCTTACTCTGTATGGAGATGACCGATGAACAAAAACTGGATCCCTATTGCCCTCTTTGGGCTTGCTTTAACGGGGTGTTTTTCTGAAGAAGCGAAAGAAGCCGTCGCCGAGCCGCTAAAAGTAACCGCCGCAGACAAAATTTATTATGGTGGCGATATCCTAACCATGGCTAGCGATAAGCCAGAGTACGCCGAAGCCGTCGCAACATTAGGCGAGAAAATCATTTATGTCGGCAGCAAAGATGGAGCGATGGAGCACAAGTTCGGTAAAACACAGTTGGTCGACTTAAAAGGCAAAACTATGTTGCCTGGCTTTGTTGATCCGCACAGTCATGTGTATGGTGTTGGTCTGCAAGCCATGGTCGCAAACGTGCTGCCATCTCCTGATGGCGAAGCCGATACCGTGGCGAAAATCATCGAAACTCTGAAAAATGCCGAGAACAATAATACGCAACGCCTATTCATTGAGAAAACCGGATGGATTTTAGGTTTTGGTTACGACGACGCCCAACTGGATTACTACCCTACCAAAGCGGATCTCGATAAAGTCAGCACAGATAAGCCTGTATTAATCATCCACACTTCGGGGCATTTGAGTGTCGCGAACAGTAAAGCGTTAGAGCTAGCAGGCATCACATCAGAATCGGAAGATCCAAAAGGTGGCATTATCCGCCGAATGGAAAATAGCCAAGAACCAAATGGTGTCCTAGAAGAAAACGCGCACTTTGCAATGCTGTTCAACCTCAATAAGTTGATTGATTCTGAACTTCAAGATCGCATGTTAGAAGCCTCGCAAGGTATGTACGCGAAATATGGCTATACCACGGCTCAAGAAGGACGAGCAACATCAGAAGGTTATGAAGCGATGAAACGCGCGTCGAAAAACGACAAGCTAATGATCGACTTGGTTGCTTACGCCGATATGGTATCGAGCAGTGATTTTATGGACTCGGAATACAACACGCCAGAGTACACCAACCATTTCCGCATCGGTGGCGTAAAGCTGAACTTTGATGGCTCTCCACAAGGTAAAACGGCATGGCTAAGTCAGCCTTACTTCCACCCACCACATGGACAAGATAAAGACTACGCCGGCTACCCAACTTTCGAAGATCAACAAGCTTACGATTACGTAGAAACAGCCTTTAAAAATGAATGGCAAGTGCTGACGCATGCCAATGGTGACGCGGCGATCGAGCAATTTATCAATGCGGTAACCAAAGCAAATGAAAAGCTAGGAAAGCAAGACCGCCGACCTGTACTCATTCACGGCCAAACCATGCGCCAAGACCAAGTGGATCGCTTAGCGGCGCAAGGCATCTTTCCGTCTCTATTCCCAATGCATACTTTTTATTGGGGTGACTGGCATGTGGACTCGGTACTCGGCCATCCTCGTGCCGATTTCATTTCACCAACTCAAGCGGTGAGAAAGGCGGGGTTAAAATTCAGTACACACCATGACGCACCTGTGGCGCTGCCAAGTTCATTCCGAGTATTGGATGCGACCGTCAATCGCACCACCAGAACTGATAAAATACTGGGTGCAGATCAGCGTGTTGACACTTATACCGCACTGCAAGCCATGACGATTTGGCCAGCTTACCAACACTTTGAGGAGTCGTATAAAGGTTCTATCGAAGTGGGTAAGAATGCGGATTTAATCATCCTCGATAACAACCCGATGAAGATTGAACCTAAGGCGCTAAAAGATCTCAACGTGGAAGAAACCATCAGCAGAGGCGAATCGGTTTATCAACGACAGTAATCCAAAATAAAACACCGCCGTCATCGAGGCGGTGTTTTCTATCTGACTCACCAGGCACTTTATCTATTTGCTCGCCACTTGCTGTAATAACCAAGTACGAAACTTGTTTGTGGACTGGCTTCGTGTGTTCATGATCAAGTAGTATCCTGCATTGGCTGGAACCGGCTGAAAGGGAGAAACTAAACGCTCTGTCGTCAATTCATCCTCAATCAGTGCCATTCGTGCCATCGCAATCCCAACTCCTGCTTCCGCTGCAGACATCGCCATATCCGTTCGATTAAAAAAGTGTCCAACATCGGTTTTAAAGTCTAATCCCATTGCTGACGCCCAATATAGCCACTCATAGTCACGCGTCGCTTTTTCCCATGGCATCGCATCGTGTAGTAGCGTCGCCTCCTGCCATTTCTTCACTGACATTGAGGATTCTTGTTCATCAAAAGGCACTTTTAGCCAACCATGATCCTCAAGGTACTTCGGACTCATTACGGGCAGCAGTTGCTCATCCAAAATCAACTCCGCGTTAGCATTTCGGTAAGGATGAAGACCATAGTCTATCGCGACGTCATAATCTTTTATCTCACTATTCACTAACGCCCCTTCCGCGAAGATTTGCACTTGGATATCCGGGTTCTCGTGATGAAAACTTTCCAGCTTTGGGACTAACCATTTAAAAGCAAAAGAAGGCGTTAATTTTAAGCGGATCTCATTGGTGTGCTTTTCTACTTTGAGCTCATCAAGCAGTTTGCTCAGCTCAGAAAAGTGAAACTGCGTTGCTTGGTGTAACTGAGTGCCTTTAGCGGTTAAACGAATACCGCGGGAATGGCGTTCAAATAAAGTAAAACCTAATAACTCTTCCAAATGAATAATTTGTTGGCTCACGGCTCCCGTAGTGAGGTGCAAAAACTTAGCCGCGCCAGTAAAGCTGCTGTGTTCCGCGACTTGGCTAAACAGACACAAGCCACTTATTAAATTACTTCTCATCCTTGAGCCTATAGTTTTTCTAAACGCTGTATGTAATTTATATCGATTGTTAACAAAAGGTAAAGAAAAGAAACTAACCACTCAGATAAATGTGTGGAGTACATCAATGGAAGTCATCGTATTAGGCAGCGGCGTCATCGGCTTAACCTCTGCTTGGTATTTATCTCAAGCAGGCTATCAAGTTACTGTTATTGACCGTCAACCAAGCAGTGCAATGGAAACAAGTTTCGCCAATGCTGGGCAGATCTCGTACGGCTATTCTTCGCCTTGGGCTGCGCCTGGTGTTCCTGTTAAAGCCATAAAGTGGTTAATGGAAGAGCATGCTCCACTCAAAATCAAACCAACCCTCAATGCCGATATGATCAGTTGGGCAAGTAAGATGGTGGCCAACTGCACCCTGTCTCGCTACCAAGTCAACAAAGCTCGCATGCTTTCGATAGCTAACCACAGTCGTATGTGTCTGGAACAATTACGTCAAGAACATGCCATTGAATATCAAGGTCGCCAGTTCGGCACCTTGCAAGTATTTCGAACGCCTCAACAGCTGCAAGCCATTGAAAAGGATATGCAGCTTCTAGAGCAAAGCGGGACTCGGTTTGAGTTGATGGACGTAGAACGCTGCATTGAACAAGAACCTGGACTGGATCTTGTGAAAGATAAACTGGTTGGTGGCTTGCACCTGCCAGATGACGAAACAGGCGATTGCTATCAGTTTTGCCAACAACTAACAGAACTCGCTAAGGCCCATGGCGTGAGGTTCGAGTTCGACACCGAAGTAAGCAATTGGGTTACAGTAGGCAAAAAGATCATAGGTATCCAAACGAATCGAGGACAGTTTAAAGCGGACCAATATGTGGTTGCCTCTGGCAGCTATTCTACAGCGCTACTCAAGCAAATCGACATTGAGATTCCTGTCTATCCAGTAAAAGGCTATTCGCTCACCATCCCAATGGAAGATGAGCACTTCTCTCCTCGCTCTACTGTGATGGATGAAACCTATAAAGTCGCCATGACTCGGTTTGATGACAGAATTCGCGTAGCGGGCACCGCAGAATTAGCAGGGTTTGATGCCTCCCTTCCGCAAAAACGAAAAAACACCATCGAAATGGTCATCCGTGATCTTTTCCCTCGCTGCGGCGACTTTAGCCAAGCCGAGTTTTGGAGTGGCTTTAGACCAATGACGCCTGATGGCACACCGATTATTGGCGCAACTAAATACGATAACCTTTTTACTAACACCGGACACGGCACTCTGGGTTGGACTATGGCTTGTGGTTCTGGTCAATTACTAGCGAGCATTATGACTGGTGAAAAAGCGAAAGTGATGGATGACACAGAGCTTAACCTTTGCCGTTATGCATAAGGACATATCTGCATAAAAAACAAACAGGCCTTTACCCCACAAAATGCATATTATTTGGCATTTTTAACTCATCAAATGTGCAGCACATTTTAATGACAATGTGCTGCATATTTAATCATCAGACAAATCTTCTACCTCAAAGGAGCAAATAAGCAACAAGAACTAAATTTTAACAATCACTCTCCATTCTGTGTTCACCATCACGCTACAAAGGATTTATAGCCAAAAAAGTTAACAATTGCATTACATAAAGGGTAATGTATTGTGTGAAAAACAACCACAAACACAACTAACAGGGAAAATACTCATGCAGTCATTAGTTGATTTTCTGAATGGAATTATTTGGAGCCCGGTACTGATCTATCTGTGCCTTGGTGCAGGTTTGTTCTATTCAATCATGACGCGTTTTGTACAAATTCGTCACTTCTTTGAGATGTGGCGCTTATTACTTTCAGGGAAGAGTTCAACAAAAGGGATATCATCATTTCAGGCACTTGCCGTTTCACTATCTGGCCGTGTAGGTACAGGTAACATTGCTGGTGTTGCTGCCGCTATCGGTTTTGGTGGACCAGGCGCCGTATTCTGGATGTGGGTCGTTGCCTTCTTTGGCGCTGCAACCGCATACGCAGAGTCGACACTTGCGCAAATCTATAAAGAAGAAGACGAAGGTGAATTCCGTGGTGGTCCTGCTTACTACATTGAAAAAGCAATGGGACAAAAATGGTACGCTTGGATCTTCGCTATCGCGACCATCTTTGCATGTGGTGTTCTACTTCCTGGCGTTCAATCGAACAGCATCGGTAACGCAGTAGAAGCAGCATTTGGCTCAGGTGACATGATTGAAACCGCTATTGGTACCTTCAGTTTTGCTAAAATTTTCACTGGTACGGTTGTCTGTGTCATTCTGGCCTTCATCATCTTCGGTGGCGTAAAACGTATTGCGAACTTTACCCAAATCGTTGTGCCATTTATGGCGCTGGCTTACATCATCACTGCATTTGTCATCATCCTTCTAAACATTGGTGAGGTTCCACGCATTTTCGGCATGATCATTGGTGACGCGTTCACACCAATGGCAGGTGTTGGTGCGGCAATCGGTTGGGGTGTAAAACGTGGCGTTTACTCCAACGAAGCAGGTCAAGGTACTGGTCCTCACGCTGCAGCTGCAGCGAGTGTTGATCACCCAGCTCAGCAAGGTCTTGTTCAATCTTTCTCTATTTACATCGATACACTACTTGTGTGTTCAGCAACCGCGTTTATGATTCTTATCACTGGCGCGTACAACGTAAATGGTGCAGTTGAAGGCACGTTCCTAATTCAAAACCTCCCAGCTGATATTGGTGCTAATGGTCCTGTATTTACGCAAATGGCGATCGAAAGTGCACTACCTGGCGTGGGTAAACCATTCATCGCAATCGCACTTTTCTTCTTTGCGTTTACAACCATTCTGGCTTACTACTACATTGCAGAAACGAACATTGCTTACATTCGTCGTACATTCAAAGTAAATGGGCTGATGTTTATTCTGAAAGTCATCATTATTTCATCCGTGTTCTACGGAACCGTGAAAACCGCCAACTTAGCCTGGGCGATGGGTGATGTAGGTGTAGGTCTAATGGCATGGCTTAACATCGTCGGTATTTTGATCATCTTCTTTATGTCAAAACCTGCTCTCAAAGCATTGAACGATTACGAAGAACAACAAAAACGTGGTGTGACCGACTTTACATTCAACCCTGTAGCGCTAGGCATTAAAGGCGCAGATTACTGGGAAGATAAGTACAAGCGTAAAACGGGTAAGGCACCAACGGCAGACAACAGTACTACAGAAACTGTTGAACAACCATCAACATAGCCTTAACGCATAAACAAGAAAAAGCAGTGGTCCGTTTAAGGGCATAAAAAAGGGGATTAACCATTGGTTAATCCCCTTTTCTGCATTATGTGTAAAGGATTAAGCAGCGACAGCTTCAACTTTACGAGCGATTTTTGCTTTACCTACAGGTAGAACTTCACGACCAAATTCGTTGTTTAGTACTTGCGCCATTGCGAAGTAAATTGCACTTGCGCCACAGAAGATACCTTCGAAGCCAGCGATAGCACCGATCACTTCGCTACCAGTGAAATCACGAGCAGCAAGCAAGAAGAACAGGATAGTTAAAGAACCAAATACCACTTGCTTCGCTGTTGGGTAGCATAGAGAACCAATGAACATGAAACCAGTGAAGATGCCCCAAAGCGCTAGGTACCAACCCATAAAGCTTGCTGGGCTTGCAGGAAGACCCATGTGAGGCATTACGATCAAGCCTACTAGTGTTAGCCAAAATAGACCGTAAGAAGTAAACGCAGTTGTGCCGAACGTGTCGCCGCGTTTAAAGCACATGATGCCAACGATTACTTGGCTAAGGCCACCGTAAAAGATGCCCATCGCTAGAATCATAGAGTCAATTGGGAAAAATCCTGCGTTATGAATATTGAGCAGAATAGTGGTCATACCGAAACCCATTAGACCTAGCGGTGCTGGGTTAGCCAGTTTTGTCGACATGTACAAATACCTTTTTTCAAAAATGTTGATAAAAAATGCGCGCGAATTTTAATGGGCCCCAGAACAAAAGAGAAAAACTGTTATTGAAAACTTAGATTCCATAAATAAGCAACCGCTCAAATAAAAAAAGACCCCGCTAAAAAGCAGAGTCTTTATAGATGGTTAGACTACTTTTCAATCAACTACAGGCAAGAGATCTCGTCCCAGAACCAGTTACTTTGCGTTGGGCTTTCCCACACTCCAGGGCCGTTTTTTGCGACAAAGCATTTGTTTTGGTACGTCACTTTATCGCCGTTAGCGACTTGCGTTACGCCCGGCTCCCACTGAATAAAATTACCTGTCACTGGTGGTTCTGGCTCGGTTACTGGTGGCTCCGGTTCTGTGACGGGTGGCTCTGGCTCAGTCACTGGTGGTTCAGGTTCCGTTGTAGGCGGCTCTGTCGGAGTGCCTGAGACCAGCTTCCACGGGTCGCCTTTCGTTGGCTCATTACCTTGTGACCACCATTTCGCTTCGTAAACAGCACCTTGGTAAGAGACTTGATCACCAGTGTTGTACACTTTGCTTGCATCCCAAGCTGCCACGCCACCTACAGGCGGATCGACCGGATCTACAGGATCTAACTTGTCAACCACACGAACTTCAGGCCAACCCGCATGAGATTGGTAGAAGTTAGTTACGCACTTCTCGTAATCACCCGCAACTAGCGCAGAGTAAGCCGTTTGGAAACCAACCAACTCACATTCAAACGAATGGCCTCCAGGGCGATCTGAGTAGTATTTCCAGTTACCATCCCAGTTGGTGTAAAGCACGTCTGTCGCACCATTTAGGTTCAGACTGCCGTAAGGCGTCTGCTGCCAACAAGTGTTTGTTTCATCAGCTTCAATTGGAATTTGATAATGGGCGGCAAGACCTTCCCAATAACGAATACGGTTAACAGGTTGACCTTTATCCTTGTTTTGCTCACCACACTCAATACCACCATTGATCACGTTGATGGTGGTACCAAAGCCGTAACCAATGCCAGCATCAAGCTCACGCTGTGAAGGCACCCAAGTACGGTCAATCACATGCAGCATTGCAGGTTTCGGTGCTTGTGGCGTTAGGAAGAACCAGATAGCCGATGCCAAGTTCAGCCATGAATCCGCAACCAAGCCTGGATTTTTTAGCAATACAGATGCATCACCATCAAACATCACTTCAGAGAACGCGCCATAGTTAAAATGGTAAGAAAGCTGTTTAGCACCACGTCCAAAGTAACCTTGTCCTGGTTCACATGGCCAACGCTTATTTTGCCAGTCATTTTGACCACAACCAGTCGTGTAACCTTCTTGACCTTCTGACCAGCCCATTTCACGCACATGAACCAAAGCTTGCTGCCACTCTTCCAATCCAAGAGGGTTATCCGATACGTTATCAATCGAAATATGACCACCAGTTTCCTGCGCAAAGTGAGCAAAGGCTGTCACGATCGATTTTTTACAAATCGCATCCGAATCTCGACCATCCGTGTACTCACCACAGAATGCTGGGAACTTACCAATTGCACGTAGGAAACGCGTGTAAGTGTATTCAGGTGCCGCCATTTGAGTCAGGAAGTCCCACTCACTTTCAGGGAACACACGCTCTACACGCTTCACGTTTTCTGGATTGGTTGCCGCTCCAGGAACAATCGCTTCCACCACTGAGTTCGGGCGCGTCTCTAGTGCTTGTGACCAAATGGCATACATAGGATCAGAGGTTTTGCTTTGCTCTACGGCTTGAACGTCACCACGAGCAATGACATAACCATTCGGATTTTGCGGATCGGGCTGGATATTCATACTCGCATTCGCTTGTGCTGCTAGGACACAACTCAATGCAAGAGGAAGATGTTTGAGTGCAAACATGTCTAGTCTCCGGATTTCAACAATACAATATACAAGGAATAACTAGACATATAGTGGATCATATATACAAAACGCCGAGCTAAGTGCGTTGATTCTGCGAGACAAAATGAATAAATAAGTCCTCGCACACATTTTGTCACAAGAAAAATGTTACCTTGACTCAAAAGAAAAGCGGAGGCCCAATGAGCCTCCGCTTTATGATATTTCTATCTTTATTGTTCTGCCGAAACCACGTCTAGCTTCGCGGTTGATTTTTGTTTAGACAACACAAAATAAACCACACACTGAGCAACAATAGCGGCAAGCACAATCACTGGCGAGGCGTTGATTCCAGCTAAAAGGAAACACCCTAATGCAATCATTCCATTGAGTAATGCGTAAGGTAACTGAGTTCGGAAGTGCTCATACTGCTCACACCCTGCCCCTGTCGACGACAGAATCGTGGTTTCAGAGATTGGAGAACAGTGATCGCCAAACAGGCCACCAGATAACACCGCACCAATACAAACTAACAATGGAGCATCAATCGCGACGGCCGTTGGGATCACTAGTGGCATCATGATGGCAAATGTCCCCCAAGATGATCCCGTAGCGAACGAAATAATACCAGCAAGCAAAAAGGCGACTGCTGGCAATAGCCAATACGGGAAACCGGCTTGAGCTTGTTCAGCAATGTATGCAGCTGCACCTAATTCTTTCCCAACCGAGCTAAGTGCCCAAGCCAATACCAAAATCACGGCTACAGACATCATGTTCGACATCCCTTTTAGGTAAACCTGAATGCCATCAGAGAGTTTTCTTACGCCATAAAACGCCATCAGCGCAATCAAAGTAAAGGCTGCGAAGAAATATGCCGAAGAAAGTGCAGCCCTGAACGTTGAGCCTGCTACTTTTTGAAATGGAAAACCGTGTGGTACGAGGATGGTACATAAAACCACCAGCATAACGAGCAAAGGTGCCCAGACAAAACTGGATTTTGCATTTTTATGCGTAAACACATTCATGGACTCCTGCACTTTCCCAAAGTCGGAACCCTGCTCTGCTAGTTGTTCAGCCTTCGCCATCGGTCCGAAATCTAATTTGAAGAAAGAGACAATCGGCACAATCGCGATCGCAAGAAAGGCGTAAAACTGATACGGGATCGCGCCAATGAAAGCATCCCAGTCACTCATACTGACATTCAGGGCAGTAAACTCTTTTTGAATCAACCCCATGATGTAAACGCCCCATCCGATAAAAGGAATCAAGATTGCGACGGGAGAGGAAGTAGAATCGATAATAAAAGCTAATTTTTGGCGTGATACTTTTAACTTATCAAATAAAGGGCGAAAAACAGGACCAACAATCAACGGTGTACCAAGGTCAGAGAAGAAAATAACCACACCACCAAACCATGCGGACAGTTGAGCTTGGCATTTACTCGCCACCCATTGAGTAACCTTTTTAGCAAAAGCAACACCACCACCAGACTTTTCCATCAGCGCAACGAAACCACCAATGAACACTAATAACAAAATCACACCAGCGTTGTAGCTATCGGTAAGTTGCGGCAGTAGATAGCTTTTCATCAACGCACTAAACGAGTCTAGTGGTCCTTTTTCGACAAATGTCCCTTCAAGCATAGCGACGCCACTGACCACACCAGCGAATAAACCAACGACGACATTTCTCGTCGTCAGAGCGAGGAAAAGAGTAATAAGGATGGGAATGAGAGAGGTAACTTCAGCCTGTTCCATAGCAATACCATTTATAATATTTAAACAACTAAAATGAATATATATTTAATTTTATCGCATGTATATATCTCCTATAAAAAAGTTGAGTCCCCTCTTCACAAATTTGAAGCACAAAAAAACCAGCCCGGAGGCTGGTTCTTATAAACTCAACAGTCTAGAGGAAAATTATTCCCACTCGATAGTCGCTGGTGGCTTACCTGAAATGTCGTAAACAACACGAGAAATGCCATCAACTTCGTTGATAATACGGTTAGATACCTTACCTAGGAAGTCATATGGTAGGTGTGCCCAATGGGCAGTCATAAAGTCGATGGTTTCTACTGCACGCAGTGATACAACCCAGTCGTATTTACGGCCATCGCCCATTACACCTACAGAGCGAACTGGTAGGAATACCGTGAACGCTTGAGATACTTTGTCATAAAGGTCTGCAGCGTGAAGCTCTTCAATGAATATAGCATCAGCACGACGTAGCAAGTCACAGTATTCTTTCTTGATTTCACCAAGAACACGAACACCTAGACCAGGACCTGGGAATGGGTGGCGGTAAAGCATGTTATAAGGCAGGCCTAGCTCTAGACCAATCTTACGTACTTCATCTTTGAACAGCTCACGTAGTGGCTCAACAAGACCCATTTCCATTTCATCTGGTAGACCGCCCACATTGTGGTGTGATTTGATCACGTGCGCTTTACCAGTCTTAGATGCCGCAGACTCGATTACGTCTGGGTAGATGGTACCTTGCGCTAGCCATTTTGCATTTTTTAGCTTTTTCGACTCTTCATCGAATACATCTACGAATACGTGGCCGATTGTCTTACGCTTCTCTTCTGGGTCAGACTTGCCTTTCAGTGCTTCAAGGAAACGATCTTCTGCATCAACTTTGATGATGTTTAGGCCGAACTTATCGCCAAACATATCCATCACTTGTTGGCCTTCGTTTAAACGAAGTAGACCGTTATCGACAAATACACACGTTAGCTTGTCGCCAATTGCGCGGTGCACCAGCATCGCAACAACAGATGAATCCACACCACCAGATAAGCCTAGGATAACTTCGTCGTCACCCACTTGCTCTTTAATGCGAGCAACCGCGTCTTCGATGATAGATTCCGATGTCCATAGACGCTCACAGCCACATACGCCAAGAACAAAGTTCTCAAGCATTTGTAGGCCACCTTTTGTGTGTGTCACTTCTGGGTGGAACTGAACGCCGTAGTATTTCTTCTCTTCGTTCGCCATCGCAGCGTAAGGACAAGTGTCTGTCTCACCAACTTTTACGAAATCGGCTGGGATCTCTACTACTTTGTCGCCGTGGCTCATCCAAACGTCTTGAGTTGCTTCAAGATCTTTAAATAGGGCACATTCACCAGAAACTTTAACCTGAGCGTAGCCAAACTCACGTTCGTTAGAGCCTGCTACTTTGCCACCTAGTTGTTCCGCCATAGTTTGCATGCCGTAACATACGCCAAGTAAAGGAACACCAGAGTCAAATACATATTGAGGCGCGCGTGGAGAGTTCTCTTCCGTTACGCTTTCTGGACCGCCAGATAGGATAATGCCATCTGGGTTGAATTCGCGAATATCCGCTTCTTCTACATCCCAGCTCCATAGTTCACAGTAAACGCCGATTTCACGTACGCGGCGTGCTACTAATTGAGTGTACTGAGAACCGAAGTCCAAGATCAGAATACGTTGGTCATGGATATTTTTAGTCATTTTGAGCAGTCTTTTTAAGGCTAAGTGATTAAAACCGAGGCGAGTGTACTCGCCTCTTCTTAATGCTTCAAGGAAAAAGCAAACGTTTCCGTTAGGTAATTAGTTCCCTAGACGGTAGTTCGGTGCTTCCTTAGTAATTTGAACATCGTGTACATGAGACTCTTGCATACCAGCACCAGAGATACGTACAAATTCAGCTTTCGTACGCATATCTTCGATAGTTGCAGAACCAGTTAGACCCATGCTTGAACGTAGACCACCCATTTGTTGGTGTACGATCTCTTTTAGACGGCCTTTGTATGCGATACGACCTTCGATACCTTCTGGTACTAGCTTGTCCGCTGCGTTGTCAGACTGGAAGTAACGGTCAGAAGAACCTTGAGACATTGCACCAAGAGAACCCATGCCACGGTAAGACTTGTAAGAACGGCCGTTGTATAGAATCACTTCACCCGGCGCTTCTTCAGTACCTGCAAACATAGAACCAACCATCACACATGATGCGCCCGCTACGATTGCTTTACAGATATCACCTGAGAAACGGATACCACCGTCAGCGATAACTGGAATACCATAATCATTAGCAACTTCTGCCGCATCTGCGATTGCAGTGATTTGTGGAACCCCCACACCCGTTACAATACGAGTTGTACAGATAGAACCAGGGCCGATACCAACTTTCACTGCGCTTACGCCAGCTTCGATTAGTGCTTTAGCACCAGCACCTGTTGCTACGTTACCACCGATGATGTCTAGAGCTGGGTAAGCTGCACGTGTTTCACGAATGCGGCTTAGAACACCTTCAGAATGACCGTGTGAAGAGTCGATAAGTAGAACGTCAACGCCAGCTTCAACTAGTGCAGCAACTCGCTCTTCGTTACCAGCACCAGCACCAACTGCTGCGCCAACACGTAGGCGACCACGCTCATCTTTACATGCGTTTGGTTTACGTTCTGCTTTGTGGAAGTCTTTCGCAGTAATCATACCGGTTAGTTGGAACTCATCATTCACAACCAATACTTTCTCTACGCGAGCTTCGTGCATTTTCTCTTGCACTTCTTCTCGTGTAGCACCTTCTTTAACTGCTGCCAACTTCTCTTTTGGCGTCATTACTGAAGATACTTTCTTAGAAAGGTCCGTCACAAAACGAACGTCACGACCAGTGATAATACCAACAAGCTCATTGCTCTCAGTGACAACAGGGAAACCGGCAAAACCATGCTTTTCAGTGAGTGCAACAACATCAGCGATGGTCGCGTCAGGGTTTACTGTAACCGCGTCAGTCACCATACCAGCTTCGAACTTCTTAACTTTACGAACTTCGGCTGCCTGCTGCTCAATAGACATGTTCTTGTGGATAAAGCCAATGCCACCCTCTTGCGCTAGCGCGATCGCTAGACGAGCTTCAGTAACAGTGTCCATAGACGCTGAAATCATTGGGATGTTTAGGGTGATGTTCTTAGTTAGCTGAGTGCGAAGATCAGCTGTGTTTGGGAGAACGGTGGAGTGTGCTGGCACAAGTAGTACGTCATCGAATGTCAGCGCTTCTTTGGCAATTCTTAGCATTTGCAATATCTCACAATTAGAGGAGTAAAAAGAACAATCCAATCTCATCGTTTCGCATAATGAGGGTAACCTGTGTTAGCAACAAGCTACATTTGGATTAGATATTGCGGAGGGATTATACGGTTAACGCAATCGCTTGACCACAAATTTTTTAATTTTTTTTCTTGCAATTACCCCCTTGCTATGTATTATATTGCCGCTAATTTCCATACTCACGTCTAAGAGATTAGCTGTGCTCTCCAAGACCAATCAAAACATCTTTACTGTTTCTCGTCTCAACGCAGAAGTTCGTTTACTCCTTGAAAACGAAATGGGGATCGTTTGGCTCGTCGGAGAGATATCCAACTTTTCAGCTCCAGTCTCTGGTCACTGGTACCTCACTCTTAAAGACTCTCGCGCTCAAGTTAAATGTGCCATGTTTCGTGGTAACAATCGCCGCGTTACTTTCAAGCCCGCTAACGGTAATCAAGTCCTAGTAAAAGCTCGTCTTTCTCTTTATGAGCCTCGCGGTGACTACCAATTGATCATCGAAAGCATGCAACCGGAAGGTGACGGCCGTCTTCAGCAAGAGTTTGAAGAGCTGAAAATGAAGCTTGCCGCAGAAGGGTTGTTCGCTCAAACCAATAAGCAACCTTTGCCTGAACACCCAAAACGTGTTGGCGTCATCACATCGAAAACTGGTGCCGCGCTTTACGATATCTTAGACGTATTGAAACGTCGTGATCCTTCCCTACCCGTTGTGATTTATCCGACAGTGGTACAAGGTGAAGATGCAGCCATTCAAATCGCACAAGCCATTGGTCGCGCTAACAGCCGTGATGAATGTGATGTGCTAATTGTGGGCCGAGGTGGTGGTTCATTAGAAGACTTATGGTGCTTTAACAACGAGATATTAGCTCGCACGATTGCAGCAAGCCAAATTCCTATTATTAGCGCCGTTGGACATGAAGTCGACGTGACAATAGCTGATTTTGTCGCCGACGTACGCGCGCCTACTCCATCAGCAGCCGCTGAGCTAGTAAGTCGTGATAACAGCCACAAAGATCAAGCTTTAGTTACCCGCCAGCATAAGTTAGCGAGCGCGATGCGTTACTACCTAGCACAACAAAAGCAGCAATCTGCGCAATTAATGCACCGTCTAGAGAGACAGCACCCAAGCTATCGCTTGCAACGTCAGACGCAACAGTTAGATGAGTTGGACATGCGCTTACAGCGAGCGATGGGTCGTTTTATTGCCTTGCACCAACAGCGAATCGAGCGTCAACATTATCGGCTGCAATTAAATTCTCCTGTAACACGCCTCGGTGAGCAGAAGTCGAAGCTAGAACGTGTTGAGCAAAAGCTGATGGATGCAATGGATCGCAAATTACTGACTATACGCCATCAACTCGCGATTGCTGCAGAGAAGTTAGACACTGTCAGCCCGCTAGCGACATTGAAACGAGGTTACTCAATTACTCAAACTGAGCAAGGTAAAGTGATTACTCAATCTTCAGATGTTAAGTCGGGAGATGTATTGATTACTCGATTAGCCGAAGGCGACGTTCGCTCTACCGTTAACTGAATATAAACTCTGGTTAACTGATTTTCTGGAACTCAAATCGGACACGTGATTTTGATTTGAGTTCATTACACACATTACAAAAGTAACTCGCAGCACCGCATGCTTGCAGCTTCTCCAGCTCCGCCTCACAATCAGGGCAAAAACCTACTTTTTTAAAATCCGATTCACACTGTGCGCAATGATATTGTCCTGTCCATTCCAGTTCGACATTGCAAGTCGGGCAAATGTTCTGCTGCATATCCCGTTCCTCTCTCTAAACTAAGCAATTTCGAGTAACGCATGCTACTCAAAATAACGAACAAGTATGTTGATCTTCATCACCGCCCCAACAAGTTTCACGAGGCGCTAACCATACTTGATACGTAGGATCTTATACTGATCGTCTGATATTTACTCCTTGATCAGCGATCACCCCTTAAAAGAATATTTATATAACCACACACCGAAAGCATAAGTTACATATTCTGTATTCCGATTTAATGCAGAATAAAAATCCTTAAGTTAATTTAATTAAACACAAAATCAGAATTTAATAAAAAGATCTTATTCAGAAAGCAGCATTTACATTGGTGTGCATTTCGATAGTTTGAGCGTCGAGCTCAACGAGTTTAACTTGGATAAAAGCAAACTCATTTAAATGGCTCGCATGCGTTCCACCACAAGGGATTACCGCTAATTGACCTTCCCCTAAATCGCACTTCCAATAGCGAGAATCCGTTAATCTGTCGCCGTGGCATTCCATGGTGATCATCGTATCTCTTTGAAGCCATTCAACCAGTTGGCCATTCACTTTTTCTGCAATCGCCTGGAGGTCATTCAGCATATCTGCACTGTTTAATCCTCTTTTACGGAGTGTTTTGCCTAAACGGTACGTATCGAGGCACTTGTCTGGAGTGACATAACTCGTAACTTGCGCATAGCTATTAAAATCATAATAACCATGTGGGTCTTTGCGGTCTGCGTCTTTTCGCCAATAGTCTTCCGCTAGTACTTTATTCAACGCCAAATACGCTAAGTGTCCTGCAGTGTGGCCTCGGCTCAAAGCATTTTGATAGTCTTTATCTACCGCTAATGTCACCAAGTCATTAATTGCAAGTGATTCCGTACGTGATAAAACATGCACGACGACAAACACCCAACCTTCAGCATCACGCTTTACAGGAATGTCACTACCCACATACAGAGCACCACTTTCCTGCTCCACTGCTCCAACTTGGCAATCTACCACGTCATGCTCAGCCCCATTCACCTTCAACGTTCCTTTGTCTGCAGGGTGATCCGGCCATATGTGACTAACGGGATGGAACGGCGTGACATCTGTAATAACGTAAGTCACTTCTTCCGTAGATTGAACGAGCTGTATTTGTGCTTCTAATTGCCATATTTGATGACAAAAACGAGTCTTTGTTGCTGTGATAGTCATTTTTACGATTACTTTTGATAAAAAAATACCCAAGTAGAAACTTGGGTATTCGAATTTCATTATTTATTGCGGTTTTTCACCATCGACATCATACGCTTACGTTTACGCTCTTGTGATAGCGTAAGCTTATTCGTACGATTCTCGTATGGGTTATCACTGTTGTGGAAGTTAATGCGAATCGGTGTTCCCATAATTTCCAGAGACTTACGGAAGTAGTTCATCAGATAACGTTTATACGAATCTGGCAATTCACGAACCATGTTACCGTGGATAACAACGATCGGTGGGTTGTAACCACCTGCGTGTGCGTATTTGAGTTTGATACGACGACCACGAACCATTGGCGGCTGGTGATCATCCACTGCCATCTTCATGATACGCGTCAGTACTGACGTACCCACACGCGTTGTCGCCGAGTTATATGCTTCTTGGATAGATTCAAACAAGTGACCAACGCCAGTACCGTGCAGCGCAGAGATAAAGTGGATACGCGCGAAGTCGACGAATCCTAAACGGCGGTCCAGTTCTTTCTTCACGCTTTCTTTCACGTCACTGTCTAGGCCATCCCACTTGTTAACGGCGATAACAATTGAACGTCCAGCATTCAGTGCAAAGCCAAGCAAGCTTAGGTCTTGATCTGAAATATTTTCACGAGCATCAATCACCAGTAGAACGACGTTTGCATCTTCTACCGCTTTCAGCGTCTTAACAACAGAGAACTTTTCAACCGTTTCATTGATACGACCACGACGACGAACACCTGCGGTATCAATTAGTACGTATTCGCGTCCGTCACGCTCCATCGGGATGTAGATAGAATCACGCGTCGTACCAGGCATATCGTATACAACCACACGTTCTTCACCCAGAATACGGTTAGTCAGTGTCGATTTACCTACGTTAGGACGACCGATGATCGCCAACTTAATCGGCTGCTCTTGAAGGCGCTTGAATTCAGCTTCTGCGTCTTCTTCAGTGTAATCTTCAACAAGAGGCTCTTCGTCTTCGAATCCAGTCAGGTCTTCAATCTCACCGTCTTCAGATTCACTTGTTAATAGATCATCAAAGAATGGAGATAAAGCACGCTCAAGCAAAGCGGTCACACCACGGCCATGAGCGGCCGCAATCTGATACATATCATCCACGCCGAGCTGCCAAAAATCAGCACACGCTGCATCGGCATCAATACCATCTATTTTGTTTACCACCAGCATCGCTGGCTTTTCAATTTTACGCAGATGCGCAGCAATTGCTGCATCTGAAGGTGTCAGACCAGCACGACCGTCAACAAGGAACAATACAACATCAGCCTCATCAATCGCGGCTAATGACTGTTCTGCCATCTTTGTTTCCACGCCTTCTTCTGTGCCATCAATACCGCCGGTATCAATCACAATGAATTCGTGCTCTTCACCAAGTCTCGCCTGGCCATACTTACGGTCTCGCGTTAGGCCTGGAAAGTCCGCAACCAACGCGTCACGAGTGCGAGTCAATCGGTTAAATAGTGTAGATTTACCTACGTTCGGACGCCCTACTAGAGCTACAACAGGTACCATAACAACCTCTACAATAATCTTTCTTCTGTAGTTATAGGTAACGACTTGCTCGATGCCAAATCAAACCAGCTTTTTACCTATAACCACGTCAGGGTTAATAAATTCAAACAACAAAACGGCTCCTAGCTGTCACCAGCCAGGAGCCGAATGTGAATTATATCACGATATTATTCGTTAATGGTTAGTTTCTTTACATCGCCGTTGCGAGTTGTAATCACATAACCATCCGACAATAACGTCGGGCCAACGGCCAAGCCGCTATCATCGATAAACTGCTGCGCAACAAATTCGCCTGTTGAACGATCCATCCAGTGAAGGTAACCAAGCGTGTCACCGACAACGAGATAATTGCCGACAATAACTGGCGCTGTAAGTTGTCGGTGCTCAAGCAAGCTGTTTTCCCACAACTCAGTCCCACTTCGTGAATCAACGGCAACAACATGATCTTTTTCCGTTATCACAAAGATGCGGCTACCATCTGTAGAAATATCTGTTGCAGATGAGTAATTACGCTTCCAAATCGGGTTCGCTGAACGCAAGTCAATGGCTATAAGTTGGCCATTGTATCCAATGGTGAAAAGAGTACCGCCTAGCACAATTGGCGATGAATCAACGTCAACCAAACGATCAATTTCTGTCGCGCCTTTTGGCGTACCAACAGGCTGTTGCCAAATCAGCTGACCACGCTCAACGATAGCAGCTGCAAGTCGGCCATTTGCCGTTCCCCAAAATACACCGCCGCCAATTGCAGTCGGAGTACTGTCGCCACGTAAAGTTAGGTTCGGCACTTCTGTACTCAATGCCCAGCGTTGCTCACCTGTACTCTCATTAAGGGCAATCAACATGCCTCGGCTCGTATTGATGATAATAAGGCCTGAATCTGCAACTGGCTTCGCCAGTACCTCACCACCAACTTTCACACGCCAAACAACTTCACCTGTTTCTTGGTCAAGAGAGATGACTTCACCATTCTCAGAGCCAATATAAAGGTTTCCGTATGCTGCTGTGATACCACCAGAGAGACGAGCAATGACATCTTCTTCTAGGTCCGTTTGCCAACGTTGTTTACCGTTTTCAGGATCCAGCGCTTTTACTAAGCCATCGCGACTTGCCACGAACAATGTATCATTCGCAAATACAGGGGATAGCTTTGAAAAGTAATGACCAACACCATCGCCAACCGATGTGCTCCACTCACTACTGGTTGTAAATTCACTGTCTACCTGAGGTAGTGGCGCCATTACAATGGTATCTTTCTCACCAGCACAACCGGCAAGCACTCCCATTGTTAACACCCCTAACAAGGCTTTGTTAAAGACTCTTTTCATCCAATGCGGTCCTTATTTCGCCAGATCGTCCAATTTCATTTGTAGCGTCGGGCTTGCGTCTGCCGCTTGCTGAGCTTCAGTATACGCAGCGTATGCGGCATCTTTGTCACCTTGGCGAATCGCAATATCGCCACGAAGTTCAGCAATACGCCCTGTCCATGCTGCATCAGTGACGTTACTTAGCTCAGCCGTTGCAGCGTCAAAGTTACCCATTTCCGTTTCAATGCGTGCAATACGGTAACTAATCAATGGTAATAGCGCAGCATCTTGAGTGTTGCTTTGCGCCCACTTCAATTGCTCCAATGCAGCAGAAAGATCTTGAGCTTCAACTTGTGCTTTAGCAAGTTGTAGCGCAGCCAATACTGAATATTCTTTTACTTCATTTGACTCAATGAAAGCTTTCACGTCAGCTTGAGCATCAGTACCTTTATCTTGCAAAGCATTCATTGCTGTCGTGTAGCTTTGAGAAGCTGCTTCACTCGCCTGAATCACAGAATCCTGGTAGTAACGCCAGCCAAATAGACCACCTAAGCCAACAACCGCACCGATGATGACGGCTTTGCCGTTTTCCTTCCACCAGTCTTTAATGGCTTCAACTTGTTGTTCTTCAGTATCGTAAAGTTCCACTTCCTGTCCTCTTAAAACATGTAAATGGCAGCTTAGCTGCCATTGTTCCTATTTCGTTTAAAGGCTCCACATTTGGGAGCCTTAGCTTACGAACTAGGATGTAATTTTGTTAGATTACTAAAAGACTTAAATCAGTGCTGCGATCTTTTCTGCAACTTCTGCTTGGTTGTAAGTCTCTTGCTCACCACCGGCCAAGTCTTTCAGTACTACGGTATTATCCGCAACTTCGTTTTCACCCAGAACTAATGCTATAACAGCACCAACTTTGTCTGCACGTTTAAACTGTTTCTTGAAGTTACCGCCACCGAAGTGATTCATCACACGAACGCCAGGGATGGACTCACGAAGCTGCTCTGCTAGCTTCATTCCTGCCATCATGGTGCCTTCGCCTGCTGTTACTACGTAAACATCCACACTGCGACGAACGTCTGTTAGTTCTAGTGTTTCTAGCATCAGAACAAGACGCTCTAGACCCATTGCAAAGCCAACTGCTGGTGTTGGTTTACCACCTAATTGCTCTACAAGACCATCGTAACGACCACCGCCACAAACGGTGCCTTGAGCACCTAGGCTCTCAGTGATCCATTCAAATACCGTGCGGTTGTAGTAATCCAGACCACGAACTAGACGTTCGTTAACTGTGTATTCGATACCTGCGGCGTCTAAAAGTTCACATAGACCTGCGAAGTGTGCTTTAGATTCTTCACCTAAGTAATCTGAAAGGCGAGGTGCATCACCTAAAATAGCTTGAACGTCAGGGTTCTTCGTATCCAGAACACGCAGTGGGTTCGTGTGCATGCGACGCTTACAATCTTCGTCTAGCACATCAATATGTTGCTCAAGGAACGCAACCAGTGCAGTACGGTAGTCTGCGCGGTCTTCTTGAGAACCGATAGAGTTCAGCTCAAGACGAACATGTTCATTGATACCTAGCTCACGCCATAGACGCGCCGTCATCATGATAAGCTCTGCATCAACATCAGGACCATTAAGGCCAAACACTTCGACACCACACTGGTGGAATTGACGGTAACGACCTTTCTGCGGACGCTCATGACGGAACATAGGCCCCATGTACCACAGACGCTGTTCGTCACGGTTGATCAGGCTGTTTTGAATACATGAACGTACACAACCCGCCGTACCTTCAGGGCGAAGTGTTAGGCTGTCGCCGTTACGGTCATCAAAGGTGTACATTTCTTTTGAAACGACGTCTGTCTCTTCACCAACAGCGCGGCTGAATAGGTTTGTTTCTTCAACGATTGGCATGCGCACTTCGTTATAACCGTATGCGCTAATTACATTTTTCACTGTGTTTTCTAGTTTTTGCCACAGTGGCGACTGAGTTGGGAGGCAATCGTTCATGCCTCGAATTGCTTGAATTGTTTTTGCCACAATACTTACCGTAATTCTCGTTGAGATTAATCTTGTACTTTAACTTCGATGCGGTTTTCGCCATTCATCATGGCGGCTTTCGCACGGATCTTAGCTTCTAGCTGATTCACAAGGTCATCGTTATCAAAGCGCTCTTTCTGGCGTTTACCATCTTCGTAGAATGCGCTCTTCTTGTTACTACCTGCTAGACCTAAGTGAGAAACTTCTGCTTCACCAGGGCCGTTTACCACACAACCTATAATAGACACATCCATTGGCGTGATGATGTCTTCTAAACGCTGCTCAAGTGCGTTCACTGTGCCAATCACATCAAACTCTTGGCGCGAGCAACTTGGGCAAGCAATAAAGTTGATGCCTCGAGAGCGAATGCGCAGAGATTTAAGAATGTCGAAACCGACTTTGATTTCTTCAACTGGATCGGCAGCCAAAGAGATACGCAGCGTATCGCCGATCCCTTCAGATAACAGCATACCTAAGCCAACAGATGACTTAACAGCGCCAGCGCGAGCACCGCCCGCTTCTGTAATACCTAAATGAAGAGGCTGATCGATTTTCTTTGCTAGTAGACGATATGAATCCACTGCAAGGAAGACGTCTGAAGCTTTCACGCTAACTTTAAATTGGTCAAAGTTAAGACGATCGAGATGATCTACGTGACGCATCGCCGATTCAACCAAAGCTTCTGGCGTTGGTTCACCGTATTTCATCTGTAAATCTTTTTCCAAAGATCCACCGTTGACACCAATACGGATTGGGATGTTTTTATCGCGAGCACAGTCAACAACAGCGCGAATGCGCTCTTCATTGCCAATGTTACCTGGGTTGATACGTAAACAGTCAACACCGTACTCCGCCACTTTCAGCGCGATACGATAGTCGAAATGAATATCAGCCACTAATGGTACAGAAACTTGCTGTTTAATCAGTTTGAAAGCTTCTGCTGCGTCCATGGTAGGTACAGAAACTCGAACGATATCTGCACCGACTTTTTCTAGTGCTCGGATTTGAGCGACTGTCGCTTCTACGTCAGTCGTGCGAGTGTTAGTCATTGACTGTACGGCAATTGGCGCACCATCACCAATTGGCACATCACCCACATAAATACGCGTCGATTTACGACGAATAATTGGAGATTCGTGTTGCATAATTTTTTATAACGGTAGAGTGAATCTAGCTACTTTGCCTGAAGTATACCCAGAAAGGTCGACAGGTTCACTTGCAAATGTCATTGTAACCCCTTCCGGTGCACCTAATATCACTTTAAACGGCGCTTTTCCGGTAAGTTCTACATCTTGTCCTGGTTTATGAGTACCACTTACCAGCGTTTTACCATTGGTGTCTTTTACTTGAATCCAACAGTCCGCTTTAAACTTCATAGTAAGAAGTGTCATGCCTTCAGGTACGACTGGCGCAGGCTGTTCCTCTTCCGCAGTTTCAATCACGGCAACAGGTTCTTCAGAATCTACGCTTGTTGTATTTTCAGTTTCAGCAAGCAGAGGATCGCTACCCTGCTCGACTGGTACTTCACTCGTTTCAACAACATCATTACTTGTTGAAACAACGTCTTCAGGAGTACTTGCGATTAACTCCTCAGCCGTCATTAAATCGATATCAGCTAACTCTTGCGCTGTGGGCTTCGGCGCTTCAACACTTGAATCCGTAACTTCCTTCGTTAGGCTATTCTCTTGCTGGTTTTGCCACCACCAAGCGGCAGAAATACCAATAATGACCAACCCGATAACCCAAGTCAGGAGCATGATACGGCTATTGTGCTTCTCATCTTTTGTTTTGCGAGAGAAGCTCTGCATTTCAATTTCTTGCTCTTGCGGCTGTACATCTGCTGTCTGCTCTAACGCAGTCAAAACCATCTTCTCATCAAGGCCCACGAACTTCGCGTAAGAACGCAAGTAACCACGCGTAAATGTCGCAACTTGTTGAGACTCAAATCGGTTATTTTCAATATCTTCAATAACAGAAACGCGAAGCCTCAGGCGATCAGCAACTTGCTTTTGACTCATCCCAAGAGATTCGCGTTTGTTTTTCAGTAATGTGCCAGCTTCAATAGAAAGTGGCACTTCATTCGTATTTTCGTGTTCTGTCATAATGGTGGTATTTAATCTGTTTTAGTGGCTAACGTGGTTATGTATTTTCGTTATTGTTCTTAAGCCTCTTTAAAAGATAGCTAGCCTAAACGCGTTAACCAAAATAATAATTTTAAGAAACTCTCAGCGATTTGAGTGTGAATACCCGTTTTGCAAAAATCAGCAAAGCGTATGTGAGAAAATGCTGAGAATTATCGGTGTCATCGTTAATGTCACATATCATGATAAGCGAATGTGTAACGAAGACAAAAACTCTTTACACTCAAACTAACAGATAGCTCAAGCTTTTGTCCAAACTTTGACAAAGGAATTCGAAATTATACCCAAATAACCTCGAGTTGGAGAGTTGTCGTCATAAATCTTGGCAGAAATGCCCTTATCGCTAAACAAAATAGCCAGAGCAAATGGCTCTGGCTATTTTTGAATTCCGGTCGTTTATACGGCTTTTACTTCAATGGTATCAGCACCGCGCGACGCTTTTAACATTGCAGTACGTTTAGTTCGGTCAATCACATCACCGACTAACTGACCACACGCTGCATCAATGTCATCGCCACGAGTCTTACGAACCGTTACTGTATGCTCATATTGCATCAATGTTTTTTGGAAGCGATCGATACGTGAGTTACTTGGTTTCTTGTAAGGTGAACCTGGATACGGGTTAAACGGAATCAAGTTAATCTTACATGGTGTGTCTTTCATCAGCTCAGCCAGTTCACGAGCATGGTCCATGTCATCATTCACATGATCAAGAAGTACGTACTCAACCGTTACCTTACCGCGGTTTGCATTCGATGAAGCGATGTAACGACGAACTGATGCTAGGAAATCTTGAATATCCCAACGATCGTTAATTGGCATGATTTCACTACGCAGCTTGTCGTTTGGCGCATGAAGGGAAATTGCCAACGCGACGTCGATTTTGCCTGTCATCTGATCAAGGCCAGAAACCACACCTGATGTAGATACAGTCACACGACGTTTTGACAAACCAAAGCCAAGATCGTCCAGCATTAGTTCTAATGCCGGGATCAAGTTCTTCATGTTTAGAAGAGGTTCACCCATCCCCATCATCACGACGTTAGTAATTGGGCGGCGACCTGTTTCTTTCTCAAGACCAATTTCACGTGCAGCGCGCCACACCTGACCGATGATCTCTGAAACTTTCAAGTTACGGTTAAAGCCCTGCTGTGCTGTTGAGCAGAACTTACATTCCAACGCACAACCTACTTGAGAAGACACACAAAGCGTTGCACGATCATCTTCTGGAATGTAAACCGTCTCTACATCCTGATCACCAACGTTCATCGCCCACTTGATCGTACCATCAGAAGAGTGCTGAGCTTCTGCGACTGTTGGTGCCTTGATTTCGCACTTGTGTAAAAGCTTTTCGCGCAGCTTCTTGTTAATGTTTGTCATTTTTTCGAAGTCATCTACACCGAAATGGTAGATCCACTTCATAACCTGATCGGCACGAAACGCTTTCTCGCCGAGTTCTTCTGCGAAAAACTGACGCATGCCTTTGCGATCAAAGTCGAGTAGATTGATTTTTTCAGTGGTCATGTTGCCTCTCAATGACTGAAACAAGAATAAGGGCGCGAATTGTACAGCCTTTATGCAGCTACAACAAGGGGTGTAAAACCCTGAGTTTGCTAAGGCATTAAAATCAAAATGATTAAATTTTAAGCACCTCTTGCGCTATAAGTGGCTATTACACTACCAAAAGTAAAAGCGTAGAAATCGTAAAGGGAAAAGACTAAAAATAACTCACGTTACTGGGCTTTAAAGCCCATTATATAGTCAGACTAGTTAGCGTGTAAGAGATCACTTATGCAGTCAACATTGCCACTCACTTAGGTATATGAAATGAAAAAGCCTCGGAAAGTTCCGAGGCTTTTCTGTATCAGAGCATCACTAACAAGTGAAGTATCACGCCTAATTAGCGAGAGAAAACCTCTGACTCCGGGAAGAAAAACTCAATTTCACGTGCTGCAGATTCAGGGCTATCGGAACCATGAACTGAATTGTGACGCATGCTAAGTGCGTAATCAGCACGAAGCGTACCGCATGCCGCTTCCTCTGGGTTAGTTTTCCCCATCAGTTCACGGTAACGTGCAATCGCATTTTCACCTTCCAGTACCTGAACCATAATAGGACCAGATGTCATAAACTCTTTTAGTGGAGGGAAAAACTCTTTGCCTTCATGCTCTGCATAAAAACCGCTTGCCTGATCTTCAGTCAGGTGAACCATTTTAGCAGCGACAATACGTAGGCCAGCCTTTTCAATACGGTTATAGATTTCACCAATTAGGTTTCGCTCTACCGCATCCGGCTTAATGATTGAAAATGTTCTTTCTAGAGCCATAAAGTTTCCTTTCTGTACTTGTAATAATAGTTGTGTTTTTAAAGTGACTTACTGGGTAAGAGCAGCACTCAAGCAAGAGAGTGCCGCAATCAATCTTATTTACCAGCTTGCTCATTGAGGAAACGAGCAAGTGTACGAACGCCCATACCCGTAGCTCCCGCAGCCCATTTGTCAGACGCAGCTTTACGGTATGTACCCGCACAGTCGAAGTGCAACCAGCCTTTTTTGTAGTCTTCTACGAAGTAAGACAAGAATGCTGCTGCTGTGCTTGCACCCGGAGAGTAGTCGCCAGAACTGATATTCGATAGGTCAGCAAAGTTTGACGGCAGCATTCCACGGTGGAAGTCAGCAAGTGGTAGCGGCCATAAACCTTCTTTTTCTTGGTTTGCCGCAGTGAGCGCTTGATGCGATAACTCGTCATCGAAACTCATTAGTGCGTGGTAATCATTACCCAACGCATTCTTCGCCGCACCTGTTAGTGTTGCACAATCAATGATTAACTCAGGTTTTTGCTCACTAGCGTAGATAAGGCCATCAGCAAGCACTAAACGACCTTCTGCATCGGTGTTCATGATTTCAACGGTTTTACCGTTTTTGTAGGTGATGATGTCGCCAAGCTTGAGTGCGCGACCAGAAACCATGTTCTCTGCACAACAAAGGATCAGTTTTACACGCTTGTTCAAACCACGAAGAATCGCCAGTGCAAGACCACCGGTGATGGTGCCTGAGCCACCCATGTCTGCTTTCATTGCGCTCATGAAGTTAGAAGGCTTCAAGCTGTAACCACCCGAATCAAAGGTGATACCTTTACCGACAAGACACGCGAATATTGGTGCGTTCTCGTCACCTGTCGGGTTGTAGTCTAGCTGGAGCATCGCAGAAGTACGCTCCGAACCACGGCCTACGGCGTAAATGCCTTCCCAACCTTCTGCCAACAAGTCTTTGTCTTTGACGATACGAGCTGTCACTGTGCCTTTAGGCGCAACAGATTTGATGAATTCAGCGGCCATTGTCGCTAGCTGACGAGGGGCAACTTCTTCTGCGGTTTTATTGATGATATCGCGGGTAAAATCAGTCGCAGTAATACGCGCTTGAAGCTCTGCTTGATCTTCTTCAGACAATGCAGACCACTCAACTGAGCCATGTTTTTTTGGGTTACGGTAACCTTGGTGGAAAGCCCAAACGCTCTCTAAATCCCAGTTATCACCGGAAAGAAAAATAGAACGAATTCCTTGGCCATCTAGCTGACGAGCTGCACGTTGAATTGCACCAAGATCGTGACCTTCACCTAAATGAATGGTTGCGCCGTTTTCAGCGAATGAAAGCAGTGCTTTTTCACCCCAATGTGGTGCTGCCGACTCTTGACTTAAAAATACAGACATCTGTGTAGACATGGTTTCTCCTTGTCTTATAGCAGCGTTGCCTACGCTGCTTCTTTTTAATAACTCACGGATGTTAGCATTATGTAGGGCAAAAATGTCAATTGGATAAAAAAACGGACCTAAAGGTCCGCTTTTTTTAGTAAGAATTGTTAACTAGGCTGTGTTTTACAGACTTAGTCTGCTTCATCCATCCAGCACATGATAACGGCTTCCAGAATCTTTTCGTTACAATGGTTTGGGTCATCTTCAAACTCATCTAACTCCATGATCCATTGATGAAGATCGGTAAAACGCACCGTTTGCGGATCAACATCTGGAAACTTGTCACAAAGTTCAATCGCGATATCGCGAGAATCTGTCCATTTCATTGCTCATCTTCCTTTTGCTTCTCCCCTATATTGGGAAGATAGTTTTAGTGATCTTCTGAAGCGTGGTTTAGCGTGTACTTAGGAATTTCTACCACTAAGTCTTCATCAGCAATTTTCGCCTGACACCCTAGACGTGATTCAGGCTCTAGACCCCACGCTTTATCCAGCATGTCGTCTTCCAGCTCTTCACTTTCTTCTAGCGAATCAAAACCTTCACGGATGATCACGTGGCAGGTAGTACAAGCACATGATTTTTCACACGCATGTTCAATACCGATACCATTTTTTAGCGCTACGTCCAGAACGGTTTCACCAGTGTTTGCTTCCAACACTGCGCCTTCTGGGCACAAATCGTCGTGTGGTAATACAATAATCTTAGGCATAACTACTTATCTCTTATATATCGTCTACTGATTGACCTGACAGCGCAGCTCGAATCGATTTATCCATACGGCGCGATGCGAAATCTTGGCTCGCTTTATCGGTATCTTTAATGCCTTGCTCAATCGCATCTGCATCATCACCATTACGCAGCTCAATCAAGGCTTCGATGGCTTTTATCAGGTCTTGTTTCTCTTGTTCTGATAGTAGTTCGTCACCATCAGCTTGTATCGCTGCAATCAAACCTTCTATTACACGGTCGGCCTCAACACGCTGCTCAGCTAGCGCACGAGCTTGCATGTCTTCTTTAGCGTGAGTCATTGAATCACGCAGCATATCCGCCACTTCATTATCGCTTAACCCGTAAGAAGGTTTTACTTGAATCTCTGACTGAACACCGGTGCTCTTTTCCATTGCCGTAACAGAAAGAAGGCCGTCAGCGTCAACTTGGTAAGTCACACGAATATGTGCCGCACCCGCCGCCATCGGTGGAATGCCTTTCAATGAGAAACGAGCCAGTGAACGACAATCATCAACCATTTCACGCTCACCTTGTACCACATGAACACTCATGGCCGTTTGGCCATCTTTGAATGTGGTAAATTCTTGCGCACGCGCAACAGGAATCGTGGTATTGCGAGGGATGATCTTCTCAACCAAACCACCCATGGTTTCAATACCAAGCGACAGTGGGATCACGTCAAGAAGTAACATTTCTGAATCAGGCTTGTTACCCGCTAGAATGTCGGCTTGGATACCCGCGCCGATTGCGACAACTTCATCAGGATTAATGCTTGTTAGCGGTGTGCGGCCAAAAAACTCGCCTACCATTTCACGAACCAGCAATGTGCGTGTTGAACCACCAACCATGACAACTTCGAGTACTTCGTCTGCGTTAACATCAGCATCTTTTAATGCACGACGACAAGACATTAGTGTTTTCTTCACTAATGGGCGAATCAGATCTTCGAACTGCTCACGAGTAACGGTGCCCTTCCAGCCAAACACGTCAACATCAACGCTGTCTTGCTCAGAGAAAGCAATCTTAGTCGCAGTAGCAATGTTCAGTAGCGTACGGTTTTTTTCAGCAGAAAGTGGGGCTTCGAGACCCGCTTGCTCCATTAGGTAATCCGCTAACAGATGGTCAAAGTCATCACCGCCTAAGGCAGAATCGCCACCTGTTGCTAATACTTCAAATACGCCTTTCGATAAACGTAGGATAGAGATATCAAAAGTACCGCCACCTAGATCGTAAACCGCAATCACACCTTCTTGGCCTGAGTCTAGGCCATAAGCAATTGCCGCGGCGGTTGGTTCGTTAAGCAGACGGAGAACATGAAGACCAGCTAATTTCGCGGCGTCTTTCGTACCTGCACGCTGAGCATCATCAAAGTAAGCAGGAACAGTGATCACAACACCCGCTAACTCACCACCTAACGTTTCTTCTGCTCGCTTACCTAGCGCTTTTAGAATGTCCGCAGATACTTCAATCGGGTTTTTGTCACCTTGAGGCGTTTGCAGGATCGGAAGACCATTTTCACTCTCTCGAAAACGATAAGGAAGTGAAGAGTAACGGGACTGGATGTCCTTTAATGAACGACCGATCAAACGTTTTACAGAGATAATCGTGTTCTCTGGTTCAAGCTCTGCTTTGGCTTTGGCTTCGTGGCCAACCGTTAACGTTTCCTCAGTGTAATTAACGACTGAAGGTAAAATAGTACGGCCCTGCTCGTCCGCAAGTGGAGTTGCATCGCCGCTACGTACAGAAGCAACCAAAGAGTTGGTAGTACCTAAGTCGATACCCGCTGCTAACTTATGCTCATGAGGTGCCGAGCTTTGGCCCGGTTCTGCGATTTGAAGTAGTGCCATGATAGGTCCTTGTCACGCTAACTAGCCGAGGAGTTTGTCTTCGACTAGTTCAATTTCGTTCTTTAGTTTGGCAATGAATTTTAGCTTACGAACTCGGTCTGCGGCTTCAGCCCAAAGACCATCATCAAGCTCTTGCTCGACGCTTGCCAGATGCTGTTTGTACATTTTGCTGACCTTAGAATCGAAGTCAAAAAGCGCCGATTCAGGATCGGGGCTGTCAGCAATTTCTTCCAGTTCTTCGCGCAGCTCCATTTGCTCCATTAAGAACATTGGATCTTGCATTGTCTGCTGTTCACCTCGGATCTCAACTCCCTGCTCTGCGAGGATGTACTCGGCACGGGAGATAGGATTTTTCAGAACTTGATAGGCATCGTTGATTTGCGCTGCCTTTTGCACCGCCATCAAACGGTCACGTTCAGATCCCGTTGCAAAGTTATCCGGGTGGAAGCGTTTTTGTAGTTCTCGGAACTGAGAAGAAAGAAGGCTACCATCCAGCTTAAACTGACTTGGTAGCCCAAATAATTCAAAGTGATTCATTAAGTTCGGGTCCTAGTAAAGCCTTCCGGACTCGCTTGCCCAGAAGGACAATCAATTAGACGTTGAAGCTTTCACCACAACCACATTCACTTTTCGCGTTAGGGTTGTTGAATTCAAAACCTTCATTCAACCCTTCTTTCACGTAATCCAATTCGGTACCGTCTAGGTACACTAAGCTTTTTTTGTCGATGATAATTTTCACTCCAGAGAGTTCAAAAACTTCATCTTCTTCGTTAAGCTCATCAACAAACTCAAGTACATATGCCATGCCTGAACAACCAGTCGTCTTCACTCCAAGACGTAAACCGATACCTTTGCCTCGGTTATCTAGGAATGCTCTTACGCGACTTGCCGCTGATTCTGTCATTGTGATGGCCATACTGCACCTTAGTCTGTCTAAATTTCGATTGGAATGGGAGCGTCAAAGCTCCCATTATATTACGGAATAATTATTCTTGGTGTTTTTTCTTGTAGTCTGCAACCGCTGCTTTGATTGCATCTTCAGCAAGAATTGAACAGTGAACTTTCACTGGTGGAAGCTCTAGCTCTTCAGCAATTTCAGAGTTTTTAATTGCTGCTGCTTCATCAACTGACTTGCCTTTTACCCACTCAGTTACTAGTGAGCTTGATGCGATTGCACTACCACAACCGTATGTTTTGAACTTCGCATCTTCGATGATACCTTCAGGTGTCACTTTGATTTGAAGCTTCATTACGTCACCACAAGCTGGAGCGCCAACCATGCCGCTACCTACTGATGGGTCTTCTTTATCGAATGAACCAACGTTACGTGGGTTCTCGTAGTGATCAATTACTTTTTCGCTGTATGCCATGATAAATTACCTCGAATCCTCTATTTCAATCCCTGAGATTAATGGTGAGCCCATTCAACAGTGCTCAAATCAATCCCTTCTTTGTACATATCCCATAGAGGAGACATGTCGCGTAGCTTAGTCACTGCAACGCGGATTTGTTCAATTGCGTAATCAATTTCTTCTTCAGTCGTGAAACGACCAAACGAGAAACGAACCGAGCTGTGAGCCAATTCATCATCCATGCCTAGGGCACGAAGAACGTAAGAAGGCTCAAGGCTTGCAGACGTACAAGCACTACCAGAAGATACCGCTAGATCTTTAAGCGACATTAGTAGTGATTCACCTTCTACGAATGCGAAGCTGATGTTTAGGTTGTGTGGTACACGTTGCTCAAGGTCACCGTTTACCGTCACTGCTTCTAAGTCTTTCACGCCATCAAAAAGACGGTTACGAAGCGCTAAAGCGTGATCGTAATCTTTTTGCATGTCTTCTTTTGCGATGCGGAATGCTTCACCCATACCAACGATTTGGTGGGTAGGAAGTGTACCAGAGCGGAAACCACGCTCATGGCCGCCACCGTGCATTTGCGCTTCAAGACGAATACGAGGCTTACGACGAACGTAAAGTGCACCGATGCCTTTAGGGCCATAAACTTTGTGAGCAGAAAGCGAAATTAGATCAACTTTCATCTCTTGAACGTCGATTGGTAATTTACCTGCAGATTGCGCTGCATCCACGTGGAAAACAATTTTACGCTCACGACACAATTCGCCGATCGCAGTAATGTCTTGAACCACACCAATCTCGTTGTTTACGTGCATAATAGACACAAGCACTGTGTCATCACGCATTGCCGCTTTAAGCTTCTCTAGATCGATCAAGCCATTTGATTCTGGCTCAAGGTAAGTCACTTCAAAGCCTTCACGCTCAAGTTGACGACATGGGTCAAGAACGGCTTTGTGCTCTGTTTTACAAGTGATTACGTGCTTGCCTTTCTTCGAGTAAAAGTGCGCTGCACCTTTAATAGCAAGGTTGTCTGATTCTGTCGCACCAGATGTAAATACGATTTCGCGAGGATCTGCATTTAGAAGGTCAGCAATTTGCTCACGAGCAGTATCGACCGCTTCTTCTGCCTGCCAGCCGTAACGGTGCGAACGCGAAGCTGGGTTGCCAAATGTGCCATCCATTGTCATGTACTGAACCATTTTTTCAGCAACACGTGGATCAACTGGACATGTAGCGGAATAATCAAGATAAATCGGCAGTTTCATTCTCTACTCCAATGTAAAAAGCTGACCGCTAAGAGCGGACGTTTACACCGATGGGCGCGGCGGTTGTATTTTTGTTTGATAGCCCATGGGTTACCGCCAGATCAATGTCCTGACGATCAGAAATTTCGAGGACTTCATTGTCTGTCATCAACTCACCAAGAGTGATGTTATTCAAGAAGTCACTAATGCGAGAGCTTAAGTCGCGCCATAGCGTGTGAGTAAGGCAACGTGTTCCACCTTGGCAATCTCCTTTGCCCTGGCATTTGGTTGCATCGACTGACTCATCAACGGCTGCAATCACGGTACCAATAGCGATACTGTGTGCGTCGGCACCAAGTCGGTAACCACCACCAGGACCACGAACGCTGGCAACGAGACCTGCTTTACGCAATTTTGAAAATAGCTGCTCTAAGTAAGAGAGCGAGATCCCCTGACGCTCTGAGATGTCAGCAAGAGGCACAGGGTTTTGTTGCGAATGCAGTGCCACATCCAGCATGGCTGTCACCGCATATCTTCCTTTAGATGTAAGTTTCATACCACACCGTATCCACATGGTTTGTAATGGTTAAGATTTTTCCATACCTGAGTAATTTGGTCAAGTATTTATTTGACCATTTTACTCAGGTATTCATCCTTACACCTAAAGTGGTTATTCTTTATTCAGAACTTCTTTTCTATCGAGGTTAAAATGCCGCGTAGAATATTGAGCTCCTGGGTTTCTGGCCGAGCACGAGAGAACAAGCGACGCAATTTATTCATCACCTGCCCTGGTTGCTCTTTATTGATAAACTGGGTCTCAACCATCACCTTTTCAAGATGCTCGAAGAACATTTCGAGCTCTCTATGACGTGGGTACTCTTCCGGCTCATTTGGGGCAAACTGGCTTTGCTCTAAGTTCAAATGCGCAACTCGTACTTCGTAACTCAGAGTTTGTACGGCCATCGCTAGGTTAAGCGAGCTATATTCAGGGTTAGCAGGAATGCAAACATGGTAGTGACACCTTTGCAGCTCTTCGTTTGTTAGACCAGTTCTTTCACGACCAAACACGAGCGCGACAGGGTGTTTTCTACCCTCAACCGCAAATTTCTCACCACATTCACGTGGCTCAAGCATTGGCCATTCTAATGTACGAGAGCGAGCACTGGAGCCCACCACAAGGCTGCAATCTTCAACCGCTTCCTCTAATGTGCCGACAATCTTTGCATTTTGAGCAATATCACCAGCACCCGCAGCCAAAGCAAGAGTTTGTTCATCCACTTCACATTGTGGATCGACTAATACTAGTTGGCTTAAACCCATCACTTTCATAGCTCGAGCTGCTGAGCCAATATTGCCTGAATGAGAGGTACCTACGAGTACAATTTTTACTTGATCCAACATCTGTGTTTGCTACCTAAATTAAAACCGCAGAATGTTACCATAGTTTTTTAACACACCCTAGGGCGAAGCAGGCCTCTCTTCTCATTCTTGGTCATTGTTCTCGTTCGCCTCAAGCTAAATACAATAAAACCACTGACTTTAGAACAAAAAATAACCACTTCCCTTTTTACTGATCTCTGGTATACTCGCCGCCGCTTTCATTTGTTCTTTAACATCCGTTGGGAAATTCGTATGCATCCAATGCTAAACATTGCTATTCGCGCTGCGCGAAAGGCAGGCAATCATATTGCTAAATCATTAGAAAACACTGATAAAGTAGAATCTACTCTTAAAGGCACTAATGACTTTGTCACTAATGTAGATAAAGAAGCAGAATACATCATCATCGATACTATCAAGCAGTCTTACCCTGAGCACTGTATCGTTGCTGAAGAACAAGGTCTTATCGAAGGTAAAGATAAAGACGTACAATGGATCATCGACCCACTGGATGGCACCACTAACTTTGTAAAAGGTTACCCACACTTCGCGGTTTCTATCGCTGTTCGTATCAAAGGCAAAACTGAAGTTGCTTGTGTTTACGATCCAATGCAAAACGAGCTATTCACTGCACAACGTGGTGCAGGCGCTCAACTAAACAGTGCGCGTATCCGTGTTGCTCAACTAAAAGACCTTCAAGGTACTGTTCTAGCTACTGGTTTCCCATTCAAACAGAAACAACACGCTGAGTCTTACATCAAGATCGTTGGTGCGCTATTCACTGAATGTGCTGATTTCCGTCGTAGCGGCTCTGCTGCTCTTGACCTATGTTACGTGGCTGCTGGCCGTGTTGATGGTTACTTCGAGCTAGGTCTAAAACCTTGGGATATGGCAGCAGGTGAGCTTATTGCTCGTGAAGCTGGCGCAATCCTAACTGACTTTGCTGGCGGCACTGAGTACATGAAGTCTGGTAACATTGTTGCTTCAAGCGCTCGTGGCGTAAAATCTATCCTTAAGCACATCCGCGAAAACGGTAACAGCGCGATCCTTAAGTAAGATTTGAAAGTCATATTTAGCCCGTCACGCTGATGACTTTAGAAAGCCCCGCTCAATGAGCGGGGCTTTTTTGTATCTACTGAACCGTATCTACTTAGCTGTAATGTAAGGCTCTCCATACAGTGAGGTTCTGCAAGCATACGGCTCGATTCAGATACAAAAAAACCGCTGATTGCTCAGCGGTTTTTTGTTGTCGACTCTCAACCTGCCTTATGGCATTTCGTCGAACTCTGCGCCTTCTTTTTCTACTTGAGGTGGCATCAAGTGCTCTTTCTGGATGCCCAGTTTTAGCGCTAGTGCTGATGCTACGTAGATAGAAGAGTAAGTACCTACAGTGATACCAAGTAGAAGTGCGGTTGCGAAGCCGTGAATCATCGCACCACCCTGCATGAACAGTGCAATTACCACGAACAATGTTGTACCCGAGGTAATCAACGTACGGCTCAATGTTTGGGTGATTGAAGCGTCCATGATATCGGCTGGCTCACCTTTACGCATCTTGCGGAAGTTTTCACGGATACGGTCAAACACAACGATGGTATCGTTGAGCGAGTAACCGACTACCGTTAATAGTGCTGCGACGATGGTTAGGTCAACTTCTATTTGTAGGAATGAGAAAACACCTAACGTGATAATGATATCGTGAGCCAATGCCATAACCGCACCAGCCGCTAGACGCCATTCAAATCGCATCGAGACATAAAGCAGGATACAGATCAGAGACACGAGGATCGCTAGACCGCCAGCTTCTGTTAGCTCATCACCAACGTTAGGACCTACGAATTCAATACGACGCATTTCTACGCTTTCGCCAGTACCATCTTTGATAGCACCAATGATTTGGTTGCCCAGCGTTTCACCAGAAACGTCGTCACGTGGACGAAGACGAACCATTACTTCACGAGCACTACCGAAGTTTTGTACTGTCGCATCACCAAAACCTTTCGCATCTAAAGCGGTTCGGATTTTTTCAAGGTTCGCAGGTTTTTCAAAGCCAACTTCAATTAGCGTACCGCCAGTGAAGTCTAGGCCCCAATTTAGCCACTTAGTTGACAAAGTGAAGATAGAAGCAGCAATCATAAAGATTGAAAAAACGAATGCTACTTTCGACCAACGCATAAAGCCGATCGTCTTCTCTGCTTTTAGAATTTGAAACATATTAATTCCCAGCCTTAGATCGACAATTTATCAACGCGTTTGCCACCGTAAATCAGGTTCACGATACAACGTGTACCAATAATGGCGGTGAACATTGAAGTTAAGATACCGATAGATAGAGTAACCGCGAAACCTTTCACTGCACCAGTACCGACTGCAAATAGAATAATTGCAGTAATCAGTGTCGTGATGTTCGCATCGGCAATCGTACTGAATGCATTCGCGTAACCTTGGTGAATAGCTTGTTGTGGACTACGCCCATCGCGAAGCTCTTCACGGATACGCTCGAAGATCAGTACGTTCGCATCAACCGCCATACCGACCGTTAACACGATACCAGCAATCCCCGGAAGCGTCATGGTAGCGCCTGGAATCATCGACATAACACCAATGATCAACACTAAGTTAGCCATTAGAGCGATGTTGGCAATCAAGCCAAAGCCACGGTAGTAAAGCAGCGTAAACAGCATTACGGCAACCATACCCCAGATACACGCTTGGATACCCATATCGATGTTTTGCTGGCCCATTGATGGACCAATAGTACGCTCTTCAACGATAGAGATAGGTGCGATCAGTGCACCAGCACGTAATAGAAGTGCAAGGTTGTGCGCTTCAGCTGCGGAGTCTATACCCGTGATACGGAAGTTACGTCCAAGAGCCGATTGAATCGTCGCTTGGTTGATGACTTCTTCATGCTTATCTAGGATGACTTTGCCTTCTGGCGTACGACGACCACTGTCTTTGTACTCAGCAAACACGGTAGCCATTAGCTTACCGATGTTCTTCTTAGAGAACGCTGACATCTTGTTACCACCTTCGCTGTCTAGCGAGATGTTAACTTGTGGACGACCGTATTCATCGACACTTGAGCTTGCATCCGTAATGCTTTGACCACCAAGAATAACACGCTTCTTAAGCACAACCGGACGACCGTCTCGGTCCATTTTGATTTCACTGCCTGCTGGCGCGCGACCATTTGCCGCCGCTGATAGGTCAGCTTTATCGTCAACTTCACGGAATTCTAGCGTTGCAGTCGCACCTAGAATCTCTTTTGCACGAGCAGTATCTTGAACACCTGGAAGCTCAACAACAATTCGACTTGCACCTTGACGTTGAACGAGAGGCTCTGCAACACCTAGCTCGTTTACACGGTTACGTAAAATCGTAATGTTTTGCTCAACAGCGTAGTTACGGATCTCTTGTAAACGTTGCTCGGTAAAGGTCGCAGTAAGAGCGTAACGGCCATTTGAATCAGATTCGACAAAGAGCATGTCCGGGTGATTCTTTTCTAGCATTGCTTTCGCTTCTGCTAATTGCTCTTCGTTACGTAGCAGAACCTCTACCGCTTCTTTGCCAGAAGGGCGGATAGCACGATAACGAATTTTTGCCTCACGAAGTTCGCTACGGAAAGCTTCTTCTTGCTGACCAACGAGCTTTTCCATCGCAGCGTCCATGTCTACTTCCATTAAGAAGTGGACACCACCACGAAGGTCAAGACCCAGCTTTAATGGTGACGCGCCAATCGCTTCTAGCCAATCGGGTGTAGAAGGAGCAAGGTTAAGTGCAACAATTGTGTCTTTGCCAAGCGCTTCGCTGATGACATCACGAGCACTGATTTGCGTGTCAGTGTCGTTAAAACGAACAAGAATTGATCCATTCTCGAGAGCAATGGATTTATGAGAGAGTTGCTCTTTATCAAGAGCAGTAGTGACAGCATCCAGCGTTGACATATCTACAGAGGCGCCACGCGCCCCTGTAACTTGAATAGCCGGATCTTCACCGTAGATATTTGGAAGTGCGTATAACGCAGCGGTGATGATGGCAAAAAATACCATCAAGTACTTCCATAATGGATAACGGTTTAGCACAGCGAGGATCCTTTAGCTGTTTTATAGAGACTTAAGCGTACCTTTTGGCAACACTGCAGTGATGAAGTCTTTCTTGATTACCACTTCATTGTTCGCGTTAAGCTCGATTGAAATGTAGTCATTGTCTTCAGCAATCTTAGTGATTTTACCCACTAGGCCACCGCTAGTTAGAACTTCGTCGCCTTTGCCCATAGAAGCCATTAGGTTCTTGTGCTCTTTTACACGTTTCGCTTGTGGGCGGTAAATCATGAAGTAAAAGATCACTGCGAACATGCCAAGCATGATTAGCATTTCAAAACCACCGCCAGCTGGCGCGCCTTCTGCTGCTGCGTGAGCCTGAGAAATAAACATTAAAACATCCTCATTATATTTTATTGATAATCCAACAAGTTGGGCTTTCGCATTTTAGATTCAAGTCTGAGAGTAACTAATAGCGATCACTCTCTCAAAAATAACGTGCGTTAGCCTACTTTATTAGCAAAAGCCTCTGGCGACATGCCAAAGGCTTTAATTCTTTTTAGTCCGTCAATGACTGTTCTTTTGCTAGTGGTGGCACTTCACGGCCACGACGCTCATAGAACTCGGTAACAAACTCATCAAAACGATCTTCATCAATCGCTTTACGAATACTTTCCATCAGACGCTGGTAGTAGCGTAGGTTGTGGATCGTATTTAGACGAGCACCTAGAATTTCATTACAACGCTCTAAGTGATGAAGGTACGATTTACTGTAGTTTTGACAAGTGTAACAGTCACAGTGCGGATCCAACGGGGTTGTATCCGTTTTATGTTTCGCATTACGGATCTTGATCACACCACCAGTCACAAACAGGTGACCATTACGCGCGTTACGCGTTGGCATTACACAGTCAAACATGTCGATACCACGGCGAACACCTTCAACCAAGTCTTCTGGTTTACCCACGCCCATTAGGTAGCGAGGCTTGTCTTCTGGAAGCTGCGGACAAGTGTGCTCAAGAATACGGTGCATATCTTCTTTAGGCTCGCCTACTGCCAAGCCACCAACCGCGTAACCGTCAAAACCGATTTCCGTTAGACCTTTTACCGACACATCACGTAGATCTTCGTAAACACCACCTTGAACAATACCAAACAGGTTGTTCGGGTTTTCTAGCTTCTCGAAGTGATCACGTGAGCGCTGTGCCCAACGTAGTGACATTTCCATCGATTTCTTCGCTTCATCGTGTGTCGCTGGGTATGGCGTACACTCGTCAAAAATCATGACGATGTCAGAACCTAGGTCTTTTTGAATTTCCATCGACTTTTCTGCGTCCATGAAAATCTTGTCACCATTAACTGGGTTACGGAAGTGCACACCCTCTTCGGTAATAGTACGCATCTTGCCAAGGCTGAATACTTGGAAGCCGCCTGAATCAGTAAGAATAGGACCGTGCCAGTTCATAAAATCATGCAAGTCGCCGTGCATTTTCATGACTTCTTGACCAGGACGTAGCCAAAGGTGGAACGTGTTACCTAGTAGGATTTCTGCGCCCGTACCTTTCACTTCTTCTGGCGTCATGCCTTTAACCGTACCGTAAGTACCAACTGGCATAAACGCTGGGGTTTGAACAGTGCCACGTTCGAAAGTCAGTTGACCACGACGCGCATTGCCGTTTTTCTTCTTAAGATCGAATTTTAATTTCACGATGCCTCCGGGTGTCAGAGAAACAGTCTGACTGAGTGTTTAGGGCTCAACCCTACTTTAAGGAGCGGTCGCTTTTCCTTGCGAGAGATAAAGCAGAGGTTCTGCTCTATTTCCTAGCTTACTGCTAGCACTCGTAAATCTTATTTTTTACTAAATCGTTTTCTTCTTGATGAACATTGAATCACCATATGAGAAAAAGCGATATTTGTTTTCTACCGCATGCTTGTAAGCATTCATGGTGTTCTCATAACCTGCAAATGCACTCACCAACATGATCAGTGTGGATTCTGGCAGGTGGAAATTGGTAATCAAGCAATCCACAAGCTGATATTCGTAGCCAGGAAAAATAAAGATTTCTGTATCACCAAAGAATGGGACCAACTCAGTCCCTTTTTTCAATGCGTCTTGCGCTGCGCTTTCAAGTGAGCGTACCGATGTAGTACCAACAGCAATAATTCGTCCACCGCGCGCTTTCGTCGCTTTAATTGCTTCGACGACTTCTTGCGGTACTTCTACGTACTCAGCGTGCATATGGTGATCGTTGATGTTTTCTACTTTTACTGGCTGGAATGTACCAGCACCAACGTGCAAAGTGACGTAAGCAAACTCTGCGCCTTTCGCTTTAATTTTCTCTAGTAGAACATCATCAAAATGAAGACCCGCTGTCGGCGCCGCTACTGCGCCTGGCTTCTGGTTATATACGGTTTGGTAACGCTCTTTATCTGCATCTTCATCTGGGCGGTCAATGTAAGGAGGAAGCGGCATGTGGCCGATTTCTTCCAAAATTTCTAATACCGTCTTATCAGCGTTAAATTTCAGTTCAAATAGAGCGTCATGACGCGCCACCATTTCTGCTGAGTATTCATCATTCTCGCCAACAATGATGGTTGTACCTGGTTTTGGAGATTTAGAGCAGCGAACGTGCGCGAGGATGCTTTTCTCGTCAAGCATGCGCTCCACCAGCACCTCTAGCTTACCACCCGACTCTTTACGACCAAAAAGACGAGCAGGTATAACACGAGTATTATTAAACACCACGAGATCACCGGGTTGAACTTGGCCCAATACATCAGTAAATGTGCCATCAATTAGCTCTCCGGTATTGCCGTCCATTTGTAATAGTCGGCTAGCGGTACGCTCTGGCTGAGGGTAACGAGCGATAAGTTCATCTGGAAGGTCGAAATGGAAATCTGATACTTGCATGTTACTTGTCTTATATATTGGTCAAATCACGTCTAGGACGACGATAAAATTGCGACGAGTTTTTCGCAGCAGACTAGTATATGTTTACATGCTGCAATAGCAAGCAAATCCCCAGAATATCACTGTAAAAGCCATGATGAAGAGTGTAATAAAACGTGAAAAACCGCGATCACTTGGCATTATTTTTCAGTTTAAGTCGAAAGAAATGGAACATTAAAAAGCAAAGCAGCGCATAACGCTGCTTACTCGTTTGGTATTCAAATAGCCCTATCAAACCTCACGCCTTCGCCACCACGCCAAGGGTACGAATAGACTCAATAGCCACAGACCCAGACTGCCACCATCATCATCTGACCCTTTGAAATCACAGTTATTGGTTGCAATACCGTCGTGACACTCTTTATCTCCGCCGACTTCGTTATTAGCCTCTTTAATAAAGTTCGGTGCAATGATGTAGCTACTTGGTGGCGCATCGGCAGTAATGTAAGACTGTACCCAGTCGTAATATTGGCTCACCTTGGTGTAGAAACTTGGAATCGTCAAAGAGCCACAAGTCGGAAGAATGAGAGGTCCACCGCTAACAATACCAATCTGTTTTCCCGTAGCCACATCGACCAGCGGCCCCCCACTGTCACCTTTACATGCAGAGTTACCATATTGGGTGTGGCTATCCGGCTCTAATACTCGGTTTTTCGTTGGTAGCGTACAAATTTTGGTTTGGTTTTCTCTTGAGTCGATGATCCCCGGAAAACTGCTGCCAATTTCTAAACGTTCATAACATTTGTCGATGGGTAAAAATGTACTAATGGTGGTTTTGAGCGTATTGGAAGGTTCAGATGCATCCGGCTGAGTGGTCCCCCACCCAAACACTTGCACATTTTCGACACGTTGATTGGTCAGGTAATTATCGTTCCAATCCGCTGCCAAACGCGCTTCGATACTCTCCATGTCGGCTTTGTTTGCTAAATCAGCAAAGCTCGCATTTGCCACTGGGCGCGTGAGATACAGCAACGCGATGTCTGAGTCTAAACCGGTTTGTATAGGTTTCACGTTACCATTACTGTCGGTCTCAGCTTTTGAAATCCGCGTGTAATCAGGGTGAACCACAACGTGAGACACCGGATAGAAGTTATCAAGCCCTGCTGAATTAAGTTCATGCACATTCGCATTCACCGACAACTCGCCCGGCGGGGTCACATAGTAGCTTGCTTCGTTCGTTCCCTGCCCCATTACCACGCAGTGTGCCGCAGTCAACACCCACTGCTCCGTCAGCATGGTGCCGCCACACAGTGGGAACTCTGCCATATTACTTGCTCGTAAAGTAACGCGGTCAACAGAGTCGGTTAGTTCATCTCCTAACACAATCGCCTGTGCTGATTGCACACTGAATGCCGCCACTGCCAGCGTAATGAGTTTGTTACACGTTGTTCTTTTCATTTAGGTTGCTGTCTTCAATTTGGTAAGCCTGAGCGTATCTTCTTCGAGAGACGAATCTTGGAAAATCCAACGAATAAAAATGTGCGATTCAATTCATTGGATTACCTTGGGTACACATTCAATATCAATCAAAAATGCCAACTGACTCGCACGCAAACCGACTTATTCAAATTAATAAAAACGTCGATAAGACACAGATTACGCAGACAAAAAGAAGCGCAAGTGTATTGTGCTATTTAATTGATGAAAAACGAGTTAGCTCCCAGATATACAGAAAAATATTCTCTATATTTAAGAGAAGGACAATGCCGCTGGAGGTCTCTATGATCAAGGTTGAAGACATGATGACTCGTAATCCTCATACCTTACTGCGCACGCACACCTTGCGTGATGCAAAAAGCATGATGGATGCGCTTGATATTCGACATATTCCGGTTGTTGATGCCAATAACCACTTACAAGGCTTGGTGACTCAACGCGACATTCTTGCTGCTCAAGAATCGAGCTTGCACCCAGATGAGGCTGAACAATCTTTTACTCTAGATACACCGCTCTACGAAATGATGCACACTAACATCATGACGGCCGAACCCATCGCGGGGCTTAAAGAGAGCGCTATCTACATGCAAAAGCACAAAGTTGGCTGTTTACCTGTTGTCACCAAGGGTCGATTGGTAGGCATCATTACTGACAGTGACTTTGTGACCATTGCGATTAACTTATTGGAACTGCAAGAAGAAGTGGAACCCGAAGAAATCGAGCCAGAAGAATAATACGCAAACGCGTTATCTTGGGTGTAAATTTCGTTTCTTAAACGTTTTAAACGAAAAAAGAGCGGCAGGGTTGCCGCTCAAAATGCCATTACTGACGCTGATTAAGGAAGTGTTTCTCTGCCAATTAGAATTGGTCTTCTTCGGTCGAACCTGTCAATGCGGTCACTGAAGAGTTACCACCTTGGATAGTATTGGTCATTCTATCGAAGTAACCTGTACCAACTTCTTGTTGGTGTGCAACAAATGTATAGCCTTTTTCTGCCGCCTGGAATTCAGGACGCTGAACTTTCTCAACATAATGACGCATACCTTCACCTTGAGCATAAGCGTGTGCCAGTTCGAACATGTTGAACCACATGTTGTGAATACCTGCTAGCGTGATGAATTGGTACTTGTAGCCCATGTCTGCCAACTCTTGTTGGAACTTAGCAATGGTTTCTGCATCTAGGTTCTTCTCCCAGTTGAAGGACGGCGAACAGTTGTATGCCAACAATTGATCTGGGTATTCAGCGTGAATCGCTTCTGCAAACTTACGTGCTTCTTCCAAACATGGCGTCGCTGTTTCACACCAGATCAAATCTGCATACGGTGCGTAAGCTAGGCCGCGAGAGATGGCTTGGTCGATACCAGCGCGAACGCGGTAGAAACCTTCTTGAGTACGCTCACCTTCAATAAAGTCTTTATCGTATGGGTCGCAATCTGAAGTAATGAGATCTGCCGCATTCGCATCAGTACGAGCAATAACCAAGGTTGTTGTACCCGCCACATCAGCAGCCAAACGAGCTGCAACGAGCTTTTGTACCGCTTCTTGCGTAGGAACTAATACCTTACCACCCATATGGCCACACTTTTTCACCGATGCTAACTGGTCTTCAAAGTGAACGCCCGCGGCACCGGCTTCGATCATCGATTTCATTAGTTCGTAAGCGTTAAGCACACCACCAAAGCCCGCTTCAGCATCCGCTACGATAGGTAGGAAGTAATCAATACCACCTTCATCTTCAGGCGTCTTACCAGCAGCCCACTGAATTTGGTCTGCACGACGGAATGAGTTGTTGATACGCTTTACTACTGACGGTACAGAATCTACTGGGTAAAGAGATTGGTCTGGATACATCGTCGAAGCGGTGTTGTTATCCGCCGCTACCTGCCAGCCTGACAGATAAATCGCTTCAATACCTGCTTTAGCTTGTTGAACGGCTTGACCACCCGTTAGCGCACCAAGACAGTTTACGTAACCTTTTTTCGCACTACCGTTGACCAGTGACCAAAGTTTGTCTGCACCACGTTGTGCAATTGTGTTTGCAGGCACCATAGAGCCACGCAGTTCCACCACTTCCTCGGCAGTGTAAGTACGCTTCACATTTTTCCAGCGTGGGTTAGTTGCCCAGTCTTTTTCCAGAGCTTCAATTTGTTGGCGGCGAGTTAAGTTAGTCATTGGTCTATCCCTCTTTATAATTTGCACTTTATGCGTGTGCGTTGAGTTTCCGTTCTCAGGCAGTACTTCCCTATCTGCCTTGAAAATCCTTCACGTTATTGGTGTTACAGTTATTCTTTATTAATCCAGGTAGTCATAACCAGGAACTGTTAAAAAGTTGGTCAGCTCATCGCTCGTAGTGAGCCTTGCCATCAAGTCTGCCGCTTCTTCAAATCGACCCGCTTGGTAGCGCTGCTCGCCAATTTCTTGCTTCACGACTTCAATCTCTTCTTTTAGATAGAGCTCGAACAGATCCTTAGTGACCTTCAATCCGTTATCTAGCGACTTGCCGTGTTGAATCCATTGCCAGATAGAAGCGCGAGAGATTTCAGCTGTCGCCGCATCTTCCATCAAGCCATAAATCGGTACACAACCATTACCAGAAATCCAAGCTTCTATGTATTGCAGCGCAACACGTATATTGTGGCGCATTCCGGCTTCTGTCCGCTCGCCTTCACAAGGCTCAAGTAGTTCAGCCGCTGTAATAGGTGCATCCTCTGAACGACTCACATCCAATTGATTGGTGCGCTCGCCCAGTACAGCACTAAAGACTTCCATCGCGGTGTCAGCCAAACCTGGATGAGCTACCCAAGTACCGTCGTGACCATTGTTTGCTTCTAGCGATTTATCAGTCTGGATCTTGTCTAATACTTTTTGATTCTCTTGCGGGTCTTTCGCTGGGATAAAGGCGGCCATTCCTCCCATCGCGAAAGCACCTCGTTTATGACAAGTACGCACCAATAATCGCGAGTAAGCGTTCAAGAATGGCTTATCCATCGTAACCACTTGGCGATCTGGCAGTACTCGGTCTGAGTGCTTCTTCAAGGTTTTGATGTAGCTAAAGATGTAATCCCAGCGACCACAGTTCAAACCAACGATGTGTTCTTTAAGTGAGAACAGAATCTCATCCATTTCGAATACGGCTGGTAAAGTTTCAATCAGCACAGTCGCTTTGATGGTGCCTGTATCAAGACCGAAATAGTCTTCCGTGAAATGGAACACTTCGCTCCACCACTTCGCTTCGTGATGCGATTGTAGTTTCGGAATGTAGAAATAAGGGCCGCTGCCTTTTTGAAGTAACGCTTTGTAGTTGTTATAGAAGTACAGAGCGAAATCGAATAGCGCACCTGGAATGATCTGACCGTGCCACGTAACGTGTTTTTCTTTTAAATGAAGGCCGCGAACACGGCAGATCAACACCGCTGGGTCATCTTCCAGCTGATAATGCTTGCCATTGCCAGGGTTGGTGTAACTGATGGTGCCATTCACGGCATCGCGTAAATTCACTTGCCCATCCAGCACTTTACTCCATGCTGGAGACATTGAATCTTCGAAGTCTGCCATGAACACTTTTACATTCGCATTCAGTGCGTTAATCACCATCTTGCGATCAGTTGGTCCGGTAATCTCCACACGGCGATCTTGCAGATCTTGTGGGATTCCCAGGATCTTCCAGCTTCCTTCACGGATGTCTTGTGTCTCTGGTAAAAAGTCTGGCAGCTCACCTGCATCGATACGCGCTTGCTTCTCTTCTCGTGCTTCCATCAACTGCTCAACACGTCCAGCAAATTTTTCACACAGTAGAGATAAAAAGGTTTGGGCTTCAACAGGGAAAATTGCTTGATGTTCTGGAGCAACGACTCCATTCACCTCAAGCATGCCTTGGGTTTGCTTTAGTTGTTGTGTTTTTTGTTCTGTCTGAGCAAGCATAATCATTCATCCTTAACGTGCTTTATCCATCTTGGGCAGTCAGCGTAAAGCTACATTTGTAAGTTATGAACAACAAATTACATCCTTTAACTTTGTGTTCAACTCGTCTAGCCATGTCGATAGATTGCGTAATGTTATGTGTATTTTCAATCTAGACATAAGTCTTATCGGCCTTTAAATAAGCTATCTCAACAAAGGGTTTAACGAAACCCCCAAGATAAACAAAACAGAAAATTCGAAGTTTTATTCGGCAGGGTAAAAACCGCCTATCGAACACCTATTTTTGTAAGTTATTACGTAATTAAATTACATTAATTTTAAGGTCGATTTATCATTTCAAACGAGTGTATGAATATAGACTGGCAAACAAACGCCTTGTATTCACAAGGGCTGGCAAGGTGGATTCAAACAAGGGTCAAACAAGACATACTAGGTTTTGTGTAAAATTAACATTGTGAAATTTCACTATTTTATGAAAGCTTCATCAAAGAAGAGCTGTAAAATTTTACAAGTCAAAGTTCACCAACAGAATAAAATACTAGAAAGCGCACTGTTTTCAGTGCGCTTTTAGATAAATAATGGAGATGTAGAGGCTAATACTAATAGCTAAAGCAGTTCGGAAACGACTTCTGCAAGCTGATTAAATGTTTTCGTTCTTGATGAACTCGGACGCCAAACTAAGCCAATTTCGCGATAGGCTTGCTTTCCTGGGGGATCGATCACGACTAAGTTCTGGTTATGCAGCAGGCCGTGGTCGATAGCCATTTGAGGAATGAACGTTGTTCCCAAACCATTCGCAACCATTTGCACCAAAGTATGAAGGCTGGTTGCTGTAAACGGATTAATTTTTTCTTTATCTGTTAATTTACACGCTGATACCGCGTGTTCCGTTAAGCAATGCTCTTTCTCTAATAAAAAGACGGATTCGTCAGGTAAATCTGCGTAACGAATCGGCACAGGCACCGATTGGGCTTGATTCGCACTAATAACCATTCGAAACGGATCCTTACCCACCACTCGGCTTTCCATACCGTCAATTTCGACTGGCAACGCTAAAATGAGTACATCCAACTCACCGTGTCTAAGCGCTTGAAGTAAGTTTGTTGTCGTGTCTTCTCTTAATAAAAGATTCAGTTGTGGGAAACGGTAGTTAACCTCTTGCACCAAATCACACAGTAAAAACGGAGCAATTGTTGGTATGCATCCCACTTTTAGCTGGCCTTGCATATCGTCGCCTTGGCACATACGTCCAAGCTCGACCAAATCTTGCCCTTTTGCTAACAGCTCTCGCCCCTGCTTTACTACCATTTCTCCTGTTTGGGTAAAAACCAGTGGACTTTTCTTGTCTTTCTTTTCATATAATGGACAACCAATCAATTCCTCTAAGTTTTGAATACCTTTACTTAAAGTCGACTGACTGACAAAACAACGCTCTGCAGCGTCACTAAAATGTCTTGTTTCATGCAGTGTGACTAAGTAGTGCAACTGCTTCAAACTGGGCCATTTATTCATAATTGTATTTGTATCTACCGCCGTTCCAGTGATCGAGTTAAGAGTTTTGCTATTATCGTTTTTTTCGATTAACTCAATCTATTTATTTCGCTTTTTTCAATACTACAATCTGTACTATAGTTTGTCTCGTACAAACACGGACCAAACCGACACAACTGAATTCGGTTTGGAACTAACCATACTTTTTAGGAGCAAAAAAATGGTACTAGTAGGTCGTCAAGCCCCTGATTTTACTGCAGCAGCTGTTCTAGGTAACGGTGAAATCGTTGAAAACTTCAACTTTGCAGAGTTCACTAAAGGTAAGAAAGCAGTAGTATTCTTCTACCCACTAGATTTCACTTTCGTTTGCCCATCTGAGCTAATCGCATTCGACAACCGTCTAGCTGATTTCCAAGCTAAAGGTGTTGAAGTAATCGGTGTTTCTATCGATTCTCAGTTCTCTCACAACGCATGGCGTAACACTGCTATCGAAGATGGCGGTATCGGTCAAGTTAAGTACCCACTAGTTGCTGACGTTAAGCACGAAATCTGTAAAGCTTACGACGTTGAGCACCCAGAAGCAGGCGTTGCTTTCCGTGGTTCTTTCCTAATCGACGAAGAAGGCGTTGTACGTCACCAAGTAGTTAACGACCTACCACTAGGCCGTAACATCGACGAAATGCTACGCATGGTTGACGCTCTTAACTTCCACCAGAAGCACGGCGAAGTATGTCCTGCACAATGGGAAGAAGGTAAAGCAGGTATGGACGCATCTCCAAAAGGTGTTGCAGCGTTCCTATCTGAGCACGCAGCTGATCTAGGCAAAAAATAATAGACCTTCACCCTAGCTCAACGGGTGTGATGGTTGGATGTATATAAAGCAAAAAGCTAATGCGGAAAACCGCAAACGCCAATCAGTCTAAGTAAAGTCCTATCAAAGCCCAGAGCAAATGCTCTGGGCTTTCTTTTACCTTCAGATAAACCGCCAAAATGAGGTAACGCTGCAGCGTAAACTTTACCTCTATTTCTCATGCCCTCCATACAGATTCTGCTTACTGGCCCTGTTAATATCTTAGCCACAACACTTATTTGTAACGTTAGCAGGATGAATGAACGTGGTTACTCACCTAGAAGTCTGTATCGATAATATTGAATCTCTGCACTACGCCATTACCGGCGGCGCCACTCGGATTGAGCTTTGCTCCTCTTTGGCTTTAGGCGGGCTAACACCCAGTTATGGCTTTATGCAGCAAGCCGCTAAGCTTTCGACTATTCCTATTTATGCCATGATTCGCCCACGCCAAGGTGATTTCTTCTACTGTGAAGAAGAGATCGAAATGATGCGTTGGGATATTGAAGCGGCTCACCAATCGGGCTTGGATGGTGTGGTTTTCGGTGTACTCACTCAAGAGGGGGGTATTCACATGCCCTTTGCAACAGCACTGTGCGAATTCGCACAGGAATTAGGGCTGGGCATAACGTTCCATCGTGCTTTTGATCAATGTAGAAACGCTCAATTAGCATTGGAAGAGGTCATCAGTTTGGGCTGCGAACGCATTCTCACTTCAGGGCTCGCACCTTCTGCGCCAGCAGGCCAGAAAGTACTTAAATCTCTTGTTGAACAAGCCCAAGGACGCATTGCAATCATGGCGGGTGCTGGAGTTAATGCAAGTAACGTACGTGCATTAGTAGAAGACACTCAAGTTCCTGAAATCCATCTGTCAGGCAAAACGACTCGACCTAGTAAAATGAACTTTGTTGCTGAACAAAGCAAAATGGGCGCAACTGATGTCGATGATTTCTTAATCCCCATCACAAGTACACAAGCCATTACCGATGTCGTAGCAGCTCTCAAATAGACGACCGTAACCTCACACGCATAGCTTTTGAGTGCTAACATATTGTTTATCAAGGAGTGAGGAAAGGTGTATGTCTAAATTGAAGAAAAAGGAATACGAAAAGGAGCTCAAAAACCTTCAAGTTGAGCTCGTAAAACTTCAAGAGTGGGTCAAACACAAAGGGTTAAAAGTGGTGGTTCTGTTTGAAGGCCGTGATGCTGCGGGCAAAGGCGGGGTGATTAAACGCATCACAGAAAAGCTAAACCCGCGTGTTTGTCGCGTGGTCGCTCTGCCTGCACCGACAGAAAAAGAAAAAACGCAATGGTACTTCCAACGTTACGTCGCTCATTTGCCATCTGCTGGTGAAATCGTTTTATTTGACCGAAGTTGGTATAACCGAGCAGGTGTCGAAAAAGTCATGGGGTTCTGTACTCCAGACGAATACGAAGAGTTTTTACGCTCTTGCCCTGAATTCGAGAGAATGTTGCAACGCTCTGGGATTATTCTGATTAAGTATTGGTTTTCGGTTTCAGACGAAGAGCAGGAAAAACGTTTTCTAGGTCGAATTAATACGCCGATCAAACGTTGGAAATTCAGCCCAATGGATTTGGAGTCACGTCATCGCTGGGTCGAGTATTCTGAGGCAAAAGATAAAATGTTCGCTTACACAGATACGAAGAGCTGTCCTTGGTGGGTCGTGCCCTCTGATTCGAAAAAGAAAGCGCGCTTGAACTGTATCAGCCATTTACTTAGCCAGATTGATTACAAAGCGCTTGAGTACCCACCGATTGAATTACCTGATCTCAATAAAGAAGGTTATGTCAGAGCGCCCATTGATGATCAGACCTTCGTGCCCGATAAATATTGATGTACTTTCCCTCTCCCTAATAAATAGACCAGCCTAAAAGCTGGTCTATTTATTGAAATCAGTTACTTCAGTACGTCATCAATGCTTTGATCACCTAGGTGGCGTACATCTTTCCCTTTCACGAAGTAAATAATGTATTCACAGATGTTCTGGCAGCGGTCACCAACACGCTCAATCGCGCGTGCCGACCACATCACTTGCAGAATGTTGGGGATATTTTTTGGATCTTCCATCATGTAGGTCATCAACTGACGAATTACCGCTTCATATTCGGCGTCTAGCTTGTCATCTTGTTTGTGCACCTCTGCTGCCGCTTCTACATCCATGCGGGCAAACGCATCTAAAACCTGATGCAGCATATTAATAGCCTGACGGCAGAGAGGCTCTAACGACACTTGGAATTGTCGTTCTTTTGATGATGGGCTTTCAATGGCAACGTAAGCAATGCGTGTCGCCACGTCACCAATACGTTCTAAATCAGTGATCGTTTTGATGATAGCCATGATTAAGCGTAAGTCTTTTGCCGTTGGCTGACGCTTAGCAATAATGCGTGTGCAGGCGTCATCGATCGAGACTTCCATCGCATTCACTTTATGATCGTCACGCACAACCTTACGCGCCAGTTCGATGTCTTCTTTATGCAAGGCTTGAATAGCATACGAAAGCTGCTGTTCTACCAAGCCACCCATGGTTAATACATGAGTACGAATCGATTCTAGCTCTACGTTAAATTGTCCTGAAATATGACGTCCAAAGTGCATGATGTTCCTTATTCCGTATAGAGTCGCGACTTAACCGTAGCGACCCGTAATGTAATCTTCGGTCTGTTTCTTCATTGGCGAGGTGAAGATCGAGTCCGCGTCAGAGTATTCAATTAACTTACCCATATGAATGAATGCGGTGTGATCACTCACTCGCGCCGCTTGCTGCATGTTATGGGTAACGATAACGACAGTATATTGAGTCTTAAGCTCATTGATAAGCTCTTCAATAGTTAAAGTTGAGATTGGATCCAACGCTGATGTCGGCTCATCCAATAACAGGACTTCCGGCTCAATCGCCACCGCGCGCGCAATGACCAAGCGCTGTTGCTGACCACCAGATAAACCAAATGCGTTCTCATGCAAGCGGTCTTTTACCTCATCCCACAACGCCGCCGAGCGCAAGGATCGCTCCACTGCGTCATCTAAACTGCGGCTGTTTTTTACACCTTGTAAGCGTAAGCCATAAACTACGTTTTCATAAATAGACTTAGGAAATGGATTGGGTCTTTGAAACACCATCCCCACTCGGCGTCGAAGTGTCGCAACATCGACATTAGGATGATAAACATTCTTGCCATGTAGACGCACTTTGCCTGTGACTCGACACCCTTCCACTAAGTCGTTCATGCGATTGATGCAACGTAATAACGTCGACTTTCCACACCCTGAAGGACCGATAAAAGCGGTGACTCGCCCTTTGGGAATTCGCATCGAAATATCATGCAGCGCCTGAGTTTGACCATAGAACAGATTAAGGTTCTCGATTGAGATTGCTGTTTGTTCATCCGTTAAATTATGAACGTCCAATGGTGGCTCATAACCTAATGTACTATCAAAATTAAACATACTTAATCTTGTCCTAACGTTCTGTATTTTTCTCGTAAATTATTGCGAATACTGATTGCTGTTAAGTTTAGCCCGACAATCACTGTCACGAGTAAGAAAGAGGTAGCATAAACTAATGGTCGCGCCGCTTCGATGTTGGAGGTTTGAAAGCCAACATCGTAAATGTGAAAACCTAAATGCATGAACTTTCTATCCAAATGCACATAAGGGAATTGCCCGTCAACCGGTAAACTGGATGCCAATTTCACGACCCCCACCAGCATCAGTGGCGCTACTTCGCCAGCTGCACGTGCAATCGCAAGGATCAACCCTGTGATAATAGCTGGCGTCGCCATAGGCAAAACCACACGCCATAGGGTTTCGAACTGAGTTGCACCAAGCGCCAGAGAACCATGTCGTACTGAACTCGGAATACGAGTTAAACCTTCTTCTGTTGTCACAATCACAACTGGAAGCGTCAGCACGGCAAGAGTTAGTGCAGACCACAACAAACCCGGCGTACCAAAGGTTGGTGCCGGTAGCTTCTCCGCATAGAATACGTTATCGATAGAGGCACCAATCGTATAAACAAAGAAGCCTAAACCAAATACGCCATAAACAATCGATGGAACACCCGCTAGGTTTATAACCGCAATACGAATAACCCTGGTTAGAGCGTTATTCTTAGCGTATTCATGCAGATAGATAGCAGCGATCACCCCAAGTGGCATCACAATGATCGACATGATAATTACTAAGAAAACCGTACCAAATATCGCAGGGAACACGCCTCCCTCGGAGTTAGACTCTCTTGGATCTTCAGATAAAAACTTCCAAACCTGTTTTCCCCAATGCATGACTTTATCAGGCAGTGACATTTGGTTTGGATACCAGTAGTCCAAAATGTCTTCGAGCGGAATAGATACTTGTGACCCCGTCATATCCTCGACAATCAGGGCATAGCCAGAAAGCTGTAATCGTAAGCCATCAAGCTGTAAATCTAACGTCGCCAGAGCTTTCTCTATCCGCTCTTTTTTCGTCTGGTTTTCCTTTAAGAAGCTTTCTGTCAGCGTGTCATTCAACTCATGCTTGCGCTTTTCTAATCGCAATTGCTCTAGCTTCCAACCAAGCTCTTTAAGCTGTTCGACAACCAAAGAATCAATCTCATGACGCAGAGTTTCTGCATCATCCAGTTTTTTGTTCAAGATTGATTGAATATCGTTGGTGTATAAGTTGTCTCCATCCTGAAACGCCACCAGCTTACCAAAAAAGTAACCGCCACTACTTCGCTCGATCACAGCCCACTCTTTTGGCGTCGTGGGCTCATCCAACTGCATTTGCAATACGGAGATAAAATCAGCGGGATACAACTCTCGGTTGGCGATTTTGATACTGAGTCGCGTAGCAAAGTCTTCATCGTCTTCTAATTGCTGCGCCGCGCTTTCAGGCAGATAACTCTTCGGTACAAAGCTGCGTTCATACACTTGACCAATCAGAATAGTATTTTCATGTAGCACTTCGCCTTGCACAGGGGTCAACGCTGCAACATTCCACTGATACAAGGGCGCTGGCCAAAAGTAAGTCAGGCCTTTCCAACCGATCAGAAGTAACAACCCTAATACCGACAACAAACTGATGCTGACTGCACCGCCTGTTAGCCATATCCACGGTGCGCCAGAACGAATCCAATTTAACACGTCATTACTCGCTCTTTATTCAAACCATTATTACAACGCACGGTACTTGTCTCTCAGTCTCTGACGAACCCACTCCGCAAGCGCGTTTACTGCAAACGTAAACACAAACAAAATCAATGCAGCTAGGAACAGCAGGCGATAATGCGAACTTCCAACTTCCGACTCTGGCAACTCAACGGCGATGGTCGCCGACAGGCTGCGCAATCCTTCCAAAATATTCCAATCCATTAATGGCGTATTGCCCGTTGCCATTAACACAATCATGGTTTCACCAACAGCGCGTCCCAGGCCCATCATAATGGCAGAAAAAATACCTGGGCTTGCGGTAAGCAAGACAACATAGATTAAAGTTTGCCAAGGCGTTGCCCCTAATGCCAAAGAGCCATCCGATAAATGCTTCGGTACAGAGAAAATGGCATCTTCGGCGATGGTAAAAATCGTCGGGATAACAGCAAACCCCATCGCTAACCCCACCACCAATGCATTGCGTTGATCGTAGCCAATACCATGCTCGGTTAAGAATAAGCGCATATCGCCACCAAAGAACGTCTGCTCAATCGTAGGCGAAATCCACACGCCAAGCCCAATCAGTACCAATATGACAGGCATGAGCACTAAAGCATGCCAACCATTAGGCAGACGATTCCGCAAAGGTTGCGGTATTAATGCCCATAGTCCGCCCATAATCATGGTACTCAAGGGCAAAACAAACAGCATGACGACGATCGTAATCAGGTGATCTTCGACAATAGGTGCGAACCACAACCCCGCGAGGAAACCAATGATCACCGTCGGCAGTGCTTCCATTAGCTCAATCGACGGTTTTACGACACGACGCATACGTGGCGACATAAAGTACGCCGTATAAATAGCACCTAGCACTGCGAGCGGTACTGAAAACAGCATCGCAAACATCGCCGCTTTTATCGTCCCGAACGCAATAGGTACTAGGCTGAACTTAGCCTCAAAGTTATCGCTCGCCGAAGTCGATTGCCACACAAATTCAGGCTCAGGATACCCTTCGTACCACACTTCTTGCCATAATGAGGACAATGAAATTTCCGGATAGGCATTGTCCACTTCCGCAACATTTAACGCATTATTTTGCCAAGTGATTAAGTAGCGTTCATTGTTAGACATTGCTGCGATTGCGGGCGCTTGATTGTACGCACGCTTAAACAACACCAGTTTTTCACTGGTTGTATAATGGCTTTGCAACGTGCCGTTGGTGTAAAAGCTATAAAATCCTTTTCGATGAGAATCCGGCAACAAATACTTAAGCTCTGATGCCAATTTAAAATCACGAATATGCGTTAACGTGCGTCTCTCTTCTTGCAGCGTGTCAAACCATTGCGACACCCGACCATCGTTGTGTGTCACCAAAAGCGAGTAAGCACCAGCCAGTAGGTCCATTGTACGAACGGAGTGCTTCTTATCACCTTGAGTGAGGTCGACCACCTCTCGCACAGCAAATTTACGTGCAGTTTTCTTTAACACGATCAACTCAGAGCCATCGCGCAAATAAAGTGTTTCACCATCAGGTGTCAATAACATTTGCTGAGGTGCATCAAAGCCTGAAGAGAACGTAAAATCGATCGTTGTCGGAGGCGTACCCAAAGATGAAGCCACTTGCCAACGAGCCTTCACTTCACCGCTTTCTGTCTGCCAAACAATTGTTGGTAACGGCGTTGAAGCTGCAAACACAAACTGAGTCACAGGATCTTGAGGCGTACTCAGCGTCAGATCCATGCTGGTGTCTAGCTCAATCACTTCCGGAGGACGTGTATTTTCTCTCAACGTGGCATTAAATTCAGGCTTGAAAAGGTGCGCTTTACCCTGCCCATCAACAAATCCATACCAACCTAGCCCAGGAGCAGATTGAGAGAAAGCGACGGGTTCCTGGACGATTTGCTGTTTATACACCGCAGGTTTCGTAGGATCGTCCATCGACAAATATTGAATCTCACCACTTTGGGTTAGAACGAACGCGAGCTGAGCGTAATCATCCACCGAAATCGCCAGTGGTGTTTCAATATGAGTGGCTCGAATGGCTTGGCTGGTTTTGATCTCCGCATCAGAAAAAAGCGGAATGATCACCATGGCGAGGTAGACAAAGATCAAAATAAGCGCCGCGAGTACGCCGACACCACCGGATGTCACTGCAAGTCGAACTAAACGATCTTTTATCAGTCGTTTCTTATCTTTTTCCTGCAATGAAAACTCGGCTTGTGCCATTTAAATCTCTACCTTTTTTGACTTAGTACTAGAATATGTCGTTAAGATGACAATTATATTACAGATCACATTAAACACCTGAAAAGAATACAACTCTTATGCAATGCGTGGTATGAAATAAATCTGTAATGAAAATCTCATAATGTTCTCACTCATCCATTTTTCCAAGATGAGTACGTATTACTTCACTTTTGGCTAGGTAAGGTTATGAGCGCAGAAAAACTATATATAGAAAAAGAACTTAGTTGGTTGTCTTTCAACGAACGAGTATTACAAGAAGCTGCCGATAAAACCGTCCCTTTGATCGAACGTATTCGCTTTCTTGGGATCTTTTCCAACAATTTAGATGAATTTTACAAAGTACGCTTTGCGGACGTGAAGCGCAGAATCCTAATCAGCCAAGAGCGCGGTGGCAGTGATAGCCCTAAACGACTGTTAACCAAAATGCAGTCGAAAGCACTAAAGCTTAACGAACAATTTGATGAGCTTTACAGCGAATTGATTCGAGAAATGGCGCGACGTCGCATTTTCTTGGTCAACGAGCAACAACTGGATGAATCGCAGCAAAAGTGGATCGCGAAATACTTCCGTAGAGAGGTCATGCCGCATATCACCCCTTTGCTAATGAAAGATGAGATCGATGTTCTGCAATTTCTCAAAGACGAGTACGCTTACATCGCGGTAGAGCTACGTAAAGAAGAGCATTACCAGTATGCTCTGATCGAAATTCCGACCGATCACCTTCCCCGCTTTGTGATGGTACCAGAACAGAAAGGAAAGCGTCGAAAAACCATCATCTTACTTGATAATATTATCCGCCACTGTTTGGATGAGCTGTTCAAAGGCTTTTTTGATTATGATGAGCTTAGCGGCTATGCGATGAAAATGACGCGTGACGCCGAATACGATTTACGCAACGAAATCGAATACAGCTTGCTCGAACAAATGTCTGAAGGTGTCAATCAGCGACTGACAGCAAAGCCCGTTCGCTTCGTCTACGAACGTGATATGCCGCCCCAAATGCTAGAGTTTCTTTGTAACAAGCTCAATATCTCTAATTACGATAACCTTATCCCCGGCGGCCGCTATCACAATTTTAAAGACTTCATTGCGTTTCCAAATGTTGGGCGAGAGTACCTTGAAAATAAACCGCTTCCGCCAATGAAGTGCGCCGATTTCGAAGGTTACGCTAACAGCTTTGATGCGATTAAAGCGAAAGATATTCTACTCTATTACCCCTACCACACTTTTGACCACATTAGTGAGTTGGTGCGCCAAGCCTCCTTCGATCCGAAAGTACTTAGTATCAAGATTAACATTTACCGTGTCGCGAAAGATTCTCGCTTGATGAACTCGTTAATTGATGCCGTGCACAACGGCAAAAACGTCACCGTGGTCGTGGAGCTGCAGGCTCGCTTTGATGAAGAAGCCAATATCGAATGGTCAAAAGTGTTGACCGAAGCTGGTGTGCACGTCATCTTCGGAGCGCCAGGCCTTAAGATTCACTCAAAGCTACTGATGATCAGTCGCCGTGAAGGTGAAGAAATTATTCGCTACGCGCACATCGGCACAGGCAACTTCCATGAGAAGACGGCACGAATTTATACCGACTTCTCTCTCCTTACCGCAGATCAAGAAATCACTAACGAAGTTCGTAATGTCTTCGGTTATATTGAGAATCCATACCGCCCAGTGAAGTTCAACCACCTCATGGTATCTCCACGTAATTCTCGTACCCAAATCTACCGCCTGATCGATAATGAAATTGCGAATGCCAAGCTCGGCAAGAAAGCCGCTCTTACGATCAAGGTCAATAACCTAGTCGATAAGGGCATCGTCAGTAAGCTATATGGAGCAAGTACGGCGGGAGTGAAAATAAATATGATCATTCGCGGTATGTGCTCATTAGTACCGGGCATTGAGGGGATCAGCGACAATATTCGCATCATCAGTATTGTTGACCGCTTTTTGGAACACCCACGCGTGGTGATTACCCATAACGATGGCGATCCGCAAGTCTATATCTCTTCTGCTGACTGGATGACAAGAAATATCGATCACCGCATTGAGGTGGCGGCGCCAGTCCGTGATCCACGTTTGAAACAGAGAATTATTGATATAACGAATATCCATTTTACCGATACAGTAAAGGCTCGTTTTATAGATAAAGAAATGAGCAACGCTTACGTACCACGAGGTAATCGCAAAAAAGTTCGTTCTCAAATCGCTATCTATGACTATCTTAAAAATATAGAAAAGCAAACTAGAAAACAAAATTCAGATGCCTCAAATACTTGAACAAGATACTCGCTACATTGCCGCGATAGACCTCGGCTCAAACAGTTTCCACATGGTGGTGGCCAAAGTTGTAGGCAGTGACTTACAACTGGTTAGCCGTCATAAACAGCGTGTTCGCTTAGCATCAGGACTCGACAGTGAATTGAACTTAAGTCATTCCGCGATGGAACGTGCGTTAGAGTGCTTAGCCATGTTCGCAGAGAGGCTGCAAGGGCTTGATGAGTCGAATGTGCGTATCGCCGCGACACATACACTAAGACGCGCTAAAAATGCTCATCTATTCATTGAGCGTGCGAAAGAAGTGATGCCCTTCCCAATAGAAATCATCCCAGGGGAAGAAGAAGCCCGCTTGATTTACTTAGGTGTCGCTCACACTCAAGTAGAGTCAAACTCCAAGTTGGTCGTTGATATTGGCGGCGGCAGTACCGAAATGATCATTGGACAAGAGTTTGAACCTGAGCTTCTCAACAGTAAACAGATGGGATGCGTCAGCTTTACAGAGCAATATTTTAAAAACGGCAAACTGTCTGGGAAAAACTTTAATAAAGCGATGTTAGCCGCCGAGCAAAAACTCGAGTCCATCGCTTCAGCATACCGTAAAAAAGGCTGGGATATCGCTCTCGGCTCATCAGGAACCATCAAAGCGATTCAAGAAGTGCTAGTAGGATTAGGTTTTGAAGATGGCCTGATCACCGCGAAGAGACTGGACACGCTTATTGAAACTCTGTGTAATTTTGATTCGATAGAAGAGATTGATCTGACTGGTTTAACAGAAGAACGTAAGCCCGTATTCGCGGCAGGCGTCGCGATTTTGTCCGCGATTTTCAAAGCGCTTCGCATTGAGCAGATGTTTTTCTCCGATGGTGCTCTGCGCGAAGGTCTGTTGTACGAAATGGAAGAGCGTTTTGCGCGCTCCGATATACGTATGCGCACAACTGAAAATTTAGCCAACAAACACCGGGTTGACTTAGAGCATGCTGCTCGTGTTAAAGGCCATGCACGTGAGATGTTATGTCAGGTGCGCTCTGAACTAGGCATTAAGAAAAAGAGTGAGTTATTTGACTTACTAGAATGGGCAGCATTGCTTCATGAAGTCGGATTAAGTATCAATTTACGTAGCTTCCATCGCCACTCTTTCTATATTCTGTTGCATTCCACTCTACAAGGCTTCAACCGTGAACAGCAATTAGTGCTCGCAACATTAGCCCGCTTCCAACGCAAAGCACTTAAACTGCAAGAACTGCCAGTTTTCAACCTCTACAAACAAAGTGACGTGATAAGCCTCATCAAAATATTACGACTTTCTATCGTATTAAATGGACAGCGTAACGAAGATCCATTGCCTGACATCACTTTATCCATCAAAAATGATGAATGGATTCTTACGTGCACAGATAAAGCATGGCTAGAAAACAACAAATTGCTTCATGCTGATTTACAGGAAGAACAAGAACGTTGGGACAGCGCGAAGTGGACACTCACTTTCTGATCTCGTGCTGTTCATACCTAAACAAAAAGTCGGCTTACAGGCCGACTTTTTTTAATTCTTCTTCTGCAAAATCTGCTGTAATGGGCACATAGCCATCTTTCTCAACCAACGCTTGCCCCTGAGCGGAGAAAATAAAGCGAATAAACTCGGCTTCTATTGGTGTTAATGGGTAATCCGGGTGCTTATTTACATATACATATAAGTAACGTGATAGTGGGTACTTACCACTAACAATATGTTCTCGCGTTGGCGTCACATAGTCATTTCCCATTTTTGCCACAGGAACTAAGCGTACACCTGCCACTCGATAACCGACACCGGAATAACCAATTCCACTGATGGTTGACGCTACAGCTTGCACAACTGACGCGGAGCCTGGCTGCTCGTTTACTCGGGTCTTGAAATCGCCGCCACACAAGGCATTGCTTTTGAAGTAACCATAAGTTCCAGAAACGGAGTTACGACCAAACAACTGTACGTTTCGCTTTGCCCACTGTGATTCAAGACCGAGTTGCTGCCAGTTTGTGACAAATTGACTTTCACCACAGCGCAGTGTTGCAGAAAACAAAGCATCTAACTGACTAAAGCTGAGCCCTTGAATTGGATTGTCTTGATGGACAAAAATACCGATAGCATCGATCGCAACCCTAAGCGCCGTTGGCTTGTAACCATGTTCACGTTCAAACGCTTCAACCTCTCTTAAACGCATAGGACGGCTCATGGGACCAAACTGAGCAGTTTGTTCGGTCAATGCAGGGGGAGCAGTAGAAGAGCCAGACGCTTGGACTTGCGCATTAATATTCGGGTAAATGGATTTAAACTCTTCAACCCAAAGTGTCGTCATGCCCGCAAGCGTATCGGAGCCGACAGAGAGCAAGTTCCCAACAATCCCAGTCGTTTTATGATAATTCGGCAATGGTTTATCTTGAGCGGCAGCCATACAGGAACAAACAAGCGCGAATAAACTGAATGTTTTTGCCAATCGTAACGCCATTATTTCACCACCAAACGCTCAGGCAATACGAAAGAAAACTTACTGCCCACACCTACTTCACTGTGAATTTCTAAATGAGAGTCATGGTGGCTCAGCGCGTGTTTTACAATGGCCAACCCTAACCCACTCCCTCCGGTATCGCGTGATCTTGCTTTATCGACGCGATAAAAACGCTCAGTAAGTCGATGGAGGTGCTGAGGTTCTATACCATCACCACTATCCTCCACCTCTAAGCATGCGCCTTGAGATGTCTGGAACCAACGAACATTAATGTTTGCACCAGGTGGTGTGTATTTGACAGCATTATAAACAAGGTTGGAGATAGCACTGCGTAACTGGTCATCATCGCCCAGTACGCGTAGGCTAGCATCAACATCAAATTTCAATTTATGTTGGTTGTCTCCACTAAGGCTAACCGCCTCTTTTTCTAACACTTCAAGCATCGCAGGTACATTCACGACTTCTTCAAGCTCATGCATAGGTGCCGCTTCAATTTTAGATAGCGTCAGTAATTGGTTCACCAAACTGTTCATGCGGTTGAGCTGCTCCGTCATGACGCCATGCGCTTTGCTCCACATTGGGCCCGCAACCATGTCAGGGTCTTCTGTCATCTCTAAATAACCTTGTAGCACCGTCATTGGTGTACGCAGTTCATGAGAAACGTTAGCAAAGAAATTACGGCGCATTCCCTCAAGTTGTTTTAACTGGCTAACATCACGCACCACCATCAAATGTTCACCTTCGGTATACGGTACGATACGTAGTTCTAGCATGCGTTCGACATTGAGTGGTGAGCGCATTTCCAATGGCTCAGAGAAGTCTTTCTTGTTGAGGTACTTGATAAAATCAGGCGTACGAATGAGGTTGGAGATAGGTTGACCAGAGTCTTCCGGCCAATGGAAACCCAATAAGTGTTGAGCCAGTTTGTTACACCAAACGATATTGCCTTCAGCACGGAACACCACGACGGCATCGGGTAACGATTCCGCACCATTTCTGAATCGGCGGATAAGATTAGTAAGCTCTTTGCGTTTACGGCGTTGGCGCTGCTGTAAGCGATACAAGCCATTGAACAAAGATTCCCAGTTACCGCTACCAGACGGTGGCGTCAGGCGCTTTTCATCCCATAACCAAGAAGATAAACGTACTTGGTTATGCAAATGCCACACAAGCTGCAATACCGTAGCTGCCAAAAGCAACCACGGCATATAACCGAATATCCAACCTACTATCACCCATGGGGTGTAAAAAAAAGCCAGCTCCCAGGCCAGCTTTTTCCACGTTAATCTTTCAACCACTCATAACTCCAGAAATGGTACCGATAAGCTGCGTGTTAATTTATGCCTTTGTCGAGAAGCGGTATCCAGCACCACGAACAGTTTGGATCAGCTTATCATGACCTGCGGCTTCCAATGCTTTACGCAGGCGGCGAATATGAACATCGACCGTACGATCTTCGACATACACGTTAGTACCCCAAACATTGTTTAATAGCTGCTCACGGCTGTACACACGCTCTTGATGCGTCATGAAAAAGTGCAGCATTTTAAATTCTGTTGGGCCCATATCTAATGGTGCATCATTAGCCGTGACACGGTGTGATACAGGATCAAGCTTCAATCCCTGCACATCAATTACGTCTTCCAGTGCGGTCGGGGTTACACGACGAATCACCGCTTTTAAACGGGCAACCAACTCTTTAGGAGAAAATGGCTTAGTAATGTAGTCATCCGCACCGACTTCTAAACCGCGCACTTTATCTTCTTCTTCACCACGAGCGGTAAGCATCACAACTGGAATGTTGCGCGTTAATTCCTCTCGCTTCATATGCTTGATGAAGTTAATGCCGCTGCCGCCTGGTAACATCCAATCCAGTAAAACTAAATCAGGGAAGGGTTCAGCCAGTTTGGTTACAGCAGTATCGTAATCTTCCGCTTCTACCGCTTGGTAACCTTTCTGCTCAAGTACGAAGCACAGCATTTCGCGAATAGGAGCTTCGTCTTCAACAACCAGAATCCTTCTAGACATAATTGAGTAACCTTATGTTCGTTGAGCTAATGAATTTAAGAGACAAAGCGCCCCTCTATGCATAAGCATTATCACTACCAATTATGACACTTTTGTGACCTTTGAAAACAAATTTTCATATAACTTTCTTTTGAGGTTCATTCGGATATTTTTCATTTCTATTAAGACATCAGCACAAAAATTCCCTATGATTAGTCCCTTGTCATCAAGCCTAGAGAAGATTTATGTGGTTTAAAAACTGTCTGGTATACCGCGTTAACCGCGAGGTTACTTTCAACGCCGAACAACTAGAAACTCAACTGTCTGAATTCCGATTCACCCCATGTGGCAGTCAAGATAAACAGAAATTTGGCTGGGTCAGTGCAATGGGTAGACATGGCGACATGATGACTCACGTGTCAGAAAACCGCATTCTGATTTGCGCCAAGAAAGAAGAGAAAATGCTACCTGCCTCAGTGATCAAAGAGTCATTGAATGCAAAAGTAGAAGCAATGGAAGCGCAAGAAGGTCGTCCTCTGAAGAAGAAAGAGAAAGACAACCTGAAAGATGACATCGTAATGGATTTACTGCCTCGCGCATTTAGCCGCAGCAGCCACACTCACGTGCTCATCATGCCAAAAGAAGGTTTCATCCTTGTTGATGCAAGCAGCTATAAAAAAGCAGAAGATGTATTAGCATTGCTTCGTAAAACCATGGGTAGTTTACCTGTTGTTCCTGCCATTCCAGAAGTAGCGATTGAAACAACGCTAACCGAGTGGGTGAAAACGGGCGACACACCTCAAGGTATCACCATGATGGACGAAGCTGAGCTAAAATCCGTGCTTGAAGAAGGTGGCGTGATTCGTTGTAAGAAGCAAGAGCTGACCACAGATGAAATCCGCAACCACATCGCAGCAGATAAAGTCGTAACGAAGCTTGCACTTAATTGGCAAGATCGTATTGAATTCATCATGACAGAAGATGCGGGTATTAAGCGTCTAAAATTCTCTGATGAATTGAAAGATCAAAATGACGATATTCCACGTGAAGATCAAGCGGCTCGATTTGATGCAGACTTCTCTCTGATGTGTGGGGAGTTCAGTGCTTTCCTACCCAACCTATACGATGCGCTAGGCGGCTTACCAAATCCCAACGCTTAATGTTGTATAAAGGTCAACCATAACGCCCTCACTTTTTTTGAGGGCGTTTTTCTATCTGAAGCACAATTACCCTAGTCACAGTTCACATTTTGACGTAAAATTTGCGCCCCATTTCCATTAGGTGGAATTGGCCTGACTTGTGATCAGATAAAAGAGAATTGAGCAATGACAACTGAGAAAGCATTCGTACCTGAGCTACTGTCTCCTGCGGGAAGCCTGAAAAACATGCGTTACGCATTCGCCTACGGCGCAGATGCAGTTTACGCTGGCCAACCTCGCTACAGCCTTCGCGTACGTAACAATGAGTTTAACCACGAAAACCTAAAAATCGGTATCGATGAAGCGCATGCTCTAGGCAAAAAGCTTTATGTGGTATGTAACATTCAACCACACAACTCGAAGCTAAAAACGTTCATCCGTGATCTTAAGCCAATCGTAGAGATGGGTCCTGACGCATTGATCATGTCAGATCCAGGCCTAATCATGATGGTTCGTGAAGCTTTCCCAGAAATGCCAATTCACCTTTCTGTACAAGCAAACGCTGTAAACTGGGCGACTGTTAAGTTCTGGGCAGCGAATGGCGTGGAGCGTGTGATCGTTTCTCGCGAACTATCTTTAGAAGAAATCGAAGAAATTCGTGAGCATTGTCCTGAAACTGAACTTGAAGTATTCGTTCACGGTGCATTATGCATGGCTTATTCTGGTCGTTGCCTACTTTCTGGTTACATCAACAAACGTGATCCTAACCAAGGCACTTGCACTAACGCGTGCCGTTGGGAATACAAAGTGGAAGAAGGCAAAGAAAACGACGCTGGTGATATCGTAGAGAAATTTGATCCGTCTGAAGCGCAGCCTGTCGAGATACAAGACGAACGCCCTGAAACCACAATTGGCCGTGGTAAACCAACGGATGAAGTCGTTCTACTTTCTGAAGCGCACCGTCCAGAAGAAAAAATGGCAGCGTACGAAGATGAACATGGTACTTACATCATGAACTCTAAAGACCTGCGAGCAGTGCAGCATGTTGAGCGCCTAACCAAGATGGGTGTGCACTCGCTGAAAATAGAAGGTCGTACTAAATCATTCTATTACTGTGCTCGTACTGCACAGGTTTACCGCAAAGCAATTGATGACGCTGTAGCAGGCCGACCATTTGATGAAAGCCTAATGGGCACACTAGAGAGCCTAGCTCACCGTGGCTATACCGAAGGCTTCCTACGTCGTCATACTCACGACACCTACCAGAATTACGATTACGGCTACTCAGTTTCTGATGCTCAACAGTTTGTCGGTGAGTTCACTGGTAAACGTCGTGGCGATATGGCTGAAGTAGAAGTGAAAAACAAATTCCTTGTCGGTGATAGTCTTGAGCTAATGACGCCAAAAGGTAATGTTGTTTTCACGCTAGAAGCGATGGAAAACCGTAAGTCAGAGTCTATTGAGGATGCCAAAGGGAATGGTCACTTCGTCTTCATTCCAGTACCAGCAGATCTAGATTTAGAATACGGTCTATTGATGCGTAACTTGAACTCAGGGCAGGACACCCGTAACCCGACTGGTAAGTAATCATGGCCTTGCTCATTACTGACAAATGCATCAACTGCGACATGTGCGATCCCGAATGCCCCAATGGGGCAATCAGCATGGGAGAAAGCATTTTCGAGATTGACCCAGCTCTATGTACAGAGTGTAAGGGACATTACGAAAAGCCGACCTGTCAGTCAGTGTGTCCGATTACAAAATGCATCATCACAGACCCGGATCATGTAGAAACAGAAGAGCAGTTACTGGAGAAGTTCGTGATTATTCAAGGGTTGGCATAAGAACAAGTAGGTTCAACTTTGGAGACAAAGTTGAACCTTTTTTTAACCCGACTTTTCAATAGGATAGATATTACAAAACAACTCTTTTTCAAAATGAGACTCTAACCTATCTCGCCAATTTTCTGCTTGGGAAACCGGCACAAGATAAAAGTTTTCTCGGCTCGTATCCGTAACGAAAGCCATTCCATATTGCATCAGCTCGTAATGCACATCATTAACAAATCCGGGATCAAGACGCTGACGTCCTGTCAGGTGATTTACATCAACCCGAGTCAATAAGACCCCTTTCGTTTCACTGCTAAATCTGTGTCTTAACCACTCTGCAAATTCTTTTGCACAAATCATAGTCATGGTTTTATCCTTGATTTACTCTTCTAGCAGGAGAAGTATCCATTCCCGCCTCACACACTTGTCTGCCTTGTTATTGCTTCGCTAGCCAACTGACAGACATATTGCTAAGAAACCAAAGTATCGTGACGAAAGATCTTTCTAAACAGAGAAGTTACGACTTACCTATACTACAACTCTTTGTTTAATTTAGATTTCTATATTATGTCACCAAAACTAATTAGGTTAGTTTTTGTATTGGTATTATTCACTGTAGACAAAAGTATGATGTTTCTCCAGTTTCATAAAAGAGATACGTAAGGGAATATAAACCTATAGAGTCACTCTAGTTAGTAGAGATAAGTGATTGGCATTGCGGTGGAATCGCTTTTTTTCGCTTGGGCTTAGTAATAACTTTCGCAGACGGAGGCTTAACTTTCGGTCCCCAACTAGCAAGCTCTACCCCACAACCATCACCAGCGGGAGGCAGAGCTTGTTCAACACAATAGCCACTCGACTCAGGACAAGATAACCTGACGTGGAAGTGGTAATGATGCCCCCACCAAGGGCGAACTTTACGTAACCAAGAACGTTCTTTGCCTTCTTCTTGCGAGCAAAGCTGCTCCTTAATGACAGGATGTACAAAAATTCGTGCAACATCCTCACTCTGTGCAGCATATCGAATCAGCTTAAAGTGCCTATCCTCCCAGCGATGGTTAAGTATGGAATAACCTTTTAAATCCACCACACTCATTGGCTTGGGGAGTTGTAATTCGTTATAAGAAAGCGGTTGGTCAGCGAGTCTTAACCAGATATCAATATCTAACCCAGTTTGGTGACTAGAATGGCCGGAAGAAAACCTTCCTCCTCTTGGTAAAGACAGGTCACCTATAAGCAGCGTTGTGTTGAGATTTTGATGAGCTTTAAGCGCTAGGTTTTCAATAAACTCTATCGTTTTAGGGTGCCCATAGTAGCGTTTCGTTTTACTACGTAAAACTTGATAACCAACGCCATCAAGAGGCAAAGGTAATGCACCATCCAAACAACCGTTAGCATAGCTACCAATAGAGGAAGAAGAGTTTTGGGTAGGATTAGCAACAGACTCCCAAGGAGTAGAGTATACAGAAGCTGAGAAACATAAACCCAAATATACAATGAAACTCAGCTTCATAGATTTTAGCCTTTAGTAGTGTTCGCCATTATCGTAATAAGCTTTAGGGGATAAAGCTGAAAAGATAACTGCAACATCAATATCCGCACCAGCAATACCACGAACTTGCTGTGTAATAAGCTTAGCAACTTTATCTTGTACTTCCTGGCCACGATCAAACCAAAGCACTTCGACAAAAGGATATGCAGCACTCACCTCGCCCTCATTGAAAAACGTAGTGTAGATATACTCAAAAGTAAAATCCTCACGCGGACAGTCCATCAGAGGCTGAAGTTCATCCGTCAGAGGCTTTGATAGTGCCTGAACAGCTTGTGGCTCTACAGCACGGAATCGAAAATGTGGCATAAACTTACTTCCTAATTATTAGCATTAACTCATGATAATAACAGGAACCAAGTCAGTAATCATCCAAGCCAATGTAACCACTAACTTTTTCTATACACGTCATATAGATCAAGTAGTAAATCAACTAGCTCACTAACGAAGAATAATGGGAGTATGAACAGAGGTAAGAAGGGGGAAAACGATACACCGAAGCTTAGTGACGCAATCTATTGCAAGGGAAATAGAATGGCTTAAGTCACCGATGTAATATGTTCTTAAGATCAATATGTATCAGATATCGACAACTATTCGTTAGAAACGAAAAAGGCTCCGACCTAAGTCAGAGCCTTGATATATGGCAGGGGTGGAGAGATTCGAACTCCCAACACGCGGATTTGGAATCCGCTGCTCTGCCAATTGGAGCTACACCCCTGCAGTTCGTGTTTAATGAGACGACTCTCAAATAAGTGGCGGAGTGGACGGGACTCGAACCCGCGACCCCCGGCGTGACAGGCCGGTATTCTAACCAACTGAACTACCACTCCGCAGTGGTATCACTCGCTTGTAATCAGCAAGTGTCCAAAATTTAAAGCCTGGCGATGTCCTACTCTCACATGGGGAAGCCCCACACTACCATCGGCGCTATTTCGTTTCACTTCTGAGTTCGGCATGGAAATCAGGTGGGTCCAAAACGCTATGGTCGCCAAGCAAATTCTTTATCAATTTGCTCGCAAATTCAAACGCACTTTAGTGCGGCCCTTTAGGGTGAGATTTGCTTGCAAATCGAATAATTCGGAAAGCTGTGTTTAATTCTCGTTCTTACACATTCAATGTTCTTTCATTGAGTCCATCAAAACCCCTTGGGTGTTGTATGGTTAAGCCTCACGGGCAATTAGTACAGGTTAGCTCAACGCCTCACAACGCTTACACACCCTGCCTATCAACGTCGTAGTCTACGACAACCCTTTAGGATACTTAAAGTATCAGGGAGAACTCATCTCAAGGCTCGCTTCCCGCTTAGATGCTTTCAGCGGTTATCGATCCCGAACTTAGCTACCGGGCAATGCGTCTGGCGACACAACCCGAACACCAGAGGTTCGTCCACTCCGGTCCTCTCGTACTAGGAGCAGCCCCTTTCAATTCTCCAACGCCCACGGCAGATAGGGACCGAACTGTCTCACGACGTTCTAAACCCAGCTCGCGTACCACTTTAAATGGCGAACAGCCATACCCTTGGGACCGACTTCAGCCCCAGGATGTGATGAGCCGACATCGAGGTGCCAAACACCGCCGTCGATATGAACTCTTGGGCGGTATCAGCCTGTTATCCCCGGAGTACCTTTTATCCGTTGAGCGATGGCCCTTCCATTCAGAACCACCGGATCACTATGACCTGCTTTCGCACCTGCTCGAATTGTCATTCTCGCAGTCAAGCGGGCTTATGCCATTGCACTAACCTCACGATGTCCAACCGTGATTAGCCCACCTTCGTGCTCCTCCGTTACGCTTTGGGAGGAGACCGCCCCAGTCAAACTACCCACCAGGCACTGTCCGCAACCCCGATAAGGGGTCAACGTTAGAACATCAACACTACAAGGGTGGTATTTCAAGGACGGCTCCACGCAATCTAGCGACTGCGCTTCAAAGCCTCCCACCTATCCTACACATGTAGGGTCAATGTTCAGTGCCAAGCTGTAGTAAAGGTTCACGGGGTCTTTCCGTCTAGCCGCGGGTACACTGCATCTTCACAGCGATTTCAATTTCACTGAGTCTCGGGTGGAGACAGCGTGGCCATCATTACGCCATTCGTGCAGGTCGGAACTTACCCGACAAGGAATTTCGCTACCTTAGGACCGTTATAGTTACGGCCGCCGTTTACCGGGGCTTCGATCAAGAGCTTCGACCGAAGTCTAACCCCATCAATTAACCTTCCGGCACCGGGCAGGCGTCACACCGTATACGTCATCTTGCGATTTTGCACAGTGCTGTGTTTTTAATAAACAGTTGCAGCCACCTGGTATCTGCGACTCTCAATAGCTCCATCCGCGAGGGACTTCACCGTCGAGAGCGTACCTTCTCCCGAAGTTACGGTACCATTTTGCCTAGTTCCTTCACCCGAGTTCTCTCAAGCGCCTTGGTATTCTCTACCCGACCACCTGTGTCGGTTTGGGGTACGATTCCTTACAATCTGAAGCTTAGAGGCTTTTCCTGGAAGCATGGCATCAATGACTTCACATCCGTAGATGCTCGACGTCGTGTCTCAGCCTTAGAAAGAGCCGGATTTACCTAACTCTTAAGCCTACGCACTTGAACCTGGACAACCGTCGCCAGGCCCACCTAGCCTTCTCCGTCCCCCCATCGCAATTGTAAGAAGCACGGGAATATTAACCCGTTTCCCATCGACTACGCCTTTCGGCCTCGCCTTAGGGGTCGACTTACCCTGCCCCGATTAACGTTGGACAGGAACCCTTGGTCTTCCGGCGAGGAGGTTTTTCACCCCCTTTATCGTTACTCATGTCAGCATTCGCACTTCTGATACGTCCAGCATGCGTTACCACACACCTTCAACCGCTTACAGAACGCTCCCCTACCCAATATACAAAAGTATATTGCCGCAGCTTCGGTTTACTACTTAGCCCCGTTACATCTTCCGCGCAGGCCGACTCGACCAGTGAGCTATTACGCTTTCTTTAAATGATGGCTGCTTCTAAGCCAACATCCTGGCTGTCTGAGCCTTCCCACATCGTTTCCCACTTAGTAGTAATTTGGGACCTTAGCTGGCGGTCTGGGTTGTTTCCCTCTCCACGACGGACGTTAGCACCCGCCGTGTGTCTCCCGGATAGTACTTACTGGTATTCGGAGTTTGCAAAGGGTTGGTAAGTCGGGATGACCCCCTAGCCTTAACAGTGCTCTACCCCCAGTAGTATTCGTCCGAGGCGCTACCTAAATAGCTTTCGGGGAGAACCAGCTATCTCCAGGTTTGATTGGCCTTTCACCCCTAGCCACAAGTCATCCGCTAATTTTTCAACATTAGTCGGTTCGGTCCTCCAGTTGATGTTACTCAACCTTCAACCTGCCCATGGCTAGATCACCTGGTTTCGGGTCTATATCCAGAGACTGAACGCCCAGTTAAGACTCGGTTTCCCTACGGCTCCCCTAGATGGTTAACCTTGCCACTGAATATAAGTCGCTGACCCATTATACAAAAGGTACGCAGTCACAGGACAAGCCTGCTCCTACTGCTTGTACGTACACGGTTTCAGGTTCTATTTCACTCCCCTCACAGGGGTTCTTTTCGCCTTTCCCTCACGGTACTGGTTCACTATCGGTCAGTCAGTAGTATTTAGCCTTGGAGGATGGTCCCCCCATATTCAGACAGGATATCACGTGTCCCGCCCTACTCGATTTCACTGAATATGCGTCGTCAGTTACGGGGCTATCACCCTGTATCGCCAAGCTTTCCAGCTTGTTCACCTAACGCCTATAAAGCTTAAGGGCTAGTCCAATTTCGCTCGCCGCTACTTTCGGAATCTCGGTTGATTTCTTTTCCTCGGGGTACTTAGATGTTTCAGTTCCCCCGGTTCGCCTCGTTATGCTATGTATTCACATAACGATACTTACTTATGTAAGTGGGTTTCCCCATTCGGAAATCCCAGACTCAAGTGGTTTTTACTACCTAATCTGGGCTTATCGCAAGTTAATACGTCCTTCATCGCCTCTGACTGCCAAGGCATCCACCGTGTACGCTTAGTCACTTAACCATACAACCCGAAGGAGTTTCGAATTGATGTTAAACAACCAAAGTTGTCTCTCATTATTTGAATGAGCGAGAGACATTCGATTTTGCCGGACTCATCTCTTTACCTTCATTTTTAGAAAAAATGAAAACAAAAAGCCAAGAACACTTGAATGTGTTATTAGTTGTATTCATAAATGAATACTTTGAGAACTTTACAAACAACAATAAATTGTTGTTTTGTCAGCTTTCCAAATTGTTAAAGAGCTAATCACTTCAAAGAAGTAACCATTTTTAAAAGCACTCATTGAATGCGCTTAAAGATGGTATCCCGTAGGGGAGTCGAACCCCTGTTACCGCCGTGAAAGGGCGGTGTCCTAGGCCTCTAGACGAACGGGACACAGAAGTATGTGGTGGAGCTAATCGGGATCGAACCGATGACCTCTTCGCTGCCAGCGAAGCGCTCTCCCAGCTGAGCTATAGCCCCACATAAATTGCTTCAGCATTTTATGCAGAACCAATTTTGCTCTGAAATCTAAACCATATCAATCTGTGTGAACACTCATCGCAATAATCATCGTATAAGGAGGTAATCCAGCGCCAGGTTCCCCTAGCGCTACCTTGTTACGACTTCACCCCAGTCATGAACCACAAAGTGGTAAGCGTCCCCCCGAAGGTTAAACTACCTACTTCTTTTGCAGCCCACTCCCATGGTGTGACGGGCGGTGTGTACAAGGCCCGGGAACGTATTCACCGTGGCATTCTGATCCACGATTACTAGCGATTCCGACTTCATGGAGTCGAGTTGCAGACTCCAATCCGGACTACGACGCACTTTTTGGGATTCGCTCACTCTCGCAAGTTGGCCGCCCTCTGTATGCGCCATTGTAGCACGTGTGTAGCCCTACTCGTAAGGGCCATGATGACTTGACGTCGTCCCCACCTTCCTCCGGTTTATCACCGGCAGTCTCCCTGGAGTTCCCGACATTACTCGCTGGCAAACAAGGATAAGGGTTGCGCTCGTTGCGGGACTTAACCCAACATTTCACAACACGAGCTGACGACAGCCATGCAGCACCTGTCTCAGAGTTCCCGAAGGCACCAATCCATCTCTGGAAAGTTCTCTGGATGTCAAGAGTAGGTAAGGTTCTTCGCGTTGCATCGAATTAAACCACATGCTCCACCGCTTGTGCGGGCCCCCGTCAATTCATTTGAGTTTTAATCTTGCGACCGTACTCCCCAGGCGGTCTACTTAACGCGTTAGCTCCGAAAGCCACGGCTCAAGGCCACAACCTCCAAGTAGACATCGTTTACGGCGTGGACTACCAGGGTATCTAATCCTGTTTGCTCCCCACGCTTTCGCATCTGAGTGTCAGTATCTGTCCAGGGGGCCGCCTTCGCCACCGGTATTCCTTCAGATCTCTACGCATTTCACCGCTACACCTGAAATTCTACCCCCCTCTACAGTACTCTAGTCTGCCAGTTTCAAATGCTATTCCGAGGTTGAGCCCCGGGCTTTCACATCTGACTTAACAAACCACCTGCATGCGCTTTACGCCCAGTAATTCCGATTAACGCTCGCACCCTCCGTATTACCGCGGCTGCTGGCACGGAGTTAGCCGGTGCTTCTTCTGTCGCTAACGTCAAACGATGCAGCTATTAACTACAACGCCTTCCTCACGACTGAAAGTACTTTACAACCCGAAGGCCTTCTTCATACACGCGGCATGGCTGCATCAGGCTTGCGCCCATTGTGCAATATTCCCCACTGCTGCCTCCCGTAGGAGTCTGGACCGTGTCTCAGTTCCAGTGTGGCTGATCATCCTCTCAGACCAGCTAGGGATCGTTGCCTTGGTGAGCCCTTACCTCACCAACTAGCTAATCCCACCTAGGCATATCCTGACGCGAGAGGCCCGAAGGTCCCCCTCTTTGGCCCGTAGGCATCATGCGGTATTAGCCATCGTTTCCAATGGTTATCCCCCACATCAGGGCAATTTCCTAGGCATTACTCACCCGTCCGCCGCTCGACGCCGTTATCGTTCCCCGAAGGTTCAGATAACTCGTTTCCGCTCGACTTGCATGTGTTAGGCCTGCCGCCAGCGTTCAATCTGAGCCATGATCAAACTCTTCAATTTAAGATTTTGTTCGGCTCAATGAATACTGAACATTCCTTTGCTAATAAATAGCTAAAGTAATGTTTGAATTGACTGTGCTGAATCCGAAGATTCAATGGTCACTTCGTATCATTGAAACCTAATTTGAAGCCGAAGCTTCTAATTGGATTATCATCAACGAGTGCCCACACAGATTGATAGGTCTATATTTTTAAAGAGCACACTTTGAACTTCTCTTCAAAGTGGACGGCCATTTTAGCTAGATAACTTATCGTGTCAAACACTTTTTTAAGTTATTTATCTGCGAGTTAATTCTTAACCCACTGGCCTTGTTGTCTAGACGTCGCTTAACTTGCTTTCCCTTGACAACGGAGGCGCATTATAGGGCGTTCATTAAGGAACACAAGTGCATTTTTAAAAAAAACTCACCTTTTTAGTTCATTCGTATAGAAAACAGGCAAAAGACTCTAAAACATTATATAAAAGGGGCCAAACGGCCCCTTGAATGTGATTTTTATCCCATTTCTTATTGTATCCGTGCAATTACTGATGGGCACGAATTTGGTCATTAGTAACGATTAGCTGCACTTTCTTGTCTGGAACAATTTCACCAGAAAGAATCGATTTGGCTAATGGGTTCTCGACATTCTGTTGAATTGCGCGTTTTAAAGGACGCGCACCATATACAGGGTCGAAACCAACTTGAGCGATCAAATCGAGTGCTTTGTCAGAAACCTCTAGTTGATATCCTTTTTCTTCTAGTCGTTTCGCCAAACGTTCTAATTGAATAGAAGCGATGGACTTGATGTGTTCTTGACCAAGTGGATGGAACACCACGATTTCGTCAACACGGTTCAAGAACTCAGGACGGAAGTGTTTGCTAACCACATCCATTACCTCACTCTTAATACCTTGATAGTCTAACGTTGCGAAATTCTCTTGGATACGAGATGAACCCAAGTTCGATGTCATGATCACCACCGTATTACGGAAGTCAACAGTACGACCTTGACCATCCGTTAAACGCCCATCATCGAGAACTTGCAGCAGAATGTTAAATACATCCGGATGCGCTTTCTCTACTTCATCTAACAAAATTACCGAATACGGCTTGCGACGAACCGCTTCCGTTAAGTAACCACCCTCTTCATATCCGACATAGCCTGGAGGCGCACCAACCAATCTTGCCACTGAGTGTTTCTCCATGAACTCAGACATGTCGATACGGACCATCGCATCTTCGCTGTCGAACATAAAGCTCGCAAGTGTCTTACAAAGCTCTGTTTTACCTACACCAGTTGGACCTAAGAATAAGAAGGAGCCAATTGGTCGGTTTGGATCAGAAAGCCCAGCTCGACTACGACGAATGGCATTCGATACAACAGAGACCGCTTCGCTTTGCCCTACCACACGATTATGCAGTACGTCTTCCATACGAAGTAGTTTCTCTTTTTCCGCTTCTAGCATCTTGGATACTGGGATGCCAGTTTGCTTAGAAAGTACTTCTGCAATCTCGTTGTCGGTTACTTTATTACGCAATAGTGTCATTTCCTGCATTTCCGCTTGGGTTGCAAGATCTAACTGCTTCTCAAGTTCAGGAATACGACCATATTGAAGTTCCGACATGCGGTTTAGATCACCAGCTCGGCGAGCAAACTCCATATCCATACGAGCTTGTTCAAGCTCAGACTTAATATGTTGAGTGCCAGAAAGTGCGGCTTTTTCTGTATTCCAAACCTCTTCTAGTTCAGCGTACTCACGTTCTTTTTCATTGAGTTCTTCATTAAGCGCTTTCAAACGCTTTTCACTCGCTTCGTCGTGCTCGTTACTAAGCGCCTGTTGCTCAATCTTAAGTTGGATGATTTTACGTTCAAGCTTATCTAATGACTCTGGCTTAGAGTCAATTTGTAAACGAATGCTTGAAGCCGCTTCGTCGATTAAGTCGATCGCTTTATCTGGCAGTTGACGGTCAGAAACATAACGATGTGACAAACTCGCCGCTGCAACAATCGCTGGGTCAGTAATTTCAACGTGATGATGAAGCTCATACCGCTCCTTCAAGCCACGTAAAATCGCCACGGTATCCTCAACGGTCGGCTCATCCACCAGCACTTTTTGGAAACGACGTTCTAACGCCGCATCTTTTTCGATGTACTGACGATATTCATCCAGTGTTGTTGCGCCAACACAGTGCAGTTCACCACGGGCTAATGCAGGTTTGAGCATGTTCCCCGCATCCATTGAACCTTCACCTTTACCCGCACCAACCATAGTATGGAGCTCGTCGATAAACAGAATGACATTACCTTCTTCTTTAGCGAGTTCATTCAATACCGACTTCAAGCGCTCTTCAAATTCACCACGGTACTTAGCACCAGCAACCAGTGCTCCCATATCTAATGACAGCACACGGCGACCACGCAAACCTTCTGGCACTTCATTATTGACAATGCGCTGAGCTAAGCCTTCAACAATTGCGGTCTTACCTACGCCAGGTTCACCGATGATCACAGGGTTGTTTTTAGTACGGCGCTGCAATACTTGGATGGTACGGCGAATTTCATCATCACGGCCGATAACCGGATCCAGTTTGCCCTGTTCTGCTCGCTCGGTAAGGTCAATGGTGAACTTTTCCAATGCTTGGCGAAGCTCTTCTGCATTCGGATCATTAACCTTTTGACCACCTCTGATCTTTTCGATTGCTTGGCTAACTTTTTGCTCTGTTAAACCGATCTCTTTGAGTAATTGCCCCAATGGTCCGCGATCTTCTAAAGCAGCAAGCAGGAAGATTTCAGACGAGATATAGGAGTCTTGACGCTTTTGCGCCACTTTGTCACACAGGTTAAACAACGTGCCCATCGAACTAGAGAGCTGTACATCTCCACCGATGCCACTGACTTTTGGTAATCGATCTAGCATTTCACTCAATTTAGAGCGTAAATGCGTTACGTCCACATCCAGCATAGTAAGCAATGGACGAATTGGACTGCCATTTTGGTCAAGCAAAGCCACCATGAGGTGAACTGGCTCGATATATTGATGATCGCGCCCTAACGCTAGTGATTGAGCATCAGAGATAGCGATTTGAAACTTACTTGTGAATCGATCAAGACGCATATCTACCTTCCTAACCTCAACTAAAGGAAATTCTTTTGACAGTTAGAAAGATGGATACTCAGAGGAGGAATTTCAAGGGAGTGAATGAATAAAGATAGCTTTGCAAAAATAGCACTATGCATCTTGGCACTTTAGTGCTTATAACTAATCTTCAATCCAAATAAAGGTGGCTTGCCGACCAGTTTTACCATCACGGCGATACGAATAAAAAGAGGCTTTATCTTGGTAAGTACAAAGTCCAGAGTCAAACACTTGTGTCACACCAGCTCGATTTAGACGTTGCGTTGCCAGCTTTGACATATCAGCCAACCATTTACCTTTAGCCTCTCGTGGCATAAAAGCTTGATGTGCCAGAGAATCGACATCAACAAAAGCTTGCAGAACATCTTCACCGACTTCAAAAGCTTCAGGCCCAATAGCAGGCCCAAGCCACGCTATCACTTCACCTGAAAACAACGCTAATGCATTTTCGACAATACCATTTGCTAAGCCGCGCCACCCTGCATGAACGGCAGCGACCTGCGTGCCTTGTGTATTAGTCAATAATACAGGTAGACAATCGGCGGTCATTGCTGAACAAACAACATGCCTTGAAGAAGTAAATACACCGTCCGCATCAAGCACTTGTGTTGTTGGTTCATTTGCTTGAGCCACAACAGTCGAATGTGTTTGGTTTAACCAGATTGGCGCATTGGGCATGTTCGCCTGCTGCGCCAACCAAGCTCGGTTCTTCTCTACTAAAGACAAATCATCCCCAACGTGAGTACCTAAATTTAGCCCTTGATAAGGGCCTGTCGAAAAACCGCCTATGCGTGTTGAGGCAAAAGCTTTGACATTTTTAGGCGCACGCCAATTCGGAATGATTGTCTTCATCTTAGAACTCTTCCGGTAAACCGTGCTCTTCCGTATCTTGACGAAGCGCTTCAGTCATCGCCACCATGTCATCAGGCACAGGGGCATGGAACTCAAGTACTTCTCCCGTAATTGGATGTTCAAAGCGTAGCATTACGGCGTGCAATGCTTGGCGATCGAAGCCACGGATCATTGCCGTTAGCTCTTCAGAAGCACCTGTCGGGATGCGAGCACGTCCACCATATGCAATATCACCGAGCAGCGGATGCTGGAGGTAAGACATGTGCACACGGATCTGGTGCGTACGACCCGTTTCAAGACGCAGACGGATACGTGTGTGTTCGCGGAAACGTTCAGCGACACGGTAGTGCGTTACCGCTGGTTTACCCATTGGTGCTACCGCCATAAGCGTGCGCTTGGTAGAATGACGACCAATAGGTTGGTCCACTTTACCGCCCGCTGTCATACGACCAATAGCGATCGCTTCGTACTCTCGAGTAATATTACGTTTTTGCAGTGCGCGAACCAGACGAGTTTGTGCAGGAACGGTTTTCGCCACCACCATCAGACCCGTTGTGTCTTTATCCAGACGGTGCACAATACCTGCACGAGGTACTTCTGCGATATCAGGGTAATGATGCAACAACGCATTAAGTACCGTACCATCTGGCGTACCGGCACCTGGGTGAACCACAAAGTCACGAGGCTTATTGATAACGATAATATCGTCATCTTCAAAAACGATATCTAACGGAATATCTTGCGCTTCCCAGCGTTCTTCATCTTCTAACTCGGCTTGCAATGTAATTTCCTCGCCACCCATTACTTTGGTGCGAGGTTTGGTGACAACTTCACCATTAACTTGAACTTTCCCATCAAGCAGCCACTCTTTCAGGCGCGAGCGAGAGAAGTCCGCGAATAATTCGGCGATAGCTTGGTCTAAACGTTGACCTAACTGGCTATCTTTTACGGTATTTGTTAATACAATCTGCTGAGCCATATCGAACTTTTTTAAAAACTGTGAGACTAATGCTCACGACTGTGAAAAAATAGACTATTACGTCATTGTATCTGTTACTGGAAAGAAAGTAACGGCAGCTTAAGAAATATTTAGATTCAAGGAACAGACTCCTGATATGAAACGTCAGACTTTAACAGGCCTTTTAGCGGTATCCCTTCTGTTTGGATGTGCAAGCAAAGAAGAAATCGTTCCTGATGTGCCGCCTTCGGAACTGTATGCAGACGCACAGATTTCTCTTCAAAGTGGTAATTGGCTTTCTGCAATTGAGAAACTGGAAGCATTAGACTCACGTTACCCATTCGGTGCCTACTCAGAACAGGTGCAGCTTGACCTAATCTATGCGTACTACAAAAACGACGACCTTGCTTTGGGCTTGGCAACCATTTCTCGCTTTATGCGTTTAAACCCAACCCATGAAAAAATGGACTGGGTACTGTACATGCGCGGCCTAAGCCATATGGCGCAAGATCGTAACTTTATGCATGATTTGTTCAGCGTAGATCGAAGCGATCGCGATCCTGAGCCAGTAAAAAAAGCGTTTGATGACTTCAAAAAACTGCTTCAACGCTACCCGAACAGCCCATACGCACAAGATTCACAAAAACGCATGGTTGCGCTGAAAAACCGCCTAGCGAACTATGACTTAGCGACGGCTGACTTCTACCTCCGCCGTGAAGCCTGGGTAGCTGCAATTAATCGCAGTCAAGAGCTACAAAAAGCATTCCCAGACACCGAAGCGGCACGTAAGTCACTGACTATCCAGCTAGAGGCCTACAAGCAACTCGGTTTGGAAGACGCCGTAGCAAGAACTGAAAAGCTTATCGAGCTCAACCCTGTGAAGTAACTGAGCCGCTTCAAACTAAACCGCCATACCGTGGCGGTTTTTTATTACCCGCAATAGCGTCTTCTGCCCTTGCTTGATGATCTACGGGGCTCTACATATGCTTAAAGTTCCCCTCCCCTTTATAAAAGGATGTGAACGTGAAGATATCTAAGCTATGCGCAGTTATGCTGCTCTTATTGTCTGCTTCCGTTTGCGCACTGCAAATATCACCACTCAAGCAACCTCCTTACACTGGGGACCTCGATGTTATTAAAGAGAAGAATGTTTTACGTGTCCTCGTTTCTGCTGATCTAGGCTTCTATTACATTGAAGGCGGTACACCAAAAGGAATAGGTGCAGAACTGCTGGCGCATTTCGAAAAAGACCTTCGTAAGCTCAAACCGAAACTTAACGTACAAATTATTCCTCTAGCCCGTGACCAACTTCTGCCAGCCTTAGAAAATGGCTCCGGTGATCTAGTCGTCGCCAATCTGACCATTACCAACACACGTAAACAGAAAGTCGATTTTAGTTCACCCATTCTTACTGGTATTGACGAGTGGATAGTCACGAACAAAAGCACACCAGCCATGACTAACATTGAGCAACTGAGCGGCAAAGAGGTTTGGGTACGTGCCAGTTCTAGCTACTTTGAGAGTATTCAAGCACTAAATAAGAAGCTAAATAAAAAAGGCTTACCACCCGTTGTCGTACATTTTATTGAAGAAACACTGCAAGACTACGAACTGGTTGGGATGCTCAATAACGGCTACGTCAAAGCCATTGTTCTCGATAGCCATAAAGCCAAACTTTGGCTTAAAGTGATGGATGATATTCGAGCTCACCCAGAAATCCCTATTCGTGAAAATGGTAAAATCGCTTGGGCAATGCGGGAAAACAGCCCAAGTTTGAAAGCCGTCGTGAACAAGTTTATTCAGAAATCTCGTTCTGGGACACTGCTCGGTAACGTCATTTACGGAAAATACATCGATAACACAGGTTGGCTAAACAAAGCCCTTAACCCCAACAAAATTGCTCAACTAGAAAAGCTTGCTACGTTGTTTTCACGCTATGGTGAGAAGTACGATATCGACTATTTACTGATCGCAGCCGTCGCTTATAAAGAGTCCGGCTTTAATAACGACCTCGTTGGAAGTCGAGGTGCAGTCGGCATAATGCAAGTTCTACCCAGCACGGCTCGAGACCCTAATATCAATATCAAAAACGTTCGGCAGCTAGAAAACAATATTCATGCTGGCGTGAAGTATTTAGCATTTTTGCGTAAGCAGTACTTCAGTGATCCTGCTATTACGGCGGAAAATAAACTCTACTTTACCTTAGCTGCTTACAATGCTGGCCCCGGGAATGTAGAACGAATTCGTAAACGTGCAGCCCAGCAAGGCTACGATCCTAATGTTTGGTTCAATAACGTGGAAGTCGTTATGCGGAAAAGTTTAAGCTCAACGGTTGGATACGTTACCAATATTAATCGCTATTACGTTATATACAAACAGCTAGAAAGTTTGGACCAGGTCAAAAGTCTAGAGCGGGTATCACTGGCTCCAAAGGATCCCGTCTTCATGATACCGCTACGAAAAGTCAGTCAAACGCCAGACACAAAAAAGCCGCTTGTACAATAAGCGGCTTTGTAAATAAATTCGTCTGAGAGACTCAGTGACTGTCATCACACTTTACGTATAGTTAAATTTTAACCACCTCTAATATTAGGTCGTAAAACTTCCCTAAAAACGAAGACGTTTTCAGCTGAGTACTCTATCCAATCTACGGATTTACTAACCGATAACAAGCAATTTCACGATAAATCTCAGCAGATCTTGAGTGAGATCACATTCATTTTTCATCATAAAAAACCCGAACAAAATAATGATCTGAGTCACATTTTTTTATACTTAAAGCGGTAATCTGAACTCAACCCATGAGGGATGCAACAGAGGAAAAACACTTATGACAATGAATATCACTGGCAAAAACATCGAAATCACCTCTGCAATCCGAGCTCATATTGAGAGCAAGTTTAAAAAACTGGAGAAATGGCAAGTAGACCTAATTGGTTGCCAAGCAACTTTCAGTGAGGAACCAAACAAACAGAAGAAATTCGAAGCGGTTATTAAAGTTCCTAAAGGCCAGCTCATTGCCTCAGCAACTCACGAAGATCTTTACGCAGCTATCAACGAAGTGGAGCAAAAACTAGAACGACAATTGAACAAGCTGACCCACAAACCTGAAGCTCGACGTGCAAATAAGCCTGAGCTAGTGGAAGAAGAAGAGTAAACTGACCAGATTGAGGAAATAGCGCCGAAAGGCGCTATTTTTTTGCTTGACGCTCTCCCCTGCCTTGCTTATTGTGTTTAAACACTCATAAATTAAGCACTATTTATGCATTTAACCTCACTGTTTATTTTTGACTTCTTTTTCCTCCCATAGTCGGAGGGGCGAACTCGTTTGTGAAAGAAAAGTCAAAAACAAACAGAAAGCCTCCCAAATCGGGAGGCTTTTTTATAAGGAAAGAATTGATGACTGACCAACCTATTTCCCTCGAAGAAATTCGTTTGCGCTTGAATGAGCTGGATGACCAACTTCTCAGCTTATTGTCTGAGCGCCGTAAACTCAGCATTGAAGTAGCCAAAAGTAAAGTACAAACCTCAAAACCCGTTCGTGATGCCGTTCGAGAACAACAACTATTAGTTAAGCTGATTTCTAATGGCCGAGATAAATACGAACTCGACGCGCAGTACATCACTAAACTATTCCATACCATCATTGAAGACTCAGTGCTTCTTCAGCAAAGTTACCTGCAAAACCTCGTTAACCCGCAACAAAGTCGTAAGCCACTTGCTCGCGTCGCTTTCTTAGGAGCCAAAGGCTCTTACTCGCACTTGGCAAGCCGCGAATACTTCAGCCGTAAAAATACAGAACTTATCGAGCTCAACTGCGAACACTTCAAAGAAGTGACTCAAACAGTAGAATCGGGCCATGCTGATTATGGTGTTCTGCCTATCGAAAACACCAGTTCAGGCTCTATTAATGAAGTGTACGACCTACTACAACACACGACGCTGTACATCGTTGGAGAGCTAACTCAACCAATCGAGCACTGCTTGGTTGCGAAAAAAGACATTCGTCTGGAAAACATTAAAACGCTGTATTCACATCCTCAGCCACACCAACAGTGCAGTGAGTTTTTAAGCCGTATGAAAGGTGTAAAACTGGAGTCTTGCGCCAGCACGGCAGATGCAATGCAGAAAGTTCAAGAGATGGATCGTGATGATGTTGCTGCAATTGGTAATGCATCAAGCGGTAAGCTATACGGCTTGCAAGCAATTCAAGGCAACATCGCAAACCAAACTGAGAACCATACTCGTTTTATCGTGGTTGCTCGCAAACCAGTTGAGGTTTCAACTCAGATTCCAGCAAAAACCACCTTGATCATGTCGACCTCCCAAGAGGCTGGCTCATTGGTTGAAACACTATTAGTGCTGCAACGTTACGGCATCAATATGACCAAGCTAGAATCACGTCCAATTATGGGGAACCCATGGGAAGAGATGTTCTACGTAGACTTGGAATCTCATCTTGCTTCGACAGAAATGCAACAGGCACTAGAAGAGCTAACTAAAATCACTAAACACTTGAAAGTATTAGGCTGTTACCCTAGTGAGAACGTAAAGCCTACCCAAGTAAAATTGAGTTAATAGACACCAGTGAGTAAAAAGATCATGGCAACCCAAAAAGTCGTAATCGCATCTCTAAACCCAGCTAAAATTAATGCCGTTCAAAGTGCATTTAACAGTGCATTTCCGCACCAAGAGTTCAACTTCGTTGGCGTCAGTGTACCGAGTGAGGTCGCAGATCAACCTATGACTGATGAAGAAACTCATCGCGGTGCACTAAACCGCGTTAAAAACGCAAAAGTAGAGATGCCAAATGCGGATTACTATGTCGGACTTGAAGCGGGAATTGAAACAAACGTGACGTTTGCGTGGATGGTGATTGAGTCGAATACTCACCGTGGTGAATCTCGCTCTGCGAGCTTAATGCTGCCGCCTAAAGTATTGGACAAACTCAAGCATGCGAATGAGCTGGGAGATGTCATGGATGAGGTGTTTGGTACCGAGAACATCAAACAGAAAGGTGGTGCCATCAGCCTGCTCACCCAAAACCAGCTGACTCGAAGTTCGGTTTACCATCAAGCCTTGATTCTGGCTCTAATTCCATTCACAAACCCTGAGCACTTCCCTTCAAATTTATAACGCTCACCCCATTCGCTAGGTACGAAAAAGGGCGGATATTTCCGCCCTTTTTAACACGTTATCTTAACCACTTGTGATACCAATACCTAAAGGCGAATTGGAATCACTGGCTACTTAGATACCGCAACTTGCTCTAACAAAACCTTGAGTTTGTCTTTCTCTTCATCAGATTTAGACTTTAACTCGTTAGAGCCACGAGTAATAGTGGCAATACCCACGCCAAGCATCTGGCTGATCTGACGTTGAGATAATTCTCCTTTAAGAAGCTCGTTAATAATATTAACGCGTGATATTAATGATTCTCTCTCATCACGTGACATCAGCATGGTTAACAGCATGTCATCTTGCTCACTGTCCATGCTAGTTCGAATTAGCTCAATAATCTGTTGCCAGTCTTTGTACTCGGGTTCGTGCGACATCAAGTTACCTCACTCAATACTTGGTATTGATCTCATGTTGATTCAAGAACGCGCCATCGATACCCAAAAGATCACGGTAATATGTTTCAAACATCAGGATGTTTTGTACATAACCGCGAGTCTCTCTAAATGGAATTGCCTCAATAAAGGCATAAGCATCCACTTTTCCTTGGGTACGCTCTCGCCACGTTTTTACTCTGTTAGGACCTGCATTATAAGCAGCAAGAGCAAAAATACGATTATTATCGTAATCCTCTAATAAGCCTTGCAAATAATGGCTACCAATTTCGATATTTTTGCCCACATTGTAGAGATCCTGCGTACCTTGATAACTCAACTTATATTTACGTGCCGTGTACTTTGCTGTAGCGGGCATGATCTGCATAAGACCACGAGCACCAACTGGAGAACGGGCTTCGACATCCAACGCACTTTCCTGTCGAGCTAGGGACATCATCGTCACGGGATCTATGTTGTGTTTTTTTGCATAAAAGTTAAACCACCAGCGATGCGCAATCGGGAACCTCAGTTCGATATTATCCCACATCTGCGCTTGAATACTCGCGGTCACCGTTAGGTTATGCCAACGCTTAGAAGACGCATAAGCCGCCAGCATCGCCTTTTCATCTTTCCCTACGCGGCGCAATAAATGTGCCCATTCACTTTTCGCTGCTGCAATTTTATCCGTCGCGATCAACTCTTCAATACGAACTAACGAGTCTTGATAGGGTTGAACCACTCGCTTATCAAACTTAACCGTATGCGTAGGGTATTTGATTGATTGTCCAATCGCATTGGCGGCTGCCACACTATAAAAGTTTCGCTGCCCGACCAAAGTCGCTAAACGCTGTTTCCCTGCGATGTCATCACCTAACGCAATTTCACTTCGTCCAAGCCAGTATTGCCAGCGAAGCGACGCTTGCTCTTCTTTATTGAGAACGGCAATCCACTCTTGTACGCCCTTCCAATCCGCGTTCTGAATCGCTAAGCGAATGCGAGTTTCAATGAGCGGTAAGTACTGGCTGGTTTTCGTTTTATCATCGCGCCACTTAGCTAGTGACTCAGACTCAGTACGGGTCAATCGAAATGCGATATAGTCAGCCAGGGCTTGCGCCTTTTCTGAAGAAAACTTCTGCCCTTTAATGACGGCATCATACGCACTCTGCGCTTGACTGGTATTCATACGAGCTAGCTTTTCCAGCGCATATTCGCTTTGCGCTCGATTAAAATCATTAGCCGGTTTTTTCTTCGCGAACTCCGCAACGCTTGAAGGGTTATCAAACAACGCCTTCATTTCTTTCGCTTGTTTCCTTGCCTGCGAGGATTTAGGCAATTTAAGTAAGTAACTCATCAAACTGCCATTACGTGCATCAAACGCCAGTAGCATACGCTGGAGAATCAATTCATCAGTACGTTCACCTGCCTTGTCCCATGCTGCGAATAATGGATCGCACTCATCGGCAATACTTCTGCCACGCAACCACATATGCTCAGCCCCTTTAAACGCGGCGACTTTCTTACCTTGCTCTAACTGAGCCACGTAGAAAATACATTGGTAACGCTCGCCATTTGGAATGACTTTTTGAAACTCAGTAATGGTTTTCCAATCTTTTTGCTTATAAAGATGGTTGAGGTATGGAGCGCGAACACGACGAGAAAAAGGAAACGACTCGTACTCCGAAATAAATTCGTTCACCTGCTGTGGCGATTTTTCCGGTAACTGTCTAATAAATGTTCGGTAATCCACATAAGGCGTCAGTGGATAGTCAGAAATTTTAGGACGGATCGAAAGGTATCCGTCGATGTCATTTTTATCTAATAAATCTTGAGCTTGCTCATAAACTTCACGCTGCTTTTCCAAGCTCAGCGCGGCATTAGCACTCAAACTCATCGCACACAGCGCGGCTGCGCAGCATACGTTTTTAGCCAATTCAGATACGTTGAATCTCATTTGTGTCATTTTCCCCAGACATATACTGCCCCAAAGCCTCGTTTTGTTAGCGTTCATGTGATGTTAAGGCAATTTTCACACATGCATCTATTTACACAGAATGCAGATGTCCATGTAAAGCAACTTAGTGTATTAAAAATTGTACTCGTGAAACTTTTAAGACGATGGAGACAAGGAGTTCCTAACTTGTGCAGAAAGCACTTCGTCATTTATAACGAATAACAAAAGTGTATACCCTAACCGTGTAAGTTTCCGGTCAGCTCAAAATAAGAAATCCATTCGAAAGGGAAATTCTTGCAATGCGGTAACAAAAACAAAGCACTTGGTATAAAATGATGGGTTTGAATGACAGTTAATTTAGGAACGATCGGCAATGGCTGAATACGTATATACCATGTCGCGGGTGAGCAAGATTGTGCCACCTAAGCGTCAAATTCTTAAAGACATCTCTCTGAGCTTCTTCCCTGGTGCGAAAATCGGTGTTTTAGGTCTGAACGGTGCAGGTAAATCCACACTGCTACGTATCATGGCAGGTATCGACACGGATATCGACGGTGAAGCGCGTCCACAACCTGGTCTAAACGTAGGCTACCTACCCCAGGAGCCAGTATTAGACGAATCAAAAACCGTTCGTGAAGTTGTTGAAGAAGCGGTTGCTGACGTTGCTGACGCACTGAAACGTTTGGATGCGGTCTATGCGGCTTACGCAGAACCAGATGCAGACTTCGACGCACTTGCAAAAGAGCAAGGCGAACTTGAAGCTCTGATCCAAGCGAAAGATGGTCACAACCTAGAAAACGCACTTGAGCGAGCAGCAAACGCACTTCGTTTACCTGAATGGGACCAAAAAATTGCGCACCTATCAGGTGGTGAACGACGCCGTGTCGCTATTTGTCGCCTGCTACTTTCTAAGCCAGACATGCTGCTGCTTGATGAGCCTACCAACCACCTAGATGCAGAATCTGTTGCTTGGCTAGAGCGCTTCTTAGTGGATTACACAGGTACTGTAGTCGCTATCACCCACGACCGTTACTTCCTAGATAACGCCGCGGGTTGGATCTTAGAGCTTGACCGTGGTGAAGGTATCCCATGGGAAGGTAACTACACCTCATGGTTGGAGCAAAAAGACGCTCGTCTACAACAAGAAGCGTCTCAAGAAAGTGCTCGTCAAAAAACCATCGAGAAAGAACTTGAGTGGGTACGTAAAAACCCTAAAGGTCGTCAAGCGAAATCAAAAGCACGTATGGCACGCTTTGAAGAACTGCAAAGCTCTGATCACCAAAAACGTAACGAAACCAATGAACTGTTTATCCCGCCAGGTGAGCGCCTAGGTGATAAAGTTATTGAAGTGAAGAACCTAACGAAGTCATTTGACGGCCGTGTTCTAATTGATGACCTATCATTCAGCATCCCTAAAGGTGCGATTGTTGGTATCATCGGTGCGAACGGCGCAGGTAAATCGACCCTATTCAAGATGTTAAGTGGTACTGAACAACCAGATTCAGGCACAATTGAAATGGGTGATACAGTAAAACTAGCATCGGTCGATCAGTTCCGTGACAGCATGGACGATTCTAAAACCGTATTCCAAGAGATTTCTGAAGGCGCTGATATCATTAAGATCAACAACTTCGAAATCCCAGCTCGCGCATACTGTTCACGCTTTAACTTTAAAGGCAGCGACCAACAAAAAATCATTGGTGAGCTATCAGGTGGTGAGCGTAACCGTGTCCACCTTGCGAAACTGCTTAAAGCGGGCGGTAACGTGTTACTACTCGACGAACCGACCAACGACCTTGACGTGGAAACACTGCGTGCTCTAGAAGAAGCACTACTAGAGTTCCCTGGTTGTGCAATGGTTATCTCGCACGACCGTTGGTTCCTTGACCGTATCGCGACCCACATCATTGACTACCGTGACGAAGGCCAAGTTAACTTCTACGAAGGTAACTACACCGAGTACATGGACTGGTTGAAGAAAACGTTGGGCCCTGAAGCCGCAGAACCACACCGCATCAAATACAAGCGTATTGCGAAGTAATCGCAACCCGCAAAGTTTGATTGTAATTTGTACAAAGGCCGCTATCATAGCGGCCTTTGTTTTCTTTGTTATAAAAAAGAGCTCATTAGCCCGTCTCGTTCGTTAAGAACATGACATTGCACTTACGTCACTCTGTAGCGACCTCGACACTTTTCAAACAGCAATCGAACATTTTTTGTTCACATTGATATACTATTCAACTCTGTTTGAAGACATGACGAGAAAATGCACATGGCAGAGAGACGACGCTTTTCACGTATTCTCCATCAAGCGCCAGCGAAGGTAGAACAACGTGACTTGGCAATTGAAGCTAGGATTCAAGATCTTTCCTTACATGGTTTACTCATGAAAGTGGAAGAGACTGAGGCTTTGGATCCAGCCCTTCCAGCCCATGTTACTTTTTCATTTGATCAATCCGAACAAGTGATTACGTTAAAAGCGCAAATTGTGGATGTTTCTAAGTGTGAGATTAGGTTAAAGATCATCAAGATAGACATCGAGAGCATTAGCCAACTAAAACGATTTATAGAATTGAATGTAGGCAATAACGACCTTCTGAACCGAGAGTTAGAACATCTCTCTGATTTAGGAGAAAAATAAATGAACGCCTATTTAAGTAACAATAACTATGTCTAAAAAAATCATCATGCAGATCCCGACGAAAGACGGCGATCAGCAGTTCTATTTGGGCCGCAGTTCGGTCCTAGCAGTATTTGCTTCGGTATTGGCATTACCCGCCGTCGTTGGTGGCGCGTGGTACCTCAATCAACAGCAGATACACAATAAAGACGAACTAACACAAACCATCGCCAAACTAGAAAGTGAAAAGGCCGAAATCACCGCGCTTTATGAAGAGCAGCTTGATACCAACCACTCGCTTTCTCAGTCATTGACCGATAAAAACAATCAAATTCAGCTATTAGGAAAACGGGTATTCGACGTCGAATCGGTTCTAGGTCTCGCTGACGAAGAGCTGATGATCGATGAAAACAACATGGCGTTAGAAGAGCGAATTGATGCAGCAGCTATCGATTCCGCGGTTCGAGCAACCATGTTTCGTTTGATTCCAAATGATAGCCCAGTGACATACCAACGCATTTCTTCTTCCTATGGCAGTCGCATTAATCCTATTTCAGGTAAACGACACGTTCATACTGGTATCGATCTTACCTGTAAACGAGGAGAAGAAATCCTAGCACCTGCAGACGGAGTGGTGGAAACCGTTCGCCCGAGTAATCGTGGCTATGGCAACTATATCACTATTCGTCACTCATTTGGCTTTATGAGCTCCTTTGCTCACTTACAACGCTTTAAAGTGAAAAGCGGCCAGTTTGTCAGTAAAGGCGATGTGATTGCTCAATGTGGTAGTTCAGGTAATTCCACTGGCCCGCACCTGCATTACGAGGTGCGCTTTCTCGGGCGAGCACTCAACCCTCAATACTTGATGGAGTGGACACCTGAAAACTTCAATTATGTATTTGAAAAAGAGAAAAAAGTGAAATGGGGCCCTTTAGTTCAATTGATTGATAATGTCGTGCGTCTGCAAGTCAATTTAACCAACTCCCCCTATCGCGACACCAGTATCAATACAGTATCAAGTGAAGATACCAGCAATACCGCGACTAACTAATTTATCTCTCGACACAAAAAAGAGCAGCGTAAGCTGCTCTTTTCATTTCGGGCTCCACACGGATAGATAACCAGCGATTAACCACGATGAATATTATCATTCGCCTGTTTGAGTAAGTTTTGGCTCTCATTCATAAATTGTTGTGAATAATCACCAAACCACTCACTCACCTGCTCAAAGCTTTCGACAAATTTGGCTTTATCTTTGCTGTCCAAAATCGCAAGTGCTTCGCCGAAGCGTTGGTGGAATCGCTTAATCATGTCGATGTTTTCTTGCGATGAGAGAATGATGTCACCGTAGAGGTTTGGATCCTGACCAAACAGACGCCCTACCATCGCCAACTCCAGGCGGTAGATTGGTGAGCTCAACTTTAACAGTTGCTCAATGTTCGGGTTCTCTTTGCTTAGATGCATGCCGTAAGCAAATGAGGTGAAGTGACGCAGCGCTTGGATTAACGTCATGCCATGATCGTGCTCTTGCGCATCAATCTGACACAAGCTCGCGCCCCAAATACCAAACTGTTGCAGCAACCATTGGTATTGATCATTTCCACGGCCATCACAGTACACAATAACCTGCTTGGCAAGGCTCGGAACATCTGGGCCAAACATTGGGTGTAAACCAACTACAGGACCTTGGTGCACATTCAACATTGCTTGCAGAGGCTTAGATTTGATAGAAGTCAGGTCACACAGAATGCAGTCTTGCGGCAAGTTCCCCAGTTTTTCGATCACCCCTTCCGTTAGATGAATCGGCACCGTGACCACGACTAAACCCGCGTTGTCTAGAATCTCATCCGCATGATCCCAGTCTTTACTACCGAGAACTTTGACCTGGTAGCCCGACAATTTGAACATACGCCCAAACAGGCCACCCAATTGACCATTACCACCAATAATAACAACTGAGCGTAAATCAGGGTTCAAACACTTAAAACCGGAATCTTTCTCGCTGGCATAAGACTCACGCATTGTTCGACGCAGAATATCTTCAATAAGCTGTGGAGGAATTCCCATTTTTTCAGCTTCAGCGCGACGAGAAGCTAACATCGCCGCTTCGCGGTCTGGAGCATAAATTGGCAAACCATGTTCGCTTTTTACTTCCCCAACTTTCTCTACGAGCGCTAAACGCTGAGCCAATAGCTCCAACATTTGCTTATCGACTGCATCAATCTGATCGCGTAATGCGTTAAGTTCAACTGCCATTGATGTTCCTTAAATCCTGTATTAATTAGCCTTTAGACGATTTTCTAAGAAAGGCACTAGCTCTTCATGTGCATGACGTAATAGTGCCTCAGTTGAATCCCAATTGATACATGCGTCAGTGATAGATACACCGTATTTCATCTCTTCAAGAGCTAAGTCAGAAGATTGATTTCCTTCATTGATATGGCTTTCAATCATAAGACCGATAATAGATTTATTGCCTTCACGGATTTGATGAATCACATCCTCCGCGACTAGTGGCTGGCGACGGTAATCTTTACGTGAGTTGGCGTGACTGCAATCCACCATTAATGAAGCATCAAGACTAGATTTCGCCATCTCTTGCTCACACTCAGTGACTGATACCGAATCGTAGTTAGTTTGCTTGCCGCCACGTAAGATCACATGTCCATTAGCATTGCCCTGGGTGGTTAACAGTGCGACTTGTCCCTCACGGTTAATTCCCATAAAACGGTGGCTAGAGGACGCAGCTTGCATCGCGTTAATTGCGGTTGCCAAACTGCCATCCGTGCCATTCTTAAAACCGATTGGCATAGACAGGCCGCTTGCCATTTCACGGTGAGTTTGTGACTCCGTCGTACGAGCACCGATGGCTGCCCAGCTAAAAGTATCCGCCAAGTATTGTGGGCTAATTGGGTCTAGAGCCTCAGTCGCGAGCGGGATTTCCATCTCTGCCAGCTCCACCAGAAGTTCGCGTCCAACATGCAGACCGTGCTCAATATCGAAACTGCCGTCTAGGTGTGGGTCATTGATCAGGCCTTTCCAGCCGACCGTGGTGCGCGGCTTCTCAAAGTAAACACGCATAACAATATACAGTTGGTCACTTAGTTGTTCAGAGAGTGCTTTAAGTCGCTTTGCGTAATCCTTCGCCGCTTCCACGTCGTGGATAGAACATGGACCGCATACAACAAGCAGGCGGTGATCCTTCTTGTGAATAATATTAGCGATAGTTTGACGAGACTCTTGAATAAAGCGACGTGCTTTTTCACTCAAAGGAAGCTTGGTTTTTAGTTCCTCCGGAGTAATAAGAACCTGTTCTTCTATAATATTAATATTGCTCAACTCACTTTTCTGCATAACTCTAACCTGTATATTTATTTTTACACCCAACCAAAACTTTGGTGAGACAACTAAGCTTTAACGACAAGATAACAGGCTAAAAAAGAAAAACAAGCGTACAGAATAAAAAACATTTAGTGTAAATTTATGTTTACAGCCAAATAAAAAGCCAAAGTATAATTAACTTTGGCTTCTCATCGCTGTTTTGAATCTTTTACAAGAGGTTTAGCTAGTCAAGCGTTTCATCGCTTCACTCGCCGCTTTCCACTCTTGAGATAGCTTAAGTTCGCTTGGAGAAAATGACTGTTTTTTTAGTAATCCATCCGCGAGTGGCACGGTTGAAACCGGTAAGTTGTCTAATACTTCAACGTGCGCTTCTCGTTTATTACACATTAACAACATATCGCAGCCAGCTCTCAATGCTTGAGCACCTCGCTCGGCTGGGCTGCCCATAATCGCAGCGCCTTCCATGGTCAAGTCATCCGAAAAAACCAACCCTTTAAAACCCAATTGCTGACGCAGGACCTGTTTTAACCAGTATTCAGAACCGCTGGCTGGTTGAGCATCATAATGTGGGAAAATCACGTGAGCAGGCATCATGGCATCTAAAATACCGGCATCAATTTGCGCTTTGAAGATCGCCATATCTTGTTCAAAAATATCACTGCGCTCGTCGTATGGTGTTTCTAAGTGTGAGTCTGCAATCACGCCACCATGTCCAGGGAAGTGCTTGCCTGTCGTTGCCATGCCAACACTCTTCATTCCTTGCATATAAGCAGTGCTATAGCGAAGAATGGTATCGGCATCTTCACCGAATGCACGGTTACCGATCGCTTTACATTGATGGCCTTGGTCAAGTACCGGGGCAAAGCTTAAATCAATATCATGGGCAATCAGCTCTGCTGCCATTAACCAACCGCCCATACGAGCAAGCTCTTCACCATTTTGATGTTTAGCGTACTCATCAGCAGCAGGAATTAATGAGAAACCTTCACGAAAGCGCTGCACTCGGCCGCCTTCTTGATCCACACCGATCAAAAACGGGCGCTTAGCCGCCTTTCGGATGGATTGAGTAAGTGCTTGAAGCTGTTCGCTATCATGATAGTTGCGAGCAAATAGAATTAAGCCACCAACCGTAGGATGCTCCAAGATTTCTTTGTCTTCAGCGGTCAGTTCATACCCCGCAACGTCAACCCATAACGGTCCCATGTTTTCTCCTCAAAATCGGCTGAATATCTCGTATTCGATGAGGTTATTCGCTTCAGATTTGCTTTACAATAAGTGAATGAAGAATTGACGAGATCGGCTATGAAATTTAACGAACTGTACATTGGTGTGATGTCTGGAACGAGTATGGACGGCGTTGATACCGCTCTGGTTGAAATAAGTGATGAGCACGTTCGTCTGGTTGCGCACGACGATTACCCAATGCCCACAGCACTGAAAGAAATGCTGTTATCTGTTTGTACCGGTCAAGCCACAAATTTAAAAGCCATAGGTGAATTGGATCACCGACTTGGCCACCTCTTCGCTGACGCCGTTTTACAACTGCTCAATAAGTCTGGCTACGTCGCGGAACAAATTCGTGCGATTGGTAATCACGGCCAAACGGTATTCCACCAACCTACTGGAGAGTTACCCTTTACCACTCAGTTGGGTGATGCCAACATCATCGCAGTGAAAACAGGGATTGATACGGTTGCAGATTTTCGACGTAAAGATATGGCGCTAGGTGGTCAAGGTGCACCGCTGGTTCCCGCTTTTCATAAAAGTATCTTTGCCATGCAAGATTCCACCACCGTCGTGCTGAACATCGGTGGCATTGCCAACATATCTGTACTGCATCCCGAGCAACCAGTCATTGGCTATGACACAGGTCCGGGCAACATGTTGATGGACGCGTGGTGTGCGCTGCACACTGGGCAAAGCTTCGACAAAGATGCACAATTTGCACTGAAAGGAACGGTAAACGCTACTTTGTTGACTCAATTACTTAAAGAAGCTTACCTCGCCATGCCAGCACCTAAAAGTACCGGGCGAGAACTGTTCAATATTGACTGGCTGCATCAGCAACTGGCTCATTACAATTTACCGACCGAAGACGTACAGCGTACACTCTGCGAATACTCTGCGATTACCATTGCTAACGAAGTCGACAAGTTTTCTCATGGCATCACGCCTCAACTATTGGTCTGTGGCGGTGGAGCAAGAAACCCACTTTTAATGCAGCGATTGACTAAGTTATTGCCACAATGGCACGTTGCGACAACGGCAGAAAAAGGCGTTGATGGTGACTACATGGAAGCCATGGCATTTGCTTGGCTTGCGCAGCGCTATATTCATAGCCTCCCTAGCAACTTACCGGAAGTTACGGGGGCAAGTCGTCTCGCTTCACTGGGTGTACTCTATTCAAAAAATTAAGGGCAATAGATCCTAAACAAAAAGGCTTAATTCATTATGACGAACGATGCACTTATCGCAGCTTTATCCCATCTGGTATCTGAAGGGCGAAATCCAGACACCATGGACATCGACTTGCTGCCTTCTCTAGATATTGTTCAACGCATCAACCAACAGGACAAACTCGTTCCTCTTGCCGTTGAAAAAGTGTTGCCTGAGATCGCTCAAGCCGTTGATAAGATCACGAAAGCATTTAAGATCGGAGGTCGGTTGTTTTACATCGGTGCGGGCACCAGTGGTCGGCTCGGCGTCTTGGACGCTTCAGAATGCCCACCAACTTTTGGCACGGATCCAGAGATGGTCGTTGGTATTATTGCGGGTGGAAAAGAGGCAATGTTCCGCGCGAAAGAAGGGGCAGAGGACGATCCTGCACTAGGCGAGCAAGATCTTAAAGAGAATGCGCTAACACAACGCGATGTCGTCGTTGGTATTGCGGCAAGTGGACGGACACCGTACGTGATTGGTGGCTTAGAGTATGCGAACGAACTTGGTGCCACCACTGTAGCACTATCTTGTAACCCTGACTCTCCGATTGCCGATATTGCCGATATTGCGATCAGCCCCGTTGTTGGACCTGAAGCATTAACGGGATCCACTCGCTTAAAATCAGGTACGGCACAAAAGCTCGTCCTGAACATGCTCACTACCGCAAGCATGATTCGCCTAGGCAAAAGTTATCAGAACTTAATGGTAGATGTGAAAGCGACGAATGCAAAGCTAGTTGCAAGAGCGGCTCGTATTGTTATGCAAGCAACAGATTGTACTAACCAAGAGGCTAAAACTGCGCTCAAAGAAACGGACTACGACGCCAAGTTAGCGATTTTGATGATTTTAACCGGGTTGGATAAAGAAAGCGCGACTGAGCAACTGAAAGCCAAACAAGGATATTTAAGACAAGTCGTGATCGATCAAGCGAATCAACCTTAATCAATAAAGCGCCTCACTTATTTAAAAGTCAGGCGCCTTTTATGGCTTAATTTAGTAGTTCAATCGTTCAATGTGAGTAATACCGACTTTACCTTCAAGGTCGCTGAACATATGAACCATTGCTGGGTATGGTTGTGCTCCAGGGTAGACAACTTCTGCATTACAGAAAAACGCATAGTTTTGTCCGGCTACGACTTGAGTAGCCACAACCAAAGGGGAGTATTTGACGCCGACAAACCCCTCGATACCTTTAGCAAATACTTCTTTATCCTCTGCTTTGAGTTCATTAAATGGACTCCAGCCACCAGCCATTTGCGTTGACATAATGTGATTCCTTTTTTCTGTGCTCACTATCAAGCAATATGAACATAGTTTAATAAGTCGAATTTTGCCACAATTATGTTATGCGGACGGTATCACAACGGCTTTATTGACTATTAATTTGAGTACTCATTCCAGCCACGCTGCCATTCCATACGGAATTTTTGTGCTTGCTCAGTACCCTCACAAACCCCTTCATAATACTGACCAGATAACCCCATTTGATACGCAAAAGCAGGGTTACAGTATTCACGTAGACCCTCTAAATAACCTTGGTCGTAGTCACTTTGCTTAACGCTACCCAACTCACGCAGCTCGCTCATCGTGCGTGATGTATGCCCGGCTACACCATCTTGATATCCGATCTGATGCCAATCTCCTGACTTGGCAAGATCTTCCATCGTTGCAGCGCATCCTGCAAGTAAAGCCAGCGCCAAACCTAACGTTGCCTTTTTCATGGTTCTTCCTTAAGTAATTGTTTTCAAAAATAAGCTTACCACTAATTATTGGCGTTTGCCGCTTAGCTTGCAGATTAAGCCACTGACGCCTCGAATCAACCGCTCACTACTGCAATCAACCGTTCGCCAATTTTAAAAACCGCTCAAGCAGTATATCGACCACTCAGTGCTCTATTCGACCACTCATCTACTAACCGAATGCATTTAACACAAGTGACGCATAACATGCATCCTGAGATTAAAAAATTACCCTACCCAACTAAGACCAAGGACAATTGCTATGATGTGGTTTCTAACCTGTGTCGCAGCCCTAATCGGCGGATACTTCATCTACGGCGCTTTCGTCGAGAAGATTTTCGGCATCAATGAAAAACGCCAAACGCCTGCTCACACCAAATCGGACGGTGTTGACTTCGTTCCAATGTCAACAAAGAAAGTTTATCTAGTTCAGCTACTTAACATCGCTGGTGTTGGTCCAATTTTCGGCCCAATCATGGGTGCACTATACGGTCCAGCGGCAATGCTTTGGATTGTTGTCGGTTGTATTTTTGCTGGCGCAGTACACGATTACTTCTCAGGCATGCTTTCAGTGCGTAACGGCGGCGCATCTGTACCTACTATCACAGGTCGCTACCTAGGTAATGGCGCAAAACACTTTATGAATATTTTTGCCATTGTCCTACTGCTTCTTGTTGGCGTAGTGTTCGTTTCTGCTCCTGCAGGCATGATTACTAACCTCATCAATGATCAAACAAGCTTGAGCGTAAGCATGACTACAATGGTTATCGCTATCTTCGCTTACTACATCATTGCGACGATTGTTCCTGTCGATAAAATCATTGGCCGCTTCTACCCACTGTTTGGCGCTCTACTTATCTTTATGTCTGTTGGTCTAATGACAGCCGTTGCGTTTTCTAGCGAACACACAGTAATGGGTGACTTCCAAGTTTCAGACATGTTCTCGAACCTTAACCCAAATGATATGCCACTATGGCCAGCACTGTTCATCACTATCGCATGTGGTGCTATCTCTGGCTTCCACGCGACTCAGTCTCCACTGATGGCGCGTTGTATGGAAAATGAGAAAAACGGTCGTTTCGTCTTCTACGGTGCAATGATTGGTGAAGGTGTTATCGCGCTAATTTGGTGTGCTATCGCTCTGTCTTTCTTCGGCTCTCTAGACGCTCTATCAGAAGCTGTGAAAAACGGTGGTCCTGGTAACGTGGTATACAGCGCATCATTTGGTCTGCTTGGTGTGTTCGGTGGTATCCTTGCGTTCCTAGGTGTGGTTATCCTACCAATTACGTCTGGCGATACAGCATTCCGTTCAAGCCGTCTGATCCTTGCTGAATACTTCAACATGGAACAAAAGACGCTACGTAACCGCCTACTGATGGCACTTCCACTGTTCGTTATCGGCGGTATCTTAACTCAAGTAGACTTCGGCATTATCTGGCGCTACTTCGGTTTTGCTAACCAAACAACAGCAGTAATGATGCTTTGGACTGCGTCCGCTTACCTACTACGTCACAACAAGCTGCACTGGATTACCACTATCCCTGCTATCTTCATGACCACGGTATGTGTCACGTTCATCTTAAACAACAGCTCGCTAGGTTTTGGCCTGCCAATGCAACTATCAACTATCGTCGGTATTGTGTTTGCCCTAGCAGTGACTGGTTACGTTATCAAAACCTCTAAGGGTAAAGGTGAAACTGAACTGGCTAACGAAGAGAAACCACAAGCCGTATCAGAAACAGCGTAATACTCGTCACATCCAAGTGACTAAGATAAGAGCCTGCCAATTGCAGGCTCTTTTTGTTTTATACCCAAGTTACTTTAAGATTCAGAACTCGGAGCGCAGCGCCATGTATTTAGGTGTCTTTATTTATCTGAGCCAAGTATCTTGAGGTGACTTAGGTATACAATAACAACATTGATTCTAGGTTAGGTTCACTATGGAACTGGTCGTTTCCCTTTTACAACAGATGTGTGTGTACTTAGTTTTGGCTTACATGCTAAGTAAAACGCCAATCATCTTACCTTTGCTGAGTATTTCTTCGCGCTTAAGCCACCGCCTAATTTGTTACGTACTCTTCTCTGGCTTTTGTATTCTCGGCACCTATTTCGGTCTGCATATCAACGACGCTATTGCCAATACTCGCGCGATCGGCGCGGTCATGGGCGGGCTGTTTGGTGGCCCAGTGGTAGGTTTCGCCGTCGGATTTACTGGTGGCATCCATCGATACTCTCTTGGTGGCTTTACTGACCTAGCCTGTGCAATTTCAACCACCGCCGAGGGCGTAATTGGTGGCTTGCTCCACGTTTACCTTATCAAGCGAAATAAAGGCGCATTGCTGTTTAATCCAAGCGTTGTATTCAGCGTCACGTTTGTTGCAGAAGTGGTGCAAATGATTTTGCTGCTCGCCGTCGCGAAACCTTTTGATCAAGCCTATGAACTGGTGTCCGCTATTGCAGCGCCTATGATCATCGCGAACTCATTTGGTGCGGCATTGTTCATGAGTATCCTGCAAGACAGAAAAGCGATCTTTGAAAAGTTTTCTGCGACGTTTTCGCGTCGAGCACTCACCATTGCTGATCGCTCAGTGGGAATTCTAAGCAACGGCTTCAACACCGAAAACGCTGAGAAAATCGCGCGTATTATTTATGAAGAAACCAAAGTGGGCGCTGTAGCGATTACCGACCAAGAAAAAATCTTGGCGTTTGTGGGCATTGGCGATGATCACCATAAACCGAACACGCCGATTTCATCGCAAAGCACATTAGACTCCATGGAGAAAAACGACATCATTTATCTTGATGGCGCAGAACGTCCATACCAATGTTCCATCGCAAAAGACTGCAAACTTGGCTCCGCGCTGATCATCCCACTGCGTGCGGGAAAAGAGGTCATTGGTACCATTAAGCTCTATGAACCGAAGCGTAAATTGTTCTCTACGGCCAACATGTCAATGGCGGAAGGGATAGCTCAGCTTCTCTCTAGCCAAATCTTGTATGGCGACTACCAACAACAACAAGCCTTACTCGCTCAAGCAGAAATCAAACTGCTTCACGCTCAGGTGAATCCACATTTTTTGTTTAATGCACTCAATACCATTAGTGCGATTACTCGTCGTGATCCTGATAAAGCACGTGAGTTAATCCAAAATTTATCGCACTTTTTCCGTAGCAATTTAAAGCAAAACATTAATACCGTGACGCTAAAAGAAGAGCTAGCACATGTGAACTCTTACTTGAGCATCGAGAAAGCCCGCTTTACGGACCGCTTAGAGGTTGAAATCGATATTCAGCCTGAATTGCTGGACATCAAATTGCCAAGCTTTACACTCCAGCCTTTGGTTGAGAATGCCATTAAGCACGGCATTTCAAACATGCTTGAAGGTGGTAAAGTTCATATATACAGCGAAGCACACCCACAAGGTCATTTGATTACTGTCGAAGACAATGCAGGCAGTTTTGAACCGCCAAAAGAAAACCACTCCGGGCTAGGTTTGGAAATTGTCGACAAACGTCTCACTAATCAATTTGGGCGTGATGCATCGCTAAAAATTACGTGCGAGCCACATCAATTTACTAAAATGAGCTTTATCATTCCCCCAAAATCATAAAAGCACGCAGAAGCAATAAAGGTAATGTTGGATGTTAACCGCACTCGTCATTGATGATGAACAGTTTGCTCGTGAAGAGCTGACAGAGTTATTGGATGAAACAGGCCAAGTTGAAGTGGTGGGCAATGCCTCAAACGCGATCCTTGGTCTAAAAAAAATCAATGAGCTCAAACCTGATGTGGTGTTTCTCGATATCCAAATGCCTCAAGTCACTGGGATTGAACTACTTGGAATGCTTGATCCAGAAACCATGCCTTATGTGGTTTTTGTCACGGCTTACGACCAGTATGCAATTCAAGCGTTTGAAGACAACGCCTTTGATTACTTGCTCAAACCTGTCGACCCATGCCGTTTAACCAAAACGGTCAAACGGCTAAATAAAGTCATTAGTCAATCCGCCCTAACTCAACAACTGTCTGCTATTACGCCCGATACTTTAGATCAGATTCCGTGCATCGGGCACAACCGTATCGTGATCATGGCCACCGACACGGTAGAATGTGCTTACAGTGATATCAGCGGCGTGCATGTACGCTCCACCAGCCAAGCCGCGAGCACTCAACTGACATTAAAAACCCTAGAAGAGAAAACCCCACTGGTACGCTGTCATCGCCAATACTTAGTCAGTATTAAGGCCATCAGCGAAATCAAATTACTCGAAAACGGATTAGCAGAAATCATCACCAAAACTGGCTTTGAGATACCAGTAAGCCGCCGCTACCTTAAAGTGCTCAAAGAGATGCTGGGCATTAGCCACTAACACAAAAAGTTCACACATCACCGCTGAGTTTCCGCTAGCGTATAAATAAGACGCTCCGAAAAGACGAGGCGATGATGTATAAAGTTTTGTTCATATGTAAGCACAATGCTGGACGAAGTGTGCTCGCTGAGTCGATCGCAACCCATATCCTGCCAGCAGATTTTAGTGTCGCCAGCGGTGGCTCTCATCCCACAGGCAAAGTTCACCCGGTGGTGCAAAAATATTTAGATGACCACCAACTTCCCATTCCACATATCCACACCCACTCATGGGAAGAGCGAACTCAGTTTCTTCCTGACATCGTTATTATTCTCTGTGACTCTTTACATCAAGAGGCAGCTCCTCAGTGGCTTGCGGGTGGCGTTCGAGTAAACTGGCAAGTCGATGCCTTTCCGACTGAAGGTTCTGATGAAGAGGTGTACGCACATTGCGAAAGGGTTGCTCAGTCGCTTGAGCGAAGAATCACGAAGATGTCCGATATGATTATCGATGGTTTAGGGAAAGACCAAATTCGTGATTACCTAAATGAACTGAGAGAGATGTAAAAAAGGCGACCCACTGGTCGCCTTTTGAATATTCGATAAATGGAGATTAATCCACTTGCTTGATTTGCAGTTCTTTGGGTACTTCAAAGAACATATTCTCTTCACGACCAAGCACTTCATCGACCGCTTCGGCACCGACGAGTTCTTTGATTCGCTCTAGAATCTGATTAACGAGCTCTTCCGGAGCAGATGCCCCCGCAGTCACACCTACTTTCGTTTTGCCTTCGAACCATTCAGGTTTGATATCTTCCGGACAGTCGGTTAAGTAACCTGGTGTCCCTAGCTTTTCAGCTAGCTCTTTAAGGCGTGTAGAGTTTGATGAGTTTCTAGAACCCACCACAACCATCACATCTACGTCACCCGCTAATTCACGTACGGCATCTTGGCGGTTTTGTGTCGCGTAACAGATATCGTCTTTACGTGGTCCTTGGATATCTGGGAAGACGCGGCGTAGTTCTTCGATAACATCGGCAGTTTCATCTACAGAAAGTGTCGTTTGGCTTACGTAATGAAGATCAGATGGATCTTTCACAATCGACTTCAGTTTCTCAACATCGGCTGGAGTTTCAACCAAGTACATACCACCGGTTTCACTCGCGTACTGCCCCATTGTGCCTTCCACTTCAGGGTGACCTGCGTGACCAATCAGAACCACTTCCATATTGCGGCGGCTTGCTCGCGCTACTTCCATATGAACTTTGGTTACCAACGGGCACGTCGCGTCAAATACCGTCAAATCTCGCTGCTTGGCTTCCTGACGAACCGCCTGCGATACACCATGAGCAGAAAAAATCACAATGTTGTTGTCTGGCACTTCATGCAGCTCTTCAACGAAGACAGCGCCACGTTGTTTTAGCCCTTCAACTACAAAACGGTTATGCACCACCTCATGACGAACATAAATCGGTGGCTGATACATCTCTAGCGCACGCTCTACGATGCTAATCGCACGGTCTACACCAGCACAAAAGCCGCGTGGGTTAGCTAATAGGATTTTCATTTCATTGCTCATGGAAATTATCTTTATTGGGTTCGCTATTCTACTGACAAAATTTCAACTTCGAAAGTCACGTCTTGTCCCGCTAGAGGATGGTTGAAGTCCACAGTGACTGAATCGCCAGCAATCTCTGTAATAATGCCCGGGATTTCCATGCCATCAGGACCACTGAACGCCATGATTGTACCCACTTCTACTTCTGCATCACCTACAAACTTAGTGCGATCCATATGGTGTACATGGTCTGGGTTTGGCATGCCAAACGCGTCTTCTGCTTTTAACTCAATCGCTTTTTGGGCGCCTGTTTCTAAGCCTATCAAGCACTGCTCAAAGTTTTCACTCAAGCTGCCATCACCCATAACAAATTTCGCTGGTTTACCCATGTTATGAGTACTATCCGCAACCGATCCGTCTTTCATTTTAATCGTAAAGTGGAGGGTTACTACAGATTCATTGGTTATTGTTGTCACGTTACTGCTTCCTTGTTCTTGGGTTATTACGCTGTCAGCTTGGTCTTTTTATACATTGATGTGCTGATTGGCGCTCCAACATAATAAAAAGCGTCGCCCGAATCAACGGGCGACGCTTAGGGTTATTCAACTTTTCGCAATATACACTGCCACTACTTAGGCTTTCGCCTCGTCTTTCTTTCGAAAGCCGTCAAGAATAATCATCGCGGCACCAATACAGATCGTCATGTCTGCAAGGTTGAACGCTGGCCAGTGATAATTACCCCAGAAAAAGTCCAAATAATCTACGACAAACCCATGTATTACTCGGTCGAATACATTGCCTACTGCGCCACCAATAATCATGGCATAAGCAATATTATTCCATTTCTCTTTCGCTGGTAGTTTGCTCATCCAGTAAGTCAAAAGACCTGTAACGATAAAAGCAATACCTGTAAATAACCAACGTTGCCAGCCCGCTTGATCACTCAAAAAGCTAAAAGCAGCACCATAGTTATGCACGTACAAAAGATTAAAGAATGGCAAAATTTCTATGCGGTTTGCCCAGCCATATCCCATGTTGTTCATTACAACATACTTAATGCCAATATCAGCTAAAAAGATAACCACCGCTAACCATAACCAGCGAATACCAGATTGCTTTAAAGACAGTGCTTTTTCACTCATTACTTTACCTACAAACAGCCCCAGTAAATACTGGGGCTGTTAATTTTAAAAAAAGTTCAGTCGTTCTAGGCAATTACGCGAATTTACGTACTTCACCTTCGCCTTCTACGTTAGACACACAACGACCACAGATTTTCTCGTGACCTTCAATTGTGCCTACGTCTGGCGTGTGGTGCCAACAACGATCACACTTCTCGCCTTCAGCTGCTGCTACTTCAACAAACAAGCCTTCGATATCCGTGGCTTGTGCTGCATCAGTCTTCTCACCTAGAGGCTTAACTTTCGCCGCAGAGGTTAGTAGAACAAAGCGCAGTTCATCTTCAAGTTTGTTGATCTTCGCCGCTAAAGCGTCATCAGCAAATAGAGTCACTTCAGCTTGTAGTGCACCACCGATGGTTTTCTCTTTACGCGCATCTTCTAGAAGTTTGTTTACTGCACCACGAACCGCTTGGATCTCAGCCCAGAATTCATTGTTCAGCTCTTCACCTTCAGCAAGGCCGAATAGACCGTCGAACCACTCACCAGTGAATACGAACTTGTCGCGCTCGCCTGGCATTTCGTTCCAGATTTCATCTGCAGTGAACGACATGATTGGCGCCATCCAACGAACTAGCGCTTCTACGATGTAGTAAAGTGCAGTCTGACAGCTACGTTGAGCGTTGCCGCCACGTTTTGCTGTGTACTGACGGTCTTTAATTACGTCTAGGTAGAAAGAGCCCATTTCGATCGAACAGAATTGCATTAGACGCTGAGTCACACCGTGTGTGTTGTACTCTTCGTATGCTTTAACAATCTCTTCTTGTGCTGCTAGCGCACGACCAACTGCCCAGCGATCTAGCGCAACCATCTCTTCAACAGGAACGATGTCTGTTTCAGGGTTGAAGCCGCTTAGGTTGGCAAGGAAGAAACGCGCTGTGTTACGGATACGACGGTAAGCATCTGCGCTACGTTTTAGGATTTCATCAGAAACCGCAACTTCACCAGTGTAGTCTGTTGAAGCAACCCATAGACGAAGAATGTCAGCACCTAGCTTGTTAGTTACGTCTTTTGGCGCAACCACGTTACCGATAGATTTAGACATCTTACGACCCTGACCATCAACCACGAAACCGTGTGTCAGTACTTGTTTGTAAGGCGCTTCGTCTTTCATCGCGATAGATGAAATTAGAGAAGACTGGAACCAACCACGGTGTTGGTCAGAACCTTCTAGGTATAGGTCTGCACTGTTGCCGTTGTACTCTTCACGAGCATCAACAACGGAGAAGTGAGTGACACCTGAATCGAACCATACGTCTAGCGTATCTAGTACTTTTTCGTATTGGTCAGCGTCAGCACCTAGTAGTTCAGCGGCATCTACATCCCACCATGCTTGGATGCCTTTCTCTTCAACCAGCTTAGCGACTTTCTCGATCAGCTCTAGCGTGTTTGGATGAAGTTCTGCTGTTTCTTTATGAACAAACAGAGCAATTGGCACACCCCAAGTACGTTGACGAGAGATACACCACTCAGGGCGACCTTCGATCATACCTTCGATGCGGCTTTGACCCCACTCAGGCATCCACTCTACGTTCTTGATTGACTCTAGTGCTTTAGCACGTAGGCCAGCTTGGTCCATAGATACGAACCATTGAGGCGTAGCACGGAAGATGATTGGAGTCTTATGACGCCAACAGTGTGGGTAGCTGTGCTCGTAAGCGTGGTGGTGTAGTAGTGCACCTTTTTCTTTCAGTACTTCTACTACCGCATCGTTCGCTTTAAATACGTGCTGACCAGCAAATAGCTCTGTATCTGGTAGGTAAACACCGTTTGAACCAACTGGGTTTGCTACTTCTAGGTTGTACTTGTTACCAACCGCGAAGTCTTCTTGACCGTGACCAGGTGCAGTGTGAACAACACCAGTACCTGAATCAGTCGTAACGTGATCACCTAGGATCGCCGGTACAGTGAAATCGTAGAATGGGTGTTGGAACTGAGAAAGCTCTAGATCCGCACCTTTCGCAAAACCAAGGTTATGGAAATGCTCGATACCAGCACGGTCCATTACGTCTTTCGCCAGCTCAGCAGCAACGATGATACGTTCAGGTTGCTCGCCTTCAACTTGGATAAGTACATACTCAAGGTCATCACGTAGACACACAGCACGGTTCGCAGGAAGCGTCCAAGGAGTTGTCGTCCAGATGACAATAGAGATATCGCCTTTACCTTCATGGCCTTCAGTCAGCTCAAACTTAGACAACAGTGCCGCTTCGTCAGCCGCTTTAAAACGAACGTCGATAGATGGCGATACTTTATCTTTGTATTCTACTTCCGCTTCAGCAAGAGCAGAACCACAGTCTGTACACCAGTGAACAGGTTTGAAACCTTTTAGCAGGTGACCATTGCTTGCGATCTTACCAAGAGCACGAATAATGTTCGCTTCAGTTGCGAAATCCATAGTGCGGTATGGCTTGTCCCACTCACCCATGATACCAAGGCGTTTGAAGCTCTCTTTCTGACCTTCAACCTGACCTGCAGCGTATTCGCGACATTTCTCGCGGAATTCTGCTGCCGTCACTTTTTGGCCTGGCTTGCCTACTTTTTTCTCTACCATTAATTCAATAGGTAGACCGTGGCAGTCCCAACCAGGAATGTAAGGTGCGTCAAAACCTGAAAGTGTTTTGGATTTAATAATAATGTCTTTAAGAATCTTGTTTAGTGCGTGACCAATATGAATGTCACCATTTGCGTAAGGAGGGCCATCGTGCAATACGAATGACTTTTTGCCTTTCTTAGCTTTACGGATTTCACCGTAAAGATCTTCTTTGTACCAACGCTTAAGCATTTCTGGCTCACGATTGGCCAGGTTGCCGCGCATTGGAAACCCTGTTTCAGGTAAGTTCAGGGTATCTTTATACTCACTCATCGATTCTTAATTCCGTTATATTGGGCGAAAATTAGACATTATGTTGAACGGTGGAATAAACCGCTCAACGCTTAAGCTGACGCAGCCACACCCTTGCTGCTTCAGCATCCAATTCGATTTGTTGTTTAAGTGCTTCAAACGACTCAAACTTTTGCTCATCTCGAAGTTTATGCAAAAGTTCCACTTCTAGTTGCTTGCCATATAAATTGGCATGAAAGTCGAATAAGTGTACTTCTAACTGCTGGCGAACGCCATTGACAGTCGGTCTTTGACCAATATTAGCGACACCGCCAATTGGCTTATTTCCTAAGCCAAGCGCTTGAACAACATAGACTCCGGAAACCGGAGAAACACAGCGTTTCAAAGGAATATTCGCAGTAGGAAAACCTATCGTTCTTCCCAGCTTTCTTCCGTGAGAAACACGACCGCTGATGCTGTAGTTTCTTCCCAGCATCTGTTGCGCGGAATGCAAATCGTCACGCGCCAGCGCTTGACGGATAGCCGTACTGCTGACACGTAATTGTTGTAAACAAAAGCTCTGGGTACTCACGACATCAAAACCGTACTTTTCCCCCGCTTCCTGCAGCATTGCAAAGTTACCTGTACGGCCTTTGCCAAAGCAGAAATCATCACCAACGACAAGAAACTTAACACCCAAACGCTCGACCAACAAGTCACGGATAAATTCTTCCGCGGTTAAACTTGCAAAATGACGATTGAAATTGACGCAGAGCAAGCGATCAATATCGAGCTTACTCAATTGCACGAACTTATCGCGTAATCGCGTCAACCGTGCAGGTGCCTTATCTTTGGCAAACAGCTCCATCGGCTGAGGTTCAAAGGTCATCACAACAGAAGGCAATGATAGCCTGTCCGCTTGCTCAGACACTTGCTGCAATACTTGTTGATGGCCTTTATGGACACCATCGAAATTGCCAATAGTCAGCACGCAACCATGATGTCGCGGGGTGATATTGTGAATGCCTCTAATCAGTTCCATTGGATACTGCTTTCTGCCTCTGTTTTTACTTTACACTGTGTGAAACTGACGGATTATATACTAATCACCCTTAGTCTGTCCCAGCTTTTAGGTCTTTTAAGCGTGCACCAGTTAAAAATAGAACTACTAGGTAAACCACGGCTCCTAGACCGATCAACATTCCTAGTACACCGCTGCGGTGAGCAAAGCTCCAATCTAGCCACACTGACATGTCTTCCAATTGCCATAAGATCGCAGCCACCATCGCCGCACCTGCAATAACCAAACGTATAATAAAGAAGACGGTTCGTTTGGTGATTTGGTATACCCCTGCGATATGTAGACCACGATACAGCAATGCCATATTCACAAACGCCGAAAGTGCCGTCGCGATAGCCAAACCAACGTAACCATAAAAGTACGCAAAAATTGCGTTAAATACCATGTTGGTCACCATCGCAATGATGCCGTACTTTACTGGCGTTTTAGTATCTTGACGCGAGTAATAACCTGGCGCGAGCACCTTAATCAGCATGAAGTTCAACAAACCTGAAGCGTAGGCAAAAAGCGACAATGATGCTTGATGTACGTCTTGAGGAGAAAATTCACCTCGCATAAACAGAACCATCAGCATAGGTTTTGCCAGTACCATCAGACCAAGCATTGCAGGAAGGCCAAGCAAGATCACCATGCGCACCCCCCAATCCATGGTTTGCGCGAAGCCTTCACTTTGTGCGTCAACGTGTTTACGTGAAAGCGCGGGTAAAATCACAGTCGCAATCGCAATACCAAACAGACCTAAAGGAAATTCCAATAAGCGGTCTGAGTAATATAGCCAGCTAATCGAACCGGTTTGCAAAAAACTGGCGATGAACGTATCAAACAACAGGTTAATCTGACTGACCGATACACCAAATAAAGCGGGGATCATCAAAGTGCGGATTTTCACTACACCCGGATCGCGCCAGCCCCATTTTGGCTTAACCATGACACCTGCTTTAATAAGGAAGGGAATTTGGAATAAGAACTGGACCAAACCACCTAAGAAAACACCAATGGAAAGCCCTATTTCTGGCATTTCCATTTGCGGCGAGATAAACCACGCCGCCAAAATAATCATCACATTGAGGAAAACAGGGGTAAAGGAGGAGACAGCAAATTTACCTAATGTATTGAGGATAGCGCCCGATAGAGCGACAAAGGTAATGAACCATAAATAGGGAAAGGTGATTTTGAGCATCACGCTAGCAAGCTCAAACTTTGCTGCAGCCGGGCCACCATGCATCCAGTCAAGGAACCAACCAAAACCAAACACAGCAGTGACCACGCCGGAGCCTAGGACACCTAAAATGGTAACAATCGAGACTATCACCCCTAACGTACCCGCCGCGCGAGCAATGAGCTCCCGAGTTTTATCCATGTCGCCTTGAGCATGGCTTTCCGTTAAAACAGGTACAAACGCTTGGGAAAAAGCACCTTCAGCAAACAAACGTCGTAAAAAATTAGGAATTTTATTGGCGAAGAAAAAGACGTCTGCGCTTGCTCCTGCCCCCATTAAATTTGCCACTACAACATCACGAACTAGGCCAAGAACGCGGGAAATAAATGTCATAGCACTGACGATCATGCCAGACTTGAGTAGTCGTTTACTCACTGTAACCTCGGAATATCACCATAAGACAGCTAACCCTATACTGTTTCTCTGACAGGTGCTGTAAATAGACGTCAAAAATCTATCCGCGGGTTGTAAGGAATAAGTGTGCCTTTCGCGGATAATTATTAGCATTGGTATAAAAATGCTGTTAGAATCCCCGCCATCTTAACCGCGATAACCTCTCTTACCAAAATTTGTTTTGGCTTAGATCGGTTTTTGCACAAATCATTTGACATTTAAGCGCAAATGAGGGATATTCCTCGCCCTTAAATTGTCACAGAACTAAGTTTTTGGGAGTTAGACCCTTGGCAAATAGTAAATCTGCTAAGAAGCGCGCTATCCAAGCTGAGAAACGTCGTCAGCACAATGCTAGCCGTCGCTCAATGATGCGTACTTACATGAAGAAAACTGTTGCTGCTATCGAAGCAGGCGACAAAGAAGCTGCAACTGCTGCATTCGCTGTAGTTACACCTATCCTAGACCGCATGGCAACTAAAGGCCTTATTCACAAGAATAAAGCAGCTCGCCATAAGTCTCGTTTCGCTGCACAAATCAAAGCTCTTTAATAGAGTCCTGATTTTACAGTGAAGAAAAAACCGACCTTGTGTCGGTTTTTTTATATCTACAAAATTTTCTTAATAAAAAAGCTGGCAATGCCAGCTTTTCTTTTTTCTGCACGCCTATTCAAAGGCATCAGCTTATTTACCTTATAAAGCTCAAACTGGAAAGCACCAATAAAACACTTGAGAACAAAGCAAATTGGTCGATGCGCAGCAACTCTACCATCAAAAGTTTAACGCCACTCTCAAATATTCCAACGAGTTAGACTCACAGCCTAAAATGAACGATATATTAGGTATATGTAATTAACGCTAAGCGCTTTCAGCACAATAAAGACTATGCAGTGTTTTTATTAACGCTTTCACTTCATCACTCTTTAATGTGTAGTACACGGTTTGTGCTTCTTTCCTTGTCGTGACTAGCTCATCACGGCGAAGCCAAGCAAGATGCTGAGATAATGCCGACTGGCTTAGCTCTAACTTTGCACACAGCTCTCCCACGGACAGCTCTTGGTTATGCAGCATACAAAGGATTTGTAGGCGTCTCTCGTTTGCCATCGCTTTGAGCAACACGACGGCTTTTGCGGAGTTCTGCTCCATTTCTTGTAGATTCATGTGTTGGACCTCTAGCTACAACTTACTTATTCCAACCCTGGCCAGCTTGTTGTGTTGCACTGATTTATATATCTAAGAAAATCAAGATACACTTCCAGAGTCTTCATTATTAGAACCTCTAATTTAGTTGTTAGTGATACACCAATATTATCCACCAAAGTGGAGAATTGATGCGCCATCAATAATTAATAGTTTTGCTCACTAAAACAAGTATCTTGAGTTACTTAGGTATTATTTAGAATTATATTTTTATTGATAGTAATCTATTTATTTGCGCAACGATACGGGTTTACTCAAACATTTGACTGAAATCAGCATCACAAACATTTTTTACCGCTGGGTGTTGGATCATTCGTTCCGCAAAAATCACGTAGTACTCTTCTTTTAACCCATCGACATGACCAATTAGCTGTAGATTTCGGTCGTCCTCAATCTCCGACATGTATACGGTCGGCGCCAAGAAAATCACATCATCGTGGTACCGTGCGAAAGCCTTCATCAACGCGACATCATCAAATTCTCCCAACACATTAGGCTGAAGACCTTGACGATCAAACCACTGAATAACCTTACGCCCCATTGCTGTTCGGCTTGCAGGAATCAAAAGTTTTTTCTGTTCCAGAATCTCAGGAAAACGCACATTTTCAATTTCAGAAGAGGCGAAAAAGCTCATGCTGCTCTCACCTAGCTTTTTGCTATAAAGGCCAGGGCTTTGAGTTGAGTCAACGGGACAATCCGAGAGGATCATATCCAGCTTGTGCTGAGACAGTCGTTCAAGTAGCAATTCGTGGGTTGACTCATAACAGCGTAAATGAATACTGTTATCTTCCGGGACAGTCGTCATTAGTACTTTACTGACCAAGCGCTTAGATAACGCATCGGCTACGCCAACTTCAAACAGAATGTTCGAGTGCTGACTGTAATTGACGATATCTAACATCTCATAACTCAAACCAAACATTCGGTCGGCGTACTTAAAAACAAGTTGCCCTAACTCAGTTGGCTCAACTGTACGACCATTTCGTTTGGTTAACTTTCCTTTCATGCGTTCTTCAAGCGCTTTAATCTGCCCTGTCACGGTTTGCGGTGTTAGGAAAAGCGCATCGGCCGCTTTAGTTACAGAGCCCTGTTTGCACACCATCCAGAAATAATATAGATGGTTGTAGTTTAGATGTGACATGATCAAGTCCCGAAAAGAAAGTGATGCTTTTTATACCAAATGTGACAGAGACAAACAATAAACTCGACAAAACCATACAATACATTACAAAAACATAAGTTTTACCGAATATATAAAATTAATACTGTCATAAAAGTTGAACTGAGGCGCATTTTCTTTCTAAAGAAAACGCAATAACCACACAAAACGAAAGCCAAATTTATTCATTAAATTCAAACAGTTAAAAACCTTCATTTTTCCCCACTCACACCACTATCAAAAAGAACAATAAAAATTACTCACAGCAAGAAATCTGTAATATTACTGAAATATTTGTTCTCTAACATCGCCCGCAGTTTCAACTACAGACCGAAAAATGAACTGAAAGGTCAACGGAGAAAATTATGATGAACCAAGCTACTTCAACAGTGGCGCCAATTTCGAGCACTGCTCGTTGGTTACGCTGGGCTAACTTGGCATTCATGTTGTATCTGCTTCTTCTAGCAGTATCTATGGTTGGTAGTGGCTTCAAATGGGCAACTGGCGATCAAGCTAAGGTGCTATTTGAGTTTGCCGCTCACCCTGTTGCAGGTCTAATGATCGGCTTGGTGGCAACAGCCTTAATTCAGTCCTCAAGTACTGTAACGTCTATTATTGTAGGTTTGGTTGCAGGTGGCTTACCAGTAGAAACCGCGATTCCAATGGTGATGGGTGCCAATATTGGTACCACAGTGACCAATACGCTTGTTTCTCTTGGTCACGTACGTTGTAAAGAAGAGTTCAAACGTGCATTTGCAAGCGCAACTATTCACGACTTCTTCAACTTACTTGCTGTTGCTATTTTCCTTCCGTTGGAAATGATGTTCGGCATTTTAGAGAAAGTTTCTCATTGGCTTGTTTCTCCACTACTTGCTACTGGCGATATGAGCATTAAAGGATTCAACTTCATTAAGCCAATAACAAAACCAGTTGTGGGTGCAATCAAAGAGCCACTTTCAACATTCGGTGATACTGTTGGTGGCATCATGCTTATCGTTTTGGGTATTGCGACAATCTTCGTTGCAATTACGGTAATGGGTAAGCTAATGAAGAGCCTAATGGTTGGCCGCGCACGTGAAATTTTGAAAAACGCGATTGGTCGTGGCCCTATTCACGGTATTGTATCGGGTTCAATCGTGACTGTGTTGGTACAATCTTCATCAACAACAACTAGCTTGATGGTTCCACTTGTGGGTACAGGCGTTCTTAAAGTTCGTGATATTTACCCATTCACGCTAGGTGCAAACATTGGTACTTGTATTACGGCGCTACTAGCAGCAACAGCCGTATCGGGTGAGTTTGCGGTATTCGCGCTTCAAATCGCTCTGGTACACCTAGTATTTAATATCATGGCAACGCTGTTTATCTTTGGTATTCCGTTCCTACGTGAAATTCCAGTGAAAGGCGCTGAGATGATTTCTGAAATGGCTATCAAGAACAAAGCTGTTGTCGGTGGCTACCTAATGTCTGTATTCGTTATTTTACCAGGCGCGATCTTAGCCCTAACGACATAACAATAACTTACATACCATCGCTTATTGTTTAGGCTCCACATTGTGGGGCCTTTTTTGCGTTAATGACGCTGTTCAAATTCGTTGTCTGGTGATAATTTGAGCCATACCAGCATACTTATGCTGGGCTACCTCATTTGGAGTCGACAACATGACGCAGCTTAATGGCACTATTTCTGATCAGCTACTCGCAATAGACGAAAACCTAACTCAACTGGTTGCTGATATTGATATCCTCAGTAGCGTGAATCCTCTCAATTATGCTCAGGAAAGAGAGCGCTTTATTAAGAACAAATACTCTCAAGAGCCTAACTTCCAATACTCAACCACCAATCTAGATACTCACAGCGCAAAACGACGTCTGTATGAACTGCCTTTAGAAAATATTCAAGACACCCAATTACAAAAGCTGTACGCGGATGTGATTCAGTCTTACGCAGATAAATTGGATCAAGTGAATACTATCGGTACACAAGAGTTTCTTTATAACTCCTTGCGCTATTACGGAGAGCCGAGCGCCAAAGATATTGCCAACGCCCATTTCATTTTACACCTTCCCACGGAAGAAGAGAGCAAACCGCAGCATGATAGCCGCGCGATAGCACACTTCATGCAAAACTTTGCTCAACGTAATGGATATGAGTGTGAAATACAGGTGTTGGATGGGATGTTAGCAAACGCACTCGTTTCGGGGTCTCGAGTCAAAATTAACCACGCAGCATACATCACGACCGATGAGTTAGAGGCTCTCGCACATCATGAAATGGGTGTACACCTTCTTACTACGCTTAACGGTCGTCAACAACCGCTAAAGGTCCTGAGCTTAGGGTGCCCAGCTAATACAAACACCCAAGAAGGGCTGGCTATATTGTGTGAATATCTGTCAGGACATTTCAGTATCAAACGCCTAAGAACCTTAGCCTTACGAGTCCTGGCGGTAGAGTCGATGATCAAGGATCGCGATTTCCGCCATACGTTCATGCTATTAAAAGAACAGTATAAAACGTCTGACCTTCAAGCATTTACAACGACTGCTCGTGTGTATCGAGGAGGCGGTTTGACGAAGGATTACTTGTACCTCAGAGGGTTCCGAGAGGTGCTAAATGCCTACGATAAACTGGGCAATGACTTTTCATTGTTGCTATGTGGGAAAACAGAACTGAAATATTTTGAGCTTATCCGCTCATTAGTGAGCAAACAAATATTCACCCAACCCAAGTTTATTAGCCCGGCACTGTCTGCACCGAAGCAGACCAACCCTATTCACCGCTATATTGTCAGTGCACTCAAGTAATATCTTCAAAGTACGAAAAAGCAAAAAAGCTCCATTCGGAGCTTTTTTCATATCTTGAAGAACAACACTGGTTACACTGAGAATGGGTAACGAATAGGGTCGTGATGCTCGTATCCTTCAACCCAAAAGTCATCCAGTGTGACCCATGTTTCCAGATCTTCTAGAGATTTAATCTCTGGATTGATGTGGAACGTCGGCGCTTTTAATGGTTCACGTTTCAACTGAACATCACGCATCAGTTCAAGCTGATCTTCATAAATGTGCGCATTCACAATCTTATGAAATGCCTGACCAGGTTTCTTGCCCGTGATTTGCGCCATGATCGCCAAGAACACGTAAACTTGAACCATATTGAAGTTTAAGCCAAGCGGTACATCACACGAACGCTGAGTACTGTTCAGGTAAAGCGTATCATCCAGCAATGAAAAATGGTGGCTATACATGCAAGGACGCAAGCACCCCATGTGGAATTCACCCGGGTTGTAGAAGTTCAAGATTTCACCGCGATCATCAACACCACGCGTTAAGTCATCCACTATCTTGCGTAATTGGTCAACATGCCCGCCATCAGGCTTCGCCCATGCGCGCCCTTGGACACCGTAGACACGGCCCATGTCGTCTTCGCCCTTACGATATGGATTATTTAACCAAGCATCATTTAGGTTGGCATTGGCATCCCAGGTTTTCGTGCCCAGCTTACGAAAATCTTCCGCATTATCGTAACCACGAATATACCCTAGTAGCTCTGCAACGGCCGCTTTCCAAAAACTTTTACGTGTGGTTACCAACGGAAATTGATTGTTCGCAACATCGTAGGTTAAATCCGCGTTGATTACGGTCAGGCAGCGCTTGCCTGTACGCTCATTTTCAACCCAAACACCTTGGTCAACGATGCGTTGACACAAATCTAAATACTGTTTCACACCAATACCTTACTTCGTCTTTTGTGGTAACTCGTCTTTGTAATGACCACGTTTGTATGCCCAAACCATCATTAGGACACCGATAACCACCATTGGCAGGGATAGAATCTGTCCCATGGAAATAAAGCCACCGAATAACCCCAAATGAGCGTCTGGTTCGCGCACGTATTCTACTAGGAAACGGAAGGTTCCGTAACCCGCAAGAAAGAGTCCTGAAACAGAACCTAGAGGACGAGGTTTCTTGATGAACCAATTCAAGATGAAGAAAAGTACGATACCTTCAAGCGCCATTTCATAAAGCTGCGATGGATGACGCGGCAGTGGACCACCATTTGGGAAAACGATCGCCCAAGGTACATCTGTTACTCGGCCCCACAATTCGCTGTTCATGAAGTTACCTAAACGCCCCATACCCAAACCAAATGGCACAAGCGGCGCGATAAAGTCGGCAACACCGAAGAAAGTTCGCCCGTTTTTGTGTGCATACCAGAACATCGCGGTAATAACCCCCAGTAAGCCCCCGTGGAAAGACATACCACCGGTCCACACTTTAAACAGATACAAAGGATCAGCCAGGAAGAGCTCAAAATTGTAGAAAAGCACGTAGCCAACACGGCCACCAATCACCACGCCAAGGAAGCCTGCGAACAACAAATCAGAAACCTGTTCTCGTGTCCAACCACTTCCCGGCTTATCCGCACGTCGGTTCGCCAACCATAGGGCGAACATAAAGCCCACAAGGTACATCAAACCGTACCAACGAACCGAAACAGGACCAATAGAGATTAAAACCGGATCAATATTGGGAAATTCAATATATCCCTGAGACATAAATCATTCTCTTCTTATCACAACAAAATAAATATACCCAAGTAACCTCTAGATGCTTGGTTCAGCGAGAATGACTTGGGTACAAACTTAAAGCAGCATGGTCGCTGCTACAAACATTAAGAACACCGCGAATATCTTTTTTAATACCGCAGTTGGAAGGTTAGTTGCCAGCTTTGCGCCCACTTTTGTTGTGAGCATCGAGGCCATGGCAATCGCTAATAATGCGGGAAGATAAACATAGCCAATACTGTATGAAGGCAAGCCTTCTACTTTATAGCCATGTAAGATAAAACCGATCATACCAGAAATAGCAATCACGCAACCACAAACGGAAGATGAACCTACCGCTTTACGCATTTCTATCCCGTGTTTATTTAAAAATGGGACCGACAGTGAACCGCCACCAATACCAGCAAGGCTTGATACGACGCCAATCCCCGTGCCATACGCAACGGTCACCGGGCTGCTCGGCATAGGTTTACTGCTCGTAACTTTAATGGAACGGAACATCTGTACTGACAGGCAAAGAACAATGACACCAAATACTTTCGGCAAGTAGTGCGTAGGGATCCACTCAGCAATATTGGCACCGACAAAACCACCTATAACCACACCTGGCATCAACCATTTTACGACGAACATATCGACATTGCCGAGCTTAAGGTGATTCATCGCCGATGAGCCTGACGTGACAATAATACTCGCTAACGAAGTGGCTAGGGCCATGTGCATACTCATTTCTGGAGAGATTCCAGCAAGAGGAAGCAAATACAACAAGGCAGGAACAACTATCAAACCACCACCGATACCGAGTAACCCCGCCATCACACCCACAAAAGCGCCTAGCGCCAACAATAACAAAAATAAAGAGACGGTCACGATTTCCTACTTTTTACCTGCACGGATAAAGCCCGCAAAACCCTGTTGGATGAAGAAGTCATGCATCATTTGATGAATGTCCTCCCCGTAGGACTTTGTCATTGCTTGCTCCGCTAATTTTTCTAATTCTTCTTGTTGGCTATGACGAATCAAATATTTCACCTTAGCCACGTTGGAGGTGTTCATACTCAAACTGGTATACCCTAAACCAAGTAAGAGAAGAGCGCCAAATGGGTCGCCAGCTAACTCACCACAAATACACACTGGCACCTGATACTTATCGCACACGTCATGGATTTGCTTAAGCGCTAGCAGTACCGCAGGATGCATAGATTCATAGACATCCGCGACGCGGGAATTGTTCCTATCAACTGCTAATAAATACTGGGTTAAATCGTTTGTCCCGACAGAAACAAAATCAACACGGTGAGCAATCGTTGGCAATAAATACACCATTGATGGCACTTCGATCATGACCCCAACTTGTGGGAACTGAATTCTATCATCAAGCAACACGGCTTCGCTGTGAGCTTGATTAATCAAGCTAATGGCATCATCTAGCTCTTTTACCCCTGACACCATTGGCAATAAGATACTTAAGTTTCCGCTTTCTGCACTCGCTCTTAACATCGCGCGTAGCTGGATAAGAAATATATCCGGATGATCTAAAGTAAAGCGGATCCCGCGCCAACCCAAAAATGGATTGTCTTCATCAATCGGCAGATATGGAAGCGGTTTATCACCACCAATATCCAACGTTCGCATGACAACGCGTTGGTTTGAATAACTGTTCAGTATCGCTTGGTACTGATGATACTGCTCATCTTCCGACGGAAAGTGATGCTGAAGTAAAAATGCAATCTCAGTTCGATACAACCCAACACCATCAACACCTGTATTGATGGCAATATTGCTGTCTGCACTGAGTCCCGCATTCAGCATAATTTCGATATGGTGATTATCTTGCGTAACCGCAGGGAGTGCGAGGTCCTTGTTTACCATGGCAAACAATTCAGACTCTTCACTTACTAAGCTGCGATACTCTCGCAACAACTGACGGTTTGGCTCTAAGAAGATCTCACCCGTATAGCCGTCGACTATCCCGAGTTTGCCATTCACCACATCCGGGTTAATGTTGGCGCCCATGACAGCGGGAACTCCAAGTGCGCGAGACAAAATAGCCGCATGAGAGTTCGCGCCACCTTCTAGTGACACGACGGCTAACAAAAATTCTTTAGGTACAGACGCGAGCAAGGTGGCAGTGAGTTCATTCGCCACCAAAATAATGGGGCGATCAATTGCAGAATTTTCTTGCTCACTGTTATGCAGAAAATAGAGCAGCCTTTGCCCTAACTCTCGGATGTCTTGCGCTCTCTCGCGCATGTAGACATCCGACATTCTGGCAAATCGATTCGAGTATGACTCTACCACTTGGCGTAACGCCCAATCTGCCCTGTCTCCTTTTTCAATTTGCTTCTTCAAATCACCACGAAGCATCGGGTCATTGAGTAAGTGCGTAAACAGATCGAAGATCGCCAGCGCATCTTTGTTGATTTCACTGTCCAGCTTTTTCCGCATACGGCGAAAATCATTTAACGCTCGCTCTATCGCCACCAGCAATGTCTCGTGCTCACGTTCCTTATCTAACGTGGACGATGGGAAAACATCCGATAAACTCGGTTGGGTATTGTCGAACCAAAACTCTCCAATCGCGACACCTGTAGATGCAGGCAAACCTTTTAATACCGTGGGTTTAGATGCCAACTGCCAATGCCCAAGATTCTGCGCATGCGCAATAAGCACTGCTAGCTGAGCGGACAACGTGACAAGAAACGACTCTTCCATTTCACTGAACAAGCGCGGTGTTTTTTGCTGGATCACCAACACACCTAAAACTTGTTTTCGATGAATGATTGGAGTGGCTAAAAAGGAGTGGTAAATCTGTTCACCGAGTTGAGGGAAGAATTTAAACTCGGGATGTTTTGAGGCTTCGGCAAGGTTGAGTGGCTCTGCGCTTCGTTTAACCAACCCAACCAAGCCTTCATTGAAGTTGATATGAATACTATCACCTTCAAAAATAAGGCCTTGAGTTGCCATTAACTCAAGGCGCTGCATTTCTTCATTAGCAAGATAGATAGTACAGCACTCAGTGCGAAGGGCAGCACAAGTCTCTTTCACCAATATATCGAGTGCCAGATGCACATCATCGACCCTGGAGACTTTCTCAACTATTTCCCTTAGCTGACTGAGCATGATTATCCTCTACGTTGCTTTTTTCTTTTCCCTTTCGCTTTTCTCTCTCGAAAAGGCATGGCTAAGGATGCAAACTCTTTCATCGCTCGTCGATAAACATCTCGCTTGAAAGAAACAACTTGCCTAACTGGATACCAGTAACTCACCCAGCGCCAACCATCAAATTCAGGGGATTTTCCGCGTTGCATATTAATACGAGATTCATCGCATTCTAATCTCAGCAGAAACCATTTCTGTTTTTGGCCGATACAAACAGGCTTGGAGTCCCAACGCACCAATCGTTTTGGTAGCTTATATCTTAACCAATGACGACTTGTTGCAATGATCTTAACGTCTTTTTTCGTTAAACCGACTTCTTCATATAACTCCCTGAACATGGCTTGTTCTGGAGTTTCACCTTCGTCAATTCCACCTTGTGGAAATTGCCATGAGTGTTGCCCGTATCGTTTAGCCCAGAAGACCTGACCATGGTTATTACATATCACAATACCAACATTAAGTCGGTAACCATCGCCATCTATCACTGGCTAACCTCTATGAATAAATTTTTTATTACCGTGATTTTTCCACATATCCCCATTACTAGCAAACTTACTGATGTGATATGAGCAAGATTTATTACCTTTTCACCATATTTGGATATCTTTTAATCAAATCATACCTTATCAACACAAGAGTGAGACATTGCCCACATTTATTCACCTTTTCTGTGAATAACTTTGTGAAGAATTCAATTCAAATGAGCAATTCAGTTCCCCCCTACAACAAGAAAAACAAATAAAGAAAAAACAAAACAAACATAAATACTTGATAAATAAAACCTTATATTAAAAAGCAACGATAAATCGATCTTCAGTTTCTTGATGATCTTTTCACCAACCTCAGATCGGTCAAAGATCCACCAACAGGCTATTTATCCACACTCACCTGCTATTCGTTTAGATGATTACAACAAAATCAACCCCAAAAATGCATTTTAACCCCTGTTTATTCATACAGACCCCGTCAGGATCTTATCAATACCTCCTTCACCTGTGGATAAGTTATGAATTGATCGTTCTTACACCGCCTCGGTGAAATCTTAAACAGTAGATTTGGCCGGAGTTTGATAAACTATATGTTTTGTAATACCACCTTGTGACTATGAAACCAGAACCACAAACAGAAGCAGAGCTATTGGAACGCGCTCATGATATGGCAGGACTTAGCTTTGCAGAGCTGGCCGCCGAGGCGAATATGATTGTTCCTGAAAACTTAAAACGTGATAAAGGTTGGGTGGGTCAATTACTCGAATGGCACTTGGGCGCTCCGGCTGGCAGTAAACCTCAACAAGATTTCGCAAAACTAGGGATCGAGTTGAAAAGTATTCCGATCAGTTACTCTGGCAAACCTTTAGAAACAACCTTTGTTTCTGTGGCTCCCCTCACTGGTGTTCATGGTCTTACATGGGAAACAAGTCATGTTCGAAACAAGCTATCTCGTGTGCTTTGGGTACCAGTGGAAGGGGAACGAGAAATTCCACTTGCAGAAAGACGTGTTGGTAGCCCACTGATTTGGTCACCAGACGACGAAGAAGAGCGTATTTTACGAAACGACTGGGAAGAGCTAATGGAGATGATCGTCTTGGGGAAATTTGATCAAATTTCCGCCAGACACGGAGAAGCGCTACATCTTCGCCCTAAAGCCGCGAATGCAAAAGCCCTCACCGAAGCATATAGCTCAAATGGCAAGCCGATAAAAACTCTGCCCCGAGGTTTTTACCTCAGAACGCAGTTTACTGAACAGATCTTACTCAAGCACTACATCAGCACGCAATCTGAGTAATGTTGTTTCCGCCATTTAGTGCGTCACGAGCGATAACTCGATATCACAGTACGAGGCTGCCTCTTCAGTGCCACATTCGTCATACGCATTGTGCAGCCTTAAGTACGCTTTATCTACCCCTAACCTCAGCAGCTCTTCTTTCACCAAATCTAGCGAACCGAAATGTATCGGATCTTCACCGTCTTTAATTGGCTCAAGTTGATGCTTGTACTCCACTGCTAGCAAATAGTCAGAGACATCAGAACACCCAATCACAAATACTTTGGGAGTTTTATAAGTATCTTTATGGGGACCGTGTAACCACATGTCCAATTGATGCTTCTGCATAACGTACCTCCTTCACACGATCATTTAAGTGTAGTTAGGCTATGTATAGCTTTCGAGTTTGGTCTTCCTTTATACGTAAATCATTTGCGATAGCGGTTAAAAATCCCCTATATTGGAATCACTTATTTAGTCGGTAACTCTTCAAGGACGTGATATGCAATACACAAAACTACCGCACTCATCACTTGAGATCAGTAAAATCTGCCTCGGAACCATGACGTTTGGCGAGCAAAATACAGAAAAGGACGCCTTTGAACAGCTCGACTTTGCCCTTGATCATGGGGTGAATTTCATTGATACCGCAGAGATGTACCCTGTACCTCCCAAAGCGGAAACGCAAGGACTCACCGAGCAATACATCGGTAATTGGTTAGCAAAGAGCGGCAAACGTGAAAAAGTTGTGCTGGCAACAAAAGTGGCTGGCCCTCGCGGCGTCCCTCACATCCGAGACAACATGAGCCTTAATCGTCGCCACATCCATACAGCAATTGATGACAGCCTTAACCGCCTACAAACGGATTATGTCGATTTATACCAGTTACATTGGCCTCAACGTCAAACTAACTGCTTTGGTCAACTCAACTACCCATACCCTGACAAACAAGAAGAAGTCACGTTAATTGAAACGTTGGAAGCGCTTACAGAATTAGTGAATGCAGGTAAAGTGCGCTATATCGGCGTATCAAACGAGACGCCGTGGGGTGTGATGTCGCTACTGCGTTTGGCAGAGAAACACGATTTGCCAAGAATTGTCTCCATTCAAAACCCATATAACTTATTGAACCGCAGCTTCGAAGTTGGCTTGTCTGAAATCAGCCATTACGAAGGCGTTCAGTTACTTGCTTACTCTCCTTTGGCATTTGGCTGCCTGAGTGGTAAATACCTAAACGGGGCAAAACCTGAAGGCGCTCGATGCACTAAGTGGGAGCGTTTTGCGCGCTACTTCACTCCACAAGGTGTTAAAGCGACCGAAGCTTACGTCAATTTAGCCCAAGAGCATGGTTTGGATCCTGCACAAATGGCACTTGCATTTGTCAATCAGCGCCCATTTGTAGCATCTAATATTATCGGCGCGACCAACCTCGACCAATTAAAAGCCAACATCGACAGTATCGATCTAAAACTAAGCGATGAGCTCCTGACTGAGATTCAAGCAATTGGTACAACCTACTCGAATCCATGCCCTTAACAGTAAAGCTCCCCTCAAACGAAAACAGCTGACCTTCAAGGTCAGCTGTTTATCAAATGAAGTATGACTTCATATCGCACGTTAAGCGTGTTGAATGACTCGATAGCAACTTAGTCAGTCCAACACGCTAACGATTACGTCATTATTCGCGACGTTAAAACTCGACGAAGGTGACGAACTCGACGTTCAACTTTTACTGCATCCGGAACATTGGCGCGTGTGGAACGACCATCGCTATCTAAACCAATATCCCTCAATAGATGAACATTCGTCCATGGAACATCATGAGCAGTGCGGCGTATGGTTCGCTGCCATTGCTTTTCTTCGCGTTTAAGGTCTGCTTTCAATAGCAAAGTTGCCAGTTGTAGGTAAATAGAGTGACGCATAATATTTTCTCCGATTATCGATGTATTCGACTGGGAAAAATAGTGCGTAAAATGAACAGAGGTGCTCTGTTGATACTAAGCCGCTACTTTTCCGCAGCCTAGTAATAAATAAGATAGGTTACGGATTAATTTTTATCTTGTGAGCCAGTGGTATTGGTATCATCCGACTTAAGAGTCATCGGAGCGATAGGCATACGATCAGCGCAAGCAGTGGTATTAACAACGTAATGTTTCATCTTGCGCCTCCTAGCTAAAAATTAATCCGTTTATGAAAGGTATAACTCATTGAGTTACGGTTAAATTGTAAGCTTTGATGAATATATATCAAACATTTTTTGTCTTTTTGATTAAAAACAAATCAATACACCGCAATTCAGTTTCATATACTTTTCTATATAACATATTCACCTAGGGAATATATGAAATTACGGATTTTATAAATCAAACTGAATACAAAACAAAAAGAGCGGCTTTGTAGCCGCTCCTTCACTGATATTCATTCACCAATTTAACTTCAGAAAGAACAAATTTACATGGCTTGATCAGAAATCAAATTATGTTTGTTCAGTAGTCGATACATCGTCGCGCGTGAAACACCAAGCTCCTTCGCCGCATTCGAAACTTGACCAGAATGAGATTCCAAAACAACCAGTAACGCGTCACGCTCACTCTTCTCACGAATCGATTTCAAACTACGCTTTGAGTCATTACGCTGAGGCAAATCTAGGTGATGCTCTTCAATCATTACGCTGTCAGACATCAGAACCGCTCGTTTCACTTGGTTCATCAACTCACGTACGTTACCTGGCCAGAAATAACGTGTCAGTGCCTTGAGTGCATCCTCAGAAAAGCTTTTTGCTTGCGAGTTATACTCTTTAGAAAACTCTTGTAAGTAGTAGCGCGCTAACAAAGAAATATCGCTCGCGCGCTCTTTTAAGCTCGGGACATTAATGCGTAATACGTTAATGTAGTGATAAAGCTCTTCATTAAAATCTCCGTCAATCAAGGCTTTTTCTACATCTGACGAGTTAGCCGCAAGGATGCGCACGTTGACCGCTTTTACACCATCTTTGGTATCAATGGTGCCTTCTTGCAAGAATCTCAGCAGATTCATTTGTTGCTCTTTTGAGATGGTAAGAATGTCATTAAACAACACCGTACCGCCATCCGCTTGTTCGAGCATGCATGCTTCCATATCTTCATCGGCGTTAATACCAAATACTTCCGCCTGGAAACGTTGCTCATTGAGCGCGCGACAGTTAATTGCCATAAACGGTTTATGAGAACGTGAAGAGACTTTGTGGATAGCGCGAGCAACCGCTTCTTTACCTGTACCACTTTCCCCAGAAATCAGAATACTGACGTCCGTCGGACCGATTCGCTTTACTTGATCGCGTAAACGCTTCATCGGGATAGATTCACCGATCAGCCCCATGTCTAAGCTGCTACCAAAACTAGGCCAAACTTTTTTCTCCAACTTGAGCATACCAAGCTGGTGACCAATCGTGCTTAAAAGCTGGGCATCCGGGATTGGCGCAGTGAAAAAGTCGATACAAAAGTTAACAATGAACTGGCATATGGTATCAGTGCCAAGCTGAGATTCACGAATAAACGCTAACCAACGCACGTGTTTGTGAGAACTGACTAAGTTCGCCAAACCGTTCAAGCTGAATTCGTCATGGCTGAGATCGACAATACCGATACATGGACCAATATCCTCTAACAACGTATTAGCTTTGCGTAAGTCACCCACTTGGTGACACTTCCAGCCCACTTGCTCAAGTACTGATAACCAAGGCTCATAAGTACCGCCAACTACCACAAGCGATCCCGGGATGGAATCCATCTTAAACTGCCCAGCCATTCTCTAACCCTTTTTCATTGTTAATAGAAATTTTGCGCCACAAACCTATCTTTGCGAGCGGGTAACATTATCGAGACTCCGCGCCCCCACGTCTGTCTCAGTATTAAGACTATGCAATAGATTGAGATTTGGCGAATGTTTATTTGCATATCCTATTAAAAAGCAAATGCAACAACTTGAACTTATTTAACTAAAAGGCATAAAAAAACCACCCGAAGGTGGTTTTTTTGATCATCCTGCCAAATTACGCTTGTGGGCGCATTGCTGGGAATAGGATCACGTCACGGATAGTGTGCGTGTTAGTCAGTAGCATAACCAGACGGTCGATACCGATACCTTGGCCTGCCGTTGGTGGTAGGCCGTGCTCTAGTGCAGTGATGTAATCTGCATCGTAGAACATAGCTTCGTCGTCACCAGACTCTTTAGCTTCAACCTGTGCTTTAAAGCGCGCGTCTTGATCTTCTGCATCGTTAAGCTCTGAGAAGCCATTCGCCACTTCACGGCCGCCGATGAAAAATTCAAAGCGGTCTGTAAAGAACGGGTTGTCATCGCTACGGCGAGCCAGTGGAGAGATGTCCGCTGGGTAGCCAGTGATGAACGTTGGCTGCATTAGCTTAGGTTCTGCTGTTTCACCGAAGATTTCTTCTAGAAGCTGACCACACGTCCAGAAGTCTTCTACTTCAACATGTACTGATTTCGCGATAGAAACCATCAGTTCACGGTTTTGTAGATCTTCTTCGGTTAGCGCTTGGATTTGCGCGTGATCTGGGTTGTACTGCTTGATTGCTTCAAACATGCTCATACGAGTGTAAGTGCCACCAAATTCAACCGTTTCATCACCGTAAGGCATTGATGTTGAACCTAGAACTTCTTGCGCTACCGAGCTTAGTAGTTCTTCAGTAAAGTCCATCAGATCTTTGTAATCCGCGTACGCCATGTAGAATTCCATCATAGTGAATTCAGGGTTATGACGTGGAGAAAGACCTTCGTTACGGAAGTTACGGTTAATTTCGAATACGCGATCGAAGCCACCAACCACTAGACGCTTCAGGTATAGCTCAGGTGCAATACGTAGGTACATTGGCATGTCTAGCGCGTTGTGATGCGTGATGAATGGGCGTGCACTTGCACCACCAGGGATCACGTGCATCATCGGCGTTTCTACTTCCATGAACTGTTTTGAGATCATGAAGTTACGAATTGCAGACATTACTTTAGAACGTACAATAAATGCTTTACGTGAATCTTCGTTCACAATCAGATCAACGTAACGCTGACGGTAACGCATTTCTTGGTCAGTAAGACCGTGGAACTTCTCAGGAAGTGGACGAAGTGCTTTAGTTAGCAACTCGTATTCTTCCATGTTCACGTATAGGTCACCCTTACCAGATTTGTGCAGCGCACCTTTAACACCGATGATGTCACCGATATCAAGACCTTGGTATTTCTCTTTTAGCTCTTTTTGTACGTCTTTAGCAGCGTAAGCTTGGATACGGCCAGATGTTTCTTGAATTACTAGGAATGGACCACGCTTAGCCATAATACGGCCAGCAATTGCAACCACGTGGTTAAGCTCTTCTAGCTCTTCCTTCGTCTTTTCACCGAACTCTTTTTGAAGGTCGCCCGCTAGTGCGTCACGACGGAAGTCGTTTGGGTGGCCGTTTGCTTTGCAGCTCTTTCGGATTTCATCCAGTTTAGCGCGGCGTTCAGCAATCAGCTTATTTTCTTCTAGTACAGTTTCGTTTTGAACAGCATCAGTCATTTTCGATGTATCCTGTTTTTGTCGGTGAAAAGCTTTATAGGCCTGATTTCAGGCTAGCTTCAATAAATTTGTCCAGATCGCCATCAAGAACCGCTTGAGTATTACGGTTTTCAATGCCCGTACGGAGGTCCTTAATACGTGAGTCATCCAATACGTAAGAACGGATCTGGCTACCCCAGCCAATGTCAGACTTAGCGTCTTCATTAGCTTGTTTTTCCGCGTTTTGCTTTTGCAATTCAAGCTCAAATAGCTTCGCTCGAAGCTGTTTCATTGCCTGATCTTTGTTCTTATGTTGAGAACGGTCATTCTGACACTGAACCACGGTGTTCGTTGGTACGTGCGTAATACGTACCGCAGATTCTGTGGTGTTGACGTGCTGACCACCTGCGCCTGACGCACGGTAAACGTCGATGCGTAGGTCAGAAGGATTAATGTCGATGTCGATGTTTTCATCAATCTCTGGATAGATGAACGCAGACGCAAATGACGTATGGCGACGGCCGCCTGAATCGAACGGAGATTTACGAACAAGACGATGAACGCCCGTTTCAGTGCGCAACCAACCGTAGGCATACTCACCAGAGATGCGAACTGTTGCCGACTTAAGACCCGCGACTTCACCTTCAGAGACTTCAATCACTTCAGCTTTGAAGCCCTTCGCCTCTGCCCAGCGTAGGTACATACGCAGCAGCATGTTGGTCCAGTCTTGTGCTTCCGTACCACCAGAGCCAGCTTGCAAATCGATGTAGCAATCTGAACTATCATGGTCACCCGAGAACATACGACGGAATTCAAGCTTTTCTAGTTTCTCTTCCAACTCAGCAAGTTCTGGTTCAATTTCGTCAAATGTTTCTTGATCTTCTTCTTCTACAGCCAGCTCAAGAAGACCTTCTACGTCTTCTACACCTTGCTCTAGTTGATCAATAGTTTCAACAACCGCTTCTAGCGATGCACGCTCTTTACCCAGTGCTTGTGCACGTTCAGGTTCGTTCCATACATCAGGTTGTTCAAGCTCTGCGTTGACTTCTTCTAGACGCTCTTTCTTCGCGTCATAGTCAAAGATACCCCCTCAGGACATTTGTGCGCTGAGACACGTCCTGCAGACGGTTTTTAATTGGATTGATTTCAAACATGTTTACTCAACATTTTAGAATAGAATTTAACCGAGAAATTCTACTGAAAAATGTGACCGAGATACAGGAAAATTTCGGATGAGAAATCAGATTGCGGTTAGAGAGAGCACGGTCATAAAATTTTACACCCTCTTAGGGGCAACCGTACTCTATAAGAAAGGTTAATCTAGATATTACTTAGCTTCGATATGATCGATCATCAATTGCAGTGATTGATTACCACGAAATTCATTCACATCCAATTTGTAAGCTAAACGTACCGTTTTAACTGATGCATCCGGCCAGCGACGCAAATCGACATTAAATGCAATACCATCGATCATCACATTGGTAGGATGACCTTTGTAAAGCGGCTCTAACATCAATTTAAGATGCTTCTCACCCACCAGCTTTTGATGCAACACTTTAAACTCACCATCAAAGATTGGTTCAGGGAAGGCTTGTCCAAAAGGGCCACCAGACCGTAGCTGTTCAGCGACATGCATAGAGAATTCTTCAGGCTTAAGTTCACCATCTGACATGATCACGCCTTTTAGCGCCGCTTCATCGAGTTCCTTTTTTACCACTTCATCAAATAAACGGCTGAAACGTTCGAAATCCTGCTCTTTAATTGTTAAGCCTGCCGCCATCGCGTGGCCACCAAATTTGATGATCAAACCTGGGTTTTGCGTGTCGATGAAATCCAACGCATCACGCATGTGTAACCCCGGAATAGAACGACACGAGCCCTTAATTGTCCCTTCTCCGCCATCAGCAAATGCGATGACTGGACGGTGAAATTTCTCTTTGATGCGCGAGGCCAAAATACCAATCACACCTTGGTGCCAATCACGTTGGAACAAGGCTAATCCGTAAGGAAGCTCACTGCCTTCACCAAACTGAAGACGCTCGCAGAAAGCCATCGCTTCTTGCTTCATGCCTTCTTCAATCTCTTTACGAGTTTGGTTCAAACCATCCAGTTCACTTGCCATACGACGAGCGGCGTGAATGTTCTTACACATCAACAGTTCAACACCAAATGACATGTCATCAAGGCGACCTGCAGCATTGATACGAGGACCTAAAGCAAAACCAAAATCGGACGCCACCAAACGACGCGCATCACGCTTCGCTACTTCAATCAATGCTTGAATGCCAGGGCGCGCTTTGCCCGCACGAATACGCTGCAGACCTTGGTGCACAAGAATGCGGTTGTTTTCATCCAGTGGGACAACGTCAGCTACAGTGCCAAGTGCAACAAGGTCAATCAGTTCCATCAACTTAGGCTCTTGCATGCCCTGCTCAGCAAACCAATTGTGTTTTCGCATATGAACGCATAGTGCCATCATGAGATAAAACGCGACCCCGACACCAGCGAGCGCTTTAGACGGAAAATGACAGCTCTCAAGGTTTGGGTTCACCATTGCATCCACATCAGGCAACACTTGTCCTGGCAAGTGGTGATCGGTAACGAGCACGGTAATGCCGTTTTCTTTTGCATAACGCACGCCTTCGATTGATGACACACCGTTATCTACCGTCATGATCATCTCAGCGCCAAGCTCTAATGCTTGGTCAACGACTTCTGGGCTTAACCCATAACCGTCTTCAAAACGATTCGGTACTAGGTAGTCCACATTGTGACTACCAAGCATACGCAGCGCGAGCACCGACAATGCAGAGCTCGTCGCACCATCAGCGTCAAAATCACCGACAACGATGATGCGTTTTTGTTCTTTTATTGCCTGAAACAAAAGCTCGACCGCTTGCTCAATCCCCCCGAGTTTTTGGTAAGAATGCAAACCACGAGCTGACGTTTCTAGTTGCGCAGGATCCGTAATCCCACGGTTGATGTAGATACGTTTGAGAATCGGAGGAATGGAATCAGGAAGAAGGGAAAGATCAGGTTCAGGACGTCGTTGAATTTCTATCATGCTTGAAAAGAGCCGGCGACTTTGCCGGCTCTGCTCCTAAAGGATTATTGTTGCTTTAAACGTTTCAATAGCTCTGCAGGTGGTAGGTAACCGCCAACCATTTCGCCATTCGGTAAGAAGATCGCTGGCGTACCAGAAATTCCCAATTGGCGACCTAGATTGTAATGTGATTGGATGGTTTCTTTACACTGTTTTAAGTCTTTCGCAGGGTTATCAAACGTACGATTCACTTTCGCGTTGTGCATTGCCGACTTTGGATCTTCAGCACACCAAATCGTCGCCATTTGCTCTGCCACTGGGCCAGTAGCACCTTGGCGAGGGTAAGCCATGTAACGCACTGTAATGCCTAGATCGTTATAGCCTTGCATTTGGCTGTGCAGACGCACACAGTAACCACAAGTGATATCAGTAAATACCGTCACTGCATATTTTTCATCGTCGGCTTTGTATTCAATCATGCTATCGGAGAACTGCGCGATTTTCTCCGCATTAAGCGGCGCTTGGCGCTCTGCAATGACATCTTTGTAACTACCATCGTCATTGATGGCATAAAGCGTACCGGCGATAAAATGGCTACCATCATTTGAAGCAAACAAGATCCCGCCATTAGTTTGGATTTCCAATAAACCAGCAACTTCTGATGGCTGAATATCAACGATAGATAAACCAAGCTTTGAGAACTTAGTTTTTAATGCTGCTTCATCAAAACTGCTTTGCGCAGCTGGTGCCACTTGCTGTGCAGGAGTGTCCGTTTTAGCCTGACTTTCTTCTGCACCACACGCGGTAACAAAAAATGGTAAAGTCAGCAGAGTTAGTCGGCGTAATACGCTCATGAAATTCACCTTAATATAAAATCGTTTTTCCAAGAAGACATGGATGAATCTAACCATTGTTATGCTCTTGGGTGGTGTTGACTGTGGATCTGCTTCAATCGTTCAGTCGCCACGTGAGTATAAATTTGCGTGGTCGATAAGTCACTATGTCCTAATAGCATCTGTACGACCCTGAGATCTGCGCCATAGTTCAATAAATGCGTGGCAAAGGCATGACGCAGTACGTGCGGCGACAGCTGTTCAGTGCCAATCCCTGCTATCAAAGCATAGTACTTAATACGGTGCCAAAACGTCTGACGAGTCATTTGCCTTGCGCGTTTGCTAGGAAAAACAATATCAGATGATGTATCACCAAGTAACGCAGGGCGCCCTTGTTGAATAAACGTCTCGATCCAATCTACCGCGTTCTCCCCCATTGGCACTAAGCGCTCTTTACCGCCTTTACCTGTGACACGCACAACACCTTGACGCAAACTTATGTTTTCCATAGTTAAACTGACCAATTCCGTCACACGCAAACCAGTCGCATACAGCAGTTCCAGCATCGCTTTATCCCGCAATTCCACAGGATCATTCGGGTCTGGCGCTTCGAGCAAGGCGTCCACTTGCTCTTCACTAATATCTTTGGGCAAGCGTTGTGGCAGTTTAGGACTGACCAAGAGCGCACTCGGATCATCAGCACGTACTTTCTCACGATGCAGATATTGGAATAAACGGCGAATTGCCGACAACATACGCGCACGGGACGTCTGCTTGTAATCCAAGTCTACAAGGTAGCTTTGGTATTCTTGCAAGCCAGACAAACTAATGAAATCAAGACGGTAGCGATGTTTCTCCATCCACGTGAGCAGCTTCATCAAATCATTTCGATAGGAAGCCAGCGTGTTCTCTGATAGCCCACGCTCCATCCACATCGCATCTAAGAATTGTTCAACAAGCGAAAAATCTTGTTGATTGACAGGCTGTTGTGCCGTCATGAACGCTTCCTTATCTGTTTATATTTACAGTACTTAGATTAAGGCACCTACCGATCCAATACCATAAAAAAATCATCCCGCTTAGGATATTCGCTGCAATCTTCCTCAATTTATGGTTAGAATCTTCCACAACAGCAACACAAATAACGATGAATATAATGAAAATCGGACTCTTTTACGGCTCAACGACCTGCTACACCGAAATGGCAGCAGAGAAAATTCGTACCATTATTGGTGAAGACCTTGTCGACATTCACAATGTGAAAGAGACACCGTTATCACTAATGGCGGACTACGACTTATTACTCCTTGGCATCTCAACTTGGGACTTTGGTGAAATTCAAGAAGATTGGAATGCGATTTGGCAAGACATCGCAACAACACCATTAAAAGGTAAAGTTGTCGCGCTGTTTGGTCTGGGTGACCAAGAAGGCTACGGTGAGTGGTATTTGGACGCGATGGGCTTACTTCACGATGAATTACAAGCGACTGGCGCAACCTTTATCGGTTACTGGCCAAATGAAGGCTACGAATTTGAAGCATCGAAAGCACTGATTGAAGATGGCAGCAAGTTTGTTGGACTAGCGTTAGATGAAGACTCGCAGTACGAACTGAGTGATGAGCGCATCGAAAAATGGTGTGAACAAGTTCTTGTGGAGTTCCACGACACACTTTAATAGTGTGAACTCTTCAAAGATAAAAATAAAAAGCCCGATGAAGTAGTTCATCGGGCTTTTTAATATCTTGATAGTGCGAAGTTATTACGCTGTTTCTTGTGCTAGCTCTGGACGAGGTTTCGCGATGAAGAACATGCACACGATAGCCGCAAATGTTGGAAGCACCCAACCCATGCCCACTTCGAATAGTGGCAACATGTTAAACGCAGAAACATCAACACCCGATACTTTTGCCGCGTCAACCAACGCAAACAACAGAGATACAAGCAGTACCGCGCGGTAAGCAAAACGTGGATTTGGCAGTTTGCTGCGTACAAATGTTAGTGTAACCAACGCAATCGCCACAGGGTACAGCGCAAACAATACTGGCACTGACAGAGAAATCAGTTGTGCAAGGCCGACATTCGCAACCAACGCACAAACAGAACCGTTAATCAGTACCCATTGCTTGTATGACAGTGGCGTTTTCGAGCTGAAGAAGTCTGAACACGCAGAAATCAAGCCAATAGCCGTTGTCAAACACGCTAGTAATACAATGACAGACAGAACGATTTGACCGTATGGACCAAACAGCGCTTGAACGTATTGGCTAAGTACCAGACCACCGTTATCTGCACCAGCAGCAACAGTTGCACTCGTCGCGCCCAAGTAGAATAGTGAGATGTAAACAAACGCAAGACCGGCAGCGGCAATACAACCTGCATAGATCAGATATTTAGTCGTTGCAGAACGCTCAGTAATGCCTTTACCGCGCAGTGCATCAACCATCAGCATGCCAAACATCAATGACGCGAACGTATCCATTGTGTTGTAGCCTTCTAGGAAGCCTTTGGTCAGTGGTTGCGTTAAGTACTCACCGTGCGCGCCCAGCATGTCACCTTGAGGATCAATAAATACCGCCACTGCAAGAATGATCAAACCCACGAACAATGCCGGCGTCAGTACTTTACCGATAAGATCAATCAAACGGCCTTGGAACCATGAGAACATCATCGCCGCAATAAAGAAGATCACTGAAAATGCAGTGAGATGCGTTTGTGACGCTTCAAGGAAGAAAGGTTTCACCGCCATCTCGTAAGCCACTAGGCCAGTACGAGGCGCAGCAAACGCAGGACCGATGATGATGAAGATCAACGCAGCCATAATAACCGCTGCTTTTTTCGGAAGGTCTTGCGTTAAGTGATCCCAAGAACCACCAGCTACAGCAATAGCAACGATAGTAATAAGAGGTAGACCTACCGCTGTTAGCAAGAAACCAAACATCGCTGGCATTAAGTTTTCACCGGCTAGCTGACCCGCTAGAGGTGGAAAGATGATATTGCCCGCACCTAAAAAGAACGCAAATAGCATAAAGCCTACTGCGATAATATCTGTTAGTTTTAACGTCTGCTTCACAGATAACCCTTGTCTTTTAATTAATGAATGTTGTGTATGCTTAGACCACTTTTTGTATACCTAAAGTCAATAAGTACACGTGGTTCAATCTATAAAATTTTCGCCGCATAATGACGAAAGACTCATCATTTGGCAACCTTTAAGAAAAAAACACCATATTAATTTAGTTTTCAAACTTAAAAGCAGTGAATATAACCAGATCTAAATAACAGACCAGTTCTTTATCTCGATCAATTAACAATACAATTTAATAACCAACAAAACAACAATCTATACAATTAAGAAACAATAGAGAAATTCACTTAATTATTGAGCAAACATAAAACAATCATGAAGAGCAAAAAACTGAAAACTAAAGGCTTCAATTTTAAGCAATTTTGTATTGAGGGCGGCGAGAGTGGTATGCCCGTCAGCACTGATGGGGTCATGCTTGGTGCTTGGATTCAAAGCCCGAACAACGCTCAAATTCTCGATATTGGCACTGGCACCGGGTTGCTTGCCCTGATGTGTGCCCAACGCTTTACAGAAGCTCAAATAACCGCGGTCGATATTGAATTAACAGCCATTGAAGCTGCGCAAAAAAATGTGGTTCAGTCGCCTTGGTCAGATCGTGTGAGTGTGTATCATTCCGACATACTAGACTTTACGCCGACGCATCCATTCCAACGCATCATTTGTAATCCGCCCTACTTCAACAGCGGCGAGCAATCGAAACACAGTCAACGTGCAACCGCGAGGCACACTGATACGCTACGCCACAACGCATTGCTACAACGTTGCTATCAGTTGCTTGATGAACAAGGGAAAGCTAATTTTGTGTTACCAATCACCGAAGGCGAACGGTTTATTGAACTAGCATTACACCAAGGTTGGCATCTATCGCGAGTCTGTCGTGTACAGCCATCAGAAAAGAAACCGGTACATCGACTGTTATTTGAACTGGCGAAGCAGCCTTGCGATACTCAAAAATCACATTTAATAATTCATTCGCATGACGGTTACAGTGACGATTTCGTCCAATTAACCCGCGAGTTTTATCTTAAGATGTGAAATAACATGTGATCCTTATCACCAATCACTTTATAATGTGCGACCTTTTTGTATTCTATGCTGTTGTGGCGAACCATTAACCAAGCTTTGCTTGTGGAGAACTCATTGTGATCAGAACCTTTGCTGAACTTGATCTAGACCAAAACCTACTTGAAGCCATTGAAGAGATGGGTTACGAACGCCCAACAAAAATTCAGGCAGAAGCGATTCCACAAGCGTTGGATGGTCGTGACATTCTAGCGTCAGCGCCAACAGGTACTGGTAAAACGGCAGCCTTCGTTCTGCCAGCATTGCAATACTTGCAAGACTTCCCTCGTCGCAAGCCTGGACCTGCGCGTATTTTGATCCTAACGCCGACGCGCGAATTGGCGATGCAAATCGCTGATCAAGCACGAGCTTTGGCAAAAAACACTAAACTGAACATTTTCACCATCACAGGTGGAGTTCAATACCAAGAGCACGCCGATATCCTTGCGACAACACAAGACATTGTGGTTGCAACGCCTGGCCGTTTAAAAGAATACATTGATGCAGAGCGTTTTGATTGCCGTGCGATTGAATGGTTAATTCTGGATGAAGCAGACCGTATGCTAGACATGGGTTTTGCTCCTACTGTCGATCGTCTATCTAACGAGTGCCGCTGGCGTAAACAAACCCTTCTGTTCTCAGCAACTTTAGAAGGTAAAGGCGTAGAGGGCTTTACCGCTGATCTGTTGAATGACCCAGCAGAGATCGATGCAAAATCGCCACTGCGTGAGCGTAAGAAGATTGCTCAGTGGTACCACCGTGCTGATGATGCAGAACACAAGCTTGAATTACTAAAACACATTATTACTCAGCAAGCAGAACGCACCATTGTCTTCTTGAAGACACGTGAGCGTTTGGCAGAGCTACGAGCGCAGCTTGAGAGCGCACAGATTCCATGTTCTTGGATTCAAGGTGAAATGCCTCAAGATCGTCGTAACAATGCGATTTCTCGCTTCCGCGATGGTACTGTGAACGTGCTGCTCGCGACGGACGTTGCTGCGCGTGGTATCGATCTTCCAGATGTATCACACGTTATCAACTACGACATGCCACGCACGGCTGATGTTTACCTTCACCGTATTGGCCGTACGGCTCGTGCGGGTAAGAAAGGTAACGCTATCTCTATCGTAGAAGCACACGACCAACCAATGATGGATCGCGTTGCACGTTACGTGAAAGAAGACATCAAAGAGCGTTTCGTAAAAGAGATGCGTCCGAAACACAAAAAACCTGTGTTTAAGAAGAAAAAGAAAAAAGAAGACAAGAAGAAGCCAGCGAAAAAGAAAACCGCTAAGAAGAAATAATTTTGTTAGGGCGAAATAGCCCAAGCTAAAACATAACAAAGGGTTGGCACTGCCAACCCTTTTTCGTTTGTACTGATAGAGGTTAACGTAGACTACGTCTCAATCAGTTTTAGTTTTGCTCTTCGCGTTTAAATACTAACTCTGTTGGTGTCGATTCATCTTCAACAAAGTAGTAACCCGCCGTATCAAACTTAGTCAGGTCTGCCACGCTCTCAATACGGTTTTCGATGATGTAACGCGCCATCATGCCGCGCGCTTTCTTCGCGTAGAAGCTGATGACCTTGTATTGGCCATTCTTACAATCTTTGAATACTGGCGTGATCACTTGCGCATCTAAGTGCTTTGGCTTCACCGCTTTAAAGTATTCATTTGATGCAAGGTTGATAAGCACATTATCACCTTGAGCAGAAATCGCTTCGTTCAGCTTGTCCGTAATAACATTGCCCCAAAACTGGTACAAGTTCGTACCTTTGTCGTTTGCAAGCTTGGTACCCATTTCAAGACGGTATGGCTGCATCAAATCAAGTGGTTTTAGTAAACCATAAAGACCCGATAGCATACGCAGATGATCTTGAGCATATTCGAAGTCCGCTTCAGATAAACTTTCGGCGTCTAGCCCTGTGTAAACGTCACCTTTAAATGCAAGAATGGCTTGTCGTGAGTTTTCCGTGGTAAACGTTTCACTCCACTCTTGAAATCGCCCTACATTCAAATCGGCAATCTTGTCGCTCACTTTCATTAAAGAGGCAACATCAGCAGGAGTCAGTTTGCGGCAAACATCGATAAGCTCTTTTGAGTATTCGACCAACTCAGGTTGAGTAAATTTTTCTGTCGCTAACGGAGACTCGTAATCAAGAGTCTTCGCTGGAGAAACTACGATAAGCATGACTTTCCCTTCTCTAATTTTGTTTTTTAATAGGGTACAAAAAAAGCCATGCATTGTCTGCATGGCTTTTTACATCGTACTAATAGCTTTCAACTATGAGTGATAGCTCACTTAGTCTTTTTTATCGTTGTACCAAATGCCTTCTTCAAGCTGAGATTTCAGCTCAGGGAAGTCATTCGCATCAAACGTTGGTACTTTACCTTCACCAAGTTGGCGGTTGTAATCTTTTGCTAGCTTAATCACGATGCCAGATAGCAAGATGATTGCCACCAAGTTGACTATCGCCATCAGCCCCATCGAAACATCAGCAAGTGACCATACGACTGGGAGCGAAGCAAGTGCACCAAACATCACCATACCAAGAACAACAACGCGGAAAATGCTTAGGCCCGCCTTATGGTTGTGCTCTAGGAAGATTAGGTTCGTTTCAGCGTACGAGTAATTCGCGATGATTGATGTAAATGCAAAGAAGAAGATTGCCACGGCAACAAAGATGCCACCCCAATCACCAACTTGCGAGCTCAATGCACGCTGAGTTAGCTCGATACCCGTCACTTCTGTTGCTTGACCGACATACTCACCTGACATCAGGATGATAGCCACTGTCGCTGAACAGATAACGATCGTATCCATAAATACACCTAGCATCTGAACATAACCTTGAGATGCAGGGTGTGGTGGGTAAGGCGTTGCTGAAGCCGCCGCGTTTGGCGCAGAACCCATACCCGCTTCGTTCGAGAATAGACCGCGTTTAATACCGTTAATCATTGCCTGTGCAATCGCGTAGCCAAGACCACCAGCCGCCGCTTCTTGCAGACCAAATGCACTCTTAAAGATAAGCATTAATACATCAGGTAGCTTCTCTAGATTAGAGAACATGATGAACAGTGCTAGAGCCAAGTAAAGCAGCGCCATGATCGGAACGATCATCTCTGCGACTTTTGCGATACGCTTGATACCACCAAAAATTACAATCGCAGACAGTACTACAACCGCGATACCAACGTACAGGTCACTCCAACCAAATGCGGTGCTCATTGCATTTGCAATTGAGTTAGCTTGTACGGCGTTGAATACCAAACCAAAAGCGATGATTAGGAAAACTGAGAACAATACGCCCATCCAACGCATGCCCAGGCCTTTTTCCATGTAGTAGGCAGGACCACCACGGTAGTTGCCATCATCATCTTTGGTTTTGTATAGCTGCGCCAGAGTACTCTCTGCAAACGACGTTGCCATACCAAGCATTGCGATCAGCCACATCCAGAAGATCGCGCCAGGACCACCTGCAGTCAATGCAACTGCAACGCCCGCCATGTTACCTGTACCAACACGTGCAGCAAGACTAGTACAAAGCGCTTGGAAAGAAGAAATACCAGCTTTGTCTGCTTTACGACTGTTCTTAAGAACAGAGAACATGTGGCCGAAATGGCGGAACTGAATGAACCCTAATCGAACGGTGAAGTAAATACCAACACCAACAAGAAGATAAACCAGAATCGAACCCCAAAGGAGATCGTTCATCAAATTGATTAAGTCTGTCATGTGTACCTCAAAGTGAGTTGCGCCGGTCTATGCGTCCAAGCCATCCACCAAATTGCCTGCTAAGTGTCAAAGTGTGCTTAGCTTTTTAAGTAATGTTTATGGGCAATCTAGAATCGTAAACGTCGCTTCATGCATCCATTTTACGTACCAGCGTATTTTTTGACGGGCGGATAATGCAACCTAGGAGCGCAAAAATCAATATGCAATCATGATAATAATATTGTTATTTTTCACTATAAAGTCACCAAAAAATAACATAAATGGAAGACTTAACACCCATAAGTCGCAACATTTCAATTACCAAATGCCAACATAAATAATTATCGCCCACCAAACAGAACGCAGACCCATATGATTAAGACCAAGCTAGTATTCACAAGGTGTTACATAAATTTGCTCTAGTGTCTTACCATCTAATTGAACACTATTTCATCAAACTGGTTTTATGCAACTTTGACCTTTGCACTGTCCCCCCACTCGCCAAATCGAATTAACATTGAAAATCTCTCTATTTAATCGTTTTCTTGAGATCGTTTGTGCATTTTTTAGCCATCACATTGCCATGAAAAGTGTGATTTTGAGAATATTTTTGCACGAAAATGTCATGCTACCGACACAAATGCGAAATATATCATGGTTATTCTCACGGCTATTGTGGTACTTAAAAAACTCCACAAGGACTGGTTACAACAGTTTAGCTTAAGAAAGGTAAAGGTGGCTTATGGAAGGCTTTCAACTAGATGACATTTTTAATCTGGATACTACCTCAACAACCAAATCTCGTGCCAAACCAGTAAAGCGAAAGTGGCGTGAAATAGAAGAGATGAACGACAGGCGCAATTTGCTTAAAGAGCTACGCGAACTTGATGCCTGTACCGACTACAACTTGGAAGACATTAAACTCTAATTCAAACAAAAGGCACCTTAAGGGTGCCTTTTGTTTTTGTTTACAGTAACGGTAAACGACTTGAGTTTAAGCGCCAGGATTTGAGTATGAGTACCGTTATTACTCAATAGGAATTTTCCTGTCTTTTGGTTGAGAAGCGCAAAAGATAAATTTGCGTCCAATTCTCAATAAATAAGAAATGCAGCTAACAAACCCGAGTGATACTTTCGCTCACTCAGGTTTTATCGCACACACTTAAACATACTCAGCATCACTTTGACGCACACGTTCAGCTAACTGTTTATAACGGTCGGCAATGGTGTCACCAAAAACTGGGTCATCTTCACTGACGCTCCATAAGCTTTCAACATGCTGCCAATCTTCGGTAGTGAACAGCTCCTCAATGAGAGGCAGGATTTTTCGCTCCTCTAACTCCAAGTGGCGTCTTTGTGATTCAATGAAGTCCTCTAGGTGGGCCACAAACATGTCTTGAGGCACAACTGCATCCTGCAGGATCATCTCTATCAAGGAAGCAAACTCTTTGGTTTTACTTGCTAACTCTTGATGTTCTTTCTCTAAGTTTTCCATGGTCTGTTGCTTACCATAGTGCTCAAGAAAGTGGTGATAGAGAATATCTTCTTTCGGATGGTGAACTTTTTCTGAATGATTAGAGAGGTAATCAACTATCTCGCTTACTAATGCGTAGTTGATCGCACGTTCTTCTTTTATCTCATTAAGTTTATGGCGCAGTATCGCCAACAGACGAACCATATAGCCGTGTTCGCGTCGAATTCTTTCGATCATCATAGCGTCTCTCCTTAACACCTACTTTTAATAAGTGTACATGAGAAATTTGCCATCAGCCTCGAGCGTGCTCAAAAAAACAGCGATAATGGCAGCATTATCGCTGTCTCTTCTTTTATACAGTTAATGGCAAATGCCAGTTGATTGGTGCTTTTCCTTGCGAGGCAAGTAACTGGTTTGCTTGAGAGAAATGCTTACAACCAAAAAAACCTCGGTGTGCTGAGAGTGGTGATGGATGTGGTGCGGCTAACACATGATGTTTATTGCGATCAATAAAGCGCCCTTTCTTCTGAGCGTGAGAGCCCCACAATAAAAACACCACGCCTTCCTGATGCTGGTTTATCGCTTCAATCACTCGGTCAGTGAACGTTTCCCACCCCGTTTTTGAATGTGAATGCGCTTTACCTTGCTCAACCGTCAATACTGTATTGAGCAACAATACACCTTGCTCTGCCCAGCTTTGTAAGAATCCATGCTGAGGGATTTGGAACCCTTCAATATCTTGAGCCAGCTCTTTATACATATTAACGAGTGATGGTGGCGTTTTGATTCCAGGAAGAACGGAAAAACACAAACCATGCGCCTGATTTGGACCATGGTATGGGTCCTGCCCCAGAATCACTACTTTAACATCGTTAAACTCGGTAAAACGAAACGCGTTAAAGACATCTTTCGCTGGCGGGAAAATCGCTTTGCCTGCGGCGCGTTCTGCTTCTACAAAATTCAAAGTGTCTACAAAGTAGCTCTGTTTTTTCTCTTCGCCGATCACATCGTGCCAAGTGGGTGACTGATTCATGGAAAGTTCCTGTCCTAAATTTTGCTTCTATTCTAACGAGCGAAACCCAAACAAACAAAAACTTACCACGAACTTGAGAACAGTAATAAAAGACTAATGCTTCTGTGGCGTTCGAAAATGCCCCTGTCCGGTAATGTGACGATTAGGCATCGGCAAACGAAGCACGCGGCGGCTATATGCGTAAGAAGCAAAAGAGAGTGGTCGAGACATAGTGGCATCCTTCTTTCTTAATTCAAATTGACTTAAGTGGCTAAGAAAGAAAGGTGCCAACTCTGTGATCACATCATTGGTTACCTATCGCCGCTAGATGAAACTGACGCAGTGCGTTGATTTCTTGCTGCCAGATGTCCGGATCAATTGTTTCTAAAATCAGAGGGATACCATCAAAGCGAGGGTCTTTCGCGATGTACTCAAAACAATCCCACCCGATCTCTCCTTTGCCTAATGAGTGGTGGCGATCCACTTTGCTGGCAAACTCAACTTTTGAATCATTTAGATGCATTGCTCTTAAATAGTGCATCCCAACAATACGGTCGAATTCAGCAAAGGTATGCTCACAATCCTCTTTAGTACGCAGATCGTAACCGGCGGTAAACGTGTGGCAAGTATCGAGACATACACCAACACGTTCTTTGTCTTCCACTTGATCGATGATTTCAGCAAGATGCTCAAACTTCCAACCTAGGTTTGTACCCTGACCAGCCGTATTCTCGATTACCGCGATCACATTCGGCACCGCTTTGTGCGCAAGATTGATCGACTCAGCGATCGTCGCTAAGCACTCCTGTTCAGAGACTTTCTTTAAGTGGCTCCCAGGGTGAAAGTTCAGCAGCGTTAAACCCAATTGATTACAACGCTCCATCTCATCGATGAATGCAGCGCGTGACTTATCCAACTTATCCGCTTCTGGTGCACCTAAGTTAATTAGATAAGAGTCATGGGGAAGAATATGTTCTGCGCCGAAACCCAGCATTTTACAGTTCGCTTTAAACGCACTGATGGTTTTTGCTTCTAAAGGCTTCGCCACCCACTGGCGTTGGTTTTTAGTAAATAGTGCAAAAGCATTCGCACCAATCTCACGCGCTCTCAACGGCGCTTGATCGACCCCTCCAGCAGCAGAGACATGTGCACCAATGAGTTTATTCCCAAGCTTGTTTTTCATGTTTGTCATTTAATCACTTTAGACTTTCAGTATTGCTACCTAAATACAGATAGTTGCGTTAATCAGTTTAAATTTTAAGCTCAATTTGTAGTAAATTTACAACAAAATTAGTTATTAAATATTTTTTATATTATCAAATAAATTGTAATTAGTTTGTTTTCAAAGGTTTTATTGATTTAACTCAATAAAATCACCTTAATAAAAATAATGTTTTTGGTTGTTTTTTGACTTAAATCAATATTAAAATAGTGGATATTAGCTATATAATACTCAGCTCAACGAAAATTCGAAAATTAACACCAATAATCACCACGTAAGTGGTCTAGGAGATAGTGATGATCCAAGGTATCCAAATTACAAAAGCGGCAAACGACGACCTACTAAACTCTATCTGGCTATTAGATAGCGAAAAAAATGAAGCTCGTTGTGTTGCTGCAACTGCTGGCTACGAAGCAGACCAAGTTATCGCAATCAGCGATCTAGGTGAATACGAAAGCCGTGAAGTAGCAATCGAAACAGCTCCTCGCATCGAAGGCGGTCAACACCTAAACGTGAACGTGCTTAAACGCGAAACACTAGAAGATGCAGTTGCACACCCAGAGAAATACCCACAGCTAACAATCCGTGTTTCTGGTTACGCTGTACGTTTCAACTCGCTAACTCCAGAGCAACAACGTGATGTCATCGCTCGTACTTTTACTGAGACTCTATAATTTCTCAGTAAACTAGCTCGCTAGAATTTAAAAAGCTTGGTCTCAATGGCCAAGCTTTTTTGTTTTCCTAGTATCTAACCGTTCTGTTCCTTTACGGAGCATTTCTCTGTGACGGATCCTTCTTAAACACTTCAGCCAATGAGGTTGGGTCAAGCCTTTCTCTTTGCAACGACGCTCCTTCTGCCCACCAAATCAATTGATGCATAGTGCGATTCATATAGCTGTCCCACTGCGTCTGCTCAGACTCACCCGCAGCCACGCCCTGTTCATCAAACACTTCTTGCGCTTTCGGAATGTGAATCATCGCCGAGACAGGTAAACATCCAAGTTCAGATAAGAAGGTACGCATCGACACAGCAGCTCGAACACCACCCCATTGTCCAGCAGAATAGGTCACGATAGCACTTGGCTTATAAGAAAACAGCGAACTACCAAAATGGTTAAGCATGTTTGCCAAAGCAGGGCTCATCGAATGGTTGTATTCCGGACTGACCATCACGTACCCATCGGCGCTTTTAATTTTGTCTGCCAGTTCTCTCAAGTGGGATGGCACTTTAGCGCGATGGTAAGCAAACTCAGGCTTAAACACGTCGTCAAAGTCGTAGTTCAATGGGTCAATGATTTCGACGGTATGTTGCGAATACTGATTCTTAAACAACGTTTCACAAGCTCTACTCACTCGCATGCCCAAGCGTGCTGGTCGTGGCGGTGTGCTGTCCCTTACTGAGCCTAGAAAAATCAAAAAATGCATGCTTCTATTTCCATCTTTAAGTTCATTTCTCAATCATAAAGAGAGTAGAGACTTACCGACAATAAAAAAGGCGAATGATTGCTCATTCACCTTTCGTCGTTCATCATTTTAATAATTACTGTACGCGGCGCAGCACTTGTTTCAATGCATCAAAGTCTGCGTCTAGCTCTTCCGATAGCAGTTCCATCGCCGCGTGCTTCGCTAGCGGTGCAGGAAGCTCGATGTCAGATTGCAAAATGTCATCCACCACTTCTTTGAACTTCGCAGGGTGAGCAGTACATAGGAACAGACCGGTTTCACCTTCTTGCAGTTGCTCTTCAAGAACGCGGTAAGCAATCGCACCGTGCGGTTCACATAGGTAGCCCAATGAGTACAAGTCTTTCACAGATTGTGCGCTTTGCTCATCTGAAACCGCGCCTTTACCTAGTGTCTCTAGGCCCCACTCTTTCACTCGGCAGAGCTCTTCAATACGCGGCCAGTTGTTCGGTTGACTTACATCCATTGCGTTCGATGTCGTTGCAACCGTTGGTTTTGGCTCCCACTTACCTGTTTCTAGGTAGCGTGGCACGGTGTCATTGGCGTTGGTTGCAGCAATGAAGCGTTTGATCGGCAGACCCAGCGCTTTTGCCAGTAGACCTGCCGTCAGGTTACCGAAGTTACCACTTGGTACAGACACTACTAGGTTTTCACGCTCTTCCTTACTCATTTGCGCGGCTGCTTCAAAGTAGTAACAGATTTGCGCCATCAAACGGCTGATGTTGATTGAGTTTGCAGAGTTCAGGCCGATCTCTTCACGCAGTGCGGAATCATCGAAAGCTTGCTTAACCAGAGCCTGGCACGCATCGAAGTCGCCATCGATCGCGACAGTGTGAATGTTCTTGCCTAACGTACAGAATAGCTTCTCTTGCAGTGGGCTGATCTTGCCTTTCGGGTAAAGAATCACAACGTTGATGTCTTCCATACCATAGAAAGCGTGCGCAACGGCTGCGCCAGTATCGCCAGAAGTCGCAGTCAGAATGGTGATCTTGCCACCGTCCGATACCGCCGCAAGAGATTGCGCCATAAAGCGACCGCCAAAATCTTTAAACGCCAGCGTTGGACCATGGAAAAGCTCTAACGCGTAAACACCGTCTTTGACTTGATTGATTGGCGCAGGGAATTGGAACGCTGCGTCCACAAGCGCGTTGACTTGCTCTTCCGCCAGCTCATCACCGATAAACGCTGATAAAATCTTAGTGCTACGAGAAACAAAGTCTTCTGCCAGTAGCGTATCAACGTCTTCAAACTTTGGTAATTCCGATGGAAAAAATAGACCTTGGTTACGGCCTAACCCTTGGCGAACGGCTTGGCCAAAGGAAACTTGTTCATCATTTTCTTTTATATTGTAAAGCTTCATAGCTCACTTCCTGTTACTTTCGAACCCTGCTTATCTAGACGACAAACGTGGACGAATCCTTCTTCGTTTTGTACGTAGTTCTGTTCTAACCAGCGAGCAACTCGCTCAGCGACATCTTTCTCTTTGCAAATACTGAACAGTGTTGGACCACTGCCAGAAATACCGGTTGCTAACGCACCTGCTGATGCAGCGTATTGACGTGCATTCGCAAAGCCCGGAAGCAGTTTCTCACGATATGGTTCTGCGATCACGTCTTTGATCATTTTTGCAGCTAGCTCTGGCTGACCAGAATGACACGCATGAATAAAGCCCGCAAGGTGACGACCATGAGCAATGATATCTTGTCGACGGTATTGAGATGGTAGGATCTCACGCGCTTCTGCTGTTGATACTTTGATACCCGGATACGCCATCACCCAGTACCAATCGTCAAAGCAAGGCACTTCTTGGCTAATGATACCTAGCTCTTCCAGCATCAATTGCACACCGCCAAGGTAACATGGCGCCACGTTATCATAGTGAATACCACCAGAGATCTTGCCTTCCATTTCTCCCATCAGCGCTAACAACTCTGTCTCGTTAAGCGGCTGACCATGGAATCGGTTTAATGCATCTAATGCAGCAACGATAGAACAAGCACTGGAGCCAAGACCAGAGCCTATTGGCATGTTCTTTTCTAGCGTCATTTCAAGTGGCTTTAGCTCAACGCCTTTTTTATCTAGCTCACGAGCAAACACCAACCAACAATCGTAAACGATGTTCTCTTTTGGCTCTGTAGGCAACTTAGAGACAAAATTACCCGCAGTTTTCAGACTGAACGGCTCAGTCCCTGCCTTAACTTGCACTCTGTCACCTAGCAAGGTCCCATCCACTGGGGACACCGCCGCCCCCAATACATCAAAACCAACACTTACATTACCAATTGATGCTGGGGCATAAACCACTACATCCATATCACTTGAACTCATTCTTGTTATACCCCTAGTTTCCAACCTAAAGTACGCATCACGTCAGAGAATACACCCGCAGCCGTTACCTCAGTACCTGCGCCATAGCCACGCAACACAAGTGGGATTGGCTGGTAGTAACGGCTGTAAAATGCCAGTGCGTTTTCACCGTCTTTGATTTTATACATCGGATCGTTTTCATCCACCGCAGCAATGCTTACTGTGCACTTGCCCTCGTTAATTTCACCAACGTAACGCAGTACTTTGCCTTCTTTTGCTGCTTTAGCTGATAACTCTTTGAAGTAGGCGTCCGCTTCTGGGAGACGCGCCATAAACTCATCAACACTGCCTGAATCATCAAAACCTGGCGGTAGCGCTTGGTCAACAACAACATCTTCAAGCTCTAGTGACATGCCCGCTTCACGAGCTAGGATCAACAACTTACGCGCGACATCCATACCAGACAGATCATCACGAGGATCTGGTTCAGTAAAGCCATTTTCTTTTGCGATATTCGTCGCTTCACTTAAGCTCATTCCTTCATCTAACTTACCGAAAATATAAGAAAGAGAACCGGAAAGAATACCGCTGAAACGCTCCAGTTCATCGCCTGCAGAAATTAGGTTTTGCAAGTTTTCAATAACCGGTAGGCCTGCACCTACGGTTGTTTCATACATCAATTTACGACGGGAGCTACGAGCCACATCGCGAAGCTGATGGTAGTACGCCATGCTTGCTGTGTTTGCTTTTTTGTTTGGTGTTACAACATGAAAACCTGCCGCTAGGAAGTCGGCGTATTGTTTAGCAATGTCTTCACTGGAAGTACAATCAACCAATACAGGGTTGATAATATGATTGCGTTGTACCAAAGAAATCAGACGCGCTAGGCTGAATTCTTCTGTGGCTGCTGACATACGATCACGCCAGTGCTCGAGCGGTAAGCCTTCGCTATCAAGCAACAGACCTTTGCTGTTTGCTAAGCCACAAACTCGAATCACAATGCCTTTCTCAGCCAGTTTGACTTGTTGGCGCTCGATCTGATCCACCAGCTCGCCACCCACACCACCAACACCAACAACGAACACATCGAGGAAGTGTTTCGAGTTGAATAGGTTTTCGTGACACGCTTTGATCGCCTCAGAAATTTTGTCTTCTGGAATAACGGCAGAAATCGCACGTTCTGATGAGCCTTGTGCTATCGCCACGATATTCACGTTCACTTCAGCAAGAGAAGAGAAGAAGCGAGAAGCCACACCACGCGATGTGCGCATACCGTCACCAACAAGCGTAATGATTGAAACATTATCAATAAACTCGACCGGTTCTAGTAAGCCATCTTTCAGTTCTAGCTCGAACGCATCTGCCAGCACTTGCTGCGCTTTCGCTTTATCTTCAGCCTCAATACAGAAGCTGATGCTGTATTCAGAAGAAGACTGAGTGATCAGAACAATAGATACACCAGCAGACGACATCGCACCGAATACACGACTCGCCATGCCTACCATGCCTTTCATACCAGGGCCTGATACGTTAACCATGGTTAGGTCGTTAAGTGTTGTAATACCTTTGATCGCAAGATTATCTTCACCAGTATCTTGGCCGATAAGAGTACCTGCACCTTGAGGGTTAAAGCTATTTTTGATCAGACATGGAATGTGGAATTGAGCAATAGGGGCGATGGTTTTCGGGTGCAGAACGGAAGCACCAAAATAAGAAAGCTCCATCGCTTCTTGGTAGCTTAGTGATTTAAGTAGGCGAGCATCTTCGACTAAACGTGGGTCACAGTTGTATACACCATCAACGTCGGTCCAGATTTCACAACAGTCTGCACGTAAGCAAGCTGCAAGAACCGCTGCCGAGTAGTCAGAGCCATTACGACCAAGCGTGACAAGCTCTCCTTTTTCGTTGCCAGCTGTAAAGCCCGGCATAATGTTCACATGACCCTGAGGAAGGGGTTTTTGACGGAAGTTTTGCGTTGAAATATCCACATCAACCATAGCTTCAAGATGATCACCTTGGGCATACAGATACTCGACAGGATCGATCAAGCTCGCTTGTTGTCCTTTCGCCTCCAAGACAGCTTTCATCAACTGAATGGAAACACGCTCACCTTTACTAATAATGCGCGCATTTACGTTGTTTGGGCACATACCTAATAGATTGATGCCGTGAACAAATTGACGTAATTGAGATAGCGAGGTTTTCACTTGGTTATCGAAAGCTGAGCCATCAATATTGGGTAGTACTGCTTGGATTTGAGTGAATAGCGTTTTAAACGATTCATCCAACTCTTTGATTTGCAGCTCTGCTTCACCATTGCGCAACGCGCCTTCAATGACCGCAACCAACTTATTTGTTGTTTTACCTGGGGCTGAAAGAACAACCGCCACTTCTTCTTGTTGAGCGTTATTAGCAATGATGTCTGCCGCTCTTAAAAAGCGATCTGCATCAGCTAGTGATGAACCGCCAAACTTCAATACTCGCATCCCTTCCTCCGGTATATCTTCTCAAACTTGTCTAAATTCTGGATAAAAAAGCATAAAAAAAGGCCTGTATCTTGTTGGATACAGGCCTTTTTTGTGAATTTCTTTCGCTCAGCAGCCTGCCCCAACATGTGTCGTGTCGGTAATAATAATGGTCGTGGTCATTACTACTAGGCTGTTAGATGGCATAAATAAATATTCAACGTTAATTGTGTTTGCTTAACTCTACGTTTACCGAGTTTCCGATTCATAGTCAACAAAAAATTGTTTGTTTTTCAGTCTTACAGCGATTTCTGCTAAGCAATCTTATTGATATTTAAAGCTAATTGGATGTTATTGCTCGTTAGGAAATCTGTCGCTAATTTTTGTAGGGGGCTCATCCCATCGTCATCAGCCTCACTTTTTACTCCATAACTAGTCTGATCTTCGTCATAAAGCGTAAGATCAAATTATGAAAGGGAGTTGTTGACACTTAACAACAACTTAACTGTGACCTATGTTCACAGGATCGAATTATTTAGAAAATAGGTGAGCTAGCTTTCATATTCTATGCTTTAATAGTGAGAAGCTTTGGGCACATACTAATAAAAAAGTTGACACAAGGAGTGGTGAGCATGAAAAGAGGGCTTTTTCTGTTGCTGTTTTTTGTGCCTGGCGTTTGTCTAGCAAACGAGCTTCCGCCTCTTCCAGGCAAAACATCCCCTTCTCCTCATAAACTATTTATTTCCAGCGACAGCTATCAATCTGACAGTTTCGATGTTTGGAATATCGACACGGGTTATGCGTACGAACTCTTTGACTCAGTAGACGTTTACGTCGGTGCACGAGTCAACAACTCTCCAACCCAAAACCAAAGCGGTTTTTTGAGTGGGATCAGCTATCACTTCAATGATCGTGTCACACTAAAAAGTACGGTTCGCTCTTACAAGAATGAGACTGCGGAAGGTATCCGCCAAGAAGACAGCAGCCTCGCAGCTGAAGTCTCAAGTCGCGTAAAAATCACCGATAAACTGGATCTTCACGCGACTCTTGATTACCAAGATTGGCAACAAGGTATTGAGGTAGGTTTAGGCTTTCGTTTTTAGAAATCTAATTTTTGCTTTGAAATCAACACACCATTCCAATCAGCGTACACATAATGCTTCGGCTGCACGATTTGGTTTTGCATCGTTAAGGTCACATTGACCTCTCCCATACCTCGCTTCTCTGTCTTAAACGGATTGGTACCAAGTGCTTGCACGCCAATGTCCATCTGAGATATTTGTGCTACGTCGCGTATTGCACCATAGACAATAATGCCTTCCCACCCATTTTCTATTCCGAGTATTGCTAATTGATCGCCAAGCAATGCTTTCTGACACGAACCATGTCCGTCAACAATCAATACTTTCCCCGTTCCATCTTCGCCCAGTACTTCACGTACTTTTGAGTTGTCGTGATAGCAACGCACTGTGACAATTTCTCCGTAAAAAGCGGTGCGTTGACCAAAGTTCTGCAGTGGCAAAGTAAGCAGGGTAACTTGGTCTTCAAATTGGTCACAAATATCGGGTGTAATGTCTCTCATATTTCCTCCGTGAATTTTCTCACCCAAGCAGTGCTTCGGTGAGTAGTATCCTTTCCTATACGAGTCGAGGCTTAAGGGAGCCTAACTTATGCAACACTTTCGGCTGTGAGCACGCAATAAGGTAAAGTTGATCATCAATGACGTAGTAAATCGCGTTTTGTTGAAAGTCATTCGCCAATGCGACCGCCGCCTCTGGTGATAACTCGACGGCAAAGCTTTCCTCATACCATGTAAAAGAGCTGTCACCTACTGTGATAGGCGCGTAATTAACGTGCTGTAGCAGTGTTTCTAATGCTTGATTGCTTATGCAGTTCTCTTCTTTGGACCGCAAATTACTGTATGGGTTCCAAGCGGTTATCACAGCGTAGTTTGAAACGCACCACTCGGCCTCGAATCTGAAAAAAGATTCTGAATAAGCATTCCATAACGATGCGTCTATGTTCGTATTACTTTTTTCTATCATAAGTCTTAAACGATTAATAACAGTTACATTTCATCAATTGATATAAATCAACAAACTGAATGGAATTAACATTTGAGCATTGTTAGCATGCTGTTAACAATATAAAATCCGCTCCATATCTTAGGGTGTTTACGTTTCAGGCCCCACAGAAAGCAGGAAATGAAAGGTAAACAAGCCCTTTAGAATAAACGTCGCCATTGGATACTGGTGAGTTGGCAAAATTCCATGGAGGGCGGATAACTGAAAGAAGTGTTTTTTTGATCAACTTGATTTATTATCAAAATCACATTACCTGTATGTTATATTTTTGCCTAGAATTTATTCTATTAGCACAATTTTGTCACAAATTTAGGTACCGCCAATGCAAACCCCGCAGATTCTTATCGTTGAAGATGAGCAAGTAACTCGTAACACTCTTAAGAGTATTTTTGAAGCAGAGGGATACGCTGTTTTTGAAGCCAGTGACGGTGAAGAGATGCACCAAGTGTTGTCTGACAACTCAGTCAACTTGGTTATTATGGACATTAATCTTCCAGGCAAGAATGGCCTTCTGTTAGCGCGTGAACTACGCGAACAAGCGAACATTGCTTTAATGTTCCTGACAGGCCGTGACAATGAAGTGGACAAGATCCTAGGTCTTGAGATTGGTGCAGATGACTACATCACTAAACCATTCAACCCACGTGAACTGACTATTCGTGCTCGCAACCTACTTAGCCGCTCAATGAGCTCTAACGCGGTGCAAGAAGAGAAACGCTCAGTAGAAAAGTATGAATTCAATGGTTGGGTACTGGACATCAACAGCCGCTCTCTAGTAAGCCCTGCTGGTGATAGCTACAAGCTCCCTCGCTCTGAGTTCCGAGCTCTACTGCACTTCTGTGAGAACCCAGGTAAGATTCAAACTCGTGCCGATCTTCTTAAGAAGATGACTGGCCGTGAACTTAAGCCGCATGACCGTACTGTAGACGTAACGATTCGTCGTATTCGTAAACACTTTGAGTCTGTTTCAGGTACTCCTGAAATCATCGCGACTATCCACGGCGAAGGTTACCGCTTCTGTGGCGATCTAGAAGACTAATTGAATCGCTAATACGCAAAGGGCTTGCTCATTGAGCAAGCCCTTTTATTTTGGGTTTAGCAATTAGCGGACAATCACTGAATCTAATAAACCTTGTTAATCTTCACGTACTTTTCCACTAACCAGCGCTGTTTACCTGCGTCGTCTAAAAGTACCGCGATATCAACCGATTTTTCTGTGTCCGCGTCTACCTGAGACGTGAAGGCTACTTCCCATTGGCTCTCACTATGAGTTCGAGTTTCTAAAGAGTCTTCATCCACCCACCACTCTTTTTCCCCTTGCTTGATGATAAGCGCTTCGGCAGTCAGGTTGGCTGGGAGTAATTGGTCTCCTTCAAGGTAAAGTGATCCTTGAATGCTTTGCTCTTGCACTTCCCCAACGGTCGGCATCAGGTTCACCCATACGTTACTTTTGAGCTCGACATTCACCTGGTTAATCGTAATCTGACTGTTTTGTTGCCAGTTCACACTTGGAACGGAACTGCAGCCTGCCATCAATGCTATAACCAACGCCAACGGTGCGATTTTTTTCATGTTATTTCCTTTGTTCCAACCAACTTTTGAGGACTTGAATATCGTTTTGGTATTCATTTTTGATCTCTTCAACCCAGTCTGAAATGTTTTCCCACCATGCTGGCATATCGGGAGATTGCGCTTTCTGCGCCACACTTTGGATACGTTTGAGGCCAATCGAACCTGCAGCACCTTTAATTTTATGCGCTTCAGAAACAATCCCATCTTGATCTTTTGCCGTCATGTTTGAGTCTAAGACATCAATATAGTCTGGCATCATGTCTTCAAACATTTTTATGCTGTCGTAGACCGGCTTGGCACCAACAATGTCGACGTAAGACTCTAACATATCCATATCGAGCAAGTGTGTCTCAATCACAGGAGAAGGAGTCGGCTCTTCCACTGTTTCTGGAACGCTCTCAGGTTGCTCTTGCTGCTCTACCTGATGCGCGAAGAATTTATCAATTACAGACTGAATGGCGTTCACAGCAAGCGGTTTACTGATGGCATCATCCATGCCGTTATCTAAGTATTCACGACGATCTTTCATCACATTAGCTGTTAGGGCGACCAATGGAGGCAGATTGTTATAATGCTCGCGATAATAATTTGCGACATCAAACCCCGTCATATCAGGCAGCTGAATATCCAACAACGCCAAGTCATATTTTTCTGGCACAAAGTTCACGAGCGCTTCTTGTCCCGTCATCGCCACGGTAACGGAGTGCCCTAAGCTCTCAAGCAACGATTTGGCAACAGTGACGTTAAGCTCAATGTCTTCGACCATAAAGATGTTGAGATGCATATTGTCGCGTTTTGCATCAATGACAGGTTCTTCAAGTTCCACAATAGGAACGTGAATCGATACGGTAAAAGTACTACCAAAACCCTCTTCACTAGCGACAGTAATGTCACCATCCATCATATTGATCAGCTGTTTTGACACCGCCAGGCCTATACCAGTCCCGACAGCATGTAGGTTGTCTTTACCTGATTTCACTTGGTAATACATGGCGAAGATTTTATCGAGCTCATCTTCCGGTATACCAATACCTGTGTCTTCCACTTCCATAATAATGGTGGCAAAATCGTCTTCTACATCCGCGCTCACCGTCATCACAACGCCACCTTCTTTGGTAAACTTCATTGCGTTGCTGACCAAGTTCCAAATTACCTGACGCAAACGGGTCGCATCCACTTCAATTGCTTTTGGTAAATCACTCAAACGTTCTAAGTCAAAACGCAGCCCTTTTTGCTCCGCCATCAAAGCAGAGATGCTTTCAATCTCAGCGACGAAGTCTTCGAAGTTAAGTGGCGCAGGTAATAGTTCTAGCTTGCGGCGATCAAACTTATCCATATCGATAATATCGTTGAAGATGTTTCCTAGCGTAATCGCACTCACATTGATGGTCTGCATGTGTTTGCGCTGCTCTTCTGTCAACGGACTATCGAGAAGCATGCGACTTAAACCCACAATGCCATTTAGTGGCGTTCGCAGTTCATGACTGATGGTTGAGATGAAAGTAGTCTTATCACGGCTTGCTTTCTCTAACGACTCTTCATGACGTTTACGTTCAGTGATATCACGGCCAAAACCTACCAATCCAAGGTGACGACCATCTTTGCTGTAAAACGGCACTTTACGCAGTTCAAAGTAGTGCTTGCGTCCATCAGGATACTCTAGCCACTGCTCGTAAGTGATGGCTTGATTATCGGCGAAGACCTTTTGGTCAGTATCAACGATGTGCTCAGCGATTTCTTTGCTATACACATCCCAAGGGCTTAATCCGACCAACTGGTGCTCTTTCTTGCCTGTTAGCTCTTCCATTGCCCGGTTACAACCGGAGAACACACCATCGGCATTGCGGTAGTAAATTAAGTCTGGCGAGGCATCAATAAATGAACGCAGTAGTGCAGTGCGTTCCGCCAGCTCTAACTGAGTACGCTCTCGTTGGAACACCTCGTTTTCGAGATCTTGCATCGCCTCTTCTCGAGCTTCTTCTGCTTTAATGCGCTCTTCAATTTCTTGGTTGAGCTTTTCGATGTTTTGTTGCAGTTGATAATTCAGTTCTTGGTCTCGCGAGCGCATGTCTTTCAGTTTGGACACCAACTTGGTTAAACGCTGGCGAGACTCTTCTAGCTGATCAACAACAACAGAAAGAAAATAAACCGCCCAAGGTGTAATCAAGAGACCAAAAAACACCGAACGGACAATGTCGATATCGTCGACTCGCCCCTTGAGAGCTAAAGTAATCCCCACCTGCACCACAACGGCTAATGCCACCAGCGCAAGGGCCAGCAAAATCGAGAAACGAACAATCCCCAGTTTGACTAGCAAGTCGACATAATACTGGGCGAGATTTTTCATGGGTTTCATTAACTACTCCATGGTGCTGGCTAGATGTTGCCCTTCAATGATAAAAAACGAGCAGACATATTCGGCCTAACGCAATTTAGGTCTGTGTGATTAGTGAAAAATACGTAGTGCGAACTGCGCTTGCTAAACAAGATAAAAAGATAAGTTAACCAACAAACGCACAGGCTTCGGTAAGTTTAACGTGTTTAATACGGCGATTTAAACAATCAGCTATCAACTTAGAGCAAGCGGTCACAAAGCGTTAGCAAGAACTTGGGTGAATACAGGTGCGATTACGTCCATCCGCTTTGGCTTGGTATAGCGCACTGTCAGCCATGGCAATACCCATTTCCGGTTCATCACCATGTTGAGGAATATAAGAGACAAGACCGATACTGACCGTGAGACGTTCCGATGCTTCTGAGCTGTCGTGCTCCATATCGAGTTGTCGAATTTGTTCATGAATACGCTGCGCTACATTGCTCGCGCCTTCCGTTGTGGTATTCGGCAGGATAAACCCAAACTCCTCACCACCATAACGCGCAACACAATCCGAAGAGCGATTGATGACTTTTGTGAATACGGTAGCAACACTGACCAATGCTTCATCACCTTGCTGATGGCCGTAACAGTCGTTGTAATCTTTGAAAAAGTCGATGTCACACAACATGATAGTGAGCGGCAGCTTTTCGCGGGCATGGTGGTACCATAGTACCTGCAGTTGTTCATCGAAGCGGCGTCGGTTCGATACCTGAGTTAAGCTGTCCATAAAGCTCAACTTTTCTAACTCTAAATTGGCTCTCTCCAACTTTTGTTCGGCAAGGTAACGTTCAGAAATATCACGCGCCATGATCAGCACACCATTCGTTCCTGAAGCTTTATCTTTAAAAGGCGATTTCACCACATCAAACCAAGTACTTTTGCCATCACTGCTAACGACTTTATCTATGTATCGGACAGGCTCTGACTGACGCAATGCATCTAAATCACTAGCAGCTAAGCGAGCGTACATCTCTTCAGGAATGACATCTTGAAGGCGCTTACCAATCAAATCAGACACGTCTGAAATACCTAATGCATTAACGAACGGTTTATTACACGCTTGATAGACCATATTCTCATTGAAGATACCGATAGAGTCAGGGCTAGCGTCAAGAATAGTCTGTAAGATGGTATCCCTTTGCGCCAACGCAACTTCTGTATCTTTACGGCGCTCCATTTCATCTCTCAGGTTCTGCTGCATTTTGTGCCACTCGGTCACATCATGACTAATGGATAATGTACCGATCAGCTCACCACTCGGTGACACAAGGGAATTTTGATTCACTTCCAATAAGCAACTGCGACCTTGTGGATCCGTCGTCCACTTGCGCTCACTCTTTCTGCTAGCCTCACCCATGGAAACCTTTGATGCGCAGGCTTCTTCCCTTCGCCCTTCCCAAAATTGATCAAATGCTCGGTTCGTCGTTAATAAATTCCCTTGGCGATCTTGGGTACAAATTAACTCAGAGAGTGAGTCTAGTGCCGAACGAGCAATCGTTAATTGCGCAAGCTCTTGTTGCTGCTCTTGATGAGTGGCTTGATATGGCTGCGCGTAGATGATCCAAACACGGTGATTGCGCAGCAAACTCTTTCTTCCTGACAACTCCACCTTGATAGATTCGCTTTCAGATAAGCGCCAATCAAATACCTGCTGGCTAAAATGACGACTAGAGACACTGTCGAGAAACGACTCAAGCTCACGAATATCGAATAAAGCGGGATACAAATATCCCGTACCTAAAGAGCGAATACCTAATAACTGCATCGCAGCTTGGTTAGATAACAAGATCTGAGCATGGCCACTATCCAGCACTATGACTGGATAGGGTGAATCCGTTACGAGTTGCTTAAGTGATGTTTGAAAGTGCAAATAGATCAGTGCTAACGCGCACACGCTAGCAATTAATAACAAGACGACATAGCCATAACCGCCTTGACCATCCCAAAGCCAATTTAGTAACTGATCCATCGTTTAAACCTTTAAAGAAAACTGGTTAAAATATATCAGTTATTTATTGAGCGATCTGCTATTAATTCCGGTTTAGTATAGATAAAAGCGTTTCCCGTTAGGCTTCCTTGAGCACCATGTTCACTGAGGGCTCGACCAATTTCAGTCATCGCCAACCAGCGATTTTCACACCACAGTGGCGATAATAAGGTAGGTCTACGAGCTGCTGATGAAACGCGATGGTAAATCACGTCCGGTGGCGTCATACGAATCATCTCACTGGCAATTGCGACATATTCTTCTAGCTCTGGCGCCTCTAACCGTCCTGCACGCCACGCTTTCGCCATGGTGCTGCCTTCCACAATATGCAAGCCATGTAACTTAATGCCATCCGTGCCCACGGCTAACACTTTTTGCAGCGTCTCAATATTATCGTCGCGGCTTTCTTTCGGTAATCCAACAATTAAATGAGTACAAACCTTGATTCCGAGTGTTCGCGCGCGCTTAGTGATTTCGGCATAACATTCGAAATCATGACCGCGATTGATGCGCTTAAGGGTGTCGTTATTAGCGGTTTGAAGTCCTAACTCTAGCCAAATTTCATAACCTTGCTGTACATAGTCAGACAGCAAATCTAATACGGCATCAGGCACGCAATCTGGACGAGTCCCGACACACAATCCCACAATATCAGCCGCTTTTAGTGCTTCTTCATACATATTTTTCAGCACTTGCACTTCCGCATAAGTACTGGTGTAAGCCTGAAAATAAGCGAGATACTTCTTCGCTCGATGAATTTCGCCCGCACGATCTTTCAACTGATCGTGAATACTCTTTATCTGTACTTCTTCATCCGCAAACGAAGCCACATTACAAAAAGTACATCCTCCCCGACCAATAGTGCCATCTCGGTTAGGGCAACTAAATCCACCGTGCAACGTTAGTTTATGGACTTTTTCACCGTATCGACGCTGAAGATCTTGGCCGATTGTATTGACCAACTCATGTAACTGCATAAATTCTCACCAACAATGAACCGTAATCAATCTCACTACGATCTGTGTAAATAAATTACATCCCTGCAAGAAAAAACACACAATACTAGTCAATTCAAACAAACATCATACGGCTCAAAATCAATAAACCTGCATAAATACAGATAAAAAACGTTCATGTTGCGTAAATGTTAAACTAAAAATGCATAATTAAACGAAAAAATTGGGTCACAACGTCGACTTTTTCATTGCATTCTGAAGTGACAAAATTGTAGGATACTTACACAACCCCGTTATTTTTGTGACTTTTATTACAAAGTACACTGCGGGATTTGTCGGTGTTATCCCACTCCTACCTATATAAATCACTAAATAGTGGCAATAAATAAAGGGATACCACCAAGGATTGTTTTTCTCGCAAAACTTTTCCTGCGAGATACGGAAAGGAATCAAGATCGGTCAACCTAGATCGGTGGCGATAATAAATATAAAGGACAAGACGTAATCAATGGTCTAGGTGGCATTTGCCTGCCTGGTGCTTTTGCGTCGACATTGAACTGGAAGGATGTATCTATGGTAGATAGAGAGCAAAATCCACAGGGTCTATATACTCCTGAATTGGAGCATGACGCGTGTGGTATCGGTTTTGTTGCTCACCTTAAAAACCGTAAATCTCATGAAGTAGTGACTCAAGCATTGGATATGCTAGCTCGCATGGAGCACCGTGGTGGTCAAGGTTGTGATCCATGCAGCGGTGATGGTGCGGGTATCTTGCTACAAAAACCTCATGAATTCCTATTAGAAGAGGCCGTAAAGCTCGGCATTAAACTGCCTTCATTTGAAAAGTATGGTGTGGGTGTCGTACTTTTCCCGAAAGACGAATACAAACGCGAGCAATGCCGTGACATTCTAGAACGCAACGCTCAGCGTCTAGACCTTGAAGTTATTGGCTACCGCGTTTTGCCAACCGATAACTCGATGATCGGTGCCGACCCGCTAAGCACAGAACCTCAGTTTGAGCATGTGTTTATCTCTGGTGGTCCAGGTATCACACCTGAAGAGCTAGAGCGCAAACTGTACGTACTTCGTAACTACACTGTACGTGTTTGCCTAGAAAGCGTTTCGAACATTGGTGATGACTTCTACATTAACTCAATGTCTTACAAGACATTGGTGTACAAAGGTCAGTTAACGACCGAGCAAGTCCCTCAGTACTTCCTTGATCTGCAAAACCCGACCATGGTGACTGCACTGGCACTGGTACACTCTCGCTTCTCTACCAACACCTTCCCGAAATGGCGTCTTGCACAACCTTTCCGTTACATTGCCCACAACGGTGAAATCAATACAGTTCGAGGTAACTTGAACTGGATGAAAGCCCGTGAGGCGATCATTGAATCCGATCTATTTACCCAAGCTGAAATCGACATGCTGCTTCCTATTTGTCAGGAAGGCAGTTCGGATTCATCTAACTTTGACATGGCACTTGAGCTCCTAGTTCTTTCTGGTCGTAGCCTGCCGCACGCACTGATGATGATGATCCCGGAAGCATGGCAAGAAAACAAAAACATGGATCCTAAGCGTCGCGCGTTCTATCAGTACCACGCGAACATCATGGAACCATGGGATGGTCCGGCTTCAGTATGTTTTACTGATGGTGTTCAAGTTGGTGCGACACTCGACCGTAACGGTCTGCGCCCTTCTCGCTACACAGTGACCAAAGATAACTTCCTAGTAATGGCATCAGAATCTGGTGTTGTGGATATTGAGCCAGAGAACGTTGAGTTCCGCGGTCGTCTACAACCAGGTCGCATCTTCGTTGCAGACTTAGAGCAAGGTCGCATCATCTCTGATGAAGAAGTGAAAGACACCATCGCAACGGCACAGCCTTACGAAAAGTGGGTAGAAGAAAACCTACTGAGCTTGAAGAAGCTGCCAGATGCGAGCAACCAATTCAGCCAACCTAAGCCAGAACATCTTCTACACCGCCAACAAGCGTTTGGCGTAAGTACTGAAGAAGTGAACGAAATCATCGTTCCAATGGCGAATGATGCGAAAGAGCCATTATCAGCCATGGGTGCAGACTGGCCTCTTGCGGTTCTATCTCATCAGTCTCAACATCTTTCAAACTACTTCAAGCAACTGTTCGCACAGGTAACTAACCCACCGATCGATCCGATCCGTGAGCGTATGGTTATGTCGCTGAACACTTACTTGGGTAAAGACCAAAACCTTCTGACTGAAACACCACTTCACTGTCAGAAAGTAGAATTGGAATCGCCTGTTCTGGCGAACTCTGAGCTTGAGAAACTGCGTGCTATTGACAACGAGCATCTTCAGGCGAAGACACTGGATATCGTATTCCAAGCCAGTGAAGACCAAGGCAAGCTTGAGCGCGCACTAAAACGCATCTGCCAATACGCAGAAGATGCGGTTATTGATGGTTACTCAATCATCCTGCTAACTGACCGTGCAGTGAACTCAAACCACGCCGCTATCCCAGCAATGCTGGCAGTTGGCGCAGTACATCACCACCTGATCCGTAAAGGCCTACGTGCGAAGTGTGACATCGTGGTTGAAACCGGTGACGCGCGTGAAACGCACCACTTTGCAACGCTAATTGGTTACGGTGCCAACGCCGTTAACCCATACCTAGTGATTGAAACCATCATTGAGCTTCAGCGTACGAAGAAGCTGGATCCAGAAGCGAACCCTCGCGATCTGTTCAACAACTACCGTAAAGCGATCAATGGCGGCCTTCTGAAGATCTTCTCGAAGATGGGCATCTCTACGCTACAGTCGTACCATGGTGCGCAAATCTTCGAAGCATTGGGTATCCACAAATCCGTGGTCGACAAATACTTCACAGGTACGGTTTCTCGTATCCAAGGTCTAACCCTTGATGATATCGCCAAAGAAGTACTTATCCGTCACCGCATCGGTTACCCACAACGCGAAATCCCAATTCAAATGCTGGATGTTGGTGGTGTTTACCAATGGAAACAGCGTGGTGAGAAGCACCTATTCAACCCAGAAACCATTTCTCTACTGCAAGAGTCTACGCGCAACAAGAACTACGATCAGTTCAAGCAATACGCGACTGCTGTAGATAAGCAAGGTGACAACGCGGTAACCCTACGTAGCCAACTTGAGTTCATTAAGAACCCAGCTGGTTCTATCTCTATCGACGAAGTCGAGCCAATTGAAAGCATCGTGAAACGCTTCGCGACCGGTGCAATGTCATTCGGTTCTATTTCTTACGAAGCACACTCCACATTGGCTGTTGCGATGAACCGTCTTGGCGCGAAATCGAACTCTGGTGAAGGTGGTGAAGATCCAATGCGTTTCGAGCGCAAAGAGAACGGCGATTGGGAACGCTCTGCAATCAAGCAGGTGGCTTCTGGTCGTTTCGGCGTAACCTCTTACTACCTAACTAACGCTGATGAGCTGCAAATCAAAATGGCTCAAGGTGCGAAACCAGGTGAAGGTGGTCAGCTACCAGGCGATAAAGTAGATGACTGGATCGGTGCAACGCGTCACTCGACTCCAGGCGTAGGTCTTATCTCGCCACCACCACACCACGATATCTACTCAATCGAAGATTTGGCTCAGCTTATCTACGATTTGAAGAACGCGAACCGCGCGGGTCGTGTAAACGTGAAGCTGGTATCGGAAGCTGGCGTAGGTACGATCGCTTCCGGTGTAGCGAAAGCGAAAGCAGACGTTGTACTTATCGCAGGTTTCGACGGTGGTACTGGTGCATCCCCAATGTCTTCAATCCGTCATACTGGTCTTCCTTGGGAACTTGGTTTGGCAGAAACGCACCAAACGCTACTGAAGAACGGTCTACGTAACCGTATCGTGGTTCAAGCAGATGGTCAGATGAAGACACCTCGCGACCTTGCAGTGGCAACACTACTTGGTGCAGAAGAATGGGGCGTGGCAACCGCAGCCTTGGTGGTTGAAGGTTGTATCATGATGCGTAAGTGTCATAAGAACACCTGTCCTGTCGGTATCGCAACTCAGAACAAGACGCTTCGCGAGCGCTTTGATGGCCGCGTAGAAGACGTCGTAACCTTCTTCCAATACATGGCACAAGGTCTACGTGAAATCATGGCTGAACTTGGTTTCCGCACTATCGATGAGATGGTTGGCCAAGGACAGAAACTGAAGATTCGCCAAGACGTTTCTCACTGGAAATACAAGAACCTAGATCTGTCTCCTGTTCTTCACGTTGAGCAACCACGTGAAGCTGATGGTGTATTCAACCAAGCTCAGCAGAACCACAATCTTGAATCGGTACTAGACCGTAAGCTGATTCAAGCGGCGATTCCTGCTCTCGAGAAAGGCGAGGCGGTGAATGCCGAATTCCCTATCGTCAACACTGACCGTTCTGCGGGCACCATGCTGTCGAACGAAATCTCGAAAGTGTACAAAGATGCCGGCCTACCTCGACCAATGAACGTGAAGTTCAAAGGTTCAGCGGGTCAGTCATTCGGCGCATTCCTAGCTAAGGGCGTGAAGTTCGAAGTAGAAGGCGACGCGAACGACTACTGGGGTAAAGGCTTATCTGGCGGTACGTTAGTACTTTACCCAGATGCGAAATCAAGCATTGTCGCAGAAGACAACATCGTGGTTGGTAACGTGTGTTTCTACGGTGCCACTTCGGGTGAGTCTTTCATTCGCGGTATGGCAGGTGAACGTTTCTGTGTTCGTAACTCAGGCGCGAAAGTAGTAGTAGAAGGCGTCGGTGACCACGGTTGTGAATACATGACGGGCGGTGCAGCAATTATCCTTGGTTCAACAGGTCGTAACTTTGCCGCAGGTATGAGTGGCGGCGTGGCTTACGTATGGGATAAATCAGGCGACTTTGAGTCGAAACTGAACCCAGAGTTAGTAGACCTAGATCCAATCGAGCAAGAAGACAGAGATCTATTACTCGACATGCTAACTAAGCATGTTCAATTCACAGGAAGTGAAGTCGCTCAGTCTTTCCTAGACAACTTTGAAGCAAGCCTAGCCTCTATGGTTAAGGTAATGCCGCGTGACTATAAAGCGGTGCTTCAAAAGCGTAAAGCTGAAGCACAGTCTCAAGGAAACGAAACTCAAGTGGAGGCCGTATAATGGGTAAGCCTACTGGATTTTTAGAGCATGGTCGTGAACTACCACAGAAGATCGACCCAGCTGAACGCATCAAGAACAACAAAGAGTTCGTTCTGAACGAGGAATTTGGTGACAAGATCAATACTCAAGCGTCTCGTTGTATGGATTGTGGTGTGCCGTTTTGTCATAACGGCTGCCCTATCGGTAACATCATCCCAGAGTTTAACGATGCGGTTTATCGTGATAGCTGGGAAGAAGCATGGAACATTCTAAGCTCAACCAATAACTTCCCAGAGTTCACTGGTCGTGTTTGCCCTGCTCCATGTGAAAGTGCTTGTGTACTTGGCATCAACCAAGACCCAATCACTATCTGTAATATCGAGAAAACCATCGTAGAAACGGCGTATCGTGAAGGGTACGCCAAGCCAAAAACGCCACGTTCTCGCACTGGTAAAACGGTGGCGATCATTGGATCTGGACCTGCTGGTCTTGCGGCTGCTGAGCAGCTAAACAGCGCAGGCCATACCGTGACAGTATTCGAGCGAGACGAGAAGGTTGGTGGTCTGCTGCGTTTCGGTATTCCAGATTTTAAACTGAGCATGGAAGTCATTGATCGTAAGATCAATCTAATGGCAGAAGCTGGCGTTGAGTTTAAAGTAAACCAACACGTCGGTGTTGATGTAAATGCTCAGCAACTGCGTCAAGAGTTCGATGTGGTTCTACTGACGGGTGGCTCAACGGTTCCACGTGATTTGCCAGTTCCGGGTCGTGAGCTCAAAGGCGTTCACTTCGCAATGGAATTCCTAGGTCAAAACAACCGACGTACAAATAACATGGACCTGAAAACGGAAGAGATTCACGCAAAAGGTAAACATGTGGTTGTCATTGGTGGTGGTGATACCGGTTCAGACTGTGTAGGTACGTCAAACCGTCACGGCGCAGCAAGCGTAACTCAAGTGGAAATCATGCCGATTCCACCAGAGAAGCGCCCAGCCAATATGCCTTGGCCTCAATACCCAATGATCCTACGTACTTCGACCTCTCATGAAGAAGGTGTCGATCGTCACTGGAACATCCTGACCAAAGAGTTCATCGGAAATGACAAAGGTGAAGTCACTGGCCTTCGTCTTGCTGATATCGTTTGGCAAGATGCAAAACCAGGCGAGCGCCCAAGTTTCAAAGAAGTAGAAGGCAGCGAGCGAGTGATCCCATGTGATATGGCATTCCTAGCAATGGGCTTCTTACACCCAGAACCTACAGGCGTGCTTGCTCAACTGGATATCGCGCTAGATGATCGCGGTAACGTAGCAACTCAAGGTTTTGCTACTAACCAAGAAGGCGTATTTGCTGCTGGTGATATGCGAACAGGCCAATCTTTGGTGGTTCGTTGTATCAACGAAGGTCGCGAATGTGCTCGTGCTATCGATGACTACCTAATGGATGGCACAAACCTAGAAGCAAAAGCAGATTCACTGATGCTTTCTGCTTAACGGAAGTATTCACGCTTCCCTCTTTCAATGCCATAAATAGCCATCAGCGATATCGATGGCTATTAGCAAAGAAAGAAAACAATTCCTTCCAATCTTTCTATTTTGACCAGCATTTTATGCTGGTCTTTTTTATTTCCCACAGAATCAAATGTTACTTTTTTGTAACAATCAATTTTCTATCTATTTGAAATCATTAAACTATTTTAGCTTATTAAATGGTAAATCGCATATTCACGTGATTATCCACTAATAACTTGACCTTTTTTACAATAAGCTATAGCTTGTGAAGTTGATGAAAATAAAACACTCAAAAAATGTTAAATATTTCACAGCTTTTATTGAATAAATATACATAAAACCATAAAGATGACGCATATTAAGTCATCACTATCAACGTAAGCAGTGTTGATATATCTGTCGGGATGACGGATAAGCAAAGGGAGAATTGCAATGGCTCTTTATGATCCAAGTCTTGAGAAAGACAACTGTGGATTTGGCTTGATCGCGCATATGGAAGGCGAACAAAGCCACAAGCTGGTTCGTACAGCAATTTCTGCACTTGACCGAATGACCCACCGTGGTGGTATTGCCGCCGATGGTAAAACCGGTGATGGTTGTGGTCTTCTATTACAAAAGCCCGATTCCTATTTACGTCTTATTGCCGAAGAAAATGGTTTCAACCTTGGCAAGCAATACGCCGTAGGGATGATTTTCTTCAACCAAGATCCGGTCAAAGCTCAACTCGCTAAAGACATCGTCAACAGAGAACTTGCGCAAGAGACGCTAACAGTGGCCGGTTGGCGTGAAGTTCCAACCAATTCAGAAGTGCTCGGTCCAATTGCGGCTAACTCGCTTCCAAATATTCAGCAAGTCTTTATCTCTGCACCGGCTGGTTGGCGAGAGCGTGACATTGAACGCCGTCTCTACATCGCACGCCGTCGCATCGAGAAACAAATCACCGAAGATCCTGATTTCTACATCTGTAGCTTGTCGACTCAAGTTTTGGTGTACAAAGGCCTGTGCATGCCTGCGGACTTGCCTCGCTTCTACCTTGATCTTGCTGATCTACGCATGGAATCCGCTATCTGTCTGTTCCACCAGCGTTTTTCTACTAATACTCAACCGCGTTGGCCATTGGCTCAGCCGTTCCGCTATCTTGCTCATAACGGTGAGATCAACACCATTGAAGGTAACCGCCAATGGGCGCGCGCGCGCGCTTACAAGTTCTCGTCACCACTGCTGCCCGATCTTCAAACTGCAGCACCATTTGTGAACGAGACAGGTTCAGACTCCTCTAGCTTGGATAATATGCTGGATCTCTTCTTAGCTGGTGGCATGGATATCTTCCGCGCCATGCGTATGCTTGTGCCGCCTGCATGGCAAAACCATCCAGATATGGATCCGGATCTGCGGGCGTTTTACGATTTCAACTCCAAGCACATGGAACCATGGGATGGCCCAGCAGGTATCGTACTGTCCGATGGTCGTTATGCTGCTTGTAATCTAGACCGAAATGGTCTGCGTCCTGCACGTTATGTAATTACCAAAGACAAGTTGATCACTCTGGCATCTGAGGTAGGGATTTGGAATTACGCCCCAGATGAAGTTGCCGAAAAAGGGCGTGTAGGTCCGGGTGAATTGCTCGTCATCGACACTCGTAAAGGTAAGCTTTGGCAGTCTAGCGAGATCGATAATGATCTGAAATCTCGTCACCCTTATCGCGAATGGATGGAAAACAACGTTCGCAAACTCACACCATTTTCTCAGCTACCTGAGGATCAAGTAGGCGAGCGCAGCTTTGATGAAGACTTACTTAAGACTTATCAAAAGCAATTCGCGATGACGAACGAAGAAGTCGACCAAGTTCTGCGTGTACTCGGAGAAATGGGCCAAGAAGCCGTTGGTTCTATGGGTGACGATACTCCAATGGCAGTGCTCTCCTCAAAAGAGCGCTTGGTAACTGACTACTTCCGCCAGAAGTTCGCTCAGGTCACCAATCCACCGATCGATCCACTGCGTGAAAAACACGTGATGTCACTGGCGACCAGTATCGGTAAGGAAATGAATGTCTTCTGTGAAACCGATGGCCACGCGCATCGCGTAACATTTGATTCGCCTGTACTGCTTTATTCAGACATGCAGCAACTGCTCGAGCTTGGTGACGATCACTACCGTAATACCATTCTAGATATCAACTACGACCCACAAGAGAAAGATCTTAAACAAGCCATTAATGATCTCTGTGAGCAAGCAGAGCAAGTCGTACGTGAAGGCACGGTTTTAGTGGTACTTTCAGATCGCGCTTTGGTCAAAGGCAAGTTACCAATTCCAGCGGCAATGGCAGTCGGCGCCGTTCAAACTCGTTTGATTGATGCGAACTTACGTTGCGATGCCAACATTGTAGTCGAAACCGCAACTGCACGTGACCCACACCAATTTGCTGTCTTGCTTGGCTTTGGTGCGACTGCAGTTTACCCATACCTTGCTTATGAAGCGTTAGGTAAACTGATTGATGATAAGGCACTAGAGAAAGACTATCGCGATGTGATGCAGAACTACCAATACGGCATCAACAAGGGCCTGTATAAAATCATGTCAAAGATGGGGATCTCAACCATCGCCTCTTACCGCTGCTCACAACTGTTTGAAGCAGTTGGCTTGAACCAAGATGTGGTCGACCAGTGTTTTAAAGGCGTCACAACTCGTATTGAAGGCGCGAATTTTGACGACTTCCAGCAAGATCTTACAAACTTATCTCGTAAAGCATGGGCGAAACGCAAATCGATTGATCATGGCGGCTTGTTAAAGTATGTCCATGGAGGTGAGTATCATGCTTACAACCCGGATGTTGTCGGCACGCTGCAACAGGCCGTTAAATCTGGCGAAAGTAACGACTATCAGAGCTTTGCTAAGCAGGTAAACCAACGCCCTGTTGCCATGCTGCGTGACTTAATGTCGCTGAAAAAATCAGACTCACCGCTGCCACTTGAGCAAATAGAACCGAAAACCGAACTGTTCAAACGCTTCGACTCTGCGGCCATGTCCATTGGCGCACTTAGCCCTGAAGCGCATGAAGCACTCGCGACTGCGATGAACCGTCTTGGTGGCTATTCAAACTCCGGTGAAGGCGGTGAAGATCCTCGCCGTTTCGGCACTGAACGTAACTCGCGCATCAAGCAAATTGCTTCAGGCCGATTTGGTGTAACACCTCATTACCTGACGAATGCGGATGTACTACAAATCAAGGTAGCGCAAGGAGCTAAACCAGGTGAAGGTGGTCAGCTACCAGGACACAAAGTCACCGCTGAAATCGCAAAGCTGCGTTATTCGGTACAAGGCGTGACTCTGATCTCCCCTCCTCCGCACCACGATATCTATTCGATTGAAGATTTGGCCCAGTTGATCTTCGACCTTAAACAAGTCAACCCAAATGCGCTGGTTTCGGTGAAACTCGTCTCCGAGCCAGGTGTCGGCACCATCGCAACGGGCGTAGCCAAGGCTTACGCTGATCTTATTACCATTTCGGGTTACGACGGTGGTACCGCAGCAAGCCCATTAACTTCAGTAAAATACGCTGGTAGTCCTTGGGAGTTGGGGTTGGCAGAGACACAACAAGCACTGGTTGCTAATGGTCTGCGTCATAAGATCCGCCTACAGGTAGACGGTGGTCTAAAGACTGGTTTAGACGTAGTTAAAGCCGCAATTTTAGGTGCAGAAAGCTTCGGTTTTGGTACCGCGCCAATGGTTGCTATGGGTTGTAAGTTCCTGCGAATTTGTCACCTCAACAACTGTGCAACAGGGGTTGCGACTCAAGACGAAACGCTGCGTAAAGAGTACTTCAAAGGCTTACCTGAAATGGTGATGAACTACTTCACCGGACTGGCAGAAGAAGTGCGCGAGCTGCTTTCTCAGCTAGGCGTTGAAAAACTGACTGACTTGATTGGTCGTACCGATTTACTTGAAGCAGTAGAGGGCTTTACCGCGAAGCAAACCAAATTGGATCTATCCAACATTCTAGAAGCTCCCGTCTCGCCTGAAGGTCATCCACTGTTTTGGACGGAACCAAATAAACCGTTTGATAAAGCTGAGCTCAATCAAAAGATCATTGATGATGCCATGCATTCGGTAGAAAACAGCCAATCGGCAAGTTTCTTCTACAATGTCATCAACACTGATCGTTCTGTGGGTGCACGCTTATCTGGCGAAATAGCGAAGCGCTATGGCAACCAAGGTTTGGCAGCTTCCCCTATCAAAATCTATCTTGACGGCACTGCCGGCCAGTCGTTTGGCGTTTGGAATGCGGGTGGCGTAGAGCTTTACCTCACAGGTGATGCGAATGACTACGTAGGGAAAGGCATGGCAGGCGGCAAGATCGCCATTAAGCCTCACTTAGGTACAGCGTTCAAGTGTCATGAAGCCACCATTATTGGTAACACGTGTTTGTACGGCGCAACGGGCGGTAAACTGTTCGCAGCCGGTAAAGCGGGTGAACGTTTTGGGGTACGAAACTCAGGTACGATAGCCGTCATTGAAGGCGCTGGCGATAACGCTTGTGAGTACATGACCGGCGGTATTGTTGCCATTCTTGGTGCAACAGGCGTGAACTTTGGTGCAGGTATGACCGGAGGCTTTGCCTATGTTCTGGATGAAAACCAGAGCTTTGAAGGTCGAGTCAATACAGAATCCGTCGAAGCCATTTCATTGTCCGATCTATACATCCACCAAGAGCATTTGCGCGGGCTGATTGCGGAACACCTTGAAGAAACAGGGTCGAGCCACGCAGAAAATATTTTGGCGAACTTTGATGAATGGATTCCAAAGTTCTATTTGGTGAAACCACAAGCGGCAGATCTTCGCACGCTACTTGGTCACCAGAGCCGCAGTGCTGCAGAGCTGCGCGTTCAAGCCCAGTAATCATGGAGGATGTTTGAATCATGAGCCAGAACGTTTATCAATTTATAGATGTGCAGCGTGTAGATCCTGCGAAAAAGCCGATCAAAGTTCGTAAGATCGAGTTCGTTGAAATCTATGAACCGTTTACTAAGCAGCAGGCGACTGCACAAGCGGATCGCTGCTTAGATTGTGGCAACCCATATTGTGAATGGAAATGCCCAGTCCACAACTACATCCCTCAATGGTTAAAACTTGCCAATGAAGGTCGTATTCTTGAAGCGGTTGAACTATCGCATCAAACCAATAGTTTACCTGAAGTATGTGGACGCGTTTGTCCTCAAGACCGTCTATGTGAAGGTTCATGCACGCTTAATGATGACTTTGGTGCCGTCACCATCGGTAACATAGAAAAGTACATTACCGACAAAGCCTTTGAAATGGGCTGGAAGCCAGATATGTCCAAGGTGGAGTGGACCGATAAAAAGGTCGCAATCATTGGTGCAGGCCCAGCAGGCTTGGCTGCTGCCGATATCCTAGTGCGCAATGGCGTGAAACCTGTGGTATTTGACCGCTACCCTGAAATTGGAGGCCTACTGACCTTCGGTATTCCTTCATTCAAGCTTGAAAAAGGCGTGATGGAAAACCGCCGCCGCGTCTTCACCGAGATGGGCGTAGAGTTCCAGATGAATGTCGAAGTAGGTAAAGATGTGCAGATGCAAGAGCTACTTGATGAGTACGATGCCGTCTTTTTGGGTGTTGGTACCTACAAGTACATGCGCGCGGGACTAGAAAATGAGGGTGCGCCGGGCGTTTACGATGCTCTGCCATTCTTGATTTCAAATACGTACAAGGTCATGGGCTTGGAGCACGACAAACCATTTATCGACATGGCAAAGCAACGCGTAGTGGTACTCGGTGGTGGTGATACCGCGATGGACTGTGTTCGTACCTCTATCCGCCAAGGCGCGTCAAACGTGGTATGTGCTTACCGTCGTGATGAAGCCAATATGCCTGGTTCTCGCCGCGAGGTGAAAAACGCCAAGGAAGAAGGTGTGAAGTTCATGTTCAACCTTCAGCCTTTAGGAATTGAAATCGATGCATCAGGTAAGGTATCGGGAGTCAAAGTGGTGAAAACTGCTTTAGGTGAGCCCGATGATGCAGGTCGTCGCAGACCAGAACCAGTGGAAGGCAGTGAACATGTATTGCCTGCGGATGCCGTGATCATGGCATTTGGTTTCCAGCCACACAAAATGGACTGGTTAGAACCGTATGGTGTCGATTTAGACCAATGGGGACGTATCAAGGCACCTGTTGAGCAAGCGTTCATGTACCAAACCAGCAATGCGAAAATCTTCGCTGGCGGTGATGCGGTCCGTGGCTCAGACCTCGTCGTAACCGCCATTGATGAAGGGCGAAAAGCGGCAGAAGGCATTCTTGATTACCTAGAAGTCTAATCACAGCTAACATCACAAAAAGGATCCTATTATTGGATCCTTTTTCTTTTGTATCCATATAATTAGAAGCAAAATTATAAGAGTAAATACAATGAAAAAAGCCGCTCTCCTTTCCATCGCTTTACTCAGCCTTACAGCCTGCAGCCAAGGAGTCACCAGTATGCCAGATCGTTCTCAATCACCTTGTGGTGACAAACCAAATTGCGTTTCAACTCAGGACTCAAGAGACAAGTTTCAATTAGCACCTTTTTTGCTCACTGAGTCCGCAACGTTAGATGCCATTGAGCAAGCCGCGCTTCAACTTCCTGGCGCCAAAACCGCGGTAAAAGAGGGTGATTACCTTCGGATAGAATGCACATCTAAAATCATGCGCTTCGTGGATGACCTCGAATTAAAAGTAGCAGGAGACAAACTGATTGTTCGCTCAGAGTCACGTGTGGGCTATTCTGACTTTGGCGTAAACAGAAAGCGCGCCGAACAATTACGAGAAAAGCTCACTCAAGCTAAGCTCATCAAATAGAAAACTGCTCACGGGGAGTGCTATACTCTCGGCCAACTAAAATATTTACCGAAAGAGAGTGTTATGAAAGTTGGTATCATCGGTGCGATGGAACAAGAAGTGACCATCCTGAAAGAAGCAATCACAAACTGCAAAACCGTAAATAAAGCAGGTTGTACGTTTTTCTCTGGTCAAATTAATGATGTAGAAGTAGTCGTACTACAATCAGGTATCGGTAAAGTTGCAGCTGCAGTAGGCACTACCATTCTTCTTGATGAATACCAGCCAGATGTTGTGATTAACACAGGCTCTGCTGGTGGCTTCGATTCAAGCCTAAATCTAGGTGATGTTGTTATCTCAACAGAAGTTCGTCATCACGATGCAGACGTGACAGCTTTTGGTTATGAAATTGGCCAAATGGCTGGCCAGCCTGCTGCATTCAAAGCAGATGAAAAGCTAATGGATTTAGCAGAAAAGGCACTAGCGCAAATGGAAAACACTCATGCAGTTCGCGGCCTGATCTGTACTGGCGATGCGTTTGTTTGTACTGCTGAGCGTCAAGAGTTTATTCGTAAGCACTTCCCATCCGTTATCGCGGTAGAAATGGAAGCATCTGCTATCGCTCAAACTTGTCACCAATTCAACACGCCGTTTGTTGTTGTGCGTGCAATCTCAGATGTCGCTGATAAAGAGTCACCAATGAGCTTTGATGAGTTCCTACCGCTAGCAGCAAAAAGCTCTTCTGAAATGGTATTCAAAATGCTGGAACTCATTAAGTAAACGACTCATTCATGGAAGAAGTTTTTCAGTCATTTTATGCCAACGGTGCGCTCCTTATTATGTGGGGCGCACTGCTCTTTCACCTTCTTTTACCAATCCCCCGTTCATCGCATCCCATCACTTTATGGCGAAAGTTAGCTGAGCAGCTCGCCAACAAAGTGAACAATAATCACAGTTACTCACAGAGCCTGACCTCCGGCAGTCTTGCATTGGGCTTGATGCTATTGCCTTGCTTGATCTTGCTGATTGCCGTGGAGCCATTCGTTTGGCAAGTGCCTTTATACGAACTAGTGCTATTGATCATTGCTTTGGACTGGCGCAACAGCGAAGCCTTAACGAAACAACTCGTCACAAGTATGTCGAGAGAAGACAAAGCTCAGTGCCGACAATTACTAAGACCATACCTTAATCGCGATACTGACAGCCTCTCGATCATCGGCATAGGTAAAGCAAGCTCAGAAGCTGTGATTATGGGATACAGCCGCAACGTAATCGGTGTGTTATTTTGGTACGCACTAGCAGGTGGTATTGGTGCGTTAATGTATCGACTAGCGACAGAGTTAGCTCGAGTTTGGTCCCCTAGCCGACGCCAATATTTGCCCTTTGGTAAACCTGCCGTTCAGCTGGTTGCCGCTCTGGATATTATTCCACTTCGTCTCTTTGCCATACTTTTAGCTGTAGGAAAGAACGTAAGCAATGTGCTTTCTGGTGTACAGCAACAAGCTAACTCTTGGCCACTACCCGGGCCTGCCTGGGTGTTGTGTACCATCGGACACAAACTACAACTCTCTTTATGCGGCCCTGCTATCTATCAAGGTATACGTGCGGAACGCGCAAAAATCGGTGGACGAATCGCCCCATCAGCTATTCACCTTTCACAAATACATACGCTGCTCGTTTGGCGAGTCTTCGTTTGGATAGCTATCCAAAGTCTGCTTTTAGGAATGATTTATCAAGGATTATGATGAATAAACTATGCTTCGCATTAACGCTGTTTGTTTCGACAGCGACCTTCTCTCAAACACCAGCGCAACGCATTGTAAGTTTAGCTCCGCATGCCACTGAAATTGCCTTTGCGGCAGGGCTAGGAGACAAGCTTGTTGCTGTCAGCGAAATGAGTGATTATCCAGAGCAGGCAAAGCAGCTGGAAAGAGTCTCTAATTACCAAGGAATTAAATTAGAGCGCATTATTGCTCTTCAACCGGATTTAGTCATTGCTTGGCCGGCAGGAAACCCGGCAAAAGAGCTGGAGAAAATTAAACAGTTCGGCATTCCTATCTATTATTCCACTACAGGCTCACTGGAAGATATCGCCAATAATATCGAGCAGCTAAGCCAATACAGCGAAACCCCGCAAATAGGACAAAAGGCCGCTGAAGATTTTAGAACGCAACTGAATACACTAAAAGAGAAGTACAACACGCACGAGAAAGTTCGTTACTTTTATCAGTTGAGTGAAAAGCCTATCATCACTGTCGCCGGGAAGAACTGGCCAAGTGAAGTCTTTACTTTTTGCGGTGGTGAAAACATTTTCGCAGCATCCAGCGCGCCTTATCCTCAGGTCAGCATCGAGCAGGTCATCACTCGCCAACCAGAGGTTATTTTTACTTCTCGTCACGCAATGAGTAATGATGGTATGTGGGCAGAGTGGAGCAATGAGCTTCCCGCACTTAGAAATAAACACATCTGGTCTCTAAACTCAGATTGGATTAACCGCCCAACCCCACGCACACTAAATGCGATCACAGAAGTGTGTGAGCACTTTAAAAGCGTTCGTCAAAAACGCTAACGATTTCGTGGCAAATACCGTACAATTTCCGCCCATTTTTTCTCACACTATATAAAGGTACTAAGTAACATGGACTCCATGCTGCTTTATATGATCGATTTGTTCGGTACCGCTGTTTTCGCTATCTCTGGCGTGTTACTGGCGGGCCGTTTAAAAATGGATCCATTCGGCGTTATCGTTCTCGGCAGTGTGACTGCTATTGGTGGCGGAACAATCCGAGACATGGCGCTAGGTGCCACTCCTGTATTTTGGATAACAGATACTACGTACTTATGGGTGATATTTGTTACGTGTCTACTAACCATGCTCGTTGTACGCAGACCAAAACGGCTGTCATGGTGGGTATTACCCGTCTGTGATGCGATCGGCCTTGCAGTATTTGTAGGAATAGGTGTAGAGAAAGCCCTCGCTTACAACGCGTCTGGGATGGTCGCCGTGATCATGGGAGTCATTACTGGTTGTGGTGGTGGTATTATACGTGATGTGCTGGCTCGCGAAGTTCCTATGGTATTAAGAAGCGAAGTCTACGCTACGGCATGTATTATTGGCGGCATCTTCCATACGATGGCGGTAAACATGGGTTATGACCACTCAACGGCTTTACTCGCTGGTGTAATCTCAACGCTCATTATACGTCTCGGTGCTATTCGTTGGCATCTATCCCTGCCAACTTTCGCAATTAATCGTTAAACACAAATTACATGATTCGGTCATGGAGTCGACTGAGTGTCGGCTCCTCTCATTTATACTCATTTGATTCGCCAATTCTTGTACAATTCGCTAAATTATTTCAACCATTCCTAACTTTCATTAATTATTATGTTGCTTGAAGGTATTGAGACGTTACTTGTCCTCAGTAAAGAAAAAACCATGAGCCGTACGGGCAGCCAACTCTATATTAGTCAATCTGCGGTGAGTAAGCGCATTTCGAATCTAGAGAAGAAGTTAGGAAAAAAATTGATTGAGCCAAGTGGTCGGCACATAAAGCTGACCTCCGATGGCCTCGCGCTCATCAATACGATCGAGCCAACGTTCAATGAGTTAAGAGGTCAGATCTATGATCAGCAAGAAATAGAAGATACTTCTTTGATCAAGATAGACTGCTCTGAAACCTTAGTCGCTGGATACCTTAGTGTGATCATGGCAGAACGCTTTGCCCATGACCAATACATACGAATATCGACCAATCATACACCACGCATTATTGAGAACGTCAAATCAGGTAAAGCGACACTGGGATTCTGTGCTGGTTATTTACCGCCTCATCATGGATTAATGAGCCTTCACCTCGCTGATGAACCTTTTTCAATCGTCAGTAGATACCCACTTTCGCAACTACCCAAAGCCATTTTGACCAATGACTTAACCAATCCTGCCAACACTTACCAACAGGCTATTTTGTCAAAATACGGAATTGAGCCTTTGATGGAAATGGATTCATACACTGCGGCAGCACAACTGGCTTTGGGCGGAATGGCTCCTGCTTTAATTCCTAAATCTATCCTGAAGACACTTAATATCACACCCAAATTCTGCTATGACTTTGAAGAACTAGGACAGTTAATTCGACCAATACATATCTGCTTGCGCCACAGCACATATCGCAGCGAACGAGTTAAAGCACTGACAAAATCCATTGCTGATGTTGTTGCCAAAGAAGTTTCGTTGCCATAAGCATCGGCATCACAACAACTAGACAATTGAAGTAGAGTATAATGTAAAAGTGTATTTCATAGTCATTTTACAAAAACATAGTACTCACTTAAAAACCATCGAGAACTAAGTTCCTCAGAATAATGGTATCCATGACTTTCAGCATAAGACAGCAGCCACTCATTAAATATATAAGAAAACAAAAAGCTAGAAACTAATAAAACAAAACATAATTTAAAAAGATTTTTAAGTTTTTCTTTATTTGGCTTTCTCTTAGTAGAAACAGTATAAATAGAAACATAAGAAAGCAAAGCAAATAAAAAACCGGATGAAAATAACTGAATATTCTGACCACCTAAAGATAAACTTTCCTGATCGGATGAAATTGATCCAAAAAAATCCAACAAATCAGATACCGGAAGATAAATCATAAAATATGTACATATAGGAAATAGAATTGAACCTATAATAAATGTGCTATAATCTATTTCTTCATTTTTCATAATGAAAAACCACTATTTTTAAAGCTTTGCATCGCTCGGTATTGTTTTGTTTTATCTTTCATTTTTCCACCTCTTCTTTTTGAGACCAAAATAGCATAATTTCCTTTTGGAACCTCTTTGTAAGGTTAAATTCTTCATTTATTTTACTAGTTGTAAAGCTGGCAACAACACCGACAAAAACAACCACAAACAGAGCCTCTGAACCACCAGCAGCGACAAAACCTACAGAAACCATCGTTTTTAATGTTATACTAGCAACTAAAGCAGCCAAACCCACTTTAATAATGTCACTTGCTATAACTCCAAATAATTTAGCCAATACTCTTTTATTTGACTCTTTAAATAAATACTCAGCTATTATATAAGATGTGACAAAAATAACAGTAATAACTGCACCTTGCTTAACCGTCTGTAATACCTTTTCTTTTCCTATAGCAAAACTTACGGCCATCGGTGGCGAAATCTTACCAGACAAAGCCATAACTTTTCTTTGTAAACTAGGTGTTCCTTTACACCATACTTCTCAACTGCAATAGGAGCTGCGCTACCTAACAAGGCTACAGCAACTCTACCTAAATACGCCAAATCATCTACAGTTGCATAGTAGTTTGCAATAAATTCTAACTTACCCTTTAAACTATTCCATCGAAGCTGTTCATGCTTAGGGATAAATTTTATAACATATTTATCAAATTCATTGATAGAAATGCATAGCATTCTAACTTTATTAAATGAAAATTGTTTATTACTTTTTCATTTTAAGTACGATATCACGCTATAATGAAATCATAGATATATCAGCATTTCTTTACATATGATTCATGAATAAGCGTAGTTGAACGTAGAGAACGAGTTATAACACTGACAAAATCCATTGCTGATGTTGTTGCCAAAGAAGTTTCGTTGCCATAAGCATCGACATCACAATAACTAGAGGACGAATCCATTTTTGCCCTTTACTTACCACGACCTTCGCCCCTAACTGAGCACCAAGAAAACCGCCAACAGCCATGGTTAAGCCAAGCTTCCACACTGGCAACCCGGCTAAGATAAAAAAGAGTAGTGCCGCTATGTTTGACGTGAAATTGAGGATTTTTGTTCTAGCAGTGGCTTCGACCAAAGAAAAGTGACCCAGTGCAACAAAACAAACAGTAAAAATAGATCCAGTCCCAGGGCCAAAAAAGCCATCATAGAAACCGATCCCCCCACCAATGCATAGCGCAAACATCGCTTCAGATAACTTTGGTTCTCCATCGATTTTTCGCGTACTTGGCGCGAGTAAAAAATAGAGGGAAATGGCTATCAAAAGAACAGGGATCAAACTGGTGAGTACGCTAGCATCAATAAACTGCACAGCCTCGGCACCGATCGCTGCACCGATAAAAGTACAGAGTATCGCGAAACGCATTTCCTTTAGGCTGACAATACCGTTACGCACGAAATACCAACTAGCTGAGAAGCTGCCAAACGAACTTTGTAACTTGTTAGTTGCTAGAGCTTGAGTCGGATTCAACCCCGCAGCCAAAAGTGCAGGGAGCGTAATGAGTCCTCCCCCACCAGCCATCGCATCAATAAAGCCTGCGGCAGTCGCAACAAAAAATAGAGCCAACAAAATCTCAACCGTGATTTCCACTACACATCCTTTTTATTTAAAGAGGCATCAAAGAGGAAAAACGGTAGCACTTATTCACAAAACCACCAATGGAAAGTCAAGACACCAATCTATTCCTAATTTTCATCATTTAATAAATCTAGAAAATGACACATTAACAACATCAATTACAACCAAATATAGAGCCTCACCTCAAGAGCCTCTTAATGTTTTGATAGAAAAGGAAAGTGCTGTCTTAATAGGGAACGTTTCATCTGATAAAAAACGAAAATAATGGATAGCTTACTGACTCGACCATCCAGAAAAACAACAATCACACTCAAAATAGAACAAATAGTGAACATTAATCAGCTATTCAACGTTATTGTCTCTAAACCCAAGACGAGCGGTTATTCGGGAGAGCTAAGAAATCTTGCAATTGGAATCTATGAGGAATTGAAAGTTGAATACTAAATCAATTAGCATAGCGAACATCTCAATAAGTATATGTTTATACTTGGCATTGACTATTGGTCTGGCTATTAGCTTAAGCATTTGGAATGACTGGTTTTCTTTCACTCAACACATTGATCTAGATACGTACCTTCTTACATTGGGAGCTATTACGGTTGTTGTTGTATGCATTCCAAACATCCTGACAATAAGCAAAGGATTAAGTATTGCTGCAAAAATAAACTTAATCACTATCTCTTTTATCATTCTTACCTGCAGTATCAACTTTGTTGTAGCAAGTGGTAGTACTATTTCTTCATCTTTAGGAACATTGCTTGCCATAATTAGCTTGATGCTCTTCAAAAGCGAAGCATACCAATCGTTCCTAGCACATTTTAATACTCTTCATTTTAGAAAAACCTCGATATAAAAAAGCCCGCTCAAATGAGCGGGCAATGAGGTTGTCATGTAAGCCCTGACTAACGAGCTTACTGATTTTTATCTGTTACGCGTCTAGACTCGCTTTCACTTTAGCGTGTAACTCTTGAACCGAAGTTACTGACGCTTTTGCGTCTGCAGTGTGAGACATACATGTAGCGAACGCTGCGTTCAGTGTCGTTGTGTAGTTCACTTTCTCTGCCAGTGCGCCGCGACGTAGAACTTTCGAATCTTCAATCGCTTGACGACCAGCAGCCGTGTTTACGATGTAGGTGTATTCGTTGTTCTTGATACGGTCAAGAATGTGTGGACGACCTTCGTGTACTTTGTTTACCAAACGTGGGTTGATACCCGCTTCGCCCAGAATCACAGCAGTACCATGTGTCGCATCCAGCTGGTAACCCAGTTTCACTAACTTAGAGGCCAGGTCAACAACACGCTCTTTATCGCCTTCACGTACTGACAGTAGCGCACGACCACCTTCAGGGTAAACCGCACCACAACCTAACTCTGCTTTCGCGTAAGCTTCTGCGAATGTTGCGCCAACGCCCATTACTTCACCTGTTGAGCGCATTTCTGGGCCCAATAGCGGGTCAACGCCAGGGAACTTGTTGAACGGCAGAACCACTTCTTTCACTGAGTAGTAAGGAGGGATAATCTCTTTAGTAAAGCCTTGTGACTCTAGAGATTGACCCGCCATTACACGTGCAGCGATTTTCGCTAGAGGTGCACCTGTCGCTTTCGATACGAATGGAACCGTACGAGCAGCACGAGGGTTCACTTCGATTAGGTAAACATCGTTGTCTTTCACAGCAAACTGCGTGTTCATCAAACCGCGTACACCGAGTTCGAACGCCAGCTTCTCAACTTGCTCACGCATCTTGTCTTGAATTTCCTGACTTAGCGTATATGCAGGCAGTGAACATGCAGAGTCACCAGAGTGAACACCGGCTTGTTCGATGTGTTCCATGATACCGCCGATAACGACGCGTTCACCGTCACAGATAGCATCAATATCAACTTCGGTTGCATCATCCAAGAAACGGTCTAGTAGAACTGGAGACTCGTTCGATACGCTTACTGCTTCATTGAAGTAGCGACGCAGGTCTTGCTCGTCGTATACGATTTCCATCGCACGACCACCGAGTACATAAGATGGACGAACAACTAATGGGAAGCCAATTTCTTTCGACTTCTCAACCGCTTGCTCCATCGTTGTTACTGTCGCGTTTTCTGGCTGAAGTAGACCTAAACGGTCAACAGCGGCTTGGAAGCGTTCACGGTCTTCCGCACGGTCTATAGCATCTGGGCTCGTACCAATGATTGGAACACCAGCCGCTTCTAGAGCACGAGCCAGTTTAAGTGGCGTTTGACCACCGTACTGAACAATTACACCTTTTGGTTTTTCAACGCGAGCGATAGACAGTACATCTTCCAGAGTTACTGGTTCGAAGTACAGACGATCAGACGTATCGTAGTCAGTAGATACCGTTTCTGGGTTACAGTTAACCATAATGGTTTCGTAACCGTCTTCACGCAGCGCAAGTGATGCGTGTACACAACAGTAGTCGAATTCAATGCCTTGGCCGATACGGTTTGGACCACCACCAAGAACCATGATCTTGTCTTTGTCTGTTGGGTTGGCTTCACACTCTTCATCGTAAGATGAGTACATGTAAGCCGTGTCAGAAGAAAACTCTGCGGCACACGTATCCACACGTTTGTAAACCGGGTGAATATCAAACTGCTCACGAGCACGGCGAATTTCACTTTCAGCGACACCAAGCAGTTTAGACAAGCGCGCATCAGAGAAGCCTTTACGTTTCATCTGGCGAAGCACTTCTTTGGTTAAACCTGCGTAGCCGCCCGCCTTGACTTGCTCTTCGAGTTTTACGATTTCTTCGATTTGAACCAGGAACCAACGGTCAATTTGAGTCAAGTTGAACACGCCGTCAACTGACATGCCAGCTCGGAATGCATCGGCGATGTACCAGATACGCTCAGCGCCTGCTTCTTTAAGTTCGTGACGAATCTTAGTCAGTGCATCTGGTGCTTCTAAATCGACCATCTCGTCAAAACCAGTTGCGCCAACTTCTAGGCCACGAAGTGCTTTGTGAAGAGATTCTTGTTGGTTACGACCAATTGCCATTACCTCACCAACCGATTTCATCTGAGTAGTCAGACGGTCATTTGCGCCAGCAAATTTCTCGAAGTTAAAGCGAGGAATCTTAGTTACGACGTAGTCGATAGTTGGCTCGAATGATGCTGGTGTTGCACCGCCCGTGATGTCGTTTTGTAGTTCGTCCAGAGTAAAGCCAACAGCAAGCTTCGCGGCAATCTTAGCGATTGGGAAACCTGTTGCTTTTGACGCTAACGCAGAAGAGCGAGATACACGTGGGTTCATCTCGATGATAACCATACGGCCATCTTTCGGGTTGATACCAAACTGTACGTTTGAACCACCTGTTTCAACACCAATTTCACGTAGAACGGCTAGCGATGCATTACGCATTAGCTGGTATTCTTTGTCAGTCAGTGTCTGTGCTGGTGCTACTGTGATTGAGTCACCCGTGTGGATACCCATTGGATCAAAGTTTTCGATTGAACATACGATGATACAGTTGTCCGCTTTGTCACGAACGACTTCCATTTCGTACTCTTTCCAACCGATTAGTGACTCATCGATAAGAAGTTCGTTGGTCGGAGATAAGTCCAGACCGCGACGACAGATTTCTTCGAACTCTTCTTTGTTGTACGCGATACCACCACCAGTGCCACCCATGGTGAACGATGGACGGATGATACAAGGGAAGCCAACCATATCTAAAACTTTGTAAGCTTCTTCCATGCTCTTCGCTGTATCTGCGCGAGGACACTCAAGGCCGATAGACTTCATCGCTTTATCAAAACGAGAACGGTCTTCCGCTTTGTCGATTGCATCTGCAGTTGCGCCGATCATCTCTACGCCGAATTCTTCTAGTACGCCGTGTTTCTCTAAGTCTAACGCACAGTTAAGCGCAGTCTGGCCACCCATGGTTGGCAAAACTGCATCTGGACGCTCTTTTTCAATGATCTTGCGTACCACTTCCCATTGGATTGGCTCGATGTAAGTCGCATCAGCCATCTCTGGGTCAGTCATGATCGTTGCTGGGTTCGAGTTAACCAGAATAACTCGGTAGCCTTCTTCACGAAGTGCTTTACAGGCTTGTGCGCCAGAGTAGTCAAACTCACATGCCTGACCGATAACAATCGGACCAGCACCAAGAATTAGAATACTTTGAATGTCAGTACGTTTTGGCATTATCTACTACTCCGAATTAAGCGCTGTGTTTTTTGATTAGTTCGATAAAGTGGTCAAATAGCGGTGCCGCGTCATGTGGACCTGGGCTCGCTTCTGGGTGACCTTGGAAGCTAAATGCTGGCTTGTCTGTGCGGTGAATACCTTGCAAAGAGCCATCAAATAGCGATACGTGAGTAGCACGTAAGTTTTCCGGTAATGTTGCTTCATCTGCCGCAAAGCCGTGGTTTTGCGAAGTGATCATCACAACGTTACGCTCTAAATCTTTTACTGGGTGGTTTGCACCGTGGTGACCAAACTTCATTTTCACGGTTTGTGCACCTGACGCTAACGCAAGGATTTGGTGACCTAAACAGATACCGAAGATAGGTAAGCCTTTTTCTAGGAACACTTTTGTCGCTTCAATCGCGTAAGTACATGGTTCTGGATCACCAGGGCCATTTGATAGGAAAACACCGTCCGGGTTCATCGCAAGCACTTCTTCCGCTGACGTTTCAGCAGGAACAACCGTTAAGCGGCAACCGCGGTCAACCAACATTCGCAAGATGTTGCGTTTTGCGCCGAAGTCGTAAGCAACGACGTGGTATGGCAGCTCGCTGTCATCTTTCGCCTCTGGAAGTCCACCTTCAAGCGTCCACGAACCTTGTTTCCATTGATACGCTTCTTTCGTTGTAACTTCTTTCGCAAGGTCCATTCCTTTTAAGCCTGGGAATTCTTTTGCTTTCGCTAGAGCCAAAGCTTCATCTAGGTTATTACCCGCAACAATACAACCGTTTTGAGCACCTTTTTCACGCAAGATACGAGTGAGCTTTCGCGTATCAATATCAGCGATGCCAACGATATTTTGAGACTTAAGGTAATCAGAGAGGGATTGTTCATTACGGAAGTTAGAAGCGATAAGAGGAAGATCGCGAATCACAAGGCCTTGTGCATGAATGGAAGAGGATTCTTCATCTTCGGAAGTGGTTCCGGTATTGCCAATGTGAGGATAAGTAAGGGTGACGATTTGCTGAGAATAGGAAGGATCAGTGAGGATTTCTTGATACCCCGTCATCGAGGTATTAAAAACGACTTCACCAACGGAAATACCATCTGCCCCTATGGACACTCCGTGGAACACTGTCCCATCTTCTAGGACTAACAGTGCTAATTTACCCAAGACAACCTCCAGAATAAAAATGCAAAAAAAATAAATCAAACTGCAAACATGCCTTCCTTTACCTATAAAATCTACATAAATAGGTATTTCAGACAAATTGGCGGTATTCTAAAGTTGGACTGGAAACCTGTCAACCTACAATCAAAAATAAATTATCAATTTCTAGCGAGTAAGGTCATTTCGAATCAGTAAGGCTCAAAAAGACAACTTTTGAATGCTATTACATAGGGAGGGATAGAGGTTTAATGAATTTTACAAATTTGAACTTTTTAGGGATCACAAAAAATTATGAATTTTTAACGCAAACGTTCACCAAGACAAAAACAGGAACACTTTTAACGCTTACACTCAAAAACAAAGCCAAAACAGACAAAAACATAACAAAAGTAAGTGCTAAAATCTTCTCTATCAGAATCATTTTATTTACAAATAATTCTATAGATATAAAAAAGCCGGCTAGCGCCGGCGAATAATTATGTATTTAGAGTTCATTCAATCCCAAAACATCTGTCATGGTATAAAAGCCCGCAGGTTTAGCACTCAACCAAACGGCAGCCTTTACGGCCCCATTAGCAAACGTCATGCGATCAGTCGCTTTGTGCGTTATTTCCACTCGTTCCCCGATATCAGCAAACATAGCTGTATGCTCACCGACGATATCGCCAGCGCGAATCGTAGCAAAGCCGATCTCATCTTTTGTTCGTTCACCAGTAATGCCTTCTCGGGCATAGACAGCTACATCATTCAGCTTATTACCCATCGCACCAGCAATAGCTTCTCCCATTCCGATAGCGGTACCAGAGGGGGCATCAACTTTATGGCGATGGTGTGCTTCAACAATCTCGATATCACAGTAATCCCCCATAACTTTGGCCGCTTTCTCAAGAAGCTTAAAGACAAGGTTTACGCCTACAGAATAATTTGGCGCCATCACAACAGGCACTTGCTTGGCTGCTTCATCGATAAGATCACGCTCTGCATCGCTGAAGCCAGTCGTCCCAATCACAATGCTCTTGCCGTATTTCTTACACAACTCGAGATTCGCTAATGTGCTTACTGGAGCGGTGAAATCTATGATTACATCAAAATTATCGACGTCTTTAGCAAGATCATCCGTTAAGAGCACATCGAATTTACCTTCACCACAAAGCTCACCGATATCGACGCCGACAAGTGAAGACTCAGGTCGTTCTGATCCCGCGCTCACTGTCGCTTCAGGATTAAGGTGTGAAGCTTTAACCAAATTGCGGCCCATTCGGCCAGCTGCTCCTGCGATTGCAATACGAACCATTGCGCTTTCTCTCCTTCTCTGGATAACGAGGTTTGCTCTCGTTCTCTCGTTTTGCTTAATCTGTTTAAACTAACAACATACTATGGTTACCACAAGCAAGTTCATCGAGCTTAAGCAAACTCTTTTACAACACGCTCCAAGATAGGTACGTTCGCTTCAGGAAAGGTGTAGTCGCCCAATTCGCTGATCTCAACCCAGCATCCTTCTTGACCTTCTCGACCGTAAGGCTCATTACTGAATTGAGATACTGTAATAAAATCAAACTTGAGTGATTTGTCTGGATAGTCGTATTCCAAGTGTTCAAAAGGGGCTTGCTCAATAACTTCGATTCCCACTTCTTCTTCGAGTTCTCTTGTAATAGCAAGCTCAATACTTTCTCCCGGCTCGACTTTGCCACCCGGAAACTCCCAAAACCCGCCTTTGTGCTTATCATCAGGACGCTTTGTAATAAAGATCTTTGATTTGTCTTGGTTAAAAATAATTGCCGCGACTATGTGAATTCTTTTCATGGGGATTCCTAACTCTCAAGACCGTTGTACTTTTCTATTGTGACAACGAGCTTCTACATCTCAAAAACTTGCTGACCTATCAAACTTATGGAATTTGATAGCCAAAGAATTTATTTAAAAAAAGAGTCGCCTAAGCGACTCTTTGATAAATAATCCGACTAACAGATTAGTCGATTTTGCCGTGGCACTGTTTGTACTTCTTGCCACTGCCACAAGGGCAAGGTTCATTACGACCTACTTTACGTTCATCACGTACCATTGGTTGATTTGAACCTTCTTCAGATTCTTCGCCTTCAGAAAGCGGATTTTGTGCTGCAGCGTGTTGCGCTTGTGCACGACGAGCGGCTTCTTCAGCTTGCGCACGACGCTGTTCTTCCATACGTTCAACTTCTTCTTGTTGCTGAACGCGAACACGAGATAGAACAGTAATAACGTCTGTTTTCAGCGCTTCTAGTAGACCCTCAAACAGTTCAAACGACTCACGTTTGTATTCTTGTTTTGGGTTCTTCTGTGCGTAACCGCGTAAATGGATACCTTGACGCAAGTGATCCATCGCAGCCAAATGCTCTTTCCAAAGCGTATCCAGAGTCTGAAGCATGACCGATTTTTCGAAGTTGCGAAGCACTTGTGCACCCACCACTTCCTCTTTCTCTTTGTACACTTCAACGGCTAGGTTGATGATCTTTTCACGTAATGCTTCTTCGTAAAGCTTGTCGTCTTCTTCAAGCCATTGCTTCACTGGCGCATCAAGATCGAAGTCCGCTTTCAAGCGCTCTTGTAGACCTTCAACATCCCACATATCTTCTAGTGACTGTGGTGGAATGTACTCATCAATAACCGCTGTTAGCACATCTTCACGGTTTTGCTCGATCATGCCGCTGATGTCTTCAACGTTCATTAACTCGTCACGCAGTTCGTAGACAACCTTACGTTGATCGTTCGCTACATCATCGTATTCAAGCAGCTGCTTACGGATATCAAAGTTACGACCTTCCACTTTACGCTGTGCTTTTTCAATTGAGCGAGAAAGCATTTTCGATTCAATAGCTTCACCTTCTTCCATACCACTTTGAATAAGGCTCGCCATACGATCAGAAGTGAAAATACGTAGCAAAGAGTCTTCCATAGATAGGTAGAAGCGCGATGAACCCGCATCACCTTGACGACCGGAACGACCACGTAGCTGGTTATCAATACGGCGAGATTCGTGGCGCTCAGTACCGATGATATGTAGACCACCAGCTTCTAGCACTTGGTCATGCACCACTTTCCACTCTGCTTTAATCGCATCGATTTGCTCTTGAGTTGGGTTCTCTAAAGCTTCAACTTTTGATTGCCAGCTACCGCCAAGCACAATGTCCGTACCACGACCGGCCATGTTGGTCGCGATAGTTACCGCACCAGGCATGCCCGCTTCAGCAACAATTTCCGCTTCTTTCTCATGGAATTTCGCGTTCAATACGTTGTGTTTGATCTTAGCCTTCTTCAATGCGTTAGAAAGAAGTTCTGACTTTTCAATCGACACAGTACCAACAAGCGTTGGCTGCCCTTTGGCAACACGCTCTTTAATATCTTCAATGATTGCCGCAAACTTCTCTGCTTCAGTACGGTAAACCACATCTGGCATATCGTTACGAATCATCGGCTTGTTGGTTGGGATAACCACCGTTTCCAAACCATAGATAGACTGGAATTCGAACGCTTCAGTATCCGCTGTACCTGTCATACCTGACAGTTTTTCGTATAAACGGAAGTAGTTCTGGAAGGTAATAGAAGCCAAAGTTTGGTTTTCGTTTTGGATCTTAACGCCTTCTTTCGCTTCTACTGCTTGATGAAGACCTTCAGACCAACGACGACCTGGCATTGTACGACCAGTGTGTTCATCAACGATGACCACTTCACCTTCATCAGTAACAATGTAATCAACGTTACGCTCGAATAACACATGAGCACGCAAAGCAGCATTCACGTGATGCAACATGCTGATGTTAGCCGGAGAGTAAAGTGTATCACCTTCCTCCATCAGACCGTTTTTCACCAACAGTTCTTCAACGTATTCTTGACCTGTTTCTGTTAGGTATACTTGCTTTGATTTTTCATCAACAGTGTAGTGACCATCACCACGGTATTCTTCAGAGTCTTCTTTATCTTGCTTTTTCAGATGCGGGATCAAAAGGTTGATTCGAGTGTATAGCTCAGAGCTATCTTCAGCAGGACCAGAAATGATCAAAGGAGTACGAGCTTCATCAATTAGGATTGAGTCCACCTCATCGACAACAGCAAAGAAGCGATCACGCTGTACACGGTCTTCGCTACGGAAAGCCATATTGTCACGAAGGTAGTCAAAACCAAATTCATTGTTGGTTCCGTATAGAATGTCAGCTTGGTACGCTTCTTTTTTCTCTTGAGGAGGCATGTTTGGCACGTTTACGCCAACGGTCATACCTAAAAATTCAAATAGAGGGCGGTTCGTCTCAGCATCACGTTTAGCTAGATAATCGTTCACTGTTACGATGTGAACGCCTTTACCAGCAAGAGCATTTAAGTAAGCTGGAAGCGTTGCAGTCAGCGTTTTACCTTCACCTGTACGCATCTCCGCAATTTGACCCGCATTTAGAACCATACCACCGATAAGCTGAACGTCGAAGTGACGCATGCCGTAGACACGCTTAGATGCTTCACGAACCGTAGCAAAAGCTTCAGGAAGTAGTTTATCAAGAGTTTCACCTTTCTCTAGGCGCTCACGGAACTCAACCGTCTTTGCTTTTAACTCTTCATCACTTAGAGCTTCGAATGTTGGCTCGTAGTTATTAATTTCTTTTACAATTTTTCTAAGGCGGCGCAGTGTTCGGTCGTTGCGACTGCCAATCACTTTTGTCAGTAGCTTAGTTATCATTTTTCGTGAATCTCTCTTTAATCAGACCGTTCCCGATCTACTCATAATGCCTTCAGTCTCTGCCAGTTTGGAACTAAGAATACTGAGATAAATCATTTATCAAAGATATTGAGTTCAAACATCCATATTTCAAGGCTAAGTTTCGAAACAATGTGGCTTAGTGTAAGGATTTTTCATCGATACAACCATAAATAGACGTATTTGTTTGAAGCACTCTGAAGTTTTTACTTAAAGTGGTGACTGATTAGACGATATTGCATACCACAATATGTGTAATCTATTCAGAGTAGACTTTGCTTTTTACCTTGCTACATTGTAAAACTGAAGCGAAAGACGTTAATGTAAACTATACCTTGATAGAAAGCTGCTCTAGAATAGCTGATATCTCAACAAAATTAGATTTTACCTATGCGTGATCACCGTCCAACCTCGACTGAAGATGTTATTGCTGAGTCACAGTTCAAGCAGATTCAAGAACATGCTGGAGAAATCTTACAGCTTAACCAAGCTTTGCAAGAGATCTTACCCAAAGGGACGGCCGATCATTGCCGGGTGGCGAATGTTCGTAACGGCCACCTATTGATCGATGTTTCTAGTGCCGCGATCAAAATGAAGATCGATTACGATCGCCTCATGATCCTAAATAAACTTCGTACTCAAGGCTTTGCCAAACTGATGAGCGTTGAAGTGAGGATCAATCCATCATTATACCGAAATCGTTTCGAACAAGACGACAGACCTAAACGTCCACCATTAACAGAATCTGCAGCAAAGTCATTGATGACGATTGCCGACATGGCACCGCCTAAAATTCAAGAGCGTTTAAAGCGATTGGCCGATATGGCAGAAAAGAAAGACCGTAAGTGATCGTTATTTCAATATGCTGAAAAGCTCGAATGCTATTAATAAGCCCAAGATTAAAGCCAAATAGCAAAAAACCAGGCATAAGCCTGGTTTTTATTAATTTTAATGCCGAGTATTTACGCAAGCACCATATTTGGTTCAGCGAATGCTACTGGTGAGCCGACTTCTTCTTCGAATGTAGTCCACTCCCACGCTTCCTGATCAGCAAGAACTGCTCGCAGAAGTTGGTTGTTCAAACCGTGACCCGATTTAAAGGCGCGAAATTCACCGATGATTGGGTGACCACACATGTAAAGATCACCAATCGCATCCAACACTTTGTGAGTCACAAACTCATTTTCAAAGCGTAGACCTTCTTCGTTAAGAATACGGTAATCATCCAATACGATAGCATTGTCGAAACTACCACCCAATACTAGGTTTTGAGATTGTAGATATTCGATATCACGCATAAAGCCAAACGTACGTGCACGAGAAATTTCACGAACGAAGCCTTTTGAAGAGAAATCAAACAGCAAGCGCTGTTCGTCTGACTCAATAGCAGGGTGATTAAATTCAATTTCGAAGTCCATGCGGAAGCCGTTAAATGGTACAAACTCTGCCCATTTATCGCCATCTTCAAAACGAACTGGCTTTTTAATACGGATGAAACGTTTTGGCGCATTTTGCGTTTCGATACCTGCTTGTTGTAGCAAGTATACAAATGGGCTAGCACTACCATCCATAATTGGAATTTCAGGTGCGTCTACTTCGACAATAATGTTGTCGATGCCCATACCAGCAAGTGCCGCATTCAAGTGTTCTACAGTTGAAATACGCACACCTTCGTCGTTTACCAATGCAGTACATAGCATGGTGTCACGAACAGAAGCTGGATCAGCTGGAAAATCTACAGGTGGGTTTATATCTGTACGACGGTAAATGATACCTGTATTTGCAGCAGCCGGGCGCAGAGTAAGCGTGACTTTACGACCAGAGTGGAGGCCCACACCAGTTGTTTTCACTATTTCTTTCAGAGTACGTTGTCTGATCATCTGCTTGCCTCTCAAAAATTTGCTACAAAACACGGCCGTCTGTAACGTCGACCGTGAATGCTACCATAATTTTGAGCCATGTCAAATTTATGGATTAAAGATTAATCAGCCTGACGACGCAAAAATGCCGGGATATCTAAATAACCACTTTCCTTCTCTTGCTTCGGAGCCGCAGAGCTTTGGCTCGACGATGCTGGAGAAGAAGAAACTGTATTTGTCGGCTGAGGAGTTACCTGTGGCTTCTCTTGCACTTGATTATTTTGCAAGGTTTGTGCCGGTTTCTCTTCAGCTTGCGTTGCCGCCGCTTGCTGTTGTGGTTGAGCCTGCGGCGTCGGAGCCACTTTCGCTTTACCACCCGCAACTAGCGTAATATCTGGCTTTTTCTCATTGCCAATACCTGTCGCTACAACTGTTACGCGGATTTCATCAGTCATATCTGGATCTAGAGAAGTACCGATAACAACAGTTGCATTGTCAGAAGCAAATGCTTTCACTGTATTACCAACCGTCTCAAACTCGTCAAGACGCATATCCAGACCTGCAGTAATATTGACAAGAACACCACGAGCGCCCGCTAGATCGATGTCTTCCAAAAGTGGGCTAGAAATTGCCATTTCAGCCGCTTCTTCAGCACGATCTTCGCCTTTAGCAATACCGCTGCCCATCATCGCGTGACCCATTTCAGACATTACTGTCCTTACGTCCGCAAAGTCGACGTTGATCATACCAGGGCGAGTAATTAGCTCTGCAATGCCTTGAACTGCGTTCTTAAGAACGTCGTTCGCACTTGCAAAAGCTTCTAGTAGCGTGACACCACGGCCAAGTACTTTAAGCAGCTTTTCGTTTGGAATCGTAATCAAAGAGTCAACGTGCTTAGACAGCTCATCGATACCTTGCTCAGCGAACGCCAAACGCTTTTTGCCTTCAAAGCTGAACGGTTTTGTCACGACCGCGACAGTTAGAATGCCAAGCTCTTTAGCTACTTCAGCAATAACAGGTGCTGCACCAGTACCTGTACCGCCACCCATACCAGCTGCGATAAACACCATATCGGCGCCAGTTAGGGAATCTTTAATTCTATCTCTGTCTTCGAGAGCTGCGTCACGGCCAACCTGTGGATTAGCACCTGCACCCAGACCTTTGGTGATATCGCCACCGATCTGAATAACATTGCCAACGCTTGTCTTACGAAGTGCTTGCGCATCAGTGTTGACGCTGATGAATTCCACACCTTCGATGGATTCACGCACCATGTGTTCAACGGCGTTACCACCGCCGCCACCAACCCCAACGACCTTGATTACTGCATCGTCAGACATTTCCATCATCGGTTCAAACATGTGTTGTCTCCGTTTATCCTGCAACTCAGGTTAAAACTCTTTTTGTATCCAGTTACGCAATTTATCGAAAAAGCCAGTAACAGATGAGCGTTTAGGTTCATTATAATCGCTATCGTCGCTAGACTGCATGTCTCTTGCGTAATGAAGTAATCCAACTGCCGTAGAATGGTACGGCTCTTTTACATAGTCAGTTAATCCGCTGACTTCGAGCGGTTTGCCGACCCTTACTTGATTGCGGAATACGCGTTCCGCACATTCTATCACTCCGTCCATTTGCGCAGCACCGCCGGTGAGTACAACTCCCGCAGCTAGATGGTGCTTTATACCCTCTTCGCGCAATTTCGCTTGTACAGAGTCAATAGTTTGGTTAACCAGTCCCATAAGCTCAGAGTAGCGTGGCTCAATCACTTCTGACAACGTTTGACGTTGCAGACTACGTGATGGTCGCCCACCTACGCTTGGTACATTAACCGTGTCATCCTTACTGACCAGTTCACTCAAAGCACAGCCATATTTGACTTTTATTTCTTCAGCATCGCTCACTGGCGTACCAAAAGCAAAAGCAATATCGCTGGTTACAGCATTTCCTGCGTACGAAAATACTTCTGTGTGACGTAACGCACCGCCAGTCCAGATGGCCACATCCATCGTGCCGGCGCCAATATCCACCACACAAACTCCAAGCTCTCTTTCATCCTCGGTGATTACTGCATTACTTGCAGCAAGCCCAGAAAATACGAGTTGCTCTACTTTAAGGCCGCATCGTTCTACCGCCTTAATAATATTGCGTGCCATGTCATTATGGCATGAGATAAGGTGGACACTTACTTCCATTCTTACCCCAGATAAACCAAGCGGATTTTTGATTCCCTCTTGGTAATCAATGGTGAACTCTTGCGGAATCACATGAAGGATTCGCTGTTCATCACCGATTTTAATCGATTTTGCGGTATGGATAGCGCGATCCATGTCTTCTTGAGACACTTCTTCATCTGAAATCGTGCCCATACCTTTTTCAATTCGGCTTGCGATATGCTTACCAGACAACGAAATGAAGACTCGGCTGATCTGGCACTCGGCCATCAATTCAGCTTGATCAATTGCACGTTGTACTGATTTTACAACCGACTCCAAGTCATTCACGCCACCTTTATCCATGCCACGTGAAGGGCTACTACCTGCGCCAATAATATTAATTTGACCGTCTGGCAGAACCTCACCCACTAGAGCCGATACGGTTGCAGTGCCTATATCAAGACCAACAATAATGTTGTCATCAGCGGCCTTAGTCATCTGTACTCTCTTCTAACTCTTGTTCAGGAAACCAACCAACTGCGGCTCCTGTATCGTACCTAAGATCGATATAACTGATTCTTTGCGTGTCACTGCCAAGCTTGTTATAGAGCTTAAAAAATCGCTCTATACGCTCAAGAAGAGACTCTTTACCGAGCTCTAATCGAATACCGTTATCAAGGATGATTTGCCAAGCTCGTCGCTCGTTTAATACCAGAGACGATATCGCTAAACCCAATTGCTGAAACTTAGGACTCAAATCACGGTAAGTCTGTAAGACTTCTGGTCCGCTGTCTTTGGGTCCGTACAGTTTCACTTTTTCTTCTTGTAACAGAGCCACATCGCCATCAAAAACAAACCCGTTTTTATCTAACAGTTCGTTGCCATTCCAAATGGCTTCAGGTTGATGCTCTGTCAAAAAAACTTTTACTGTATCCGGCCACTGCTTTCGGATTGCGGCATGCGCCACCCATGGCAGAGCTTCGACACTTTGCTGTAATACATCAATATCCTGAGACATAAATGTACCGATGTGATCTATTCGACTAAATGCAGCCTGCACATCGTCAGCTTGGACATACTCCAGTTTTCCCTGAAGTACTATTTTGGAGAGAGGTAACCTTTGGTCATCCCACATCCAACTGATCGCCGAGTACAAAACAGAACTAATTAAGGTCACAACCACAACGAAAAATAACGCACCCAAGATTTTCTCTTGGCGACCACGGTTATTATCCGTGTTTGGTCGCTCGTCATTCAGTGCAATATTCAACAACGTCTTCGTTTCCTGACTTTTGTCGTGTACTTTTTACCCACATAATTACGCAGAGGTAAAAGTCTTGACTTTAACCTTGGGATTATACTGAGCTCTTGTAAACTATCAAACACTGATAGCAATAAATCACAATGATATTGACGCAAAATCGAGATCTGAGTCTTTATCTGTCCTTCGCGCCAACAATCTATGTTAACCAAGCATCTTGTTTATATTTAATTCAAGACCTGCCAGTTGTTTCGCCACTTTACCAACATCACCCGCACCTTGCGTTAAGATTAGGTCGCCGTCTTGTATAACGTTAGCTAAAACTGAAGGTAATTGCTCGATTTCTGGAACAAAAATCGGATCTACCTTACCTCGGCTGCGAATTGTGCGACACAATGAACGTCCATCAGCTCCTGCAATTGGCTTTTCACCTGCGGCATAAACATCCAACATGATTAATACATCAACTTGCTCTAGAACATTCGCAAAGTCATCGTATAGATCACGAGTACGGCTATAACGGTGTGGTTGGAAAATCATAACGAGACGTTTATCTTGCCAACCGCTTCGCGCAGCATTAATGGTCACATCAACTTCTGTTGGGTGATGTCCGTAATCATCCACTAACATGGCATGACCATTACCGGTATCAAACTCGCCAAGGTGATCAAAACGTCGTCCCGTGCCTTGCGTTCCGGCCATTGCTTTTAGAATTGCATCGTCTTCAATGTCATCTTCGGTAGCCACTGCAATCGCAGCCGACGCATTAAGTGCATTGTGACGACCTGGAATGTTCAGAGTGATATCTAGGTTGGCACGCCCTTTACGTACTACCGTAAATTTGCCTTGCTGACCTTCTTGACGATAGTTTTCAATGCGTACGTCAGCATCTGCGGAGAAACCGTAAGTAATCACTTGACGACTAATACGTGGGATTAACTCTCGAACCACAGGATCATCAATACAAACAATAGCTTGGCCGTAGAACGGTAGATTGTGTAGAAAATCAATGAAGGTTTGCTTTAACGTTTCAAAGTCACCCCCATAAGTATCCATATGATCGGCTTCAATATTAGTGACGATACTTACCATTGGTTGCAGGTGCAGGAATGACGCGTCGCTCTCATCCGCCTCAGCAATTAGAATACGACTCGAGCCTAAACGAGCATTTGTACCTGCGCTTTTCACCAAGCCGCCGTTTACAAACGTTGGATCAAGACCGGCTTCAGAATAAATTTGTGTCACGAGCGCCGTCGTCGTCGTTTTACCGTGCGTGCCCGCAACGGCAATACCATGACGGAAGCGCATCAATTCAGCCAACATCTCTGCGCGGCGTACGATTGGGATACGTAACTCACGTGCCGCCATCACTTCTGGGTTTTCTTCGTTGATCGCCGTTGACACAACAACCACACTGGCTTTTTCTACATTGCTCGCTTGATGGCCGATAAATACGGTTGCACCTTTTGATACCAAACGCTCTGTCACTGGGTTCTCTGATAGGTCAGAACCTGTGATTTGGTAGCCTTCGTTCAACAGCACTTCTGCAATGCCGCTCATGCCCGCACCACCAATACCGATGAAGTGGATGGATTTCACGCGGCGCATCTCTGGCACCATGGCGCGAATCTGAGCTAAGTCTTGTGTATGTTGGATTGTCATCAATTCTATTCTCAATAATTCGTTAACGCTTTTCGGTCAAAGCGACAATGGCTTGTGCGACAACTCGGTCGGCATTCAATTTAGCAGCGCCACGCGCTTGCTCAGCCATCGTAAGTAAAGCTTGGCGATCCAATTGTTGGATCTGCTGAGTCAGAGACTCAACGGTTAAATCTGGTTGTTCAATCATTTTCGCTGCGCCGCATTCTACTAGATGATCTGCATTCAGTGCTTGTTGGCGATCTTTATGCATAAAAGGAATAAAGATCGCACCAACGCCAGCAGCAGAAACTTCAGAAACGGTTAACGCCCCTGAACGACAAACTAAAAGGTCAGCCCATGCATAAGCCTCTGCTACGTCGTCAATGAACTCTGTGACTTCTGCATTTACCACACCATTAGCTTGGTATGCTGCGTTCACTTCTTCGGCGGAACCTTTGCCCGCTTGATGACGAATACAGTAATCACCGCCCAACTTTGCCATCACTTCTGGCAGAGTTTGGTTAAGAATGCGTGCACCTTGGCTACCGCCCATCACCAGAATACGAATTGGGCCTTGGCGATCTTGCATTCGCTCTGCAGGCGCTTCTAATCTTGTTAGGTCTTCACGAACTGGGTTACCGACTACCTCAGCATTAGGGAACGCGCCAGGAAAGGCCTGAAAGACTTTCTTAGCAATTTTTGATAGCCATTGGTTTGTCAAACCCGCAACCGCGTTTTGTTCGTGCAGAACAACAGGAATACCGCTCAACCAAGCCGCAATACCACCGGGACCACTCACATAACCACCCATACCTAACACGGCATCGGGCTTCCAATGCTTCATGTGCGCCCGAGCTTGCATGATGGCATTAATAATTTGAAATGGAGCTGCAAGCAGACGCTTTACGCCTTGACCTCGTAACCCTTTCACTTTGATAAAATCGATTTCAATGCCATGTTTTGGCACCAAATCCGCTTCCATTCGATCCGCCGTGCCTAACCAACGGATCTCCCAGTCTTGCTCTTGCAGCTGTTTTGCTACAGCTAACCCTGGGAATACGTGACCGCCAGTACCACCAGCCATCACCATCAAACGTTTATTTTGTTTCATTAGTTTGTTGTTCTGATTGTTGTTGCTCGCGTTTCAAGCGGCATTCGTAATCGATACGCAGCAATATGGACACTGCGACGGACATAATAATCAGACTGGAACCACCATAACTGATTAGCGGGAGTGTTAAACCTTTGGTTGGTACGATACCGGCTGCAGCACCAACGTTAACCAAGGTCTGGAACGCAAACCAAATACCGATACCGAAAGCCAGATAACCACCAAACATTTCGCCTTCTTCAAACGCACGCTTGCCTATGTAAACCGCTTTTAACACTAAGCTAAAAATCAACATTAAGACCAACACAACGCCAACAAAACCGAGCTCTTCAGCAAGTACGGCAAACACAAAGTCGGTATGCGCTTCCGGTAGATATTCCAGTTTTTGAATTGAATTACCGAGACCTTGACCGAACCATTCACCACGACCAAACGCCATCAAAGACTGAGTCAACTGATAGCCACTACCAAACGGGTCTTCCCACGGGTCAAGGAAGGAGGTTACTCGTCGCATACGGTATGGCTCGACGAGAATCAAACCTACCACAGCGCCGATACCTGCCACCATCAAGGCGAGAAACTGGGTTAGTTTTGCACCTGCGATAAAAAGCATGCCAAACAGCGTGACCAGCATCACGACGACCGTCCCTAAGTCTGGCTGACCAAGTAGTAATACTGCGAAGAAGGCAAACACCATGATTGGCTTCATAAAGCCACCAAAGAACGTTTGTCGTACTTCGTCTTGCTTTCGAACTAAGTAACCAGACATGAAGATAAACAGCGATAGCTTCGCGACTTCCGCTGGCTGAAGGTTAAACAGCCCAAGGGGAATCCAACGAGACGCACCATTAACCGACTTACCCGCCAAGAGCACGATGATCAACAGTGCGAAAGAAGCCCAAAGTAAGTAATGGCTCTTCTTAAACCACTCTTGCAAAGGCACTTGCAAAATAACAGCGGAGGTCCCTAACGCCAGCACGAGAAACGTCGCGTGACGAAACATAAAGTGAAACGGCTGTTCCGTTAATCGAGAGCTGATTGGAAATGATGCAGAGGTTACCATGACTAAACCAGTCAACATCAAACCCAGTGCAATCCACACTAACTGACGATCAAACATCGCCTCTGGGGCTGGATGCTTGAGCCAATTGCCAATACTGCGTTTAACGTTACCTAAACCCACGAAGTGTGTAACCTTTAATTATGCATATTTCTGAGCAAGAGCAGCGAAAGCATCACCTCTTGCCATAAAGTTGTCGAATTGATCAAAGCTAGCACATGCAGGAGACAGCATCACCATATCACCTGGTTTTAACTGCGAAGATACTTGTTGAATCACATCTTCCATAGTGTCGAAACGTATTGCAGATTCATGCAGTGGCATAAATTCATCGCCATCAGCGCCAAAGCAACACAGTTGCAAGTTAAGCGTCGCGAAGATCGGTTTTAATGGCGAGAAGTCAGCACCTTTGCCAACACCACCAACGAGTAAGTAGAGCTTGCCTGTCGATTCCAAACCAGATAGCGCAGCCATAGTGCTGGCAATATTAGTTGCTTTAGAGTCATTCACCCATTTGACGCCTTGATTATCCGCAACCACCTGGCATCGGTGTGTCAGTCCCGTGTAATTTTTAAGTGCATTCAATGCGTTGTGATAGTTTACGTCCGAAGCTTTTAATAGCGCTAAAGCAACCAGAGCATTAGATAAGTTGTGTTTACCAACCAACTTAAGTTCATCACTTGCGACCACTCGTTGACCATGATCGAGCAGCCAAGTGCGATTGCCATCCACCTCGAGACCAAAGTCCTGATTGTCGCTGCCAAATGTCACCAATGGCATCTCTGCATCTGGGAAGGTTTCTTGATCATCACGGTTCACTACCGCAAGAGCAGCGTGGTCAAAAATACGCAACTTAGCTTGTCGATAGTCAGACATGCCTTGATAACGGTCCATATGATCTTCAGAAAGATTCAGAAACGCAGCGGCTTTGAGCTTTAAGCTTGACGTCGTTTCTAACTGGAAGCTTGAGAGTTCAAGCACATATAGGTCTGCGTCATGTTCTAGTAAATCCAAGGCAGGAACGCCGATATTGCCACCAACGCCAACATCCAAACCCGCGGCCTTGGCCATCACGCCTGTGAGATCGGTGACAGTGCTCTTACCGTTTGAGCCCGTAATCGCAATCACTGGTTTCTGCACCGCCCAGGCGAATAACTCAATATCACCAACTACTGTCGTGCCTTTTGCTAATACGGCTTGGATCTCTGGTGTCGCTAGCGCAATACCAGGGTTGGTCACGATAAGATCAGCGTCAGAAAGCCAGTCTGTATTCCAACCACCACTATGCAGTTGAACATCTTCCGGCAAACGCTCTGCACCCGGAGGATTTACGCGAGTATCAATGACTTTGACCACAAGCTGTGGCTGATTTTTTCTTAGGTGTTTAACGACAGAGAGCCCGGTAATACCGAGCCCTACGACGACAACACTATGTATGTTTTGCCAACGTTCCATATTTGATCACACTGTAAATCTTGTTCTTGGAAAGTGCGATTAACGCACTTTCAATGTCGCAAGACCAATCAGAACAAGAACCATAGAAATAATCCAGAAGCGCACGATTACGCGAGGTTCTGGCCAACCTTTCAATTCGTAGTGGTGGTGAATCGGTGCCATACGGAAGATCCGCTGACCACGCAGTTTGTATGAACCCACCTGTAGAATTACCGACAGCGTTTCCATCACAAACACACCGCCCATGATCACCAACACCAACTCTTGGCGAACGAGAACCGCAATGGTGCCTAATGCGCCGCCAAGCGCTAGTGAGCCGACATCACCCATGAACACTTGTGCTGGATACGTGTTAAACCACAAGAAACCAAGGCCTGCACCGACGATTGCTGTACATACGACAACCAACTCAGAAGCATGTGGTAGGTATGGAATATGAAGGTATTCAGAGAAGTTAACGTTACCCGTCGCCCATGCAATAACCGCGAAGCCTGCAGCAACAAGAACCGTTGGCATGATTGCCAAACCGTCTAGACCATCGGTCAGGTTAACCGCGTTACTCGTACCGACAATCACAAAGTAAGTCAGGATAATGTACATCAAACCAAGTTGCGGCATGATGTCTTTAAAAAATGGCACCACGAGCTGAGTGGCTGCAGTGTCTTTACCGTAAGCGTACAATGCAAAAGCCACGACAAACGCGATCAACGATTGCCAGAAGTACTTCCAACGCGCGATCAAACCATCGGTATTTTTGCGCACCACTTTACGATAATCATCAACAAATCCGACTGCACCGTAGCCAAGCAAGACCGTCAATACCGCCCATACATATGGGTTGGATAAGTCAGTCCAAAGCAAGATTGTGATTGAGATGGCCGCTAAGATCATGATACCGCCCATAGTTGGAGTACCACGCTTACTAAAGTGAGATTCAGGACCTTCGTTACGTACTACCTGACCAATTTGCAGCATTTGCAAACGCTTGATCATGATTGGTCCCATCCATAATGACAGACCCAGAGCGGTTAATACGCTTAGAATTGCTCGAAAAGACAAGTATTCAAACAATCGGAAAAAAGACAGGTATGGCTGTAGCAGCTCGGCAAGCCAAATAATCATTAATAATACTCCTTCAAAGCAGCAGCGACTTCAAACATACGTGCACCGTTCGCTCCTTTCACCAAAATCGTATGGTTTTCAGGAACGGCTTGGTCTAGATGCTGCTTGATGTATTCAATCATCTCTTGGTGCGTCTCAAAATGAATGCCTTGGCAAAGCTCACTGATCACCTTGGCGTCTGCACCATATGTGAGAACATGTTCAAATTTTTGTGGGGCAGCATGTTCCCCGACTTGACGATGAAGTGCAAGACTTTCCTCGCCCAATTCCGCCATATTACCTAAAATCAGCCAGCGCTGACCTGGGAAAGCAGCCAATAAGTCAACCGCCGCTTTCATGGCTGGCACGCTTGCGTTGTAGCTGTCATCAATCAATTTGATTTTTTCGCTCAGCGCTTCAACCTCGACGCGACCTTTCACTTTGTTTAAATGTTTAAGGCCAGCGCGAACCTCTTCTAATGTGGCGCCCATTTGTAACGCAATAATAGAAGCTGCGATTGCATTCGCCACGTTGTGTTGACCTATAATACCCAGAGACAGTTCAATTTCTTGTGAGCTTGCTGCGATATGTAGGTTAAAGCTGGCCTCTCCCGCGGCATTCATCACGATATTTGATGCATAGTAATCAGCCGCAGAATTACTTTGTGAGAAGGTGATAACTTCCTTATCCGCCAGCACGCTTTCCCACTTTGTTTCGCCATTGCTGTCTAAATTGACAATCGCAATACTACCTGCAGCAAGACCTTGGTAAATTTCACCTTTGGCTTGTTTCACGCCATCAATAGAACCAAAGCCTTCAAGGTGCGCGGCGGCTACATTATTCACTAACGCGATATCTGGTTTTACTAACTGCGTTGTGTAAGCAATTTCACCGATATGATTAGCACCAAGCTCAATCACGGCATAGTCGTCATCCTGCTGTGAGCGCAATAACGTCAACGGAACACCAATATCATTATTGAAGTTACCTGCAGTAAACAGCACTTTGCCTTTCAATTGCAGAATGCTCGCGACCATTTCTTTGACGGTCGTTTTACCACAACTGCCTGTGATGGCAACGGTAGATGTTTGGCAAGTTTGATGCACCCAAGAGGCTAACTCACCCAGTGCCATTTTGGTGTCCGACACCACGACTTGTGGCACATTCACATCTAGACGTTTTTGTACGAGTAAAGCACCAGCGCCTGCATCCACCGCTTGCTGGCAAAAGTTGTGCGCATCAAAGCGCTCACCCACCAGCGCAACAAATAAAGCACCGTTGTCAATCGCTCGTGTATCAGTAGAAACCGCGTCGATAAGTAGATCATCGCCGAATAGCTCACCGCGAGTGATGTTGGCAATTTGAGATAACGTTACTTTGATCATAAGGACAATCCTAAAAGCTGCATAGCAGACTCACGGTCGGAGTAATGAATCGTTTCGCCATTCCGAATTTGATAATCTTCGTGGCCCTTACCCGCTAACAAGATGATGTCTTTTGGCGAAGCATTCTCAACCGCATAAGACAGTGCTTTGAAACGATCATGCTGCACAATCGCTTCGGCAGGTTTTGACAGCCCGGATAACATGTCTTTTACAATCTGAACCGGATCTTCACTGCGTGGGTTATCGTCAGTCAACACCACTCTGTCGCCTAGACGCTCTGCAATTTCCGCCATCATTGGGCGCTTACCTGCATCGCGATCGCCTCCGCAACCAAAAATAGCCCACAGGTGCCCCTCACAGTGAACTCGTAAAGCTTGCAGTGCTTTTTCTAGTGCATCAGGAGTATGGGCATAATCGACCACGACTTTGGCACGGTCCTCTGTCTGGAATAACTCCATTCGGCCGAGTACAGGTTGTAACTGACCTGCGGTTTCGAGTAACGTTTGTTTATCCTTACCTAAGCTTAATAAAGTCGCAAAAGCGAGCATTAAGTTGGTTGCGTTAAACTCACCAATCAGTGGCGCATGCAATTGACCTGAGCCAAATTTACCATCGAATTGGATAGTAATCCCCGACTCCGCGTAACGGACATCTCTCACCCAAATTGCGCTTTCAAACTCAGTGTTCGGTTTAAGTGAAACCGCAATCGCATTGCTTAACTGCGTCGCCCATGTATGACCGACCTCATCATCGACATTGATAATGGCACGTTCACATTGATGTTGTGTAAACAACCCCAGCTTTGCATTGGCGTACTCTTCCATCGTGCCATGGTAATCTAAATGATCACGACTTAGATTAGTAAACACACCCGCCGCAAACGACAACGCCTTGACACGGCCTTGCGTTAAGCCATGAGAAGAGACTTCTAGCGCGGTGTATGTGGCTTGTTGATTTGCGAGAGAGGAGAGCGTTTTCTGAATTTCTACAGCATTCCCTGTTGTATTCGCGGCTTGCTGTAAATTATCGAGAAAACCATTTCCTGTCGTGCCCATCACTGCCGCTTTGTGGCCAAGTAGCTCTAGCCATTGTGCAATTAGTTGGGTTATGGTGGTTTTGCCGTTGGTGCCGGTGACACCAATCAAATCCATATCTGGGTAAGCATAGAGCTTTCCAGCGATTGCAGATAAACGTTGATCCAACGCATCGAGGTAAATAACGGGAACATCATCGATGATTTCCATCGTGCTGTGTGCTTTTACATCACAGGCTTGCGCTAGAACCGCATTGGCGCCTTGCTCAATGGCAGAAGCAATGAAGTTACGCCCATCCACAACATGGCCAATCACCGCAACAAACGTGGTTCCAGGCTGAACTCTTCGGCTGTCGAGCTCCAATTCAGAAACAAGAACGGACGATAAGCTGGGGCAATCCACCCAAGGGGAAAGCAGCACGTCCATACTGATGGCTTTAGTCATATTTGTTCTCCGAGCTTTGGCTCAGGTTTTCTTAATTTTGTTTGCTCAGTAAGCCACTCGGCTTACTGCTGGAATTTGTTTTCGTCTGGTGCAACATTGAGTATTTGTAGCGCGCCTTTCATGATTTCAGAGAAGACAGGAGACGCTACCGAACCACCATAGTAATCATCACCTTGAGGCTCGTTTACGATCACAACCAATGCAATTCGCGGATCGCTAACCGGAGCAAGCCCTGCCGTATAAGTAATGTACTCATCGCTGTATCCACCTGCAGACGCTTTACGTGAGGTACCTGTTTTGGCTCCCACTCGATAACCAGGAACTGCCGCTCGACGAGCCGAGCCTCCTTTTTGGGTTACGGTTTCCAGCATGTCCAAGACCTGGCGTGCGTACTTTGCACTCACTACTTGGCGCGACATGTCATGATCATTGCTTTCGATAATATGGATTGGCTCGTATTTGCCGAGATTTCCAAGCGTCGCATAGGCATGCGCTAACTGGATTGGCGTTATCGATAGACCATAACCAAACGCAATCGTGGCACGTTCAATAGGAGACCATCGTGTTCGTGTTGGGAAGATACCAGTCACTTCCCCAACGAGGTTCAGACCAGAAAGCTCACCAAAGCCCACAGAGCTGTACAGACCGAGCAGCGCCTCTACTGGCATTTGCATTGCCAGCTTCGTCACACCGATGTTACTCGATTTTTTGAGGATCGTGGTCAAGCTCGCTTTACCCACGCGGGATACATCTCTTACTCGGCTACCACCTAAACGAAGTACACCATTGCCGGTATCTACGATGGTATCTTTATCGGCTACCCCATTTTCTAAGGCGGCTAAAATAACGAAAGGCTTAATGGTGGAGCCAGGCTCCATCGAGTCCGTGATCACTCGGTTACGCATTTTATAGCTTTGCCAATCGCTACGATTGTTAGGGTTGTAGGAAGGCGCATTCACCATGGCCAATACGGCGCCGGTTTTCACGTCCAACATAACAACGGAGCCTGACGTGGCGCGATGGTCTGCAACAGCTTGTTTAATCGCACGATAAGCAATCGCCTGTAGTCGCTGGTCGATTGTCAACTGGAGTGACTTACCTTCTTGCTTATCTTGCCACGCAATGTTTTCTACGACGCGACCATAACGGTCTTTACGAATGGTTTTCTTACCTGCGGCGCCAGTAAGCCACTCATCGTAGCTACGCTCAACACCCTCTAGACCATGCCCATCAATCCCCGTCACCCCAACTAAGTGAGCACTAACCTCACCGGCAGGATAGTAACGACGAGATTCTGACTTAAGACCCACACCAGGCAGCTTTAGCTCACGAATATAGTTCGCCATGGCTGGACTCACTTGACGCTGCAAGTAAATAAAGCGGCGCTTTTCATTGTGCTTGATCTTGTCTATCAAACCTTGTCGGTCAACACCAAGAACATCCGCTAGTGCATACCAACTCTTGGTCTGGCTTAAGGCATTTTCTTTAAATATCGTCGCGGGATCCGCCCAAACGGCCTCAACAGGCACACTGACAGCGAGCGGCTCACCATTTCGGTCCGAAATAATACCGCGTGCAGAAGGAATGGATTTCACACGAACCGAGCGTAGGTCACCTTGTTTAATCAGGTTATCCGGTTCAATGATTTGAATATAGGCTACGCGCGCCACCAAAAGTGCAAATGCACAAAAGACAAAAAACAGTAATAGATGGAAGCGCCAACGAATCAGAAAGGATTCTTCAACCGCCACTTTCACTGCTTTCTTCTCGGTTTTCGTATCCCCCGAAGCGTTTTTTTCTTTCGCGACAGGTTTACGCTTGTTGCTTGGTTTCGTGTTGGTTTTCTTTCTAATCATTTGAGCGTGACAACCACTTCTTTATCGCCATCAGGTCGTTTCATTTCAAGTTCTTTTTTGGCAAGGTCTTGAACACGACTGTGTTCCGCGAGGGCCGTTTCTTCCAACATCAGGTTGCGCCATTCGCTATCTAAACGCTCTCGTTCAACCAAAGTGTGATCTTTTTCGGTGATCGCTTGACGCGCATGGTGGGTAGCAAATACCACTCCCATTGCCGATGCCACGATCAATAGCAACAACAGTAATGGCCAGCGACCAACGCTGATAAGATCCGTTGCAATCAACTTAGCAAGGTTAGGAGTGGGTTTCGTCATAATAATTAAAGCTTTTCTGCAATTCTTAGTACAGAGCTGCGCGAACGAGGGTTCATTTCAATTTCTTGTTTGCTTGGCTTAATCGCTTTGCTCACCGCTTTCATATTCGCACTACCAAGAGCACGAATTTGCTCTTCAGTCATTGGAATGCCATGTGGCACTTCAGGTCCTTTGCTCTCTTTACGGATAAAACGTTTGACCATACGGTCTTCCAGAGAGTGGAAACTGATGACAGATAAACGACCTTCAGGAGCCAGAATGCTTGCCGCACCTTTTAATGCCGTATCAATTTCTTCTAACTCACTGTTGATGTAAATACGAAATGCTTGGAACGCACGAGTCGCAGGGTGTTTTTTCTCTTTAAAGCTTTTGGGTGCAGCATCTGAGATCAGCTTCGCGAGCTGGCCAGTACGTACCAGTGGTTCATTTTCTTCGTCTTCACGGTAGGCAACAATCGCTTTGGCAATACGGCGCGCGTGTTTGTCTTCACCAAACTCACGAATCACCCAAGTAATATCATCTAAGTCAGCTTCCATTAGCCATTGAGATACGGGAATACCTGATGTTGGGTCCATACGCATATCTAGCGGGCCGTCTTTCATAAAGCTAAAGCCACGCTCTGCGTCGTCTAACTGCGGCGAAGAAACACCTAAATCCAGTAGAACGCCATCAACTTTGCCAACCAAGTCATACTCTTCAGCATACTCAGCAATACCAGAAAATGGACCATGAATGATGGTGAAGCGAGGATCATTGATTTTGCCTGCTTCAGCTATCGCTTGAGGGTCACGATCGATACTGTACAGTCGGCCGTTTTCGCCGAGTTTAGATAAAATAGTCCGGCTGTGACCGCCACGGCCAAATGTTCCATCGATATAGATACCGTCTGGTTTGATAGCTAAGCCATCAATGGATTCATTTAATAACACGGAAATATGTTGGAAGGTTTCGGTCATAGCTTTCTCGTTGAATGATCTTGAAGCGATTTTAAGATACGTTGCTCTCTCATGCTGAATATTTATAACAAAAGATCAACCTACCATAGTGTACTGATTTCCCACATCATCGCCACCTCAAGTCTAAAGTCAGACGTGATTTAACGCCAAGTTTATTGGTAATGACAGGGTTTGCGTCAATAAAATGCAAAAAACCCATCACTACAAAAAGTAGTGATGGGTCTCGAATAGTTGGAGTCGACACATAAGCCGGGTTCTGTTCCGCTTGCGCGGCGGTAGCCATTCGTCTAGGCCAGCAATCGCTCACTGGCTCAAGCAACCTACCCGCCTCCTTACGCGAGCAACGCAATGTGGAGGCCTATTTGGTCTTGCTCCGGGTGGAGTTTACCCTGCAACGAACTATTGCTAGTCGTCCGGTGCGCTCTTACCGCACCCTTTCACCCTTACCTGTGCCCTAGGGCCATCGGCGGTCTTCTCTCTGCTGCACTTGTCGTAGGCTTGCGCCCCCCAGGCGTTACCTGGCACCCTGCTCTATGGAGCCCGGACTTTCCTCCCCTTTACCAGTCTCCCGAAGGACGTCAACGTCAGTCTCCCAAAGGACTTCAACGTCAGTCTCCCGAAGGACATCAGTAAAGCAGCGACTACCCAGTCAACTCCGAGGGCGGATTGTATAGAGTTATCTACTCAGAGTCTAGTGAGATCACAGATATGATGAAATGAATGCATTGAGTGGTGCTTTTTTAACCTAACCATCAAACATTGAGCCTAAAAAAGGCCGATATTTTCCATCGACCCGCTTTACCATGTGTCTCGTTAGCAGTGCTTAGTCTAAGTTTTCTAAGCCCCACTTATACAACGCATTCTTCTTCAAGTTATGAATTTCTGCCACCAAAGCCGCTGCTTTTTTCAAAGGCAGCTCTTTGGTTAAAATCCCTAATGTACGCAAGGCATCATCTGGCAATGAATCGTCCGCGGTTTCGCGGTGACCATGTACCAATAATACCATTTCACCACGCTGTTGGTTATCGTCACTTTTCACCCACTCAATTAACTCACCTAATGGCATGCCTTGAATGGTTTCAAAGGTTTTCGTTAGTTCTCTCGCCAACACGACTTCTCTATCTGGGCCAAGAACGTCTAACATGTCTTGTAGAGAGTCCAAAATACGGTGCGGTGACTCGTAAAAAATACACGTACGCTCTACCGAAGCAATCTCTAGGAATTTATCCTTACGGCCTTTGCTTTTCGGTGGTAAAAAGCCTTCGAAGCTAAAGCGATCGGATGGCAAGCCTGATGCACTTAACGCCGTAATGACCGCGCAAGCACCAGGAAGCGGCACAACTCTAACGCCCGCTTGACGACATTTTGTCACCAAATGGTATCCTGGGTCGCTGATAAGTGGCGTACCAGCGTCAGAAACTAACGCTATAGACTGACCGGAAAGCAGCTTTTCTACCAAAACCTGTGCTTTTTGCTGCTCATTATGATCATGCAGAGCAAAAGTTTTGGTTTGAATATTGAAGTGAGACAGTAACTTACCCGTATGTCGAGTATCCTCAGCAGCAATGATGTCCACCGTCGACAGAATTTCGATAGCACGTTGGGTGATATCCGCTAAATTTCCGATTGGAGTCGGTACGATATAGAGAGTTGGCCCCTCATTCGGCAACTTATTTTTATCTGTCATTTGTTTACCATCACTTCAACGATTAATATAGAGACAATTTTGTACAAAATTATAGAGAACTCACGGCAATGATTAACCATAAGAGACTCAGTGTACCACGCATACTTACTCCTGTTGCACTAGCAATTACGCTCGCCGCCTGTTCTTCAGGTCCAAGACAGCCTGATGGCGTTGATGTAACACTTGAGCCTACTCAGTCTGTTCAGAACTATATGATCCAAGCTGATAGCACGGAAGGCAGTTTACAAAATGACTGGTTGATCATGGCAACCAAAGCCGCTATTCAAGCGAACCAGTTTGATCAAGCAGAACTGTTGATCAAACGTCTGGCTCGACAACAGTTGACCGAAGTTCAGCAAGCGGAGTGGCAACTGGCGCGTGCGACCATACAGCAAAAGCAAGGTAATTACTCGCAGTTGCTGCAATTGTTAAACTTTAAACCTTGGTGGAAATTGCCAAACGAGCAATGGAAAGACTATTACTTGATGCGTGCCGACGCTTATCAAGGCCTTAACCAAGCGTTTGAAGCAAACCGCCAGCTGGTTGCATTTGGTCAATACGCCTCGTCAGCAGAGCAGAGGGAAATCTCTAGCCGTATTTGGATGAACTTTGGCAGCTACTCAGAATATGAACTCACCTCATTAGAAACAGAGCCGAATGAGGATGTTCTAGACGGCTGGCTTCAGCTGGCTGTTTATGCAAAAACGCTATCGGGCAACCTGTCCCAACTTAAAAATACGCTAGAGCGCTGGTTAAGCGAAAACCCTTCGCACCCTGCTGCTATCTACACACCAGAAGAGATTCAAAACATTCTCTCTCTTGATATCGTGAAGCCAAACAATACTGCTTTATTGCTGCCGCTGACGGGTAAGTTCTCGCCGCAAGCGCAATTAATTCGTGATGGTTTTGTGTTTGCGATGATGAATGATCGTAATCGAGATCCTAGTGCAACACTTACGGTGATTGACACCAATGCGTATAACGCTGACCAAATTAAACAACGCTTGATCAATGAAAACATCGATTTTGTTGTTGGCCCTCTAGAAAAAGAGAACGTGGAGTTGTTACACACAACCATGGATGGCTCAGCAAATGGCCCTACCATTCCAGCCCTTGCGCTAAATATCCCCGAGGATGTGCAACCAGATAGCAATATTTGCTACTTGGCATTATCACCGGAACAAGAAGCCGCACAAGCTGCAAAACACTTGTTCAGCGAAGGCTACAACTTCCCTCTTATTCTTGCACCAAAAGGCAGCTTTGGAGAGCGTGTAACTGAGGCGTTCAACAAAGAATGGCGCAAGTACAGCTCTAACAAAGTCGCAGCAAGTTACTTTGGTGATAAGCGCCAACTTCAAAAAGACATCAATGAAGTATTTGGCCTGCAAGAGAGCAAGCAGCGTATCGCCCAGATGCAATCATTAATGCGAATTAAGCTTGAAACACAGCCACGTAGCCGTCGTGATGTTGATGCGGTTTATATCGTAGCTAGAAGCACTGAGCTGACTTTGATCAAGCCGTTTATCGAAGTAGCGATTAACCCTGATGCGAAAGCACCACAAATCTTCTCTAGTTCGCGTAGCAACAGTGGCGGCGCGACATACGAAGATCTAACAGGCATCATCTACAGCGACATTCCATTGCTAATTGACCCAGATCCTAGCGTGACCGCTGAAATGAACGAGCTTTGGTCAGAGCAATCTAACATGGAAAAACGTTTGAAAGCACTCGGTATGGATGCATATAAATTGATCGGTGAACTTCCACAAATGAAGGTCGTTCCTGGTTACTCAGTCGGTGGCCAAACCGGTATTTTAAGTATCGACAACAACTGTGTTGTACAGCGTGAATTGAGCTGGGCTGAGCGTGGGGCTCTTTAGTAAGCGCCAAATCGGAAATCAATATGAAGCTCTGGCGAAGCACTATTTGCAACGCCAGGGCTTGCGCTTTATTGAACAAAATTTCCTGACCAAGGTCGGTGAGATTGATTTAATCTTCCAACAAGGTGAAACTATCGTGTTTGTTGAAGTCAAATATCGTAAGAATGATCACTTTGGCTCAGCAGCAGAAATGGTAACGCACGCAAAAATGCGCAAGCTAATCAAAACTGCACAAGTTTGGCTTAGCCAACAAAAGCGCTTAAAACACAATATCGATTATCGGTTTGATATCATCGCTATTCATGACAATGGGCGAGATATCAACTGGATAGAAAACGCAATCTCTGAAGGATAAGCGATGCTAGACAGCATTAAAGACAGCTTTACAGAAAGTATTCAAATTCAAATCGCAGCAGCAGAGGCGCTGCCCGATGCCATTACTCACGCGGCCCAAGCGATGGTCTCAAGCTTGCTCAATGGCAACAAAATTTTATGTTGTGGTAATGGCGGCAGTGCTTCAAACGCTCAACAATTTGTTTCTTGTCTTTTAAACCGTTTTGAAACTGAGCGCCCTAGCCTACCTGCAATGGCCTTAACAGCCGATAATACAACCCTGACCGCTGTTGCAAACGACTACCACTACCAGGAAATTTTCTCAAAACAGGTGCGAGCGTTTGGCCAGCCAGGCGACATTCTGCTTGCCATGTCGACTAGCGGTAACAGCAAAAATATTATCAAAGCGATGGAAGCGGCCGTAACTCGAGACATGACGATTATCGCGCTAACAGGCAAAGATGGCGGTGAGATGGCAGGACTGCTTGGTGAGAACGACGTCGAAATTCGCATTCCATCACACCGCACTGCACGTATTCACGAAGTACATATGGTGACACTCCATTGTCTTTGTGATCTTATTGACCAGGTGCTTTTCCCTGCTCATGAAGAGTAACCAAGACTGAGGGTCAGAATTATGATACGTAGCCTCGTTATCTTATTAACAGCATTGAGTTTAAGTGGTTGCGCTGGCTTGTTTATCGCTGGTGCTGCTACCACAGCAAATATTGTCACGGACACACGCAGTACAAAACAAATTTGGCAGGACAACAACATCGAATTCGAAGTTGCAGCGATCGGTAACAAGGCGCCGTTTAAAGGTGAAGTTCGTGTGGTTGCCAGCTCCTATAACGGTACGGTTGTTCTTATGGGTCAGGCTCCAACGCAAGACCTTATCCATGCTTTGGAGCGAAGAGCTCGAGAAGTTAGTGGTGTGAAAGTCATACACAATCAAATCAAACAAAAAGAGCCACTCACTGTCACTCAAATTAGCAACGACAGCTGGATCACAACCAAAGTAAAATCAGCCTTGCTGACCGACTCTGAACTCAATGGCGTTAAGGTTAAAGTGATCACCGAAGACGGCGACGTTTTTCTGTTTGGTTATGTCACACCAGAGCAAGGCGAGCGAGCGACAGAAATCGCGCGCAATATCTCTGGCGTAAAACAAGTCATTAAAGGATTCCAATATGGCGAAATGGAACCTGTTGAAGTGGACTTACCGAGTGACGGTGTACAAACAATAGAAAGTGAGACAAACGCGGAAAATGAAGCCAACGTCGAAGCATTTACGATCAGTGAGTAATTGCGAAACATCACTTGAAAACACGTCAAGACACTAAAAAGAAAAAAGCAGCGTTACGCTGCTTTTTTATTATTTAATCACTCTTAAGCTTGGTTTGCCTTTTGGTCGAGGAGCATCGTCCTCTTCGGCATCCGAATCAGAGGCTAACTCAGAAGGCTCATCGCTAACCATTGTAAACGATGGGGATGATTCTTCCTCGGTCATCGCTTCTTCTTCGATGTGAGTGTACGCTTCTTCTGGTTCAAACATAGTACCAGCACCATTCTCACGCGCATAAATAGCTTGGACAGCATACACAGGCACAATTACTGAGTGTGGACGGCCGCTAAAGCGAGCATGGAAGGTAATCGCATCATTACCTAACTCAAGATTACCCACCGCACGTGGTGCAATATTCAAAATAATTTGACCATCTTGAATAAACTCAACCGGTACACGTACGCCCGGCATCGTTGCATCCACCACCAAGTGAGGAGTCAAGTCATTGTCTACTAGCCAATCGTAAAATGCACGAAGCATATACGGACGGCGAGCAGTCATTTTTGCAATATCCATAACGTGTTTAAAATCGCTTAGCGAACTAGGCGCATTTCACGTTCAGCTTCAGTTAGGGAAGCAAGGAACGAATCACGTTCAAATACGCGGTTCATGTACACCTTGATTTCTTTTGAACCAGGGCCAACCAGATCGATACCAAGTTGAGGCAAACGCCACAATAATGGAGCTAGGTAACAGTCGATCAAGCTGAATTCTTCGCTCATGAAGTACTCATATTCAGCAAAAATTGGCGCTAATGTCAGAAGATCATTACGCAGCTTTGTGCGTGCTTTTTCTGATTCTTCCGCATTACCTTTCATCACTTTTTCAGCGAGTGAATACCAGTTGCGTTCGATACGGTACATCATCAAGCGGCTGTTGCCACGAGCAACAGGGTAAACCGGCATTAGAGGTGGATGAGGGAAACGCTCGTCCAAGTACTCCATGATGATTTTTGAATCGTAAAGAGCTAGCTCACGGTCAACAAGAGTTGGCACTGATTTATATGGGTTTAGCTCAACAAGCTCAGCAGGAAGGTTTGCTTCGTCAACAAGCTCAACTTCAACACTTACGCCTTTTTCAGCTAGTACAATGCGAACCTGATGGCTATACAAATCTGATGCACTTGAGAAAAGAGTCATCACAGAACGTTTATTGGCAGCTACAGCCATGGAGCCCTCCAGTACACTTACAAATAAAAACAATGGAGGCTAAGCCTCCATTGTACATCAATTAAAATTGGGAATTAGCACAGTATTTTAGCACAATTAATGCACATCGCGCCAATACTCTTTCTTGAGCATCACGACAATGATGGTTAGAAGCACTAAGAAGCCCATTACCCACCAACCTAAAGCATGACGCTCAAGCTGCACTGGGTCACCTGAATAAACCAAGAAGTTCACTAGGTCGCCAACCGCTTTGTCGTATTCGCCTTCGCTCAGCTCACCCGTACCGTCTGTTTCAGTACCAACAACAACTTGTACTTCTTCGCCATCTACGATTTTCGTATCGTAAATCGGCGTCGGGATACCTTGTAGCTCTTCGAGCACATGTGGCATACCAACACTCGGGAAGACAATGTTGTTCACGCCGAATGGACGAGATGGATCAACATAGAAAGAGCGTAAGTAAGTGTATAACCAATCAGCACCACGAACTCGTGCAACCAACGTAAGATCTGGTGGTGGAGCACCAAACCAATTTGCCGCTTGCTTCGGTGGCATTGCGTTGACCATTAGATCACCGATTTTCGCTTCAGGATTGAAAATCAGGTTTTCTTTCATTAAGTCTGTTGGAATTTCCAAGTCTGTTGCTACACGCTCATAACGCTGATACTGCGTTGAGTGACAAGCAAAACAGTAGTTCATGAACAACTTCGCACCGTTTTGTAGCGAAGCTTTATCCGTTAGGTCAACATTCGCTTTATCAAGCGGAACGTTAGCCCCCGCTGCCATCGCTAGTGATGGCAACATAGCAAATAGAATTACAATCCACTTCTTCATTTGAATGTCACCCTCTCTGGTAATGGTTTGGTTGCTTCATTTTTGCTGTAGAAGAACAGCAACACAAAGAACATGAAGTAACACAAGCTAAAGATCTGAGATAGTAGTGTGTACGTTGGTGTTGCAGGTAACGCACCTAAAATACCCAGAGCGATAAAGGCGATAGTGAACTGTACAATATTCAACAGATGAAGTTTGCTACGGTAACGGTATGAACGAACTTTACAACGATCCAACCAAGGTAGAACAAACAGCACTGCTATTGACGCACCCATTAGGATAACACCTAATAGTTTGTCTGGAACCGCACGTAAGATTGCGTAAAACGGCGTGAAGTACCATACCGGAGCAATGTGCTCTGGTGTCTTCAGTGGGTTGGCCGCTTCAAAGTTAGGCGGTTCAAGGAAGTATCCTCCCATTTCTGGGTTGAAGAACAGCACGTAACAGAAGAAGAACAAGAAACCAGCCACACCAACTAAGTCCTTAACCGTACCGTATGGGTGGAAAGGAATAGAGTCGATAATGTCGTATTTCTTCGTGTAGTAATCGTGGAACTTGAACTGTGTCTTGTAATCATCGCCCATTGAACCTTTTGGTAGCTTAGTTTCGATACCATCAGGGTTGTTTGAGCCGACTTCGTGCAGCGCCAATACGTGCAGAACCACAAGAAGAAGCAGAACGATAGGCAGTGCAATAACGTGTAGTGCGAAGAAACGGTTTAACGTTGCACCAGAGATGATGTAGTCACCACGGATCCAAAGCGTTAGGTCATCACCGATAACAGGAATCGCACCAAACAAAGAAATGATTACCTGCGCACCCCAGTATGACATCTGACCCCATGGCAGTAGGTAACCCATGAATGCTTCAGCCATTAGAACGAGGAAGATCAACATACCGAAGATCCACAGTAGTTCACGAGGTTTTTGGTATGAGCCGTAGATCAGGCCACGGAACATGTGCAAGTACACAACAACGAAAAACGCAGATGCGCCAGTTGAGTGCATGTAACGTAGAAGCCAACCGTACTCTACATCACGCATGATGTACTCGATAGAAGCAAACGCACCGTCACCAGAAGGAACGTAGTTCATCGTTAGCCAAATACCCGTTAGGATTTGGTTAACCAGAACCAGCATCGCCAGAGAACCGAAAAGGTACCAAAAGTTGAAGTTCTTAGGCATTGGGTATTCAGACAAATGCTTTTTATAAGCATTCATTGCAGGAATACGCTTTTCAACCCAGTCTAACATTGCTTGCATTATGCATCCCCCTCATCAACACCCACAATGAGCTTGGTGTCGCTCAAATACATGTGCTTAGGAACGACAAGGTTCAATGGAGCAGGTACCCCTTGGAACACTCGACCAGCCATATCGAACTTAGAACCATGACAAGGACAGAAGAAGCCAGATCTTACGCCCTGGACCTGCTCTGAGAAAGAGTCTGGTAGATAGGTTGGTGAACAACCTAGGTGAGTACAGAAACCAACAGCGACAAAAAACTCTTCCTTAATCGAACGAAACTCATTCTGAGCGTACTCAGGCTGCTGTTCCATTTCAGATTGCGGATCACGAAGCTTATCGCCGATCGTTTTTAAGTTATCTAGAACGCTTTGAGTGCGGCGAACAATCCATACAGGTTTCCCCTGCCACTCGACACGAACCAGCTGACCTGGTTCAATTTTACTTATATCCACTTCCACCGGTGCACCTGCCGCTTTGGCTTTGGCACTCGGATTCCATGATTTGATAAAAGGCACGGCGACGGCGACTGCCCCTAACCCACCAACAACTGCCGTTGTAGCGGTTAGAAAACGCCTGCGACCGTTATTTAAAGGCGCGTTGCTCATCCAAACATTCTCCCATTTGCTCCCTTTGGATCGTTATTATTCCGCTTATAAGAGCATGGCTAACAAATAATGAATTTAGTTCTATTTATTGGAGGGAAATGATAAAGAAAACCCTACTTTTTGACAAGATAAAGCTACCTTTTTGTAACATTTGTGAGGCAAATCGCTCGCGTCGTCACAAAAGCGGCAGAATTATAAAAAATTGATGTGATTTGTAACAAGAAAGCACAACATGGAAGTTCTGCTGAAAGCTATTCAAACCTTTTATCTTGGTAGTTTTCAGTTAATTACACAGCAAAATATTTCTTAGTGCGCATTCAACTTACGTTGTTTGTATTTTCACTTTTGTAGCACGCCGCATACGCAAAAAAGACGAGTAGGCATTTTAAAACATGTTGCAGGGATATTAAGACGTAAAGGCACCCACAGCAGATAAATAAGCTTATAACGTATGGTAAGGAAGAAGCCTTACTCTGAACCTAGTTATAAGTGAATACAAATGGATATTGATAGGCTGGTATAAAAACAAAAAAGCCCGGCATAGAGCCGAGCTTTTGGTACACAGTTTCCAGAGTAACTCTGAAAAGCAGAATTTCCATTAAGAGGAAATTAACGCTTAGAGAACTGTGGACGACGACGTGCTTTACGTAGACCAACTTTCTTACGTTCAACGCAACGAGCGTCACGAGTAACGTAGCCAGCTGCGCGTAGAGCAGGACGTAGAGACTCATCGTATTCCATAAGCGCGCGAGTGATACCGTGACGGATAGCACCAGCTTGACCAGAAATACCGCCGCCTTTAACTGTTACGTAAAGGTCTAGCTTTTCAGTTAGTTCAACAAGTTCTAGAGGTTGTTGTACAACCATGCGAGCTGTTGGACGACCGAAGTATTCGTCAAGGTTACGCTTGTTTACTACAATGTTGCCGCTGCCTGGTTTAATAAAAACACGTGCAGCTGAGCTTTTGCGACGGCCAGTGCCGTAGTATTGATTCTCTGCCATTTTCGAAATCCCCAATTAGATGTCTAGTACTTGTGGTTGTTGAGCAACATGGTTGTGCTCAGCGCCTGCGTAAACTTTAAGCTTACGGTACATAGCACGGCCTAGAGGACCACGTGGAAGCATGCCTTTAACTGCAAGCTCAAGAACCATCTCAGGTTTACGATCGATCAACTTTTCGAAAGTGATAGATTTTAGACCACCTGGGAACTCAGAGTGACGGTAGTACACTTTGTTCTTAGCTTTGTTACCAGTTACAGCAACTTTCTCAGCGTTGATAACGATGATGTAGTCACCAGCGTCAACGTGAGGAGTGTATTCAGCTTTATGTTTGCCACGTAGGCGAGATGCAATTTCACTTGCTAGACGACCAAGAGTTTTACCTTCAGCGTCTACAACGTACCAGTCGCGTTTTACAGTTTCTGGTTTAGCAACGAAAGTTTTCATGCTAATAATAACCCGTTAATTAAAATTTAAACTTTAAGGAACACCATTCTGGTGCTCCCACACTGTCTAAGAGCCCAGTCATCACCCCTTCGAGTCGTTGGTACTCTCGACCTTCAATTTCGAAATAACTTCGATAATCCGGTCTGCAGTAACGGTGGGTCGCAGGATTATAGAGAAGAGCGAAGAAAAAATCACCTTTTTTTGCGCCAAATCACTAATTTTTTCTTCACTTTTTAAGAACACACTAGATTTAGGCCAAATGCTCACGCGCGAGGTACTCATGACTTTGCATCTCAGTGAGCCGAGACAAACAGCGCTTAAATTCAAACTCGAGCTGCCCCTCAGTATATAAGTCTTCCATTGGTACTTCAGCAGAAATAATCAACTTCACATTGCGCTCGTAAAACTCATCGACCAGTGCGATAAAACGCCTCGCAGCGTCATCTATTTTTCGGTTCATCTGTTGAACGTCCGCTAATAATACCGTGTGATAAATTCGGGACAGCTCAATGTAGTCATTTTGACTGCGAGCGGTTTGGCATAACTGAGCAAACGACGCATGCAGAACCCCATCACTCGCTTCAATTACCTCAAGCTGACGGTGATTAACTTCGATTTGATGAGCGACGATCTGACGTTCGCCCGTCAGCTGCTGATAATACTTGTTGAGGTTAATGTTGGCCTGTTCATCAAGTGGATAATGGTATATTTCGGCCTGTTCAAGCGTTCTTAAGCGATAATCAACGCCACTATCAACATTCAACACGCCACAGCGTGCCAAAATCATATCAATTGCAGGCAAAAAGCGCGCTCTTTGTAAGCCATTACGATATAAGTTCTGCGGTTCGATGTTTGAAGTCGCGACTAGGATCATCTGCCGCTTGAACATCTCTTGGAGTAACGTTGCAAGGATCATCGCATCCGTAATGTCAGAGACAAAAAATTCATCAAAGCAAACCACATCCGCTTCTTCTTTGAATTTATCCGCTACTTTTGCTAGCGGATTTTCGACATCACCTAACAGCTTCAACTCATCATGTACTCGATACATGAAGCGGTGAAAGTGTACGCGCATTTTTCTTTGGGTTGGTAAAGCATCAAAAAACGCATCCATGAGGTACGTTTTACCGCGTCCGACTCCTCCCCAAAAGTAAAGACCTTTTGGGGGCTCAGGCATGTCGATTTTTTTCCCCATGAGCTTTTGCCATTTGGAAAGCTGGGGCACAGGAGCTGACTGAAATTCAACGATAGCATGGTAAAGCTTATCTAATGCAACGACCGCTTGATACTGAGCTTCATCACGCTGAAACCCGTGTTCTGCTATGTCTTTTTGATATTGTTGTAGTGGTGTCATCGTATTAAGTCGTATAGAGGTACTGGGAAAAGGGTTACCTCGGGGTCAACTTTGAGAATAGAGAGAAGTAGTTATCAGTCCCCGAAGACATACTGCTATTTTTCTTTATCGGCTGTTCAAGCCATAGTAACATGGACTAGCACCGCGTGTAACTAAGTAGTAAAAGACTTGTTAAAACAACTATAAGGAGCAGTTATGCCTTGGATTTATGCCATTGTGGGTTTGCTGGTCGGTACAATCGTAGGCGTAGTCATTAGTAGACTAACCACCCCTGAATACAAGAAACAAAAGTCTGTGCAGAAAGAACTTGAAGCGGCCAAGTTTGAACTAGAGCAACAACGTCAAGAGCTCGTCGATCATTTTGCACAAACCGCAGAAATGTTGGATACACTAGGTAAAGATTACACCAAGCTGTACCAACATATGGCTAAGACCTCTTCTGAGCTTTTGCCAAACTTGCCAGAGCAAGACAACCCGTTTGATAAGAAAACGGCAATGTCTTCTGAAGCTATTGCAGAAGATCAACCAGAGTTTAACGAACAGCCAAAAGACTACGCCAATGGCGCAACGGGTCTTTTAAAGGATCAAGAGAAAGAAATCATTAATGCTCCCGAAGCGGTAACCGCAAAAGCATCATAACCTTCTCTTACCTCTACCTACTAGGGCCGATACATTTGTATCGGCCCTTTTTTGAACTTTTTCTTCTTACCTTTGCTCTAACTTGGATGTGAACTGCCTCCCCCTTTGATTATCCGAACTAGGCCCTATATTAGTTATTAACAAAGTGAACTAACCGTTCGGATATTTCTTTTTGGCAGACATGTTTCAAGAGGAGTTATTGGATGAAAAAACCACTGCTTGCGCTCACCGTTCTATCTCTGAGTTTGGGCTCTATTATTGCGCCAGTTCAAGCCACCGCCGCATTACCTTTAAATGTGGATGGCCAACAGTTACCTAGCTTGGCGCCCATGCTTGAGAAAGTAACCCCTGCTGTTGTGAGTATTGCTGTAGAAGGCAAACAAGTACAAACCAGCCGTATTCCCGAACAATTTCAATTCTTCTTTGGACCGGACTTTCCGATGGAGCAAAGGCGCGAGCGCCCGTTCAGAGGTTTAGGTTCTGGTGTCATTATTGATGCGAAAAAAGGGCATATCGTCACTAACTACCACGTAATCAAGGGCGCGGATGAGATTCGAGTTCGCCTCTATGATGGTCGCGAGTATGACGCTACGCTCGTTGGCGGAGATGAGATGGCCGATGTTGCGTTGCTTAAATTAGAAAAAGCGAAAAACTTAACGCAAATTAAAGTCGCAGATTCCGACAAACTTCGCGTAGGTGACTTTACGGTTGCGATTGGTAACCCATTCGGACTCGGTCAAACCGTGACGTCGGGCATCGTCTCAGCGTTAGGCCGTAGTGGCTTAAACGTTGAAAACTTCGAAAACTTCATCCAAACCGATGCCGCAATTAACAGCGGTAACTCTGGTGGTGCATTGGTCAACCTTAATGGTGAGCTGATCGGTATTAATACTGCGATTTTAGGCCCTAACGGCGGTAACGTGGGGATTGGCTTTGCGATTCCGTCCAACATGATGAAAAACCTCACCGAGCAAATTCTAGAGTTTGGTGAAGTCAAACGCGGCATGTTGGGTGTACAGGGCGGTGAAGTAACCTCTGAGCTGGCTGATGCATTGGGTTACGAGTCGAGTAAAGGGGCCTTTATTGGCCAAGTCGTACCAGACAGCGCAGCCGATAAAGCTGGATTGAAAGCCGGTGATGTAATTGTATCGGTAAACGGCAAAGAGATTAATACTTTCTCAGAGCTCCGCGCAAAAGTAGCAACGCTGGGCGCAGGAAAAGAAATCACATTAGGTGTGGTTCGAGATGGTAAGAATAAAACCTTTGATGTAACGCTTGGCGAATCTACAAATATGAAAGCCAAAGCCGAAACATTACACGAAGGGCTCAAGGGTGCGGAATTAAGCAATACGACACCAAGTGATGCAATTCAAGGCGTTAAAGTATCGAGCGTTGCAGATAACTCTCCGGCTGCTCAATATCAATTACAACAAGGGGACATCATTATCGGTGTAAACCGTCAGCGCGTGAAAAACCTTGCTGAGCTTCGTGCAATCGTGGATAAGCACAAAGGCGTATTGGCTCTGAATATTCAGCGTGGCGAACGTACTATTTATCTTGTTATTCGTTAGTCACTTTCAAAGTAATAGGAAATAAGGTTTTCGATGCATAGCATCGAGTAATAAGCCTCGAATACTTTTCCTTATCGCTCAATAGCTAATGAAAAGGGCAGCACGATTCCGTGCTGCCCTTTTGTTATTTTTCAATGTAATGCTATTCTTCATCTTCTATGCCATTTTGGCGCTCATGCATGGAGAGGATATGCTCAGCTTTTTATTACGTTCTGTCTTTTTAGGCTTGGCTACTGCCGCAGTGGTATTACTGGCGGTACCATCTTTGCGCAACAACGTAATTCCTGCCGCGCTAGATCCGCAACCTGTTAATATCGCGTCCGTTGAGTTGACATTTAATCAGGCGGTGCGAAGAGCAGCACCTGCCGTAGTAAACATCTACAGCCGTAAATATGTTGAAAATGATCGCAGTAAACTCTCGACTCAAGGTCTGGGTTCAGGTGTCATTGTCAGTGAGAAAGGCTACATCATTACCAACTACCATGTGGTTGCTCAAGCAGACCAAATTGTTGTCGCATTACAAGACGGTAGAGCCGCAGCGGCTCAGCTAGTTGGAACGGATAAACGCACAGACATTGCCGTACTGCGTGTCGAAGGTTCAAATTTACCTGTTATTCCTCTGAACTCTAATTACAAGCCACAAGTGGGTGATGTGGTCCTAGCCATCGGTAACCCATACAACCTTGGACAAACCACAACGTTCGGCATTATTTCAGCAACAGGACGCTCATCGATTAGCGACGGTCGCCAAGCATTCATTCAAACCGATGCCGCCATCAATGAGGGCAACTCTGGCGGTGCTCTAGTGAACACACAAGGTGAGCTCGTCGGCATCAATACCGCCTCTTTCCAACAAGCGACTGATTTAGAAACTTACGGTATTTCCTTTGCGATCCCTGCGCCACTAGCCAGCAAGATCATGCAGAAAATCATCGCTGATGGTCGCGTGATTCGTGGCTATATTGGTATCGACGGCCAAGACATTAATGCGGTCACTGCTCGCCTACTTGGAAATGAACACATAGGTGGTATTGTCGTGCTTGGTATTGATCCAAATGGTCCAGCCAATGCAGCAGGCTTCCAAAAGCAGGACATCATTATCAGTATTGATGGCAATAAAGTGCAAGGGCGTCAGAGCGTCATGGATATCGTCACCGATTTACGTCCTGGCACCACCGTGGACGTCGGCATCATTCGCAAAGGAAAAGAGATGAGCTTGAAAGTCACCATTGCCGAAGACAAGCAAGAAGCATAAAAAATCCCAGCCATTGGCTGGGATTTTTTATTTGTGCGTTACTCGCTATCGCTCGGTGCTTCCGTCGTATCGGAATCATCCAGCTCAACTTCAATGCGAGTGACTCGCTGCAAACCTCTTGGTAATAACCCACCTCGGCGACCACGTTCGCCACGGAAGTTATCAAGGTCAGACGGTTTAAGACCCAACTTTCGCTTACCCGCGTACAGCGTTAACGATGCACCTTTTGGTAAAGACATTAAGTGAGATAGTACTTCTTCTCGCTCTTTTGCTTTAGCAGCAGGAATATTGATGATCTTATTCCCTTTACCTTTCGCCAGTTGTGGCAGGTCTTTGATTGGGAACAGCAGCATGCGACCTTGGTTAGTGATTGCTAAGATTTCATCAGAATCTAAATCTTCAATCGCTTTTGGCGTCATGACCTCAGAGTTAGCCGGCAAAGTGACCAGCGCTTTACCACTGCGGTTTTTAGACAGCAAGTCAGCACCTTTACATACAAAGCCGTAACCTGCATCAGAGCCCACCAGCCACAGCTGATCTTCTTCACTCATGATCACTTGGCGAATACTGCTACCAGCCGTAATATTCAAACGACCGGTAATCGGCTCACCTTGACTACGAGCAGAAGGCAGCGAGTGCGACTCCAGAGAGTAACTTCGACCGTCACTGCCTAGGAATACCGCAGGCTGATTACTCTTACCTCGCGCATGCGCTAAGTATTTATCACCCGACTTATAGTTCAAGCCTTCTGCATCCACGTCATGGCCTTTCGCGTGACGAATCCAACCTTTTTCAGAAAGCACAACCGTGATTGGTTCACTTGGAACAAGATCACGTTCAGTGAGCGCTTTTGCCTCTGCACGCTCAACCAATGGAGATCGACGGTCATCACCGTATTTCTCTGCGTCTGCTTTAATTTCTTTTTTCAGTAGTGTGTTTAGACGGCGCTCAGAACCGAGCAGCTGTTCTAGCTTCTCGCGCTCTTTCTCTAGCTCGTCTTGCTCACCACGAATCTTCATCTCTTCTAGCTTGGCTAGATGACGAAGTTTGGTATCTAGAATCGCATCCGCTTGGATATCGGTAATACCGAAGCGTGCCATCAATACCGCTTTAGGATCATCTTCGGTACGGATGATCTCAATCACTTCATCTAGGTTTAGGTAAGCAACCAACAAACCTTCCAAAATGTGTAAGCGAGCCATGACTTTGTCTAGGCGGTGTTGTAGACGACGACGTACGGTCGTGCGACGGAACTCAATCCACTCTGACAGAATTTGCACCAGACCTTTAACTTGAGGACGATTATCCAAACCAATCATGTTCAAGTTAACGCGGTAGCTGCGCTCAAGATCCGTTGATGCGAACAAGTGGTTCATCAACAAATCACAATCGACGCGGTTTGACTTAGGTACCACAACGATACGCGTTGGGTTCTCGTGATCCGACTCGTCACGAAGATCGTCAACCATTGGTAGCTTCTTCGCACGCATCTGGTTGGCGATTTGCTCAAGCAGTTTTGCACCCGATACTTGGTGTGGCAGAGAGGTGATAACGATATCAGAACCTTCTTTATGCCACACCGCGCGCATCTTGATGCTGCCGCGACCGTTGCGGTAAATCTTCTCAATATCCGCTTGCGGCGAGATGATTTCTGCTTCTGTTGGGTAATCCGGACCTTTAACATACTGCATCACGTCCGGCAGTTCTGCTTTCGGGTTGTCGATCAAATGAATAGTCGCATCTGCGATTTCACGAACGTTGTGCGGTGGGATGTCTGTTGCCATACCAACCGCAATACCGGTTACACCGTTAAGCAGGATATGAGGCAGACGTGCTGGCAACATTTGTGGCTCTTTCATTGTGCCATCAAAGTTAGGTTGCCATTCGACCGTACCCTGACCCAGTTCGCCTAGCAATACTTCAGCAAACTTAGACAGTTTTGCTTCGGTATAACGCATTGCCGCGAATGATTTCGGGTCATCTGGCGCACCCCAGTTACCTTGACCATCCACTAATGGATAGCGGTAAGAGAATGGCTGAGCCATCAATACCATCGCTTCGTAACACGCTGAATCACCGTGCGGATGGTATTTACCTAGCACGTCACCAACGGTACGTGCAGATTTTTTGTATTTTGCTGATGCAGAGAGACCAAGCTCTGACATCGCATAAATGATGCGTCGTTGAACCGGCTTTAAGCCATCACCAATGTATGGCAAGGCGCGGTCCATGATTACGTACATCGAGTAGTTCAGATAAGCGTCTTCAGTGAACTTGCGCATTGGCAACTGTTCGACGCCATCGTAGGTAATTTCTGTAGACATCCGTTACACCTCTGCCAAGTCGCCGTTGTTTTGTAGCCAAGAACGACGGTCATCTGCACGCTTTTTGCCCAGCAGCATGTCCATCATTTCCATGGTCGCCGTAGAGTCGTCAATGGTTAGCTGCACTAAGCGACGCGTGTTCGGATCCATGGTGGTTTCACGCAACTGAAGTGGGTTCATCTCACCCAGACCTTTGAATCGTTGCACGTTGATTTTGGCTTTCTTCTTCGACAAGCGCTCTAAAATGCCATCTTTTTCATCGTCATCGAGGGCGTAGAACACTTCTTTCCCGCAGTCGATTCGATACAGAGGCGGCATCGCCACATAGATATGACCCGCTTCCACTAGTGCGCGGAAGTGACGAGTAAATAGAGCACAAAGCAGCGTTGCGATGTGAAGACCATCCGAGTCCGCATCGGCAAGGATACAGATCTTACCGTAGCGCAACCCCTCAAGGTTATCGCTGTCAGGATCAATCCCCAAAGCCACTGAAATATCGTGTACTTCTTGAGATGCTAATACTTGGTCAGCAGAGACTTCCCACGTGTTCAAGATCTTACCACGCAGTGGCATCACGGCTTGAAATTCACGGTCACGAGCCTGTTTTGCCGAGCCACCCGCAGAGTCACCCTCCACAAAGAAGATTTCAGTGCGACTTAAGTCCTGTGCTGAACAGTCGGTCAACTTGCCTGGCAGTGCCGGGCCGGACGCCACTTTCTTACGTACGACTTTTTTCGCTGCACGCATACGACGGTGCGCGTTAGCGATACAGACTTCTGCCAATTGCTCTGCTAGCTGAGGCTTTTCGTTCAACCAAAGACTGAACGCATCTTTGACTACGCCAGAGACAAATGCCGCGGTTTGACGAGAGGACAGACGTTCTTTGGTCTGGCCTGCAAATTGCGGATCTTGAATTTTAACCGACAACACGTAAGAACAGCGGTCGAAAACGTCATCACCCGTTAGCTTCACGCCACGAGGTAATAGATTACGGAACTCACAGAACTCGCGCATCGCTTCTAACAAGCCTTGGCGTAAACCATTAACGTGCGTACCACCTTGAGCGGTTGGGATCAGGTTAACGTAGCTTTCGGTGATCATCTCACCACCTTCTGGCTGCCAAATTACCGCCCAGTTTGCCGCTTCGGTATCCGCCAAGAACTCACCAGTAAATGGTTCTTCAGGAATAACTGGGTAGCCTTTTACGCCTTCCGCAAGATAGTCTTTAAGACCGTCTTCGTAGTACCACTTATAGTCTTTACCATTAACTTTGTCGGTTAATGTAATTTCTAAACCCGGACACAAAACCGCTTTTGCGCGCAGATTATTGACTAGGCGCGTAACAGAGAAGTTAGCCGAATCGAAGTACTTCGCATCAGGCCAGAAATGCACGCTGGTACCGCGATTGCGACGACCACATGTGCCGGTTACGGTCAGGTCAGAGACTTTATCACCGTGCTCAAATGCAATTTCATACACTTGGCCATCACGACGAACGGTTACTTCAACGCGTTTTGACAACGCGTTTACTACCGAAATACCTACCCCGTGCAAACCACCAGAGAATTGGTAGTTTTTGTTAGAGAACTTACCACCTGCGTGCAGCTTGCATAGGATTAACTCTACGCCTGACACTTTCTCTTCAGGGTGGATATCAACAGGCATGCCTCGACCATCATCGATCACTTCTAGTGATTGGTCGGCATGTAGGATGACTTGTACTTTTGAGGCATGTCCGGCTAGCGCTTCGTCGACACTGTTGTCGATAACTTCTTGGCCCAAATGGTTTGGGCGCGCTGTATCCGTATACATCCCTGGTCGGCGACGTACTGGCTCTAAGCCATTCAGTACTTCAATGGCACCAGCATTATATTGTTCAGTCATAATACGGAATTATTCTCAAAGTTTACTTGTTGCCTGAATATCACCAATGGGTGAACCCATACTCAGGAAACGAAAAAGCCACCCTGTTCACATCACTAAGTGCTTGTAAACATGATGCATAACAAAGTAGCCAGGGTCCTCGACCCTTAAGATCTTTTGGCAAAACATAGTCGGAAAGCATACCGCCCATGTCAAGAAACGGTTGGATATATCAATAAAAACTATGAGCCTTTTCCAATCGCTTTCGAATTACAGTTCTAGAAATTCGATAATCTGTGCAGGATAACGCTCAAAGCCTACAAAACTGTGATCACCGCCTTGTTCTACTGTTTGCTTAGCGTCTGCAAACTTATCTACCGCTTGTCGATAGTCTAAAACCTCATCTTCTGTTTGCTGCAACAACCAGAAAGAATGTGGCGACGCGATGCTTTGTACATCAAGAGCTTTTAACTCGTCAATATGACAAGCTTCAAGTGTATAGGTTTCGTGCGTATAAGGGTTAGTTTGCTCACCCAAATAATCTACTAACAACTCATAGGGCTTAACCGCGGGGTTGACCACAACCGCTTTAAATCCAAACTTGTCATTTAGCCACGTTGACATAAAGCCGCCTAATGAGCTGCCCACCAGACCAATGTTATAATCGTCTTTATATTGTTCGATGATATCCAACAACATTTTCGCCGCTTGTTGAGGATAACAAGGTAACTGGGGAACAATCACTTTGATATCAGGACGATGCTGCTCGCAGTATGCTCTCATCACATTGGCTTTCATTGAAAGTGGGGAGCTGTTAAAACCATGGATATACAGAAGAAGTGAAGGTTTACTCATAGATATCTCGCACAAAAAAGCGAGCCCGAACATAGAGCTCGGGCGCGTTAGTATCCGTTAGAAGAGAAGTCTGGTTGGAACTGGCCGTCAGGAAGTCGGCCCACTTGGGTCGTAATCTCACCACAAGCGTGCAACTGCAGTTCACGCCAACCAGGCGAAGTCGTATCGAGGGCAAAATCATCCGAGTTGGGCTTAAACTGAACACACGTCGAGGGTGTTGCCATCACTCGAATACCATTATGAAGCACATTCATGTCTTGATGAACATGACCACAGAGAATGCCTTTCACGTTATCAAAACGATCGACAACCTGCCAGAACGCTTCGGCATCTTTTAAGGTATGTTGATCAAGCCACGCGCTTCCCACCAATAATGGATGGTGATGCAGCAACACAAGTGTGTGCCTTTCTGGGTGTTCTGCTAACTTTTCTTCGAGTAACGCTAACTGCTGATCACTCAAGCGTCCGTGGGGAACGCCAACAACTTGCGAGTCTAAAAGAACCAACTGCCAATGCGCGCCAAGCAATACATGCTCTGCCGCTTTGATTTGTTGCGAAGGTAATACACTGCCCATATTGGGCTTGTAGTCATGATTACCAGGCAGCCAAAAGCAGTCTTTCTCTAGCGGTTCAATGCCTTCGGCAAAGCGCTGGTAAGATTCTGCACTATGGTCTTGGGAAATATCCCCTGTCGCCAAGATGTAATCAAACGTCACGTTGCGGCGTAAAACATCAGCAACAACAGCGTTAAAGCTATCGGCCGTTTTTACGCTCAGCAAACTTCCCTCATCGGCAGCAAACAGATGAGTATCCGTAATTTGTAAAAGTTTGATGCTGTCACTAGATGATTGCAAAATGAAAACCTGATTCGTCCACTATATCGTTATTTGTTATTTTCCTTTAGTGACGTGACGATCAATTGAAGGCAAGTGGTGTTCTACTGATACCACTTCGTAAACAAAACGTCAGCCATTCACCAAGGAATGTGTTTAGTTGATGCTTTTCATCTTTCTGCATCAGTTGGTCGTTGGGATAATCATACTTAGCTTTTATGCGAGAAAACTCTCCGCTTGAGCATACTTCGGCTACTCTCGCATCGTGATAAAGCCTGACAGACATCGTCGGTAAAGGAAACACTGGCGTTTCATCACTCTGACATATCTCAACAACTGTGGTGTATTTTGTGATTTCATTCACGGTCAGTTGGTAAACCATGTTCGCCGCTTGATAGCAGCGTACATCCCCAACTTCGGCAGAAGCAGGCAATAAGGCGTTCAATTTAGCGTAGTTGGTCTCATAGGTTCTCATTAGACCCGCTAAATCAACATGATACCTCTGTTTTTCAGCCACTTGTGCCATTACTTACTCTCCACCATTTGGGGTTGCCCCCACTGTGACTTCAACTCTTGATGGTTTAATTGCAACCATTGCAACGCAATAATCGACGCACCATTTTCAAATTTTCCGTCTTTCACCCATTGATATGCTTGCTCACGACTCAAAACATGTACGCGAATATCTTCATTCTCATAGTCTAAACCATGAATGCCGTGCGCTTTAGATGCGTCCACTTCACCAACAAATACGTCCAACTTTTCCGAGCAACCGCCAGCAGAAGGATAATAAGAGGTGACTGGCGCAACACGCCCCACTTGTATCCCCGCCTCTTCGACAGCTTCTCGGCGAATGACGGCTTCAGCTGATTCATCACGGTCAATCATACCCGCGACAATCTCTAGCTGCCATGGGTGTTGATGCTCTAAGGCTCCTACTCGAATCTGTTCAATGATAACCACTTGATCCGTATTTGGATCATAAGGAAGCATCGCTGCAGCATGACCACGCTCGAACATTTCTCGTTCGACAACCTCGCTCCAACCTCCAGCAAATAGCTTATGCTGAAAGCGATATTTCACCATTTTGAAAAAGCCTTCAAATAAGGTTTCTTTCGAGATGACTTTTACATCTTGCGAAGTAAAATCCTTTTGTTGTTTGTCACACTGTTGCATTCGACACCTCTCTGAGTGAATCTTGTAGTTTACTCATTGTTATTCGCTTGCTCAAAGGACTTGGCTCAACTTTTTGTACAATAGTTACAAATTAATTTAAGTCTTTGGTGAAAATTTATTGCACAACTGGATAATTACGTGTAAAAAAGTGCAAACTTTAGAGTAAATATCGTGCAAATTGAGTTAAACTACTGAGAATTAACCAATCTATTGACCGCGGGAATAGAAAATGAAAAAATTGCTTCCACTATTTATCAGTGCAGCGCTAGGTAGCATGAGTACGTCTGCGTTCGCAGACTCTTTGGCTGAAATCTACGACTTAGCAAAACAAAATGATCCACAATTGCTCAGTGTAGCAGCACAACGTGACCAAGCTTTCGAAGCAATCACCTCAAGCCGTAGTGCTCTATTACCACAAATTAACCTAACAGCAGGTTACAACTTAACTCGTGGCGATACTGAATACGACTCAAATCTAGTCAATGACGTATCAAACGATGCCAACGCTCTAACCGCTGGTGTTAGCTTTTCACAAGCACTTTACAACCGCGCATCTTGGATCTCGCTAGATACCGCCGAGAAAAGTGCTCGCCAAGCAGACGCAACTTACGCTGCGACTCAACAAGCACTAATTCTTCGTGTTTCACAAGCGTATTTTGAAGTTCTACGCGCACAAGACAACCTTGTCTTCGTCCGTGCAGAAAAAGCCGCAGTGGGTCGTCAACTAGAGCAAACAAAACAGCGTTTTGAAGTAGGTTTATCTGCGATCACTGACGTACACGACGCGCAAGCTCAGTACGACCAAGTACTGGCGGATGAAGTGTTAGCAGAAAACGCACTAACTAACAGCTACGAGTCATTACGTGAAATCACTGGTCAAGAGCACAAAGATCTCAACATCTTAGATACTCGCCGCTTCACTGCTAGCCCATCGACCGTGCCTGCTGAATCACTAATTGACGAAGCAAAAACCAAAAACCTGACCTTGCTATCTTCACGTATTCTTCAAGATATCGCACGTGACAATATTTCACTAGCAAGTTCTGGTCATCTACCAACGCTGTCTCTAGACGGTGGTTACAACTACGGTGATACGTCTCATAGCTCTCGTGACAACACCACAGACAACTTCAATATCGGTGTGAACCTTGCGGTGCCGCTATACACGGGTGGTAACGTCACCTCTCAAACCAAACAGGCTGAATACGCGTACGTGGCTGCAAGTGAAGATCTTGAAGCACAATACCGTAGCGTAGTAAAAGATGTTCGCGCACAAAACAACAACATTAACGCCTCTATCGGCGCACTACGTGCTTATGAGCAAGCCGTTATTTCTGCGCGCTCTGCACTAGAAGCAACAGAAGCAGGTTTTGATGTGGGTACTCGTACTATCGTTGACGTGCTAGACGCAACTCGTCGTCTATACGATGCGAATAAAAACCTATCGAACGCTCGTTACGACTACATCTTAAGTGTTCTTCAGCTACGCCAAGCCGTTGGTACGCTAAGCGAACAAGACATCTTAGACGTTGATGCAGGTTTGAAAGCAGCAAAATAATTGCTGACTGAATGCTTCAGTTCTCAATAAATAAAAACGCCAGTTGATTTATCAGCTGGCGTTTTTTATTGCTTGCAGTTAAGAGACGAAAAGTATCTCAGAACATCAAGTATCAAAAAGGCCGCACTTGGCGACCTTTTACAAACAAATAGCGTTTCAATGCCAACAAATCGTAGGCTTAGCCCTTACCACCTTTGATTGCATTGATGATTTCACTGGTTGAGCAACCATCCTCAAAGTTCAATACACGAACTTCGCCACCTGCAGCAATGACTTCTTTACCACCAGCAATCTCTTCTGGTTTGTAGTCACCACCTTTTACTAGCAAGCTTGGCAGAACTTCCGAGATCAAACGTTGCGGCGTATCTTCACTAAATGGTACAACCCAATCCACAGCGCCCAAACCTGCCAATACCGCCATGCGGCGATCGGTTGGATTCACAGGACGACCAGGCCCTTTAAGACGCTTCACTGATTCATCGGTATTCACCGCAACAATCAGACGATCACCAAGTTCTGCAGCGTGATTGAGGTAAGAAACATGCCCAGCGTGAAGAATATCAAAGCAGCCGTTTGTCATAACGACTTTCTCGCCACGTGCACGTGCTTTTTTCACTGCTTCAATCAGCGCTTTTTCTGAAATCACACCGTAATCCGTGTCTTGGCTGCCATGTACCGCTTCTGCTAGTTCAATTTCAGACAAGGTCGAGGTACCAAGCTTACCAACAACAACGCCTGCCGCAGCATTCGCTAGTGCACACGCTTCTTCGAAGGATTTACCCGCCGCAACTGAAGCTGCAAGTACAGAAATCACCGTATCACCAGCCCCTGTCACGTCGTACACTTCTTTCGCTTGAGTCGGAAGGTGGAATGGCTCTTGACCACGGCGGATCAACGTCATGCCGTTTTCACTACGCGTAACCAGTAGCGCTTCAAAATCAAACTCTTCAACAAGCTGAAGTGCTTTTTCAACCAGATCTTGGTCTGATTTTACTTTGCCAACGACATCTTCAAACTCTTTCATGTTTGGTGTTAAGAGTGTTGCTCCGCGGTAGCGTTCAAAATCCGCACCTTTAGGGTCAATGAAAACTGGAATGTTTGCTGCGCGCGCTTTTTGGATGTATGCCTGAACATGCTCTAACGAGCCTTTTGCGTAGTCAGACATAATCACGGCTTTAACGTTTGGCAGAGCGGCATCCATACGCGATAGCACAGGTGCAGAATCCGTGTTTTCAAACTTATCTTCGAAGTCGAGACGAATAAGCTGTTGTCCACGGCTCATTACGCGAAGCTTCGTAATCGTTGGGTAATCAGGCAGTGCAACGAAATCGCACTTCACATTGAGTGAGCTCAGCGTCTCCGTCAGCACTTTTGCAGGCTCATCTTCCCCTGTTAGACCAACAATGTGAGCATGGCCACCTAATGATGCGATATTCATCGCAACGTTCGCAGCACCACCAGGACGCTCTTCATTGTTTTCTACTTTTACAACAGGAACCGGCGCTTCAGGAGAAATACGTCCGGTTGGGCCATACCAGTAACGATCTAGCATGACATCACCGATGATGAGCACACCAGCGCTGTTGTAATCAGGTAGAATTGGTTTCATTATTGGTCTCCAAAAATTAAATCGAAGTGAGTTTATCACAGCCCTTATCGAGGCTAAATATATGGTCTTAACTGAACCACTGATTCCAAGCCTGTTTTACCCACTCCCTTTCGGCAACAAACTTATCTTCCACCACATCAGCATCTAAATTGAGTAGATTTCGTCGGTGTATTTCGTTTCGCATTGTCGTGTAGGCACGTATCAACTGCATTGCCTGGTCTTCGTCCATGACATTTTGTGCAATGAGCGTTTCAAAGATGCGCACATTATCACACCAACGCGTTAATTTCGGCTTATCGTGACTATAGTTGAGCACTAAGTACTGAGCGAGAAATTCGATATCTGTAATCCCTCCCACGTCTTGCTTGAGCATAAAACGGCCGGGCTTTTTCCCCCCAAGATGACCGCGCATTTTCTCTCTCATTTCGACAACGTCTTTTTTCAGCTCCGCCCGATCGCGCGCTTTGCACAACACATCATGTCGCGTATTGTGAAATGCAATGGCAAGGGGTTCATCGCCGTAAATCAAGCGCGCGCGCACAAGTGCTTGATGCTCCCATGTCCAGGCTTCTTGATGCTGATAATCGTCAAACGCATCGGTTGGGCTAACCAACAAACCTGACGCGCCAGATGGGCGCAAGCGGGTATCGACTTCGTACAAAATGCCGGAAGCGGTGCGAGTCGAGAAAATATGGATGATGCGCTGCGCTAGGCGAAGGTAGAACTGACGACCGTCGATTTCCTTTTTTCCATCTGTATAGACATTGACTGGGCAGTCATGCATGAAGACGATATCCAAGTCGGAGTTATAGCCGAGTTCCCAGCCACCGACTTTGCCATAACCAATGACGGCAAAACCCTTCCCTTCACGATCTTTCACATGCGTTGGCTCGCCGTATTTTTCGGACACTTGCAACCAAGCCTGACTGACCACAGCATCAACGATAGCTTCCGCCAAATAGGTTAAGTGATCACTCACTTTCATCACCGGCAATGCACCAGCAATATCCGCCGCCGCAATACGTAAAATGCAGATTTGCTTAAACTGACGCAACGCTTCCATTTGCTGCTCCATATCATCTTCTGGAATACGGGCCAGATAATCACGCAGCTCTGTGCGGTAACTGTCTAATGGGATTGGATTGTACAACTGTGCAGGGTCGATCAACTCATCGAGTAAGATCGGATACCGAGATAGCTGCTCTGAAATCATTGGGCTTGCGGTACACAAACGCACGAGCTGTACTAGAGCCGCTGGATGCTCATCCAATAACTCCAGATAAGTCGTACGAGTGCAGATATTGTGCAGTAAATGCAGCACTCGCGGTAAACCAAACTGTGCATCAGGGTGGGCAAACACCGCATCAAACACCTTCGGCATCAAACGGTTTAACACTTCGCGTCCACGCGGTCCTAACGTTTTTTTAGCCAGATCGGTTTTAAAGTTGATGATGGTTTTCGCGCATGAAGCAAAGTCTTCAACCTGAATATCCTGCTGCAAGATATGTTCAAGCACATCTTGTTTGTTCGCCATATCCCATAACTCATGAAAATGACGAGCAACCGTAGTACCCTCGTCTTCTTCATCATCACCAATTAACGACTCAAATACTTGATGGACATTCGCCATGTGCTGCTGAGTTTGCTCAATCAGTTGGTCCCAAGAGGTCATTTGCATCGCGGTAGCGAGCTTTAAGCGTTCGGTTTCGCAATCAGGCAGCGTCTGGGTTTGCTTGTCCGCCATCGCTTGCAACAAGTTTTCTAATTGACGCAAATACTTGTATGCGACTTCTAGACTGCTGACTTCTTGCGAAGTGAGTAACGCCAGCTCTTCAATGCCTTGCAGCGTTTCCAACAACCCTCGATTACGAAGAGAAGGCTCGCGCCCCCCTCGAATTAATTGAAAAACTTGGGCGATAAATTCAATTTCTCGGATGCCACCTGCGCCTAACTTAATGTTGTTGTTCAAACCTCGGCGGCGAACCTCACTACTGATCATCGATTTCATCCGACGCAAAGACTGAATCGCACTGAAATCAATATAGCGACGAAAAACAAAAGGACGCAGCATTTGGCGTAGCTCTTGGTATTGCGGGTACATTTCGCACCCCATCACTCGAGCTTTGATCATCGCGTAACGCTCCCAGTCACGTCCCTGTTCTTGATAGTAATCCTCTAGTGCCGCATAGCTCATGACTAATGGACCACTTTCTCCAAATGGACGCAGTCGCATGTCGACGCGGTAGCAAAAACCATCGAAGGTTTGTTGGTCGAGCGCTTTGATGATGCGTTGACCAAGACGAGTAAAGAACTGGGCATTGGCAATGCTGCGGCGCGCGCCTTGTGTCTCACCGTTTTCTGGATACGTGAAAATTAGATCGATATCGGAAGAAAAGTTTAACTCGCCACCACCCAGTTTCCCCATGCCGATAATCAACATCGGCTGAACTTCACCTTCCTCACTCGTCGGCGTTCCCCACTCCTGACAACACGCTTGATATTGCCATTGATAGGTTTCAAAAATCATCGCTTCAGCCAACTCGGATAAGTGGCTTAAAGACGTTTCTAGCGACCATGCATGCGTGAAATCCTTCCACGCAATGTACACCATTTCTCGGTTGCGAAACTGACGCAACACGCGATGACCAGACATCTCATCCGGGCATTGTCCCAACAGTGCAGCAAGACGTGAACGGTAAGATTCCTGACGACTTGGTTGCGCTAACATGCTTGGCAACTCACGGGCTAAAATTTCATCGCGATGAATGGCTTCGGTAATAAACTGGCTTAAGCCCGCCACATAGCGAAATTGCTGCGCAATCTCATCTGGCCAAAGGGGAAAATAACCTGCCTCTTGAGCATTTTGTACGGCAGATTCAGCGATAGAAATCAGTGGCGAAGGCAGCTGCATTTTTCTTCCTTGTTTGAAAAGCACGGTAACTCATTCTTTATACCAGACTTAAAGCAAATAAAAACGCCCACAAAAGGTTTGTGGGCGTTTTATCAAAAGTTCTGGATGGAATATTAAACTTGGAAAGATTTGATCTTCTTATCTAACTCGCCAGCATTATTTTGCATCATTTCAGAAGTTTCTAGCAGCTCTGTCACAACCACAACCGAGGCTTCCACCAGCTCACGTACATTGGTGAGGTTTTGACTCATCTCTTCTGCAACACTGCTTTGCTGACCAGACGCCGTCGCGATTTGGAAGTTCATGTCATTGATTTGCGTCACTTGCCCAACAATACCATCGAGCTCAGATCCAGCATTAGAAACCAGCTCGTTTCCATCGGCCGCTTCCACTACGCTTTTCTCCATGAGTTCTACAGCAGATTCTGCACTGGTTTGCAGCTGAGCAATCATCTCTTGAATTTCTACCGTCGCTTGTTGTGTACGCTGTGCAAGGTTACGAACTTCATCTGCAACCACCGCAAAACCACGACCCGCCTCGCCAGCTCGCGCAGCTTCAATAGCCGCATTCAGTGCAAGCAGGTTAGTTTGTTCAGAGATACCTTGAATCGTACCCACAACACTACCAATGGATTCAACACGTTCTTCGACCTGGTTAACCGCCTGTGCCGATGAAGCGATGTCCGACGAGAGTTCACTCATTTTCGCCATCGTACTTTGCAAGAACTGTTGACCAGAAATCGCTTGTGCGGAAGCTTGCTCTGTAAGAGAAGACGCCGTCTGGGCATGTTCCGCGACGGTTTGTACCGTCGACGACATTTCACTCATGGCCGTCGCAAGTTGATCAATTTCGTTAAACTCTTCTTGCGCCGACTCCTTCGTTTCCGACATGCTCAGCGTCATCACTTCCGTGAGTGTGGATAACTCATCAGAAGCATTAATTTGCATTTGAATCACATCGTGCAATTGGCGACGTGTCTTTTCTAATTCACGTGCCACGTCTCCGTATTCATCTTTACAATCCATACCAAATGGCACGGAGAGGTTCTTGCTCGCCATCAGTTTGATTGCGTCGCTCAGATACTGCGTTTGACGCAGCATCACTCTAGCCGCCGCTAATAAGAGCACGACAAAAACCACAATCAATAAGGCGGTTTGCCAAGCAACTTGCGTTAAGTATGCTTCGTAATGCTGTTGGGCAACTTGCGCGTTTTGTGTCGCCGCTAAAAGTGAATCGTAAAAGGTGTTCGCGTCCCACAGTTGTTTTGCCACTATCAGGACAGTACTGAAGACCATCAACATGACCATTTTAGGAACCAGTCGAATGTCGGATATGACCCTTTCCCATGGCTTAAATGCCAGCTTTTCCATTGTCAGTTCTCCACCGAGTCTTATATAGTCTTTATCTATAATCTTTATATTACTTATAGTTATGTTCGCGTTTAGCGTGGTTACGCGATTTATTTCGAGCTTCGTATGAAAAACAATGATATCAAAGACAGCACACGACCGATGGGCCTGTTGTCACTAATATTGTCTTTTATGGCACTATTTGTGATCTCTGGCTTGTTGTTTTTCCCGATCGATCACGAAACCCGTCAAGTTCTTATCGGTCTGGATTTCATAATCTGTAGTATTTTTCTATTACAGCTCACCATTGATTTGATCCGGTCCACAGATCGGTGGTTATTTCTTAAACGCCATTGGATAGATTTCGTGGCGAGCATCCCATTAATAGAGCCACTGCGCTTTGCTCGTATCTTTCATATTCTTCGAGTGGTATTAGTACTGCGCTCGTCGAAGTTCATTTTGCATCAGCTCAAAGAGAACCGCCGCGAAACCACGGTCGCCTCAATATTACTGTTGATGGTGATCCTCATTACGCTCGGTTCTAGTGCCATGCTGTTTATCGAAGCGAAAAACCCAGAAGCAAATATTCGCACTGGCGCCGATGCTTTGTGGTGGGTATTCGTAACGATCTCAACCGTTGGTTACGGCGATCATTACCCGGTGACCTCAGTAGGAAAGTTTTTAGCCGTCATCATCATTGTTTGTGGTGTGGGGATCTTTGGTATGATTTCGGGTCTTATCACCTCTATTCTTACCGCCCCGACGAAACAACAGACGCACAGCTCAATCAATAAAGAACGTATGCTCGAGCAGCTCCTAAGCCAACAAGCGCAAATACTAGAACGACTCGACTTCATAGAACAAGAGCTGCAACAAAGCAAAACAAAGACAAAAAAATAGGACCATGCGGTCCTATTTTTTGTACAGGTACTCAAGGTGATCATTCACGCCAATAAGGCTGAACTTCTACACTGATCGCTCGGGTTTGATCCATTGCATGCAAAATTGAACGCTCTTGACGGTGCAACCAGCGTTCTAACTGCTCTTTTTCTGCGTCTTCCAACATATCAACCAACGGAAGTAAGTGGTTCAGCATTAGCAGATCATCAATACCATGCACCAGATCCGCCCATGGCAAACGGAAGCTGTTACGCTCATCCGAGTTATATAGACTCGCGAAACCAATACCGGTATAGAGGTTACGCAGCAAGCGATAGCGCTGATCAACATACTCTTGCGCCGTCAGGTCGCGCTCTGCTGGGAAAGCTTCCATTAGTTCTGCCCAAGTGCGATCGAGCTGAGTGACTGAAAACGGCATGATATTACTTGCCATTTTTTCGCGCGCTTTTTCATCAAGAAACGGCTGCCAGCCACGCGCTAAGATCCAGCGACTAAGATCCAGCAATAACCCGGTGTAACGCGCGGAATTGAGCAACCCTAGCACTTCTTCACGGCTTGGCAGCTCTTGTAACTGCTGAGTCAACTCAGATACTAAGAACTTACGCGCATCCAACTTACGCAGCACATTGCCTTTGTCATCTAAGAGCTCTTCAAGGTGTGCATGCTCATCCAACCAACTCAGTTCTTCTTCCAACCATTTAAGCTCTTGGCGCAGAATCGCACTCGCGCGACGAGGGACAACACCACCAAAAATGGTCAATGTTTGACGAATAAAACGAATGGCATTGCTGATTTCACGTAGCGCTTCCACATTGTCACGCTCAGCATAAATTTGCTCGTGATAATGCCAGTGAGATAGGGCGTGTTCTAAAGAGTTGATCAAGCAGTATTCAACGGTATCCGTCGGGCTACTGTCCACAAGCGCCAACGATTTTACTTCATCACCTGCATAGCCACTTGCAAGTCGATAGCCTTTCGCCGCTTTACTCAAGTTACCCAAACGCATGCCACCTTGCTCGCAAAAGCTACGTGCTAGTGTAAATAGGGCATCGGTTTGGCCCGATTTAAGTTCCAGTTCAACTTCGCAAATCGGTTCTTGTTTCTCTTCCCCATCTTCACCTTTGGCGACGACCGTACCTTGGTCAAACGCCACTTCTATTTGGCTACCGTCTGGCATGCCAATCAGCCACTGTTCACGTGTGAAGTTGGTCGAGAATAACGGCATAAGCTCAGATTGCAGCGTTGCTGCCTCTTTACCTGGCGGCCAAATGTCTACAGGATGAAGCGACAGATTAGGCTCGTCGCTAGTGTGCTCAGCATTGTATTCTGGTCTTTGATGTAAGCCTGCGACGACGCGTCCTGCTGTCTTTACGGTTTGGACGAATACATCATCAAAACGGCGAATTCTTAAACCAATGTCGTGCTTTCTCAGCCATTTATCGGCGGTATCAAAGTAGGTGTTACCCAAGTCACGACAACTATGCTGAAGTACTTTTGTCTCAGAAATTTTTTCTTTTAAAGTTTCTGAAAATTCAGGAGAAACAAAAAACTTCAGTTCTATTTCGGTTTCCATAGCTATACCTTTCAAAGCAGATAGAAACAGGATATTGCGTAATTTCTCGCACGGCAAGAGAGAAATATCGCCGGAATGATGATCTAAAACAGTTTTAATGAGCGATTTAATGCGTTACCATGCGCGCCTTTATAGCCATCGTTCAACATTTCGCCAAGCACTCAGAAATGGTGTATGTTTTTTTAAGGTTATAGTTATTAGGTTGAATGACCATGCCAGTAAATACAATTATGGGGTTATTTGCAAAGTCCCCAATTAAGCCTTTGCAACGCCACGTTGTGTGTGTCAACGAATGTTGTTCACACTTGGTGAAATTCTTTGAAGTATCTTCAAAGGGTGACTGGGAAAAAGCATCTGAAATCCGTGCACAAATTTCTCACCTAGAGAAAGAAGCGGACGTGCTGAAACGTGAAATCCGTCTAAAACTGCCTCGCGGTTTGTTCATGCCAGTAGACCGTACTGACATGCTTGAGCTTCTGACTCAGCAGGACAAACTTGCAAACCTGGCAAAAGACATTGCTGGCCGTGTATATGGTCGTCAACTTGTCATTCCTGAGGCTCTCCAACCAAACTTCCTCGCTTACGTTCAACGTTGTCTTGATGCGGCCGATCAGGCGCAAAAGGTAATCAATGAACTTGATGAATTGCTAGAAACCGGCTTCAAAGGTCGTGAAGTGACGCTCGTCGCTGAAATGATTCATCAATTAGATGTCATCGAAGATGATACCGATGCTATGCAGATTGAACTTCGTCAACAGTTGATGGCGATTGAGTCTGACATGAACCCTATCGATGTCATGTTCTTGTACAAGATTCTTGAATGGGTAGGTGGTATTGCCGACCAAGCGCAGCGCGTAGGTGCTCGTTTGGAAGTCATGCTATCTCGATCTTAAAACATAAAGTTAACGACATAACGAAGAGCATAATGAACACGTGTCATAGGGACGATGACTATTTTCATCGTCTTATGGTTTGGCGCGCGTAAAATTTTGTTCCGCTTGTTATAAAACAACTAGGTATTACGATGGATATCCTTGCGAACTACGGCACTGTCCTGATTATTGTTGCAGCGATTTTTGGTTTCATGATGGCGATTGGTATTGGCGCGAACGACGTTGCTAATGCGATGGGTACATCAGTAGGTTCAAAAGCGCTAACCGTAAAACAAGCTATCATCATTGCGATGATCTTCGAATTTGCAGGTGCTTACCTTGCAGGCGGTGAAGTAACCGACACTATCCGTAAAGGTGTAATCGAAACTTCTTTATTTGCTAGTCAACCTGACGTTCTTGTCTACGGTATGATGTCTGCTCTTTTGGCTGCGGGTACATGGTTACTTCTTGCCTCTTACATGGGCTGGCCAGTATCTACGACTCACTCAATCATCGGTGCAATCATTGGTTTTGCATGCGTATCAGTAGGTACTGAAGCGGTTGACTGGGGCAGCGTTCAAGGCATTGTTGGTAGCTGGATTATTACACCAGTGATTTCAGGTTTCTTTGCTTACGTTATCTTTGTCAGCGCACAACGTCTGATTTTTGATACTGAGAACCCGTTATTCAACGCCAAACGTTTTGTTCCTGTTTACATGTTCATCACAACAATGGTGATTGCACTTGTAACTATCAAAAAAGGTCTAAAACACGTTGGTCTTCACCTAACCAATGGCGAAGCTTGGATGTGGGCAGCAGCAGTTTCAGCACTCGTGATGGTTGGCGGCTACGTATACATCCAGAAAAAATTCGCTAATCGCGAAGAAGACCGCAGCTTTTCTGGCGTGGAAGGTATCTTCAGCGTTCTGATGGTTATCACCGCTTGTGCAATGGCATTTGCACACGGTTCAAACGACGTTGCAAACGCCATTGGTCCACTGTCTGCTGTAGTATCGACTGTTGAACATATGGGCGAAATCAGCACGAAAAGCACCATCGCTTGGTGGATTCTACCTCTTGGTGGTATTGGTATCGTGGTCGGTCTTGCGACACTGGGTCACAAAGTAATGGCAACCGTTGGTACAGGCATCACTGAGCTAACTCCTAGCCGTGGTTTTGCAGCTCAGCTAGCAACCGCTTGTACTGTTGTTCTAGCTTCTGGTACTGGTCTGCCAATCTCAACCACTCAAACATTGGTTGGTGCGGTTCTCGGTGTTGGCTTTGCTCGTGGTATCGCGGCACTAAACCTGGGCGTAGTTCGTAACATCGTGGCATCATGGATCGTTACACTACCAGCAGGTGCGCTATTGGCCGTTGTATTCTTCTACGGACTTCAAGCGATGTTCGCTTAAGACACTCGTCAATAGAATGTAAGCGCTTTGTCATTATTGACTCAAACGCACAGAAAGGGAGGCTTTGCCTCCCTTCTTTGTTGCACCGAAGTTTGAAACTGCATACTATTCGTCTATTTCCGGCTCCAATCATTCGGTGCCAACGCTGTCTCCAAGAAAAATCGTTAAGGGATTTACTGTGAAAAAACTAATCATCACGGTTTTGTTTACTTTGCTAGCAGCGCCAGCGGCCCTAGCAGCAGACCGTTATATTTCTGATGACCTCTTCACTTTTATGCACTCAGGTCCAAATAACACCTACCGTATTATTGGTAGTGTTAATGCCGGTTCTAAAGTACAACTGATTAAAACCAACCGAGATACTGGCTATACGCAAGTTCGTGATGACCGCGGTCGTACTGGTTGGGTACAAAGCAAGTTTGTGACAAACCAAGAAAGCATGGCGATTCGCCTTCCTCGCATTGAGAAAGAGCTAGCAGAAGTGAAAGAGCAGCTTGCTAACGCTCGTAAAACTTCTGATGCAGAGAAAGCCGGCCTTGTTACCTCTCTAGAAACGCGCAACCAACAAATTTCCGAACTTGAGAATAAATACTCTGAGATCAGCGACCAGCTTACTTCTGTTGAAACAGAAAACCGAGAGCTGCGCGCTAAACTGGATACACAAAAAGACGACATGCTGCTTAAGTACTTCACTTATGGCGGCGGTGTTGCAGGTTTAGGTTTGCTATTTGGTTTGATTCTTCCGCATGTCATGCCTCGTAGAAAACGTTCACCTGCGGGTTGGGCATAAGTCCTTCGCCCTTTTATCTATAAAAAAGAATGCAAAAGCCTGTCGATATTCGACTGGCTTTTTTGTTTGCTTAGTTTTACGGAAATCTGCACTACTCCCCCATTGAACTAGACGCTCGACGACGATCCGTTGCGCCATAAAGCTTGCCATCTTTTAGCTCAATTGCATTCAAACCACTTACTACTGGAATAACGTGTACTGGGTAGCCAAGCGCCATAAACTCCGGCACCAACATTTCTGCGAAGGTTTTCTTCTCCACCAGCAAGCCTGTTGGGTCATACGGCTTAGTGCGATCTATCTTGGTGCCATACTGGATATTTGGTAGGTCAATGGCCTCTTGCGCTGATAACTTCCAATCCAGCACCCCAACCACGGTTTTGAGTACATACCCCGGAATTTGCGAACTGCCCGGCGAGCCGACCACTAAGCGCAGATTGCCATCACTGTCCATCACCATTAATGGCGTAATGGCTGAGCGTGGACGCTTACCCGCTTCAATCGAGTTTTGAGTAGGCTTACCGTTAAGCGTTGGTTGAGGTGAAAAGTTTGCCATTTGTGCATTCAAGATAACGCCATCAACCATGACACCCGAGCCCATTCCCGTGCCAACGGTGCTGGTCATAGCAATCGCATTACCTTCCCTATCAACGATAGAAATATGCCCTGTATCTTTGCTCTCGAAGCCTTGATATTGAGCATACTGAGTTTGCGTTATCTGTCCGGCTTTTGGATTCTCTTTCGAGGTGCCATTATCAGGGATTAAATCACGTCTCTGGTCCAAATAGGTTTTAGATAACAATTGTTCAACTGGTGCTTCCACATAATCCGGATCTCCTGCATACGCAATACGATCAGCTTTTGCTAAGCGCATCGCCTCGGTCATTAAACGCCAAGGCTCTACATCAGTTAATGCCATCTGAGATATATCGTACGGCTCCAGCAATTTCAGACTTTGAGCAACCATCACACCGCCAGAGGCCGGGTAACCAAACGAAACGATTTTGTTGCCTCGATAATCGCTTTCAATAATATCGCGAGATTTCACCTGATAGTTTTTAAAGTCCTCTAACAACAATTTCTCATGCTGATCGTTAATACGACTATTCACCGTATCAACAATATGTTGACCAAGTGCACCACCATACAAATAGCGATCGCCTTGCTGAGCTATTTTCTCTAGCGTCTCAGCCATTTTAGGGTTCTTAATTAACGTCCCTGTTGGCTTCACTTCATCATCTTGCCAATACAAGGCTTTAATTTCTGGGTCGCGAGCCAAACGCGTTTGCTCTCGCACGACGATATCATAGGTATAGCTATTCATCGCGTACCCATCACGCGCGAGCTTAATCGCAGGTTGAACCAACTCAGACCATGGTAATTTGCCGTATTGCTCATGAGTGGAATAAAGCAGACGTAAGGTGCCCGGCACTGCAACGGAGCGAGGCCCCAAAATTTCATCGCGGCTGAGTGCTTTCCCATTTTCAATAAACATCTCAGGGTGAGCGCTAGACGGCGCTTCATCTCGCCCATCAAGGGCTAAAAACTTCTGCTTGTCATGTTGATAAAACAGCGCGAAAGTACCGCCGCCAATTCCCGTCATATCCGGTTCAACCACAGACATCACCATCTGCATCGCGACCATGGCATCAACGGCGTTCCCGCCCTCTTTCAATATTGAATAACCAGTGCTGCTCACGTAAAGGTTGGTCGCGCTGACCATAAAATCTTGTCCGTTATTATCTGGTGTTATAGGGAAAGGGGTAGGCTTTGCTGCGTAACTTAACGACGCAACAACACTTAAAGAAAAAATCAGAATACGCATGTGTCTCTGTGTAGACTCCTGTTATTTCATGGGGTCTAACGTGGACCAGGTCGTGATGACGAAGTTCGTCAATGTGGCGTTTTTTTACACAACGCTGACTGGAGTCATTCTACTAATACATGACTGATATTGATGTAATTTAAACGACTCACACAAGCTATATTTAGCTTGTGTGAGTCCCTAAAAATCATCACTCAAATAGATGAAAAAAGACCTTATGAGAAACAAAAAAGCCAGCGACATGACCTCGCTGGCTTGATGATTTACTATAAAAAACGGCTACCCTTTCCACTCATACAACGCTGGGATACGAATTTGCTCACCTTGGAACTCGACAATCACCGCTTGCGGTTGTATTTCTCTTAATGTGACCTGCCCATCAACAACGTCTCCTTGATGATATTCAACATTGTTAATTTTCACCCAGCGGCGATTTTCATCACTGGCGTACATGTGAGTTTGCAAATTGAGCGCAGGTAAACGCCCTTGCCATTGGTGAGCGTTGCGCTCTAAATCGTTCACGCGCACCGTTTGTGGTGAAGGCGCATCATCTCGGGATAACGCATTTTCGACCTTTCGCGCCAAATCAGGAGATAATGAGGACAAGTCAAGATCATCCAGAGACAAACCTAGGTCCTCTTCAACTACTGAAGTGCCTTGAGTTGATACAGATGTTTCTATCTCGTCTTTGTTTGCTGTATTACTCACGTATTCATCAGATGTTGCAAACGTACCAAAATCACGAGACAGCTCTGCACTTGGCCACTCTCTTGGCAATTGCGCCAACTGAGTAGTTTCAGGATAGTCCAATGCTTTGAACGGTTGTTCCGCTTCCATCTTAGCCTTAGGGGCGGAAGTACTAGCTTCAGCATGAGGCGTAAGGAGATCTAAATACCAAGCAACTCCGATTGCAGCAACGGTGATCGGCAACAAGAACAAACCAATATGTTTCATGGCTGACATTATGCGTCCTCCTTCTCGATTCGTGCCAGTTGAGGCGCATCTGGCTGCACGTTTTGTTGAAGACGATCTAGCGTCCGCTTACCTGCAATGCCGTCGACCCCGATACCTTGCCAACGTTGGAATAACTCGACTCGCTCTTTCATCGCACCATCAAAAATAGACGTTTCAAGCAGTGGCTCACTTACCGCTTCTGCTAATAATCGGTCTAATACTTCGATCGCAGGGCCTTCCATGTCTAAACGTAATGTCTCTTTCAACGGCGCTTGCCACAGTTCAATGATATTGCCTTGCCACATCGGCTTTAGCCACGAAATAGGCAGACGCAGACGCTGCTTGCCATTGAGCACTTCGACTTTGTCATTACCGACGGCGTACAAAATGACATACCCAACATCACCTTGATAATTCAACTCCAAAATCACAGGGCGATTTTGTTGCATCAGCAGCGGCCAGGTCGCCATTTTACGCTCACAACGCATGGTCGATTGGGGTTCTGATAAACAAAGATTGTCGCGAACCGATGCTTGATAACCCCACAAACGATACAAATCATTCACGGCGAGATTCGACTGTTTTTGTGCTAACAATAAGTCACGCTGATCATCTGTCAATTGTTGGTTGACGACTATTGGCGTTGGCTCCTCTCTTGGTGCGGTCACTTGCGCCAACACTGACGTTGCTTGAGCTGGCATATAATTAACGACCGCCCACCCCGTACCTAATGCAGCAATAAGACCCACCGTAACAGAGCCCCAAGCAGGCCAGCGGAAAGTACGGCGCTCTTTTTTATCTTGCTGATAAATATCTGCCTGAAACTGCATCACCTCTTCACAGGCCTGCTGAACGGTTTGCTTATCCACCACCACATTACCTTGGTGATAACTGATGTTGAGAGATTTATCACAGATAAGATTAATCAAGCGCGGGATGCCGTGACTGTATTTGGCAATGAGTTTACAAGAAGCACGATTAAACAGTTGCTGGTCACCACCTGCCGTATGTAATCGAAACGCGATGTAATCTTCTGTCTCTTTTTCATCCAACGGCAACAAGTGATAACGCCCAGTAATCCGCTGAGCAAGCTGGCGTAGTTGCGTCGTTTGTAATAACCGCTGTAATTCAGGCTGTCCGACCAACAACACTTTGAGAAGTTTTCTGGTATCGGTTTCCAAGTTGGTCAACAAACGTAACTGCTCTAAAACGTCGGCAGCAAGGTGTTGAGCCTCATCAATGACCAGCAATGTCTGCCAGCCTGAACGATAATTACGCAGCAAGTATTTGTGAATCACTTGGTTTAGCTGTTTGAGGTTTGCATCTGGCGGGTAAGTAATTTTGAATTCATCGCAAATAGCTTCGAGCAAGTCTCGACTCGAAAACGTGGGATTTAGGATCAGACCCGCTTTGGTGTTATCACCTAAATTCGCCAGCATCGCTTTTGCGACGGTCGTTTTGCCTGTACCCACTTCGCCAGTAAGCATAGCAAAACCACCGCCATCGCCTAGCCCGGCTTGGAGATGTGTGATTGCCTCTTTATGACGTTGGCTTAAATACAAATAACGCGAGTTTGGAACAATCGAAAATGGTTGTTCTACAAACCCAAAAAAGTCCTTATACATTAGGCTCTCCAGCTAAAAAACCACCAGGGAATAGTCAGATATAATATAAACATAGCTGCATCTACTCTCGGGAGTAAAGAAAAGTACCATTGCTTGCTACAATGTCCAACGGCATATCAATAAATTAAGAGGTAATTCGTGCAAGTTTATTTAGTAGGTGGCGCAGTTCGAGATAAATTGCTCGGAATTGATAGTTATGACAACGACTGGGTGGTCGTAGGTGCGACTCCCGAGACGATGCTGTCCCAAGGGTACACCGCCGTTGGTAAAGACTTTCCTGTATTTTTGCACCCCAAAAGCAAAGAAGAACATGCACTTGCGCGAACAGAAAGAAAATCAGGCTCTGGTTACACTGGCTTTGAGTGTTTCTTTGATCAAAGTGTCACCTTAGAAGAAGATTTAATTCGTCGTGATTTAACCATTAATGCAATGGCAATGGATGATGCAGGTAAGCTCCATGATCCTTACGGCGGCCAGAAAGATCTCAACGATAAACTGCTACGCCATGTCTCAGACGCCTTTGTCGAAGACCCTCTACGCGTTTTACGTGTCGCTCGCTTCGCAGCAAAGCTTGCTGATCTAAACTTTACGGTTGCCGACGAAACCATGCGCTTAATGCGCCACATGGCAGAGTCTGGGGAGCTGAGCACACTGACTCCCGAGCGTGTTTGGCAAGAATGGCATAAGTCCCTCTCCACCCCTCGCCCTGATATCTTCTTATCGATTCTAAGAGATTGTGGTGCATTGGCCGTTGTTTTACCTGAAATTGATGCACTATTTGGCGTACCTCAACCAGAAAAATGGCATCCAGAAATCGATACGGGCATCCATACTTTGATGGTAGCAAAGCAAGCTGCAAGACTGAGTGACTCACTCCCCGTCAGATTTGCCGCCCAAGTGCATGATTTGGGCAAAGGGGTGACACCAGAGAGCGAATGGCCAAGCCACAAAATGCATTGTCATACAGGGTTAAAACTGATCAAAAAGCTGTGCGAGCGTGTCCGGGTGCCGAATGAGTTTCGTGATTTAGCCTTGATGGTGTGCGAACAGCACTCCAATATCCATCGCGCAGCAGAGTTAAAGCCGCAAACCATCATAAAAATACTCAACAAATTCGATGTGTGGCGCAAAGCTGAACGCTTAGAAGATATTTTAATATGCTGTCAGGCTGACCATGCAGGTCGAAAAGGGTTAGAAGAGAAGCCTTATCCTCAAGCTGAGATTTTTACCCACGCTTATCAAGCCGCAGCCGCCGTAGATGTTCAGAGCATCATTAAGGATGGATTTAAAGGCCCGGCAATACGTGATGAACAAGAAAAGAGACGGATTGAAGCGGTAAGAGTCGCTTTGAATAAATGATCTGAGCTCAGATTAATTAACCGAATTGTATTCATGCCAGGTCATTCCAGCAAGCCTTAGCGAGACTAGGAATCTAACATCAGCACGCAGGGAAGTTTTAGAAATGGCCAACGCCATAAGAAACTAAGAGGAGAAGATTCTGAACCTCGCTCCTTCGTCGCTGTTCAGAATGACGTTGTGGTTTAGGTATGCAGCTTGCGGTTAAGCAAGCTGCCAATCCGTCGCGTTATCATGCGCTAAGCAAGAACGCAAACAAGCCGAAACCTAGAATCAGACGATAAATCACAAACGGTGTCATGCCCATGCGTGAAATCATCTTTAAGAAGAAGTGGATACAGATGTACGCACTGATAAACGATGTGATGATACCAGTCAGCAAGAAACCAATATGGACAGGTTCACCACTGGTCACTAGCTTCATGCCCAAGTAGCTACCAGCCAATGTAATGATGGGGATCGACATTAAAAATGAAAAGCGCGCAGCCGCTTCTCGAGTAAAGCCTAGGTAAAGTGCAGCCGTAATGGTCGCCCCTGAACGCGACGTTCCAGGAATCATCGCTAAGGCTTGGGCAATACCGATAAACACGGCTTTCTTCCAACCCGTTTGGTATTCATCCGCAACCAACTTAGCGTTTTTGTCTACCCACCAAAGCAACAAACCAAATACGATCGTTGTGGTCGCGATGACATAAGCGCTACGTAGATACACTTCAATGATGTCTTTCATCAACAAGCCAAACACACAAGCTGGAATCGTGGCGATCACTATCATCCAAGCAAGTTTTGCTTCTTTACTCCGATCTCCTTTAAAGATCGAAGCAAATAATGCCTGGAACAGAGTGATCACTTCATGGCGAAAATAGATCACTACCGCCATTAATGTACCGACGTGAACAGCAACATCAAAAGCTAGACCTTGGTCTTCCCATCCCAAAATGGCGGAGGGCAGGATCAAATGGGCAGAGCTCGAAATAGGCAAAAACTCTGTCAGACCCTGAATCAGAGCCAGAATAAAGGCTTCAAAATAACTCATGTAAACAACTCAAATTAAAAATGAAAAAGAAACAGGTTTGAGTGAATCGACAGGCTGCATTGCATGCCAAATATCTGCGACTGTGCGTCCATCGCCTGGGATCACTAATTGAGGTTCGAGATCATACAGAGGCTTTGTGACAAAAGGATATTTGTAGATATCACTGCGAGGTAGCTCAGGTTTTTTCTTGGAGACACATTCACCGAACAACACTATATCGAGATCCAGTGTTCGATCCTGATACTTTTGCGCATTTTCTTCGCGTCCCCACTTAAATTCAATCTCACGTAGCTGATGACTCAACTCTTCTAATGACAACTCGGTACGCATTGCAACGACAAAGTTGTAGAAGTTCTGGCTGCTAAAGCCAATAGGTTCACATTCATATACCGGCGATACGAGGAGACTTTCTCCAAGCTGTAGCAGCTCCTGATACGCAGCGAGCGCATGTTGCTCTCTTTCTACATTCGTACCAACACCGATATAGGTGGTGATCATGCTTGACCTCGCTCAATCACGACACCAACAGCGCGAGCTTGTGGCACGGCACCAGGTTTTGCTAAACGGATTTTCACCCAAGGCACAGAGAAACGCTGCATGATAAGCTCTGCCACTTCTTCGGCTACACGTTCAACCAACAGAAAACGACCATTTTCAATATGGCTCAGTACCGCCTCACTCACTTGTGAATAATCCAACGCATCTTGCACATCATCGCTTTTACCCGCAGGCTTGTTGTCGTGCGCCATTTCGATATCCAGAACCAACTTTTGTTTAATTTGTTGTTCCCAGTCGTACACGCCAATCGTGGTGATTACTTCTAATTGTTCAATAAAAACTTTATCCAGAGCCATCTTATGTCCTTCTATTACAGAGGTCGGATACCCGTGAGGGGTAATTTGATCGTAGTATTCTATACCTAAGTAACATTTACTTGGGTCATCACAATGTTACTTAGGTATAAACTGCGAAAGCATCTTTATATACAAGAAATCACATAATGCAAGCTCTATCACAGTGAGGATTTCTGCATTATGTGAATTCGAGGTATGATAGCAACTACGCGGGAACCGAGCATTAAATTCCAATCCATCAAGGACTTCTATGGACGCACTGGCACTGATAATGACAATGGCCGCCTATTTACTGGGTTCGGTTTCCAGTGCGGTTTTGATCTGTCGACTCTTAAAACTGCCAGATCCACGCAGTGTAGGCTCCAACAACCCTGGAGCAACGAACGTATTGCGTATTGGCGGACGAGGAGCCGCTGTTTCAGTCTTGTTGTGCGATATGCTCAAAGGCACCATCCCCGTATGGGGCGGATACTTTCTTGGTATCGACCCTATCATTCTTGGCGTCATCGCCATTGCCGCCTGTCTTGGCCACATGTACCCCATCTTTTTCCACTTTAAAGGCGGAAAAGGTGTCGCAACCGCGCTTGGCGCTATCGCTCCGATTGGTTTGGACTTAACAGGATTGGTGATGTTAACTTGGCTGTCAGTAGCCGCGCTATTCCGCTATTCATCGTTAGCGGCTCTCGTCACGGTTTTGGTCACTCCGTTTTATACTTGGATGTTTAAACCGCAATACACGTTACCTGTTGCTATGCTGTGTTGCTTAATCGTATTTAAGCATCATCAAAATATTCGTCGGCTTTTGTCTGGCGACGAGCCAAAAATCGGAGAGAAGAAACTGACACAAAAAAACTCGGCTTAATGCCGAGTTTTTCGTTTAAAGAGGGATGCATTGGTTATGCATGGACTCGATTCAGGAAGTTCAACAACATTTGGTTGACGAACTCCGGCTGTTCTAAACAACTGATGTGTCCCGCTTGCGGAACTTCTACCAACTCACTGCCCGTGATACAGTCTTTCATTAAATACGATTCGAAAACCGGGCGAGGCTTATCTTCACAGCCCACCGCAATTAACGTCGGCAGAGCGAATTTTTCCGAATCTTCAATCACATCACGGCGACCAAACACCATGCGCCCCATGCGAGCTACTTCAACCGCACGCTCACCGTTGAGGTCTTCTAAACTGCGTTTGAATGAAGCGACCAACTCAGGGTTATCCTGATCGACGTTGTTGGCAAAGAACAGCGGCACAACGGCTTCAATAATTGGCGCAGGCACCGCTTGGACTTGGCTGATGGTATCAAGCATTGCAAAGTACTTTTTATACGTAACTTCTGGCTCCCAACCAATGAAGGTATCCATCAATACCAGTGATTTCACACGTTGCGGCGCTTGAGCCGTTAGCTCCGCTCCCCACATGCCGCCAACAGATAAGCCCACCACCGAAAACTCTTCAATGTCCAAATGATCCATCAACGCCAACATATGTTGTGCATAATCAACTAATGACTGTGTCGATGTAGGGGCTGCTTCTGACTCACCATGTGCCCACAAATCTGGCACAATACAACGATATGACTGGCTTAAAACTTCAATTTGTGGCGCCCACATTTGGCTATCCCATAAATAACTGTGACCAAACAGTAATACTGGACCATCACCTTTATCAAGGTAAGCAAGTTGCTGACCTTCAATTTCAAACTTATTCATTGTTATATCCATTTCTTATTCTTCCGCACCATCCTATCACTGAAACGATACCGAACTGCTCGCATCAGTCAGAGTGTAAACGAAGCTTTTCATTGAATAGCTAAAAATAAAGGCCTCTGATGAGCAGAGACCTTTATCGTTGTGAATCTATTTCAAACCTACCGCATAAGTTTGATTAAGCGACTGGCGTCAGTTGGTCAATCGGCCAACGTGGGCGAGCCTCTACTGACATATCGGCCACTTCGCCATTCTTCAAACGCTGCATACCAGCGTAAGCGATCATCGCACCATTATCCGTACAGAACTCTGTTCGTGGGTAGTAAACCTCGCCGCCAACTTTCTTCGCTAGCTTCTCTAACTCTGCACGTAAACGACGGTTAGCACTCACACCACCAGCAATAACAATACGCTTCATGCCTGTTTGCTCAAGCGCGCGTTTACATTTAATCGCCAATGTTGCACACACGGCTTCTTCAAATGCCAGTGCGATGTCTGCGCGAGTTTGCTCGTCATCGCCATTCGCAGCAATCGTATTTGCTGTAAAGGTTTTCAGGCCAGAGAAACTCATATCCAAGCCAGGGCGATCTGTCATTGGGCGCGGGAACTTAAAGCGACCTGGCGTGCCTTTTTCTGCTAGTTTAGACAACAGTGGGCCACCTGGGTAATCCAACCCCATTAGCTTCGCTGTTTTATCAAACGCTTCGCCCGCCGCATCATCAATCGACTCACCCAGAATTTTGTACTCACCGATGCCTCTCACTTCGACCATCATCGAGTGACCACCCGACACCAACACTGCCACAAACGGGAATGGCGGTGGGTTATCTTCCAGCATTGGAGCCAACAGGTGACCTTCCATATGATGAACAGGTACCGCTGGCACTCCCCAAGCATAAGCAATACTGCGACCAATAGTAGCGCCCACTAATAGTGCACCAACGAGACCCGGCCCCGCGGTGTACGCGACACCATCAATGTCTTTCGAAGTTAAGTTCGCTTCTTTTAGTGCCTCTTTAATAAGAGGAATGGTTTTCTTTACATGGTCACGTGAAGCCAACTCAGGCACCACACCACCGTAATCTGCGTGCAGTTTTACTTGGCTGTAAAGCTTGTGTGACAGCAGACCTTTTTCATCGTCATAAATCGCGATGCCAGTCTCGTCACAAGAGGTTTCAATACCGATAATGCGCATGGTTTTCTCAGTATGCTTTCTGTATAGAGGAAATTTGGGCGTCATATTACCTCGCCTTGGTGCTGCAAACAAATTTTGTACAGACAATAATCGACAAAAGGCTTTACAAAGTAGTTGTGATCGGATTAAAATTCCGCACCATTTTTGATCAAGCTGGTAAGAGACCAAACAATTGTGATTTGGTCTGTTGAATGCCAGCGTTAACGAATAACCCCTGAGGTGAAAGGCATATGCCAGTAGTTAAAGTACGTGAAAACGAACCGTTCGACGTTGCTCTACGTCGTTTCAAGCGCTCTTGCGAAAAAGCAGGTATCCTTTCTGAAGTGCGTCGTCGTGAGCACTACGAAAAACCAACTACAGTTCGCAAACGCGCTAAAGCAGCAGCTCAAAAGCGTCACGCTAAGAAGCTAGCTCGCGAAAACGCTCGTCGCGTTCGCCTGTACTAATAACTGAGCTCCAAAAGGAATTTAGTTATGGCTCTGATTGATCAACTCAAAGAAGAGCAAAAATTAGCGATGAAAGCCAAGGACAAATTACGCCTTGGTACTATTCGTTTAGCCCTATCAGCAATCAAGCAACGTGAAGTTGACGAGCAGATCACTCTGAACGATGACGACATTCTTGCAGTATTGACCAAAATGGTTAAACAACGTCGCGACTCTGTAGCGCAGTATGAAGCAGCGGGTCGTCAAGATCTTGCTGATGCGGAACAAGCAGAAATTACCGTTCTTGAGGACTTTATGCCTCAACCACTGACAGACGAAGAAGTAGCGGCTCTTATCGAGAACGCGATTGCTGAATCTGGCGCAGCTGGCATGCAAGACATGGGCAAAGTAATGGGCGTTCTGAAACCGCAAATTCAAGGGCGCGCAGATATGGGTAAAGTAAGCGGTTTAGTTCGCGCTAAACTGGCTTAAGATACCCCACCCAATTGCAGCAAGCCGTGCTATCCTTTGGAACGCACGGCTTGTTTGTATCTGGATGAATGGAATGAAATAAGTGAGCAACACGCTTATTCTTTTAAAGCATTCACTCCACTCATCATCTTCTTTTTTTGTTAGGTTTTATGGCTGGACACATCCCTCGCAGTTTTATCGATGACCTTCTAGCTCGACTTGATATTGTCGATATCATCGACGCACGTGTGAAACTTAAGAAAAAAGGCAAAAACTACGGCGCATGCTGCCCGTTCCACAACGAAAAGACGCCGTCATTCAGCGTCAGTCAAGAAAAGCAGTTCTACCATTGTTTTGGTTGTGGTGCGCACGGAAATGCCATCGACTTCTTGATGGAATTCGACCGGCTAGAATTCGTCGAAGCCATTGAAGAACTCGCTTCATACTTGGGCTTAGATGTTCCTCGCGAACAACGTAGTGGCGGTAATGGTTCGTTCCAGTCAGGCCCACAAGCAAGCAGCAGTGAAAAACGTAATCTATACGACTTAATGGGCAGCATTGCTCAATTTTATCGTAACCAACTCAAGCAGCCAGCAAGTAAAGTGGCGATTGAGTATCTAAAAGATCGCGGCCTGTCTGGTGAAATAGTCCAGAAGTTTGGCATCGGCTATGTGGCTGATGAATGGGACTTAGTTCGTAAGAACTTTGGCCAGAATAAAGAAAACCAAGACATGCTCGTCACAGGCGGCATGTTGATCGAAAACGACAAAGGCAACCGCTACGACCGATTCCGTGGTCGAGTGATGTTTCCTATTCGAGACAGACGCGGCCGAGTGATAGGCTTTGGTGGTCGAGTATTAGGTGATGGGACACCGAAATATCTCAACTCACCTGAAACCCCGATATTTCATAAAGGTAAAGAGTTGTATGGCCTTTATGAAGTACTACAAGCGTACCGTGAGCCACCACAAATTTTAGTGGTTGAAGGCTATATGGATGTTGTCGCGCTTGCTCAATATGGCGTAGATTATTCCGTTGCCTCATTGGGTACCTCTACAACGGGCGATCACTTGCAAGTATTATTCAGGCAAACAAGCACTGTCGTATGTTGTTACGACGGTGACCGCGCAGGCCGTGAAGCAGCGTGGCGTGCCATGGAAAATGCATTGCCTTACCTAACTGATGGTCGCCAGTTAAAATTCATGTTTTTGCCGGATGGAGAAGATCCCGACTCTTATATCCGACAAAACGGAAAACAAGCATTTGAACAACAAGTGTCTAATGCGATGCCCTTGTCTGAATTCATGTTCAGCTCATTGACTCAGCAAGTCGATATGAGCACGAAAGAAGGCATGGCAAAGCTGAGTACCCTTGCTGTTCCTCTCATCGACAAAGTCCCTGGCGGCACTTTAAGACTATACTTGAGAGAACTGCTTGGCCGCCGTTTGGGTTTGGTTGATGAACGCCAACTACAGCAGCTAATTTCAAAACAAGGTAAAGAGGATAAAAGGCCTCAACCTCATAAAGAAATCAAGCGAACGCCGATGCGAGAAGTGATCGCGTTACTGATTCAAAACCCACAATACGTAAGTATGGTGCCAGATCTAACTAGCGTTAGAGATTTACCCATTCCTGGTCTAAGTTTATTTGTTGATGTACTTGATAAATGCCAAGCGCATCCCCATATCAACACAGGCCAATTATTAGAGCATTGGCGAAACAGCCAAAATGAGACCCTTCTGTCTCGTCTCGCGAGTTGGGACATTCCACTCGATGAGGACAACCAAGAAGAAATATTTTTAGACTCACTGGATAAAATTATTGCCCAGTGCGTAGAAAAACAAATTGAAAACCTGCAGGCCAAAGCAAGAAGTGTCGGTTTATCAGCCGAAGAGAAAAGGGAGCTGCTAGCACTTATGCTAGATTTAAAAGCGTAACCCTGTTTAATTAGTCAGCAACGATTTAATTTGTTATAGTAAGTGGTTTGCATTTCGCATACTGATTCCTTCACCAGATTACGAAGTTGGATACCGTCTATGGATCACAATCCGCAGTCACAGCTAAAGTCACTTGTTATTAAAGGCAAGGAACAAGGCTATCTGACCTACGCCGAAGTAAATGACCACCTACCTGCTGAAATCGTAGATTCAGAACAGGTAGAAGACATCATTCAGATGATCAACGACATGGGCATTAAGGTAGTAGAAACTGCTCCTGATGCTGATGATTTAGCACTGAACGATGACACAAATATTACCGATGAAGATGCAGCCGAAGCTGCAGCCGCTGCACTGTCTAGCGTAGAGAGTGAGATTGGTCGTACCACAGACCCAGTACGTATGTACATGCGTGAAATGGGTACTGTCGAACTTCTAACTCGCGAAGGCGAAATCGACATCGCAAAACGTATTGAAGAAGGTATTAACCAAGTTCAATCGTCTGTTGCTGAATACCCAGGTACGATTCCGTACATTCTTGAGCAATTTGACAAAGTTCAAGCTGAAGAACTGCGTCTTACTGACCTTATTTCAGGTTTTGTAGACCCAGATGCTGACGACACCGCTGCACCAACGGCAACACACATCGGTTCTGAACTGACTGAATCTCAGTTAGAAGAAGAAGACGATGAAGACGTTGATGACGACGAAGATAGCGATGACGATTCAGATGATTCTGAAGAAGATGTAGGTATCGATCCAGAGTTAGCGCTAGAGAAATTCAACCAACTACGCAGCACCTATCAAAATCTTCAATTAGCAATCAACGAGTACGGCTATAACAGCCCGAAAGCAACCGTTGCTAATGAAATGATGCTAGACGTATTCCGCGAGTTTCGTCTAACGCCTAAACAGTTTGATCACCTAGTGAATGAGCTGCGTACCGCTATGGATCGCGTTCGTACTCAAGAACGCCTGATCATGAAGTCTGTGGTTGAATACGGCAAAATGCCGAAGAAATCATTCATCGCGCTGTTCACTGGTAATGAATCAAGTGAAGCTTGGTTGGATGAAGTTCTTGCTTCAGACAAGCCATACGCTGAAAAGATCAAACGTAACGAAGAAGAAATCCGTCGCTCAATCGCTAAGCTAAAAATGATTGAAGAAGAGACTTCTCTGAACGTTCAAAACATTAAAGACATCAGCCGTCGTATGTCTATCGGTGAAGCAAAAGCTCGCCGTGCGAAGAAAGAGATGGTTGAAGCGAACTTGCGTCTTGTAATTTCTATCGCGAAGAAATACACCAACCGTGGCCTACAGTTCTTGGATCTTATCCAGGAAGGTAACATCGGTCTGATGAAAGCGGTAGATAAGTTCGAATACCGTCGTGGTTACAAGTTCTCGACTTACGCAACGTGGTGGATCCGTCAGGCAATCACTCGTTCAATCGCGGACCAAGCACGTACGATTCGTATCCCGGTACACATGATCGAAACGATCAACAAGCTAAACCGTATCTCTCGTCAAATGCTGCAAGAGATGGGTCGTGAGCCATTACCGGAAGAGTTAGCTGAGCGCATGCAGATGCCAGAAGACAAGATTCGCAAAGTTCTGAAAATCGCTAAAGAGCCTATCTCAATGGAGACACCAATCGGTGACGACGAAGATTCGCATCTAGGTGATTTCATCGAAGATACAACGCTAGAACTGCCGCTAGATTCTGCAACTGCAACTAGCCTTAAAGTGGCAACGAAGGACGTGCTTGCAGGTCTAACACCACGTGAAGCGAAAGTACTTCGTATGCGCTTTGGTATTGACATGAACACTGACCATACTCTAGAAGAAGTTGGTAAGCAGTTCGACGTTACTCGTGAGCGTATCCGTCAGATCGAAGCAAAAGCACTACGTAAACTTCGTCACCCAAGCCGCTCAGAGACTCTGCGCAGCTTCCTAGACGAATAATCGCAGCGCATACAAGCTTTTAGAAATCAAAAAAGGTGACTTTAGGTCACCTTTTTTATTATCTACTGTGCTAAGTGGATAAAAACTAAGCGCAATTGCCCTAGTTGGTATCTAGACACCTTGCAACGCTTCCCCTATAATCGTTGTCCTATTAAGGCCCCTTAGCTCAGTGGTTAGAGCAGTCGACTCATAATCGATTGGTCCCCAGTTCAAGTCTGGGAGGGGCCACCATTCAAATCAAGCACTTATCGCTTATCCTCTTTTGAATGTTGCCTTTCTATACGTCCCGAGGTACAAAATCAGTACAGTGAGTATTCGGGAGTACTTTTATGGCAACCTTAGTTAAAACCCCTTCAGGCACATGGAAAGCTGTTATTAGAAAAACAGGCTGGCCAACTACATCTAAAACTTTTCGCCTCAAACGCGATGCAGAAGATTGGGCTAGGCGCACTGAAGATGAAATTGTTCGTGGCGTGTATATCAAACGCTCTTCTTCAGAACGGATGACGATAGAAGATGCTCTGCAACGTTATTTAGCTGAAGTATCTCCCACGAAGCGCCCAGCCACTGCTGCATGTGATGCAAGACATTCCAAACCAATCATCAAAGCTTTAGGCCAATATTCCCTAGCCGCCCTCACTCCAGATATCATTGCCAAATACCGTGATGACCGTTTAGCTGGCTTAGACCGATGCGACGCCAAAGGGAATCCTGCGCCGAAACCTCGTTCTCCAAACACAGTTCGTATAGACCTAGCGCTGCTCAGCCACCTATACAACATCGCGATTAAAGAATGGGGTATAGGCTTAGCAATTAATCCAGTACAAAATATCCGCAAGCCCTCCCCTCCTTCTGGGCGAGAACGACGCTTAACTCCAGAAGAAGAATTGAAGCTCCTAGAAGCCGTTGAGGCACATTCGAATCCGATGTTAACCTGGATTGTCCGTATAGCCTTAGAAACGGGTATGCGCTCATCAGAGATAACCTCTTTGCGCCGCTCTCAAGTTGATTTGAAAAAACGTGTAGTTTTCCTGGTTGAAACCAAAAACACCATGCCGAGAACCGTTCCGCTTTCTCTCCCGGCGTTAGAATCTTTTAAACAGGCAATTAACAATCCGGTACGGCCAATTGATACTGACCTGATTTTTTTTGGCGAGCCAGGTAAAGACGGCAAAAGACGTCCATACAATTTCAACAAGGTATGGATGAAGATTAAGACCAAGATTGGCCTGAAGGATTTCAAATTCCACGACCTGCGCCACGAGAGCGTCAGCCGTTTAGTAGAAGGCGGATTAAGTGATCAGCAAGTCGCGGCCATCAGCGGCCATAAATCGATGCAGATGCTACGCCGGTACACGCACCTCAGAGCCGAAGACCTGGTTGAAGAGCTGGACGCGATTGCAAAAGAGAAAAAAGCATAGGTAGAAGCGACCCTCAAATGTCAATACTATATCTATTAGATGAGTAATGCCGGCTTGTTCTCCTCTGATAAGCCCGACTTATTGAATCTTGGGGGACTAGAAAGATAAACATACCAGTGCTGACATATGAGGGGCAGCTATACTTGAACTGTGTGAAGCTTTCTCAGGTAAGTGGTAACTGAACTAATAGTAAGTTTTATATAACTCTCCCCTCTATATTTACCGCATACATTGATGTTTCCCCACAGTTACACCTCCCGACCTTTACCATTTATCTCTTTATTTTTTAAGCTGAGTCATAATTCTCGACAATCACATTGCAACCAGTTTCCTATCGATGTTATTACATCAAAAACTCAACACATAGGTATGGAAATGCAAACTGGATTATCTATCGCTGGACATCGTTCAAATCGTCCTGCAAACCCATCAGCGGCAGAATTAGCCTTAGATCGTTACGATATGTTAGTTAAAGACTTCTACGCCAAATATAAGACAAATAAAGCTCGTACCGCACCCAAAGCGCAAGTAAAACGAATGCTTGAAGCTGAACAAAGAGATCTAAAGTTTTTGAAGATGAAGCGTACACAATTGATTGCTCATGCCAAAGTCACAGAGATGGAAGCTGAGCTTCGAGATTATGTAAAGGAAAACCAGAGCAAAAAGTTGAAAGAGCTTGAGGAAGAAGAACATCACCCAACTCAAAAACTTGCAAGAAACCTAACCGCAGCAGGGGAGCCAAAACCTACTACCAATCACGAAGCCCACCACATTATTCCAGGTAAAGGTCGGTTCAAAAAAACAGCAATTCAGGCAGCTCGACTTGAGCTGCACATGCACCAAATAGGTATAAATGATCCAAGAAATGGGGTCTGGATGATGAACTTCAAAAAGAACAACGACTTGAATTGGGTTGACCCAAAGTCACCGGCACACCGTTCAATACATCGATTTAACTATGAGAACTGGATCGCAAGAATATTTGTGACTGGTGGTATGACAAAACAGATGGTAATAGCTCGGTTAAATAGGATTAAAATGAGCTTGAAGGATGGAGAATACCCTTCAAAGATTACTCAGAAAAAAGATGTAAGTTGGAATGGCTCATGACCGTTTATAGAATCACAGAAGATCCTACTAAGTTTAAAACTCTTTCATTATTGCCTAGTGACCTAGCTGAACAATTAGGTGACTTTGAGCTTGTAAGAGACATACTGCATCAACCTTCGCACAATTCATCACTCCAACCGATATGGGGTAAGGTTAATTCGGAGTTTGCAGATGTTCTCAAGAAAGATTCGGAAACCCCAGATATAAGTATTTGGTGTAATACATTCCTCATATTTTCACCCAAAGCATTCAATTACTTACATAACAAGTTGTCGACATGTGGAGAGTTTTTGCCAATCAATGTAGGTAGTGAAACTTGGTATTTCTATGCAGCACTGACATTCGCAAGAGAAAACAAACAGTTAACGATTCCCAAAGTTGAATACGGTGAATTGATAGGATTGGAAACACTAGTCTTCGACGAAGAAGATACTCAAGATAAATATATCTTCAAGTCAGTAGAGGAAGGCCCCGTAAACCTATTCTGTACAGATATACTTCGAGAGTTAGTGACCGAACATAAGCTGACAGGTATTGGTTTCTCAGAGGATCTAACAGGTTTAGATTTCATTGATGAGGCCGTGTAATTTAGCTTATAGGATTACTTGATTTTGCTCATTGGTTCAATCATTGGTAGCTAACCAAGATGCTAATTAAAGAATCAGTTGTAATGCTACAACCGCCCCAGTTTCATTCCAGGCGTTAGAATCCTTCAGGTAGGCAAACGGCATCCTTATAATATCAAGAAGGTATGGATGAAGATTAAAGCCAAAATTGGGCTACAGGACTTTAAGTTCCACGACCTGCGCCACGAGAGCGTTAGCCGTTTGGTGAAGGCCGGCTAAGTGATCAGCAAGTCGCCGCTATCAGCGGCCATAAATCAATGCAGATGCTACGCCGCTACACGCACCTCAGAGCCGAAGACCAGGTTGAAGAACTGGACGCGATTGCGAAAGGGAAAAAGGCTTAGCCAACGCTGCCCCTCAAGTGTCAATGAAATGAGGATTAGCCCAGTGTGACATTGCTGTGCTCAATGGATAAGATTGGTTTATTGACACTTGAGGGGCCAGTACCTACGTGTAAGTGCAAGATAGTTAGCCACCAATCTCCACAACAATTCATATGGCTTAAATCATTTTTGGACAGAACCTTGTTGGTAATTTCGCTAAATTAGTAGCCTATGAATTAAATTTGGTATTAAAATCGCTCAGCTCACTCTCTAGCTCTGAAGGTACAATGCATCCTTCTTCATTTACTGGTTACTTGGGAAGTGCTTTATAACTCTCTGGAATTAGGTCGAAGTGTTTATCCACTGGTCCCTGCAAAGCATAGAAGCTCGCCTTACTTGAACTACCTTTAAGAGCATAGACGCGATATATCCAGTACTGTTCACCCTTTTCTCTAGAAACCTCCACTTCATTTCTCGATATGAAAAAGGCAGTCCCCTTTGACTGTTTAGTAGTCTTAACTTCGATGTACTTCTTAACGCCATAGCCATCAAAAGACAAAACATCATAACCATCACCATCACCATCACCATCAGAGCTTATGGCAACATGTTCGACCCTCTTTGCTAAGTCTATTAATCCAAGGTCAGTTAATCTCTGAATTTCATGTTCGACAACTAACTTTTCACCTGCTAAGCCTAGATTTCTGTTTCGTTCATCTCGCTCTGCCCAATTAGTCTTTTTAGTACCCCTGGTTTTACCACGCTTAGCAATAGCCTTAACTGAACTTGTAGGTACACTAGTTTCATTGAGAATGGTTCTTGAAATATCAATAGGTTTATCTTCAGGGTCAATGCCAGGTGACCATTCGTACAAATCGGACAACGTATCACTAGCAGGATTTTGATGCTCCGACACCTCAAAAATCACCTCAACAGGATTGTCTTTACTATCAATAGGGTAACTATGTTTTACATACCCTAACTGGCCTACATACGTGAATGGCTGTGATTTGCTTTTAATCTTTTCGTGAACACGAGCGAAAAGTACAACTGGCTCCCCATCAATAATCATCATCATATGAGGTGTGTCTGGTGTATTTTTGTTTTGAGACTCCCATTGAAACATACTACCGCCAAGGAAAAACTTATCGTCGTACTTATGCTCAAGCTCTTTGCGTTCTTTCTCCAGAGTAACAAACAACACAATTGCTAAATCTGGTTGGCCCTGGAATATCACGAGCATGATTAGGAACCCAAACACCTGCACGCTCAAATGCTTCTAACTTAGTGTGCAATTCTCCAACCGTAAAACTAGAGTAATCAAATACTTCGTTTTCACGTTTAGGGTTAGTCCCCTCTTTATCAACAGTTTCAAAGCCAAGGTCTCAGAGTATCCGAAAGCAACTACTCTTTTCACCACCCGAAAAGTGTTCTGGGAGAATATCTACGCCATAATAATCTGACAGTGCTATGCCGAGTATGGCCTTTGGCGGGTACCTTTTGGTATCAATGATCACATCGAAATTAGTAGAATCTTTAAAAGAGCTTGTCTCTCCGTTCACAGTGTCGAACTTTGTGGCAGCTTGTTGAATGTGCTGTTCTGAAAGAGGTTCAGCAATTTTCCTCAGTCCTTGAATTCGCTTAGATTTATCTGATATTAAAATTCGAGTTCCAAGTTTCGTTATCAGGTCACCCAAAATAGTTCCCCCCTTTTCTAGATGTACATTGAGTTCATTATGTCATCCTTTTTAAATCCATAGCATTGATTTTATTAAACTACCCACCCAAGAAGAGTCGAACGAAATCTATCTGTCTATTTCCATAAAAATCGAAACTATTTTCTAGTGCCCTCTGATATAGAAAGACCATGTGTTAGAAATTGCAAGAATTTAAAGCCCCTACAGTGAAGGGGCTGGACAAAACCATCTTAGCTCAAATGACTTAGTGGCATCAGTTCAGATAAGAAAAAGTATCGTAACACCTTAAACGTTATATAATTTTCCATAGGAACATTTCGAAGTAACACATTACAAAAAACAAGAAAGTCAGGACGTACACATAGGTCTCTTTGAGAGCTAGCATTACATTGAGTTTCCTTTCTTTTTTAAGAGCGAAAACTTGGTGGAAAAACTCCCTCTCACTTTCATTTGCTAAGCAGTTAATTTTATTTTCGACAAGTTCTGCTGCGGATTTAAATGTGAAATGGGCACCTTCTTCTTTCCATTCTTTAAACAACTTTGACGAAAATATCGTAAAGGTAATAAACATTGCGACTTGCTGAAGGTACACAGGTTCAACACTCCAGATACCTAGCGTAGCAAGAAAAAGCCAAATACCCTGCTTATTCAAATTTCGGCGATAATCATCGATATAGTCACAAAATGACTCGATATACTGGTCTACGCTTTCAATTCGACAAATTTCCATTAAATGCCTCAATTATATAACGCTTTCTATACGGTACCGCCTGCGCAAACCGCATAATCCTACGTATGCAAAAAACGACAATCTTTATTTCCTTACGATAATGTCGCTAATTTTAACCTCTAATAATAGGTTATTATTATGGTTAAAGGGTAAAGAAACCACATAACCATATGATAAAAAATAACTTCCTTGTAATCACCGCCCCCCAAGTGTCAATAAATCGCCCCTCAAATGTCAATAAGGTTCTCGCTAGACACCTCTCATAAATGTCACAAACACCATAATGAGTTAGAACATTTAGCAATAAAAAAATTAGGTTAATAACTTTATGTACTTACAACAACAACCTTTCTTTCTCTACTAACAGTATCAATCAACTCACCTACTTCACCCCAGACTTAATATACACAACCTGTCACCACCCCATAAATCTACAAAAGTGACGATTTTAATTTCCAATAAAAACAAACCACTAAATAAACATAACCATTAATAAGAGGTTTATTTTCGATATACCGAAATCAATACCTCAGCCCGGTGCGTTTTAGCGGCTAAAAATTCACTAAAAACATTTAAAAAATACAAAATCCAACACCAAAGGTATAGCTATACTTTGTCGAAATTACGCGAAGTTAAAGTAATTTAAGAGAATTTAAGCGCAATTGACGACAAATCGATCTTATGGTTATCTAAATTATGTCACCAAGAATCGTGTAAGACTTCGTTGTTAAAAAGAGCACTGGATAGCAGTAATTCCAGACATGAAAAATGCCACTAAGGAGATCAAAATGACGACTGAAGAATGGTTATACAGTAAATATGGAAATTCACCGCTGCTTTCGTTTTCTCAAGTTGCGGAGATCCTACATCGCAGCCCTGAAGGATTTAGAATTACTCTTAGGACTAACTGTGAACTAGCAAATCAACTCAAGCCAAACCGAGTCAAAATAGGTAGACGTGTTTACTTTAAAGTTTCCGATATAGCTAATTTGATTGACCAAGCATCTTCCCAATACATGGAGGCTTGATATGTCTAATTACGTGAAAGAACTACAGGCTTGGGTTATTCAAAGACAACAAAACAACCGTCCTCCAAATAAGAAAGAAGTACTTGCAACTTTTCTTGGCGTTAAAACCGATGTAGAGGAAGCAATTAACGCTGGTTACAACTTAAAAACTATTTGGACTTACCTAACAGAAAGAAATCTCATCGCATTTCGCTACGAGACTTTCCTGCGTTATGTGAAGGAATACATCACACAAACCTCAGTGGCTACTCCCCCCGAAAAAGAGAAATCAGAAAAGCAGAAAACCTCTCGTGACATAAACGGTTTTTCTTTTAATTCCCAGCCAAATAAAGAGGACTTGATATGAATATATTCAAACACTGTGCATACGCAGCTATATCGCAGTTAAAGCATAACTAGAGCACAACTGCCATGCCACTTTGTCTGTTTTTGGCCTTTTTCGCGCCATTTTGCGTCTATTCCTACGCAATTGCGTGATAACAGTGCGGTAGCGCCTCCCTTTATTGATAACTGATGTGGGCGATATTGCGGGCAGGATGTGTGAAGGAGTCCCACTATGCAAGCATAGCGATGACTCTTCACTTCCCTTATTCGCACCTGCGGCGCTCAACGGTAATCCTGCCCTGCGGGATCAATTCAGTGATAGAAGATTCGATAGGAGAACACGTAATGCAGCATGAAGAAAAAGTCACTAGGAAGAACACAAGTCCTCTTAAAGTCTACTGCCTACCTAGTGAACGTGAAGCGATTGAGGTTAATGCCAAACAAGCTGGTCTCAGTGTTTCAACCTATCTACGACGAATTGGACAAGGACGCCAAGTGAAAAGTGTCGTTGATGCAGAGCAAGTACGTGAACTAGTTAGAGTTAATGGTGATCTTGGCAGACTTGGTGGGTTACTAAAGCTTTGGCTAACTAATGATGCTAAGGCCGCTCAAATCGGCACACCTACCATTAGAGCAGTATTAAATCACATCGATTCAACCAAAGCTCAGATGAGCGAGCTCATGGAATCTATTCTTAGTCAAAGGTCCTAGCCATGATTGCTAAACACATCCCAATGCGTTCATCGAATAAGTCCGATTTTTCAGGCTTAGTCCGTTACCTCACTGATACCCAAAGCAAAGAACATCGGTTAGGTCAGGTGCGACTGACTAACTGCGATGCAGATTCAATTAGAGATGCGATCTGCGAGGTATTGGCCACTCAGCAAACAAATACTAGAGCGAAAGGTGATAAGACTTACCACCTGATTATTAGCTTCCGTGCTGGAGAACAAGTTAATTCTGATGTTCTTTCTAAAATCGAAGAGCGTATATGTGAAAGTTTAGGTTTTGGTGAACACCAACGTATCAGTGCCGTTCACAATGATACTGACAATCTGCATGTTCACGTGGCGATCAATAAGATTCATCCATCACGCCATACCATTCATGAGCCGTACTATTCACATCGTACGCTTGCAGAGCAATGTGAACGATTAGAAAAAGCATTTGGACTACAACAAGACAATCACATCCCCAATCAAAATCGCAGTGCAGCACGCGCTGCTGATATGGAACGTCACTCCGGTATTGAAAGCCTAATTGGATGGATTAAGCGTGAGTGTATAAACGAAATAAAAGCCGCTCAAACATGGTCTGAGCTACACGCGACTCTATGCCAAAACGGATTAACACTTTCAGCAAAAGGCAATGGTTTGGTGATTTCATCTGACACTGGAGTCACGATAAAGGCTAGTACGTTGGATCGCAATTTATCCAAACCAAAGTTGGAGTCCCGCTTCGGCGCATTTCAGCCACACCAAACTATTAATAATAAGTCCAGCTCAAAACGCAGTTACCAAAAAAAACCTGTTCAGACTCGAATAGATACAACGGAGCTTTACACTAGGTATCAGAAAGAGCAAAAGAGCCTTGCAACTAATAGAGCCACCGCATTAGAGATACTTCGTCAAAAGAAAAATCAGCAAGTTCTAAATGCCAAGAAGCAAGGCAAAGTACGTCGCATGGCAATAAAACTCACCAATAGCGGTAAGTTTACTAAGCGCTTACTGTATGCCCAATCCAGCCAAGCACTTCAAAAGAACTTCGCTTTAGCTCAACAGCAATACCAAAACGATCGCCAAGCAATCTACAAAACTTATAGCAAAAGAACTTGGGCCGATTGGTTAAAACATCAAGCCCATCAGGGTGACCAGAACGCTTTGGCCGCATTGCGAGCAAGAGAAGCAGCACAAACGCTAGACGGCAACACTCTACAAGGCAATGGACAAGAACAAACAAACTTCACAAGCGTTATTGATTCTATTACCAAAACTGGAACCATTTTGTTTCGCTCCAAAAACGGAGCAATACGTGATGATGGTCAACGTCTTCAGGTATCGGGCCAAGCGGATAAGGAATCCATAGTCCAAGCACTAAAAATCACAATGGCACGATATGGCAACCAAATCAGCGTTGACGGCTCCCCTACATTTAAGGCTTACGTGGTTCGTGCAGCGGTTGATACCCGCCTACCTATGACCTTTAGCGATAAAGCATTAGAGCAAAGGCGGCTCTCATTACTCTCTTCCAATCAAGATGTAACGAGGAACAACCAGCGTCGTGATATCTCACCTATTGGCAAGGCTCCCCCAATAATTAGGCGAAATAAGCTCAGTACTCTCTCTCAGCTTGCTGTTCTGCGATTTGAGAAGCCACAAATTCAAGAACATTCAGCATACGAACAGCGTAAAGCTCGTTTGATAGCTGAAATGGCAAAGAAACAAGAAAAACAATCTAGAAAAAGTCGAAGTCGATAAACACTTCACACCGTCAGTTAAGGAAATCGCAATGAAACTTAGAAGGAAAATTTTAGCGGCTAAAATTCACGTCCTAACTATTGGGATGTTTTGGAGTTATGTTGGTCCCACTTGGTCGGGGATTCCAGTCGCTGATGGCCTAAATCTGCCTCACAACATACTTTCCGCAATGGAGTCGGTAACCCAAACCGCAAAGCAAATCCAACAATACCAAACGCAACTTCAGCAGTATGAAAACCAACTAAAAAACACAGTGGCACCAGCTTCGTACATCTGGGACCAAGCTCAAGCGACGATAAATGAGCTTAACCAGGCGACCAATACACTCGCCTACTATCAAAACCAACTTGGTAGCCTAGATAGCTACCTTGGTAAGTTTCAAGACATTTCTTATTACCGTAACTCTCCGTGTTTTTCAGCTCAAGGATGCAGTGATACAGAGTGGGCTGCTATGAAGGAAAGTCACCGAATTTCCTCCGAGTCACAAGTGTCTGCAAGTAAAGCAGCAATCAAGGGGATTAGTCAGCAATTTAACGCCTTACAAAACGACGCCAAGCAATTAGAAAGGCTACAACGACAAGCTCAAGGAGCCGAGGGGCAACTAGAAGCGATTCAATATGCGAACCAATTTGCTAGCCAACAAAGCAGTCAACTCTTACAGATACGTAGTCTGATGACCGCTCAATACAACGCTGTCGCGACACAAATACAAGCCGAAACCGATCAGAAAGCCCGACACCAAGCTGCACATGAAGAACTTTTTAATTTTGACTCACCTACAGATCGTTCGAAAAACAGGAAGTTTTAGCCATGAGAACACTCATATCGATGCATTTATATCTCAGCTGCTTATTACTTTTAAGTGGCTGTGAACAGCCCACAGACGTAGGAAAAATTGATTGTGAGTCATCCGACTCAACGCAGTCGGAAAGTTGCTTATGGGACATGGGTACGCCAACAGAACGTAGCCAAAATAAAGGTTTCTAATGATGATATTTCGATTATTCACTCTCTCGTGGCTAGCCATAATTTCAACACCCGCTAATGCCACAATCGAAACTAACGGTGTACTAGATGAAGTTGCAGTTCACTTTCTGACCGTGAGCAGCTCTTGGGCAGGCGTGATAACTAATCATGCAAGCTGGTTGTTTTGGTTGCTTGGGACAATCTCACTTGTATGGACAGGAGGGAATCTATTACTAAAACAGGCAGATATAAGAGAGTTTTTTGCCGAGTTTACCCGCTTCATTATCACCTTCGGTTTCTTCTTATGGCTGCTTAGAAACGGTCCTAAGTTTGCCGCTTCTATCATAGATTCACTCAGAATAATTGGCGCTCAAGCAGCAGGATTACCTCGTGAGCTAACTCCATCAGAGCCGATCAGCATCGCTTTCGACATTATTACAAAATCGAGCGAAGCCTATAGCTATACAAGCCCCTTTGATAACTTAGCAATTTTCATTATTACCTTGTTAATTTTGGTTTGTATGACGGTTGTAGCAGCCAATGTCTTACTGTCTTTAGTTTCCGCTTGGGTTCTTACTTATGCTGGAATTTTTGTACTGGGGTTTGGAGGCTCAAAATGGACCTCTGATATTGCCATCAATTACTTTCGTAGTGTGCTCAGCATTGCCTTAAAGCTTATGACTATGACGTTAATGATCGGCGTCGCTATGTCAATTATGGATAGTTTTTATGCTGAGCTGTCAGCAAACACCTCAATGAAAGAACTACTGGTTATTTTCGTAGTATCCGTAGTTCTAATGCTACTTATTCACTCCGTACCCAATGTAGTCGCGAGCTTAATACCAGGCTCAGGATCTGCTACTAGCTCAGGAAATGTGAGTGCTAGCGCGATGGCTGGAGCCGCAATGGCTACAGGTGGCATGGCTGCTGGTGCAGCTATGGGAACGTTGGGAGGAGCCTCGGCTCTGCAAGCTGCGTTCAAGGCAGCGTCCAATTCTGAAATGCTCGATTCAATGACAGGCTCTATTGGTAGCGACTCTTCTACAACATCCGAAGACCCTGGCACAGGTGACACCCCCTTCGCCCATGCATCAGGAATGCAAATGAACTCAAACAGCGTTGTCGCATCCACGGCTAAAGCAGGACGAATTGCAGCAGGGGCAGGAGTAAACCTAGCTAAAGGTATTGGAGATATTGCACGTAACCGTATCAGTCAAACTGCGGGAGGCCGCTTGGCTGAAACAATCAAAACTCAAAGTAACCAAGAAGACATTTAATGATGCCTTCACACAAAATCAGATAGGAGAATCACAATGGATTTGCATTTCCCACCTCAAAACTGGACAGACTTTGGAGCATTTTTCGCAGTCATGTTCCTGGTGATGCTCGCATTTTATTTTGCTGGTCAGTGGGCACACTCAACCAAATACAGTAAGCAGCTTTATCGTTTAGCTGACGTCCTGGAAGGGGTTCAAAACAAAGTGGCAAACAAGGCGTATCGAGGAATGATGTCGTTAAATAAGCAAACCAACAAAACCAGAGACTGGCCGTTCAAGTAACGCAAATAATCAAGACACATAGGCCGGTGCTCGCAACACCGGCCCACATTTTCACATTACACCTTCCATAGAGGTATAACATGACAGTTACTCATTATAGTGCACGCTTTCAAGATATAAAGTGCTCATTTTTCACCCTACCCCATATATCTTGTGAGGACTGATATCATGTCACGCAAGAACACAAAGACGACAGCAAACAAAGGCTACTCTCCTGAAGTACGTATTGTTTTACGAGTCGTGAAGCAAAGGAGTGTACCTGAGGCGACGCGTCGCCTCATCGATAAATTAAAGCACTTTCAAGATAAACCTTTTGTCCTTAAATCACTAAACTCATTGATTAGCCCCCATAGAGATATGCAGCGCCGTGTGAGAATCAAAGCCTTTCGAGTACTGACTGTTTTAATCACTTATATGGATTGGGCAACGTTCCGCATTGGAGTACCAAAGGCTACGTTTAATGATCCTGTCAAACATAGAGCAATGATTAAACGATACGAAAAAATGTATGACGAAGTAATGCCCGAATCTACCTGGTTTCGTTATATCGATAAACTGACTCAAGCTGGCTACCTTAATAGCGCCAACATGGATATTCGTAACCAAGAAGGTCAGATACGTGGCACAGCTGGATTAAAGTGGCTAACAATGAAGTTAATGAAAGAACTTAACTTAAAATCAGGCTGGCTTGACGAGCAGAGGAACTACGCCTTGGAACGGTTGAAAAAGTCCGGTCGTTGTAATGTTTGGCCAACTTATGCTAGTAAACTAGCGAAAAAGAAACGAGTCCGAGCGATAACAGAGGAAAGTACACAAACTAACTCTGCGCGAGGCCAATTTGATACTGCGCTAATTTCATTCGACGACAGATCCCCACAATTCCAGTAACCACCTCTTATCTTTAAGCCAATTAGCTTTGGGCGATTCCTCACGCCTGAAGCATACATCCCTACATAATTGCTCAAACCTCCATCAACTTGTTAATGTAAATGCTCCTTCTTCCTCCTAATACCATAGCGCTCATTAGATATTAAGGCGGCATCAATTCAATATAGAGGTAGTTAAACAACAAAGTGAGAGTTGATAAAAGGAGCTGATATAACAAGTGGTTACTTCATTAACCTAAAGGTTAAGAGCTATCACTTATTTATTCATGTCTCGTACCTCGCCATGAATAAATTTTTTAAACTAGATTTTGAAAGTTTACGCTGCGCTATGCCCAAAGGGGCAAGCCCCTCTGGACTCCCTCATTGGTAACTTAGTCACCTGCTGTCAACATAGGTTGTTTATTGAGCATTAGTGCATATGGTGAGATGATGGTTTGAACACCAGGAAGGGAATGAATTAAACCACTGAGATCAACGTAACTTGATCAATGGAGGTAACATGAAAAGAAAAGAACCCAATACAGAGCCGCCAAGGCGCCTCACAAATACTGAACTTGAAGATTTGAGGAAAGATATGCAGGAGTCTTCAAAATGGGCCAGAGAGGAACTGAGGAGACGTAAACAGGAAGACCAGCGCGGTCACTGGCGTAAAGACAACTTCAATTAGTAATTATTACTATCCCTCCATAAGTAAAAGGGGTGTTTGTCACAAAGATCAGGAAAGCATGATGCTAACCTTATTATTTTTCGTCAAGTATGATGACTAGCAACTAAACAATCATAAAGGCAAAGATGCGATAGTAAAATTCGAGAGGAAAGATAATCCTCACTAAATATAAAGCACTCTTAAAAATTGACGTTCCAACATGGGCTAGGAGAAGTCATGGACAACTTAAAAATCCAACGCTTTGCAGATATAAACCTTGAAGATGCATTTTTTAAAACTTTAAAAGAGGATTATGAAGAGTTTTCAGATTGGTTCAAAAAAAAATCTGACAATAACGCTCTAGTCCTATACAACACCGCAGGTACCATCGAAGGATTTTTATATTGTAAATTTGAACAGGGCCCTGGAGACGATACGGTACCACTGCTTCCAAACACTCAGCATATGAAAGTAGGGACTTTTAAGTTTAACCCACAGCAAACACGCCGTGGAGATAGATATTTAAAGAAAATTTTCGACTACGCTCTAGCAAACGACCCAAAAGTTGATGATATTTATGTAACTGTGTTTGGAGATAAGCACCAGTACTTAGTATCTTTGTTCGAGAAGTATGGTTTTAAAAAGTATGGCACGAAACCGTCTAAAAATGGAGTCGAAGATGTATTGTTACGAGATTTAAGCCAAAAAATCGGTGATGTTGATAAAGACTATCCATTCATCAATACTAGCGATAACAAAAAGTATTTACTAAGTATCTACCCAAACTTTCATACAAAGCTGTTCCCTGACTCTAAGTTACATAATGAATCCAACAATATTGTAAAAGACATATCTCACTCCAATAGCATCCATAAAATTTACATTTGTAAAATGAAAGGAGTTTTAGAATTTAATCGTGGTGACGTCGTTGTAATCTATAGAACTAACGATAATCAAGGTCCTGCAGAACACAGAAGCGTAGCCACTTCACTATGTGTTGTCGAAGATGTTCATACAATTCATAAGTACAAAGATGAAGATAACTTTGTCGATGAATGTATTAAATTTAGTGTTTTTACAGAAAAAGAGCTTAGAAAAATATATAGAGAAAAGCAATATATATATGTAATTAACTTCACATACAATGCTGCTTTGCCAAAACGACCAAATAGAAAAGCACTAGCCGATATCGCAGGCCTAGATCGCAATGATTATTGGGGTGTAATGCGCCTATCTGATAAGCAGTTTGAAAGTATCATAGATTTATCAGAGTTAGATAAAAAGATACTATTTTAATTACATAGAAAGCGCCTATAATATGGCGCTTTCTATTTGGCTTTAAAGAAATGTTCTATATTTTCATTTCGATACATATGCTCAACACAACTATCTAAGACAAAACCTTTTGAGCTAAGAGTCGGATATAGTTCACTTAGACGTTCATTAGAAACAGAAATTAGAACCTCATTATCATCAAAGTAGTTCAATGACTTCTCGAGTAATTTACTTCCAAGTTCTCTACCCTTAAACTTAGGCATAATATAAAAAGTACATATTTTATTTTCTTCTAAAGATTTCTTTAGCAAACTAATACCACAGATCTCTTGACCATTATGCGCAACTAATACATCTCTATTTCCAATATAAAAGTTTCTCAAAAACTTATTATTAAACCATACATTAAAATTAGGATATAGTGGAGCCACATCCTTAAGAGCAGGGGCTATCTTAGATACATCAAAGTCTTTTTCTACTAACTCTATTTTAAATGATGGCTTTATTATTACACCTGTCACAATAAATTCTCTGATTTCGGGGTTGGCCAGTACATGCTACATGTAATATTTGATGCAGACTGCTTTGGTATACTCACATCATAGCTTTGTAATTTTTCATCAACAAGCATGCTACTACTCGTTGCATTCCATATGTAGTTAGTAGCTAAGCCTGAGGCTATACCTATAATAATAGAGAGTAGCAATACAATTACTGCGGCTCTTTTGGGTATCGTATTTGAAGAGAATTTAGCAAAAGCAGAAAAGTGATTAATAAATAGTTCTGATTTAGAGCCACAATCCTCGTTATCATCAGAAATGTTTCCTACAGTTTTCTGTTTCCAATGATAAATTAGCTTTTGTGACTTTGTATCTTTGAGACCTAAATATTTATCCCAAAGTTCTGTCTCTAACAGCCTACAACGTTTATAATCTGAGTGAGACACTTTGAACTCTGATGTAGCCTCACGAATCAAAAAGAAATGAATAACATTTATAGACTGAAAATCGATAACCTTCTTTCTTATTTTATATGGAAGATTTCTTGCTTCATTTATTCTAAAATCTATCACTTCTATTTTTGAAAAATCTCCCAATATAGTAGGGGCTTTTGACTTTGTAACATTAGATATTCTATTTATGGCCTTATTGTCTAATATTTTTATCCTAAATCTAAAGTATATAGGCACATTAGATTCTAACTCGGTATTAAACAAATCCATAGGAAAAGTAACTTGAACGCCTTTCTCCTTCTTATCATTTAACTCACTAATTTTAACACCTTTAACTCCATCCCCATTTTCTTGATCTATCTGGGTATAGAATTTCATTTTCTTATTATCAGGTAAAGATATGGAATGAATACCAGAACCTGTTATGTAAGAAGTTTCAGTGACATAGCTGTTAAAGATTGCGGACAAAAGCTCATGATCAGAACATACAACATTTCCTAACTCTGAATCATATTCTATGTGTTTCTTTTCAAATGGAAGATAAAATACAATACTTTTTATTTTTGATTCTATATTTCCTGTATTAGGTTTATTTGTTAGTTTAACTCCAATATCTAAGTAGTTTATTCCTTCATTAGGCAAGACCCAATAATTAATATGGAGTTCAGAATTAATTTCTAAATTACCATTGTTACTATATGAGTCCTTTTTGTCTAACCAGAAACCCAAACTACTAGCCATTGAACATCCTTAGTTATTACAAATTATCAATTTTTTCTAAAATAAGTGAAACATTATCTTGCCCAGAGCAGTGTTTAATCAAAGGAATATTCCTTTCAAAACAAAATTTTTTAGCCCGTTCAAGTTCCGCATTTTGGAAAGAGCTTAGCAGCTCGACGGAAAATTTTGTATTATCTCTCAATATCAAACGACGTCGAAGCTCTTCAGGATCACATTCAACAAAAACTACTAACGAAATATTCATTGCATCGAAAACGGCATAATCAATGTCAACGATTTCCATATCATTGTTGAGTAGGCAAAAATGACCATCTATCAGAAACTTTTTTTCTTTCAGAGAAGAAATGCCTCGAATTAAGGCCGCTTGATTTTTTTCTGCATTATCTACAAGCTTACTGTCTTCAATGTAATCTGAATTATTTTTAATCAAGTCACTTGCTGAGTAGCTTTTGACACATGACAGGTCATTCAAAGAGCGACACAAAGTGCCTTTACCTGAGCCATGTACACCTGATACGAACACTACTTTTTTCATTTTACCCACCAGCATACTGAACTTTAGTCATATCAATTAATACATAACTCAGATGACGGTTCTATGTACTTAAATGATTGAGGAGCCTTAAAACCTTCCTCTTTTTCATAAGGATTGATTGGTGTCGCATATCTTTTCAACTTTTTGATCTCGATAGCATAAGCGACATCACGATCTGTAAAATATTCATCGAAAAACTGTTTGTTGATACCTGAGACATCTTTAGTCTGCTCCCAAAGCTCTTCCGGAGGCTTTGCCAAGATCTGACCAATCTCGAACTCACCAACTATCAGACCATCAGGCATCGTTGAGTAGATGACTACCGACTTAACTTCCGGGCGCTTGAAAACAGCTTTTCTGTATTCAACTAATTTTTCACCTGAAAGGATTTTTTCAACAAACTCAGGTTTTATCGAAAGAAGTGCTTTCATATATGACTCTCAAGAAAACTTCATGACCGTGAATTTTAAACTGTTCAGTATCAAATAGCATTACAAAAGAGGAACTGCTTTTAAACATCTGACATTGAACGTAAGCTAAACACAATAACATGACACTGTTTTTATATACAGCTCTGGTGATAATTTCATTACCTATAAATAAGTTAGAAGCATTTCGAAAAGCTCTAGCTTTTGAATGCAGGTTTTGAGCACTTGTAGAAACAATAACGGCCTCTACAAGTGCACGAGAAAGGTACAATAGCGGTACAGTCGCTAGTTTTGACTAATTTACGTAAACTACGCTAAACTTCTGTTTAGTAAATGCTTTAATCTATTTTTAATTACACTAAACTTACCTCGGTTTACCTAGACTCTCTGTATTAGTGGCTAACTCATAATCGATTGGTCCGCAGTTCAAGTCTGCGAGGGGCCACCAAATTTCGAAAGGCGTAGCAGGTTAGTACCTGCTACGCCTTTTTTGTGTCTGCTGACTTTGGGTACAGTTGTGGGTGTAGTAATTCGTTGCTCATCTCGTCAACAACTTCAAACTTATTACCTTCCTCGATTCTACCCTCTCTTTCTTTTCGCTTCTTACCAAGCTTTCTATATAGTCGTGGAAACAAAATGTCTGCTCGCTATTTAAACCATTGACCCTTTTTCGACTTCTGATAGGATGGACATGTAAACGTATGGACGTCTAAAATAAAAATGGAGTTACAATGAAAAGTATTCGTCACCTAAAGAAACTAGCTTTGGTCCTCACGGCAGTAGTTGGCTTAAGTGCTTGTGGAGAAAAAGATGACTCTGTCATTAAAGTGGGAGCAACCGTAGGGCCTCATGCTCAAGTAGTTGAAGCAGTAGCGAAGGAAGCAGCGAAGCAAGGCTTGAATGTAGAAATCATCGAATTTTCTGATTACGTGACACCCAATGCCGCGCTTAGCGATGGTAGCATCGACATTAACAGCTATCAGCACCAACCATTTTTAGACAACTTCAACAATAGTCATGACGCCCAATTAGTGTCGATTGGTCAATCCATTCTGATGCGCATGGGACTTTATTCTAACAAGTATCGCTCATTGCAAGAGCTTCCAAACAATGCACGCATAGCAATTCCAAACGATCCAACTAACGGTGGTCGTGGTCTGTTGCTACTCGCCGATGCAGGTTTAATTGAGCTGAAACAGGGGGTTGGCCATAAAGCCGCCCTAACTGATATCATAAAAAACGCAAAGTCGTTTGAATTCGTCGAGGTAGATGCCGCCCAGTTACCACGAACATTGGATGATGTAGACGCGGCTGCGATTACAATGAACTACGTAATGTCTTCTGGTTTAGACCCGAAGAAACAAAGTATCTATCTTGAAGCAAAAGACGCACCGCTGGCCGTCATGGTCATCGCTACTCGTGACGCAGACAAAAATAATGAAGCGTATAAAAAATTCGTTTCTATTTACCAATCTCAAGCAATTCGTGATTATCTCGATCGTACGTTCAAAGGCACAATAGAAGCAGCTTTTTAATCAATAAAGCAACGAATACTTTGCCCACGAATCAGATAGAAAAGAGGCTAATTTTTTCTCATAGCCTCTTCTTTTCATTACTCACTAAATCGACTCATTGTCGACTTTCAGCCTCTAACTTCATTGCCAAATAAGCTTGGTCAGCAGAAACCAATTCAGGACGGTTAATCAACTTCCAGAGGAAATATGGTGGGATTAAAAATACGATGAAGTAGAGAGATTCATGGAAGAAAACATCGGCTATCGTTTGCTGATGCTCCCAAAGTGCCGTCAGTGCAAAGAGCTCTAACATCACGCCTAATACGCCAAAGACGACAGAGACAACAATCGCTAAACCCAGTAGTTCTCTAATAAAGTGCTTGTATGCCATGATACTAATTCCTTCTAGCAATAAGTCATACTAACTTACGCTCATAAGAACGAAGCCAGCTTGACTATCATCAAACTCCCCTCATCACAGTTAAGAACTTAGTTTTATAAAAAAGGACTTGTATATAGCGCCATTGAAGATTGACCTCTCTATCACAATACAATGACATCATTTCTCGACTTTGAGACTAGCCTTTTACATTTATCAGCAGTGTAAACAAGAGGTCATAATGAAAAAATATACCTACCCTTTACTTGCCATCTCAGGCGGTCTTTTATTGACGGGCTGTGGTAGCGACGACTCTTCATCCGATACAGAAGCAGCCACTTTTTCTCTCAGCGTTTCCGATGCGCCTGTCGACGATGCCAACAAAGTTGTCTTAGCGTTTAAAGATGTTGTCCTTGTACCATTTGACCCAGAAACTGGCGAACAAACTGGAGAACATATTCTGTTAGATGTTAGTGACAATGGAGCACTACACCAAGTTGATCTAATGGAATATCAGGGAAGTAACGCTAAAACGATCATTAGCGAGCAAGACATCGCTCCTGGTGATTATGCTATGTGTGTGTACGCTAAAGACGGCAAACAATTAAACGATACAACGCTGTCATACGTAGAGAAGACAGACGGCAACATCAAAGGCTTAGTTGTGCCTAGCCGAGGCAGCTGTTTTGGTTTTAAACCAGATACGAGCGATCAAGGTCGCTTGAAGTTTTCGCAAAAAGGTCAGTATGTAAAAGTTCATACTGGTCATAATAGCTATGTTGTCGAGTTTGATTTGCGTAAAGGCCTGGCAGATCCAACAGGCAAAGATTACATGAACATGAACTCTAATGCGGTAAGCTTAGTAAACGCATCAGAATCAGGTCATATCGGTGGTGAAGTCAGCGAAATTCAGTATCAAGCGTGTGAAGCAGACAGTGCAGCATCAAATGCAATAAATGACGTTCCTGCCGTTCACTCAGTCTATCTTTACGCAGGTTCGATGGATCGCTCAACCATGGGCGATATGGGCACGATGGAACCACTCCAAGCGCCAATTGCAGTAGCTAACGTGAATGAATCGCAAGACGAAGAAGGTAATACAACCTACAGCTACGAGTTTGGTTACATTGGCCCAGGCACCTACAGTATTGGGTACACCTGTACCACGTATGTTGATACACCAGATAACCATGAAACATCAGAAGATGGCTTCCTGATTTATCAACATTACACACCTGTTGATGTGGTCGAAGGTGAGCATACAGAGCAAGATATTAATCCTATCCTATAGCTCTCGTCTTATCGAAAGCCGCTCACACGATGAGCGGCTTTTTGACTATTATTTTAATCCGATAAGTAATACTGAACTGTTGAGACCACTCGTACTTTCTTAATGTAAGGCGTGTTGCTATCTCGGTCATAAATCGAGAACTGCCCTTGCGTGGCACGTTTGATCTTACCCAGTGAACTCTGTGAGTCTTTGGCAAACTTTTGCGCCACTTCGCGGGCGTTTTTGGTCGCCTCTTCAATCATGTCTGGCTTTACATCATTTAGCTTAGTAAAGCTGTACTCAATGCGGTTCGCGTACGGGTCCTGATTCAGCAGTACGCCTTGTTTTCCTAGCTCACCAATCTCATTAATTGCCGCTCGAACCACATCGACACTTTGACTATAAACCGTAACCGTCCGCGAGGCTAAATAACGAAACTCGATATCTTGCTCACTCCCGTATTGCTGTGCTTTTCGGTCAATGACAGCAGGAGAAGAAAGGGAAACGCTCGTTTCAGGGAGCCCTTTGGCACTTAAGAAATCCAGAATCAAACGCGTTTGCTGATCGATGTCATCAAACATAGCCCCCATATCATTACTCGCTAAGGTGAACTGAATTGGCCAGATCACTGTATCGGCAGAGTACTCTCGTTCAGACAATCCCTTTACCGTTACCACTCGTTCATAGGCTTTGTATTTGACTGCCGTTTGCTGAATAAAAAAGCCCAATACTCCTAAACCAATTATCAGACACAGCCCGAGCCATATTGACGCTCTATTGGAAATCTTCTCCATTCATCCCCCTAATTTCGCCAAAAGTAACAATTCGTCGTATCGATAACATAGCTCAACTATGGCCAGAAAATGGCGACCTAAAGCCAAGTTTTTGTCATATCGTTCGAAATGGTAAATAGAATAAATTACAATTGAACGGCGTTTTATTGTAAGTTTTAAGATTATGTTGAAAATAAAATGGCTGGTAGTTCTGAGCGGATTATTTGTCTCAACGGCTTGTTTGAGTACTGACGACTTAGTAATGGATGACAACTCAACACAAGAACCCCAAGCGGGTATGTGCGATGAAGATCAATGCGAAGGGAAACGCTTTGATGGTCGCATTCTGCTAGACAATGAGCCGACCAAACAGGTCTTGAGCTCACTAGAAAGTCTCGGTGAAACGCTCAACTCTCTGAGTATCCTGATGTTTGCTGGCGACAAAACGTAACGCTAATACGTCCCTATCCCCTCGCCTTTGGTCAACAAAGCTTCACCAGTTTGTCACCAAAGGCTCATGGATTTGTCTCTGAACTGTCATCTGTAATTTCTACTATCCGATCAGCCACTTGTACGCTGAGGTAAATATGGATAGTTCGACCCCTTTTCGTCTCCCTCGTAAAACGCCGTTTGGCATTGGTGAAAACGTTGCAGAATGGGCAACAGGTTTAAGTCAGCTCGATAAATTCTACGCCCAACGCCCCGTGAATGCGGATACCAAAACTTTCTTGCGATTTACGCTGGATATTTTGGGGATCGACTATCGCATTGCCCATGGTTCGCTCGACGCAGTGCCAAAGCAAGGCGCAACCGTCATTGTGGCGAATCACCCTCTCGGTTGTGTTGAAGGCGTGATTCTCGCCGAGCTACTATTGATGATACGAGACGATATCCAAATTTTAGCGAATCAGTACCTAAAAACCGTACCAGAGCTCGACCAACTTTTTATTGGTGTCGACGTATTCGAAGGCAAAGACGCCGTCAAATCGAATATGAAGGCCCTCAGAGCAGCCAACAAACACCTTTCGAATGGCGGCTTGTTATTGGTTTTCCCTGCGGGTGAAGTGTCGCAGTTAGTGGATGCCAAACAACAGCGTTTAGAAGACAAAGAATGGAGCCGCAGTGTCAGTGCGTTAATTCGTAAGAACAAAGCCGCCACTGTTCCCGTCTTCATTCGTGGGCAGAACTCAAAACGCTTCTACATGGCAGGTAAAATCCACCCTCTTTTACGCACCTTGATGTTAGGAAGAGAGCTGCTCAACAAGAGCGCAAAAACCATTGAGTTGTCCTTTGGGCAAGCAATCAAGTTTAAAGAACTCAATAACCTCAACGATGATCAGGTCGTCAATTATCTGAGGCTTAACACCTACCTGCTTAACCGCGATGTAAGTGCCACTCAGCAAACGGTCTCAGACAATGATCTCTTACCTATTGCAGCAGGGTTACCCATAGGCCAATTGCTTGAAGAGCTGCACAGCTTACCGTCAGAAACCCAATTGCTTCAAAGTGGCGAGTTCGACGTATATTGCGCCAGCGCGCAGCAGATCCCATCTCTCCTGCATGAAATTGGCCGCTTGCGAGAACATAATTTCCGTCAAGTTGGCGAAGGGACTGGACAAGCGATAGACATCGATCATTTCGATCATGATTACCTGCACCTATTTGTGTGGGATCGTGAGAACCAATGCATGGTAGGTGCTTACCGTCTTGGATTAGTTGATCAATTATTGGCGAAATATGGCGTAGAAGGATTGTATTCGCGCACCTTATTCAACTATGACCAAGGCTTTCTCGATCAAATGGGCAAGTCGATTGAAATGGGTCGCTCTGTGATTGCCGAGCAATATCAAAAAAGCATGAGTGCCCTACTCTTACTCTGGAAAGGCATAGCGACTTTTGTCCATCAACATCCCGAATACACGCACTTGTTTGGCCCAGTGAGCATCAGCAACGATTACAGCCATACCGCGCGTCAGTTGCTGGCACAATCGATGACCCTACACCACTACGACAACGACTGCGCCGAATACGTCACTCCGTCAAATCCACTGCCAGAAACCAACTTAAACTGGAATACCAGCATGCTAACCGCATTGGGAGATTTACAGTTGCTATCTCGCGTGATCGCTCGAATTGACGAAGGCAAAGGCGTTCCGGTATTACTGCGCCAATATTTGAGTTTGAATGGTAAGTTGGTGTGTTTTAACGTCGATCCGGCGTTTAACAACGCACTGGATGGATTGATTATGGTGGATTTACGCGATGTGCCTGAGAAAACGCTTGCACGTTACATGGGCAGTGAAAACGCGCGCGAGTATTTAGCTCTGAATAATTAACCGTCGTCGGAGGTATCGCGCTGCTCAAAATCGCTCTAAACAACACAACGCGAGCAGCGTGATGCGTTATTTACCCATAAGACATTAAAAACAAAGTGTTTAGTTAAACTCATCGCAAAAAGGCCAGTCATCTCAAGCTTTAATCCACAAAACGCCAACATCGCACAAACGTTCACGTTATAAACTTTCACAAAACCTCAAAATAGTCACAGATCACATTTTCAATCAAACCTAACGTCAAACAAAATGTGACATTGATCATTTCGAGTATTTAATTTGAGTTGAAAAAGAAATTAAAGGTGATCTTAATCACAATGAATTTTAATTTTATATTTGTCAGAAGGTCGAATTGATCACTAATATTTTTATTGACAGATTTGAAAGTCATTTTTTGTTATTAAGTTACATATCAATTAATTGATCATCATCACTTAAAAAATGCTTTTCATCCGAAGAAATGCGGGGGTTGATCACGAAAAACCCGTCGTCAGTTCCAATTGGAAAATGTGTGGTAAATTGATTGGGTACTAAGCAATCAAACAAGCGGTTTTGGCGAACCGTTTACGACAACATATTCATCAGAACATCGAACGGGGAATTGTTATGATATCACCAGATGCCAAGATCAAGATACAAAATTTTGGTCGTTTTCTGTCAAACATGGTAATGCCTAACATCGGCGCGTTTATCGCGTGGGGCTTTATCACTGCTCTATTTATCCCAACCGGATGGCTACCAAATGAGACGTTAGCTTCCATGGTTGGTCCTATGATCACTTACTTGCTGCCACTACTGATCGGTTACACCGGTGGTAAATTAGTGGGCGGCGATCGCGGCGCGGTCGTTGGTGCAATCACAACTATGGGCGTGATTGTCGGTACCGACATCCCAATGTTTATGGGTGCAATGATGGTCGGCCCAATGGGCGGCTGGGCTATCAAAAAATTCGATAACTACATCGACGGTAAAGTAAAAAGCGGTTTCGAGATGTTGGTGAACAACTTCTCTGCGGGCATCATTGGTATGCTGTGCGCCATTTTGGCTTTCTTCCTTATCGGTCCATTTGTCAAAGTGCTTTCAGGCGCATTGGCAGCAGGCGTAAACTTCCTTGTTTCAGCGCACCTTCTGCCACTGACTTCTATTTTTGTTGAGCCAGCGAAGATCCTGTTCCTAAATAACGCGATCAACCACGGCATCTTCTCTCCACTGGGTATTCAGCAAGCGTCTGAAACTGGTCAATCGATCTTCTTCTTGATCGAAGCGAACCCAGGTCCTGGTCTAGGTATTCTGCTGGCTTACATGGTGTTTGGTAAAGGTACGGCTCGTCAAACGGCAGGTGGTGCATCCATCATCCACTTCTTCGGCGGTATCCACGAGATTTACTTCCCTTACATCCTAATGAACCCTCGCCTAATCCTTGCGGCTATCGCAGGTGGTATGACGGGCGTATTCGTTCTAACTATGTTTAACGCAGGTATCGTTTCTCCAGCATCACCAGGCTCAATCTTCGCAATCTTGTTGATGACTCAGAAAGGTTCAATCGTTGGTGTACTAGCGTCTATCGCAGCAGCAACAGGTGTGTCATTCGCCGTAGCAGCACTGCTAATGAAGACACAAACGTCAACAGAAGAAGACGGTGATGAAGCAGCACTAGAAAAAGCAACATCACAAATGAAAGACATGAAATCTGCATCTAAAAACGATGCGGTGGTAAACAGCCAAAGCAAAGGTGACGTAGACCTAGCGACAGTACAAAGCATTATTGTCGCTTGTGATGCGGGCATGGGCTCTAGCGCAATGGGCGCGAGCATGCTACGCAAAAAGGTTCAAGACGCAGGTCTGAACATCCACGTAACCAACCTTGCCATTAACAGCTTACCAGAGAGTGCAGATATCGTGATTACTCATAAAGACTTAACGGATCGTGCACGTAAACATGCTCCAAACGCACACCACATTTCATTGACGAACTTCCTAGACAGCGAAATGTATAACCAGCTAGTCACCAAGTTACTGGCAGCACAAAACCAATCCGCAGCCAATGACGACCAAATGGTGAAAGTGTCAGTCATGGCGGCGAACGACGACTGCTTTGAGCCACAGCAAACGTCGGTATTCCAAATCCAGCGTGAGAACATTCACCTAGGTTTGAAAGCAGCCAACAAAGAAGAAGCCATTCGCTTTGCGGGCAACAAATTGGTTGAACTTGGCTACGCAGAACCAGAATACGTAGACGCGATGTTTGAGCGTGAAGCGTTGGTTCCAACTTACCTTGGCGAGTCTATCGCGGTTCCTCATGGCACCGTAGAAGCGAAAGACCGCGTGAAGAAAACTGGCATTGTAATCTGCCAATACCCATCGGGTATCCAATTTACTGAAGATGACGACGATGTCGCGAAACTGGTTATCGGCATTGCCGCTAAGAACGATGAGCACATCCAGGTAATCACCACCATAACGAACGCGCTCGATGAGCCGGAAGCAATTGAGAAGCTAACCAGCACCAACGATGTAGAAGAAATTCTTAACATCCTTGGCGGCCAGCAAGCGGCTTAATTACTCCTTTAATTTGCTCCTGAGGCAAATGAGGTCAGCTGTCACCCCCTATGCGGTTGGCCTCACCCTAGTTTCGTAAGTCAACATTTTCAGATATTGGTAGGTAAGAATTATGAAAAACGCAGTTCATTTTGGTGCAGGTAACATCGGTCGTGGTTTCATCGGTAAACTCTTAGCAGACGCAGAAGTCGAGGTCACTTTCGCTGACGTTGATGCGCCGTTGGTAGACCAGCTCAGCCACAAACAAGAATACAAAGTGAAAGTCGTGGGCACCGAGTGCCAAATCGACACTGTTACCCACGTCACAGCCGTAAACTCAGCCAGTGATGACGTGATTGATCGCATCGTCAAAACCGATTTAGTTACCACAGCGGTCGGTCCAAACGTATTAGATATCATCGCGAAAACCATCGCGAAAGGCATCGCCAAACGTTTTGAAGCTGGCAATGACGCGCCACTTAACATCATCGCCTGTGAAAATATGGTGCGTGGTACCACACACCTAAAAGGTGAGGTGTACAAACACTTGGATGAATCACTGCACACAAAGGCAGACGAGTTGGTTGGCTTTGTTGATTCAGCGGTAGACCGCATAGTACCACCAGCAGAAGCCGCCAACGATGACCCATTGGAAGTGACTGTTGAAAGCTTCAGCGAATGGATTGTCGATGAGCAACAGTTCAAGGGCGACATCCCAAACATTGCTGGCATGGAAAAAACCAACAACCTAATGGCATTCGTAGAACGTAAGCTGTTCACCCTAAACACAGGTCACTGCATTACCGCTTATTTAGGTTGTTTGAAAGGGCACCGTACCATTCGTGAAGCAATTGAAGACCCAAGCATTCATGCCGAAGTAAAACAAGCAATGCACGAAAGTGGTGAAGTGCTTATCAAACGTTACGGCTTCGACCGTGACATGCACAACGCTTACATCGAAAAGATCCTAGGACGCTTTGCCAACCCATATTTAGTGGATGAAGTGGATCGCGTTGGACGACAACCAATTCGTAAATTGGGTGCAAATGATAGATTAGTGAAGCCATTACTCGGTACAATTGAGTATGGCACTGAAAATCAAACACTTTTGAAAGGGATCGCGGCGGCGTTGAAATACACCAACGACACCGACCCACAAGCGGTGGAACTACAAACCTCATTAAAAGCCGTGGGCGTAAAGAAAACGCTAGCAACGTACACTGGCCTGGCTGAAGACAGTGTTGAAGTGGATCAAATCGAAGTGATTTACCACCAGCTTTAATCGAATCAAGGGGAGCTCTGCTCCCCATAAATATAATTTTAAACAGTTACTCAGTATATGGCAGATAACATCAACGAAACCGAGATCATTGAACGATTAAACAGCGCGCCATCGGTACGAGGCTTTTTTATTGCAGCAGTCGATGTGTTCAACGATTCCATCGACGGGCTAATACAAAGGATCTTTCGTAAAGATAACTTCGCCGTGCAATCGGTTGTTGGTCCCCTACTGCAAGACTCCGGACCGCTGGGCGATCTCTCCGTTCGTTTGAAACTCCTATTTGGCTTAGGCGTACTCCCAGACGATATTTATCATGATATTGAAGACATCATTAAGCTTAAAAACCGACTCAATAGCGATGCATCCGACTACGAGTTCACTGATCCAAATATTCTAGAGCCAATCAAAAAGCTACATCTGGTAAAGAAAATGGGCATGGTGCAATTAGAAGTCAACGAACCTGATGACGACATCGACCTTGAGTTTTATCAACTCCAACTTCAACGCCAGCAACAAATAATAAAATCAGGTCTCTCGCTCGCCATTGTCGAAATTTGCAATGAACTGGGCAAGGACAGCCCTTTTTAACCCAACCTCCGGCAAGGAACGCCTTCTCTACTAGCCTCTTTTCTTTGCGTATCCTTTCTGTATGACGTGCGTGAAAGCCATCACAGTCCATATTCGTATGTCTCTGTAATATCAGACCAATCTATCGCTGGTATTGAAACGGTATGGCATGCTTTCAATCGAAGACACTAAAACCAAATGGGCGTTTTTCCAGAAACACCATTGGGTATCTCCAGAATTTTCCCGCACTCCCGTACTTGAGTCGTGGGAGCGTTGCATAAAGCAATGCAGTCCTTACACCTGGTCAAAGCCACATATTGCCTCTGGATTTACCTTCTCATCTCTGATGAAACGCAACGAGCACCTCATCGAATGCGCCACGACCGTACTTGAAGACACTTACGACATGCTAGGAGACGAAGACCTGCTATTGATGGTGACTGACGGCAACGGCTGCGTTCTATCTGTTGTGGGACATGACTCAATGCAACAAGAGATGCAGGCGCTCGGTATTAAACAAGGCTGTTTTCTGTCTGAAGGGAAAATTGGCACAAATGCGGTCAATCTCTGTATTAGTACTCATATCCCGTGTGAAGTTTACGCAGCAGAACATTTCAATCGCCACTTACATCCTTATGCCTCTGTAGCTGCGCCTGTTTTCGACCAGTTTGGCAAGTTACGCGGCACAACATGCCTTCTCAAAAAAGCAGAGAGCTATAAGAAAGAAAACTTAGTCATCATCGCGTCGAGCGCGAAAGAAGTCAGTTTGCAAATCCATATTCAGTCGGAACAAGAAAACATTAACCGCCTCACTTGTGCGCACAACGCAACGTTAGAATGCATGGATGATGGCCTTCTGGCCTGGGATGAAGAAAGCCGTATTACCATGGTAAATCATCAATCAGAGCGTTTGTTAAACATTGAAGCCAGTCAGGTTTTGGATAAAGAAGTCTTTTCTGTTTTACGTTTCCCGCCGAATGTCCTCAATAGTCTTGAGTCGGGTGCAAGCATCAACCGCAAGCTCACAACGGTAGAGGTTCGTGGCGAGTTTGTTGAAGCGATCATTACCTTGCGTCCACTCAACGACGGCACGCACTTATTGTTTTTGCACCCCATCGATAAAATTCGCGAACTTGCTCAACAACAAATAGGTGGCAGTGCGCGCTATACATTCAGCACTTTGCCTGTTATTTCACGAAAAATGAAGCACGTCATTACCGTGGCAAAACGGGCCATAAAGTCCAAATCACCGATTCTAATTACAGGTGAAGAAGGTGTAGGAAAAGCCACTCTCGCCATGGCGATTCATAACGAAAGCACCTACAAAGAAGGGCCGTTCATTACGCTCAACTGCCGCTCCATCAATACAGAGCAACTGGTCAAAGAAACTCTGGGATACGACGAGGGACAAGGCATGCCCTCTAAGTTTGAACTCGCCCATGGCGGCACGCTCTTTTTGGAAAAGGTGGAATATCTGTCACCCGATTTACAAGCCGTGCTACTTAAGTTGTTAAAAACTGGGCTCGTCAGCCGCAGCGACAGTTTGCGATTGATCCCCGTAGACTTTCAACTTATTACCAGCACCGCTTCAGAGATCAGCGAGTATGTAATTCAGCGCTCATTTGGTCGGCAACTTTATTATGAAATCTCCTCGAACGAGCTACATATTCCACCACTACGAAAGCGTAAAGAAGACATTGAATTTCTCGTCCAGCAGCTTATCAGCCATTATGAACGCCGCCACAATGTGACGATCTCGATAGAGCCAGTCGCACTGGAAGCGTTGATGAATTTTCGTTGGTCAGGTAATAACTCCGAATTAAGAAACCGAACTGAGCGAATCTTGCTGAACCGCAGTTCCAACTTAATCAAGCTGAACGATATTCCTGAAGACATTAAACTGAATTCTCGCCATACCGCAGAAAATACGCCAGTAATCACGTTAGAAGAAGCCGAGAGAAGAGCTATCGTTCAGGCTTGGAATCAGTGTGATGGCAAAATGCATGATATGGCGAGAGCATTGCAAATTGGCCGCACGACCCTATGGAGAAAAATTAATAAGTTTGGGCTGCAGGAACAAATGAAGCTGTATTAAGCCAAGAGTGAGTCCCACAACAAAAGCAAGACCGGCGTAAGCACGCCGGTATAGATGTACTAACGACAAGATGTCGATTAAACATCAACAGACAACTGACGAATCTGCGCTTTTAGTCCCGGTAGCAGACTCGAACTGGCGCTGAATTTTCGCAACCCCACGCGAAGCAATGTTTCTGTGGCATTTGGATCGCCTGCCATCTCACCGCACATACTGACCGGTATGCCCGCGCGATCGCCTGCTGCACAAGTGAGTTCAATGGCTTTTAGTACCGATGGTTCAAAGTAGTCCACTAATTCAGCAACGGCGGCGTTGCCTCGATCGGCAGCCATAACATATTGAGTCAAATCATTGGTGCCAATAGAGAAAAAGTCGACTTCTTGTGCTAACGCATCAGCATTTAATACCGCGGCGGGTACCTCAATCATAATACCGACAGGCAAATGAGTCGCATCCAAGCCGAGTTGGTTTGCTTGATGCGCCAACAGCGCTTTTACTTTTCTCACTTCTTCAACCTGAGCCACCATCGGTATCATCAATTGAATATTCGGTTGCTCGTGAAAGGCTCTCAGAATGGCTCGAAGTTGGGCTGTAAACAATGACTCATGTTGAAGGCACAACCGCACCCCTCTCAGACCTAAAAATGGATTATCTTCCGCTGGCATAGGATAAGCGGCTAAAGGCTTATCACCGCCAACATCTAGACTACGAATCGTAAGTGGCTTATCGCCAAGTGCGGCAGCAATATCACGATACACTTGATATTGCGCTTCCTCAGTCGGCAACTCATCACTGTTTTGAAATAGAAACTCAGTCCGGAATAGACCAACGCCCTCAGCTCCTGATGTTAGTGCATCATCAATATCTTTCGGTCCACCAATATTGGCGAATACTGGAATATGGACACCATCACAGGTGACTGCGGCTTGCTGAGCACTCGCTAGTGCACTTTGTCGGATGCTTTGCCACTCAATTTGCTGAGCTTCTAATTCCTGCTGTACGGCATCTGAAGGAGAGAACCATAAATGTCCTCGGAAGCCATCAATAGTCACCACTTGACCAGCACACACAGCATCAAGACAGCCCTGAGCTTTAACGATGGCTGGAATCCCCATCGCACGAGCAAGAATCGCACTGTGAGAGGTTTTCCCTCCTTCACTCAAACAGATACCAAGCACTTTCGATTTATCAAGCCCGGCCACATCAGAAGGCATCAGGTCACGGGCCAACAAAATACTCGGTTCCTGAATGTCGATGGCATTAGGCGTTACGCCTGTCATTTCAACCATAACTTGGCGTGCGATATCATGCACATCAGCTTCGCGTTCCCGCATGTACTGACTTTCAGCCTGGCGAAACTCGTCGGCTAACGTTTGCAGTGATTCTACCCAAGCTTGCTCGGCTATCATGCCCGTTTGAATTCGCGACTCAACCGATGCCCATAACTCTGGGTCACTGAGCATCATGCTATGAGCAGAAAATATTTCCCCTTTCGGCTGCTTCGCTTGCTCCTGCAAATGTTGAACAACCACGCCTATCGCACGCTTAACCCGTTCAATTTCATCTTGTTCACTTTGGAAATCACGTTCAGGCACTGCTGGCATTTCATGAGTAAAAAGGACAACTGGAGCAGTAGCGATACCGTCATTGACTCGAATACCAACAACAGCACCTTCAATCTGACTTGAGGCCATATCATCGAGCAAAGTATCCGAGCTTTCTTCAGGTTCGATAATGCCTTGCTCAACCGCATCTTTTTCTCCGAAGTGCTCACTAGCTAAGGCTTCAAATGCCTTGATTGCTTCACTAGATTGAGAGCCGAGTGCGCACAGCGTGATCGTCTCTTGGCTACGAACACCAAGTTTCGCAATGCTGTTTAAGCTTTTCGCGTTTACACGGCGCTCGCCTTTTTTCAACCATAATTGGCAGTCAAAAGGCGCGAGTGCACCAACAATGGCCGCAGCGGGACGAGCATGTAATCCATGCGGATTTTGCACTACCCAATCAAATGTCCGTTCTTGCTCAAAGTTCTCTGATACTGGCGCTATCTCAGCGGATGTTAGTGGCTGATCACCAAGGTGCTCCCGTTTTACGCTTAACGCATTCTGTGCCTCTTCGACTACCGTCGATAAAGGTAGCCCGGCAGCAGCAGCCACCGACGCCGCCATGGTCCCTTCAACAATGGGGGCCGAGATAAGGGTGACATTTTCCCTCACATGATCACCAATCAGATCCAGAGCCATTTCCGTGCTAAGCAACGCGCTGCCAAGATCCATCAACACAACAACCCCTTGTTGATCATGTACCTGCTCAATCGCTTCCATCACGGCTATGGCATCGGTTCCGATCGGGTTCTCTGGATCATCAATCCCAGCCGCAATCGCAAGCTTGGCTTTGCCTTGCGTCATTTGGGTGGCAAGTTCGGCCACCCCTTCCGCAAGGCGACGACTATGAGATACAACTACAATTCCCACCATCTTAATTACCTGCTATTGCCTGCTGTAGTGCTTTAATCATTAACAAAGAAGAGGTTGCGCCGGGGTCTTGGTGACCAATACTACGTTCACCTAAATAGCTTGCTCGCCCTTTTTTCGCCAACATTTCAATCGTGGCAACCGCGTTCGTTTCTGCTAGCTCAACCATTTCATTCAATAAATGGTCAGCGCTCATACCATTTTCTAACGATGCCTTCACGCTAACTAAAACGGGTAACCAAACATCACACATGGTTTTATCACCCAGTTCCGCTTTACCACGAGACACCACGCCATCCACACCGCTTTTTAGTGCATCCACCAACTCTTCAAACGTTAATTGCTCTCGAGTTCCGACAGCGGCAGCCGTGCGAATAAACAGCGTGCCATAAAGCGGGCCACTTGCCCCACCGACACTAGAAAGCAAGGTCATGCCCGTATTCTTGAGAATGCTGCCGATATTTTGGTCCGCAAATTGCGGCAGTTTTTCCGCGACTTTTTTAAAGCCTCGGTTCATATTGAGACCATGGTCTGCGTCACCAATATCACGATCAAGGTCGGTCAGAAAATCTTGATTCTCTTGATACGTTTTTGCACATAGCTCTAACCAGTGAACGATATGTTGTTTTTCAATTTGCATGTTTGCTCCCCCCTGTTACCACTTGATCGCGGCCGTATCGACAGGAGCATCAAACAGCTCCAACATCTCTTTATCTGCCTTCAGCAACGTAATTGAAACGCCTTCCATATCGAGTGATGTACAGAAGTTACCAACCATATTACGCACGATACGGAACCCTGCTTGCTCACAGTTATGAGCAAGACGGCGGTACACTCCGTAAAGCTCTGAAGTTGGCGTACCGCCCATACCATTCACCATCACAATGTAGTCGTGTTCAGCAGCAAAAGGCTCAATGCTGGATTCCACTTCATCCCATTCACCTTCGTCACGATTCCAAATACGCAAAGTGCGCTGATAAGGTGTGTTTTCAGCAACTTCAGCAAACATTTCATCCACTAACGTATCGACGTCGGTGTATTTCACTCGCTTGATACCTGGTTCACCATGGATACCAACACCAAACTCCACTTCATCATCTTCCAGAACAAAAGATGGTTTACCCGCCGCTGGCACAACACAAGCATTAAGCGCCACGCCAAATGAACGACAGTGATTATTAACGCGACGAGCCAGTGCTTCACATTGCTCCAACGAATAACCTTTGTTCGCGGCAGCCCCAACTAACTTCTCAACCAATACCGTTCCAGCGACGCCACGGCGACCAGCGGTATACAGGCTGTCTTTGACTGCAACATCGTCATCCACCAACACCGACCCAACTTTGATGCCATCGGTATGAAGGAGCTCCACGGCCGTTTCAAAGTTCAACACGTCGCCGGTGTAGTTTTTAATGATAAACAGCACGCCCTCACCAGTATTCACTTGGTTACCACATTCGTACATTTGATCAGGCGTAGGTGAAGTAAATACCTCACCAGGGCAGGCACCTGTCAGCATGCCTTTACCAATAAAACCTGCGTGCAAAGGTTCATGACCACAGCCACCACCAGAAACCAATGCCACTTGCCCCGGCGTTTCCTCGTGCCACATGTAACGAGGCTCGTAGTTGGCTTTTAGCTCAGGGCGGGACAATGCTAGGCCCTCCATTTGCTGCAATACAACATCATCGACTTGGTTAATTAACTTTTTCATCGTTCTATCTCATTCCATTTATATTTTTATGTAGGGCATGAATTCATCTTAAACAGAGAAAAAACGTGCTCAACAAAAATCAATCCGTTTCATATTGAAACAACAACTTCGGTATTTTTGTTTCAATATGAAACGAAAAACGACGAATTCGCTTGAATAGTGATCGGCGCCATAAAGCATGGTGATGCTTATTACTTCTGACAGTCGGTTTGACACAGAGGTCATAAAGCATGGAACAAAACCAGAGATATCCTTCACCACTTACCTCACCAAACCTAATATAAACCTTATCGCTACAATGGATTTTCATTGCAGTCCAAAACACACATAAAAAAGGTTAAAGGTTTGAATTATGGACAAAATTATTATCAGCCCAAGCAAATACGTCCAAGGTGAACAAGTACTTACATCTATCGCTCACTATGTGAAAACATTGGGTGAACGTCCGTTAGTCATTGCCGATGAGTTCGTGACTAACCTGGTTGGTGATGACGTCAAACAAAGTTTTGCTGACGAAAAGCTTCCACTCACTATGAACATTTTTGGTGGCGAATGTTCGCGCGTTGAGATTGAACGCATCACGGACATTTGTGCGACTCAAAAACACGATGTCATTGTCGGTATTGGTGGTGGTAAAACCTTAGATACAGCTAAGGCCGTTGCGTTTTACACCAAAATTCCTGTCGTGGTGGTTCCTACGATTGCCTCGACGGATGCGCCAACCTCAGCGCTTGCGGTTATATACACGCCTGAAGGTGAATTTGCAGAATATTTGATGATCCCTAAAAACCCAGACATGGTCATCATGGATACATCAGTCATCGCCAAAGCCCCAGTTCGCCTACTGGTATCAGGGATGGGCGATGCGCTTTCCACCTACTTTGAAGCCAGAGCCAACATGACCTCTGGTAAGGCAACAATGGCTGGTGGTTTAGCGACACGTTCAGCGCAAGCTCTTGCGAAGCTCTGTTATGAAACCTTGCTTGAAGATGGTGTAAAAGCAAAAGCTGCGGTAGAAAATGGTGTGAGCACCAAAGCGGTAGAAAACATTATTGAAGCCAATACATACCTTAGCGGTATCGGTTTTGAAAGCAGTGGTCTAGCGGGTGCTCACGCTATTCATAACGGCCTAACTAAGCTTGAAGAGTGTCATCATCTCTATCATGGTGAGAAAGTCGCGTTCGGCACACTTGTTCAACTGGTGCTAGAAAACGCAGCGATGGAAGAGATTAATACGGTTCTCGCCTTCTGCCGATCGGTAGGTCTACCAACCAACTTATTTGATATGGGCGTTAAAGAGCTTAATCACGATAAGTTGCGCGAGGTCGCCGAAGCTTCAACGGCCGAGGGAGAAACCATCCACAATATGCCATTCCCAGTGACGGCAGAAAATGTCTACTCTGCAATCCTAACCGCTCATCAACTGGGTCAATAACCCAAATAACTTCAAACGAGTTTAAGTCTCCAAAGGCAAGCCAAGGCTTGCCTTTTATGCTTCAACTGACTTATCACTTCCATTGACACCTGCCGATGGCAACATCATAACAAACCGCGTCTTGTCTTTATCTGATGTTACTTTTATCTGTCCTTCATACGCTTGCACGATAGATTGGGTAATCGATAAACCTAGCCCTGCACCGACGCTACCTACATGTTGGCGAGACTTATCTGCGCGATAAAAACGGTCGAAAAGGTACGGTAAGTTTTGCTCGGCAATGGTATCACCTTGGTTGCTGACCGATATCGTCACCTGTTCATCAACCTCTTGAACGTCAATCACAATGGTTGAATCAGCATACGCATGACGAATCGCGTTGGAGAGCAAATTGCCCACCGCACGCTCAAACATGTTTTTGTCCATATAGAGCTGACCGTCGCCTGAACTCACGATTCGCACCTCGGCATCTTCGGCCAATATTTCAAAATACGCGACCAAGCGGTCAATTTCCTCCTGCACCGCAAACACTTCGTCATGACGATGAATGAGCTTGTTTTCAGCCTTGGCAATGTAGAGCAAATCGTTGATGGTTTTCGTGATGCGGTTGAGTTCTTCCAACGTTGAGGCAATCGCATCCTGATACTCTTCAGACGTTCGACACGCACCTAAAATGACCTGATTTTGCGTAGTAATGTTGGTGAGTGGCGTTTTTAACTCATGTGCTATATCAGAAGAAAACTCGCTCAAGCGGCGAAAACCAGTTTGCAACCTATCGAGCATCGCGTTGTGTTTGTTGGCTAACTCGCGCAGTTCTATTGGCAACGAATCGGGGTCGAGACGAATGCCCATCTGCTCTGGTGATATCTGTTGAATGTGCTGATTCAATCGCACAATCGGCTTCAACCCACGTTTTACCATCCAACCGCTCAACGCGGAAGAAATCACAAACGCCAAACCGAGCGCCCAAAACAAAATCCAGTCGAGCTTATCCAAAAACAAAATATGGTGGTTGATACTCATGCCGAGCACCACCTGATACTCCCCAGCTTGAAACGCAAACGCGCGAATATTCAGCGAGTCCTCACTCCATTCGATGGAGCGCTCGTGATTTAAAACTTGAGGTGAGCTAATGCTGTAGGCTCGGTTCTGAGGAATCGTCAGGCTCGAATTCTGATAGACGTTCTGCTTGCCTTCAAACACCCACATGTAGAGCGTGCTGTTATTCGCTTGCTTGAACACATCCTCTGGCGAGCGTTTTAACTCGTTCTCAATGGCATTGAACTTACTGGAAATATAGCTGAAATCTTGCGAATAAAAGTGGCGCTCAATGGCGTACTGTAGGATGAAAGCCAAAGAAAAATAGGTCACAAACGTCATACTAACAAACATCAGCACGAGCTTGTTTTTCATGGAAAAAGGCAGCGAGAACTTAGGCATCACGACTCTCTTCGAGTTTGTAGCCCATCCCTCTGACAGTGTGAATCAGTGGTCTATCGAACGGTTTGTCCACTTTGCTACGCAGACGTTTGACCGCCACATCAATCACATTGGTATCGCTGTCAAAGTTCATATCCCACACTAACGACGCAATGGTGGTACGTGAAAGTACTTGGCCAGTTTTGCGCATCAACAACTCAAGCAGGGCATATTCTTTGGCGGTAAGCGACATCGACTGCCCCGCGCGCGTGGCAACGCGTTTGATCATATCAAGTTCTAAATCTGCCACACGTAATGTTTGCGGCGATGCGACCACTTGCGCGGCAATATGATGACGAAATACGTTTTGAACACGCGCCAGTAGCTCTGCAAACGCGTAAGGTTTTACCACATAGTCATTGGCACCCAGCTCAAAACCGCGCACGCGATCTTCCACTTGCTCCTTCGCTGTCAGCATGATCACTGGAGTGTGAATCCCACTACTGCGCAATGTATTAAGCACCTGCCAACCATCGAGTTTAGGCAACATAATGTCGAGGAGGATTAAGTCATATTCTTCACTGGTAGCGTGATAAAGCCCATCGACCCCATCATGCACCAAATCCACCACATACCCAGATTCAATCAAACCTTTTTGCAGATATTCTCCGGCTTTGTGCTCATCTTCGACGATCAATATTTTCAAGTTCACTTACCTAGTGTGTTAGCGGGAGGATGAAATCCCAGTATAAAGATCGAAAAAGAGTATGATGTGAACCACACCATACTCTTCCCGATTGGCAAACCATTATCGATTGTTATCGCGTTCGGCATAATGCACTTTGACATTCACTTTGCCCAAATATTCCAACTGACCATCTTCATTCATGCGTTCTTGCACGGTCACGAAGCCACCATCTTTTAAATGCGTACTGCGAGACTTCACATTAAACGTCAGGATATTGAGCTCTTTATTCAGTTCACGAGCCGACATGGTTTTAAGTGAATTGAGTTCAGACAGTGCCTGTTGATAAGCCTCATCTGACGTTGCTGTCGGCGTAACTGAGATGGTTTTCATCTCTTCGCGGCTCACGTAGTTGCCACCAGTGAAAAGTGGTTGAGCGAATGCAGATGCGCTAGTCATTGCCATTACCGTTACAAAAAGAGCAGTTTTGATTGCGTTCATGTTGTTAACCTTTGAGTGCTTGTTTTCAATGAGGTCATTATTGAACACCGCCTCTGACACCACCCTTTCAACAAAATGACATTTTTGTCATGAAAGTAACCTACTGGCGAAGGCTCTTGAGCGTTCCATTACGCTTAGAATAAGACAAAAAAAAGCGGCACATACTCTCGCATGTGCCGCTTGGGATTTTTGCTGTTAAGCGTAATTACTCAACCGTTACCGCTTTCGCTAGGTTACGTGGTTGGTCTACGTCCGTACCTTTGATCAGTGCTACGTAGTATGACAGCAACTGCATTGGGATGGTGTAGTAGATCGCCGCCGTGATTTCACTAACGTGAGGCATCGTGATGATCTTCATTGTTTCATCGCCTTCGAAGCCTGCGTCTGCATCTGCGAATACGTATAGAAGGCCGCCACGTGCACGTACTTCTTCAACGTTTGATTTTAGCTTTTCAAGTAGGTCGTTACTTGGTGCAACCACAACAACAGGCATGTCAGCATCAATCAGCGCTAGAGGACCATGTTTCAGTTCACCCGCCGCGTAAGCTTCTGCGTGGATGTAAGAGATCTCTTTCAATTTTAGAGACGCTTCCATCGCGATTGGATAGAATTCACCACGACCTAGGAACAGTGTGTGGTGCTTGTCTGCGAAATCCGTCGCTAGTGCTTCAATGTCTTTCTCGAAAGAAAGTGCCGCGTTGATTTGCTTAGGAAGTGCGTGTAGCGCTTCAACAATCTCTTTTTCTTTCTCTTTGCTGACGCGACCTTGCTCTTTACCTAACGCCGTAACCAGCATCAATAGTGCAGAAAGCTGAGTCGTGAACGCTTTGGTTGAAGCGACACCGATTTCAACACCAGCGCGAGTCATGAACGCAAAATCTGATTCACGAACCAAAGAAGAACCTGCTACGTTACAAATGGTCATCGCCGCCATGTAACCTTTCTCTTTCGCAAGACGAAGTGCTGCTAGCGTATCGGCGGTTTCACCAGACTGAGACAACGTGATCAATAGGCTGTTTGGACGAGTCACAAACTTGCGGTAACGGAATTCAGACGCAATTTCTACATCACAGCTCACGCCAGCAATGTCTTCAAACCAGTAACGCGCTGTCATACCTGCGTTGTAAGACGTACCACACGCAACGATTTGTACGTGCTCTACTTTGCTTAGAATGTCTGCCGCATGCACACCGATCGCATCAGTTACAACGGAGTCTGCCGTGATACGGCCTTCCATTGTGTTGATCAACGCTTTAGGTTGCTCATAGATTTCTTTTTGCATGAAGTGGCGGTATTGGCCTTTATCGCCAGCATCATGTTCTGCGTTAGATTCTACGATTTCACGCTCAACCAGCTCGCCCGTTGCGTCAAACACAGTAACTTCACGGCGAGTGATTTCTGCCACATCACCTTCTTCTAGGTACATGAAACGGCGCGTTACATTCAGTAGCGCAAGTTGGTCAGAAGCCAGGAAGTTTTCACCCACACCAAAACCAATTACGATCGGGCTGCCTGAACGTGCAACTACGATGCGTGAAGGATCTTTGCGATCCAACGCTACCGTGCCGTATGCGCCTTCAAGTTGTTTTGCTGTTTTTTGTACTGCTTCTAGTAGCGTTTCTGAAGTGCGAAGTTCCCACTCAACCATGTGTGCGATAACTTCTGTATCCGTTTGAGATTCAAACACGTAACCACGAGATTGAAGCAATTCACGAAGCTCTTCGTGGTTTTCGATAATACCGTTATGTACAACAGCAATATCGCCGGACATATGTGGGTGTGCATTAACTTCAGATGGTTCACCGTGCGTCGCCCAGCGAGTGTGTGCAATACCCGTTCCGCCGATCACTTTTGCTTCTTCTACTGCATCAGCCAATTCTTGCACTTTACCCAAGCGACGAACGCGCGTTAGGTTTGACTCGCCATCAACAACAGCAACGCCAGCTGAGTCGTAACCGCGGTACTCTAAGCGGCGTAGACCTTCAACCAAAATTTCTGCAACATCTCGTTGTGCTACTGCACCTACGATTCCACACATGTGTTTATCTCCGTTTGTAGTTTTGTTCTTCCCTAGCCATGTTTCAGATAGAGGCAGCAAGCAAAGGCCTGTATTCAGAGGGAAGTGAAATATGAAACTGGTTACATTATTAGATTAGGCGCAAATGACTTTCACGCCATGTTGTTCAATCTGTATTTTGTGTTCTTGCTGAATATCAGCATCCGTCACTAGCACATCAATTTGATGCCAAGCGAGCTCTAAATTCGGGATCTTACGACCGATTTTTTCCGATTCGATCATGACGATCACTTCGCGCGACACTTCCGCCATTACCTTACTCAAACCAACCAATTCATTAAATGTTGTGGTGCCGCGTTCGAGATCGATGCCATCCGCACCGATAAATAGCTGGTCAAAGTCGTAAGCTCGTAACACAGATTCGGCTACTTTGCCTTGAAAAGATTCTGAGTGCGTATCCCAAGTCCCGCCAGTCATCAGCAGTGTTGGTTCGCTCTCTAATTCATTAAGGGCGTTAGCAACATGCAACGAGTTGGTCATGACAACTAAGCCACGTTTGTCATTCAACTGTTGAATCAACGCAGCCGTCGTACTGCCACTGTCGATCACGATGCGATTATGGTCTCGAATCAGTGATGCCGCTGCTTTTGCCAAGTTTAGCTTTCGAGTCGAAACATTAGCGCTCAATTCTTCGTGAATGACTTCTGTTGGGATAGCAATCGCACCGCCGTAGCGGCGTAGAAGTTGGCCATTTTTCTCTAAAGAAGCTAAATCCTTTCTAATCGTGACCTCTGAGGTTTCGAATTTCTGAGCGAGTTCGTCAACGCTGACTTCTCCTAGCTCAGAAACCAAGTTAGAAATGGCGTGTCTTCTTAGTTGAGTGTTTCGTTTCGACATTTACGTTTTGAATTTAAGTTTCGATGTGAAACTTATTATAGTCAAACCGAAACTTTTAAGTCCATTTATTTCGATCCAAAAAATTAATATTTCTCGATAAAACCTTGTCCTAAGACAATTCTTAAACAGTGATATTGGATTCATTCAGTGGTAGAATTCGCCACCGAAAAGAAAAAAAATTACAGAATTGAAGGCTATTTTTTTGCAACTTTCTGCATATAAAGTGGGATTAGTCACAAAAAGGTAACCAAAATCGCCGATCTTTTAGTCATAAAATGACTAAACTTGGTGAAAGACTTTCAGAATCTGAAGTACTGATAATGAGGCGAAAAATCGGTGGGTGACAGGCACTAAATGTCATCAATAACGCCCTAACTTCAGAGTAAACAACCGACTTTCAAATTGTAACTATACTTACCGGAGAGTATCTTCCATGAAAAAGACCAAAATCGTATGTACGATTGGCCCTAAAACTGAATCTGTAGAGAAGCTAACTGAGCTAGTGAACGCAGGCATGAACGTAATGCGTCTTAACTTCTCTCACGGTGACTACGAAGAACACGGCACTCGTATCGCGAACTTCCGTAAAGTAATGGAAGCTACTGGCAAACCACTAGCAATTCTTCTAGATACTAAAGGTCCAGAAATCCGCACTATCAAGCTAGAAGGCGGCAACGACGTTGATCTAGTAGCTGGTCAAGAATTCACTTTCACAACTGACACTTCAGTTGTAGGTAACAAAGATAAAGTTGCAGTAACTTACGCAGGTTTCGCAGCAGACCTAAACGTAGGTAACACTATCCTAGTCGACGACGGTCTAATCGAGATGGAAGTTATCTCTAAGACTGAAACAGAAGTTAAATGTAAAGTACTTAACAACGGTGCACTAGGCGAGAACAAAGGTGTGAACCTTCCTGGCGTTTCTGTAAACCTACCTGCTCTATCTGAAAAAGATAAAAACGACCTTAAATTCGGTTGTGAGCAAGGCGTTGACTTCGTAGCTGCTTCTTTCATCCGTAAAGCTTCTGACGTTCAAGAAATCCGTGAAGTACTTGCTGCAAACGGCGGCGAGAACATCCACATCATCTCTAAGATCGAAAACCAAGAAGGTGTTGATAACTTCGACGAGATCCTAGAGCTTTCTGACGGCATCATGGTTGCTCGTGGTGACCTAGGTGTTGAAATCCCAGCTGAAGAAGTAATCTTCGCTCAGAAAATGATGATCGAGAAGTGTAACCGTGCACGTAAGATGGTTATCACTGCAACTCAAATGCTTGATTCTATGATCAACAACCCACGTCCTACTCGTGCGGAAGCAGGCGACGTTGCTAACGCGGTAATGGACGGTACTGACGCAGTAATGCTTTCTGGTGAAACTGCTAAAGGTAAGTACCCTGTTGAAGCGGTAACTATCATGGCTCAAATCGCGAACCGTACTGATTCAGCGCTAAAAGCTGAGCTAGGTTCTCGTCTAGACAGCCCACGTCTTCGCATCACTGAAGCAGTATGTAAAGGCGCGGTAGACACAGCTGAAAAACTGGCTGCTCCACTTATCGTAGTTGCAACTGAAGGTGGTAAATCTGCACGTTCAGTACGTAAATACTTCCCAACTGCAAACATCCTAGCACTAACAACGAACAAGAAAACAGCAGCACAACTTGTTCTAACTAAAGGTGTGACGCCAGTTGTTGTTGATTCTATCGAAAGCACTGACGCATTCTACGTAGCAGGTAAAGAGCTTGCTCTAGAATCTGGTCTAGGTAACAAAGGCGACATCGTAGTGATGGTTTCTGGTGCTCTAGTCGCTTCAGGTACTACGAACACAGCTTCTGTACACGTACTATAAGACTGAACTTTTCATACTTCAGTTAATTGATAAAGAGGGCTTATGCCCTCTTTTTTTATATGGCTTTCTTGCTCTAATAATAGCCTAACTGTATCATTCACCATGCGCAGAATTGCGTACTGTTTAATTTTGTCGTCACGATTAAAATTTCTATGAGGTGTATGTGTCCAGTCCCACTCTTACCGACAAAGTATCAAAAATGATCCGTCAGGATATTCTCGATGGCGTGCTTAAACCGGGTCAAAAACTCGTGGTTGCGGAACTCAAAGAGAAGTACAACGTAGGAGCGTCACCCATTCGCGAAGCTTTGGTGCAGTTATCGTGGAGCAAATACGTCAAACTCGAGCCGCAAAAAGGCTGCTGGGTTGCACCTGTATGTAAAGATGAGTTGAATGACTTGTACGAAAGCCTACAAATGGTCTCTGCATGCCTACTAAATAAAGCAATTGTGATTGGCGATGAAAATTGGGAACTGGACGTCCTAACCGCTTATCACAAGTTATCCCGCTCTAAATCTGGCGAAAGCTTTTGCTGGAAGGAATGGGAAGAACGCCATAATCAGTTTCTTACTGCGCTGTTTGAAGGCGCTGGCTCTGCCAATATGTTTGGTTTTTTCCGCGATCTACTCACGCAAATTAAGCGTTACCAATATTTTGCTATGCAAATGTTAGGTACTGGAAACCCAGGGCACTGTAATATCGATGAGCAAGAAATGCTGATGAAGACGTCGTTAGATAAAAAGAGCCAGGATGCTTTAGGTTATCTAGAGCGTTATTTGAGACAGTCAATGCAGTGTATCGAAGCGGCCATCGACAACCAATATCGCATACTGGCTAGCGAATAACGCTGAGGCTAAAATAAGCATAAAAATCGGGGTCTATCCCCGATTTTTTGTTTTTGAAAAAGAGCTAAGCAATATCATCGAAACTATGACATAGTGATACGCAGTTACGCCCTGCACTTTTGGATTCATACAAGGCAATATCAGCACATTTATAAGTGCGCGTGCGATCTGAAGTTAAATCACTATACCCAGCGCTAACGGTAATAGCTCTATCACTGCGCAGTTGAACCGCCACACGTAACCGGTTCAATACAACTTCTGCTTCTTCGAGTGTGGTATGCGGCATGATCACCGCAAACTCCTCACCACCGACGCGAGACACAAAGTCAGTACTGCGCACCTCTTTAAGAAGAGTCTCAGCGACACTGCAAATCACTTTGTCCCCTTCATCGTGCCCAAGTTCATCGTTAATGCGCTTAAAGTGGTCAATATCAAACAACGCCAAACATGCAGGGGGACTGTCAGGATAACGCTCAATAATCCCGGCATATTGCGCTAATTGCTCTTCAAATTTTCGACGGTTCCACAAGCCCGTCAAACCATCTTTTTCACTGAGGTTGCGTAGCTTTTCTTCCAGCTCTTTTTGCTCGGAAATATCCACCAGCGACGTGATGTAATAGCTTACTTTACCTGACTTGGTTAAGTTTGCCTGAATGCGCATAATGGCGGTAAATACGTGATTAAACTTGGTTCGACAACGAACCTCACCTTCCCAAACGTGCTCGTTCGCAAGCTTATTCCAAATATTGAGGGTCGACTCGAGATCTTCCGGTAAGAAAATTAGATTATGCGCATTCCAGCCTTGAGTATGCTTGGTGGAATAGCCCATCATGTTTTCAAATTCTTGGTTCACCATAATGATTCGATGCGACGCATCTGAGATCATCACCGCAGTCATGCCATCAAGTGCAGCCCGAGCTAACTTCGATTCCATACTATGACGTCGATAGTGCAGGGCTAGCGCGGTCGTTGGTAAAGTAAAACCAAACACCAAACTTAATACAAAAAACGCTTCTTGGATTAAGTCATCAATATCTCGCTGAGATCGAGATAGTAATTGCTCATTGGTAAGATCAATAACCAGATGAAGTGGCTCACTAGAAACAAATTGGATCGTGCTATATGCTATCAAATTCGAGCCGTTGTACTCATAGCCCGAAACTTCTGAGATCATCGTGCGCCAAATGTTGGGATACATCCGGCCAAAATTAAATTGAGAACGAGCTGGAATAATGTTGCCGTACAAGCGTGATGACTTAGGACTCGCGATATAAAAGCCATCACTTTTAATTAACTCAATATGAAAATCCCGCACCGGTGAGTAGTTGAGTCGAGAAGATAAATACTCAATATCAACATTAAGAACAAGATACCCTTCGCGTTTCCCATTGAGAGAAATCGGCATCAGAATACGCAATGAAGGGCTATAAGGGTAAACAAGCTCACCATTTTCCCGCTCCAGTTCAATCCCCCACGACGCAATTTCATCATTACCTAAACCTTGCGCGTAATGAAAATAATCCCGCTCTGACTTGTCATGTAATTTGAGGGCGGGTGCAGCGATACCCGTTTTGAAATCGTAATTAATCCGTGCTTTTTCCTGACCGGTAATATCAAGAAAACGAATTTGTTTATATAGCTTTTGGTTGATCGCAACCGAGATCCACATATCTTCTAAGATAGAAAGGTTGACTCGGTTCGGCTGACGTAGATAGTCGTAAAGACTTTGGCTGTGACCGAGAAGATCGCTGATCGTCTCAATTTGATCCTGAATATTGTTGTATTCGCGACCAGTATAAGCCAGTTGGTGTAATGCTTCTTGAGCGGTATTCTCAACGTTACTCTCTAATAACGTCAGATATTTCTGATAATAGTAAACTGCAGTGAGCGCACTAAAAAATAGTGCTGTCGCCAACAATGTGCCGACTCGCTTAGGTATTTTCACGCGTCTACTGCCTATAATGCTTACTAAAACGACAATTATATCATTAATTGTTATTTTCTAAACAAAAAGCCACTTAGATTAAGTGGCTTTTCTATATGCAATTAGATAATTACGGTTTGAGTGCGCGCTCACCTCGGGCAATGCCCACTACCCCACTACGAGCAACTTCGACGACTTCAGTTACTTCAGATATCGCTTGAATGAAGGCATCCAACTTTTCACTCGTGCCCGCAAGTTGTACAGTGTATTGAGCAGCAGTGACATCCACGATCTGGCCACGGAAGATGTCTGCCGTCCGTTTCACTTCTGCTCGCGCAAAACCGCTGGCTTTCACTTTCACCATCATCAGTTCACGTTCGATGTGCTCATACTCGGTGACTTCTTGTACTTTCAGCACATCAATCAATTTGTGTAACTGCTTCTGAATTTGCTCCAACTGCATCTCATCAGACGTCGTGGTAATGTTCATTCGCGACAGCGTTTCATCATCTGTCGGTGATACCGTCAAAGATTCAATGTTGTAACCACGTTGAGAGAACAAACCAACAACACGAGACAACGCACCCGGTTGGTTTTCCAATAGCAGTGAAATAATGTGTCTCATATTAAGTTCTCTCCGTTTTGCTTAGCCACATTTTATCCATACCCTCACCTTTGATTTGCATCGGGTATACGTGTTCGGTTTCGTCTACGTTGATGTCCACAAACACCAGACGATCTTTCATATCCAACGCTTTTTGTAGCCCTTCTTCGAGCTGATCAGGCGTTTCGATACGAATACCGACGTGACCATAAGCTTCTGCAATCGCTGCAAAATCAGGAACAGAACTCATGTAAGAATTAGAGTGACGACCTTGATAAATAATGTCTTGCCACTGTTTTACCATGCCTAAGAATCGGTTGTTTAGGTTGATGATCTTCACTGGAATGTCGTATTGCATGGCTGTCGAAAGCTCTTGGATATTCATTTGAATACTGCCATCACCCGTAACAACTACGACTTCTTCTTGTGGCATGGCAAACTTAACACCCATACCAGCCGGAAGGCCAAATCCCATAGTGCCCAATCCACCCGAGTTGATCCAACGGCGTGGTTTGTTAAATGGGTAGTAAAGTGCTGCAAACATCTGGTGCTGACCCACATCAGAAGCAACATACGCATCACCATTGGTCAGCTTGTGCAAGGTTTCAATCACTTGCTGTGGTTTAATTCGCTCTGGTGACTTCTCATAAGCCAAACAATTTCGGTCACGCCACACCTGAATGTCATCCCACCATGCGGTGATGGCATCTTCATCGTTCCCACCTTCTTGCTCTGCCAGCAGGCCAAGCATGGTTGTGAGCACTTTTTCCGCAGAGCCTACGATAGGTAAATCCACCTTCACGTTTTTCGAGATCGATGATGGATCAATATCAATATGCATGACTTTTGCGTTTGGGCAGTATTTTTCAAGGTTGTTCGTCGTGCGATCATCAAAACGCACACCGATACCAAAAATGAGATCCGCTTCATGCATCGCCATATTGGCTTCGTAAGTACCGTGCATACCCAGCATGCCCAGTGAGTTTTTATGTGTTCCAGGGAATGCGCCTAGTCCCATCAACGTACTGACTACTGGAAGGTTCAGCTTGTCGGAGAGCTCTAAAATATGTTCATGAGCGCCAGAAATCACAGCACCACCACCGATATAAAGCACTGGTTTTTTCGCTTCTAATAGCGATTTAAGCGCTTTTTTAATCTGGCCTTTATGACCCGACGTCGTCGGCTTGTAAGAACGCATTGAAAGCGTTTCTGGGTATTGGTAAGGCAGTTTGATTTGCGGATTCATTACATCTTTCGGCAAGTCAATCACTACTGGACCAGGTCGACCTGTGGTCGCGATATAAAACGCTTTCTTGATCGTTTCAGGAATATCTTCCGCTTTTTTCACTAAAAAGCTGTGTTTGACCACTGGGCGAGAGACACCAACGATGTCACATTCTTGGAAAGCATCATTACCAATTAGGCTATTAGGTACGTTACCCGAAATAACGATCATTGGGATGGAGTCCATATAAGCCGTGGCAATACCAGTAATGGTATTGGTCGCGCCCGGACCTGAACATACCAGTACGACACCCGGTTTACCGGTAGCGCGAGCGTAACCATCTGCCATATGAGTGGCGGCTTGCTCATGCCTTACAAGTACGTGTTTGATTTGATCGGTTTTGGCATGCAGTGCATCGTAGATATCCAAAACGGAGCCACCTGGGTAGCCAAAGATCTGCTCTACGTGCTCTTCTATCAGAGATTGAACCACCATCTCTGCGCCTGACAACATTGCTGTCATAATTGCTCTCCTTAGCCAGTTTCCTCACCGTAAGGTCAACGGATTGGTCTGGTTTTACATAGTCTAGGTCTTATTCGTAGCCTAATCGAAATACTTCCACGTTTTCGGCTATGTCTTGCGTTCGTCATAACATCCCGCAAGGTTACCCAACAAATGTAACGTTTTATTATCAACGGGTCTAATGAGAGATTGGTCTACTTTTTGAACAAGATGCTAGTAATTAGAATGTTAGTAGGAATAGCAGCCACACATACCTCATTTCACAGTACAACCTAAAAATTTAACGTTCAAAAAAAGAACATTATTTCAGAACCTTTTAAGTATAGGGTGCTAAATAGCTGTATTTGGTGCGCAAAATAGAAAGAATCAACACAAACAAAAATCCCCAGTAATGCGCAATCACATCACTGGGGATTTTTTCATCAATATAAAATCTAAGTCAGCTTAAGTTACTTTTTCTCTGACTTTTCCTTATACATTTCTTCAATTTCATCTTGGTATTTGTCATTGATGACTTTACGACGCAGTTTTTGAGTTGGCGTTAACTCACCATCATCCATAGAGAAAGCTCTTGGTAACAGTTTAAACTTCTTCACCTGTTCAAACTTTGCCAACTCTTTTTGGAGATCGTTAACACGCTTCTCAAGCATTTCGACCACTTGGTGATGCTTAATCAATTCAACGCGATCGTGATACTTGATATTCAGCTCTTTCGCATACTCTTCAAGAGAATCAAAACACGGCACAATCAGCGCCGAGACAAACTTACGCGTGTCCGCGATAACCGCGATTTGCTCGATGAAGTGGTCTTTACCAATCGCCCCTTCAATCATTTGTGGAGCGATGTATTTACCGCCAGAGGTTTTCATCAACTCTTTGATACGATCAGTGATGAACAGGTTGCCATTTTCATCAATGTAACCCGCATCGCCAGTTTTTAGGAAACCGTGCTCATCAAAGGTCTTTTCGGTCTCTTCTGGCATTTTGTAATAGCCACGCATCACCATTGGACCACGCACCAGAATCTCGTTGTTCTCACCGATCTTCACTTGCGCGCCAGGCATCGACATACCAATAGAGTCTGGGTTAAAGCACTTATCATCCCAACACGATACTGTCGCCGTGGTTTCAGTCATGCCGTAACCTAACTTCACATTGATACCAATCGCGTGGAAGAATCGGCCTATGGTTTCATCTAACTTTGCACCGCCACACGGCATAAAGTTGATTTGTCCACCAAGTAACGCTCGCAGCTTGCTCAGAACCAATTTATCCGCCAGGGCATATGACTTGCGCAGCATGAGCGATGGCTGACGTTTTTCTTGATGACAAGCGGCCATTTTTGCGCCCATGTTCACAGCCCAAGTAAACATGATCTTGCGATGAATTGGCGCGCGAGACACTTTCTCGTGAATCGCAGAGAAGATCTTCTCATAGAAGCGCGGCACGGCACACATCACGGTAGGTTGCACTTGGCTCAGTGCATCACGTACCTGCATGGTGTCTTGCAAATAGCAGTTGGTCGCCCCTTTGTACAATACATAAAAGGTCCAAGCGCGTTCAAATACGTGTGACAGCGGAAGGAAACACAGTGACACATCACTTTGAGAAAGGCTCAAGCGTTGATCGTGCCCTTCCAATTGCGCCGCAATGTTTGCGTAATCTAGCATTACACCTTTCGGTTGACCTGTGGTACCAGAGGTGTAAATCAGCGTGAGTAGATCATCTTCCTTTGCTTGCTCTAAACGTGCGTCCAATTCAACTTGGTATGTAGTATCGCCTTTGGCGACAAATGCTTGCCAAGAGATAACGAAATCATGCTCGCCAAGTTCGATATCATCAGACATTGCAACAATGAGCTCTAACTGCTCGCACTGGTCGAAAATGCTCACTGCTGCGTCAAATTGTGGCTGCTCACCAACAAACAGCACTTTGACGTCTGCGTTGTCAATGATGTACGCCGACTGAGCGGCGGTATTGGTTGGGTAAATAGGTACTGTTACGCCGCGTAGTTGTAGCGCTGCAATATCAGCAATCGTCCATTGCGGCATGTTGTTCGAGAAAATGCCGATTTTATCTTGGACTCCTAATCCCTGAGCCAAAAGTGCAAGTGATAAAGCATCAACTTGCTGACCAAATTGCGTCCACGTAATACCTTGCCATTCCTCACCCACTTTATGCTTGAGCGCAACGCGTGTACCACCGTTCGCAATTTGTTCACGAATACGTTTAACGATATGAAAATCTAACTTGGCCATTCTTTTACTTACCTTTTGGCTTACAGGCGTAAGCTAATTGAGCGAACAAGTGTACTCACGGCTTGCTAAAACGCAACTGACCAGTATCAAACTTATCACTAATAAGAGACAACTATCACTTATACGTCGCGAACATACCCAAAACTGCTGAATGATTACTCTATTTAACTTACTGTTTCGATTGTTGATTGCTAAAACAAAAAGCCCCGAGAGACAAAAATCTCTCGGGGACCAATGAATTGTAAAAATTGATGATTACCAATATGGTCTTAACCGATAAGACCAAACGTCATCTTATTTTGCGGCAACCACTTCACCACAAGTGATCATCAGTTGATCGCGCAGCCAAATGTGGCCTTTATCTTTTTCACTTGATTCATGCCAGCTTAAGAAGCCGCTGATTTCCTTGTTTGCAAATGGGAAGTCTAGAATTTGCAGCTGATCGCTGTTTACCGCATTTTCTGCCATCCAACGTGGCGCGATAGTCACAAGCTCAGATTGACCTACCACATATAGTAGGTTGCTTAGACTAGAGCCTTCGTACGCGGCTTGGCAATCCAGTTCACGATATGCTTGTTCTGAGAAGCTGCGTTGACCGTGCACTTTCGATAACTTCGCATGTTTTTCGTTAAGCAGTTGCTCGGCCGTTACACCACCTTGAATGCGTGGGTGTGTTTTTGACGCGATAACCACTAATTCATCTTTGAAGATTTCAGTACTTGAGAAACCTTGCTCATCAAAGCGAGCATAATCGATCACGAAATCAATTTCTTGATAGCGCATACGCTCAGACAACAGACGGTCAAATTCTGCATCTAGGTGAAGCTGAACGTTTGGTGCTTGTTGATTCACTTTTGCCATGATCTTCGGAGCAAAACGCATGTCACAAGGACTGCAAATCGCCAGCTTAAATAAGCGAGTCGAAGATTCTGGTTGGAATACGGAGCTAGGAAGTTCATTACGAATCAGCTGTAATGCTTGGCGAATTGGACCAAACAATTGACGAGCACGTTGCGTTGGCTGAATACCACGGCCCTGACGCATAAACAGCTCGTCGTTAAACATCACTTTTAGGCGTGCCACGGCATTACTTACTGCCGGCTGAGACATGCCTAAGTTATGTGCTGCACGAGTAATATTTTGCTCTTGCATCACAGCATCAAATACAGTCAGTAGGTTTAAATCTACACCACGCAAAGTGCTTTCCATACGGTAGCTAGCAATTGCGCTCATCGCATCTTTCTTCTCTAACATTGAGTGCGCCTCTTTTGTAATCGTCAACTTTGTTCATTAAATTCATAACGAATAGAATCCCATCTCGCACAAAAGACGGCGGCTGGATTCGAATCATTTTACGAATAGATAACCTAACTTTTTATTATATTTGCTGTCCGGATACTTCCGGCTCGAACTGTACTATCAACTAATCGATTGCGGTTTCGCAACTAGATTGATATTTAATCAGTAAATTTTAGCCGATTAGGTATTTACCCTTTAAATAACAATAGCTTGATAAAAACATAAAAAACTATAAAACACGTAAAAGCGCATTCTTTGAGGAAGTATTTAGCAAATTGATGAGACGGATGGTCACCACACGCATGCATTTATCCTAGTTATTAGTCGAGGGTAAACCAACAGATGACGACTATATCTCTGAGTGAAATTTGCACTTATCAGTCAAATTATCAGCAAATACACATTGAATAGAAATGAAAGAGAAAGAATAAAAATGCAGCCTTCTAGATTGAAAGGCTGCAACAAAATCGTGTCAAAAATAGGAAGGAATAATATACTTAGAACAACGTACTTAAATGTTCGACACGTAACTTGGGAAATCAACTTGCTCCCACAACTGTTTGGATAACTCCGCTTGTGAATCCCACGCGCCTTGCAATACCCAATGAACAATGGCCTGAGCAACATCTGGATATTTCACACTTTCGGCTTGCTGCTCCTTTAGCCACTGGCGTACTGCGGAAATGTCTAAGCTCTCCATCGACATCGCAAGTCCTAAGTCTTCTAAGGTCGCGACATTGCTTTGTTGCTCAAACTGACCTGCGAGTGGCTTAAGCAATAATTTTTTCCCTAGAGACAGAGCTTCCGAAGGGAGCTCAAATCCACCATTGGCAATGACACCACTACACCGATGCAAATGATGCTGAAAGTTGCTGTGGCATAAAGGGCGTAATTCTATGTTTTCCACTTGCTCACATTCGATCACATCGGGGTGATAACAGATGAACGCTTGCTGGTTAAAATGGAACAGTAAATCCGAGATGTCTTCAATGGATTCGAACGGTAGGTAAACCAAAACAAAATCGTCATTTTCCGCTTGGCTATCGACGGTATGTACAATTGGCGGCAACAAAGGCTGGTCAAAATGATGCCAATGCAAACCGAGGTGGTGTTGAGAAGGCGCAAAGTATTCAATGACGGATTTGTCTAACCAACTCGCTCCCTTTAACGGCACTGGATAACGGAAAGCATTTTGGTGACTGATACCAATCGACGGCTTATTTTGTTGTTTTGCCGCCCATGCCGTAACAGGCTCGAAATCATTGAGCACGAGATCATAGGACGACAAATCAAGCTGTTTAACTTCTTTGCAAAATTGCACTAAATTGTTACTCAATGCTGTTTTCGCATAGTTCACTGAGCCTTTTTCAGTGATAAAGGTGAAGCCTCGGCGAGTCTGATAATCGCCAAACGCTTCCATTGAAAAGTACTTTTCAGGCGCTCGTCCAGAAAACAAAAAATCGACCTCAACATCGTGCTCTTTAAACGCATGACTCATCGCCCTCGCACGCGCAATATGTCCGTTTCCTGTACCTTGAACACCGTATAAGATTTTCATCAATTAGCCTCCCAGCATCGCAATCGCTAATCCACCACAAAGGCTACCTAGCAGTGCACCAATGATGACATCGGTAAAAAAGTGCACCCCCAATAAGATTCGCGCAGTTCCGATTAAACTTGCCCAAAAGAATGCTGCAATACCTAAACTCGGATAGAAGTGCTCAATCAGCGTCGCCATCACGAACGCTGCGGCGGTATGCCCTGAAGGAAGGCTATAGCGATCTGATGGGGTAATAAAAGCAGGAAGGAGTGCACTGAGTTCTTCAGGGCGACGACGCTTAAAACTGTTTTTCAGTGTCCAATAAATTGGCAACTCGATAGCAAAAGCAAGTAAACCCGCCAGTAAAAACCAGACTCCCTGCTCTTTATCTAAATACCAAGCTAATAAACCTAGCACCAAGTACAGATGTCCGTCACCACTGTGGGAGACTCCTTTGCTGATGTTGGCAACTTGCTGATTAAAACGGTGCTTAAGACAAACACTAGAGAGCGCTAAATCAAACTTAGCAATGGTTGCAATTGGCTGTGTAATTGTCTCTATGGTTCGCATGTGGCCTTTCCTTACTTTGACAACGCCGTTGTGTGAAAAGTAGGAGGTTTAGGTGACAACTGCATGACGGGAGTTTGGACAATTAATGACAAATGCCAAATTAGAGTGTGCCCAATAATCTATCTATTGGGCATAACCATAAAAATAGAACATTAAGAAGGGTTTGATGGTTGCGGTTGAGGGGTGTCTATATACCAGACTTTTCTCTTCTTGCGGCAGGCGCGCAAAGAGCCCGTCGTCATGTCGCCATCTTTTGTAAGCTCATAGCTCAGTGAGCGGCAAGTATAGTTTCCCGACAGTTCATGCTCTATACTCGTTTGCTCCGTTTTACTCGAGTTAGGCTCTAGTAGAGGGTTAGGCTGAGTAGATAAAATGTCACGATTTATCACATTACTGCGCGCATAATCCTTATGGACATAACCTTTTATCACTCCTTTCTGTTCAACGAGAAACCAAGGTTGATCAACCACTTTTGCTAGCACATTAAAGACCTCCCCTTTCGATAATACGCCAAGCTTTGCCCCTTCAAGACTCGGTTTGGAGCGTAGGTTTAATGTGGTCTTAGAGCGGTAAGAGACATCCATAAACTCTACTGGGTTTGAGGTATCCACACCGTCAGCTGTTGGTCGGAAGACTTCCGCTTGTTGTTTCTCACTAGGTTGCACTCGGATCTTCCACCACGAATAGGTTTCCGGATCTTTGCCTTTAAATTTATCTCGACTGTCCGACTCAAGAGCAACGAGCATTTGATTCAAAAACGATTCACGTCCCTCGTAGCTCAAGAATCGATCCATTTGATCATTGATAACCATGACGCTCTGCGAGTGATCATTAATAGCAACAGGGGAAATCTCTGCCATATAGGTTTGAGATTGAAACAGCTGACAACCCGATAAGCTGACCAGAGTAAATACTGCGGCTGAACGTCCAAATTGTTTTGCTAACCTCATTATTCCTTACCCCTTCTTTTTACCTAGTGCAACTGCACTACTATAAATGGTCATTCAAAACTTTTGCCAAACAATTCGGACCTTTGTGTGACAAGTCGCAATCCCAATGCTTGTTTTGATAATGAAACGTCGCAAACTTGATGAGAACATGCCTCTTCTAGCACGTTTCTATCGCACCATGCAGTTTCACTTAGCGCATCATTTTTCTCGAGTAAATGAAAAGACTCATCCGATATGAATAAAAAATCGACTTTAGGGTTGACGCGCTCCATGGAGTGCGGTACTAATTTGTTAACTTAATTATGTGGAAAGCTTAACAACTATGTCAGCTCATTTTTCTATTCTGCTTAGCCTCCTCCTGATCGTGACCAGTTCGCGCGGGTAGGCTGTGGAAGAAAAATAACCACACCAATTTCTAAGAACCCGCATGAGAATGCGGGTTTTTTTATATCTAAATACTGGAAGTAAACGATTAACTTGCACGAAAGTGCAGAAATCAGGAAGGAAGCAAACATGAACGATCAGGTCATTATATTCGACACCACATTGCGTGATGGCGAGCAAGCGTTGTCAGCAAGCTTGACGGTTAAAGAAAAACTGCAGATTGCCTATGCGCTGGAAAGACTCGGCGTTGATGTTATCGAAGCTGGCTTCCCAATCTCTTCACCTGGTGATTTCGAGTCGGTACAAACCATTGCAAAAAACATCAAAAACAGTCGAGTTTGTGCCCTTTCGCGTGCCGTTGCGAAAGATATTGATGCCGCCGCTGAAGCATTAAAAGTGGCCGACCAATTCCGTATTCACACGTTTTTAGCCACTTCCACCATTCACGTAGAAGACAAACTACGCCGCAGCTACGACGATGTACTTGAAATGGCGGTCAACGCCGTTAAACATGCGCGTAACTACACCGATGATGTCGAGTTTTCTTGTGAAGATGCAGGTCGTACTCCTATCGACAACCTATGTCGCATGGTAGAAGCTGCCATCAATGCAGGTGCGAGCACAATCAACATTCCAGATACCGTTGGCTACACAGTACCAAGCGAGTTTGGTGGCATTATTCAAACCCTTTTCAACCGCGTTCCAAACATTGATAAAGCGATCATCTCCGTTCACTGTCACGACGACTTGGGGATGTCAGTTGCCAACTCTATTGCCGCCGTTCAAGCCGGCGCACGTCAGATAGAAGGCACCATCAATGGCATTGGTGAGCGAGCAGGTAACTGTTCTCTTGAAGAGATCGCAATGATCATCAAGACGCGTCAAGAGTTCTTGGGGGTTCACACTGGCATTAAACATGATGAAATTCACCGCACCAGTAAATTGGTGAGCCAGTTATGCAACATGCCAATTCAGAGCAACAAAGCGATTGTGGGCGCAAATGCCTTTAGCCACTCTTCAGGTATCCATCAGGATGGCATGTTAAAGAATAAGAATACCTACGAAATCATGACCCCTGAGTCGATTGGCCTTAAAAACCAAGCACTAAACCTAACCAGCCGTAGTGGTCGCGCAGCCGTGAAGAGCCACATGGACACCATGGGATACAACGAGGACGAGTACAACCTAGACGCTCTATACGCGGACTTCTTGAAACTTGCCGACCGCAAAGGCCAAGTGTTCGATTACGATCTAGAGGCCCTAATGCACTTCTCGAACCTGCGTGAAGAAGATGACTTCTACAAACTGAACTACCTAAGCGTGCAATCGGGCAGCGTAATGGCCACCACCAGCATCAAAATGCAATGTGGCGATGAAGAAATGTGTGAAGCGGCAGTCGGTAATGGCCCAGTTGATGCGCTATACCAGTGTATCTACCGCGTGACAGGCTACGACATCGTACTGGATAAATTCGACCTAACCGCGAAAGGCGAAGGTGAAGATGGTTTGGGTCAAGCTGACATCATTGCCAACTACAAAGGTCGTAAATACCACGGCACGGGCGTTTCTACCGATATCGTTGAGGCTTCCGGTCAAGCACTATTGCACGTTATTAATAGCATCCACCGTGCAGACAAAATCGAAGAAATGAAGCAGAAAAAGATTGCGACTGTGTAATAACAACCGAGCTACATGGCTCAGGAAAGAACACGCTCGTTGAAATAATTAAGCTCAAAATTAGAAAACTTAAAGGATTAACATGACAGACAAATCATACAAAATTGCCGTCCTACCAGGTGACGGCATCGGCCCGGAAGTAATGGCGCAAGCACACAAGGTATTGGATGCTATCGAAAAGAAGCACGGTATTGCGTTTGAGCGTGACGAGCATGATGTAGGCGGCATCGCGATCGATAATCACGGCTCTCCACTTCCAGAAAGCACAGTAAAAGCGTGTGAAGAGTCTGATGCAGTCCTATTCGGTTCAGTTGGCGGTCCGAAGTGGGAACACTTGCCACCAAATGACCAACCTGAACGCGGTGCCCTACTACCACTACGCAAACACTTCCAACTGTTTTGTAACCTACGCCCAGCGCAAATCCACGCAGGCCTGGAAGCTTTCTCACCACTTCGTGCTGACATCTCAGGCCGTGGTTTTGACATCGTTGTGGTCCGTGAACTGACTGGTGGTATCTATTTCGGTCAACCAAAAGGCCGTGAAGGCGAAGGCGCGACAGAAAAAGCGTTTGATACTGAGGTGTACCACCGATTTGAGATCGAACGTATTGCAAAAATCGCCTTTGAATCTGCTCGTTTGCGTCGCAAGAAAGTCTGCTCTATCGATAAAGCGAACGTTCTACAAAGTTCAATCTTATGGCGTGAAGTGGTCGAAGAAATCGCGAAAGATTACCCAGATGTCGAGCTATCACACATGTACATCGACAACGCAACCATGCAGCTTATCAAAGACCCAGCACAGTTCGACGTCATGCTATGTTCAAACATCTTCGGCGACATCATTTCTGATGAGTGCGCAATGATCACTGGCTCAATGGGTATGCTGCCTTCAGCAAGCCTTAACGAAAGTAAGTTCGGTCTGTACGAACCAGCAGGTGGCAGTGCACCAGATATCGCAGGTAAGAACATTGCTAACCCTGTGGCTCAGATCCTATCAGCAGCACTGATGCTACGTTATAGCCTTGGCGAAGAAGCCGCAGCACAAGACATTGAAACATCGGTGTCGAAAGCACTTTCAGCTGGCGAGCTAACAGGCGACCTTGCAGGCGACAACCCGGCACTCTCAACGTCTGAAATGGGCGATAAGATTGCTGAGTACATCTTAAACTCGTAATACAGAACAGATTCATAATAAATACTAAATCCTCTATCCACCAATGACTTACCTCTAAGTCATTGGTGCTAAAACAAAGCAACAAGGATAACGAGGAAAGGAAGCAAACAATGGGCAAAACACTATACGAAAAAGTCTACGACGCACACGTTGCCGTCGCAGCAGAAGGGGAAAACCCTATCTTGTACATCGACCGTCACTTGGTACATGAAGTAACGTCTCCGCAGGCTTTTGATGGCTTGCGTGAAAAAGGTCGTAAAGTGCGTCAGGTCAGCAAAACTTTTGCCACTATGGACCACAACGTTTCGACCACCACCAAAGACATTAACGCATCCGGTGAGATGGCACGTATCCAGATGGAAACGCTATCGAAAAACTGTGAAGAGTTTGGCGTTACGCTTTACGACATCAACCACAAATACCAAGGTATTGTGCACGTCATGGGCCCAGAGCTTGGTATTACCCTACCGGGCATGACCATTGTTTGTGGTGACTCGCACACGGCTACACACGGTGCATTTGGCTCGCTAGCATTTGGTATTGGTACCTCTGAAGTTGAGCACGTATTAGCAACTCAAACGCTAAAACAAGCGCGTGCTAAAACGATGAAGATCGAAGTGAAAGGCAAAGTAGCTCCGGGCATTACTGCGAAAGACATTGTGCTAGCAATCATCGGTGAAACGACAGCAGCAGGCGGTACAGGCTACGTAGTTGAATTCTGTGGTGAAGCGATCACTGACCTTTCAATGGAAGGTCGCATGACCGTATGTAATATGGCGATTGAGTTAGGTGCAAAAGCCGGTTTGATTGCGCCAGATGAAACTACATTCGAATACATCAAAGGCCGTAAGTTCTCACCTCAAGGTGCGGATTTTGATGCCGCTGTAGAATATTGGAAGACATTAAAAACTGACGATGATGCCCAGTTTGATGCGGTCGTGACACTAAACGCAGCGGATATCAAACCACAAGTCACTTGGGGTACTAACCCAGGACAAGTTATCGCGGTAGACCAACCAATCCCAGCCCCAGAAAGTTTTGCCGACCCAGTAGAAAAAGCATCGGCAGAAAAAGCTCTGGCTTACATGGGTCTAGAAGCAGGCAAGTCATTGTCTGATTACAACGTCGATAAAGTCTTCGTTGGCTCTTGTACTAACTCACGTATCGAAGACATGCGCGCAGCGGCGGAAGTCGCGAAAGGTCGCAAAGTCGCGTCTCACGTTCAAGCGCTTATCGTTCCTGGCTCTGAGCAAGTAAAAGCGCAAGCGGAAGCAGAAGGCCTAGATGTCATCTTTAAAGAGGCGGGCTTTGAGTGGCGCCTACCAGGTTGCTCGATGTGTCTAGCAATGAACAACGACCGTTTGGGTCCACATGAACGTTGTGCGTCTACTTCAAACCGTAACTTTGAAGGCCGCCAAGGTCGTGATGGCCGTACCCACCTAGTGAGCCCTGCGATGGCAGCGGCAGCAGCAATTGCTGGTCACTTTGTAGATATTCGTGAACTAGACTAAGGAGCAAACAAATGTCAGGCTTTAAACAACATACAGGCTTAGTTGTTCCTCTAGATGCAGCGAACGTTGATACTGATGCCATCATTCCAAAACAGTTCCTACAAAAGGTGTCTCGCCTAGGCTTTGGTAAACACTTGTTCCATGACTGGCGCTTTCTAGATGATGCTGGCGAACAGCCAAATCCAGAGTTCGTGATGAACGCCCCACGCTACCAGGGCGCTTCCATCTTGCTGGCACGTGAAAACTTCGGTTGTGGCTCATCTCGCGAACACGCACCGTGGGCGCTAGCGGATTACGGCATAAAAGCGATGATCGCACCTAGCTTTGCCGATATTTTTTACGGCAACTCGATCAACAACCAAATGGTGCCAGTTCGTTTGACTGAGCAAGAAGTGGATGAAATCTTCCAGTTCGTTGAGGCCAACGAAGGCGCAGAAGTGGAAGTGGACCTAGAAGCGAATGTGGTTCGCGCCAACGGCAAAGAATATGGTTTTGAAATCGATTCGTTCCGTCGTCACTGCTTACTAAACGGTTTGGACAACATTGGCCTAACCCTTCAGCACGAAGATAAGATTGCTGAGTACGAAGCGAATATCCCAAGCTTCTTAAGCTAATTAAAATCGCAATTTAAACAAAAAAAGGTTGGCTTATGTCAGCCTTTTTTCTTTTATTTTCATTGCCTCAAGAAAGAAACTTCGCCTTATGCAGGTCTACACTATCAACAATATCTCATTCAAAGGTATCTCTATGAAGCGTCTGTTATTGCTATTGTGTGCTCTGGTTTCTTTCTCAGCGTTCGCTGCTCCTAAATCTGACTTGTGGCCGTATTGGCAACAATCGAATCAGGCCAACCAAACACACATTTCGCACCAGGAATGGCAACAACTGTTAGACAATTACTTGGTTGAACAAGGTGAGAATACTTTGTTCCGCTATAGCAAAGTCACGGCTTCCGACAAAGCGAAGTTAAAGCAGTACATCCGACGACTGGTAAAACTCGATCCATTGCAGTACAACCAAGCAGAGCAATACGCCTATTGGGTGAACCTTTACAACGCCATCACGGTAGATCTTATTTTGGATAACTATCCCGTCGAATCCATCACCAAGCTAGGTGGTTTATTTAGCTTTGGGCCTTGGGGAGACGATGTGGTCGTGGTCAACGGGAAGGATCTAACTTTAAACGATATTGAACATCGAATTTTGCGTCCAATTTGGAATGACCCAAGAACGCACTACGCCGTAAATTGTGCAAGTTTGGGATGCCCTAACCTACAAGCTCAAGCATTCACTGCCGAAAACACTGAAGCCTTACTTGAAAGTGCTGCCAGAACGTTTATTAACAGCAACAAAGGCGTATCCATTCAAGGAAACACGGCACAGCTGTCTTCCATTTATGATTGGTTTGCAGCGGACTTTGGTGGAGAAAAACAAGTCTTCAACCACATCGCGAAGTACGCGCCACAGTACAAAGACTTCTCTGGAAAAGTGAAGTACGAATACGATTGGAGTTTGAATCAAACTGACTAATTTATCGCCACCGTTCAGCTTGCAACGCTTTTGGTCACCCGTAACCCAAAAGCTAAAAAGGGCACCAAGTGCCCTTTTTACTTTCTAGATTTTGACAAAATCACTTAAAGCCTTTGACCTTTTTAATCAGATCGTAAGCGTTTTGAATCTCTTGAGATTTTTCTTTCGCTACGTTCATCATCTCTGGTGGTAGACCTTTAGCCATCAATTTGTCTGGGTGATGCTCGTTCATCAGTTTACGATAAGCACGCTTGACGGTTTTACTGTCGGCATCTGAAGACACATCCAGAATTTTGTACGCGTCAGCCAGTTGATCCGCTTGTGAAGCTTGTTGCCAGCTACCACCAGAAGATTGGCCTTGATGCTGACCATGAAAACCACCTTGGCTTTGGAAACGGAATGCGGCTTCTTGCATTTGCAAGCGACGCTCTAATTGCTCAGAAGAGAAACCCAAACCACGTGCAATCTTGTGTAGTACATTTCGTTCACTCGGGTGGATTGAGCCATCTGCAAAGGCCGCCGAGATTTGTAATTCAAGGAAAAATTGCAACAAGTCAAAGCGGCCTGCTGTCGAAATTTTCACACGAACAAGAACGTCTTCTAACGGAAAGTCACTGTCTTTACCTTCACGAAACGCATCTTGCGCAGCGCGGCGCTGTTCGCCATGCAAATTCATGCGATCCATCATGGCAGAAGCAAGTTGGATTTCCTCTTTGGTGACTTGGCCTTTCGCTTTTGCCACATGTCCCATTACCGCAAACGCCGCTTTAAAAAATTCTTCTTGGCGCTGAGCTTGGCTCGGCCCTTTTCCAAAGCCGCCAGTAGAGAACCCGGCTTGACTCAAGCGACGTGCTTTATCGAATTGATGGCCAATAAATAAGCCAAAGAGTAAACCTAGCGGCCCGCCAAGTAACAAGCCAAAAAAGGCACCCAGAATTTTGCCAAAAATATGCATTATGTGTTCTCTATCAATGAATTTTTATCGACGACGGCGGTCTTATAGTGCCGGATGCAACGATTTCCTTTATGATAATGGAATTAGTTTTATTTCGGCTAGGCCATTTCGCCTGCTTATCTTTGCAGCTATTTTGTCGTCATTATGCCACAGTGAATCAATACGCTGGGATAAATGCGACTATAGTTGATTCATTTGGCTATTACGCTAGGGTACAACAAGCCCTATAGCCATCGAGTAGTAGTGACACAGGAAAGTTCAATTCAATGCAACATTTCTCCCGCACATGTTTAGCGGCCTCTATCAGCACCGCCTTGTTTGTACCCACCACTCAAGCTGAAGCGAATATCCATGATAGTGTGCAGGAAATGCCCGCCACAGATCAATGTTTGGTCGATACCAGTGGCGAGGAGGACGCTCTTAATACCCCAGTAGTGGTAGAAGCTGACACCCTGCAAGCCATCAATGGTGACAAAGCTCAGTACTCAGGTAATGTACAAGTCACCCAAGGCCAGAAGAAAATCACCGCAGATAGCGTAACGCTGCACCAACAAGATAACGTCGTGGTTGCCGAAGGCAACGTGACTTTCAATGACGGCCAAGTCAAAGCTCGATCTGATCGTGTTACTAATGACATCAACCAAGACACGTTTTCACTGGAGAACACCGATTATCAGTTCCTTTGCCAACAAGGTCGAGGCACAGCAGCATACATCGCGCGTACAGGTCAGTCGGTTTATGAACTCGAAGATGGTTCTATTACATCATGTCCTCAAGGCGACAATTCATGGCGTTTAGTGGCATCAGGTATTGACGTTGACCAAGATGAAGAGACGGCGACGCTGCACCATCCTCGATTTGAAGTGTTAGACGTTCCTGTTTTCTATGTGCCGTATCTAACCATGCCAATTGGAGATACGCGTAAAACGGGTTTCCTCTTCCCTTCTTTATCTTATGGTTCTAGCGATGGTATGGAAGTCGAGGTGCCATTCTATTGGAACATCGCACCTCAATATGACATGACGCTCACCACGCTCTACATGCAGCAGCGCGGAACAAAACTCGATACTGATTTCCGCTACCTAACGGATGGTTGGGGGAATGGTGAAATCAAAGGCGAATACCTCAATAGCGATCGCAAATATCAAGACGAGTCTCGTTGGGGCTACCAAGTTAAACACGACGGTATTATCAATAAACAGTGGATAGTCAAAGTCGATTACTCAAAAGTGAGTGATATTGATTACTTCCTCGATCTCGACTCCGATATTGGTAACCGTGAAGATGGTCAACTGGTTCAAGAAGGACAAGTACAATATCGTTCTGATTTCTGGGATGCCTCGTTAACCGTTCGCGACTTCCAAATCTTATTGAAAGAAGAGAACCGCCCTTATCGCCTGCTTCCTCAGTTAGACTTGAACTACTACACGCCATTGTGGGGAGATTACCTCAACTTTGACGTGAAGAGCCAAGTGAGCCGCTTCGATACGAGCGATGCTGCGCGACCAAATGCGACCCGTGTTCATATTGAACCAGGGCTTACATTGCCGCTTTCAAATTCATGGGCAACGTGGACAACGGAAGCTCGCGTGCTTTCCACGTACTACTCTCAAGACTTAACGGGTCTGACAGATGTAAATTTGCAAAACCAGTTAGATGACGAAGTTTCTCGTGTTATCCCCGAGTTCCGTACGCATGCGCAACTTTACTTAGAGCGAGACACGAGTTGGATCAAGGGCTACACACAAACACTGGAACCTCAGCTGCAGTACTTGTACGTACCTGAAGAAGATCAAACCAATATCTACAACTACGATACCACCTTGCTACAAACCGACTACTACGGGCTATTCCGCAGTCGTAAGTACAGTGGCATTGATAAAATCGCCTCTGCGAACCAGTTAAGCTACGGTGCGAGTACTCGCTTCTTTGATGATGACTATAAAGAGCGTCTTAACGTTTCATTTGGTCAGATTTACTACTTCGATAAAAAGACCAAACTGAGCAACAGCCCAAATCTTCCGGATGAGACCACCAACTACTCATCATGGGCGATTGAAGCTGATTTCAACTACAACGATTACTTGTTCTATCACGGTGGAATTCAATACGATATCGATTTGAGCTCCATGCAGTTGGCGAACAGTACCTTAGAGTACCAATTTAACGGTGGCTTTATTCAGGGTAACTATCGTTACGTCACGCGTGAATACATCGAAGATACGATCATTCTCGAAAACCTAGACACAATTACTCGTAAAGGCATTTCACAAGCAGGTATTGTAGCGGCCTACGAGTTCAACCCGAACTGGTCTGCAAGTGGTCAATACTACTACGACCTAAATGAAAATGCGGACCTAGAATGGCTAGCGAGCCTGCGTTACCAGTCTGACTGTTGGTACATTGGTGTGACTTACGCCAACCAATTGCTTGGTTGGGAAAACCAAACTATCGGCAGCACTGGCGCATCACCTGAATACGAAAATAACTTTAGCGTTAACTTCGGTATTCAAGGCTTTGCGACCAATCAGCGTGAAGACACTGCAGTCAAAGAACTGGATGGTTCTGACAACGCGATTAAGTACGGCCGCCCATTCTATCTGAACAATTAATCGAAATAGGCGTCTTAAATGGATAAGACGCCTATTCAAAAAATACTGACGGAATTTTAAATGAAAATTTGGAAATCAATCTTATTCACGACCCTACTCTCTTGCGGAGCGGTTGCAGCACCAGTAGAGATCGATAAGGTTGCGGTCATCGTGAATGACGGTGTAATTCTACAAAGCGACATCGAAACAGCGATGAAAACGCTGCAAGCCAACGCACGTCAAAGCGGAAAGAGCTTACCTTCTGCTAGCGTGTTAAAAGAACAAGTTGTTGAAAAGCTGATTATTGACACGTTGCAAGGCCAAGAAGCAGACCGTATCGGTGTGCGTATTGACGATAACCGCTTAAACCAAGCGATTGCGGAGATCGCACGTAATAATGAACAATCTGTAGAACAACTCGCCGCTTCTGTAGAAAGTGAAGGCTTGAGTTACCCAGAATTCCGCGAACAAATTCGTAAGGAAATCGCCGCTTCAGAAGCCCGTAATGCACTGGTTCGTCGCCGTATTAATATCCTTCCAGCAGAAGTCGACAGCCTTGCTGAGCAACTATCACAAGAAACCAATGCGACCGTTCAATACAAAATTGGACACATTCAACTGCGCTTCTCTGATGACAAAGAAAAGTCTGCTGTAGAAGCAGAAGCAAAAGCGCTAGCGAAAAAGCTAAACGAAGGTGCAGACTTTACGGAGATGGCCTACACCTACTCAAAAGGTCCTAAAGCTTTACAAGGTGGTGACTGGGGTTGGATGCGTAAAGAAGAGATGCCAACCATCTTTGCCGATCAGATCAAAATGCAAAACAAAGGCAGCATCATTGGCCCATTCCGCAGTGGCGTCGGTTTCCACATCCTAAAAATTGAAGATGTAAAAGGCTTAGAAACGGTTGCGGTAACGGAAGTAAATGCGCGTCATATTTTGATTAAACCAACCGTGATTCTGAGTGATGAAGGGGCGAAGAAGCAACTGAATGAGTTTGTACGCCGCATCAAAGCCGGCGAAGCCACTTTCGCTCAATTGGCAACGCAGTACAGCCAAGACCCTGGCTCGGCAGCGCAAGACGGCGAGCTAGGTTATCAAACGCCAGATCTGTACGTGCCAGAATTTAAACACCAAGTAGAAACTCTGCCTGTTGGCTCAATCAGCGAACCGTTCAAAACCGTTCACGGCTGGCATATCGTTGAAGTGTTGGATCGTCGCCAAGTTGACCGCACTGACTCAGCGATGAAGAATAAGGCTTACCGTATTCTATTTAACCGTAAATTTAATGAAGAAGCGGGCGCATGGATGCAAGAGCTACGCGCAAGTGCGTTTGTTGAAATCGTGGATGACAACAATGACAACTAATACAATTCGTAGAATTGTCGTAACCGCAGGGGAACCTGCGGGTATCGGCCCAGACTTAGTGCTTGCCTTATCGAAGGAAGATTGGGCACACCAAATTGTCGTCTGCGCCGATAAAAATATGCTGATGGACAGAGCCAAGCAGCTTGGCATTGAAGTCCAACTGTCTGATTACAATCCAGAAGAAGCGCCTAAAGCACAAAAAGCAGGCACGCTTATCGTTGATCATATCCAAATATCGGAACCTGCGGTCGCAGGCGAGCTCAACGAAGTGAATGGTCACTATGTACTAAAAACGCTAGAAAGAGCCGCTTTAGGCTGTATGAATGATGAATTTGATGCTATTGTCACCGGCCCTGTTCATAAGGGGGTGATTAATCGCGCAGGTGTTGCATTCAGTGGTCATACTGAGTTTTTCGCCGAGAAGTCAAAAACGCCGCTAGTCGTCATGATGCTAGCAACGGAAGGACTACGCGTGGCGCTGGTCACAACACATATTCCTTTAGCGTATGTGTCCAAAGCGGTCACCGAAGAGCGATTAGAAAAAATCATCGATATTCTTCATAAAGACCTTGTAGAAAAGTTTGCTATCGCCCAACCAAACATTTACGTTTGCGGGCTTAACCCTCATGCTGGTGAAGATGGCTGCTTAGGTCGTGAAGAGATCGAAACCATCACTCCGACACTGGAAAAGATTCGACAAGAAAAAGGTATCAACCTGATCGGTCCTTTGCCGGCAGATACCATTTTCAATGAAAAATATTTAAATGATGCTGATGCTGTTTTAGGCATGTACCACGACCAAGTGTTGCCAGTATTAAAATACAAAGGCTTTGGTCGTTCAGTAAACATTACTCTTGGTCTACCTTTTATTAGAACATCGGTGGATCACGGTACTGCATTAGATCTGGCAGGGACAGGTCAAGCGGATACAGGGAGTTTCCGAACAGCGCTCACGCATGCGATAGATTTGGTAGAGAAGAAACAATGAGAAATGATGTCCATTTAGGACACAAAGCGCGTAAACGTTTTGGTCAAAACTTCCTGAACGATCCATACATTATTGATGGAATCGTATCAGCGATTAACCCAAAACCAGGTCAAAACCTGGTTGAAATCGGTCCTGGTCTTGGTGCAATCACTGAGCCGGTAGGTCGTGAAGTGGATAAATTCACGGTCATCGAACTGGACCGCGATCTGGCGGAACGCCTACGTACTCACCCTGAACTGGCGGATAAGTTGACCATCCATGAGGGTGACGCTATGCGTTTTGACTTCACTCAATTAGTGAAGCCAAACAACAAGCTACGCATTTTCGGTAACTTGCCGTACAACATCTCTACACCATTGATGTTCCACCTTTTTGAATTCCATAAAGATATTCAAGACATGCACTTTATGCTGCAAAAAGAAGTGGTAAACCGCTTAGCCGCCGGCCCTGGCAGCAAAGCTTACGGCCGTTTAACGGTAATGGCTCAGTACTACTGTAAAGTGGTACCAGTACTGGAAGTACCGCCAACGGCATTCGTTCCACCACCGAAAGTGGACTCTGCCGTTGTTCGTTTAGTGCCATATGAAGAGCTACCATGCCCTGCGAAAGATCTGCGTTTGCTGGATCGCGTTTGTCGTGAAGGCTTTAACCAACGTCGTAAAACAGTTCGTAACTGCTACAAATCGTTGTTAAGCACAGAAGTACTAGAAGAGCTAGGTGTTAATCCAAGCATGCGTCCAGAGAACCTGACGCTAGAACAATTCGTCGCGATGGCGAACTGGCTTGCGGATAACCCGCAGCACTAAGAACTCAAACAATGAGCCAAACCCTTGCCGGTTTGGCTTATTATTATTGGGATATTACGTTTCTGAGGAGTGCACATGGACGTCATTCAACCTTGCATCAAAATTCAAGTTCACACCAAATACATCGAAGAACAGTCCAATCCTGAGCTACAACGCTACGTTTTCGCCTATATCATCACCATCAAAAACCTTAGCCAACAAACCGTGCAGTTAGTGAGCCGTCGCTGGTTAATCACAGACTCGAATGGCAAGCAAATGACGGTTGAAGGTGATGGTGTGGTGGGTCAACAACCTTTTATTCCAAGCAATGATGAATACACGTACAGTAGCGGAACCGCGTTAGAAACCCCTGTCGGCGTTATGCAAGGGCACTACAAAATGCTGGATGAAAAAGGACAGGAGTTCATCACCGAAATTGAACCATTTCGTCTTGCTGTTCCAAATGTTTTAAATTAGTAAATTGGAGATTCAGTGGCTACCTATATTGTTGGTGATATTCAAGGCTGTTTTGATGAATTGCAGCGACTACTAGAACAAGTCTCTTTCTCTGCGAAAAAAGACCAACTGTGGCTCGCTGGTGATTTGGTCGCCAGAGGGCCTAAATCACTAGAAACTTTACGCTTTGTGAAGTCGCTTGGCAAAAGCGCAACCGTGGTGCTTGGTAATCACGACCTTCACCTGCTCGCCGTTGCTCACGGGATAAAAAAGGTCAAAGACAAAGATAGGACCGCACCTATTTTCACGGCACCCGATAAAGAAGAGCTATTGGCATGGCTAGCTCAGCAACCTCTTATGGCCGAGCATGACGAGTTCGTGATGTGTCACGCTGGGATATCACCACAGTGGAATCTAAAAACCGCAAGAAAATGTGCCCGCGAAGTTGAACGCATCATCCAAAGTGAAGAGCTGCCTTGGCTCTTAAAAAACATGTACAGTAATCAACCTGATTCCTGGCATGACTCTCTACAGGGTTTGGACCGATACCGTTATATTATCAATGCTTTTACGCGGATGCGCTTTTGCTTCCCCGATGGTCGTTTGGATATGGATTGTAAACTACCACCACAACAAGTTTCCGGTAACGAACTTATTCCATGGTTTGATGTACCTCAGCGCGTTCACCTCAATAAAACGGTGTTATTTGGTCACTGGGCTGCACTACAAGGCCATGTAGACGAAGAGATCATCGGTCTGGATACTGGCTGTGTTTGGGGCGGAAGCCTAACCATGATCCGTTGGGACGATAAGAAAATCTTTACTCAGGATGCGTTAAGTTAAACACGGAATAATAGTCGATAATCCATCGTAGGGAGAATGCCTGTCACCTAACATCTCCTGTAGGGTCATTCCAGCGAGCCTTAGCGAGACTAGGAATCTAATATCCGCACGCTGCGGGTAGATAGAGATACCTTTGACAACAAAGTACTCGTATAGAAGATCCTGAATCACGCTCCTCCGTCGCTTTCAGGATGATGGCAGGCCGGGATGGCCGCTCGCTGTTATACGAACGGCATTACCGTATTAACTACGCTGTTTTAATCTCGAATTACTTTTCTAACACAGTAAAGCGCATGTTGTAGGCGTTCTTCTCATCCGCTTGATACGTTTCTGAGTAGGTTTCCTTAAATTGATCTCCCCAGTCTGGGAACTGAGTATCACCATCAATCGCGGCTTCAATGTGTGTTACATACAGTTTATTGGCCATCGGCAGACAAGCTGCGTAAATCGCACCACCACCAATGATCATCACTTCTTCCACGTCACCAGCCACGTCCAAAGCTTGCTCAATCGATGTTACGGTAGTGACGCCTTCGATCTTTAGTGTCTCATCACGGCTGATAACAATATTCAAGCGACCAGGTAAAGGGCGACCAATAGACTCATAGGTTTTGCGTCCCATCACAACTGGTTTTCCCATGGTACAACGCTTAAACCAAGCGAAATCGGCGGGAAGATGCCAAGGCATTTGATTGTCTTTGCCAATGATGCGATTGTCGGCCATCGCGGCAATCATACTAATGATCATGTTAGGTCCTTATACAATTGGTCTGCGGCGATAGAATAACAGCCCTGGAATAGCAAGACCAACAGCTAAGCCTGCAATAATAAACATGGCCTTAAGAAAGTTCTCCATACAAGTTGCAACGAGCTCAGGTGAATAACCAATATGGTTGATCTCAACCATGGCTATCATTGCTTTGTAAGCAAACACGCCAGGTACCATCGGGATCAAAGCTGCCACAGTGAACACTTTTGGGTGCGCGAGAAAGCGGCGAGACCAGTATACCCCGATCATCCCAACTAGCGTCGCGGCAAAAAAGGTCGCCCATTCAATGGGAATACCAAACTGCATCATCAAATAACGGCTGCCGTGTCCAATCGCGCCGCCAACAGCGCAATACACTAAAGCTCTTTGTGGCACGTTAAAAACCAGTGCAAATCCAACTGCGGGAATCGCAGCGAAAAACATGTCATTCAGCAGTCCAAGCATCAAATCAAACAAACTCATTAGATTGCCCACCCCCAAATTCCAGTAACGCTCATCGCAGCAACGATGCCCAAACACGTCGCCAACGTCAGTAAGCTGGCCATCACAAACCGGGCAATACCCATGTTAATGTGCCCTTTCAGCATGTCTGCCACCGAGTTAATCAACGGGAAACCCGGTACGAGCATTAATACCGACGATGCCATTGCAACAGTGGGCAGATTGCCGATTTGGTAGATTTCCGCTTGCGCAGAAATTAAGGTGGTGACAAAGGCGGTCGCTGCAAAGTTCAGTAAAGGGTTAAAGTGACGATGACCAATTTCTTGGCGAACGATCATGCCACCAGCTGATGCTAAAAAGGTCATAACAAATACCCCCAAATCACCACCTGCCAGATGACTGAATGCCGCACATGACAAGCCAATCATAAACACCACCAACCAGCGGTTATAACGCTCTGGACTGATGGCGTTCAGCTTTTTCTGCGCCATGGTTGCATCGAGCAGCCCACGCTCCATCATGATGCAGATACGTTGAATTTGCGTAATAACGCGCATATTAATGCCACGATCGGCACAACTTCGGGTGGTGGTGATGCAGTGTCCATCCATTACCGTCGTGACAACCAGTGCATTGGCTGATAGCGCAACCGCAACTTCATTAACCCCACAAGCAAGGCCAATACGGCGCATAATATCGCTCACCAGAGTACTTTCAGCACCATGAGCGAGTAGCATTTGCCCGGCTTGGGCAACAAGGCGAGAAATAGATCGTTGAGTGGATACCGCCAACTCTCCAGACGGTACGGTTTCTAGAGTCATAAATCAGTCTAATTCCTTTTAGGGTGTTGCTCATTCATACGCGAGAGGTCCAAACTAGCCCTCAAAAATCACGACGTATCGGCTATTGTGCCGTAAATCACACCATCTAAATATGATTTAGATACAAAAAAAGCCGCAATAAATAAATTGCGGCTTAATGAATTATAGACAAACAGGCATTGTTTGACTGTTCTGATTAGTCACGAACGTAGACAACGTGACCGTCATCTTCTTCATCGTCCCAGTCATCCCAATCGTCGTCGTCATCTTCAGTGATAACGTCTTTCCCCGCCATCGCATCTTTATGGTAGTCATCCCACATGAAGTTAACTTTATCTTCTTCAGCCACTTCTTCCTCTTCGCGAGGTAGATTATCCATAAAGTCAGCCAGTTTGTAACAAAGCTCTTTAGTGCCGTTGCGGTTGATCGCCGAGATCTTAAAGTACTCGTCTTCCCAGCCTAGTGCGTCTAAGATTTCTTGGATCTTCTCATTCGCTTCTTCTTCAGGCATTAAATCAACTTTGTTGAATACCAACCAGCGTGGCTTGCTTGCCAGTTTTTCACTGTATTGCTCTAGCTCATCAATGATCGTTAATGCATTTTGCACCGGATCAGACTGATCAATTGGCATAATATCGATCATGTGCAGCAACACTCGGCAACGCTCTAAGTGCTTCAAGAATCGAATACCAAGACCAGCGCCATCTGCTGCACCTTCGATAAGACCTGGAATGTCTGCAACAACAAAGCTTTTCTCTGGTACGACACTCACTACGCCCAAGCTTGGGATCAACGTCGTGAATGGGTAATCAGCGACTTTTGGTTTTGCTGCTGAGACTGCGCGGATAAAGGTTGATTTACCTGCATTAGGTAGACCAAGCATACCAACGTCAGCAAGAAGCAATAGCTCAAGGCGAATTTCACGTACTTCACCTTTTGTGCCTAATGTTCTTTGACGAGGCGCGCGGTTTACTGAAGATTTGAAACGCGTGTTACCTAGACCGTGCCAACCGCCTTTTGCGATCATCACTTTCTTACCGTGTTCAGCAACTTCTGCCACGATTTCATTTGTGTGGATATCCACTGCGCGCGTACCTACAGGTACACGAAGAACAATGTCTTTACCACGTTTACCAGTACAGTTACCGCCGCGGCCATTCTCACCACGCTCCGCTTCGTAGAAGCGCTGGAAACGATAATCAATCAGAGTGTTAAGGTTTTCATCGGCTTGGATATAAACATCACCACCGTCGCCACCATCACCGCCATCAGGGCCACCTTTAGTGATGAACTTTTCACGCCAGAAACTCACAACGCCGCTACCGCCGTCGCCAGCCTGAACTTTTACTACCGCTTCATCTACGAACTTCATCTTTTACTCCGACTACTTCGTGCGTGGATTAAATCTACTTTGTCATCTGACAATTTTAGCAGATGACAGATCTAAGCTCCCAGCCCACAAATAAGGTGGAAACGAGAAACTTCGATATGTCGACTGCCATAAATAAAAAACCCCGCCGATTCGGCAGGGCTTTTGAATTCAGCTTAAAGCTATTAAGTAACTTGGTAAAAACCTAATTACTCAGCTTCGATGCTTACAAACTTACGGTTCTTAGGACCTTTCACTTCGAACTTCACTTTACCTTCAGTAAGAGCGAATAGAGTGTGGTCTTTACCGATACCTACGTTGTTACCAGCGTGGAACTTAGTACCACGTTGACGAACGATGATGTTACCTGCAAGTACAGATTCACCACCGAAACGCTTAACACCTAGACGTTTGCTTTCTGAATCGCGGCCGTTACGAGTAGAACCACCAGCTTTTTTGTGTGCCATTGTTAAACTCTCCTAATAGATTAAGCGTTGATACCAGTGATCTTCACTTCAGTGAACCACTGACGGTGACCCTGTTGCTTACGAGAGTGCTTACGACGACGGAACTTAACGATTTTAACTTTATCGCCACGACCGTGTTGTACAACTTCAGCAACAATTTTGCCGCCCTCTACAAGAGGAGCACCAACTTTGATGTCTTCGCCGTTAGCAACAAGAAGAACTTTATCAAATTCTACAGTTGCACCAGTTTCAACGTCTAATTTCTCTAAACGAAGAGTTTGACCTTCGCTTACACGGTGTTGTTTACCACCAGATTGGAAAACAGCGTACATATTTTACTCCGCTTTTTCCGCACAGCCTTTCTTGAGGGTGTGCGCTAAACTAATCATCAATAGGGCGCAGATTCTACAGAATAGATGCTCCTATGACAAGCCATATTTTGAAAAAATTGGCGAAAAGCTAATCGCCAAAGAAAAGTGCGGCAATCATGCCCTTTAGTAATGTATTAATCAACGTTTTTTAGTGTATTATTCGACAATTATATAAATCGAATAAGCCTTGCAGGGTCTAACTTCAGCCGGATATACGATGGATTTTAAAACTATCCAAGCGCTTACTGCCGATGACATGGCAAAAGTGAATGAAACAATTCAAGCCCAACTTAATTCTGATGTCTCTTTAATCAACCAGCTCGGTTTTTATATCGTGAGTGGTGGAGGCAAACGTCTGAGACCGCTTTTAGCGATACTGTCAGCCCGCGCACTTGGTTACCAAGGCAACGGTCATACAATGGCAGCTGCGTTTATTGAGTTCATCCATACAGCGACTTTGCTGCATGATGACGTGGTCGACGAATCAGACATGCGCCGCGGTAAAGCAACTGCGAATGCTGCATTTGGCAATGCTGCTAGCGTGTTAGTTGGGGACTTTATCTATACTCGCTCATTCCAAATGATGACGGAGCTAGGATCCATGAAGATCCTTAAGCTAATGAGCAACGCCGTAAACGTGATCGCCGAAGGTGAAGTTCAGCAGTTGATGAACTGTAACGATCCTGACACGACAGAAGAAAGCTACATGCAAGTCATCTACTCTAAGACGGCACGCTTATTTGAGTCTGCAACTCAAATTGGCGCAATCTTAAACGATGCTCCTGAGCATGTTGAAATCGCAATGCAAAATTACGGTAAGTATTTGGGTACTGCGTTTCAGCTTATTGATGACGTCATGGATTACACCTCTGATGGCGAAGACATGGGTAAAAATGTGGGGGATGATTTGGCTGAAGGCAAGCCAACTTTGCCTCTACTTCACGCTATGCGTAATACCACGCCAGACAATGCCCTCATGATTCGCGAAGCAATTGAGAAGGCCAATGGCATGGATCGCTTAGAAGAAATTCTCGCGGTGATGAAAGAGGCCGGCTCTCTGGAGTACACGACGCAAAAAGCACTAGAAGAAGCAGACAAAGCGATCGAAGAACTATCAGTATTGCCGGAATCTGAATACAAGCAAGCGCTTATTACTCTGGCTCATGTCGCGGTACAACGCACGAAGTAATCATAGCAACCCATAACGCAAGACTTAAAACAAAAAGGAAGAGTAAGCTCTTCCTTTTTTGTATCTGATACCTAATGCCGTGATAGGCGCTAGTAATATCTGTCACTACCGCCATGCAGTTGTGGGTCATCTTCTATTTCATCAAAGCTAACCGCAATCTGCTGATCAGAGCCTTGTTTCGACAACAGTACCGTCTCTGCTTCACGGTCGACCACCAATATCGTACCTACGCCCTGCTGGCACTCAACAACCATGCCTTTACGGATTCGACTTGCTTCCATCATCTTCTCCTTCACCACGTTGTTTTGATCAAGTAATTTTACGAAGCAGAGAAGCCAAAGATCAAAAAAGCCGATCATTTTGATCGGCTTTCTTCTTATTCGAGCTTTCTAGATTACTTTGCGAATTCAACACCAATGTTGATGTCGCCATTTAGTGTTTCTAGCATACCGTCTAGTGCAGACTTTTCGTAGTCGCTGAGTTTGCCGTAGCTTAGTACTTCTTCTACGCCTTCTTTACCCAGTTTCACAGGCTGTGCGAAGTAAGTCGCATGTTCACCGTCGCCTTCAACGTATGCACATTCAACTACGCCTTCTTCACCTTGAAGAGCACGAACTAGAGACAGACCAAAGCGACATGCAGCTTGGCCCATTGATAGTGTTGCACTACCACCACCCGCTTTCGCTTCTACAACTTCGGTACCTGCGTTTTGAATACGTTTCGTTAATGCTTCTACTTCTTCAGCTGTAAACTCAACGCCTTCCACTTGAGACAGTAGAGGTAAGATCGTTACGCCAGAGTGACCACCGATAACAGGTACGCGAATGTCACCTGGATCTTTGTCTTTTAGCTCTGCAACGAATGTTTCTGAACGGATAACATCCAGTGTTGTTACACCGAACAAGCGACGCTTATCGTAAACACCCGCTTTTTTAAGTACTTCAGCGGCAATTGGCACTGTTGTATTTACCGGGTTTGTGATGATACCAACACAAGCTTTCGGACAAACAACCGCAATCTTCTCCGCTAGCGACTTAACGATACCAGCATTTACATTGAATAGATCCGCGCGATCCATACCAGGCTTACGAGCAACACCTGCAGAAATCAGCACAACATCCGCACCTTCTAGTGCTGGAGTAGGATCTTCACCCGCGTAACCTTTGATAGAAACTGGCGTCGGGATGTGGCTAAGATCAGCAGCCACACCAGGAGTTACTGGAGCAATATCGTATAGGGCTAAATCAGAACCAGCAGGAAGACGGTTCTTAAGTAGAAGGGCCAGGGCTTGACCGATGCCACCAGCGGCACCAATAACGGCTACTTTCATGTAGTTCTCCTTGAGAGTATTTCTCTTATAAACGTATTCGTAGGGTAGTTTGTAACCAACTTAAATAAAGCTATCGGAATCACAACTTGATTACAATCAATTAACGCTAGCTTTGCGACCTCGCGCAACTCGCTGTTACCGTGCTACAAGTGGGGCTTGGATTATTCTTTTATTCTGTTGAAATGACAAGGAATTCAAGAAAACAAAAACAGCCCTACTTCATATAGTTAAAGAATTCCATGTGGTATATAGTTTACAGTGACGTAACTAACATAATACTGGGACTCTTTGGCACCGCATGAATATATATGCGAGAATATGCAAAATTGCTGACCCGTAATAAGAGATTCGTAATGACTATGCGCAATTCAGAAAAACAAGACAACTTAGTCCGCGCCTTTAAAGCCCTATTAAAAGAAGAGAGCTTTGGCTCACAGGGTGAGATTGTTGATGCACTCAAACAACAAGGATTTGAAAGCATTAACCAATCGAAAGTATCACGCATGCTGACTAAATTTGGCGCCGTCCGCACACGCAATGCAAAAATGGAAATGGTTTACTGCCTTCCTGCTGAGCTAGGCGTACCGACTGTAAGCAGCTCTTTGCGTGAACTGGTGCTAGACATTGACCATAACGCGGCATTAGTTGTTATCCATACTGGCCCTGGTGCTGCGCAGTTGATTGCTCGCTTGCTTGACTCACTGGGTAAATCAGAAGGTATTCTTGGTGTTGTTGCAGGTGATGACACTATCTTTATCACTCCAACGATGGCGATTACGACTGAACAGTTGTTCAAATCAGTGTGTGAACTGTTCGAATACACTGGCTAAGTTCTTTCACATTTAGATCAGCTAACTCTTTGTGGGCTATAAAAGAAATCTCATTTTGTAGCCCATGATTTATGTAAATTTTTTGCTTATCCAGACCATTATTTAACCACCCATTTTGTGATTAACATCACGCAATTGATCTTTTTCACTTCATTCACTTAATACTTATTAAGTGTTTGTTATAAAAAGAATTAAATCACAAATCTAACACTATCCTCCTGCACAAGATTCAGACTTATCAACTATAACATTTAACAATTGGATAATTTTCTGCCAATTTTTTGTTATGATTCGCTCGCTTTTTCAAACGATTGGATTGGAAAAGATGCCGTTTCCAAATAGGAAACTCCAGAAGTGATTTATGGTTATTTCCGGGTAAATAATGAATATAAGGAAGGGAAATTCATGGCATTTAACAAACTTCTCAAAGTAGGCGCTATCGCTGCAGCAGTAATGGGTGCAGGCGCAGTTAACGCTCAAGAGTTTATTACTATCGGTACTGGCTCTGTTACAGGTGTTTACTACCCTACTGGTGGTGCTATCTGTAAATTGGTCAATAAAGGTCGTAAAGAACACAACATTCGTTGTTCAGTAGAATCGACTGGCGGCTCTATTTACAACGTTAACACTATCCGTGCTGGCGAGTTAGATTTTGGTATCGTGCAATCGGATTGGCAGTACCACGGCTACAATGGTACGAGTAAGTTTGCGGAACAAGGCCCGTACAAAAAACTACGTGCAATGTTCTCTCTTCATACAGAACCTTTCAACATCATTGCTCGTGCAGATTCAGGTATCGAAAACGTTGAAGACCTAAAAGGTAAGCGCGTAAACATCGGTAACCCAGGCTCTGGTGACCGTGCAACCATGGGCGTTGTTATGGAAGCGATGGGCTGGACAAACGACAGCTTCAAATTGGCTTCTGAGCTAAAGGGCTCTGAGCGTTCTCAAGCACTTTGTGACAACAAAATTGACGCATTCATTTACATGGTGGGTCACCCGAACGGTTCAATCAAAGAAGCAACAACATCATGTGATGCTAAGCTAGTTTCTGCAACAGGCCCGAAAATCGATAAGATTGTTGCTGATAACCCATACTACGCCTTTAGCTCAGTGCCGGCTGGCATGTATCGTGGCACAGACAAAGACGTAAACAGCTTTGGTGTTGCAGCAACGATGGTTACAACAGCAGACGTTTCAGACGATGTCGCTTACAACGTTGCAAAAGCCGTGTTTGAAAACTTCGATACGTTCAAACGTCTACACCCTGCGTTTGCAAACCTGAAAAAAGAAGACATGGTGAAAGCGGGTCTATCTATCCCTCTTCACCCAGGTGCAGAAAAATACTACAAAGAAGTGGGTCTACTTAAGTAACTTCCTCAGACTCCAAACTCACAGGCAGGAAAAGATGGTTTTCTGCCTGTTTGAGCATGCAGGTTGTAGCACGTGCTAACTGCATGCTTCATTCGCCAGTTTTCTTCCGAAAATTGCGAGTTCATACCCAAGAAAAACTTAAACGCCGCCTAGCAGAGTCTCCAAAATTCAACACTTTGAGTTCAGGCAGCAAAATACTCGAAAGCAAACTTCGCTCCATTCGCTACACTGATAAAGGCGAAGTGTGGTTCTCGATAAAAATCCGACAGGACCATCAATAATAAGGAAAAAGTACATGGCGACGAATCAAGCTCCGTCACAAGATGTGCAAGAAATGGTGGCTCAGGCAGACACAGGTGCACGTAGCCCCTCGGGAATGCAAGGACGAATCCTTTGGTTTGTTCCTCTGTGTTGGTCACTATTTCAATTATGGTACGCATCTCCGCTACCATTTATTTTTAATTTCGGCGTACTGAACGACACGGAAGCGCGATCAATCCACCTCACTTTCGCGATCTTCTTGGCTTTCACTGCTTATCCAGCGATGAAAAATTCCCCTCGCGATCATATCCCTCTTGTCGATTGGATATTGGCGCTAGCAGGTAGTTTTTCTGCGGCATATATTTACCTTTTTTATACCGAGCTAGCTGGACGTTCCGGTGCACCAACAACGGCAGATATCGTCGTTGCTGTCATCGGTATGGTTCTCCTTTTAGAGGCAACACGCCGAGCGCTCGGTCCACCACTGATGGTGGTTGCTGCTGTCTTCCTTACTTACACCTTTGCTGGCCCTTATATGCCCGATGTCATCGCGCATAAAGGAGCGAGCTTAAACAAGGCCATGTCTCACTTATGGCTAACAACGGAAGGTGTATTCGGTGTCGCATTAGGCGTTTCAACCTCTTTTGTGTTCTTGTTTGTATTGTTTGGCGCCATGCTGGAACGCGCTGGCGCAGGTGCTTACTTCATTAAAGTCGCCTTTTCTTTACTGGGTCATATGAAAGGTGGTCCTGCAAAAGCGGCCGTTGTTGCATCTGGTTTATCCGGGCTTGTTTCTGGCTCTTCAATCGCAAACGTGGTAACCACTGGTACCTTTACCATCCCATTGATGAAACGTGTCGGTTTTCCGGGCACCAAAGCGGGAGCCGTTGAAGTTGCGGCCTCAACCAATGGTCAGTTAACGCCACCAATCATGGGCGCGGCGGCATTCTTGATGGTGGAATATGTCGGTATCTCATACGTTGAGGTGATTAAGGCTGCCCTACTTCCGGCACTTATCTCTTACATCGCTTTGATTTACATCGTTCACCTTGAGGCGTGTAAAGCGGGTATGACAGGTCTTCCTCGTCGCCACAACCCAACGTTAGTACAAAGTTTGCTTTCCTTTACTGGCACAATCTTAGGACTGTGTGTGATCAGCGCATTGGTTTACTACGGAGTGGGTTGGACGAAAGATGTCTTTGGTGATGCCGCGACGCCAATAGTTACGGTTGCCCTGTTAATTGCGTACGTTGGCTTGGTGAAGATCTCAGCAAATCACGTGCAAGATGGCGCAATTGAGATTGATGCAGAGTTAACAGAAGTACCAGATCCTGGCCCAACGGTTAAATCTGGTTTGCACTATCTACTGCCTATCGTTGTATTGGTTTGGTGTCTGACTGTAGAGCGCTTCTCGCCAGGTCTTTCAGCATTCTGGGCAACGGTGTTCATGATTTTCATTTTGCTGACTCAGCGTCCATTGATTGCTCTGTTATCAAAGCAAGGTGACATGATGCAGCAAACCAAAGATGGCTTCGTCGATCTGGCTGAGAGCTTGGTTGCTGGCGCTCGCAATATGATTGGTATCGGCGTTGCAACGGCAGCGGCAGGTACCGTAGTTGGGGTCGTCACCCTAACGGGTATCGGCCTGGTCATGACGGACTTCGTTGAGTTTATCTCTGGCGGTAGCATCATTCTTATGCTGCTGTTTACCGCGATAATCAGCTTGGTTCTTGGGATGGGTCTACCGACAACGGCGAACTACATCGTAGTATCTACGTTGATGGCACCGGTTATTGTCACGCTAGGTGCAGCACATGGCTTGATCATCCCACTCATTGCGGTGCACTTGTTCGTTTTCTACTTTGGTATTTTGGCCGACGACACCCCACCCGTAGGTCTTGCGGCATTTGCGGCGGCTGCGATTGCTAAATCAGACCCAATTCGTACAGGTATCCAAGGCTTTACTTACGATATTCGAACCGCCATTTTGCCATTCATGTTTGTGTTCAATACCCAGCTACTGTTGATGGGGATAGACTCTTGGTGGCATTTAGCACTCACTGTCATCTCATCGATCATTGCGATGCTGATCTTCTCCGCCGCAACACAAGGATGGTGGTTCACGCGTAACAAGTGGTGGGAAACCGTTCTATTATTAGTACTGACATTTTCGTTTTTCCGTCCTGGTTTTTGGTGGGACATGCTATATCCAGCGAAAGTTCTTTCTCCTGGCGTTGAGGTAGCTCAAATCACGGAAACGCTAAATGTAGGAGAATCATTGGAGCTACGTGTTGCCGGCGAAAACCTTGAGGGCGACTACATCGAGAAAACGGTTCGTCTTCCATTCGAAGACAGTGCGACAACAGCGGAAGCACGTATTTCGTCTATGGGTCTGATGCTGACCGAAAGCGACAACAAAATGATTGTCGATATGGTCGAGTTTGGTAGCCCGGCAGAGTCTGCTGGTATCGACTTTGATTGGGAGATCAAGTGGGTTATCCAAGATGCAGAACGTCCGATGAAAGAATGGGTATTTGTGCCATGCTTAATGATTTTGCTGGTGCTTGCCATGAACCAAAAACGTCGTGCTCGTAAGGAACAATTGAGCGCATAACCGATTTGGCCCCGAGGAAGGGGCCTTAGTGAGAGACATTGAATGTACAAACAAATTCTTGTTCCGGTTGATCTAAATGACCAAGGCTTTTCAGACCGAGCGGTTGAACTAGCGGTTTGGCAGGCAAAGCAAGCGAATGCGCAAATCCACCTTCTAACAGTATTACCTGGAATTCACATGTCGATGGTTGCTACATACTTCCCAAAAGATGCAGCAGCCAAAATGAAGCAAGACGTGAAGCAGCAATTAAAAGCTTTCGCCAATAAGCATATTGCTGAAGATGTTGTGTACCAAGTGCATGTTGCTGAGGGCAAAGCCTACGCGACGATTCTTGATTATGCAGAGCGCTTGGGCGCTGATCTCATCATTATGCCAAGTCACAAGCGTTCTAAAATCAATAAAGTAATGCTTGGCTCTGTCGCAAGTAAGGTCGTGGAATATTCTCCAATCAATGTGATGGTCGTGAAACCGCAAGGTTAAACAACTAAAGAAACGAAAAAGGACGCTAACATTAGCGTCCTTTTTATATTGAACAAGTAAGGATTATGCCATTACTGGGTAATCGGTATAACCTTCTGCTCCACCTAAATAAAAGTGCTCAGGTTTTGCCTCATTAAGAGGTGCATTTTTCTTAAATCGTTCAACTAAATCAGGGTTGGCGATAAATGGAACGCCAAATGCGACCACATCAACTTGATTTTCTGCAATTGCCGTTGTCGCTTCTTGTGCACTGTAGCCCACGTTCGCCATTAAGTGACCTTGATAGTTTTCGCGTGCTGGCTTGAGAACATCTGCTTTTTGTACGCCCTTTAGATCCGCACGCATCACGTGCCAATAAGCAAGATCGAAAGAATTAAGTTGCTCTGCTAAGTAACGCACCAAACCAACTGGATCACTGTCTTTCATGTCATTAAATCCATTTAGCGGAGATGTACGCAAACCGACTCTTCCAGGTCCCCACACCTCAACGACTTCTTTCACTATCTCAAGTAAAAATCGAGCACGATTTTCAACCGAGCCACCGTATTCATCGGTACGTAAATTTGAACCGTCACGAAGGAAGTTATCAATAAGATAACCATTGGCGCCATGTATCTCGACCCCATCAAAGCCGGCTTTCTTGGCGTTTTCTGCACCTTGTTTAAACGCCGCAACAATGGAAGCTATCTCATCCACTTCGAGTGCTCGTGGTACCGTATATGCTTGCTTACCCGAAGGGGTATGGACTAACTCATCACGAATGGCTAGTGCGCTCGCTGCAACAGGCGTTTTCCCATCATTCAGTTCAGGATGACAAGCGCGTCCCGCATGCCAAATTTGCAATACGATCTTACCGCCTCTCTCATGAACCGCATCCGTTACCTTTTTCCAAGCTGCAATTTGTTCTTCGTTATAAATGCCCGGTTCTGCCATAAAAGCAGACGTTCCTTCCATCACCATGGTGCATTCAGCAATGATAAGTCCAGCACTCGCGCGTTGAGCATAGTACTCAACCATAAGGTCATTCGGGATATGATCTGCGCTGGCACGAGCGCGCGTTAAAGGGGCCATAATGGCACGGTTATCTAATGCTAATTGACCGAGTTCGATAGGAGAAAATAAGTCTACAGAGTTGGACATGTTGTTTACCTCAAATGACAATAACTTGATGGCTAAGGATGAAGAGCCAGACTATAATCAGATCAATATTGAAACAATATGGATAATTGAAAGTGATTGTTCGAAATTTAGAAACAATTGACTTTAGGACGCTCTCTATCTTTGTCACAAGCTGTCGACTACTGAGCTTAACCAAGTGCGCGCTGGAGTTAAACCTACCAAAATCTACTGTTAGTAAAGCCATAACCAAACTCGAACAACACTTTGAAGCCAAGCTCCTAGAGCGCACGACCCGAAAGTTGGTGATTACCGAAGCTGGTCAAATGGTTTTAGAGCGTGCTGCAAGCTTAGTTGAGGAATTTCACTCGATTGGTCAAGACGTTCAAGAAATGGAACAGCAGATCCAAGGTCGGCTGCGTATTTCCGCGCCACCAGCGTTGGATGCGTATATGGCGGAACACATCTTTTTACCATTTTTAAAACAATGGCCAAAAGTACAAATTGCGTTAGAAGCATCGAACGATTTTGTTGATCTGTTTTCACACGGTTTTGATATGGCAATTCGAGTCGGCCAGATCGTCGATGATCGACTGATTGCTAAAAAATTGGGTTACACCACCCGAGTATTGGCCGCCAGTCCTGAGTATTTAGCTGAGTGTGGCGTACCTAAAACGCCAGAAGATCTGACAACACACAACTGTTTGAGATATCAGTATGTTTCAGAGATAGGCCCTTGGACGTTGATTTCTCAGGACAACACGGTCAACGTCTCGGTAACCAGTAACTTCTCTAGCACCACCGTAGAAGCGGTATTAAAAGGCGCGCTCAAAGGATTGGGAATCGCTAACTTACCTATGCAAAACATGACGCAAGAGCTGGAAAATGGCTCCTTAGTCAGAGTCTTACCTCAATGGCACACGGTACCAATGCCCATTTATTTAGTCTATCGTCCTGGCGCAAACCGAACGCGACGAGTACAAGCGATGATTGACCATATCATGAGCCTAAGATCTCAGTTTGAATTTGGTCCTCGACATGGTTTGTGTTGCGGTGAAGCATAATCCCGCCACCATTGAGCATCAGCGTGCGGCTCGGATAAATGCCGCAAGCTTCTCACTAGCATGCTGTTCACTCAATGCAGACATACTATCCGCCGCTTCCACTTTGCCATCAGCCACAAACACAAAGTGGCTGGCAATGGCTTTGGCATCGCTTAAATGGTGCGTGACCATCAATACGGTTATTCCCCGCTCTGCCGCCAGTTTTTTTACCAAGCTCAGCATCTCTTCACGTAAAACCGGATCAAGCGCCGAGAACGGCTCATCCAACAGCCACATGGGATGAGGCTGAACAAAACAACGCGCTAAGGCAACACGTTGACGCTGGCCACCAGAAAGATGCTCTGGCAAACGGTCGAGGTACTCAGCAACACCAACCTGTTGAGCGGCTTGTTCAACCTGACGCTTTTGGTCTACAGTGAGCTTCAGCCCTGGGTGTAAACCTAAGCCAATGTTGTCACGCACCGACAAGTGAGAAAACAAGTTATGCTCTTGGAACAGCATGGAGAAAGGACGCTGATAAGGCTCTTTGTGCACAATCGACTCACGATCAACCCGAATGTCACCTTGGTCAGGATGGATAAACCCAGCCACCAACGCCAGCAACGTCGATTTTCCAGCCCCACTTGGTCCCATCAACGACACTATCTGACCTTGCTCAATCGTTAAGTCAAAACGAAACAGCTCACGTTGGTAGGTGTACTGCACATCATCCAACACTAACATTACGCTCTCTCCTTCGTTTTCAATACTTTCTCAATCAAGGCAAAACAGCCCACACTCAACAACAACAAGGTCACCGATACCACCGCAGCCGCGTCCATCTGATAGCTGCCAAGTAACTGGAACAAATACAGAGGTAAAGTTCGGAACTCTTGTCCACCAAACAACGCGATAGCACTTAAATCGCCAATCGCAAACATAAAGCTGATCGCAAACGCATGTGCGAATGGCTTGCGCAGCGCCTGCCACTCCACCACTTTAAAGCGTTGCCAGCCACGCATGCCTAAGCTGGCACACACATACTGGTATTGCTGCTCGATGTGCAGCATTGGCTGTGCCAGCGTTTTGATCACGTAAGGCAAAGCCATCAAACCATTTACCAAAATCACAACAAAAAACGCCAAGCTAAAAACATCGGTAAATGATCGCAACAGCAAGAATAATCCGGTGCTAATCACCAAACCCGGCGTCACCAAAATAATGGTGCCGATTAGCTCAATCTGATCGGCTCGCGTATTTTTGTACTGCAATCGCCAACGGCGACTGGTCAACAATATAGACACGCCCGCAGCGACCGCAAGCGCACTGGCTAACCCGGCAACTTTGAGTGAGTTAGATAACGCCGACCAAAAACGCTCATCGGTTAACACTGACCAAACTTGTTGGTTAATACCGCTCAGTAGCACCATCAATAACGGTGGTATCACCAGTAAAAAGGCACCTATGATCCAAAAGCTATCCCAAGCTTTTGACCACCCATGATCCTTCGTTAAATATTGCTGTACCGATGTGCTGCCAGCACTGATAGAAACAGGCTTTGTTAACTTCTGCACTCCAATGGCAAGCAGTCCACATAACAGCATCTGCCACAGCGCCAATAACGCCCCAGCTTGTAAATCAAAATCAAACTTAATCGCTTGGTAAATTGCCAATTCAATGGTGGTAGATTTTGGCCCGCCCCCCAACGCCATTACAGTGGCAAAACTGGTGAAGCACAACATAAATACCAAGCCACAAACGTGGGGAAGTTGCTGCCTTAAACGCGGCCATTCCACCCAACGAAACTTATTCCAATGGTTCATACCTAAATGCGCACACAGCTTATGCTGCTCGGCAGGAATAGATTCTAATGCTTGCAACAGCAAGCGCGCCGCGTAAGGTAAATTAAAGAACACATGGGCGAGTAAAATGCCGTTCAAACCGTAAATAGAAAATGGCAGTTTAGTATCGAAACTTTGCAACCACTGCGCTAACAAACCGCTGTTGCCATAAATCGCTAACAGCCCGAAAACACCAACCAAAACAGGCAAAACTAGCGTCGATGCAAACAGCTTAAGCAGTAATGACTTACCCCAAAATTGGCGACGTGAAAGCGCGTGCGCAACTGGAATGGCAAAGCCAACACTGAGCAATGTGGAAAGAAAAGCTTGGTAGAAGCTGAACTTGGTGACATGTTGATAATACGGGTCGTCCCATACCACAGACACATCAAGTGAAGGGGCTTGAACAATCAAAGCACCTAGGGCAGAAACAACAAAGGCCGCGATGATCATCGCGACCCCTAAACCTATTTTTGGAACAGAATTCAAAGGTAAAACCTATCTCATTCAGATGAGGGGTGGAACGTCAGCTAAAACGTCAGTGCGCTTTGCCATTCGCGAATCCAAGACTTACGCATTTTTGCCACTTCATCAGCACTAAAGCTCAACGACTTGTTTGGAACGCTCAAGGTTTCAAAACCTTTAGGTAACTCAACGTCAGTAACAGGGTACATCCAGTTACCCGTTGGCATCGCTGACTGGAACTCATCACTTAAAATGAAATTCATAAATTGATCAGCAAGTTCTGAATTTTTTGCCCCTTTCACTTTAGCGGCGACTTCAACTTGCATGTAGTGACCTTCAGCAAAATTCGCCGTCGCAAACTTTGAATCGTTTTCCGCAATTAAGTGGTACGCAGGTGACGTAGTGTAAGAAAGCACTAAGTCCGACTCGCCGTTAAGGAACATGGAATACGCTTCTGACCAACCTTTCGTGACCGTTACGGTTTTGCTCGCTAGCTTCTGCCACGCTTGCGTCACATCGTCGCCATAAATGGATTTCATCCACAGCATCAAGCCTTGGCCCGGCGTTGACGTACGCGGATCTTGATAAATCACTTTCAAATCGTCGCGCGTTTCCACCAGCTCTTTCATGCTTTTCGGCGGATTAGCAAGTTTTTCTGTGTTGTACACAAACGCGAAGTAGCCGTAATCGTACGGTACAAACGTCGTGTCACTCCAACCATTTGGTAACACTGTGTTAGCCGTATCCACATTGTGCTCGGTAAGCAGGCCGGTTTTCTTCGCTTCTGCCATCAGGTTGTTATCCAAACCTAACACGATGTCGGCTTTGCTATTACCACCTTCAAGACGAAGACGATTCAGGATCGACACACCATCGTCCAACGCCACGAAGTTAACGTCACAGCCACATTTTGCTTCAAAAGCTTGCTCGATTTTAGGACCTGGTCCCCAATCTGCGGCAAAAGAATCGTAGGTATAAATAGTTAATGGGTTTTCAGCAGCAAACGCTGAAGTTGAAGTAATTGCAGCTAAGGCAATCAGACTTGAAGTGGTTTTCACTGCTCGCTCTCCATGAGTATTTCAGAGAAATAAGTTGAGCGGCACAGGGTTGAGGCGGCTATTAAGGACTTCCAATATCCAGACTCAATTCCTACGCCAGCATTATCTGGTTCAGGTAATACGGGTCCCTAGTTAAGAACTTAGGTCTCAGCGCCCAAATGCATTGATTGACTCAATGCTAAATGGGTTTGCTCCCCGATGAGTTGGATGGATTGTAAAGGTATTTGAGTGGTTACACAATCAGCTCACGAACGCTGGTCATAACCCCAACGAGGCACTAAACCTTGCTCAATACCTAAGTGGTCGAGAATTCTCGCCACCATAAAATCCACTAAGTCTTCAATGCTCTTTGGCTGATGATAGAAGCCCGGAGCCGCTGGCATGATGGTCACGCCCATTTGCGATAGCTTGTGCATGTTCTCCAGATGCAGCGTTGAAAATGGCGTTTCGCGAACGACGAGCAACAACTGCCCACGCTCTTTCATCACCACGTCAGCGGCGCGCTCAATCAAGTTATCCGACATACCATGCGCAATCGCCGCAACACTTCCCGCAGAACATGGGCAAACCACCATTTGCTTGGGTGCCGCAGAGCCAGATGCTACCGGTGAGAACCAGTCATCTTTACCACAAACGGTGATGTTATTTGGGTCACAGTTGAGGTGTTCCACCAACGCTTGCTTTGCGGCTTCTGGCCCACTTGGCAACTTAAGGTTGTGTTCGGTTGCCATAACGACACGAGCCGCCGAAGAGATCAGAACGTAGACATGATAATCCGCCGCGACCAAACATTCTAAAAGGCGCAGACCATAAGGCGCACCAGATGCTCCAGTTAACGCTAAAGTGATGGCTTTTTCTGCTTGCTGCTGTTTGTTTTGCATAAAATCAGACTTTTTGTTTAAGTTGCTCGAGAATCTTGCCGTGAATACCGCCAAAGCCACCATTACTCATCACGAGGATTTGGTCACCTGGCTGCGCACGTTCAACGATTTTCGCTACAAAGTTATCGATGTCAGCGTCAACAAAAGCAGGTTGCTGACATTGTTCCGCGATATCTTGCACCGACCATTCGATGTTGTCTGGTTGGAATAAGAACACTTCATCCGCGCTGTGTAGCGAATCCGCGAGTGTGTTTTTGTGCACGCCGCGCTTCATGGTGGCAGAACGAGGTTCCAACACGGCAAGAATGCGTTTTTCGCCTACCTTGTTACGCAAACCACCGACGGTGAGTTCAATTGCCGTTGGGTGATGCGCAAAATCATCGTAAACCGTCACACCTTGCTCTTCACCTTTTAACTCAAGACGGCGCTTGGTGTTAATGAAACGGCCCAGAGCCTGACAAGCAAGCTCCGGCGTTACGCCAACGTGTCGCGCCGCGGCAATCGCCATTAACGCATTATCAACGTTATGATCACCCACCAAATCCCATTCGACGGTACCGACCTTCTCGCCTTGTAGAGCAACTTCAAATTTTGAGCCATCGACCACTAATTTGTGCGCCTGCCAGTCGCCATCAACACCTGAAAACTGCTTTTCTGTCCAGCAACCACGCTCTAATACATCCGCCAAAGCTTGGTCTTGCTTCGGAGCTAAGATTAAGCCATTGCCGGGAACCGTTCGCACTAAATGATGGAATTGGCGCTTGATCGCCTCTAGATCATCGAAGATGTCTGCATGATCAAACTCAAGGTTGTTCATGATTAAGGTTCGAGGATGGTAGTGCACAAACTTAGAACGCTTATCGAAAAAAGCACTGTCATATTCGTCCGCTTCAACGACAAAAAACATGCTTTCACCCAAACGAGCAGAGACTCCAAAGTTACCAAGTACTCCACCAACTAGGAAACCAGGTTGATAACCGCAGTCTTCGAGTATCCAAGCCAGCATGCTCGACGTGGTCGTTTTACCGTGTGTACCCGATACCGCCAATACCCAGCGATCGTGCAGCAAAAACTCGTTGAGCCACTGCGGACCAGAGGTGTAGCGCATGTTGGTATTGAGCACATGTTCAACACATGGGTTACCACGGCTCATGGCATTACCGATCACCACAAGGTCTGGTTGAGGGTCGAGTTGAGACGGGTCGAAGCCTTCAATAATTTCAATACCTTGAGACTCAAGCAACGTGCTCATCGGTGGGTAAACGTTGGCATCAGAACCAGTGACTTTATGCCCTAATTGGCGCGCTAAAATCGCAGCGCCGCCCATAAATGTGCCACAGATACCCAAGATATGAATGTGCATAAACTAAACCTTGTAATGCGTTCTTTAATGCTTTCATTATCGCGATCACAACCAGAAAAGCGAGAGACTTTAGCCTTCTTCTTGCAGTCCCTTTCACAAATATGACAAGGTTGAACACAGACTGTACAACCTCTTGCTTACTGATGAATCCCTCAAACAAGTCTACAAATAAATTGAGATCTCAAACAGTTACTTCATTACCATTAAAAAGATCTGCGACTTAAACTTACATCCAGCGCAATCGTTTAACATCCATAAAGAGATGCTCACTTGCGCACTACCCCCAATGAAATGAAAATGTAAGGATTAACCATGTCAGGACTGCGCACCCTAGGCGAGTTCATTGTCGAAAAACAAGCGGATTTCCCCCACGCTAGCGGTGATCTATCATCCCTTTTAGCCTCCATTCGTTTAGCTGCAAAAATCGTTAACCGCGAAATCAACGCAGCGGGTCTCGGTGATATCACTGGTGCTGTAGGCACGGAAAATGTCCAAGGTGAAGACCAGCAAAAGCTCGATGTTTACGCAAACGATAAGTTCAAAGCCGCGCTTGAAGCTCGTGACCAAGTGTGTGGCGTTGCCAGTGAGGAAGAAGACGAAGCGGTTGCTTTCAACAAAGAGCTCAACCAAAACGCCAAATATGTGGTACTGATGGACCCGCTTGATGGTTCTTCTAACATCGATGTGAACGTCTCTGTCGGTACTATCTTCTCTATTTATCGCCGTGTTTCACCTATTGGCACACCAGCGACAGAAGAAGATTTCCTTCAGCCTGGTCATAAGCAAGTTGCCGCTGGTTACGTGATTTACGGTTCATCAACCATGTTGGTTTACACCACGGGTAACGGCGTAAACGGCTTTACTTACGACCCATCTATCGGCAGCTTCTGCCTTTCTCATGAAAACATGATGATTCCAGAAGAAGGTAAGATTTATTCGATCAACGAAGGTAACTACATTCGCTTCCCTCAAGGGGTGAAGAAGTACATCAAGTACTGCCAAGAGAATGTGCCAGAAGACGGTCGTCCATACACTTCTCGCTACATTGGCTCATTGGTTGCTGATTTCCACCGCAACTTACTGAAAGGTGGTATCTACCTTTACCCTAGTACGCAAAGCCATCCTCAGGGCAAACTGCGTCTACTTTATGAATGTAACCCAATGGCGTTCTTAATTGAGCAAGCGGGCGGTATTGCATCAGACGGCGTCAATCGCATCATGGATATCAAACCAACCGAATTACACCAACGTGTGCCTTTCTTTGTTGGTTCTAAGAACATGGTTCGCAAAGTTGAAGAGTTCCTTGAACTGCACCGCGACGAAGAATAATTTCAGACCTTTGTCCAACGCGGCAGGTGTTTACCTGCCGCGTTTTTGTCGCTAAAGTGAAACGCGAATTTATCATCAGATGAAGCCGCTTCTGTGTGACTCATCGTTAATGAAAAGGAATATTCTAATGAGCTTAAACCATGTGCCAGCAGGCAAGTCGCTGCCTGAAGATATCTATGTCGTGATCGAAATTCCTGCAAATGCAGATCCAATCAAGTACGAAGTAGATAAAGATTCTGGTGCGGTATTTGTCGACCGTTTCATGTCTGCACCAATGTTCTACCCATGTAACTATGGCTACGTGAACAATACGCTGTCTCTTGATGGCGACCCCGTCGACGTACTGGTACCAACACCATACCCACTCATGCCAGGTTCAGTGATTCGCTGCCGTCCTGTTGGCGTTTTGAAGATGACGGATGAGTCAGGTGAAGACGCAAAAGTGTTTGCGGTTCCACACACCAAAATCTCGAAAGAGTACGATCACATCCAAGATGTGGACGATATCCCAGAACTACTGAAAGCGCAGATCACGCAATTCTTTGAGCGTTACAAAGAGCTTGAAGCGGGCAAATGGGTGAAAGTGGATGGTTGGGCAGATGTTGCTGCCGCTAAAGCTGAGATCCTAGAGTCTTACGAGCGCGCTCAGAAAAAATAAGCATCACGGCTGATACAAAATTAAAAAGAGCTGCTTTAGGGCAGCTCTTTTGCTTTTCATCTTGTGTAAGTCAACTAGATAGGCGCGCCTGCAGAAGACATTCGGCCGGCGTCATAGTCATGCTGAAAGAAAGGGTCTAGGTCATCACAAATACCAAAATACGGACGCCCGATAACACCAAGCATATACGCGCTTTGTTCACAATACTCTTGCTTCCCTTGCTGATAACCCGTTTGATAGGCAATGATCAGTTCAGGCGTAGCATGATTAGTACCATCCAGTGCAGCGATGCGATCTTCAGATAAAACTCTTAATCCATCTAAGGCAGACTGCTTACCAAACGCTTGCCAGTCGGTAGCATTACTCGAGGTCGGCAGGGTTGTTTGCGCGCATGCAGCAAGAATCAACGCCATTGCTCCAATTACGAATACCTTCATCATGACTCCTTAGTGACCAGCTCGTCGCTGTTGATAATGTCAGTATAGCTCACACCTTTTGACACCAATCTCCGGAAGCGATTTCTTCGGTCAGTTGTTCAGTATCTTGATACAAGTAGATCCAAGCTTGGCCAAACGGCGTGACGATGCTCTCTCGACGATACTCTACTGGCACATCTTCCAACTTATCTAGCTCGGATAAGGTTTCATCATCAATCAGATACACTTCACCTTGTATCGAACGCTGCCCAACAGACAACGCGGGATAAGGACCTAAGTCATACAGTGCGAACTGAGCATCCGTTTCATGCTGACCAAGAAACTGGGCCGAGCTCAGAAAGTGATGATTACACTCTCCTTTACGCAAGGTCCCATATACAAAAACTAAATGCTGCATAACCACTCCTTAGTCATGAACTTTATGTACGCAGGCGAACAAGCTCTAATCGAACTCAAATTGATAGAGTAGGTCAACCGCACTATCTACACCAGAAACCGCCTCTAAATACAGATCTTGCATCAATCGATAACGCACAGTGAACTCGCCTAGTGAGTTAAAGATGCCGACGCCGTATTTCACCTGTAATCCCGGCAGAATGTAACCACTGACGGTCACTTGAGAATCATCGCCCGACCCCGCTGTATCCAATTGTAAATCCTGTACGCCAAAGGCTTCGCCGATTTCACCAACCACGCGTCCACTCTTTGCCAAACTTAGGCCGATCAACGTGGTCGTCATAGCATTGCCACCCGCTTCGCCATCAATGTCTTGACCACGAAGTAAGTAAGAGAGCGCATTCGCTTGAGGCATCGCTGGCTCAGAGAATATCTCCACATTTGGATCCGATGCTGGTCCTGTTACACGCACACCAGCAATCACATCATCTTGGGTATTATCTGGGTTTCGAATCGCCTTAATAGAAACGTACGGCTGATCTGCCGGACCATTCATTAAGATCTTACCTTCTTCAATCACCAAATCCTGACCAAAAGAACGGTAAGAACCGTCGACGATATTAACCTCACCAACGATGAACGGACCTTTATCTTTCTGTGTCACATTGAGGTTACCTTTCAGACCACCTTTCAAGCCAAAGGCGGCCAGTTGAAAGTCATCACCGATCTTAATGTTGATATCCGTTTCAACATCAAATGGCATTGGCTCGATATCACTCACAGGCTGTAAGTTCTGGTCCAAAATCACGGTGTCGCTTGAAACACCAACCGCACTTGGTGGCAGCTCTTCAACCACAACTCGTCCCCAAGGCAGATTAATATTACCTTCGACCTTAGCAAGCTGTGGTGTGACATCAATGGTCATGTCCGGCTCAACTTTGATTTTTACCATTGGTGGAAGATCCACCTGAAGCTCTTTCGCAAATACACGCGCTTTGGTATGCCAATTTTGTAGATCCTGCCAATCGGCCTCACCGGTCACTTCCAACTCACCATCTGGCGTCATGATACCCGCATCAAGATCCGCTTGGTGACCTTTAAAGTTGATCGCGACCTGACCGGAGTTAATGTCTATCGGCGTGACTTCACCTTGTAGCTTCATTTGTTCAATCAAGAACTGACCGTTGACTTTAGGGTGCATAACATCACCAGATATCGCCAAATCAGTATTCATGTTCGCTTTGAATAGGCTGTACTCACCTATCAACGGCGCTAAGAAATCCAGATGGAATGTCGATAGCGAGACCTTACCGTCAATCTCAGGCTGCTCAGACGTTACATCGACCAAAGAAACCTGACCAGATAAGTCACCGTTGTCTCTCACATCAAATAACCACTCAGCATCTAACTTGTCTTTTGCCAGCGCCGCTTTAAAGCTAAAGCTTTCCCAACCAAGAGTTATCGGCTGCTCTAGTGCTTGCTCTACTTGACCTTTAGGCATATCAACGTTCACCGTAACTTCCGGCTTCATCTCTGGTGCCCATTTTGCTGCTGCTTGCGCGTTGACCGCCCCTTGTAATTTCGTCTCTGGCGGCAGGAACTGCTTGATTTGTTCAAAGTCAAAGTCGTTCACGGCTAACTTGGCTTCGCCACTTTGACCAACACTAATATCTTCGGTCAAACAAACACTCGAATTGGCTTGCAGCCAACAATGTGCTTGAACATCAGCGATTTGTTTATCAATGTTGACTTTAACCGCCGTCGACTTCTGCAACGCCCAAGGTCCCTGCGGCGTGCTCAAAGTAAGACGACGCAATGCACCATCCCAGATCATTTGCGGCTTCTGTATGAATGAGCCTTCAATTTCTAAGCTGGTTGATACAATGTCAGACACTACATCTAGCGTCAGTTGGTGCAGTTTTTCATCCCCAGAGACTTCAAGGTCTGCACTATCAACTTTAATTTCGTCGTAGGTAATGTTGTTCGCAATGAGGCTTAAGTTCGCTTTCGGTGCTGGCAGAGGCGTCACATCCCCCTTCAAAGTTATGTTTTCGACGTTCGCTTGCTGCTGCCAGTTCACTTGATTTAGCGCTAGGTCTAATTTGATGTCAGGCTCTTTCAAGCTACCACGCAGCGCCACGTTGCCTTGCATCTTACCCGCTAGATCCGGAACACTTTTCGCAAAATCGGGGAAGTTAACCTCAACATCCATTAATATCTGCTTATCAATCTTACCCTTGGCACTCAATTGGTTAGGGCCATGAGAAAGCGCTAAACCTTGCGTGGTAAGCTGAATGTCTTCACCTTTGCCATTCTTATCAGACGCTTCCAGTTGGCCTTCAACATTCAGCGGATAACCGCGCAAAATGCCATCGATATCTAACTTAGGTAAACTGACTTGCCAACCGCCTTGTTCTGTTAAAGAACCTGAAGTCGAGAGGCTACCACTAATATCGCCTTCCGCTTCTTCCCATTGAAGCCCTGGTTGAATATGTTGCAAATTAAGGTCAGCTTGCCAGTTGATTGGCGCAGCCCAATTCGCCATCACCTGACCGGATAACTCACCGCCCAATGTTTTAACCACCAGGCTTTCAAGATCGATTTGCTCTAATGTGCCTTTGCCGTTTAGTGCAACATCTACAGCAGGAATATCTTTACCCGAAGCTTGTGTTTCTAGTGCCACGATGTATCCGTCCAGGGAACCTTTTGCAGATAAACTTGGTACCGATACTTGATAATCACTTTGACCGATTAACGGCCATTGCGCTTGCACATTTTTGATTGCAACATCAAAGGGTAACTGCGCTTTCAGGGGCTGAAGTTCACCTTTGATCTCCGCTTCGACTAGTTCAGATAAGGTCGCAGTGAGAGAAAGGTCTCCCACCGAACCAGCAGCTGACAGCGACAACTTTTGCCCTTTCGCATCCGCTTGCTTCACCAGCGCATCGAGCTGAGCTTTGAGAGGATAGTCAGCAGAAAGCGTTACTTGCGTGCTTAACTTACCTTCCACTTCAGGCATATCGAGCTCTAATGTTTTCACATCAACACGGTCGCCCCCCGCTTTCGCTACAGCACCAAGGTGGTGAACGATCACCGGCTTCTCACCTGCAAGCTTGAAGTTATGAATATCGAGGCGTCTTGCTTCCACAGTGAGTGGAATCCACACCTCAGGTAACACAATATCTTGCGGCGGAACGTCAGCGTCTTTCGGCTCGTCGGTGGCCGCTTCAGGTTCAGCTTCACTTGGAGCCAGTGCAACATTGATGTCTTTTAATGCCGTCGGCGCAATCACTAAACGGTCGCCTTGCATAGAAAGCCCGGTAGAGAAATCTTGCCAGTCAATTTGGTTGCCTAAAATGTTTAAGTTAATGTCATCAAAACTGACCTTATTAACAAAAATAGGGACTGGTGTACTGACTGTACGTAATGGCGGTGTCTCCTCTGGCTCTTCGCCTGCCGGAGGGAGCTCTGGCATCTGAAAGTTAACACCTTGCAGGGTTAGCTCATCGACACAGACTTTAGGATCAAAGAAACAACGGAAGTTAACCGCTAACGCTAAACGATCGACTTTTGCGTCGATGTTCAAAGATTCGTCGACAAAACTGACGTTCTGTAGCTCAAAACGAGGAAATAATGAGCCCTGAACTTGCTCTATCTGTAGTTGCGGTAAAGCCTTTTCTGCTCCCCACAACGCGAGCTTAAGACCAGGGTGAGTAAATAGCACTGTCGCAACAAAAATGATGAGCAACAGCAATAGACCAATCAAACTTAGCGACAGCCATTTGGTCCACTTAAACATCATTTTGATCATAACTCAGGCCCCAATGAGAAGTGGATGCGGAACTCTCTTTCTGGTTTTTCATCCAGTCCCCACGCAAAATCAAAGCTAACCGGTCCAACCGGAGATGCCCAACGGATACCCACACCAGCACCCGATTTCCATTCAGGTGTTTCGTTAAATGCATCACCAATATCGTAGAAGGTGGCTGCCCACCAGTTTCCATACACGCGATATTGATATTCTAATGTGCTGCTAACGATGTATTTACCACCCGTCAAGGCGCCACTTTCATCCACAGGTGAAATAGACTCGTATCCATAACCACGAATGTTGTTGTCACCACCAGCGAAGAAACGCAGAGAAGGCGAAAGCTTTTCAAATTCGTCAGTGATATTCGCACCACCTTCTAAACGGAACAAACCACGATGATTATCACCGATCCCGCGGATCCAAGATGATCGCCCTAATAGGCGCAATACTCGCGTTTCTGACAGCAAAGCAGGATCACCATATTCGATCGTTACACTTTGCTTATCCCCCCACATTGGCATGTTGCCACCACGGACACGAGTTCGTGAAAAAGTAGCTCCGGGTAACACAAATTGCACCCCATCATCTTGCAGACCTTGAGAGAAGTTTTCGTACAAGTGACGAACATAAATGGTTTTATGCCAGCCGCCATCGGTTAGCCAATGTCGCTCAACTGCCAGGTTGGATTCCAAACTCTCCGTATCTCGGTTATCAAGGTGCTTTAAACCAAATTGCAGTTGGTAGTATTCACGCAATACATCATCAAGCGGGATTTTGTAGCCTGCCGTGATCGTCTGTTCTGGCTTTGATAGTGATAACGCCGTATTAAAGCTGTGGCCACGTGAACTAACCCATGGTTTTTTCCATTTTAACGTGCCACGCACACCAGTATCGGTCGAGTAACCAAGACCGGTTTCTATTTGGTTTTTTGACGCTGGCGCGAGCGAGACCTTAATTGGCAATTCGCGTCCCTCATCCAATTTACTTAAATCAGGCTCCACAAAAACCGATGAAAACCAATCGGTATTAGACAGGTTTTGGTTGTACTCCCCCACTTGCGAAACCAAGTAAGGTTCACCAATTTCAAAAGGTCGCATTGATTCAACACGGTTTTCCCAAATCTGACTGCCAGTAATGTTAATCGGACCAAAGTGATAACGAATACCACTGTCATAATGCAAACGCACGTTCGCTTCATTGAAGTCAGGAATCACTTCAAGTTTGCTGAGCTTGTAATCACCATTGAAATAACCACGCTGCAACGCCAAGTTACGAATACCCGATTTCAGGCTATCGTATTCACCTTGATTCAATACTTTGCCGACTTTAAGCGGTGAACGTTCAATAAGTTTGGCGAACTCTTCATCGTCTTTTGCTTCACCTGTGATCACCACATCCATGACTTTCACTTTCACAGGTAAACCCGGCTTGATGCTGACGATCAACTCATCATTCCCTTCCGGAATAGAGTATGAAATTTTTGCATGATAATACCCAAGCGCATTGAGAGCTTCAGTGATACTTTGATCTAATCTCGCTTGAAAACGCAGAGAAGTGGAGTAGTCCTTCGCTGGAATGGACGACAGGTACGCACTGACATTCTCTTCTAAAGCGCCATCGATGCCTTTTAAAGTCAAAGAAACATCGGCATAGGCACCATGAGAAAAGGCAAACAGGCCAACAATGGTGAGGAGAGCTTTTTTTATCATGCTTTTTTGGCTGAATGAGGTTAAGTAAACGTAAATAATGATAACGCCAATTAAAGTCTAAGTCTGTAATATTAATAGGTTTAACGCGGTCTATGTCATCACAGCATCAGATACAGACGAAATGAAAAAGTTCGCAAATTTAAGACACGTATTGAAGGACAAATACCATGCTCAACAAACAAACATTGATCAGTATAGAAGATGCCTTGCCAGGTAGAGATCAACCGATGCAGGTTGAAGATCATCATTTTGTAAATAAATCTAACTTAAAGGCACCATTGGAGCCGCATCAACAACAAATTCTGCTGGGAATGGGCTGCTTTTGGGGGGCTGAGCGCGTATTTTGGCAACTGGATGGGGTTATCTCCACTTCGGTTGGCTACGCCGGTGGATATACACCCAATCCTACTTATGAAGAGGTGTGTACGGGTAAAACAGGCCATACAGAGGTAGTACGAGTCGTCTTCGATGAACGCGTGATTTCCTTAGAAAAACTACTGGCCGTTTTTTGGGAGAAACATGACCCAACCCAGGGGATGCGTCAAGGTAACGATTTGGGCACACAATACCGTTCGGCTATTTACACTTATTCCGCGAAGCAGCAAGAGAGCGCAGAAAAATCGAAGCTCTTGTATCAACAAGCACTGCAAGAGGAACTACGCGCGAACATCACCACTGAGATACAGCCAGCGGGCCCGTATTATTTTGCCGAAACTTACCACCAGCAATACCTGGCTAAAAACCCTGACGGTTACTGCGGTATCGGTGGTACAGGTGTTTGCTTTCCACCCAGCTTACAAAGTTAGTTCCTAGGACTAACTGAAACCAAAAAGAGCGACCTATTCGGTCGCTCTTTTTTGAAATCGAAAACTAAATTCAAGCCAACGGGCGCTTAAACAGACAACGAAGCAATCACTTGGTTGACTTCTTTAAAGATGGTGAGTCTTTTCTGATCGTTGACGTCAGGGAGCAAAACTTTGCCATTGTCGAACTGAAAACATCCAACCCCAGCAATAAAGAATTGACCTTTGAACAACGTTTTAACGAAACGTGCCACTTGTAATGGTCGGTATACAGCAAACTCACGTAGCATAACTCACCTCAATTCCTTTGAGAAAACACGGATTGCTTATTTATCCTCTGCAATCTTTATGCGCAATCTGCGACGAGGTTCATTTTAGCAAATTCTAAATATAACGCAATATTACACCACCCCATACGTTAAATAAATGTTATCAACAGTTCTACAAATTTCCTAGATCTGGATATATACTGGAAAACTTCCAACTCGTACGGAATATAACAATATGAAAACTAAGACTCTCCTACCTTTACTATTGGCTATAACGCCAAGCTTTGCGTTTGCACACAACCTATCTGTCGGTGAGACCGTTCCTTCTGCCAAGGTCGCGGCTTATGGCGAGATTGTTTTGCAAGGTGAGGGCGTGGCATACCAACCATGGGCAACCCAGCATATGCAGGGTAAGGTTCGTGTTATTCAAGCAATCGCAGGTCGTAGCAGTTCAAAAGAAATGAACGCCCCTTTGATGTCAGCAATAACCGCCGCGCAATTCCCGCAAGAAAGCTACCAAACAACTACGATCATTAACCAAGATGATGCGATCTGGGGGACAGGTTCGTTCGTGAAATCTTCAGCCCAAGACAGCAAAAAAGAGTTTCCTTGGTCATCTATGGTTCTGGATGAAAATGGCGTAGTCGCCAACACTTGGGATCTTAAAGAAGAAAGCTCTGCCATTATTGTTCAAGACAAAACAGGCAAAGTGCTGTTTGTAAAAGAAGGCGCACTTGAGCAAGATGAAATTGCAAAGGTGATCGAGCTAATTAAACAGAACATCTAGTCTCGTTGCTTGGCTCCTTAATATCCGTAGTACGCAGTATAAGGAGCCATGCGACCAAACTTAAAGCTTGAGATTTCTGTTGCCCCTAGTTTAACGCTCAGTGATTCCACCAAGGAGACTGTCTCAGATTCGGCGACATCGCATGTGTTGACGTAAATTTTCCCACTAGCCAACAAAAGAGTGAACTTTTACTCATTATGGGTGTTATATTATAACAGTCGGTAAGAGGAGCTCAGATGTACCACCACCAGCAAAAGATACGGAAGCATTGGCATCGCACTGTTTTATTTTTCAGTGTCGCGTTGCTGATCGCTTGGAACTTTGCGGTAATCCTTCATCAAGTTGATCTGACTCCCGAACACCACACACACCATCATTGCCAGCTATTTTCTGGGGTTCAGCACGGCATAGCCAAAGCTCAACCGACCCTATCGACGCCAACATTTACGCGCATCCAATACCATGATGTCTTTCAGCGCCTTGTTAATAGTGAAGACATTCGTGGTGCAGCTCGTGCCCCGCCTTATTTTGCTTAATTTCCAAACTATTCCACACTCAACATAATTTGTGCGTATTCCTGCACCTAACGTGTCAGCGAATCGCACCTTAGTAAATACAAATCTGATCCGGTATTGCTCGGGTTAGTGCCAGCAAAATTAGGAAACACAAAATGTCATCGAAACATGTTTTAGCGCTTGTCATTGGTCTCTCTTTATCGACAGCAGCAAATGCGGACGAATACCGCCAGCACGGTGCTCATGTGCATGGTCACGTCGAATTTAATATCGCCCAAGATGGAAAGGATCTGTTAGTGGAGATTACTGCTCCCGGAGCCGATGTGGTCGGTTTCGAGCATGCTCCAGAAAATGAACAGCAAGAGCAAGCACTTAAACAAGCCATTGCCACCCTAGAAGACAGCAACACACTGTTTGCTATTAACGCGCAAGCCAATTGTGATATTGAAGAAGCTTACGTAAACCATAACCTCAGCACCCCTCATGAAGACCATGATCATAGCGAACACGACCATGATGACCATGCAAATCACGATCATGAAGGGCACGAACACCATGATCACCACAATGAACATCATGATGAACATGAGCACCATGACGGTCACGATGCTCACCATGAGGAGCATGAAAATGGCGGACATGGTGAGTTTTCGGTGCAATATCGCTTCAGCTGTGACCAAGTTAACCAACTCAGTCACATTCAAACCGACTGGTTTAATCAATTTCCAACGACTGAGTCAATCAACGTCAATATATTCACTGACACCATGCAATCAGCCATCAAACTGAGCAAAGATAACTCCCAAATCGTAATCAAATAACACGAGTGGCGTGTAAGTACACACTTACACGCCAATGCTTTGGTGATTTAGTATGACTGAAATCATGTCAAACGTTGTTGAGCTAAATAATGCCCAGTTTGTCTGGCCCGGTTCAACACACGCAACCATTCATATTCCACAGTTACATATTGCCCAAGGTGAGCACGTATTTATCAAAGGTCCCAGTGGATGCGGTAAATCTACGCTGCTTGCCCTACTAACTGGCATCAACACGTTAACATCAGGCTCTCTATCCGTACTGAATACTGACCTTGTTAGTTTAAGTGCAAGTCAAAGAGACAAATTTCGCGCCAATCACATTGGCTATATCTTTCAGCAGTTCAATTTATTGCCTTATTTAAACGTACTTGAAAACGTACTACTGCCTTGCCAATTCAGTCAAACACGACGTGGCCGCGCTCATTCAAGAACGTCATCTCAAACGTTAGAAGAGCAAGCTCAAGCTCTGCTTGAAAGGCTCCACCTACCCAGCGAGCTTCATGCGCGTCCTGTATCGGAACTGAGCATTGGCCAACAACAACGTGTTGCGGCTGCACGAGCACTCATTGGGTATCCAGGGTTAGTGATTGCTGACGAGCCAACCTCCGCTTTAGACCATGATAACCGTAAAGCGTTTATTGAACTCCTGATGGAGCAAACGAATCAAGCCAATGCTACGCTGATCTTCGTCAGTCACGATCCAACGCTTGAGCCCTTATTTGACCGCACACTTAACCTACCAGATATTAACCAAGCATCTAACCTAGGAGCCGCATCATGAGCGCTGTTGCAAAGCTCGCGTGGAAGAGCTTAATCAATCGTAAGGCGACGGCAATATTAACCATCATGACAGTCGCGATTTCGGTCATACTCCTTTTAGGAGTAGAACGCATTCGTACTCAGGCAAAAAATAGCTTCGCCAATACAATTTCAGGCACCGACCTCATCATTGGTGGCCGTTCTGGACAAGTGAACTTGCTGCTCTACTCTGTGTTTCGCATTGGCAATGCCACCAACAACATTGACTGGAAGAGCTACCAAGAGTTTGCCAATCATCGAGCAGTAGATTGGGCGATTCCAATCTCACTTGGCGACTCGCACAAAGGATTCCGAGTAATGGGAACCAACCACAGCTATTTTGAACACTATAAATTCGGAAGTAAGCAACCACTAACATTTTCAGAAGGCCGAGAATTCAATGGCTTATTTGAAACAGTGCTCGGTTCTGATGTCGCAAAACAGCTGGGGTATCACGTCGGTAGTGAAATCATCATTGCCCACGGCATTAGTGATGTAGGCTTTAGCCGACATGACAACCTACCATTCAAAGTTGTCGGGATTCTTGCGCCCACAGGCACGCCAGTCGACAAAACCGTTCATGTCTCGCTAGAAGCTATCGAAGCTATTCACGTCGGATGGGAAAGCGGTGCACGTTTAGGCCCAACACCCAAGGCACAAGACCTCAAAAACAGAGACTTTCAGCCCAAGCAAATTACCGCGATGCTGGTCGGTTTGAAATCTCGTATTCAGACTTTCGCCCTACAAAGGCAAATCAACACTTATCCCAAAGAACCGCTTAGCGCGATTATGCCCGGGGTTGCGTTGCATGAATTGTGGGGAATGATGTCTGTTGCCGAGCAAGCCTTAATGGCAGTGTCTGGCTTTGTGGTGATTGCAGGATTACTCGGCATGCTAAGCAGCTTATTAACCAGCTTAAAGGAGCGCCGCCGTGAAATGGCGATTTTGCGCGCTATGGGGGCAAGACCTCGTCATGTTTTCTCATTGTTGATCAGCGAAGCCAGTCTACTTACTGCTGCCGGAATTGTGACCGGAGTGGCAGGGCTGTATGCCATTCTCGCCATCGTGCAACCCATCATTCAACAACATTATGGAATACATCTGACTTTAAGCCTCTTATCGCCCTATGAATGGATGCTATTAGGTTTCGTACAATGCGCTGGAATTGTAATTGGTTTCATCCCGGCTTTTCGCGCCTACCGACAGTCACTAAGTGACGGAATGACAATAAGGATTTAATAAAATGTGGAGAAAAATACTCGCAAGTTGCTTGCTGATCGTCTCATTTATAGCACCAGTACTCGCAAGCGAGGAGCCATTAACGCTCGACTGGATTGATCTAGTACCTGAGAAAGAACGCAAACTGTTCGACAGCGTGGGCATGCCAGCTTCTGATCACAGTGGCGGCGCAGCGCAACAGTCTAAAATTGGTAACGTTCGACCAGAGCTAAATGGAAGCCAAGTTAAAATCCCAGGCTTTGTCATCCCGCTTGAAGGTGACGCGAATACCGTCACCGAGTTTTTGTTGGTGCCATACTTTGGAGCTTGTATCCACGTTCCACCACCTCCACCAAACCAAATCATTTACGTGAAGTTTCCCAAAGGCGCACCCGTTCAAGAACTGTGGGATGTCATATATGTGGTTGGGGAGTTGAAAACCGAGACGATAAGCCACGAGCTGGCTGAAACGGCTTACGTTATTGAGGGATCGAAAATAGAAGCCTACGACGATATGTAGTTTAAGTCGTTGACATGCATCGGTACACCTAAGGCGTCACATCGGCGCCTTTTTTAGTTCTGTGTTACACGATATAACGAGACAAATACGCTAATACGCCAACATAAATAACCAAAAGAAACGCTATCGACAGGTGCTTTTTGAGTTTACCTGCTTCTGAGAACTTCATTGTCCCTCCAAAATAACGATAACAATTTTAACAACTCATTATCATTTTGGATAGCCCTATTCGTTCAAAAACTGAGAACTCCTATCTGGTCGCCTGGTTAGATAAGGTGTAAATTTAAACAAGCGAACAGCGCAGTTCTTGGTAGGAAAATTAATGGCAGAACCGACAAAGCAACCTGTTGTCATCGAACATCAGTCAAACGCACAAAAAAATACGCAACAAGAAAAGAAGCAGGGCTACATCAAAGACAGTGCCAGCAAGGTAAAAACCATTGCCCAAATACACGGTCTTGATGCCTTACTACAAACCGATCCACCAGCCAAATCCGCGCTTGAAAGAGCCCAACTGCGTGAACAGAGACGCCAAGAACAGCGACAAAAAAACCTAGAGCAGATTCTAAAGCTAGCACACAGTTCATGCCGAGATGAAACTGCCGGAGAGCCCGACCAAGACTGGTTGTATCGTTTTTTTGAAATGGCTCAAGACATCCATAACAACGCGATGCAAAAGTTATGGGCTCAAGTGATGAAGCGTGAAGTGACAAACCCAGGCTCGACGTCTATGAAAGCGCTCAAAATCCTCAAAGATATGTCACCAAAAGAAGCGCAAACTCTGCAAAGAGCCGCCTCTCTGGCGTGCAGTTTTGGAGGGGATCACAGTCGCAAGCTGTTAATTGGTTATAAAGCGCAAGGAGGAATATTTAGCTTCGGCAAACGAGACATCGCCAACAGCTTAAACATGGGAAGTTTTCAGTTGCCCTATTCAAGTTTGTTGCTGTTGATTGAACTAGGGTTACTGCATAGTACCGAGCTTGAATCTGGCGAAATTGGTATCGAGACGCCATTGATCCTCACCTACCAAGGTAAAAACTTGTCGCTGAACGTGAACAGCAAAGGCGTCCGTCTTTTATATTACCGCTTCACGCCAACAGGCAATGAACTCTGTACCTTGCTCGGTAACAAACCACATGCCGACTACTACGACCAAATGCTTGCGCTTTTAAATCATAGATTTAGTGTCCATAGTGACGCTAAAAGTACGGTTCATCATACCGTGTAGGCAGTTTGAGAAGCATTTGACCACCCATGATCCAAATGCTTCTTAAGCCGATCAAAGAGCTTGAGGTCACCAATGATCCAAATGCTTATTTATCGGATCACTGCACGCGACTTAAGCGCTTCCAAGCACAAGTCCACCAGCTCATCGACGCTTTTTTCGCCCGCTGGTAAATCGACTTCCGGATTCTTCGGTGCTTGATATTCAGAATCAATACCAGTGAAGTTAGGAATTTCTCCCGCACGTGCTTTGCGGTACAAACCTTTAGGATCGCGACCTTCGCAGACTTCTAGAGATGCATTGACGAACACTTCGATAAACTCACCTTCTGGCAATAAGTCGCGCACTAGCTGTCGCTCTGCACGATGCGGTGAAATGAACGCCGACAACACAATTAAGCCTGCATCCGCCATCAGTTTAGCCAGTTCACCAATACGACGAATGTTCTCGCGACGATCCTGTTCAGAAAAGCCCAAATCGCTACACAGGCCATGTCGCACATTGTCACCATCCAATAAATAGGTGTGGTAACCCAATGTTGCAAGGCGATTTTCCAACGCCCCCGCTATGGTTGATTTACCCGCTCCAGATAAGCCAGTAAACCACAATACGGCAGGTTTTTGCTTCTTTAATTCAGCACGAAACTGTTTATCGACCGAATGCTGGTGCCAAACAATATTTTCATCTTTTACCGTCGTTTCGGCAGTCATAACGTATCCTTGTAAATATCGGAATTAAAACGGGAAGAAGACCGGAATCAAAGTAAGTACTAATACAGAGTACACAATCGAAATCGGCACACCAATTCTCACATAGTCGGTCAATTTATAATTTCCTACGCTGTACACCAGTAAGTTGGTTTGATAACCGTAGGGAGAAATAAAGCTCGCACTGGCGCCAAACAAGACCGCCATAATGAATGGCATCGGATCAACGCCATAACCGACCGCCATGCTATAGCCAATAGGAAAAGAAAGCGCAGCCGCGGCATTATTCGTCACCAGTTCAGTAAGAACTAATGTCATGATGTAAGTTGCGACCAAGGCTCCAAACACGCCCCAGCCATTGAACGCTTCAATAAACATCGCTCCCATTCTCTCTGACAAGCCGGAAGAGATCATCAATTGAGCGATGGACAAAGCAGAGCCGACAATCACAACGATATCAATTGGGAAACGGCGGCGCAGTTCTGAAATCTGTACAATGCCAAACGCGATAAGTGCGATAAGATACGCGGCAAGGCCTTTAATAATCGGTACTAGCTCTAATAGCGCACACCCAATTACGGCAGCAAAGCCCAGTAGCACGATGGAGGATTTATTTGTATCAAGCCGAGCGCTAGAGTCCAAATCATGCACTAAAACAAACTCTTTACGATGAGCTCGGCGCTCCGATTCAAAACGCTTCCCCGGAACCAGAACTAACGTGTCACCTGGCGCTAAGGTAATGCTACCCAAACCGCCCTCTAGGCGCTCATGGCCACGACGAATAGCGACAACAACGGCATCAAAGCGGTCACGGAATCGGCTCTCTTTAAGTGTTTTATAGCAAAACGTCGCGGATGAGCTCACCACAACTTCAATAAAATTTTGCCCATTCAAGTGCTGCTGACCAAAAAGCTTGAGGCCCGGAATTTCTTGCAGGGTCGCGACGCTCTCAACATCACCACAAAACAACAAACGGTCTTTCGCATTGAGTACAAAATCCGGTCCTACAGAGGAAACCGTCACGCCATCTCGTACAACCTCCGCAAGAAACAGTTTGCGTAGCGCACGTAAATTATTCTCGCTGACCGTGCGCCCAACTAACGGTGAACCAGGCTCTACGCGAGACTCAAGAAAGTACGGTAAATCTTCTTGGCTTTGATCATCGTAGTTCGGCAGTAAGTAACTGAGCGGGATAAGAATCAGCATTCCTCCCACCAACACCGCCAAGCCAATCATCGTGGGTGTAAAAAAGCTCAGGCTCGGCAAACCGGCATCTTCAACAAAGCTGTTGATGATTAAGTTAGTCGACGTACCAATCAAAGTTAACGTGCCACCAAAAATGGCGGCGTAAGACAATGGGATAAGTAATTTCGAAGGTGCATGCTGCTGATTACGCTTAATCGCCCCAATCAATGAGACAACCACGGCGGTATTATTCGTGAATGAAGAGAGCAAGGCCGTTGATACACCGAGCTTAGCGATCACACTGCCTAACTGGCCTTCAGAAATACTACGGCTCACCCAACTGATTAGTAACGTTTTTTCTAAAGCACACGATGCAAGAATCAACAGAACCAGAGTCAATAACGAAGAGTTGGTAAAGTTGGATGCGATCGTGGCTGAATCCATCATTCCCGCCATAAATGCAATAAAAGCGGCACCCGCAAAGACATAACTAGGCTTAATTTTTGTGACAAGCAAACAAGTGATAATGCCAAGCAAAATCGCTAATACAAACCCTTGTTCCCACATAGCCTTTCCTTACCAAATCGCCCAAAGGGCACAACAACGGCTCATTTATCCGTGAGACACCAGACAAACGAGTAAACAGACCAAAATCAGCGTAAGCGAAAAGAACATCAGAATGCTCGGTTTTCTTGGGCTTCACCGAAGCATTCTGGTATTAGGAGAATAACCTAACTGCATTTCGCAACTCAGTTAGGCAGCGACGCCCCAAGCACAACAACAGACAGAATCAGAGCTTATCGTGCTCGGGCGCGCCAACTACTTTTTCAGCAATTGGCTGACGTCTTTTGCTTCCCAGTGTGGGAAGTGTTTACGCACAAGTGCATTCAGCTCAACTTCAAACGCAGAGATGTCCGTCAAATCGCGCTCAACCACCGCGAGGCTTTCTTTGACCATGCCTGCACCGACCGTCACGTTCGTCAGACGATCGATAATGATGAAGCCGCCGGTATCAGCACAATCTTGGTAATTGTCCAGCGCAACTGACTCATTGAGAGACCATTCACACAAGCCAATACCATTCAATGGCAGCTCTGCCGCACTATGAGTTGATAGGTTGTTGATATCATATTGGTGACGAATCGCTTCAACATGGCCCACAGTTTTCTTACCCGCGATTTTGATGTCGTAGTCACGGCCCGGTTGCAGAGGTTGCTCTGTCATCCATACCACATCGGCAAGCAAGTGGTTTGTGGTTTCCACTTGAGCATTGTCTAGAACAATCAAATCGCCACGGCTAATATCGATCTCATCGCTTAAAGTCAGAGTGACCGCCAACCCAGCACGAGCTTCCTCAATATCACCATCAAACGTAACAATGCGCGCCACGGTTGACGTTTTCCCCGATGGCAATGCTTTGATGGCATCACCGACTTTGATCGAACCTGAAGAAATCGTCCCCGCAAAACCACGGAAATCGAGGTTAGGACGGTTAACGTATTGCACAGGGAAGCGGAACTCACCCGCACCTTTTTCTTGATCCACATCGACCGTTTCAAGAAGTTCAAGCAATGACGGGCCTTTAAACCAGCTTAGGTTTTGCCCTTTATCCACCACATTGTCACCTTCAAGCGCCGAAATCGGGATGATTTGAATATCAATATCCCCGGTTAGGTTCTCAGAAAACTTAAGATACTCATCGCGGATTTCTTCAAAGCGCTCTTGCGAGTAATCCACTAAATCCATCTTGTTGATCGCCACAACAAAGTGTTTCAAACCCAGTAGGTTGGAAATAAAAGAGTGACGACGAGTTTGATCAAGAATGCCTTTACGTGCATCAACTAAGATCACCGCTAAGTCACACGTCGATGCGCCTGTCGCCATATTACGCGTGTACTGCTCGTGCCCAGGAGTATCGGCGATGATGAACTTACGTTTCTGCGTCGAGAAATAGCGGTAAGCCACATCAATCGTGATCCCCTGCTCGCGCTCAGCTTGTAAGCCATCGACCAACAACGCAAGGTCAGGCTTTTCACCCGTGGTGCCCACACGTTGGCTGTCTGAGTGTACTGCCGCTAGCTGATCTTCATAAATTTGTTTTGAGTCATGGAGTAAGCGACCGATTAGTGTACTTTTACCGTCATCTACCGAGCCACAAGTCAAGAATCTAAGTAACGACTTGTACTGGTGTTGTGTTAAATAGCCTTCGATACCAAGCTCGGCTAATTGAGCTTCAACTGCACTGTTCATTATCTTTCCTTAGATCCTTTAGAAGTAACCTTGACGTTTCTTAAGCTCCATCGATCCTGACTGATCGTGGTCGATCGCTCGACCTTGGCGCTCACTCGACGTTGCCACCAGCATCTCTTCGATAATGCCGGTCAAAGTGTTCGCTTCAGACTCGATAGCCCCAGTTAATGGATAACAACCAAGAGTACGGAAACGCACACTCTTCTCTTCGATCACTTCACCCGGTTGAAGCTCCATACGATCATCATCAACCATGATTAGCATGCCGTCGCGTTCAACAACTGGACGTTTGTCAGCGAGATAAAGCGGTACGATCTCGATGTTTTCTAAATAGATGTATTGCCAGATATCAAGCTCCGTCCAGTTCGAAAGTGGGAATACACGAATGCTTTCCCCTTTATTGACCTGACCGTTGTACGTCTTCCACAACTCTGGACGTTGATTTTTAGGGTCCCAGGTATGGTTCTTGTCACGGAACGAATACACTCGCTCTTTTGCGCGTGATTTTTCTTCATCACGACGAGCACCACCAAAAGCAGCATCGAAGCCATATTTGTTTAGCGCCTGCTTAAGACCTTGCGTTTTCATGATGTCCGTATGCTTTGACGAGCCATGAACAAACGGACTGCAGCCCATTGCTAGACCTTCTGGGTTCTTATGCACCAAAAGCTCAAAGCCGTATTTGGCAGCGGTGCGATCGCGAAACTCAATCATCTCGCGGAATTTCCAGTCGGTATCGACATGCAAAAGTGGAAATGGAATTTTGCCCGGGTAAAACGCTTTACGCGCTAGATGCAGCATCACTGATGAGTCTTTACCAATCGAATACATCATGACTGGGTTATCAAACTCAGCCGCAACTTCGCGGATAATATGGATACTCTCCGCTTCGAGTTGTTTAAGGTGAGTTAAACGTTGTTGGTCCATGTTTTGTATTTCCTTTTTAAGCTTGAAGGCGCATTACGTCTCTAATCTTTGGTCTGAAATTATATGGAGTTGGCAATAGCACTTTTGTTGAATTCAGTACTAGACAAAAACCAGTCTAACTTTTGAGACAGTCGCACTACCTCTCCGACAACAATCAAAGATGGCGATTGTGCTTCCTTCGATAAATCAGAGAGTTGGGATAGTTCTCCCGTAAATACTTTTTGTTGAATCTGCGTGCCACGCTCAATAATGGCAATAGGAGTCGACGCTGAACGACCATGCTTAATGAGTTGATTCTGAATATAGTGTGATTTCATCAGCCCCATGTAGATCACTAAAGTCTGATTCCCACGCGCCAACGTGGACCAATCCATCTCATCACTTTCTTCTTTCAAGTGGCCAGTCACAAAGATGGCAGATTGCGCATAATCACGATGAGTCAGTGGAATACCAGCATAGGCCGTTGCGCCAGCTGCCGCGGTAATGCCAGGGACAACTTGAAAACGAACGCCAGCATCAGCAAGCACTTCTAACTCTTCACCACCACGACCGAATACAAACGGATCACCACCTTTAATGCGCACTACTTTGTAGCCCTGCTTGGCAAAATCCACCAATAGCTGATTCGTCTTCTCCTGCGGCACACTGTGATGCCCAGCTCGCTTCCCAACGCACACCAAAATCGTATCGCTTGGAATCAATGCCATGATTTCTTCTGACACCAAGTAGTCGTACAAAACCACATCGGCTTGCTGCAAACAGTTCAGTGCTTTCACTGTCAAAAGTTCAGGATCACCCGGCCCCGCCCCCACTAAGGCGACTTCACCAGGCTGTAGCGATTGCTTTGCAAAACGAGTAACACCAGCTACTGAGTTGTCAGAAACTAACCGGGGCTTTGGTTTAGGAAAAGAAGTGACTGAATCGTTCGTTGCCATGTGCTTGCTCATCGTCCATTGATATCGTTATGCAAGCATTATGGCGGGGCGTTTATATTACCTGAAATTCTAAAATTTCATTTTTTATTCAAAAATCTGCTAAGAAGTTTTTGTTTGGTCTCATTCAAAAGCGTGAAAAAGTCGGCGGTTAATATGAATAAGGTTCAGTAAACTGATTTCTGTTCACAGTTTTCTGTATCTTTATCATTAAGTTGCACCAGCGTTTGATACATTACGCGGTACGATTCCCCCTTCCCATTGAATTGGAGCACCAAATGAAAGTGGCAGTTCACCCTATTTCCCTCGCAGTGTTAAGTGGCATGCTAACGCTTGCGGGCCCTGCGATGGCCGATACCATCAAGCTTCGTATTATCGAAACCACCGACATTCACACCAACGTGATGGATTACGATTACTATAAAGACCAACCATCACAGCAAATCGGTCTTAGTCGCGCCGCGACCATAGTGAAGCAGGCAAAGTCAGAGGCTGAAAACAGTGTATTAGTTGATAACGGCGACTTAATTCAGGGCAGCCCAATGGGCGATTACATGGCGGCGAAAGGGATTAACGCTGGCGATGTCCACCCAGTCTACAAGGCGATGAACCAACTAGACTACGATGTGGGCAACATTGGCAATCATGAGTTCAACTATGGCTTAGATTTTCTACAAAAGACGTTGGCGGGCGCTAACTTCCCTTACATCAACGCAAACGTATTTGATAAAAAAACCGGTGAGCATTACTTCAAGCCTTACCTGATCAAAACCCACACCTTTAAAGACACAAACGGCGAAGCGCATCAAATAAAAGTGGGTTATATCGGCTTTGTACCACCACAAATAATGGTGTGGGACAAGAAGAACTTAGAAGGCAAAGTCTTTGCTAAAGACATTAAGGAAACGGCAGAAAAACTGATTCCTCAAATGAAGAAAGAAGGTGCAGACGTTATCATCGCCATTCCTCATTCAGGCATCTCCACTGACCCATACAAGCTTGGCGCAGAAAACTCTGTCTATTACTTAACGCAAGTTGATGGGATTGATGCGATTGCTTTTGGCCACTCTCACGCCGTCTTCCCTGGGAAAGACTTCGCAAACCTACCTGGTGTTGATACAGAGAAAGGGACCATCAATGGTGTGACGTCAGTGATGCCTGGTCGCTGGGGAAGTCATGTAGGTGTGATGGACTTGATGCTGAAAGAGGAAGACGGCAGATGGCAAGTAGTTGAAGGCCAAGCAGAAGCACGCCCTATCTTCGATAAAGTAAATAAGAAGTCATTAGCTAAAGCCGATGAAGGTATTGTGAAAGCGTTAGAAGAGGATCACAAAGGCACTCGTGAATTTGTAAACCAACCAATCGGCAAAGCAAATGATGTCATGTACAGCTTCTTGGCATTAGTGCAGGACGACCCAACCATTCAGATCGTTAACCTTGCTCAGAAAGATTACGTGGAACGCTTTATTCAAGGCGACCCAGATCTCGCTGACATTCCAGTATTGAGTGCCGCAGCACCATTTAAAGTCGGGGGGCGTAAGAACGATCCGAATAACTTTACAGAAGTCGAATCCGGTCAGCTCACCTTCCGTAATGCGGCCGATCTTTATTTATATCCCAACACCTTGGTCGCGATGAAAGTGAAAGGTAAAGAGGTTCGCGAATGGCTAGAGTGCAGCGCGGGTCAATTCAACCACATCGACATCAACAATCCTGAACCGCAATCTTTGATTGATTGGGATAATTTCCGTACGTACAACTTCGATGTCATTGATGGGGTGAACTACCAGATCGATATCACCCAACCGCCCAAATACGATGCGAGTTGCAAAGTGATTAATCCAGATTCACAGCGTATCGTGAACCTGACTTACAACGGTAAGCCAGTTGATCCAAGACAAGACTTCATCATCGCAACCAATAACTACCGTGCTTATAGCAATACCTTCCCTGGTACGGGCCCAGACTTTATTGCGTTTGACGCACCAGATGAAAACCGCTCTGTCGTCGCCACTTATATTTCTCGCGTGAGTGAAGAAAAAGGTGAAGTGACACCAAGCGCTGACAACAACTGGTCTTTCGCACCGATTAAATCCGATAAAAAGCTAGATATTCGCTTCGAAACATCTCCTAGCGATAAAGCGGCGCAATTCATTAAAGATAAAGGTCAATACCCAATGAAACGTGTCGCGACTGACGATATTGGTTTCGCGATTTACCAAATCGATCTGAATAAGTAAGGCTGATTTAACAACAACGCTAAGCGGCTCTCATGAGCCGCTTTTTTGTTATCAATAAAACCCGTTAGAATAAAGAAAACCGTTTCTGAGTTATCACATGCACAGCGATCTTTTTTCAGACTTAGTCAATCATGGCTTCTTAGACACAGAAGCAAACCAACTTATCGAAAATGGTGAGTTACTCGAACTGCCTACGCGCCACATTCTTAACCACCAAGGAGAGTTTAGCTCGCACCTTTACTTCATTATTGAAGGGTTATGCCATGCAAGCTATCTCACTGAGCAGGGCAAAGAGTTCAGTAAAGAATTTTATTGGGAGAAAGACTGGGTTATCGGCTTTGAGAGCATAATAAAGGACCAACCTTCGCCTTACTTATTGGAAACGCTGAGCGCTTGTCAGCTATTTTGCTTGCCAATTGAAACGTTGCATCACTGGCGAGCAGAAAAGCACGCCATTTACTTAAAGCTACTCGAAAACCAACTGGTTAATAAAGAGAACAAAGAACGCTTTATGCTGCTCTACTCCCCAGAGGAACGATATCAACTATTTTGCGCCCATTACCCAGACTTAAAGCTACGTATTACCGATAGCCAAATAGCTGCTTATCTTGGGATCACGCCTATCAGTTTGAGCCGAATTAAAGCGCGCTTAACTAAAGATCACACATCCAAGTAAACTCGAAAAAGAAAAGGCTCTTCAAACGAAGAGCCTTTCTATGCTATTTAAGAAGCCGCGCTCGGAACTGACGCCCTTTCATCTTGCCATTACTAATGGTTTGTAGAGCCTTTTTGGCAGCTGACTTCTCGACCGCAACGTAGGCGCGCATCGGGAAAAGGTGAATCTTGCCAACTTGAGAGCCTGGGATACCATTTTTTCCAGTCAGACACCCTAAGATATCACCCGGTCGTACTTTCTGTTTCTTACCGCCATCAATGTTAATCGTCACCATCTTCGCTTGGTATGGCTGCTGATTTGATTTGGCAGGCAATGTTGCTGGTACCACGTCCATGTCCAGGTATTCTTCAATACGAGCTACACGCAAACCGTCTTTCTCTCCAAAGAAGCTGAACGCCAAACCTTTACTACCTGCACGGCCTGTACGACCGATACGGTGTACATGAACCTCAGGATCGCGCGATAGCTCAAAGTTAAAGACTGCATCAAGGTTATCTACGTCCAAACCACGCGCCGCGACGTCTGTTGCGACAAGGATAGAAACACTCTTGTTAGCAAACTGCACCAATGCTTGATCGCGTTCACGCTGTTCTAAGTCCCCATGGATATCGATAACGCTGAACCCTTTGCGATGCAACTCATCTGCGACACTTTGCACTTCTTTTTTGGTATTGCAAAAAACCACAGCGGACTCTGGTTGGTGAGTCAGTAGCAAGTTCGCCAACGCTTCATCACGCGCTTCCGAACCTTCAACTTTGTAGAAATGCTGAGCAATGCTTGAGGTATCATGAGTCGATTCCACCTTAATGACTTCAGGCGTCTGCATAATACGCTGCGCAATTTGCTCAATTTTCTCTGGGAAAGTAGCACTGAAAAGTAGAGTTTGACGCTGCTTTGGCGCTGCATCAATAATCGCATCTAATGCGTCTTGGAAACCCATGTCCAACATGCGATCAGCTTCATCTAGCACCAAGGTATTCAGCTCGCTAAGGTTAATTCGGCCTTTCTCAAGGTGATCCAAAATACGGCCAGGTGTGCCGACTAAGATATGCGCGCCATGCTCCAGAGAACCAATTTGTGGCCCCATTGGCATCCCACCGCAGAGAGTAAGCACTTTAATATTATGAATGCCACGACCTAAAGTACGAATTTCCTTCGCGACTTGATCCGCAAGCTCACGAGTTGGACACAATACTAATGACTGGACACGAAAGCGTTTGACGTTCAGGTTCGATAAAACACCCAAACCAAATGCAGCGGTTTTACCTGAGCCCGTTTTACCCTGCCCGATGACATCACGATGTTTTAGGATTGCAGGCAAACTCAAAGCTTGAATTGGCGTCATGTGGGTGTAGTTCAGGGAATCAAGTGTGGCAAGTAACGCTGGGTTTAGCCCGACTTGATCAAAAGTTTGTTTGCTCACGGGAATATCCTCAGGTGAGATGAAAAGAGGGCACATTATCACCAGATTTGGTGGGAAAACCAGTGCTAATTAACCTTTGTTAATGAGTATGAGTACAAAACAAAGTAAAGTCAGTCACTCTACTCTCATGACGGATGACAACATGCTCACTTGGATTACTTTGCCCTTTGCTCAACTGACAACCACACAATTGTATACAATGATGAAATTACGTGTGGATGTATTCGTCGTTGAACAAACCTGCCCTTATCCTGAACTGGATGGCAAAGACACACTAGAAGGTGTTTATCATCTAATAGGTTACCACGGTGATGAACTTGTTGCTTGCGCACGATTGCTACCCGCTGGCACGACGTATGACAATGTGAGCATTGGTCGAGTCGTCACCAAACAAACTGCACGTGGTGATGGTCTGGGACATAAGTTGCTGGAAGAGGCATTAACACAGTGTGAAATATTGTGGCCAGGACAGACGATTGATATAGGAGCTCAAGAGCATCTCATCCAGTTTTATGCGAGTCATGGATTCAAAGTTATTTCTGATCGCTACCTAGAGGATGGTATTCCTCATGTGGATATGCGAAAAGAAGCCGTAGCGATATAACGCGTTCATTGCTAGGTTAACTAATTTATAGATAAACTAAAAAGACGCGATACCTTCGCGTCTTTAGTTCATTTGAAGCATCTACTTGTTGCGCCCAAAGGTCCCATCCGATAAGCGGAAAAACATGACGGACCGGCCGCTTTTTTCTAGTTGCAGCATATCCAACTCGCCTTCATCGCTAAGCTTAAAGCGAATCAATTGTCCTTGTTTAATTTGGCTCAGCGGCTTATCACTGCCTTCGATTTTTACTAGAGCGCTAAGATCCGCCATCGAGAGCTTATTACTTCTGAAAACCTGCGCTAACGTGTCGCCATTTTTAACCGTGTACTCTTTCCAGTCTTCGGATTTCGGCCCAGAATTCTGAGAGGTTCTTTGCTGGCTTAAACTCTGTGCGTTCAGCTGAATCGCTACGCGCTGATGATCGACCTCAGCTTGCTCAACTGATTGTTCTGTTTTATTCGGCAAAGGAATAACAAGGAGTACCAGAATCAATGGTACTAAAACCATCAAAGCTCGCTGATGGAATTTCGGTAGGCGCAGCCAAAACTGCTTAACAGGCTGTATACGCTCCAACCATTGCTCTTTGTTGAACGGCTGCTTCCAGTCGATAGCAGCGAATTTTTGTTTAACCAATTCGACATAGTCGACTTGCTGCTTTTTCTTTCTGCGACGATTCATTTTAATGAGTCCCTTAATACTTCTACTGCCAGTATAAAAATACCGACGCGGAGAGTATATGTTTTTCACTAAACTAAAATGGAATTTGGATTAAATTAGCAGAAATTTCACTTGGAGTAAGAGATAAGTCACACCCTGGCCGCCTCAATTAAGCATTCAGTCGCAATCATTTAAACCTAAGCTCGAAACTGATATCCTGTTACCTTTATCACTCCTAACAAGAGCGACATTCATGTCTGAAATTAAATTTGAAACTGCAGAACAAAAAGCAAGCTACGGCATTGGTCTGCAAATGGGTCAGCAACTTGCCGGTTCTGGTCTTGAAGGTCTTAGCGTTGATGCTATCGCAGCGGGTATTGCAACAGCACTAACTGGTGACATGCCATCAATCGAAATTGATGAAATCAACAAAGCACTACAAGAGCTTCACACTCGTGCAGAAACCGCTCGCCAAGAAGCAGCGAAAATTGCAGCAGCAGAAGGCGAAGCGTTCCTAAAAGACAACGCACTACGCCCTGAAGTTAATGTTCTAGACTCTGGCCTTCAGTACGAAATCATTTCTGAAGGTACTGGTGCAGTTCCAACAGCAGAAAGCTCAGTTCGCGTTCACTACCACGGTGAGCTAACTGACGGTACTGTATTCGATAGCTCTGTATCTCGCGGTCAACCAGCTGAATTCCCTGTTACAGGCGTAATCAAAGGCTGGGTAGAAGCACTACAACTAATGCCTGTTGGTTCTAAGTGGAAACTATACGTACCACAAGACCTTGCGTACGGTGAGCGTGGCGCTGGTGCAGCTATCCCTCCATTCGCAGCACTAGTTTTCGAAGTAGAACTACTAGATATTCTTTAATTGAAACCATTTTCAATTATGATTTAATAAAACGGCGCATTAGCGCCGTTTTTTTGTCTAAACTGAATAGACTTTCTCACCTCTAAACCTTTCATTCTGATAGCCTTTAAAACAATAAAATCACGTTAAAAACGCTCAACCTTCGGAGGTACTATGCGTAAAACACTCCTGACTCTGGCACTCTTATCAATGAACATTGGTAGTGCACACGCATTCTTAGATTCCGTCACGCAAAAAAGTAAAGAAAGTGGCCTAATGGATATGGTAGGTAGTAGCCTGAACACTGAAGCATCTCCATTAACAGACATGCTAACTAGCCAATTACCTGTATCTACAGAACAAGCGGCTGGAGGTAGTGGCGCACTACTCGCTTTGGCTCAAAGCCAGCTTTCACAAGAAAATAGCAGTGAATTACAGTCTTTGATTCCTGGGCTTTCAAACTTGCAAGGAGCACAAAGCTTACTGGGGAATATTGAGAATATCAGTGCAGTAAAAAGTGCATTCGATACGTTGGGTTTAGATCCCTCTATGATCAGTCAGTTTGCTCCAGTAATCTTGGATTACTTGAACAAGCAAGGCGCTAGCGAGGGACTTCTAAGTTCATTGGGCGGGTTGTGGAATACTAGTAAATAAGCGCAAGTGATAATCACTTTTTAAATTGCCAGTCTACATGGAGTAAAATAAATGCAGGCTGGATATAAAGATTTACTGAATCGCAGATACAAAAAAGCCGAGCTAACGCTCGGCTTTCTCGTTCTTACGAACTGATTACTCAGCAGCTTCTTCAGCAGCTGGGCGATCTACAAGCTCAATGTAAGCCATTGGAGCTTTATCACCAGCACGGAAGCCAGCTTTTAGGATACGAGTGTAACCGCCCTGACGAGCAGCAAAACGTGGACCTAGTTCGTTAAATAGTTTTGCAACTACTTCGTTGTCACGAGTACGTGCAAATGCTAGACGACGGTTAGCAACACTGTCAGTCTTAGCTAGTGTAATCAAAGGCTCAACTACGCGACGTAGCTCTTTTGCTTTTGGCAAAGTAGTCTTGATAACTTCATGACGTACTAGAGAGCTAGCCATGTTGCTGAACATCGCTTTGCGATGTGAGCTGTTGCGGTTGAGTTGACGACCACTCTTACGATGGCGCATGACCTAATCCTTCTAACTAGTATCGATTAATCTTCAGCGATTGATGCAGGTGGCCAGTTTTCTAGGCGCATGCCCAGAGACAGACCACGTGACGCAAGTACGTCTTTAATCTCAGTAAGAGATTTTTTACCAAGGTTAGGCGTTTTAAGTAGCTCAACCTCAGTACGTTGTACTAGATCACCGATGTAGTGAATCGCTTCTGCTTTCAGACAGTTAGCAGAGCGAACTGTTAGTTCAAGATCGTCTACAGGACGCAGTAGGATCGGATCGAATTCTGGCTTCTCTTCTTTCTCCTCAGGAACTCGTACATCACGAAGATCTACGAATGCATCCAATTGTTCAGCTAGGATTGTAGCTGCACGACGGATTGCTTCCTCAGGTTCTAGAGTACCGTTTGTTTCCATATCGATAACAAGCTTGTCTAGATCAGTGCGCTGTTCTACACGAGCTGCTTCTACAGCGTAGGCAATTTTGTCTACTGGGCTGTAAGTAGCATCTACTAGTAGGCGACCGATTGGACGCTCGTCTTCTTCGTTATGGATACGCGCAGAAGCTGGAACATAACCACGACCACGTTCTACTTTAATACGCATTGCGATTTCAGCGTTGTCATCCGTTAGGTGACAAATAACGTGTTCAGGGTTAGCGATCTCTACATCACCATCATGGGTGATGTCACCTGCAACCACAGGGCCCGAGCCTGATTTGTTCAAAGTAATGAACACTTCATCTTTGCCTTCAGCAACACGCACTGCCAAACCTTTAAGGTTTAGAAGGATTTCAAGAATATCTTCTTGTACACCTTCTTTAGTGCTGTACTCGTGAAGTACGCCTTCGATTTCTACTTCTGTCACTGCACAACCAGGCATAGAAGATAGAAGAATGCGGCGAAGTGCATTACCCAGAGTATGACCAAAGCCACGCTCTAATGGCTCAAGAGTTACTTTTGCGTGAGTCGAGCTGATTTGTTCGATGTCAACTAGACGTGGCTTAAGAAATTCTGTTACAGAACCCTGCATTGTGTCCTCTCTTTAGTTTAAACCTTACTTAGAGTAAAGCTCGACGATCAATTGTTCGTTGATGTCAGCTGATAGATCAGAACGCTCAGGCATACGCTTGAATGTACCTTCCATCTTGCCACCATCTACTTCAATCCAAGTTGGTTTTTCACGTTGTTCAGCAACTTCTAGAGCAGCTTTAATACGAGCTTGCTGTTTAGCTTTCTCGCGAATAGAAACAACGTCATTAGCCGCTACTTTGAAAGAAGGAACGTTTACAACTTTACCGTTTACTAGGATAGCTTTGTGGCTAACTAGCTGACGTGCTTCTGCGCGAGTTGCACCAAAGCCCATGCGGTAAACTACGTTATCAAGACGACCTTCAAGAAGCTGAAGTAGGTTTTCACCAGTGTTGCCTTTTAGGCGAGCAGCTTCTTTGTAGTAGTTACGGAATTGTTTTTCTAGAACGCCGTACATACGACGTACTTTTTGCTTCTCACGAAGCTGAACGCCATACTCAGATAGACGACCGCGACGAGCGCCGTGTACACCTGGTGCGTTATCAATTTTACACTTGGTATCGATCGCGCGAACACCAGACTTAAGGAATAAGTCAGTGCCTTCACGACGGCTAAGCTTCAGCTTAGGACCCAAATATCTTGCCATGATTCTTCTCCAATTGTCCTAGAAACGTTATACGCGACGTTTCTTAGGTGGACGACAACCGTTATGAGGGATTGGTGTAGCATCAACGATGTTTGTGATGCGGAAACCAGCGGCGTTTAGTGCACGAACAGTAGATTCGCGACCTGGACCAGGACCCTTAACCATAACTTCCAAGTTCTTTAGGCCGTATTCTTTAGCCATTTCAGCACAACGCTCAGCAGCAACCTGTGCAGCGAACGGAGTAGACTTACGAGAACCACGGAAACCAGAACCACCTGCAGTAGCCCATGCAAGAGCGTTACCTTGACGGTCAGTAATGGTTACGATTGTGTTATTGAAAGAAGCATGGATGTGCGCAACGCCATCTGCAACTTGCTTGCGTACGCGCTTACGAGCGCGAGTTGGTTGTTTAGCCATTGTACTCTACCTTCCCGATTATTTCTTGATCGGCTTACGCGGACCCTTACGGGTGCGAGCGTTGGTTTTAGTACGCTGTCCACGTAGTGGTAGACTGCGACGATGACGAAGACCACGGTAACAGCCAAGGTCCATAAGACGCTTGATGTTCATAGATACTTCACGACGTAGATCACCTTCTACAGTGTACTTAGCTACACCATCACGCAGTTGATCGATCTGCTCTTCAGTTAGTTCACTGATCTTAACATTTTCAGCAATACCCACTTCAGCTAGGATAGCTTGAGAGCGAGTTTTACCGATGCCGTAGATCGCTGTTAGAGCGATTACTGCATGTTTCTGATCAGGAATGTTAATGCCTGCTATACGGGCCATTATTCACTCCTAAGTGTTTCTATAAAAGAATTAGCCGCAGCAAAGCCCGTTATGGATACGCTGCGGAATACTACTTCTTTTGCACGCAAAAGGTAGGCCGAGGAATATACTCGACCCAACCTTCATTTTCAAGTAAAAATTTCTGCTAATTAGCCTTGGCGCTGTTTGTGCTTTGGCTCACTGCAAATCACGCGAACGACACCGTTACGCTTGATTACTTTACAGTTACGGCAGATTTTTTTAACGGAAGCACGAACTTTCATTGCTAAACTCCGTAAATGAAACTGAGTCTACCGCCGGATTAACGGCCGTAGCCTTTCAGATTCGCTTTCTTCAACACAGAATCATACTGTTGAGACATCAGATGAGTCTGTACCTGTGCCATAAAGTCCATAATTACAACAACTACGATTAGTAGCGATGTACCGCCGAAGTAGAAACGTACGTTCCACGCGACCATCATGAACTCGGGAATCAGACAGATAAAGGTAATGTACAGTGCACCAGCAAGGGTTAAACGTGTCATTACTTTATCAATGTACTTCGCTGTCTGCTCACCTGGGCGGATACCGGGTACGAATGCACCAGACTTCTTCAAGTTATCTGCTGTTTCACGCGGGTTGAAAACCAACGCCGTGTAGAAGAAACAGAAGAAGATAATTGCTGCTGCATAAAGCATTACATACAACGGTTGACCTGGGCTAAGAGCCAAAGACACGTCAGTTAACCAACCGAACGCGCTGCTCTCGCCGTTTTGACCAAACCACTGAGCCAATGTTCCTGGGAACAAGATAATGCTTGATGCAAAAATCGCTGGGATTACACCTGCCATGTTAATTTTAAGAGGCAGATGCGAGCTTTGCGCAGCAAATACTTTACGACCTTGTTGACGCTTCGCGTAGTTAACGACGATTCGGCGTTGACCACGTTCCATGAAAACAACGAAGTAAATGACTGCAAAAGCTAATACCGCGATTAGCAACAGAAGAAGTACATGCAATTCACCTTGACGCGCTTGCTCGATTGTTTGACCGATTGCAGAAGGCAATCCAGCAACAATACCTGCAAAAATCAGTATCGAAATACCGTTACCAATTCCTCGCTCTGTAATTTGTTCACCTAACCACATTAAGAACATGGTACCGGTTACTAAACTTACGGTAGCAATTAGCGTAAACATGGTTTGGTTGATAACAACCAGATTGTCGACCATGTTTGGTAGGCCAGTTGCAATACCTATAGCTTGGAAGGTTGCAAGTACAAGCGTGCCGTAGCGTGTGTATTGGCTGATCTTACGACGGCCTGCTTCACCCTCTTTTTTGAGTTCAGCTAACGCTGGATGAACTACAGTTAGCAATTGGACAACAATAGATGCCGAAATATACGGCATGATGCCCAATGCTAATATAGATGCACGCTCAAGAGCACCACCGGAGAACATGTTAAACATTTCAACGATGGTACCTTTTTGCTGTTCGAACAAATCGGCAAGTACAGCAGCGTCAATACCAGGAATCGGCACAAAGGAGCCGGCTCGGAATACTAAAAGTGCACCAATTACGAATAACAAGCGCGACTTTAGTTCACTTAAGCCGCTCTGAGCACTACGAAAATCTTGTCCTGGTTTCTTAGCCATCTGTACCTCGTTCCTCGAGATTATTCCTCGATTTTACCGCCTGCAGCTTCGATTGCAGCTTTAGCGCCTTTAGTCACACGTAGACCTTTCACAGTCACTGCTTTGTTGATTTCACCAGAAAGAACAACTTTTACAAATTCGATGTTCTTAGTGATGATGTTAGCAGCTTTAAGACTGTTTAGATCAACTACGTCACCAGAAACTTTCGCTAGCTCAGCTAGACGAACTTCAGCAGACACTAGGCTCTTACGAGAAGTGAAACCGAATTTTGGTAGACGTTGTTTCAGAGGCATCTGACCGCCTTCGAAACCTGGACGAACACTGCCGCCAGAACGTGATTTTTGACCTTTGTGACCACGGCCACCAGTTTTACCTAGGCCTGAACCGATACCACGACCTACTCGCTTCGCAGAAGTTTTCGCGCCAGCAGCCGGTGCTAGAGTATTCAAACGCATTCTGATTACTCCTCAACTTTAACCATGTAGTAAACCTTGTTGATCATACCGCGAATACACGGAGTATCTTCAAGTTCTACTGTGTGGTTGATTTTACGAAGACCTAGACCGCGCAAAGTAGCTTTGTGCTTTGGCAGACGACCAATTGAGCTTTTAGTTTGAGTTACTTTAATAGTTGCCATGGTGTTCTTACTCCGAAATAGATTCAACAGTTAGACCACGTTTAGCAGCAACCATTTCTGGTGACTTCATGCTACCTAGTGCATCGATCGTTGCACGAACGATGTTGATAGGGTTCGTAGAACCGTACGCTTTAGATAGTACGTTGTGTACACCAGCAACTTCTAGTACTGCACGCATCGCACCACCTGCGATAACACCAGTACCTTCTGCAGCAGGCTGCATGTAAACTTTAGAGCCCGAATGGCGACCTTTCACTGGGTGGTGAAGAGTGCCTTCGTTTAGAGCGATCGTAGTCATGTTACGACGCGCTTTTTCCATTGCTTTTTGAATCGCTGCAGGTACTTCACGAGCTTTGCCGTAACCGAAACCTACACGACCATTACCGTCACCAACTACTGTTAGTGCAGTGAAGCTCATGATTCGACCGCCTTTAACCGTCTTAGATACGCGGTTAACTGCGATTAGCTTTTCTTGCAAATCATTCGCTTGAACTTGTTGTTCTTTAGCCATCTTCCAACCCTACCTTAGAATTTCAGACCAGCTTCGCGAGCAGATTCTGCTAGCGCCGCTACTCGACCGTGGTATTGGAAACCAGAACGATCAAATGCAACTGCAGTTACGCCCTTCTCAAGAGCGCGCTCAGCAATAGCTTTACCCACTGCTTTAGCTGCATCAACGTTACCAGTGTATTTCACTTGCTCACGGATCGCTTTTTCTACAGTAGAAGCTGCTGCGATAACCTCAGAGCCGTTAGCCGCGATAACCTGTGCGTACACGTGACGAGGAGTACGGTGTACAACTAGGCGAGTCGCACCCAGTTCTGCAATCTTACGACGTGCACGTGTAGCACGACGGATGCGAGATGCTTTCTTATCCATAGTGTTACCTTACTTCTTCTTAGCTTCTTTAGTACGCACATTTTCATCTGCGTAACGAACACCTTTGCCTTTGTATGGCTCAGGCTCACGGTAAGAACGAATGTCAGCCGCAACTTGACCAACTAGTTGCTTGTCAGCACCAGTGATCACGATTTCAGTTTGGCTTGGACATTCAGCTTTAATACCCGCTGGCAACTCGTGCTCAACTGGGTGTGAGAAGCCTAGTGTTAGACCTACAGCGTTGCCTTTGATAGCAGCACGGTAACCTACACCTTTAAGAGTTAGCTTCTTAGTAAAGCCTTCAGTAACACCAACAACCATGTTGTTAACTAGAGCGCGAGCAGTACCTGCTTGAGCCCATGCGTTAGCAACACCTTCTTTAGGACCGAAAGTCAGGTTATTTTCTTCCTGAGCGATTACAACTGCATCGTTAAGAACGCGAGTTAGTTCGCCTTTCGCACCTTTTACAGTGATTTCTTGGCCGTTTAGTTTCACCTCTACGCCAGCTGGAATAGCGACAGGTGCTTTTGCAACACGAGACATAGTCTACTCCTTATTAAGCTACGTAAGCGATGATTTCACCACCAAGACCTGCTTTACGTGCAGCGCGGTCTGACATAAGACCCTTGGAAGTTGAAACGATAGCAATACCAAGACCACCCATTACAGAAGGAAGTTCATCTTTCTTCTTGTAAACACGTAGACCTGGACGAGAAACACGTTTAAGTTGCTCGATTACTGGTTTAGCTTGGAAGTACTTAAGTGTAACTTCTAGCTCAGGTTTTGCTTCGCCTTCAACAGCGAAGTCAACGATGTAACCTTCAGCTTTTAGTAGTGCAGCAATTGCAACTTTAAGCTTTGAAGAAGGCATTTTTACAGCAACTTTGTTTGCTGCCTGACCGTTACGAACGCGGGTCAGCATATCCGAAATCGGATCTTGCATGCTCATATGATTTACTCCAAATGATTAAGTGGCAATTACCAGCTAGCCTTACGAAGACCCGGAATCTCGCCTTTCATGCAAGCTTCACGAACCTTAATACGGCTTAGACCGAACTTACGTAGGTAACCGTGTGGACGACCAGTTTGGTTGCAACGGTTGCGCTGACGTGATGCACTTGAATCACGTGGAAGAGATTGCAGTGTAAGAACCGCGTTCCAACGATCTTCTTCAGATGCGTTTACATCGCTGATGATAGCTTTTAGCGCTGCACGCTTTTCAGCGAACTTAGCTACTAGCTGTGCACGTTTAGCTTCACGTGCTTTCATTGATTGTTTAGCCATAACAGTAACCCTTCACCTTACTTACGGAATGGGAAGTTAAAGGCAGCCAGCAGAGCACGGCCTTCCTCATCAGTACCAGCAGACGTCGTAATAGTGATGTCTAAACCGCGTACACGATCAACTTTATCAAAGTCGATTTCCGGGAAGATGATTTGCTCGCGAACGCCCATGCTGTAGTTACCGCGACCGTCAAAAGACTTAGCGCTAACACCACGGAAGTCACGTACACGTGGAAGAGCGATGTTAATTAAACGCTCAAGAAAATCCCACATACGTTCGCCACGCAAGGTTACTTTACAACCGATAGGGTAGCCTTCACGGATTTTGAAACCTGCAACAGATTTGCGCGCTTTTGTGATAAGTGGCTTTTGACCAGAGATCGTTGCCATATCAGACGCTGCATTTTCTAGCAGTTTCTTATCGTTGATTGCTTCACCAACACCCATGTTTAGGGTGATTTTCTCGATTCTAGGGACTTGCATGACGCTTGTGTAACCGAACTGTTTGGTCAGTTCAGCGACTACAGACGACTTGTAGTAATCATGCAGTTTCGCCATAGTAGAACTCCAAATTACTTCTATTAGTTAGAAACGGTTTCGCCGTTAGACTTGAAGAAACGAACTTTTTTGCCGTCTTCAAAACGGAAACCGATACGGTCAGCTTTACCAGTAGCTGCGTTGAAAATCGCCACGTTAGAAACGTCGATTGCTGCTTCTTGCTCTACGATACCGCCTTGGATACCCATAGCTGGAACAGGTTTCTGATGCTTCTTAACTAGGTTGATACCTTCAACGATAACTTTACCAGTTGCTAGAACCTTAGTTACTTTACCTTTCTTGCCTTTGTCTTTACCAGCAAGAACGATTACTTCGTCATTACGACGGATTTTAGCTGCCATTTCTACGTGCTCCTTACAGAACTTCTGGAGCCAGTGAAACGATCTTCATGAACTTATCGCCACGAAGTTCGCGTGTCACAGGACCAAAGATACGTGTACCGATTGGTTGCTCAGTATTGTCGTTTAGCAATACGCAAGCATTTCGGTCGAAGCGAATGACAGAACCGTCAGGACGACGTACGCCTTTACGGGTGCGCACTACCACCGCCTTCAGAACATCACCTTTTTTAACTTTACCGCGAGGGATTGCTTCCTTCACAGTAACTTTGATGACGTCACCGATATGTGCATAACGGCGGTGAGAGCCACCCAGAACCTTAATACACATTACGCTGCGTGCGCCTGAGTTATCAGCTGCGTCCAGCATACTTTGCATTTGGATCATGTTAGTGCTCCGCTAAATATTAATAACTAGACCCATCACGGGTCGGGCTGCCTCTTTAAAAGGGACGCGAATTGTACCACCCTTTTTTGTGATTGGGTAGTCAAAAAATAAACGGCTCCAAAAATATTTTGGAGCCGCTTTAGTTTCATAGAATTAACGAGATTAAATCTTCGCCTTTTCTAGAACTTTTACCAAAGTCCAAGACTTAGTCTTAGACAGTGGACGACACTCTGCGATTTCAACTGTGTCGCCTAGGCCACACTCGTTGTTCTCGTCATGTGCGTGTACTTTAGTCGTACGTTTTACGTATTTACCGTAGATTGGGTGTTTTACGAAACGTTCGATAGCAACAGTGATAGACTTGTCCATCTTATCGCTAACAACACGACCTTGTTGAGTACGTTTTACTTCGCTCATTATGCGCCTGCCTTCTCAGTCAAAACAGTTTTCACACGTGCGATATCACGGCGTACAGCTTTCAGAGTATGAGTTTGCTGTAGTTGACCAGTCGCAGCTTGCATGCGCAAGTTGAACTGTTCACGTAGCAAATTCATTAGCTCAGCGTTAAGCTCTTCAACGCTTTTCTCGCGTAGATCTTGTGCTTTCATCACATCACCTGCTTAGTTACAAATGTAGTTTTGAAAGGCAGTTTACGTGCCGCAAGACGGAACGCTTCACGTGCCAATTCTTCAGGTACACCACCCATTTCGTACATAACCTTACCAGGTTGGATTTGGGCTACCCAGTACTCAACGTTACCTTTACCCTTACCTTGACGAACTTCAAGTGGTTTTTCTGTGATTGGTTTGTCTGGGAACACACGGATCCAGATTTTACCTTGACGCTTAACGTGACGTGTCATTGCACGACGTGCCGCTTCGATTTGACGAGCAGTTAGACGACCACGGCCAACAGCTTTAAGACCGAATTCGCCGAAGCTTACATCAGTACCTTTAGCTAGACCACGGTTACGACCAGTCTGAACCTTACGGAACTTAGTACGTTTAGGTTGTAGCATCTGTCGACTCCTTACTTACGGCCTTTACGCTGCTTCTTAGGCTTGTCGCCTTTAGGCTCTACAGCGTTAGCTGCTGGCATACCACCTAGGATTTCACCTTTGAAGATCCAAGTTTTAATGCCGATCACACCGTATTGAGTGTGAGCCGAAGAAGTTGCGTAATCAATGTCAGCACGTAGAGTGTGTAGAGGCACACGGCCTTCACGGTACCACTCTGAACGTGCGATTTCAGCGCCGCCTAGACGACCGCTTACTTCCACTTTGATACCTTTAGCGCCTAGGCGCATTGCGTTTTGTACTGCGCGCTTCATAGCACGACGGAACATAACACGACGCTCTAGCTGAGACGCGATGCTGTCACCAACAAGTTGCGCATCTAGTTCAGGCTTACGTACTTCAGCGATGTTAATTTGCGCTGGTACACCTGCAATTTTAGCTACAGCTGCGCGTAGCTTCTCAACGTCTTCACCTTTCTTACCGATAACAACGCCTGGACGAGCTGTGTGAATAGTCACACGGATGCTCTTAGCAGGACGCTCGATAACGATACGTGATAGAGACGCTTTTTTCAGTTCACTTGTAAGGAACTGACGTACCTTGAAGTCGCCGTCTAGGTTGTCAGCGAAATCTTTGGTGTTAGCAAACCATGTAGCATTCCAAGGCTTAACGATGCCTAGACGAATACCATTTGGATGTACTTTTTGACCCATTGCTTACTCTCCTAGTCTCTAGCGATCTGCTACAACAACAGTGATGTGGCTTGAACGCTTCAAGATACGATCCGCACGACCTTTAGCACGAGGCATAATACGCTTCATGGTTGGGCCTTCATCTACAAAGATTTTTGCGACATTCAGATCGTCAATATCTGCACCTTCGTTGTGCTCCGCGTTAGCGATAGCAGACTCTAGAACTTTCTTAACTAGTGCAGCAGCTTTTTTGTTGCTGAACGTTAGGATTTCTAGAGCTTGGTCAACAGATTTACCACGGATTAGATCCGCAACTAAGCGAGCTTTCTGAGGCGAAATGCGAGCAAAGTTATGTTTAGCAATTGCTTCCATTATTTACTCCTTAGCGCTTCTTAGCTTTCTTATCCGCAGCGTGACCGCGGTAAGTACGTGTTGGTGCGAATTCACCCAGTTTGTGACCGATCATTTCATCAGTTACAAATACTGGTACGTGCTGACGACCATTATGGACAGCGATGGTCAAACCGATCATCGTAGGGATGATCATTGAACGACGGGACCAAGTCTTAATAGGCTTTTTGTCTCCGCTTTCCACCGCTTTCTCTACCTTCTTCAGCAAGTGTAGGTCAATAAAAGGACCTTTCTTGAGAGAACGTGGCATGGCGATTCCTCTTTATATAGATTACTTGTTACGACGACGTACGATGTACTTGTCAGTGCGTTTGTTCTTACGAGTCTTGAAGCCTTTAGTAGGCATACCCCAAGGAGATACTGGGTGACGACCACCAGAAGTACGGCCTTCACCACCACCGTGTGGGTGGTCAATCGGGTTCATTACAACACCACGAACCGTTGGACGGATACCGCGATGACGTGATGCACCTGCTTTACCAAGTTCACGTAGCATGTGCTCAGAGTTACCAACTTCACCGATTGTTGCACGGCCTTCAGAAAGAACTTTGCGCATCTCGCCAGAACGTAGACGGATAGTTACGTACGCACCGTCGCGAGCAACGATTTGAGCGTAAGCACCAGCCGAACGAGCTAGCTGACCACCTTTACCAGGCTTAAGTTCAACGTTATGTACTGTTGAACCTACTGGGATATTACGCATTGGTAGAGTGTTACCAGCTTTGATTGGTGCATCAACACCAGACTGAATAACATCACCAGCTACAACACCTTTAGGTGCTAGGATGTAGCGACGCTCACCGTCTTTGTAAAGAACTAGAGCAATGTTTGCGCTACGGTTTGGATCGTATTCAAGACGCTCAACTGTCGCTGGAATACCATCTTTAGTACGTTTGAAGTCAACTACACGGTAGTGGTGCTTGTGACCACCGCCGATGTGACGTACTGTGATACGACCCTTGTTGTTACGACCACCGTTCTTAGAGTTTTTCTCTAGAAGAGGTGCGTATGGCTTGCCCTTGTGTAGGTCAGCGTTAACAACTTTAACAACGTGACGACGACCAGGGGAAGTCGGCTTACATTTAACAATAGCCATTTTTAACTACTCCTGTTATTCCGCGCCGCCAACGAAGTCAAGATCTTGACCTTCTTTCAAAGTAACGTACGCTTTCTTAACGTCGCTGCGGCGACCTTGGCGTAGACCTTGACGTTTGGTCTTACCCTTAGTGATAAGAGTATTTACAGACTTAACTTCAACTTCAAATAGCTTTTCTACAGCTGCTTTGATCTCTTTTTTAGTCGCATCTTTAGCTACTTTGAAAACGATAGTGTTCGCTTTCTCAGCTGCCATAGTTGCTTTTTCAGAGATGTGCGGTGCACGTAGAACTTTTAGGATACGCTCTTCAGTGATCATGCTAGCATTTCCTCTACTTGCTTAACTGCTTCTGCAGTCATTACAACTTTGTCAAACGCGATTAGAGATACTGGATCGATACCAGCAACATCACGTGCGTCAACTTTGTATAGGTTACGAGCAGCTAGGAATAGATTCTCATCTACTTCGCTAGTCACGATTAGAGCGTCAGTTAGCTCAAGCTCTTTAAGCTTAGCAACTAGCTCTTTAGTCTTTGGTGCTTCAACTGAGAAGTTATCAACAACGATTAGACGCTCTTGACGAACAAGCTCAGAAAGAATGCTCTTCATAGCACCACGGTACATTTTTTTGTTTACTTTTTGGCTGTGATCTTGTGGTTTCGCAGCAAAAGTAACACCACCTGTACGCCAGATTGGGCTACGGATTGTACCAGCACGCGCACGGCCAGTACCTTTTTGACGCCATGGCTTAGCGCCACCGCCAGAAACTTCTGAACGTGTTTTTTGAGCACGAGTACCTTGACGAGCACCTGCTGCGTACGCAACAACTACTTGGTGTACAAGAGCTTCGTTAAACTCACGTCCGAAAGTAGTTTCGGAAACAGTTAGTGCATCGGCACCTTTAACCATTAGTTCCATTACTTACTCCTGAGACGTTATGCTTTAACAGCTGGTTTAACGATCACGTTGCCGCCAGTTGCGCCTGGGACTGCACCTTTAATAAGAAGCAGGTTGCGCTCAGCGTCAACACGTACGATCTCTAGGTTTTGAGTCGTTACACGCTCAGCACCCATGTGACCTGCCATTTTCTTGCCTTTAAATACGCGACCTGGAGTCTGACATTGACCGATAGAACCAGGAGCACGGTGAGACAATGAGTTACCGTGAGTCATATCTTGAGTACGGAAGTTCCAACGCTTAACAGCGCCTTGGAAACCTTTACCCTTAGATGTACCAGTAACGTCTACTTTCTTAGTTTCGTTGAATAGTTCAACAGTTAGTTCTGAACCAACTTCGAACTCTTCGCCGTTTTCTAAACGGAATTCCCAAAGACCGCGACCAGCTTCAACGCCAGCTTTAGCAAAGTGACCTGCTTCAGCTTTGTTTACGCGGTTAGCTTTCTTAGAACCAGCTGTAACCTGGATTGCTGCGTAGCCGTCAGTTTCAAGAGTTTTCACTTGAGAAACACGGTTAGCTTCAACCTCAACAACAGTTACTGGGATAGAAACGCCTTCTTCAGTAAATACGCGGGTCATGCCCACTTTACGACCGATTAGACCAATCATACTTCTAATCTCCCTTAACCTAGGCTAATTTGAACGTCAACGCCCGCAGCAAGGTCTAGACGCATTAGAGCATCAACAGTCTTGTCTGTTGGCTCAACGATGTCGATTAGACGCTTGTGAGTACGGATTTCGTACTGGTCACGTGCTTTCTTGTTAACGTGTGGAGAGATAAGAACTGTGAAACGCTCTTTACGAGTTGGCAGTGGGATTGGACCACGAACCTGTGCGCCAGTGCGCTTAGCTGTTTCAACGATTTCCGCTGTAGAAGCATCGATTAGTTTGTAATCGAAAGCTTTTAGGCGGATACGGATACGTTGGTTCTGCATGAGACAGAGCTCCAAATTTAATAAATTACACAAACAATATCGCCACTCAAACTCGTCAAGACGAGAGAATGCCGATTGATTTATGTGAAACCGTAGCATCCAAGATTAGGACGCATTGTCAGTTAATTTTCGATTAACTATCCCTATATGCCAAAGTCACCTTTGAGGATAGTTTTTCCGAAGAAAAGATAGCTAATTGTATTAACCGCGAACATAAGCTGAGTATACATTACCTCGCAAATCCTTAGATTTGCTCGCTCCTCACTGCTCATTGGTTCACAACTGGCTTAACCAGTGCGCTGCATTATACAGATCACACTTTAGGTTGCAAGCGCTGAGTGAAAAATAATCGGGAATATTCCAAACCCCATACATTCCTCTTCGCTTGGTAGCCATTAAAACAAAAAGGACGCCGAAGCGTCCTTTTCTAAACTGTAATCGTAATAGCGGCTGCTATTATTTCTTACCGCTTGATAGTGCACCGAAACGCTTGTTGAAGCGATCAACACGGCCGCCTGTATCAACGATACGTTGCTTACCAGTGTAGAATGGGTGACACTTGTCACATACGTCTAGGTGGATAGACTCTTTACCTAGAGTAGAGTTGAACTCAAAAGAGTTGCCGCAAGAACAAGTCGCTTTTACTGCTTTGTATTCTGGGTGGATACCAGCTTTCATGGGATAACCTCAATAGTAGGCCGTGTCGCTATACGAATCTAAGCCGCACACCACACGCAATTAATAATAAAATGGGATACCGCATCAACTAATTGCCGAAGCCATATCTCAAGGCGCGATATAGTAAAGAATCACATTGCTCGGATCAACACATTTGGCAACTTTTTCGCCACTTTTTTAGCCAGACTAATCATAGAGGCACGATTCACGCTGAATCACATGGCTTTACTCGAATTTCCATACCGATTTTAATAGACTCTCATTTCCTTTCCCTCTTTTTAATAGCTAAGAATTTATGCGTCCAACCATTGCTAGAGTGGCATTACCCGTTCCGCTCGACCAACAATTCGATTACGCCATTCCGGGGCACCTGTTTCCGATCATTGGTGGACGCGTTTCCGTACCTTTTGGACGCCAAACCTTAGTCGGCATCGTCACCGCCATGGTGAACCACTCCGACTTTCCTAAAGATCAGCTTAAGCCAATCAAAGCGGTATTAGACTCCCAACCGATATGGTCAGAGACGCTTTATTCTCTGCTAAATTGGTGCAGCCAGTTCTATCAGTACCCTCTAGGTGACACTCTACACAATGCAATGCCTGCCGCGCTGAGGAAAGGCAAACCGGCTGACTTTGCAACACTACAAGAATGGCAACTGACAGAAGCAGGAAGAAATAAGCTAATGCAAGGGCTTGGACGTGCAATAAAACAACAGCGTGCACTCCAAATGATGGTCAACGGACCGATCCCGCATCAAGAGCTCTTGGATCAAGAAGTAAACTCAACCATCTTAAAAAACCTCGAAGAAAAAGGTTGGGTCGAGCGCATCGAGAAAAAGCCGGTTATTACGAAATGGAGTCAAAATGTAGAGTGTGCGGTAGAGAAACCAAAGCTTAACCACGAACAAGCACTCGCGATTGCCAGCGTAAATAGCCAAACGGGCTTTGCTTGCTATTTATTAGAAGGGGTCACGGGATCCGGTAAAACCGAAGTTTACTTAAACCTTATCAAGCCCGTTCTAGAGCAAGGGAAGCAAGCATTAGTTTTAGTACCTGAGATCGGTCTAACGCCCCAAACCATCAACCGCTTTAAGCATCGATTTAATGTCCCGGTAGATGTGATTCATTCCGGTTTGAATGAAACAGAGCGTTTGAACGCCTGGTTATCGGCTCGCGATAAAGCCGCGGGAATCATCATTGGTACGCGCTCAGCCCTACTGACACCTTTTGCTGACTTGGGGATTATTATCGTTGATGAAGAGCATGACTCCTCTTATAAGCAACAAGACAGCTTGCGTTACCACGCTCGTGATGTTGCTGTCATGCGCGCCCATAAAGAGCAAGTGCCGATTGTCCTTGGCTCAGCGACGCCAGCGTTAGAAACCCTACATAATGCGCTGTCTGGTAAATATCACCATTTAACACTCACCCAACGAGCTGGCTCTGCCGTGCCAACCACCAATAAAGTGTTAGATGTAAAAGGTCAGTATTTAGAAAGTGGCTTATCCGCCCAACTGATTGCCGAAATGCGCAAACACTTAAAAATGGGCAATCAGGTTATGTTGTTTCTTAACCGCCGAGGTTTCTCGCCCGCTTTGATGTGCCATGAATGTGGTTGGATTGCAGAATGTAAACGCTGTGATGCGTACTATACGTTCCACCATTACAGCAACGAAATACGCTGCCATCACTGCGGCTCACAACAACCTGTCATTCATCAGTGTCAGGGATGTGGTTCAACTCAACTGGTTACCGTCGGCGTAGGAACGGAACAGCTCGAACAACAATTGGCTCAGTTGTTTCCAGAATACAAAGCCATTCGTATCGACAGAGACAGTACACGTCGTAAAGGTAGTTTGGAAGATGCCCTTGAATCGATTCGTAAAGGTGAATACCAAATACTGATAGGCACTCAAATGCTGGCTAAGGGGCACCACTTTCCAAATGTAACGCTCGTTGCTCTTTTGGATGTTGATGGCTCTTTGTATAGTAGTGATTTTCGCGCTTCGGAGCGATTAGCTCAGCTGTTTATTCAGGTCGCAGGTCGTGCTGGCCGAGCAAGTAAACCTGGCGAAGTGATCCTGCAAACTCACCATCCTGAGCACAGCTTGCTGCAAGCCCTACTTCAAAAAGACTATCGTCACTTTGCTATGACAGCTCTGGAAGAACGCAAACTGGCTCAGCTTCCGCCTTATAGTTTCTTGACTCTGTTTAAAGCAGAAGCAAACCAAAGTGAAGTGGTTGAAGACTTCTTACGTCAGGTTCGCTTTACCTTAGAATCGCACCCTTTATTTGACGACACTTGCATGGTGCTGGGTCCAACACCATCACCTCTCGCCAAACGCGCAGGCAAATACCGCTGGCAGCTGTTACTTCAAACCCAGCATCGTTCATTGATGCAAAAGTTATTAACCAGTGCCAAACCTGCTATTGAGTTGTTGCCAAATGCCAAGAAAGTTCGCTGGAATTTAGACATAGAGCCACAAGATCTCAGCTAGCAAACGTTTAACTATGTAATGAATTACCATTTAATGTGACGAGCATCACGACGGGATTGCAATTTTTGTTAAACAGACCGTAACTTTCACTTTAGAAATGAATAGACTATCCAAATTAGAAAAGTCTAAAGTGACTTGTTCGCACAGACTTAGATTAAAACAATGACTATTCCCACAAATTGATGTCGCAGTGAAGAATCCATTTTTCCACTTGTTAACACGAACTGAGCGAAGAGCGAACGCTGCTCTAACTCAGCGTGATTACTATGATTTCAAACCGGAATAACGTCATCTTGGCAAAAAAATAAACGAGAGGTTAAAAACTATGGCGACAATGAAGGATGTTGCCCAGCTTGCGGGAGTGTCTACGGCTACGGTATCTCGAGCATTAATGAACCCAGAGAAGGTCTCTTCTTCAACGAGAAAAAGAGTAGAAGATGCCGTACTTGAAGCGGGTTATTCTCCAAACTCATTAGCGCGTAACTTACGTAGAAACGAATCAAAAACCATTGTCACTATCGTTCCCGACATCTGTGATCCTTATTTTTCTGAAATTATTCGCGGCATTGAAGATGCTGCCATGGAACATGGCTATCTAGTCCTGCTGGGCGATAGCGGACAACAGAAGAAACGCGAAAGTTCTTTCGTTAACCTCGTATTTACTAAGCAGGCGGATGGAATGCTACTGCTTGGCACAGATCTACCGTTCGATGTCAGTAAGCCAGAACAAAAGAACTTACCTCCGATGGTAATGGCGTGTGAATTTGCGCCAGAGTTAGAACTTCCGACAGTACATATTGACAACCTGACCTCAGCATTTGAAGCGGTGAATTACCTAACCCAACTAGGTCATAAACGCATCGCTCAAATCTCTGGACCAGATACAGCAATATTGTGTCAGTTCCGCCAGCAAGGCTACCAACAAGCCCTGCGCCGTGCCGGCATCAATAAAGATCCACAATATAGTGTCATTACTGAGTTCTCTTTTGATGGCGGAGCAAAAGCCGTTCGTAAACTGCTCGAATTGCCAGAGCCACCAACGGCTATTTTCTGCCACTGTGACACAATGGCCATCGGCGCAATTCAAGAAGCGAAAAAGCTTGGCTTACGAGTACCGCAAGATCTCTCTGTTGTGGGCTTTGATGACATTAACTTCGCTCAGTACTGCGATCCACCGTTGACCACTATCTCTCAGCCTCGCTATGAGATTGGTCGACAAGCGATGCTAATGATGCTTGAGATGTTAAAAGGACACGACGTGCATTCAGGCTCGCGTCTACTTGAAACTAACCTCGTCATTCGCGGAAGTGCAGCGCCACCACAGCGCCCTTAACCTAAAGATTAGGTATTCATACCCAAAGCGGTGCTAAGGCGCCGCTTTTTATTTGCCCCTCCTGCTTTTTGTGTATCCCCGAATAAATATAAGCAAGAACGGAAACACACTCCTACACTCGGGCGTTGTCGCGCTTTAGCTATCAAGATTCTATCAATAGGGTGTTTTCTCAACTCGTTCTGGATTAACATATTTGCAAGAATCCTTGATGACCAGAAATAACCGTGGCAAATAGAGATTATGTAAGACGGGGGCGAGGCGCCCCAAAAAAGTCGACAAAAAAACAGCCGCCGAGAAGAAAAAAACCTTGGCGTAGTGGCCTGCTCGCTATCTTGCTCGTGGGTGGTTTTGGCTATGGTCTTTACCTTTTGAGTAGCGACCCAGAACCCAAACAACCTGTCGTGAAGCAGCCAACAACCACTGTAAGCAAACCAAAGCCGAAAAAAGACTTGCCGCCACCACCAGAAGAAAAGTGGGAATATGTTGAGTCACTACCGAAACGTGAAGTTGAAGTTGTGGCCAAAGAAATTGAAGTTTCTAAAATTCCTTACATCATGCAGTGTGGCGCGTACAAAACCCAGGCACAAGCGGAAGAGCGCAAGCTTGCAATCGCGTTCCAAGGGATGTCGAGCAAGATTCGTAAGAAAGAAGGCAGTTCATGGTATCGCGTGGTGCTAGGTCCGTATAAGTTCAAACGTGATGCAGAACGTGACCGTCATAAACTGCAACGCGCGAAAATCGAGCCATGTGCGATTTGGAAAGAAAATCTTTAAACTCAGGCCCTAGGAGCTAAGATCCTAGGGCCTTTCTTTTTGCCCCCTTGAATCCCTATTTTCCCTCCCCCATATACTGAATTAAATCCAAAGAGAAATAATCAAGAGGTCGACTGTGACTACCATTGTATCTGTACGTCGAAATAATAAAGTCGTCATCGCGGGTGATGGCCAAGTATCTCTAGGCAATACCGTAATGAAAGGTAATGCGCGCAAAGTTCGCCGCTTATATAACAACCAAGTACTAGCGGGCTTTGCCGGCGGTACTGCGGATGCCTTCACCCTTTTTGAGCGCTTCGAAAGCAAACTGCAAATGCACCAAGGTCACCTAACTAAAGCGGCAGTTGAGCTAGCCAAAGACTGGCGTAGCGATCGTGCTCTGCGCAAGCTCGAAGCCTTACTTGCCGTTGCCGACGAAACTGCATCGTTAATCATTACTGGTAATGGTGATGTCGTACAGCCAGAACACGACCTGATTGCGATTGGCTCTGGTGGTGCTTACGCACAAGCTGCAGCAACCGCCCTACTAGAAAACACAGATCTAGATGCTCGTGAGATCGCGGAAAAAGCCCTCAACATCGCGGGTGATATTTGTGTCTTCACCAACCACCACCACACAGTAGAAGAGCTAGACTCAACGGTAGAGCCTGAAAAACCAACCGCGTAATCGTAACGAAGTAAGGAAAGAATATGTCTGAAATGACGCCTCGCGAAATCGTTCATGAATTGAACCGCCACATTATCGGTCAAGAAAAAGCCAAGCGTTCGGTTGCGATTGCACTTCGTAACCGCTGGCGCCGTATGCAGCTTGAAGAAAGTTTGCGTGCCGAAGTGACGCCAAAAAACATTTTGATGATTGGTCCTACTGGTGTTGGTAAGACTGAAATAGCACGCCGCCTCGCAAAACTGGCAAATGCACCATTCATCAAAGTTGAAGCGACAAAATTCACAGAAGTGGGTTACGTTGGTAAAGAAGTTGAAACCATCATCCGTGACCTGACTGATGTCGCTGTGAAAATGACGCATCAACAAGCGATGGAAAAAGTAAAATTCCGCGCTGAAGAGCAAGCGGAAGAACGCATTCTTGATGCGCTACTGCCACCAGCACGTGATAGCTGGGGTCAAGCAGAGCAAACGGAAGAGTCTTCTCACACTCGCCAGATTTTCCGTAAAAAATTGCGTGAAGGCCAGCTGGACGATAAAGAAATTGAAATCGACGTAGCCGCACCGCAAATGGGCGTAGAGATCATGGCGCCCCCAGGTATGGAAGAGATGACAAATCAGCTGCAAGGCATGTTCCAAAACCTAGCTGGCGATACTAAGAAAAAGCGTAAGCTGAAAATCAAAGACGCAATGAAAGCGTTAGCGGAAGAAGAAGCGGCAAAACTGGTTAACCAAGAAGAGCTAAAAGAAGCGGCGATTTTCAACGTTGAAAACAACGGCATCGTATTTATCGATGAGATCGACAAGATCTGTAAACGCGGAGAGAGCTCAGGCCCAGACGTTTCACGCGAAGGTGTTCAGCGCGACCTACTTCCATTGATTGAAGGTAGCACGGTATCAACCAAGCACGGCATGGTAAAAACAGACCACATTCTGTTTGTTGCATCTGGTGCATTCCAAGTGGCAAAACCATCTGACTTGATCCCAGAATTGCAAGGTCGTCTACCAATTCGTGTTGAGCTAGAAGCACTAAGCAGCAACGACTTCAAACGCATTCTGACAGAGCCAAAAGCCTCTCTAACAGAGCAGTACGTTGCGTTGATGAAAACGGAAGATGTGGACATCGAGTTCACAGAAGATGGCATCACGCAAATCGCGGAAGCGGCATGGACGGTCAACGAAAGCACAGAAAACATCGGTGCTCGTCGCTTGCATACCGTTATGGAGCGCTTAATGGATGAAATCTCTTACGATGCAGCAGAGCAATCTGGCGCGAAGTTTGTTATCGATGCCGCTTATGTGAAAGAGCGCCTAGGCGACACGATTGAAGATGAAGATCTAAGCCGCTTTATTCTTTAATCGTAATCTATCCCACCAAAGCCCAGAGCCTTGTTTCTGGGCTTTTTGTTTAGAATGGCGGTTACTTTGGCAACAGCTAAATCAAAAGAACTCGTCATTCTAGCGAGCTCCAGCGAGACTAAGAATCTAGTAGCAGCACACCCTATTCTTTCCAGCTCACCTTAACCACCGCACAATCGGACGATTGATTCTGAATCACACTCGTTCCTCGTTGTTCAGAATGGCGGTGACTTTGACAACAGCTAAATCAAAAGATCTCGTTATTCTAGCGAGCTCAAGCGAGACTAAGAACCTAGTAACAGCAAACGCCTATTCTTCCGAACTCGCCTTCACCACTACACAATCGGACGATAGATTCTGAATCACACTCGTTCCTCGTTGTTCAGAATGACGGTGGCTTTGACAACATCTAAATCAAAAGATCTGGTCATGCTAGCTAGCTCAAGCGAGACTAAGAATCTGCTGACAGCAGACGCCTACTCTTCATCTCTCACCTTAACCACCGCACAATCGGATGATAGATTCTGAATCACCTCGTTCCTCGTTGTTCAGAATGGCGGTGGCTTTGACAACATCTAAATCAAAAGATCTCGTCATTCTAGCGAGCTCAAGCGAGACTAAGAATCTAATAGCAGCGTTCTCCGTACCCTCCACTTTCCAAAAAGAGGGCTATTTTATCGCCTCAAATATCGAAACTGCTTTCCTTCTCCTTCACCATTTGACTTTTAGTTGAGTTGTTTTAGGTCAATAGCGTATCTGCCTCTTTGTGCTTATACTGGGCACATTGGTTACTAGCACGAAATTTCCATGAAACAATCTTTACAGATCTGGCTTGAAGCCGCTCGCCCAAAAACACTACCTCTGGCATTAGTCTCTATCTTAACGGGTAGTGTACTCGCCTACTCGGCGGGTCATTTTTCACCGACAATTGCCATCATGGCTTTCGTAACCGCGACGTTGCTGCAAATTCTATCCAATCTTGCGAACGACTACGGCGATGCCGTTCAAGGTACAGATAACGACAAACGCCTTGGCCCATTACGAGCGATGCAGTCTGGCGCGGTAAGTGCGAAACAGATGAAACAGGCGATTATCTTTAACATCGTTCTGACCGCCATTTCTGGCTTAGTGTTAGTTTTCTATTCACTAAGCTCACTAGAAAGCATTGTGACGTTTATCGGGCTGGGAATTTTAGCCATCCTCGCGGCGATTGCTTACACCATGGGTAGCAAACCATACGGTTACGTGGGGCTTGGCGATATTTCAGTTTTCTTGTTTTTTGGTTTACTCGGCGTATCCGGTACCTATTTCTTGCATACTGGTCACGTAGATACCACGCTATTCTTACCTGCTCTAGGCTGCGGTTTACTCGCCGTTGCAGTACTCAACATCAACAATATGCGTGATATCGAGAACGACCGAGAGTGTGGTAAACGCACAGTCGCAGTGCGTTTGGGTCAACGCAAAGCCAAGCAGTATCACTTTGTTTTACTTGGCGGTGCTATTCTTGCCTTTGCGGCTTACTTGTTAATTCAAGACAAACCCGTTTGGATTAGCTTGCCATTTTTACTTAGTATTTATTTCGTGGCCGATCATGGTAAAGCGGTTTGGCATACACAAAAGCCTGCTCAGATAGCACCAATGATGCCAGTCATCGTGAAATGTTCTTTAGTCACCAACGTTTTGTTTGCAACAATTGTGGTAGCTCAAACTCTAGTAAGTTAAAAAAGGATTGTCATTGCATTGACTTAATGCCTAGATATACTCAAAGACAACCAATTTCTGTTTAGAAAGGTACGCTATGGAATACAATACCTCAGCACTCTGTGATATCTACCTCGATCAGGTAGATGTGGTTGAACCAATGTTCAGTAATTTTGGCGGTCGCGCTTCATTTGCCGGGCAAATCACCACCATCAAGTGTTTTGAAGATAATTCGTTGATCCGCGAGACATTAGAGCAAGATGGACTTGGTCGCGTTTTGTTAATTGACGGTGGCGGTTCCCTACGTAAAGCCCTTATCGATGCAGAAATCGCAACTATTGCGGAAGAAAACGAGTGGGAAGGCATTGTCGTTTACGGCTGTGTTCGTGAAGTAGATGAACTTGAAGATATGAACTTAGGCATTCAAGCCCTCGCTTCTATTCCTGTTGGAGCGACCAGCCAGGGTATCGGCGAATTAGATATACCAGTCAACTTTGGCGGCGTCAGCTTCTTACCTGAAGATTATATTTATGCTGATAGCACTGGGATCATCCTGTCGCCTGAGCCATTGAATATTGATTTAGAGTTGGATGAAGAAGAATAACGAGTCTTAGGTACCTAAGTTATAGGACCTTCTCTTGGCTATCAGAATCGAGCTTGTCCTAACGATTTTCAACTTGCCCAAAACACAAACACCCGCTTAACGCGGGTGTTTTTAATTTGGAATGAAGAAGCCGGATTATTCCACTTCGTCCATTTTGCCAAGTAGTGCACGAATGCGCTCTTGCCATTGCGCGTGCTCTTGTTGTGCTTGCTGTGCTTTTTGCTCTAGCTCTTCACGTTGAGAGCGAAGCTCGTTCGCTTCTTCCGCAAGTTTTGCTTTATCTTCTTTCAGCTCTTCGACTTCCATCTGAAGAAGAGTGATTGTGTCAACTGCAGTTTGAATTTTAGATTCTAGTTGTTCTAGTACTTCAAAAGACATCTTGGCCTACCTATGTTATTCCGTTGGGACGATGTGCAAGATTGATGCACACCTAACCTATATAAGGTTCATTCTACTCAGCGTCGCGATGAGAAACACTCACTATATTCGATATTTCGCATCATTCGGTCAAAAAATCGGCGCAATCTCACTAAACGCTGACTTTTCTTATCGCCGAAGCATTTTTGAGCAAGGATTTTGCCTCCCACAACGCTGAAAATCGCCCTAAGTATTGATCAAATTCAAGTTAGATAAAGTAAAAGCTCCGCAAAAAGGCAAACGTTTACCCTGCGTTGTGATAGAATCGCCGCGCAAATTCTTCTTCCCTCTTGCTTACTTGGAGACATCATGAAACGCGATTTAGCAATGGCATTTTCCCGTGTGACTGAAGGTGCAGCTTTGGCTGGTTACAAATGGCTTGGCCGTGGCGATAAAAATGCAGCCGATGGCGCAGCTGTTGAAGTTATGCGCACCCTACTGAACAAAACAGATATCAGTGGTGAAATTGTCATTGGTGAGGGTGAAATCGATGATGCGCCAATGCTATACATTGGTGAGCAAGTGGGTATTGGTGGTGATGAAGTAGATATTGCAGTCGACCCGATTGAAGGGACGCGCATGACGGCAATGGGGCAATCAAACGCACTAGCCGTACTTGCCGCAGGTGAGAAAGGCAGCTTTCTTAAAGCGCCAGATATGTACATGGAAAAACTGGTTGTTGGCCCTGGTGCAAAAGGCGTGATTGACTTAGAAAAGCCGTTAAAAGAGAACCTAGAAAACGTAGCAAAAGCCCTGAACAAACCACTTGATACCTTAGTCGTTATTACCCTTGCGAAACCTCGCCACGATGACGTTATTGCAGAAATGCAAGCAATGGGCGTACGTGTCTTTGCGGTGCCTGATGGTGACGTGGCTGCCTCTATTCTGACTTGTATGCCAGACAGTGAAGTGGACATGATGTACTGTATTGGCGGCGCGCCAGAAGGGGTCGTCTCAGCCGCGGTGATTCGAGCGCTAGACGGTGACATGCACGGTCGTCTACTTCCGCGTCACGAAGTAAAAGGCGATACTGAAGAAAACCGCATTTACGGCGCAGACGAACTAAAACGCTGCGATGAAATGGGCGTAAAAGCGAATGTTGTCCTCAAAATGGAAGACATGGCACGCAGCGACAACGTGGTATTCTCAGCAACAGGCATTACTAAAGGTGACTTGCTAGAAGGCATCTCTCGCCAAGGCAATATCGCAACCACAGAAACGCTGCTCGTGCGTGGTCGATGCCGTACTATTCGTCGTATTAAGTCGACTCACTACCTAGATCGTAAAGATCCAGAAGTGCGTGATATTATTCTTTAGCATTTCTCGAGGCTCTAGCCAATCTGAGTTGGAGCCTTTCTTTCTCACACTCGTTTCTCGCTGTTCAGAGTGGCGATATATATTGGTTCGCATGAACATAGACCCAACAGATCCCCACTCAAACTAAGTCAACACTTTTCTTTACTAACCCTATCGCGCATAATATGTACTGACGTATAAATGGTGGGTATATGAAGACCGTAGATAGGATATTGCAAATCGTTAAGCGTGATGGTTCCGTCACTGCAAAACAACTCTCTTCTGAACTGGGTATGACAACTATGGGGGCACGTCAGCACCTTCAGAGTTTAGAAGATGATGGCATCCTGTCTATTCATGACGTCAAAGTCAAAGTGGGTCGCCCCGCTCGCCATTGGTCTCTCACTCAGAAAGGTCATGAGCAATTTGCTGACCGTCACGGTGAGTTGACCATTCAGTTTATAGAGGCTGTCGAACACATTTTTGGCAAAGATGGACTGGACAAAGTCACATCGGAAAGAGAAAAACTCACGTTACAAAGTTATCGTCAGCATCTTGAGCAATGTAACTCTCTGCAAAGCAAACTAGAAACTCTTGTGACACTCAGAGAGCAAGAAGGCTATATGGCCGAGCTTGAGCAAGATGAGAACGGATTTATCTTGATCGAAAATCACTGCCCGATTTGTAAAGCCGCAACTCGCTGCCCAAGCTTGTGCCAATCGGAATTGAGCGTCTTTCAGTCTTTGCTTGGACGTGACACCAAAATAGAGCGCACCGAGCATATCATTAGCGGTCAAAGACGCTGCGTGTACCGCATCCAACAACTGCAGTAACCACCACAAACAAACATCGACATGCCGCACTTATTCAATCTCAAGCCTGAAAGCTTCTCTTATAAATGAGACGGCTGAAGAATTCATCCTCTCTCCTCTTTCTAGTGGTATAGGCTTTTAGTAACTAAAGGCAATTTCCATAAGGATTTGGAGAACATTGATGTCTACTCTACGTCACTACTCTTCTCAAACGCTTCCGCCATTCGATGAAATGGTTCGAATGGCTGAGCGAGACCCAGAAGCTTTTGAGCAATTTCGTCATGAAATGGCAAAAGAGATGATCGAAAGCGCATCAGAAAACATGCAAGAAAGACTGTGGGCTCAGCAAAGCCACATCGATAGGGTCATCAGCACGTGTAAAAACCCTCACCACACCAATGTGGTATTGATGAACGAATTACAAAAACAGGTCGTGAAGTTCAGAGCGGCTCTACAAGGGGAAACGGCACCGACTCAAAAAGCGGATGTGGTTAGCTTAGAGGCATTTAAAGGTAGGGATGATTTTTACTGATACTCTGTAGATAGATCGAGAAAGTTAGGGTTCGTTTCTCTTACCAAGGCTAACTTCCACTCACGCTTCCACTGCTTGAGCTGCTTTTCTCGGTTTATAGCAGTAGCCATATCGTCGAATAACTCAAAGTAAACGAGCTTATGAACGTTGTATTTCTTAGTAAATCCTTCCACTACTCCGTTTTTATGTTGCCATATTCTTTGGGGCATCTGACTGGTAACACCAATGTAAAGAACGGCGTTGTTGTTTGACGTTAGGATATAAACGCAAGGTGTCCTATCGATGATTCATTCTCCTTCATGATTCGCTGTTACTTTTCCATTGTAATTCAATCGCTCAGTTCAAACTCGGAGCGCTCTGTGCGTAGATTCTGAATCACACTCGTGCCTCGTTGTTCAGAATGACGGTGACTTTAATAAGCTCTAGGTCAAAAGCGTTCGTCATTCTAGCGAGCTCAAACGAGACTAAAAATCTGGTAACAGCAAGCTCCTATTCTTTCGCACTCACCTTAGCCACTGCTCAACCGGATGATAGATTCTGAATCACCTCGTTCCTCGTTGTTCAGAATGACAGTGGCTTTAACAGTCTCTAAATCAAAAGAGTTCGTCATTCTAGCGAGCCTTAGCGAGACTAAGAATCTGGTAACAGCAAGCTCCTATTCTCTCCCGCTCACCTTAGCCACAGCTCAAGCGGACGATAGATTCTGAATCATGCTCGTCCCTCACTGTTCAGAATGACGGTTAAAATAGCAAGCTCTAGATCAAAAAAGCTAGTCATTCTAGCGAGCTCCAGCGAGACTAAGAATCAAGTAACAGCAAACTCCTATTCTTTCCCACTCACCTTAGCTACTGCTCAAGCGGACGATAGATTCTGAATCACGCTCGTACCTCGTTGTTCAGAATGACCGTCACTATAGCAAGCTCTAAAGTAAAGGAGTTCGTCATTCTTGCGAGCTCCAGCGAGACTAAGAATCAAGTAACAGCAAACTCCTATTCTTACCCACTCACCTTAACCACTTCGCAACCAGACAATATATTCTGAATCACGCTCGTACCTCGTTGTTCAGAATGACGGTTATAATAGCAAGCCCTAGACCAAAGGAGTTCGTCATTCTAGCGAGCCTCAGCGAGACTAAGAGTCTACTTTCAGCGAGCACGTTACTTAAAGCGATTACTCCGGCTCAGGGCCATATTGGTTTGGTCCTGATGTCCCCTTTAAGAAGCCACATTCAATTAGAATCCATAAACCACAAATCAGAGAAATGGATGCAACGAACATTTGCGGTGTCGACGGCTCTTGTGCGACAGGGCTGGTCATTGGCGTAGCGATTCGTCCGATAATCAGCGGAATATTCAGCGCTAGCCAATAGATTGATTTGTCGCGGTCATGCCAACGCTTGGTGGTGATCGCCAAATCAGGGATTAACAAAATCACCAAGAAAATAGGGAGAAGTAAATAGGAGAAAGTAGGAAATAGCTTACTGATTCCAGCACCAAAACCTAGAATAGAGACATAGTAAATGACGTTCCAAATCCAGTAGGTTTTACGGTTTATACGCCCTTGAAAAGAAAACAGTAACTCTTTAGTCGACATCAAATTTTACCCCAAAATAGAAAGGTTATAGATTAGCCGAGTCGATATAGTTTGGAAAGTACACCTGCAGTGTAAGCGCCAACAACGCCGTTATAACAAGCAGAGAGACTAAGCTCAAGCAACGATAAACACTCGATAAGGCCTATTAGCTTTCAGTTCCCTTGCATCTCGCGATGCTTAACCCTACTCGTTATTCTCAAGAAACTCTGTTCAACCTAATTCACTACCTTCTGGAAGCTTTCTACGTCCATGTCTCGGATGTTGACCGTTAAGCTGTGCACGTGACTGGCTTGCTCTTGAAGTGTCGCCATCAAGGCTCGTGACAGTTCCCGCTTCTGCTCTTGGGAACGGCCAGATAGCAAATCAAAGTTGATATGGATAAAGTCGAGGCTATCGCCCTCTTCCCCAATTAACCAATTGTGGCACCTGAGCGTTCTAGATTTCACTGACGCGAGTTCAAAAAGGCCACTCTCTAACGCCGTTTTATGTAAATCCTCCAGCAACCCCTGAACATTGACGCGTTCTTCCACCGAGTTTGAATACTCTAAAACGAGATTTGGCATTTTGATTCCTTTCTACAACAATTAACTCCAGCGCGTAGTAATACCAATCTCAGCAGCAATTTCCGAGGAATGAACTATCATTCTGTCTACGTGATCACCAATCGATTGCTTTTGACAAAAATAACAGGATCGATGCTTGGTCGAATCAGTAAAGAAAGCCGGACAAGACATGACGCCAATCATGATCTGTTCACATTATTCTGTTATATTCCTACGTAGATTTTTTACATTAATTGACTATTTACATTAAAGATAAGGGAGATATTCCTATGCGTCGTCCTGTAGTGATGGGTAACTGGAAACTAAACGGTAGCAAAGCAATGGTAACTGAGCTGCTAACTGGTCTTAACGCTGAGCTTGAAGGCGTTGAAGGTGTTGACGTAGCAGTCGCTCCACCAGCACTTTACATCGACCTAGCAGAGCGCGTAATCGCTGAAGGCGGTAACAAGATCATCCTAGGTGCTCAAAACACTGACCTAAACAACAGCGGTGCGTTCACTGGCGATATGTCTCCAGAAATGCTGAAAGATTTCGGTGCTACTCACATCATCATCGGTCACTCAGAGCGTCGTGAATACCACAACGAATCTGACGAGTTCATCGCGAAGAAATTCAACTTCCTAAAAGAAAACGGCCTAACTCCTGTTTTCTGTATCGGTGAATCTGAAGCGCAAAACGAAGCTGGCGAAACTGAAGCTGTATGTGCACGTCAAATCAACGCAGTTATCGACACTTACGGTGTTGAAGCTCTAAACGGCGCAATCATCGCTTACGAACCAATCTGGGCTATCGGTACTGGTAAAGCAGCAACAGCTGAAGATGCACAACGCATCCACGCTTCTATCCGTGCACTAATCGCAGCGAAAGACGAAGCAGTTGCAGCACAAGTAATCATCCAATACGGCGGTTCTGTTAAGCCAGAAAACGCTGAAGCTTACTTCTCACAACCAGACATCGACGGTGCTCTAGTTGGCGGCGCTTCTCTAGACGCGAAAAGCTTCGCGGCAATCGCTAAAGCAGCGGCAAAAGAAAAAGCTTAATCTCGTTTTTACTCAGAGTCGAAATAACAAAGGGATGCATCATGCATCCCTTTTTGTTTGCGTGTTATCCACTCGGAGTACACCGATAGGAAGTTCTGAATTATGCTGGCTCGGCAATTTTCACGGTTGGTTTTTTCGCGAGCTCCGCACTGGAATCCTTCTTATAAAGGTTCTCGTAGCAGTAATTTGTTGCTTCAATGTAGCCTTCTACGCTACCGCAATCAAAGCGCTGACCTTTAAATTTGTATGCCAAAACACAACCAGATTGAGCTTGTTGCATCAACGCATCGGTGATTTGAATCTCGCCACCTTTACCCGGCTCTGTATTTTCAATCAGCTCAAAGATATCAGGGGTCAGAATGTAGCGACCAATAATCGCTAGATTGCTAGGTGCAGTACCTGGCTCTGGCTTTTCAACCATGTTATCAATGCGGAAGATATCATCTTTGATCATCTCGCCAGCAATCACACCGTATTTATGCGTTTCTGATTCCGGCACTTCTTGTACCGCAACGATTGAACAGCGGAACTGTTTGTACAGCTCAACCATTTGAGCTAGAACGCCTTTGTCCTCATTCACACAAAGGTCATCCGCAAGCACTACAGCAAACGGTTCATCACCGACCAATTCACGTCCCGTAAGAATAGCGTGACCTAAGCCTTTCATTTCACGCTGACGGATGTAAGTGTAACTCGCAGAATCAATCAAAGAACGAATATCATCAAGCAGCGCTTCTTTACTTGTACCGCTAATTTGATGCTCTAGCTCGTAGTTTTTATCAAAGTGATCCATTAACGAGTGCTTACCACGACCAGTGACGATGCACATACCGTCCATACCGGCTTCAATCGCTTCTTCAACACCGTATTCAATCAATGGCTTGTTCACCACTGGCATCATTTCTTTCGGCATCGACTTAGTTGCAGGAAGGAAACGTGTACCGTAACCCGCAGCAGGGAATAAACATTTTTTAATCATAACCATTACCAACTAAAAGAAAGGCTCCCTTAAGGGAGCCTATTATATTATTTGAATATAAAGACTAATTAATCACTACCGAACAGGTCGCGGGTGTAAACTTTATTAGCCACATCAGCTAGTTCTTCCACCATGCGGTTAGAAACAATGACATCAGACATTTGTTTGAATTCTTCAATATCGCGGATAACAGCAGAGTGGAAGAACTCATCTTCCTTAAGTACTGGCTCGTACACCACTACTTCAATACCTTTCGCTTTAATACGCTTCATAATGCCTTGAATAGACGAAGCGCGGAAGTTATCTGAACCAGCTTTCATAATTAAGCGGTAAATACCCACGACTTTTGGTTCTCGCTTGAGAATAGACTCTGCGACAAAATCTTTACGAGTGCGGTTCGCATCAACGATTGCACCAATAATGTTATTAGGAACTTCTTGGTAGTTTGCTAACAATTGCTTTGTATCTTTTGGTAAGCAGTAACCACCATAACCGAATGACGGATTGTTGTAGTGATTGCCAATACGAGGGTCTAAGCCAACACCTTCAATAATTTGGCGAGCATCAAGGTTGTGTGCTTCAGCATACGAATCTAACTCATTGAAGTAAGCTACGCGCATCGCGAGGTATGTGTTTGAGAACAACTTAACCGCTTCTGCTTCTGTAGAGTCAGTAAACAGAACCGAGATGTCTTCTTTTACCGCACCTTCAACCAAAAGGTTAGCGAACTTCTCTGCACGTTCGCTGCGTTCACCAACGATTATGCGAGACGGGTGGAGGTTATCGTAAAGTGCTTTACCTTCACGAAGAAACTCTGGAGAGAACATAACATTCTGACAACCGAGCTCCTCTTTAATACGCGCAGTATAACCCACAGGTACAGTCGACTTAATCACCATAACCGCATCTGGATTAATTGCCATCACATCTTTAATCACTGCTTCAACTGAAGAAGTATTAAAGTAGTTCGTTTGAGGGTCATAATCCGTTGGTGTGGCAATAACAACAAACTCTGCGCCTTTGTAAGCCAGCTCTTTATCTAGCGTCGCGACAAAGTTGAGCTCTTTGTTTGCAAGAAAATGTTCGATTTCCGCATCAACAATTGGAGACTTCTTGTCGTTCAACAAGTCCACTTTTTCTTGGATAATATCAACCGCCACAACCTCATGGTTTTGTGACAATAACATGGCATTGGACAAACCGACGTAGCCCGTGCCTGCTACAGCAATTTTCATTTTTATTTCCTATTATTTAACTGACGCTAGCATATCAAAATACCTGCACTCTCGGTAGAGTACAGTGATTAACTCAAAGCCTAACTAGCAACACAACTTAATTCAATTGAGTACCCAAGTAACGCAAATAAGCGTTGCGGATTCGCTGCCTGTTCTGCTCAAAGTACTCTTGGCCATAACGGCCTCGGTTAAAGTAGCGACGAAGCATGCTATTATCCATCACAAGTTCATCCCCTTGGTCTGCCGCTAAGTAGTTATAATCATTGCCAACTCGTGTCGTAACGTTGAAATCATAAGCCTCGTTACCACGAACTTGTATCACTCCCGGTGACATATCACGCCATGGCGTTAATGGCAGCTTTACCGACACAGTGACAAACTGCTCTTCGTCTGTATCGTTAAACTTTGTCACCTGATAACTTGCGGATACTTCTATGTCTTCAAACCAATGTGATGTCGTGAATTTTGCGCCAACATCCCCTTTCCAAAACTCGCCAGCAGTCGCATTAAACTGCCAATCCCACTCTGGCATAGAGAATGTGTAACGAGTTAAAAAGGTTTGGCGATCTGGGTTCGCATAACCATTTTTGTCTTTTTCGTCTTGATGTTGGAAATAGCTCATCTCTAATCCCAACCAATGGTTGCCCGATTGAGAGAACCAAGCTGATTCACTACGCGCACCGATATAGTCCGATTTAACCAAGCCTAGAGATACTTGGTTGGCTATATCGACATATGGCAAACGGAAGAACTGATGTACCATTGCACGCTCAATCTCGTTCTCGTATACGCTGTCTTCGAAATACCCGCCCTCTTCAAAATCATCACTTTCTGCTAAAGGTAAAATATGACGAACATCTATTGCCGCGCCAGACCATAGGTAGGTGTATAAGTTGCTGGACATGGCAAAAGAGTAATCATACACACCGTACTCGGTTGCTACGCCATGCCTTACCATAGGGGAAAATACGATCTGCGAATCTAAAGTGCCTGAATTGACTCGTTCCGTTTTCCAATCAACCATGTCTAATCTTTCCGACAAGCCGCGCGTGATAAACTGAATGTCATCACAAGATGCGCTGCCATTGACAAAACTTTGGTAACAGTTAGAGTCAGACAAAACGCTGACCACTGGTTTTTGGTTGGCAAGCATCACAAGTTCAAATTGACCCGATGCAGCGCCAATATCTTGCGCCGCATTTTGACCGAAATAACTCGATACAATCCCCAGAGCTACACCTAATCCATCTGCTTGATTATGGTTGTATCGACGGTTCTCTAAAGCCACCACGACTCTACCATTGACTAACCCCACTTGAACATTAACGAAACCTTCGTTTTTTAACGCACTCACCAAAGTTAAGATCGAAGCATCTTGAAACTTCTTCTGCTCTACAAAAAGCTTATCTATCAAAGAAATATCGTTTTGAAAAAAGCTAACTGAGCGTGTGTAATCAGATATCAGAGGGATTGAAAAAGCGGCATTCCATACATTTTTAGTATCAGTGTCATGGCCTGAATAGACCTGATAACTAAGGGAAGCTGTTATATCATACGGGAGCAGCTCTTTTGGCGTAAAAATTTTTACTGAAGAATTAAACTCTTCTGAGTCGTACTCACCTACCAACTGAATAAAATTGAATGGTTGGTACTCAACACCACCAAATGGGCCATCCATAACACCAAGCGGAATATCTGACTGACCATACCCCAACGACATTCGAACTGGAGCAAAATCGAAAGAGTAGTCAGCAACTATATAATTCGTATTAAAGTAGTTTAACTCTCCTCCAAGATCTTGCACGCCAACTGCCAACTTGAGTTTATTAAAATCTTTAAAAAAAGGAAGTTGATACTTAAAAGAGGCTGATAGGTCTCTAACACTCCCCACAACAAACCCATTAGAACTATAGTCTTCAGTCACGATTCGGCCTTGTGCCTCTAACCCTTCGATTAGTCCGAGAGAGAACGTTAAAGACTCTATATCAGAGACGTTATTCCTAAGCGGTAACCCATGTGCAAAGTCAAAGCCAAAGCTCCCGTAGTTTTGAACTTGGGCATTGGGTATAAAAGTCAAACCAGTAAAACTTTGGTTAGAAGGTAATTCTTTTAAGGATGTTGCAAGCGTTTCGCCTGTATATAGAGATAATGCAAAAAATACAATCCCTAGTGCATTAGGTTTATTTACCATCATTCCATTTTCAATATATTAAGTTTGCATTCAGAATGCAGAAGTTAATCGCTAACCATAACAGTAATAAAAAATATCGAAATGATTAATAACGACATAAATGTTCTTTTATTAAGGTTATAATGTATTTTACAAAAAACACCATATAGTAAAAAAACATCAAATAAGTTTTTACACACCCAAGATAAATCTGGAAATTTCTTCTTGCTTAAAAAAGTCTTTCTTAATAAACCTTTTGGGTTGAAATTCAACAATACTGTTAATTATTTCTCCTATTATTTCCATATTGTAACATACTCTTGCATACCCACCTTCTTCCATAAAATCTGCAATATCGCTTTGATGTTTATCTACGCGGTCTAGATTTGGAACAATGATTATGGTCTTGTTTCGCTCCAAAAGACCGTAAATAGAACCTGCACCAGCATGAGTTATAACAACATCCGCCTGATTATAGTAATCCTCTATATCTGAAGTAAAAGTAAAATAGCTTCCAGATGATGGTTTGTATTCGCCGTCAGCAATTTGATAAGTATACTGATGGCTTTCAGTATCAGAAGAGAAATCAACTGCTCGAATCAAAGTGTCAAATTTTGTTGTACCAACAGTCACAAAAATCTTCATAATAATCCTGCGTAAATAGCATTGGGATAGAGACGTACAAGGGATTCGTTTTGTACATAAAACTTATCCGCTAATTTATACATAATACGACCAGTTAATGATCTAGTTTTAAATCTGGACCATGTTTCCACATGAACGATTTTTGCTCCCATAATCTTATAAAATAAAGCAGCAACTATACAGATACCAGGTCCTGTTGATACAACGCTATGAATATGATGGTTACGACGAATTTTAATGAGACAAGTAACTATTTTCGCTGGGCCTGTATTTAAAAGAGAGTCTATATGTCTATGTTTAGAGCGTAACTCGCCACAGACATAATGTTCATCAGCCCAATCAGGAGCATCTTTTTTGTCGGAAAGTGAAATTAATTTCGCATTTTCCAAATGAGGTTTTAAACGTTTAACTAAACGATTCATTTGACTATTGTGCCCACCGACACCATAACAAAAAAGGATACTTTTAGAACAAGACATTTTTTAAACTCTTTAAGGTTACAGCGGATGAATAATTTTTACGAATAATATCCAGGTTGTGTTCTATTATTTTTTTACGATCTTGATTCTCAATATCCATTTTCTCTAAAATAGCCTTAGAGTAACGCTCTGGTTTCTTTTCGTTAACAATACAGACATTGAAAGAAAGATCTACTAACTCAGTAAAAGCAGGTATATCTGATAATACAACTTGCGCGCCGCATGCCATAGCCTCGATAGGCACTAACCCCAAACTTTCGCTATCTGATGGATATATAAGAGTATTAATCTTATTGTACCAAAGAACTAGTTCACTTTGGGACATAGGCGGAAGGAACTTTACTTGGTTCTCAACACCAAGGTTTTTAGTTAGTTCAATTAAAGCATTTTTTTGATTTCCATCACCTACCACTTCTAAATGAAAGTCAGGAAGATCGACTAATGCTCGAATAATAATATCAACATTCTTAGATTTTATAAGTCTACCTGCATAACCAAGCAACTTCTGTTCTCTTTCAATTGGTAGGAGCTTAAATTTATCAAGATCAACACCTCCAGAGGGATAAACTAATATCTTATCAGCGCTAACTCCATACTCTTGTTGTACATACTTAGAATATGAGTAAGAAGGGACGACAATTTTTTCTGATATACTTAATGCTCTCTGTACGATCTTACGCTTAATTTTAAATTGATTACGACTGAAGCCATCTAGTAATTTAACATCACCACCGTGCACATGACTTACAATTCTAGGCCTAATTCCGATATATGACAACAAGACAAATGGAATCATTGAATGAGAAACAAAGTGAACATAAAACAATTGATAAAACGGAATTTTAATAAAAATAAAAATAAAGAAAAAAGAATAATCAAAAACTTTTCTCAAATTATTAGCATGGCTCTTACTAATTGTTACTTTGTTAATGCTTTTATTTTCATCTCGTAGTTGATTATAGATATTTTTTACGAAGACACCAAAGCTAGGACTAAACTCTGATGGGTACATATTAGATATCAACAAGATTCTCATCTTAGTATTCCTGAGTCAGACTAGAAATATTAACACTTCTTCTTATCCAGTATATATATAGTCCATTCAAAATAATATCAACAAAATTATAAAAAGACTCTCCATTTGAGTTCAAATAAACTTCTTGATACCTATTGTTTATGACTGATGAGTCAAAGTACTTTACATACATATCTTTTGTAAAGTTTACCACTGAGTTTGAGTCACAGAAAAAATAATCAAAAACTTCTTGTTTATCTAATTCTTTTTCGCATTCAAATTTTGTTCTTTCAGAAAAGTTGTAATAAAATGCTGTGTCAAAATTTTTCTGATTTATTAAAGTTGGGTATTCTCTATCTTCTGTTACGATCGCAGCAGGAACTCCGTAAGAAAAAGACTCCATTAAACTTCTTCCTGCGGAGATAGTAAGATCAAAATAAGGTATATGTCTTTGAGCATTTGAGGTATATACAGGATCGGTATAAATAAAAAGATTAGGAATATTCCCATAAGAATCTCTTATCTGTTCGAAAACACTTACATCATCGATTGTTCCAACAATAGACAGTGTTGTCGAGTTTCTTTTTTTATTCAAAAACATTAATAGATGAATTGATTTTTCTATTTTTTCTTTATATTTTCTACTAAATCGAGATATGCATATTATATTCTTCTTTTCTTTATCAATTGTAATACTTTGGGGTAAAACTGTAGGGCTTGAGACCCTATTAGGTATTAAATAAACATTACCATTTCCTTTTCTTTTAAAAAAATCATAGTTTTCTTTGGAAAAAACAACTAACGATTTAGTCTTAGGATAATATTTATTATTTTTACCACCACACTTGTTAAGCACTAGTTTAGACTTATTTACTAGAGATGATATCCTAGAAAAGAAATATGAGTGTTCATTAAAAGAATGAATTACTTGAGTATTTTTACCTTCTTTACAAGATATTTTTATACAATCAAAAATAGAGTTTTTGTTTAAATCGACAAATGTTAAATTTTTAAGCTCAACTTTAGGTGGCATATATCCAAAGTATAAAATTTTAAACTCACACTCTAATCGCTCTGAAATGTTTTTTAAACTGTAAATATGGCCACCCAGTCCGGTATCCATAGTATAAACCATAAATAGTACATTACTCATTGTCACACTCACTCCATTTTAAATAATTATATTTCCAGAAAGGTATAGAAAGCAGAATCCCAAGAAAAGGAGTAACTAAGCCATTAAACAATATATGTCCGGCCCAAAAAGCAATTAATGATAAAACTAACAGAGATGAAAAAACGACCCTAACACCATTAATAAATGCAAATTTTTTAACTGAAACACAGACATAAGTAAGAATAGAAATTACATAAAACAATAAAGCCGACATGCCGAATATAAATAAAATATCAAAGAAGTCCATCTCAACTAAAGGCTTACCGCCTTCTCTAAGTTCTTCAAACCCGAGTCCAAAAATCAATCCGCCAACATGTGTACTTAAATAGATGGGAAAAATATTGTCTAAAAAAACATCTCTGCCAGACAACAAAACTCTAATAATCCCTCCATTGTCATAAAAATAACTAATCCTTGTGTAAACTGCTGAGTTAGTTATCAATTCAAAATTACTAAACACTAAAAAAGTAATTAGAAAAAGAATAACCATTAAAACTAGAAAACTCTTAAGTTCCGAAAGTTTGGTATAAGACAGAAAAAATACTAATACTAAACCAAGAACAGCACTCTTAGTTCCTAACATCAAAGCAATGAACATAAGAATAAAAAATGAAGTGAAGCGATACTTTCCATTGGAGTAATTGGAAAACAAATAGAAAGAGAATATAATCACTAATACACCAGAAAGCGCATTACCCGCATAAAAAAGACCTTTAAATCCATAATCATCATAACTTGTGTTCCCGACACCAAGATAACCAATAGTTACATTAAATAACAAAACTATTGTAGAGAAAAAGGATATCTTAATTAAAGCCACGTTTGGGTTGCTTGTTTGAAAACTCGAGAAAGTAAAAAAAATAATAAATGTGTAAAATAACTTTAGTATTTCAGAAAAGTCATTCAAAAGGTAGTCACCGCTACCAAAAATATTTTGAAAAACACTCCAAATGAATGAGTATATTATAAGGAATAATGAAAAAAAGAAATAATTTTTATTTTTCTTAGCCAAAAAAACTAAAGCAAAGCATAAGAAAAACAACTTATAAGCTATCGATATTTTTATGTCTAAGCCTACAACCGTTAGAAAAAAGCCATTCAATGCATCAAAAAACAAGAATAAACAAGACAATGATACAAATTGATTTTCACTTAATCTCTTCATGCTTTCTCAGACCTAATAGATTTAATTTTATCATGAAACTCATTAAAGTCTTTTCTATTCACAATAAAGTAATCTAATATTGATAATTTTTCCGAATATTTTTTTTCATATATCAACACTGCAATCAGGGTAGATAAAACATAAGAAATAGATACAGAAATCGCAACCCCATAAACATTATAATATGGAAATATAATATATGACATCAGACAGTTTAAAACTAAAATTATCGGCATAAAATAAAGTGAAATAATTGGTTTTCCTCGCCCAGCAAAGTCTACATTAATCAGCTTAAATACACTCATAAAAACAATTCCAGGAATAAGGATAAAAAATAGAGCTGAAACTTTATCATATTCTTGCCCCAACGCTAAAGGAACAAAAAAATGGAGAACGAAACCAATAAATAAACTAAAAACACCTCCGATAAAAAACTGAACTCTAGAAACCTTTTTGAGTTTATCTACCCAAACATCCCCGTGTTCTTTTTTATTCACGCTTTTTGAAAAGATAATTATGGATAGTGCTGCAGGAATCTGCCATATGAATTCAACGACTTGTGTAGAAACGATATAATTACCGACATCAGAACTATCACTTAACTGACTGATAATAAACAAACCTGCTTTGTAATTAAAGTCAATAAAAAACAGTGATACGGCATAGATTATTCCTAGTCGAAATATTTTTGAAAGTGTGGTCCTTGATGCTAGTGAAATATTGAAAGACACATTGTCTCTTTTGCAAAGAAACCTTGACAACACGAATGAAAAAAAATGAAAAAATAGAAAAGAGAAAAAGGCAAATTCTAAAGTCAGTTGATCCATATAGTATAGTAAAACTATAACAAAAAAATACGTAACTCTAGGGACTAGCAACGTTTTTGAAAAGTTATTAATACGTTCTCTACCAATAAAAACCCCTCGATAAGAGTTTACTAATACTATAAAGGGTAGAATTAGAACTGAAAGAAGTAATATATATATATCTACGTCATCTTTTAGGTATAAATATTGAAGCACTAGTAAAATACTTCCCCAAAACATCACAGATATATATGTAAATAGTCTTACACTTCCAAGTATATTAGCTTCAGATTCAGATTTCTTTCCTAGTAAATAACTGATAGCTTGCCTCATTCCACCATCAGTAATGGAAACAAATAACTGAGGGAGCAATAGTATCATCGCAAGCATCCCTCGTTGTTCTGCACCTAGAGCTTTCGCTTGAACAAAAACCACAAAAACGGATAATATCAAAACTGTAAACTTCGAGAACAGTAACCCTAAAAAATCTCGCACTTTGATTGTTTCCCTTTTATTTCCACTGCCTTATTTAATGGAACTCCTTTCATATCATTGCTATAAAATAATGCTTCTGACTCGAGTTCAAAACCATATTTATCTTTACACTTTTCATTAATAAGACTTACTAAAGACAAGACATCATCAGAACTTGCCCCGCCTAAATTAACAATAAAATTAGCATGTTGTTCTGATATTTGAGCATTCCCTATTTTGTAACCTTTTAGACCAAGAGATTCAATAACATAACCTGGAGGCCCTACCATATTAAAAAGTTCAGGACTGCTTAAAAAAACAGAACCACAGCTTGGAAACTTTATAGGGAATTTATTCTTCCTTTCTTTTAGAATATTTAGAAGCACTCTTCTATTTTCGCCAATATTAATTTTCTCAAGCTTAACCCTTGCACTTAGTATTATGAAATTTTCATGTTTAAATATTGATTCTCTGTATGAAAAGTTACACTCTTCCTTTGAAAGGACTTTTATAACTCCATCACAATCAACAACCTTTACTGATATTAAATTCTCCGAGATGGATCGTCTTTGACTACCTCCATTCATGACAACTAAACCACCAAATGTGGCAGGAATGCCTACACAGTGTTCTATACCACCTAGCCCTTTATTCGAAAGTTTACGAACTAATTTAGGAACATATGTTGCAGCTCCAATTTCAATCTCTGTAGAATTAATAACATTAATAAAATCAAAATCTTGACCTAATTTTATAATGGGCCCATTAAAGCCTGAGGAGCAAAACAAAGTGTTTGTCCCATTACCAATAACTACAGGAGAGCTTGATTCAGTACTTAGGTAGTTGCAGACATCACTTTCTGTATTAAATTCAAAGAAGGACTCACATCCCCCACCAATCTTCCAAAATGTTTTGTTTGATAATTTCATAAAAACACAGCAGCAGCCCAGTAGTAGCCAGGCTGCTAAATCTCCAACTCTCAGTTAATATTTTGCTTCATCAAGACTTGTATTTAACTTTTATACCTAAACCTTCTAACTTGGGTATAAGATCATTATATCCTCTCAAGGCCATCGAAACTCCATATATTTTCGAAGTACCTGATTTTGCACATAACGCAGCTAATACAGCAGCCATGGTTCCTCTCAAGTCGGTGGAGCTTGCTTCAGAAGAACTGAAAATCACAGGTCCGTTTGTTGTAATTTTCCCATCTTCAGCATCAATTTTTAGATTCACAAACTTCTGCAACTCATCAATATAAGAGATTCTCTTTGGATATCTATAATCATGTATTCTTGACTTACCTATCGACATTAACCCTAACATCACATAAAACGGCTGCATGTCTGAAATAATACCTGGATGTGTACCACAAGCAACTTCAAAAGAATGAGCGTGCCCATTAACTAGGCAAGAGGAATCTATATAAATACTTGTGCTGTTTTGAAAAAAGTCAACTCCGGCATTACGTAGATACATTAGAGGAATTTCCATTGAAGAGAATGGAACATTCTCAATCAAGATATCTCCTCCTGAGATTGCCCCGTAAACAAGCCAAGTTAAGGCTTCTATTCGATCAGGAAGAACATGGTAATGGTGTCCTTTTAAGTATGTCTTACCTGTTACTTTCACATGACTCTGTCCTACAACTTCAACTCCAACTCCGCACCTCTTAAGAAACTCAATTAAGTCTTCAATTTCTGGAGTTATATATGCGTTGGCGAGCGTTGTAGTCCCTTCGGAAATAGATGCCATTAAAAGCGCATTTTCTGTTCCACCAACTGTTGAAATCGGGAACTCATACTCTGTTGCAACAAGCTTTTCAGGTCTAGTTACGATGATACAATCTTCGGTTTCTTCTACCTGACAACCAAACTCTTCCCATATAGCAATATGAATGTCATATTTTCTAGAGCCAATATTGCATCCACCAGGATAAGGTATATATGCTTTGTTTGAGCGCTTTAATTGACCAGCTACTAACAAATATGTTGTTCTTATCGGATAAAAGTAATCATCAAGTTTTCTTGGACTATATTCATTGCTATTGATAATTACAGTTTCAATGCCCTCATAATAAGTATATACCCCATTGGAGTTTAAAAATCTTTCTTTATGTCTTGAATCTACTAAGTTTATCGGATAACCGCTCAATTTAACAGGTTCATCGCAAAGTGTTGCAGCTGCTAACAACCTCGTTGCGGAGTTTTTCGCACCGGAAATAACGACCTTACCTGTAGGCTTTTGACCACCTTCAATTTCTAATATATCTTTATACAATGACATTATTAATTCCTAACAATAAATAGCTTCATTTACTTTGCAATTTATATTTTCTGACGTAACTTGTGGTTTTAGTACCTAATACTTTGATTTTTTTCTTCATAAAAGCTGTAATCTTCCATATGTGGCTTATAATGGAGAAATAACACGCAAACAGAATTATAAAGGCGAGGAACATTGTAGATTCACTGACATCAGTAAAATCAGCCCATAAGCCTACCGCAGCACAAATTGATGCCATCGAACAGATGAAAATTAACGTTGCACCTGGAGAAAGCCCGATACGTTGGCAAATATGGTGTAGATGTTCTCTGTCTGGTTGGAATGGTGACTGACCTTTACGAACGCGACGAATCATAATGGTTGCCATGTCCATCAATGGTAAGGCTATTAACCACAGTGCAGTGACTGGCTTGAAGGCTACAGCTCCTGGTTCTTGCGTGCCACGAATTAGCATCCAGACCACGGTAAAGCCGATGAACATACTGCCTGCATCACCCATAAAGATCTTAAAGCGACGACCAAGTGGGAAACCTAAGTTCAGGAAGATGTAAGGAAGCATCGCAGTCACGATCAATAAACAGATCGTGGTTAAATATTCGTTTCCATTGTAGGCAAACACAATACCTAATGCTGTAAAGGTGACCGAGGCTAACCCGCCCAGCAAGCCGTCTATACCATCGACCATATTAAATGCGTTAATGGCGCCTATTACCGCAATCACGGTGATCACCGCGCCAGCGACTTCATTCAGGGCAATGGTTTCGCTTCCCATTAGATAACCTAAATCGTGCAAGCTGTGGCCTCCGATGTAAATCATCGCAAGGGATATTCCTGCTTGGATTATAAGGCGAATTTTGAAACTTACATCGTAATAGTCATCTAATGCGCCGAGCACGATGAGTACAGCCGAACAAGATAAGTAGAGTGATAGGTTGTCATTCATTGGTAAGAACAGAAGGAACCCCACCAGTATAGTAGAGAAAATGGAGATCCCTCCTACAAGTGGCACCACACCTTGGTGAAGCTTTCTTGCATTGGGTTTATCTACTAGACCTACGCGCTTAGCGACCTTGCGCATAACAAAAAGTAGAACGAACGACAAAATAAATACAAATAAATATGCATTATTCATGATAGCCAACTGTGTTATTAAATAAGTTTGAGGTAAATCTATAACGCATCCGACTGATTCCCTTTACGGATTCCATTGCATCACAGGTCCGATACTGCTGATTCTTTTTCGCTCATATCTGAATAAAGCCGAACCTAAGAACAAGCAGGTGATTTTTTGGCGTGACAAAACCACATTAGACAACATGGGTTGTAACGCACAGCAAACGCTAATTTTTAATATTGAATATGTAAGTAACTGAATCACCCCGATACTCGCTCATGACGGTCACGGTTTCACAGCTTTTTATAGGCAGGCCAAATACAAAGCTTGTATATGCTAACTAACGGTTTGAGCCGACAGTTAACTACTTCTACACGCTTAGTGCTTGGTTTTGATAGGTATGAGAAATGGAGATTTAAATTGTAACCTATGCCTAACCAACATTTGCTCGCCACTTTGTTAGCTTTGAGCATCCCTCTGACAAAAGGGAATTACATAAATTTGTAATAGTTCTCGTTTTTTATAAATCAATCTTGCCAGAAATGCACTTAGGTGCTTATTATTATTGAAAATTCTTTAGTTTGACCTCTTTCTTTTATTAGGAAGGAGGCTTCACCGATGATTTGGGCACGCTACCGCCCCTAGGTCTGGCTCCTAGAAGCAAGTTTTGCACGTAATGTAAATGCGTTGCATTTCTAAATGAGGGACGCATTGTATAGTAAACACGTTGCAACTAAAAGTAACATTTATAAAACTCTGGCAGTGGAATGCTCTTTCCCTGACACTCATTCCGTCATAAACATGACACTAATTACAATATTATAATTAGTGTACAGAAACATACTCAATAGATAGTTTCTCCATGTATTGATTTCATTTTACGTACGCATAGTTACGATACTATGAATGACTTCCACTTTGGTCGCGACAATAGACGTCAAATTTATGACAGACATCTAAATCTTTACAGGTTCTCCGACTTACTGTTTTCTTCCCTTTGTTTTTCTTATTTAAAATATGAATACTTGCTTACTGCATCTCCACCTACAACTTAGTCAGATACGCGCTTCACAATATCATCAGATCTAGGAGGAGATATACTAAGCCATTTATTAGAGAGATCTTGAGACTTTTTATGCAGGTATTCCACCACGGCGGGAAAATACGGTCACAGGCTCTTGTCACGAGCTCGTGTTACAAAATGGAAGTGTGCTGATCGACTGTGGTTTGTTACAAGGTCAGGACAATACTCAGCAGCAGAGTTTGGATATCGACTTCTCTATCCCTCATCTCAAGGCGGTTGTGCTGACCCATGCTCATATCGATCATATTGGTAGGCTACCTTGGCTGTTAGCTGCTGGCTATAAGGGCCCCATCTACTGTACGGAAGCCACCGCAGAGCTCCTGCCGCTTATGTTAGAAGATGGTTTAAAGCTCCAATTGGGTATGCGACGCCATCAAAGAGAGAAAGTGCTCGATTTTATTCGAACGCTTATTCGCCCTTGCCCTTACTCAGAGTGGATAGAAATAGAAGAGAATACTTCTCTCCGGTTTCAACCTGCAGGGCACATTTTAGGCTCTGCGTATGTTGAATTTCACCTGCCAAATCAAGAGGTTGTTGTTTTCTCTGGGGATTTGGGACCTCGCAACACACCTCTCCTACCGGATCCTTTATCACCGGAAAAAGCTGACTACTTGTTTATCGAGTCAACTTACGGCAATAAAATTCACGAGGATGTAGAGTCCCGCAGCAGGCGATTACTTTCTATTATTGAGCACGCACTTCGGGATGGTGGCGTAATTGTGATACCAGCTTTTAGTGTCGGGAGAACCCAAGAGTTACTCTTTGATATAGAGCAGCTTATACATGAGCACGCTTTGCAAGATTCACTGCCTATTATTCTCGATTCTCCTTTGGCTAAAAAGGTGACCAATACCTATCGCCAATTTAAAAAACTTTGGGGATCTGAAGCGAAAGAGCGACTCGATCATCATAGACACCCTCTCGCGTTTGACCAATGCATCACGATCGAACGCCACGCCGACCATTTACAGCTCATTAACCGACTAGCAAGTACATCAGAAGCCGCTATCGTAGTTGCGGCCTCCGGAATGTGTGAAGGTGGCCGTGTCGTCAATTATTTGGAAGCTTTACTGCCTGATGAAAGAAATGATGTTCTATTTGCCGGCTATCAAGCGAAAGGGACTTTAGGTCGGCGTATCCAGGATGGAGAAGAAAGTGTATTGATTGAAGGTAAGCGCGTGAAAGTGAAAGCTCAAGTTCATACGATGTCAGGATACTCTGCGCATGCCGATATGAACGACTTAATACAATTTGTGACTTCAATTCCTACTCCTCCTAAAGAAGTTCACCTTATACATGGTGAGGAAGATTCGAAAAGGCATTTACATACGCAACTCATCAATCTCGGATATACAAGCATACTGTAAGTAAAGTATATAAAATCAAATTTTCATCGGGAAATAGCATAATTATCCGGGTGAGATTTATAAAATTCGCCCACTTGAGTAACTAAATATAGAGGGCTCAAGTTCAAGAAAGCTAACAAAGTTGTAAGCATGTTCAGGATTAAGGGATATAATTTCTATACGAAATAAACTATAATCGCCGACCTATAAGCATTGGCTAGTCGAAAACAACTTATTCCATTCCTATGACAGACAGTATGAGCGACACGCTTCAAGAACGCGAAGTTTCTGAATTAAATAAAAATAATTCTATCAACACCATATCAGCATTGGACGAATTATCAGCAAGTGAAACAGAAACTTGCCTTTACATCTACTGCCCAAAAGAAGATGAGGCAAAGATTGCTCAAGTGCTTAAGAGACATCCTGAGATCAACGCTCAGGTAAACAACTATGCGCTCAGGGAGTTTAAGAGTAAAACTCTTTGTCACTTCAAAAGCTCAAATTTGAGTGTAGAACAGCAGGCTTTTTTGGTTGCAGCTACAGAGCTTGGAGCTTGGGTCGAACCTCTAGTCAGCTACTTTGACCGCTCTTTAGGCTACACAGAAACTGAGCTCTTGCATAGTGGCTACTTCTTACACCAAAAAGCTTTTTCTATCCTCTCTAATCGTAAGAACAGCTGGCAAAAGCGCTTCATCGATCTCTTGTTTGTTTTTATGCTATCGTGGGTTGCTATCCCAGTAGGGCTTATTACGGCACTGCTCATTAAGCTTGAGTCACCAGGCCCGGTATTCTTTAAGCAGCGTCGTACTGGCCAATATAATGAAGAGTTTGAAGTGATCAAGTTTCGCTCTATGCGAAACGATGCGGAAAAGAACGGTGCCCAATGGGCGACCAAAGGCGACACCCGTGTGACGAGAGTCGGCTGTTTTATTCGTAAAACTCGTATAGATGAACTCCCTCAGTTGATCAATGTTCTAAAGGGAGAGATGTCGATGGTTGGCCCTCGCCCAGAACGCGAAGTGTTCATCTCTGAATTGGAAAAAGCAATTCCTTATTACCGCTTTCGTCATGCAGTGAAACCTGGGGTAACTGGTCTAGCTCAAGTTAAATACCCTTATGGCGCATCGGTAGAAGATGCTATTTGGAAGCATAAATACGATATCTACTACATCAAACACCAAAACTGGATTATGGAAGTGAAAATTCTATTCCTAACAGTAAAAACGGTCTTGTTCGGTATGGGACGTTAAACAAGAAGTATCACAATACGTTTTTAAGTAACTGTAGATAAAAAGAGCAGCCCTTTTACGGGGTCTGCTCTTTTTACGTTTATAGCACTGTAGTGAAGAGTTAAAAGGAACGAGACTAAAACTTGCGCTTCGCTCTATGCTTGATTGTTCCTTTTACAGCATACACAGAAAATGTTAGTAAGCTTTTAGGGAAACTCAAACCCACTACATCTCTATAGAACTTCCATTGATATGACAAAACACTAAGCTTATTCGCTGTCATACCAGTATCCATTCGATACTTGGCTAATGTTTTGGGCAAACAATAAGCTTTAGGAGTATCTTTTAATATCTCCAACCATAAGCCCATATCTTGCCGCTTACGAATCAGTGGCATATAACGTTTACCTAAAGTCTGAGCATCATAAACTGCTGTCAGGCATCCAATAACATTACTGTATAATAACTTTTTATACGTAGTGGAATCAGGTGCAGTCACAACGCTAATTTCTTCTTCGCTATTAAAGCGACTGTAGTGCGTATATGTTAGAGCGTAATTATTATTTAACATGAACGCGATTTGCTCTGACAATTTATCTTCTGTCCATAAATCATCAGAATCCAAAAATGCAATAAATCGGCCTTGAGCCTTTTCTATGGCTAAATTTCGGCTTGCACCAGCGCCTCGGTTCATGTCATTTTGGAAGATATGAATGTTAGGATATTGCTCAGAAAAACGTTTGAGTATTGTCCATGTACCATCTGTAGACTTGTCATCAACAACTATAATTTCCCAATTTGTATAAGTTTGGGATATAACGCTTTTGATGCTCTCTGCAATCGTACCTTCTGAGTTATAGGACGGCATGATGACAGAAACAAGAGGTTGAGTATTTGGCATAATACAGACTACTTAAGGACCTATTCGACTTGCTTTAAGTTGATTGACGAGATTTAAGTCCCCCCAAACAACGCGATTATTAGCTTGGAGGGGGCTATAAGTTATTTAATTCGATTGAAGATTTCTGCCCACATTTGCTCTGTCTGAGCTTTGTACTCTGCAATTTTGGTATTGTAGGTTTCTTCTTCTACTGTTGAGATAGATAATCTTAATGCTTCCTTCAGTTCTTCTTTCGACCACTCTGGCTTCGCTAAGAAGTCGGCACGATTGTACTCGTCAAAAAGGCTCTCGTATTTATGGCTCCAGCTAGTACCTACACAAGGGATGCCCTGGGTTAACGCACTAACACAGCCATGAAATCGAGAACAAATAATGCCTCGGCTTGAGCCAATCAAACCTTTCACTTTTAAAGGGTTGGTCTCTTGAATAATTTCAATCGAATGAGGTGTTGCCGCTTTCACTTTTTCACACAGCTCACCATCGTGCTTGCCTTCATGGTTCAACAGTACTGGCACGTAGCCTAGCTCAAGAATGTTTTCAACAGATTCTACTAAGAAGTCTAGGTAACGTGATTTCCAAGTAGTATTGTTATTGCGCTCGTTTACCATATTGTAGTTAGGGATGATAAACACGGTATTGTTATACTTCGCATAATCTTCTTCGAGTTCACCTTTCACTAGGTTAGTGAAGTCAGGAGCAATTTTTAACTTTGATGTATCCTCAAGGTAAGGTCGAATGCCATCAAAACTGCTCTGCTCACGAGCAAAAATCAATGTAGCCTTGCTAAAGCCATCTTTTACTGCCGCTTGTTTCTCTGGATCAGCAAACGGGCCTAGTGCTTGAGGCATGAAAATGAATGTTTTGTTGTGTTTTGCTAGTCGCTTAACTTCTTTAGCTACTGCCTCTAAATGCTTAGTCGGCCATTGATCACCATAAGCAAACCCAGATGCATCCAGCACTACATCCACATCCGCTTCTGTCACAATACCCCAATTGGTTTTTAGCCACTTTCTAATTTTTGTCGGTAGGTGGTAAGACAACTCGTTTAGGTCCAAAAAACGCTTTTTCAAAGACAGCTTCTGATAAGCGTTGACCTCAGCACGCGCTTTATATGCCGAGTTACCATTAGGTGCCAAAACAATCTCTGCACTAGGATCAAACTCATTCAATTTTTGAATAACAGCGTGCAACATAAGCTCCGCGCCTTTGTTAACAAATTGAACACCTTTAATTTCAACGATCATTATTTCACTACCTTTATTAAATCTGAGTTGTCTTTTTTGTGAGAGAACGGGATAAAACCTTCAGGATCTGCATAACCTACTGACATCAGCATAACCGTACGTTCGTGAGACTCCAAACCTAGCAGTTTTTCAAGTCTCTTTTCACGGTCCTCTACATCTGGCCAGTTGATCATACAAGAGCTTAGCTCCATAGTTTCCAGTGCCAACGCAAATTGCATTGCTACCAATGAGCCATCAATATAAATAACATGGCGGTCTCGCTCTGCTGGGTATGCTGAAAGATCTCCAACGATAGCAATAATCATTGGGAAGTTATGCCCAAAACCAACAGTTCCCATAGCGCTATCGGCAACTTTATTCACCATGTCTTTGTCGGTTACAACATGAAACTTAAATGGTTGGCGGTTACAAGCAGAAGGCGCTTGCTTTGCAATTGTCATTGCTCGCTCAATCTTTTCTATTTCAACCGCCTGCTCAAGGTACCAGCGGGTCGAGCGGCGTTGTCTAAACAATTTTTCTAGCTGCTCTGTCGTAATTTCTGAAACTTCACTCGCGTTTTTCGCATACGGAACTGAACGCATAGTTAGCTCATCTAGAGATTGAACGTTCTCTAAGCACGCGAAGTAATCAACTTTTGCTTTCTCAATATCATTGTCTTTACCCGCAATTTCGAAGAAATGGCTAAGTACGCTCACACACCAATCCAACTCTTCTTTCTTAAGTTGTTGGTTGTTGCAAGCGACAACAAAAGCGTCAACGGTTTCTTGAATGTAACGAGTAGCAAATACATCCCTTCTCGGACGCATAATCAAGCCCTTTTCAAGACGGTGTACATTTCGTCTTAAAAGAACTCGACTGTCCTTGGCTTTGGCGTTGTCATCATAGTATTTCAAACTACCTTTCAAAACCGATTGGTGCTCTCTGTAAAACCTAGTACTGAAGAACGTGTAATATAGAGAAGAGGTAAATCTGGTTTTTGACATTGTACGGATCAAACCTGCTCTTGTATTTTCAATGAACGTCTTAATACGATTTTTGGTATTTTTACTCAGAAGCTTCAATAACAGGCTTTTCATTTAAATTTCCTAATACAGTATGTTGCAGGCATAAATACAGATTTAGTCATAATTAATGCCATAATTTGTGTCTTTGGATGTAGCCAAAGAACGAAATAACTCGCGCTAGCATATGAAATGAGCGTAGCAATAGCAGCACCTTCCCCTCCAAATTTAGGAATAAGGAAGTAGTTGAGTACAATGTTAACAATTGCTGCGATACCATGAGTAAACAAAGAAAATTTTAGTAACCCTTCAGCAATGAGCCATTTGCTCAATAAAGCGCGCATAAAGATAAAACAACCAGCCCAAATATGAATAGTCAGAATTGGCGCAGCTGGAGCATAAGGTTCTCCAAAAGCAAACGGAACAAGCCACCCGCCCAACAGTGATACGGCAATAGCAATTATTATGGCCATCCAAAGTAACACGCCACATAGCTGTTCAAGCTGGAAATTATAGCTTTCCCTGTTTCCTCGAGCTTTAAGCAGTTTAGGGAAGAAAGAAGTTGTTAGAGCTAGTGGGAAAAAATACCAAACTTCAGACAAACGAGCGGCAACAGAGTAAACACCTAACTCTGTTGCTCCTACCATTTGGCCGATCATTAGCTGATCTATTTTAAGATAAACAACGGACATAAACCCAGATAAAACTAGCCATTTCGATTGGTCTAGTAAAGAAAATGCATACGTCTTATTCCAAGAAAAATGTTTAAGTGTGATAACTTCAGAAAAGTGTTTATTGTAGTAAATATAACCAGATACATACAATACACCACGTATAATTAGCTCAACAAAAAACACCCAAATAAAGAAGCCAAGATCAGCCTTCAACAAAATCCCAACTAACTTAGCTGCACTTGAAATTATTAGTGTGGTGACTCGAATAAAGACAATATATTTGGATGCCACCTCAGCTTGAAAATAAAATTCAATAACATATAAGGCGGATGAAATATTTATAACTGCGGCTACAATCAACCATTTAGGATCGACGAGTTCAATCGAACTCTGCCAAATCAAAATACCAACCACAGCGATCGTTGCCCCAACTAATCCTCCGATTAACCGCAATAAGAAGGATGAGCACAATACTTCGTATTGGCTTCGACCGTTTACAATTTCACGAGTAACAAGTGCGTTGAGGCCAAGAGAAGTAAAAGGAGCTAAAAGGGCTAAAAAAGAAACTATAAAGTTGTATTGCCCAAATTGTTCCGGGGCTAAATATCTCGCTAGAAAAATATTTATTAAAAAGGTAATGGCTAAAGTTATTATTCTCTCACTAAATAACCAAGCTGTATTTCTCAATGCTTTTTTTGTTGAGTTCATTATTCTAAATCACTTAATAGACTTGATCATTGTAAAAATAGCCTTTATAAATATCTCGTAAGGCTAAAGCCTTATTATATCGTATCTTTTTAAATGACTTTATAAAAAATGCAACGTTGAGAACCAGGCTCAAACTACCAAATATCTCTCGAAAGGCAATACCTCTAGCTATCATCTCATTGCTGCTTTTTATTTCCTTACCTGATGACTCTAATGGATGTCGAGTTATCACCTCCGGAACATAGCCTAGCTTACATCCAGATTTACTCAATCGGTTCAAAAATACTGGTTCATCACAAAGAGGGTATTTAGCACCAGCCCCAAGGTTTTCAGGAAAAGTAATATGGGGCTTTTCTAATAAAACAGAAGCTTTAACTGCAATCTCAATCGTTCCGACTTTCAAGATGGAAATATTATTATGCTTAAATTCTTTATCTGCATAGTTTTTGATCAGCCTGTTTCCTGTTAGGTCTGACACTGAGAAAGTCAACACTTCGTAATCATTTTTCGCAAAAGCCTGAACAACCCTCTCGTAAGCGAATTCCTCTAACTCGACATCATCGTCAAGGAAGAACACATAACTTGCGTCGTTTGGGATGTGCTTTATCGCTAGATTTCTGCTTTTTGTAACACCCGTTTCATCTGAAAATACAGAAAACACATCGCTACGCTGTGAGATTTTCTTGAGAAATTCATCTTGAGTAGACTTTGAGGTGCACTGGGAAACGACAATGTAAGACACTTCTTCCCTCTGCTTCAAAAAGATGTCAGGAACGTTGAGCAACCGATCACCATAAGCAGCAACTAAAAATGTAACCTTTTCCATTTTTATTTTCTCAAATTTCGCTGCTTCAAGAAAAGTGAAAGTGCAGACTTGTAGTTATCACGAGAAATCAATCGAGCCATAGTCAAAAGAGGGAGAGTTTCTCCTGTCACCTTGTATCTCATGATTTCCATTGATTTTTTATGATCGGCATTCATTTTGTTTTGATGCTTTTCGAAAAACAGTTCAAAACCTCTCGTTTTACGATTACTCGAACTTGAGATTCTCTCTCCCGCATGTTCCGTATTTAGGTAATAGTTGTATTTATCAGTTTTGTAACCTTTACCAAATCGATCTACAAGTCTTACCCAAGTGTCGTAATCTTGAAATGCTGGCATCGCTTCATCAAAGCCGCCAATAGCCTTGAGCTTAGAAACGCTGGTTAGCATCTGGTTTCCAACCAAATTTTGATACATTAGGTTATTCAGATCAAACTCACCCTGCTCAAATCCAAATTTTCGATGAATTTCTCTGTCGATGGTAACTTCAATAATGTTTGCACAAACTAGAGAATACTTGTCCTCATACACACCGACTAAATCGTCTACACGGGATGCTCCAAAGTAATCATCATCATCCATACCTGTAATCAACTCACCCGATGCAGCGTTCAATGCAACATTTCGAGAGTAGCAAGCTCCTTTCCCTTCATCGTTTCTGAAGTATTTTAATGGATAAGTTGTTTGCATCTGTTTAATAACATCTTGGGTGTCGTCTGTTGACGCATCATCTACTACGATAACTTCGATGTTTTCGTAAGTTTGGTTATAAGCAGATTCAATTGCTCGTTTGAGCAGTTGACTCCGATTATGAGTAACAATATAAATAGTCACTAATTTCATATTCAACTCTATTATTTATTTTTACTAATTAGTTTTTCTGCTCTTTCGAGCTCTGCCAACTTATAAATACATAGTATTAGAAATACGATCCAAGCAAAGTGAGTGCTAAGATACTCAGAGCGATAAGTAGAAGCAATTAAAAGATGAAACGTTAATAGGCCACCAAGAAAGTACTTTACAGAGGTAAAACCATATTTAAAGCAAGGATAGAATAATGACATAAAGAAAGTAAAGATCATAAGAACGCCAATTGCTCCACTTTCCCAAAACATGTCTAAAATATAGTTATTGGTGATCCTAAATAAATAGTCTTCACTTTTCATTCCAAACTCATCAAGAACAGACATTGTACCAAGTCCGTGCCCAAAGATAAGTTGAGTATAGTTTGACTCTGTTATTAATTGAACAAAAGATATCATAAATTGGCTACGAGAAGACCCACCAGAAGCTTCTGTCGACATCTTATAATAGATAAATTCAATTAAAATAGTACCTACATATATTAGAAGCAACACCAATACCATTACAATAACAAGTATGAAAAAGTGACTTATCCTTGTTTTACCAGTTAGAACTGTTTTTAGAAAAGTAAATACGAATACAAAGCCTAGTAATAAGACAAAGTTTACATATGCACCACCAGAGAAAGAGAGTATTACAATGCCAAATGACAGCAACAACAATACTAATCTTGAGAAGCTATGTCTTACCAAAAAAGTGATAAGAATCAATGACTCCATTAGGATAGGCGATAAATAGTTTGGCTCTTCAGCGATCGAAGTTACGCGAGAAGGAAACACCGCCCTCAAAGCTGCAGGGACGCCATGCATCCAGTCTCGTGTTTCAATAAAGAATGGGATACCCAAGAACTTACCAATTACTTGCCAGTAACCAAGAGCGATAAAAGCCAGTACACTTAACAAGGCTAATTTCATAAATTTCTTTAAGGAAGACTCTGTTGCATTCGAGATCCAAAGAAGAAAGATAATAACATTCAGCATAAGAGCAAAAAATGTAAACATCCTGCCTATGATTACTGTTCTCAAATACTCCGCTACCAAGTAATCTCGACTAATTAATATACTAAAAAGTGAGATAATAAAAACGGAAGAAAATGAAAGGCAAACGAATACAGGGTATTTTTCAAAACTAACTGTTCTTGAATTAATTAAGTAGTATGAAAATGCTAATAATGAGGAAAAGAATAAGATAACTAAAAAAATTTTATTCCATTGTGTCACTGACAAAGGTGCAAAGAGAGCAAAGAGGCACATATGTGCCTCTAATAGCTTTTTCGGTGCTAGATCTATGCTATGCATGTTTTCTTTTTACTGCAATTCTAATTAATGCAATGAATATAGAAAGAATACCACCAATCAATGTACCTAAGACGCAAATTATTGCCCGGCTAGGACTATCCTTTTCTTCTGGTACTACTGGAGGATCAATCACTTCAAATATATATTGATCTTGAGCTTCAGCTAGCATTAATTTTTTAGTCTGTTCTTCAATAAGCTGATAAAAAACATTTTGCATTTCAGAGAGGTTAGTCAACTTCAGCTGCTTATCCAAATATTCAATATTCTTCTTAGCTTGGTTAATATCTTTATTCTTCATCCATTCATTTAGATCAGAGATCAACCACGTCAACCATTGCTCTGCTAGATCTGGAGACTGATTTGTTAATGAAATAATCGTAGCGCCACTTACTTTATTGGAGTCAATTGATAACAATTCGTTAAAGAACTTAATTGCTTCAAGCTTAGTTGGCTTTGGCAACTTTCCTTCACTGACTGAACGAGTCCAAACGCCTGTTGATTCATCGTATATTTCTGGATCAATAACGATTCGTTTTGCAGATGCATCCCAGCTATCAATTGCCATTAATGGAATTAAGATGTCACGTCGTTCGATAAAAGATCCTAAAAAAGCTCTCGAACGCAATGCTTCCAATGCGATCGCTTGTTTTGAGCTTTCCTGCCCACCAAAACCCGCTAATGCAGCTAAACCACCTAACTGCCCCATTGCGGAACTTGTAGAGTTATCAGTAACAGGGAACAACACTGCTTCAGATTTATAGATGTTTGGTTTTGAAATAGCAAACAACACCGATGCAACTGCAAAAGTAAATGTAATTGAAATAATCAACCACTTTTGTTTCCAGAGCAATCGAACTAGTTCACTAATATCCACTTCAAATTGATTTTTTTCCATTATACCAAAGGGGAGATTACTCCCCCCGTCTCTCAATTTTATTCTTTGATCTAATTATTTATTACTTGAGTGCGTTAATCGCTACACCTGTTTGATATAGGATCTGTGTCGCAGCAGTCCAAGTACTTAGTGCATCTCTGTAATCGGTGTCAATTGGAACAACGATCGTATCACCAGGCTTCAATTCCTGCTTGTCATTACCAAACCAGTAGCCAGAACTTGGCTTATACACTGAGCCATCTGCACGTACTACGAAAATACGATCTTCATCAGCTTGTTTCTTAACGCCACCAGCTTTGTTTATGTAATCATCTACATCTAAACGATTATCAAGTAAGTATGTTATGCTGACTTGAACTTCTCCCATAATAGAGACCGTATTGCGGAATGTTGGTATAAATAGAAAGTCGCCATCCTCGAGCACAAAATCAGCAGATTTATCCTTAGCTATGATTCTGTCAAGCTGTACAACCATTCTTCCGAGAGCCTTATTTTTGCTCGCCTCTTCAACAAACTTCAGTGTTTTATCTGGGTCAGAGATAACTGAACCAATATTGCTATCTGCACGGAAAGTTTTCTTAGCAGTTTCAGCTCTTATATCTGCTGCATATTGATCTAATAACTTCTGCTCTTGTAAACGCAATGCCTCTCGAGTAAAAATAGCTCCTTGAGGATGTGCATATTGAGTAAGACCACCAGCTCTAGCTAACAGACTACCCAAAGTTTCACCTTGGCTAACGGTATAGGTCCCAGGAAAACGAACTTCACCTTGCAGTACAACTGTACTTTGCAAATTAACATTAGGCTTTTCTAGAATATTAAGTCTATCTCTACCTACAACTTTTACATCACTAGAAACGTCACCTTGGATAGCGCTTCGAAGATCAATTCTTTCTACTGATATAGAAGCACTTTCATCTAGATCGTTTACAATACTTCTTGCTAGCTCTGCATTGATAGTAAATGCGTTATATGTCAAACCACCTGCTGCTGCAATTAAGTCAGATACTTTCATTGTTTGAGTGATTGGGTATCGGCCTGGATGCTTTACTTCACCAAAAACTTCAGCTATTTGCGGTGCTAACCCTAACCGTGATTGTTGCTGCAATTGCAACAAAATAGGTGCTAACAACGTTCTGCGAGTATTCATTTTGATCTTTTCAAAATCTTCTTGAGTAATTTCTTTACCTCTAAAGATGATCTTAGGTAACGGTTCTCTTGATTGAAGATTATTCTTACCGTTGGGATTAGCGTTGTTTGTGTTGTCTTTATTAAGAATGTTGTTTTGGTTAGAGCCAATCGTAACTGACGAGCTCACCTGTTCTTGCTCTTTTTGTTGCTCAAGCTCTGCTTTCTCTTGAGCTTGCTCTAGTGTCTTGGCTTTATTTACTACTTCATTCTCAACAACAGCATCAAGATCTTCGTTGTTGAATCTGTTGAAGACTAAAACTCGATCTCGAGAATTTAATGTAATATTGTCGGAACTATTTGGTGATAAAATAGCGTTTGCAAGGTTTAGCTGGAGTACTTTAATATCGCGCTGTGGGTTAATTTCTCTAACGACAACTGCGTAGTTGATATCTGCTGTAGAGTTAAAAGCCGTATCAACCGAACGGAACAAATCTGCAACCTTTAGGCCAGACTTCCATTCTACAAAGCCAGGGTGTTTAACATCACCTTCTATTTGTACATAGCGAGTTAGTTCCTCGCTTTTTTTATGCACATTAACTTCATCACCATCTTTTGCTTGAATTTTGCGTTGAGAGGGAATTGAAAAGTCAAGAGAGAGAACCTCTCTATTACCTTTTGACTCATACCTTCTTACTTCAACTTGCTCAGAATATGCATTTGCAGTAAAGCCGCCTGCATATTTAATAGCTTGTTCGTAAGATTCACCTGGTTTGATCTCATAAATTGCTGGGCGATTAACTTCACCATCAATACTGACCGTGTTGCCAACAGAGCCGATAAATACGACATCGCCAGACATTAAACGTACATCTCGACTTGAGTCACCTTTCAAGAGTAAGTCATACATATCTAACTGACTGATAACTCGACCATCTCGCTTCAACTTAATATTTCGCAAAGCACCGCTTTCACCAAAGCCACCACTGTAGTAAATAGCTTGTGATATCGTAGTCAAAGCGCTAACCGTGTAAGCCCCGGGTTTGTATGCATCGCCCATCACAAATACTTGCATAGTCCTCATTTCCCCTAAGGAAATATCACTACGTACCCCGATGATTTGCTCTTCGACTCTTTTGCTTAGTGACGCGCGCATCTCTGAGAAACTCATACCTGCAACGCTCACAGGCCCTAAAGACGGAAAATTAATTATGCCAGCTCGGTTAACTCTCAAACGATGAGTAACATTATCTTTACCGAATAATTGAACAATAATCTCATCACCTGCCCCAATAGTATAATCTGCGGGTACTGGAACATCACTAATAGGTGCAAATGTAGTTGGCGAACCTGCGAATAACTCTAACCCGAAACGTTTTAGCTCTTCGTCGTCTGGATTTTTACCAAATTCTTTTTCCATTGCTGTAGAAAATGCTGAACTTTCTTCCGCTCTAGGTTTAATTACATCAGGTTGTTGAAATGAACTAGGTTGAGAAGAACCCGAAGGGATGGCAAACCCGTATTTCGTAGCCAAAGCTTGCTGTTGATCTGCTGGTAAACTTTGGAACATTTGGATCTGTTCAGGTGTTGGAGTGGCTGCATAACTGACTGATGCAAATAGGCCTACTAGTAGAGCTATAGCAAGAGAGATATATCCTTTAAGCATGATGGGTCGCTTTAGTTATATGGGATGAAAAAATAAGAGCAAGGGCGTTTGCGATCTAGCAACATTCGTCGCCATGAAGCTTTTTGTCTACTTAAAATTAGAATCGGTGTTGAAATCCAATACTAATAGTATTGAGACGAGCAGTGTTATCTGAAGATACATCTACAAACTCGAATGTAACGGCATTGTTTGTATCTAAGGCGTAGTGCATACCTAGACCAAAACTGAAGCTTTCTTCTGAATTAGATCCGACGTTTTGTTGATCCATTTGCAAAAATGAATAGCCAGCTAAGCCATAAACTGCAATGCGATTTGAAACCGGAATATTGAACTTAGTAAACGCACTGGTAATGCTATCAATATTGAGGTTGTTATCTCGTTGTATTGAAGTACCATAACGAGCCTCTAAGGCCAGATAATCATTGAAAAAATAGCCCAGCTGCCCTTGCAGAACATAAGGGTTTGCTTCTAGAGTAGAAGCTGGTTGCTTATATTCTGCGTTAGAGTAACTTGCTAACACTCCTGCATAATAATCCGCCGAAGCCGAGATAGAATACAAGCTTAAACCTAGAGTACTAATCACATTCAACAAAACTCGTTTACTTATCACGAACACTTCCTTTAAATCAGTAACTTATAAAGCACTACCTTTGTACACGCAGCTTACTTACAGCCACATTCTTTGCCTACGCTACCGCCCTGAGGCAAGCGAATAACCACCGTTTCGCAGTAACATTAAACTCACCTATAGGTTAGACACATTGAATTAATCACATATGTACCCACTAGAGAGAAAATTGCGATTCAACTCGATATAAGCACAAAAGCTGGCAAATTATGCACGTAATGATTAAAAACGGCAAGGTTACAACTGTCAAAGAACAAGCAGAAACATTAAGCTAGTAGTAAATGCTCGACTAGACATCACAAACATTTACTAACTTACGAAAGAAAAAGTTGCGGATAAGTTCCACAACTTTAATATCGTTCTTATTTCTCAGTTTTGCTTAAACAATACCAATTCGAGTACATCAGCCCCGTAGCTATCAAGAACAATCCTATCTCTACCTATATGACTCACTTTGTAGTTTGACAAAACAGAGTTGTCCTTTAGTACCTCTCTCGACACCTCTCCCGTTTCTAAATTGCGAAGTTGAATTACAGCAAACATTGAGTTCTCTTGCTCAAAAACAGCGGAGAGTCGAATAGCTGAAGACATAATTTTTTTCTCACCAGCTTCAAGAGCCTTCTCTGAACTTTCAACCTCAGCTTTACCATCAATAACTTCTTCTGATTCTTTAGCTTTTAAGGGGTTAATCGATGCAAAGTGAGCGAGCAAAGAACTGACCTCTTCACTCTTTGGCGTCGACTTCTCTACATACGAAACGTCTCTATGCGTTAGCGAACGAGCCCCATAGCTTTGAACTGCCACCTTAGGAGAAATGGTAATATCAATAATAACGGCCAGTAAAACTAGAGGAATAGCCCAAGATAGAGATTGCGTCGTCAAAATCGCTTTCATACTTCCTTTCCTTCTAATACTGGTACCGCGAGTTTGTAGTTACTCTGTATGGACCATTGCCAATTACGACCTCTTGTATTTGGAGTTCTCCAGCTAAAACTCGATATTGCGACTTGTTCTTTGCTTTGTGCTAAATAACGATGGAATGCCGCGATGTCATCAACTGAACCGGAAAGTACAACCTCCAAGTTATACCAGCTCACAACTTCATCTCTAATTGGCTCCAACCAGGTAATAGACTGAACTTTGACATCAAGCGCCTGAGCCTCGACTTCAAGCCGTTTTTGAAACTCAAGTCGAAAAGCAGATTCATCATCTGAATGGTAAAACCTATGCTCAACTTTCTCGATGGCTCGCTCCAAAGACGTTTTCTGTAGTTCGAATGCATCTTTGTTGTTGATGACTTCTTGCGTCTTGATAATCTGACTTTGAAGTGCACTTAACCCTTCTCGATGCTCATTTCGGCTTTCAAGTACAGGTACCCACAGAAATTTGGCGATCACAAGTAAGCTGAGCCAAGGCAAGTACTTCTTATACTGTTCTGTATTCATCTCTCTACCTTCTGAGCCAGCTTAACCTCAACGTTAACAACTTCTTTATCACGCACCTTTCTCGCAGGACCGCTGAACTTTGCAGATGAAACGTTCACGTTATTAATTAAGTTTTGTAGAACTGCACTCGATGAGTCAGCTCTAACACGAATATTGACTAAATCATCCACCACCGTAATTCGCTCAATTTGGCTCCCCATTTCGTATAGAGGGACTAAGACTGGCCATAGCTCCCATCTTGTTTGCACTGCATTTTGTACAACAGAGAGCTTGTGCAAGTGTTCATCCAAATTTCTGACTTCATTTCGAACCTTTAAGGCACTACCAACGTTAGCCTTTAAATCGCTAAGCTCATCAGAAGCAGAATTCATTTGCATACTCACAAAGGCAGAGCTAAGTAACAAGTAAACGGTAAATAGAAGAGAAAATGGAAAGACAGCTTTACTCAATCTATCAAAAAGAGACTCATCACTTCCCGGAGCTTGATGCCACAAGCCCATACATTTATGCCAAGGTAAGCGGAACCAGTTTTCGTTTAGGATTTTTCTAAACTCAACGACCTCTATGTGTCGAAATTCTAAGGCAGCAATACCATGCGCAGCACAAAAATACTCCGCATTAGCAAACATACCCGCCGAAAGCTTTGAAAATATCCCTTTACTATTCTTTGCCAAGTAAACCAAATTACTGCCATTTTGATACCGAACAAACTCCCCTTCTTTTATCGAGCGGCCAATAATGAGGCTCTCGGGAATTAATACACCGGTAAGCTCATTTAGGGACGGGGCGATCCAATATATATCCACAGTAATCGAGTTGTTAGAATTCTGATTTACAACGTATAAACCATGCTCTTCTTTTCCTTGAAGCTCAAATTCAATAGCCTGCTTGAGGGCTTTGCGCTCCATCACTGGCAACGTCAGTGTTTGCTCTCGGTATAACTCTCGATTAAGTACATAAACAGGCCTTTTCGCCCCCGAACGCTCTTGATGTTCACCGACTGACTCCGGCGTGACGTATTTAAACAACACACCCAATAGAGTATCCAACTGAAACTTTTCTTTTTTCACTACCCTTCGACTCCAAAACTCCAAATGGGTTGGGATTTATTTGTGGGAGACACATTGATGAACATTTTCCTCTGCACTCGAGCATCTCCAATTTGTTTCTTCAACGTAATAATAAAACGGCCACTAGGGTAAAACAGCATATAATCACTTTTCCGCAACCCCGTCAGCTGGGTAAATAGTTGAGGTGTAAGTTCGCCATTTTGTCTCGATTCGATCACGGCCTTTGCCTGGCGTTCAGGCAACCATAATTTTAAAGATTCGTCTGGGGCCTGTAATGGTAAATAGGCACTATAAGGAATACGTGTAAACACTTCCGCCTTTGACGAAGGTATTCCTAACTCTTTCAAAGCTCGTAACATTTCTTGTCGGCTTTGAAAAAACTGACCACTAATGCCAGCCCCATTCGTCGAACTCTGGAAGCCTTGCGTATCAATCAGAGCATTACGTGCAACTCTAGCCTGATGCTTACTGCCTAGTAAACGCTCAAATGCTCTCTCCACAGTTGAGCGATCCCCTCCGTTAAACACTGAAATCAGCCCTGAATTATCTTGGATTGTGATTGTTCCAATATCTTCATACTCAAAAGGAGAACCATAAAAATTCCATATCTGAGCCAATTTGTTTTCGTGTTGTTCGTCTTTGGCCCAGCGAGCCGTTGACAAGGCAAAAAGTAATTCAGACTCCATGGTTCTTACCGCAACCTCAGCCATAACTTTATCCTGTATGACCTGAGCGATAGATACTTTATCTTTTGCCGAATAACTCATTTGCAAAGCGAGTACGCTAATCACAGCACTCATTAATAAAACTTGCAGTAAGGCAACGCCGGACTGCTTAGTGTAGAAAAAGTTCACTACGCTTCATCCCATGTGTCAGTTGAGAAATTGAGCATGTAACTGTTATCTTCTGGAAGCAGAAATCGCAATACTTCGTCACCTATTGTAAGAGCGATAGCGACGGGCATCGTCTTTACAGCCTGTGCGCTATAGTCATCGTTCCATTGAGGCTTCCCTTCAAATTCATCTAGGAATAGGTTTTTATCCTCTAAGCTTTCCCACCCCAAATATCGAAAACCTGCTATTTCCAGCCCTTCAAATAGAACCTTTTCATACTTAAAGTCAGGCTTGGAAGAATCAAGTGCAAAAGATGAATTGAGTATTGGTGCCTCTTTGTATATGACTTGGAATGTACCATCTCCGACAGCCTGTACAGATATCTGAACTAGTGCTGGATCAGTACCAAAAATAGGTAGTTCAGTCACGGCCTCAAACTGCCGCCCATCACCTTCGAAAAAGTAAGAAGCTTTACCCTTCCCCCTGACTAGATATGGTAATGTGCCGTTTAGAACATCGAGCATCATTAATTGGCTTTTTTTCTCAACGACCAACTGATAAAACTGCCCCTTGTCTTTAAACCATCTATCATGAAAGAAGCTATAGCTCGTACTAGCTATCAACAAAACAGCCATCATGATGACACTAGCCACTAGCATTTCAACTAGGGTAAAACCTTGTTGCCCCTTCACCAGCTAAACTCCTTATAGACAATAGGAGCCCGGTTTTCGACCGTCAGCGTAACGGACCATAAAACAAAACGACGTTGCTGGGCACCATACTCATCTTCCAACCCCTCAGGCACGTATCCTGCTTTTCTATCTATTTCTGATGCATTCCAATGATAATAAGCTCCTTGGGCGTACCCCTCTCCATTATCAATCCTCTCATTGCGGATTTGATAACGGATCTGGTCAAGAATAAAAGGGATTGCACTTGAGTATTCGATAGATTGCTTGGCTTTGAGCTCTGCTTTTATTGTGCTTTGATAAAGCATCGACATAGATGTGATGACAGCAAAAAGGATCATGCTTGCTACCAGAGCTTCAATAAGCGTAAAGCCTTTGTGCTTATACATATTCCCATTCGCTTATAGTAGGCAAAAATTAACGTATAACGTATAACTAAAAAGGTGTCGATAGGCCCAAATTAATGAGCCTATGCACTATATATCTTAAATTTTGACGTGCTCAAGCCCCTGAGCAAAACGTGCTTTCAGATCATCCCATTGGCTGCTGCTTTCAACGATTCTTGGCGTCACCATAATCACAAGCTCAGTTTTGGTCTTGTTATCAGTTTTAGTTCCAAACAAACCACCAACAACGGGTAGAGAACCTAAGAATGGTACTGCTGAACCATTGTTTGTAACATTTTCACTGATCAAGCCACCCAGAATTACTGTTTGACCAGATTCAGCAACTACTTCTGTTGTAATGCTACGATCAAAAATTGAAGGGTTGCCTTCTACAGAGGTACCACCATCAACTTGGTTACTGTTTTCCTGCGAAATAACCATTGAAACAATACCTTGAGCGTTGACTGTTGGAGTAACGGCAACTTTTACACCAGTTTTTCGGTATTCCACTGAACGTGTTACACCATTATTGCTGTCTGTAGTTGTTTGTCCAACTACAGGAATATCTGTACCGACATTAATATTTGCTTCAACACCATCTCTTACTAACAAGCTAGGTTTTGACATGATATTAACGTTATTATTACTCTCGAATGCCTGTAAGTTAATGAAGTCATCACCGCTCATCCATTTGATCAAGCCACCTCCGACTTTATCCAAACCAAAAGCATCTTTTGTGCTAGCTGAAAAATTACCATTAGAAAAGGCCCACTCGACCCCAAACTTAAATTCATCAGTCATCGTTACCTCCGCAATTGTCATTTCCAAAATAACTTGCTTAGGCATTACATCTAGCTGAGCAATAAGCGGTAGCAAAGCTTGATATTCGGTAGAACTGGATCTGAATATCAATGTATTTGCTCTCTCATCAACAACTAAACTCAGTTTATCATTGGATACTGAATTGCTACTTTGACTATTTACTTCTATTTTAGAGGAATCTTTATCTGCACTTTTTTGCACCGAAAGTGAACGTCCACCTATTAACTTACTTAAGCTGTCACCTATATCAGCTGCTCTAGCATACTTAGGTTGATATATAAAATAACGCAAGTCAGCACCTTGACTTGGTCGATCCATTTGCGCAGCCCAATATCGAACTCGTTTAATAAAAGAATCCTCAGAAGCAAATACCGCTAAAGCGCCTAACTGAGGAATTTGTACCATTGATAGGCGTTTATCATTCGCACCTCCATCTGAAACGATCCCCTCGTTCTGCAACAACTCAGTAACAGTAGCAATAAAGTCTTCGGTTGTGATATACCTCAACTTGACTAAACCTATATGCTTACTCGTATTCGAAGGCGCATCAAGGATTTTTAGCAGTTCAATGGCTCTAACAACTTCCGAGCGCTTTCCGCTCAAAATTAGTACACCCTGCCTCAAATCAGGAGAAACTCTAACGGACGTAAGTTCTCTAATTACGCCCATAGTCGAGTTGCTGAAAGTAAACTTCAGAGGAACAACTTGAACTACATCGATAGCACCATCTGGCACGGATTCAGGCGTGGAGCCATAACCCAAAACGGCACTAGATTTACCATCTTGTTTCAAGTTCATAATGACATATAAACCATCACGAGCCTGCACACTAATACCACGCTGAACCAAAAGCTCCTGTGTCAAATCAAACAGACGTCTTGGGCTAATATCATTTTGAACATTCAGAGTGACCGGAGTTGTAACTCCTTGCAAGTTATCCCCAAGAATGTAGTCAACTTGCAGTATCTGACCAAAAACATAATGCAAGAAATCATTCAAAGGCATAGCGTCAGCAGCCAGCTTTAAGCTAGCTTCATCACTGAAGTTCGTTGAGAGTGCCTGACCCGCCTCAAAACGGTCATTACTAACCTTTAGAGTAGGTACTGTTTTATACACAGCCCCTGGTTTTGCTACTTTTGGCTCTAAGTCTGAACTAGCTTTCTTTTCAGTGACCTCATCTTTTGATGGTACGCTGTTTGTTGCCTCAGACTCTAAAAATGAACCGCTGACCGGGTATTGACGCTCAGAAGCGTCTGTTAACACACACCCTGACAACAATGAACTGCATAACAGTGCAGACGTTGTTAACTTGAACTGTTTATTCATTTTGATTCCATGAAACGAGTTTGCCTCAGTCGTTATATCAATCTGTCGCTTCGACGAGGCGGAATAAATTGATTTCCTGACGAGCGCCTCTAAACACAACTATGAGATATTCAGGATCTGGATATCCATTGCGATTAAAGGCCACCATTTGCTCTTCCGGAAAACCTAGAAATTTAAAAGTAATATGCTTTTCACTTGTGGGCTGTTGAGAAGTATCCAACAACGTTAGCTCATTATTTCGAACATATAGCCCGATATCACCACCACGGTTAAACGCAAGATTACTTGTCTTGCGAACTAGACTTTTTAGCTTTTGTAGTTCAGCTCTGGCTTCAGCTTTTTCAACTTGGGCAATTGTAGCTGGCCCAACTAATGAGGCTGCAAGTCCCATTAGAGCCAAAACAATTAATAGCTCTATTAGAGTAAAGCCACGTGGGTGCATTTAAATCGCCACATCATTCAATGAAGTTATGCTCAAAAGCATAACCACAACAACACCACCAACAATCCCGCCCATAACAAGGATCATCAATGGCTCAAGAATAGAAGTTAATTTCGACGTCCAAGATTCAAAATCAGCTCGGCTTCGATGTGCAACCTCGTCAAAAACCCTGGCTAGCTCACCACTTTCTTCACCAACTTCAATTAAAGAGAGAGAAAGATCTGAATATAACTCTGTATTTGACAGAGCTAACGTTAAGCTCTCGCCACCACTCACTTTGCTACGGGCCGCATTGAGTGAATTTTGTAATTCAATCCAAGTGATTCCATCACAAGCTAGCTTCAAAGCTTGATCTAACTTCACTCCACTAGTTAATAGCATTGCCATTGAACTACTGACTTGAATTCGATTAACAAGCAATATTGAGCTCTTAAGGCCTGGCGTTTGACTAAAAACCCTCGAAACCCAAGACTTAAGCTGTCCCGTATTAGCTAAGTGAAGAGTAAAACACACACACCCGATGACTCCAATCAGCAAGTAGATTTGGTAACTTTGCATCCAAGCACTTAACCCTAGGAGCATTTCTGTATAAACAGGTAACTCCGCTGCTTGCTCAAATAACCCACTCATTCTCGGAACTATGAAGTTAAAGACAAATAAAATACAGGCTACACAAACAAACAAAATCACTGCCGGATAGGTAAGTGACTGAATGATTTTTGCTTTCAACTCACATTTAAACTTAAGTTCTTTGGCTAGCTGACCAAATACTAGAGGTAGGTTACCGCTCTCTTCCGCCATTTTAACCAAGCTGACATAGACATGGTCAAAACCTTTAAGATTTGACATTGCAGAAGATAAAGAGTCCCCCTTTCGAACAGCACTGGCAAGTTGAGACATGACGCGGCCTAAGTTACTCTCACTGCCTTTTGCCAATATTTCTAAACCTCTATCAATCCGAACACCACTCTCAAGTAAAAGAGCAAGCTCAGATGTCATAATTTCTAGCTCTTTCAACGTTAATGGTTTAATTGGCCCGCTCGCCTTGCTACGGTTATTTGCCAGTGTCTCTTGTAGCTTTACGACCGTTAAATTTTGTTGCTTGAGCTGTTTTTTTGCGTCCTCTAGTGAAGACGCATCAATTGCACCATTATGTTTGGCTCCATGACGATCATACGCCTGATAGTCAAACTTCATTAGTTAGCCACCCTCATAACTTCTTCGATGGTTGTAAGTCCTTGAGATACTTTTAATAACCCATCATCAGTCAAACCGCGACCACCAATACTTCTATGATAAGCGATGGCTTTTTGCAGAAAGTGTTGGTCTTTCTTGAGGGCTCGAATCTCATCGTCAATAGACATGTATTCAATTATCGCCATACGACCTTTATAACCAGTATTCCCGCAGTGTTCGCATCCCTTTGCTTGCTTTAGGTTGAGCGTATGTCCACTTCTTTCGGCTAAGATTGCCAGTGTTGGGTGCCTTTTCAATGTTTCTGAAGGGTCGATCGGCTCCGCACAATGAATGCATAACTTCCTAACCAGTCGCTGAGCTACGATAGATACCAACGCCGCATTCAACAAATACTCCTCAGCCCCAAGGTCGAGTAAACGAGTAAACGCTGAAGGAGCATCATTGGTATGTACTGTACTAAACACCAAGTGTCCGGTTAATGCAGATTGCATTGCAATACGCGCCGTTTCTGCATCACGAATCTCACCCAGCATAATGACATCAGGGTCCTGTCGAACAATAGAACGCAAGCCCTCAGCAAAGCCAAATCCAATATCCGATTGAACTTGTACTTGGTTAATACCGTCTAGACGATATTCTACAGGGTCTTCCAAAGTAATGATTTTACGAGATTCGTCGTTCAATAAACTCAGAAAGGTATATAAGCTGGTCGTTTTACCTGAGCCTGTAGGGCCAGTAAGCAATACCACGCCTGCTGTTTTTTTTATATCGCCTAGAATAGCGCTTTGAATATCACTGGATAAACCCAAACTACCAATATCGTAACGAATCGACTGTTGTCGCAAGAAACGCAAAACCATGCTTTCGCCATCTGCAAGAGGCAGGGCTGATACACGAATGTCTAGTTTTTCATTCGCGATCTTAATTGCGATCTTGCCATCTTGAGGTCGTCGTTTCTCCGCGATATCCATACCTGAGAGAATTTTCAATCGTGAGATTATCGGCACACTCAAGCGAGCGGGAACTTTTTCCACTTCATGGAGTACGCCGTCAACACGCATTCGCACTCGATAGGTATTTTCACTCGGTTCTAAGTGCATATCAGATGCACCAAGTTTTAAACCTTTCGTGATCAGGCCGTTAAGAAGGTTTACTACTGGAGCTTCAGAAGCAAGCTCTCTCAGCTTGTCCTCTTCTAATGAACTGAGGTTGTTGAAGTCATTTTCATCAGAGTTCTCGCCATCAGAAACATGAGATTGTATTAGCTCATCAAACTGAGACTCACTTACAACAACAAACTGGACATGTTCGGTTGGAACCAAGCTTGATAAAAGCTCAATAGCTTCTGGGTGAAGGGGGTTTTGTGCAAAAACAACGAGTTCACCCTCATCTCTTTTGGCAACCAACCAACCCATGTTCTGCAAAGCAGAATACTTTTCACCGTTTTCAAACAGCAAATCTTGTGGCAATTTGAAACCAGTGATAAGCGGTAGCTTTAAGTAAGTCGCGTAAAATTCAGGAAGATTCTCTTCTGTCAACGCGCCTATGTTGACTAAAATCTGTTCTAGTTGCCCGCCATTCCGCGATTGGAAATGACGAGCTTTCACTAAATCTTCACTAGAGACATCGAAGTGCGACCTGAAGATGGCCTCAATTTGACTCATTGATAAACCACATCCGCCGCTTCACCTTCCCCACCTTCAACTCCATCAGCACCTAGGCTTCTAAGGCTATATGGTGCACCGTTTTCACCAGGCACTTTGTAAATGTATACTCGATTCCAAGGGTCTAGAGGAATAGCTTTTGGAAGGTAAGGGCCATCCCATCCAGCTTTATCATCTTGTCGAAGTTGATCTAAAGTAGAAGGATAGTTACCAACGTCTAGGCGATAGACATCTAAGGCTGTTGCCATCATCTGCATTTGTGCTTCAGCTGTCTTAGTTTTAGAAGCACCAACCTTCGAAAACATCGTTGGAGCGACTAACGACATCAACAAACCCATAATTACAATAACAATCAGTAGTTCCATTAGAGTGAAACCACGTTTGCGAGAACCTAAAGAATTAACAACCACAAGTTTGCTCCCAGATAGACAATTGGAAGGCGATATTATCATAGCCATTTTTAAATCCATACCACTTCTCTATATAGAATCAGTTGCTCAAAACAACATTACAAAACCGTTAATAAGACAATGCACAACTTTGTCAATAAAATATTATTAACAATACCAATAATAGCGCCACTAATTATAAAACCAACAGAATACGTTATAAAAACGTCACGCCTGAACATTATTTGAACAGATAAATGACACTTTTATAAATTAAACTATATCTTCGAACATTTTACTGACATAAGTGTGAGTTAGAACAATTTTTTTTGACAATAACCCAGTTTCAGTAGTTGATGTTGGTATTTAATTCCTTTATATTTCTGCTTGTAGTTAAACCTTTGGAGGGGGTAGCTACACAATAATTAGATTTTGTCCTGATCGGTGTCACGGGCATCATTAGTTCCAACCCGGGTGGCAATGCTGCCTCGTCGGTAATGGCAAAATCTCTTTTAGTTGGCAGTTATGGAAAACAATAACTTTTGGTTAGACTTTCATGACACCGATTTCATGAAATTGGAGAAATTTTCAAATGAAAAAGCTATTTAACGCATCTCTTGTTGCGCTAGCAGTGGCTGGTACTTTCAGCGCAAACGCAGCTGATATCTCAGTAAACGGTGATTCAGTAAAAATCTCTACTGAAGCGAAAGAAGTAGGTCTAAAGTATAATGGTGTCCTAACTTTTGACACTATTGTTAAAAAAGATCACTCTGCCGGTGCAGAAATTGTTCTTTCTTTCAGCGAAAACGTTGATTTATCAGGTGTTGATGGCGGTGCGTGTTCAGGTTTGAACTCTGGTACTTTCACGTGTAACGACCTAACATTCGATGTTGGTACTGGTTCATTTACATTTGATGCGGTTACAGTTGATAACACAGCTAAAACAATTAGCTTTAATGTTAACCTAGGTAACCCGATGATCGCTAACTCTGCGTTCCGTACTTCAATTGCAGACATGTCAATTGCAGGTTCTTCAAACCTAGATTACTCATCTAACCTAGGTGGTGCAGAGATCGAAACAGGTTCTGCTGTGATTGCAACAGAAGCATCTCAGTACTCATTCGCAGTTCAAACTGAGTACAACAACCGCGTTGAGCGCGTAAACCAAGAGACATTTGCAACGTTTGCGGCTGACGAGTCAGACCTAAAAGACGTCGCTCGTGTTAACATCTTGGATAAAGCTAGCGAATTTGATGTAGCAGCATTCACTGTCGACTCAGATATCAAAGTTTCTGCAGATCTACACCTAGGTGAAGCTGATCAGACAGCATTTGCTATCACAGGTACAACAGCTACTAACCCAGCTGCAGTAATTGTTGATTCTAAACTTGCTGGTTTCACTTCTACTCTTACAGCTCTAGATGCTAATAAATCAACTGTTATTACATTCACTAACGGTTCTGGTGAGAAAATCGCCCTTACTAGCTTTGCCATCGACGCAGACGTTGAGTATGGCAACCTAGCTACAAGTCCAACTACTACAGGTTCAAAAACTCTTGCACAAGCAGCTGATCTAGGTCAGTGGGAATTGGATGCATCTGTAGTTAATGTACCTTACCTACCAGTAGGTTACGAGAATCTTTCTTCAAACGTTGAGTACTCTAACCATGGTTCAGCTGCTGCTGAAGTAAGCATTTCTGCTTTCGACAACAACGGCAATGAGTACACTGGTACACTAGCTAACGCTGCTCCTAAGACTGTAACTAAGTACTCTGAAGCTGATATTATGGCTGCTCTAGGTATCACTGAAGCAACTAAACTAAACATCACGTTCATCTCTGACGCTGATGAAGAAAACGTAAGCATCGTACCTTACTACCGTCAAGGCGATTCTCGCGTTCAATCAATCAACGACCAATACAAAAAGTAATTAAATACTTTTAGTATAACTCGTTCAAAAGCAGGCTTCGGCCTGCTTTTTTTGTTTACTCTGGCTTAAAGCAACTGTTTACAACATATGCATATATACCCTAAAATGCAGTCTGAGGTTTCCCCTCACATCGATGTTATTGAACCTTGCAAGGAATAATTATGAAAAATATCGCATTGGCAATGTTAGTGGCACTAGGTGCTTCTACTTCTGCTTTCGCTGAAACAGGTACAGAAGCAGGCAGTGCTAGCGTAGCATCTGCATCTGCAACTGGTACAACGGCTGTAGCTGTCGGCGCAGCAGCAGCTGTAACTGTAGTTGCAGTAGCAGCGTCTGACTCAGACAGCTCTTCTACTTCTACTTCTACTTCTACTTCAGCTTCAGTTTCTAACTAATCTTAACTGTCTGATAAAGAAGTTAATCGCCCTGATCTTTTCAGGGCGATTTTATTTGCATCCAACCCAAGGTGAGGACGGCATGGGTAAAATGAGAAGTAATGAGGGTAACACTCAATCAAAGCTCTTGATCATTATATCAATTTTATTGATGGCGGGCTGTACGCAAAAGTTTAATGATGTTTCCGCAACGGTAGAAGAAGCATACTCAAACTATATAGATGTAGAGTTAACATCCGATGAGATAAAACAAGTACCTTATGCTAGTGCATACCTGAGAATAGGCTCTCAAAAGCAAGTCTTCGTTGTGCTAGCTTTTGCTGAAGAAAACAAAGTCACAGGAACCAAACAATTAAAATGGGTCAGCGCTGATAAGTCAATGATTGTGACAGAGAACGGACGTATCATAAAAACAATAGGCTTACAGAAAAACAACCTAGTTGCTATATCCGGCACTTATCCAAAATTTAATGAAGTAAATACTATTCATAGCTATTCATTAACTTATGATTGGATGCCTAAGTATCGCTACAACTATTCTGCTACAGCACAGTTATCTAAAAGTATTACTTCAACGGTAGAAACCGCACTCTATAACTCTCCAGCTCAGATATTTGAAGAAAGCATTTATTTTAAAGCTTTAGACTCTAAAATTACGAATAGATACTGGGTTGATACTTCGGGAAATGTTCTAAAAACAAGACAATACCTTGGTCCTAATATGGAACCAATTGAAATTACTTTCCTTAAAAGGTATACGGAGAAAAAATAATGTTTAGGATTACTATTACATTTTTCTTTATACTTGTGAACTTCCCATTATATGCTTCAGAACAAGTAAAAGACGATTATCTTACTCTTAAACTTTCCAACTCAAACCAAGAGTTCAAGTTTTCATCATCAACACGACTACACCAAGCTTTAACGGCTCTCGAACAGCATAATGTCTATATAACTTACCCCTTATCAACTACGCTTTTCTCTCTGAACCCTTCTGATGTAGAACAAGTTCGACTCAGCAAAGAGCGTGCCCTTGATTTGATGAAAGAATATAAGCTCAACAAGACGGAACTTTTTAATTTAATTCAACGTTCTGGTACTTCTAAAAGAGTCATTTCAAATATTGATTTAGATACTATTCGTTTAAATAAAAAAAACAATCCTCTTCTAAAAGGAAAGTATATTCTCTCAGTTGGTGAACGAGGAAGACCTTTACTTGTATTGGGTAATACCCCTAAAATTGAAACTATCTCGACTGAAGAAAACATGAGCCTGAGTAGTTTATTCAATGATGAAACAGCATTATTTAAAAATCTAGAACACGCTCCTGTACTTATTTACCCTGACGGCAAACTAACACAATCGCACATTGGAAACTGGAAGACAAAAAGTTACTCTCTTCCACCTGGCACTATTATCTACATTCCATTTTACAAATTTGAGAAGTCACCTTTAGATAAAGCTATCGTTGAACTTTTGATAAACATGAATACAGCCTTATGAAGCTCATTCCAAATTGTCTACCCATTGTACTAATGAGCCCTGTAGCAGTGTTGGCTCAATCAGTGCCTTTTGAAGCACCAGGTTTAACCCCTTCTCAGATGGATTTCGGTGGTGTTGGTTTAATGCAGATGCCCACCGCAAGGATGTCTGATGAAGGCGAATTTAATTTTTCAGTTACCGGTAGTAATGAGTATTTGTTTTATAACGTCACCCTACAAGTACTACCTTGGTTAGAAAGCACCATACGCTACACCAAGGTGAGGGATCTACCATACTCATCGTCTTTTCCTGGAGTAGACAACGACTACACAGATAAAGGAATCGATTTTAAGATTCGCTTGATGCAAGAATCTCAGTATCTACCTGAACTGTCTGTTGGTGTTCGAGACTTCGCAGGTACAGGCCTTTTCGATGCTGAATTTATCGCGGCAACAAAACGTTACTCCAACCCTAACTTAGGTACTTTTGATTTTACACTTGGTATGGGCTGGGGATACTTAGGTACCCGAGATAATGTAACAAACCCATTTTGTAAGTTAGGAGATAAGTTCTGCGAGCGTTCTGACGAGTTTCTTGACTCAGGCGGCACAACTAATTTTGAAAGAGCATTCAAAGGGCCCGCGGCTTTATTTGGTGGCGTAGAATTCCAGACTTTGCATACTCCTTTACGATTTAAAGTTGAGTACGACAGCAATGATTATTCTACAGACTATGCAGTTGTGGGCGCAGACGTTGATATGACCCCCCATACACCATGGAACTTTGGTGTGCTCTACCGTATCGGAATGGCCGATTTTCGTTTAAGTTATGAACGCGGCGACACGTTGGTCGCGGGCTTAACGCTAAACACTAATTTCAATGACATGCCATCATTCTGGCGAGACACACCAACACCAGAAGTAGAAAGCAATCAGCCAGAAGAACTGTCTGATGTTGACTGGGAACGCGTAACAGAAGATTTAGACAAAATTGCTGGTTACCAAAACACGCGTATTTATGTTGATGACAATACAGTAACTGTCGTTGGTGAGCAGAAGAAATATCGTGACCGTACAGAGGCACACGAAAAAGCGGCGGCTGTACTTCACAATGAAATGCCTGACGATATTGATACCTATGCGATCAATGAACGCAGCCGAGGCTTAGTCGGCGAACAAACGATTATTTCCAAAGAGAAATATCGCGACTTTGCCCAAGTTAATTACATCAATCCGAAAATAGAAGATGCAACCGAAAAAGCTAGCAATAAGCCTAGTGGAGAGTCTGTCTATGATGGTTTTGAACGTTTTGATTGGGGTTTTGCACCTAAGCTTGTTCAAACTCTCGGTAACGCAGAAGATTTCTACCTCTTTAGTGTAGGGCTAAGCGGTAATGCCTCATACTGGCTGACGGACAACCTTGAAATTGGCGGTTCGTTATACTGGGATTGGTATAACAACTACGATAAGTTTATCTATGTCACTCCACCTGATGGCACTACCGTTCCTCGTGTTCGCACCATGTTCCGCGCTTACCAAAATGAACATGCTGTAACTATGTCAAATCTACAATTGACTTGGTTCCAAGAGTATTCCAATACCATGGATCAGCAATTCTACGCGGGTTATCTGGAGAGCATGTTTGCTGGAGTCGGTACCGAGTTTCTTTACCGACCACAAGGAGCTAACTGGGCGATTGGCGCTGACGTCAACTTAATTTCTCAACGTGATCCACAAAGTTACTTCGGTGTTTACGATGAGAAATGGCAAAACGTGCCAGAATATGGACGTCCGTTCCAAGTTATTGATAAAGGATTCACTGGTTTTGTATCTGGTTACTACTACCCTCAATGGGAATTCCTGCAAGATTTGATGATCCAAGTCGATGTTGGTCAGTTCCTAGCTGGCGATGTTGGTACACAAATCAATGTTTCTAAGCAGTTCAAGAGTGGCGTAATTGCTGGCGCCTTTGCCTCATTTACAGACTTGTCTGCGGATGAATTTGGTGAAGGTAGTTTTACTAAAGGTTTCTACTTGTCGATTCCGTTTGACATCATGACCGTTAAGCCAAGTAACAATCGTGCGAACTTTAGTTGGCAGCCTCTTACTCGTGACGGAGGGCAGAAGCTCGGCCGCAAATACAGCTTAATTGAGTTAACCGACGAACGAAATCCTTGGTACCAAAGACCTAACCGTTCGGATGTGGAATAATAAAGTAATCAAGGGAGCTGAGGCTCCCTTTTTCATATCTAGATACTGAGCAATAGAAGACTCAAACCTATCTTCCTGCTTCCAATAGCGCTACTTTTCGTTTCTTGCTAGAATTCCTGAGAAAATTTTAATCTATGGTGGAAGTTCTATGATCATCGTAACTGGTGGCGCTGGCATGATCGGCAGCAACATTGTTAAAGCACTAAACGAAGCTGGTATTAACGATATCCTGGTTGTCGACAACCTAAAAAATGGCAAAAAGTTTAAGAACTTAGTTGATCTGGACATCACAGATTACATGGATCGTGACGACTTTCTGACCCAAATTATGGCGGGCGATGATTTTGGTCCGATTGAGGCAATTTTCCACGAAGGTGCTTGCTCTGCAACGACTGAGTGGGATGGTAAGTACATGATGCTAAACAACTACGAGTACTCTAAAGAGCTGCTTCATTACTGTTTAGATCGCGAGATTCCATTCCTATACGCTTCTTCAGCAGCCACTTACGGCGATACAGATACTTTCGTTGAAGAACGCGAATACGAAGGCGCACTGAATGTATACGGTTACTCGAAACAGCAGTTTGATAACTACGTTCGTCGCCTATGGCAAGACGCTGAAGAACATGGTGAGACCCTTTCTCAAATCACCGGCTTCCGCTACTTCAACGTATATGGCCCACGTGAAGACCACAAAGGTAGCATGGCATCAGTTGCGTTCCACCTAAACAACCAACTTAACGCAGGTGAAAATCCTAAATTGTTCGCGGGCAGCGAATCATTCAAACGCGACTTCGTTTACGTTGGTGATGTCTGTAAAGTAAACCTGTGGTTCTTAGAAAACGGCGTATCAGGCATTTTTAACTGTGGTACTGGCCGTGCTGAATCTTTTGAAGAGGTAGCAAAAGCAGTTATCAAGCATCATGGCAAAGGCCAAATTGAAACCATCCCATTCCCTGAGCACCTAAAAGGCGCTTACCAAGAATTCACACAAGCGGATCTGACCAAACTGCGCACCGCAGGCTGTGATGTTGAATTCAAGACAGTTGCAGAAGGCGTTGCCGAATACTTGACTATCCAAAACAGTTAAGCACCACAAGGTGGTAGAACCATAACCTGCCACCTTTACTCAAATGCAATAGCCTGTATCATTCCTAACTATCTTTTTTCTCATTTAAACCACTTCGCCCGTACACGAATAGGTAACTAGACACGCCATGACCATAAAACGTGATGACTTCGACCCTAAAGCATATAACCCTGAGTTTAAGCGCCACTTTCTGTCGCCTAAGTACTGGGGCACGTGGTTAGGCGTTATCTTATTTTTACCTTTATCATTAATGCCACTGGGTTTACAAAAGTGGTTGGCGAAAACCATAGCCAAAAAACTGTCGAAATCCCACAAGGGGCCAGCTCACCGAGCGAGGGTTAACTTTGAGCTGTGTTTTCCGGAAAAGTCGTTCCAAGAACGTGAAGCTTTGATAGAAAAAACACTCTACACAGCGGCCATGTTCTTTTTTCGCTTCGGGTTACTAAGTTTACGCTCACCAAAGTGGCTTCAGAACCGTTGCCAAATTCGCGGCCTAGACATTTTACGACAGCACATTGATAACAACGAAAATGTGATTTTAATGGTTCCCCACTCTTGGGCAATTGATGTGCCTGCTATCTTGCTCGCTTCAATGGGAATGCCAGTTTCTGCAATGGCGAAGAAACAAAAGAATGATGTTGCTGACTGGCTGATGCACAAGCAAAGAGTTCAATACGGTGGTCGTGTTTATGAACGCTCAGGTGGCATTAAGCCTTTTCTGAAATCCATTCGAGATGGCTATGTGGGGTATTATCTACCCGATCAAGATCACGGCCCAGAGCATAGTGTGTTTGTCGATTTTTTTGCCACACGTAAAGCAACGCTACCTGGTTTAGGCAAAATTGCAAAACTATCACGCTCAAAAGTATTGCCTCTATTTGCGTCGATGAACACAGAAGACGGTACGTTTGATATTGAGATTTTACCGGCGTTTGAGCTGGATAAAGGCGAAGAGCAAGACGCTCGTACCTGTAATGAAGCCATTGAATATTTTGTCGGTGATAAACCCGAACAATACATGTGGGTACTGCAGTTGCTGCACTCTCAAGAAGACGGCAATAACTATTACAATTTGTTTAAACCAAGATATAACAGCGACTGGAAAGTGCAGTGAAAGTATTTGTCGTAAGCTTGGCTCGATCGCTGGATCGCCGAGAACGTATTGAAGAAAAGTTAAAACAACAAGGCATTACGTTTGAATTTTTTGATGCCGTAGATGGCTCTGTTAACAGTTTTCTTCATTCAGAAAAAAGTCGTCCAACCATTACTCTACGCCGTAAAGGGTATCAATTAAAAACTAGTGAAGTCGCCTGTTTTGCAAGCCATTACGAGTTGTGGGTTCGCTGTATTGAGCTTGATGAACCGATCGTCATCTTAGAAGACAACGTCGACCCCGTAGAGGGGCTAAAGCAAGTACTCGAACATACCCTTCCATTGACTTCTAACTATGACTACATCAAGTTGTCTGCCACTCAGAAGCGTGTATTCACCCCAATCGTACCTATTGATGATAATCATATGCTAGGGGGCTACTCTGCTGGAACTTGTGGTACCACCGCTTATATCGTCACACCTAAGGCAGCCTCAAAGTTTGTTATGCATGCTCAAGAGTTTATTGAACCAGTCGATGACTACATGGAAAAACCATGGAAACATGGTGTCCAAGTTTACAGCGTGTCTCCAGATCTTTTTACTAGAGCTGAGATTGCTTCGACGATTGGTGGTAAAAGAAAAGATAAATCCAAAATGACTCTTGCGAATAAAATATACGCTGAACTTTTTAGAACTTATGAGTCAATTTTGAAATTCCTATACTGGAAAAACAAAGCATGAAGATTTTAGTCATTGGCCCTGCGTGGGTCGGCGATATGGTAATGTCGCAATCGTTATATATCGTATTAAAGCAACGTCATCCAGATAGCCAAATTGACGTTATCGCTCCAGGATGGTGTAAACCGATTCTTGAGCGTATGCCTGAAATCCACCAAGCGATTGAAATGCCTATCGGTCATGGTGAATTTAACTTATTAGGCCGCAGGGAAATTGGTAAATCATTACGTGAAAAGCAATATGACCACGCCTATATCTTGCCTAAATCGGCGAAATCAGCACTGATCCCATGGTTTGCCAACATTCCTCTTCGTACTGGCTGGAAGGGAGAAATGCGCTATGGTTTATTGAATGACTTACGCCCCAACATGAAGTCTTTTCAATACATGGTAGAACGCTATGTAGCATTAGCTTATCCAAAAGCAGAGATGGTGGACTCCAACTCCCTTGGCGGGCTTGAAACCTTGCCCCGCCCACGCCTTGCAATCAACGCGGCCGAGCAACAAGCCACGCTCAAAAAGTTCAACTTAACGCAAGACCAACCAATCATTGGACTGTGCCCAGGAGCAGAGTTTGGTCCTGCCAAAAAATGGCCCGAAACACACTACGCTGAAGTTGCGACGCAAATGGCTCGATCTGGGCATCAAATCTGGTTGTTTGGTTCTCAAAAAGACTTAGAGACTTGTAACAATATCCGCGCACTTGTCCCGACGCAATTCCATGAGAACATTCATGTTCTAGCAGGCCAAACCAGCTTAATTGAAGCGGTCGATCTACTTGCTGCATGCAAGGCTGTTGTCGCGAATGACTCAGGCTTAATGCATGTGGCTGCTGCGGTTGGTTGTAATGTTGTTGCCGTGTATGGCTCAACTTCACCGAAGTACACCCCCCCACTCGCAGAAAAAGTGGAGATTGTTCATACCGATATTGATTGTCGCCCTTGTTTCCAGCGTGAATGTCAATACAAACACCTTAAGTGCTTGACAGAACTTTCGCCTAAGCAAGTGCTAGATAGTATCCAAAAACTTGACGCCATTACGATAAGCTCATGTTAGTTCGTATTGTTTATACCTTACTACTCGCTCTAGCATCACCGCTGCTTTTATTTGGTTTGTACAAGAGCAAACCAAATAAGCCTAAGTTCGGCTCTCGCTGGAGAGAGCACTTTGGCATAACTCCCAAGCTAAAAAGCAACGACAAACCTATTTGGATACATGCCGTATCTGTTGGTGAAAGCATAGCAGCAACACCTTTAATCAAAGCCCTTAAGGAACAAAACCCCGAACAATCTATTCTAGTTACTACAACAACAAGTACCGGAGCTGAACAGATTGCTAAGTTGGGTGATTTAGTTGAACACCGCTATATGCCAATTGACTTTGGGTTCGCTATCAAAGGTTTTCTTAAAGCAGTGCAACCAAAACAGATGTTGATCATTGAGACTGAGCTGTGGCCAAACACGCTTCACAATGTTCACAAAGCGGGTATCCCTATAACTGTCGTGAATGCGCGCCTATCTGAAAAATCGTGTAAGAACTACGCCAAAATACAGCGGCTTTTTAACCAACTTCATCCATGCCTAACTCAAGTACTCTGCCAAACAGCTTCAGATGCCGAGCGCTTTGAACGCTTAGGCGTCGAGAAAAAGAAACTATCCGTTACCGGTTCTATTAAGTTCGATATTCAAATATCAGAGCAAGTGAAACAGCAAGGACAGCAGCTTCGAGCCCAGCTTGGAGACGATCGTCCGATTTGGATTGCCGCTAGCACCCACAAAGGCGAGGACGAACAGGTATTAGATGCACATAGACAAGTTTTAAAATCTCATCCAAATGCTTTACTCGTTTTGGTTCCTCGCCATCCAGAACGATTTGATGATGTATTCACGCTTTGCCAACAGCAAGGCTTTAACACTGTGCGTCGTACTTCAACGCATGCAGTAGAGACGAATACTCAAGTATATCTCGGCGATACAATGGGTGAGATGCTAACGTTGATGGGCGCAGCGGACATCTGCTTTATGGGTGGAAGCCTAATTGGAGATAAGGTTGGTGGGCACAATGTGCTAGAGCCTGCTGCTTTGGGCGTCCCTATTATCAATGGTCCAAGCTTCTTTAACTTCAAAGAAATCGTACATGAAATGAAGCAGAACAACCTCATCAAAATTGTGAAAAATGAGGATGAACTGGCAAGAGCTATCATGGCTCTAATTAAAGACGTCTCAGCTCATGAGCGCATCACGTCAGAGCTTGTTCATTTTATTTTAGCAAACTCAGGCTCCTTACAACGTACCGCCACAGCCACCTCTTCTATCTAAAAAAGCCGAGTATTAACTCGGCTTTATTTTAAGCTTTAGTTTTAAACCAACGCTTTATTTTCTTTAGGTAGTGTTTTTTCGATTTTTTCAGATATATACCTAAAAAGCATGTCCAATACTTATAGTGATAGATCTTGTTCAAACCAAGAATACGGATTTTATATTGTTCAAACTCTCGGTCTTCTGCCATTGGGTCTTTTGCTTGCTGGAGACTCCAAGAGCCCTCATGCATGCTACGATAAACCGACATTTTTTCAGGGAGGTACCAGGCGCCTTGCTCGATACTATTGATAATCTGCAACACAGAGTGCTCGCCATAAAGCTTGAAAAAGTCTTCATGTTGATAAATTAGGTCAAAAAACGGCTCTTTTCTAATAAACATCGATGCCATAGGCATAGTGTCTCCGCCCTTCTTAATGACATACTGATAAGATATTTTCTTTTCTAAATCGCCTTGGTATCCGTATTTCTTGTCAACCAACTGGTCTTTTAGCAAAGTCAAAGAAGGATGAAAACAAGCATTAATATCCTTATGGCTTGCCAAAGCTTCAAGCTGTTTTTGAAGCTTGTTGTCATCAACCCAATAGTCATCACCTTCACAAAAAGCTATGAACTCCCCATCAACATGAGGCAACATGTTAAAAAGTACAGCTGATGATCCTTTAGAATATATATTTTCCTCTGGATAAATTCTCTTTATTTGGCATTTCCCAGAATACTCATTAAAAACTCTATCGATAATTTTTCGACTATTGTCAGGAGAGCAATCATCATGTATAAGCAACTCGTATTCAAAGTCTACTGTCTGATTAAGTATAGATAAAAGTGTCTGCTCAATATATTTTTCGTGATTATAGCAAGTACAAATAACCGAGACTTTGGTGGACATTTTATTCCTCTGTCTTCTACTTTATTTAATTAAGAAGAGTTATATCTTTTTAGCAGGATTACCTAGAACAGTGGTATTTGACCTCACTTTGGTAAATACGACAGACCCCATGCCAACTGTCGCATCATCTGCTACTTTAACTTTAGGGTGGATAGTTGCTCCGGAGCCAATCAATACTCTCTCACCAATTTCTACATAACCATTGATGGTATTGCTTCCTAGTAAAGAGGTATAGCGACCAATTTTGACATCATGTCCAATAGCACAATTACAGTTGATAAGCGAAAAGTCACCAATAACTGCACCAGGAGAGATGCTGCAGTTTGGGTTAATAATTACACCCTCACCTATCAAAGAAAATGGACTCAACACAACACTAGGGTGAATAAACGAGATAGCATTGCCGCCTTTATCTTTTAGCATTTCGGCAATACTAGCGCGAGCATAACCTTCCCCTCCAAATGCCAAAATAAAATCAAACTGTTCAAGATCATCTAGCATGGAGATTGATTTTACTTCGTGACCATAAAATGTTGTTCCTGATACAAAATATTCGTCAGTCACACAAAAGCACAAGAAACGTTCACGAATATCATTTACATCTTGTATCCAGCTGTACACTTCCGCAGCTAGACCGCTAGCTCCAAATATAATAATTGGATTAGACATTATTTATCCCTGCTCAATCTCGATTTTTTCAACATGTATTTTTAACAAGCCAAACTCATCATTTATCACGATGCTATTTTCACTACTATTTACAGATTTATCGTTTGGTTCATCAATAAACTGATAAGCACGTACAGAGTATCTATCACCATCATTATCAATTAGAGCCTTAGGAAAAACTTTAAATGGTCCATAATCTAATGCTCTCAATATGCGATAGTTCTCAAGCGTTGATTGTTTTATATCTAGCCAGCCATTTCCGGGAATATCTTTGGACAGGTACAGATAGTCATACCTCAATGGCTGTTTAGCCAAGCAAGGAGTACTTCCTGTTTGCAACAATTCATCAATTACGTTTGAAAAGGCTTCCAGTCCTGCATGCATACATTTATGAGCAACCTGATATGCTTTGTCATGCTTATCAACTAACACGTCCGAAAAAGCAATAGCCTCACCAGTATCTACACCTTCATCAACATAATGCCAAGTGACACCTGTTTTTTCTAATTGATGAAAAATAGCCCAACTAGGTGCGTTTCTTCCTCGTAAATTTGGTAAAAGTGCATTATGAAAATTGATAATAGTTACATTCTTTAAAGTCAGTAACTTCCCTTTAAAAAGGTAGTTATTATTCGCACTGATGATTAATGTATTACCAGATAGCCACCTGAGTAACGAAGACTCGATTTCTTCTTTCGTATGCTTAAATTGATATGCGACGTCGTGTTTTTGCGCAAATGACTCAAGAGTAGAAAAAGGTTGCATCTCTGTCTGTAACAATTTCAGCGTCACATCATATTGAAGAAGCTTGGAAGCTACGTCTTGAGCTATCTTACCAAAACCGATCACGATTACGGTTTCAAACTTTAATTTAGACACTGCGCCCTCCATCAATCACAAGATCTAAACCAGTCACCCAGCGAGACGCTCTGCTACTCAAAAAATAACAGGCCTCTGCAACATCTTCAGGTTTGCCTAAACCTAAAGGATATAGGTTATGTAACTTTTCAAGCGCTGCTTCGCCCAAATCAACCGCTACATCTTTTGTGTGCTTGGTCTCAACCCACCCAGGCGAAACGGTATTTACTCTGATTTTACGCGGAGCTAATTCTCTAGCCATTGATTTACTTGCAGAAATCAATGCACCTTTTGCTGCAGAATAAGCAACTAATCCTGGCTCACCAACGAAATGGGCAATGCTAGAAATCAGTGTAATACTTCTATCCTGAGACTTATCTGAATACAAAGCATTCGAAAAAAGCTGGCAAAGGAGCAAGTGACTATTCACATTCGTTTGCATAGTCAAAAGAAGCTCTTCATCCGATACTAACTTCAACGGCAAGATTTTATGGTAGCCCGCAGCACAGATAAGATCGGTAACTTTACCTTGCTCAGTAACGATCTTTTTCAACAGCGGTTTTAATGATGAAGGAGACTTCAAATCCCAAACATAAGCGGCAGAGGAATCTTTTCCTAAAGATTCCTCTGCGATTTTAAGGCTCTCTTTATTACGTCCAAGAAGGATCACAAAGTTTCCCTCTTGAACATGTTTGTGAGCAATACTCAAGCCAATGTCTGAAGTCGCTCCTGTGATAAGAACTTTTCTTTTCATCGAAATTACTGAGGAAGTAGCTCGAGCAATTGACCCACAGTTTTTCGTTCAATTAAATCACCGTGCCCAATTTCTACTTGATATTCATCTGCGAATAAAGTGATAAGAGACAATTGGGCTAAAGAGTCCCACTCTCCCGTTTCTTGATATTCAAAATCAGGAGTTAGCTCTTCTACTTCCAACTCTAGGATCTCAGCTAGTTCTTCCAAAAAAACAGTCATTTATACATCCAACTTAATTAGTTTACATAGTGTAAGTTCATTGAGATCAACCAAGGTCGCCCCCCAACTCAGACCTACACCAAAGCCTGATAATAGTGCTTTTTTACCCTCAAAGCCCGAATTCTTCATCCAAGATGATAAAATCGACATTGGAACAGTTGCGGACGAAGAGTTACCATAAATAGTCACTACCTCTGAAGGTAACTGCTCTTCCGTTACCTTCAGTGCTGAACGGAAACGATCCAAGATAAACTTATTTGCTTGATGAAAGAAAAAGTAGTCAATCTCTTCTGGTTTTGTGTTCGTTTCAATAAACTCTTTAATAAAATTGATTACCGTTGTTTGAGTAAACGTAAAAACGTCTCTACCTTGCATGACCAAATGTTCAGAGCAACGCCAATTCCCTTCCTCGTCCTCGGCAAGAGTGGCAGTATCAGACGTACAAGGGTGTACCATACCACCAGATGGGATCATTAAAGCTTTCGCTCCTTTACCATCATGTTTGATCTCAAGAGGAGCCTTCACATTTTCCGCTCTTTTTTCTATTAAAGAGATAGTAACTGCATCCCCAATAAGAGGGTATGAATTACGATCTTTTAAAGAAACCTTACGGCTTAAAACATCACCAGCAATTAGCAAAACTTTTTGCGCATCACTATTACGAATTAGGCTCGAAGCTTCAAACAAACCTCGAATATAACCGTTGCAACCATCGTTGATGTCCATGCAATAACAATCGGTTTTAAAGTCAAAAGCACCATGTACTATCGAAGCCGTTGATGGAATAGGGTAATCAGGGGTTTGAGTTACCACCAAAATTCCATCCACATCCTGATAGTCGCACCCAAGAGTGGTTGACAGGTCCTCAAGCAAAGGAAAAATCATATCAGTGAGCGCCGTTTCTTTTGAAACAACATGATGTTGATTGTATCCCATTAGCTTCTTCAGCTTTTTAGAGCTCTGCTCTGTGTGTGAGTAGTTTTTTATCTCATCATCAAAGTAAGAAATATGCTTTGGGACGGCTGCGATTATCCCTTTCAGCGAGATATTGCCAATGTCACTTTTCATAAGTTAACCTTGAATCTTTTTAAGATACTCACCAATAACATGCGGCGAAACAAAATTCTCAGGAACCAAACCTTCACCAGGGATTGAAATAGCTAGCTGAGCTTCGATCTCACTTACTAGGACTAACAAATCAAAAGAGTCCAACAGACCTGACTCAAAAAGTTCAGTATCTTTAGCAAACTCATGTTCTGGTTTCATTGTGGTTAGGATTGCTATAATTTTTTCACACATACTACTATTTAACCTTTACAAATTCTTGTAGCGCTTTCTCTGAAAAAGCTTTTCTATTTAACTTACCATTTGGCGTAAAAAGCATTTCTTGTACAAAGCCAATCTTGCTTGGAATCATGTACTTTGGTAAACGTTTCGTCAGTGCAACTTTAAGCTCAACTTCACTCATTGAACTACTGCATTGAACAAAAGAATAAAGCACTTTATCTTCTGATAAATAACCAACAACACACTGTTCGACAGCATCTAGCTCCATGATCTGAGACTCAATTTCACCAAGTTCTATACGATAGCCATTGTGCTTAATCTGGAAGTCTTTTCTACCAATATAATAAATTAAACCATCAATAAGTCTAACCAAGTCTCCGGTACGATAGATCATATCAATGTATTTATCTTGAAGAGGGTTTTGACAAAATACCTCTTCTGTTTTTTCTGAGTTAGCCCAATAACCAAGCGCTAAGCTAGAGCCTCGAACGCACAATTCACCTTCATCATTACGCTGGTCGTTTTCGTCTAGGATTAAAATGCCTGAGTTATGGCAAGGTATCCCTATAGGTAAGCTATCCCCGTCCCAGTCTGACGGCACATCATAGTAGGTGCAATCAACGGTAATTTCTGTTGGTCCGTACAAGTTAGAGTAATGAGCATTAGGATGCTTATCTAACCAGTACTTAATCGTCTTCGCTGGCATAACTTCCCCAGCAAAAAATACATTCTTCAAGCATGGCAATTGAAACTGATCAAGTAACTTAAGATTCGCAATATTTACAAGCAATGAAGGAACCCAGAAGATCGTCGTTATTGCTTTTTCTTTTAAATATTCAAGTGTTTTCTGAGGAAAAATAAACACGCTTTCAGGGATAACGTGCAACTCTGCCGCATTCGACAGCGCCAAATAGATGTCTAGAGTCGAGTTATCAAAGAATAGTGGTGCTTGACTACCAATAATATCAACCTTGCTCACTTCATAGGCAGAATTAGCCCAGTCAATATAATCAATAACACTAGAATGGCAAATAGTGACACCTTTGGGTGTGCCCGTAGAGCCTGAAGTAAAAATTATATAGCATGGGTCTCTATCAATAACGGCTTGATTAAACTTTTCGATATCAACCCAAATATCTTGTATAGGTAGCTTAGATGCCGGTATTTCATCGATATTAATAGTTGAAATTGAACTATCTAGTTCTAATGAATTTAATACATTTCCTGACGTTTCATCATAAAGAACAATACAGTCTTGAAGGTTAGATAAGATCTTTAGTAGTCGCTCTTTAGGCGAGTTAATGTCTACTGGACAGTAAATTCCTCCAGCCATTGTCGCAGAAAAGATCATGGACAGTGCGTTTACAGACTTTTTCGCAAACACGACAATCGGCTTGTTTAAACTTCCCTGTTCTCTTAGTTGCAATGAAATAGCATATGACTTTGCTGTACTTTCTGCATAAGTCAAAGAGTGGCTCGAATCCGAAACACAATTATTTTCTGGATATTTCAGCGACGATGCTTGTAGATACTTCAGGATGCTATTTCTCATCTTATACTCTCTTTTTGCAACCATTCATTATTTTTTAAGTATTTGTTTTATTGTACTTACCATTGATTCACGCAAATCAAAATATATAGGCAAGCATAAGATTCTTTTACTGATCGAGCGACTAACCTCACATGGAGTTCCTTCATGACCATAACTATCAACGAGATCTAAACTCGGATAAAAGTACCTTCTTGGAAAGATGTTATTCGCTTCCAAATCAGCCTTAGCTTTAAGTAATGACGGCTCCGAATCAAACACAATTGGTACATACGCACCATTAGGTTTTGAGCTATCCAACCAATGTTGCATTTGGAAAACATCAGAAAGGTGAGTTTGATAACTTTGCCATAAGCCTCTTCGCTTAGTCATGATACTTTCTATATCATCTAGAACGCAGTGACCCATAGCGGCTTCAAACTCATTCATCTTGGCATTGGTTCCAACACCTTCTATTGAATCCGGTCCCGTTATTCCAAAGTTAATCATAGTGCGTACTTTAGCTGCTAGCTCATCACATTGCGTAATCACAGCTCCACCCTCTATCGTGTGGAATAACTTTGTAGCATGGAAACTTAATGTACTTATATCACCGTGCGTTAATACACTTTCTTTATTTAGATCCACACCAAAGGCATGAGCGGCATCATAGATAACTTTTAAACCGTGCTTGTTTGCTATAGCTTGAATCTCATTGACTTTACATGGATTACCAAACACGTGCACCGGTACTATTGCTGACGTTTTTTCTGTAATAAGGTCTTCAATTAAATCAGGATTTATATTAAAGGTATCACTTTCAATATCACAAAAAACGGGTGTTAAGTTTTCCCAACTAAGCGTGCTTGTAGTCGCAGCAAAAGAGAAAGGTGTTGTGATCACCTCTCCTGTAAGATTTAATGCCTTATAAGCAACCTGAAGTGCTAATGAGCCATTTGCAACCAATATAACATGCTTAACACCAAGATACTCAGCTAGTCGAGATTCTAAATCCTTAACGAGAGGACCACTATTGGTCAACCAACCGCTCTCGTACACACGATCAACATATTGTTTATACTTATCTTTTGACGGTAGATATGGTTTTGTTACAGGAACAATTTCATTGCTCATCATTTAATATCTCATTGCAACTAACGAGTAGTGCTATTTTTGTTCGGTGATTAACTCGGAAAGGTAACGTCCGTAATCATTTTTTTGCATCGGTTTTGCAATAGATAGTAGCTGGTCCCTTGTTAACCACCCATTGCGCCACGCAATCTCTTCTAAACAGGCAACTTTCAGGCCTTGAACATTCTCAATGGTTTGAACAAACGAAGAGGCTTCATGCAGGCTTTCATGTGTTCCAGTATCTAACCAAGCAAAACCTCGCCCTAGTAATTGAACATTCAGGTCACCTTGCTCAAGGTACATCTGGTTTAGCGTCGAAATCTCTAACTCACCACGAGCTGAAGGTTTAACTTTTTTTGCCAATTCGACGACTCGGTTATCATAAAAATACAGCCCAGTGACAGCATAATTGGATTTAGGCTTTACTGGTTTTTCTTCAATTGAAATCGCCTGCATATTGGCATCAAATTCTACAACGCCAAATCGCTCAGGATCTTTAACCTGATAACCGAATACCGTCGCACCACGGCTCTTCATCGCAGCTTGCTGAAGAATAGGAGTGAACCCCTGCCCATAAAAGATGTTGTCACCCAGCACTAAACATACTGAGTCATCGCCAATGAATTCTTCGCCAATGATGAAGGCTTGGGCTAAGCCGTCTGGGCTTGGCTGAATCGCGTATTGCAACTCAATGCCAAACTCTGAACCATCACCTAATAGGCGCTGAAAACCCTCCTGGTCTTCTGGCGTGGTGATGATCAAGATTTCACGAATACCCGCAAGCATGAGTACCGACAACGGGTAATAAATCATTGGTTTGTCATAAACCGGCAGTAACTGCTTAGAGACACCGCGTGTTATAGGGTAAAGGCGAGTGCCCGAGCCACCTGCTAAAATAATGCCTTTCATTATTCGCCCGCTCCTAATCGCTCTAAACTGTATGAACCATCAAGCACGCGTTGCCACCATTGCTGATTATTGAGGTACCATTCCACGGTTTTGCGAATACCGCTTTCAAACGTTTCTTCTGGCGTCCAGCCAAGCTCTTGAGCGATCTTGGTGGCATCAATTGCGTAGCGCACATCATGACCAGGGCGATCTTTGACATAAGTGATCAAAGATTCATAAGACTCGACCCCGGCCGGTTTTTCTGGACGCAACTCTTCAAGCAAAGCACAAATGGTTTTCACCACTTCGATGTTGGCTTTTTCGTTATGGCCACCAATGTTGTAGGTTTCACCGACTTCACCTTCGTTGACCACTTTGTACAGCGCGCGTGCATGATCTTCCACAAACAGCCAATCTCGGATTTGCATACCATCGCCATACACAGGCAACGGCTTGCCGTCGAGGGCATTTAAAATCATCAGAGGGATCAACTTCTCTGGGAAGTGGTACGGGCCATAGTTGTTTGAGCAATTGGTGACAAGTGTCGGTAAGCCATAAGTACGTTGCCAAGCGCGAACCAGATGATCGCTCGACGCTTTAGATGCGGAATATGGGCTACTCGGCGCGTATGAAGTGGTTTCGGTGAACAAATCATCCGTCCCCTCTAAATCGCCGTACACTTCGTCCGTAGAAATATGATGAAAACGGAATGCCGATTGGCGCGCTTCATCTAGGTTCGACCAATATTGACGCGCCGCTTCAAGCAAATGGTAAGTGCCCATCACGTTGGTCTCAATAAAAGCAGCAGGACCATCAATAGAACGATCGACATGAGACTCAGCCGCTAAATGCATCACCATATCGGGTTGATGCTCTGAAAACACGCGGTCTAGTTCAGCTCGGTCACAGATATCCACTTGCTCGAAGTAGTAACGTTCACTATCTGAGACATCAACCAATGACTCTAGATTCCCTGCGTAGGTCAGTTTATCTAAATTGATAACAGTATCTTGAGTGTCACGAATGATATGTCGGACAACAGCTGAGCCGATAAAACCAGCTCCACCGGTTACTAATATTTTCTTCACGAATGTTACCTACGTTAATTTGTGTGTCATCAGATACACATGAATACTTATGATTGTAATTTATGGACTCACTCGAGCGTCGTTGGACACAAGAAAGGCTTACTTAGGGCAATCAATATAAAATGATAAAAAACTCAATTAAGATTGAGAAGCATAACCGTCCTGAAAGTGTTCAAAATCGGATTCTTGCCAAATAATCTGTCGCTTTAAACGCTCTTTATTAAATGAACGCAGGAGTCTATTTAGATTTTGATCTTTCCAATCACCAGAAGTTTCAAAACGACACTTATCAAAATCGATAATCCATACCTTATCTTTGTCGTCGATCAAGATATTGTGGATATTCAAGTCGGTATGGTTAACGCCAACCTGATGCATCTTGGCAATTTCTTGCCCTATTTTCTGATACATTTCTGCCGATAACGATTGTTCTTGCAAGATACTAACCAGATCTCTGGCGTTTGGGATTCGCTCACTTAATAAATCAGCTTGATAGAAGAGCCCTGACTTTACGGCTCTTGCTGAAATTGGACGAGGAACGTGCACCCCAGCCTCAATTAGCGCCAACAAAAGCTGAAACTCTTGCGCACAACGGGTGTTATCCCAGCCAGAGAACCAATAATGATCGTTAACCAACTTCCCAAACAAACCGCCACGACGGTAATGACGCAGTGCTGCTTGCATGTTCTCTAGTTGGATAAACCAAGTCGTGCCTCTACCCGTCGCACTGCCAACCACCTTGTCTAAGGACTGCCAGTATTCCGCATCAAATATCGGTTGGCTAGGGTCTGTAATGATCTCGTCATCAAACCAGATCATTTGGTTGTTGTTTTGATACTGTTGAGTCACGCGCTTACCCTCTAGCCTAAATATCGGCTGGCTAATATATACAACCAAGTAAATCCGGCGAACACCAATGCAACCATAACGGCAGCAGAGCCTATGTCTTTAGCTCGACCACTGAGTTCATGCCGCTCAATACCGATACGATCAACCACAGCCTCAATAGCTGAATTCACAAGCTCTACAATCAAGACTAACACCACGACCCCGATCATTAAGATACGCTCAACCATGCCGACATCCACTAACCAAGCCAAAATCACAGCGATACTCAACAGAGCCAACTCTTGTCGAATGGCGGCTTCATGCTTAAAAGCCGCTTTTAATCCTTGGATCGAATAACCCGTCGCTTTAACGATGCGCTTTAGCCCGGTATTACCCGGTTTGCCAGATTCTTGCGATTGATGCGGTGTTATCTTTGACATTGCAGAACACTTATCAGTACTTAGCTATATTCGAGCCGTGTATTTTACATTTATTGGGGATGTCTGCATAATTTACCTGCCTCTATTCATCGAATCAGACAATAATTATGTTCACTTCTGCCCCATCGTCATTATGCATCTTGCGTTTGTCCGCTATTGGAGACGTTTGCAATACCATCGCCACCGTTCAAGCTATTCAGAAACACTGGCCTTCGACCCAGATTACTTGGATAACGGGTAAACTAGAAGCCCAGTTATTAGCCGCCATTGATGGCGTAGAAGTGATTGTTTTTGATAAAAAAGCAGGACTCGATGGCTACAAATCGCTTTGGCGACAGCTGAAAGGCAGAGAGTTTGATGCGCTATTGCATATGCAGTACGCGATTCGAGCGAGTGTCGCGACGTTGGGCATTAAAGCAAAATACAAACTTGGTTTCTCTTCTGATAGAAGCCAAGATTTTCAGACGCTATTTACCAATGTCAAAGTGCCTTCCCCGCAATCTCTGCATGTCGCAGATGGCTTAATGGCCTTTGCCCATCAAATTGGGGTACCAAAGGCAGAACTGGACTGGGTACTTTCTTATTCAGACCACGACCAAGCTTGGGCAGAGTCTCATATTTCTCGTAGTAAACCTAACCTGCTGATTGTGCCTGGTGCGAGCAAAGCTTATAAAAACTGGAACGCGGAAGGTTATGTGGATGTGATTCATCACGCCAGAGCAAAAGGCTGGAACGTGATTCTGGCAGGCAGCCCTGCTCAGGTAGAATTGGACCTGGCAGAGACCATTCAATCTCGCTTGGAAGAACCGTGTCTAAATTTAGTTGGACAAAGTTCAATTCTGCAAATGCTTGCGTTAATAGATAAGGTTGAAATGGTCATCGCCCCCGATACCGGACCAGCACACATGGCGAATGCAATGAAAACGCCAATCATCGGGCTCTATGCACACCATAATCCGCTGCGAGTAGGACCTTACCGTTATCTAAAATACGTTGTCTCAGTGTATGAAGCAACGATCTTTGCGGAAACAGGCAAAAACAGTCACGAGTTAAGCTGGCGAACTCGCGCTAAAGATGAAACGGCAATGAACCGCATTACTAACACTCAAGTAATGAGCATGTTCGATCAAGTCTTAGAAGATTTGTATCCTCAATACCAGTAAACTTACTGTCTTGATTTGTTAAGAAGGAAATGACCTTGTCCAAACCAACCTTAGCCGTTGCCTTAATTGTAAAAAATGAAGAGAAGCACTTACAAGCTTGTCTAGACACAGTAAAAGATTGGGTCGATGAGATTGTCCTTCTAGATTCGGGCAGCACTGATCGTACCGAAGAAATCGCCCGACAATACACAGATAAGTTTTACACCAACCTAGATTGGCCAGGATTCGGTAAACAGCGCCAACTTGCGCAGCAATACGTTACGGCAGACTACGTTTTATGGCTTGATGCAGACGAACAAGTCACTCCAGAGCTAAAAGAAAGTATCTTACACGCGGTATCAGCCAATAAGCCGAACGTTTTATACAAGCTTAACCGACTAAGCTCAGCGTTTGGTAAGTTCATCTACCATTCTGGTTGGTCTCCAGACTGGATTGTGCGCTTATATCGCACCGAATATACGCAATATAATGATTCGCTCGTTCATGAAAAAGTTGATGAGAAAAACTATCAAATTGAAAAACTGGATGGTCGACTGCATCACTACACTTACGAGCACCTTCATCATTACATCAATAAAACCACTGGCTACCTCAAGGCCTGGACGGATGAACGTGAAGGTAAAAAGAAAGCGGGTTTAACGACCGCTATCGTTCACGCTCTTGCTAGCTTTTTGAAGATGTATGTGCTCAAACGAGGCTTCCTTGATGGCAAGCATGGCTTCATTCTAGCTTGGCTAAGCATGCACTCTACTTTTGTAAAATATATCGACCTCTACTTACGTGAACAGGCAAAAAAATCATGAAAACGACTTTAATTATCACCACTTACAACTGGAAAGAAGCATTAAAAGCGGTGTTAGAAAGCGTGAAACGTCAAACCGTTTTGCCTGATGAAGTCATCGTTGCAGATGACGGTTCTCGAGACGATACCAAAGCAATGATCGACCAACTGCGTGACGGCTTTCCAGTACCACTTATTCATAGCTGGCACGAAGATAATGGCTTTCAACTTTCAATGAGCCGCAACCGTGCTATCGCAAAAGCATCAGGTGACTACCTCATCATGATTGATGGCGACATGGTATTGTCTCAAACGTTTATTGAATCACATAAGCAAGTCGCAAAGCCAAATTGGTTTGTACAGGGTGGACGTGTGTTAACGGATGAAAACTGCAGCAAGGCCATCATGGAAAACGGCTTAGTACCTTCTATCTTCAGCAAAGGCATTCGCAATCGTAAAAACTGCATCACCAACGCTTTGCTATCGAAATGGTTCTCTTACGAGCGCAATAACGATAAAGCCACTCGCGGTTGCAACATGGCGTTTTGGCGACAAGATGTCATCGAGGTGAATGGCTTCAACCAAGATTTTGTTGGATGGGGACGCGAAGACAGCGAGTTTGTTCATCGCATGTTGAATGCGGGTAAGTCACGTCTTTACCTAAAATTCGCAGGTGTAGGCTACCACTTGTACCACGTAGAAAACTCTCGTGCGTCACTCGGACAAAATGACGAGATTTTAGAGAACACCATTAAAAACAAGCTTAAACGCTGTGAGAATGGTGTTGAACAATTTCTAGAAGCTTAAGATTATAAAAAAGGGGCGAAACGCCCCTTTTTTATTTTTGCTGAGATAAAGCGAAGTACTTATCGGCAACCATCAATGAGATCAAACGCTCTTTACGTTTATCTTTGAACTGCTCAACCCACTGGTGCGCATTTTCAATGATCGCTAATGCTTCTTGCTCATTCGCTAGATAATAGTCCATCTTTTCGGGCAAATCCGAATAGTCATCCTTCACTTCAACATAGTGGACACCAGCCTCTAACTTACCTTCCATAAACCAAGTCTCATATTTTGGCTTTGACATAATAACCAAGGAGTTAGACGACATAGCCCACTTAAGGTTGGTGGCCACATCATTGCCTTCTATACACAACAAGAACTTGTATTGAAGTTGCTCCTCAATGCTCATAAAGCCTTTTTCCCAAGGCTGCCCTTCTACCGGGCGGGTCTGGCCAATGTTGCATTGCGGATGGTTGTAGAACGCATGAATCACCTTTTGACGATGAGGCTGAAAACCCACACCACGCCAAGCGACCATGTCCTTTTTATCTTGATAGCGAATAGGATCATCAACAAATTTAAAATGACGAACTTGGTTGAGTTTCAATACCACTGAATTTTGGTTGCTACCAAAAATAGGGCGGCTTTTTATAAAGCTCGGTACATTGGGAATGTGTGTAACATCACCGTTGATGTAGTTAAACGCAAAACTGGAAGGGAAATAGCGTACAACTTGGCGAAGATCGAAAAAATACGTCCAACCTTTCGTTTTTTTGAATGTATCGACAGTCGCGTAACTTTGTTCTCGGCTATCGACTGAAAACGGCGTTTCACACTTGTTGTAATAGTTCACCCGCTCAAGGCAGAGTTGCTTCTCGGCTTCAGTTAAATTCGAAAGTAAACGCTTTGCTTGTGCTCGATATACAAAACGAGGGATAAGTATCGAGAGAGCGTTTGAGAAATAATAAGGGAATTTACTGTCTTTCATTCAGTTTTTCCCCAATCGCGATGGCTACTGGCTTGGGAACGAACTGATCGATACTTCCGCCATGAATGGCCACTTCTCTCACGATAGTCGACGATAGAAACGCAAACTCTTCTTCAGGTGTCAAAAATACACTTTCGATACCTGGTAATAGCTTTCGGTACATGTTGGTCAGTCCAAACTCGTATTCAAAGTCTACCGTTGTTCGCAAACCACGAATAAGAACCTTAGCTTGCTCATCTCTCGCGAAATCCACTAATAACCCGGAGAACCCCTTTACCGTCACACCAGGTAAATGCGCTACAACGTCCTGCATCAGTGCAACGCGCTCTTCCAATGAAAACATGGTGTTCTTCGATGGGCTTGCGGCTACGCCAATCACAACCTCATCAAACATTTCGTGAGTGCGTTCTATTAGATTGAGATGACCATTAGTCACTGGATCAAAAGTGCCCGGATAAATGACTTTCATATAATTTACTAAGTTATTCGAAACTGATTGAATTATTGAGGCTCGAGCGCAAGATTACAACAACTTAAGCTAGATAATAGCTCGACTTACTTCTGACACTCACTACAAAAGAAGGTATTACGCTGCCCTATTTTTAGCTCTTGAAGTCGTTCGCCGCATTCTGGGCATGGCTCTCCGGCTTTTCCGTAAACTAATAACTCTTGTGCGAAGTAACCCGGCTTTCCATCGGCTTGCGCAAAGTCTTTCAGCGTAGTCCCACCTTGCGTAATGGCAATCTCAAGTGTCATTTTGATATTTTCAACAAGTACCCCCCACTCTTGAGAAGTCAGCTTACCTGCGGGCCTTGAAGGGTGAATTCGAGATTTAAACAACGACTCATTCGCGTAGATGTTCCCGACACCAACCACGACTTTGTTGTCCATGATGAACTGCTTGACAGCAACACGCTTATTTTTAGCTTTCTCCGCTACATACTCCGCGTTGAACTCTTCAGTTAAAGGCTCAGGCCCCATGTTTGCTAGTACAGCATGTGACTCGCCAGGAGCACACCACAACCATGCCCCAAAACGACGCGGATCGTTATAACGTAGTATTTTTCCACTACTTAGTTTGAGATCCACATGATCGTGCTTTGCTGGCGGAAAGTCGGCATCTAGGACACGTAAAGACCCAGACATGCCCAAGTGAACAATGGCTGTACCTGTGTTTGTCTCGATCAGTAAGTATTTCGCACGACGGCTAATCGCACGGATCACCTGCCCTTCCAATTTTTTAAGCTCTATAGGAATATCCCAGCGCAATTTAGGCGTTCGAAAAGTAAACGACTGGATCGTTTGTCCAACCATGTGGGGGCTAATCCCCATACGACTGACTTCTACTTCTGGCAACTCAGGCATTAGATTCTCCAATTCACCGGCTAATAGTTCTCGCTGCTAGCATAATCGAAAAGAAAAACGATAAATAGAGAAGCTTACTAGGGGTATAGACGCAAAAAGGCTTTACTCTGGCATAAGGTAGTTTTCATCGACGGAGATAGCGACCCATTTGTCTTGCCAGGTTTTAAATAGCCAGAAATCAGGTAAACGAAAGAAAGTCACCCGCTGCGGCTCTTCGAGATCTTGATACCAGACTTCTACCGTTTCAGGTGCCGTCAGGTTAGGTTTTAAATGATCTAACTGTTCCGAGGTAAGCTCGGTCCCTTCCAATGATTGCCAGCGTGATACAAGTTCACTGATCGGTGCATCGACTTTGACGTTAGATTGCCACCGTCCATCATGCAGTTCGAACTCCCAGCCACTATAGTACAAAGACTCCACCGTATAATCGGAGCGAAGTACATTTGGGTAGGGGTCTGCTTGGTCTGTTAATAGGTAAGTTTTGATCCACATCGGCGCATTTAAGATCACTATAAACGCGATAATGCCCAGAATAAGAATATTGTTCCATCGGCGGCGACGAGCCGGACTCACACGCATAACCATCTCTACTCTCTTATAGTTATGAGTAAACTACCAAAGAGTATTGAGCTTGACTAGAACAACGGTGTGCAAGTGTGTAGGGAAGTGGTAACTAAGCGGCAGAGAGCGATAAATCAAAAATTCTAGTGTAGCGTCGGACCGATAAAATGACTTCAGCAGTGCTTTATTACCCGATAACGTACTGAACACTTTTTCAGCACTTTTTTATTCAGGTAATAAAAAACCCAACTCGAAAGTTGGGTTTTTCAATTCATCAAAGAGACTGAAACCAATTATTTGATTTTTGCTTCTTTGTACATAACGTGCTGGCGAACTACTGGATCAAACTTTTTGATCTCAAATTTGCCTGGCATATTACGCTTGTTCTTATCAGTTGTGTAGAAGTGGCCTGTACCTGCAGAAGATACTAGACGGATTTTCTCACGAACGCCTTTCTTTGCCATTGCTTATTTCCTCTTAAACGTTTTCGCCACGTGCACGCATGTCTGCAAGAACAGTATCAATACCTTTCTTGTCGATGATGCGCATACCTTTAGCAGATAGACGTAGTTTAACAAAACGTTTTTCGCTCTCTACCCAGAAACGATGAGTTTGTAGGTTCGGCAGAAAACGACGCTTAGTAGCATTTCGTGCGTGTGAACGGTTGTTACCCGTTACTGGACGCTTACCAGTTACTTGGCATACTCGTGACATGAATGTCTTCTCCAAAATCGTTTCAGCTCGATATCAACCTTGGTGGCCGAACCTCTCTATCTCTCGAAAAGAAGTTAGAGGTTAAGAACCGCTATGGAAAATCCATACAAGGCTATCAAAGGTCGCGCATTATACTAACTTGATATGCATTGCTCAAGACCCGAACAGATCCTTTTTACAGGTTTTCGTGATCTTTTTTTAGACAGCAGATTTTTTTAGCAGTCCAAGCTGAATTCAGTTAAAAATTTAGTGGCGTGGATGATAGCAGATTTTTAGCAACTAACAACCTAAAAAACGCACAGTTATATCCAGCCTCTTTCAGCAAAAGAGACACTTTCCCCATCTCCGATGACGAAATGGTCCAAAATACGAATATCCACCAATGCTAATGCGTCGGTGAGACGCCTTGTAATCCTTCTGTCAGCTTGGCTCGGCTCAGCAACGCCTGAAGGATGATTGTGCGCCAAAATCAAAGCCGCCGCATTATGATGCAGAGCTCGCTTGACGACTTCTCTCGGATAAACCGACGCGGCATCCAACGTTCCTTCAAATAAAATTTCATCTTTTATCACTCGGTGCTGGTTATCGAGAAAAAGAATATAAAAAGCCTCTCTTTGCCGATCCCTTAAAATAGAAGACAGATATAACTTAGTTTGGTCGGGACTGGTTAAGGCATCACCACGCTTTAGCGTCTCCGCCAAGTAGCGTTGCGTCATTTCTAGTACCGCTTGCAACTGAACATACTTGGCTTGCCCCAATCCTTTGTGACGACAAAACTCTTGCTCTGATGCTGAAAATAGTTGTCTGAGCGAACCAAAGTCTTGAATAAGGAAGTCTGCAAGCTCAATCACGTTCATTCCGCGGGTGCCTGTGCGCAAGAAGATGGCCAGTAGCTCAGCATCGGTCAATGCTTGCGGTCCTCGTTGCAACAACTTCTCTCTGGGCATGGACTCAGTTGGCATAGCTTTCAGTATCATCTGATGTCTCTTTATATGGAAAGTGCCCCTATTCCACAAAACAAAAAGCGAAAGTCGAGTATGACTTTCGCTTTCTTCGTACCATCAGTGCTTTCAATGCAACTTAACAGTTCATCAGAGTTTAAAGTTGCCAACCAAGCCGTGAATTTCTGTTCCAGATTGTGATAGCTGCGTGCTGATTGACTCGGCATGCTGCAACGTCTCATTAATGTTGTTCACGATCTGTTGAATAGCCACTAAGTTTTGGTTGATGTCTTCTGCAACCGCACTTTGCTCTTCGGCAGCAGACGCGGTTTGAATACCCATATCTCGAATTGTTCCGATAGAATGATGAACACTAGAAAGAGATTGCTGAATGAGCGCCGATTCTTCCGCCGTTTTTACACCTCGTTTTTGGCTCACCGACATCGTACTGACCGCTCTTGATACACCATTTTGTAGCTGCTTAAGCATGTCACCAATTTCATGAGTACTATTTTGCGTACGACTGGCTAGCGAGCGAACTTCATCCGCAACGACGGCAAATCCTCGGCCTTGCTCACCGGCTCTAGCCGCTTCAATCGCCGCATTTAGGGCCAACAAATTCGTTTGCTCGGCTATCTCGCCAATCACATCCAGCACTTTGGTTATTTTTTCGGTTTGTAAACTCAACTCAGAAATTGCATCTGACGTACTGTCTATCTCCCTCACTAGCTCGGTAATGCCTTCAATTGCTTGTTCCACTTCACGCTGAGCTTCGGTAACTTGACTGTTGGCATCCTCAATCGCCTGCGCGGTCGCATTGGTATTGCTGGCTACTTCTTTGGCTGTCATACTCATTTGTGTCACTGCCGTCACGACTTTGTCCGTCTCTAAACAGTGATCCTGCATTTGACCGCTCGCTTGGCTGGTCTGAGTGTTCAGGCTTTGAGAAACGGTCTGTACTGTCGTCGCAGAGCGGTGGATATCCTGCATCAGTGGGTGCAGCTTATCCATAAACTCATTAAACGCGGCCGCCACTTCACCGACTTCATCCTGACTTTCGACTTTTAAACGAGCCGTTAAGTCACCGCCGCCTGCGGCTACATCTTTCAATGACGCCGCGACATGTTGTAATGGCTGAATGCCTTTCGACACCACGATACTGGTGAGAACACTGGTAATGATCAACCCAACAACGGAAATCAACACGGCAGATAACGTATGCTCTTTTAGCTCTTGAGTCTTTAACTCTCTGTGCATCGCAACTTGCTGGTCGATGTCATCAATATAAACACCAGTGCCTAAAACCCAGTCCCATTTCGATAAATATTCTGCATAGCCTAGCTTAGGCGCTTGTGCGTCAATGGTCGGTTTGTGCCACGAGAAATAGAGGAACCCATCCCCTTTTTGAGAAGCATCAATCAAGCCCGCGATAACTGCGACCCCATTTTCATCTTTTAAGTCGTAAAGGTTTTTACCCTCTAAAGAAGGTTTGATGGCATGTAACGTATTCACACCTTGAGAGTCGTAGGCAAAAAAGTAACCATCGCTTTCAAAGCGCATGGCTTTCAGAATTTCTTTTGCTGCCTCTTTATTACTTCCATTTACATCCGTGTCGTATAACGGTTTTATCGCCGTCACACCCATCATCATGTAGGCTTGTAGCTCTTTCTTCTTCGTTTCGATGAGCTCTTGCCTGTCTCTTGCCAGCTCCGCTTCCAAACTTTTACTGCTGTTGATGTAATACACCACTGAGATCAACGTAGTGATCAACAACAACGGAATTAGGGTTATCAGCAGCAACTTGTTTCGACTTTTCAACACCATGGTTTCCAGTACCTCTTTTTCTTTTCAGACTTGCAAACTCCGCGCAACTTGTCTGTGAGGTAGGCGAGAATTTTCCCTTCCTCGGTCAGATTAATACTCTGGAGTTTGATGTGAATTATCTTCTCGTTATATATGCTCGGGCGGTCAGACTTTGAATTGTGTTAAAATCCGGTCATCAAATTGGAGATCTCACATGCAAACACTAGCAGGAAAGAAAATTCTACTCGGCATCAGTGGCGGTATTGCCGCGTATAAATGTGCGGAGCTAACCCGTCGCCTCATAGAGAGAGGAGCGCAAGTTCAAGTTGTAATGACGAAAGCAGCAAAAGAGTTCATTACCCCTTTAACCATGCAAGCCGTTTCGGGCCGTCCTGTCTCGGACAGTTTATTAGACCCAGCAGCGGAAGCCTCTATGGGCCATATTGAATTGGCCAAGTGGGCAGATTTAGTGCTATTAGCGCCAGCGACCGCGGACTTAATCGCGCGCATGTCCGCAGGCATGGGAAACGATTTACTTACCACGCTCGTGCTCGCGACGGATTCCCCTGTTGCAGTTTCTCCTGCGATGAATCAACAGATGTATCGCAATATCGCAACCCAAGAGAACATCGCTACGTTAGCGCGTCGCGGTATGCACATCTGGGGCCCTGCGGCAGGAGAGCAAGCCTGTGGTGATGTGGGACCAGGTCGAATGCTGGAACCAATGCAGCTAGTGCATCTATGTGAACAGTTCTTTCAACCAAAATTGCTAGAAGGTAAGTCGATACTCATCACCGCTGGCCCAACTCGCGAAGCGATTGACCCAGTGCGTTACATTACGAATCATAGCTCCGGGAAAATGGGCTATGCATTGGCGAGCGCCGCAGCGCAGATGGGAGCAAAAGTCACCCTCGTGAGCGGTCCTGTTAGTTTAAATACGCCCGTAGGTGTTGAGCGCATTAATGTTTCCAGTGCACAAGAGATGCACGAAGCCGTTATGACACACGCAAACAAGCATGATGCGTTTATTAGCTGCGCTGCTGTTGCCGACTACCGCCCACAAACGATCGCGTCTCAAAAGTTGAAAAAGACAGAAGACAACGACGAAATGGTCATTAATATGGTTAAAAATCCTGATATTGTTGCTTCTGTAGCAGCAATGACGGAAAAGCGTCCGTTTACCGTCGGTTTTGCGGCTGAAACCAATGATGTAGAGACCTATGCTCGAGGCAAGTTAACAAAGAAAAACCTCGATATGATCTGTGCGAATGACGTTTCGGTTGCAGGGCAAGGATTTAACAGCAACGACAACGCGATTACCCTGTACTGGCCTGAGGGTGAACTTGCGCTTGCTTTAGAATCAAAAGAAGCATTGAGCTTTAAAATTCTCGAAAAAATGCATCACTTGATGTAACTAACGTTTGAAAACCCTGCCAACTTTTCACAAAAGCTGGCATAAATTTGGTACAAACATGACAACTAAGGGTGTTAAATCTCCCATTCCACCCTTAGTGGTCTAGTTTGAGGCGAAATAGCGTCTTATAATCCCCTCCGCTCAACTTTGTATTTTGAAAGGAAGTAACTAATGGCCGGCAGTAAAAAATCCAACCGTCGTGAAGAGATCTTACAAGCATTGGCAGAAATGCTTGAATCAACAGAAGGCGCTTCACGCATTACTACGGCAAAACTGGCCAAGCAAGTCGGCGTTTCAGAAGCCGCGCTGTATCGTCATTTCCCAAGTAAAGCGCGCATGTTCGAAGGGTTGATTGAGTTCATTGAAGAAGCCTTGATGACACGTATCAACCGTATTCTAGACGACGAAAAAGATACTCTAGAGCGTATTCGTATGGTGATGCACCTGATTTTGGCGTTCTCTGAACGTAACCCTGGTCTGACACGCATTTTGTCGGGCCATGCTCTAATGTTTGAAAATGAACGCCTACGTGAACGCATCAATCAACTCTTTGAGCGCATAGAAACACAATTGCGCCAGATCCTGCGTGAACGTAAGATTCGTGAAGGGAAGTCTTTCCCTGTCGAAGAGCGCATCTTAGCCGCGCAAATTCTGGGACAAGTTGAGGGTAGCCTAAACCGCTTTGTGCGTAGCGACTTTAAATACCAGCCGACTGCAAACTTTGACGAGTACTGGGCGCTTTTGAGTGCACAAATAAAGTAAAAGACTATGAGTAAAGACAAATACACGCAGCCCGAGTTTTCTCTTTCACTTCTTCACCCTCGTAACTGGGGCGTATGGCTTGGGTTTGGTCTGTTGGCCATCCTCGTCAATATTCTTCCTTATCGGCTGCTGCTTTCATTAGGTCGTTCACTCGGCAAACTTGGCATGCGCTACGGTAAAAAGCGTGTCCACGTTGCTCAACGTAACTTAGAATTGGCCTTTCCAGAGAAAACACCTGAAGAGATTCAACATATTGTTGAAGAGAACTTCAAAAATACCGGTATGGCACTCATAGAAACCGGGATCACTTGGTTCTGGCCGACTTGGCGCTTTAAAAAACTTATCGTCGAGAAAGATCTCGGCGCACTGCGTGAAAAAGCCAAAGAAGGTAAAGGCGTCCTACTTTGTTGTGTCCACGCTCTTAATCTAGAGATCACTGCGCGTGCTTTCGCCGTGTTAGGCGTGGCCGGGTACGGCGCGTTTCGTCCGCATAATAATCCTGCTTATAACTTTATCCAGTATTGGGGACGGACACATAACGGTAATAAACTGATTGATCGTAAAGATGTGAAAAAGATGATTCGTGTATTACGCAGTGGTGAGCGTCTGTTCTATCTGCCGGATCACGATTACGGTCGCAAAAAATCTGTATTTGTGCCCTTCTTTGCCGTAGACGATGCGTGTACGACAACTGGTACAAGCATTCTGGCGTATACCTCAAAATGTGCGATCATCCCAGGCTCAGGGTTTCGCAATGGTGAAGGGAAATACGACATCATCGCCGATAAGTGCATTGAAGCCGACTATCCACAAAAAGACGAAGTCGCCGCTGCCGCTTATATGAACAAGTATGTGGAAGAGGTCATTCTGCGCGCTCCAGAGCAATGGATGTGGCTCCATAAACGCTACAAAACCATGCAAGATGAGCATGTCGAGAAAGGCATTCGCTATAAGTAAGTCGTCAAGGCGATAAATCCAAAAACAAAAAAAGGGCAGATGGATATCCATCTGCCCTTTTTACTTTTTCAGAAAAAATAACAAATTAAATGCCGTATTCCGAGCGATAGGCTTTAACTGCTTCCAAGTGCTCAGCAGCGTCACCTTTCTCTTCTAAGTAAGTCACAAGATCACCCAAACTTACAATTGAAATCACGGCACAACCAAAGTCACGCTCAACTTCTTGAATCGCAGAAAGCTCGCCCTTGCCCTTCTCTTGGCGGTCGATAGCAACCAGTACACCAGCAAGGTCTGCGCCATTTGCTTGAATGATTTCCATCGATTCACGAATCGCAGTACCTGCTGTGATTACGTCATCCACTAGCATGATTCGACCTTCAAGCGCAGAGCCTACAAGGTTACCGCCTTCGCCGTGATCTTTCGCTTCTTTACGGTTGAAGCAGTAAGGCGTGTCGATATCGTGGTGATCCGCCAGCGCGACTGCTGTTGTCGTCGCAATTGGGATACCTTTGTACGCCGGGCCAAACAGCACATCAAACTCAATGCCTGAATCTGCAAGCGCTGCTGCGTAAAAACGACCAAGACGCGCTAGGTCACGACCAGTATTGAAAAGACCAGCGTTAAAGAAGTACGGGCTTTTACGGCCAGATTTCAAAGTAAACTCACCAAACTTAAGAACTTCTTTCTCAAGTGCAAACTCAATAAACTCACGCTGGTATGCTTTCATGGATTTCTCTCAATTTTCTTTTCGTGTGGGGATCAGGTCCTAGGACCTAGTAATATGCAAAAAAATAGCTTCCTTTCGGGGAAGCTATTTAAATAAATCATTAATTTTCTAACGCCGCCTTCTGCGCTGCGACAATTTCCGTAATGCCGATTTTCGCCGACTCGAGCAATGCCATCAGCTGTTCGTGACTGAACGGTTCACCTTCTGCGGTGCCCTGAATTTCAATCATCTTACCTTCTTCTGTCATTACAACGTTCATGTCTGTGTCTGCCGCTGAATCTTCAACGTACTCAAGGTCACACAGAACATCATCGCCTAGCAAACCAACTGAAACTGCCGCTACGTGGCCTTTCATTGGATTCGCTTTTAGCTTACCGCTATCCACTAGGTGTTGGAACGCATCGGCCATTGCAACACTTGCGCCGCTGATAGATGCAGTACGGGTACCACCGTCAGCTTGGATAACGTCACAGTCAACGGTGATCATGAACTCACCCATGGCTTTTAGATCGACAACAGCACGTAGGCTTCGCGCGATAAGACGCTGAATTTCCATCGTACGGCCGCCTTGCTTTCCACTTGCTGCTTCACGACGAGTACGAGAATGTGTTGCTCGAGGTAGCATGCCGTATTCAGCTGTAACCCAGCCTTTACCTTGACCTTTTAGCCAACGTGGCACAGATTCTTCGACGGTCGCATTACACAACACTTTGGTGTTACCGAACTCAACTAGCACTGACCCTTCAGCGTAAGCTGTGTAGTTACGAGTAATTTTGATAGGGCGAACTTGATCCGCCTTGCGATCGTTTGGACGCATGGGCATCTACCTTAAATATGAGGAGAAGACGATTTGGTTGGGCGAAGATTATAACGGAATCGATTCCGGATTCATAGGTTACGCCGCTGGCACAACATAAACAATCCATACATCCCGCGCACCTATCGACGCAGCGTGATACACTCTTGAAGTAATTTTCAAAAAATGAAGACAGGAAAATTCGATGATTTACAGTATGACAGCGTATGCACGCAAAGAAGTAAAAGGCAACTGGGGTTCTGCGGTATGGGAAATCCGCAGCGTGAACCAACGTTATTTAGAAACATACTTCCGCATGCCAGAACAATTTCGTGGATTAGAGCCCGTTTTACGCGAGCGTTTTCGTAAGCGCTTAGCGCGAGGCAAAGTGGAATGTAATCTGCGTTTTGAAGCAAACCCTGCCGCAAAAGGTGAGCTTAGCATCAACGAAGCGCTTGCTAGCCAGGTAATTAAAGCCGCTGAACAAGTCATGCACATGACTGGTGAACTGAGCCGAATCAATCCATTTCAAGTCATGCAATGGCCGGGGGTAATGGAAACTCCAGAGCAAGACATGGATGCGGTAAATAAAGTGCTACTAGAAGCGTTTGATGACGCAATGGATGAGTTTATTGAAGCGCGTGCTCGTGAAGGCGAGAACATGAAAGCGCTGATTGAACAGCGTTTAGACGCCATCTCTGCAGAAGTCGTAAAAGTGCGTGCCCGCATGCCAGAAATTTTAGAATGGCAACGTGAGCGACTATTCTCGAAGTTCGAAGACGCTAAAGTGGAACTGGATCCGTCTCGTATCGAGCAAGAGTTGATTTTGCTAGCGCAAAAATCGGATGTTGCTGAAGAGCTCGATCGCTTGGACTCTCACGTAAAAGAAACCACAAACATTCTGAAAAAAGGTGGCGCAGTGGGTCGTCGTCTAGATTTCATGATGCAAGAGTTCAACCGTGAATCGAACACGCTAGCGTCGAAATCCATCAGCACCGACATCACCGCATCGGGTGTTGAACTGAAAGTTCTGATTGAACAGATGCGTGAGCAGATCCAGAATATAGAATAGACTCCAACCAGTTCCATGCCCATGTATAAAGCCCTTAATTAAAAGGGCTTTCTTATTTCGCTCTTCTATACACACCCATGGAGTTCATCATCAACCACGAATCTGCGGGGAGTAATCAGGCGCAGGCAAGTGGCAATATATCAATGATGTGCCAGTGTGAATCGACATGTGAGATCTCCGTTCGACGTGCGTTTTTATCACGCTACTGTCTGCTGTCTTTGGGCCTTAGAATCGGTCTACCCGATACGGCTTCACGTCAAACTCAGGCTCCACTTGGCGCAATAGGCTAATAACCAACTCTGCACTAATGGCGGCTTGAGTCAGCCCCAAGTGCTGATTCCCAAATGCAAACAATAACCGTGGATGACGCGGGTGCTGGTCTATCACTGGCAACGAATCCGCCAGAGTCGGTCTATGTCCCATCCATTCACTCACTTTAAGAGCAGGGTTGTTTAATCGTGGCAATAGTTGCCTACTGTGATGGCGCAGCACATTAAACCTGCGAGCAAACTCCGGTAAACGCAAGCCACCTATTTCAGTGATCCCAACCACCCTTAAACCAGACGCCAAAGGGCTCATCACAAATTTACGCTCCGCAGAGCCAATCGGATGTTGGAGTGGCGGCGTCTCCATGTCGGCAATCTCTATCGTCAGGTGGTACCCGCGTTCCGCTTCAAGTGGGACAGATATCCCTGTTTGTTCTAACAGAGGCTTACCCCAAGCGCCGGTGCAAAGCACCACGTGCTCGAACTTATTTTGACTCGTCGCTGTGACCACCCCAACGGCGTTCTCTTGCGGAAGAATTTCACTCACTTCTGTTTGTTCAAAACCCCCACCGCGCGCCTGAAAAACCGCAAACAGTTGCTTCGATAGTAAATAAGGATCTTTCACTCGACACGCATTAGGGAAAAACAGAGCGTGACTGACAGTCTCAGCCAGCTCTGGCTCTTTTTCCCTCAGTTGTGCGCCTTGCAGTAGGACACTTTCTATGTCCCATTGAGCAAGGTAAGCAGCATGCGTTTTGGCCTCGTCTAACTTATTTTCTGACTCCCATACCAACAGGTAACCTGACGGAACGAGATATTCTTCGGCCCCTATATCAGCCAAGCAGCGTTGCCAAGCAGGAACGGCCGCTTGATTGAGATGGGAGAGCGCTTGTCGACTGACCTCCACTCGTGCAGAAGAAGCCGAGCGAACAAAACGCGCCAACCAAGGTAGGGCTTGAGGTAAATACTTCCAAGGAAGGGCCAACGGCCCCTTGGGATCCATCCACATCCTTGGCGCGGCAGCCAGTGTCTTTTTCGTTGCCAAAGGATCAATCAGTTCTGTTGCTAAATAGCCAGCATTACCAAACGAAGCGCCTTCCCCCGGCAAACCCTTATCAAACAAAGTGACTTGAAAGCCATGACGCTGTGCTTCTAGGGCGGTACAAAGCCCCACCACTCCAGCCCCCACAACCGCAACGGTGGGCTTGTCGTTAAAAGGGGTATGTTTCGTGGATTGTGTCATGTTCTACCTACTGGCTTAGCTAAAGAATGATTGGATACGGTTTAATGGGTACTGCTACTCGCTGGTGAGACAGCCTCTGTGCTTGCCGTCGCCTCTTGCTCCACACGCTTTGAGAACCACCCTGTCTGGGCGTATAAGATGCCAATCGCTGGTGATAACCAACAAGCAAACGCCAACGGAGCATACAACAAAGCACTGTAATCGCCTGGTGCGACAATCAGCCCCAAGGTTCCCATCACAAATGCACCACCCGCATTCCAAGGGATCAATGGCGAGACTAAGGTTCCGCCTTCTTCAATCGCTCTGGAAAGGTTGAGTCGGCTATAGCCCAACTTGTCATATTGCGGACCAAACATACGCCCAGGTAAAGCAATCGAGAGGTACACATCACCCGACACGGCGTTGGTCGCAACGGAAGTAAGAATGGCATTCGTTTGTAACCCTTTGAAACCTCGTGTCGACTTCATCACGGCATTCACGACCGACTCCAAACACCCAGTTCGCTCCAGTGCACCACCAAATGCCAACGCAAACATCATCAAAGTGATCACCCAAGTCATAGAGGTAACGCCACCGCGATTTAGCAAATTATCCAGCGCGTCCGATCCGGTTTCTATCTTGTATCCACTGTGGGCAAACGTGAGAATGTCATTCAGGTTGTAATCATAATTATGAACCGCGACACCAGCGCCGAGAACAAAGCCAATAAACAGGGCTGGGATCGGTGCTATTTTGTAAAACGCTAATAGCATCACCACCAAGAGCGGCAGTAAAGGCAACAAACCGAGTGAGAAATGACTCTCCATGCCCGATTGAATCGCGGTGATTTGTTGTAGCTGTTGTTGAGCGCCAGAGGTCGCATCCCCCATCACTGCACCACCAAGAATCGAGTACAGCGTCAAAGCGATCAGCATAGCTGGAATGGTTGTCGGCATCATATTACGAATATGAGCGAATACATTGGTTTCGGTTACGGCGGCAGCAAGGTTAGTGGTATCCGATAACGGTGAGATCTTGTCGCCGAAAAAAGCGCCTGAGACAACGGCACCCGCCGTCCAATATGCTGGAATACCAAACGCAAAACCGATTCCAACCAACGCCAGGCCGACCGTGCCCACGGTTGTCCAACTCGAACCAATCGAAAGAGATACCAAAGAGCACAACAGCATGGTGGCTGCCAAAAACCACTCCGGCTCAATCAAGACTAAGCCGTAATAAATGAGGGTTGGCACGGTGCCACTGGCTATCCACGTACTTACCAGCATCCCTACCACAATAAGGGTTGCAATGGAGGGCATCGCCACATGTAAGACACGAAATGCGCCGGATTCGATGTCCTGCCAACGCAGCCCTTGGTACCAGCCAACTAACGCGGTAATAGCAAAACCAATCGCTAACGCAATATGTGGAGTAAAGTCGTCATAATAAAAAATCTGTGTCGCTAACAAGCCAATGGTGAGGATAATCGGTACGACCGCCAAGCCTAGTGGTGGCGGCGCCGTATAATCTGAGTTCTTTTTAGTCATAGGTCTTTTTCCAAATCACGTCGCGAGGGACCGCACCTGAAAAGGTGCGGCGCGCATGGAAAGCCTGATAGCGGATAACAAAGCCGCAAGCAGGGCAAAAGAAAAGCCAAGATATGCGTCGGCCTGATTACGATTTACGCACCCTGCACTGACTGATAAGCCAGAATCGCGCCCGCCAGATCTTCACGAGAGTCGCCAACCGATTTAAACAACGTGATCGCTGTTTCTGGTTCGTCGAGCTCTGCACGTCCTGCATGTTGGCCACGACACAACACCGAAAAGTCCGCTAAAATCTTCTCTTCGGTAATCGCTCCGTCACGGATAGGCATGATCAACTCGCCCGTTTCAACCAGTGCCGCCGCCTTCACATCCACGAATACATTCGCTCTCTGTAACGCTTCGTTGTCGGTCTCGCGCATTGTCGGCGTAAAACTCCCCACCAAATCTAAGTGCGCGCCCGGCTTCAGCCACTCACCTTTAATTAGGGGCTCGGTTGAAAGCGTGGCACAGCTAATGAGATCGGCTTCGCGCGCGACCGTTTCCAGTTGCTCATCGGAGCATGCAATGGCATCAACGCCCTCATCACGCAATTCTGTAGCCAATTGCTCTGCCGCAGCCGGATTAATATCCCACACATGAACAGTTTCAATTGGACGTACACTCATATGAGCTGGTACTAGGCGTCGTGCAACGCGTCCTGCACCAACCATCAACATTTTGCTGGCCGTTTCACGCGAGAGGTAACGAGAAGCCAGTGCCGAGGCCGCCGCAGTTCTGCGCGCGGTGAGCTCATTGCCATCGATCTGAGCCAGCATTTGCCCTGTCTGACCACAACTCAGTAAATAGTGACTGCTGAGTCCAGGTTGATTACGCGCAGAATTCCCCGGAAAGACATTCACCTGTTTGACGCCCAAGTACTCGCCTTCAATCCATGCCGGCATTAATAACAAGGTCGCGCTAGGGTCTTGCGGCACATTCATCGTGTGATGGTGACGAATAGGCGCCGTTACATCTCGGGTAAAAATATCTTTTAAAGCGTCGACCAATGGTAGCCAAGCTAGTGCGTCGCGAACCTGTTGCTGGTTAAGTTGCATGCCATTCTTCCTTCCTTGTTAATATATTGTTATTTTATCTATTAATAGCGCCATTCATTTGCCCGAGACTCTGCGGTATTTAACCCAGACTCCGGAACTGAAAAACTTTGGGAAAGAAAAAGCTACATTGGGCAAACTAAGCGCGCGGATACAAGTAGGAAACTCACTGTGAATCAAACTCAGATAAGAAGAAATGTTATTGCCAGACGCCAGGGACAACACCTGCACAGCTACGCTCAGGTATTGTTAGGCTGGAGAGGCACAATGGCGTGCGAGTTTGAACGCGAAAGTGGAAATATAGGCCATGGCACAGTGGCGATAGTGCCCGATAATGCCCCCCATTTTTATAATGGCTTAAGTGAAGATAGTGAGTTATTAGTCATCGACTTAGCGCCGGCTGACCCTTACATCCAAGCGCTGGAACAAGCGTGTAACTTGTCATTAAAGGAGTCGGTATTTCAGCAGCCTTACTTCCTAGACTTGGGTGCAGAAAGTCAGATATTGCTGGATTTTGCTGCGCAGAAAGTCAGTCAGGGCCAAATGTCACCACAGATAAACTGCCAGCTCGTGTCATTATTTTTAACGCAGCTTGGGCAAATGTCATCCAATGTCACACCACCAGCCCCGCATCGTCGCTTAGAAGCCAGCCATTTGAATACGTATATCGATCAAAACATCTCAACGGCGTTAACCAATGCTCAGCTAGCTCAGGCCATGCACCTCAGTGAAAGCCATTTTTACTGCTTATGCCAAAGGCAGTTTGGAGTGACACCACAAAAGTACGTGATGCAGCGACGCATGCAAAAAGCACAGTTTTTGCTGCGTAACAGCCATATGCCTATGACAGAACTTGCCGCCGAAGTCGGGTTTTCGCAGCTGTCGAGTTTTTCTCGTGCCTACAAACGCAGCTTTCAGCATTCGCCTAGTGACGTACGCCGAAAGTCGCGCTAAACGTATGCACTAGGCCTAACTAAAGGCTGAACAACGTCATTTATGAGTAGTGAATGGCGTTCACAAACCACTCTTTGTAACCTTCTGGGGTTTTGACGCTAAACTCATCGTCGACTTCTATTTTTAGTCTTAGACCCCTCATGGGCATTGCCCCTGTGTATCTATCCATGAACAGGCCACCAGCATTAACAAGCAGTTTTCTAGTGTCCAAACTGATTCAAAAAATCTTCAAATATGAATAAAAATCTTAATGTTTTGTTTTTTTTTAATAAAAACACACGCTCAGAAAGACAGTTCCAAAACATTGAATGATCTAAAAGTCATCGAGTATTGAAACAAAAAAGCCCCGCTAGTGCGGGACTTTCTTTTATTCATCTTTTTCCAAGGTTCTGTTATCAACGTAGGGCCAATAATGATGCCCGACTCTGATGAGCAACGTTGCCGCAGCTAAGATAAACGCTGCCAGAGATAACCACACAACCAAAACCGCATCCAGCTCTTTCATTCCGAGTGTGATATAACGGGCGATCGCCATCATCGCGATATAGATAGGATAGCGTACCGGAATTTTTCCGTTCATCACGAACTGCTGCACCATGGCGAGCACTTCCAGATAGATAAACATCAAAAGAATATCCGTGAGTAAGACACGCTTCTCGACAAATACGTGTACAAACTCTTGCATCATGGCGTACAACGTCGCCAAGGTAATAGAGACTAGTAATACCGCCTCCAAAATATGGAAGATTTTCAGGAACGGTCGACTAAAGGATTTCGGTAAATTCGACGGCATGGTCCATTATCCAGACAAATAAGATAGGCCTTGAGTTTAGCATGCAACGATCTTCAATCAATCATAATACTCAGGCGCCAATCAACACCAAGACCTAACATAGACCTATAAAAATGCTCCGCTTATTTGGCGGAGCGTTTTTGTGTTATAGGACCTGTGGCATCACTTACGCCACTTGCTGCTTTTTTTCAGCCAGGCGCTTTTTCTTCCGATATTTAGGGTGGGTGATCGGAATCGCAGATAGGAGTTTCTTGGTATACTCGTTTTGCGGGTTTGCATAAATTTCTTTCGCGTTGCCTGCTTCTACCACTTTACCAAAATACATCACGGCAACTTTGTCAGAGACGTGTTTCACCACAGAGAGATCGTGAGAGATAAAGATGATCGCCAAGTTCATCTCTTGTTGCAGTTGTAGTAATAGGTTCAAGATTTGTGCCTGTACCGACACATCTAGCGCAGATACCGATTCATCACAAATCAGTAATTTAGGCTTCAATGCAATCGCGCGAGCAATACCGATACGCTGACGTTGGCCGCCTGAAAACTCATGTGGATAGCGGTTGACTGCCGTTTCTGGCAAACCCACCTTGATTAAAAGCTCTTTTACCCACTGTTTGCGCTCGGCTGGCGTACCGATTTTATGAATAACAAACGGTTCTTCTAGAATCATACCGATGGTATGACGCTGATTGAGTGATTCCATTGGGTCTTGAAAGACGATTTGCATGTCTTTACGCAGCGATCGCATCTCTTTGACAGACAGTTTAGTGATGTCTTTACCTTCAAAGAAAATCTTACCTTCCGTTGGCTCGTATAACTTTAAGATCGTGCGCCCAAGGGTGCTTTTACCACAACCTGACTCACCAACTAGTCCCAGTGTTTCACCTTCAGAAACAGACAGTGAAACCCCGTCTACCGCTTTGATGGTGTAGCCTTTCTTGAACAGCCCTTTACCAGAAACAAAGTGCTGCTTAAGATTTTCAATTCTTAATACTTCTTTTGCCATAACATCCTCTTTTATGACTCGTTCACTTTGCCCAGTTAACTGGCAAACATACTGGCATCAATAGGCTTGATATCGATCATCTGCTTCGGCTCATTATCTAAGCTCGGCATCAACCCCATCAAACGCTCTGTATATGGGTGCTGCGGGTTATCAAACAACTCAAAAATTTCTGCTTTTTCGACAATACGCCCACCATACATCACGGCAACATCATCACACACTTCTGCCACAACCCCGAGGTCGTGAGTAATGAAGATCATCGCCATGCCCGTTTCTTCCTGAAGCTCGTTCATCAGTTCAAGGATAGACGCCTGAACCGTAACATCCAACGCCGTAGTCGGTTCATCACAAATCAGAATGTCCGGCTTACAGGCCAACGCCATCGCGATCATGACACGCTGGCGCATACCGCCAGATAGGTTATGGGGATACTCGTTCAATCGTTTCTCTGGCATTGGGATTTTGACTTTTGCCAGCATCTCGATCGAGAAAGCCTCCCGCTCCTTTTTGTCGAGCTCTGGTCGATGGAGTTCAAGCACTTCACATATTTGACGACCAATAGTGTGTACTGGATTGAGCGCCGTCATCGGATCTTGGAAGATGATCGAAATGCGATCGCCACGCATGGCGTACATCTCTTCCGCAGGCAAATCAACTAGGTTGGTGCCGCGATAATTCACTTCACCTTTGATGATGTTGCCATATGGCTTAGGTAAAAGCCCCATGATCGACATTGAGGTTACGCTCTTACCACTGCCTGACTCTCCCACCAGACCGAGTGTACGTCCAGCTCTCACATCAAAGTTCACACCATGCAGCACCTTCACTGGTCCATCATCGGTGGTGAATTCAACTTCGAGATCTTTAACACTTAGGATTACATCGTTTTCCATAACCAATCCTTACAGCTTATAAGTGTCATCTACGGCGACGACAGGTTCAAAAGCTTTGCCTGATTTCATCGCTTGTTTGGTTTCTTTCTTGATATCGCTATCAATCCAGTAAGTGCCATCCCCTATGATGCCACCACTGAACAACGCCTCTGTCATGCGATTCATTGGCTTATCAGGAAACTTTAGCCAGCGCCAGTGACCGTAGCGGACATAAGGAATCATGTAGCCTGTTACGATAACGTGCGCATCAATGATGTCACGCTGAATCTCATGACCTAGCTGGATCTTTTTATCCATATCCATGCTAAAACGATACTCGATGATCTTTTCATCCAGCTCTGGCGTGCTGTAGTTTGTGAAAGAGTTAGTTTGCGGCTTGTTCGCATTGACTGAATGGAAGTACTCCCAATACGTTGGGATCTCGGACGTACCCATATCTAAGAAAGCCAAATCGTGCTTTTTCTCACGGACGTATTTGAACATGGATGAGCCATCAACCAACTTGAGCTCAATATCCAACCCTGCTAGCTTGGCTTGCTCACGCAAAAAAGCAATACGAGGAGTATGAACAGGTGTTCCGTAGGTCAGCTCGAAGCTTAAACGCTCACCTTTATCATTGACACGAATACCATCGGAACCAATTTTGTTAAAGCCTGCGGCTTCGAATGCCTCGGCCGCTTTTGCGGGGTCAAATTTCGGTGCTTTCGCGTCTGGTAGGGTGTATTTACCATGGCCATAACCCGTCGGATTTGGCTTACGGGAGTAGTCACCACGCATGATATTCTCAATCATGCCATCAAAATCAATTGCGTAAGTAATGCCCTTGCGAACGTTTAAATCATCCAGTAAAGGCATCGCGGTGTTCATCCATACGCCGCCCGCACCGACTGGAAATTGGTTGTAACCCCAGAACTTTTGAATGTAGCCTTTTTGGTACGGTTCTGTGTTCGATTTATCGTGCCATAGACTTGGCAGAACCAGACCAAATGCATCCAACTTACCCTTTTCAAAATGCTTCATCGCAATATCGCTATCGCGGATCACCGTGATGCGAATCTTGTCGACATTGTAGCGATTTTGGTAGTACTTATTGCTGTAACCCCACCAATCTTCACCAACATGTTTGAAAGTCACACTCCTACCTTTTTTGATATCATCTAGGTAGTACGCACTGGTCGTTGGTTCACTCTTAAAGTTGTAGTAACGGACAAAGTTGTCGTGAATACCATCACCATTTTCGTCCTTTGAAGGATTGGCATAAAAGTGTGCGGGACGTGGGCGTAAAGCCCCCATTCTTAGCAACAATTCTTCCGGATTGAACTCTTTCGCGGCCTTAACAGCAAACGTATGAGCGTCGTACTTAATAACGTCCGCAATGGTTTTGTTGTAATAATCGTTGTACCAAGGCTCTAGGATATCCTTAGAACGATAAAACTTAAGCATGAATACAAAATCGTCGGCAGTCACAGGCTTGCCGTCCGACCATTTAGCTTCTGGGTTGAGTTTGAAATAGACGGTTTTATTGTCGCCAGCTAACGCCCACTCATTAGCAAGTTCAGGGATGAACTCTAAAGTGTCTGGGTGGCGAACCACCAATCCAGGGGTTTCATCCAAGATAAAGGAACGCAACCCCGCATTAGCGTCTGGGCCAACACTACGTAACGTCTGTGGAAAACTTGACATGAAGGTGCGATAGGTCCCTCCACGTTTCGCTTCAGGCGAACCATATTGAGGCTCATCCCAGTTTGTTTGCCAGTTTAAGTCCGTCGGAAGCGTTGCTGACATTGCACCAAAACTCAGGGCGCTCAGCGTGGACGCTAAAAATAATTTCTTCATAAAACTTCCCTTTTTTATGTTTTGCTCACAATGCTCGCTTAAACATAGCGTGTGAATTTTTTCGGGTCGAAGGCCGCTCGAATGGCTTCACCAATAAAGGTCACCATTACCAACACGAGTACAATTGACGTCACCACTGAGGCAACAATCCATGGCGAGTCTAGGTTAGATTTACCTTGTTGTAGCAGTTCCCCCCAACTTGGCGTTGGTGGCATCAGACCTAAACCTAGATAATCCAAAGCGGTCAGCGCAGTGATGTTTGCTGCAATAGTGAACGGCGCCAATGTCACAATCATTACCATCGTATTCGGTAGGATGTGATTAAACAAAATACGTCCCGTCGATGCCCCTAAAGCACGTGCCGCCATTACGTATTCTCGCGCCGCTTCCTTATAGGTCATGGTCCGCATGTACCATGTCATACCCATCCAGGTGAAAAGCACGTTAATAGCGACAAAGAGAGCGAACGTCGGTTGAACGATTGAGACAAGAATCATAATGACGTACAAAAACGGTACCATTGACCAGATTTCGATAAGTCGCTGTACAAACAAGTCAAATTTACCGCCCCAAAAACCCATAGCACAACCAACTGCGGTACCAATCGCGTAGGAAATTGCCATAGTGAGCAACGCAAATCCCATTGCCGTTCTAAAGCCGTAGACAAGTCGCGCCAAAATATCGCGACCTATCACATCTGTACCTAAATAATGCTTGTTTTCGGCACTAGGCGCTGTTGGCGGGAAATCACCACTAAAATCTTGTTCATATGGGTTCCATGGCACAAGCGGCAAAATAACAAAGTTGTCGCCCCCTTCGGCCTCAAACGCTTTTTGCAGCACGCGATAATCCGCTTCGCTGGATGACTCTTGGCCGAATTCACTGCCTAAACGGACATCACTGACAACAGGAAAATAGTAGCTACCATCGTACTTGACGACTAGCGCTTTACTATTAATCAGAAGCTCAGCAAAGAGCGATAGGATCAACATGATTGAGAGAATGACAAACGACCAATAGCCTCGTTTGATCTCTTTAAAGTGGCGAATTTTCTTTTGAGTTAATGGACTAACTTTAATCATGTTACGCTCCAAACTTCACACGTGGGTCGACTAAAGCAACACAAATATCTGAAATAATGTTACCAATGAGCAGCAACAGCGCATTAATGGCGACAATACCCATAACAACAGGGTAATCACGCTCCATGATTGATTCGTAACCCAATAAACCAATGCCATCAATATTGAAGATAACTTCAATCAGGAAGGCACCAGTCATGAAGAACAACAAAGAGTTACCAAAGTGACTCGCGATTGGGATTAAGCTGTTACGCAACGCGTGCTTACGAACCGCCTTTTTGAAAGGTAAGCCCTTCGCGATAGCTGTACGGATATAGTCTGAAGAAAGGTTTTCCATCAGGTTGTTTTTCATCGTCATTGTCAGTGTTGCAAAGTCGCCAATGAGGTAACAGATTAAAGGCAACACCGCGTGCCACATGATGTCCTTGGCGCGTTCAAAGAAAGTTTCGTAATCGTCGAAGTCATCGCCGACAAAGCCTCCCATCGGAAACCATTCCAAGTGATAACTAAATAGCGTAATGAGCAATACACCCACCACATAGCCAGGCAAGGCATAGCCCACAAAGATGAGTATTGAAGAAGCGGAATCAAACACAGAGCCGTGCTTGAGCGCCTTGTAATAACCAAGAGGGATCGAGATAAAATAACTGATAAAAAAGGTCATGCCGCCATAAAATAACGACACAGGTAAACGCTCTGCAATCATGTCAGAGACAGGTTCGTAGTAACGTGTTGACTCACCAAGGTCTAGCACGACCAAGCGACTTAGCCACTCCACATATGCTTCTGTCACTGGCTTATCCAGACCGTAAAACGCATTTAGCTCTGCGATTTGATCATCAGAAAGGGCGGTATTGCCACCAGCAGACGTCATTGATGCGGCACCATCCCCTTGAGACTGCATTTGTGACAACATGCGTTCAACAGGTCCGCCCGGCACGAAACGAGTGATAGCAAAGATAAGAATAGTTATCCCGAGAAACGTTGGTATCACCAACGCCAAACGGCGTAAAAAGTACGACAGCATATACAACTTGCTCCTTGTCTACTGTCCAGTTCAGGCGGAGTGAAAGAGGAAGTTCCCCGCCTAAAGTGGTGCATATTTATCTCGTAGTAACTAAAACTGTTGAAACACACTCCCTGCGTTTCAAGAACCAGACTTTTCTACTACTGCAATAATTTCAGCGTCATATTTATCTTGAATCCACATCAGCTTCAAGTGTTTGAAACCAAAACATGACAAACTTCCTCCGAAGTCGAAAAACAGAAATGTTTTTGTAAAAAATTATAAAAAACCACAAAAATAATTCACACAGAATATCAATCTAGGCTGTTTAGAGCCAAAACCCTACATAAAAATGCAAATACATGGAATAAATAGACATATCCACCACATGTATATTTGACCTAAAAATACGAGTGAGCCCTTTTACAGCAATGGGTATCATATTTTGATACCACCCTATAAGTTCGAGTCACCAAAGTATGGATTCGATATAAAACTCATCTCAGAACAATTCACTGGAAAAATATCTTTTTTCAGATTCAATTACCCACTAAAAAACCATAGGCAAGATAAGTCATTAAAGTTTATAAGAAACACAAAATACGGTGTTTTATTGAAATTTGATGTCGCCTTGGCAAGGCTATTTAGTTTTTTATTCCGCGTTTTAAACCAACCCTGGTTATTTACATCTTTTTTACATTTAAGCATCCCCGTTTACCACTGGTTTGACTTCCTTTTTTCATCTCGGTTATACATTGGCCGAACGTTAACGAAATATTAACGTCACAATTGGCCGCTATGCGGCCAGACATAGGAAATAATAATAATCGGAGCAACAAGGATGTATAAAAACACAACCGCTTTATCTGTTGCGATAAGCCTTGCGTTGGGGACAGCAGCAGTCGTAGCCCCAGCAACAGCACTGGCAGAAGAGCAACAAGTTGAAAAACTTCAAAAGATGAAAGTTACTGGTTCGCGTATCTCCACGACGGATATGGAAGGTCCTTCACCAGTTACTGTTATTAATAGTAAAGATATTGAATCTAAAGGTTTTAACAGCGCGCAAGACGTGTTGAACAGTTTGACTCAAAACACCGGTGGTGTAATGGCTCAAACGAACTCTTTCTCATTCACACCTGCAGCACAGTCAGTCAACTTACGTGGTCTTGGCGCTTCACGCACATTGATTCTTATCGATGGTCGTCGCCTTCCTCAATACCCACTGGCTCAAGATGGCACATCTAACTTCCAAGACATTGGTCAAATCCCTGTTGCCGCTATCGAGCGTGTTGAAGTAATGACTGATTCAGGTTCCGCTATCTACGGCTCCGACGCGATCGGCGGTGTCGTAAACTTCATTTTAAAGAAAGACTTTGATGGCGTTTCTGTAAAAGTACGTGCGGGTGACGCAACAGATGGTGGCTACCAAAATGGCCGTTTAGACGTTGTTGCAGGTAAAGATTTTGACGATAAACGTATTCTCTTCGTTGGCCAATTTGCGGGCAACGAAATGCTTAAACAATCTGACCGAGATGATTGGGCTGGCGATGACGGTTCAAGCCGTTCTCAGCTAAGTGGTTACTCTAGCTACGGTGCAAACTTTGAAGGCGCAAACGGAACACTTCTAACACCCGCTGATGCTGGTTCTTCATGTAAAGAAGTCGTTGGTGATGCCGCTATTGAACGAGCGGATGGCAAGTGTGGTGTTAACCGCTCTGCATACCGAACGTTGAAACCAGAGAACAAACAAGTAGACCTGCTTTTACGCGGTGAAATGGACATTAACGACAATGTTACTGCCATGGCAGAAGCCCGTTTTGGCTACAAATCTACAGAATCTGAATTCGAACCTAACCCTTACAGTGTCGAAGTTGATGCCACTCACTTCCGCGGCGAAGGTGAATACACTCGCCGTATGGTCGAATTTGGCCCACGCGAAAGTAACACTGAAGCCGATTCTTTTGGCTTAACCTTAGGCTTGAACGGCCTGCTTGCTGATACGTATGATTGGGACCTATCAGCTGGTTACTCAGAGCAAAGCGTTGAAACAAGCAACCCAGCAATCTACCTAACTCTTGATCAAGCCGTACAAAATGGCGATGTCGATCTTCTAGGGCCTATCTCTCAAGACGTTGTAAACAAATACAGCGGCACATCAAGCAAAGAAGCCTACTCAAAGCTTTACTCTGTTAACGGCTCACTGGCTGGTGATTTGGTTGAACTGCCTGCTGGTATGTCTGGCTTTGCTGTTTATGGTGAATGGAACCGTACTGACTACAATGAAACGATTGATGCGACAACAGCAGCTGGTGGTTTCTCTGGTCTAGGCGGAACATCAGGTGGCGGTGACCGTGATCAGATTGGTCTTGGTGTCGAAGCCCTAATTCCTATCATTGAAGATTTGGAAATGACTGTCGCTGGTCGTTATGACCACTACTTCGACGACTCGGCAACAGGCGGAGCCTTCACTCCTAAAGTCGCACTAGCATACCGTCCTACTGACACTCTATTGCTTCGTGGTAGCTACGGTCTAGGTTTCCGAGCTCCTGACTTGAAACGACTATTTGGCGATCAAACTCGAGGCTTTGGTTCTGGTTTTGACCCTGTGCTTTGTGCCAACGCTGGTGGTAGCGGCCCACAAGATAAAGATAAGTACCCAGAGTGTGATACTCAATACTTCGATACGCTTAACGGCCCTAACTCTGAGCTGAAAGAAGAAACAAGTACAAACATTAACTTGGGTCTAGCTTGGGAACCTGTGGATGACCTTGGCGTAACCGTTGACTGGTACCACATCAAGATGGAAGACGTCGTAACAGCACCAACTTACCAAGACGTAATTAACGATCCAGGTAAATACCCAGGCACAGAAGTAGTTCGTAATACAGACGGTACAATCAAGTCCGTATCTTACGGCCCAGTCAACCAGTCATATGAAGAGCGTTCTGGTGTCGACCTTGCTGTGAAATATGCTTACGACACTAATGAGTTCGGTTCATTCAATACGCGCGTAGCTGTAACTAAGATCTTGATTGCTGAATATCAAGAAAACGACAGTGAGCCAGTAACGGATGAAAGAGATTTCATGCCTGAATACACCGCAACGTTAAACCTTGGCTGGGCATACGAAGATGTCGCTATCAACCTATTTGGTAAATACCGTGACCGTATGTGTTCAAGCTATGCGAACCGTTACTACTTTGATGACTGTGACTCTGCTAAGAAAGCTGGTTACAAAGCAGAAATCGCTAGCATGACAACATGGAACCTAACGGCTTCTTACCAATTCAACGAGAGTGGTCGTGTAACTCTTGGTGCTATTAACATGTTTGACAAGGTACCGCCTGCCGATCCTCTAAATGATACCTCTCCATTCTATGCAACTGGATATGACGATCCAATCGGCCGTCAGCTTTACATCGAGGCATCATACGACTTCTAAAAAATATTTGGCGCGGGTTTTCCGCGCCCTTTTCGACTGACTAAAACACTGACAAGGATGCAACCATGAAATTCAAGGAATTTGGTCTCAGTGCCATAGCTGCAGCATTGCTTACTATCAGTAGTAGCTCTGTAGCGGCCAACTCTGGTGCTGTCGTTTCCACACAAGCAAAAGCAAATCAATCTTCAGAAGCTTCGCAACAAAAAATCGACAACTATGCCGAAAGCACTGAAGGCATGTTGGCAGAATACAAAGGCTTACTTCGTCAAATCGACAGTATGAAAGTCTACAACGAGCAAATTAACCGTATGGTTCAATCGCAGCAAGGCGAGTTGGACTCATTAAATAACCAAATTGCTCAAATCGATCAAACGGCAACAGAAGTGGTGCCACTTACATTAAAAATGATCGATGCACTCGACGAATTTGTGACTCTCGATCTGCCTTTCCAGAAAAAAGAGCGTAATAAGCGAGTTCAAGAACTGCGTCGTCTCATGGATCGCGCCGACGTAACAACTTCAGAGAAATTCCGTAAAGTGATGGAAGCGTACCAAATTGAAGAAGGCTTCTCTCGCTCAATCGAATCTTACAAAGCTAGCCTAGACCGAAATGGTGAAACCGTGACTTACGATTTCCTACGTATTGGTCGCACAGCACTTCTATTCCAATCTCCAGACGGTGGTGAGACAGGTATGTGGAACCAACAAACACGTCAGTGGGAAACATTACCGGAAAGCTACCGTATCGCGGTACAGCAAGGCCTTCGTATCGCGAAGAAGCAAGCGCCACCAGCGCTAATCAAACTGCCTGTATTTGCTGGGGAGGAATAAGAGATGAAAGGATTCAAAACTCTAGCCGCTGGCCTACTAGCGAGCTTATTTATGGTTTCTGGCGTACAAGCAGAAGCGCCTAAAAACTTATCTGAACTACTTAAAAACGTAAAATCAGAAAGCATCGTTGAGTCGAAAGAGAACAAAGCCCGTGAAGCTGAGTTCAAGAACAATCGCGATAAGCAAGCGGCATTATTGCAACAAGCTCGCGAAGAGTTAGCTGCGCAGCAAGCACTGGGCGATCAACTTAAAGCAACATTTGATGAAAACGATAAGCAGCTAACTGAACTAACAGAAACCCTACGTGTTCGCTCTGGTACTTTGGGCGAAATGTTTGGTGTGGTCCGCCAGTATGCGGGAGAGTTTAAGGGCTTATTTGCAGCCTCTCAAAACGCTGTTCAGTTCCCAGAGCGTGACGCTCTACTAACGAAACTGGCTGAAAGTAAAGAACTGCCGTCAACACAAGAGCTAGAAGCTTTCTGGCATACCATTCTTCAACAAGTGGTTGCTTCTGGCGAGACAGCAACAACCCAAGCAACGGTTGTTTATGGCGAAGGTAAAGAAGCGGTTCGCGATGTCACTCTTGTCGGTGAATTTAACGCGATTGCCGATGGTAAGTACGTCACTTATGTACCTCAAACAGGTAAGTTTGAAGAACTCTCTCGACAGCCTCGCACCAATATTACACGTCATGTTGCAGGCTTTGAATCAGCGTCAAACAGCTATGAACCACTGTTTATTGACCCATCCCGTGGTGTCATTTTGTCTCTACTTGTGCAAAGTCCTACCGTTCAAGAACGTATTGATCAAGGTGGCATCGTAGGCTACGTCATTCTAGGTATGGGTGCAGTTGGCGCTATCATTGCTCTAATTTGCTTCCTACGTCTTCAAGTGATTGGCGGCAAAATGCGTAAGCAAGCGAAATCAGAAACCGTGATTCCTGGCAACCCATTGGGTGAAGTTATCCAAGCTTACCAAGAGCACAAAGGTGACAACCTTGAAGATCTGGAAGCGAAGCTGGACGAAATCATTCTACGTAATGCTCCAAGCATTGAGCGCTTCATCAGCTCAATTAAGCTTTTTGCTTCTGTAGCGCCTCTACTTGGTCTACTGGGTACGGTAATGGGTATGATCGGCACATTCCAAGCCATTACTCTGTTCGGTACCGGCGATCCTAAACTGATGGCTGGCGGTATTTCTGAAGCTCTTGTTACCACTATGCTAGGTCTGGTTGTCGCAATTCCATTGCTGTTCCTTTACACCATCGTACACAGCAAAGGTCGTCGTTTGGTTCAAACTCTTGAAGAACAGAGTGCAGGCTTCATCGCTCGCTATCAGGAAAAACTGCATAAAGCCGAAAGCTAAGGAGGCGTTATGTGGTGGTTAGTTGGAGAACTTGAATCAATTAGGCGCTTCTTGGGAATGGGTGGCGATGTACTCGTCGCCATCTTCATCCTCAGCTTTATGCTGTGGGCAGTATTGTTAGAACGTTGGTTCTATTTTGCTGCCGTCGCTCCAAAAGCCATGAAAAAAGCCGTTGGCTCATGGCAAGGGCGCTCAGAGCATCAAAGTTGGAACGCTAAGATGATCCGACAAGAAATCGTTTCTCGTCAGGATATTGAGAATAAAAAGGGACTACCAATCGTGAAAGTATTGATTGCACTCTGTCCCCTACTGGGTCTACTCGGCACCGTTGTCGGCATGATCCAAGTATTCGACATCTTAGCGGTAACAGGAACAGGAAGCCCTCGAGCAATGGCCTCGGGGATCTCAAAGGCAACAATCCCAACTTTAGCCGGGATGGTGGCTTCTCTATCAGGACTGTTCTTTAGTTCACGTCTTGATCATTTAGCCAAAGTCACAACGCAAAAGCTGGAAGATAAGCTAAAGCATATTGCCTGAGTAAATGGAATTAGAGGTATAGGTCATGAAAAGACGCTATAGCAGTGATAGCAGTGATGAAACCGCTATCGATATGACACCGATGCTCGACATCGTATTTATCATGTTGATCTTCTTTATCGTAACAACATCGTTCGTAAAAGAAGCAGGTCTAGAAGTAAACCGTCCGACGGCAAGCTCAGCGCAAACCGTTAAGAAAGGTAACATCATGGTCGCAGTTGGTGCGGCGGGTGATGTTTGGGTTGATAAACGCCGCATCGAAGTGGACGCGGTTCGCGCGAATATTGAACGTCTTCGTGCAGAAAGTCCTGATGGCGCAGTTGTTATCCAAGCCGACACTGAAGCAAATGCTGGCGTAGTCGTGAAGGTTATGGACCAGATCAAAATGGCAGGTGTAGAAAGCATCTCCATTGCCGCAACCAATAAGGATTAAGCTTATGCGGTATCTGGCCTCAATTGCACTGGCGCTCATTGTCTCCCTCGGGTTGTTCTGGGGGATGGACAAGCTAGTAAACAAAGAGCGCCACGAGTTAGTGTCGAATGATGACCTGCGTATGGTCGAGTTTATTCGCATTAAACCAGAAGAAAAAATACAGGAGAAAAAACGCGAACTTCCAAAACCACCACCACCTAAGCGTCCGCCGCCGCCGCCAGAAATGAAAGTGACAGCGACAGTAAAACCGGTGATGGAGCAGACCCCAATGGATATGCCAAAACTTGACCTACCCGTAAATGTTACAGGTGGCTCGGTGCTTGGACATTATAGCCAGGGTGGAGGTGCACAATTAGCGGGTAGCGGAGGTCCGACCCCTCTTGCAACATTCCAGCCTCAAATGCCTAGAAAGGCTGCGAAAGCAGGAATTGAAAAAGGGGTTGTCTTACTAGAGTTTACTGTAAATGCACGTGGTGCCGTAGAGGACATCAAAGTTCTTAAAGAGCAACCACGACGCTTAGGCCTCGGTCGAGCGGCAAGAAAAACAGTCTCTAAATGGACATTTAAACCAAAATTGGTTGACGGGAAACCTGTTAGCTCGCGCCTATCGCAAGAAATAGAGTTCTCAACCAATTAAGGAGTCACGATGAAAAGTTTATGGAAAAGCAAAGTGGCTTCTTTAATTCTCTTCGCAGGAGTGGCATTTGCCGCTCCTACGATGGCAAAAGAAGCTCCTCAGTTATCAGATCGGACATTTCGAACCGTCAACAAAGTGCAAGAGTTGATCGCAACTGAAAAATATTCAGCGGCGAAAGAAAAACTAGCAAGCGCTTTAGAAAGCACAAGTTCGAAAAAATACGACCGAGCAGTTTTACTTCAGCAAACGGGCTTTTTGTATTCGCTACAAGACAACTATGTGCAAGCCGCGAAATACTTTGCCGAAGCATTAAAGCTCGATGCGCTTCCCGTTCCAGTCGCTCAACAAGTTCGCTACAGCTTGGCTCAACTTTACCTAGCTGAAGAGAAGTACACGTTGTCTGTGAAAACGATGAAGGAATGGTTCAAAGTTGCAGAAACAACCAAAGAGAAGCCTCAAGCTCATGCTTATATCACGTTAGCAAGCGCTTATGTCCAGTTGGAAGATTACAGAAATGCAATCCCACCAACCAAAAAAGCAATTGCGATGAGCAAGAGCCCAAGTGAGTCTTGGTACTTAATTCTCGTTGCCTCTCACTACGAGTTAGGACAGCTGAAAAGCGTTGCCAGTGTGCTTAAAACCCTTACTTCAAAGTACCCTCAGAAAAAGCGTTACTGGATGCAACTTTCTGGCGTTTATATGGAGTTGGGTCAAGAGCAAAACTCTTTAGCAACCTTAGAAATGGTTTACAAAATGGGGAAACTGGAAGGAGAGAAAGAGTACTTACGTTTTGTAAACTTCTTAGCTTACCAAGGTATTCCATATAAAGCGGCCAAAACTCTTGAGAAGGAGATGGCATCTGGAAACATTGAAAAGACGAAGGAAAACTATGATCGCTTGGCCAGCTTCTGGCAGCAAGCTAAAGAGCTAGATAAATCGATTCTCGCTTATAAAAAGTCATATAACATCGCTCCTTCTGCTAAAACGCAAATTCAGATTGCTCGCTTAATGGTACAAGACAAGCAGTATTCTGAAGCGACTCGCTTTGTAGAAAACGCAGCATCGAATGCCTCTAAAGAGCAAAAGGCAGAACTTGAATACATTCGCGGAATGGCCTATTTCGAGCTTAAACAGCCACAAAAGGCCTTACAGGCAATGAAAGGCGCGGCTCAATCGCCAAAATTTAGGTCTACCGTTAGCCCTTGGATAAATTTCCTAGAATCCCAAGGATAATTTGAAGATTAAGTGTGAGTCAGTCGCACGCCTGGGGAAGTGAAAGCTTCCCCTTTTTTCGTTTGTTTGTGCGCACGCGAGCTCTTTTCAACATTTAAGTAAGACGAAAAGATCAACTGGTAACAAAATAGAGATCATGATACTCTTCGCCTCCATTTTTCTGGCGGGATTATCACCAATATCCATCCCTTTGGTGGTTGATTTATCATTGCCAGTGCTATCGTTATAAGAATGTCGGACTTTCCTTCGGCACTCAATCAATCCAATCAAAAGTGGAACAGTACAATGGGCAAAGGTACTCTCTATATCGTATCTGCACCTAGCGGCGCAGGTAAATCTAGCTTGATCTCAGCGATGTTGGAACGCAATCCAACCTACGCAATGAAAGTGTCTGTGTCTCATACCACGCGTAACATGCGACCTGGTGAAGAAAATGGTGTCCACTACCATTTTGTAGCGAAAGATGAGTTTGAAGCCCTGATCGCTAAAGGTGATTTCCTAGAATACGCTGAAGTGTTTGGTAATTATTACGGCACCTCTCGTGTGTGGATTGAAGAAACGCTAAATAAAGGTATCGACGTTTTTCTAGATATCGACTGGCAAGGCGCACGCCAAATCCGTGAGCAAATGCCAGAAGCCAAAAGCATCTTCATTCTGCCACCATCAAACGGTGAACTAGAGCGTCGCTTGAACACTCGTGGTCAAGATAGCGATGAAGTGATCGCAAAACGTATGGCTGAAGCCAAGTCAGAAATCTCCCATTACAGCGAGTACGACTACGTGATCGTAAACGACGATTTTGATACCGCTTTGATGGACTTTAAAGCCATCTTGCGTGCAGAGAGATTGAAGGAAGAAAAGCAAGCTGCTAAATATAAAGGTATGCTTGACGCGTTGTTAGCAGAGTAACTTCAAAAAAGTCACGCTGTAAAACATAAAGAATTTCTCGTTTTTTGCTCAGTGCGAAAAACACAATAAACTACCTGAGAAAGTCCACAAACGGTGGCTTGTCTAATTGCTAGTAAATAAAGTAGTTAGGTTGTATACTTTCTCGTCATTCTAAAATTTTAGTTAACTATTTGGAGTCCTCATGGCACGCGTAACTGTTCAAGACGCTGTTGAAAAAGTTGGCAACCGTTTCGACCTAGTACTGATTGCGGCTCGCCGCGCTCGTCAAATGCAAACTGGCGGTAAAGATGCACTAGTGCCAGAAGAGAACGATAAGCCAACGGTTATCGCTCTACGCGAAATCGAAGAAGGTTTAATTACTAAAGAAGTTCTAGACGCTCGTGAACGTCAAGAACAGCAAGAGCAAGAAGCGGCAGAGCTAGCGGCAGTAAGCAGCATCGCTCACAACCGTTAATTCTGACTTTAGAATTCAACAACCTCCCGGGCCTATAATTTGTATCTATTCGATAGCCTCAAAGACGTTGCCCAAGAATACCTAACAGAGCCTCAGATTGAGGCTCTGCGTCAATCTTATGTGGTAGCGAGAGATGCCCATGAAGGGCAAACCCGCTCTAGCGGTGAACCATACATCATCCACCCTGTCGCTGTGGCTCGTATCTTGGCCGAAATGCGCCTTGATATCGAAACCCTCCAAGCTGCTTTGCTGCATGACGTCATTGAAGACTGTGATGTAACTAAAGAAGATCTCGAAGAGAAATTCGGCAACACTGTCGCAGAATTGGTTGATGGTGTATCTAAACTGGACAAACTCAAATTCCGCGATAGGAAAGAGGCTCAGGCTGAGAACTTTCGTAAGATGGTTCTGGCCATGGTGCAAGATATCCGCGTCATTCTGATCAAACTGGCTGACCGCACGCACAACATGCGTACGCTTGGCGCGCTTCGACCAGATAAAAAACGTCGTATTGCTCGTGAAACGTTAGAGATTTACGCGCCACTCGCTCATCGTCTTGGTATTCACAATATCAAAACCGAACTCGAAGAGCTGGGCTTTGAAGCGCTATATCCCAACCGCTACCGCGTACTAAAAGAAGTGGTAAAAGCGGCACGCGGCAATCGTAAAGAGATGATCCAACGCATTCACAGCGAAATAGAAGGCCGTCTGCAAGATTTTGGCTTGAATGCTCGCGTCGTTGGTCGTGAGAAAAACCTGTTCTCTATCTACAACAAGATGAAAACCAAAGAACAGCGCTTTCACACCATCATGGATATCTATGCGTTCCGAGTCGTTGTTGATACCGCTGATACTTGTTATCGCGTTTTAGGCCAAGTACACAGCTTGTATAAGCCACGTCCTGGTCGCATGAAAGATTACATCGCGGTACCAAAGGCGAACGGCTATCAATCGCTACACACTTCCATGGTTGGCCCACACGGCGTACCTGTTGAAGTTCAGATCCGTACTGAAGATATGGATCAAATGGCGGACAAAGGTGTCGCAGCGCACTGGTCTTATAAAGACAAAGGCGACAAGTCTGGCACCACTGCGCAAGTGAAAGCTCAGCGTTGGATGCAAAGCCTGTTAGAGCTACAACAAAGCGCGGGTAACTCATTCGAATTCATTGAAAACGTAAAATCCGATCTTTTCCCAGATGAGATTTACGTCTTCACACCAAAAGGTCGTATCGTTGAATTGCCTTTAGGCGCAACGGCTGTCGACTTTGCCTATGCCGTACATACCGATGTAGGCAACTCTTGTGTTGGTGCTCGTGTTGACCGTAACCCTTACCCATTGAGTAAGGCATTGAAAAACGGTCAGACGGTGGAAATTATCAGTGCCCCTGGTGCGCGTCCGAATGCGGCATGGTTAAACTATGTCGTGACTTCTCGTGCCCGCACTAAGATTCGACAAGTACTGAAAACGATGCGTCGTGAAGAGTCGATTACTTTAGGTCGTCGCCTACTTAATCACGCACTTGGCCGCCACTCGATTGATTCAATTTATCCAGAAAATATCCAAGAAGTCTTGAATGATCTTCGCCTAGAAAGCATCGATGATTTATTGGCTGCTATTGGATTGGGTGAGTTGATGAGCATTGTTATCGCACGTCGTCTCCTTGGTGACACCGAAGAGCTCACGACAACAAGCTCAATCCCAACGGACTCGAAGAAGAAGCTTCCGATTCGTGGCGCAGAAGGCTTATTGCTGACGTTTGCAAATTGTTGTCATCCTATCCCAGATGATCACATTATTGCTCACGTATCGCCTGGTCGTGGTTTGGTTGTTCACCGAGAAACATGTCCGAACGTTCGTGGTTATCAGAAAGAGCCAGACCGTTATATGGCTGTCGCTTGGTCTGACGACTACGATAAAGAGTTCATTGCTGAACTTAAAGTCGACATGCTTAACAACCAAGGTGCTCTTGCAGAACTGACCAACGTGATCTCGAAAACAGGGTCAAACATTCATGGTCTTTCAACGGAAGAGCGTGATGGTCGTTTGTACACTGTGACTGTGCTGTTGACGACGAAAGATCGCGTCCACCTTGCTGGCATCATGCGTAAGATTAAGGCAATGCCTCAAGCAACCCGAGTCAGACGCAGAAAGAACTAACCTCTATCGCCACCTACTCTGTTAGGTGGCGATTTTTTATACCTCAATAAATATGAACCTAGAACGTTACAACCGCATTCACCAAGTCCTAAAAACTCGCCAAACTGATCTGACACTTTGTCTCGAAGAAGTACATAAGCCAAACAACGTCTCTGCCGTGATCCGCACCGCTGACGCGACAGGCTTACACAAAGTTCATGCCATTTGGCCTGACAAAATGCGTACACTGAGCCATACCTCAGCTGGCGCGCGTAACTGGGTTGAAGTGGATACTCACGATTCGATTGAAACTGCGATTACCGAACTTAAAGCGCAAGGTATGCAGGTTTTGGTGACCAACCTTTCGGACACCGCCGTCGACTTTCGCGAAATCGACTACACCAAACCAACGGCAATCATTTTAGGCAGCGAAAAAGTTGGCGCTTCAGAGCAAGCCAAACAACTTGCCGATCAAGACATAATTATCCCGATGGTAGGCATGGTGCAGTCACTAAACGTATCGGTTGCCAGTGCTGTAATTTTGTATGAAGCGCAACGTCAACGTGAAGCTGCAGGCATGTACGACCGAGAAGAAAGCGCTCTACCTAAAGAGACAATCAACCGTATTCTCTTTGAACGTGGCCACCCGGTGCTGGCAAAAGTCGCGAAACGCAAAAGGCTCGCTTACCCGCCACTCGATGACGAAGGCCAAATCATCGCCGATGATGCGTGGTGGCAAGAGATGCAAAGCAAGTAACAGACTTTCGTCATCCTGAACAGCGACGAAGGAGCGTGATTCAGGATCTAATTCCCGAGTGTGCTGATGCTGATAGTGTTAACTTCAACGACATACTTGTTGGAAATAGATTCCTGATGTCGCTAGGCTCCTCGGAATGACAGGTTATCAGTCAGATCATGACACGAACTAAAGCATGACTATTTTTTCCTGTACAAAAACACAGCTCCATGGTTAACATACTGCTATGTTAACCATTTTCTTGAGCCCTCTATGTCCGCCCAAATGTTATCTGCCGTCCCATTAACCTCCCTTTCTGGGGTTGGCGCGAAAGTCGCAGAAAAACTCGCCAAAGTTGGCTTACATAGCGTTCAAGATTTGCTGTTTCATCTTCCACTGCGCTACGAAGATCGTACCCGTATTTATCCTATTGCTAAACTTCATGCCGGCCTTTGGGCGGCCGTGCAAGGCAAGGTCATGGCAGTCGACACCATCTTCGGTAAGCGCAAAATGCTAACGGTAAAAATCAGCGACGGTAATGGCACTATCACGCTGCGCTTTTTCAACTTTACCGCAGCCATGAAGAACAATTTCACGCAAGGTAAGTTAGTACATGCTTACGGTGAAATTAAGCGCGGTGGCATGGGCTTGGAAATTGTTCATCCTGACTACAAGTTTTACGTCAGCGAGCAAAAGCCCGATGTAGAACAGAGCTTAACCCCTGTTTATCCCACTACAGATGGTTTACGCCAAATCACATTGCGCAACCTTACCGAACAAGCTTTAGCGCTGCTTGATAAAACCGCAGTGCAGGAATTACTTCCAGCCGGGCTGTATGACCATCAAATCACGATGTCGCAAGCGCTGCACACCATTCATCGCCCACCACCAACCATTAATTTAGATGAGTTTGACGAAGGCAAACATCCTGCTCAAATCCGCTTGATCATGGAAGAGTTGCTCGCACAAAACTTATCGATGCTGGCGGTGCGTAGCAAAGGCCAGAAGGATTCAGCGTTACCTCTCGGTCCTTGCAATAAACTAAAAACGCAGCTTTTAGCCCAACTGCCTTTCTCTCCTACGAACGCTCAAACCCGAGTAGTACAAGAGATTGAAACCGATTTAGAAAAACCCCACCCAATGATGCGCCTAGTGCAAGGTGATGTGGGATCGGGGAAGACGTTGGTTGCCGCTCTGGCCGCCGTTCGTGCCATTGAGCACGGCTATCAGGTGGCACTCATGGCACCAACCGAACTATTGGCTGAGCAACACGCGATCAACTTCGCCAACTGGTTTGAAACAATGGGCATTCAAGTCGGTTGGTTAGCGGGCAAACTCAAAGGTAAGGCAAAGGAAGCCGAGCTGGCTCGCATTGCCAGTGGTGAAGCGCAAATGGTAGTGGGTACTCACGCGCTATTCCAAGAGCACGTCGAATTTCATCACCTTGCTTTGGTCATCATTGATGAACAGCACCGCTTCGGTGTTCATCAGCGATTAGAATTACGTGAAAAAGGCGCTAAACAAGGCGCCTACCCACATCAGTTGATCATGACGGCAACGCCTATTCCTCGCACCTTAGCGATGACCGCTTACGCCGACCTGGAAACTTCCGTGATTGACGAACTGCCACCGGGTCGAACGCCGATTCAAACCGTCGCCATTCCTGACACAAAACGTGACGACATCGTCGAGCGTGTCCGAAATGCCTGTTTAAACGAAGGTAAGCAGGCATATTGGGTGTGTACTCTGATTGATGAGTCGGAAGTATTAGAAGCACAAGCCGCGGCTGATACCGCTGAAGAGCTTCAACGTAAGCTACCGGACGTAAAAATTGGTCTAGTACACGGCCGAATGAAGCCGGCAGAGAAACAAGCGGTGATGCAAGATTTCAAAGACAATAAACTGCATTTGCTGGTCGCAACAACAGTGATTGAAGTTGGCGTGGATGTGCCAAACTCTAGCTTGATGATCATAGAAAACCCTGAACGTCTTGGTTTGGCACAATTACACCAGTTGAGAGGTCGCGTGGGCCGAGGTTCCGTTGCTAGCCATTGTGTGCTGCTGTACCACTCTCCACTGTCGAAAACCGCGCAAAAACGTCTCGGAGTACTACGTGAAAGTAACGATGGTTTCGTCATTGCACAAAAAGACTTAGAGATTCGTGGCCCAGGCGAACTCTTGGGTACAAAACAGACTGGTCTTGCTGATTTCAAAATCGCAGACTTAGTTCGAGATCAACGTCTGATTCCCGAAGTTCAGCGCATTGCGCGTCATATTCATGACAATTACCCGACTAACGCAACAGCAATTATTGATCGCTGGTTGGGTGAGCGGGATATTTACTCCAAAGCATAGTGATTAAAAGCGAGCCAAATGGCTCGTTTTTTAATACGCTAAAAACCAAAGCAATCGTTTGCTTTTTAGGTAGATCTCTCTATAATCGCGCACAAATTTTTAAGTGTGTTGCATCACACTCCACCAACCTGAGTTGACTCTGATTAACAGCAATCACAGGTAACGACGTCAACTCCACCCTGCTCTCCCATTCAGCGAGATCTGGGAATATATTGCGACTAGCGAGACAAACAATGACAACTTCAAACCGATCTTCGGAACTGGTCTATCAACTCAATGATCGACCACCTTTACCTCAAACCATTTTTGCCGCACTTCAGCACTTATTGGCGATGTTCGTCGCGGTTATCACTCCGTCACTGATCATCTGTCAGTCTTTGGGTGTACCAGCAGACCAAACGAATACCATCATCAGCATGTCTTTATTTGCGTCAGGCGTGTCTTCGTTTATTCAAATTCGCACCTTTGGCCCAATTGGCTCTGGTTTACTCTCTGTTCAAGGCACCAGCTTTAACTTTTTAGGTCCTATTATTGGTGCAGGCCTATCGCTGAAAGCAGGTGGAGCAGACATCAGCACCATGATGGCAGCCATTTTTGGTACAATTTTAGTCGCATCATTTGCAGAGATTTTCCTATCTCGCGTATTAGAGCATGCTCGTCGCATTATCACTCCGCTCGTTTCAGGCATTGTCGTCACTCTTATCGGTCTCACACTGATTCAAGTCGGCTTAGTATCAATGGGCGGTGGCTACGCGGCATTAAATGAAGGAACCTTCGGCAGCTTAGACAAACTTGCTCTGGCTGGGACGGTACTTGGATTAATTGTGATTTTAAACCGCTCGAAAAACCCATATATCCGTGTGGCTTCGATTGTGATTGCGATGCTGGTAGGCTACATCATGGCGTATTTTATGGGGATGGTAGATACTTCTCAGCTAGGCACAACCGAGATCGTAGCACTGCCCGTACCAATGCAATATGGCTTATCGTTTGACTGGTCTCTGTTCATTCCGCTGGTGCTGATTTTCTTTATTACCGCACTAGAAGCCATCGGCGATATTACCGCCACATCCGAAGTGTCTGGCGAGCCAGTCAAAGGCCCTGTGTACATGAAACGCATTAAGGGGGGTGTACTAGCAGACGGCTTAAACTCTGCAATCGCAGCCGTGTTTAACAGTTTCCCGAACTCCACCTTTAGCCAGAATAACGGCATCATCATGCTAACAGGAGTTGCGAGCCGTTACGTGGGTTACTTTATTTCTGGCATGTTAGTGATTCTTGGCTTGTTTCCTGGTGTCGCTAGCTTTGTTCAGCTGATTCCTGAGCCAGTACTTGGTGGCGCAACGATTGTCATGTTTGGTACGATTGCTGCCGCTGGTGTGCGTATTATCTCTCGTATTGAGCTCGATCGCCGCGCAATTCTGATCATGGCCTTATCCTTCTCAATGGGGCTTGGTATCGCGCAAAAACCAGAGATTCTGCAATTCATGCCAGAATTTATTAAGAGTATTTTCTCCACTGGCGTTGCTGCAGGTGGTATCACAGCGATCATTTTAAATCTACTTCTGCCAGAGAAACTGGAAGACGAAGATGAACTTCCTCAGGAAGTGAAAGAGTCTTAAGATTATTGAGAATAAGAAAAGCCCAACCTATTTAGGTTGGGCTTTTTGTTTTAAAGGGTGCGGGCCATCGACTTACTTGGTAGGAAAGCTGATTTGAGCGATTAAACCGCCTTCACTGCGATTACGCATCACCACAGAGCCTGAGTGCTGGCTGATTATACGCTTTACTATCGCCAGCCCAAGCCCTGTACCTTCACTGCCGCGAGCTGTATCACCACGCGTAAAGGGTTCAAATAATTTTGCGATTTGAGAATGCTCGATACCCGGTCCGTTGTCTTCTACCGATATCCACACTAGCTGCTTATCTGCCGTCACACCGGTACTGATTTTGACCCAGCCATTGCCATAACGTAGCGCATTCACAACTAAATTACTGATCGCCCGCTTAATCGCAATCGCGCTTCCTTTGGCTGGTGGCAGGTTAGGATTAAGATCCGTTTCAATTTCAACCTCATAGCCACCTTCAGAACTGGCGACGTCACTGGCAATCGTACTGATATCAACCGCTTCAAACGATTCTTGGTTCACCGGTTTGAGGTAATCCATAAACTGACTGATGATCTCATTACATTCTTCCGTATCGCTAATGATCCCCTCCGCAAGATAGCTGTCCTCGGGAGACATCATTTCTGTCGCTAAGCGAATGCGCGTCAGCGGTGTTCGCAAGTCATGGCTAATCCCCGCCATTAATAGGGCGCGATCTTCTTCGAGCTCCTGAATGCCTTTGGACATTTGATTAAACGCTCGGGTTACAGAGCGAATTTCCGATGCGCCTTTTTCTGCCAACGGTGGCGGGATTTCACCTCGACCGACGTCTTTCGCGGCTCTCTCTAAAGCCAAAAGTGGGCGGTTTTGTAAACGAATAAACAACCAACCACCAGCAATGATCAGCAGCGCCATAATCAAGCTGTTACGAAACAGCGGTGCAAAATCTTCTTCTTGCAGCTCAGATAAAGGAATACGAATGATGGAGTTCGGCAACTTTTCGATGTGCATCCACAAGATGTAACTTTCATCACCAAGCAATAAGCGCACTTCGGTCGGCGAACCTAGCTCTTGGCTCATTTCTTCAGACATCAAATCAATCGACATCGCGTGATGAAATTCAACCGCTTTATCGCTGTCGAGGCTGTGAACCGTCACCCCCAGCCTTTCTAATAACTGACGTCTCAGCGGTGCATCAGATTTTAATGGCCCTTCATCATCAAGCACCAAATTAAGCTCATGGGCGAGAATTTTATTGAACTGCTGCAAACTCGGCATCAACGCGTAGTTAAAAACGGCGTAGTAAGAGAAAACTTGGCTAGCGAGAAGCAAAGAGATGAACAGCAGAATAGATTGTGTCAGTGAACTTCGGATGCGCATGGAACGTTCCTGGTGGTCCTAATCGCGAAATTTCAGCCTTCGAAGGGAAGGACTTGAAGGCTGAAGTTGCTATAGCCAAGTGCTGGCTATGGAGTGAGGAGATTACACCTCTTTGCCGTCTGGGACGAAAACGTAACCTAACCCCCACACGGTTTGAATGTAGCGTGGCTTGCTCGGATCGTCTTCTAACATGCGACGCAAACGTGAGATTTGCACGTCAATAGAACGTTCCATCGCAGAATATTCACGGCCACGTGCCATGTTCATCAATTTGTCTCGTGACATCGGCTCTCGCGCATTCGTCACGAGCGCTTTCAGGACAGCAAACTCTCCTGAGGTCAGTGGCATTGCCTCGTCACCGCGAAACATCTCGCGTGTGCCTAGATTGAGTCGGAACTCACCAAACTCCACTACTTTTTCTTCGGTGCTTGGCGCACCCGGCAACTCTACGGTTTGACGGCGTAGTACGGCTTTAATGCGAGCGAGTAATTCACGTGGGTTAAATGGTTTTGGCAAATAATCATCCGCCCCCACTTCCAGACCCACAATACGGTCCACTTCATCACCTTTCGCGGTGAGCATTAAGATTGGCAGCATGTTGTTCGCGTGGCGTAAACGACGACAAATCGACAAACCGTCTTCACCTGGCAACATTAGGTCTAGCACCATTAAGTGAAAGTTTTCGCGCGTTAGTAGGCGATCCATCTGTTCGCCATTGGCGACACTTCGGACCTGAAAACCTTGCTCAGAAAGGTAACGCTCCAATAGAGCACGTAAACGAGCATCGTCATCAACCACTAAAATTTTATGATTTTCTTGCATTGAAACATCCTTTCAGAAGCATCTATTGTCGAAAATGTATCACTGTTTTTCCTAACGTGCTCAAGCAAATTGTTACTCTTTTTATCTTAAGCGCTTTATTCTCTCTCTAGCAGGTATTTTCAGCACCTACTATTGACCATAATTCCATTCCAGTTCACGTTTGGCCTCAAGTAACTCTTGCTGTGCCTCAGCCAATTTGTGACGTTTTTTCTCGATTTTGTCTGCTTTCCCTGAACGCTGCGCTTCCGCTAATTCTTGCTCACGCTCCTCAACGTCTCGCGCCTTTTCGTCCACTTCCGCTTGCAGTTCTTGACGCAGTTCACCTTCCGAACATTCATTCTGGATAGCGGTAAGTGCCTGTTCTAAGCCTTTAATTCGATGTTCATTACCTTGTGCTTTCGCATACTCAAGCTGCTGTTCTACCGCTAACTCTTTGGCGTCACAGCCTTTCACTTCATCTTGAGCAAAAACTGATAGTGAGAATCCTATTGTTAGTGCAGCGCTACACATGACTGCTTTGTTCATTTTACTTCTCCGATAAAGGCACCATGCCTTTGTATCCAATAAACTGACGTTGAGACTCAAGTCACTTCTAGTGAACTCCAAAAGACTTGAATCGGTGATAAAGCCTCAGTCTTCCAAGGCTGGTTTGTTGTATTCAATCGAGTTAATGAACCACTCTTTTTCACCTTCTGGGGTGCGTACCGTGAATTCTTCATCCACTTGCTTTTTCAACATCGCTCGCGCCATAGGTGAATCGATAGAGATGTAGTCTTTCGCATCTCCATAAATCTCTTCAGGCCCAACTATGCGGAACTTCTTCACCTCTCCTGCCTCATTTTCTATTTCAACCCAAGCACCAAAAAAGACTTTGCCTTCTTGCTGCGGAGAATAGTCAACGATCGTGACTTCAGGCAGAAACTTGCGAAGAAATCGAACACGACGATCGATCTGACGAAGCAGACGTTTGTTGAAGGTGTAATCCGCATTTTCTGAGCGATCGCCCAGGCTCGCCGCCCAAGTGACGATTTTGGTGATTTCAGGACGCTTTTCATTCCAAAGGTAATCATGCTCTTGTTTGAGTTTGTTATAACCTTCACGGGTAATCAGCTTAGTTTTCAAGTTAACTCCTATCTCAACTAAAAAATGCCGCTCTTGAGCAGCATTAAGGAGATGATATACCCAAAGCACTGGCTTCGTTCGGGCTTTGGGTATCAAGATAATAAGGCGGCCAGAGTGCTACTTTTCGTAATCTGGTTTTTGCGTCACGATGTAATTCGTATCACTCGAAACAACCGCGCCATGTTTTAGGAAGTTTTTACCTAAAATCATGCTGTAATGGAAGCGACCTCGGTCTTGCAGATTGACTCGGATCTTCTTCTCTAACTCGCCAAGTTTAACGTGCATTTCTACTACCGGCCGTTCGTTGGCCTTTTCTCCTTTTTTGGCCGTTATACGCATGACATCCACCACCTCACGGGTAAACGCCTTGGTCATGCCTAGATCGTTTTCATAAGTAAAGCTCACCATATCTTTACCGTCTTTTTGAAAGCGCTTGATGTCCTTGGCATTAATCGAGCTCACGTCAGCACCAGTGTCCAATTTAACAGGGAAAGACATCCCTTCCACTTCAGCCACTTCGATATGACCAGCTTTGAAAAGTGGCCTTGCATCTAGTAAATGGTCGGCGCGAGTATTCAGCAGCACACCGCCTTTGGCGATGTCATGACCAAAAACGAAAAATGGTTGCGTCTCGTCTTCATCTAGCACATCGAGTGCAAATTCCATTGATGTCTCTTTGCTACCGAAAAGGAAATCGCCATCAACAACGGGACGCACAGTGCTACCCACTTTGAGCTTTTTCACCACGGGCTTGGTAATTTTTTCTTCTTTACCCTCATCGTTCATTAAATAAAACGTGACGGATTCATCCTTACCTTTTTCTGTTACTTCAAAGCCATTTACACGCAGTAATGGCGTTTTCACCGTAAACGTGGGGTAAGCAGGAACGGTATAACCATCAATGGTGACTTGTTCTTCCGGTGAAATCACAAGGGGCTTTGACTTGAGTGCGCTCTTGAACGTTTTTTCAACACCGCCCAATAGGTTTTCTCTGTCGGTATCAATCACAAAGTGTTGGCTCGCGACATCCTGACCCAAACGAATTTGTGAACTGAACTTACTGCGGTCACGCAAATAGACTAACCAACGTTGAGTTTCGTTTTCGTCGATTTTCACTGGTAAGTAGACCAACGGACGCTCGCTCTTGGTGGTTTTCAGCATGCGTACCAAAGGTAACGTCATTGGGTGGCGCTTGCCGTTTTCACCTTCTAGCGTGAAAGAAACTTCATTGTTCTTTTTATCAACCTTGATATCCAGTGCGTGAACGTTGGTGTAGCGGCTGGTGGTTGAGATGCTGATCTTGTATGGCACACCCTCGACTTCAACCGTCTCTTTTTTGCCGATCATTTTTGCGCTTGGTTGCTCTTGAAGATAGTCGTAGCCAGCGAATACCCACGCATTGTTATCGAGATAGGTTTTACCAATCAAGATAGGAGAAGAGAATTGCGTGCGCTTGGTCAGGTTCACTTCTGTATCAACGGTGTGGCCTGCAATCGTCATCGGCATTTTTATCGTCGGGCGTAAAATAGGCTTTTTGCTTGTTCGACTACGAATAGCGCTCACTCGCTCCAGATCATCGGTAATCTGTATTTCTTTTCCTGTGTAAGGATGAGGAACCGTAAAGCTCACCTTCACTTGATATGGTTTAAAAGTATCGGCATCCCACTTCGCCTTCGTCCCACCTAAATCATCGACAATCGCCCACAACAACTCGTTGTCTTTCAAGTTCTGGTAGTCGGGATGAGAGCTACTGACATGGATGTTCTCTGCATGCATAGACGTGGTGTCAGCACCAGTATCAATCTTGCCAATAAATGGTACCGCTTTTAGCTCTGGAATATCACTGTAGTAAACGCTCTCCACTCGTCCAAGCACCAACTTGTCATCAAGCTGATATACAGGGTCTTGTGTGGTTGCTGATATGGATTGTGCCCAACTAAGCGGGGCGACAAGTAAGGCACTCGTAAGCGCTAACGCCAAAGACATTTTTTTCATCATGATTATCCGTATAAGCCGAGGTACATTTAGTTGTATCAATAACCGTGGATATAGGTTAGTCGATAGTTGCGGATATAAGTTCTCAATTTAATTACAGTTTTGACACAAATCTGACTGATGTCCACCAGCGCCCGGTAAATTTTTGTCTCGTTAATTTAAAACATTGCAAATTCTTCGAACGACCCCAATGTTCTATACAACCCAAACCGAATTGAAAGAGAAAACACGGATGAGCCAAGCTATCTGTCGTATGATTGCTCAAGAACTGAATGTTCGCCCTGAGCAAGTCAACGCCGCTGTCACCCTAATTGATGACGGTAACACCGTCCCTTTTATTGCACGTTACCGCAAAGAGGTGACGGGTGGCCTTGATGATACCCAACTGCGTACTCTGGACAGCCGTCTGTCTTACCTTCGTGAAATGGATGACCGCCGTCAAACCATTCTCAAATCGATCCAAGAGCAAGGCAAACTGACGCCTGAGCTTGAGCAAGAAATTATTCAAGCCGATAGCAAGACTCGTCTTGAAGACCTTTACTTACCTTACAAACCTAAACGCCGCACTAAAGGCCAAATCGCCATTGAAGCCGGCCTAGAGCCGCTAGCTGACATGCTGTGGAATCATCCGCAAACCGAGCCAGAAAGCGAAGCAAGTAAATATCTTGATGCCGACAAAGGCATCACAGATACCAAAGCCGCCCTAGACGGTGCCCGAGCGATCATCATGGAACGCATTGCTGAAGACGCAAACTTACTGGAAAAAATCCGTAACCACTTAAATCGTAATGCGGAACTTGTCTCACGCGTCGTTGAAGGAAAAGAGCAAGAAGGTGAGAAGTTCAAAGATTACTTCAATCACAACGAACCGCTGAGCAAAGTCCCTTCTCACCGTGCACTTGCGATGTTGCGCGGCCGCAATGAAGGCTTCCTGACTTTAGCCATGAACGCTGATCCAGAGCAGGAAGAAGGTGCTCGCCAATCTTACTGTGAAACCATCATTGCCGACCATTATGGCGTGACGTTAAGTAGCGCACCAGCAGATGCATGGCGTAAACAAGTGATCAGCTGGGCATGGCGCATCAAAGTATCGATGCACATGGAAACCGAGCTAATGGGCGCAATGAAAGAGCGTGCTGAAATTGAAGCGATTGAAGTATTTGCGACCAACCTAAAAGATTTGTTGATGGCGGCGCCGGCAGGCCCTCGTGCAACACTTGGTCTCGATCCTGGTCTGCGTACCGGTTCAAAAATCGCGGTTGTCGATTCAACGGGTAAAGTTCTGGCTACAGAAACCATCTACCCTCACCCTCCGCAAAAACAATACGACAAATCAGCGCAAATCGTTGACCAGTTAGTGCGTAAGTACAACGTGGATTTAATTGCGATTGGTAACGGCACGGCTTCTCGTGAAACCGATAGCTTTGTCGAAGACGTAATCAAACGCGGCAACCTAAAAGTTCAGAAAATCATCGTCAGCGAAGCAGGCGCATCGGTGTACTCGGCCTCTGAGCTCGCAGCGAAAGAGTTCCCGAATATGGACGTATCACTGCGTGGTGCAGTGTCGATTGCGCGTCGTTTGCAAGATCCATTGGCTGAGCTCGTGAAAATCGATCCGAAATCGATCGGTGTGGGTCAATACCAGCACGATGTAAGCCAATCTATGTTGGCAAAACGCCTAGATGCGATTGTGGAAGACTGTGTAAACGCGGTTGGGGTTGATGTGAACACGGCCTCTGCCGCACTATTAACGCGCGTAGCAGGCTTATCAAGCACCATCGCGCAGAACATTGTCGACTTCCGCGACGAAAATGGCCGCTTCGAAGCACGTACGACGTTGAAGAAAGTACCTCGCTTGGGTCCTAAAGCGTTCGAACAGTGTGCTGGCTTCCTACGTATTATGGACGGCAAGAACCCACTTGATGCTTCAGCGGTCCACCCGGAAGCGTACCCAGTAGTCAAAGCAATTGCTGAGAAAAACAGCAAAGACATCAAGGCACTGATTGGTGACTCAGCATTCCTCAAAGGCTTACACGCTGTGGACTATACCGATGAACACTTTGGTGTCCCAACGGTTACCGATATCATCAAAGAACTGGATAAACCGGGTCGTGACCCACGTCCTGAATTCAAGACCGCTACGTTTGCAGAAGGCGTAAACTCAGTTTCTGATCTAGAACCGGGTATGATACTAGAAGGCGTGGTCTCTAACGTAGCCAACTTTGGTGCCTTCGTCGATATCGGTGTTCACCAAGATGGTCTGGTCCACATTTCTGCGCTGACTGACCGCTATGTTTCTGATCCACGTGAAGTCGTGAAAGCAGGTGACATCGTCAAAGTAAAAGTGATGGAAGTGGACGTACAGCGTAAGCGTATTGGTCTATCGATGCGTTTGAACGACGAGCCGGGTCAAGATAACCGTAGCCAACGCTCTTCAGCCGCACCACGTCGTAATGACCAAGCACAACGTCGTCAGCCTCGCCGCGATGAGTCTTCATCGAACAGTGCAATGGGCGGTGCTTTTGCGGCGGCGTTTGCTAAAGCGAAAAAGTAACCTTACCTAGGTTTCACTGCTAAAAAGAAAACGCTCCAATCAGTTCAATCTGCTTGGAGCGTTTTTGTTTGAGTAGGATATTGAGTCGTCATAATACTGCTATCACTTCTGACGGGGTATGGGGAGCGACTGCATGACCATAATGAAACTTGATCACCTTCCTGCGCTTTTCCATTAATCCTTCATTGATCGCAGCATCCAAAATGCGCTTTGGTAAGCGAAAACGAATTGCGTAGCCCTTACCTTGGTCTTCACTGTACGACTTGAGCGCAAGCAAACTAAAAAGCCGTTCTAGTGTATCTTCCGGCTCTTCTTGATAACGCGTGTCGACTTCTGTTTCCATGTCATAATCAGGATGCTCTGAAGGATCCCAAGAAGACTGACGTCGGCGCTTGTCATCACCTTTTACTTTTCGCTCTGCATTGGTTTTGGCCAATGCGACCGTTGGCGTCACAGGCTCTCGGACTTTATTGTCGCGAGCTGCTTGTTCCGTCTGCACATTCACGGATGGGGCGATCAGTGGCACACTTACGTTGGTCGGTGACACAATCATTGCGAACCCTCCTCAGAGCCGCCCAACTCGTCAATATGGCTTAGCTTTATTGGCTAATAAAACCTCACCAACCTTTATATCGACCACTTTTTAAACAGCTTGAGCTTTTTCCGCTTGTATTTGATTAATCGTGAGCAAACTCTCGAATTTGGGCACAAAACTCGTCATGTTCGGTCATAAAGGGCGCATGAGAGGACTGATTGAAAACAAACTGCTGAGTATGAGGTAACTGTTCACTTAAATCATTCGCCACTTTAATCGGCACCAATCCATCCAAACGACCATAAAGACGCAGCATTGGTACAGAAAGAGACGTCAATGCATCGCGCAGATCCACATCAGCAAGGATGTTTAGCCCAACCAACAGCGACTCAGGGTTTGGCTGAGGGCGCGACAGTACCGCTTGCTTGAGTTGTTTCACATCTTTGCGTGCAGATGGACTACCCATCGCTTGCAACGCCATAAAGCGCTCAATGGTCAGTGAAAAATCTTCTAACAACTGAGAGGTGAATGCGCTCAGTACATTCGGTTGAATACCGCGCCAAGGCTTCTCTGCGGCAAATTTTGGTGAACTGGCGACGGTGATCAACTTAGTCACACGCTCGGGCATGTTTAAAGCGACATGCGTCGCCACTAAGCCTCCGAGGGACCAGCCAAGCCAAATCGCTTTCTTTGGCGCACTTTGCGCGACCAAGTTAGCAATATGGTCTAAATCTTCACCATGATGCTCGGCACTGTGTCCGTAGCCCGGAAGGTCAACAACATGAACACGGAAATCGGTTTGAAGTGATTCGACGGTTTGCTGCCAAACCGCGCCATTCATACCCCAACCATGTAACAACACCAGATCAGGTCCTTCACCAAACGACTGCCAATGTAATTTCGTGCTCATGCTCTCAATCTCTCCCACTAATTTTATTCCCTACGCCATCAGCCAAGCGTTAGGCTGAGTAAAATATCACCATGAATAAGCGCTATGTTATCTCATCACTGGCAAAACATCATGCATCGTGTGTTGAGCAGTCAATGCGGTCTGTGTCGATTCCCGATTCAAACACCAAACCACACGCATGCTCTGCGTTGGTGTGAGCACTGTTTACAACACCTAACTCCAATCAAGCGATGCCAACGTTGCGGTTTAACGTTACAGAAAGAAGAAATGAGTACGGGTAGTATTTGTGGTGAATGCCTTTCAGAACCACCGCCATGGCAAAGACTATATACGTTAGGCGATTACGACTTTCCCCTTTCACGGGAAGTACAACGCTTTAAAGATCATGGAGAGTCTTGGCATGTAAAAGCACTAACCCAGCAACTGGCGCAGCGCATTACAACACCAGCCCCAATCATTACCAGTGTGCCACTGCACTGGCAGCGCTACCTGCGCCGGGGGTTTAATCAAAGTGATGTTTTAGCCCGACATTTAGCCCAGCAATTGCAGACCAATTTTGATGCGAAGGTCTTTCGCCGGGTCAGACTCGCCCAATCACAGCGTGGTAATACCAAAGCAAGCCGTGAACAAAACTTAAAAGGCGCGTTTGTTCTCAATAAGCGACCGCCATCTTCCCACGTTGCCATCGTCGATGATGTAGTCACCACAGGCAGTACCGTCCGACAATTATGTCATTTACTACTTGAAGTTGGCGTAGAAAGCATCGATATTTACTGCATCTGCAGAACACCTGCTCCTCGTTCTCTCTAGATCGCTTCGCCATGCCTTAGCATCAAAAAGACTAGACCCATACGTCAACAAGAGTAGAATAGCAGCAGTAACCTACAAATTTACTCGGGTATTCGTCGTGTCAAATATTACTATTACAGAAACTGCGCAAACGCATTTCGCTAACCTTTTAGGTCAACAGCCTGAAGGGACTAACATTCGTATTTTCGTTGTGAACCCAGGTACACAAAACGCTGAGTGTGGCGTGTCTTACTGCCCACCAGAAGCAGTAGAAGCGACCGACACTGAAATCCCTTACAGCGGTTTTTCAGCTTACGTGGATGAGCTAAGTCTGCCATTCCTTGAAGACGCTGAAATCGATTTTGTTACCGATAAAATGGGCTCTCAGCTAACGCTAAAAGCTCCGAACGCTAAAATGCGTAAAGTTGCGGACGACGCGCCACTGGTTGAGCGCGTTGAATACGTTATCCAAACTCAAGTCAACCCACAGCTTGCTGGCCACGGTGGTCACGTAAACTTGGTTGAGATCACTGAAGACGGCATTGCTATTGTTGCATTTGGTGGCGGCTGTAATGGCTGTTCTATGGTTGACGTAACACTAAAAGAAGGCATCGAGAAAGAACTGCTAAACCAATTCGTTGGTGAACTCACCGCTGTTCGTGATGCAACAGAACATGACCGTGGTGATCACTCTTACTACTAAGAGTAAATACGGTCAGAAAATGGGAGGCTTCGGTCTCCCATTTTTGTATCGATACTGAGGTGATGCTGAGATGCTTAGCTCGACTCGTAAAATCCGCTAGAAACTCAGGCGGAGTTCTCATATATTAAGAATCTTACGCATCTCGTAAACGCCAACGACACCAAGGAGCCAGCGTCATGCCGAAACGAACCCCACCAGAGATACTCTCATGCCAGACGGTTGCAAAATCCAAACTGTTTGCTGTGGAAGCGCTCGACCTTCGTTTTTCCAATGGTGAGCATCGTACTTATGAGCGTATGAAGCCAAGTGGACGAGATGCTGTAATGGTGGTTCCTGTAACAGAACAAGGCGATTTATTACTGGTGCGTGAATACGCCGCTGGAACTGAACGTTACGAGCTAGGTTTCCCAAAAGGGCTGATTGACCCAGGAGAAACACCACACCAAGCTGCGGATCGTGAGTTAAAAGAAGAAATCGGCTTTGGCTGCAATCAGCTGACTCCGTTGAAACAAGTTATCCTCGCGCCGTCTTACTTTTCGAGCAAAATGACTCTATTTTTAGGACAGGCGCTTTATCCAGAGAAGCAAGAAGGCGATGAGCCTGAGCCACTGGAAATTGTGCGTTGGCCACTTGCGCAAGCCGAAGAGTTATTAACTCACATGGATTTCTGTGAAGCACGAAGCATCACCGCGCTAATGTTGGCACTGAAACACTTACCAAACACCACTCACAAACATAACCAATAACGGTCATGAGAACCGAATAATACTGTGAGTAAGGACTATCACTTATGCCAATGACAAAAGATCTATCTCACCTGCTTCCTCAAGTCATCGAAATTGCCCGTAGTGCCGGGCAAATGATCCTCGAAATATATGAAAAAAAACAGTACGAGGCCTACACAAAAAGTGACGAGACTCCGGTAACAAGCGCAGATATCGCGGCTCACAAGCTCATCACAGAACGCTTGAGTGAACTCACACCCGACATTCCCGTATTGTCAGAAGAAGACGCAGACATCAGCCTCGAGCAACGAGCTCAGTGGGAACGGTATTGGTTAGTCGACCCTCTCGATGGTACTCAAGAATTCATCGCTCGCAGCGGCGACTTTGCGACTATTATTGCACTGGTCGACAACAACAAACCAACCATGGGGGTCGTTTATGGCCCAGTCTCTGGCGTGACTTATTACGCTTATAGTGGCAAAGGTGCTTGGAAAATTCCCGATATGTCGGACAGCGTAAAAATCCATACGCACAAACACGAGCAGCCAGGGCAAAGCATCGCGATTGCCATTAGCCGCCGTCAAGATATCAATCGCATCACTAGCCGCATGAGCAGTGCTTGGAATTACGATTTAATTCCGCTCGGCTCTGCGGCATTAAAAGCGTGTCTTGTTGCAGAAGGCGCTGTGGATTGCTATCTCAGACTAGGCCCAACAGGTGAGTGGGACACCGCCGCAACACAGTGCATTGTTGAAGAAGCGGGCGGACGCATTCTCAGCACGCAATTGGAGCCGCTGTCATATAACGAGCGTGAAACGCTAGAAAACCCAAACTTTATTGTGCTTGGTGACGCGGATTTACCTTGGAATGAGATTTTACAACGCAAAGATTAAGCGCTCTATCCGTAAATTTTAGCGCCTAAATGCTAGCAATTGAAAGGCCACGAATATGTTCGTGGCCTTTTCTTTTTGACCTGTTTGTACAGCGTTAGGAGCATTTGGCCTACTATGTTCCAATCGCTTAAAGTGCTGAACACAAGAGAACAGATCCCTTAAAAATCAGAATCTTAGAATTGCATTCTATTATCACCACGATCTTTGTACAGCGAATAGAGGGTTTCGCCTACTATGATCCAAAAGCAAAAAGAGCTGCACAATCGCAGCTCTTTTAGAATTTTGTTTTTTGTCACGATAGGTTAGAAGCGACCTTGGTAATTAAACTCGTATTGACCTTGAGGGTTCGGCTTGCCCAACCATTTCAATTGCTCACTCATGCTGGATGGGAACTCAGCTCCTGGCTTAAACCAGGCTTTGGTTGAGTATCGCTGATTAGGCATAAGCTCTGCTGAGAACGCCGCTGAGACTTGTTTACTGCTTTGCTCACCAGTCGCTGTCAACACACTGTCCTGACAGTTTAGATCGGCAATCACAGGACCGAGTTCAAGGCTACCAACAGGGCTTTGAATACCACTGGCATTCCATACCAAAGTGCCTTCACCATTCTTACACCAAGGCGCGGCATAAGTCGCATGACGAATATTTAACTCAAGTTGCCCATCAACGCCGACGGGCACAGGGAGACGTGCTTGCTCCACAACTTTTACTGCCGGGATCGAGGCAACTAAGTTTTTGGCATAAGGGCCATCACTCAAGCTATAGCCAACAAAACCGCGACCACGAACGTCCATTTCACTACCACGACCAAAGCGTACGGCAAACTCAGCTTTACCAGTTAGTAAACTCGACCATTGGAAATCCCAATTAACTTCTCCAAGGTTCTGGCGCTGCCAACGAACACTAGAAGCTTGACCTTGCCATACAGAGCCATTGGCACCCTGAATGTCTAGTCCTCTCACGGTTGGTGCTTGCTGTAACACCCAAGAAACGGGTAATCCCATTAAAAGACTGACTGAAAAAAAGACGATAAAGATAACAACGTAAAGTACTGCTCGCTTCACCTTAACCTCGCTTAAACTGAAGGCGGTTCACATCAATCATGCCCGCTTGATCCGTTCGGTCGATATCTAAAAATTCGACTTCAATACCCTGTTGCTCTTTCAAGTAACGTAACCAATCCACCAGCTGATTAAACGCGAGTGGTTTGATCCACACCTGAACACTCTCATTGCGAGGTTGTACTCGAATCAACTCAACTTTATAACGACGGGCTGAAGAAGAAACCAGTTGATTCAACGGTTGGCTAGAGTAGCTCACACCGCTGCTTTTGCGCAGTGCAGTAATGCCATCCGCTTTATCTTGTACCCAAGCCAGCAACTGTTTTTCACTTTGAATGCGTGATTGAGCTAGCTCCGCACGTTGGCTCATTGGCTGTAGCAATCCCCAATAAACAATGCCGATAACGGCAATAGCGCCACATCCCATGACCAAACGCTGCTCACGCTGAGAGATGCTGCTCCACCAAACCTGAGCTTGAGAAATTAAGTTTTTCATCATCACCTCACAAACGCTTCAAAACAAAGCTGCCAACCACAACGTTATCGCTACGGTTCAGCTGTCCTTGCTCAACATTAAACTTCTCTGCCAATTTCACACGAGCCTGCTCAAAAGGTTGGAAGTCTGAACTGCGAGCTTGAATTCGCACTTCGCCACGTTGACCATCATATTTAAAGCTGGTGATTTCCAAATCGCTGACCTGACCCAGTGTCGCGGGCAGTGCCGCCAACCAAGACAACATCGCCTGCTGACCGCCACCACCAGATAAGCGGCGCTCTTCATCATCCATTTGTCGTTTGAGATAACTAACGGTAGGAATTCGTCGTTTATTCGGGAACACCTGGCGGAAAATACGCTCACTCTCCTCACGATACGCTTGTGCTTGTGCTTCGTACTTGTGGACGACGAGCAACTGCTGCGCAACCATAACAACGATAAGCACGCCCGCAGCAATGGTGGCTTTTTGCCAGAGCTTCCAGTATTTACCCCAAGAAGATTTAGGCTTGAAGATCCCGGTCAGCAAATTGACTTTGCTTTCTGTAACCCCCTTCGCCAGTAACCCCATGGTCATTTCTTCTGGCTGCGGCTCCCATACTTCAGGTAACGCAGATTCAGGGACTGAGCTATAGCAATCGAGCTTCCAACCTTCATGATTTTGTAGATAAGAAGAGAGGTAAAGGTCTAACCAAGAAGCATCGACAACCGCACCCTCTGTCGCTGAGTGACGAATCAACCATTGATCACCAAGCATCGCGGCACTGCTATGCTCTCCCTGAACAGGTAACGCAAGCACATCTGGCAAGATGCGTTTGATGGTGATGCCTTGGCTTGAAAAACGCTGCAATACGGTCTGAATCCAAGCGCGTTCAACAGCGCACACTTGCGCTTTATCCGCTTGTTTACCTAACACGGTAAAGTGAAGGCCATCAACGTCCTGCGCGACTTCATCTTCCACGAGGTACGGTAACATCGCGTCGAACTGACGTGTTGCGCCAGGCGGTATATCCACTTGCGTCAAGACCACATCATTACTCGCCAATAGCGCCACAACTTGGCGCTGACCTGCATAAGAGATCAACTCATCTAAGTGTTCCCATCCGGCGATTTCACCGCTGGCAATCACTTCCTGTTGATCTGTCGACCACACCACCCAAGGAATGGTACTTTGTTGTTCGCTACTCAGCCGAACGGTCAGAAACTCGCTCACTGATCCCTCCAAAACGACGGCGAACTACGGTCACCGTCTCTCTATTTGTACTTTGCAAAAGGCTTCGGATACGTACACGTGATTCATCCACCAACACTTGTGCATCCAATTCAAAAAAGGCGCTATCCACACCCAAATAGCCTTTGGCGTTTTTCTTTACATCTTCACTTAAGCCAGCCATTTCTGACTCTGCTAAAAATTCATCAATGCTATCCCACCCATCAAATGGGCGTTTTTCAATTAGCTGAATCGCATCACTACTGCTTAAGTTTGGTGAGAACATTGCCACCAAAATCGGAGCTTGCTCGACTTCAATCGTATTTACGTTTAAACGCCAATCATCACTAGGCAATGCGCAGATTAGCGGTTCCAATTTTTGGAAAATCTCACCACTCACCTGATAAACCGCTCGCAACTCGGTGGCATCTGCCATCCAGCCATTTGACGCTAAATACGCGGGTTTCATCGCTTCATATGTGCTGTCTTCGACCCCGGTTGTGGAGCGAACGGTGTCATCAGCATCAATGTATTCCCAGGTAGAGTCTGCAATGATTTCTGCCTGATACGACTCCACATCCGCTTCTTCCAATAAACGCTGCAGCACATTGACTAAATACGGTCTTGCGATTTGCTGTCCCGTCGGTTGCACACGGCTCAATACATTGAGGTTAAAGCACGCTTGTTTGTCTCTAATTCGTCCCGCCGCTTGACCATAATCTAGCGGATAGACTTGTTCTTTTATTGCCCACGGCTGACTCATATTGATCGTATCGGTGTCTTTGTAGCTTTGCTCGATACCGACTTTTGCCAACGCCTCTACCCCAAGGCTATACCAATACGCTTGCTGGTAGTTAACTTGATTGGCGCCCCGCTGAAACTGCAAAAACAAACGCTCCGACATACTGGCGGCAACTGTCGCCATAATCGCCAGTAACATCAGCACAATAATCAAAGCGACACCACGCTGACGATTAACCATTATTGCTGCCTCCTGAACTTCCTTCTTTCTGACTCAATGTGCCATCAGGAGTCAGATAAGTGCGGGCAATCTCTCCATAATCTTTTAGAGTAAGGATCACAGAAACCGCTTTCGGTAGCGATTTTTCATCATCCCACTCTTTTTTCCATTGTTTACCATCGTAAAAACGCATATCAAACGATTCGACCTGCGTCAGCAATGGGGTAACGATGCCTTGTTGACCCACTGGCGTGTCAGGGTAGCGCCACCATACTCGTTGTAATGTTTCTTCTTTTAAACGATAGCCAACCTTAGTGACCTCCCCTCGGGGAAACTGCTGTTGAGGGTTGTGCCATCCTAAGCGAGCAAACATTAGCCCTTTAGTGTCGGAGTCGAGCAAGTAATCTGACCAAAAAATCAGTTGGCTCGCGGGCTCTTCACCATTTGTCCGCGTTTGGCGCATCGCCATTTGACGAAAGTCATTATCCATCATCACCATGGCGCGCTGAATTTCATTTAAGCGCTGAGTTCGCTCTTGTGATAGTGCATTGCTGCGCTGCACTTGCGATACCACTTGATACGCGGCGACACTTAAACTGGCAAAGATGGCAATCGAGACCAACACTTCAATAAGTGTAAAACCTTTTGCCAGTTGGCGCTTACTTGCGCGTGGATTCTTATTGCGCCACATAACTTCGCACCGTCACGACTGGGCTCGCGTTTTTCTCTACCGCGACACTCACATCAAATGCTTTCAGCAATGGCTGCGTGGTGGCAACAGGCGTGATTTTCCAGTACCAAGTGCGCCCAGCCAGCTCTTCTGTGCCGTTCTTTACTTTAAGTTCACTGGTACTCAACATCACGTTGGCCATCTGATTATCCACAACCATGGCTGCAAACATTTTTTCTTCTAAATAACTGATCGTATTAATATGCTGGCTCACCGAGCGAATGACGCTGATGGCAGCGGTGGCGAAAATAGCCAGTGCGACCAATACTTCCAGTAGTGTCATGCCTCTCGTCCGGCGATGACTCCAATGTGGGCGAGCTTGCTTAGAATTGCGCATTCTCATCCTCTTTCACTTCTTCGCCCGGCGCTAGTAACAAGATTTGTCCACTTTCTTTTCCGATGACTCGCCACCCGTCATTAAAGGCGTCACCATTTTGCGGAAAAAAAGACAGAGTAAATGGCGTAACTTCTGCACTGGAAAAGATAAACACTTGCGGTGGCTTAACTTTCTTTTCGTCGTCGTCTTCTTCAGCGAACATGTCTTCATCAAAAAGAGAACCAGGTTTGAATAGGCGATCATCATTATCCCAAGCACCGCCACCTAGCTCGAGCAGTAGCGTAATGTCATCTTCCAACTTGGTTTTGCTCGGAATCTGCTTTAACTCCAGAGGCTGCCAACCTTCCGCGGTCAAACTCAGTAGAGCGTACGTCGATTTAGCATCATCCACTCGAACGCCAAAGTCTTTACCGCTTAGTACGGCCTCTTCGTTAAGCAGCTGTAAACGCTGAAAAAAGCTTTGAGCATACTGTTTGGAAAGATCTTTTTGGCTGGTCGGTAATGTCGAGATCACGGCCACTGCCGTGAGAGATAGCAAAACCAGCACCAATAGAATTTCTATCAATGTAAAACCATTGTGTTTTCGCATTTGCTTCATTAGTGCTGGCTTAGGCTCTATTTATTGGAAATCTTGCATGTTCCAGTTGCCAATATCTGCAGCTGGGCCTTCTCCACCCTCTTGGCCATCTGCGCCTAGAGTGAAGATATCAATCGTACCGTTATCGCCTGGGCTTAGGTACTGGTACTGGTTACCCCAAGGATCATTAGGAAGACGTTTGATGTAACCGCCATCACGGTAGTTACGAGGCTCTGGGTTAGAAGGCTTGCTAACTAATGCTTCCAGGCCTTGGTCTGTCGTTGGGTAAACGCTGTTATCCAACTTGTACATATCTAGGGCATTTTCCAGCGCTACGATGTCCGTAATCGCTTTTTGTTGGTCAGCCTTCTCTTTGTTACCCAATAGGTTTGGAACAACGAAACTTGCCAAAATACCAAGGATAACGACAACAACCATCACTTCTAAAAGTGTGAAACCGTGTTGTTTACTACGCTTAAATTTCATTTTTTTCTCCGAAAGTTAGATTCAAGCCATGCCGTAAGTAGACACGTCTTAATTCGAATTTATCCGCTCATCAAGTTATTCATTTCTAGCATTGGCATCAAGGTCGCCATCACAATAAACAACACTAATCCAGCCATTAAGGCAATTAATGCCGGAGTGAATACGCCTAACGCAATATTGACTGTAGATTCAAAGTTTTGATCTTGGTTATCGGCAGCACGCGTCAACATGCTCTCCAATTCACCACTTTGCTCACCACTGGCGATCATGTGTAGCATCATTGGTGGAAACAGACGAGTTTGATCTAACGCCTTACGCAGGCTGGCACCTTCTCGAACGTTATCTGCAGCAAGTAACACTTGCTGCTTCACATAGCGATTAGACATAACATCCACCGCGACACGCATGCCTTCTAGAATTGGAATCGCACTGGAAGTACAAATCGAAAGTGTTCGTGCGAATCGTGCGGTATTCAAACCTCGAGAGATTTTGCCCAATAGCGGTAGACTCAAGATTTTTCTATCCCAAGCTAAGCGAAAGTCTGGTTTTTGCAACGCCAGTTTGAGCCCATAGAAAAACACCACCAGCACGACGAAGATGATAAGCCCCCAATCTTGCACAAACTCACTGGCTGCCAGTAAGAACTGTGTTGACTGAGGTAACTCTTGTCCCATCTGAATGATTGGCTCAATGATTTTGGGTACCACTGTCGCTAATAAGAAAGAAACAATAACAACCGCAAACACCACTAAAACCACCGGGTAGATCATGGCTTGAAGCAGTTTGGAACGCATCTTCTGACGGTTTTCGACGTAGTCCGCCAAACGCTCTAATACCGTATCAAGATGGCCTGACTTTTCACCCGCCGCAACCATGGAGCGATAGAGTTCATCAAACACGTAGGGGTAATCAGCAAAGCTGTCGGCGAGCGGATAACCCTCGGTTACTTTCGAGCGAACCGCAGCCAGCATAGAACGAATTCTCGGCTTTTCAGCCTGCTCAGAGACCGCGCGCAAACATTCTTCCAGAGGCATACCTGATTGGACTAACGTGGACAATTGACGTGTGATTAGTGCCAGCTCAGATGTTGAGATGCCGCGCTTAAAGCTGACTGAGCCTGAAGACTTAGCCGATTTAGCTTTCGTCTCAACCACTTCAATCGGGATCATCCCTTGCTCTTTGAGTCGCTGGCGCACTTGTCGGGCGTTGTCCCCTTCTATCGTGCCTTTTTTATGCTTGCCTTTTGCATCTAGCGCTTTGTACTCAAATGCCGCCATTAGGTTTCCTTCGTCACTCGCATCACTTCTTCAAGTGACGTAATACCACGACGTACTTTGCTTAGACCATCACTGCGAATACTTGGCGTATGGGCGCGAACGGCTCTCTCAATTTCTTGCTCACCAGACTCTCGGTGAATCAATTCTTGCACTTGCTCATCGACCATAATGAGCTCGTGGATACCTGTTCGACCTCGGTAACCTTTTTGGTTACACGCTTCGCAGCCTTTAGCACGGTGTAGCTCTAGTGGTTCATGCGCTTCCATACCAAACAGTTTCTTCTGTTCAGCATCGGCTTCATACGGTTCTTTGCAACTCGGGCAAAGCGTACGAACCAAGCGCTGTGCTAACACACCCAATAACGATGAAGAAATAAGGAATGGTTCAATGCCCATATCACGTAGACGCGTGATCGCACCAACAGCGGTGTTGGTGTGAAGGGTCGACATTACTAAGTGACCCGTTAAGGACGCTTGCACTGCAATTTGTGCGGTTTCTAAGTCACGGATCTCACCGACCATCACCACGTCAGGGTCCTGACGCAGAATAGCACGCAAGCCACGCGCAAAAGTCATGTCGACCTTCGGGTTCACCTGAGTCTGACCGATGCCATCAATGTCAAATTCGATCGGGTCTTCAACCGTTAAGATATTGCGTTCGTTACTGTTGATCTCTTGCAAGCCAGCGTACAAAGTCGTCGACTTACCAGAACCCGTCGGGCCGGTGACCAAGATAATACCGTGAGGACGCTGAATAAGATGACGGAAATTGTCGTGCACGGAAGGCGTCATACCTAAGCTATGCAAATCGAGACGCGTCGCGTTTTTATCCAACAGACGCATAACTACTCGCTCACCATGTGACGACGGCATTGTAGAAACACGCACATCAACCGCACGACCACCAATACGCAGCGAGATACGACCATCTTGAGGTACACGCTTTTCTGCAATATCCAGCTTCGCCATGACCTTCACTCGCGACACTAACAGTGGTGCAAGCTTACGACTTGGAGTGAGCACTTCACGCAATACGCCATCGACACGGAAACGAATCGAAAGGGTTTTCTCGAAAGTTTCGATATGAATATCCGACGCCCCTTCTTTAATTGCTTCACCCAACATCGCATTGATCAACTTAATGATTGGTGCATCGTCTTCTGACTCTAGCAAGTCTTCATCATGCGGCAGCTCTTCAGCCAATGAGAAAAAGTCGTCGCTATCGGCACCGATGTCTTCCATCAATTGACGCGCTTCAGACGAGTCACGTTGATATGCTTCGGTCAGCTTTTTATCAAAGGCTTCTTTATCGATAGGCTGCGGTACGAAGCTTTTCTTCAGCACACGACGGACTTCGACCAGAGCCGCTGGGTTGAGCGGCTCGACATAGTAAAGAATGGGCGGACGCTCAGGATGCTCTGTCTCCAGCACCAGTTTAAAGCGATTGGCAAAACTGAATGGCAGACGACGCATACTTGGCGCTGTGTCTAACATATCAACCATTAGTTATTTTCCATCTGATCAATAAACGCTTGGATCTCGGTTGGGTGCTGACGCTCCTGACCAAAGGCCGGCATGACTGGGATCTTCTCGTCAGCCATCAACTTCAATCCTTGATCCGCTTTGTAGAGCTGCTCTGCGCGAATAAAGTTGTATTTGCGCTGTGTAATGCCGTCTGCGGTCATACCATCACGAATAATCGTCGGCTTGATGAACACCATCAAGTTACGCTTTTCTGTTTGCGTGCTGGTTGATTTGAACAAATGACCAAGCACTGGGATGTCACCCAGTAGCGGTACTTTTGACTCACTTTCGAGTGCACGTTCATCAACCAAGCCACCAAGAACCAGCATCTGACCATCTTGGATCATGACTGACGTATTTAGCTGACGCTTAGCAAAGCGAACGTCAACCGCACCGTTTGCACCTAATACATTGGACACTTCTTGCTCGATATTTAACTGAACAGAGTCACCTTCGTTAATTTGTGGCACAACCTTAAGCTTGATGCCCACTTCTTTACGATCAACCGTTTGGAATGGATTGTCGTTGTTTGAGCCAGCCGTAGAGCCTGTGATAACAGGCACTTCTTCACCAACAATAAATGATGCTTCACCATTATCCATTACGGTGATACTTGGAGAAGATAGAATGTTTGAGTTGGAGTCAGTCGCTACGGCACTGACTAAGGCAGTCCAGTCCCCCATCACGATGCTCATCGCAGCACCGTTAACACCGCTCAGTGCCGATGCAAGAGTAGAATAGTCACCAGATTCAGTAACATCATATGGCGTTCGTTCGCCATTCGCATTTGTGTAGTATTCAGTTCGAGTTTGATCTTTTGCTTCTTCTAGACCAACCATCACCTGACCAATCGGTGCACCAGAGTTACCGTACTGAATCACCGCACCGGTTTCCAGTGAGCCCCACTGAACACCTAAGTTAATGCCGTCACCTTCTGACATTTCAACGATCAGCGCCTCAATCAAGACTTGAGCACGACGAATATCAAGCTGAGCAATAACATCTTGTAGCGCATTCATGATATCTGGTGGAGCCGTTAATACTAAGGCGTTGGTCGCTGCGTGCGCAGCAATCACCACTTCACCACGCTGGGCACCTGACGCTTTCTGGCCGACTTGCTTTTCAGCTTGTAGGTTATCGGAGACACCTTTTAGTACATCCACCAAATCTTCAGCTTTCGCGTTCTTCAGGTAAACCACGCGGTTGTTACCTTTGGTCGCCATTTCAACGTCAAGTTGACGAATCAATCGCTTCAGACGCGCACGTACTTTAGGATCGCCAGAAATCAAAATCGCGTTGGTGCGTTCATCGGCAACAATTTTAGGCTCAAGGAACTCAGGCGTGCTCTTCTGATTGGTGCTTTTATTCAGTGCTTCAACAATACGCACCATTTCGGCAGCAGAAGCATTGCGCAGTTCCACCAGCTCAATTTCTTTATCACCCGCTTGGTCAACACGCTTAATGATTTCTGCTAAGCGATTTACGACCGCCGCACGACCTGTGATTAAGATGATGTTCGCAGGATCGTAGTGAACTACGTTACCAGCACCAGCATTATCAATCAGTTGACGAAGTAGAGGAGACAACTCACGAACCGACACATTACGCACCGCAACAACTCGAGTGATAACGCTGTCGCCTTGCGCGCTGCCATCACCTAATACAGGGATTGCTGACGTTTTTGAGTCTTTCGCTTTGATAACCTTAAGTACACCGTTGTCCATTTCTACGACGGCGTAGCCGTATACTTCGAGTACGTTAAGGAAAAAGCTGTAGTATTGCTCTTCGTTAAGCACATCATAGCTGCGGACATCGATTTTACCGCGCACTGAAGGGTCAACAATGATGGTCTTTTCGAGATTACGACCCACTATGTTGATGAATTCTTGAATATCAGTGCCTTTAAAGCTGGCACTAAATTCGTTTGCTATTGCACCTGGGACGCAGAGTAAACTTCCTGCTAGTAGCCAAGCACTTTTGCTGAACCAATGTTTCACGTATGTCTCCCTGAACTTACGCCGGTTGCCTAAGTCTTACAATTGGATATAGATATCGTACTGTTGGCCGTCGCGCTCAACAGTTAAATTTAATTCTTGCGGATCGCTCATCACTTGCATCAGTTGTACTGAAGAAGACGGGTCACTTAAATCGATCCCATTAAGCTGCACCGCAATATCACCAGGTTCTAGACCCACATCATTAAACAGCGCGGCATCACGACCAGGTGACACTCGATAACCAACAATGCCCCCGTCTCTTTTGACGGGTGAAATGGTGATGTATTTGAAAACGCTTTGTGGATCTTTCGCAATTTCCTCTCGGATTTGCTCTAATTTTTCTCCAACGTCAGACGCTGATTCTGCTCGTTGAGATTGGGCTCTGGCTATCTGCGGCGATTCAGATAGCTTCTTATATTCTATACCCTGCATCATTAAGGTCTCGTCTCGACCTTGGTTATCAATGATGACGCGATCCACTAATACGGCTTTTAGTGTCGCACGCGTACCTTCAATTTTTTCACCTAAACCATACGTTGCTTGCTTGCCACGGTTGGCAATGACAGCAAGGCTGGTATTCGCATCACTGCTTGCAACCGCGCCAACCAGTGTAAGGTTAAGGCGCGTCTTAGGGGCGTCTTTAACAACAGGTTGTTCTACAACTGCAGGCTTTTGTTCAGTGAATTTACCGAATAGGTTGGCATTCTGAAGGGCATTAAAATCTATCGCGTCGCCTTTATTGCTCGCAACAACGCTGCTCGTCGATGGACGCCATTGCGGCACTTCCGACGATTGAGGTATGGCTAACCATACAATTTTGCCAAGTATCCATCCGGTTATTGCAATAAACAGACAGGTGAGCAACAAGCTAAGTTTGGCTTGAATTGTATAATTATTGGACTTGATCTGAGCCAGTAGCGGTCTGCTTGATAATCCTGCACTTAGCTCTAAACGTTTCACTGAATGGATTCCTTTATTCTAACGTTCGTCATTTAAGCTATAACAATAGCTATCGACTTTAAATTGCTAAATTTGCAATAAAATTATTACTCAACAAAGAGCAGTGAACTATATCACAAGTTGTCTTTCATACCTTTTTCTTATGCAGTTTTTGCCAACTCCCTTGAAAAAAATACGCCTTGACTCCATCTGTAGGTGAATAATCCATCACTCATTGCCATATTCGGGCAGTGATTAGATAGCGTAGTGTTCTATGAGTTCCCTAAATGAAGCCGTTAGGCTAGATAAATGGCTATGGGCCGCAAGATTTTATAAAACCCGCTCTATCGCTCGTAACATGGTCGATGGTGGTAAAGTCCACTATAATGGCCAACGAAGCAAACCGAGTAAAATCGTTGAAGTGGGCGCCGAAGTAAGACTTCGTCAAGGCAACGAAGAAAAAACGGTGATCATCGAAAAAATTTCTGATCAACGCCGAGGCGCTCCCATCGCACAGACCTTGTATCGCGAAACTAATGAAAGTATAGCGAAACGTGAGGAACACGCGACTCAACGTAAGCTTAATGCCCACAACCCAAGTCCAGAACGCCGCCCAGATAAAAAGCAGCGCAGAGACATCATTAAGTTCAAACACCAATAAAAGCCGGAATTACCAACGAGGAAAGCACTCCATGGCAAATAATGTTTTAAACCGCTACCTATTCGAAGATCTTTCAGTACGTGGCGAGTTGGTACAATTGGATGAAGCGTACCAACGTGTTATCTCCAGCAAGGAATATCCGGCAGCAATAGAGAAACTGCTGGGTGAGCTACTCGTTTCAACTACTCTTTTAACTGCCACTCTTAAGTTCGAAGGCTCAATCACCATTCAGCTACAAGGCGACGGCCCTGTATCTCTTGCCGTTATCAACGGTGACCACAAGCAACGCGTTCGTGGCGTGGCTCGCTGGGAAGGCGATATTGCCGATGATGCAAGCCTCCACGATCTCATGGGCAAAGGTTACCTCGTTATCACTATCGAACCGAAAAACGGTGAGCGTTACCAAGGTGTCGTTGGATTAGAAGGTGATACTCTAGCCGACGTACTAGAAGGCTACTTTGCAAACTCAGAGCAGCTAAAAACGCGTCTATGGATCCGCACGGGCGAGCACGAAGGTAAAGCACACGCAGCAGGTATGTTGATTCAAGTAATCCCTGATGGCACTGGTTCACCAGATGATTTCGAGCATCTAGAGCAACTGACTGACACGGTAAAAGATGAAGAGCTATTTGGTCTAGAAGCTAACGAACTACTATACCGCCTATATAACCAAGACAAAGTGCGCCTTTACGAACCGCAACCTGTCGAATTCCATTGTGGCTGTTCTCGTGATCGTAGTGGTGCCGCTATCATCACCGTTGAGAAAGCTGAAATTTATGACATTTTGGCTGAAGTAGGATCCGTTTCTTTACATTGTGATTACTGTGGCACGACCTATACGTTCGACGAAGCAGAAGTCACCGAGCTATATGCACAAGCTTCTGCGGACAAGAAAACCCTGCATTAATTTACATAGCTTATCAAGCACGTAATTTACCCTACAAAATGCCAGCTTAATGCTGGCATTTTTGTGATCAACCCCTCGTAATACCTCGCTTCAAGCGTAATAAAACAACTGCTTAATTTTAAACAATTAATAATGATTTTGCCCTAGCGCAAAGGATTGCGTGCACGATAAACTATTCCCACCAATATGTGACGGGTTACCTAAAACCTTATTGAAATCATGGATAAATTTTGAGCTATCTCCCTGTTTTCTCCCCGCCCCGTTGCTAGCATGGTGAGCAGATTAAAATTAAAACATTCTTACAAAATCCCTACAAAAATCCTTATAAGGAGCACCTATGACCGTTATGGAACATACTAAGGCTGCAACACTTGATCTAACCAAGCACGGACTGCATAACGTTAAAGAGGTTATTCGCAACCCTAGCTACGAAATGTTGTTTGAGGAAGAAACGCGTGAAGACCTAACTGGTTATGAGCGTGGCGTGGTTACTGAACTAGGTGCGGTTGCCGTTGACACTGGCATCTTTACTGGTCGCTCACCAAAAGATAAATACATCGTCAAAGACGCTACGACAGAAGAGCATATGTGGTGGACGTCTGATCAAGTAAAAAATGACAACAAACCAATCACTCCAGAAGTGTGGGACGAGCTGAAAGAACTGGTCACAAACCAGCTTTCTAACAAACGTTTGTTTGTTGTTGACGGTTACTGTGGTGCAAACCCAGATACGCGTTTGAGCATTCGTGTTATCACGGAAGTCGCATGGCAAGCGCACTTCGTTAAAAACATGTTTATCCGCCCAACAGAAGAAGAATTGACAACATTTGAACCAGACTTCGTGGTAATGAATGGCGCAAAATGCACTAACCCAAAATGGGAAGAGCAAGGTCTGAACTCAGAAAACTTCACCGTATTTAACCTAACCGAGCGCATGCAACTTATCGGTGGTACTTGGTACGGCGGTGAGATGAAGAAAGGCATGTTCGCAATGATGAACTACTTCCTTCCATTAAAAGACATCGCATCAATGCACTGTAGCGCTAACATGGGTAAAGACGGCGACGTAGCGGTATTCTTTGGTCTCTCTGGTACGGGTAAAACCACACTATCGACTGATCCTAAACGTGCGCTAATTGGTGATGATGAGCACGGTTGGGATGATGACGGCGTTTTCAACTTCGAAGGTGGTTGTTACGCGAAAACCATCAAGCTATCGAAAGAAGCGGAGCCGGACATCTACAACGCAATTCGCCGTGATGCACTGCTAGAAAACGTAACGGTACGTAGCGATGGCTCTATTGACTTTGATGATGGTTCGAAAACAGAAAACACTCGTGTTTCTTACCCTATCTACCATATCGACAACATTGTTAAGCCAGTATCAAAAGGCGGTCACGCGAATAAAGTGATCTTCCTATCGGCGGACGCATTTGGTGTGCTACCTCCAGTGTCTAAATTGACACCTGAGCAAACTAAGTACCACTTCCTATCTGGCTTTACTGCAAAACTGGCAGGAACAGAACGTGGTATTACTGAGCCAACGCCAACCTTCTCTGCATGTTTTGGCGCAGCGTTCCTAACGCTTCACCCAACTAAATACGCAGAAGTACTGGTTAAACGTATGGAAGCAGCAGGCGCTGAGGCTTACCTAGTGAACACAGGTTGGAACGGCACTGGCAAACGTATCTCGATTCAAGATACGCGCGGAATTATTGATGCGATTCTTGATGGTTCGATTGAAGATGCACCAACTAAGCACATTCCTATCTTCAATCTTGAAGTACCGACTTCACTACCAGGTGTGGATCCAAGCATTCTAGACCCTCGTGACACGTACGTTGATCCACTTCAGTGGGAAAGCAAAGCGAAAGACTTGGCTGAACGCTTTATCAATAACTTTGATAAATACACGGACAATGCGGAAGGTAAATCTCTGGTTGCCGCTGGCCCTCAGATTGATTAAGTCGAGTAACAACGACGTCGCGTAAACCACAGTGATAAGTGGGCAGCCACTTATCACTTTTACGTAGACCAAGTTACAAAAAACCGCTTCAAGCCCCTCTTTTGAGGGGCTTTTTATTGAATACCGCAGAATATTGATACAAGCTAAAGCCTATCTAGTTTTATTTAATTGCAAACGTAGGTTCTAGCAGGGATGAAAACAGCGCGTCGAGTTCTAATTCTGTTACTGGTTATCTTAGTTGCCATTCCGGCCACTATGATTGCGCTGTTAACAACATCTTACGCCGATGCAACTTGGCGTCTGCTATCAAACAGCATTTCCTTGCCCTTTCAAGCAGAAAGCGTGCGTTACGATTTTCCCTACCACCTAACTTTACAGGGTGTGAACACAAACGTAGACGACGCTTCTTATATCGAGCAAGTCGATTTATGGATGAATCCCGATGTTTATCGCGATGGTAAATGGATCGTTGATAGCTTATTGATTGATGGACTTAATTTGCAGTATGGCGCGCCAAAGCTCAAGCCTTTAGATAACGTTTTGTTCCATCAAATCGCGCTCAAAAATATTGATTACGCCGACGAGCAGTTTTCTGGTAATGGCATTGACCTTCAAATTCAATCACCACTGTGGAATGGCCAGTTAATACCATATGGCGAGGTTCAACTTGCAGCCGACCAGATCTATTGGAATGGCGAAGCCTTTAATCAGGTCTTGGTCGACATGGACTACAAACCGCAAGACAGTACGCTCTATGGCACTTCATTTAACTGGCGTAACAGTCAAATTTCAGGGCAAGGCGAGCAGTATCCACAAGGCTGGTCTTTAGTGAATGTGACCATCAATAAGTTGCAACTCAATCATATCCAGATCCAATCACTGCTTGCTAAGCCTTGGCAAGCAATACCATTCAAGATTAATCACATTAATAGCTTAGACTTACTGAACGCCGATATTGAATGGGGCGATTGGCACTGGCAAAACTTAGAGCTCTCCGTAGAAAACGCCACACTGCCACTATCTCTCTGGGAGACAACGGCTCAAGTTTCATTGCAGGCGGATAGCGTCCAATTCCAACAGCAAACCGCAATAGAGCCGCGTTTAAGTGCTGCTATAGAGCCTGGAAAAATCCAGCTCAACGATCTCAGCTTAGATTGGCAGCAAGGTCGTGTGCAGGTCTCTGGGGTGTTCACTCCAACGCAATGGCAACTCGAAGAAGCCTCCATTCAAGGCCTCAAGTGGGCAATACAACCTGAAGATAACCAAAACTGGTGGCACGCCGCCATCAGTAAGTTAGATCATGTCACAATCCAACGACTCGACATCGAGCGCAGCCAGATCATTCAGCTATCTCACGAACCTTATTGGCAGTTCTCCGGTTTAAACATCGAAGGGCAGCAGCTTGATCTTAAACAGGTCAATCAACGTTGGGGCCTTTGGCATGGCGATCTGGACGCTAGCGTTGTAAACGCCAGTTATAACCAAGTGCTCACGTCTCATGCTGCACTTGCCATGCAAAGTGAGAATGGCTTTTGGAAACTGACACGCCTTTTTGCACCACTCGAGCAAGGCTACGTAGAAGGCATCGGACAGATAGACCTAAGTACTCCGAGCCAGCCTTGGGCACTCAACCTCAATGCCGATGGCATTCCCTTATCACTCTTCCACGATTATTTACCCAACACACTGGCCATTGATGGTTTTTCCGATCTCAGCCTCGATCTACAAGGGTTATCAGGTGATCGCAACATGCTGGCCTACAGCTTATCTGGTGAAGTGGAAGCCAACCTACGAGATACCCGTTTAAAATCCCAAGCGGATCATTCGCTCAAAGCCATTACCTTAAGTCCGCTGCGTTTAACCGCGCAACGAGGGAAAGTCGCCATAGAACCAGTTACCATTTCAGGGAAAGCTATGAGTGGTAGGGTTTGGGGCAAGTTTGATATGGCCAACAACCCGCTAAGTGGCATTGCTTATCAATTGAAAGAGTCGTGCGGGAGCGTTGAAGGCGATCTACTCAATGGCGAAACCCATCATAACGAGTGTTTAAAAGAATCAGCTAATGTTGAAAGTACTCCACAAACACATGAATCATCCATTGAGCAGCCAACTGCGGTTGATAACATCAATGTGGAAATTCAAGAGGAAGAGCTTTACGAAGAAGTTATCGAAGAAGACGAAGCATCTGTCACTGCTCCCACCGCAGAGGAACACATCCTCCCACCGGCAGAACAAGAAAACGAAAAGAATAAGCGCCCTACAGATCAGTAAGGCGCCCTCTCAATTAACAACTGAGTAATTGCGAATAGTTCGGTATCAACATATAGGTACCAACAAAATCTACGGCTGGCGTGTCGCCACTATAAATCACCACGTGAATGACGATGCGTGCTTTGCGCCCTGACTCCAATCGATCTAGGTCACCACTGATCCCATCCAACGAAGTACTCGCCACAGGGTTTTGCTCGACTGGTTGACGATAACGAATCGAACTGTCGGCCAACACAATATCACCATGCAGACCGCGCTCTTTAAGCAGCAGCCACGTCATACCCCACCCCGTCAAGGTGGCTAAAGTAAAAGCCGACCCCGCAAACATGGTGTTATGCGGATTAAGGTTCGGATTAAGTTGCGCGCAGCATTCAAACTGATAACCCGTGTACTGGTTAATTTTGATCCCCATTTTGTCGCTAATTGGGATCTGTTGCTCCCAGCGCTGCTGAAGTTCAGTGCACCATTCTGGGCGACGTAACACATTCGCCATCGGATCCAATGGTTTCACCATTTGTTGGTGACGCACAGGACCGCGCTCGTCGGTTAGTTCACCGCGACGCTCAAAGCCATTTTTCTCGTAAAAGGCGATGGCATCTTCACGGGCATTACACACCAAGCGCTTCGCCCCTTCTTGGCGTGCTAACGACTCTAGCGCGACCAGAACCAGCGAGCCCATCCCCTTACTGCGGCGATTATTTTTAACCGCCATATAGCGGATTTGGCCATCATTATCCGGCGTAATGTATAAACGACCGATCGCCATAGGACGACCTCGGCCATCAACAATCATACGGTGATGGCTCATTTCATCGTATTCATCGCGTTCAGAGCCAATTGGCATACGCCATGGCTCACGAAGCAGTTGCCAGCGAAACTGATAATACTTGTTTATCTGATTATCGGTTTTGGGAGTAATGAGTTTGAACATATCAATCCTTTGAAAGCACAACACTAATAAATGTCGGGAAAATCACGCCAAGCCAATTCCATGAGCTTGGAGTTAAAGCTTAGACCATGGCACTGGTGTTACCAGACTAGACCTGCAACCAAAACGTCACCGGACCGTCATTCACTAAGGACACTTTCATATCGGCAGCGAAGCGGCCACGCTGTGTGGGTAAAACTTGTTCACACAAATCAGAAAAGTAATCATACAAGCGCTCAGCATCAGCAGGATGCGCACCGCGAGAAAAGCCAGCACGAGTGCCTTTTTTTGTATCCGCAGGTAACGTAAATTGAGAAACCACCAGCACTTTGCCTTCTACCTGTTTGACGTTCAGGTTCATCTTACCTTCATCATCTTCGAACACGCGGTAGGTCGTAACACGCTCCATCAAGCGTTTTGCTTTGGCCTCATCGTCGTCTTTCTCTACTCCTAATAAGACCAGCAGACCACGATCAATTTCCCCTACGACTTCACCATCCACACGGACGGCAGCTTCACTGACTCGTTGAATTAGCGCTATCACTACTCTCGCTTCCTTCATCTGTTAACTGAGATTCAGCGGTCGAGTGTATCATGTCTAAATCTTCACTCCAGTGCTCTCGCTCACCAAGCGCTGCTGTGACTTCCGCACCCAATAACACGATCATCCAGCATAAATACACCCAAACAAACAAGATAGGAATCGCGGCTAACGCCCCGTAAATGAGCTGATAAGATGGGAACTGCGTGATGTAGAGTGCAAAGCCCTTTTTACTTAATTCGAACAGTATCGCAGCGACTGCTGCCCCCATCACGCCATGAGCCAGGTGCACTTTTTTATTCGGCACCAGAATATATAAGCCAAGGAAAGCGAAAAAAGACAACAACAGCGGTAACCAACGTAAAAACAGATTGAACGCACCAGATAATGTCTCGTTCTCTAAAATTTGCAGTGAGGTCACGTACGATGTCGCCGCGATACTCGCACCGACCATGATCGGCCCTAACGTGAGTACCATCCAATACATAGAGAATGAAAAGACTAAACGGCGCTTATCTTTAACTCGCCAAATGTAGTTTAAGTTCTTATCAATGTTCGAAATCAGCATGACTGCAGCAATGAATAAAAACCCACCGCCAACCGCGCTCATTTTGCCCGTATTCGCCACAAATTCCTGCAATGCCGTATGTACAGCTTCTCCAGAAGCTGGCACAAAATTCTCAATAATGTAGCCTTGCAGCACCTCACCAACGTTCGCAAAAACGGGAAATTTCGACAATATTGATAACAATACTGTCAGCATTGGCACGATGGATAACAAGGTAATGTAGGCAAGATAGCCCGCGTTCACATTGACGCGATCATGCGTTAATCGCTTAAGAAGATACTTAAAAAACGCGACGCAACTTGGCAGTAGATTGATTAATCTTGCCTTGTAACTCTCTGATAACTGGTTCATAGTTCATCCCATAATTAGCGTCGAGGACATAAGAATGCCTTATTTATTAGCAATTGTACTATCAATTTTCACTTTAACAGGGTGTCAATCTGCTTATTACTCAGCGATGGAGCAAGTTGGGTACCATAAACGAGATATTATGGTCGACCGCGTTGAAGATGCCAAAGAATCTCAACAAGATGCACAAGAAGAATTCACCAGTGCACTTGAAGCCTTATCTGCGATCACTAATTTTGATGGTGGTGAGCTAGAAAGTGTCTACAACAAAATCAATGACAAGTACGAAGACAGCGAAAAAGCGGCGCAAGACGTTCGTGACCGCATTGCTGCGATTGAAGACGTTTCCGGCGCACTGTTCGATGAATGGCAAGACGAACTAGAGCTGTACTCGAGCGCGAAATTGCGCCGTTCAAGCGAGCAAAAGCTACGTGAAACCAAAGCCTCGTACAAAACCATGCTTAGCGCAATGAAGCGTGCAGAGAAAAAGATGACGCCGGTACTAAATACACTGCGCGACAACACGTTGTACTTGAAACACAACCTTAACGCCAGTGCGATTGGCTCTCTACAAGGTGAATTTTCTAGTCTAGAGAAAGACATTCAGTTTGCCATCAAACAGATGAACGAAGCGATTGCAGAGTCTGATAAATTCCTACAAAAGCTCAATCAAAAGTAAATGATTCAAACCTCCTCCTAGCGAGGAGGTTTTAGTCTGTGACCTCACCAACTAAACCGATGACTCTTCGAACAAAGCCTACTCGTTCTAGCACACTGCCCCATGGCACTTCTACCACTTCGTAACCCAACTCAGCATAGATATCCACTAAGGATTGATGAATCTCCAATGCTTCTTCAAAGCTGTGTGGACGCACTTCATCTTGCACGTAAATGGATGCTTCAGGTCGACAAGTAAACACCGGACTATGGTACCCAGCACTTTCAGTTAAGAAAGCTTGGTCAACCTTACAACCGCCCACTTGTAAGTAAGCAATGATGTCTGGGATGGCGCGATCAACAAACGCAACGTCATGACAACGCGCATCACTCTTTTGCTTGCTCATCAAGTCGAGACACAATTGAGCAAACTCAGGCAGGTTCGTCCACGGCAAGATACCGTCGTCTAACTGGTTTTGCTGTTCAATTAGCGTACGAGAGCTCTCTGCAAACGTCGCATACCCTTGCCGCTCTAATGCATTCAGTAGGGTGGTTTTCCCCGCACCTGGGCCACCAGTAATCACAATTGGCTTCATGCTGATATGTTCATTCTCTAGATACAAAAAACCCTGAGCATAACTCAGGGCTTCTTCTTAATTGAATCGCTTAACGAAAATTATTTCGCGCCACGAGAAGCACGTTTACGATCGCTTTCCGTTAGGAATTTCTTACGGATACGGATGCTTTCAGGTGTTACTTCTACTAGCTCGTCGTCATCGATGAACTCAAGCGCTTGCTCTAGTGTCATGATGATTGGCGGAGTTAGAACCTGTGCGTCATCTGTACCAGATGCACGAACGTTGGTTAGCTGCTTACCTTTCAGTGCGTTTACTGTTAGGTCGTTGTCGCGGCTGTGAATACCGATAACCATGCCTTCGTAAACTTCCACACCGTGACCGATAAATAGACGACCACGTTCTTGAAGGTTGAACAGTGCGTTAGTTAGCGCTTTACCCGCAGCGTTAGCAATCAGAACACCGTTGATACGCTGACCGATGTTACCGCCTTTGTGTGGGCCGTAGTGGTCAAACGTATGGTATAGAAGACCAGAACCAGAAGTCAGTGTCATGAATTCCGTTTGGAAGCCGATCAGACCACGAGATGGCATGATGAAGTCCATACGTACACGGCCTTTACCGTCTGGAGCCATATCTTTCAGCTCACCTTTACGTAGGCCGATATTCTCCATGATACCGCCTTGGTGCTCTTCCATTACGTCGATGGTTACCGTTTCAAACGGTTCCATTAGCTGACCATCTTCTTCTTTGATGATTACTTCTGGACGAGATACGGCAAGCTCGAAGCCTTCACGACGCATGTTTTCGATCAGGATAGACAGGTGAAGCTCACCACGGCCTGATACGCGGAATTTGTCTGGATCGTCTGTTTGTTCAACGCGCAGTGCAACGTTGTGTACCAGTTCCTTCTCTAGACGCTCAAGGATGTTACGTGAAGTGACGAACTTACCTTCTTTACCAGCGAATGGAGACGTGTTTACTTGGAACGTCATGGTTACTGTTGGTTCATCAACAGACAGTGCTGGTAGTGCTTCTACTGCGTTTTGTGCACAGATAGTGTCAGAGATTTTAAGCTCGCCAAGACCAGTGATTGCAATGATATCACCCGCGTTAGCTTGCTCAACTTCGTGACGCTCTAGGCCTAGGTAGCCCATTACTGTGCCCACTTTACCGTTGCGAGTTTTGCCGTCTGCACCAACAACCGTTACTTGCTGGTTTGGCTTAACGCTACCACGAGTTACACGGCCAACGCCGATAACGCCAACGTAAGAGCTGTAATCCAACTGAGAGATTTGCATCTGTAGTGGACCATCTAGGTCAACTTCTGGTGCAGCTACTTCGCCAACGATAGTTTCGAATAGCGGTTCCATGTTCTCGCCCGTTTCGCCTTCTTCTAGAGAAGCCCAACCGTTAAGAGCAGAAGCGTAAACCACTTTAAAATCTAACTGTTCGTCAGAAGCACCTAGGTTGTCGAATAGGTCGAACACTTGGTCCATAACCCAATCAGGACGTGCGCCAGGGCGGTCAATCTTGTTGATAACAACGATTGGTTTTAGACCATGAGCAAACGCTTTTTGTGTTACGAAACGCGTTTGAGGCATTGGACCATCAACCGCGTCAACGATAAGTAGTACAGAGTCTACCATCGACATGATACGTTCAACTTCGCCACCGAAGTCCGCGTGTCCCGGGGTATCTACGATGTTGATACGGTAATCGTTCCAGTCGATTGCTGTGTTTTTAGCAAGAATGGTAATACCGCGCTCTTTCTCGATGTCGTTCGAGTCCATGACTCGCTCTTCAGCTTCACCGCGAGACTCAAGCGTGCCTGATTGTTGTAGCAGCTTGTCAACCAACGTGGTTTTACCGTGGTCAACGTGCGCGATGATCGCGATATTTCTTAATTTATCAATCTGTGGAGTAGCCATGGATATTGATTCACTTAGATAGATGAAATGCCCCCACGCTGAGAACGGGTGCTCTCTGGCGACATTTGCTGATTAAAAAAACGGCCATAATGTACCAGATTTTAGCAAAAAGCCTAGAAATATGTGATCTACTCCCGAGCATTTCTGCGATTTTTACGCTTAATGCCCATTTTCTTCCTCAGAACGAATTGATTAAACGCAACTTTATTCCAATCGATGCATAATTCAAATTGACTCTTGCTCAAAAACTGGGCTGAATAAGCAATGCGCCTGTCACATTATGGTGCAATAATTATTTTCCGCACCACAACAGTGCAAGTAAAGATCATTTTGGTGCAATCATCTGCACCAAGCTAGCGCCAAAAAACACAATTGCTTGAAATTAATGGAATATTTTTTTTGGCACGGTTTTGGCTTTAGTTAAAACAGCATCGATTAATGAAAAGTCAAATTGATTAATCAATGCCAGGTTTCATGAATAATTCATAAATCGAGCTTTTACCGCTTATTAACACTGGAGGTTATCCAAGATGTCAGTAGAAAACGTTCTATCGCTGATCCAAGAAAACGAAGTTAAGTTTGTTGACCTACGCTTCACTGATACAAAAGGTAAAGAGCAGCACATTTCGATCCCTGCTCACCAAATCGACGCAGACTTCTTCGAAGAAGGTAAAATGTTCGATGGTTCATCAGTTGCTGGCTGGAAAGGTATCAACGAATCAGACATGGTAATGATGCCTGACGCATCTTCTGCTGTGCTTGACCCATTCACGGAAGACGCAACACTAAACATCCGTTGTGACATCTTAGAGCCGGCAACAATGCAAGGCTACGACCGTGACCCACGTTCTATCGCAAAACGCGCTGAAGACTTCATGCGCTCTACTGGCGTTGCAGATACTGTACTTATCGGTCCTGAGCCAGAATTCTTCCTATTTGACGACGTGAAATTCGCGACTGACATGTCAGGCTCTTTCTTCAAGATCGATGACGTAGAAGCAGCATGGAACACAGGTTCTGATTACGAAGAAGGTAACAAAGGTCACCGTCCAGGCGTTAAAGGTGGTTACTTCCCTGTAGCTCCAGTGGATTCATCTCAAGACATCCGTTCTGCTATGTGTCTAGTAATGGAAGAAATGGGTCTTGTTGTTGAAGCGCACCACCACGAAGTGGCAACAGCGGGTCAAAACGAAATCGCAACTCGTTTCAACACGCTAACAACCAAAGCTGACGAAATCCAAATCTACAAGTACGTTGTACACAACGTTGCTCACGCGTTTGGTAAAACGGCAACATTCATGCCTAAACCACTTGTTGGTGACAACGGTAGCGGTATGCACGTTCACCAATCTCTAGCGAAAGATGGTGTAAACCTATTTGCTGGTGACAAGTACGGCGGTCTATCTGAAATGGCGCTTTACTACATTGGCGGTATCATCAAACACGCTCGTGCAATCAACGCATTTGCTAACCCATCAACAAACTCGTACAAACGTCTTGTACCAGGCTTCGAAGCGCCAGTTATGCTTGCTTACTCTGCACGTAACCGCTCTGCTTCAATCCGTATCCCAGTGGTACCAAGCCCGAAAGCACGTCGTATCGAAGTTCGCTTTGGTGACCCAGCGGCTAACCCATACCTATGCTTTGCATCAATGCTAATGGCTGGTCTTGACGGTATTAAGAACAAGATCCACCCAGGCGAAGCAATGGATAAAGACCTTTACGATCTACCAGCAGAAGAAGCAGCAGAAATCCCAACGGTTGCATACTCACTGAAAGACGCACTAGCAGAGCTAGATGCTGATCGTGAATTCCTAACAGCGGGTGGTGTATTCTCTGACGACTTCATCGACTCTTACATCGAGCTGAAATCTCAGGACGTAGAGCGCGTGAACATGACAACTCACCCAGTTGAGTTCGAACTTTACTACTCTGTATAAGGTCGACACTGTGTAAAATGTAAACACAGCAACAAAATATTAGGCTCGCCTCGCAGGCGGGCCTTTTTTGTATTCGTCAGTCAAGATTCGACGTTTAACATGAGGGGATAATAAAAATACGCTTGGACTTTTTACCTTGTAGGTCAAAGAGCTAAGCCATTGAAACGTGAAATCATCGATCAAAAGAAGGTGAGCAATGAAAGTTCAGCTTATTCCATCGCTATGTGCTCTCAGCGGATTATTAATCGTCTCCATCGCATCAGCGCAGGTTGCTTATACATGGGTAGATAAAAATGGCGTGGTTCATTTTAGTGATACGCCAAACCAAGGTGCAAAAGCCATCGCGCTGCCAAACCTTGAAGCCAGCGCACCGGCTCCTAGGGTAGAAAGCACGGAATCACTCGCCCCTCAGACCAAGCCATCGAAAGAGCCACAAGACAAACCAGAAAAGAAAACCGATAAACCTCTCCCATTAAAGCTCTCGATGCTGACTCCTCAACATAACGAAACCATCCGCAGCAACCGAGGCATCATCAATATTCAACTGGAAACCAATCGCAAGCTTGGTATCGGTGAACAGTTGCAACTGTTGCTCGACGGAAAACCTTATGGTGCGCCACAAAGCCATATGACGTGGCAGTTAAACAATATTGACCGAGGCACCCACACACTGGCCGTGCACGCGAAAAGAAGCGGCAAGCTTATTGCATCTACTAGCCCTATAACGGTGCATTTACATAGAGCAAGTGTTAAGCCGACCGTAAAAGGGGCAAAATAGAATATCTGGTGAAAAAAATAGCATCACTGCGGTGCTTTTCACTTTTTCTTCTGAGATTTATTCGCCATACTTAACGTTCAATTGCACCATTATTGTGCAACGCACAATCTTAAAGCAAAACAAGGACGTAATGTGGATACCAGTCTTCCTAGTGCCATTCTCAACAACATGGTGACAGCAACACTGATTCTTGATGATGGATTGGCTATCCGTTATGCCAATCCGGCTGCCGAGTTGCTGTTTTCTCAAAGCGCGAAACGTATTGTTGAACAATCGCTTTCTCAATTGATTCAACATGCGTCGCTGGATCTCGCGCTGCTCACTCAACCATTGCAAAGTGGCCAAAGCATCACCGACAGTGACGTCACTTTCGTTGTTGATGGCCGCCCCTTAATGCTAGAGGTGACAGTTAGCCCAATCACTTGGCAAAAACAACTGATGTTACTCGTCGAGATGCGCAAAATTGATCAACAGCGCCGACTCTCTCAAGAACTGAACCAGCACGCCCAACAACAAGCGGCGAAACTGTTAGTCCGAGGGCTTGCACATGAGATCAAAAACCCGCTAGGTGGATTACGTGGTGCAGCGCAATTGCTAGAAAAAATGCTGCCAGAGCCTTCTCTCACAGAGTATACGCACATCATTATTGAGCAAGCCGACCGTTTAAGAGCGCTCGTTGATCGATTACTCGGGCCACAAAAGCCAGGTAAGAAGACACAAGAAAACTTGCATCAAATTCTGGAAAAGGTCCGCCAGTTGGTTGAATTAGAATCGCAACGTTCAATCGTGATTGAACGCGATTACGACCCGAGCTTGCCAGAAATTTTGATGGATGCGGACCAAATCGAACAGGCGATGCTTAATATCGTCAGTAATGCAGCGCAAATTCTTAGCCATCAAGAACACGGTAAAATCACCATTCGCACCAGAACGGTGCATCAAGCTAATATTCACGGCAAACGCTGTAAACTCGCTGCGCGTGTCGAAATCACAGACAACGGCCCAGGCATTCCACCGGAATTACAAGACACGCTGTTCTATCCCATGGTCAGTGGCCGCGAGGGAGGAACTGGCTTAGGGCTGTCTATTTCACAAAATTTGATCGACCAGCACAATGGAAAAATAGACGTAGAAAGCTGGCCTGGTCACACAACATTTACTATTTATTTGCCGATCTGATTGCGCTAATGGACTTCAAGTCGCATCAGTTTTTCGGTTTGCTGCAAGGATTACTACATGAGTAAAGGATATGTTTGGGTCGTTGATGACGACAGTTCCATTCGCTGGGTGATGGAGAAAACGCTCTCCTCTGCCAACATAAAATGCGAAACCTATGCCGATGGGGAAAGCGTTTTGATGGCGCTCGAACGCGAAGTACCAGATGTGCTGGTATCGGACATTCGCATGCCGGGCATTGATGGATTAGAGCTGCTAAAACAAGTACAGCGCGATTACCCAGACCTTCCCGTGATTATCATGACCGCCCACTCAGATTTGGATGCGGCAGTGAATGCGTACCAAAAAGGCGCCTTTGAATACTTACCAAAACCTTTTGATATCGATGAAACCTTAACGTTAGTTGAGCGAGCGATTGCACACAGTCACGAAAATAAACGTGAGCAACTCTCTCCAGAAGACATTCCAGCAGAAACGCCAGAAATCATCGGTGAAGCGCCAGCCATGCAAGAAGTATTTCGCGCCATTGGCCGTCTTTCTCGCTCCTCAATTTCAGTATTGATTAACGGTGAATCGGGCACGGGTAAAGAGCTCGTTGCTCATGCGTTGCACCGCCATAGTCCTCGCGCCAACAAACCTTTTATTGCACTCAATATGGCGGCGATTCCCAAAGATCTGATTGAGTCAGAGTTGTTTGGTCATGAAAAAGGGGCATTTACCGGGGCGAACAATGTTCGTCAGGGTCGATTCGAACAAGCCAATGGCGGCACCCTATTTTTAGACGAAATCGGTGACATGCCGTTAGATATTCAAACCCGTTTGCTGCGTGTTCTGGCCGATGGACAGTTTTATCGAGTGGGCGGTCACTCCCCAATCAGCGTCGACGTAAGGATTGTCGCGGCAACACACCAGAATTTAGAAAAGCTGGTGCATGAAGGCGATTTCCGTGAAGATTTATTCCATCGCTTGAACGTGATTCGAGTGCAGATTCCGGCATTGCGTGAACGTAAGCAGGACATCGAAAAACTTACGCAGCATTTTCTTATCCGAGCGGCTGATGAGCTGGGGGTCGAAACCAAAACTCTGCATCCGTCGACCGTTGAAATTCTTAACCGCCTTGATTGGCCGGGCAACGTGCGTCAATTAGAGAATATTTGCCGTTGGTTAACCGTCATGGCCAGTGGTAGCGAGGTATTGCCAAACGACTTACCAAGCGAACTGCTCGAAGAGAAAAAATCCATTTCGGACTCTGAGCATGGCAGCTGGCAAGAACAATTGGCGGATTGGGCACGTCAATCACTCGCGGCAGGAGATAAAGAACTGCTTTCTTATGCTTTACCAGAATTTGAGCGCATTTTATTAGAGGCCGCTTTGGAGCACACTAAAGGTCACAAGCAAGATGCCGCTAAAGTATTAGGCTGGGGGCGAAACACGCTTACCAGAAAATTAAAAGAATTGTACTGACAATCACTTACGTGGTGCGTTAACAACGAGAGTCGTTTGTCACTCGATATTAACAAAAATATCAGTACAATTGTGGCGCACCACCATCTATGTGATTAGGCAATGTCTACTGCTACGACTCAAATTACACTGCGTACCGCTGTTCTCATTCCATTTGTCATGATCTTCTTACTGGCGATCGGTGTCATTGTCTACGTCCAAAAGCAAAGCTACGAAGAAGTGGTCACAGATATCAGCGACAAACAACTTTCCGTGTTAACCGAAAGTGTCCACGACCACCTTAATAGCTATCTGCGCAAGCCGTTTACTGCGGTTATGGCTCTCGCGCATAACGTCAGCTATCACAACCTTTATCACCCTCACGACACCTCAGATATTCAAAGCTACCTGCTGAGTGCATTCAAAAACCTTTACCAATCGATACCGCAGTTGGATGTCATCGCATTTGGTTCAGAAAGCGGTGACTTTGCCGGGTTCCGCCGCGAGCTTTCCGACGATTACACCTTAATGGTTCAAGATCGATATACCGATGGTGATCTGATTATTTATGGCACCAACCATGTGAGTAATAGCATTCGAACGGTTATCTCTCCATACGATCCTCGCACTCGCCCATGGTATACGCCCGTCGCTGAGACTCAAACCTCGATGTGGTCTGAGATTTATACGAATGCCGATGAACGCCAGGATATTACGCTGTCAGCCATGACACCGGTGTATAAACACGACCAATTTGCTGGCGTTTTGGTGACAGACATTCGTATCAATACATTCAACGAATTTCTGCGCGAGTTAAAATACAACACCAAAGCTTCGGTCTACATCATGGACCCAGATCATCGTTTAATCGCTCACTCAGGCCCGGGAAGCGTCATCTCATGGGGCACAAAGTTTTCTGATAAAGGGCAGCGTTTGTTTGCGGCTGAAAACGCAGATCCGATCATCAAAATCAGTGCGAGCCGCGTTCGGTCGTTTGATCTCAACAATACTAAGCAACCTTACACCTTTTCATTTGAGCATGACGGCCAACGTATTTTCAGCCGACTAACCCCATACCGAGATCAAAACGGTTTAACATGGTTTATTGGCACCTCTATATCTGAATCCGAGTTGCTGGGTACATTGCCGAAAAGCCAACAAAAGAGTTGGCTGGTCGGGTTTATCGTCAGCTTATTTGGTATCGCCATCAGTTGGATCATTTTCAACCGAGTCACCAGACCGATTAACGCGACGGCCGACGCCGCCCAACACCTTGCGAATGGCGATTGGGACAGCAGTATGCCAAAACCTGGTTATGTGTATGAGACAACGGTACTTGTGCATGCCTTTAATGAGATGACGAGTAACCTCAGAGCCTCATTTAAAGCGTTGCGTGAGCAGTTGGTTTATGACTCTCTGACACGCTTATACAGTCGTCAGGGCTTGGTCGAAATCTGTGAGAACCAATCTCACCTGTGCCACGGCAGTTTATTTTTACTTGGTATCAACAAATTTAGAGATATCAACGACAGTGTGGGTCATCATAACGGTGATCAACTGTTGGTCAGCATCGCAGAAAGGCTAAAACAAGAGTTTAGTGATAACGCGTTACTGGCTCGGATTGGCGGTGATGAGTTCGCAGTGTTTCTCTCAAACGCCGATACTGAAGCCAAAGTTAAACAAACCGAGCGTCGATTACAGCAACTCTTTTCCACCCCATTTATGGTGGAAGGTGAGAATGTAGTGATGAAGATTTCACTTGGCATTGTGCAAACCCAACCAAATGAAACCATGCCGCTGTGGCTTCGCAACGCCAGCATCGCATTAAGCTACGCCAAGCAAGACTCACTGACCGGTGTCTGTCATTACAGCCCTGAACTGGCAAGCGCTTCAAAGTTCCGCACCCAAATGCTGACTAAGATTCAAACTGGCATCGAAAACCAAGAGTTTGTCCCTCATTATCAACCTATTGTGGATCTCGCTAGTGGTAATGTGTGTGGCGCAGAAGCGCTGGCGCGCTGGCACAGTGACTCAGGAATGGTGTCACCATTAGATTTTATTCCAATCGCAGAAGAAAGCGGCATGATCAAAGCCATTGGCCAACAAATTCTGTTACAAGCTTGCCGCGATACATACCAAGCCATTCAAAGTAATCAGTGGCCATCAGACTTCCAACTGCATGTGAACATCTCCGTTAATCAACTGTCCTGCCCTGATTTTGTCGATACGGTGACCAACGTATTGGATATCACAAAATTACCCGCCAGTAACCTAACACTGGAGATCACCGAGTCGCGCATTATTGATAGCGCACCAACCACACTGGAAAATATGACCAAACTGCGTGATATGGGGATTGGTATCGCGATCGATGATTTCGGTACCGGTTACTCATCACTGGGTTATCTTCACTCACTGCCATTTACTTGTTTGAAGATTGATCGCACCTTCATCAATCAACTCACGCAAGAAAACTTAGACAGTTCGGTCGTTGCTGCGGTCATCAATATCACCGCGGGCCTCAAAACCAATGTCGTCGCAGAAGGCGTAGAGGATAGCAATCAAGCACAATTACTGCGCTCTTTAGGCTGCAACCAAGTGCAAGGCTTCTATTACAGCCGTCCAATGCCACTAGAAGAGTGGCCAACACATTTGGTTAACATGAAGTAGAAAAGAGCGAGAATCGTTGATTTCCTAGTCATCCTCTACTGACAATCTACCTAACTGTTATTTATACTTAACTGCAAATCTTACCCATGTATTGTCACAGATGATGTTTGGGCCCTGTTCCAGTTCATAACTATCCGGATCGACATAATGATAACGAAGAACCTTCCTCTTACTGATTTGCACCGCCACCTAGACGGTAACATTCGTACTAAAACGATTCTTGAGCTTGGCCAAAAATTTGGTATTGCTCTGCCAGCGTACGATATTGAGTCTCTAACTCCTCACGTTCAAATTGTCGAAGCGGAACCCTCTCTTGTTGCTTTCCTTTCTAAGCTCGACTGGGGTGTTGCGGTACTGGGCGACCTAGATGCATGTCGTCGTGTGGCGTACGAAAACGTGGAAGACGCACTAAACGCTCAAATCGATTACGCTGAACTGCGTTTCTCACCATACTACATGGCAATGAAACACAAGTTACCAGTAGCGGGTGTTGTTGAAGCAGTCGTGGACGGTGTGCAAGCGGGTATGCGCGATTTTGGCGTGAAAGCCAACCTGATCGGCATCATGAGCCGCACATTTGGCACCGACGCGTGCCAACAAGAACTGGACGGCATTCTGAGCCAAAAAGATCACATCGTTGCTGTCGACTTGGCGGGTGACGAACTGGGCCAACCGGGCGATCGCTTTGTGTCTCACTTCAAACAAGTACGCGACGCTGGCCTTGGGGTAACGGTTCATGCTGGTGAAGCAGCAGGTGCAGAGAGCATGTGGCAAGCAATCAATGAGCTGGGCGCAACTCGTATCGGTCACGGCGTAAAAGCGATCCACGATCCAAAACTGATGGATTACCTAGCAGAAAACCGCATTGGTATTGAGTCTTGCCTAACATCAAACTACCAAACAAGCACGGTAGAAACGTTAGAAAACCACCCCCTCAAACAGTTCCTAGAGCATGGCGTTCTTGCGTGTCTGAACACTGACGACCCTGCGGTTGAAGGTATTGAGCTGCCATACGAATACGAAGTAGCGGCACCAGCAGCTGGTCTGAGCCAAGACCAGATTCGCCAAGCACAAATCAATGGTCTTGAGATTGCATTCCTTTCAGAAGCAGAAAAAGCGGAACTGAAAGCAAAAGTAAAAGATCGCGCTTAAATCCAGCGAAAACATAAAAAAATGCCAGCATCTGCTGGCATTTTTTATATCTTGAATCGGCGTCTATGATTAGATAACACGAGAGAATTGTTGCTGACGCGCCTTCGCTCGCAGGTACTTATCGAAGCTCATACAAATATTACGGATCAGCAAACGACCTCGCAGCGTCACACGAATTTCATTGTCATCCACTTCCACCAGCTCATCGTTGATGAAGGTCTGAAGTAGCTGCAAGTCTTCTTTAAAGTACTGATCAAACTTCACTTTAAACTCAGACTCGATCGCTTTCTTGTCTAGTTTAAAATTACAAATCAGCTGCTTGATCACTTCGCGACGCAGCAAATCATCAGAGTCCAGCGAGACCCCTTTCCACAGTGCGTGACGAAGTTCGTTGACTTGAGCGTAGTATTTCTTCAGCTCTTTCTGGTTTTGCGCGTATGCATCGCCGATCATCGAGATTGCAGAGACACCAAAGCCAACCAAATCACATTCACCTTGTGTGGTGTAGCCTTGGAAGTTGCGATGCAAAATACCTTCGCGCTGAGCAACGGCAAGTTCGTCATCAGGCAATGCAAAATGGTCCATACCGATGAACTGGTAGCCAGCACCAGTCAATGTCGCGATGGTGTCTTGCAGAATCGCCATCTTCTCTTCTGCTTTAGGCAGATCTTCGTCTTTAATCTTACGCTGCGCTGCAAATAGCTGTGGCATGTGCGCGTAGTTAAATACGGACAGACGGCCCGGCTGCATTTCCAGTACTTGTTCTAACGTCTTGGCAAAAGAGACTTTGGTTTGCTTTGGCAAGCCGTAGATCAAATCTAGGTTTGTCGAACGGAAACCCAACTCTTTTGCGCGCGCAACCATCGCAAAGATGAACTCTTCATCTTGCTCACGGTTCACCAGCTTTTGCACTTCTTTGTTGAAGTCCTGAACACCGATGCTCAAGCGGTTAAAGCCTTCGCTACGCAGGTGATCCAACATGGTGATCTGAATTTCACGCGGGTCAACTTCGATACTGATTTCAGCATCACTGCTAAAGGTAAACTCTTGGCGCAACAGGCTCATTACGCGTGTAATTTGCTTTTCAGAAAGGAACGTTGGCGTACCACCACCAAAGTGCAATTGCGTTACCGTTCTGCCCACCAATAAGGCTGCACGTTGACGAATCTCATGCTCAAGCACATCGAGGTATTCGTCCGCTTTGTGCGAGTGGCGCGTGATGACTTTATTACAACCACAGTAGTAACAAAGCTTGTGACAGAACGGAATGTGCACGTACAGCGATAATGGGCGGTCTGGGTACTGAGTGCATGCCATATCATAATCAGAAATGGTGAACGCTTCATGGAACTCCAGCGCCGTTGGGTACGACGTGTAGCGAGGACCGGAATAGTTGTACTTATCCAATACCGCTTGATCCCAGACGATTTGCTGCTTCGATTCAGTGTGTTGATTCGACATGGTGGTACTTTCCGTTAAATGCTAGGGCAACGAAAGCCGTCACCCGATATTCAGAGCCGCTATTTTGCCATACGACGATGACAAGCGTGGCAACGCCGACTGGCTTTTTAATTATAAAACTAAAGAAGTGCTAGCGTGATCACGATACCCCCAGCAGTCATAAGGAAACCATTGGGGGTAACTATTAAATCATCTGAATATTGATTTGATTATTCAGTGGCTGGACGTTTTTCTGCAACACTTTGAGCTCTTCAATGATCGCATCAGTGAGGCGGCTTTCCGCTTTATGACGCGTCAAGTTCTGTTGCATACGCTCTTTCTTGGCAAGTTGTTGGCGTTCTTCACCACGCGCCATATCTTTCACGATATGGTAAAGCTCAGAAATTGCTGGGTACGTTTTATCAAAATCGACACGGTCTTCACCTTGTACATAATCCATGATGTTATACACACGAATACTGATTTCAGATAAATCGCATTGGCCTTGAATACCCGCCTGACACAAGGTATGCACATTCTCAAAAATGTTGGCGTTACGTTTATCTATCGCCAATTTTTGATGCTTTAGCTGCAATTCCTTTTGCTTATTCAATTGAAGCAGAAGGTAACCTGCATAAGAAGCAAGTGCGATGATAATCACAACACCAGCAATAGCTAATAAGGTTACATTCATAGCTTAATTATCCTTTGTAGTCGTCGAAGTTAATGTCGTCGAAATCTGCCAGCAAGTCATCATCATTGCGCGTGCTTTTCTCAGCAGGAGCAGTGAAGTCTTCCTCTTCTTCAGGTTCCAACAAACCTAGTTGGTCCATTAACTTCTCAATGCGGTCGAGCTTCTCATCGACGTATTTCTGTAGACCTGTGCCTAGGTTTTCACCCGCTTCAATACGGTCTAGCAACACGTTCAATTGCGCGTCATTTTCTAGCATCTCTAGTTCTTGCTCTGCCGACAAACGACGCTCTTGCTTCGTCATTTTCTTCGCAGGCTCAACAACCAGAGGAATTTTCTTTTTACTGCCTAAACGCGGGTCGCGGTTTTGTGCAGCAGCTTGCTTTTTCTGCTCGTTAACTTCTGAGTTACGGTTACCCGTTTTCAAGCCTTTGCGCTTTTTAGCACGCTTGCGTAGGCGGCCTTCCACATCAGATTCTGTACGGTTACGAGTTACAACAAACTCAGGTGCGCCAGCGGCACCTGGCTTTCTAGATTTTTTACTACGGCTCATTACTGGGGTTTCCTCAGTAAAATTACATCATTACCAATAAATTCGAGTTCGAGCTTATCCCGCTCTGCTAGGAACTGGAACGTGTCACGACTAAAGAACACTACATGAGTGAGATCGTTCTTATAATGCCATGATTTGAAAGCCTCCACGTCGATGACCATTTTCGTCATCAGGCCTATCCAGCCCCCTGGCTTAACTAAATTCAACCATTGCTTCCACACCAAGTCTGGGTGGTAGAGGTGCTCTATCACCTCTGTTGCTGTCATGAAGTCATACGTTTTTTCTAAAACCGACGTATCAGGGTGGTAGTAGAGGTCGTACAACGCCATGTTGTGCCCCGCCTCTTCCAACATTAAGGAAAGCGTTGGGCCAGGACCACAACCAAAGTCGATACCATTTGATTGTGGAGAAATTCGCTCTGTGATCGGGTCAGCAATACGCGACAAAAAGCGTCGGTAACCTAAATCTTCAGGGTTGTTCTCATGCAAATCATAGTGAGCTTTTTCGGTTTCCGCATCCAAACGTTGGTCTGGATTCACAAACACCAAACTGCACTGCTCACATTGAAGATATTCACGTCGCTTATCTTCAAAATAGTGGTGAGTACGCTGATTTTGGCATAAAGGACAGGTATGCATGCTGACTTCCTCAAACAGGGATGCGAAACATACCAGAAAGTGAACTCAGATTGGAGTGTTACTGCGCATTTTTTCAGCAATTTTTGTTAAAAAACTTTGTTTACAACCCATCGAAGTAAATAAGTGCAGTAATCGTAATTCAGATTGCGACTTACCAAGAGAAAAGAATATAAAAAAAGCGACAGTCAGACTGTCGCTTTCTAAGTGCCATCAATTGGCGAAACTGTGTTGCACACATTTGGTGCACCAATGATCCCTTTGTTTTTCGAGCTTTCCCTGCCAAAAAGAGTTGTTTTTCATCTTCCTGATGAGTTTTGGCTATCCGTTTACTTCCTGTCTACTGAGCAACTTCCTGTGCCTGATCCGTTTCACTGTCTTAACCGTCAGACGAGATGACCATCCTTATCAGATAGGCTCCCTACCTATCTAAATCCCTTTCTAAATCACCAAGCATCCGAGCTACATCCTTGGAGACCTAAACCGTGGTCTTAAATCCTTACATTCACCCCCTGTGAACAACTTCTACTTTACGCCATCCCGCGATGCTCACAAGTAATGGGTTGAAAAAATAATCCGCCTATTTTTATAAAAATATCAAAATTATCATTTAATCAAAAACTTAAAAACACCAACAAGAAAAAGCCAACCTCAAGTATGGCAAATGTCTCACAAACTACCGAGCTAACTATCGCTTTCGAACTCAAAGTCGACTGTGATATTTGTCACGAACAAAAATGCCCTAGCGAATTCACTAGGGCATTTTTGTATAAGTTGCTCGAACGATGTAGGGACATCTACCCAACCAGCTCAAGATGCAGGATCTTGAGCGATTTAGGTATATTAGTGCAGACCGCCAACGTATTTAGACAGCACTTCGATATCTTCGTCTGTCATTTTCTTCGCGATGTCGCGCATCATGGCATTCATATCATTACCACGGTCGCCATCACGGAATTTTTCTAGCTGAGCTTTGATGTAGTCAGCATGCTGACCAGAAATTTTCGGGAAACCTGAAAGCTCAGTACCATTGCCACGAGGACCATGACATGCAATACATGCGGTTAGGCCACGCTCGGCATCACCAGCGGTATAAAGCGTTTTGCCTTTTGCTACCACATCTTCAGGTGTTGAGTTTTCTGAAACTGGTAGCGAAGCGTAGTAAGCAGATAGGTCTGCGATATCTTCATCGCTCAGTGGCATTGCCATACCACTCATTACAGGATCGTAACGACCTTGTTTACCACCACTTGTCATGCCTAGCTTAAGTTCTTTTAACTGCTTCTCAAGATACTTAGCGTGTTGGCCTGCGAGTTTCGGGTACGTTGTTATTGCACTGTTGCCATCTGCTCCGTGACAGGCGACACAGGTTTGTGATTTTGCTTTACCAGCCTCAATATTACCTTGGGCCCATACTGAGCAACTGGCTAAAAGACTCAAAATTAGCGCTAATTTCTTCATGACATTCCATTATAATTATCAAGCTTCCAGTACCACGGAATGTGAACATACCGCGTACACTCATGGTACAATAGGCGACCTTATGCCGAGCACGGTTATTTTACACATTTTCACAAAAAAGTAATCAATCGACTACACAAAGTCGAGATGGAGTTAACAGTGAGCGTAAAAATTCATTACCAAAATACGCATTTCATCACCAGCGCACCCGATATTCGTCACCTACCGGAAGACGAAGGTGTCGAAATTGCGTTTGCAGGACGCTCAAACGCTGGTAAATCGAGTGCACTTAACCGTCTAACTAATCAAAAAAGCTTAGCCAAGACATCAAAGACACCTGGTCGTACGCAATTAATCAACCTTTTCAAAGTAGAAGAAGGTTGTCACATTGTCGATCTACCTGGATACGGTTTTGCTCAAGTACCGGTAGAGATGAAAAACAAATGGCAGAAATCTTTAGGTGAATACCTACAGAAACGCGAGTGCCTAAAAGGCTTAGTGGTTCTGATGGACATTCGTCATCCAATGAAAGATCTCGACCAGCAAATGATTTTCTGGGCCATCGATAGCCACATTCCTGTGCAAGTTTTGCTAACCAAAGCAGATAAACTAAAAAGTGGCGCACGCAAACAAACCCTGCTGAAAGTTCGCAAACAAGTGGAAACTTTCGGTGGCGACGTTTCCGTTGATGTGTTCTCTTCCCTTAAAGGATTAGGCGTTGATCAGCTGCGTGCAAAACTAGATACCTGGTTTGCACCGGCGCTCGCACACCTGATAGAAGAAGGCGAACTGGATACCCCAGCAAGCGACGAAGAATAATTAACAATATTTGTTAAATTTTTTCGACACGGCCCTACCATTTGGTGGGGCTTTTGTTTATCTGAGCTAAATAACAGGCAATAAAAATCCCCACCTTCCTGGCAGGGATAACGGGAGAGAAAAATTGGTAATTATTGTTATGTGACGAAGCATTGCTGAACTATCGGATGATTTCAATAGCTTAAAAAGCCGCCTAACTTTAGCTTTCGCTTAATTAACTCACAACCATAACCAATAAAGAAAATACAATTCAACAAGTTAGACAGAAATCTACCCACTTTCACGTCAACTTAGTTTCCTTCAAGAAAAAATCATAGTGTGATTGGCATAAATTTACAGACTGAATAGTTTGCGAGTTTTTGAAGAAAATTGGAGTGTAGACAATAGGTTAAAGGTGGGAGAAATATAAAGACAAGTCGTTACCAACCCAACACATTGAACAAAAAGAAAAATTTTCTTTCGCCCAATAAAAAACGCCCCAGTCAAAAGCTGACTGGGGCGGCTGAATCAGCCTAATCCAATAACGTGAAACAAAAGGTCTGAAAGATAGAACATCTTACCTCTGTACCCTACGAGTATTAATGTACAACAATTGGTCAGAATTGCAAAGATTTTTTGTAGTTTTTTTTCATGAAATTTTTATTAAGCAACATCAAAGTTAACTTTGCGCTAGCTTTTTTAATCGCAAAAAAAAGCCAGCGTTTGTGCGCTGGCTCATAATTAATTGGTTATTTTGGTCTAAAAGTGACTAATGAGCTTGATCCCAGTTGTCACCGTGCCCTGCTTCTGCAACCAACGGTACTTTTAGCTCTGCTGCAGATTCCATCAATTTCTGTACTTTACTTTCAATTTCGGACAATGATGACTCTTCAACTTCAAAGACCAATTCATCGTGTACTTGCATTAACAACTTCACACGGCCATTGCCTTCTTCCTGAATCCACTGATCAACCAACAGCATCGCTTTCTTAATGATGTCCGCAGCCGTACCTTGCATCGGTGCGTTGATTGCCGCACGTTCAGCAGCTTTACGACGCATCCCGTTGCGCGATTTGATTTCTGGTAAATGCAAACGTCGACCAAAAATCGTTTCAACATAGCCCTTATCTGCAGCCGTGCTGCGCGTGTCTTCCATGTACTGCATAACGCCAGGGTAACGCTCAAAGTATTTATCCATGTAGGCTTGTGCTTCGCCGCGAGGGATACCAAGCTGCTTCGCCAAACCAAATGCACTCATGCCATAGATAAGCCCGAAGTTAACGGCTTTAGCACGACGACGCTGCTCACTGGATACTTGTTCAATATCCAGACCCATAATTTCTGCCGCAGTTGCCGCGTGAATGTCTTTACCATCACGGAAGGCATCTAATAACGCTTGGTCGCCAGAAAGGTGCGCCATGATGCGCAGTTCGATTTGCGAGTAGTCGACCGCTAAGATTTTATGGCCAGCTGGTGCGACAAACGCTTGGCGAATACGACGGCCGGCTTCGTTACGAATTGGAATGTTCTGTAAGTTCGGATCGGTAGAAGATAGACGACCTGTTGCGGTTACCGCTTGATGGTAAGAAGTATGCACACGCCCTGTTGTTGGGTTGATCATCTTCGGCAGCTTATCCGTGTACGTCGATTTAAGCTTCGCCAAACCGCGATATTCCAAAATTAATTTTGGCAGTGGGTAATCTAAGGCAAGCTCTTGCAGCACTTCTTCATTCGTCGATGGTGTACCTGATGGCGTTTTCTTCACCACCGGTAAACCCATTTTTTCAAATAGGATGGCTTGTAATTGCTTTGGCGAGTTCATGTTGAACTCTTGCTCTGCAATTTCATACGCTTTCTTTTCAAGCTCATCAAGGCGAGCGGTAATCTCTACCGACTGCGCACTCAGCTTCATTTCGTCAATAAAGACCCCGGTGCGTTCAATGCGCGAAAGAACTGGCACCAACGGCATTTCAATCTCTTCGTACACTGTCTTCAGGCTTTCATCCTGCTCGATATTCGCAAACAAGCGATTGTGCAGACGAAGGGTCACATCCGCATCTTCTGCCGCGTATGGCGATGCTTGTTCCAACTCGATTTGGTTAAACGTAAGCTGATTTTTGCCTTTACCTGCAATTTGCTCAAAAGAAATGCAACTATGTTGTAGGAAGCGAAGCGCCAAGCTGTCCATATCGTGTTTACCGCCGACACTGTTGTAAATGTACGATTCCAACATCGTGTCGTGCTTGATACCTTTTAGCTCAATGTCATAACGAGCCAATACAGACGCATCATACTTTAAGTTTTGACCAACTTTTGCTTTCGCTGCATCTTCAAGAATTGGCTTAAGCTGTTCTAGAACCCAATCACGATCAAGCTGTTCAGGTGCATCTAGGTAGTCATGTGCAACAGGCACATAAGCCGCAATGCCTTCATCGACAGCGAATGACAGACCAACCAAGTTCGCTAGCATGTAATCTAGGTTGTCGGTTTCCGTATCAAACGCAAACAACTCGGCCGTTTGAAGTTTATCTAGCCACGCATTGAAGGTTTCTTCATCCAGAATCGTTTCATATTGGCTGCGGTCGATTGTCACTGCGGAAGTTTCCATCTCGGCATGAGAAGCAGAGGCTTGAGCAGAGCCAGCAAGCTCAACAGCTTCTACCGACCCAGAACCGCCTTCAAGTAGTTCGTTCAACCAAGATTTAAACGTCAGTTGGCCATACAGCTTCACTAGTTCGTCTTTATTTGGTTCCGCTTTCAGCAGTGATTCTGACGTTTCTTCAAGTTCAACATCCAATTTAATGGTCGCGAGCTCGTACGACAGCATGGCATTTTCTTTGTTATCGATGAGCTTCTTCGCCATGGTTTTAGAACCACGGAAACCGAGCGCAGCAATGTCATCGAGATTTTCATACAGCTTAGTCAGACCGCCAATACCTTGCAGTAGTGCGGTCGCTGTTTTATCACCCACGCCTGGCACACCAGGGATGTTATCTACTTTATCGCCCATCAGCGCTAGGTAGTCGATGATTAACTCAGGTGGAATGCCAAACTTTTCAACCACACCTTCACGATCCATCACGACGTTCGTCATGGTGTTGATCAGGGTAATATTATCATCCACCAACTGCGCCATGTCTTTATCACCAGTACTGATCAATACAGGCATGCCCTTTTGTGATGCTTGATGCGCCAACGTACCAATGACGTCATCCGCTTCGACACCAGGAACACAGATCAGTGGTAAACCCATCGCGCGAATAACATTGTGCAATGGTTCAATTTGGCAACGCAGATCATCCGGCATTGGCGGACGATTAGCTTTGTATTCTGCATACATATCATCACGGAAGGTTTTTCCCTTCGCATCGAAAACCACCGCGATGCGCTCAGACGCAAACTGACGCATCATGCTGCGTAACATGTTCACGACACCGTAAACGGCATTAGTTGGAATCTCACCATTGCTCATGGTGCCCGGGTAGGCGTGAAAAGCGCGATATAGGTAAGAAGAGCCGTCGATAAGGATCAACGGATTTTCAGGAATACTTGCCATAATTGTCTGTATCCAATTCAGTACTTGAGAGATCTGCCTAGGATGCCATGACTGCTGATCCGAATCTATCTTGTTCGCTCGATCTAGGTCGCGTAAATTTTTCGATTTTATTCACGAAGACAACCTCACCCTGTGGATAACTCTGTTTATAGAAATTATCCACTGGTTATCCAATGATAGAAAACACAAAAAACACACAAGGTAAGCTATTGTTTTTAAATGTTTATTTTATAAAACGGCGAGAAGATCAACGATCCTTAAATGATCATCGTGTGTGGAAAAAATACGAATAGTGACGTCAAATAGAAATCGTAGAAAAGAAAAAAGCGACCCGAATGGGGTCGCCTAGCAGAAGTGGTAAAGCAAATTCTGTAAATAGAGCAGCTTAACCAAGAAGCTATAAATTACACTGGAAGCAATGTGAGCAATGTCGTGTCAAAAAGAATTCGTGCAAGTTCTCGGAAAAATGTTTCATCACTTCTCAACTTTCAGTTAATCAACTTCTGTTAATAAGTCATTCAACGTCCTTGTGAACTCTTCCTCATTCCCTAAGACAGGTTTAATAATAATGATTCTCATTTCGTAGTCAACAGTTAAATGAGAAAAAATCTCATTTATTTTCACATCGCTTTAATGAAATGAACTCGAGATTCACGAAGATTAATTTTTTCTTCAAATTTTTCAATGATATAGCCATTTCTCAATAACAATCGAAGCATAGCAGGAAACTGATTTCGAGATTTCACTTTTAACGTGTTATAGCCTTGCTCAGCCGCCCAATCTTCTTGTGCTTCCAAAAGCAATTGTGCCACGCCTTCATTTCGAGCCTCAGAAACGACACCACCCAACCAGCTATAGAAAACACCATCCTCTAATTCGTAACCTATTTTGAAGCCGACAATCGTGCCATTTTTTTCTGCAACGAGGATTAAACTGTTTTTCTCTTCTAAACGTTGAGTCATGGAGTCTACCGTTTCTCCTTTCGAAAATTCGGTAACACGTGCCACAACTTGAAGTGCTTCTTCCAATGTGCCTTCACGAATCAGCATTGTCATTGTTCTCTTCTCCAAAATAAAAATACCCAAGCACCTTGGATTGTTACTGTTGTAATCCGCCTGAGGTTACTTGGGTATATACAGACGAACAACTCTTGTTGGTCTGGTGTTTCTCACTGAGCGATAATTACTCTTCAGTCGCTTCCGGAGTACGATTTAGGTGTTGAGCAGTTTGTGCATTCTCTTCTGCCAACCACTCAGCCACATCTTTCGCAAAGTACGTTAAGATGCCGTCAGCACCTGCACGTTTGAAGCACAGTAGTGATTCCATCACAATTTCGCGCTCTTTGAGCCAGCCATTCATGATCGCCGCTTTATGCATCGCGTACTCGCCAGATACTTGATAAGCAAATGTCGGTACTTGAAGTTCAGTTTTTACTCGGCGAACTACATCTAAGTATGGCATACCAGGTTTAACCATCACCATGTCCGCACCTTCATTGATGTCTAGCGCCACTTCGTGAATCGCTTCATCAATGTTTGCTGGGTCCATTTGGTAGTTTTTCTTGTTGCCGCCTTTTAGATTTGAAGAGGAGCCAACCGCATCACGGAATGGTCCGTAGTAGTTCGATGCGTATTTAGCCGAGTAAGCCATGATTTGTGTATGAATGTAGCCCGCATTTTCTAATGCTTCGCGGATCTTACCAATACGGCCATCCATCATGTCTGAAGGCGCGACTACGTCAGCACCCGCTTCTGCATGAGACAAAGCCTGCTTAACCAGTACTTCCGTGGTTTCATCATTCATTACGTAGCCATCTTCATCGATGATGCCGTCTTGGCCGTGCGTCGTGAATGGGTCAAGTGCCACATCTGTGATCACACCGATTTGAGGAATATGTTCTTTAAGCGCACGTACTGCTCGCTGAACCAAACCTTCTGGGTTGTAGGCTTCAGTAGCACATAAGCTTTTAGCGTCTTGGTTTACGACAGGGAAAAGCGCGATTGCTGGAACGCCTAGATTTGCAAGGTATTGCGCTTCTTCTAGCATTAAATCAATCGACAAACGCTCTACACCCGGCATGGACTCCACGCTCTCACGACGATCTTTACCCATTAGGATGAACATTGGGTAAATCAGATCATTAACAGAAAGTTGGTTCTCAGCCATCAAACGACGACTAAAATCGTGCTTACGTAAACGACGCATACGGCGTGCAGGGAATGGACCTTGAATTGATACAGACACCATTTTCTCCTTGTCTGGACGGTTATGATGATCAAATCATCTGGTGAACAAAATCATATCACTCTTGATGCATGTTGCGAGTGACAATCTGGAAAAAGGTAATGAAAAAAACTGAAAATGACCCAGCACTCACACTCAAGTATACTTCGAATACGAAACCAACCATGAAGCACAGAGAGTAACGATGATCGATACCCACGCGCACATCTATGCCAGCGAATTTGATAACGACCGCGATGAAGTAGTACAACGCGCCTTAGCGCAAGGCATTAATAAGATCCTGTTGCCAAACATCGATCTGGACTCTATTGAGCCCATGCTACAAACCGAAGCGGCGTATCCAGACGTGTGCCACTCAATGATGGGACTCCATCCTTGCTATGTGGATAACAACGTTGAGCAAACGTTGGAAATCATCCGCGGCTGGTTTGAGAAACACAAGTTTATTGCGGTGGGCGAAATTGGTATCGACCTGTATTGGGACAAAACCTATCGCGCCAAGCAAGAGATGGCATTCGTGACTCAGCTAAACTGGGCAAAAGAGATGGATTTACCAGTCGTTATCCACACTCGTGATTCGATTGAAGAAACACTCACTTTGCTAAGACAAGAGCAAGATGGTCGTCTGCGTGGTGTATTCCACTGTTTTGGAGGCAGCTTAGAAGAAGCGCAAGCAATCAATGAGCTAGGCTTCCACTTAGGCTTGGGTGGCGTATCGACCTTTAAGAATGGCGGGATGGATAAAGTCATTCCACATTTGGATATGCAGTGGGTCATTTTAGAAACCGATTGTCCATACTTAGCGCCAGTACCGCACCGTGGTAAGCGTAATGAACCAGCCTACACTTCTCTCGTTGCACAACGTGTTGCCGACTTGCGTGATGTCGATGTCGCAACTATCGATGCAATAACGACTGAAAATGCCAAAAAGCTGTTTAATATTTAATTCACGAAAATTGAAAAAAGCGACGAAATCAACGTCGCTTTTTTATTACCTAAACTATTGAATGAATGATTCAACCTATTGAAATAATAGAACAACCCACACAAAGTTATTGATAAACATAATAATTAACTAGCAACTCTACTTACCTCTCATATCACCACTTTACTTCGTCTGTTTTGCAAAACTGTCGACAATTAGACATATTCTTTTTCTATACTGCTTTATGCCCATTAATTAGCACAAATGTAAAACAGCATGAATATGGAAGTTGAAGTGTGTACACATGGTGCTTACTTACAACGCGTACCGCGCAGTTTTTTTCAAAAGCTGCTGGGCATCAAGGAAGTATACGTATGCACAAAGTGTGGTTACGTCATGAAAGTTAAGTAATTAGCCCAAGAAACAAACCAACCGCAAAAAAAAGCGGCTCAATTGAGCCGCTTTTTACATCTACAGTAAACTTATTCTTCGGTTTCCGCTTCTGCCTCTTCGCCTCGACGCGTATAAAAACGCGCAAAGAATAAACCGACTTCAAACAGTAAGCACATCGGAATGGCGAGTAAGGTTTGTGAGATCATGTCTGGCGGTGTTAATACCATACCAACGACAAACGCAGCCACAATGATATAAGGCCGTTTCTGTCTTAGATCTTCTGGAGTGGTGGCACCAGTCCAACACAACAAAATGATCGCAACAGGCACCTCAAACGCAATGCCAAACGCCATAAATAGTGCTAGGACAAAATCGAGATAGCTAGAAATGTCGGTCGCAAACTCTACACCACCCAATGAGATAGCAGTAAAGAAGCCAAAAACTAGTGGAAACACCACAAAATACGCAAATGCCACACCGCAATAAAACAGCAGTGAGCTGGAAAACAGCAACGGCATGATCAAACGACGCTCATGTTTGTATAAGCCAGGAGCAACAAAGGCCCAAACTTGATACAAAATAAACGGCACCGCAATAAATACCGAAGCGATTAACGTCAACTTCAGTGGCGTGAAAAAGGGTGAAGCCACATCCGTAGCAATCATGGTCGCGCCTTCAGGTAGACGCTCTACTAAAGGTGCGGAAACAAACTCGTAAATGTGGTTAGAGAAATAAATTAGTCCGACAAACACCACCAACACTGCCAAAATTGAGCGCAGTAGTCGGTTGCGAAGCTCCAACAAATGACTAATTAAAGGTTGTGTCTGCTCGACGGTAGACATGGCAAACCTCTTATTAAAAACCAGATCAAAAAGGAGCTACCAATCACTAGTAGCTCCTCCTAATGAGACTATTCGGCTTTCTTATCTGCCGCTGTAACCTTGCTCTCTTCCGCTTTCTCTACCTTTTCTGCTGCTGACTCTGTTTTTACAGGCTCAGCCTCTGAATCGGTGTTCTTTGCGTAAGGACGATTTACAGATTGCGCTGCCTTCTTCAATTCTTCGACTGAAGATTTCAACTCAGGGGACAAATCATCCATCCCCATTTGCTCTGCTTTGCGCAAGTTTTCTTGCAGCTCTTGGACTTTCAGCTCGTGTGACAATTCGTCTTTGACGCTATTTGCCATACTCTTAGCGGCACCGATAAAGCGAGACACGCTGCGAATAGCATGAGGCAAACGCTCCGGCCCAAGAACGACCAGACCAACAACAGATATTAATACCAGTTCCCAAAAACCGATATCAAACACGTTTTACGCCTGCTCTTTGTCTTTTTTCGTTTCAGGAGCAGCTTCTTTTTTCTGCTGCTCTTCTAGACTTTTTGGTTCGAAGTCTGCGTCTTTGTCATTTTTCGCAGGTTCATCTTCGCTCATCGCTTTTTTGAAGCCCTTAACGGCACCACCCAGATCGCCACCGATACCGCGTAGTTTCTTAGTTCCGAATAGCAATACAACAATTACAGCAATGATTAGAAGTTGCCAAACACTGATACCACCCATTCTCTTTACCTCGGGTCTTTAAATAAACAAAAATATTTCAAGAGTTTAACGTCTATTGACGATAAGCTCGCCAACTAAGCAGCCAAAATGTGACACCTGCGATACCGCTGGCCAACGAAAGCTGCTCAAAAGCATTGTTCACCAATATTGCCGAGCATACGACTAAAGTGGCGCCAACGCCAAATAAAAACTTTCCTGTCGCCTGCTGGCGCTTGCTCTGACGATACCCTTGGTAAAGCTGATCCATTCGTTGGTTCATCGCTTTACCTTGTTTCAGGCTATCGTAAAGCAGCTCTGGCAGTTCCGGTAGCTTCTCCGCCCAAAATGGCGCGCGATCTTTAATCGCATTCACCAAAGCTTGCGGCCCAACTTGATTCATCATCCATTCTTCAAGGAATGGTTTTGCGGTCTCCCACAAATCAAGCTGAGGGTACAACTGCCTACCAAGACCTTCCACGTACAGCAGCGTTTTTTGCAGCAATACAAGCTGTGGCTGAACCTCCATATTGAATCGACGTGCCGTGTTGAACAAATTCAACAGCACATGACCAAAGGAGATTTCGCACAGTGGCTTAGCAAAAATAGGCTCACACACAATGCGAATCGCGAACTCAAACTCATCGACATTGGTATCGGCAGGCACCCATCCTGAGTCCACATGTAACTCCGCCACTCGGCGGTAGTCTCGATTGAAAAACGCCAAGAAGTTTTCCGCCAGATAACGCTTGTCTTCACTATTAAGTGTACCAACGATTCCGCAATCTAGCCCGATCCACATTGGGTTCTCTGGGTGTTCTGGTTTGACGAACACGTTCCCCGGATGCATATCGGCATGGAAGAAGCTGTCTCGGAACACTTGAGTGAAGAACACACTCACGCCGCGCTCCGCGAGCAATTTCATATTGGTGCCATTTGCTTTCAAGCCTTCAATATCAGAGACTTGAATGCCATATATTCGCTCAGAAACCATGACAGTTTCATTACTGAAGTCAGGAAAAACTTCAGGAACATACAATTCTTCGCTGCCTTCAAAGTTGCGGCGCAACTGAATGGCATTCGCCGCTTCACGTCGTAAGTCGAGTTCATCAAGCAATGTTTTCTCGTACTCACGTACAACTTCAACCGGTTTCAAACGACGTGCTTCAGGCATCGCTCCGGCGACTATACGCGCCATTCGGTGCATCAGTTTTAGATCTGAATCAATGACCGGGCGAATATCTGGGCGGATAACCTTTAATACCACTTCTTGGTTAGAGTCTTTTAAACGCGCAGTATGCACCTGAGCAATCGACGCAGACGCCAGTGGTTTGATATCAAACTCGGTAAACCAGTTTTCTAACGGGCCACCTAATGCCTGCTCCATCTGCTTTTTTGCTAGCTCACCATCAAATGGCGCCACTTGGTCTTGAAGCAAAGCCAGGGGATCAGCAATGTGCGGAGGAAATAAGTCACGGCGCGTTGACATCATCTGACCGAACTTAATCCAAACTGGTCCCAGCTCTTGCAACGCTAAACGCAGGCGCTCACCGAGTGGTTTTTCTGGATGCTTGTTCTTAATCCAGAACAGGCTTTTGCGCAGTAATAACGGAGCTTTAGTCAGTTGGTGATCGGGAAGCAGCTCATCTAAGCCGTATTCCAGTTGTACTTTGGCGATGTGGTATAAGCGCTTTAGTTCTGCTGGCGTCATGGTTTCTCCAATGCCGGCTTATCTGCATCCAGCTTATTCAGCAAAGCAGTCAAGCGAGCTTCAACGCGAGAAGCCTGGCTGCGAACCTCATCAACCTGGTCGCAAAAATACGCCACTTCTAGAGGAGCAGGTGCCAACTTCCACTCTTCAGTCACTACTTGCGCAAGATGACGCTGGTGTTTTTCTGCTTGAGATACGAGGAAGTTGCCTATGTTTTTTGAACCTTGCACAAAGGTATGTGCGGCGACATCGCCAGTCACGCGAGACAACCACTCTTCAACATCTGGCTTGCAATCCACCATCAACTGAGAGAATTTCTGCGCCAATTGAATATCGCCTTCAAGCTCAAGTTTATCTTGTTTAATAAGGCGAGTGATGTTGGCCTGGTCACGCAGCTCTGGCAACACGCTCAAGTTGAGCGATAGATAGCAGTTTGGCTGTCCTTCGTAATGACCGAGCACATCAATTTGCTGACTAAAAACGAACGTCAGTGTTTTATTGATCTCTTTCAGGTGAACTTGAATAACTTGACCTTTTAGACGCGCTAAACGACGGCCCAATGCAGGGTCGTCTTTGATCAGAGTATTCAGTGACGTTTCAATCACAGCGGTGATAAGTGGTTCAAATGGCATGCCGTTAACCCTTAGAATTTATAACCGCGATGCAAAGCCACAATACCACCAGTTAAGTTGTAGTATTTGGTGTTTTCAAAACCTGCGTCTTGCATCATGCCTTCCAGCGTTTCTTGGTCTGGATGCATACGGATTGACTCCGCTAGGTAGCGGTAACTCTCTGAGTCATTCGCAACTAGCTCACCGATTCTCGGCAATAAGTGGAATGAATATGCGTCGTATACTTTCGATAACGGCTCTAGCACTGGTTTCGAAAATTCTAGCACCAATAGACGGCCCCCTGGCTTCAATACGCGGAACATTGAACGAAGCGCTTTGTCTTTGTCAGTCACATTACGCAAACAAAAACTGATGGTGATGGCATCAAAATAATCATCAGGGAACGGCAGTTCTTCTGCGTTGGCTTGAACGTAATGCACGTTACCCACAATTCCGTTATCGCGCAGTTTATCGCGACCAACATTAAGCATTGAGTTATTGATATCGGCAAGGATGACATGGCCTTCATCACCAACAATACGCGAGAATTTCGCCGTTAAATCACCCGTACCACCACCTAGGTCAAGAATACGTTGGCCAGGGCGAGCGCCACTACAATCGATTGTGAAGCGCTTCCAAAGGCGGTGAATACCACCAGACATCAGGTCATTCATGATGTCGTATTTTGTTGCCACGGAGTGGAATACTTCGGCAACCTTAGTCACTTTTTCGTCTTTTGCCACTGTAGAGAAACCAAAGTGAGTGGTTTCATTCTCTAACGCTGTATTGGATTGCAAACTTGTGTCCGTCATTCTAATTCCTCTTAGGCAGCGCTTTCTCTCTGCGGGGCGTTTGCTGACAAATAAAATCGCCCACTGCACTGCGGGCGATTAGTTTACTTTATCCTCAGCCGGATGTCTTTCTACTAACGGGTCATTTTCTGAAAATGAATCACTCTGCGCTAACTGTGCGAGGTCAGAAGAAATTGGTCGTTTGATTTCAACCCCAAGATGCTTAAAGCTTTCGGCTTGACGAATCACATTCCCGCGCCCTGTGGCAAGCTTGTTCATTGCGCCTTGATAGCTTTGATTCGCCTTATCCAGCGCACCGCCGAGCCCTTCCATGTCGTCCACAAACAATCGTAATTTGTCGTAGAGTTTTGTCGCGCGCTGCGCAATCATTTTGGCGTTTTCATTCTGGCGTTCATTGCGCCATAGATTATCAATGGTGCGCAGTGCCACCAGCAACGTTGTTGGGCTCACCAAAATGATGTTTTGCTCCATCGCGTCTTTGATCAAGCTTGGATCGGCTTGAATCGCAACTTGGAACGCAGGCTCAACCGGAATAAACATCAGCACATAGTCCAAACTCTGAATACCTTTGAGTTTGTGGTAGTCCTTCATGCTTAAACCCTTAATGTGCGCACGCAGTGCGGCTAAGTGCGCACTCAAAGCCTGGTCTCGCTCGGCATCAGTTTCGGCGTTGAAATAGCGCTCATAGGCGACCAGCGCCATTTTGGAATCCACAACCACTTGTTTGTTTTGTGGGAGATGAACAATCACATCAGGTTGGTAGCGCTTGCCTGCTTCATTTTGCAAATTCACCTGAGTCTGATATTCGTGCCCTTCACGTAAGCCAGACTCGGCAAGCACCCTAGCGAGCACCACTTCACCCCAATTACCTTGCTGCTTGTTGTCCCCTTTCAACGCTTGGGTCAAATTAACCGCTTCTCGCGTCATTTGCTCATTCAAACGTTGCAGGTTTTTGAGCTCATGCACTAAGGTGTGGCGCTCTTTAGCTTCTTGGCTAAAGCTGTCATTAACGTGCTTTTTGAATCCTTCTAGCTGCTCTCGGAGCGGTGACAACAAACCTTCCAAACTCTGACGGTTTTGCAAGTCGACCTTCGCGGTTTTTTCTTCAAACAATTGGTTGGCCAAGTGCTCAAATTGCTGTTTCAGACGTGCTTCCGCTTGCTCTAGAATTTGCAGTTTTTCGGCATTGGCTTGGTTGATTTGCTCATGACGTGCTTGCTGCTCACGTAGTTGCGTTTCTAGACGTGATTTGTGCTCACGCATCTGACCAAGCTCATCAAAGTATTGCTGGCGCTCTTGCTTTACAGCCTCGAAGTAACGCAGTTTTTCCATTGCGGCCATCAGCTTTCCGTGTGTTTGGCGTACTTCAAACGCAGCTTTATCGCGCTCATCATCTAATTCATCCAACTCTTGCTGGGCATCAGCAAGGCTTTGTTTAACCTGTTCAAGCTGCTGTTGGTGAAGCTGCTTTTCTGAAACAAGTTGTTGTTCGAGAAGCTGAGTTTGGGTGATAAAACGTTGTTTCACCCACCAACCGACGGCGACACCACTAAGCGTGGCAGCGCAAAGAGAAGAGAGAATGAGAGATTGGTACTCAAGAATCCATTGCATAATAGCGAGTTAGCCTGTGTTTTGTATCTATAACAATGGTATTTAGACACTGGATAAATGTCCAGTTTGTTGGATGAAAAATCCTCGCATACACTAGGCCTTCCTATAATATTCTTTCTTCCGCTCAAATGAACCAGACCGAGCGGCACATCATCACGCAGAGGCATCATGAACGAGCGTCGCGCCCTAGGATTTGGGCTCTCAGCAGTATTACTTTGGTCTACCGTTGCAACCGCATTTAAACTCACGTTGGCAGAATTTACGCCAATCCAAATGCTGTGCATTGCCAGTATCGTCTCTGCGATTGCGCTGACGATAATCTGTGGTGTGCAAGGCAAGTTGGGCCAGTTAAGTGCCACCTTCCTCTCAAATCCTTGGTATTACCTACTGCTTGGGTTGATTAACCCCTTGGCGTATTACGTCATTCTCTTTAAAGCGTATGACTTGCTGCCTGCATCCCAAGCCCAAGCGATCAACTACAGCTGGGCCATTACCTTGACGCTAATGGCTGCTGTTTTCTTAGGGCAGAAGATCCGTGCTAAAGATTGGCTCGCTTGCGGTTTTAGCTATGTAGGCGTGATTGTGATTGCCACGCAGGGCAATGTTCTCGGCATGCAATTCGAGAGCCCGTTGGGCGTGGGACTGGCGCTGTTATCGACACTGTTGTGGGCTGGTTACTGGATTTTAAACACCAAAAATAAGGCCGACCCTGTGGTTGGTGTATTACTTGGTTTTTTGGTCGCTATTCCATTTGCCATTGGTTTAAGTATTTATGAAGGTGCGAGCTGGCAGGCAATCTCAATTAAAGGCTGGGCAGCGGTGACGTATGTCGGGCTATTTGAAATGGGGATTACTTTCGTCCTATGGCTAAGCGCCCTCAAATCGACGCAAAACACAGCCCGCATCAGTAATCTGATCTTTGCTTCGCCATTCATCTCACTGATGCTATTGGCAACCATCATTGGTGAAGAAATTCATCCATCAACCTTGATTGGTTTAATACTGATCATCAGTGGATTAGTGGTCCAACAAGTATCGTGGGGTAAAAAAACCAAAGCCATGAGCACTTCTCAATGATGAACAAAAAACCTCAATAAACGATGCAATGAGTTGGATAAAAAAGAGATATAGCTAACAGTTTAATGATAGAAAGCGCCTTACGCTGCTGGGAATTACCTAAGCGTTGGATACGATACCAACACGGCCCAATAGCTTAAGCTAGATTCTAATACCACTATCTTTGGGCGCTTCAGGACACGTTATTAATTATGTTTCGCTTCGCTATTCCTTCGCCTTTGATGGCAGACTGGCAACAGGCTCTGCAACAATGCTGTGATGCTACTCAAGCTCAGGGACAACTTTATACTCTGAGCGATACCCAGCAGTGGCTATCAACTGAGGTGTCCACCTCGGCTCAAAATCATCGCGCTATCGTCGAAGTGGTAGTGCAAGTTGCCGCTCAATTTACACCGACAGACTTGACGATAAGCCACACATCCTTTGGACAGCAAACCTTGAGCATAGGTCCAATTTGGCTACCAAATGGCGATCTGTTTGCCGTATTGGCGCTGACTCACCCTGACGATCAAATCACGGTAGTCTCTGCTTGGCTGAGTGCATTAGTGGGAAGAATGAGCTTTGATATCAGCTCACACTACCAGCAAGAACGAACACGCCATCAAACTGCAGCGACCACACCATTACCGACGCTGCAAGAGTTTATCGACTGCCTTGAAGACCATATTTGGATAAAAGGCATGGATGGTCTTTATTCGATGACCAACCGAAGCGTAGAAAATGCGTGGCAAAAGACCAATAGTGAGATCATCGGCAAAGATGATTTCGCACTATTTAGCCACGAGCGAGCAGAGAAGTTCATTGAGGCCGATAACTTGGTCGTGGCGACAGGCACGCTGAACATCGTCGAAGAATGCCGCCAAATTGATGAAAACAATAACCCAACTTGGCTAGAAACCATTAAGTCTCCTGTCCGTGATAATGACGGAAACTTAATTGGCATTCTGGGCATGACGCGCAACATCACACGCCGGAAAATGGTCGAAACGCAACTCTCATTGGCGTCCAAAATTTTTAATAACTCACAAGAAGGCATGGTCATTACTGATCGCAATGCCAACATCATTGATGTAAACACAGCCTTTACTCAAATCACCGGCTATCGCTCTGAAGAGGTGATTGGAAAGAACCCCAGAATTCTGCGATCTGGTCATCATGACCAAGGCTTCTATAAACAGTTGTGGCATCAGCTCGAAACCAAAGGTCAATGGAAAGGCGAGTTCATCAACCGAAAGAAAGATGGCAGCATTTACCCGCAGTTAGCGACCATTAGTGCCGTAATGGACGATAAAAATCATCTCATTAACTACATCTGTGTATTTGAAGATATTTCCGTGCGTAAAGCACACGAAGAAAAACTACAGCGCATGGCCTTTTATGATCCGTTAACGAATCTGCCTAATCGCACACATTTACTTAGCTTGCTTGAGCAACACATTGAAACCGGGCACAAGAACCAACAGACGTTTGCCACCCTATTTCTGGATATCGACCATTTCAAGCACATCAACGATAGCATGGGTCACTTTTGTGGTGATCAGTTGCTGTCTAAGTTGGCTATCCGTCTGCAAGATATTCTTCACTTAAATGCGCATGTGGCTCGTATTGGCGGCGATGAGTTCGTGATCATTTTGCCGGACGTCCACAGTGATGTGGCTTTGCTGGAAACCGTCGGCGATATTCTCAGCGTTTTCCAACAACCGTTCGACTTGGCAAATCACGACTCACTGCGCGTCTCGACCAGTATTGGCATAGCCTTATACCCAAGAGACGGCCAAGACAGCGAAACCTTACTCAAAAACGCAGATACGGCGATGTACTTAGCGAAGAAAAATGGGCGCAACGGCTACGCATTTTACTCACCAGATTTAACCGATAAATCGGTATCCCATGTGCGCATTCAATCTGCTTTGCATCAAGCGATAGAAAAACAGCAACTTCGATTAGAGTTCCAGCCACAATATAACTTGGAGCAACATGCGATTGTTGGCGTTGAAACCTTATTACGCTGGCAGCACCCCGAATTTGGCCTTGTACCACCAGCCGACTTTATTCCAATTGCAGAAAAAACGGGGCTTATCCAAAGCATTGGCGAGTGGGTCTTGCTACACGCTTGTCAGCAAGGAAATGCTTGGCTGAAACAAGGCGTTGAGTTTGGCAGAATTGCGGTTAATGTGTCGGCATTACAGCTTCAGCAATCGAATTTCATTCAGAGATTGAGCGATATCCTCAATCAAACTGGTTTCCCTGCTCAACGGCTGGATTTGGAGATCACCGAGAGCTTTTTACTGATCGACCCTCAACAAGCCATTGCGTCGTTAAATCAACTAAGAGGGTTAGGTATCGAGATTTCTCTGGATGATTTCGGCACAGGCTATTCGTCTTTGTCTTATTTGAAAGGTTTACCCATCAATAAGCTGAAAATTGATCGTTCGTTTGTCAGTGATGTACCCAGCAATAGCGATAGCAATGCGATTGTGAATGCGATTATCGCCATGGGCAAAACACTGTCATTGAAAGTCGTAGCGGAAGGAATAGAAACTCAGGAGCAAGCCGATTACTTGTTCGAAAAAGGCTGTGTTTACGGTCAAGGGTATCTTTTTAGCCGACCAGTAAGTGCGGAAAAACTTTTTCGTTGAGCCAGCTTGTCGCCCAAGTCATTCTCGTGGAGCCACATCCTCGGGGATGGTTTGGCTTGGTTGACTTTGAGTTGATTGACACAGCTCCAGACGCTCAACCAAAATATTAATGCAGACCAATAGCGGTACACCGATTAAGAGCCCCATACCGCCCCAAAGCCAACCCCAGAACACGAGCCAAACGAAGATCACTAACGGATTTAAATTGAATCTTTTCCCTAATAACGTTGGCGTGACAAACTGACTTTCAATCAAGTTGATCAACAAATAGATAGACACCACAGTGAGCATAAAACTGACCGACTCCAACTGCAGATAAGCCACAAAACCGAAACTCACCATGGAGATGACTGGGCCGAGATACGGCGCAAAATTCATCACGCCAGCAAACGCACCCCACAAGAACGGATCCTCAAGGCCTAAAACAAAAAACACCGCCCCAACACTCAACCCAAGTCCCGCATTCACTAACGTGATAGTGCCAATGTATCGAGATAGGTCTTTCTGTAGTGCTTTGACCAGTTCAATCGCTTGGCGCTGCTTGGCAAACCCATGCAAGTACGACACTGACTTTCGAAATAAGCTGCGTCCGTGATTGAGCATAAAATAAACCATAAACAGCACGATCATCGCTTGTGTCAAAATGGTCGGCGTCGTGGTCGCGAGTGTCTTCACCAAAGAAAATACGGTATTGTTCCCGACTTCATCCATACCCATATCGCTGGCAATATTCAGCGGCGTATTAAGGTGATCCGCCGAGGCTTGAGTCACTTCGCTCACTTCTTGCGACACATTTTTCACGATACTGGGCAGTTCAGACCACCACTGCTTGGCAGGCTCCGACATGGCAGCAAGGCCAATAATTGAAGCACCAACCAAGAATGACAGAGTCACCACGACGGTAATCGCGCGCGGTAAACCTTTGTCTTCAAGATAGTTAATGAAAGGACTGCATAACAGAGAAATAAAGGTACTAAGCACAATAGGTAACAAGATTGGCTTAGCAAAATACAGCCCAGGAACGAGCAATAAGACAAGAAGGGTTGCACCAATCGCGGTATTGGCAGGAATGTTCAATTTCGCTGTCATAAAAAGGCTCAAGGTCGGTAGGAATAATTATCGGCGAAAGCCGTTATTGGGGTTGCTCGACTTCTGTTTCTGTCGCGGTCTCTTCTGTCGAAGCAGTATTGCTTGCTTGTGGTTCAGCATTTCGCTCTTGTTCTACGCCCGACTGGTTAGAAGACGCTGCCATAACTGGCTTGGCAAGCGAATCCGTTAGTTCGGAGACACTACTCGCCAATAGCCCCATGGAAGAGATAGAGGAAGTCAGTCGAGACAATCGACCCGCTTTGGCAGCGGTAACGGCAACGACAGCACTAATACCTAGCGTCGTCCAAGGATTTTCTTTCACAAACTTCTTAGTGGTAAACGTGAACATTTCCATCGATAAGCAGCATTGCTCTAAAGATGCTTTACCTTCCATCCGCTTGATTCGAATGGCTCGATTGAGCTTTTGTAGCGAGCGCATCCCACCCCTCCTGCAACTGTTCTGTCGTATTTTTGAATCCAAGGAAACCAACTAAACGCTTCTGCCACCAAGCTAAAGACAGTAATGCTAAACCTAAGGACGCAATAAATACGCCCACTGCAACATACACGTTAGCGGTCAGCTGATAAGCTACCACACCAGAGGCAAGGCACAAACTGAACACGAACAATACCGACAATAAGGTAAAAACAATGGTGCACAGCAAAATCTGTCGCGCTGCGGACGCATTAATTTTCACCTCCAAGAGGAACAAATCCAACGTTGAACCCGACCACGCTTTCAGCGATTGAGTCAATTGGTCCAGTTGTGAAAGAATACTGCTCAAACCATTGATGGTTTGTTGGATATCCTGCTCTTCTGCCCCACTTGGGGCTCGACCGCTGTCTGCTGCGGCCGAGCCCGGTTGCTGGTTGGTGACTTGTCCGGAATTATTCATTGGAACCCTCGCCTTCTGTTATGTGGCTTAATCCGTTGGACCGTGATTATTTGATCAGCTTCGAAACCGCCCAACCCGCAAGGAAGGCACAACCAATGCTCAGCAATGGACGCTCCTTGATAACGTTCTCTGCCGACTTGGTCGCCTGCTGAACGTGTTCCGCGCCCACATCAAATTTCTCTTTAGCTTGGTCTTTCATTGCGCCGACGGCTTCCGTCGTGGCTTGCTCCGCCAAGTGATATGCTTCTTCTAACTGCTCTTGAGGTTTTACTGTGCTTTCTTTTGTTGTAGCCATAACTAGCCTCCGTTGATGAGTTGAGTAGTAAATCAAGTGAAACAACTTTTGAACTCACTTACTCACTACAAAGCCATATCCGTGCCAAAATTATAAACATTTGTTTTTATTTGATTTTTATTTTGTTTCACGACAAACCCTTATCTGTACGTGTAATTCTTTCCAGACTTCCCCAGCATTCTTGTAATTTTTTCTTAGCGCCTTGTCTGCAACCCTCCAATTCTTGCGCAATAAACTCATAACCAATTGATTAATAGAAAAATAACATTCATTGGCATACAACCTGCAACTAAAGATGAAACATCTGTGTTTGTTCCCCATACGTACAAACACTCCCATCACCAACCAAATCAGGAGTGAGATATGAAAAATGAAAATATCGCCTCAATCATTGAGCTTATCGAGAGCGGAAATGACATTTACAACAAGGCCATTGAGAACATTGACAACACTTCTTTGAATAATGTGTTGGTAGAACTGCTTAGAGTACGTGAGCGAGCGGTGCTTGAGCTTACTCCCTACACATTGACAAATAACCAGGAAGACTCTGCCGACGACACTCCGGTTTCCTACACCATTAAAGCGCGTGAGGTATACAGCGATGTGATGAAGGAGGTGTCTTCTGACAAAGAGTCCATGTATTTGGAACAGCTCGAAGGTGTTGAAAGCAAGGTGCTCAAAGAGATCGAAAACCTAATTACTAGCCACCCAGAGCAAGCGGATAATTCGGTTCTACTGAAAGTTCGCAGTGATATCAAAAGCTGTAAAGAAAAGCTCAGCAGCATCAGCCTTATCAGCTGATCCTTAGTGGTCGCCTTTGCAATCAAGCGCTGGCAGAGAAAATGGCCAACCCGTTTTGGCCATTTCTGATAAGACCACTGGCACCTCAATACAACCAAAACTAGAAAACACTAAACCGAGTAATCAACACGGTAGTCATAAATAAAGAGGTCAGTATGACATTGGATAATAATCGAGTAAGGGAGCTACTCGTAAAAATGACACACCATCGCCAAACGTGTTTGCCTCTCGTTAATCCGCAATCGCATATGACACTCGCAAGAGCGGCGTATCGATTCGTTAAAATAGAAAAAGTGATGATCAAAAAGATGGCGAAGTTGTTCTTCGACCAAGATGGTGAACAATTCATTGCAGAAAATGCCACCGAATACGGCGTTGCCGAATTAGGTAATTACAAAGAAATGCATTTCATGAACAAGTTGTTGTTAGATGATTTAAAAGCGCTACTCAGAGCCATTGACGACACCAACTTAACGGCGCTTGTTTCTTACTGGTTAGCTGCTTTACAAGTCGAAAACGATGAAATTGAAAAGCACTTACCCCAGGGTGAGTAGTCATACTCACCCCCTTCTTCCTTTCACTTCGAGAACGATAAATAGACGCTCTCTCAGATACAAAAAATACCGATATAAAAAAAGCCGCTGCACCTACGCAGCGACCTTATTGGTTCCTTCAAAACTACGACTAAACCGGTAAACAAAGGCACGCTATAAAGCACTGGCAAATGGCGCATTATCCACTGCTTATCTGTTTTAAAGCTAAGCCGATTTACTTCTCCCGCTTGGGACAAATACGTTCAACGATTTTGGACGAAGCTTGATCGCTAATTGCTCATCAGAATAAAGCTCACCATCAATCACATACTCAATCGGTTTGTTCGCAGAAATAGTGACATTCTGAGCCGTCGCGTATTGAAAATGAGTCGATTCCTCCTGCGCACCTACGCTGGTTAATGTCAGATCAGACAATGCGATGAGGCGTCCGCCTAAAGATTCGGTGTTATCTAAATACGTGATATGCAGCTTGCCATCGTCAGGCTGCGGAGCACCACCACCTTGCGCGAGCAACGTACTAAAAGGAGCGATGTTCGCAACGACAAAGCTATGAACTTCTAGCGTTTGTGATCCATTTTCGCGGTTTTCATCTTCAAATGGCGCATCCATCGCAACAGTCAACGTCTGCGTCTCTTCCGCCACCACCGCGTTAAAAAAGCCCGTTAAGTAGGCCAATTGTCCAAAGGTGTTTTTCTCTTCTCGCTGCGCATGCTCGATCATTTTCTGCTCTAGGCCAATACCTAGGACTAACAATATAAGCCTCTGATTACACTCCGCCGTATCAATACGTTGACAGTGACCTGCTAGCAATGCTTCACACGCTTTTTCGACTGGTGAGAATTTTGCGCCAACTCCATAGAGCACATGACATAACGCATTGGCGGTCCCGAGCGGAACAATACCGAGTTTGATATCAGTACCTACCAGCTGGCTCGCCACTTCCGTCACTGTGCCATCGCCACCCGCTACGATAATTTGCTTAGCCCCACTTTCTTTTGCCTGTTGTGTTAGCTGCTCGGCGCTGAGGTCTGTCGTCGTTTGATGAATACTCAAACGATATTTTTTGGTTAGCTCACGAATCAAGTGCTGTTCGTTTTCCTCCCATTTGCCACCACCTGCAACAGGGTTAACCACCATCCAAGTGGATTGATCCAGACCCAGTACGCCTTTTTCACTTATCGCTCGTAACGTTTTGATCTGCAATTTATTCAATCTCGCGGTACTGCGCACGTCATTGATTTTTTTCATCACAGACTCAACCGTCAGCGACGGATCTTTGCTCAGTAGATACGCCGCAACAACAAACACCGAACGACCGCGCCCTAACGCACAATGCACAACCACAGCTCGCGAGCACGAGATTTGCGTATCAATCCAGTTAATCGCATGACGCAAGCGCTCCAACGTTGGGGCTTTGTGGTCAAGTACCGGAATCGAAAGGTAATGAAACTGCTTGTCGGTCATCGCACTTTCAAGCCCAGCAAATTCTGCGGTGACATCGACAATACAAGAGATGTCATTGGATTCGAGAAAATCTAAGTCACTCTGAAATAGCCGACGGGAGAGGTATAAATTATCGCTGACTTTTTGGATTGGAGGCACAGTATCGCGCCGTCTTTCCCAGGCATTATATGCTCTAGCGCCCAGTAAAAAGGGGATGAATGCCCAGCGGATCCACCTGACAATCTTGCCGTCTTGGTTTTTTCTAAAAATGGAGGGAATGTCGAAAACGTAGGCTACGCTGACTAATGCTAAAGAAAGAGATACCCACAAGAACAACAGGCTAACCATGATTTGGGGAATATAAATAGCGGCCGATAAACTGATCAGAGCGCCAAGAATATAATATTTGATGATAAACATTCGCTCTCCTTGCCTTCAGCGAGTGCGCTTTTTTAGTGAAAGTGAGAATAAGCTGGTTCTAGTTTAGGCTAATTAGCTTGGTAAACGCTTTGATTGGGCCCCTTCCCGTGCCGAAATGGCACGAAAAGGACCAATACTCCACCTAACTAGCCATTTCTTCGACGTAGCTATCCGCTAGTTTCATTTTCTGCTGATCGGTCATCACCTTACCGGCCAATTGGAAAAAACGATGCTCTTCTTCTTCGAGGTGGTGCAATACTTTGTGACGCAAAGTTTTCATGAGGTTGAGCCATGCTGGCGAGCTCATGTCGGTTGCATCAAGCTGTGCAATCACTTTATCAATCTCGTGGTGCTCTGCGATGCCATGACGAGTAAGATCGATGGTTTTATCGCTCTCGATTAAAGGCGCGTAGAAAAAACGCTCTTCTGCGGCGGCGTGCTGTTCGAGTTCATCCTTCAGATTGTGGTAAAACTCTTCGCGTGCAGGGGAATCTCCAGACGTTTCCATCAGAGCATCGAGTAAAAGGCGTTGCTTTTCATGACTCTCTTTTAGTACATCAAATATGTTTTTCATCTTTGACTCCTCATCTGATTGTAAACACTTGGGATAAAAGGAAGGGCGGTGATTGACCGCCCTTCTCTTACATTGCTGTGAACAAAAAGCTGACCTGACTCGACTAACAATCTTGGTCTTCTGCGTTCATGTTCTCTTTAATATTTTCACACTCATCTTCAATCGCATTTTGAGTTTCTTCGGCGGCTTCATCTATCTTCTTGCCTGCCTGTTCCATTGGCCCTTCTTCACTACAAGCAGCCAGTGCGAACACCAAACCAAATACTGCGGCGATACGGTAAATTAATGACGTAAGTCGCATGAAATCTCCTATCTATTTACGTTTTTTCTTCCTAGCAGAACAATCACTATTGATACAATTAATGACAATAGGAATAGGTAAAATATCACTTGCGCGATAGAGGCCGCCGCCCCTGCAATACCAGTAAAACCTAGTAGTGCAGAAACCAGTGCCAAAGCCAGAAAAATAAACATCCAACGAACCATAGTGTTACCTCCTAATAAAATTGGGTTAGGTCACTCGGCTCGTTATTATTGAACCACTTCTAGCTTATCAATCACCTTATTTACATCATTGGTATTATTTGCAATTGAAAGTGCAAGATCATGCTCCGCATCTGAATTAACCTTACCTGCCAACGTTACCGTTTTACGTTCCGTCGTTACATCAATGTCCGTACCACTTACATTGGTATCCATCAGTAGGCGCGTTTTAACTATAGTCGTGATTTTAGAGTCGGTCAGTGTGGCTAATGCCTCTGAATCGGTTTCTTTCTTACCTTCATTCACCACTGACAATTCGTTATTTACTTCTTTCACACCATCAAGACCTGTTACAAGCTCTTCGGCAAGCGATTTTTCAAGGTCATTGTTTACCGAACCAGAAAGGGTAACTACCTGATTTTCAACATCGGTGTTGATATCAAAAGAGTTAAGGTTACTGTTTAGCAGCAGCGTCGTTTCAGCTTTACCATCTAGCCAAGCGTCCATGGATTCTTTTTCCCATTTATCACTCGCTAAGACTGCTGTAGATGAAGTAGCAAGAACTGACGTAAGTACAATTTTAGCTGCGATGTTATTCATGGTAATTCTCCTTTATTGACGTTGTATTTCCATAGGAGCAAACCATGTGCCAAGTTTGTAACTTGTTATTTTTAAAGGAATAATAAAAACAAGAGATAAAAATAAGACGAACAAGAAAATATAAGCATGAATTATTTACACAGAAGAAATGTAATTTTTAATCGTTAATAATTTCGCAATCAATTACATAATACGCCAATAAAAGATGAGACATTATTTCTTCGACTTCACTTAATCGCAGAATTATTATTTAAAATGTGAGACACCCGAATAAAGAAGCAATATTTATCAGAATTATTACTGATATATACCAAGAGAGGATCAACAAAATTAAAATAGCCTACAGACCCTTAAATCTCTGCTGACAATATTTTGTCTTGTGCACTTAGAATAATCCACGTACATTGTTTCTGTCATAGTAAAGAGGACATTTCTATGTCGTTGCCAAGCCTGTTTCTACGAATACAAGACCCGACACTTAAAGATGCTATTGCCTCTTGCCAGGAACTGAACAAATTTCGTCTGCATAATACCGATGCCGCAGATAGTTGGATTGAAGATTTCCTACAACTCAAACCGGAAGTTGCGATTGTTGAAGTCGCCCACTTTACTAGCGCAGATTACCAGCGCCTTTCTAATATCGAAGACATCTACGATATGGACTTGATCATCATTAGCTCTGGTGCTCCAAACGAAAATTTGGATAAGCTAATGAACTTAGGTGCAATTTTTCACTACAGAAAACCCGTCGATATTGCCATTTTGACGGACACCCTAAGCGAAGTCAGCCAGTACTATCAGCAAAAACAAGATCAAGGACGTAAAGTGTCCACTAGCGATCTCGACCAGTTTGGCCTTTTGGTGGGGTCCTCATCGCCAATGCATCAGCTCTATCGCATGATCCGACGCGTCGCAAAAACAGAAGCCAACGTCCTCATTGTCGGTGAAAGCGGCTCAGGTAAAGAGTTAGTCGCGCAGACCATTCATTTAGCTAGCGATCGCAAGCAACAACCCTTTATCGCGATTAACTGTGGTGCGATTAGCCCAGAGTTGGTCGATAGTGAACTGTTTGGCCATGAAAAAGGCGCCTTTACCGGAGCGAATAAAACTCACCAAGGTGTATTTAAACAGGCAGAAGGCGGCACGCTGTTTTTAGATGAAATCACCGAGATGCCTATCGAGCATCAAGTGAAGCTATTGCGTGTGTTGGAAACCGGAGAGTATCGCCCAGTGGGCAGTAATACGGTGCATATCGCCAACACTCGCATCATTGCCGCCACCAACCGTGATCCTAAAGTCGCCATTGAAGAGCAGTTCCTGCGTGAAGATCTGTTTTTCCGTTTATCGCACTTCCCATTAACGATACCGCCACTGCGAGATCGAGGCGGTGACATCGTCGGTCTGGCTAAACACTTTATCGCGCACCGCAACGCAAATGAGGCTAAAACCAAAACCATTCTTGATTCTGCCATCCAAAAAATCGCTGCACACGATTGGCCAGGTAATGTCCGTGAGCTCAAACACACGATCGAGCGTGCATTTATTTTGGCTGATGACACCATCCGAGATGAACACCTGATATTCGATACACCGCCATTGGAAACAGGCACAAGCATCGAAGACCTTGTTCCAGCGGGCGTTTCGCTAGAAGAGCTAGAAAAAGCCGCTATTCTCAATACCCTTGAAGAGAATCAAGGCAATAAAACGGAATCAGCGCAGGAATTAGGCATTAGCGTTAAAACGCTCTACAACAAACTCGAAAAGTATCAAGACGAGTAACTCGCTGTGGGAATACAATGAGAATATAAAAAGGGCACGGAATACAATTCAGTGCTCTTTTTTATCTTATCTTTTATGCGGATGTGTAGCGTTTGATTACACCCACTGACCCGCGACAAAGCCGCTCGACCAGCACCACTGAAAATTGTAGCCCCCTAACCAGCCAGTCACATCCATCACTTCGCCAATGAAGTACAGCCCTTTGATGTCTTTGCATTCCATGGTTTTCGAAGATAAGTGATCGGTATCCACACCGCCTAGTGTCACTTCCGCGGTTCGGTAGCCTTCAGTGCCATTCGGGGTGATATCCCAATGTTCTAAGCGCGCCACAATCGCCGCAAGCTCCTTTTGATTGAACTGCTTTAGCGGTTTATCGACCAGCTCTTTACGTTCAATCAAGACTTCAACCAAGCGCTTTGGTAGCACTTTAGCGAGCGTATTTTTGAGCGACTGATTCGGATGCTTTTCACGGCTGCGTTCTAATAACTCGGCAACATCATCGTTTGGCACCAGATTAATCGACACCTTTTGCCCCGCTCGCCAGAATGATGAAATCTGTAAAACGGCTGGGCCAGATAAACCACGATGTGTGAACAACAGGGCTTCTTTGAACATGGTGCCATCTTCAGCTGTAATTTCCGCAGGTACCGCGATACCAGATAACTCAGCAAAATCTTCTTTGTCTTCTTTATGCAACGTAAATGGCACCAGCCCTGCCGTAGTTGGGATAACTCGAAGACCAAATTGTTCCGCGACTTTATAGCCAAATGGTGTCGCCCCCAGTTTTGGCATCGACAAGCCACCTGTTGCGATAACTAAAGACTCACACTCAACAATCTCAGTGCCAGCATGCAAACGAAAGCCTTCATCGATTTTCTCAATTGAGTGAACATCGCATTGGTAACGCTGCTCGATATTCGGCATGCCACACTCAGCCAACAGCATCTTCACAATGTCTTTCGCCGTAAACGCATCGACACAAAACAGCTGACCGTGATCGCGCTCTTCAAATTCAATACCATGCTTACACACCATCGAGATAAAATCCCAGTTAGTGTATTGGGAAAGCGCAGACTTAACGAAATGCGGGTTTTGGCATAGGTAGTTGCTGGCTGAAACATCGTAGTTAGTGAAATTACAACGGCCACCGCCTGAGATAAGGATTTTACGTCCTGGCTTTTTAGCATGATCGAGCACCAAAACACGGCGGCCTCGCTTGCCGGCTTCTGCAGCACACATCAAACCCGCTGCGCCTGCGCCAATTACAACAACATCAAATTTCTTACTCATCGGTAGCTCTTAGACTGATTGGTATCGAATCGAAATAAAAAAGGATGTGCACATTGCACATCCTTGCTTTCTAGGCGCGACATTCTACCGACAAATCTCGAAGGGGAAAAGCGCTTAAACGGTAAGCGCTATGCATGCCCGTACAATCCTAGGAGATTAACTCGCTAGATTATTGATTCTTTAAAGAATGAAGGCCGCGAGTAGGGTAACACCGAGTAAAGCGGTCGATAAAACAAATAGCTCACGCACCCTTTCGCACTTACCAGTAAAAATTTCATCGTGGTGATGGTGATATTCTTTACTTTTGATGTAGTGGAACAAACGCACCTGTTTGGTGACATTTCCATGGGTGGTAAAAAAGCCATTGCCATCAACTTGCTGATATAACAACGGATGCGCTTCACGCATGATGTAAATTAGAGAACGAAGAGCGGTGAGATACCGGATCATGTTGACTCCAGTTACCACCATTAGCGCAAATAAGATTGTGTCTCCACTGATCATCTTTTCCTCCCTACATCTTCAACAATGCTCAAGAGAAAAAGACGATCAATGCTTCGTCTTTACTCGCTACTTATAGCGTCAAAAAACGCGTTTACGCAGCTGGAGCATCCATGATTGAAGATGAACCTTCTTTCGCCATTTGTGCTAGATCTTTGTCGATGAAGAACAATGCTTTACCATCTTCACCTACCAATTCGATCTTATCTAAAATCCCTTTAAACAACTTCTCTTCTTCGTGCTGTTCAGACACGTACCACTGTAGGAAGTTAAACGTTGAGTAGTCTTGGCTAGTAAATGCAACATGTGCCAATTTATTGATTTTTTCCGTGATCATTTGCTCATGTTCGAAGGTCTCGCGGAAAACATCACCTAAGCTTGCAAAATCATGCTTTGGTGCATCAATAGCGCCCAAAATTGGCATTGAGCCAGTTTCACTTACGTAGGTGAATAGGCGTTGCATGTGCTCCATTTCTTCTACGGCGTGAGCGCGCAAAAATTCAGCCGCACCTTCAAAACCTTTGTCTTCACACCAAGCACTCATTTGTAAGTATAGATTGGATGAGAAAAATTCTAGGTTAATTTGCTCATTCAATTGTTCGACCATAGTTTGAGACAGCATGTTAACTCCTATTAATGTGCATGCAATATACCCAAGTAACCTCGAGATAAACGACGCCGCGAGATTGACTTGCTCTACATCAGAGGCAAGGTTTTACTTGAACTATAGTCAGTAACGGAGCGCTGAACTCCGCATCTCAAAGTCACTTGGGTATAACGCCACTATAACATGATTACTGAGACAAGACTTTGTACCTACGACACTGATATGAGATCACTTCAGCAAATTTTTTTGGGGGTTAGTGCTAATCTAAAACTATGACCTTACAAGGAGATAGCAATATGAGTTACAAACACATACTTGTGGCAGTCGACCTGTCAGACGACAGTAAAGTGTTGATTAAAAAAGCCGTATCACTGGCTAAACCTCTGGATGCGAAAGTCTCTTTTATTCACATCGACGTGAACTACGCAGAGCTCTACACCGGGCTTATCGACATCAATATGGCAGAAGCGCAACATCAAGCAATGGAAGCGTCGCGCACACAATTGGCGAATTTCGCAGAATATGCGCAATACCCAATAGCCCATACTTTGGTCGGTAGTGGCGATTTGAGTAATGAGCTGTGCGATACCATTCAAGATTACAGTATAGACTTGGTGGTTTGTGGTCATCACCAAGATTTCTGGAGCAAGATTCTGTCTTCGACTCGACAACTGATTAACTGCTCTCCAGTCGATATGCTGGTCGTACCGCTAAAAGACTGATTGGCGCGACGTTAAAACTTGGTTAGACTGCGGGCACATTTGTTGTTGATAAAGATTCTCATCCATGGCTTATCTATCCGCAGTTACCCTACTTTGGGCATTCTCATTTAGCCTGATCGGCGTTTACCTCGCTGGTCAGGTTGATTCTTGGTTCTCGGTGTTCATGCGCGTGGCACTGGCGAGTCTGGTTTTCATTCCCTTTTTAAAATTCCGCGGCGTTAGCAAATCCCTAATCGCGAAACTGATGACGGTCGGTGGCTTTCAGCTTGGTCTGATGTACTGCTTCTACTACCAATCTTTTTTGCTCCTTTCCGTGCCAGAAGTATTGCTGTTCACCGTATTCACCCCCATTTACGTCACGCTGATCTATGACTTCTTGAAAGGTCGCTTTTCACCTTGGTATTTGGTTACCGCGGCGATTGCTGTATTTGGCGCAGCCTGGATTAAGTTTGCAGGCATTAATGAGGACTTCCTGCTGGGCTTTTTGGTCGTACAAGGAGCAAACCTCTGTTTTGCCATTGGTCAGGTGGGCTACAAATACATCATGGAAAGTGAGCCGGTTGATTTGCCACAACACACCGTGTTTGGTTACTTCTACTTAGGTGCGCTTTGTGTAGCAACCGTGGCTTTCGCTCTGATGGGCAACCTCGACAAACTACCCACCACCGCAACGCAATGGGGCATTCTGACGTACCTTGGTTTAATTGCTTCCGGTTTTGGTTACTTCGCATGGAATAAAGGCGCAACCATGGTGAACGCAGGTGCACTGGCAGTAATGAACAACGCATTGGTTCCGGCGGGTTTGATTGTGAACATTGTGATTTGGAACCGCGATGTTGATGTCATGCGACTCGCCATTGGCGGTGCGATCATCATGCTATCGCTATGGATTAACGAAACCTGGGTGAAAAAGCGCGTCGAAATGAGCTACGCCAAGAAGTAAAGCGACCGCTCCCAACACACATACCGACAATAAAAAACGCTCTCCAACTGGAGAGCGTTTTTTGGGATTAGATTAATGCACTTTGACTTGCGAGCTTGCGCTCATCAACGCCTTAGGCGACGTTGGCAACAACACTTCTAGCTTCGCATTGCGCGCTTCAAGCTTGCGCTGACGCTTAAGTAACTTTTGTTGTTTTTTCGCTACTTTTAACAACTTTTTCTGCTGCTTGTAATGCTTTTTCAGTGCTTTTTTCGCTTTCTTAATCGATTTTTTATCCGCTAAATCAAACCATACTGGTGCGTCGGTTCTTACTGGCTCCAGGGATTTTTCGGCTTGCTTTTTCTCTTTCACGCGCTCAACAACACGCTTCACAATCGCTGCTTTTTCGTTGCTTTGTTTTGTTGTCACAGGATTCGGTTGCACTGGCAGCGCTTCAGCCAATAAGCCACATGATTGTTGCTCGTTCAATGGCTTGTCTTGGCACTTTTGCGGCGGAATAGCGGCTGGTTTACACAGGGTATCTTTGGCCGCTGAAGAGCGTGCGCAAGAGCGACAAACAAACTTTGGTGCGACAACTAAACGATGGATGTCGCCAAGCTCCGCCGCGATCTGTTTACGACTCATTTTACATAAGCGTTTAGCCATTCTACTACTCCAGCTTCCCAATTATCGACCGCATCACAACAAGTGAAATAATAATAATTCTTAGTTAGATATACAGTCAGGGAGGAGAATTAGCAAGAGAAAACTATCAGTAACGACTCAGAAAGAGAGGCTTGATCACAGCACGATACACCGTACTGTGACAAGAAAAGTTGAGCGGTCAGGAAGTTATGCCATTGAGGCTTTAACATAGACATCAAAGCGATTTTTTTTGGTTTCAATCGCCATAGTCGGCTTTTGCTCGCTCAGCCAGTTTGCATAGTCTGGGCGCTTCACCACCACGCGTTTTGTGGCTAACGCCATGGCAGGATCTAGCAAACCATCGGCGTCCAAATCGGCGCCAACCAACGATTGGAAAACGCGCATCTCTTTTTTTACGAGCGCCGATTTCTTCTTGTTTTCTGGGTGCGGATACATAGGGTCGAGATACACTACATCTGGCTGAACAAAGTCTTCATCTTGTGCCAGCTGTTCCAATGCATCATGACTGGAGGCATGGATCAGCGACATACGCTCTGATACCCAAGTTCCAATTTCAGGGTCTTGTTTCGCACGCGCTAAGCCGTCATCCAGCAACGCTGCGACTACCGGGTGTCGCTCCACCATCTGTACCTTACAGCCGAGCGAAGCCAAAACGAATGCGTCACGTCCCAGCCCCGCCGTGCCGTCTAGAACGGTTGGCGTTGCCCCTTTGTTCAAACCTGCAGCTTTTGCGATGGCTTGGCCCTTACCACCACCAAATTTTCGGCGATGTCCCACTGCGCCACCAATTAAATCGACAAAAATAGCGCCCAACTTTGGCTCATCCACTTTACGCAGCTCTAAACGCTCGGTGGTCAGCACCAAAGCAAAATCGCTCTCGTCAGTGTGAGAAAGCTGCCAGCGCGCAGCCAGTTCATCCAGATGAGGTTGTTGAGACGGGTCTTCACAGATCAATTGCAGTTGCAAAAGGAGGCTCCAATAAAAAATCGCGGTAACTGGCGCTGAGTGTATACCTAAGTTACCTCTCAATGCTAGGTTGAGCTTGATATGACAAGACTACTCAGCCGTCAGTCGCTCAACTAACTCAGAAAGCGGTTGAGGATGCCCAATACCGTAGCCTTGGCCATAATCCACACCAAGATCGATCAAATGCTGCATGACTTGTTCGTTTTCGACAAACTCCGCCACCGTCACTTTGCCTAGCTGTTTTGCCAGATCATTGATCGAGCGAACCATCACACGGTCCATTTCATTTACGTTGATATCTCGCACGAAAAGACCATCAATTTTCACGATATCAACGGGAAGTTTCTTTAAGTAACCAAATGAAGACAAGCCCGAACCAAAGTCATCCAATGCAATCATGCAACCCAGCGCTTTGAGCTTGGTGAAGAGCTCAATGGCTTGCTCAAGATTACTCATCGCAGCTGTCTCGGTGATTTCTAGACAGATTTTTTCACACGGCATGGACGAACGTTCCAACCGCTCCAATAAGAAATCGATAAACTCTTGATTCCCCATAGATTGACCTGAAAGGTTTATCGAACAACGACCGAGTTTTTCAACCACCTCCGGGCGTTGCTCAAACCATTCTAGCGTTTGAGTAATGACCTGTTTATCAATCCAATGCGCAATGTTGTAGCGCTCGGAGGCAGGAATAAACAATGCAGGAGAAACATAATCACCATATCCATTGCGAATGCGCACTAAAATCTCAAAATACATCTGAGCATCGTGCTTTTGTAAGCTTTTGATAGGTTGAGCAAATAGCTCTAAACGCTGATTCGACAATGCCTCATGCACCAAATTGACGCTCTGCATTTCCATCTGGCGACGTTGTAGCTCTTCGTTATCTAAGCTGAACAGATTGTAGCGGTTACGGCCTTGCTCCTTGGCGGCATGACACGCAGAGTCCGCTTGAGCGTGCACCATTTGCGGCGTCTCTGCCGTATGATCGATGATACGAATACCAATAGAACAACTGATGAACAAGCGTGTATCTTCCCAAATAAAGAGATGTTCACTCAACGTCGAGATGATCAGTTTAGCGATATTAATCGCGCCGTATTCGTCGCAATCTTTGAGTAGTACCGCAAACTCATCGCCTCCCATTCGAGCCAAGATGGAATTGTATGGCAGCACTTCCTCTAACATGCTGGCGCAAAATTGAATCGCCGCGTCACCCGCATCATGCCCAACCGTATCATTGAGGACTTTTAGCTGATCTAAGTCGAGGTACAGCATGGCGTGGACGCGACGATGGCTGTCCACCTCACGCAGTGCGGTCTTGAGCTCTAGCTCAAAGTGGTTTCGGTTATAAGTCCCTGTCAGTAAGTCATAGCGCGCTTGATATTCCAACTTCTCGGAAAGCTGTTTGGTTTCTGTAATATCTTCACCTACAATCAATAGCTGATCAGATTCACTCAGTGGACGAATGTTCTCGCGTACCCAAACACGATGACCGTTTGCATGGCGATACTCGACTTCCCGTCGCCAGACCCCATGCACCTGTTGATTGGGTTGCAATAGCACTTGGCGAGGAAACAGTACCTTGTCATCAAAATAAAACTCCCTTAGGCGGTGTCCGAGCATGTCCATCGGTTTGTAGCCTAGGAGTAGCTGAGCAAATCGATTCACTTCTTGAATGCGATTGTTGCTGTCGAGCGTCACCATCATGACTGGCTGTTGCTCATAATAGTTACGCAGGGTTGATTCGCGTTGATAGAGCTTATCTTCCATCAACTTACGACTAGTGATATCGCGCGCTTCAAACAAGTATTGCTTTTGATTTCCTACTTGCTGAGAAAAAGGCTTGAGTGAAATTTCCAACACCAATGTACCGTGCTCTTTACTCCAAATTTCAGCCTCAAACGTCGACACTTGATGGTGAGGCGCGTGGAAATACGCCTCAAGCAACGCTTGCGCTTTATCACTCCAATTGGGATGAAACCAAAGTGGTCGGTCTAAACGCAGCCCTTGGTGATACAGCAAAGATTGCAGGTGATCGTTGCCCGATTTAAGTACACCGTTGGCATCCAAAATGCCCATATACTGCATGCTCTGATCAAAAATCGATTCTAAGATGGCTTGGCTTTCTCGCGCGGCACTCTCGCTGCGACGCATCCGCTGTAAATAGTAACCCATCAACAAAATGACCACCGACATCACAACAAACAGGCTACCAAACAAGCGAATTTCTTTGGCAAAACGCTCAGAAAACTTCATCGGTTTATTAAAAAATACCGCAGAGACCTCTTGCTCAGCACCCAACCCCCAGCGCACTACAGCTTGATAATCGAGCTTGATTTCAGAATCACTTTTCTTCACGGCTGGCAGAGATTGGTCAGGGTTATCCAATACAAACTCAAGTATCTCAGCGCTCTCAATGCCATGCCGATAACCACTCTGGATCACGCCACCAACCGCACCGTGCCCTAAGCCAATGTCGTGCACCATAAACAGCGGCGCATTTGAGGCTCTGTTAACGCCAATCCAGTCACGTTCACTGCCAACCACACCCTGTTTATCTCGGTAATAAGTCCAAAACAGGACGACTTTATCTTTATTCAGCTTCGCCACTTGTTGCTTTAAGTCAATGATACTGTCGGGAATAACTTGCACAATTTTGTCGCGATATTGCGGATGTTCATGTACAAAATCGTCGATTTGATAGCGTAATACCTCTCCCGTTACGGAATGGTCACTGACAATAAGAATTTGGGTGTAATCAGGGTGTAGTCGCTCTATGAGGGCTAAATTTGCCTCCAAGTCGACATCTTCTGTTACTCCTGTTGCGTTCAGAGATTGGTGCAAAGAAGGATGATAATTGTTGATGCCGTTAAATATAACCGGGGTGTCTTTGATGATTGGCGCCAAACGCTGCATCAGTTCAAGCGCGTTGTTATCACTCACTAAAATGGCATCGAATCGTTCTTTGCTTAATTTCGTACGATATAAGGATTCAAGCTGAGCGAAAAACTGCTCACTCTGGTTACGTTTCGAGTCTAAATAGAGCACACGCATATCCAGCGATCGATCACCCAATTGCTGCTCGATACCTCGCTGTATGGAATCCGTCCAGAAAAAACCTTGATGATAGGAGTGCACGACCAAAACTTTCGGATCTGAGGCCGCGGCAAACGCGCTCCAACATAGCGCGACAATAACCAGAAAACGCTGCACATTATCTCCATAGCTCGGAGTTAACCCGCAGTTACTCCTGCCAAACCTTGTGAATCCTATCCGCTATGAGTATAAAAGGGAGGTAAAACTCTATCCCTAACGGAAATAATAGTATGAATGCGAGCCTGCCGAAACTCGACGACCTTGACCGCGCAATATTAAAAACACTGATGGCTGACGCCAGAACGCCCTACGCAGAAATGGCAAAGCAGTTCGATGTCAGCCCTGCCACTATCCATGTGCGTATTGAGAAGATGAAATCGGCTGACATCATCGAAGGAACGGAGGTGATCGTAAATACCAAAAAGCTCGGCTACGATGTGTGCTGCTTCATTGGTATTAACCTAAACGCAGCTCGTGATTACCATTCCGCGCTAGAAAAACTCAACGCGCTCGACGAAGTCGTTGAAGCTTACTACACCACGGGCGCGTATAACATATTCGTCAAATTGATGTGCAAATCGATTGAAGAACTGCAATTTGTGCTGATTGATAAGCTGCAAGCCATTGATGAGGTTCAGTCTACGGAGACATTAATATCGCTGCAGAACCCAATTAACCGCAGTGTGAATCCGTGAATTTTTTATAAAAAATGGACAAAAAAGGCCAACCGAATGGTTGGCCTTAGTATTTTTGGAAAGACAGCGTGCGCTTACGCTGCAATACCAGAATGGCGCAATAGCGCATCAATTTGTGGTTCACGACCACGGAAGCGCTTAAACAGCTCCATTGGCTCTTCACTGCCACCCATTTCTAGGATGTTATTCAGGAAGCTTTGACCCGTTTCTTTGTTGAAGATACCTTCTTCTTCAAAGCGAGAATACGCGTCTGACGACAGCACTTCAGCCCACAGATAGCTGTAGTAACCCGCGCTGTAACCACCAGCGAAGATGTGACCAAAGCTGTGCGAGAAGCGCGCCCACTCAACAGCTGGAACCACCGCAACTTTCTCTTTCACTTTCGCCAGCGTTTCTAAAACGCGTGCACCCACTTCTGGGTCGTATTCGGTGTGCAGAGTAAAGTCGAACAAACCGAATTCTAGCTGACGCAAAATACCCATCGCCGACTGGAAGTTTTTCGCCGCGAGCATCTTATCTAGCATCGCTTTTGGCAACGGCTCGCCTGTCTCATAGTGACCAGAAATGAACGCCAGTGCGTCTTCTTCCCAACACCAGTTTTCCAGGAACTGACTTGGCAATTCAACCGCATCCCAAGGTACGCCATTAATGCCTGATACCGCGCCAGTTTCTACTTGCGTCAGCATGTGGTGGATTCCATGACCAAACTCATGGAATAGCGTCACAACTTCATCGTGCGTGAACAGTGCTGGCTTGTCGCCCACTGGACGGTTGAAGTTACACGTTAGGTACGCCACCGGCGTTTGCAGTTCACCAGAGAGCGTAATACGACGACCACGACAATCGTCCATCCACGCGCCGCCACGTTTGTGTTCACGTGCATAGAGATCTAGGTAGAAACTGCCACGGAGTGTGCCTTCAGCATCAAAGATATCGAAATAGCGCACGGACTCATGCCAAGTGTCTACGCCTTCGCGCTCTTTTACTGTCATACCAAACACGCGGTTTAGCACTTCAAACAGACCGCTCACGACTTTTGATTCTGGGAAGTATGGGCGCAGTTCTTCATCCGAAATTTGGAACAGGTGCTGCTTTTGTTTCTCGCTGTAGTAAGCGATATCCCAAACGTTCAGCTCTTCAACACCAAACTCACTTTTCGCAAACTGACGTAACTCTTCGACTTCACGTTCACCTTGCGGTTTCGCTCGTGTCGCTAGGTCATTCAGGAAGCCCAGCACTTGATCCGGCGTTTCAGCCATCTTTGTTGCTAACGACTTTTCACTGTAAGTATTGAAACCCAACATGCGTGAAATTTCGTGACGCAGTCTCAGTTGCTCAGTAATGATTTCTGAGTTGTCCCACTTACCAGCATTTGGACCGCGATCAGAGGCGCGTGTTACATACGCTTCGTACACTTCTTTACGCAACTCTTGGTTGTCGCAGTACGTCATGACAGGTAGGTAAGATGGGATATCCAGCGTAATGAGGTAACCATCTAACTCTTTTGCTTCTGCCGCGGCTTTCGCTGCTGCCAGCGCCGATTCTGGCATGCCAGCAAGGTCTTTCTCATCCGTGATGTGCTTGGTCCAACCCATGGTGGCATCCAGTACATTGTTAGAGAATTTAGAGCTGAGCTCAGACATGCGCTTGCTGATTTCGCCGTAACGGTGCTGCTCATCGGATGGTAAACCAATACCCGATAGCTCAAAGTCTCGTAACGCATCGGTGATGGTTTTTTGTTGAGCGCGAGTCAGCGTTGCGAATGCATCACTGGCTTTAATCGCTTTGTACGCTTCGTACAGGCCTTTGTGCTGACCAACCCAAGTGCCGTACTCTGACAAAATTGGCAAACAACTTTCGTACGCCTCACGCAGATCTTCGCTGTTCACCACGGAGTTCATGTGACCCACTGGCGACCAAATGCGGCTTAAGCGGTCATCCGCTTCTTCAATTGGCGCAATCACACTGTCCCAAGTTGGGTGAGCATTATCTTTTAGAACTTCATCGATTTTCGCTCGGCAGTCAGCAATCGCTTGTTCAACAGCAGGCTTGATGTGTTCTGGTTTAATTTGAGAAAACGGAGGTAAGTCCGTAAACGTCAGAAGAGGATTAGACATGAATAATTCCTTTTGTGTTTTGACTCTGTGATTGCCTGTCTATTTTGTGTAGATAGGCCAACTCAATGTACAGACGAGCCAGCAACATGGATTGGGGGAGCTCCGTTCCCTTTCTCTATGCTGCGATGACCATATAGTCAACGAGCGCTACTCTGTCCTTGAGTCTTGTTATACCTAAATGAGATTTCACACTCTTTGAGCACGAGAAACTCACCTAGTTCAATTCGATTACCAATAGTAAGTGTGGGTGACTTAAAGAAATTTCAATAGTGAGCCCCTATTAGAGGAACGGATTTGATTGGAAGTTCTACATCTTTAAGTTACTTGAGTATAATACCGCCATAGAGTGAAAATCACAGACCACACTCAACCAAAGAGTGTTTCGAGAGTTTAATTTGTTAAGTTACCGCCACAGCTTCCACGCCGGCAACCATGCCGACGTGGTCAAACACATCGTTCAAAGCCTCATTCTTGATGCGCTGAAACAAAAAGATAAGCCATTCGTTTATCACGATACCCACTCGGGTGTGGGCCGTTACGATCTGACTCACGAATGGTCTGAAAAAACGGGCGAATACAAACAAGGCATCGCGCGTATTTGGGACAACCCAAACATTACTGAAGACATCAAAAGCTACATCGATGCCATCAAAGTGCTCAACAACGGCGAGAAGCTGCGTTACTACCCAGGCTCACCACGTGTAGCGCGCGCGCAAATCCGCCCACAAGATCGCATGGTGCTGACGGAGCTGCACCCAGCCGATCACCCGTTGTTAGAGCAAGAATTCCATCGCGATCGCCAAGTGAGTATCTTCAAAGAGGACGGGTTCCAGCGTCTAAAAGCAAGCTTACCGCCACAAGAGCGTCGTGGTTTGGTGCTGATTGACCCACCATACGAACTCGCGAAAGAGTACCGCGATGTGGTGCGCGCGATTCATCAGAGCCATAAGCGTTGGGCAACCGGTATCTACGCGATTTGGTACCCAGTGGTAAACCGTCACGACATCGAAGATATGATCGAAGGCTTGGAAGCACTCGGTATTCGTAAAATTCTGCAAATCGAGTTAGGTGTCGCACCCGATACCAACGAGCGCGGCATGACGGCATCAGGCATGATTGTGATTAACCCACCGTGGAAACTGGAAAGCCAGATGAAAGAAATTCTGCCATTCCTGCAAGACGCGATCGCGCCAGCAACTGGCCACTGGAAAGTGGACTGGATTGTGCCAGAGTAAGCTCATCTGCACCGAAACCTTCTAGCGCAACGACATGCTCGTTGCGCTTTTTATGCTCTCACCTTCTCCCTCCAGTCGCGCTTATTCTTCTTTTTGTGCCTCTCATCGCTATTTGTCATAAGTATTGTCGCTTTTTCCCATTTAGGAATTAGTCGAATTAGATTTATGATAGTGGGATAACGGTGGCATTGAGTTCGGGCAAGGTCATCCCAATCTATCTATGTACCAGATAAAATTTATAAGCTCTTGGAGAAAGTAATGGCGACTCATTTTGACTATATCTGTATCGGTGGCGGCAGTGGCGGCATCGCATCTGCAAACCGTGCGGCGATGTACGGCGCGAAAGTTGCGCTAATCGAAGCTCAAGACCTTGGTGGCACCTGTGTCAACGTAGGTTGTGTACCGAAAAAAGTGATGTGGCATGGCGCGCAAATCGCAGAAGCAATGAACCTGTACGCAGAAGATTACGGTTTTGATGTCGACGTGAAAGGTTTCGACTGGAGCAAACTGGTTGAGAGCCGTCAGGCATACATTGGTCGTATTCACCAATCTTACGATCGCGTTCTTGGCAACAACAAAGTAAACGTGATTAAAGGCTTTGCTAAGTTTGTTGACGAAAAAACTGTCGAAGTAAACGGTGAACATTACACAGCAGATCACATCCTGATCGCGGTTGGTGGTCGTCCTACTATTCCAAACATTCCAGGCGCTGAATACGGCATCGATTCAAACGGCTTCTTCGACCTAGCAGAGCAACCAAAACGCGTTGCGGTTGTGGGCGCTGGCTACATCGCAGTTGAAATTGCTGGCGTACTGCACGCGCTAGGTACAGAAACGCACCTGTTCGTACGTAAAGAGTCACCACTGCGTAGCTTCGATCCAATGATCATCGATACGTTGGTTGAAGTGATGGACGCAGAAGGTCCAAAGCTGCACACCCACTCTGTACCAAAAGAAGTGGTAAAAGAAGCCGATGGCAGCCTAACTCTGCACCTAGAAAACGGTGAGAGCCAAAACGTTGACCAACTGATTTGGGCAATCGGCCGTCACCCAGCGACAGACGCAATCAACCTAGCGTCAACCGGCGTGGCAACGAACGAAAAAGGCTACATCAAGGTAGACGAATACCAAGAAACCAACGTGAAAGGCATCTACTGTGTGGGTGACATCATGGAAGGCGGTATCGAGCTAACACCAGTAGCAGTGAAAGCGGGTCGTCAACTTTCTGAACGTTTGTTCAACAATAAACCAAACGCGAAGATGGACTACGATTTAGTTCCAACTGTGGTATTTAGCCACCCACCAATCGGCACTATCGGTCTTACAACGCAAGAAGCGGAAGAGAAGTACGGCAAAGACAACATCAAAGTCTACACATCTGGCTTTACTGCGATGTACACCGCCGTTACTAAGCACCGTCAACCATGTAAGATGAAGCTTGTATGTGCGGGTGAAGAAGAAACGGTTGTTGGTCTACACGGCATCGGTTTCACGGTAGATGAAATGATCCAAGGCTTCGGCGTAGCAATGAAGATGGGCGCAACCAAAGCAGACTTCGACTCTGTTGTGGCTATCCACCCAACGGGCTCAGAAGAGTTCGTTACCATGAGGGGTTAGTGTAGGAAAAGCATCTTACACACGTAAATAAATCTGGAAAATAATCAATCACTGTCCATACTGTATACATGGACAGTGATATTTTTCAGGATGATTTATGACATACCTTGTACACTCCAGCGATGTTTTCAAAGAGACTGAGCTACAAAAACTGGATGATGGTACATTCCATTGCCTCCCCTCCAATGACAATATCGGTTCGCTGCCAACCCTCTTTTCGCAAGATGGTGTATTCAATCACGAAGCCAACAGCTACCTGTTTTATCTCAAGGCCGTAAAGAAGGCAGAAGACCTATCTCCCTGCGCACAGGCACTGCGTGCCTATTACCAATTTCTTGAGGACAAGGGACTACGCTGGGATAAATTCCCGCCAGTCAAACGGCTCAAACCAACTTACCTGTACCGCTCTCACCTGCTCAAGCAAATAAAGCAAGGCGAGCTTGCACACAGCACTGCCAGTGTTCGTATGAACCAAATCGTCAATTACTATAAGTGGCTAATGCATGATGGTTATCTACGCGTAAAAAATGAGAAGGAAGCCCCATTCAAAATGGAGTTTGTCTCTGTTCAGAACAGTGGGATGCTTGCCCACATATCCTCAACTTTCATTGTTGAGACCAGTGATTTACGCATAAAGGTTCCGAGGGATGCAGATAGTAAAAACATCAGGCCACTATCCCCATTAAGCCGTGATGCCCTTGGTATTTTAACTCAACACCTTCCACAAACGTCTGAAGAGTTGCGCTTACAAGCCTTGCTTGCGATTGATACAGGTATGCGGGTTGAAGAAGTAGCAACCCTAACACTAGATGCGTTAGATACTGCAACTCCACTTGCTGAGAGCCAACATCGCTTTGAAATTCTGTTATGCCCCCGCTCTACAGGCGTACAAACCAAGTTCCTAAAAACTCGGACTGTCGAGATTTCATCAGACTTGCTCCAATCATTGAATGAGTATCGAATTTCAGAACGCCGCCTGAAGCGTGTTACTAGGCTCAACGAGAAAATAGAACAATTAGACAGCGATGCTCCCCCCTTCACCCAGAAGACCATTGAAATACTGGAGCGCTGTGATCGTCATGAACCACTTTTTGTTAGTCAGCAAGGCAACCCTGCTACGGGGAAATCCATTGAAGCTAGGTGGATTGAGTTCAGGGCAGAAATAAAACAGGCAGAGCCATCCTTTACCCATCGCTTCCATGATTTACGCGCCACCTATGGCACCTATCGCCTCAGTGACTTGCTAGAGGCTGGATTGCCCGTTGTCGACTGTATGGATCTTCTGATGGGCTGGATGGGGCATAAAGATGAAAGTACGACTTGGAAGTATTTACGCTTTCTAAAACGCAAAGAGGCGTTCAAAGTGAAGTTTGGCATCCTCGATTCCATTATGCACGATGTGCTAGCAGGTCAGGATGACTGAGCTAACCTATTTATCTGGATGGAGGCGTGACCTCTGTATCAAGCTTGATGCTAGGGACAATCTTTCAGCAGACTTTAACCGATTTTTATTCAATGGCTTACCATCAAGTAAAGAGTTACAACAAAGCAACCAATTCAAGTTTGCAGATCGTGAAGCGTTCGTTGTTCAGTTAAAAGACAGTTTTAGTGAAAAAATAGATGAAGGAGTTAGTCACGACTCACTATATGGCATTTATGTTGAAGCCTCTCAATACCTACGGTGGTGCGATAAAGAAAGCGAGCCAGCATTTACCCAAAGCTCATTAGAGGGGTATATGGAACACTTACAAACCAGAGTAATGCTAGGCGAACTCAAAAGTAGCACGTATAAGAATAGACGAGCTAATATGGTCACCCTATTTTCTCGATATCTTGATCTACCACACTATTACTTTAATAACGTGGTTATCATGGATAATAGCGATAGCGAATCTTATGAATCCTACACTCAAAGTGATTTAAAACAACTGCTTCCATTTCTAAGACGCCTTTTCAATCAAACCTATTCACAATTTATCAAAAATCCTGAAACGCATATTCAAGCCTATAAAAATACACCTACCATGATCTTTGAATGGCAAGGTAGAGAGTATAAACTTTGCGGTGGCATAACGAAGATGATGTGTGCAGCCACCTACCTACTCGCTTATTACACTTACGCTAACACCACTGATTTATTTAGGTTAAAGCAGCCTAATAACGCTTCAATATCAACAGGGGAAACATGGTATACCATGCCCGCTTTTAAACGTCGTGCATTTAAAACTATTCAAGTTGAGATAGGTGAGCACGAGTTAGAAATACCCAAGTATGCTATGAACTTTTTCGACAAACTACTCAATGCTTCAAGAATAATTAGCACAAATGAAGAAGCGACTCTTCTTCAAACCATTGCCTCTCGAAAGGTGCAAAAGTTACAGACTTCAAGGCTTCAGTCTTTTTTGAAAAGGTGGGTAGAAAAACATTTTTCCTTAACAGATCAAATGGGAAGACGCTTACGCCCTAGCATAAGCCGCTTCCGTGAAACAGGCTCTCAACTAACCTCATATCATCAAAGTGAAATGGTTAATAACCTCATGCTTAACAACACGCCCAACACCCGCAAGCGTCACTATAGCGAGGGAAATAAGCTGGCAAATAACGGCATGATGCAAGATACGATGTCAATTCGGGAGGAGCAGGTCAAGAGCGAGGTCAGCACCCAGCAGGCTAAGAAAAACCTCAGAATTGAGGTACTGGTTATCGAGGAAGAAAACAAGATTAACCTTCCCAATTTAAGCCGAACTTCTAATGGCGGTAGCTGCGCTTCCCCATTCGGTGAAAAGTCCCAAAAGTACACCAAGAAAGCCCAAACACATGGACTTGCCAAGGAGGGAGAACGATTAGCCTGTGCAGACCTATTGGGGTGCTTTGGCTGTCCTGACCAAGTGATTGTACAGTCAGTCTCAGATATCTGGTGTCTGCTCTCATTCAAGTCCTGTGTTGAGGAATCACTATTCCTTCATTTGGATGTCAGCCATTACAAACAAAACTTTGAAAACATCATACTGTTTATAAATCAAAAAATACTTCCAAACATAAATAAACAAATATTGAGAAAGTCAGAGACCAAACTCGATGATGATGGCCTGCACCCCGCTTGGGATGACAGCGAGTCAGTTTTAAGCTTAATTCCAAAATCACCAGCCGAGGTAGGATAATGGATACATCTAAACTCTATTTACCTGACTTTCCACAACAGCATAAGGTTAAGGATGTAGATGTGGTTACGCTCTACCATGAGAGAAGATATGAAGAGCTAGATGCCGTCGTCATCTGCAAGGATAAAGACGGAAACGTTACCGCCACCTTTGGACAAAATAATTGGGATTGCTTACCTTTCTCTCGAAAGAAAGATAAGAACAATCTAAATACAGAGGAATTTAAATGTGCACCTAAGTTACAACGAGAACTGAAGCTTCTGAGTTTTGGTTGGCTATTTAATAAAAGTCCTAAACAGAAAAAATCTGTAAAGTTCTCAAGTGTTCGCACTCGACTAAATAATATAAAGGTGGTTTATAGTTTCTTGATGGAGAGTAACTATAGCTCGTTGAAAGATCTTGGTTCGCCTGTTGTGTGGACTAAGTTTGAACACTTCTTGCAAAATCGTAACTATGCCCAAGGAACCATCGAGTCTACTTTTGTGGCAATAAATACAGCCATAAATGATGAGTCATGGCACAAGCTTGAGCTTGGCCTAAATCCAATAAAATCAAGCACTGAAGCAAGACGGATAAGTTTCAATGAAGCACAACAAACTCTTGTTATACCTGAACGTATATGTGATGCCATTTATGGAAAAGCTATAGAACTGGTCAATGGTGCTCACCCATATAGACAATTAATTTTGAATACTGAGAAGTCTCTACAGCATAACTATGATGAAGGAGTGCGCAATCTTGAAGAAAAAATCAAGCAAGGGAACCGTTACTCATTCATGAATGAGGACGGTAGCATTGACGAGAGAAAATACACTTCCGCAATTCAAGAGTGCCAACCACATAAAGTTAAAGACCTCATCGCTCCATTAGCCGCTAAAGTACCAAGTATTAGACTAAACAATGGAACGGACTTTAAACGCTACTGGGGTCAAATAACCAATGCTTGCTATATCGTTTGTGGAGGTTTTAGCGGTATGCGAGACTCCGAACTCGATAAATTAACGCCTAAAAGTTATTACAAGGATACCTTTGAAGGACGTGATTTCCATATGCTCCAATCTCACACTTTTAAGTTAGGCAATAAGCGAGAAACATGGGTCACAGCTTCATCTTCCAAAACTGCAATAGAGTTAATGACCACATTAACTGAAGAATGGCGCAAAGAAATCACTTACCCAGATAAAAAATACAAAGACTCGATTTGGGTAAATAAATCATACCGCTCCAAGCCCCCCACATTGATTACAGGATGGAATCACCGACTACAGCGTTTTTGCAATCAATTCAATTTCATTGTAACTGAAGAGGATTTCGCAGAATGCCTTGAGTCAAACCCTCGCTCATTAAACCGTGTAAAAAAAGACGTAACGGTTGGAAATCCTTGGCACATGACAACTCATCAGTTTAGGCGCACTTTAGCCTTTTACTGCATTAAGAACCGCCTAGGGACATTAGTAGCGCTCAAACAACAGTTCAAGCACTTATACCTCGCGATGACCGAGTGGTACACCAATGGTGGGAGGCTGGCGAGCCTACGGGATCTAAAAGTTGACGAGCAAGTGCAAAAAGCACTCGATGAAATAAATGCAGAAACCACCGCAAATAAAATCTTTAAACAATGGCACTCAGATGAAATGTTATCAGGCACTCATGGCAAAGCGATCATGAAAATGCGAGGGGAAGTACCGACCATTTATAGCTCATGGGATGTTATCTATAAAGCCGTAAAGGATGGTAAGTTGACACTACATGGCTCAATGCACAGCTATTGCAAATCTGGTTATGACTGCGACATGGACGGAGTGGTCACTCCCCAATTCTGTGTGGACTGTGGCTCTGGTAGTAGCATCATTGACGAACAACAGGCTAAATGGTGGCAAAAAAAGCACCGTAGTCTAGTTGCCTACATGGAATCTGGCGAAGATATTTCGGTAAGTGAACATAGCCACTATGTCACTCAAGTAAGAGCCGCAGAGAAAGTCATGGCTGACTTTGATATGCCCTTTACCCCATTTGAACCTGATTTGAAGGTAGCTAGTTTATGAATAAGAGCGAAAATACACTACTAGCATTAGAGGCTGCCCTAGAACGTATTAAACAAGGCAAGCCTAAACGCATTCCCGCTCACCGTAAACTTAGTGTAAGAGCTGTCGAGGAAGAAGCAAACTTAGGTAATGGTAGCGGTTATTACTACCCTGAATTTGTTGAAAAGGTTAAACAAACCAAGGCTGAAATTGCGGCAGGCAAAGGTGAAGTAGTCCGACCTGAGATCCAGACTGTGCGCACCAAACTCAAAGAGCAAAAGCGTATCAAGGATAACTACAAGGCCAAGTATGAGGCAGAACGAGAAAAATCAGCCCTGTTTGCGGCGGCACAGCATCACCTGAACGATAAGTTGGTTCAGGCATTAGCTCGTGTGGATGAGTTGGAGTATGAAACTTCTGAGCTTCGGGGAGAGCTTGTTAGGTTAAAAAGAAACCAAGTAGTACTAATCAAGTCGCCCTCCCGTAGCCCACTGAAGTGAGCGAAAGATGCTCCCAGTTTGGCTTATCTGTGGTACTTAAAGTTTAAGTTCAATTGTTCTTCGTCAGAGATGTTTATTGCATTCTTTTTTCTGTATTGCGTATTAAGCCTGTTAACAAATCTTGGCATGTGATCATCTTGTTCTACACCATGGAAAGAAAAATCCAATGGAAGAGGCAGCTGTCCGACCAGATTTACTTTCATTTTAGAACTTGCAGATGAGGCTTTTACCTCATCTCTAAGCACTCTCAACTTACTTAAACTTAAAAAAACTTTATGATAAGAATTCATTTCATAGGCAACAATATCTTGGTCGGCATACTTTCCTAAATAGTACTCCAGAACTTCTAACGCATTGGATTTAAGCTCTTTTGCCCCTTTACTATAAATAGCCCTTGTTAATCTCACCATTGACCCTAACTCATTTGGGGATTCTTTTAATACAATATCAAGGGTTCCATTGTTTAGATCATCAAGGTAGCCATGCTGGCAAATAAGCGATTGATTTCTAATATCAAACAAAGCCGAATCCCAACTAAGAAAAGTAGTTTGCAAAAGACTTGTTACATCTCGGTATGTTACTAGGTTATTTTTAATTGCCCAAGTATCTCGAGCACACCAGATATCAATGTCCCATGCACCTTGCTTTATTCGAAATCCTCCAAATTTATTCTCAGTAACAGAACTCTTCGGCAACACCGAAATAGCTTTCTTCAATACAGGTCTACTGGTTTCAACAACTAAATCAACATCAGATGAGAAATCACGCACACCAAAAAGACCAATATCTCGCACTAAACCGCCAAATGCATATACATCAAAGCGGTTGTTCTTAGTCAAGATATCAACAAAGTCATAAACATCAGCTCTACATTGAGTTGAGCTGTTAAAGAAGCGATTAACTCGCTTCTTTAATGCTTGTTTGTGCGGTGCCGCGTGAGTTTTCATTAACCGGAAAAGTTCCTGTGGAGTTCCTTCAATTCATCATGCAAATCAATCAAGTAGCTATCTGTCATGCCAGAAATAGCATCTGTTAATAACTGTGCTTCTTTGTATTCATTAGGTAAACCATTACTTTCATCTTCAAAAACTCGTCGGTAGTTTTCTGAAATACGACCATAAGCATACTTACCAAATGGTGTATTCGAATCTTTAGGGTGCCCTGAATCTAATTTACCGTGAATGCCTACCCATAGCATATCCATCAGTCCTTGAATATAGCCATGTCCTTCTAGCTCTAATTTTAGGACAGATTTATTCTTATACCCCCACTTAAGATCGAAATCTTTCAGCGCATCGCATAACTCGCTGGCAATACTCAATGACATTAAATCTTTCTGAGGGTTTTCATTTGAACAAAGGTCGTCAAATTTATCTACAAAGGCTTGAGTTGTATGTTTGACAAGGTTGCCGATAGCAAAAACCCTGAACATTTGCATGCTCATATCATTAAGCTCTGCAGGGGTTAGCCCTAACGAAGGATTTGAGAAACTATTGTGCTTGTCCTTACTAGCAATAATCGTTTCTTGTATAATCTCAAACTTAGGCTTTAGTTCATGAACTAGAGTGTCAACTTCATCTTCACTCAAGCCACTATTATCTTTCTTGATTCTAGCTTTTGCGCAGTCGTCAGATATGTAATAGGTAAGGTGATTAATTAAGTCGTGATAAGAAGCAAGACCTTTCTTGATAATATCTTCCGCATCTAAAACAGAATAGGCAATATCGTCACATGCCTCCATAACATATGTGAGCGGGTGCCTAACCCCTTCTTTTAAACCAGTTTCTTCCCAGACGTCCTTGATGATATCTGTTTCAGAGTAAAAGTAGCCATGCTTTTTCCAAGTTGATTTTTTTGGACAAGCGCCCTGACTCTCTTCTTCACTCCAAGCAGCTATAGCCTCTTTTTTATCAGCAACATACTTCGAAGATTGAGGGTATTTCAGCATCGCGGCTAACATCCCATAAGTTAAGTTAATACCAAACTTATCATTGAGAATTTGAAGCTGAGTCAAGAGACGGATAGTTTGCGAGTTCCCATCAAATTGAATGAAGTCATTATACTCATTCGGTATCTTACCTTCCTCTTGAGGGAAAATTTCTAAAGATTTATTTTTAAACCAATCTTGAATTGCACTCTCGCCTTGATGACCAAAAGGAGGGTTCCCTAAGTCATGAGCCAACCCAATACCAGCTAACAAAGACGGAAGAACTCTGGTAAGACTCCACTGTCGCTCACTACTATCATCATCGAACAGCTCAGCATGCTCATAAGCCAGTTGCGTACCAATACTTCTAGCTAAGTTTGCAACTTCATGGGAATGCGTTAGACGAGTTCGAACACTATCGTTTTGTTCTAGAGGGAACACCTGTGTTTTATCGGACAAGCGACGAGTAGGAGCCAAAAACAAGATACGATCGTAATCTCGTTCAACTTCTTCTCGGGAGTTTTTCACTCCTAACAACCCCCACATATCAGTACCAAAGGTTTTATTCCCTTCTGACTTATCTTTTCTGCGACCATTGTGAAAAAGCTTGTTCCAACTCATGCTAACTCCTTAAAATCTAATTGGAGGTATTATATAGCGAGCTTTAGGTTGTAGACAAAGGCTATCAGCTTGAGACCTCCTCGTAGTCACACACTATCTGCTTTTTGTATGGTTTTTCTGAAAAATGATATAATCGAAGTCAATAGTTTAGGAAAAATCGGGGCACATTTCGTTTTTCCTGGAAAAGGCTCATAAACCTTATGAAACAAAACTTTCCAGATTTATTTCAGAAACTACCTGTGTTGGTAGATTGCAACGATGCGTTAATTGCGCGCTAATCGCATTGCTGATTTCAGCGAATCATTTGAAAAGGTCACCTTAGGGTGACCTTTTTTTGTTAGCCCATGCTTAACTCGCATTCTCCAATAACGTGCGAATAAACTCGGCTTTGATAGCACTCTCCTGCTTACCGTCATGAATCAGACATAAGTCTGCACGCAGTGATTCTTTCAGCTTGATAAAACGAATCCCATGCCAATGATGCTGAGAAAACGTCGACGGCACCAACGTCACGGTATTGCTGTTTGCCACATACGCCATCAAGGTGCTTGGCTCCACCACTTGTTTGCCAATATGGGGTGAAAAGCCTTCTTGCAGACAGGCATTGATGATGAAGTTTGCCGAGGCAGAATTCGCCAAACTCATAAACGCAAACTCACACGTCTTTAAATCTTGGAGCCGCAGCAAAGATTTGCTGGCTAACTCATGTTGCTCCGACACCGCCACCACAAACACATCTTTGCCCAAAGACACCGACTGATACGGATAAATGTTGAGTGCATCGGCAAAACGTACAATGCCCACGTCGATTTTCTTCTCACTCAGATGCTTCTTTTGCGTCTCTGGGTTAAGGTCAAAAATGTCGGCGTGATAAGTGCTATGCTCAGCATGGAAGCGCTGTAACAAACGATCAAATCCACCCCAAAATGCGCTACTTACCACACCGATTCGCAGGATATTTCTCTGGTTCAACCCCACTTGCTGCACTTGATTGAGCGAGACATCCAAGGTCTGAAAAATCAGTTGGCATTTGGACTCCAACAATCGCCCGGCCTCCGTTAGCATGACGTTTCTTGAATCACGCTCAAACAGTTTGACGTTAAGTACCTCTTCAAACTCTTTGATGCGATTGCTCAACGGCGAATTGGTGATATTGAGGTTCTCGGCCGCCTTAGTGAAATGCTTGGTTTGTGCGACCTCGTAAAAGTAACGCAGCATCTTCAGCGTCACGCGCTCAAATGGTTCTGACTTCATGCATTAGGTCCTAGCGAGTTTCATCATCCTCTTTTTAAGGATGATAGTAGCGAATAAAGCAAAGATAACCAGCGCAGAAAGTCACACAATGGAATCAACACACAACCAGAAGGTGACTAACATGAATCACGATCCAGTAATCGGCGCGCTACAAACCATTCGCGAACGCAAACCAAACTTCCAACCTAAAGCGGCGTTTATTTTAGGCTCTGGCTTAGGCGTATTGGCAGACGAACTACAAGACAAAGTGGTCATTCCATACGAAGAGCTCGAAGGCTTTCCGGTTAGCACCGTGCAAGGCCACTCTGGTGAGTTGGTACTTGGTACCATGGGCGGCGTAGACGTAGTGTGCATGAAAGGTCGCGGTCACTACTACGAGCACGGCTCAATGAAGGTCATGACAACGCCCGTGCGCACCTTTAAAAAGCTGGGCTGTGAGTTTCTGCTCGTCACCAACGCGGCAGGCTCACTTCGCCCTGAACGCATCGACGTCGGTTCTCTGGTGGTATTTCATGACCACATCAATACCATGCCTGAGTCGCCAATGATCGGTCCGAATGATGAAGAGTACGGCCCGAGGTTCTTCAGCCTCGCCAGTGCGTACGACAAAGACCTGCGCGCAGAAGCGTTTGAAGTTGGCAAAGCCAATGGCATTCACCTGAATGAAGGTGTGTTTGTCTCTTACACAGGCCCCAACTTTGAGACCGCAGCCGAAATCCGCATGATGCAAATCATCGGTGGTGATGTAGTGGGCATGTCGGTCGTGCCAGAGGTGATTTCTGCGGCGCATTGCGGCTTACCCGTATTGGCAGTGTGTGCGATCACCAACATGGCAGAAGGCTTGGGAGATGTAGAATTGTCTCACGCCCAAACATTGAAGTGCGCGAAGCTAGCCGAAGCAGATTTCATTCGCTTTATTAAGCGCTTTATGAAGCATCACTTCTAAAGCTGTTTCATTCCAAAAAGCAAAAGGGTCATCAAGTAACTTGATGACCCTTTTTCGTATCACGTTTTCTAACGTTCGGGGGTATTTCGGAGCCGTTTGTGCGTTTTACTTAACTGCGCGAACCAATTCAGCAATGCCTTCCCAATCGCCGTTGTCCATCATTGCGGTTGGCACCATCCACGTACCGCCACAAGCTACAACCGATTTCAGCGCTAGGTAATCTTCCACGTTAGATGGGCTTACGCCACCTGTTGGCATGAATTCCACTGGGTAAACCGCCGTGAGTGCTTTCAGCATGTTTACGCCGCCTGATGGCTCAGCAGGGAAGAACTTCAACGTACGCAGACCCATTTCCATCGCTTGCTCAACCAAGCTTGGGTTGTTTACACCCGGTACGATAGTCACGCCACGTTGCTGACAGTATTTCACTGTGGTTGGGTTGAAGCCTGGGCTAACGATAAAGTCCACGCCCGCTTCGATGGCGATATCAACTTGTTCTGTGGTCAGAACGGTGCCCGCGCCAATCAACAGTTCTGGGTACGCTTCACGCATGATGCGAATCGACTCCGCCGCCGCTTCGGTGCGGAATGTTACTTCCGCACATGGTAAACCGTTTTCTACCAACACTTTTGCCAGTGGCAGAGCGTGTGCTACGTCGTTGATTGCGATAACTGGGACGATTTTGATTTCTCTTAATCGTTGTTCAAGTGTTGTCATGGGGAACCTCTAAAGAATAAAGCTTAATGTTGCGACGATAATAAACGCGATACCGCCAAGTAACGTTTCCATTACCGTCCAAGTTTTTAATGTGGTTTTCTCATCCATCTCAAGCAGACGAGATACCAACCAGAAACCAGAGTCATTGAAGTGAGACAGTACCGTTGCACCACCCGCAATCGCGATTACGATAAAGCAAAGGTCTAGTTCACTCAAACCTGTTGATGCTGCCACAACTGGCGCGATAAGAGCCGCCGTCGTGGTTAGCGCTACGGTTGCCGAGCCTTGAGCAACACGCAGACAGGTTGAAATCACAAACGCCGCCACAATCACAGGCATACCTGTGTCTGTAAGAACGTCAGCCAGTGCATCACCAATACCGCTTGAGCGCAGTACGCCGCCAAACATGCCACCTGCACCCGTTACTAGGATAACACCACAGATAGGAGCCAATGACTCACCACACAATTTTTCTAGTTTTGCCATGCCGTAGTCTTTGGCAAACACAGCCAGACAGACAATCAAAGTGATCAGCAACGCAACTGGGGTTTTACCTAGCATACGTAGAAACTCAACCAGTGCCGTTTTGCCATCAATCACACCCGCAACCGCCAGTGTGTTCAATACCGTATCCAAACAGATTAGCAGGACTGGCAGCACAAGGATGGTCATAACCGTGCCAAATTTTGGTGCGTTGCGCTCATCCACCATCGCTTCGCCATTAAAGAAGGCTTTAGATAGTGGAATATCGAATTTTTTGCCCGCGTACAAGCCAAATAGGTAAGCGCCAAGGTACCAAGTGGGAATAGCCACCAGAATACCCACCACCAATAACAGACCGATGTTTGCGCCAAGGAATTCTGCCGCTGCAACCGGGCCAGGGTGTGGTGGAACAAACGCGTGCATAACCGCAAAAGCACCGGCAGCAGGCAACGCATATTTAATTGGTGAGCCACCAAAACGAGCCGCCACACTTAGGATGATTGGCATCATCACTACAAGGCCAGCATCGAAGAAGATTGGGAAGCCAAACAGTAATGAAGCGACGCCCAAAGCAAATGGTGCGCGCTCTTTACCAAAGCGACCAATCAAAGTGTCTGCCAGCACTTTCGCACCGCCAGTCACTTCAAGAATTTTACCGATCATCGCACCAAGACCAACCAGCAATGCCACGGAAGCCAGTGTGCCGCCGAAGCCGCCCATCATGGTCGATACGACTTTCTCAGAAGGAACGCCAGTGGCGATTGCTGTGCCTAAACTCACCATCGTAAGGGAAGCAAAAGCATGGACTTTCAGTTTAATGATCAGAACGAGTAACGCTGCTATGGCAAGGCCTGCAATCGTCAGTAGGAACGTAGGATCTGGGGCTTGGGTTAATTGCTCCATAGGTTCACCTTTAAGAATTATTGTTTGTGTTATGGTTCACATTTATTTCAGTTACCGGTAACATGTTACCGATAACATGAATAAGATAAACCCATATTTTAAAGTGAATTCAAAAATTGAGATCACGCGCAAATTTGGTTATGAGGATAAGTTATGGCTGGTAGTAGTGTCATCGTTATGGGCGTTTGTGCTAGTGGTAAAAGCACAATTGGTGAGCATCTAGCGAAAAAGCTAGGGCGTAAATTCATTGATGGTGATGATCTTCATCCACGAGCGAACATTCAGAAAATGGCATCGGGCCAGCCTCTGAACGATGATGATCGCAAGCCATGGCTAGAACGCATTCGTGATGCGGCGTACAGCCTAGAAAGCAAAAACGAGCACGGCATTATTGTCTGTTCAGCACTGAAAAAGATTTACCGCGATCAGATCCGCGAAGGCAACGACAACGTGACCTTCCTGTTCCTTGATGGCGATATGGAGTTGATCCTTAATCGCATGCGTATGCGCAAAGGCCACTTCATGAAAGAAAACATGGTGAAGAGCCAATTCGAGACGCTAGAGCGCCCAGACAACGAGCCTCAAACTCTGATCGTCAGTATCGACGGAGACATCAGCGACGTGGTAGAACGCTCTGCCGCTGAGCTAATCAAAATGCAAGCGATCGAGGTGGCGTAATGACTCACTCTGTTGTTCTTGAGGTCACACAACGTTTGACCGAGCGCAGCCGTGAAGCGCGCGCTGCGTTTCTTGCTCGCACCGAAGTGCAAGCCGAAGCGGGCAAAGGCCGTGTTGGTTTATCTTGTGGTAACTTAGCCCATGCAGTCGCCGCTTCTTGCTCTTCTGAAAAGAAAAATATTCTCGATTTTACTCATGCCAATGTCGCGCTGATCAGCGCCTACAACGACATGTTGAGCGCCCACCAGCCGTACCAAGACTACCCAGCGAAAATCAAACAAGTGCTGGCGGACTACGGCCATACAGCGCAAGTCGCAGGTTGTGTGCCAGCGATGTGCGATGGGGTGACTCAAGGTCAAGCAGGCATGGATATGTCGCTGTTTTCGCGTGACTTAATTGCGCAATCAACGGCGTTGTCTTTGAGTCACAATGTCTTTGATGCCACATTACTGCTTGGTATCTGTGACAAAATCGCCCCGGGGCAACTGATGGGCGCGCTGTCTTACGCGCATCTACCGACTGCGTTTGTACCAGCGGGTCTGATGGCAACAGGCATCAGCAATGAAGAGAAAGTCGACGTGCGCCAAAAATACGCAGCGGGTGAAGTCGGCAAAGACGCTCTGCTGGATATGGAGTGTCGCGCTTACCACTCTGCGGGTACGTGTACGTTTTACGGCACCGCCAACACCAACCAGTTGGTGTTCGAAGCCATGGGCTTGATGCTGCCAGGTTCGGCATTCATTCATCCCCATACCCAACTGCGTAAAGCGTTAACCGATCACGCGGCTCTGAAAATCGCCTCAATGACGGCGGGTTCTGCACACTTCCGTCCGTTGGCAGAAGTGGTCACAGAAAAGAGCTTGGTCAACGGCATCATCGCTCTACTTGCATCTGGCGGCAGCACCAATCACACCATTCATATGATCGCCGTGGCGCGTGCTGCTGGCATCTTGCTCACGTGGCAAGACATCAGCGATCTGTCGGATGTGGTTCCTTTGTTAGCTCGCGTTTACCCGAACGGCCCAGCCGATATGAACGCGTTCCAAGACGCGGGTGGCGTGCCTGCGTTATTGCACCGCTTGAACCAATCCGAGCTTTTGCATCGCGATGTGAAACCCGTGTTTGGTGAATTTGAAGATCAGATGACGCTACCGAGCCTTGTCGATGGCCAACTGACTTGGACACCGTGCCAAGGCAGCCAAGACGGTGACGTGATCGCCAAACCAGACGCCACTTTCCAAAACACTGGCGGCACTCGCGTATTGACTGGCAACTTGGGTAAAGCCGTGGTGAAAGTCTCTGCGGTGAAAGAAGATCAGCGCATCATCGAAGCGCCTGCGATCGTATTCCAATGCCAACACGAAGTGGAAGCGGCGTACAAACGCGGTGAGCTAAACCAAGATTGCATCGTTGTGGTCACACACAACGGCCCAGCGGCAAACGGCATGCCTGAACTGCACAAGCTGATGCCAATTTTAGGTAACGTGCAAAAAGCGGGCTTTAAAGTGGCGCTGGTTACTGACGGTCGTTTATCTGGCGCTTCAGGTAAAATTCCGTCTGCGATTCATGTTTCTCCAGAAGCCATTCGTGGTGGCGCGATTGGTTTGGTGCGCAACGGCGATTTGATTCGTCTGGATTGCCAAACGGGCGAACTGAACAACTTAAGCGATACCACTGGTCGCGAGTTGATTCATTTCGACACCGAATCTACCCAACAAACATGGGGACGAGGCTTGTTTAGCGTGATCCGCCAAAACGTCTCTAGCGCAGAAGAAGGCGCAAGCTTCATTGTGTAAGCCAGAAAAACAAAAAGAGCGGAGTTTGATACTCCGCTCTTTGTATTTGTCTTCGTTGTTTTTGTTCGGCTTGATTAAGCCGTCTTCATCACCACGACTGCAGCAATCACCACAAAGATACCAAACCAGCCGATTGGCTTGAGTTTCTGCTTAAACAGCAAGGCACCACCTACTGCGGTACCCAAGATACCGATCGCGCCCCAAGAAGCATAAGCAATGGCTAAGTCGATCTCTTTCACCGCTTGCGCCAATAACGTGAATGCAGCCAGCACCAACACAATCGCTGTAATGCCCCAGCCTTTGTATTTAAAGCCGTGAGAACGTGTGAGCGCCATGTTCGCCACGATATCGACCAAGGCAGCCATCACGACAAATCCAAATGACATCGTAAAAAATTGACTCATGATTCACACCTTACACTTGTAGAAAATGAACGTTCTTTTGCCAGTTTATCGGCGTTTTTCTTGGTGTTAGATTGACCGTGTGACTCACCTAAAGTCACACAAACGATGCCGATGACAGCTAACATCAAACCAAGCAGCTCTTGGGTATTTAAGTCAGAATCAAACAACACGATCGAAACAACCGTGATCAATGAGATACCCAATCCTTCCCAAACAGCGTATGCCACGCCGATAGAAATCTTTTTCGCAGCAATCGAGAGGAAGTAGTACGACACCGCAATCAATACGTACATCACGATGTAGCCCAACCATCCATGACCTTGTCCGATAAAAGACATGGTGCTGGTGCCTGCTACTTCGGCAACGATGGCGAGCAATAAAAATAGACGTGCAACTAGCATGATGAATCCTCCATCAGAAATTAAAAAACTGCATAACGGAGAATGGTGAATGTCACGCATCTGTATCGACATTCAAAAAGTTAAAAAGATAAAAATGAGCCACTTCTCCTGACTATTTGAGATAAGGTTAGCGCTGAGCAGGAAAAAGAGACAGGTAATTGAGATATTCATTTTTGAATATCTATAGGATCGAGTTGTCTATGTAATCACACATTTTCTTCATGGTTAAATTGTGCAGAGAATCTCGTTTACGAGAGACAATAATCAGTCGTCACTGTGCGAAAATTAATGGCGTCTTCAGAGTTTGGCGTACCACTTTATGTAAGTATCGGTGCAAAGGATGGTTGCGATTGGTTTGTAAGAAACCGCCAGAGACGACAAACTGGCTAAACTCACGGTTGACCAAAGGCATCGCGTAAGAGTCCAGCTCCGGCATCAATACTGCTGAGCTTTGGCTGGCATACATAATCGCGTCGGTTTCTTGCAACATTTGGCACGCCACACGCAAATTATAGGATTTCAATAACACCACAGGCTCATAGCCCATGCGGCGATACTCAGACTCCACGGTACAAAGCGGTTTATATGACGCGGGCGCAGGCAAAGAAACAAGGGGCAGCTTGGAGACCGTGTCCCAATCATTGCTGACTTTCGACAAGGTCGGATGGTTTTTACGCGCCAAAATCACTCGTTTTTCAACGAATAACGGGCGCATGTAAATGTCTTTCGACAGTTCGGTCTCTTGGTCAAGAATGCAGTAATCGTGCTCACCTTCGAGCATTTCATCGTGCGAGTAACTGTTCCAACTGGAAAAGGCAAAGTGCGCTTTAGGGAACGCTCGATGGCAGCCAGTTAGCAATCGCTGCCCTTGTTCATCCATCAAATAAGGGTCGGTTACAATCGCGATCTGCCCTTGATATTGCTGAGGGTCGAATACTTCAAACTCTTGCACCACTTTTTCCAGTGGTGCAATCATGTTATCGAATTCGGCGGCAAGGCGAATCGCCATGGGAGATGGCTCTACCCCATGCGCTTTACGCACAAATAGCGGGTCATCAAACACTTGCTTAAGCTTCATTACGCCGCGGCTGGCGCTCGGTTGAGAAATGCCAAGCTGCATTGCGGCCAGCTTGATGCTGCGGTTTTCCACCACGGCTTTTAATAAACGCATTAAGTTGAGATCCAATGCATCCAGCTGATGTGCCATACCCTAACCTGCCAATACCATTGATGAGCGAATACGAAGAGCGGTTAACTGCGAGTTAAACACTCTCTCCTGAAGTGATCTGATAACCCATATCAAACACTTTTTCTTCTTGCGCTTCGCCTTTCAGACGCGCAATTAAAAGCTCTGCACTCTTTACACCAATTTGGAAACGAGGCGTATCAACGCTGGTCAGCTTCGGACTGATGGTCTGACCGATATCCAACGCGTTATAACCCACCACCGCTAATTGCTGCGGGACTTGAATGCCACGTTGCTGCGCACTCAGCATAGTACCAATTGCGATGTCGTCGTTGGTACAGAATACCCCGTCGAGCGTTGGGTACGTTTTCAGTGCGCGTTCAAGCAAATCATGCGCTAAAGAGAAGCTAGAGTGGTCACCCGTTAATACGTGCTTAGGTTCTAGCCCTGCTTCCGTCATCGCGCGATCATAACCTTGCATACGCAGCTTGGTTCGCGTATCCAAACGCGCCCCAAAATAAACGATTGTGCGCTTACCTGTATCTAGCATCTGCTTAACCGCCGTGTACGAGGCATCTTCATGATCTAGCCCAACCGCCATATCAATCGGCTCTGGTGGCAGCTCCATGGTTTCCACCACAGGGATCCCTGAATTTTTTATCATTTGCAATGTACGCGGCGTGTGATGGCTTTCAGTTAGAATAAGTCCATCGACCTGATAAGAGAGTAATGACGCGATCTTGCGTTCTTCTTCAAGCTCATCGTAGCTAAAATGCGCTAAAAGCGTCTCATAGCCATTGGCTTTGGTTACCATCTCGATGCCCTGAACAAAGGAAGCAAAAATTTGGTTGGATAATGAGGGCAGTAAAATACCAATGGCTTTACTGGACGACTTTGACAGCATAGCGGGGGCGCGGTTTTCGATGTATCCCATCTCTTCAATCGCAGTCGCAATCTTGGCCCGAGTCTTTTCTGCCACCGATTCAGGGTTACGCATATAACGTGAAACCGTCATCTTCGTGACGCCAACTTGGTCTGCGACATCCTGCAATGTCGTGCGAGTTTTCTTATTCTGTTGAGCCATAAATATGTGATTTATCAGTAATGTTACAAGTAACATTATGACGAATAGACTCTCTGCCGACAAGCTCAGTGAAAATAATTCGCAAAATCATGACGTTATTATTCTATTAGCCACCAAATTGCGTTTCATACATTGTGAGTCAAAGCCGAATAAATAAATGACATTTATATCAAAGTTCTTATAAAATGCCGTACCTAAAAGAATAAGACATTAGGCACAGTGCAGTTAGGCTCTAGCGAAACCCAGATTTACTATCACTTGCTTGATCTGGACGACTCCCAAAAGCAGCAATACCTCCAAGCATTGCAACAAAGTCAACCTGAGCTGTATCAACAACTCGTTCCTCTTTTAGCCCACGAGACACCTGAAGAACAACTAACGCAGTTACTTTACTTTGGTGCTCACCAGGCTACGAACCGAGACGTCGATCTAAGCGGAGAAGTCATCAGTAAGTATCGCCTAACTCATGAGTTGGGTCGCGGTGGCATGGGTGTCGTTTACGCCGCCCTACGTGCAGATGAAACGTTCGAACAAGATCTGGCCATCAAGTTTATTCAAAGCAATTTGAGTAATGTGCTGGGACAACGTGCACTCTTTGATGAGGCACAACTGCTCGCGCGTCTAAACCATCCGTACATAGCGAAAGTGTTTGATGGCGGTCTTCATCAAGATTCAGTTTACATCGTGATGGAGCGGGTATTTGGTCAAACCTTAGATGAATACCTGTCAGAAAATAAGCTGGAAAAGACGGAAAAACTGCTGCTGTTTAAGCAGATTTGTCAGGCGATGGAGCACGCCCATCAGCATCATGTTTTGCATGCCGATCTAAAACCAGAAAATATACTGATCGATCGTAGCAAACGACCCAAACTGCTCGACTTCAACTTAACTCAAAAAGCGCACTCCACCCGAGAGGGCTCACCCTCGGCACTGATTGCGTTTAGCCAAAATTTTGCCAGCCCTGAGCAGCAGGCAGGACAAGTACTGACAGAGCAAAGCGATGTTTATTCATTGGGCAAAATCCTCGCTTTGATGTTTCCGTCACCAGCGGTTTGGTCTGATGTGTATTGGGTGATAAGACGGGCGACGCGTCCAGCCACCCAAGTGCGATACCCAGATGTGCGAGCGCTACGCATTGATATCGAGCGAATTATCGAACGTCGCCCTATCGAGCAGAAAAAACACTGGCCGTTGTATAGCGCCTTTCGTTTGGTGCAACGGCGCCCTCTTGCTTCTGCATTGTCAGGCATCATCGTGCTATCAGGTGTGCTATTTGGCAGCGCCATGATGCAAAAGAATATCCAACTGCAACAAGAGAAGAAGATTGCAGAAGATATGATGTACGAAATGACTCGCCTTATCTTCCACGCGAAGGGGCAAAATGTCGAACACCTCTCGGTGAGCTCCATGATGGAGTTAACACGAAGGCGGATACTCTCTAATCCAGATATCCCCAAACATATAAAACAAAAAATGTTGTTGGCGATGATGACACCGGTGCCAAAGAAGCACCTAACTACTCCAATGAGTTGTCAGCCAAATTGTGCGTCTGAGGACAGCACCAACCAATAAGGCTTAAAACAAGATGTATACACGTTCAGTGGTATTTTGGCTGTCTGCATTGACGGCTACCTCCACGTTAGCAGCAGACACTTCTGCTGCCACTTCACACCCGCCCACTTCAACCTTGAGGCAAGGCTACTTTATCGATGCGCCAGTGACTGGCTTGTATTACAAAACCAGTTCCAATATCACTGGCGTTACCCAACAAGGGGCATTTCACTACCAACCTGGTGATGTGATTAGCTTCTTCCTTGGCAACGATGATAAAGGTTATCTGCTGACAACCTTATCGAGCCAAGAAGTGCTTACACCAACGATGGCAACAACCAAACCCAGTCGTAGCATCAATATGACGCGCCTGCTGCTCTCTCTCGACAGCACGCCTGAGAATCGTAAGGAAATTGTCTTAGCCAACCGCGTGTTGTCTGATGCTCGCTTTCAAAACCAGCTCAAGGGCCTTGACCTCAATTATCTGGATGACGCCAAACGTCACCTCAATCTCGACTGGGTATCTGTCGATGAGGCAATCGAGCACCTAAACGAAAGCCAGCTGTACATTGAGAAAAACTTTGCCTCTGATGAGATCATCTTCGAACCTCGCGGCATGACGTTCAAAAACATCGTGATCAAAAAGAAAGATTGGCAAGGCCGCGCTTGTGCTTACGATTTACGTTATCAACATCATCCTAAATATCGCCCTCCGTTTGGTGAAACTCGATTCACCATCACCAAAGATTCATTGATTGAACATCCAAGCATTGGCGATCATTTTCAAGGTTGCTTCCTCTCGATGAAGCGCCCTATCACGGAAGACATTGTCGAGCCGATAAGCAAATTTGCGGATTGGTTTAATATCGTCGGTTGCTCAATCACTGGATGCACCCGCAACGATTTGAATGGCTTCTCTCTTGAAGACTTTGATGATGAAGGCGACTGGAAATACCGCTCCGTTGCACTCAACTTTGATCCAAGTACTGAGCTACTGATGGAAAAAGTACAAGGCCTTGGGCGTAAAAAAAACATCCACCACCACAATCGTACAGAAATGCTGTGGTTTACCTACCCCAACACGAACGAACACGACATCGACTACCTCGGGGTATGGCAGCAGACCCAATACCACCAGCAGTCCATGACACAATCGTGCCTATTGATGCGCCACCAACAAGTCATGCGACTGCCGCACAATGCAGACACCTGTCCAACCGACGCAAGCCTATACACCCAAGATGTCACCCAAGAGTATGCGGACATGTGGTGGGTCAACAATGACGAACCCAAAGCCGAGCTTGCGCAAATGAATGTCATGGTACGTTGGTCAACGACCCCAGCCGAAATCAATTACACCACGTGGGAATATTTGCCCGCTGGCGCAACTTGGGAACAAGGCATTTTATATCGCTATCAACAAGATGTTCTCCGCAACCGAGACGGCTCCGATCGCATTGAAACCCACACCATTTCTGAATTTGTCAAAGTGAGCGAGGATGTATAACCATGGCAGCAGCAGTAGCACTGACACAAATCATTCAACAATGGCAATCTGGTGATAAACAAGCTGAGAGTGAGCTCTACCAATTTGCGTATTTGCAGTTACGTAAGATCGCCCAACACGAGCGTGAACGAAACGCGGAAAAGTACGGCACCGACAACAAAGTATTGGCCGATAGCGTCAACAGCACCACGGCATTAATTCATGATGCTTACCTGAAGATGTCCAACTGCGACATGAGTGAAATTGAAACAAAACGTGATTTCTTTTTGATGGCCGCCAAAGTGATGCGTCAAATCTTGATCGATAACGCACGCTCACACCAAGCGCAAAAGCGCCAACACATTACGTTGATGAGAGATGAAGAAGATCGCTTCGAACAATTGATCATCATGGATAAAGCGCTGGATAACTTCAGTAGCCGTTACCCACGCCAATCAAGTGCACTCAAACTCAAGTATTTAATGGGAATGAAAAACCAAGAAATCAGTGAACTGCTCGAGTGCAGCGCGAGCTTAATAGAGAAAGACCTAAAATTCTCTCGCAGTTGGTTGCAATCACGAATGGCGCTCGCGTAATGATAAGCAAAAAGTTTTGGATAATCGGCGCAATCTGCGTCGGTTTGCTCGGCGTATACTGCATGTCAGACGAATCCAGCTTGGCATCCGCGGCGGACTCATCAGACAGCACGAGCCAATCAACCACGCGAACACATCGTCAATATGAGCGCACATCTTTAGTTGAAGTAAAGCAAGCGTTGACAGGTTCTGCGTTGGAGAACGCCCACAAAAAAGACGGTGATGACGCCTTCAACTCTGCCATTTTAGGACAACCAGAGCCAGTTACGAACCCATTTCATACTACAGAAGACGGCTCTTTTTACGACTCGTCTGTGGGTTATGAAGACAGCCGCTCAAAAGAGGACCCATCAGAGAACAATAAACCCATCATCAACCTCACGGTGGAACAACAGCTACAAACCATTATTTATGCTTGGGAGCTCAACCAAAACTCTCCGATTAGCTATTCGCTCAATCTTAACCAACTGTTTGAAGATCCGGATGGTGATCTCCTCACCACTCGGATTTGGCTCGAAAACGCCAATGGATTAAGGGTGCTAAACCAAGGACAAATGATGGTGCTAGGTGCACCAGAGAACATTAAAACCACCACATACCTGGCGGTAGCGGCGCGTGATGATTACCACGGCGACAGCGACCATGCGTGGGTCACAACACGTTTTGAGTTGCCTGTTGTCACTCCAGGTCACAATGACATGGAACACCCGTTAATTGGCGACATTGTCTATCGCTTGGAGACGACGCAAAATCTTGGCGGTACTGCGTACGCGTATGAAGTGGTGTATTGCGAAGCGTTTCAGTTTGAGGATGACGAGGTACGTTATGCCGCCTCAAACAACAAACACCAGTGTCCTGAAAAGGGAGACTTAAAAAAGGTGGGTGAGTACAAAATCAGTGATGACTCGTTGATTGTTTATGTCCACGGCGTACGCCAAATTTGGACCACTAAAAAGGTATACGCATCTCAGGTTCATAAAGAGACTCAGAACTATTTCACCACCGTGTTTGATGGCAAACAATTCGAAAGCTATACCATGCAAAAAAACAAGCAATCGATGGAAAAGCGCATCAACGCACCGACAGGGCGATATTTACGCCAGATATCCTTTTTTGACTATTTGTTACCTCTCCCAAGCGGGGGGTATCTGGTTGCTGAAGCTGGCAATTATATTTATCACTATGGTACTAAAGTCGTGGGTCCACATGGTGAAAGTCTCGAATCCGATCTCAATTTACGAACTTATGGTCCTAACCTGTATTGTAGCGATGTCGCCATTTGGTATCACAGCCATGTCATTGCTGGTCAAGGAGACTATCAAATAGACATCATATCAGACCCTAACCCAGACGATCCGACTTACCAAATTGATTGCCACGAGTTCATCAGCGCCCCCGCTACTGGACAACAATCGTTATCGTTTGATCTTAACTATTCCCCTTACGATGAACTACTTGATGGCGAGGTGTATAGCTACATTTTACGTCCGAAACCTGAGCTCGCTGATCGCGTTGAGGAATTTAAGATCAACATGATTTATCACGTCCCTGTCCTTAGCGACACCCAATAAGCCTTTCTTTACAGATAGTTATTTTGACAAAACAATCATCCCAAAAACAAAACTGGAACCGTGATCAAATTATCAATTTTCCATCATAGACAAAAAATAGAAATAAATTTTACGGGTTTTGTGCGGTTTTTCGTGTCTTGTTTTCTCCTCGTTAAAGTCCTACAAAGTGACTCATTTATCAGATAACTAAACTTTCGCTTTAGTTTTGGCGATTCAAAACAACAGATCACTAACCTTTGAAAAAGGAACATTCAGAATGAAAAAAATGAGTTTGCTAGCAGCGTCAGTGGCTATAGCACTTACTGGTTGTGGCGGTGGTTCAGGTAGCGACAACACATCAACAGCACAAAGTGGCCTAGAGATCACTGCCATTGATGGTTACTTGAAAAATGCCGCAGTATGGGTAGATACCAACGAGAACTTGGTTCTAGACACCGGTGAAGATACGAAACTGGATGTGGTGACTAACGAATACGGCAAGTTTACCCTTCCTGAAGAGTACAAATCGCAAACGGTCTTTATTCAAGCTGTCGCAGGTCAAACGGAAGACACGACTCGCGGTATCGTAACAGAGACCTTCTCGCTGGCGTCTAAGTCAGGTTCAAGCGTTGTGAACCCAATGACCAACATGGTGGTTAGCAAGGTTGCTAAGCAGCTAGCCAGTGATCCAACATTGGACGTTATAGCGGCGAAGAAAGCGGCAAAAGAAGAAGTGGTTGCCAAGTTAACTCAATCAGGTCTTAACGTAGACGCTTCGATGATTTTTGGCGACTACATCGCGAAAGCAGATGAATCGAAAGAAGCTCAAGCGCTAAATGCAATCGGTGAAGCGCTGGTTGATAACGCTGATATCGATGTTGAGAAGCAGCTTGAAGTTGCCGATCTTGTTGCGAAAGAAGCGAACGACATTATCGAAAACAACGGTGATATGACCGATTTTTCACCTGTTATTACTGTACCAACAGATGACAGCCCTATTGTAGTTGAGAAAAACCATCGCCCAACAAGTTCTCAGGCGGTCGAGCCAATCACAGTCGTGCTAGGTGAGGCTATCACATCGTTCACTGCATCATTTACCGACATTGACGATGACACGCTAACATACGAGCTAAAAGCGCTAAAACTAGCGAATGGACTAAATGGTTTGTCGATTAACTCGACAACTGGCGCGATCAGCGGCACTCCAGAATCTGCAGGCGTATTTACCTACCAAGTGTTTGCGACTGATGAGCATAAAGCGCGCTCTTACCCACTAACCTTCACAGTAACGGTTGAAGCGCCAAACACAGCACCAGTGGTCAACGAAGATGTAAAAGCTCAACTACAAGCCGAAGTCGATGCTTGGTACTGGGTCGAGGGTGAGCAACCTGTTGATACATTGAACATCTCAACGCTATTTGACGATGCAGACTCAGACCTTCTGACATACACAGTAGAGACCTCCATAAGCAAAAATGGTGGTGTAGAGACAGGCTTCCAAGTTCATGTCGATGGCAACGGCAACATCTCATTTGACGGTCCACTGCCGTTCAAAGCAGCCGCTGGCACAGAAAGCCTGTATGTTTATGCTAAAGACAGCGTCAACGCTGACGAGCCTCTAGTAGTATTTGCACTGCCAGAGATCATCGAAGGCACACCTGTTGTACCAGAGCCACCTGTCGTTTCAGTTGCAGACCTACAAAATAAATTCCTTCACTTTGTTGAAGTGGGCAGCAACGGCACAAACTACACAAATGCTTGGTGTGACTCGATTTACTTTGATTCAGCATCAAACAAGACTTACTGGAGCAATCGAACAGACGCTAACAAACAGTCTTGTGTCGACGAGGACTTAAACAACTTCACTTCAGAGATCACTTACACAATTGAAGATGGTCTGATTAAATCAACTAACTTCGCTCAAGATGGCATTAGTTTCGAACTGGTTGAAAGCTCGATTTATGATGATGACATGTCAAACCATTACCTCGTCAAGTTCAGCTACATTGACGATGAGAGTGAAGAGCTTGAATCTGTGACTGAAGTTTACGGTTACTACACTGACAAACGTGAAGTTGAAAAAGAGATTTATCAACCAATCGGTCGTTCAATGGATAATGCACCTTGGGTAGTTGGTCTTACACACACTGTGATTGATGGTAAGATCCAAGAACTTGATGTGAGCGGCATCGTTCAGCAATTTGATTATGAAGGTACGGACGGCCAAGTTCATACCTACACCGCAGCATCTCTGTACGCAGAGGATGCCCATGCGTGTGATGTACTGAAAAACGATTACACAATTCGTGTAATGGGCTCCAACGATGCAGCAGGCTCTCACTTTGTGAACCGAGAGTTCAAAATCGACAACGGTTGTTATTTGAACATGCTTCCGTTCAATCAAGAAGAAGCTATTCCTGCTGGGCTTTACACTATCGAAGCAAAACCTAAACGCCTTGACGAAGGTGAGCGAGTGATCTTCAGCTTTAAGAAGTAACATTGTAAAAAGCCCCGTATCGCGGGGCTCTCTTATTGTACAGAGCCCCCCCCCCCTGCTAGGCTGGGGATTCCGTAAAGCTTACAGCTATAAATCAGTTATATACCCCTTTCAATTTAATAAAAACGTCTTGTGGTCTGGCAACTGCAAGAGTTAACTAAGAATTGAAGGAGGTCCCAGTGGGGGACGAAAAGAGCTTAGCGCACATGTGATGGAATTGTAAATATCATGTAGTTTTTGCACCAAAGTACCAAAGGCAGGTGTTCTATGGTGAGAAACGAAGGGCAGTAGGCCAGATACTTAGAAAACTATGTGAATGGAAAAGTGTAAATATTGTTGAAGCGGAATGCTGCGCAGATCATATTCATATGCTTTTAGAAATACCACCGAAGATGAGTGTTTCATCATTTATAGGGTATTTGAAAGGAAAAAGTAGCCTGATGCTATATGAGCGATTTGAAGTTCAAATACAGGAATCAGAATTTTGGTGTCGAGGGTCTTATGCAGATACGGTAGGAAAAAACACCGGCAAGATACAAAGTTACATAAAGCACCAACTAGAGCAGGATAAAGTGGGAGAGCAACAATTGTCGATCCCGTATTCAGGTAGCCCGTTTACGGGTCGCCGGAAATAGTCATATGCAAATGGCACTAAGCGCCTGCTAGGGAGCTGCCGATAGGAGAGCCTTATAGGCGTATATGAAAAACCACCAGCTATGCCGGCGGATACTTTTTTCTTTTTGAAAATCGTATTTCGTCCTGAAATGTCTTGAAGTATTAAGGATGAATAACGGTTATTTCACGCACACCACGTTCAATAATGAGGTTCCGGTGAGCTGGTTTGGCTCACGATCTGCGAACAAACCTTTCTTACCTTTGCCCCAATACGGCAGTTGCAGTGGCCATTGATTTTTTTCCATCACACCAGACGCCCTCAACACTTTGAATTCTGCAGGGCTGGCTAAGCTCATACCCAGTTGCTGACATACTTTTTGCGAGTTTTCGTAGTTGAGACGATTCCACGGCTTGCCGTATTCCATGTAAAACTGATTGTGGTGGTCGAGTAAATATGGCACCACGTACATTTTGCCTTGTAAGGAGGTTCTCAACCGAACTTCAATGTTATCATTCCCGCTCACAACTGGCTTCGCTTTGGTCTTAGCAACAGGCTTGGAAGAAGAATTATCACGTGTATTTTTTGCCGCGGTCTTTGACTTCTCTACCGGCGCTGTAAAGGCGTCGGTATCAGCTCGCACGGCAGGAACTGGCGCGGATTTCGGGGTCACCGTCGGTGTTGGCTTAACCGAAGATGCGGCTGATTTCGACGGCACAGCGGGTTTAGATGGAGTCGTAGACTGTTTATTCTCTTTTCCAACCACGCGGATGAACGCCTCTTTGTAATTCGACAAGGTTTTGACTCCTCGCAAATCCCCTCTCGCATCAAACAGATCTTTGTAAGGCCCAATCAAACAGCGATAACCTTTGGACTCCGGCTTCATCCACACGTCAGTCGTAATCTTGCTGTAAAGCGGCTTTGCTTTCGCGAGTGACATTGGCTTTGGTAGTAATCCGCATTGAATCCAGTAGAGGTAGTTGCCTCCTTGCGGCACTTTCTTTCCCCATACTCCGTTACCAATTGGGCACGTTTTCTCAAGCATCGGCAGTTCTTTCTCGCTCGCTTGAGTAGCTTGGCAAAGGAACTCCTCCGCCGATACTGGGCTAGAAAACTGGGCGCATACCAGCAACAAGCCGAAAGCTAGGCTTGCTTGGAAGATACGAGATGGGTGTTGTGCCTTCTTCATTTCCATACACTTCACTCTAAATTAGTGGGTAAGGTCATTATGGCGGCAAAGCGCCAAAAAAATGTGAACAAAGAATAACTAGCAAAAAAAGAGCCGGAATTTGCATCCGGCTCTCAGTTTAGGAAGGAATTAAGCGAATTTACAACGCTTGGCGGGAAAATTCTTAACCTTTGTACAGTTTCGGGTTGAATACATCTCGTAACCAGTCACCCAATAAGTTGATAACCAGAACCAGTGTAACCAACACGATGCCTGGGAATGCAGTAATCCACCACGCACCTGAGAAGATGTAGTTAAAGCCGATGCTGATCAGCGCACCTAGTGACGGCTGATCAACAGGAAGACCCAAACCTAGGAATGACAGTGCCGCTTCCGACATGATCGCATTCGCTACCTGTACCGTCGAGATAACCAAGATTGGTGATAGACAGTTTGGCAGGATGTGACGGAACATGATGCGTGGCGCTTTAAAGCCCATCACTCGTGCCGCTTCTACGTATTCCTTCTTCTTCTCAGCCAGTACTGAAGCACGAATGGTACGTGCGTATTGCGGCCATTCAGCCACACCGATGATCACCACCAGCATCACCACCGCATATTGGCTGTAAAAATCGCTGCCAAAGCTGGCTTTGAAAATGGCCGATACGATGATCGCCACCATCATGGTTGAGAACGATAGTTGAACATCCGCAAAGCGCATCAAGAAGCTATCGATACGACCACCGAAGTAACCCGCCGACAAACCAATGATGATACCCAGAATCAACTGAAGACCGACGGCTAAAAAGCCGATCGTCAAAGACAGACGAGAACCATAAAGAATGGTCGATAAAATATCACGGCCTTGCTCATCAGTACCAAGAACAAAACGCTCATCGCCCTCTTCCATCCAAGACGGTGGTAGCTCTGAATCCATGATGTCGATAGACGTCAGATCATACGGGTCAGTCGGAGCTAGAATTGGCGCAGCTAATGCCAACACTAAGAACATCATAAAGACCGTAAAACTTGCCATCGCCACTTTGTCGCGCTTGAAGTAATACAAGAAGTCCGACTCTTTAAAACGCTGCCATGCAGATGGAGCGGCTTCAGGAGCTGGTGTTACATTTGATTGGCTCATTATTAAGCTCCTTTTCCAGTTAAGTTCACAGTTGGGTTGATGATGCCGTACAGCAAATCAACGATGGTATTGGTTACCACGAAAATCAGACCAACAAAGATAACGTAAGCTGTGATCAACGGTGTATCGACACGGTTGATTGCCTCTAGGAAAAGAAAGCCTGTACCCGGCCACTGGAATACGGTTTCGGTTAGGATGGTGTAAGCCACCATGGTACCAATCTGCACGCCACCTACCGTCAATACTGGCAGCATGGTGTTCTTAAGTGCATGTTGGTAATAAATCTTTTGTAAGTTCAAACCTTTTGCTTTGGCGAACTTAATGTATTCCGAGCTCAGTACTTCCAGCATTTCTGAACGTACCAGACGGATGAACAACGGCAGCATGATAGACGCTAGCGCAATACACGGCAGGATAAGGTGCTTAATACCATCGATGGTAAAGAAGCCAGATTCCCAACCGAGCACGTTAGCGGTTTCACCTCGCCCGTAGGAAGGCAGCCAGCCGAGTTCGATGGAGAAGACGTACATTAGCATGATTGCGGTTAGGAACACCGGAATCGAGATGCCGACACTACTCATCGCCATAACAAATTTGGTAAAGACACTCTTCGGGTGAATCGCGGAATACACCCCGAGCGGTATAGAGAAAACGATAATGATGAGCGTCGCGCCAAACACGAGCTCTAATGTTGCCACCAGCTTATCGAGGATCACCTCAACCGCAGGTCGCTTGAAAAAGTATGATGTACCCAAATCACCTTGCAGTGCATTACCCACAAAGCGCGTGTACTTTGTGATAAAGGGATCGTTCAGGCCCAATTCGTCGCGTAGCGCTTGGCGCTCCGATTCCGAAACCGACTGACCTACAAGCTCACGCAGCGGATCACCCAGGTTGTCCTGAATGGCAAACGCCACCAAACTGATCACAAACATCACTATCAGTGCCTGAAACAGGCGCTTGACCAGAAACGAAAACATTCCTTGCCCCTTAACTATCCATAGATCTCTAAACTTAGAGAGAAAATTCAGTCTGTAAAACTGGCTCAATCCGACTGAAACAAAACCGAGCCAAGTGTCGAAAACAGAGAAGGACTGGCGCCCCTCTCTGTCATGACTAAGTATGATTACTCGACAACTAGGTCGCCAAAGTAAGGCATTACCATTGGGTTCACGATGTCTGCGGCTTTCACATTAGACTTCGCACCCCACGCTTCACTTTGCCAGTGTAGCGGTACGAATGCAGCATCGTTGTATAGCGTCGCTTCGACACCTTTCAGCATTGCTGCACGTTTCGCAGGGTCCGTCTCTACGTTTGCAGCTTCAACCACTTTGTCCATTTCTGGGTTTGAGTAGTGACCACAGTTGTACTGACCACGACCGGTTTCTTCGTTACGAGTCATGGTTAGGAACTCGTTGAAGTTTGCCGAGTCCTCTGTATCCGAGTGCCAACCAATCATCAGCATGTCTGCCGCACACTTATCAAACTCAGGCCAGTATTGCGCTTTTGGCATAGTTTTCAGATCAACCTTGATGCCAATCTTAGACAACATTGCCGCCGCCGCTTGCGCTACTTTCGCATCGTTTACGTAGCGGTTGTTTGGCGCAATCATAGTTAGCGTCAGGCCGTTCTCGTAACCCGCTTCTTTCATCAGTTGTTTTGCTTTCTTCAGATCGTAGCGAGGTACTAGCTTGTCATCGTGACCAACGTAGCCAGTTGGACTCTGCTGGCCAGCTGCTGTCGCGAAGCCTTTCATGATTTTCTTCACGATGCCTTCGTTGTTGATTGCGTGAACAATCGCTTGGCGAACGCGAACGTCTTTCAGTGCTTCGTTGCTGTTTTGGTTTAGTTGGAACGTGATGATACGAGTACCTGGTAGCGTTACTAGATCGATGCCGTCTGCGTCTTTCACACGTTTGTGATCGTTTGGTGCTACCGGGTGAATCATGTCAACGCCGCCAGAAAGTAGCGCAGCTACACGAGTCGCATCTTCTTTGATTGGAACAAGCGTTAGCTTATCAACGTTACCTTTCGACTCTTTGTCCCAGTAATCTTTAAAGCGTTCAAATTCCACTTTTACGCCCTGCTCACGTGATGTCACGATGAACGGACCCGTGCCAGAAACGTTAGTCGATGCGAATGAGTTACCGTGCTTCACTAGCTCAGACTTGTCTTTGCCGTCTGCTGTTTTACCCGTGTAGAACTTGCTGTCCATAGGGAAAATGTACGTTGCAGTTTGCAGCACTAGTGGGTAAGGACCTTTGGTTACAAGATCGAACGTGTTGTCGTCCACTTTGACGATTTTCTCGTACGGGTCGAAAATGTTTTTAAAATCAGGAGAACTTTGTAGACGCTCAAACGTCCATACAACGTCGTCAGCCGTTAGGGTATTACCAGAGTGGAACTTCACACCTTCACGCAGTTTGAAACGAACAGTAGTATCGTTAATGCGTTCCCAACTTTCCGCTAGGCGAGGTTCGAAATCCATTTTTTGAGTAAAGCGAACCAACGGATCAAATACCATGTGTGACATTTGCAGTGTGCCACCTGATAGCTGCTCATGTGGGTCAAGCGATACTGGGTCAGCTGCGTAGCCAACTTTGATATCTGCTGCCAGTGCATTAAAGCTTAGGCCCGCCGCCATTAGCGCCACTGCTAATTTGCTTTTCATGGTTTTCATTTGCATAACTCCTTCATGCGGGGATACGGATCCCTTGTTGTTGTGTTTGCGTCTTTGTTATGACTAAAGGTTAGCCAAGCAAGTTGCTTGGTTTATGCCGTTTCGATCTCTTCTCGCAAGCCTGTAAATTCAGGCATCAGAGAAATCAATTTTTTGCTGTATTCGTGTTGAGGTGCCGTGAATAACTGTTCTGTTGGTGCCACTTCTAACAGTGTCCCCATTTGCATCACACCTACTCGATCACACATCTGGCGAATAACAGGTAAATCGTGGCTGATAAACAACATAGTCAAGTTCAGCTCACTTTGCAGATCTTTCAGCAAGTTTAGAATTTGTGCCTGTACCGATACGTCCAGTGCCGATGTCGGTTCATCACAAATCAAAAGTCGAGGACGAGTCGCCAACGCACGCGCAATAGAAATACGCTGACGCTGACCACCGGAGAATTCATGAGGGTACTTAAGCCCAGCCATGCGGCCCAAACCAACATGATCGAGAAGGTCATTCACGATTTGGCGAGTTTCCGACTCGTTTTTCGTCAGTTTATGAAAACGGATTGGCTCAGCAATAATATCGAATACCTTCATACGAGGGTTCATTGAGGTATACGGGTTTTGGAACACCATCTGCATCTGACGACGCATTGGGCGGCGTTCTTTCTCAGAGGTTAAAGCTGTCAGGTCAATACCCTCAAACTTCACCTGACCAGAGTTAGGTTGGTATAAACCAGCAATGACTCGCGCAATGGTTGATTTTCCAGAGCCAGACTCACCCACCAAACCAAAGGTTTCGCCTTCATGCACTTCAAAGCTCACATTATTGGATGCCTGCACGTATTCGCGACGGCTTTCAAATAAAGAGTCTTTGGTGACAAAGCGTAGATTAACGTTCTTCACGTCTAAAAGCGGGCCTGTGTACTCGCGCTCATCCTGACTTTGTCCTAGCCAGTGATTCTTGATGTCGAGTGGCTCCATTTCTGCCGCTTCTTCGATGTAGCTTACCAAAGGGAAGCGATCTAGCTTTCTGTCTGAACGTGGAACGGCTGAAATTAGGCTGCGAGTGTAGGAGTGATCAGGATCGCCCAACACTTTGGCTGTTGGCCCAAACTCCACCAAGTCACCACGATACATTACCGCGACGCGGTCCGTGACGTTGGAGACCACACCCATATCGTGAGTAACCAGCATACAGCCGACATTGTTCTTGATACACAATTCTCGGATCAAGTTGAGGATTTGGTCTTGGATTGATACGTCCAGTGCCGTGGTTGGCTCATCGGCGATGATCAGATCTGGCTCACCAGCCAAAGCAATCGCAATGACGACACGCTGACGCATACCACCAGAGAATTGGTGTGGGTATTGTTTTAAGCGGTTTTCTGGCTGCGGGATGCCAACTTGCTGCATTAGAGAAAGCGCACGTTGATACGCCTCTTCATCAGAGACTTTCATGTTGGCGTGGATCGTCTCTTTCAGCTGCTGCTCAACCGTAAAAAGTGGGTTAAGTGAGGTCATTGGATCTTGGAAAATAAAACCAATCTTCGATCCGCGAACCTTACGCATCGCTTCTGGTGATAAACCAGAAATTTTTTCTCCATCCAAGAAAACATCGCCGCTAGCAACGCGACCTGGAGGGCTAAGCAAATCAATAACGGCGTTACCAACGGTGGATTTACCCGCACCTGATTCGCCAACAACACCCACGATTTCACCACGTTCAATATGAAAAGAAAGTGACTTCACGGCAGCGTGAACGCCGTGTCGGGATGGGTATTCAATACGAAGGTTTTTCACTTCTAATAGTGACATTTCAGACCTCTACTGCCTTGTCTGTGGTATCGAATCGCGCCAAAGGCACCATTCATCACCTGAATGAATCCGTTCAAATTCAGAATAATACTCTGAAATCTTAATGCGGAAACAATTTGGCAAAAATCACACAAAAAAGCAACAATTAAAGTATATTCCGCCGAGAAAACATTAAATAAACGCACAATGAGCGAATAAAAATGCATTAACAAGTATTTAACCATTTTCATATCACACTATTTTTGTGCGCCATGCACCAATAAAACTAGAAAAATGCTCTAAAAATAAGCACGAGCCAACCGGGACCATTAACCATACTATTCATGTGCAATTATTAACATTTAACAAACAATATCGTATGCGAAAAGCAATTTTTCAACATAAAAAACTATTAATAAAATAGTCGGCAAATATAAAAAGCCAAACTTAGAAAGAGAAAGGATAGGCTAAAACGTGAACACAACAGCAAAACCACACAAATCCTCTGTCGACGACGATTATGCGCCGCTTAAGCGGTTTGTTGACTAAACAAAAGAAAATGCGGTTACCATCACTCTCCCAGTGTAGGTGAAGCACGTCGATTTTAACCCTTTACGACACAATTGAGAGTGGGATAATAGATAATCAATGTTAGATCCAAGCTGTAAATGAAAGGAGCCCCTGTGCTTAAAGCGATTTTTTTTGATATGGACGAGACTTTATGTGCGACGTCACAAGCCGATAAAGTTGCAGGACAAAAGTTTACGACTTGGATTCATAAGACCTACCCGCAAGTTACCGAACCACAAGCTTTTTTACAGCGCTACTTACAGGGTGTGTACAAGAAGCTGAATGCGGAATTCCCTCACCTTGTGGCTCTGCTACCTGATGAAAACGCGTTCCGTTGTGGCCTGATCCAAAACATATTGGCGGAGCACGGAGTCAGCATTAATGCCGAAGAGGCTCAACAAGCTCAAGACTACTTTGACTCTGCACGTATGGGCGCGTTCACTTTCTTCCCTGGTGTAAAAGAAATGCTCAGCGACCTTCGTCAGCATTATAAACTCGTCGTGATCACTAACGGCCCGATTTTTTCTCAACACCCTAAACTCAGCGCGACACAGATGAGCGACTGGGTGGACCATATTATTGTGGGGGGAGAAGAGCCTGAAGAGAAGCCCGCTGCGAGCATTTTCCAAAAAGCGCTCGACTTGGTCGAAGTAAAACCAGAAGAAGCCCTGCACATTGGCGACTCTTTACCAGCAGATATAGCAGGCGCTAACAATATGGGCATTTTGAGTGTGTGGGTAAATGCGACAGGCGCAAGTAACTCAACAGATATAACGCCAAATTTTGAAATCCAAGAAACGGTAGAGCTGAGAGAAATCCTTAAAACACTCGCCCAATAAAAGTAGTGGATTAGAAAAACACAAAACCCCAGACGTCGTTCTGGGGTTTATTTTGTCCGCTCGAAAAGCATTTGGATCATAGGTGGTCAAAAGCCCCTAGAGCTGTACACTTTTGGTGAAATTGAAATCGAATGCAGATGCTTTTAAGAGGGTAGATGCAAAAAAGCCCCAGTCTTTCGACTGGGGCTCTAAATAGCGGTCGGTGAAGAGCCGTATTCTAACTTCAGGCGAACCCCACTTGGGTTCAAATCCTTTGAAATACTGTCGACTAATAGTCGCCCAAGCGATGTAATAAACTCTAAAACGACGAAAGCCTGCTAAAAAGCAGGCTTTCTAATAGTGGTCGGTGAAGAGGGATTCGAACCCCCGACCCTCTGGTCCCAAACCAGATGCGCTACCAAACTGCGCTATTCACCGAGCATGTATTCTTTAAATAAAGAATGGGGTGGCTAACGAGACTTGAACTCGCGACAACCGGAATCACAATCCGGGGCTCTACCAACTGAGCTATAGCCACCATCAAATTGTCATGTTTACCGCTATCTCAGCCATAAACTAAATAGTGGTCGGTGAAGAGGGATTCGAACCCCCGACCCTCTGGTCCCAAACCAGATGCGCTACCAAACTGCGCTATTCACCGACGATGTTTTATCTTGATTTAATCAAGATTGGGAGCAATGCTACCGCATTCAATCTAAAAAAGAAAGAATGGGGTGGCTAACGAGACTTGAACTCGCGACAACCGGAATCACAATCCGGGGCTCTACCAACTGAGCTATAGCCACCACTGATTTTTACCGATGTATCCTCCGAGGCAATGGTACGCCCGAAAGGATTCGAACCTTCGACCTTTGGCTCCGGAGGCCAACGCTCTATCCAACTGAGCTACGGGCGCATGCCCTATCGGCGGAGTGGAATAATACGGATATCACACTATGCCGTCTAGTACTTTTTTTACTTTTTTTATCGTTTGGTCTCTTTTTCGACAGTTATCTTCCTTTAAACTGAATTTTTGATGTGATTCACGCCCTGTCATGGATAACTTGTTGTTTATTGCAACAAGTTATCGGGATATAATCACCCATTATTTACATTGATTTAACAGCTGCAACCAAGTTGTCTAATCATTCTATGCCATTCAGTGGAATTTAGTGATTTCTCTGCTCGGCATTAATACTCTAACTATATAAATAGGTAAGTCACTTACCTCGGGAATGTGAAGTGGGTTTAATGGATATGTCTCGACAAATGATTAGCGTTTTGTTCGCTGCCTTAACGTTTTCTACGGCAGCTTTAGCTTCTGACATCAGCCAAACTGAATACGATGCGATCGCAGAACGCATCCAACCTGTCGGTGATGTTTATCTAGCGGGTTCTGAGCCAGTGAAAGAAGAACCAACCGGTCCACGTGATGGCGCCACAGTTTATGGTACTTTTTGTATTGCTTGTCACGCATCTGGTGTAAACGGCGCACCTAAAACAGGTAATGCCGATGACTGGGCACCGCGTATTGCACAAGGCAAAGAGACGTTAGTGAAGCACGCGTTAGAAGGCTTCAATGCGATGCCTGCCAAAGGAACCTGTATGGACTGTTCTGACGATGAAATCATCGCAGCAATCGACCACATGATTGAAGGTCTATAAGTAAAGACATCAACGAAAAAGGCTTGCCAACTGGCAAGCCTTTTTGTTTTTAGTCAGTGAGAACAAGGTTACTCTACTTCTTAAACATTGCTCGAATATTGGCAATGTGCGCCTGACCTTTCGCCATACGCTCTTCTGCTGATACTGGCTTTTTGTTTACTTCCCATTCAACGTCATCAAATGGCAACTCATCCAAAAAGCGGCTTTGCGTCGGTTTGATCAACTCGCCGAACTGTCGACGCTCTTTGCACATAGTGAAAGTCAGTTCACGCTGCGCACGGGTAATGCCAACATACATCAGACGACGCTCTTCTTCGACGTTGTCTTCATCAATACTGGTTTGGTGCGGTAAAATACCTTCTTCGGACCCAATTAAGTATACATATGGGAACTCAAGGCCTTTTGATGCGTGCAAGGTCATCAGTTGTACTGCATCACTGTCTTCATCTTCTTCGCCACGTTCCATCATGTCACGCAAGGTCAAACGCTGAACGACTTCTTTTAACGTTTTCTCTTCTTGATCGTAGTTGTCACCTTCTAGGTCCGCCACTATCCAGGAGTAAAGATCAGAAACGTTCTTCATTCGCATTTCAGCGGCTTTCGGGCTTGCTGAAGTTTCGTATAGCCAATCTTCATAATGGATATCACGAACTAGCGAACGAACCGCTTCGACGGTATCACCACGCTCAGCTTGGTCAGCAATCGCCACTAACCATTGGGTGAAACGACGTAAGTTTTCCAGGCCGCGTCCCGTTAAGTGCTGTTCGAGCCCCATTTCAAAACTCGACTCAAACAGGCTCTTCCCACGCATATTGGCATAACTGCCTAGCTTTTCTAACGTTACTGGGCCAATTTCACGTCGTGGTGTATTCACAATACGTAAGAATGCATTGTCGTCATCTGGATTAACCAAAACACGCAAATACGCCATGATGTCTTTAATTTCTGCTCGTGCAAAAAACGAGGTGCCGCCAGAAATTTTATACGGCACACGGTTTTGCATCAGAGACTTTTCAATTAAGCGCGATTGGTGGTTACCACGGTACAAAATTGCGTAATCACGATAGTCGGTTCGATTCAAGAATTTGTGTGCAATCAACTCCCCCGTGACACGCTCAGCCTCATGCTCTTCATTTTTAGCCAACAACACTTTGAGTTTTTCACCGTCAGGAATTTCTGAAAATAAGGACTTCTCATAGACGTGAGGGTTGTTGGCTATCAAAATGTTGGCCGCACGCAGGATTCGACTCGTTGAGCGGTAGTTTTGCTCCAACTTAATCAATCGCAAATTCGGGTAATCTTCACCCAGCAAGACTAGATTCTGAGGTTTCGCACCACGCCATGAATAAATGGACTGGTCATCATCTCCTACGACCGTCAATCGCCCACGTTCACCGACGATTAATTTCACCAACTCATATTGACTCGTGTTGGTATCTTGGTACTCATCGACCAATAGATAGCGGATACGGTTCTGCCAACGTTGACGAACGTCTTCATGATTGCGCAAGAGTAAGACGGGCATCAAAATTAGGTCATCAAAATCGAGCGCGTTATAGGCTTTCATTTGCTTTTGGTACATATCAAAGCAGAACGCAAACAATTGTTGCTGCTCACCTTGCGCACGCGCTTTGGCTTGCTCTGGCGTCAACATGTCGTTTTTCCAATTGGAAATACAACTCAGAAGCTGACGTAGCAGATCTTTATCACCATCAAGCTGCTTTTCGGTAAGTTCCTTGAGTAGCGCCAGTTGGTCTTGGTCATCAAACAGTGAAAAGCCCGCTTTCAACCCTAAATGCTTGTATTCGCGTTTGATGATGTTTAATCCCAAGGTGTGGAACGTTGATACCATCAAACCTTTAGACTCGGCTTTCCCCAACGTTTGGCCGACACGTTCTTTCATTTCACGCGCCGCTTTGTTGGTAAACGTCACCGCTGCAATATTACGCGCTTTGTAGCCACATTGCTGAACCAGATAAGCGATTTTATTGGTAATAACACGAGTTTTGCCCGAGCCAGCACCAGCTAGCACTAGGCATGGACCAGACACGTATTTCACGGCTTCATCTTGACTAGGGTTCAGCTTCATAGAAATTCTCTGCGGGTGATAAATGTGGCGCCTATGATAAAGGGGTGGCCTCGTGAAAGCTACGCTGATTTCTTGTAATTTTCATACCAACAAGCGCAACATTCTGTTGCATAAAAGGCGGGTATTTGAGCTATAATGAATGAACGTTCATTCACTGGTGGTAGGATTATGAAGGATAACCCTGCTGTAGATAAGCGAGAACAAATCTTAGTCGCTGCAGAGCAACTCATTGCTGAATCGGGCTTTCAAGGACTTTCCATGCAAAAGCTCGCCAATGAAGCAGGTGTCGCAGCAGGAACGATTTATCGTTATTTCTCAGATAAAGAACATCTTTTGGAGGAGTTACGCCTTAACGTTGCAAAGCGCGTCGCTACGGCTGTGCAACTGGGCGTGAGTGAAGAGATGCCTTTAAAACAGCGATATCGAACCATGTGGCTCAATATTTGGAATCTAGCGAGCTCGAATTTAAATGCGCTCAGCAATCGAGTTCAATATGAGTCTCTACCCTGTTCAAATAGTAGCAAAGCTCGGGAACTTGAAAGACAAATGTTTGCCCAAGTAGATCTTCTTTTTAATCAGGGGAAAGAAGAGGGCGTATTTAAACCTCTCGATAACGAAGTACTTTCTGGATTGAGTTTTGAGGCAAGTGTTGCGCTTGCTAGGAAACACGCTTTGGGATTTTATCAGCTGGATAAGGCGGCATTAGAAGCTGCTATCGAAGCCAGTTGGGATGCAATTATTAAACACTAACTTGGAGTTCTTAATAGAATGAAAAAGTGGATTTTGATGCTATCAATTGTTTTATTACTTTTTGGTAGTGTTGTGACATACAGGCTAATTGATATCAAAGACAAAATGGAGCAGTTTGCCAATCGCCCTGAACCAGCATTCCCAGTAACCGTAACTGAAGTACAAGCGGTTGATTGGGTTCCTGCTATAGAGGCAATTGGCTTTATTGAACCAAACCAAGGGGTTACCGTTGCTAATGAAACTAGCGGTGTTATCGACAAAATCGCATTTGATTCCGGTACTCAAGTCAAAGCAGGCCAGCCATTAGTACTGCTTGACTCTGACGTTGAGAAAGCGAATTTAAAGAGCTCGCAAGCCAAGTTGCCAGCAGCAGAAGCGAAATACAAACGCTACCAAGGGCTATTTAAAAAAGGCTCTATTTCTAAAGAAGCGTATGACGAAGCAGAAGCGAACTACTTCTCCTTAAAAGCGGACATTGAAAGCTTGAAAGCGACCATCGACCGACGCGAAATCAAAGCGCCATTTGATGGTGTGGTAGGTATTCGTAACGTGTACCTAGGTCAGTACCTACAAGCGGGTACTGATATTGTTCGCCTGGAAGACACCAGCGTGATGCGCTTACGCTTTACCGTGCCGCAAACCGATATCTCACGTATCAACATCGACCAAGAAGTGGATATCTTCGTGGATGCCTACCCAGAACAGCCTTTCAAAGGTTCAATTTCTGCGATTGAGCCTGCGGTTAACGTACAAAGTGGCTTGATTCAGGTTCAAGCAGATATCCCTAACAGTGATGGCAAACTGCGTAGTGGTATGTTCGCACGTGCAAACATCATTCTGCCTAAATTAGAAAATCAGGTCACTCTGCCTCAAACTGCGATCACGTTTACGCTATACGGCGACAATGTTTACATCGTAACGGAAGAAGATGGCGAGAAACGCGTTAAGCAGCATGTGGTAAAAGTTGGCGAACGCTCTAAAGATATCGCACACATTCTAGAAGGCGTGAAGCCAGGTGATGTAGTGGTGACATCGGGTCAAGTCCGTTTAAGTAACCACGCAAAAGTAAGCATTGTCGAAAGCGATGCAACTACCCCACCTGCTGAAACACCAATGCTTTAAGTTGGAGGCATCATGCGCTTTACAGATGTTTTTATAAAACGTCCAGTTTTAGCGGTATCGATCAGTTTTTTGATTGCATTGCTTGGTTTGCAAGCCGTGTTCAAAATGCAAGTTCGTGAATACCCTGAAATGACGAATACAGTGGTCACTGTGACCACCAGTTACTACGGTGCAAGTGCCAACTTGATCCAGGGCTTTATTACTCAGCCATTGGAGCAAGCGGTGGCGCAAGCCGATAATATTGATTATATGACCTCGCAATCGGTGTTAGGTAAATCAACCATTACTGTCAACATGAAGTTGAATACCGACCCAAACGCGGCATTGGCTGACATCTTAGCGAAAACTAACTCGGTACGTTCCCAGCTTCCAAAAGAAGCCGAAGACCCGACCGTAACGATGTCGACCGGTTCTACTACCGCGGTATTGTATATTGGTTTTACCAGTGACGAGTTGTCTTCCAGCCAGATCACCGACTACCTTGAGCGTGTAATCAACCCACAGCTATTCACTGTAAATGGTGTATCAAAAGTTGACCTTTACGGTGGTATGAAATACGCGCTGCGCGTATGGCTAGATCCAGCAAAAATGGGCGCGTTAAAGCTGACTGCAACGGATGTGATGAGCGTTCTTAACGCCAACAACTACCAATCTGCGACGGGTCAAGCGACGGGTGAGTTCGTGCTTTATAACGGTAGCGCGGATACTCAGGTATCAAACGTTGCTGAACTTGAAGCGTTGGTCGTAAAAACGGGTGAAGGGGACGTTATTCGCTTAGGTGATATCGCCAAGGTAACACTTGAGAAGAGTCACGACGTTTACCGTGCAAGTGCAAACGGCCAAGAAGCCGTGGTTGCTGCAATCAACGCCGCGCCAAGTGCCAACCCAATCAACATCGCTGCTGATGTGCTTGAATTATTACCTCAACTTGAGCGCAACTTACCAAGTAACATCAAAATGAACGTGATGTACGACTCTACCATTGCGATCAACGAGTCAATTCACGAAGTAGTGAAAACGATTCTTGAAGCGGCAATTATCGTACTTGTAGTGATCACACTGTTCCTAGGTTCGTTCCGTGCGGTCATCATTCCTATCGTCACTATTCCACTCTCTTTGATTGGTGTGGCGATGGTTATGCAGGCAATGGGCTTCTCTTGGAACTTAATGACACTACTAGCGATGGTACTTGCCATCGGCCTGGTGGTGGATGACGCGATCGTGGTGCTAGAAAACGTGGACCGTCATATCAAAGAAGGCGAGTCACCATTCCGTGCAGCAATCATTGGTACGCGCGAAATTGCTGTGCCAGTTATTGCGATGACATTAACGCTAGGTGCGGTATACGCACCAATCGCGTTGATGGGCGGTATTACGGGCTCGTTGTTCAAAGAGTTCGCTTTAACGCTAGCAGGTTCGGTATTTGTGTCCGGTATCATCGCTTTAACGCTATCACCTATGATGTGTTCAAAGATGCTGAAGGCGAACGAAAAGCCGAGCAAGTTTGAGCAAAAAGTTCACCATATCCTTGATGGCATGACTAATCGCTACGCAAATATGTTAAAAGCAGTAATGGCGAGCCGACCAGTGGTGATCGTATTTGCCATTATTGTATTTGCAAGCCTACCTGTTTTATTCAAGTTTATTCCTAGTGAACTAGCTCCTTCTGAAGATAAAGGTGTTGTTGTGCTCATAGGGACCGCACCATCGAATTCGAATTTGGACTACATCCAAAACACCATGGATGATGTGAATAAGATTCTCTCTGCTCAACCAGAAGTAGAATACGCTCAGGTATTTAACGGTGTTCCGGATTCTAATCAAGCGTTTGGTTTAGCTACACTCAAACCATGGGGCGAACGAGAAGCGAGCCAAGCAGAAATCAAACAGCGTGTTGGTGGGCTTGTTTCGAGCATTCCGGGAATGTCTATTGCTGCCTACGAAATGCCGGAGCTACCAGGTGCTGGTTCAGGCCTTCCTGTACAGTTCGTAATTACAACACCAAACAATTTTGAAAGTTTGTTTACCGTTGCAAATGACATTCTGTCAGAAGTAGCAAGCAGTCCAATGTTTGTCTATTCCGATCTGGATCTGAAATATGATTCTGCAACGATGAAGATCAAGATCGATAAAGACAAAGCGGGTGCCTACGGTGTGACTATGCAAGACATAGGTATCACCCTCAGTACGATGATGGCAGATGGCTATGTAAACCGTATCGACCTAAATGGCCGTTCTTATGAGGTAATTCCTCAGGTTGAGCGTAAATGGCGTCTAAACCCAGAATCGATGAAGAACTACTATGTACGCTCTGTAGATGGTAAAGCGGTTCCATTAGGTAGTCTGATTACCATCGATGTGGTGGCCGAGCCTCGCTCTTTGCCACACTTCAACCAGTTAAACTCAGCGACTGTAGGTGCAGTTACTGGCCCTGGTGTCTCGATGGGAGATGCAGTTAATTGGTTTGAAAATATCGCACAAACCAAACTGCCTGCAGGCTATAACCACGATTACATGGGCGAATCTCGTCAGTTTGTGACAGAAGGTAGTGCCTTGTATGCAACCTTTGGTCTTGCACTTGCGATCATCTTCCTCGTTCTGGCGATTCAATTTGAATCACTCCGCGACCCTATTGTCATCATGGTATCTGTACCGCTAGCAATATGTGGTGCCTTGATCGCGTTGGCGTGGGGTACTGCCTCGATGAACATCTACTCGCAGGTTGGTTTGATCACGCTGGTCGGCCTGATCACCAAGCATGGTATCTTGATCTGTGAAGTAGCCAAAGAAGAGCAGTTACATAATAAACTGTCTCGTATTGATGCGGTGATGGAGGCTGCGAAAGTGCGTCTTCGCCCTATCCTAATGACAACCGCAGCGATGATCGCAGGTCTGATCCCGCTGATGTACGCTACCGGTGCAGGTGCCGCGCAACGTTTCAGTATCGGCATCGTCATCGTTGCTGGCCTTGCAATCGGTACATTGTTCACACTATTCGTACTACCTGTGATTTACAGCTACTTAGCTGAAAAACACAAACCACTGCCAGTATTTGTTGAAGACAAAGACTTGGAGAAGTTAGCACGAGTTGATGAAGCGAAAGCAGCACACCGTGAATTAGCGGATAACAGATAAGCTTTTAAGGCATTCAAAAAGGTCACTTCGGTGACCTTTTTTATTGCCGCTCTCTTTTTTTGCCATCTAAATGGCGACTTTCACGTATCATTTACTTAAAATGAGGGCAAATCAAAAGGAGTTTTAGCCACTATGTTTGACCCAAAGAAATTAGAGCAAATTGCTAAACAGATTCACGACTCAATGCCTCAACCTGTAAAAGAGTTGGGTTCTGATGTTGATCAGAAGGTTCGCCAAGTAATCCAAGGCCAACTGAATAAGCTAGATGTAGTAAGCCGCGAAGAGTTTGATGTTCAAACTCAAGTTTTACTGCGCACGCGTCAAAAACTGACAGAAATGGAACAGAAATTGGCGGAGCTTGAAGAGAAGCTTGCAGAAAAATAAGTGTTAAAACGCTCCTCATAAAGGAGCGTTTTCTTTATGAGGATTAAACCGACTTGTTTCATAAGTGGCTAAAAAGAAAAAGCTTGGTCAACGGCGACCAAGCCTTTTGATTAGATGTTGTGTTTTATTTTGTATTTATCACTCCAGTCTGCCTGGAGTTTATCTACTGCGTTACTTGAGACTAAGTAAATTAAGCAGTATTAAGGTTTCATTTCTAGGAGAAGGCGCGGACTTTACGATAGTAAACGAGCACCTTCGACACCGAAATGGAACCTTAAGGCCAGTAATTTAGCCGCCCACCGCGATACGCTTCATATCAGTCATGTAACCACGTAGTTCTTCACCGATGTATTCTACAGGGTGGTTGCGGATTGTTTCATTCACAGCGATAAGAGTCGCGTTATCCACTTGGTTAGACGTTTCACCTAGACCTTTACCAATGACGTCTGTACTAACAGAAGGCATGAATTTTTCACGCAGTAGCGGCGTTGCTACATTAGCAAATAGGTAGTTACCATATTCAGCCGTATCAGAGATAACCACGTTCATCTCGTATAAACGCTTACGTGCGATAGTGTTTGCGATAAGTGGCAGCTCGTGTAGAGACTCGTAGTAAGCAGACTCATCGATGATGCCAGATGCCGTCATTGCTTCGAATGCTAGCTCAACACCCGCACGAACCATAGCGACCATCAGGATACCGTTATCGAAGTACTCTTGCTCAGAGATTTCTACGTCAGTTTCTGGGTAGTTTTCGAAAGCAGTTTCACCCGTTTCTGCACGCCAGCCTAGTAGGTTCGCATCGTCGTTTGCCCAGTCAGCCATCATAGTGCTAGAGAAGTGACCTGTAATGATATCGTCCATGTGCTTGTTGTATAGCGGACGCATCAGCTCTTTTAGCTCTTCAGAAAGTTCAAATGCTTTCACTTTTGCAGGGTTCGTTAGGCGATCCATCATATGAGTGATACCACCAAACTTCAGTGCTTCAGTGATGGTTTCCCAACCGTATTGAAGAAGCTTGCCTGCGTAGCCAGGATCGATACCATCAGCAATCATCTTCTCATAACATACGATAGAGCCAGCCTGCAACATGCCACAAAGGATAGTTTGCTCACCCATTAGGTCAGATTTCACCTCAGCAACAAAAGAAGACTCTAGACAGCCTGCACGGTGACCACCTGTTGCTGCAGCCCAAGCTTTCGCGATATCCCAACCTTCACCTTTTGGGTCGTTCTCTGGGTGAACAGCGATAAGAGTTGGAACACCGAAACCACGCTTGTACTCTTCACGAACTTCCGTGCCCGGGCACTTAGGTGCAACCATTACTACTGTTAGGTCTTTACGGATTTGCATGCCCTCTTCAACGACGTTGAAGCCGTGTGAGTAACCTAGCGCTGCGCCTTCTTTCATTAGCGGCATTATCGTCTCAACAACGTTTGTGTGCTGCTTATCTGGAGTAAGGTTTACTACTAGGTCAGCTTGTGGAATTAGCGTTTCGTAGCTACCTACTTCAAAACCGTTGTCTTTTGCATTTTTGAAAGATTGACGTTGCTCATCAATTGCTGCTTGGCGAAGCGCGTAAGCAACCTCTAGACCAGAGTCACGCATATTCAGACCTTGGTTAAGACCTTGAGCACCACAACCTACGATGACCACTTTCTTGCCTTTTAAGTAATCCGCTTCTGAAGCAAATTCGCTACGGTCCATAAAGCGACAACGACCTAATTGGTCCAACTGCTCGCGCAAGTTTAAGGTATTGAAATAATTAGCCATCTGGGTGCTCCTTTGAGATTCTTCCATTGAGGTCGGTAATTGCCTTACCGAATAACTTCATACTAAAACAGACATTAAATTGCTTAAAGTGATATATTCACAATTAGTTATTGCAATTTATGCAACATGGAAATGAAGATTTAATGAATATCAAAAGCCTGCAACTTTTTATTCATCTGTGTGAGAGTAAAAGTTTCGCTAAGACCGCAGCAGCGATGCATGTGAGTCCTTCAGCCTTGAGCAGACAAATACAAAAGCTAGAGGAAGAAACTAGCCAACAATTATTTTTGCGGGACAATCGCAGCGTTGATTTAACGAGCCAAGGCAAAAAACTGGTTCCTGTCGCCTTAAAAATTCTTGGCGAATGGCAACAGTACCAAAGTCACCTAAAGGGAGCAGAGGACGAATTGAAAGGAGAAATCCGTCTATTTTGTTCGGTTACTGCAAGCTACAGCCACCTGCCAGAGTTAATCTCTGATTTTCGTCTGCAGCATCCTTTTATCGAATTTAAGCTATCAACCGGCGACCCGGCTCAAGCGATCGACAAAATTCTAGCAGATGAAGCCGATATTGCCATCTCAGCCAAATCTGAGCAGATGCCAAGCAAAATCGCATTTGAAACGATCAGTGAAATACCACTTTCTGTCATCGCTCCTGTCGGCGTGAGTTCATTTGCGGAGGAGCTACAAAAAGAAAGACCAAACTGGTCAGTCATTCCATTCATTCTCCCAGAAGCAGGGACAGCAAGAGATAGAGCCAATACTTGGCTCAAACAAATGAAAATAAAGCCGAAAATCTACGCGCAAACGTCAGGGCATGAAGCCATCGTAAGTATGGTTGCACTGGGATGCGGTGTGGGTATCGCACCTGATGTCGTGATCAACAATAGCCCAGTGAGGGAGAAGATAAATCGCTTAAAAGTGTTACCAATTAAGCCGTTTGAACTTGGTGTCTGCTGTACCAAAAATCAGTTAGAGAATCCATTAGTGAAGGCTTTTTGGAAAGTAGCGGAGAGTAAATACATTACACTTTAACAATAGATGTTTGAGTTCTGAGTGCTTAGGTAATTTTCAGAGCCCAGAAACGTAAAAAAGCCCACTCTTTCGAGTGGGCTTTTTCAAATTTAAAGCCTGGCGATGTCCTACTCTCACATGGGGAAGCCCCACACTACCATCGGCGCTATTTCGTTTCACTTCTGAGTTCGGCATGGAAATCAGGTGGGTCCAAAACGCTATGGTCGCCAAGCAAATTCTTTAATTCGGAAAGCTGTGTTTAATTCTCGTTCTTACACATTCAATGTTCTTTCATTGAGTCCATCAAAACCCCTTGGGTGTTGTATGGTTAAGCCTCACGGGCAATTAGTACAGGTTAGCTCAACGCCTCACAACGCTTACACACCCTGCCTATCAACGTCGTAGTCTACGACAACCCTTTAGGATACTTAAAGTATCAGGGAGAACTCATCTCAAGGCTCGCTTCCCGCTTAGATGCTTTCAGCGGTTATCGATCCCGAACTTAGCTACCGGGCAATGCGTCTGGCGACACAACCCGAACACCAGAGGTTCGTCCACTCCGGTCCTCTCGTACTAGGAGCAGCCCCTTTCAATTCTCCAACGCCCACGGCAGATAGGGACCGAACTGTCTCACGACGTTCTAAACCCAGCTCGCGTACCACTTTAAATGGCGAACAGCCATACCCTTGGGACCGACTTCAGCCCCAGGATGTGATGAGCCGACATCGAGGTGCCAAACACCGCCGTCGATATGAACTCTTGGGCGGTATCAGCCTGTTATCCCCGGAGTACCTTTTATCCGTTGAGCGATGGCCCTTCCATTCAGAACCACCGGATCACTATGACCTGCTTTCGCACCTGCTCGAATTGTCATTCTCGCAGTCAAGCGGGCTTATGCCATTGCACTAACCTCACGATGTCCAACCGTGATTAGCCCACCTTCGTGCTCCTCCGTTACGCTTTGGGAGGAGACCGCCCCAGTCAAACTACCCACCAGGCACTGTCCGCAACCCCGATAAGGGGTCAACGTTAGAACATCAACACTACAAGGGTGGTATTTCAAGGACGGCTCCACGCAATCTAGCGACTGCGCTTCAAAGCCTCCCACCTATCCTACACATGTAGGGTCAATGTTCAGTGCCAAGCTGTAGTAAAGGTTCACGGGGTCTTTCCGTCTAGCCGCGGGTACACTGCATCTTCACAGCGATTTCAATTTCACTGAGTCTCGGGTGGAGACAGCGTGGCCATCATTACGCCATTCGTGCAGGTCGGAACTTACCCGACAAGGAATTTCGCTACCTTAGGACCGTTATAGTTACGGCCGCCGTTTACCGGGGCTTCGATCAAGAGCTTCGACCGAAGTCTAACCCCATCAATTAACCTTCCGGCACCGGGCAGGCGTCACACCGTATACGTCATCTTGCGATTTTGCACAGTGCTGTGTTTTTAATAAACAGTTGCAGCCACCTGGTATCTGCGACTCTCAATAGCTCCATCCGCGAGGGACTTCACCGTCGAGAGCGTACCTTCTCCCGAAGTTACGGTACCATTTTGCCTAGTTCCTTCACCCGAGTTCTCTCAAGCGCCTTGGTATTCTCTACCCGACCACCTGTGTCGGTTTGGGGTACGATTCCTTACAATCTGAAGCTTAGAGGCTTTTCCTGGAAGCATGGCATCAATGACTTCACATCCGTAGATGCTCGACGTCGTGTCTCAGCCTTAAGAAGAGCCGGATTTACCTAACTCTTCAGCCTACGCACTTGAACCTGGACAACCGTCGCCAGGCCCACCTAGCCTTCTCCGTCCCCCCATCGCAATTGTAAGAAGTACGGGAATATTAACCCGTTTCCCATCGACTACGCCTTTCGGCCTCGCCTTAGGGGTCGACTTACCCTGCCCCGATTAACGTTGGACAGGAACCCTTGGTCTTCCGGCGAGGAGGTTTTTCACCCCCTTTATCGTTACTCATGTCAGCATTCGCACTTCTGATACGTCCAGCATGCGTTACCACACACCTTCAACCGCTTACAGAACGCTCCCCTACCCAATATACAAAAGTATATTGCCGCAGCTTCGGTTTACTACTTAGCCCCGTTACATCTTCCGCGCAGGCCGACTCGACCAGTGAGCTATTACGCTTTCTTTAAATGATGGCTGCTTCTAAGCCAACATCCTGGCTGTCTGAGCCTTCCCACATCGTTTCCCACTTAGTAGTAATTTGGGACCTTAGCTGGCGGTCTGGGTTGTTTCCCTCTCCACGACGGACGTTAGCACCCGCCGTGTGTCTCCCGGATAGTACTTACTGGTATTCGGAGTTTGCAAAGGGTTGGTAAGTCGGGATGACCCCCTAGCCTTAACAGTGCTCTACCCCCAGTAGTATTCGTCCGAGGCGCTACCTAAATAGCTTTCGGGGAGAACCAGCTATCTCCAGGTTTGATTGGCCTTTCACCCCTAGCCACAAGTCATCCGCTAATTTTTCAACATTAGTCGGTTCGGTCCTCCAGTTGATGTTACTCAACCTTCAACCTGCCCATGGCTAGATCACCTGGTTTCGGGTCTATATCCAGAGACTGAACGCCCAGTTAAGACTCGGTTTCCCTACGGCTCCCCTAGATGGTTAACCTTGCCACTGAATATAAGTCGCTGACCCATTATACAAAAGGTACGCAGTCACAGGACAAGCCTGCTCCTACTGCTTGTACGTACACGGTTTCAGGTTCTATTTCACTCCCCTCACAGGGGTTCTTTTCGCCTTTCCCTCACGGTACTGGTTCACTATCGGTCAGTCAGTAGTATTTAGCCTTGGAGGATGGTCCCCCCATATTCAGACAGGATATCACGTGTCCCGCCCTACTCGATTTCACTGAATATGCGTCGTCAGTTACGGGGCTATCACCCTGTATCGCCAAGCTTTCCAGCTTGTTCACCTAACGCCTATAAAGCTTAAGGGCTAGTCCAATTTCGCTCGCCGCTACTTTCGGAATCTCGGTTGATTTCTTTTCCTCGGGGTACTTAGATGTTTCAGTTCCCCCGGTTCGCCTCGTTATGCTATGTATTCACATAACGATACTTACTTATGTAAGTGGGTTTCCCCATTCGGAAATCCCAGACTCAAGTGGTTTTTACTACCTAATCTGGGCTTATCGCAAGTTAATACGTCCTTCATCGCCTCTGACTGCCAAGGCATCCACCGTGTACGCTTAGTCACTTAACCATACAACCCGAAGGAGTTTCGAATTGCATTTTGTCTTCACTTTAAAAAGTGAAATCAAACGGTCAAACAACCAAAGTTGCTGTCTCATTATTTGAATGAGCGAGACAGCTTTCGATTTTGCCGGACTCAAATATGAATAACATTTTCATGCTATTCCCAAGAACACTTGAATGTGTTTTTAGTTGTATTCCATCAGGAATACTTTGAGAACTTTACAAACAACAATAAATTGTTGTTTTGTCAGCTTTCCAAATTGTTAAAGAGCTATGTTTCTTCACAAGGAAGTTACATTTTCTAAAGACTTTCAGAGTCAAAAATGCCAACCAGTATCAATTGCTTGTTCTGGTTTGGACGTTTTATTCCAAAAATACTTAGAGAATGGTGGGCGATACCGGGCTCGAACCAGTGACCCCCTGCTTGTAAGGCAGGTGCTCTCCCAACTGAGCTAATCGCCCACATTATTTTAATTTCCGTGGAAGGAAATGGTGGGTCGTGCAGGATTCGAACCTGCGACCAATTGATTAAAAGTCAACTGCTCTACCAACTGAGCTAACGACCCAATGGTATCCCGTAGGGGAGTCGAACCCCTGTTACCGCCGTGAAAGGGCGGTGTCCTAGGCCTCTAGACGAACGGGACACTAAGTTGAACATCTTGGGGGATGTTCTATCTCTTAAACTTCATAAACCGTATCAATCTGTGTGAACACTCATCGCAATAATCATCGTTTAAGGAGGTGATCCAGCGCCAGGTTCCCCTAGCGCTACCTTGTTACGACTTCACCCCAGTCATGAACCACAAAGTGGTAAGCGTCCCCCCGAAGGTTAAACTACCTACTTCTTTTGCAGCCCACTCCCATGGTGTGACGGGCGGTGTGTACAAGGCCCGGGAACGTATTCACCGTGGCATTCTGATCCACGATTACTAGCGATTCCGACTTCATGGAGTCGAGTTGCAGACTCCAATCCGGACTACGACGCACTTTTTGGGATTCGCTCACTCTCGCAAGTTGGCCGCCCTCTGTATGCGCCATTGTAGCACGTGTGTAGCCCTACTCGTAAGGGCCATGATGACTTGACGTCGTCCCCACCTTCCTCCGGTTTATCACCGGCAGTCTCCCTGGAGTTCCCGACATTACTCGCTGGCAAACAAGGATAAGGGTTGCGCTCGTTGCGGGACTTAACCCAACATTTCACAACACGAGCTGACGACAGCCATGCAGCACCTGTCTCAGAGTTCCCGAAGGCACCAATCCATCTCTGGAAAGTTCTCTGGATGTCAAGAGTAGGTAAGGTTCTTCGCGTTGCATCGAATTAAACCACATGCTCCACCGCTTGTGCGGGCCCCCGTCAATTCATTTGAGTTTTAATCTTGCGACCGTACTCCCCAGGCGGTCTACTTAACGCGTTAGCTCCGAAAGCCACGGCTCAAGGCCACAACCTCCAAGTAGACATCGTTTACGGCGTGGACTACCAGGGTATCTAATCCTGTTTGCTCCCCACGCTTTCGCATCTGAGTGTCAGTATCTGTCCAGGGGGCCGCCTTCGCCACCGGTATTCCTTCAGATCTCTACGCATTTCACCGCTACACCTGAAATTCTACCCCCCTCTACAGTACTCTAGTCTGCCAGTTTCAAATGCTATTCCGAGGTTGAGCCCCGGGCTTTCACATCTGACTTAACAAACCACCTGCATGCGCTTTACGCCCAGTAATTCCGATTAACGCTCGCACCCTCCGTATTACCGCGGCTGCTGGCACGGAGTTAGCCGGTGCTTCTTCTGTCGCTAACGTCAAACGATGCAGCTATTAACTACAACGCCTTCCTCACGACTGAAAGTACTTTACAACCCGAAGGCCTTCTTCATACACGCGGCATGGCTGCATCAGGCTTGCGCCCATTGTGCAATATTCCCCACTGCTGCCTCCCGTAGGAGTCTGGACCGTGTCTCAGTTCCAGTGTGGCTGATCATCCTCTCAGACCAGCTAGGGATCGTCGCCTTGGTGAGCCCTTACCTCACCAACTAGCTAATCCCACCTAGACATATCCTGACGCGAGAGGCCCGAAGGTCCCCCTCTTTGGCCCGTAGGCATCATGCGGTATTAGCCATCGTTTCCAATGGTTATCCCCCACATCAGGGCAATTTCCTAGGCATTACTCACCCGTCCGCCGCTCGACGCCGTTATCGTTCCCCGAAGGTTCAGATAACTCGTTTCCGCTCGACTTGCATGTGTTAGGCCTGCCGCCAGCGTTCAATCTGAGCCATGATCAAACTCTTCAATTTAAGATTTTGTTCGGCTCAATGAATACTGAACATTACATAAGTAATGTTTGAATTGACTGTGCTGAATCCGAAGATTCAATGGTCACTTCGTATCATTGAAACCTAATTTGATACCGAGGTATCGAATTGGATTATCATCAACGAGTGCCCACACAGATTGATAGGTCTATATTGTTAAAGAGCTTTCCTGTTGAGCTTTGCTCAAAACAGGACGGCCATTTTAGCGAGTTAAAGTTTAGTGTCAATCACTTTTTTCAAACTTTCTTCAAGCGTTTCCGCTTGGCTAATTTGGCTTGCTAACCTCGACTTCGTTTCTTTCGAAGCGTTGCCGTGTCAGCGAGGTGGCATTATAGAGATTGCGATCACATTGGCAAGCCCTTTTTCACGTTTTTTTTGATTTTTTTATCGTTCGGATAAATTTGCATCAAAAGCAGTCAAAAGAGCACGTTATTTCTACAGTTCTCTGAATTTATCTGCGAAAAGAGCCACTTTTTCCCAATTGGTGTATTCCACTTCTTTGGTCGTATCGGTTTCGCCACCTGTCATCGACATAATGAACCTAATCATAGTTCTGTCGAACCAGCTGTAACGTGGGTAATAAAGTGCACCAGCAAAAACACCGATTAGCGTTGGTTTCCAAGGCGACTTAATTAGAAACTTGCGAATGTAAGCACTACCTTCAGGTGTATCCTTTCCTTGGTCCTCTTTACGAGCGGTTAGGTTTACGCAGAAAAATGCCACTTTATTTTGCTCCAATTGATTGAGATTTCGCTCAATAAACTGGTATAGCTTTTTATTAAGATGACCATAACGAATAGAGGCGCCTATCAACACTCTGTCGTATTGACTGAAGTCAATCGTCTCGACATTATGTAAATCCACCAGCTCACAATCGAAGTCTGGAAGTTGTTCATCTATATAGTGGAGAATTTTTTTAGTCTGCCCTTCGCGGGAAGAGTATAGAAATAATGCTTTTGCCACGATTTCCCCTTAGCTACGCCAAAATGTCGGCGTAAGTAGAATAAGTAAGGTAAAGATTTCCAAACGACCAAACAGCATAGAAACTATCAATACCCATTTTGCTTTGTCGTTAACATCACCAAAGTGAAGCGCCACTTCCCCCAGGCCTGGACCGAGGTTGTTCAGAGTTGCAGCCACCGCAGAGAATGCACTGAGCTCGTCCATCCCTGTAGCAATCAAGCCCAACATACAAACCACAAATACCAATGCGTACGCGGAGAAGAAACCCCAAACCGCATCGACAACACGTTGCGGCAGAGCACTACCACCGACTTTGATGGTGTAAACTGCGCGAGGATGGACCAAACGTTTTAGTTCACGCGCACCTTGTAAGGTAAGAAGCAGGATACGAATCACTTTCATGCCGCCGCCTGTTGAACCAGCACAACCACCGATAAAAGAGGAGAACAATAGCAGTACAGGTAAGAAGAGCGGCCAGTCCGCAAAACCTGTCGTTGTAAAGCCCGCTGTTGTCGAAATTGACACGGTTTGGAACAGTGCCTGATCGAAAGCATCGTATGTCGATGTGTAAGAGTGATGTTTCAGTAATAATAGAAAGCAAATGACAAATAGCAGCACTTGAATAAACAAGAAGGCGCGAAACTCAGGATCTTTCCAGTAATACTTGGGATGCACACCACCCGATGCAAATGCAGCAAAGTGCAGTGTGTAGTTACATGCAGATATAAGCAGAAAAACCACGGTAATTAGGTTAATCGCGTAACTATCAAAGTATCCGATGCTGGCATCGTGGGTAGAGAAACCACCAATGGCAATGGTGGAAAAGCTGTGACTGATGGCGTCAAATGGCGTCATACCAGCTAACCAAAAAGCCGATGCACAGGCGATAGTCAGGCTCAAATAGATGTACCAAAGCGCTTTAGCGGTTTCTGCTATGCGCGGCGTCACTTTAGTGTCCTTTACTGGGCCAGGGATCTCAGCGCGGTAAAGCTGCATACCACCAATACCCAACACTGGCAAAATCGCCACCGCTAATACGATGATCCCCATACCGCCGAACCACTGCAGTAACTGTCGATAGAATAGAATTGCTTTAGGTAACTCATCCAAACCAACAATAACGGTCGCCCCAGTCGTCGTGAGAGCAGAAAACGATTCAAAAAACGCATCTGTCACTGAGACGTTCGGGTTGTCAGCTATTAGAAAGGGGATCGAGCCTGCGCTGCCAAGTACTGTCCAGAACAGAACGACAATAAGAAAGCCATCTCGAGCTTTAAGCTCGTGCTTATACCTGCGGTTTGGGTACCAACAAACGGCCCCACAAAACAGCAGAACAAAAAATGTCGTGACAAAAGGCACACCTGCACCATCTCGATAGATCAGCGCAACGAGTGCTGGCGCAAGCATAGTGACACTAAAGAGTGCGAGCAGTAGCCCGACGATTCGAATAATTGAACGAAATTGCATGGATAAATTGACTAGCGAAGCTGTCCCTGTTGCTTCCTGTTTTTCATTATTGTCCGTCTAGCGGAGTGACAATTGCCTTTGCCCCGCTTTTATTGATGATTGCTTGGGTAAACGCGCTCACTTCTCGAAGCTCAATTTCCACCACTAATACGACCTGATCGCTGTATTCAGCCTCGACTTCTACCGCACCAAATTGCGGCATGATTGACTGTGCGATCGGCATAAACCCATAGTCTAACGTTAGTCTGAGCTTTGTGGTTATTTTTTTCTCAATAGTTTGAAGCAGCTTGAGCGCTTGTTGTACTCCACCCCCATACGCTTTAACCAAGCCGCCTGTACCTAACTTGATTCCACCAGAGTATCGCGTGACCACTGCCGTGATTTCCCCCACCCCAGAGCCAGACAGCTGAGCCAGGATCGGTTTGCCTGCAGTTCCGGACGGCTCCCCATCATCACTAAAGCCCCATTTCATTGAATCTTCCGGGCGACCAGCAACAAAGCCCCAACAGTTATGTCTAGCATCAGCGTGTTTAGCTTTGATTTGATCAACAAATGCTTTTGCAGCTTCGATACTTGGCGTGTGTGCCAAATAAGTAATGAAGACGCTCTTTTTAATTTCTTCTTCAAATTGAGCGGGCTCTGCTGGAATCAGATAAGGCTTGTCATTCATAGGATTATGGATTCAGGTCTATTTGCCTGAAGTCTATCACGAGTGTGATTTACCCGTCGCATAAGATCTGCCACAGCGCACAATGTTAAACACTTGTTTAAAAAATGTATTGAAATTAAACAATCCACGATCCAAACTAACTTTACTGGTCAAACCAGAACAAAAATAAAACGACTTCCTCGATACCTATTTGCCGAGGTACACGGCGTCGTTGAAATAGGTATACAGACAATCCACGATTGTATGTCATGGAGATAGACAATGATTTACCAAGCCGAAACCCTACAGGTAAAGGAAATACAAGATGGTATTGCAGAGCTAAGCTTCTGCTCTCCAAAATCCGTCAACAAACTCGACCTAGCGACATTGGAATCGCTAGATAAAGCTCTTGATGCGCTCATTGCCCATCAAGGCCTCAAGGGGTTGTTGCTCACTTCAGATAAAGACGCATTCATTGTAGGCGCAGACATTACCGAGTTTTTAGGTCTGTTTGCTAAAACGGATGCCGAGCTCGACCAATGGCTGCAATTTGCTAATAGCATCTTTAACAAATTAGAAGACTTACCCGTTCCGACCATCTCAGTGATCAAAGGCCACGCTCTTGGTGGCGGTTGTGAATGTGTACTAGCAACAGACATGCGTATTGGTGACAAAACCACCAGCATCGGCCTACCAGAAACGAAACTGGGAATCATGCCAGGCTTTGGTGGTTGTGTACGCTTACCTCGCGTTATTGGCGCAGACAGCGCAATGGAAATCATCACCCAAGGCAAAGCATGCCGAGCTGATGAAGCATTGAAAATTGGCTTACTCGATGCTGTTGTAGAGACTGATGCTTTATACGAATCAGCACTACAAACTCTTAACTCTGCAATTAACGAGAAACTTGACTGGCAAGCACGCCGAGCACAGAAAACATCTCCGCTAACGCTGAGTAAGCTTGAATCAATGATGAGCTTCACCATGGCGAAGGGTCTGGTGGCACAGAAAGCCGGTCCTCACTACCCTGCCCCAATGACAGCCGTTATCACGATTGAAGAAGGTGCTCGCTTTGCACGTAATGAAGCGTTAGACATTGAACGTAAGCACTTCGTGAAATTGGCTAAATCGGAAGAAGCAAAATCACTGGTTGGCCTATTCCTTAACGATCAATACATTAAAGGCATTGCGAAAAAAGCGGCGAAGTCAGCAAGTAAAGACACGCAACGTGCAGCCGTATTAGGTGCAGGTATCATGGGTGGCGGCATTGCTTACCAATCTGCGCTAAAAGGTGTGCCTGTCTTAATGAAAGACATCGCACAAGCGTCGCTCGACCTAGGCATGACTGAAGCATCTAAGCTGCTGAATAAACGCTTATCTCGCGGTCGCATTGATGGCTTTAAGATGGCGGGTATTTTAGCGTCTATCACACCAAGCCTACATTACGAAGGCATCGAAGAATCAGATGTGATTGTTGAAGCTGTCGTTGAAAACCCGAAAGTAAAAGCAGCAGTTTTGAGTGAAGTTGAATCCCATGTCGGTGACGACACCGTTATCACCTCAAACACCTCGACGATTCCTATCAACCTATTGGCAAAATCACTAAAACGCCCAGAAAACTTCTGTGGTATGCACTTCTTCAACCCAGTGCATCGTATGCCTCTTGTTGAGATCATCCGTGGTGAGCACACCTCTGATGAAACCATAAATCGTGTTGTGGCGTATGCTGCGAAAATGGGCAAATCACCAATTGTCGTCAATGACTGCCCAGGGTTCTTCGTTAACCGCGTATTGTTCCCATACTTTGGCGGCTTCAGCATGCTACTTCGTGATGGTGCTGACTTTACGAAAATCGACAAAGTCATGGAGCGTAAGTTTGGCTGGCCGATGGGACCGGCGTACTTGCTTGACGTAGTCGGCATTGATACCGCGCACCACGCACAAGCTGTGATGGCTGACGGTTTTCCTGAGCGTATGGGTAAACAAGGTCGTGATGCGATTGATGCACTATTCGAAGCAGACAAATATGGTCAGAAAAATGGTAATGGCTTCTACAGCTACACCATAGATAAAAAAGGTAAGCCGAAGAAAACCTTCTCAGAAGCGATCTTACCAGTACTTGCCGACGTTTGTGCCGATAAGCATGACTTTGACGATGAGACCATCATTCAACGTATGATGATTCCAATGATCAACGAAGTTGTGCTGTGCCTTCAAGAAGGCATCATCGCTACTCCGCAGGAAGCAGACATGGCATTGGTTTATGGTCTTGGTTTCCCTCCATTCCGCGGTGGCGTATTCCGCTATCTAGACAGCGTGGGTATTGCTGAATACGTTGAAATGGCAAAACAACACGCCGAGCTAGGTGCGATGTACCAAGTACCGCAAATGCTGATTGATATGGCGGCGAAAGGTGAAAGCTTTTACGGTGCACAACAGCAAGGTTCTATCTAAGGAGGGATTCTAAAATGACTAATCAAACAAGAAATGTTGTCGTAGTCGATTGTCTACGTACTCCAATGGGTCGCTCTAAAGGTGGTGCTTTCCGTCATACACGAGCAGAAGATCTATCTGCGCGTCTAATGAAAGGCATTCTTGCACGTAACCCACAAGTGAACCCAAGCGAGATTGAAGACATCTACTGGGGTTGTGTACAGCAAACACTAGAGCAAGGCTTTAACGTTGCACGTAATGCCGCGCTACTCGCGGGCCTGCCGATTGAAATTGGCGCTGTGACGGTTAACCGTTTGTGTGGCTCATCCATGCAAGCGCTGCATGACGGTACACGTGCGATCATGACTGGCGATGCTGAAATCTGCCTAATTGGTGGCGTTGAGCACATGGGGCATGTGCCAATGAACCACGGTGTAGACTTTCACCCTGGTATGTCAAAGAACGTAGCAAAAGCTGCGGGCATGATGGGCTTAACGGCTGAAATGCTTGGTAAATTACATGGCATTAGCCGTGAGCAACAAGACGAGTTTGCCGCGCGCTCTCACGCTCGTGCGCACGCAGCAACCGTAGAGGGTCGCTTTAAAAACGAAATCCTACCAATTGAAGGCCATGCGGCTGACGGTACACTGTTTACTCTCGACTATGATGAAGTGATTCGTCCTGAAACATCCGTTGAAGGTCTATCTCAACTTCGCCCAGTGTTCGACCCTGCAAACGGTACAGTAACAGCCGGTACTTCATCGGCGCTGTCCGATGGTGCATCAGCGATGTTGATCATGAGTGAAGAGAAAGCCAATGAGCTTGGCTTGAAGATTCGTGCACGTATTAAAGGCATGGCCATTGCGGGCTGCGATCCTTCTATTATGGGTTACGGTCCTGTACCTGCGACGAAAAAAGCGCTCAAGCGTGCCGGTCTTTCAATTGAAGACATGGATGTGGTTGAGCTAAACGAAGCATTTGCGGCGCAGTCTCTGCCGTGTGCTAAAGACTTAGGTCTGCTTGATGTGATGGATGAGAAGGTCAACCTTAACGGTGGTGCGATAGCATTGGGTCATCCACTAGGCTGTTCTGGTTCACGCATCTCAACAACATTGATCAACCTAATGGAAGCGAAAGATGCGAAATATGGTCTAGCCACCATGTGTATCGGTTTGGGTCAGGGTATAGCGACCGTATTTGAGAGGCCTTAACGCTTGGGGTGAAGTAGGCTCAAAACGACGATGGTCGTAGTGATCTACTCAACAACCAGAATGAAATGAATAAATACTAAAATAATTTAGTATTACACTTAAGGGCGACATCAGATGTCGCCCTTTGTTTTACGCCAAACACAGTAAATATGCATACAAAGCATACATTAAATGAGTAACTTTCATTTTATTCATAGATAGAGAAGACATAGACTTATAGACAGTTAATATCTTGCTGTATGTGGCAACTGAGTCACGCTAACGCAATTTCGGAGAACCTTATGTTTAATGCTCTAGTTCTAAACCAAGAAGACAAACGCACTATCGCTAGTATCGAGCAAATCGATGAAACACAACTGCCGGAAGGCGACGTTCTGGTTGAGGTCGATTACTCATCGTTGAATTACAAAGATGGTTTGGCGATCACAGGTAAAGGTAAAATCATCCGTAACTTCCCGATGGTACCTGGCATTGATCTAGCAGGTACGATTGTAAGTTCTGAAGATTCGCGTTACCAAGCTGGTGATAAAGTGGTCTTAACTGGCTGGGGCGTGGGTGAAAACCATTGGGGTGGCATGGCTCAACGTGCTCGTCTAAAAGCGGATTGGCTCGTGCCACTACCAAAAGGTCTAGACAGCAAGAAAGCAATGATGGTTGGTACTGCTGGCTTCACTGGTATGCTATGTGTTCAAGCACTGCTTGATGCAGGCATCAAACCTGAAGCTGGTGAAATCCTAGTAACGGGCGCAAGTGGCGGCGTAGGCTCGGTTGCAGTAACGCTCCTAGCACAGCTTGGCTACAAAGTTGCTGCAGTGACAGGACGTGTAGAGACAAACGGCCCGCTACTTGAAAAACTAGGTGCTAGCCGCATCATCGACCGCACTGAATTTGAAGAACCAGCACGTCCACTTGAAAAGCAAGTATGGGCAGGTGCGGTAGATACCGTCGGCAGCAAAGTACTAGCAAAAGTATTGGCGCAAATGGATTACAACAGTGCAGTCGCCGCTTGTGGTCTTGCAGGTGGTTTTGATCTACCAACTACAGTGATGCCGTTCATCCTACGTAACGTTCGTCTACAAGGTGTGGACTCAGTAATGTGTCCAACAGAGAAACGCATCGCAGCATGGGAAAAACTGGTTGAACTACTACCAGACAGCTATTTCGAGCAAGCGTGTACTGAAGTAGAACTAGCAGAAGCACCAAAATACGCAGAAGACATCACCAACGGTCAAGTAACGGGTCGTGTGGTTATCAAGCTATAAACACTGACTCAGCGTAAACAGACGAAGAGCCGGCATTGCTGGCTCTTTTTGTTAGCAGTTTAGTCCCATATCTTCGATACGCTTAGCTATTAGACGGCTACATTCTTCACGCACAATCGTTCTTAACCATTCTTGAGCAGGAGAATGCTCGCAACGCGCATGCCAAATCATCGAGTATTCAAATGGAGTAAATTGGAATGGTAATGGTTTCACCACCAAGTCATAACGCTCGGCAACCAGATACGCCAAGTCCGCTGGCACTGTGATGATAATTGGCAAGGTATCCATGATCGCCAATGCGGCTTCTAAATGATAAGCCCGCAGAACCATTTTACGCTTAGGTTTCTCCATCAAAGCTTGTTCGATCAGTGCCTTAACACCATCACTGATGGCGATCATGGCATGTGGATGACTCAGATAATCATCCAAGCTCATTTCTTTATCCGCTAATGGATGCTGTTTTGAAAGCATACACAGCACCCCCACTCGCCCCAACACTTCACTGCGTAGCGGCTCCACCGGACCTGTCGGGCGACAAATCGCTAAGTCTGCCCCTTCATAAGTCAACTGATCGGATAAACGGTCATGCTGCAAAGGCAAAAAGTTAAACGACACATTCGGCGCTTCTTGGTAAATTCTCGGCAAAGCGAACGGTAAGATCGTTTGCATGGCATAGTCGGTGGTCACGATGTTGAAAGTCTGTACGCATTGCAATGGGTCAAACTCAACCGGAGATAACAACTGACGTAAAGACTCTAATGGCTCGCCTAGTGAGCGATCGATCTCTAACGCTTTCTGAGTTGGGATCAAATGCTGCCCCTGACGAGTAAACAGCGGGTCTCCCAATAAGTCACGCAGACGACCAAGCACACGACTCATTGCTGATTGACTCAAATTCAGACGTGTTGCCGCCTTACTGACACTGTTTTCTTCTATCAGTACTCGCAACGCAACCAGTAAATTTAAATCTCGGCGATAGATGTCTTCCAGTTCCACGAATTAGCCACTTATTTTGTATGTGTTTGGGTAAATTGTACTCTTCAGGCAAAAAAAATCCCGCCTTTCAGCGGGGAAGCCCAAGAAAAATGGGGATAGTGTCGGAATGAAGTGTCGGTAAAAATAGGTGAGCGTTATTAAAGTATTCTGATCGAAGCAAAAAGCGCTAATTTTCTTGCTCAGATGCACCTGACCATTTGCGCATCTCGATCCAAATCCCAATAATAGTGGCAACCATGCCTACAAGAGGCATCAAAGAGGTGTCAGCTGGCGTTCTGAGTACCAAAGCACAAAACGAGATAAAACAAAGTACGGAGTAAATCGTAAGTCTGTCTAACGCTGTTAACATTGCCTCTCCCTTGCTAGTTGTTACCAAATTGTTAATTTAAGGTAAAACAAAAATTCCGTTTGCCAAGTGGTTATTGAATATTTTTTCAACGAACGTAGAATTCACCGCTAAGTTAGTTACGAGAATCACACTATGAGCTTTAATCCTGAACTGGCAACAAAGACATTAGAGGCGGAAGGACTGCGCTGCCCAGAGCCAGTGATGATGGTCAGGAAGACAATTCGCAACATGCAAGATGGTGAGATTTTGCTGGTCAAAGCAGATGACCCATCCACGACTCGAGACATTCCGAGTTTCTGCCGTTTTATGGATCACCAATTAATTGCAGCACAAACGGAGCAAGTTCCGTATCAGTACCTGATCAAGAAAGGATTGGAATAATCTGGTCGAATTAAAAACGGCAGCCGATTGGCTGCCGTTTGTTTATTCATCGTATTCGAGTGTGCGAACTTCTGATTGGAGCTTGTTGAGTTGTTTTTTCATTGCCCGCATCTCTTCATGCATAGGAATGATGTGGGCTACGCGAATCCACGCCTCTACTGTTAATCCAGTAAGAACGAACGATCCTGCCACAATCGGCAACCACATATCAGTCAGTACCATCGCTAACAAGCACAGCGCCAAACCAAAGGTGAATAAATAACTCTGACTCTTTGGGGTCATCCCCATGTAACGTGTAAGCATAAACTTGCCCTCTCGCTATCATTCACACCATTAAACTACCATGACAAGTATGACACTAATATGTCATCCGTCACGCTACGGAGCGATTTTAAGTCAGAGTTTGAGCTACGCCACTAATTCGCTAGTTATTGATTATTTGCATCATTTTAACGATTGTTCGCGGATAACATTTTCCATTTTCAGGCTGCGTTATCCGCCTAAAAATATTAAAAGAAGGCCGCACCAATCGCCAACAACACGAACAAAATAGCGGTGACTTTACGAATCAACCCCAGGGGCATCTTGTCTGCTGAAAGCTTACCAATTAACACCACAGGCACGTTAGCCAACAACATACCAATGGTCGTGCCAAGTATGACCCAACTCAGCGCATCCGCGTATTGCGCCCCTAAGATGGAAGTGGCGATCTGAGTTTTATCACCAATCTCAGCCACAAAGAAAGCAATAAAGCTGGCAATGAAAGGACCTCGGTTTGAAATCTGTTCGTCATCATCCAACTTATCAGGAATCAACACCCAAGCCGCCATCGCGACAAAACTGACCACCAGCACCCACTTTAAAATATCAGGTGATAAATAATCAGCGACAACCACACCTAACCATGCAGCCAAAGCGTGGTTGGCAATGGTTGCCAAAAAGATTGCTGCAATAATTGGGATTGGTTTGCGGTAACGACTTGCGAGTAATAGAGATAGCAATTGGGTCTTATCGCCAATTTCTGCTAACGCTACAGTAGTAATTGAAATAGCTAAAACGCTCACGACATGCTCATTGGGGCAGGGATTATTATATTTAACCAAAGACAAACCTCACGCCCCTACCCCGGTTCGTGATGATTTGTCTAAGGTCTTGCTAAACTTGAAAGGCTTCAAGTCTCGAACGCCATGGTGATTTTGCACCAATTATGTTGACGGACGAACCAGATGAAACAGAAACTTCATCAGGTAAGCTACTCCCCAAAGACAGGCGCAATTCTAGCCACCTTTGTTGCGCTTCTCAAGAGCCAAAGCAGGCAAAAACTCCCTTTTAAGAAAAATACAGCAGATAACGCGGTAAAAATTCATTAAAGGAGAAAATCGCCCACGAATTAATCAAGATTAGCTCTACTCCCATGCTCAATATCTGGTTATACTAGATTGTTAATTTATTCAACCGTAATTACTCTTTATCGCCGTTGTTAGAGTTGAAAAACTCGGCATAGATGACGAATTAACGAGTAACAAGAGAATCGCGCGAACCTGACTTATGCAAAAATACGATATCAAAACCTTCCAGGGAATGATCCTCGCGCTGCAGGATTATTGGGCTCAAAATGGTTGTACCATTGTTCAACCGCTAGATATGGAAGTGGGTGCGGGTACCTCTCACCCAATGACCTGTCTACGAGCGCTTGGCCCAGAGCCAATGTCGACAGCTTACGTACAACCTTCACGTCGTCCTACTGATGGCCGTTACGGTGAAAACCCTAACCGTCTTCAGCACTACTACCAATTCCAAGTAGCGCTAAAACCATCGCCTGACAATATTCAAGAGTTGTACCTTGGCTCCCTTGAAGTTCTTGGTATTGACCCTCTTGTACACGACATCCGTTTCGTAGAAGACAACTGGGAAAACCCAACACTAGGCGCATGGGGTCTGGGCTGGGAAGTTTGGCTAAACGGCATGGAAGTGACTCAGTTTACTTACTTCCAGCAAGTTGGTGGTCTTGAGTGTAAACCAGTCACTGGTGAGATCACTTACGGTATCGAACGTCTAGCAATGTACATCCAAGAAGTAGACTCGGTTTACGACCTCGTTTGGAACATCGCACCAGACGGCAGCAAAGTGACTTACGGTGATATCTTCCACCAAAACGAAGTAGAGCAATCGACTTACAACTTCGAGCACGCAGACGTTGAATTCCTATTTGGTTTCTTCGAGCAATGTGAGAAAGAGTGTAAAGAGTTGCTTGAGCTTGAAAAGCCACTGCCACTACCTGCTTACGAGCGCATTCTAAAAGCTGGTCACGCATTCAACCTACTAGACGCGCGTAAAGCGATCTCAGTAACTGAGCGTCAGCGTTACATCTTGCGCATTCGCGATCTGACTAAGTCAGTAGCAGAAGCATACTACGCATCGCGTGAAGCTCTTGGCTTCCCAATGTGTAAGAAAGAACAAGCGTAAGGGGTAGAGAACATGGCAAAAGAATTTCTAATTGAGCTAGGTACAGAAGAGCTACCACCAACGCAACTTCGTACGCTAGCTGAAGCATTCGCAGCAAACTTCGAAGCAGAACTAAAAAGCGCTGAGCTTGCTCACGAAGGCGTGAAATGGTTTGCGGCTCCTCGTCGTCTTGCACTTAAAGTCGCGGCACTAGCAGAAAGCCAATCAGACAAAATCGTTGAAAAACGTGGCCCTGCGGTTTCTGCAGCGTTTGACGCGGAAGGCAACCCAACCAAAGCGGCTCAAGGCTGGGCACGCGGTTGTGGCATCACGGTTGACCAAGCAGAGCGCATGGTTACAGACAAAGGTGAGTGGCTACTGTTCAAACAAGAAGTGAAAGGTCAGCCAACGTCTGAGATCGTAGTTGAACTTGCAGCGAAAGCACTAGCAAACCTACCTATCGCAAAACCAATGCGCTGGGGTAACAAAACAACTCAGTTCATCCGTCCAGTTAAGACGCTAACCATGCTAATGGGCAGCGACCTAATCGAAGGCGAGATCCTTGGTGTTGCTTCTGACCGCACTATCCGTGGTCACCGCTTCATGGGTGAACAAGAGTTCACTATCGATTCTGCTGAGCAATACCCTGCAATCCTAGAAGAGCGCGGTAAAGTTATGGCAGATTACGAAGCACGTAAAGCCATCATCCTAGCTGACGCACAAAAAGCGGCAGCCGAAGTTGGCGGTATCGCTGATCTAGAAGATGATCTAGTAGAAGAAGTTACGTCTCTGGTTGAATGGCCAGTAGTACTTACAGCGAAGTTCGAAGAAGAGTTCCTAAAAGTGCCTTCTGAAGCGTTGGTTTACACCATGAAAGGTGACCAGAAGTACTTCCCTGTTTATGACGAAAACAAGAAGCTACTACCTAACTTCATCTTCGTATCGAACATCGAATCAAAAGAACCTCGTTACGTAATCGAAGGTAACGAGAAAGTGGTTCGTCCTCGTCTTGCTGACGCAGAGTTCTTCTTCAACACAGACCGTAAGCGTCCGCTTATCGACCGTCTTCCTGAACTAGAGCAAGCGATCTTCCAAAAGCAACTGGGTACGATCAAAGACAAAACAGACCGCATCACTGAACTTGCTGGCTACATCGCAGAACAAATCGGGGCTGACGTTGAGAAATCAAAGCGTGCTGGTCTACTAGCAAAATGTGACCTAATGACCTCTATGGTATTCGAATTTACGGATACTCAAGGTGTCATGGGCATGCACTACGCGCGCCACGATGGTGAAGCAGAAGAAGTTGCAGTAGCACTGAACGAGCAATACATGCCTCGTTTCGCTGGTGATGAACTGCCATCAAACGGCGTTTCAACAGCAGTTGCAATGGCAGACAAGCTAGACACTATCGTAGGTATCTTCGGTATTGGTCAAGCACCTAAAGGCAGCGATCCATTCGCATTACGCCGCGCATCTCTGGGTGTACTACGTATCATCGTTGAATATGGCTACAACCTAGATCTTGTTGACCTAGTAGCGAAAGCGAAGTCACTGTTTGGCGACCGCCTAACCAACGACAACGTTGAACAAGACGTTATCGAGTTCATGCTTGGTCGTTTCCGTGCTTGGTACCAAGACGAAGGCTTCAGCGTAGACATCATTCAAGCGGTACTGGCTCGTCGTCCGACTAAACCAGCAGACTTTGACCAACGTGTTAAAGCGGTTTCTCACTTCCGTGAACTGGAAGCGGCAGAGTCTCTAGCAGCAGCGAACAAACGTGTTGGTAACATCCTAGCGAAATTCGACGGCGAACTTGCAGAAGAAATTGACCTAGCATTGCTACAAGAAGACGCAGAGAAAGCGCTAGCAGAAAGCGTTGAAGTCATGACTGAAGCACTAGAGCCTGCATTTGCGACCGGTAACTACCAAGAAGCCCTAAGCAAGCTAGCAGATCTACGTGAGCCAGTAGATGCATTCTTCGATAACGTAATGGTAATGGCAGACGACGAAGCACTTAAGAAGAACCGTCTGACATTGCTGAACAACCTGCGTAACCTGTTCTTACAGGTCGCAGATATCTCTGTCCTTCAAAAGTAATTCATTACTCTTCGAAGTGATTAAGAAATAAGTAAAAGGGAAGCAAATGCTTCCCTTTTTTGTTGTCTTCAAACTGATGAAGGTGACGCTTATTATTCATTTTGTGAACAAGGCAAAAATTTGTAGGGTGAGACACGTTTAACTTGTTGGTGCAGAGCTCGGATTGTAGAGGCTCGGTTTTGCTATAACTGGACTGTTTATTCGGGGGAAGGACACAATGAAAAAAACAATTCTCGCACTCTCTATTGGACTATTGAGCGCCTGCAGCCAAATTCCAGAAAATGCTATCGTACTGAGCGTTGGAGACGATACAGCCGTCTTCGAACCAAACTCTAACGGCTTACTTGTCGCCGAGCAAAAACTCGAAAAAGGCAGCTACACCTTTACCATTGCCGACAGCAACCAAACCTGCGGCAGCAGCTTTGCTTTGGCAGAAGAAAGCCGCATCAAATTCAATCGTCCATTAAAAATGGATAATTGCGCCACAGATGCCCAAATGCCGCTGCGCATCTTCAAAGCCAACACCTATCAGTTTACGCTCAACCCAACTACTAACGAGCTAACTGTTAGGCTCAAACCCAAACAGAACCAAGACATCACCTACTCTTGCCCTGTCGCAACTGACGCGCCAAAAACCATCAACGTTGAGCAAACCTTTAATGATGGCACAGTCGTTCGTGATGCCTTAACCGGACAAGAAGCCACAGTCACCAATGGCAGCGTCACCATGCAGCCGGGTCCTATGAGCCAAGGTCTATTGCTGCTAGAAGAAGTTGAACAGCAAGCCGATAAACCGTTCAGCTGGGATAACGCGACGGTGTACTTCGTCATGACTGACCGCTTCTATAACGGCAACCCAGACAACGACAACAGCTACGGTCGCAGCAAAGACGGGAAATACGAGATTGGTACCTTCCATGGTGGTGACTTAGCGGGTCTGACGAAAAAACTCGATTACATCGAATCACTTGGTGTGAATGCTATCTGGATAACCTCACCACTGGAACAAATCCATGGCTGGGTTGGCGGCGGCGATAAAGGCGACTTTAAACACTACGGCTACCACGGCTACTACCATCAAGATTGGACCAAGCTTGATGCCAACATGGGTACCGAAGATGAACTCAGAACCTTCGTCGATACTGCCCACAAGAAAGGCATCCGCGTGATTTGGGATGTGGTCATGAACCACACTGGCTACGCAACATTAGCAGACATGCAGGAATTCGGATTTGGTCAGCTTTACCTTGATGACCAAGAAGCCAAAGAAGTCCTTGGTGAAAAATGGACCGACTGGCAGCCAAAATCAGGACAAAGCTGGCACAGCTTCAACGACTACATCAAATACAGTGATAGCGAAGCGTGGGATAAATGGTGGGGCAAAGATTGGATCCGCACCGACATTGGTGACTATGATGCACCAGGCTACAACGACATCACCATGTCTTTGAACTACCTACCGGATCTCAAAACCGAATCGACTCAGAAAACCGGATTACCAAACTTCTTCCGCAATAAAGACACCAATGCGCAAGATGAGCTGCAAACCCCACGTGAACACCTGATTACCTGGTTATCCGATTGGGTGCGCGACTACGGCATTGATGGCTTCCGCGTCGACACTGCTAAACACGTAGAAATGGAAGCATGGGCAGAGCTGAAAGCCAGCACCACTCAAGCGCTTGCCCAGTGGAAACAAAACAACCCAGACAAAGCCTTGGATGACCTACCTTTCTGGATGACGGGTGAAGTATGGGCGCACAGCGTGGTGAAAAGCCCGTATTTCGATAACGGCTTCGATTCCATCATCAACTTCGAGTTCCAATCTGATGTAGCACCAAAAGCGCTGAAATGCTTTGCGCAACTCGATAGCGATTATCGCCGCTACGCGGAACGTATTAACTCCGATCCTGAGTTCAACGTGTTGAGTTACCTGTCTTCGCACGATACTCAACTGTTTTGGTCGGCACGCAGCCGCAGCTTCGATGACCAAGCACGCGCTGCCAATGCACTAATGCTGGCTCCGGGTGCAGTCCAAATCTACTACGGCGATGAGATTGCTCGTGACTTTGGCGTGACTGGCTCCGATCCTACTCAAGGTACTCGCTCTGATATGCCATGGGATAAGATTCATGGCAAGCGAGAAGGTCTACTGCAACATTGGCAAAAGTTGGGCGAATTCCGTAAACGCCACCCAGCGGTTGCGCAAGGCAAACACATCACTCGCAATCAAGAAGGGTATTACGCGTTCGAGCGCCAATACCACGACGACAAAGTGCTGATCGTCTACACTGGCGAATAGCCGATTCACTCCACCAGCAAGGGAAGCATTTCGCTTCCCTTTTTTATTCACTGCTCATATCCCCATCATCTGGTCTGATGACAAACTTTTTTCTTCTTCGAGTAAATTCACACTTTGCGTCGTAATAACATTAGGGTAAGGTCAAGTATTACTCTATAAGCTGATGTTTCATCAGCATTCAATACACATAAGCAATCACAATGAATTAGGTATCAGTCAGCATGCAGTTCTCAAAGTTTGGTGAAAAATTTAATCAGTATTCAGGTATCACGCAGTTAATGGACGATTTGAATGATGGTCTACGCACACCAGGTGCCATCATGCTCGGTGGAGGCAACCCAGCCGCCATTCCTGCCATGCTCGATTACTTTCACCAAGCCAGTGAGGAAATGCTCGCCAGTGGCGAACTCGTCGCCGCACTCGCCAACTACGATGGGCCGCAGGGTAAAGATGCGTTCGTGAAAGCGCTGGCTCAGTTATTCCGTGAAACTTACGGTTGGGAGATTTCAGAGAAGAACATCAGCCTAACTAACGGCAGCCAAAGTGGCTTCTTCTACTTGTTCAACTTACTCGCAGGTAAACAGCCTGACGGTTCGCATAAGAAGGTGCTACTGCCTATCGCGCCTGAGTACATCGGCTATGGTGATGCTGGCATTGATGAAGATATTTTTGTCTCTTACCACCCAGAAATCGAGCTGTTAGATAACGGATTGTTTAAATACCACGTCGATTTTGAACAGCTAACCGTCGACGATTCTGTTGCGGCAATATGCGCATCTCGCCCAACCAACCCAACGGGTAACGTACTGACAGACGAAGAAGTGCGTAAACTGGACAAACTCGCACGTGAAAACAACATCCCACTGATCATCGATAACGCCTACGGCTTGCCGTTCCCGAACATCATCTTTGAAGATGTCGAACCGTTCTGGAATGAAAACACCATCTTGTGCATGAGCCTATCCAAACTTGGCTTGCCTGGCGTGCGTTGCGGGATTGTGATTGCGAGTGAAGAAATCACTCAAGCGTTAACCAATATGAACGGCATCATCAGCCTAGCACCAGGCAGTGTGGGTCCAGCGCTGGCAAACCACATCATCGCTAAAGGCGACCTGCTTAAACTGAGTTCAGAGGTGATTAAGCCGTTTTACAAGCAGAAGTCGCAACGTGCGGTTGAACTGCTGCAAGAAGCGATTACCGATGAGCGCTTCCGTATTCACAAACCTGAAGGGGCGATCTTCTTGTGGTTATGGTTTGATGAGCTGCCAATTACGACAATGGAGTTGTACCAACGCTTGAAAGCGCGTGGCGTATTGATTGTTCCGGGTGAGTACTTCTTTATTGGTCAGAAAGACGAGTGGGACCATGCTCATCAGTGCTTACGCATGAACTACGTTCAAGACGATGAGATGATGCAGAAAGGGATTGCGATTATCGCGGAAGAAGTTGAAAAGGCTTACCAGCAAGGTCTGTAATACGAAGCAATCGCTTCGGCTACTCCAATTAAAAAGAGCGCCAACTGGCGCTCTTTCTCACTCTATAAGGCAAATAACTTGCTGATTAGTTGCTTTCTAGCAGGTTGTTGCCACCGATAGCAATTTTACGTGGTTGCATTGCTTCTGGGATTTCACGAACCAAATCAATATGTAATAAGCCGTTTTCCATTGATGCGCCAGTCACTTTTACATAATCCGCTAACTGGAATTTACGTTCAAAGTCGCGCTCAGCAATGCCTTGGTACACGTAATTTTTGCCTTCTTCTGCTTTGCGTTCGCCCTTCACAATCAACATGTTTTCGTTTTGAGTCAGATCGAGTTGGTCTTCAGAGAAGCCAGCAACTGCCATAGTAATACGGTAGTTATGCTCGTCTTTTTGCTCAATGTTGTACGGAGGGTAACCGCCAGAAGTATTTTTCGCGGTATTCGCTTCCATCAGGTTTAGCAGACGATCAAAGCCAATTGCATTACGGTATAGTGGTGAGAAATCTACGTTACGCATAAATCTATCCTCTTAATTAAGCAATAGTCTTAGCTCAGATGACCTTCATCTCACAGGCGTGTTTATGCAAAAACCAACGCCGAGCTAAGAGATTTTTATCATTCCGCAGGCCATCATTTGGCTCGGAGACATGATAGGAAATCTAAAGGTTTAAGTTGTGTGCTAAAACGCCATATCCTCTTTTGAGCGATCTCGTTTTAGCGATTCCAGAGGGCAGTCTTCTAGTCTCTAGCAAGCCAGTCATCCTCTTCACAACTAGATATAAGGTCGTCAAAAATGACTTTCAAGGGAAAAAATAAAAAATTTTAAGTACGCTCGTTATCTCCCCAGAAAGGTCAGTTTACCCTCGCTTTGCGATCGGTATTAAAAAGCCCACCTTTCTGGTGGGCTCAATCTGCACTCTACTTGCGGGAGGATTTACGCGCTTTTACAACGCTCTTTTCTGCCGCTTTTTCCTGTTTTAACTTACGCTTTTCTTTCAGACTCAACTGCGGTTGTTTTTTGTCTTTCTTACTCATGGCTTCACCTCTATTTATTGGCACAACAGACAACCACACAGCATTTTCTGAGCTGGTGGCTGCGATTGATGAACAATTTCAGTAATCACAAAGCAGCGTCGCTGATTAAAAATTTCCACTTCGAGCGCATCATTTTTAGCTCGACCTAACAATCGAGACCCCAAATAAGAATCGACCGCGAGCATACATGTCATCGGTTGTCCCTTGCGCGAGCTGACTAACGTCATGCGATATTGATAGGCGCGTTCAACATCCACTAAGCGAACCGTGTCCCCAACCGCAATACGAGCTCGGTTACGGCAATGGGCCTGTTGCTCGCAGGTTTCAAATAGCGATAACAACCTTAGTGGTGATTGATAGGTTAAAAAGCGACTGGTTAACCACCAAGTTCGCAGCGCCAAACAGTACGCCGAGAACCAGCGTTCAAACATGATTATTTCCTTCTTAATGCCTTGTTTTACAAATAAATTCAGTGCATTGAACCGGAAGTGCATCACCTCCGGCTTAGTTCAGGAAAGTCATCACCATTTTCTCAACCTCCTTATTCATCAGCTCTTCAGCACTATAGCGAGCAGAAAAAAGAAAGCAAAAGTGCCCAAGCGAACAAAATGGCGAGAAAAAAAGAAAACAGAAATAAAATGGCAAGCTTGATCAGGTTATTGGCAGTTAGCACCAGAAAAACCAAAGTCTTGGCAGAAAGTGGCGATTTTCATTGGTGGTTAAAACAAAAAAGCAGCGATTTCTCGCTGCTTTTTTCTATTAAGACAAGTTGTCGTTACACGTCTAAGTTCGCTACTTTCAGTGCGTTCTCTTCGATGAAGTTACGACGAGGTTCTACTTGGTCACCCATCAGTGTTGTGAACAATTGGTCTGCGCCTACCGCATCCTCAATCGTTACTTGCATCATGCGACGCGTTTCTGGGTCCATAGTCGTTTCCCACAGCTGATCTGGGTTCATCTCACCTAGACCTTTGTAACGCTGACGACTCAGACCACGCATTGACTCTTTAACCAACCAATCAAGCGCTTCTGCAAAGCTTGCTACTGGCATCGTACGTTCACCACGTTTGATGTACGCGCCTTCTTCCAGAAGCCCATCCAGTGCTTCTGATAGATCAGCCAATTTGCCGTACTCTTTCGAGTTTAGGAAATCGATGCTAATTGCATGTTCGTGCGTCACACCGTGAGTACGAACCACGATCTTAGGCAAGTTTAAGCCTAGTTCTTCGTGCTGTTCAACTTCGTAGCTGTATTGGCTAGCGCCCACTTCTTTCGCATTCAGCTGCTCAATAAGCTGCTTCGTCCACGCTTCAACAACTGATGCGTCATGGCATTGCTCAGGCGTTAGACGAGGAGTGTAAATCAGCTCGTTTACCAAAGCACTTGGGTAACGACGGCTCATACGTTCCGCCAGTTTAATACCCGCATTGTACTGTTGAACAAGCTTCTCTAATGCTTCACCTGCCAATGCTGGTGCTTCTGCGTTTACGTGTAGCGATGCATTATCCAGAGCCAATGATACTTGGTATTGGTTCATCGCTTCTTCGTCTTTGATGTACTGCTCTTGTTTGCCTTTTTTCACTTTGTAAAGTGGTGGCTGAGCGATGTACACGTAACCACGCTCGATAAGCTCTGGCATTTGACGGTAGAAGAAGGTCAATAGTAGCGTACGAATGTGCGAACCATCGACATCGGCATCGGTCATGATGATGATGTTGTGGTAACGCAGCTTGTCCGGGTTGTACTCGTCACGACCGATACCACAACCAAGTGCAGTGATCAGAGTAGCCACTTCTTGCGAAGACAGCATCTTGTCGAAACGTGCTTTTTCTACGTTAAGAATCTTACCTTTTAGCGGTAGGATTGCTTGGTTCTTACGGTTACGGCCTTGTTTTGCGGAGCCGCCTGCCGAATCACCCTCCACTATGTATAGTTCAGAGAGTGCCGGATCTTTTTCCTGACAGTCTGCAAGTTTACCTGGAAGGCCAGCTAGGTCTAGTGCACCTTTACGGCGCGTCATTTCACGAGCTTTACGCGCAGCTTCACGTGCACGTGCTGCATCGATGATTTTCGAACAAACCATCTTCGCTTCTGTCGGGTTCTCAATCAGGAACTCAGACAGTTTTTCACCCATTGCAGACTCAACAGCTGATTTCACTTCAGAAGAAACCAGTTTGTCTTTTGTTTGGCTTGAAAACTTAGGATCAGGCACTTTCACCGAAACAACCGCAGTTAGACCTTCACGCGCATCGTCGCCTGAAGTCGCTGTTTTTGCTTTCTTAGAGAAACCTTCTTTATCCATAAAGCTGTTCAATGTACGTGTTAACGCAGCACGGAAACCAGCAAGGTGAGTACCACCATCACGCTGTGGGATATTGTTGGTAAAACAGAAGATGTTCTCTTGGAAACCATCGTTCCATTGCATCGCCACTTCAACTGAAATGCCGTCTTCACGCTCTGAGTTAAAGTGGAAGATTTTTTCGATGATTGGCGTTTTGTTGGTGTTTAGGTGATCAACGAACGCTTGAATACCACCTTCATACATGAAGTGATCATGTTTGTCCGCTTCACGCTCATCAACCAATTTGATCGATACACCAGAGTTCAGGAATGACAGTTCACGCAGGCGTTTCGCCAGAATGTCATAGTGGAACTCAGTGTTAGAGAACGTCTCGGCACTTGGCCAGAAACGAATTTGTGTACCGGTTTTATCCGTATCACCCACAACGGCTAGTGGCGCTTGAGGCTCACCATGGCGGTAGGTTTGCGTATGGATATGGCCACCACGATGAATCGTCAGCTCAACTTTCTCAGATAGCGCGTTTACCACTGAAACACCTACCCCGTGAAGACCACCCGATACTTTGTATGAGTTATCGTCGAACTTACCACCCGCGTGAAGTACCGTCATGATTACTTCTGCTGCAGAGACATTTTCCTCTGAGTGGATTTCTGTTGGAATGCCACGACCATCATCGCTAACGGAAACCGAGTTATCCTCATGAATTGTCACAACGATGTCTTTACAGTGACCTGCCAACGCTTCATCAATTGAGTTATCCACCACCTCGAAAACCATGTGGTGAAGGCCGGTGCCGTCGTCCGTATCGCCGATGTACATTCCTGGACGCTTACGTACCGCATCCAGACCCTTCAGTACCTTAATACTCGATGAATCGTAATTTTCAGACATGAGTTTCTCTCTTCTAGTTTGACTCTATCCTGCCATGTTCCACATGAAACAATTTACCGTTATCGTCCAACATATCGGCGATTTGGCTTTCAGTGATAGAGCTTACAAATACTTGTGCGCCCGTCTCTTTTAAGCAGTCAGCAAGACGCTTGCGACGTTGGCTATCTAATTCCGACGCGAAGTCATCAATTAGGTAAATGCATTGTTTACCGGTCATCTCTGTCAGGTGTTGCCCTTGCGCGACACGCAATGCACACACCATGAGTTTTAATTGACCGCGTGACAGAACATCTTCAACGGGCGTTCCGTTCACTTTAATGCGCAAATCAGCTTTGTTTGGGCCACTAAAGGTGTATCCCAATGCCTGATCACGCTCAAAATTCTTTTCTAGTATCTCGTGGTATGGGGTGTCTTTATCCCAGCCACGATAATACTTCAATTGGATCTCAAATTCTGGCAAAAATGTCTGACAGATAATTTCTGCGACGGTTTTCATCTGCTCGATGTAACTTGCTCGCCATTGGCTGATGCTTTCAGCCAATCCTGCCATTTCCTGATCCCAATAACTGAGCTCACGATAACTATTGGCGGTTTTCAACAACGCGTTGCGCTGCTTGTTCAGGCGTTTGAACCTTCCCCATGCTTGATAAAAAGCGGGCTCGGTATGAAACACGCCCCAATCAATAAACGCACGACGATGTTTAGGGCCATCTGTCAGTAAATCAAACCCTTCTGGGTGTATCAACTGCAGAGGCAGAACTTGTGCCAACTGCGCTAATTTTTGTCCAGATTGACCGCCTATTTTAACCTCTGTTGAGCCATCACGCTGCTTATTAATGCCGATAGGTAGCTCAAATTGATCCGAGTTCAAAAAACGACCATGAACAAACAGTTCATCACACTCATTTTGTATCACTCGTCCGGTGAGAGAGCTCTTGAATGAGCGGCCATGCCCAAGCAGGTAAACCGCTTCTAAGACACTGGTTTTACCGCTGCCGTTCGGCCCGATAAGAAAGTTAAAGCCTGCTGATAACTCAATATCACAGGCTTTAATGTTTCGAAACTGCTGAATGATGAGACGAGAAAGAGGCATTCAGTTGGCTTATAGACGAATTGGCATCACCACGTACATGGCACTGTCATCGTCGGCATTTTCAATCAATGCGCTAGCGTTAGCATCCGACATCGACACACGTACATTTTCACAACGCAACGTGTTCAGAACATCAAGCACATAGCTTACGTTAAAGCCGATTTCGATGGCGTCACCTTCAAAGGTTACATCAAGCATCTCTTCCGCTTCTTCTTGTTCTGGGTTATTCGCGGTTATGCGCATTTCAGTATCAGCCAGATTCACACGCACGCCACGGAATTTTTCGTTGGAAAGAATCGCAGCACGAGAAAAGGCTTGGCGCAACTCGTCACAACTTGCTATTAGGGTCTTATTGGTGCTCTGAGGCAATACGCGGCGGTAGTCAGGGAAACGACCATCAACCAACTTAGAGGTAAAAGTAAAGTTATTCACCTCAGCACGAACATTGGAGCTACCGATCTGAAGTACTACGGGCTGCTCTGGCGCATCCATCAACTTCACTAATTCTTGCACACCTTTGCGTGGCACGATGATTTGCTTCTGCGCAAAGTCTGCACCTAGCTGAGTTTGCGATACCGCCATACGGTGGCCGTCCGTCGCCACGCTGCGTAGCGTGGTGCCGTCAATTTCAAACAACATGCCGTTGAGGTAGTAACGAACGTCTTGATTCGCCATCGAGAACTGAGTTTTGTCGATCAGCGTACGTAGATCGGCTTGGCTCAGTGATACTTCCACTTCACTTTGCCAATCTTCAATATTAGGGAAATCGTTCGCAGGAAGCGTTGCCAATGAGAAACGGCTGCGACCAGAGCGAACTTGTACGCGATCACCTTCTAATACAAATGTGATGATCGCATCGTCCGGTAAACCACGGCAGATATCGAGAAACTTACGCGAAGGAACGGTAATGCTGCCCGCTTCAAAATCACCTTCTAGCGTCACTTTGCTTACTAACTCTACTTCAAGATCGGTTGCCGTCATCGACAATACGTTCTCTTCTACTTTAAGAAGTAGGTTACCCAGGATTGGCAGAGTTGGTCGGCCACCTAAAGCGCCCGAAACCTGCTGTAGCGGTTTGATTAAATGACTACGTTCAATGGTAAATTTCATGCTTGGCTCTTTACGCTGTCAGCTCAATAAATGATTTGCTTAGAATACCGTTATTCTAACCGATTACGAGGACAGGGTGCGAATCAAGTTAGAGTAATCTTCTTTAATATCGTGGCTCTCTTCACGCAGCTGCTCAATCTTGCGACACGCATGAAGTACGGTCGTATGATCGCGGCCCCCAAACGCATCGCCAATTTCAGGCAAGCTGTGGTTGGTTAGCTCTTTTGCTAACGCCATGGCCAGCTGACGAGGACGCGCTACAGAACGAGAGCGACGCTTAGACAGCAAGTCCGCCACTTTAATCTTGTAGTATTCCGCCACGGTCTTTTGAATGTTATCGATCGTCACCAGCTTCTCTTGCAGAGCAAGCAGATCGCGCAGCGCTTCACGAACAAAATCAATCGTAATTGGACGACCAGTAAAGTTCGCGTTCGCGATAACACGGTTCAGTGCACCTTCTAGCTCACGAACGTTCGAACGCAGACGCTTGGCAATGAAGAATGCCACTTCATCAGCAAGGTGGATTTGGTGATCTTCGGCTTTTTTCATCAAGATCGCCACACGCGTTTCAAGCTCTGGCGGCTCGATCGCAACAGTAAGACCCCAACCAAAGCGAGATTTAAGACGATCTTCAACGCCATTAATTTCTTTAGGATAACGGTCAGACGTTAGAATGATCTGCTGGTTACCTTCCAATAGTGCGTTGAAGGTATGGAAGAATTCTTCTTGCGAACGTTCTTTATTAGCAAAGAATTGAATGTCATCGATAAGGAGCGCATCCACGCTGCGGTAGTAGCGTTTGAATTCTTCAATCGCATTGTTTTGCAGCGCTTTCACCATGTCTTGCACAAAACGTTCTGAGTGCATGTAAACCACTTTCGCGTTCGGGTTGTTATCCACAATCGCGTTACCCACCGCATGCAATAAGTGGGTTTTACCCAAGCCCGTGCCGCCGTATAAGAATAGTGGGTTGTAAGCTGCACCTGGGTTATCCGATACCTGACGCGCCGCAGCCAAACCCAGTTGGTTCGACTTACCTTCAACAAAGTTGTCGAACTTGTGTTTTGGATTCATGTTTGAGCGGTGATTGATCGCCGCAATCGCTTGAGCGTCGTCATCCCAAGTTTTGTGTACTGGCTTACGCGCCTGTAATTGCGCAGGTGCAGATGACTCCGCAGCCACATCTGCAGGCGTACGTGTCGGCGCTGGTTTTGGAGCAGAGACAGGTCGGCTCCCCACTTCAAAGCGTAAGTTAGGAATGTCGCCACCACAGTATTCCTGCAGTAAGCGAGTAATATTGTTCAGATACTTATCACGCACCCAGTCCAACACAAAGCGGTTTGGCGCGAATAGAGTGAGAGTATTGTCATTGAGCTCCGCTTGTAGCGGACGAACCCACATGCTGAATTCTGTAGCTGGTAGCTCTTCTTGAAGCTGCTGCAAACATTGCAGCCAAAGCGAAGATGACACGGTGCCCCCACTGAGTAATTGAATTATCGGAAAAGACTGGCAATTTTACCTGTTGATAACCAAGATCGCCAGCGATTGATCGACGATCCAGTGAATAAGATCCAAGTTATTCACAATTATTTCTGCAAACTTGATGAGATCAACACA